>OY969118.1:0-3379502 GCA_963698055.1 uncultured Solirubrobacterales bacterium | reverse complement strand
GCGATTCGGGACCGACTAGAAGCGGTCTCCCGAACTGCCTATGCACCCTTTGTACGACAGCTTTGGACGCATGTAAACCCCCAGCTGTGAAATATGTTGCCTCGCCGTTCCATGACAGTTGCGCGTCGGTTTGCCGACAGCTTCTGCGTAACCCTTGCAGCGCATAGTCCTCGGTGCGGCGGGTACTGGCTTCGACATGGATCAATACGACATCGGCAACGAGTTCGTTGGAACTTTCACGGCGAACATTTGGTTCACGATCATCCAACTGCCAACGTTCGCCCTCGGGCTCGCGTGCTTCGTCATCGGCGCGCGCGTGGTGGCGTCTTCCTCATGGCAGTCACTGGTGTGCTCATGATCGGTCTGATCAGGCTCATGCTACGCGGACGGCCCCGACTGCGGATGACTGCGGATGGCTTCGAGGAACTGACGCACTCATATCGCTGGGCCGACATCGAGGGTGAGTTCGGCACGCGGAAGCCGGTGACCGGTCAGGGTCGTCGATCACGCCACGCCGCGTGGCGTTCCACATCAGCCAGGCACCACCGCGCACGGGCTTCAAGCGGTTGTTCCTTGGGGAGGGATCAGCTGGGACGCATGCTCCGAGTCCAACTACGGCACCTCCGCCGAGAATCTCGCCCTCTTCATGAACCAACGCCTGAGGACGGCCCGGTCCACACGCATGCGCGCGTGATCTCTCCGCGGATCAACGGCGCCCAACCTCGATATCGCCGGTATCGGTGGTGAGGTCCATGCGTGGCGCTCGGAGCTGCTACGAGGTACGTCGATCGATATGTCGCCGGTGTCGGTGCGGTGCTGATGTCCCAAGAGCCGCGCGTGCTGATCTGGATGTCACCGGTATCGGTGGCGAGCCGACATCGTGCACGATCGCTGCCGAACAGATCTGGATATCGCCGGTGTCCGTGGTGAGATCGACGTGCTTGCGCGTTCCCCCGCCTTGGATATCGCCGGTGTCGGTGTGCAGACTGACGCGCTTCTAGCCGCCGTCGAGCGTGATGTCGCCAGTGTTCACCTCGCCGCGGAGGTCAGGTCGGTCGGGTGCGACGTGCACGCGGACCTTCGTGTCGCACGCCACACGAACAGCTGCGACCAGCCCGCCGCACGACCCGGACGGTCGCGGTAGATCCCGATCGCTGGAGCCGGACGGCGTCGTCTCGCCACGTGGCCATCGCGCACGCGCGTAGTGGCGACGACCCGCACCTCGCCCGCATCGAGGTGGCCTGTCGGTGACGAAATCGATATCCGCGGTGTCCCCGTCAAGCTGCCATGGTCAGGCCGCGTTCCGTGAGGTGCACCGTCCGTTCGTGGGTGGTCGGTACGCGCTAGCGGCGTGTCCGGCAATCGCACAGCCTCGCACCGTGCTGCGGAGTGCTACCGACGAAGAGCGCGGCTCGCGCGATCGACACGCCCGGCGACACCGGTCGGCGGCGACGCGATGCCCCTCGCCGCCGACGAGCATGACCTTCGTGTAGCGCCCGTGGAGACCACCGACGAACCGCGCCAGGTGCAGCACGCCGAACACGCCGAGACGCCTGCCGGGACGAGCACGCCGCTCAGTACCCAGTGCCACCACTCGACGTCGAAGTTCTGATCGGCTCGCGCTCGCCCACAGTGACGATCGGGGCGAACAACGCGAATGCCGGTGAGCGGCCAGGCCGACGACAGCGCCCACGAAGTACGCGATGCCGAGCGGCAGCATCGTCAGGTTGTAGACGATCGACGTCCACGTGCGACGATCGCGGAGCCAGTACTTCACGCGTGCGAGGATCCCGGTGCCGATCGCGTCCGAGATCGGGCGCGTGCGTCGCGGCATCCGCTCGCCGAGCAGCGCCTCGACGAGTCGCCCGTGCACGAGCGCGATGCCGCGGATGGCGGCGAGGAACGCGAGTGCGAGCGGGATGCCGAAGATCGAGGATCAGCAGCGCACCCGACACAGCGCCGCCCGTGACCGTGAACACGAAGCACGCAATGCCCAGTCGGCAGACCGAGCAGCATGTAGACGAGTGACGTCCATGCGTCCTGGTCGCGGATGACGCTGAACCAGCCGGCCGCTGGCGGACGCGGCTCGCAGACGGCGGCGCAATGGCGCCGCGTGCGTCGACCTCGGCGCAGCGCCCGACGACCGGCTCGCCGTCGAGCAGCGCTCGGCATCGCGGTAGGAGTTCGCGACCTCGACTGGGTCGCCGTAGTCGGCGAGCAGCTCCGCCACGGCGCCGTCGTCCGCGTCGTCGGGGAGGTCGGCCCGCGCGGCCATCAGGTGCTCGCGTGCATCGGCGACCGCGTCGTGGCGGACGGCGGCATCGTCGTAGGCGAGCTCGCGCTCGAGGCGTGCGAGCCAGTCGGTGATGCGATCGTCGATCGGGGTCATGATGGTGCTCCGTCCGTGTCGGGGGCGGCAGTACGGCGTCCACGTAGCCGGACATGCGCTGCCATTCGGCGCGCCATGCGCCGAGCGCGGCGAGGCCCTCGTCGGTGGTGGCTGGTAGTAGCGCCGTGGCGGACCGCTGGTCGAGGGCTCGATCGTGCTCGCGAGCAGGCCGAGCTTCTCGAGTGAACGAAGCGCGGGATAGAGCGTGCCTTGGCGCGGCGCCTCACCGTCGGGGCGCGTGCCGCGAGTCGGCGGGCAGTTCGTAGCCGTAGGTCGGCTCGCCGATCCGGTCGAGCATGGCGAGCAGCATCAGCGAAAGTGCGCCGCTCGATATCTCGCGTCGGAATTTGCCGAGTGTGGGGTGGTCCGGTGTCCATGCGTGGTCCTCGGCTCGGAGGTGGCGTCTCCCACTACATCGGACCTCAATGTAGCAGGCGTTGCACACTAGTGCAAACTTCGATGTACAGAGCCTCGATGCACCGGCCTGCGCGCCACTTGGAAAAGTTTCCAATTAAGCCTGGCGTGTTGCAAAACTTCCGTTACGCTGTTACGTTGTCTCTGTGAAGGCGCTCCCGATGTAAAGCGGGGCCGCAAAGCCACGGATCTCCTTGAGACCGCCGGGCCGCCAATGACGCACAAGCGACGAAGGTGGTCCCGATGAATTTCCTGATGGCATTCCTGGCTGCAGTGGTGAGCATCTTCACCCCGCACCTCGCGGCTCCCGCGCCGGCCCCGCCAAGCCCGTTCCTGCGAATCCTGTCCCCGCCATCCGGCGCCTGCGAACCGTGCGGCTGCCAGTCCCGCTCCGGCGAATCCGAACCCGGCGAACCCGGCGAACCCGGCGAACCCGGCGAACCCAGCGAACCCGGCGCCCGCAGCTGGTTCCGCTGGCAAGTACGTAGCCCTAGGCGACTCGTACAGCTCCGGTTACGGCAGCGAGATCACGCCGGTGCAGGCAAGTCTGGGCACTCTCGACAAGAGCGTGATGCACGCGTGCGGTCGCTCGACGAACAACGCGGCTCGCTCGTCGCTGCAGCGGGGGCTACACGCTGACCGACGCCAGCTGCGGCGGTGCCACCACCGACAACATCCTCGCGACCGGCATGAACGGCGAACCCGCACAGATCAACGCCGTCACCGCTGACACCAAGCTCGTCACGCTGACGATCGGCGGCAACGACGCTGCGCTGCTGGCGCTGGTGCTGCTGCAGCAAGGGCGGCAATCCGCTCGACCGCCCATCCAGTGCTTCTGGGGCTTCGACAGCGTCGCCGCCGGCGTGCAGAACGAAGGTCACCGCGATGGGCCCGAAGGTCGCAGCGACGCTCGCCGAGATCAAGAAGCGTGCGCCCGACGCGCAGATCCGCATTGCGGGATACCCGTACCTCCTGCCCGCGCCGGGCGCGACGACGTCCTGCACCTGGGCGAGCGCGCACGAACGTCAGGTCGCCAAGGACGTGCAAGACCGCGCCAACGACCTGATCAAGGCCGCGGCAGATGCTGCTGGACCGAACGTCCGATACGTCGACCCGCACGCAGCCGGCTCACAGTTCGACGACGTCGATGCCATTCGGCACGCGCGACATCTGCTCGAAGAGCCAGAACCGCTGGATGAACGGTGACGTGGACACGCGCGCCATCGGCATGGAGCATCCCAACGCCAAGGGGTACCAGTACTACGCCAAGCTCTACCTCGATTCGCTGACGGCGATCAGTCGCTCGCTGCCAACCCGACGCCCGTACCCCGCTGCCGGCCCCGAACCCAGCCCCGCCAATCCCGCACCCGCCATCCGGCGCCGGTCCCCGCCGGATCCCGGTCAGGCTGGCCTGTACGTCGCACTCGGCGACTCGTACAGCTCCGGGCGGCGGCGCAGAGACGACCCCCGTGCAGGGCGCCGCGGGCACAGTGAACCCTGCTGTGTACTCCGAACGATTCACGGGGTGGTTCGGCGTGATGTCGCACAACCCGTGTGCCGCGCCACCAACAACGCGTCGCGCCAGGTCGCTGCCGCGAAGGGCTACACGCTGAACGATTTCGCCTGCGGAGGTGCCACCACTGACACCATCCTCACCAAGTCGCAGACGGCCGAAGGTCCGCAGATCAACCGCGTGACAGCTGCGACGAAGCTCGTGACGCTGACGATCGGCGGCAACGACGCCGGCCTGCTGAACGTGATCACCTGCGTACGGCAGAGCGACTGCGGCCGCAACAACGCGACCATGAAGCAGCTGAACGCGAACGTCACGCGCCCGATCCCCAAGATCGCGAACACACTCGCCGAGATCAAGCAAGGCGCCCCCAACGCGCAGATCCGCATCGCAGGCTACCCGTACTTGCTGCCCGTACCGGGCGCTCCGCTGAACGCAACCTGCGCCGCGCAGATGACACAGGCCGAGCTACAGGCGGCGAAGGACCTCCAGGATCGCTTCAACACCTGAAAAGGCAGCGGCTCAGGCCGCCGGCCCGAACGTGAAATACGCCGACCCGCACGCCGCCGGCTCGCCGTTCGACACGATCGACGAGCGCGGTACGCGCGACATGTGCTCGGCGAATGCAGAATCGCTGGATCAACGGCTACATCGACGTCAACTCGACCGGCAAGAGCACCCCAACTCAAGGGCTACCAGTACTACGCGCAGACGTACCTCGCGACGCTGTAGTCATTGATCGTCCACGAATCGCAACGTCCGTTCTGGAGGTCCCCATGTTCCTGTTGATGTGGCTCACAGCGTTCTTCGCGCCGCACGCATCTATCCCCGCGCCTGTTGCGGCCGCCAAGCCTCCTCGGCGGTGCAAGCTGCTGCAGTTCCAGCGCCGGCTCAACCCCCGGTTCCGATTGCGAAGCCAGCGCCGGCACCGGCACCGGCAGCCGGCGGCGTTTACGTCGCGCTCGGCGATTCCTACAGCTCCGGGGTCGGTGCCGAGAGATCCCGCGGCAAGGTGCCACGGGAACCGTGAACCGCAGCGTGTACGAAACGATCCGCACGGCTGTGGGTCCCGGCTCAGATGAAAGCGTGCGCTCGCGCATCCAACAACGCCGCCCAGCTCGTCGCGAAGGCCAAGGGGCTGACATTGCGCGACGCGAGCTGTTCAGGTGCAACGACCACGTCACTGCTGGTGTCCGGCCAGTACGGCGAACCGGCCCAGATCACCAGCGTCACAGCCGTGGCCAACTCGTGACACTGACGATCGGCGGAAACGACTTGCAGCTGCTTGGTCTGGTCTCTTGCGTGAAAACCACCCCGTGCACGGCCAACAGCCCGAGCGTGAAGAGCTCGATGTCGCTGATGACGATCCTGCAAGGTCAAGTCAGTAAGACACTCGCGGAGATCACCAGGCGCGCCCCGAACGCACAGGTGCGCATCGCAGGTTACCCGTACCTGCTGCCGCAGCCGGGCCAGCCGCTCGGTGGCGCGTGCGCACGGACCATGGTCGACAGCGAGCTACACCTGGCCAAGGACATCCAGGATCGTGCCAACGGACTGATCCGAGCGGCCGCAGAGGCGGCTGGGCCAAACGTCCGCTTCGTCGATCCGCACGTCGCGGGTTCACCGTTCGACGTCGTCGATCAGTTCGGGGGTGGGACTGCTCCGTCAGCCAGAACCGCTGGGTCAACGGCGACATCGACACTGCCGCGCTGGGTGGCATCCACCCCAACGCCAAGGGCTACCAGTACTACGCGCAGCTCTACCTGGCGACGCTCTGATGAACTGTGCGGGCTCAAGACGGTCGCGCCGGAGAACGCGCGGTGCAGGTCGCTCGGGGCGCCCTTGCCGTTGAGCTCGCGCCAGCCGAGCGCGTGCTCGGCCTGCATCATCTTGTGGATCTGGGTCGTGCCCTCGTAGATGATCGGCGCGCGGCTGTTGCGGAAGAAGCGCGCGATGCCGGTCTCCTCGTCGAAGCCCATCGCGCCGTGGATCTGGATCGCGTTGTGCGCCGCGCGGAAGGCCGCCTCGGTGGCGATCCACTTGGCGAGGCTCGTCTCGCGCGTGTTGCGCACGCCCTGGTTCTTGGCCCAGGCGGCCTTCCACACGAGCAGGCGGCTCGTCTCGTAGTCGGCGACCATCTGCGCGATGAAGTCCTGCACGAACTGGTGCGTGCCGATCTTCTTGCCCATCGTCTCGCGCTCGTTGGCGTACTTCGTCGCTCGCCTCGAGGCACGCGCGGATCACGCCGACGGCGCCAGCGGCCACCGTGAAGCGGCCGTGGTCGAGCGAGTACATCGCGATCTTGAAGCCCTCGCCCTCCGCGCCGATCAGGCGATCGGCCGGCAGGCGCACGTCGTCGAAGAACAGGCTGCCGGTCGAGCCGGCCCAGACGCCGAGCTTGTGGTCGTAGTCGCTGCGTCGAGACGCCCGTCGTCGTTCTTGAGGTCGACGACGAACGCCGAGATGCCCTTGTGCGCCGGCGGCCGGGTCGGTCTTGGCGAACACGAGCGCGTGGTCGGCGATCGTGCGCGTAGCTGATCCAGCTCTTCTCGCCGTTGAGCACGTAGGTGCCGTCGCCCTGCTTGATCGCGGTGCGTCTTCATCGCGGCGACGTCGCGAGCCGGCGTCCGGCTCGGTCAGGCCGAAGCACGCGAGCTTCTCGCCGGTCGCCTGCGGCGCGCAGCCAGCGCTCCTTCTGCTCGTCGTTCGCGTTGCCGAGCAGCGACAGCGAGTTGAGGCCGACGTGCACGCTGATGAGCGTGCGCAGCGCCGCCTCGCCGCGCTCGATCTCCTCGCAGATCAGCGCCTCGGCGATGAAGTCGAGGCCCGCGCCGCCCCACTCGGTCGGGAATCGGCGCGCCGAGGATGCCGAGCTCGCGCATCCCGTCGATGAGCGACATGTCGAGCTTGTGCTCCATGTCGTTCTGCACGGCGACGGGCAGGACCCGCTCGTCGACGAAGCTTCGGACGGCGTCCTGGATGTGCTGCTGCTCTTCGGTGAGCGAGAAGTCGATGGCCATGCCAGCACTCTATACGCGTGACTCGTGCGACAGCTCGCCGAGTTGCGCTGCGTGAGCTTGGCTAAGCCCGCTCGGGTTCGTGAGCGACCCGCGAACGAGCTTGACCAGCGGCTCGCGATGCTCCGTTCGCGATGCCGTGCTTGGACATGATCGCGTCGGTCAGTGAGCGCGGCAGCGCGGGCGTCTGCTTGCGCTGCAGCAGGTCATCCATCCGTGCAAGACCGGACTTCGTGCGCAGGTCGGTGCCCGTGAGCTTGATCAACTTGCGCAGGGCCGCCGGGACCATCGACGTAGCGCTGATCGGCGGTCGCGGTGAGACGACGTCGGGGCGGCAGGCTCGCGCGGCTGAACGGTCCCCAGTTGAGGCCGCTGTGATCGATCAGCTTGGTCGCGTTGCGTGCGACGTCGATGATCGAAGCGCCGGTCGCGCGCAGGATCGAGCCGCGCAGCGCTCGCCGTGGACCTCGGGCGCTGCTTCCTCGGCAACGGCGGTGGCTTCCGAGTGGGGTCGCGTGGTCTAGAGCGGCTGTCCGAGTGCACGCGCTCGTGCGCGGCGGTGTGGGCAGCATTGCGCAAGCGGTCGCACGTACGTCGATGTCTGCCTGCTCGACGTATTCGCGGGCAGCGCGGCGCGCAGATAGCTCGGGATCGGAGCCGGTTCGCAGCAACTCGTCGCCCTGCTGCGGCTTGTAGGCGCCGATCATCGTGAGCAGGTTGCGCGAAACGTCCGGCATGATGACGATGTCGCCGTGCGAGTTGTAGGCGGCGTCGAATGACACTTCCTGCGGTGTCGTCGCCGGATCCGCCGATGTACTTGGTGACGCCGACGCGTTCGGCGGCGGGGTGCCCGACGACGACAACTTGACGTGTCCGTGCCCGGTTCGGTACGCGCCAGCTCGATCATCGGCCCGAGCGCGCGTACGCCCTTGACCGCATCCACGTCCGGCGTCAGCGTGATCGAGTGCAGATCGTCAGCGCGCGCGCCATCCGGATTGGAGCTGCGCGCGATCGAGCGAAGAGCTTGTCGAACGCCGGCCCGACGGGAGAATCGAGCAGCGTGCGGGCGGCTGACGTCTCTGCGACGAGTGGCGCCTCGGCGCGCGGCCCGTCACCGTCGAAGCGCACTCGCACGTTGCGGTCGAACTCCGACGCCACCGTGCCGCGACCTACGCGCGCGTCGAGCACATCCTCCGGAATCCGCGCTGCAACCTCCGGTTCGAGCGACGAGAGCACGCGATCCCGCGCGGGTGCACTCGGCGGGACCACTCGAGGCTGAGATGCAGACGAGGAGACGTTCACGCCCGTACGTCGGAGGCCCGTACGGTGGCAACGAGGCCGCCAACGACCAGCGGCCACCTCGCTGCTACCGAGATGGCCGCTCGTGCCCAACTGATCGTAAGCGTGGCGGTGAGCCTCAGTAACGAATGGTGTAACGCAGCCTCACCGCCACGCAGTACCTACGGCAGGCGCGTGTCGACCGTCGCCGCGTAGGTCTCCGGGCGACGATCGCGGAAGAACTGCCACGTGTCGCGCACCTCGCTGGATCTCGTCGAGGTCGATGTCGGCGATCACGATCGCGTCGTCGGTGTCGTTGGCCTGCGCGACGATCTGGCCCTTGCGGATCGGCGAAGTAGCTCGACCCGTAGAACTTGTGCTCGCTGATCGGGCTCTCGACGCCGACGCGGTTGATCGCGCCGACCCAGTAGCCGTTCGCCGCGGCGCTGCGCGGTCTGCTCGAGCTCCCACAGGTAGCGCGACAGGCTCTCGACCGTCGCGCGCGGGTTGAACACGATCTGCGCGCCCTTGAGGCCGAGCTCGCGCGCAGATCTCCGGGAAGTGGCGGTCGTAGCAGATGACGACGCCGACCTTGCCGACCGCCGTGTCGAACACCGGGTAGCCGAGGTTGCCGGGCTTGAAGAAGTACTTCTCCCAGAAGATCGGCCCGACCTGCGGGATGTGGGTCTTGCGGTACTTGCCGAGGTTCGTGCCGTCGGCGTCGATCACCACGGTCGTGTTGTAGTACACGCCCTGCATCGCCTCTTCGTAGATCGGCAGCACGAGCACGATGCCGAGCTCCTTGGCGAGCTCCTGCATCAGCGTCGACGGTCGGGCCGGTCTCGGCGTTCTCGGCCGTGCGGAACCACTCGGTGTTGCCCTCGTCGGCGCAGAAGTACGGGCCGTAGAAGATCTCCTGCAGGCAGACGATCTGCGCGCCCTGCGCTCGCCGCGTCGCGGATCATGCCGACGTGCTTGTCGATCGCCTCCTGCTTGCCCATGTTCGCGTGGGCCTGGATGAGTGCTGCCTTGACGATCGGTCATGCCGGTTCTGCGTTCTCCATGCGTGTGGTCCTCGGTGGTGTGCAGACGTGTCAGCGTGGCGGGCTGGCGTACGGTCGTCGGGCCGTTGTACTGCCGGGCGACGTACTCGAACGTGCGGCGCTTCACGAACTTGCCGCGACCGGGCGTCGCCGCGTCGGTCAGCTCGCCGTCCTCGATCGACGAGCTCGCCGCGGCTGAACACGTGCGTCGCGCGTGCCGCGCGTCGTGGATGCCCTCGTAGCAGGTGTAGTCGATCGCCGAGTGGATCGTGTCGGCCGATCCAGTGTGACGTCGCGTCGGCGTCCCAGACGACGATGTCGGCGTCGGCGCCGGGCGCGATCGTGCCCTTCTGCGGGTAGCAGCCGAACAGCTTGGCGGGGTTCGTGGACGCGACCTCGACGAGGCGGTTCGCAGCTCAGGTGACCGTCGTGCACGGCGGTCGCTGAGCAGGCTCATGCGCTCCTCGATGCCGGGCATGCCGTTGGGGATCGCCGCGAAGCTGTCCTTGCCGAGCGTCTTCTGGTCCTCGAAGTTGAACGGGCAGTGGTCGGTGGAGACGACCTCGAGCTCGTCGCGGCGGATCGCCTCCCACAGCCGCGCCTGGTCGGCCTCGGTGCGCAGCGGCGGCGAGCAGACGAACTTCGCGCCCTCGAAGCCCGGCGCGGTCGAGGTCGTCCTGCGTGAGGTAGAAGTACTGCGTGCAGGTCTCGCCCCACACGCGTCTGGCCCGCGTGGCGCGCGCGGGCGATCGCGTCGACCGCCTCCTCGCACGTGACGTGCACGATGTAGAGCGGCGCGTCCGGCGACCTTCGCGAGCGCGATCGCGCGCTCGGTCGCTCTCGCCCTCGAGCGTCGACGGGCGCGTGCGGTAGTGCCAGCCCGGGCGCGGTGTTGCCGGCGGCGACCGCGCGCTTGACGAGCGTGTCGATGACCTGGCCGTTCTCGCGTGCATCATCACGAGCCCGCCGTTGCCGGCGGCGCGCTCCATCACGGCGAACAGCGTGTCGTCGTCGACCATGAGCACGCCGGGGTAGGCGAGGAAGCAGCTTGAAGCTCGTCACGCCCTGCTCGACCATCGAGTCGAGCTCCTCGATCACCTCGGGGCGCGCGTCGGTGACGATCATGTGGAAGCCGTAGTCCATGACGGCCTTGCCGTTCGCCTTGCGCGTGCCAGGTGTCGAGCCCGTCCTGCAGCGAGCCGCCCTTGGGCTGCGTGCGAGAAGTCGATGTGCATCGTCGTGCCGCCGTGCAGCGCCGCGACGTGGCCGGTCGTGAAGTCGTCGCACGACGTCGTGCCGCCGAACGGCATGTCGAGGTGCGTGTGCACGTCGATCGCGCCCGGCATCACGAGCTTGCCGGTCGCGTCGATCGACGCGTGTCGGCCCGGCTCGGCGAGGTCGGTGCCGATCTGCGACGACCTGCTCGTCCTCGATCAGCACGTCGGCCTCGGTACGTCTCGGTGGCGGTGACGATCGTCCCGCCGGTGATCACGGTCTTCATGCCGACTCCCCATTCGGTCAGCGACCGCTCCCACGCGATCGACGTCGCGACACTACCAGCTGGCACGAAGATCGAAGCGTTGCGCTGCTCGCTGGCTCGCTGCCGGGAGCCGTGGGCATGCGGCGCCGACGGTGAGCGCTCAGGGTCCGAACGGTGGTCGGCAGCCTCACCGCCGTCGCGGCGGCGGAGCAATGTGCCGCGGATGCGGTGCAGCCTCGCTGTCGAATGGTGGTCGCCAGGATCGCTGCCTCCGATAGGTCGCCGAGGCGGAGTCGGCAGTGGCTTCGACAACCGTAAGGTCGACCATACTCACAAAATCGGTAGGGTGGGACGATGGCGCGCCGTCCCAGGGAAGGGGTTCGGTGCGGACCAGGGCGTGACTGGAGGATCCCGCTATGGCCGATGAACGTGCACTGCTCGAGCGACACCGCAAGGTGCTGCCGAGCTGGATGGCGCTCTACTACGACGAGCCGATCACATCGTGCGCGGCGAGGGTCGCCACGTCTGGGACGGCGCCGACAACCGCTACCTCGACTGGTTCGGCGGGATCCTCACCACGAGCACCGCGCACGCGCTGCCGGAGGTCGTCACCGCCGTGCAGGAGCAGGCCGGCGAAGATCCTGCACAGCTCGACGCTGTACCTGATCGAGCAGCAGATCGAGCTCGCGGAGGAGATCGCCGAGCTGAGCGGCATCCCGAACGCGAAGGTGTTCTTCACGTCGAGCGGCACCGAGGCGAACGAGGCGGCGCTGCTGCTGGCGACGGTGATACGCCTCGATGGGCGCGACTCTCGATCGCCTCGAGGCGGAGAAGGACGAGATCAAGGGCGTCGTGATCACCTCAGCGAAGAAGACGCTTCTTCGCCGGCGGGGACCTCAACGACCTGAAGACCGTCACGCGCGAGCAGGCCGGCGAGTTCGCCGCCGGCATCCGCGAGGTCAAGGGACAGCTGCGCCGTCTGGAGACGCTCGGCGTGCCGGTCGTGGCAGCGATCAACGGCGCGGCGCTCGGCGGCGGGCTTGAGATCTGTCTCGCCACTCACCACCGCGTGATGCTCGATGACCCGAAGGTCAAGCTCGGCTTCCCCGAGGTCAAGCTCGGGCTGCTCCCGGGCGCCGGTGGCGTGGTGCGCACGGTGCGCATGTTCGGCATCGTGCAGGCGCTGATGGGGCTGCTGATGCAGGGCCAGGAGCTGCGCGCCGCCAAGGCCCTGGAGATGGGTCTGGTCGATGAGGTCGTCTCCTCGCGCGAGGAGCTCGTGCCGGCGGCGAAGGCGTGGATCGAGGCCAAGGCGGCAAGCGGCGAGGAGATCGCCCAGCCGTGGGACGTGAAGGGCTACAAGATCCCGGGTGGCGCGCCCTCGAACCCGAAGCTCGCGCAGAACCTGCCGGCCTTCCCGGCGAACCTGCGCAAGCAGCTGAAGGGCGCCAACTACCCTGCGCCGCACCACATCATGGCTGCGGCCGTCGAGGGTGCCCAGGTCGACTTCGATAACGCGATCGAGATCGAGGGTCGCTACTTCACCGATCTGGCTACCGGACAGGTCGCCAAGAACATGATCCAGGCTTTCTTCTTCGACCTGCAGCAGGTCAACGGCGAGCGCGGTCGGCCCGAGGGCATCGAGCGCTTCGAGCCGCAGAAGATGGTCGTGCTCGGCGCCGGCATGATGGGCGCGGCGATCGCCTACGTCTGCGCAAAAGCGGGCATCGAGGTCGTGCTCAAGGACGTCTCGCTGGAGGCGGCCGAGCGCGGCAAGGGCTACTCCCAGGCGCTCGTCGAGAAGGCCGTCTCGCGCGGACGCACCAGCGAGGAGCAGGCGGCCGCAGCTACTCGGGCGGATTACGCCCAGTGCCGACGCCGCCGATGCAGCGGGCGCTGAGCTCGTGATCGAGGCGGTCTTCGAGGACCCGGCCGTCAAGGCGCAGGTCTTCGCCGAGATCGAGCCGCACTTGACGGGGGCCCACCCACCCGCCCTGCTCGGCTCGAATACCTCGACGCTGCCGATCACGCAGCTCGCCGAGGGCGTCTCGCGCCCGGCGGACTTCATCGGGCTGCACTTCTTCAGCCCTGTCGACAAGATGCCGCTGCTCGAGATCATCAAGGGCGAGCAGACCAGCGAGGAGACGCTCTACCGCGCGCTCGACATCGCTCGGCTGATCCGTAAGACGCCGATCGTCGTCAACGACTCGCGCGGGTTCTTCACGAGTCGCGTGATCGGGACGTTCATCACCGAGGGCGTTGGCATGTTGCTGGAGGGCATCCCCGCCGCATCGATCGAGCAGGCCTCAAGCCAGGCCGGCTACCCGGCGCCGGTCCTGCAGCTCTCAGACGAGCTGAACCTCAACCTCGCGCGCAAGATCCGCGACGCGACGAAGGCAGCCGTCGAGGCCGAAGGCGGAGTCTTCGAGGACCGCGCCTCCTTCCAGGTCCTCGACAAGCTGCTCGAAGCGGACCGCGGCGGCAAGCTCGCGGGCGCGGGCTACTACGACTACGAGGACGGTAAGCGCACCGGCCTGTGGAAGGGCCTGAAAGAGCTGTTCCCGGAGATGGCCGACCCCTCGACGCTCTCACTCAAGGACCTCGAGGAGCGGATGCTCTTCGCAGAGGCGCTGGAGAGCGTCAGGTGCCTCGATGAGGGCGTGATCGAGTCGGTCGCCGACGCGAACATCGGCTCGATTTTCGGCATCGGCTTTCCCGGCTGGACGGGCGGCGTGTTGCAGTACATCAACGGCTATGAGGGTGGGCTACCAGGCTTCGTCGCGCGCGCCCGCGAGTTGGCGAGTGCCTACGGAGAGCGCTTCGAGCCGCCCGCCTCGCTGGTCGAGAAGGCCGAGCGCGGCGAGAGCTATGAGGATCAGCCAGCCTTGCTGGCGGGGGTCTGAGTAGCGAGCAGGGTCCGTGAAAAACAGAGTCTGTCCGCGCCCTTGACGGACAGGTAGAATCCCCGGCGAGCTATGTCAGGGACGACAGCGTTCACTCGGCAGTTTTCCTGCACCGCTGCGCGGTTGGTGCTTGTCTGCGCCATCCTCGCCGGTGCCTGGCTCACGCTCGCACCGCGCGCCCTGGCTGCCGAAGCGCTGCTGCCGAACCTCATCGCCGATCCGCCGACGGGCATCTCGCTTGAAACGAGCACGACCGAAGGTGGCCTGAAGAAAGAAGTCCCGGCACAACTGCTGCTGCGCTTCAACGGCTATATCCACAACCTTGGCCCGGGTGCGGTCGATTTTCGCGGGTCGCGTGCGTCGAGCAGTGAACCGATGAAAGCCTTCCAGCGTGTCTTCTACTCAGACGGCACCTTCAAAGAAGAACCGAGCGCCGCGGAACTCATCTATGCGACCGCCGACGGGCACGAACACTGGCATCTGCAGCGTGCGGCCAAGTACTCGCTATGGAACCTCGCCAAGAGCGCCGAAGTCGCACCGGCGATGAAGGTCGGCTTTTGCCTCGATGACAGCGAACACGTCGAAACGGCGGTCGGCCCCAAAGAAGCGGTCTACTCGGACGCTACCGGTCGTGAATTCTGCCGCCAGCATCAGCCCGAAGCGACGAGCCTGTTCGAGGGTATCTCGCCCGGTTGGCGCGACCTCTACAGCTCGAACCTGGCCTTCCAATGGGTCGATGCCTCGAGCGTCCTGCCGGGGGAATACTTCTTGCGCGAGGACGTCAACACGACCGGCGTGATCAAAGAAACCGGTGGCGCGAACGTGCCTGCCTACACGACCTCCCCGGTAGTGATCCCCGGCTTCGATGCGCTCGCGCAGGCGCTGAGCGCCCAGTCCGGCATACCGCAGACGATCACGCTCACCTCCAAAGCTTTCAAAGACTCAGCTACACCAACTTACAAAATCGTCACGGGGCCCTCCCACGGCACGCTCAGCGCGGTCAGCAAAAACCAGGTGACATACACACCCACCGCTGGTTACACCGGGCCCGACTCCTTTACCTTCTCGGCTGCGGATCCCACGAGCCCTTTCCCGCGCAGCCCCGCGGTTGCGACGGTCTCAGTCGAAGTCGGCGCTTCCACCGGGAAAGGCCTCCTGCTCGCCGGCGATGCGACGAGCAGCTACGCGGTTGGCGATCAGACGACGGCAGGTCGCGAGGAAGCATTCCAGTTCACCGCCAAATCGAGCGGCACAGTCGAAGAACTGCAATTCCGCACAAACGGCACGGCCAACACGGGCCTCACCGGGCTGGTGCTGGGTATCTTCGCTGACAGCGCTGGCAAACCGGGTGAAGTGCTCGGCTCCGCGACCGTTACAGGTGAACCGGCAACGAACGCCTGGATAAAAGCCTCGGGGCTCTCCACCAGCCTGCTCGCAGGGACGAAATACTGGCTCGTCGCGCTGCCGCTCGGTCCGAGCAGCGCAAAACTTCACTACAACGCCGCGGTCTCCTCGGGTGGCGCAGGCAATGTGGAGAGTAAAACCACCGGCCTGACGGCGATGAGCGCGCAGTCCACGTGGGAAACCTTCAATCAAGGGCCCGTCGGCTTCCAGGCGATCGGCTCCAACGGCACAGCCGAACCGAGCGTGACGATCGAAGGCGCCCCCGCGAGCATGACGGCAGGTACGAGCGTGCAGCTAACTGCACATGTCGTCAACGACAGCTCGTCGGTGACCTGGAAAGCGAGCGCGGGCACGATCACGACAGGCGGCCTCTACACCGCGCCCTCGGAACCGCCCACGGGCGCCAGCGTGACGATCACGGTCACGACTGCCAAAGGCGCGCAGGCACAGAGCACGATTCAGATCACGCCCGTCAGCCAGCCGAGCGTGACGATCGAAGGTGCGCCCGCGAGCATGACGGCGGGTACGAGCGTGCAGCTGACGGCGCATGTCGTCAACGACAGCTCGACGGTCACCTGGAAAGCGAGCGCGGGCACGATCACGACGGGTGGCCTTTACACGGCGCCGTCGGAACCGCCCGTCGGCGGCAAGGCGACGATCACGGCCACCACCTCCAAAGGCGCGCATGACGAACGCACGATCGAAATCCTCGCCGCGGCGAGCAAAGGGCTGCTCGCGGGCGACGCGACGAGCACCTACACGGTCGGTGATCAGACAACCGCGGGCCGTGAGGAAGCGTTCCAGTTCACCGCCAAAGCGAGCGGCACAGTCGAAGAACTGCAATTCCGCACGAACGGCACCGCAAACACCGGCGTTACGGGCGTGGTGCTCGGGCTGCTCGCCGAAAACGCAGGCAAGCCGGGCGAAGTGCTCGCCTCGGCGAGCGTCTCGGGCGTCCCCGCGGTAAACGCCTGGATCAAGGTGGGCGGCCTCTCCAAGGCGATCCTCAGCGGCACGAAATATTGGCTCGTCGCGCTGCCGCTCGGTCCCTCCAGCGCCAGGCTTCACTTTAACGCCGCGGTCGGCTCGGGCGGCGCAGGTAACGTCGAGAGCATCACTGGAAGTCTCGCCGCGATGACCGCGGAGGCCTCGTGGGAAACCTACAATCAGGGACCCGTCGGCTTCCAGGCGCTCGGCACCATCTCAGGCGCGGCGAGCATCGCCGAACCGGCGGCGCTGGCGGCGCCGCGCACGCCAGCCGTCGCGCAAGCACCCGTGCCCGCCACGACGTCCGCCCCGAGCCCCGCGCTCCCCGGCGTGGCGATCGAAGGCGCTCCCGCGAGCATCGTGGCAGGCACGAGCGTGCAGCTCGACGCCACGGTCGCGGAGGGTGCGCCCGCGGTCTCCTGGCGCGCGAGCGCCGGCAAGATCACGCGCGAGGGTCTTTACACCGCGCCGCTGCACGCGCCCGACGGCGCCAGGGTTCACATCTTCGCGCGACGCGCGGGCTCCGCCAGCGATGAGCGCACGATCGTCGTGGTGCCCGTGCCGATTCCCCGCGCCGCGCCGGCCGCCCAGTTCACGCTGCCCGGCCAGGGCGCCGCGAAGTCGGGTCTCGCCACGCCGCAGGCGCTGATCGTGGGGCCGCAGCTGATCCTCAGCACGCGTGCGGGCAAAGCGGGGCTGGTTTCGTTGAGCGCCTACATCGGCAAGCGGCCTCTCGGCGGCTGCTCCGCACGGACTGCCGCGGGCCGCGGCTTCACCTGCCGGCTCTCGTTGCCCGGCCTTTCTGCCTACTCTTCGATCGGCGTTCGCGCGAGCCTACGTCACGCCAAGCGCACGCTCGAAAGCTTGCGTCTGCCCGCGCCGGTTGCGACGATGAGCATGCCCTCGACGCTGGGCGTGAGCCTGCTGTTGCACAACGGCGCTTCGACGGCACAGTTCATCTGTAGCGCCGCGGCCGCACTCAAACGGCACGCGCTGAGCTGAGGCCGCGTGGGGCCACAGGCGCCGAGCGCGGCGGCGCTTCAGGCGCCGGCGCCCTCCGCCGCGAGGCTTGGCTCGCTGGAATCGCTCCCAAAGCGCGCGCTCCGCGGCACGAGCACGCCGGCGAGCAGGCACAGCGCCAAGAAGCCGGTGGCCATCAGGAAGGTCTCGGTGAAGCCGGTCACAGTGGGATGTCCATGCGCGCTGTGAGCGGCGATGAAGGTCGCTGAGAGCTGACCGCCGAGGGCGCCGCCGAGCGTGCGCATGACCGTGTTCATGCCGCTCGCCACACCGGTCTGGTGATTGGAGACGGCTTGCACGATCAGGTTGCCGAGCGCGGCGAAGGCCAGGCCGATGCCGACGCCGAGCAGCGCGGCCGCGATCAGCAGGTCATAAGGGTGGGCGTGTTCAAGGCTCAGCAGCGCGAAGGATGCGGTCGTGAAGGCAGTCCCCGTGAGCAGGGCGCGGCGCGAGCCGAAGCGCGCGGAGATGCGCCCCGCGTAGATGCCGAGGATCGTCATGCCGATCGTCGAGGGCAGCAGGTAGAGACCGGAGACGACGACCGAGGCGCCGAACCCGAAGCCCGTGCTCTTCGGCAGCTGCGCGAACTGCGGGAAGACGATGAACGAGGCGTACATCCCCGCGCCGAGCAGGAACGCCGCGAGATTGGTGCTCCACACCCCGCGGATGCGCATCATCGTCATGTCGATCAGCGGGTTGGAGCTGTGCACCTCGACGGCGACCCACACCGTCGAGACGGCGAGGCCCGCGAGCACCAGGCCGATCGTGCGGGCCGAGCCCCATCCCCAACTCGTCGTCTGGCTGATCGCCAGCAGCACCGTGGAGATGCCGAGCGTCATCAGCGTCGCGGCCAACCAGTTGATGCGCCCCGGCACGCGCACGGGCGACTCGGGGATGAACCGCCAGGTGGCAAAGGCCGCGAACACGGTCGCCACGAGCGGAATCCAGAACAGCCAGTGGTAGTTGAGGTGCTCGACGATCACGCCCGAGAGCACGATGCCGACGCCGCCGCCGACGCCGAGAATCGCCGAAAGCAGACCGATGCTGCCCGCGACCTTCTCGCGCGGGAACTCGTCGCGGACGATCCCGAAGGCGAGCGGGAAGATCCCGCCGCTGGCCCCCTGGATGAAGCGTCCAGCGACGATCAGCCCGAGCGAGCTGGAGACGGCGGCGAGCAGCGTGCCGACGCCAAGGATCACGAGCGTCCACAGCAGCACGCGCTCCTTGCCGTACATGTCCCCGAGGCGCCCGAGGATGGCGGTGCCGACCGAGGCTGAGAGCAGGTAGGCGGTCAGCAGCCACGTGATGTCGGTCTCGTTGGTGTGCAGCGCGCGCTCCATCGTCGGCAGCGCGGGCACGACCGAGGAGCTGAGCATCGCGTAGGCCAGACCGCCCAGCGCGAGGACCGCAAGGATCAGGTTCGGGTGTGTGCGCTCGCTCGTGGTGGCGGTCATCTGGGGAAGGAGCCAGCAGCGGAATGAACATTCCGCGCCGGCAGGGGACTACAGTAGCGGAATGGGTATTCCGTCCCTGCCGGCCGTGGCGGGCTGGGCAGCGCTCGATCCCGAGGAGAAGCGCGACCGTCTGCTGCGCGCCGCCGGCGAGGTGTTCGCGCGCGCTGGGCTCGACGCGCCGATGCCCGCGATCGCCGCCGCCGCGGGAGCCGGGATGGGAAGCGTCTACCGCCAGTTCCCCTCCAAGCACGACCTGCTGGCCGCGCTCGTCGTGCAGCGCCTGGGCGAGGCCGAGCATGGCGCCGATGCGGCGCTCGCGAGCGCGGCTGGGCCGTGGGCCGCGCTCACGGGCCTGCTGTGGGCGCTGGCCGAGCGCCAGGCCGTCGACGATGTGCTCGGCGAGGCGATGGCGACGGTATCTGAGCATCCCGCCGTGCAGGACGCGCTCGCGCGCACGAACGCGGCGCTCGAGCGCTTGCTCGACGCCGCGCGCAGCGAGGGGAAACTGCGCGCGGATGCGACCAGCCTCGACCTGCGGCTGCTGTTCGCCGCGACCCGTGCGGCCGGTGCGCTCGAGCAGGGCGCGTGGCGACGGATGCTCGAGCTTGGCATCGACGCCCTCCAGGCGCCGCGCTTCGATCGTGCCTTGCCGTAGGCCATCTTCAAGCCAGACAGCTACGCGTGGACGCGCCCGCGCCCGCGCCCGCGCCCGCGCCCGCACCCGCACCCGCGCCCGCGCCCGGGCGCGTGGCGGTGCTCAAGCGCCCGTAGTGCCGCTCGCCGCCGCCTCGCGCTCGATCCAGCGGCGCAAGCCGGCTGCACTCGGGGCGGCGAGCGCCGCGAAGCCGTAGTCCTCCGCTGAGCTTGCGGGCAAGCGCTCGCGCAGCCACGCACCTAGCTGCTCGACGAAGACATCCTCGCCGGCACGCGCCCAGCGCTCGTGGCGATCGAGCGCCTCGCGCAGCTGCACAAGATGCTCACCCGGCTCATCGACGCGCCCGAAGTGGGGCAGCGCCATGCGCTCGGAGCCCCATCCTTCGAGGATCTCAAGCGAACGTCGCCAGGCCGACAGATCGATGTCCGGCGGCGGCGTGGGCGGGATCACCACGCCGGGCGCGAGCCGCACGCCGGCGACATCTCCGGGATAGGCCCAGCGACTCTCCTCATCCAGGAAGGCGATGTGGTGGTTGGCGTGACCGGGCGTCCAGGCGGCGAGGAAACGTCCGATCCGCTCGCCGTCCTCGACCGTGTGCAGGTTCGCCGCAGGCACGGGGATCACCTCACCGAGCAGCCCATCGAAGTGCTCGCCAAAGACACGCCGCGCGCTGTTCACGAGCCGCGAGGGGTCGACCAGATGGGGTGCGCCGCGCGGGTGCACGAAGACGTCGAGATCCGGCCAGCGCTGCACGAGCGCGCCGGCGGCGCCGGCGTGGTCGAAGTGGATGTGGGTGAGCAGCAGGCTGCGCGGGCGGCGCTCCCCGATTCCCGCGAGCAACGCATCCACGCAGGCGCTCGGTCCGCAGTCGATCAGCGTCTCGCCCGTGAGCCACGCACAGAGAGCCCCGGCGCGTCCGCCGTAGCGCAGGTCGATGAGCTCCGCGCTCAAGGTGCTAGATGGTCGATCGCACGGTCGTGGGCAAATCTAGAGGCGGTGCGCCTTGGCCCGCGCCAGAAGGGACAGGAACAGGCGCTGCTGGAGTGCCGCGGGGAAGGGCACGGGCAGCCCGCTGGAGAGCAGCGATACCTCTGCCGGTCCATAGACGAAGCCAAGGATGTCGAGGTAGAAGGGGATCCGAATCGAGCGCACCGTGATCGAGGTGGAGATGCGCAGCCCGATGCTGCCGCCCGCGCCCGCTGCGGGCGGGCTGCCCTCGGCGACCGACACAGCTCCGATCACCGCGCCGCGGTAGCTCGAGCCTTTGAAGAGCAGGCTCAGATAGCGCTTCAGGCAGTCCTTCGTGTGTGCGCTGCGCAGCTTGCTCAGTTCTTGCGCGGCGAGCGCGGCGGACTTCGAGACGGACACGTTTGAGCTGACGTCGAACTGCGAAACGCCGCCGGAGTGTTCGAAGTCCTTCGAGCCGGCTTCGGCGAGCTGGCTGGCGCTGGAGACGCCAATGCACTGCTGGAGTTCGTGTTCGATCGCCTTGCCGGAAGAGGACTGCTGTTCGGCTTTGTGGCGGGGGTGTAGGCCGGGAACGTCCTCGCTGCGCAGGTTGACAGCCGCGGCGAACGCGAGCGCTCGCGCGCGTGTCAGGCCGGCCTGTGAGGGCGCGCTCGAGGCCGGTGGCTCCGACCGGGTGGCGGGGCTCGCGGCGCTCGTGGTGACGGTCACGTTGCCCTTGCCACAGGAGGCCAGTAGGGCAGCGGCGAGCAGCGCGAGAATCAGTGGTACTCGCTGGAGATGGTGGGCCGCGGTCGAGCTGCGCAGAGGTTGCCCGAGCATCCGCGGGATCATCGCAGGCAATACGCCGGGTGAGAGATCCGCCCCGATTGCGGGTACGGAGGTCAGGCAGGCGCACGATCAAACCATCGAATCGCCAGAGGAGCGCCTATGGGTGAGACGGTCACAGGCTCGGAGAACGGCAAGCTCAAAACGCGCGCGACGGGCGACGCGCGGCGCGACTACCGTCCGCACGGCGTCGCTCGTGGCGGCTCAGCGCTCACGCTCCTGAAACGGGTCTACGCGGAGTACCGCGAGGACAACATGAGCGATTGGGCCGCAGCGCTGACCTACTACGGGCTGCTCGCGGTGTTCCCCGCGCTGATCGCGCTGGTAGCGATCGTGGGGCTGGTCGGCAACCCCGCGAGCACGACCCACGAGCTCACCGAAATCGTCGGCAAGCTCGGTCCGAGCTCCGCCAAGCAGACCTTCGAAGGGCCGATCAAAGCGATCACCGAACAGCGCGGCACGGCGGGCATCCTGCTCGTCGTGGGGATTCTCGGGGCGCTGTACTCGGCCTCGAGCTACGTGGCCGCGTTCGCGCGCGCCGCCAACATCATCTTCGAGACGCCCGAGGGGCGACCCTTCTGGAAGCTCAAGCCCCAGCAGATGCTTCTCACGCTGATCATCCTGCTGCTGCTCGTCGCGGTGGCCTTGGCACTCGCGTTGACGGGGCCGATCGTCAGCGCGGTGGCGAGCCCACTGGGGATCAGCAGCGGTGCGGTCGCCGTCTGGGAGATCGCGAAGTGGCCGGTGCTGCTCGCGTGCATGATCCTGATGTTCACGATCCTCTACTACGCCTCGCCGAACGTGAAGATGCGCGGCTTTCGCTGGGTCGCGCCGGGCGCCGCCTTCGCGCTGGTCGTGTGGCTGCTCGCCTCCGTGGCGTTCGCCTTTTACGTGGCGAACTTCGGCTCCTACAACAAGACCTACGGCACGCTCGGCGGTGCGGTCGCGTTTCTCGTGTGGATGTGGCTCACGAACGCCGCCCTGCTGCTGGGAGCGCAGCTGAACGCCGAGCGCGAGCGCACAGCAGAGCTCGAGGAAGGCGCGCCGCGCGCCGATCGGGAGCTGCAGATGGAGCCGCGCAGTGAGCCCAAGGCACAGGAGAGCCCATGAGCGGCGCATAGACCGCGGCGGGAATACGCCCCGCCGCGGTCCTGGCAACTGCCGCTGTCTCAGCCGCCGACGACGGCCAGCACCGGATAGCACGCGGGGTGCTGCGGGTGTGCCGGGTCGAGTGCCGTGAGCACATCGGCGTCGGCGATGTGGTCATAGGGCATCGAGAGGTGCTCGCCCAGATCGAGGAAGCACTGTTGCTGCAGGTTGACGTTCGTCACTTTCGCGCCTGACAGGAAGGCCGACGTGTAGGGGGTGACGACCTCGTCATAGATCGACTCGATGACCGTGTATTCGACTCCCGCCACGGTGTCGCCGCCGGAGTTCAGGGCCGTGATAAACGACGATCCCGCGGTCTGCTGTTCGCAGGCCGGGCAGAGGACGCCGAGGAAGGCGGTCGCGCCCGGGAAGTAGCCCGCGAGCGTGGCCAGGCCGAGCAGCGTCGTGCCGTGGTTGGAGGGCGCGAGGCCCACCAGCGTATGCACCTTGGCTGCGCCGCCAAGGTTCTTGAGGTAGTAGCGCGGCATCATTCCGCCCTGCGAGTGCCCGACGATGTCGACCTGGCTTGCACCCGTGGCGCTGAGCACCTGGTTGACGAAGCTCGAGAGCTGCGCGGCGGAGGTCGGGATGTCCCCCGTCGCGTAGATGCCAAGCGAGCCCGCGCCGGCGTAGGAGCCGTAGTTCAGCGCGAAGACGCAGTAGCCGTGGTTGACGAGCAGCGGTGAGAGCGCCTGCCAGCTGTCGGACATGTCGGCGAAGGTGCCGTGCACGAGGATCACCGGGCGCGGGTGTTCAGCCGACGGTTTACAGGCGAAGTTGTTCGCGCCCGGGGGACTCGCGGTCGCGCTGACGTGCGCGTAGCCGAGCGTGCCGTTGTAGACGACGGGCAGTTCTGCCTGCGCGACGCCGGCGAGCAATGTCGCCCCCGCGAGTGCTGCGATCGTGACTCCCAATATGCGCTTGCGCATGGATGTTCCTCCCGTGTGCTCGTTGGTGGGCCGGTGCGGCTCGCGCCGGCAGCGATCCAGTCACGCTCCCTCACGCGACGAGGCTCTTATAACCGAACGGCGCCGGCGTCAGGGGCTGCGATGGCCGTTCATACGGCAGCCGTTATCGTGCGCTGCGACCGTTTGTCTCCAGCATTGCACCGAGGACAGGAGTTGGACCGATGGCAAAGACCGGCGAGCGCTTTGCGATGCCCGACGGCAGCGTCTATGAGGTGAGCGCCGCGGCTGCTGAGAGCGCGGGGGAGTTCGTCGAGATGCAGTTCACGCTGCCGTCCGGCTGCGTAGCGCCGCCGCCGCACGTGCATCCGCGGCCAGTCGAGGAATACGAGGTGATCGAGGGAACGCTCGAAGTGATGATCGCCGGCAGCTGGAGCACGCTCGGCCCAGGCGAGTCCGCGGTCGTGCCCGTGGGGGTGCTTCACACCTTCAGGAATCGCTCCGGCGCCAGCGTCCGCGCCCGCAACGTGCATCGACCCGCCGAGCGCTTCGAGGATTACATCGAGCACGTCAGCAAGCTCCTGCGTGCTCGCGCCGTCACGCGCGCGAGGGATCCCCGGGTCCCGCTCTACCTCTCGATGCTGATGCTCGAATACCCCGAGACGCTCGCGCCGGGGCGCCGGCGGGAGCGCGTCGCGCTCGGTGCGCTCGCGGCACTCGGTCGGGCGCTGCGCCTCAGCACGACGGTTTAGCGCTCGAGCGCGGCGAGAACCCGCTCGGGGGCTTCGAGCGTGGGCCAGTGCCCGACGTCCGCGAGCGCCGTGAAGGGCGCGTCGGGCAGCCGCTCGCGAATCCGCTCGGCCATGTGCGCGCCGGAGATCGGGTCGAGCATGCCCCACACGAACGCGAGCGGCACCTCGGTCTGCTCGAGCGCCGCCGTCCAGCGCGGGCCGTAGCGCTCGCGGTCGCGGATGTAGCGAATCAGCAGGTGTGCGATGCGCTCGCCGCCCTCGCGGCTCGTCGCCCGCCAGATCGCAGCGCTGTCGACGCGCGCGTCGTAGCCCGGTGCGAATGACGGGGCGAGCGCCGCGACGAACAGCTCCTCGCTGAGCATTGCGCTGAGCCTCGGGCCCTGCTCGGGGTCCAGCAGGGCGAGCTGCGCGGGCTCGGGCCGGTGCAGCTCCGGGTAGAGGCCACCGTTGAGCAGATGAAGGCTCTCGAGCTCCACCACGAGCGCGCCGGCAGCGTGGCGGGCGAGCAGCTCCTGTGCGACCGAGACGCCGTAGTCGTGGGCCACCAGACGCGTCGTGTCGATCTGCTCGCGCTCCCACAGCGCCTCGATCAGATCGGCCTGCTCGTGTATGGAGTAGCTGTGCTCGACCGGCTTCGCAGAGGCGCCAAAGCCAAGGAAGTCCGCCATCAGCAGCGTGTGTCGCCGCGCGAGCGCATCCGCCAGCGAGGCCCAGTCGTGGGAGGAGCTCGGAAAGCCGTGCAGCAGCGTGATCGCCGGGCCCGAGCCGGTTCGTCTGCGGAAGATCTCGCGCTGCACTCCGCCCAGACGCAGCGGCACCCGCTCCCCCTCAGCCCACCAGCGCTCGACGCCGTCCATGCGCCCATTATCGTGGCTGGGCATGTCAGAGCTCGACCGGATCCTGCATCGCACGCCCGGTCGCACCGGTCCGGCCACGCACCGCCAGCTGACGGTCTTCGCGCGACGTATCGCGGTGCTCGCTGCGGTGGCCCTCGCACTGCTGCTGCTCGGCACGATCGGGCTCGCCGTCAGCGAGGGCGACGGGGTCTGGTACTGCTTTCGCTGGGCGCTCGACACGGCGGCGACCGTCGGCGGCTTTCCCCAGCCGCACTCCACCGCCGGGCAGATCGTCCAGGTCGCGCTAACCGTCCTCGGCGTCGGTACGCTCTTCTACGCGCTGGCGACCGTCACCGAGTTCTTTGTCGCGGGGCACCTCGGCGACCTCCTCGCGGCACGGCGCATGCAGCGGATGATCGACTCGCTCACCGACCACCACATCATCTGCGGCTTCGGGCGTGTCGGGCGGCAGGTCGCCCACGATCTGAACGCGGCTCGCGCCGACTATGTGGTGATCGACTCCGACAGCGAGAACCGCCACCGCGCGGAGGCGCTCGGCATCAGCTTCATCGAGGGCGACGCTGCCGACGACGTGGTGTTGGAGCGGGCGGGGATCGCGCGAGCGCGCTCGATTATCGCCTGCGCGGACTCCGACGCGGACAATGTCTTCATCACGCTCACCGCGCGCGAGCTGCGCGGCGACATCCCGATCGTGGCCCGCGCCGCGATCGAGGACACCGAGAAGAAGCTCAAGCGCGCGGGCGCCGACCGCGTGATCTCCCCCTACAAGGCCAGCGGCACGGAGATGGCGCGCCTGGCGCTGCACCCGCAGCTGAGCGGCGTCGTAGACGTCGACGCGGAATATCGCCTGGAGGAGATCATGGTCCAGGAGGGCTGTGACGCGGTCGGGCAGACAGTCGGCGACATCCGCGGCGGCTCGATGATCGTCGGCTTGCGCCGTGGCGCGGACTTTCAGCCTCAGCCCGCAGCCGAGACCCAGCTCGCCTCAGGCGACGTGATCCTCGCGATGGGCACGCCCGAGGCGCTCGAGCGCCTCGAGGACGTCTCTGACGCGCGCGTACGCGGGAGCTGAGGATCGAGCTCGCCACGGTCGAACGCGACGCCTGACGCGTCGCCGGCGCTGAGACGTCAGGCTCGCCGCGCTCAGGCCCCCGTGGTCAGCACCATGCGAAAGCGCGCCGCGCCGCTCATCATCCGCTCGTAGGCCTCGCCGGCCTGCTCGAGCGGGAAGGTCTCGATCATCGGCCGCACGTCCGCGAGCACGCTGAAGGCGAGCGTGTCCTCGGAGTCCTGTGAGGTTCCCGATGCGTGCCCGGCGATCGATTTGAGGCTGCCGATCAGCATCGCCGGCGGGATCTCCATCGGCTCCATCGAAGCGCCGACGATCAGCAGCTTGCCGCGCAGCCCGAGGCCACCGAGCACGGCCGTCATCGCGGCCGCGTTTGTGACCGTCGCGAGGATCACTTTCGCGCCGCCGAGCGCGCTCAGCTCGGCGGCGGGGTCCTGCGTGGTGCTGTCGATGTAGTGGCGCGCGCCGAGCTTGCGCGCCAGCTCGCCCTTCTCGCTGCCGCGCGCGATCGCGACCGTGTCGAAGCCGAGCTTGGCGGCGAACTGGACGCCGAGATGGCCGAGGCCTCCGAGCCCGAGGACCGCGACGACCTCGCCGCCGCGCGCGCCGCTGTGGCGCAGCGCGTTGTAGGTGGTGATGCCCGCGCAGAGCAGCGGCGCGGCCTCCTCGGCCGCGAGCTCATCGGGGATCGAGGCCAGCGCGCTCGCCTTGACGAGCACGTAGTCGGCGTAGCCGCCATCGCAGGTGATGCCCGGGATCTCCATGTTCTGACAGGCGATCAGATCGCCTCGGCGGCACGGCTCGCAATACCCGCAGTTGCCGCCGAACCAGCCCACCCCGACACGCTGGCCGATCTCCCAGCCCTGGACGCCCTCGCCGAGCGCATCGATCGCGCCGGCGATCTCGTGGCCGGGAACGAGGGGGTGTGAGACACCCGGGAAGCCGCCCTCTTTGGCGAAGGAGTCGCTGTGGCAGATGCCGCAGGCGTGCACTCGCACGAGCGCCTCGCCGCGCCCTGGGACGGGCACCTCGCGCTCGACGAGCTCGAAATCCGCGCCCGCCTCGCTCACCTGTACCGCTCGCATGCTCGCCATCGTTCTCGCTCCTCGTTTGGACACTCGCTCTGAAGATCACCCTAGCTTCGGCCTGCGCCCGCGCCGGAGATCATCCCCGCCGGCGCCTATCGTGCTGAGCTCGTGTCCCCCGCCACCTTTTCCGCCGAGCTGGCCCGCGACGAGGCCGTACTGCGCTTCCCCTACGACGAGGACCTGCGTCAGCTGCTGCGCGCGATTCCGGGTCGCCGCTGGGATCCCGCCGAGCGTGCGTGGTGTATCCCGCTCGGCCCCGAGCAGGCGGAGGCGCTCGCGCAGCTGTTCGCCGGCCTGCCAAACGAGCCCGACATCAGCGCCGAGCTGGAGCGGACGATCCGGCGCCGGCGCGCGCGACGCAGCCGCCAGGAGTGTCTCGTTGAGCTCGCCCGACCAGACACCGACTGGTGGCTGAGCTTTGCCACCGACGCGCCGGCTGCGCCTGTCGCGGCGCTGCTCGAGCATCCCGAGGCTCGCGAGGTGCCCGCCATCGGCCGCGCGTTGATCCCGCTGGACGATCACGCAGCGGGCCTGCTTGAGACTCTTGGCGAGGTGCGTGGTGGTCTGCGCCTCTCTGAGCACGCGCGTCGCGCACTGCTTGAGCGCTCACGCCAAGGCCCCGGCGAGGCGCCGCAAAGGCCGCAGCCGGCCCAGGCAAGCGAGCCGCGCCACGAGGTCGAGTTCCGCCGCGATCGTCGCGGCGAGCACTGGATTCTCATCGCGGGACGGCACACGGGTCTCGCGCGCGTGCTGGCTGCGCAAGCGAGTCTGCGCGCGCTCGAGGGTCCCTCCGGCGCCGTTGGGCTCGCCGCCGCAGAGTCCGACGCGGAGCGTCTGCGCGAGCTGCTTGAGCATCTCGAGGACGCCGACGTCGACCCGCGCGTATCAGCGTGGCTGCAGCGCGCAACGACCTGGCGCGGGAACATCGAGGTTCAGGGGCCTGCCGCCGCGCCGGTGTTCCTGCTGCTCGGTGACTTCATGCGCTTGCCGCGCGCGCTGCGCGAGCAGGCCGCGACGGTTCCCGGCGGCGCCACGGTGGCGCTCACGCTCGAGAACTGGCGAGTAATCGAGGCTCAGCTCGATGGCTGGATGTCTCATGCGGCAAAGCGCTGTGTTGCCGCGCTGCGAGCCGGGCGACCCGCTCCCGCGGCGGTGCTTGAACGCTCCGTCATCCACGAGCACGAGAGCTTCGTGCTGGCTCCCGGCCACGACGAGGCGCTGCTCGAGCGCTTCGGCGCGCTGCGTGGGGCGCTGCGCCCCCGCGCACAGCCACGGCGTGGCGGGATGCGCGAGCACGCGCGCCTGCCTGCGATTCGCGCCGACCCATTCTGCGTCCCCGAGCTCGATCGCTTCCTGGTCGAGGGCGGCGTGTGGGTCGATCCCGAGGCGCTCACGCTGCTTCAGGAGATCCGCGAGCAACACGCGGCCGCGGCGGGGCTCGTGGAGCTCTCCGCTGCGACCGACGCGGCGCTCGAGGTACCGGCACTCGGCGGCGAGCTCAAGCCGTTCCAGCGTGCGGGCGTGCGCTACCTGTTGGGCCAGCGCCGCGCTTTCCTGGCCGACGAGCAGGGCCTCGGCAAGACGATTGAGGCGCTCGCGACGATCGAGGCGGCAGCGGCCTACCCCGCAATCGTGGTGTGTCCGGCGAGCCTCAAGCTCAACTGGCTGCGCGAGCTGGAGCGCTGGCTGCCGCAGCGCAGCGCTCAGGCGCTCAGGGGCAACGGCGCGGGCGAGGAGATCGCCGCGGCGGAGATCACAATCGTCAACTACGACATCCTCGCGCCACGGCTCGAGCAGCTCCAGGGCCTTGGCGCGCAAGCGCTCGTGCTCGACGAGTCGCACTACTGCAAGAACGCCGCGGCCAAGCGCACACAGGCCGTGCAACGGCTCGCCGCCGAGATCCCGCGCGAAGGCTTCGTGCTGGCGCTGACCGGCACGCCCGTCGTCAACCGCCCGACGGAGCTGATCTCCCAACTGCGCATCCTCGGGCGGCTCGAGGACTTCGGCTCGGGGGCGCAGTTCGGCGAGCGCTTCCGTGGACACGACGCGCACCTGCGTTTGCACTGGCATCTGCGCGCACGCTGCTTCGTGCGGCGCCTGAAGAGCGAGGTGCTCACGCAGCTGCCCGCCAAGACGCGCGCGGTCGTCCCGGTCGAGCTCGACAACGAGGCGGAGTACCGCCACGCCGAGCGTGACCTGATCGGCTGGCTACGCAGTCAGCCGCTGGATCTGCGCGAGCTCGACGCGAAGGTCGCGGCCGCGATGCGCGCCGAGCGCCTCGTACGCCTGAACGCGCTGAAGGTGCTTGCCGCGCGCGGCAAGCTGCACGCGGCGTTGACGTGGATCCACGACTTCTGTACGTCGGGGGAGCGCCTCGTGGTGTTCGCTCACCACCGCGAGATGCAGCGCGCCGTGCTCGATCACTTCCCCGCGGCCCTGCACATCCTCGGCAGCGACAGTCACGCGGCGCGAGACGCCGCGCTGCAGGCCTTTCAGCAACCCGACGCTGCGAGCAACCAACTGATCGTCTGCTCGATCGAGGCGGCCGGTCACGGGCTCACGCTGACACGCTCCTCCAACGTGGTGTTCCTCGAGCTCGACTGGACGCCGGCCAAGCACGACCAGGCCGAGGATCGCTGTCACCGCATCGGCCAGCAGGACGCGGTCAACGCCTACTACCTGCTCGCCGCCGGCACGATCGACGAAACGATCTCGACACTGCTGGAGCGCAAGCGCGCCGTGATCGGCGCCGTCACCGACGGCCGCGAGGAGGACGAGGAGGGGGTCTTGGACGCGCTCGTGCGCGAGCTGCGCGGCACGCCCTATCGGCACCTGCGCGCCGTCGCGTGAGGGTCGGGCGAGAGCCCCAGCTGCACATCAGTTGCGTGCCAGCGCGGCGGTGATCGTGCCCCACCAGTTCACAGCCCGAGCTTCGCGGTCTGCGATCTCGGATTTGACGGCTTCGATGCGCCGGATCGTGACCTGCTCGTCGGGGGCGCTCGAAGCGGGCCAGCTCCGAGGGAAAGCAGGCCAACGCCCCACGTAGGACTTCCCCGGTATTCTCTGCCTGCGCGGTCTCCATCCGGATCCGGCGAGTCGCAAGACCAGGGCAGGAGCCGCTCGAAGGCGAGCCTTCCGTCCTGTAGCCGCTGTATCCCGTAGGCCCGAATCCCCTATGAGAAGCAACGGATACATCGTGAACCTGCGCTTGATCGCGCTCAGCACCCTGTCGCTTGCGAGCGCCGGCGTGGTGGCGGCCTGTGGCAGCACCTCGAGCGCAAGCCAGGGATCCCCAGCGCCGCCGTCGGCGCGTCTTGCGGTGGCCAACCCTGTGGCGGTCTCGCCCCAGCCCGGAACCCCCGACGCCTCGGCTGCTACGCAGATCAGCTTCCTTGGCGCCGCGGGCACGAGCGTCTCTGCGGTGCACGTGGTCGGCTCGCGCAGCGGCAATCACAGCGGCGTGCTGCGTGCCTACTCGACCGGCACCGGCGAGAGCTTTATTCCCAGCCATCCCTTCAAGGCCGGTGAGCGCGTGACGGTCAGCGCCCAGATCGCCGGACCGGCCGCGGGTACTGCCAAGACGACGTTCACGATCGCCCATCAGGCGCCGATCGCCCAGAAAGAGTTCCCCAACAACCCCGGCGATGCGCACGCGATCCAGCACTACTCGACCGCACCGACGCTGACACCCTCGACCGTACACATCACGACCCCGCCGAAGCCTGGGGCCAGCCCCGGCGATCTGTTCCTCGCGCCCTACCAGGGCAAGGGCACGCCAGGGCCGATGATCGTCGATCAGGGTGGCAACCTGGTGTGGTTCAAGCCGCTTCCCGCTGGTCAGAGTGCGACCAACTTCGAGGTCCAGACCTACCAGGGCAAGCCGGTGCTCACCTGGTGGCAGGGGCGCATCCTGCAACTCGGCTTCGGCCAGGGCGAAACGCTCCTCTACGACAGCTCCTACCGGCAGATCGCCCGCGTTCGGGCCGGTAACGGCTACCGCGCGGACCTGCACGCGACGCGCATCACCCCCGAAGGGACAGCCTGGATCGACGTCTTTGACCCGATCAAGATGAACCTCTCAAGCGTGCACGGGCCCTCGAACGGGGTTCTGACTGACTCGGTCGTGCAGGAGGTGGACATCAAGACGGGACTCGTGATGTGGGAGTGGCATACGCTTGGCAACCTTCCGCTGAGCGAATCGCATAACCCGGTCCCGCACAGCTACCCGTGGGACTATGCGCACCTGAACTCGGTCGTGCCGGGATCAGCCGGGGATGTGCTCGTGTCGGTGCGCAACACGTGGACGCTGTATGACATCGACCTGCGCAGCGGCGCGATCCGCTGGCGCCTTGGCGGCTCGCACTCAAGCTTCAAGGCAGGCGCGGGCACACACTTCTACTGGCAGCATGACGCCGACTTCCAGCCGGGTGGGCTGATCTCGCTGTTCGACAATGGTTCCAGCCCGCCAAAGGAGAAGAACTCCCGTGGCTTGCTGCTCGCCCCCGATACCTCGGCGCACACGGTCAGGCTCGTGAAAGCGTTCGTCAACCCGACGAAAACGCTGCTCGCCGAAAGCCAGGGCAACACGCTGAGCCTGCCTGGTGGAAACTGGCTGCTCGGCTACGGGCGGTTGCCGAATCTCACCGAGTTCGATGGCTCTGGTCACGTCCTGTTCGACGCCACGCTTGGCAAGAACGTTCAGGACTTCAAGACCTTCCTCTCGCCCTGGAACGGGCAGCCGCTGACGCCACCGTCGATCGTTGCCAGGCAGAGCGGCGCGGGCGCGCTGGCCGTCTCGGTCAGCTGGAACGGCGCGACTGACGTAGCGAGTTGGCGTGTGTTGACGGGCTCTTCCTCGAACACGCTCGCGCCGATGGCGACGGCCGCGAAGGGCGGTTTTCAGACGACGATCCAGGTGCCCTCGGCGGGGCCCTACGTGGCCGTGCAGGCGCTCGACTCAAGCGGTGCGGTGCTGGCCGTCTCATCGACGGCCAAGGCCTGAGGCAACCGCTCGGTCGTGCGCTCGCTGCTTGCCGGGCTGGCCGCGCTCGCCGGAGCCTGGGGGCTGCTCGGCCTGATCTCCCGTCCAGCGGAGCGCAGCGTCCACGCGCTGCGGGTGGCAGAGCGCTCGCCCACCGCACGTAAGGCAAGCACACGCACGACTGCGGTGCGTTGCCTTCCGCCGCGCCCGGACATCTCGGCTGCGCTCGCGGGCGGGCGCTTGACCGTCTCACCCGCGCCGGCGAGTCGCGATGCCTCGGCCTCGACGCAGATCAGCCTGCTTGGGGTTCCCGCGGGGGAGCTGAGCGATGTCACGGTCACGGGTTCGCGCAGCGGCACACACACGGGGCGTCTGCTCTCCTACTCCCAGGGAGATGGCGCGAGCTTCCTACCCACTCGTCCGTTTGCGGACGGTGAGCAGGTCACCGTCCGCGCCAGCCTCACGAGCGCGGGGGTGAGCACGCCGTTTGCCTGGGGCTTTGCGATCGCCGTACGCGACACGGCTGGCGCCGCGGGAGGCAGCTCGCCGCGGGCGCCCAGGCCCAACGACTACCAGAGCTTTCGCTCGCGCCCGGATCTGAAGCCGCCGACGGTCACGGTGACGACGCACGCGCCCGGCGCGAGCGCAGGCGATCTGTTCATCGCGCCCTACTCGGGTCCCGGGCAATACGGGCCGATGATCCTCGACGAAAGCGGCGCGCTCGTGTGGTTCAAGCCGCTGGCGAGCGGGACGCGCGCGGCTGGCTTCCGCGTGCAGGAACTTGAAGGCGCCCCAGCGCTGACCTGGTGGCAGGACCCGCTCGTGGCAGGTCCGAGCAGCAAGTCGGGGCTCGTCATCGCGGATGCGTCCTACCGGACGATCGCGGTTGTGCGGGCGGGCAACGGCTACCAGTCCGACCTGCACGAATTCCAGCTGACGCCGCGCGGCACGGCGCTGATCACCGTCTACGACGGGATCGACTGCGACCTGCGCTCGGTCGGGGGGCCGGCGGACGGCGCCGTGGCCGACACGCTGCTGCAAGAAATCGATGTCAAGACGGGCCTCGTGCGCTACGAGTGGCACAGCCTCGACCATGTCGCGCTGAGTGAGTCCTACGCCTCCGCACGCCACTCGAGTCAGCTGAAGCCGTTTGACTACTTTCACATCAACTCGATCGATGTCCAACCCGACGGCGATCTGCTCGTCGACGCGCGCAACACATGGGCTGCATACGACGTCGCGGCGAAAACCGGCAAGGTGCGCTGGCGTCTGGAGGGCAAGCGCTCGAGCTTCGCGATGGGGCCCGGCACGCGCACTGCGTGGCAGCACGACGCGCGCCGCCAGAGCGATGGCACGATCACCTTCTTCGACAATGGCGCGAGCCCGAGCGTGCACACGCAGTCGCGGGCCATCCAGCTGACGCTCAGCACACAGCGCATGAGCGCCACGCTCCTGCGCTCCGCGAATCACGCGAGCCCGCTCGTGGCGGGCAGCCAGGGCAACGTCCAGACGCTCGCGGACGGCGACTGGCTCGTCGGCTGGGGCGAGGTGCCCTACGTCTCGGAATTCGGGCCGACAGGCCAGCTTCTCTTCGACGCCCACCTACCAGCCGGCTATGAGTCCTATCGCGCCTATCGCCTGCCCTGGAGCGGGCACCCACCGGGGCGTCCGGCGCTCGCGCTCACCGCGGCGCACGGGCGCGAGCTCCTCTACGCAAGCTGGAACGGCGCCACCGCGATCGGCACCTGGCGCGTGCTGTCGGGCGCCTCTCCGGACGCGATGGCTCCGCTCGCGAGCGCGCCGAAGTCTGGCTTTGAGACCGCGATCGCCCTTCCTGGCGGGGCCGGTCGCTACGTGGCGGTGCAGGCCGTGGACGCAAACGGCGCGGTCATTGGTGCTTCCGCCCCCGTCGTGCTCCCGAGCGGCTAGGGCGCAGGCTGTTCTGTGCTTCGGGTTCGCCGATGATCGGTTCGGTGGAGCCAGCTTCGCGTTCCTCGTGTCGTTTGCGCCGATCAGCGGCGCTCTCGACAGCGCGCTGCGCGGTCGAGAAGTAGTCGGCAAAGCCGCGCGCGTGGGCTTCGCCGAGGCGCGCCGGGAGCGCTCCGCGCAGCTCTTGGCGGAAGGCCCGCTGCAGCAGTTCGCGCATCGCTTCCTCGGATCCGCTTTCGCCGGCGCCGTTGTGCAGCTCCAGACGGCCGGTCTGGGTGCTGTAGTCATACAGCTCGTTTTCTTCGCCCGCCGCGAGCGGCGTGATCGATTGTTCTTCCCAGTGTGTGTAGGCGGCGTACTTGGCCTGTGGTGTGCGCACGGCGAGCACGTGCAGCGGAGCGTTGGCGGCATATGGCGCGACCGCGAACTCGGTCACGACCTCGTCGGTGGCGTGCAGCACGAACGGCCGGCCTTCGGCGCTCGGGTCTTCGAGGATGCGAGCGAGGTCGAGACGGTGGGCGATGTGGGAGTAGTGAGGATCGCGCCGCCACTCCGAGGAGCCGGTTGCGATGCGTCAACAGCAGCGGCGCTACATCGACGCTCGAGCTCAGCTGTGTTCGCGGCTGCGCCGGCGCGGCCGTGATCTTTCGCGCGCGTAGGTCCTTGACGATCAGCGGCACGCGAATCGCCTCCTCGTAGGCGCCGCCGCCCTTGCCGCGCAGACCGTGGGAGGCGCCGTACTCGCCGTGGTCGGAGGTGAACACGATCACCGTGTTGGCGGCTACCTCAGGATGGCTGTGGAGCGTGCGCAGGACGTGCCCGATGTGGTGGTCGACCTCGCGCTGGAGCTTCGTGTAGAGGTCGAGGAAGCTGAGCCATTTCAGTTCCGCTTCGCGGCCCGCTGAAGCCGACCGGCCCGAAGGAGGCGGCGGCTGTCTGCTGCAAGGAGTGCTGCAAGCGTGGCTTGTGCCGCTCGGCGAGCAGTTCCGGCGTCTCGAAGTTCGGCGGCATCGCGCCGTACGGTGCTGCGCGCGGCGGCCTCGGCGGGGACGCGGTCGCTCCACAGGTACCACCAGGCGATGTCGTGCGGGTTGACGAAGGAGACGGTCGTGCACCACGGCCCGGCGCTCGCCCTCCTGCGTGAACCACTCGCGCGAACTCGTCTGCGATCTGCGGGTCGGTGCGCCAGCCCTGACCGGGTCCGCCGTCGGGGGAGGGATAGATGCCGCCGGCGAAGCCGTAGCGCTCGAGCGCCCGTTCGCCTTCGAAGCGGCGTCCAGTGATTGTCGCGGTGGGTCAGATGCCACTTGCCCAGCCAGCGCGTGTGGTAGCCGTGCTCGCGCAGCATCGTGCCCCACGTCGGGAAGCCCGGGTCGAGCGTGCTGCCGCCGGTGATCATGCAGCCGGTCTGATGGGAGTAGAGGCCGGTCAGCAGCGTCGAACGCGCCGGCGAGCAGTCGTTGGAGGCGGTGTAGTGGCGCGCGAAGGAGACCGCGCCGTGGCGCAGGCGGCGCAGATTCGGCGGTAGGCCGGACGCCGAGTGGTCCGGCGCCGAACCACTGCGGGAAGCGCAGCTGGTCGACGACGATCACGAGGATGTTCGGTCGCGTGCCGGCTTGGGTGGCGATCGGCACGGTCGCGGGCGGCCGCGGCAAGTGTGCGAGCTGCGTGAGTCCCCGGAGCCGTCGGCCAGCGCGCGGATTCCGAGCCCGGCACCGACGAGCGCGCCTCCGGCGATCAGTCCGCTCTTGACGAACGTGCGCCGATCGACTCTCCTATGCTCTGCCGGGTCAATGCTCTGCATACGCGCTCTCATCCTAGGGTCGGGGGTGGCTCTTGGCTTGGCGCTCGCGGCGAGCGCCGTCGCGGCGGCGCAGACCGCTCCGACCTGCACGCCGGCGACATTGAACACGTCGGCTCTAAAGGCAGGATCAGTGACCGTCTCGCCCCTTTCCGGGCAGCCGCGATGCCTCGGCGAGAACTCAGATCAGCTTTCTCGGGGCGCGGCCGAGCTCGCTCAAGGTGCTGAGCGTCAGCGGCTCGCGCAGCGGCAGCCACAGCGGCCACCTCTCCGCCTACTCCCAGGGCAACGGCGCGAGCTTCCTCCCCGACAGGCCCTTCGTCGGAAGGTGAGCGCGTGACGGTACGCGCGCTGCTGCGCGGCGCAGGTGGCACGCAGACGCTGCTCGATCGGTTCGCGATCGCCACCCAGGACGCGATCACCACGACACCCGAGGCGATCCATCCCGGCGCAGCCGTCGAAGTTCAGTCGTTTCACTCGCGCGCAGATCTGCAGCCACCGATCGTGAGCGTGACGGCCACCTCGCCCGCGGCCGCAGCGGGCGAGATCTTCGTCGCGCCCTACTCCGGCCCGGGGCAGGCGGGCCCGATGATCCTCGACCAGAACGGTGGCCTGGTGTGGTTCAAGGGGCTACCCCGCTACACCTCGGCGACCAACTTCAGGGTCCAGGAATACGCTCGGCAAACCGGTGCTGACGTGGTGGCAGGGCGACATCTCGGTGCACGGCTTCGGGCGCGGCGAGGGCGTGATCGCGGACTCCAGCTACACCGACATCGCGCACGTCCGAGCCGGCAACGGCGATCTCGCCGATCTGCACGAGTTGCAGCTCACGCCCAGCGGCACCGCGCTGATCACTGCCTATGACCCGATCCTCTGCAACCTCAGCGCGATCGGTGGTGCGGCCGACGGCGCGGTCACCGACGGGGTCTTTCAGGAGATCGACGTAAAGACGGGACTCGTGATGTACGAATGGACGAGCCTCGACCACGTGGCGCTGAGCGAGTCCTACGCCAAATCACAAGACCTCCTCGACGCGCTGGCCGTTCGACTTCTTTCACATCAACTCGATCAACCTCGACCGCGACGGCTCGCTGCTCATCTCCGCGCGCAACACCTGGACGGTCTATGACATCAACGCCGCGAGCGGGCAGATCGCGTGGCGTCTGGGCGGCAAGCACAGCAACTTCACAGCAGCCCCGGGTGCGCGGACGGCCTTCCAGCACGATCCTCGCCAGCTGCCGAACGGTCTCGATCAGCGTGTTCGACAACGGCTCCTCGCCGACCGTGCACCCGCAGTCACGCGGCATCGTGCTGAGCCTCGACGCGACCGAGCGCCACAGCAACGCTCGTCAGTCAGTTCACACACACGCCGCCGCTGATCGCGGAGAGCCAGGGCAACATCCAGGCGCTGAGCAACGGCGACTGGTTCGTGGGTTGGGGGCAGGAACCTGATTTCTCGGAATTCAGCGCGAGTGGAGCGCTGCTCTTCGACGCACATTTCCCGCTGCACGAGCAGTCCTATCGAAGCTTCCGCTTCGCCTGGACGGGAACGCCGGCGCACCAGCCAGTGTTTGCCTTCAAGGCCGGCGTACCGCGCTCGGGTGTCGTATATGCAAGCTGGAACGGTGCGACCGCGGTGTCCGTTTGGCGGGTGCTTGCGGGCGCGCGCCCCGCGGCGCTGACGCCCGTCGCCGAGACCCCGCGCACGGCCTTTGAGACAGCGATTCAGTTGCCGGTGCCGACCGCAGGCCCCTACCTCCAGGTGCAGGCGCTCGATGCCTCCGGCCGCGTGTTGGGGACCTCGCACGCCGCGGCGCAGAGCAGTCTCGCCTAGCGCGATCGAGCGCGGCGATGATGCTCAGCCGTAAGTGAAGGAATCGCCTGCTGGTGCGATCGGGCTCGTCACTTTGTTGACCGTTGCGCGCACGTCGACGGTGCCCGCTTCGTGACTCGGAGCGATCGCGGTGCAGGTTGTGCTCGAGGTGCAGTTGACCGAGCCGGCGCGCTTGGTGGCGAACTTGATGATCGTCGCGGTGGCACCGAGCGCGAAGCCGCTGCCCGTGATCGTCACCTCGACGTGCCCCGTGAGCGGTCCGCTGTTGGGCGAGACGCTCGCGATGCTTGGTGCGTATTTGAAACGGTCGCCGGCCACGAGGGCGCTCGTGCCGGCAGCTGCGGTCACCGTCACATCGGCTGCTCCGGGCGTAGCGGGTGGCGATACGGCGGTGATCGAGGTCGAGGAGTTGACGACGAAGCTCGCGGCTTCGCTTGCGCCGAAGTGCACCACGCTGACTTTGGTGAAGTTGTTGCCCGTGATCGTCACCGCGCTGCCGCCACCGGCGGGGCCGGTGTTCGGTGAGAGTTTTTTGACGATCGGCGCGGGCAGGTAGGTGAACCTGTCGGCGGCGTGTGGGGGGCTCGAGCCAGCGGGCGTGGTGACCGTGACATCGACGGTGCCTGTGCCCGCGGGCGCGACGGCGGTGATCGAGCCGGGGGAGTTGAGTGTGAAGCTCGCGGCGACGTGCGTACCGAAGTAAACGGCGCTCGCCCCACCGAGGTTGTTGCCCGTGATCGTCACTGCGCTGCCGGCTGCACTTGACCCCGAGTTGGGGCTCACGGCGGTGACCGCCGGGGTGGGTTCGCCGTAGGTGAGGCTGTGCGCCGTGCCGGCCGAGATGCCGCTGACCTGGCCGAGGCCGCTGACGGTGAGCGGGATATCGCTGAAGCCTCCACTGCTGCCCGTGCCGAGCGCGCCCCATTCATTATCGCCCCAGTCCATCACGGCGCCGCTGGAGAGCAACGCGATCGTGCGCTCGCCGCCCGCCGCGATCGCCTTCACGCCCGAGAGGCCGCTGACGGTCGCGGGTGCCGGGAACGAGCGGGCGGCTGTCTGGTTGCCCAGCTGGCCCAGTTCGTCGGCCCCCCAAGCCATGACGGTGCCGTTGACGAGCGCGACGCTGTGGATGGCGCCCGCTGCGATCGCGCTCGCGCCGCTGACGCCAGTCACGGTCACGGGAACGGTGCTGAACGCTTCTTCTGCGGTTTCGCTGCTTTCGGGGTGGCCGAGCTGTCCGTATGCATTGCTGCCCCACGCCATCAGCGAGCCGGTGCTGAGCAGCGCCAGGCTGTGGTGCGCGCCCGCGGCGATCGCGGCGACGCCGCTCAGCGCTTTTACTACAACGGGTGAGCTCGCGTTGGTCAGTTTGCCGTTGCCGAGCTGGCCTTCTTCGTTTTCGCCCCAGGCCATCACGGTGCCGTTTGTAAGCAGCGCGAGGCTGTGGTTGCCGCCAGCGGCGATCGCCTTCACGCCAGTCAGAGCTTTGACGGCGACCGGTACGGCGCTGTCGCTCGTTTTGCCGTTGCCGAGCTGGCTTTCTTCGTTTTCGCCCCAGGCCATCACGGTGCCGTTCGTGAGCAGCGCAAGGCTGTGGTTCGCGCCCGCGGCGATCGCCTTCACACCCGTCAAGCCAGTTACGGCGACGGGCACGCTGGAGAAGGTCGCGCCGCCGTCGCCGAGCTGTCCGGCTTCGTCATCGCCCCAGGCCATCACGGTGCCGTTGCTCAGCAGCGCGAGGCTGTGGCGCCCGCCGGCCGCCACCGAGGTCACGCCACTCAGTCCGCTGACGGCAACGGGCAGCGCGCTCGCGGCGTTCGTGCTGCCGTCGCCGAGCTGTCTGTAGAGATTCTCGCCCCATGCGGTCGCTCCGTAGGCGCCCGCGGGGGCTGCCATCACGAGCGCGACCAGCAGCGCCGCTGCCAGACCCACGATCAGCCGTGCTGCCCCACTGGACCCAGCGCCCCGCTGCGCTCTCCAGAAATCCATGCCTCACGACCCTCTCGCTAGTGCGCCTCCCCTTGGACCGCGGCGCGAGGGCGGCAGTCTACATGGATCGACGAGTTATTTGATGATTGCAACGCTCCATGTTTCTACTGTCAGGGACGTCGCAGCGTAAACGGCGTCGCGGTGGAGGAGGCGCCGGCCGCTGGATCGTGCGTGGCGATGACGGCCAATACATGCAGCACGCGATGGCGCGCGATCAGCTTGCGTGCGGCTGCGTTGAGTTGCAGCTTCAGAATCGCCTGCGCTCCACCGCTCAGCGTGAAGCTCGCGGTCGCGAGGACCAGTCCCTTAGCGTTGCCGTGGTGCGCCGGGCGGGTGCCGAGCAGGCTGCGCAGCGTCACGTTGCCGCGGCAATGAGCTGCAGCGGGGCAGCTCAGCTTGACCTCGACGACGCCGGCAGGGTGTGCCTTCAGTGAGACGCCCAGGAGTCGCGGCCTGGCATTCGGCACGGCCTTTTCTTCAAGCGAGCCCAGCACGCCCTGTCCGGCGATGCCCGTTAGTGCTGGGCCCAGCGGGGGCGTAATCGGTGGCGGGGATGGGTTTTCGCCCGGCGGGGCAGGAGACGTCGTCACAGGGGCGAGCGTCGTCGCGGTGGCGAGCGCTCCAACGCTTTCGCCCCCGGCGTTGGCCGCAACGATCCGGAAGTAGTAGGTCGTATCCGCCGTCAGGTTCCTCAGTGGCGCTGAGACGGTCACGGCGACCGTGCCGGCTTCGGGTCGCTGTGCGCAGGGCACGCTTGCACCGAGGGCGGTGGTCGGGCCATAGTCGAAATGGCAATCTGTGAGCGCGACGCCTTCGGGGTCGAGCGAGGCGTTCAGCGTCGCGGAGGTCTGGGTCAGCGAGGAGGCGGCTTGCGTGAGGACCGTCGGCGGTTGGGGAGGCGTCGTGAAGAGCTGATCGTTGCCGAGGTTCGTGCCGCCCTGGTTGCTCGCCACGATGCGAAAGTGGTAGCTGCTGTTGGCGAGCAGGCCGTGCAGCGTCGCTGAGACCGCCACCGGAGTAGTGCTCGCGCTCGGCAGCGAGGAGCAGGCGACGCTCGAGCCGTAGGCGCTCGTGGGCCCGTAGTCAAAGCGGCATTCGCTGAGGTCTGTGTCCGAGCTCACCGTCCCAGCTAGCGTCGCGGAGGTCTGGGTCAGCGAGGAGGCTTCACCTGTGACGAGGTCCGGCGGCATCGGCGGCGGCTCGGCGATCTGAAAGGCGGTGATGCTCGATCCGGTCGCGGCGAACACCCGTCCCGCGGCCGCGCTCGGCGAGGCGAAGTGGTCCGCGGTCGGGCTGGGGAGGGTCTCGGTGTAGCGCGGCACGCCGGTGGCGGGGTCGAGTCCGTAGAGCGTCGTGCCTGCGCCTTCCAGGAATTTGCCGGAGATCACCCAAACCAGCCCGTTGGAGACGATCGGCGGCCCGATCGCGTCGGTGGGTCCATGCCAGAGCGGGCTGAAGGTGCGCGCGGCCTGGTTGTAGGTGAGCGCGCGCACACCGTCTATGCAGGGGACGTAGATCGTGCCGGCGGCGTAGGCGTCGCCGCCGAAGCTGCCTTCGCCTTCACCTTCGCCCTTGACGCCTTTGCAGACTTTCTGAGCGAAGACGGCGGGTGCGCCGGAGCCCATCGACGCCTCGTCGATGAGGTATCCCATTTCGTTCTTGCCCGCCTGAAACAGCAGGCCCCCCGGGAGCAGCTCGGGACCCGAGCTGCCCAGATCGCGGTCGTTGTTGCTGTCGCTCAACCAGCTTTCCGGGGCGAAGTTGCCGAGCAGGCTCATCGAGGAGTCGAGCTCGAGCAGGCTGTCGGAGTAGTCGTAGGTGCTGACTTCCTGTTCGTCGGGGAAGTTCGGATTGCCGGTGCCGATGTAGACGTGACCCGCTTCGTCGACCGCTGCTCCGCTCGGGCCCCAAACGGCCGCGCCGCCGAAGGCGGGACTTGCCGGTTTGTACTGCCAGAAGCTCGGCGTGCCGCCGTCCTCGGGCGCCGCTACGACCGCGCCGCTGTAGATGCCACAGTCGCCCGGGTTGCCGCCGAAGCCGAACACGACCTTGCCCTGGTCGAGGTTCAGCGCCGGCCGCTCCAGCAGCGTCTTGGGGTTGGAGCCCGGCGGGTCGACGGGGGTGCTGAGCACGCGTTCGCCATTGGCGATCTTGAAGCCCTCGAGCAGATGGTGAGCTTCTTCTGTACTCGGGTCCCAGGTATCGGCGACGGCATAAAGCGTGCCCGTCGATGCGTCGATCACGGGTGTGCCGACGATGCCGACGCTCGGCTGACATCGCGAGGGGTCGCGAGGCACGGGGATCCCGGCGTTCTGTTCCCAGATCACAGCGCCCGTCGTGGCATCGAGGGCGTAGATCCGATTGGCGAGCGTCGCGACGTAGACACGCGAGCCGAGGATCAGAGGCTGGCTCCAGATCGGGGCCCCCAGATCGGGCGACTGCCAGGCGAGCGTTGGCGTGATCGGGTCGAGAGCTTCAGGGTCCACGCCGGAGCGGGCAGCATCGTGGTGGTAGGTCGTCCACGCGGCTTCGCCGTAGGCTCCTCTCGCCAGCGGCCCGGCCAAGGAGGCTGCCAGCAGACCGAGGAGCAGCACGCCTGCCAGCGCCGATCGCCACGCAAAGGCCACCCATCGCGGTGTGCGCGCGGCGATCTCAGAGGCGCCGTCTGCATCCTTGCAGCCGCCCGGAAATTCCAATCCATCCATGAATCGGAAAAGACTACACCGAGCGAGGCCGCTTGTCAGGGTGCTGGCTCGCGTACTCGCTCGAGCTCCCACCTTCAGCGAAGCTCCGCGCGATCGACACGTTTCTGTCTCTCCGCTGCGGCGCTGAAGCGGCAGGGTTGGCTATGGGGAGAGGGTGGATCCCTCCCGTGAGGCGAGGCTCGCCTATCCAGTGATTTCAAGACCGTTGGCTGTGGCTCTGTAGAGACATTGTCTGGGCGATCCGCTCGCGATCATCCCCTCGGCGCTCATGAGCTAGGGCACGAACCATGTGTCGCTGCTGTTCACCGGGTCGATCCGCAATGCCCTGGCGATGATGCCCGAGTATTCCGGCCAGCCGATCTTCGGCGCTGAAACGAGTGAGCTGTGAGCGCTCCAGCTGCTCGCCGATCGGGGTGGTGACAACGTAACGAGCCGGGGCCTCGTTACGCGGTACGGGTTCTCAAGCCATTTCGCGCGTCCCGGCCGCGCTGGCGCGCTGCAGGGGCGCGGCCTCGAAAGCTCCGTGGCCTCTTGATTCGCCAGATCCATCAGGAGCGCTTTGGCGCTGAGTACCCTACCTCGTGCCCTATACTCTCGAACATGCGTAAGACGAGCGTCTATCTCGATGAGGATCAGGCTCAGCGCCTTGCCCGCCTGGCCCGTGAGGAGGGCCGGTCCCAGGCAGAGATATTGCGCGAGGCCGTTGCCACATACCAGCCAAAGCCATCCCAGGATCGGGACTTCGCATTGGCCGGCTCAGGGCACGGCGATGGCACGTCGATCACCGACGTTCCGGAGGAGGAACTGCTCAAGGGCTTCGGCGAGTGACCGTCGTGATCGACGCCGCGCCCCTGGTTGCGTTCGGCGATGCCAACGATCCGCACTTCACGCGCATCGACGAGCTACTTCGAACCATCGATGGGCCGCTGATCATTCCAGCGCCCGTCACCGCCGAGGTGGACTATCTACTGGGACAGCGGGTTGGACACGAGCCACGGCGAAACTTCATCGCCGACCTCGCCGCCGGGCGATTTACCGTTGCCTGCCTGGAGCGAGAGGACTATGCCACGATCGGAGCCCTCGACGCGCGCTATGCGGATCTCGAGCTTGGGCTCGCCGACTGTGCGTTGATCGTGATCGCAGACCGCTACAAGACCAATCGCATCCTGAGCTTCGACGAGCGGCATTTCCGAGCCGTCATACCGCTCCAAGGTGGAGCCTTCACGATCCTGCCGAGCGATAGCTGAGGAAGTCTGCACAGCACGCAGCACTCACCATCGCTACGCAGAGCCAACAGGGTCGACGCTGGAGCACACCCGCAGACCAAGTTCGAACAAAGCCTCCTACAGGCCAAAAACGGAAGGGGGGAGATTCGAACTCCCGAGACGGGGGTTGCCCGCCTGCCGGTTTTCAAGACCGGTGCATTCAACCGCTCTGCCACCCTTCCACGCGATGAGGAAGGCTAGTCGATGCGGCGCGGCTGGCTCCAGCCATCATCTGGCGCAGCGCCAGCTCGCCGCGGCCTGAGCCATCTCGTGCTCTGGCTGCGAGCCGGTGAGTGCCCTGTTCATGCTGCCGTCAGTGCGGCGACGGTGAAGCACGCCAAGGCGGCGCCCGTGGCGATCGCCGGCACGTAGAACCAGAAACGCAGCGCGATAACGAAGTAGACGGCAGAGAAGGCAATCGTTAGCGGTCGGATCGCTCCAATGCTTGTGACCAGCGTGAAGTCGTGGCCGGCGATCAGCAGGCACATCAGCCCGAAGACGAAGACGCCGATACCGTGGCTGACGTTGAAGCCCAGCCACAACCTCCACATCGTCGGCGTGACGTCGTTCGCGCGCGGCCAGAGGCGCCGAAAGCGAAACCCGGTGCTCTCCATCGCGGATCTGACGGAGTCGTCGATCGGCGTGAAGAACGTAGGGCGGACCATGTCGAGGAGCGTGACTAGCGCATGTCCGCCTCCTGCTGACATGAGGACGACCGCACCCGCGATGAAGCACGTCTTCGCCATGCTCCGGCCGCAGCTCCTACAGCGACGCTGCTTGCGGCTCGTTGACCTTCTCCCTGACCCAGGCGTCGATCGCTCCGGCGGTCTGAGCCGCCGCTCCGTCGATCAATTCGAAGTGGTGCGGATCGAGACGCTTGCCAGCGTCGAATCCCGTGACCGCCATCGCGTTCTCCTCGCTCGATCGTGTTGACCGGAGATTGGGTCGAGGGGAGCCTACTCTGCCGTGCAGAAGCACTAGCTCCATCAAGTGATGTTCGTCCAATTTCCGGAACGGGATCCACCGGTCACGCGACCGCTCCGCCGTCCTTCCAGGACGCTTCGCAATGCTACGCGCTCGCGCGGCAGGCTCGGTCAAGCTCTAAACTGGCCCGAGCCCGATCCCAGGAGAGGTGGCCGAGAGGCTGAAGGCACTCGCCTGCTAAGCGAGTATGGGGGTTAAACTCCATCGCGGGTTCGAATCCCGCCCTCTCCGCCAGTTTGAAGAAGATCGAAACCGACGCATCAGAAAGCGGCTCGCCTGAGTCGCTTTCTGCTTTTGCGGCTGCTTTTCGGATCAGTTCGACCTCGTTCAGGGCCTTGCGTGCAAGACCCTTGTTCAGCAGCACGGCATAGGGCTCTGTCAGCTCGGCGCGGCTGATCTGCGCATCGGTGCTTCCGGCATCTTCGTCCCACTCAGGCGTGACGTAGAGCTTCGTAAAGAACGCTTGGTTGTAGCTGCGTTTGGTCGCCTCATCGGCGCTGGCGTAGACCGCGGCAACGTTTTCGGCCAGCTCCAGAGCCATCCTGAGCATGTCGGCGTCGAGGCGGAGTTGCTGCTCTGTCTCGGCAAGCGACCTCTCGGCAGCGTGAATCTCGATCTGCATCCGTAGGCGCTCGTCTCGGAACGCATCGGGCGACACGTCGTTGCCCTCTTCCGCGTGCAGCCGCAGGAGGCGGACTTGCTGCGCCTTGAGCTTGGCGATCAGCTCGGCCTTGGCCTGCTTGACCTGGCCGACGGCCTCCTGGCTGACAGCTACCAAGCCTTCGATTGCTTGTGTCCGTTCGCTGACATCCTTGGCGGTGAGCTGCACCGGGTGCTCGCGGTAGTAGCGCTGGATGGCCGCCTCGATCAGCTCGGGGCGCATGTTGGTGCGTTGCTCGCAGGTCGTCCCGTTGATGCGTGCGCTACAGAAGAAGTACGGATACTTCCGGCCGTTCTTGCCGGTGGAGACGCCGAACGTCAGCCGTTGGCCACAGTCACCGCAGAACACGCTGCCCCGCAAGTAGTGGCGCTGTACCTGCGGACGCTCCCCCGCCACGCGCTTTTCATCAAGCCGAGTCTGCACCCGGTCAAAGGTGTCCTGATCGATCAGCGCCTCGTGGCGACCCTCAAAGACCTGCTCATCTTCGGTGCCGCGCTTGTACACGACCAGGCCCGCGTAGTAGGGGTTGCGGAGGACGCGCTGCAAGGCTGAGGTGCCGACCTTGCCGGGTGGGTAGCACCGCGTGCTATGACTACGCAGCCCGAGCCGATGCAGCTCGTCGCTCAGTTGGGAGACGGAGTATTCGCCGCTGTCGTAGAGCCGGAAGGCATGCGTGATGAAGAGGTGGCGCTCGGGGTCAAGGGCGACGCCTCCGATTTGCCGACCGTCCGGCAACTGCTCGATCGTCCGCATGTAGCCCAGCCGTCGTCCGCCGTAGCTGCCGCCAGCCTTGGCCTTTTGGTAGAGCCCGCCACGCACGGCCCGGCCAGTCTTCATCGACTCGTACTGGTTGCTTACCGCCAGCATGCCCTCCATGTAGAAGGACTCTGGCGAGTCGTCGCCAATGATCGGCTCCGTGATGGAGACCAGCCGGGCACCCGCTTTGCGCACCAGATCGTGAGCGTCGAAGTGGACTCGGACATCTCGCGCCCACCGGCTCGACGCCCACACGATCACGAAGTCCACGCGCGTCGCTTCATGCGCGTTGCAGCGCTTTAGTTCCTCAAGCATTTCCAAGAAGTCGGTTCGCTTGTGCAGATCAACGAACGCGCTCTTGCCGGGGTCAAGGAACACCCGCTCGATGGTTGCGCCGAGCTGGGCCGCCTTGTCTTCGGCGGCTTCGCGCTGTGCGTCGATGCTCAGGCCGTCGCGGCTGTAGCCGGTGTTGACCTGGGCGTCTGATGAGACGCGCAGGTATGCAACGGCCCGCTTCGTGGCGTCGGGAACTAGCGGCTTCCCGGTTGGTTTGTCCGTTAGTGCTGATGGCATAGCTGCCTCCTTTCTTGTCATTGTTGACGGTTGTTGTTAACTTCACAATATATAATTTACGACATACCTTAGTCAAGGATTCTGGCCGTTTTCGGGGGCCGCGATGACGTCCAGTACGGCCTCAAATGGCGCGACCTGAAACAGCGCGTGAGCCTCCAGCGGCAGGCTCGCCACGCAGTCCTCGATGACCGCCACCCGCTCGGCGCGGCTCGTCAGCCACAGGCTCTTTGGAAAGACGCCTGTCCGCTGTTGCTCCTCGCCGCTGGCGTAGTACGCGACGTAGCTAGAAAGCTGGCGGACAATTGTCCGACTGCCCTCGGTGCCGTTGTCGATCTCGAAGAAATAGCTGTCCTCGAAGTCTCCAACCCCCAGCCGGGCATAGCTATCCGGCTTGAGGATTTGTCGCTGTCCCTGAGTCCGCCTGAAGCTGCGCCAACAGGCCGGCTCACTGGACAGCTCCAGCAGCTCGATGCTCTGGGAGCGGTCGGCTTCAACGAGCAGCACGTGCAGCTCGGCGACCAGCAGCGTGTGGTTCAGGAACAGAGTCCCTGGAGTGTTCGACCGCCGCCTGCGCCGCTCGGGCTGCCACCCCCGCTGTATGGCGAGGCTCTGTCCGGCCAGGTCGAGGTGGTAGACGAACCCAGCCGAACCGCTACGGACGCCACCTACGGAGCGCGGCAGCCGATCAAGGACGCCGAGGCGGGTCAGCCTGAGCAGCGCCCGACGCGCCGCCCGCGTATCCGGTGCGGCACCGCCCCAAAAGCACAGCCGGGCGAGCTGACCACCGCTGATGAAATGCAGCTCGGCCAGATACTTGACCACCAACCAATCCCGCTGACTGAGCCTACCCTCCAGGTCGTGCAGTCCTTCCGCCGTTAGGCGGTGCATGAGGCACCCCCTACGGCGTAGGTAGTCAGTGGCAGAGCGAGGCGAGGTCTCCCGTGTTTGTGTTGGATTTGCTGGGTCTCACGGCACGCGACTGACCACCCGATCGACCACCCCTTCATGCGCCGCGCCGGGGTTTTCTGCCGATCGGGACAGTTGGCGGTTTGTGGCTGAGGAGTCGGCGGCGCAGTGCGGCCTCGATCTCCTCGCGTGGCTGGGCGAACTGCTGGCGTGAGGCTTGGCGTACCTGCTCGGCGCTGCCGAGCGGCCCTGGTGGCGGCGGGGTTCTGAGCGTCACTGGCCGCGAGCTGCCGCCATCATCTTGGGCCACGATGGCAGCGATGGAGTAGGGGTCGAGCGCTTGCAGGTCGGCAGCCGTCAGCGCTGGAGCAAACAGCCGCTCCAGGCTGCGGGCATCTTCCGGGCTGGTGGCAAAGACGGCCTTGCTGCGAGCGTTAGCTTGAATCGACTCGCGCAGGTTTTTGTCGATCTGCCCGAGATTCTGATGGGCCACCGTCAGGGCCAGGCCGTACTTGCGACCTTGGGCGAACAGCTCTTCCCACGGGATCGGGGCGGCCGCGAAGTCCTGCACCTCATCGACGTACAGCCCGAAGGTCGAGCGCTCAGCAAGCGGCAGGCGAGTACGTTCCGTGGCGGCCTGCCAGATGCCAGTCAGGATCAAGCAACCCAGGAGCTGCGCGGTCTCGCTGCCGATGAGTCCCTTTGGGAGATAGGCCAGCACTATTTTCTGCTCGGCCATGATCCGCTGCATGGAGATGGCGGCCTGGGCTTGTCCGACGATGGCTCGAATCGACGGCCGTGCCGTGAACTGGCGAGCCTTGTTGAGCAAGGGGGCCGTGACTGTGGCCTGCTCTTTTTCCGGCAAACTCTGGAACCAGCGCCAATCCTGCTCCAGGCCAAGCGGGTCATCCAGGCCAGCGATGACACGAGCGCGAAACGCCGGGTCCAGGTAGAGCCGGGGGAGATCGAGCAGCGTTGCGTCTGGGCGTTTCGCCAAGCTCAACAAACCCATGTGGACCAACTGAGCGGTGCGTGGTCCCCAGTAGGCGCTCCACAGCCGCTCGAACAACTCGCCGAGTTGGTCGGCTACCAGTGATGGGTCGGGCGAACCCCGGAAGGGGTTGAAGCCGACGCTATGCGTCGGGTCAGTCGGGTCGATAAGGACAACATCTCGTTGTCTGTTTTTTGGAATCAAGTCGCATAGCTCGTTGATGAGGTCGCCGTTGGTCTCGACCAACGCCAAGCCGCGACCTTGCTCCAGGTCGTCGCGGATCAGATTCTTGATGAGACTGGACTTTCCGGTACCCGTAGGTCCCAAAATGTAGGTCCCCCGCGTTGCCGCCTTGGGGCTGATCGCGACCGTCCGCTCGTTTCCGGCGAAGTTGCTGACACCGAGTACCCGGCCCGCTTCGGACAAGCTCCGACTGGCGACCAAGGTCTTGGCCGCGCCCAACTCCAAGCCGGGGAGGTCCGGGCCACCGACGGGCCAGCCGATGACGGCGGCCAGCTCGGCGACGCTGAAATAACGACCCCGTTGCCCAAGGACGTAGAGCAGTTGACCGAACCAGTACGGGTCAGGGGCCAGCCGACCGTGGGGCGTACTGAGACTGCGCAAGCTGGTACTCACCCGCTGCACCAACATGTGGGTGCGCCACGGCGTACCGCTTGCCACCGCCAATTCGCCGGAGCCACTGAGGCCCGGCAAGGCCAGCTTGTGACGCAACGCCAGGGTGCGACCACCGCGCGACCCCTCCGAAGCAAAGTCCAAACGGGGGCGCAGACTCGGGCGCAACTTCCAGCGCAGACAGATCACCTCATGGCGGCTGAGCGGGAACAGACTCGCCAGCAGACTGGCGCTGCTCGCGACCACGCGGTCGGCACGAATGGCGGCAATGGCTGGGCTGAGTTGCCACAGGACACGCCGGGGGATGGGTGCAGGTGCTTCGGCTTTGTCCAATCGCAGGCTCGGGATAGCCGCCCGCAGTGATCCAGCGATGGTGTCGGCCGAGCTTGCGCTGACACCAAGCCGATGGGTAATACCGTCATGGGTGGCGGTGAGGGTGAAGATCAGGCGGGAGCCGTGGGCCAGGCCAGCGAACGACGACAGTGCAGCTAGCACGGCTGATTCATCGAGCTGACGCGGAAAGCGGAGATGCCACCAGGCCAGCTCGCCGCTCATGGTGCTTCGTCCTTCGGCTTTTTCGCGGCCTGTTTTGCGTCGAGCTGGAGGCGGGCCAGCTGTAGCATGGCCCAAGCGTGCTTGTCCCAATCGATCGGCTGACGCCGCTCACCGCGCACGGAGACACGCTCCAGTTTTCTTCTGTTGGTCTTTCTCTTTTGCGGCATAGCGTGACCTCCTTCCTACTCACTTTCACTTGCTGCCAGGCAAGGTCACGCACACACTTCGGCTCAAAACGTAACCCTCAATTATCTCGCAGACAGCCACGCCCGGTCAACTGTCTTATTTACATTTCGGCTACCAGCGGCGGGTGTGGAAAAACGCTAGGCGCAAGGCGATGACCACCAGGGCCAGGACGACGATCGAGACCAGGAGATGGGGGAGGACGGCGGCGATCACCTGGAGGCTGATCGCGGTGGCGATCAGGCCAAGGATCAGGTGGCCGCCGCCACTCCGCTGCGGCTGCACCTCTTAGTTACCCGGAGCGCCCGATGACGCCGTTGGCGTACTGGACGGAGGCACCCTTCAGGGCGTCCTTGAACAGGGCGTGAGCGGCTTCGTCCTTGATGAGGTCGATGATGCGGCTGGCCTTCTCATGGGCAAGGGCTGCTTGTCCCAAGCACTCCATGCGCTCGGCGTGCAGCAAGCGCTCTGCCTGCTCTTCGGTGGACCGAACTTTGGCCTTCGCGATCGCAACCGCCTCGCCCAGGATGGTCTCGTCTTCGATCTTGGCGAGCTGGACAGCGGTCCGCATGCGACCACGCTGGATCGTGCGCCCTACACGAACCGACTGAAACGGCGTCAGGTCGGAAGCGGCACGGCGGATCAGGTCATTGCTCGCCAGGGCGCGCGGCTGGGCGGGTTCGAGCGTGGGGTTGATCGGGCGGGGGGTGAGGTCGGACATAGTTTCCTTTCGGCTGGGCTTGAGCCTCAAAGAGAGGCTGGCGAACGTGTGTCGGAGTCGGCATAGCGCGACTCCATCGGCCACTCGCCACAGACGCGCACGCTCGTGCGAAACGACACACGGCTACGCAGAAAGTCGCAGGAACCTGCACATTCTTGGACGACAGTTTCGCCACGCAGACAACTGTCACCCGGTCCAACCCCGCTGGTAGCTTCCCCACCGTGTTGGCATCTGACCGCCGGAAGATCTCCCCCCAGGAAGAGGATCAGTTTGTGGCGCAACTCATCAACGAGTTGCGCTTGCTCCGAAAGCGTGGACTCCTTGATCCAAGGGATCGACTACACGAGTATCAGCGTCTTCTGACCATCGCTCGACGAGTCAGCGACGGCAGAACCGATCAGGACAGGATCAAGGATGCTGTTGAAGTTGCCAGCAAGAACATGGGCCAGGTATATGGTCCGTCGGTCCGACCGCTCCTGGGAATATCTAGTGCGTCGTGGGGGAAGGCTCTGGCCGTTCGACGCAACCTAGCATATGAAGAATTTTGTCGGGCTGAACGATCGCTCATCATCTCTGGGCAACAGCAAAAAGCCGCTGCCTTCGCGACATTCCAGACCCGTATCGAGAATGAAATCCTCGATAACCTCGCGGTTCAGATTATTAGCTTGGCTGTCAAAAAGCGCTGAGTCTTGCGCACGTAGAGCTAAAATGAGTAAATAGTATAAGTAAGAGGTATTGTGTCGATGGAGCATGACCGTCCGACTAGCAATGAAGCGAACCACCCGTACGGTGATGTTGGCCATTATGCGGGACTGGAGGCATATAGCCTTCTAGATTTCTTATCCCGACACATTGCTGCTGAGGAGTGCAACGAGAAGGGTTGGCACGACAACGACGGCGATGCCATCTCAGCTTTAGGTGCATTTGACTGGCTGCTTACCCACATCAGGGCAACCGAAGAAGTGTCAACAGAAGAAATGGCAGACTTTGACATCAAAGTCATCGCCTTTCGTGCAGCATTACCATTCACTGAGGCTGAACGTAACTGGCTGGTAAAACCTTCATATGGGTCGCTTGATCCGCTTTATGAAAATCTGGTGAAGGCGGTTCATAGTTGGAGTGGCGAGGTAATATCGGCGGGCATCAGGACTGCCATAGACGGTCACGATCTTTTGAGGCGCTGGGTGGCTTGGAGGCGAGAGATCGAGGAATATGCTGATCAGGGAACGCTCGACGTGGCGCGCGAAACGCTCCGAGGCATAGTCGCCATCCTTGCACCTCGGAAAGCTCTCCCCACTTCCTACCAGCAACTACGAAGTGACGTAAGAGAGCCATAGTTCACACTGCACGGACTCTGTTCTACCTTCTCACCACCACTCCCGCAGTAGCCGTCCCAACTACACCGCCGCTCGCCACAAACCTCTCCTTCGCCTCGATCTTCAACCGCTTACTGTGCTTGAGCAGACGGCGGCCTGCCGCCGTCAGTTGCAGCTTGAGCTTGCCCGCTCCTGGTGCGGTAAGCGTTAGCTTGCCGGATGCCACCAAAACCGCCTTGACCTTGCCATGCTTGGCAAGCGTGGCTCCTGCTGGTACGTAGTACCACTGGACTGAGAGTGTGCCCGCTGCTGGTGCTGTGAAGCTGAGCGACAGGCCACCGTGCTTGAGCAACGCCCCAATTCGTGCTGCCTTGCCAGAAGGGACAAGCTGAGTCCGAAGCGCTGCCGTGAGCTGCCCGGCTGTGATCGTCACAACCGGCGGGTTCGGGTGGGTGATGGGCGGGATGACGTTCCCCGGCGGCGGATTGGTGCTCGTCCCGCCGCCGTGGCTTTCTTCTTTTTTGGGTTCTTCTTTCGGGGGTTCTTCGCTCGCGCCAGGCGTGCCGATCACCACATCGCCGAGCCCGCCAGCCACACAGAGCACCGTCGAGGGACAAGCCAGCACAGTGAGCAGGCGCGTACTGTCGGCGAGCGTGACGGTGGCATGGCTGGGGTCTGCTGGATCGAAGGCCACCACTTCGCCGTCGCTATCGACGGCCACGCACTCATTCAGCGCCGGACAGTCGAGGCGGCCAAGTGAGTACGCCGCCTCAAGCAGCACGGGCGATGGTGGTGATCCCCCGAGCGGATTGAAGGTGGTCTCGTGGCCTTCAACGTCGAGCACCGTGCACTGCGTGGTCGCGGGACAGGCGATGCTGAACGAACCTGCATCGTTGACCGGCACGGCTGCCGGTTTACCGGGAGCCGTTGGGTTGAACGTCAGCTCGCGGCCTTCGACATTGAGCGCCGTGCATTGACTGACTGTGGGACAGGCAATGCCGACCAGCCCGATGCCGTCGATCGTCGTGAAACCCGGCGAACTCGCCACCGTGGGGTTGAACGTGACCTCCGCGCCGACGAAATCGACGGCGGTGCATTGGGTGCTCGACGGGCAGACTAGGTCCATCAGCTCGGCGAACGCTCCGACCGTAGTTGTGGTGCGGGCCACCGGCGACTGCGGGTTGAATGTGATGGCCCGGTTGGTCTCGAGCACGGTGCACTGCGTGGTGCTCGGGCAGGCAACGCCTCGCAGCGAGCCAGGTGTATCGAAGGGGATTGGCCCGGACGAACTGGCTGGCGAGGCCGGATCGAATGTCAGCACTTGGCCGTTGCTGTCAGCGGCGGTGCACTGGCTGGGGCTGGGACAGGCCATGCCTGAGAATGCATTCCGAGCTTGGTGGTCGTCCACGGTGGCCGTGCTTGGTGCCGCCGACGAGCTGGGATCGAAGCTGACTGCTTGAGCGGCATGGTCTACGGAGACGCAGCTGGTCGTCGAGGGACAGGCCAGGCCGACAAGTTCGCTACTCGCATCGATGGTCCGCCGAGTCGGCGTGCCCGGCGCGAGCGGGTTGAAGCTGACCTGCTCGCCGAATTCGTTGACGACCGCGCACACCGAGCTCGACGCGCAGGCCACCACCGCGAGCCCCGGCGTTAGACCCAGCGAGGCAGTCGCGGGACTACCTGGCGAGGTGGGATCGAAGGTGATCTCATTGGCCCCATCGGCCGCGACACACTCTGTCGCACTCGGACAGGCCAGGCTCAACAGCTCGCCGTTGGTAATCGTGACGGGTGTGGGCGAACCCGGCGCGGCCGGATTGAACGTCACCTCGTGACCGCCGAATGCTTGAACCGCCGTGCACTGGCTGGTGGTGGGACAAGCGAGACTCGTCCAGCCTTCGCCGGTCGTGCCGATGGTGCTTGTTGAGGCCGTACCCGGCGAAGCCGGATTGAACGTGATGATGCTCGTCGTACCAACGACGGCGGTGCACTGGCTGAGGCTGGGACAAGACAGTCCGGTCATCGGCGTGACGCCGTGATCGATGGTTGTCGGGGCCGGGCTGCCCGGAGCGTTCGGGTTGAAGGTGATGGCGTTGAAGCCATCGACAACCGTGCACTGGCTGGTGCTGGGACAGGCGATATGTGGTGTTTCGCCGTACACCCCAGGCGCGAGCTTGAACGGCGCAGGTACGCCAGGGCTACTCGGATTGAACGTGACCGCTTGGCCTTCGTCATCGACGGCCGTGCACTGGTTGGCGCTCGGACAGGCCACGCCAGTTAGGCGCTCGGGGCCATTGTGGTCGATGGAGACTGGCGCTGACCAGGCGAAGGAGCTGGCAGCCTGAGCGATGGCGGGGAGCACTGCCGTCAGGCCCGCGACTGCGAACGCCATCGTCAGGGCCATCGTCCAGAGCTGTGCTCGTCTGCCTGCCGATCGCGTCCAGTCCATGCCGTTGCCTCCGTCTGGTGGTGGTGAGGCAGCTGACGCCTAGTCGCTGCCTTTTGTCAGCGAGCGACGCTACTTATAATGCTGTAGACTGTCAAGTAGCAATTCGGGAGCGTTTCCCGATGTGGAGGGCGATCTACAGCGCGCGGTTGGCCGCAATCTGCGGGCGTACCGCGAAGCTCAGGGCCTCAGCCAAGAGGCATTCGCCGACGTCCTTGGGGTCCACCGCACCTATATGGGCGGCGTTGAGCGCGGTGAGCGCAATTTGACCCTCAAAACCGTGGAGCGCCTAGCTGGGCGCATCGACATCGACCCGCTGGCATTACTCGGCCAAGGAACGCAGCAGGCCGACGGCGAATCCCGCACCTGAGCCATGTCCGATGCCAACTCCGATGCCGTCGCTTTGGGCCGCGCCGTGCGTGCCATTCGTACTGAACGCGGCATCCGTCAAGTCCAGCTCGCCACCGATACCGGCTTCATGCAGAGCTGGATCAGCCACGTCGAGCACGGCCGCCGCAATCCGAGCTGGAGCAATGTTGTCCGCTTGGCCGCTGGCCTTGGCGTGACGATCGCGGAGCTGGCGGCACGCGCAGAAGCCTGCGCCGAGCCGACAGAGTAGGCCGAACCCCAAAACTTGACGCTGAGTATATACTCGCCCAAGCCGCTGAGTCGTCTGCCTCCGCGGGAGGCTCGGCGGCAATCAACATCAAAGTTGGCCCTGGCGCGGCGTGAACCGCCCAGGGCCGTGGCACGGAAAGGTGGACCTTCCCATGCAGGAGCAGAGTACCCCTACCATCGCTGAGCGCGAGGGCATGATCGATTCGGCAATCCTCGGGTTGCTGGTCAACGCCGACGATCAGCGGCTGTGGTCGTTCGATGAGATCGAGCGTGAGATGGGCTGCAACCCGATCGACAGCCTCAACCGGCTGTATGGCGGTGGCTTGATCCACCGAATCGACAAGCAGTTCTTTTGGGCGACGCGGGCCGCGCTGATGTCGGACGAGATCAGCATGTAGGTCGACTGGATGTACCCGTAGGCAGGCCCTAGAGCGGGCCGGGCCCCCACGAACCGCGCGGGGCCCGGCCCGTTTCCAGCTGGCCGGACGAACGGCGCGCGGAACGAGTCAGAAACGCCTCTTCCACGGTCTACAGCCTTTGGTGTAGCGTCCTGCGTCCGGTTGACATAACACGCCACCGGAGGCGGCACGTATATGACATCACGCGAGCCGGAGGTTGAAAACTATGGCTAATGATCCTCAAGGGAACCCTGTCAAGTCCGTGTTCGATCCCAACACAGGGATCACGAAAAACTTTGTGGCCACGGACCCAAATATCCCTGTGCCCGACAGGAAGCACGACTATCTGCACGGGCACTTTGACCTGAACGAACAAGGTCAACCAGCTCCAGGGGGCGTCTGGAGAGAGCCGGGCGAACCACGTCCGTAACACCAGCAGCAAGGCGCATAAAAAGGGAGGCTTGCACAGGTGCGAGCCTCCTTTTTTGTTGCATACGTCGAGTATCCCGACGTATATTTGATAGGTGGACAACGACACCGACGAATTGCTCGGCCGGCTAATACGCGATTTTCACGCCCAGTGGCATGCATCTGAGCCGATTACGTTTTACAGGTTCCTAAGAGCGGTGGAGCGTCTCGTCACGACGCGGCAGATTGATCCAAGAGACGCAGCCATAGCCATCGCCGACACGACATTCGTTCCAAGAGTAGATGACGATCCACTGCGAGAAGAAATCCTGATCGTCGCAGGAGACTTAGAAAGTAGCCAATCCCACCCAAAACACACCTGGGAATATCTCTCTAGGCTTATTGAGGAGCTTGGCTGTCAGCTCGGCACACGCCGTGAGTAAGCGCCGACGCCTAATGCCGCTTGTGCGACCCATTATTTATCAACTGCCGCGACGCCGTGTGCGCAATTGTTGGACAAGTGGCGCACGCTCCTGGCAATAGCACTCGGGCACAGGTTTACGAGCGTCGCCCTCTTGGAGCGGGCTGTGCAAGGCGTCAAACTGAAAGAAGTTCACTTCGATGTCGAGGTCGAGCAGCACCGCGACGAGACGGCCTACGGCGAGGCACGCCGCCATCTGCGAGACGAAGGGAACGGAGGGTAGGTAGCCATCGCTGCGCGCATCGGTGAGTCCCAGTGCGTTGGCGAGTCCGCAAATTGGTGATCCGACGTAGTCCTTTAGGCGTGCTTGCTGCTCTGGTGTGAGCGTATTGAGATCGTCTTTGGTAAGGGCTTTGTCGCCCTGCCTGAGCAGGCTGGCCGGTAGACCGGTTTCGTCCGCCAAGACCCGGATTGGGTTTGGGCCAGAGTGATTCTCGGGAAAGAAGCAGCGCAAGCAGGGTCCGGCCGGGATGGCGTAGTGCAGCCCTACGCTGGTATCGCCGGTGCCGGCGTCAATGATGTGATCAGGAAAAAGCAGTTGTGTCTCGCGTCGAGCCTGAATGCTGTCCAGACCGGTTAGGACAATCTGCGGCATGGGAATCTCGCCCGAGTCGATCAGACTAATAAGCTCGGTCGAGGTCTTGTCGACAGGCGTCGTGTCGTATCCGGACGCTCGCAGTACATCTGAGACAAGATCTACCTTGAGCGGCTTCTCTTTGCCCTCCCGTTCACCGCCGAGCGAGTACGTGCCTCTGTTCTCTGGCCCATAGCGCTCTGGGTCGCATAGGGTCACGTGACCGCCCAGCCGTAGCTCGGACAGAATGAGGGCGATGGCAGTGCCGACAGCGCCGTTGCCGACGAGCGCTGCATTAAGCTCGTGGTTGCCGAGAGCTGGTGCGATCGTAGTGTCCTGTCCCAGCGTGACGGGGCAAAAGCTCAAATGCTTGTGAGGGGTGCGGCGGTTCTCCTTGTCAACCACGATGACCTTGAACGCTTCTGCCGCTGCTAGAGCGGCGGCAAAGACGGAGCCGAGACCATTTGCCGGCTGGCCAATCGTAATGTTCGCGTCAGGGTCGCGTGCGATCTGAGCGCCATAGCCGTCGGGTACAACGCGGATAAAGCCGGGCTCTCCGGTGAGCCCAATATCGATCTGGACAGTGGCGTTGGGGTCCGGGCCGTCAATGATGGCCATGGGCCGCGTGCTGTCGACGGCGCTCACCGCTGTAACAATTTCTTGCACCGTACTGTCGGGTAGCCCTGTACGGTCGAGTGCGAGCCGTCCGGGAAGCCGACGTAGTGTCGTGAGAAGGACACGACATGAAAGTGCGGCACCGTGGACGCTTGGGTCAATACGAACCGTAACGAGCGCCTGCTCTTGACAGGCGAGGAGCGTCTGCTCATCAGAGTCGCTGACTCCAGCGGCGAGAAGAAGCGCCCGTGAATGCTCAAGACTCATGGACAGCGCCTTCTTCAAAGACGATCGTCTCAAACCGGGAGACATTCAGGCGAGGGGCTGCGCTTGCGATCCAAGTCGTTCCGTCGAACGTCCACCATCCCCAGGCAGCCGGATCGCTGGACGGCCTTTGGTAGTACGGGATCACGGTGGTCTGGAAGCCGCGCACATTCAACCCACATTTGAGATCAGTAGGTGAGAGGAAGGCATCGAATCGGTGCGAATGCCATTGGGCAAGGACTGTTAGGTCGTGATCGTCGGCCCACTCAAAAAGCATGGAGAGTGCGAGGCCGCTGACCTGAAAAAGGTCTTTGCGTCGAGTGACCCCGGCATCGCCGGTAAGGGCCAACACGGTCGCGTCGCTGGTGTTGACTCTCCCGAGCAGGAACCCGCCCGTCTCGACGAGCTGCGCACCGGCGGTCTGTGCGGTCTGTGCAATGGTCGCGCCCATATTGGCGGGCATGGCGAGCTGGGTCATTTTCAGTGCCTCCCTTGGTATTTATCGTTATTGAGGTCGTTTTGGAGTGTTTCGACCACATAGAGAAAGGGATTACCTGTGGACCGCCATGCGGTTGGCCCGTTGCGCCAGTCAGGATGTATTCCGAAACCCTCAACCGTGAACGGCTTGCATATATCCCAGGAGTTGATCCGGTAGCCCGGCGCGTTTGGCCAGGCGTGAGAAACATCGGTACGACCGTCGATCTGGTCGTGAAACCTTACGGATGGCGGCTCGTCCGGGTAAGCGGTCCACTCAAGGCGCACGTAGTATTTCTCGTCCGGAGTGGATGCCGGTCGCAGTATCAACCAGTACACGCCTGGAGAGCTGACCTCGCGGAAGAGGAGACCGCCGCCTTCGTCCAGATAGTCGCGGACGGCCTCCTCATCAGCTTGCAGCGCGAGTTCTGTGTCCGCGCTCGGCATGACCTAGCCCTGTGTGATCTCCTTGGCCAGGGTGAACTTGACCGCGTGCTTGTCGCCGGCCAACTCCCCGACGGTCTTGGTCGGATCGGCCTTCTCGTGGGCGTGGGTCAGGTAGTAGGTCGTCGTCTCGTCGTCGGTGACTTCAAAGTGCGCCATAGCGGCCACCAGGACCGTCGCAACCGTCGTGTCGGGAGGATCGTCTTTGTGGAATGGCGGCTTATTGGCGAGCGGGAACGTGACGGTCACCCGCACGTGTGCGGGCTTCTTGCTCTGCTCGTCCTCAGGGGTTGCTGGGTCCATTTACGTCTCCTGGTTAGACGCCGTTCTGCGGCGTAGACTTGCCCGAGGCATGACTCAAGGGCCTTATGACGTTCTGTAATCCAGTATAGCATAACGCTATGGACTCTAGGACTACCATCTCTGCCCGTGTCTGAGACCACCACGTGGGTCGCCCAACGAATCCGGGAGAGCCGCGAGCGAACTGGCCTGAGCCAGGCACAGTTGGCCGAGCGCCTGGGCCGCACACAGACGTCCGTCTCGCTATGGGAGTCCGGCAAGCGCACCGCTGGCCTCGATGATCTGATCGAGATAGCCGATGCGCTCGGCGTCGAGGTCAGCACGTTCCTTCCGCCCAACCGGGCGCGAAGACCCGTTGTGGCTCTGCTTCGGGCGACTGCCGAGCGACTGGTCGATCACCAGCTCTATGAAGCCATCGACCGGCTTGTAAGCGACGCAGAAGTCGCTGCCATGCCAGGGGCAGAGCTGTCGGTGTCTGCGGCAGGACCGTCGCACGCCGCCCATGAGCTTCTTGAGAAGGCCAACGTCAACGCACCGCCGATAGACGTCCGCAACCTCTGCGCCCGATGTGGAGTGCTCGTCCTAAAACGCTCGTTTCGAGAAGCTCTCTCAGGCTTTGTCTTCGCCTACGAAGACGGCGCGGTCATCGGGATCAACGACGACCAACAAAAGACACGCCAGCGATTCACGATGGCGCACGAGCTAGGCCACTATCTACTCCGACACCATGAGCGATCCGACTACGGAGGCCGCTTTCATATCGACCTCGCGGAGGGCACGCCGCCTGGCTTCGACTGGCGAGCAGAGCGAGCAGCAAATGAGTTCGCAGCCGACCTACTCATGCCGCGGCGTCTGATGGCCGCTTCGTTCGCGGAGTCCCAAGACCCGATAACGCTCGCGTCTAAGTTCGACGTCTCCCAGGTTGCAATGGGTATCCGTCTCGACGCTCTCGGACTTCGCTAGCCCTCCCCGTAGTCGTCAAGACTGAGGATCGTCTTCAAATTTGACGACGGGTTGGAAAGCTGTTCTGCCAAGCGCACCCGAGCGGACGATCTTGGCTCGGGCCGAAGCGGATGGCGTGTAGCTCACGGATACGCCGCCACTGGGGGTCAGTGTTCGAGCTTCGTCCCGCGACCCCCGTTGACAGCGATTTCTCGTCGTTCTTGGCTCTGTGAAGGCGAAAGCAAACGACCGATGGGACAGGAGTGTTTGGCTCATGTGCGAACCCTCGAGGTAATGCTCCAAGGGTGGGCGCGGCGTGTCGCAGTGCCGGTCAGCCGGAAAGCAAGCCTGTTGCCCACTCGACGGCGTCGGCTGCGACTGAGAAGGCTGCGTCGCGGTCGAGGGGCTCCAGCATCTCGTAACGCAGCTGTGCCGCCCACGGCGTCAGCCAGCGCGCCTCATGGATCGAATTTGGCACCGCGACATCGCTATCGACAGCGATATCCACCAACTCGCGAAGATCGTGGGTGCGGGGAAAGTCGAGATCAGCCATCACGAGCGCGACCTTCAGTGCCTTCTCGACTGCCTGCTGAGCGTGGAACCCCACGACATCGTCACGCATGTCCTCCTCGGCCATGAGTACTCGACAGGCACTGAGGTCGCTCGCTGCGTGCGCGAGCAGCAGCTCGGCGTACTCGCGCTGCTCAGGAGTTGGAGCGTGCAATGACCCGACCCTCGCGCAGAGCGTGATGGACCATTGTCCCACGGACCTTCGCCCGCCGATTCGCCAACTCCTCGTCCATCACGATCACATCCACCGGTCGGCCGATCCGTCCGACGGCGTCCCGCAGGCGTACGGCCTCGGTGACAGGGTTCTCGACATCAGGCTCGATGACCAGGAAGTCCAGATCACTGTTGCGCGTGAGCTCACCGCGCGCAGCCGATCCAAACAGGATGACCCGGGCCGTTGACCCAACAGCCTCAACTAGCCGTTGACTGGCCAGCTCGATCGATTCCTGCGTATTCATAACGAGAAAAGCCTACCTGCCGATACGGGCGGCCGAGCTTGCTTGCCCTAAGATCGCTCGCCGTGCCCGGCGGATAGCGTCGGTATCATAAGCCTATGACGCGCGATGAGGCCACGGCTGAGGCGGCGCGCAGACAGCGCTTGCATTTAGATGCGAAGTGGGTCGCTGTCCAGCGGGACGGTGAGTGGGTGGTTGCGCGTATCGCGTTGGCGCCAACCGTGATCGCGCAGACCGGCACGGCGACGAAGTCACCCCCGACCGCGCCGCGCGACGATCCGTATTCGCAGCTCGAGATCATCACGAGGCTTTACGGCAGCGTCGGCTGATCGGATCTTGCGATACGCGGCGCTGCCGACTCCGGTTTGCAGCAATCTTTCGTTACGGGGCAGCGAGCTGGCGGTCTGTTTGACGGATCGCGGCGACCGCTCGACGCCGCGCGGCCCGACCGACGGGCTCGATCAACTCCTCGAGTAGCCGGTCCAGGACAGCGACGGGGTTCGCACGTCGTCCCGAACTCTCCGTTTTTCGCTGGTACGAGGTCGTTGTTCGAAATCTTGTCGCTCGCTGAGGGCCGGTCGCCGAGCGTACCGTCCCAAGTGCTGACCATGATGATGTCGTGCCCCGGATCAGCGTCTTCTACGGCATCGTGATCACGATGTACTTCTACGATCACGAACCGCCCCATTTCCATGCTCAATACGCCGAGCATCATGCGGTGATCGCGATCGAGACCGGCGCATTGCTCGTAGGTGAGCTGCCGAGTCGTGCGCTCAAGCTCGTGAGCGAGTGGGCGGCGCTGCATCGTGGGGAGCTGGAGGCGAACTGGCGGAAGGCGAAGGACGGTGGCTCTCCTGAACCGATCGACCCGCTGCCGTAAGATTGGATGGTGGACTTCGTGAGGGTCACGTCTGTCGAGGTTCTCGGCCACTATCGACTGCGGCTCGGCTTCAGCGATGGCAGTTCGCGCGATGTCGATCTCGCCGGGGAGCTGCACGGTCCCGTGTTCGCGCCTCTTGCCGACCCAGGCTTCTTCGCGGAGGTTCGTGTGGATGATGAGCTGGGGACGGTCGTGTGGCCCAACGGCGCCGACCTCGACCCGCTTGTCTTGCACGGCGACTTCCAGCCGGCCTCACGCTTGGCGCATCACTAAAGCTCCGCTGCGCGCCAAAGACGAGGCTCGCGGCCGAAGCGTTCCCGATGAAGCTGTCGGATCAGGGGCCACGGAGATTTCGAGAGCTTTCCCGCCCTCTCCGTTTTCGCTGGTCTGAACTCGTTGTTCGAAATCGCCGGGTGCGCCTACGGGAGCAGCCGCGCTACCGCAGGTCGGTGCTCCTGCCAGCAGGCGCCCTTTGACGGTCCTCAGCGCGAGCGCTATCTGGCCGCCGCAGGCGGAGCCTGGCGCAGATTGCACAACAGATCGCCGCGATGAAGACCAGCCAGTTGGGTAGCCCCGCTGCGATGATCCTTCTCACAGACAGCGCTTCCCCGTGTACGAGAAGCGTTGCTGTGCCAAAGACCGGCATGAAGACGGCAACTTGGATCCCACAAAGAATCGCAGCGACAAGCGGGTGAACGTATGCCAGCGCTCTCGTGCCGACTGGGGCGTACAGGCACCCGGAACGTCGCAAGACCTCCCTATTGAGCTGCTCAGCCCTGGGGGCATTCCTGGCTTCGAGCGTGACGCAAACCACGCCGTAGAAGAGAACAAACCCCGAGACGAAGGCGACTGCCAACCCTCTCGTAAACTCCAATCGCACCAGCATGTCAGCTGCTGCGCCCATCCCAGCGAGCCCAAGCAACAGCTTGATTACGAGCCAGAACCGATGGCCCCTTTCGTGTTGTCGCCGACGCTCTCGTGCCAGCGCCACTACACAGCGGGCGGTCGCGACATCGTCCGCAGCACCACCGCGTCGGAGCAGGCTCCGGGCCTGGCGCACTTCGCGGCCGCCGAGGTGGCCCACAGTCGCCGCTAGCTCCTCTGACGGTGGAGTGCCGAGCACTTCAAGCCACCAAATCCGCCATTTGGACATCAGTAACACGGTACCCAGCCCACGGATCACGTCAAGGCAAGACCCACGGAGCAACGCAGCGTCAATGCTTGCCGCAGCGGGTCGGAAGCCCTCCGGCCCCTTGGCCTCATGGAGCCTCCCGGTTGTCCCGCGATCACGCGAAGCTCGGCGTACAGATCGTCGATGGCGTGAACCGCGCTGTGCAGGGTGTTTGCATCGATCAGAACCATCCGGCGAGCCCACGCAGCTGCGGTGAGCATTCCGAGGTTCGCCGGCTAAGCCGCGAAACGCTCTCGTGCGACGCAGGCTCAATCCTGCAGCGCGAGCGCGGCGGGGACGGAGGTGGCCAGATATCCGGGCACCGCGAGCAGCGCAAGCGCGGTCGCGGCGAGGAGCGCGAGGCTCGACAGCAGCGCGAGTGGCGCCAGGGAGTAGATGACGGGGAAGTCGATCACGCTCGCGAGTGCGCGGTCGGCGAGTCGCTGGCCGTAGAGGCCGTAGAGCGAGCCGCTCAAGGAGCCGATGCCCAGCAGCAGCGTGCTCTCGAGCAGCAGCGTGCGCCAAAGTAGCGCCCGCGATAGCCCCTCGAGCTTGAGCTTGGCCAAGCGGGGGCGTCGCTGCCAGATCATCGCTCCGATCGAGGCGGCCATCGCGAGCACCGCGAAGATCGGGATCAGCGTGCCGATCTCGCTCAAGCGCGCGAGGGCGGTTCGGTCGAGTGCCTGCTGCTGCTCGGTGTGCGCGGCAGCAGTCTCGACGGTCAAGCCCGAGTCCGGCCCGAGCGCGCGCTTGATCTCACGCACGACCTGGGCGGCCGAGGCGTGGCGCGCAAGCAGGATGTTGTAGGCACTGATGTCGCCACTTCCCCACGCGCGCGCGTAGTCACCGGCGTTCATGGCGATCGCGCCAGGCGCCCAGCCGATGTTCGTCGCTAGCGCTGCCACGCGGAACGTTTGTGGCACCGGGGAGGGCAGCTGGAAGCTCTCGCCGACGTGAAGGTGATGTTCAGCTGCGAGCGCCCGCGAGAGCACGAGCCAGCCACCCGCGCGGACTCGTTCTTCGGCCTGGTGGGAGGACCCCTGCACGAGCTGGTCGGGCGGTAGCAGCGGGACAGATGTTCGCGGCGGCGCGATCACCAGCGCGCGGCGTGCGCCGTAGTCCAAGAGCGCGCCCCGATAGTCACGCACGCCGCGCACCCCCGGGAGCTGTCTGAGCTGGCCCTCGTGCACAGGCGTGAACGGCGTGGTCTCGAGCAGGTTGTAGGAGCCGGCAGGGGAGACCCATAGATCGGTGAAGGCGTTCGTCGCGCGCGCCGCGTTTTCGAGTCCGGCCAGCAGATCGGCTCGTGCGCCGTGGATCGCGACGCTGCCGAACACGGCGACCGCGCCGGTGGCGGTGATGGCGAGGGCACGTGTGCGGGCGCCGCTCAGCTCCATCACCGCCACGTGGGGAACCGGGCTCACGATCGTCCGGGCCACGGCTCGCAGGAGTGTGAGCGAGACCGAGAGCGCGAGCGGCAGCATCAGCAGGAGTGCGCCCACCAGCAGCACCATTGCCGGGATCGCGGCATCGGGGGCCAGAAGGAGCAATAGCGTTGCCGCGATCAGGCTGGTGAGGCCTGCGACTGCCTGCCTGCGCTCTGAGCGAGCTCCCTGCGGATCCTCACCCGTCCTGATCGCCGCCAGCGGATCGCGTGCGAGGATGTCACGCACCGGGCTGAGGATCGCCACGATCGCCGCGGCCAGTCCTCCAAATGTTGCGATCGCGATGCTCTGCGCGCTCACTACGCGCTGCGCACCCACCGCGAAGGCGAGCGAGAAGAAGGCAGGCTGGGCGCGCAGGAAGTGGATCGAGAGCTCCTCGCCCACGGCCAACCCCAGGGCACAGCCGAGCAGCCCGAGCACGAGCGCGTCCAGCAGCAGCACGGCGATGACGGTTGGAGGGGCATATCCGTCGACGCGCAGCTCGGCGATCAGGCGTCTGCGTTGCGGGACCGTGAGGAGCATCGCGTTGAACGCGAACAGAAATCCAACGAGCGCGCTGATCACCGAGAAAAGGACGCTCGATTGGCTGGCGGCGGTCGCCGCCGTTGCGAACAGCTTCGCTTCGTGGTCGGTGCTCTCCACATCCAGCCGCCCGGCGGCGAGGCTCTGCAACGCCGTCTGGACGCTCGCCTGCGAGCCGGCAGCCGGGGCGATGAGGATCCGGCTCAAGCGTCCCAGACGACCCGTTGCTTCTTGAGCGAGCAGCAGCGGCGCGATTGCGACCGGGCTGCCGATCAGCGGCCCGACCTGCGAGGCGTGAAGCAGTGCATACAGCGGCACGGATTCTGTGCGACCGCCGCTCTGAAGCTCGACTTCCTCGCCGAACTTCGTCACCCCGAGCTTGTAGGCGAGCGGTGCGGGAAGGACCACCGCGCCGATGTCCCCAAATGGCGAGAGCGCTGCGCGGCGCACCAGCGAGCCTCCGAGTGCGGAGAGGCTGGCGTCGGCTCCGATCAGCTCGATCGAGGCGCTGCCCCGGGGCCCCTTTGCATTTACTGCTGTCTGCATGATCGGCGCCGCCACGCGCACGCCCGGGATGCGACGTACCTCCACGAGCAGGCTCTGCGAGAAACCGTGTGGGTCGCGCGCCACGAGCTGCAACGTTGCACTGCCTACGACCCCCCGCGAGAGCTGCGTCACAGAGCTCTTAAGGCTCGTGCTCGCTACCTGCGAAGCGAACAGCAACGCGACACCGGCAGCGATTCCGGCGATCGCCAGGCACTCCTGTATGTATCGCGCGCGCACGCGTGCGCGATAGAGATGCAGAATGTTTCCCGGCTTCATCGCCAGCCTCAGTGAGGGCCGACTGCGAGCGGTGCGTATCTCGGTTCGGGCTGATATTCCGTGAGTCGCCCGTCGCGCAGCGCAAACGCCTTATCGGCATAGTCGGCCGCGGCGGGGTCATGGCTGACAAGCACCACCGCGACGCCGCGCTCACGACACAGCTCCCGCAGCAGCGCGAGCACTTCGTGCCCACGCTTCGTATCCAGGCTCCCGGTGGGCTCGTCGGCGAGCAGCAGCTGTGGCTGCGTGGAGAGCGCCCGCGCGATCATCACGCGCTGGCGCTCTCCCATCGAGAGGGTCTCTGCCCGGTGGTGCAGACGCTCGCTGAGGCCGAGACGCTCGAGCAGTGGCGTGATCTCGCGCTGGGCGTCACGCCAGCGCATCGTCGTCAGGAGCTTCAGCACCGAGTTGTCGATCGCGCTGACCCCCGCCAGCAGGTCGAAACTCTGGCGGATGAAGCCCAGCTCAGAGAGCCTGAAGTGGGAGGCCTCGCGCTCGGAAAGCGAGGATATGTCCCGTCCCCCGATCAGGACCGTCCCCGATGTCGGCTGGAGCAGTGCCGCGACCATCAAGAGCAGTGTCGTCTTGCCCGAGCCGCTCGGTCCGTACAGGGCGACCATCTCACCGGCAGCGACCTCGAGCGAGACGTCCTCGACGGCAACGATCGACTCCCCGCCGAAGCCGGAATAGTGCTTGACCAGCGAGCGTAGCTCGAGCATTGGCATCCTCCGCCTGGGCCCGCCTAGCTCAGTCTGAGAGCCTGCCGCGGACGTGCACGGTGATCGCATCGTTGGATCGTGCGATCGTCCCGGTGAAGCTCAGGCCCGCGCCCTGGGCGTGGCTATAACTCCCCGAGCCACGTCTGATCGACAGGGTGCCGGAGAAGCCCGCGGCGGTCGTCCCCTTGTGGTAGCTCGCAGTGGCTTCCCCGGAGATCGAGCCGCCGTGAGGCGAGACGGTGACCAGCGCGGTCACACGGCTGGTCGAGACGATCTTCAGCTGCACGCTGATCGTCCCTTGGATCGTCCCAGAGGCGATCCCCCGCTCGTTCAGCGTGAAGCCGTGCTTGCTGATGAGGTGAAGCGCGCCGCGCTCGTCGAGGGAGATGACCCTCGCTGAGCTTGCACGCTGCGCCGGCGCGCCGGCCGCGCTGAGCAGTGCGGCGAGGAGCATCCCGGTGCTCGCTGCAATGGAGGTTAGGGCGCGTGCGCGCCGGGGCGGATGAGGTCTGCGGAGTCGCATAGGGGCTCTCTTTCGGTTGGGTTCGACTAAGGCTTGGGGAAGGAACGGTTGGCTGTGCGGGCGCTCGAGCGCGCGTGTCGGCGGCGGTCTTGGGGGCACCCGACGGTGGTGGGTGAGCTGCTGGCGGAGCCGTCGGCGAACGTGAATTCACCGGCGAAAGGAAAACCACCCGCGGGGCAGTCGGCGGGTACTTCGACGGTGTTCGCGTTCGCCGCCCGGCGGGGCACGGTCGTGCCGACCGTGAGGCTCAGCGCGGCGATCGAGGCATCGCGCTCGAGTGGCAGCGTGGCGATTGGCGGAATGTTCATGGCGATCGCTTCTCCGTAGGGCGGCCGGCCGGGGATCACGGTGCCACTTAGGACGAGTCGCTTCAGCAGCGGGGTCCGGCCTTGACCGAGGACCTCGAAGGTCGGCTGGAGGTTCTCCCGCGGAGGCCCGAGGAAGATCAGCAGGTCGATGCTCTCGCTGATCAGCTGAGAGCCGGCGCGCGCTTCCACGATCGCGTGGCCGTCGCCGATCCTGGACTGGGCTGGACAGCCGCCTGCGCCGAGTGCGCGCAGGCGCCCCGCGCCGCAGCTGCGCAGAACGGGAATGCTCATACCCACGCCGGCCGGAAGCTGCATTACGACACCACGCAGTGGCGAGGGCACGCCGAGTGCGCTGGCAAAGTGCATCGTGAGCGTCAGCGCGCCCTTGGCGGCGAGCCGATTGGGAGCAAACTTTGCCCTCACCGTGGCGGAGCTCTGCGCGCTCGTCGGGGTGGCCATCGCGATGCAGACCGTGAGCGCGCTGAGCGTGAGGCCCATGCCAAGCGTCGATGCGCGGTGGACGCTCAGCGGTGCGGACATGGGATCGTGCTGTTGACGATCAGGGAGCTGCCGTCTGCGAAATCGACGGCGCCTTGAGTGGGGAATCCGCCACTGGGACAGCGCTTGGGCACGATCAGGCCGTGTAGGTGTACGAGCGTTCGCTTGCCGCGGAGCTGCTCGTAGTAGGCGACGTTGGGGCTGCCGACCGTCACGAACGCACTTTCGATCGAAGCGTCGGGAGCGCCGGGAAAGGTGGATATGGGGGGGACTTCGACGGTGAAGCCGAGACCGTAGGGCGCGGGTGCTGAGACTTGTCTGGCCAGCAGGACAAGCGAGATGCCGATCGGCGAGACGGCGTTTGCATAGACGAGTAGTCGCAGGCGTCCTTGCGTCTTGGCCGCGAAGAAGAAGTCGAGCGTGTAGGGCTCGCGGATCGTTTCGCTCGGCAGCGTCACGATGCCCACGCCGCCCCCAAAGCCGGCGCGAGAATTCGGCGGGCAGCCGCTCGGCCCGATCTGCGCGAGCGTCGTCGCGGCGCAGGTGCCGGCGCCACGCGTATCGATCTTCATTCCGGCGGGGGCGTAGAGCGTGAACCTCCTGATCGGTGGGGGTGGGGTGCCGGTCGGCGCGAGGAAGCTCGCCGTGAGCGCAAGGTTCGTCGAGGCGTTCAAGCGGTCTGGGCTGAAGTCCGCATGCACGCTCAGCGTCTGCGTCGCCCAGGCATGTGTCGCCGGCAGCAGGCCAGCGCACAGCAACAGCGCCGCGAAAGCCGTGTGCAGCCTGCGCTGCATGAGTGCTCTGCCCCCTGGATGTGGCGCGCGCTCAGGCCTGGACAACTGGCAACTCCCCTCCACAGTCGCTGACTGCAACAAAGTATCTACTTAGGTAGTCAAGCAAAGTGTATACTTAGGCAAGCCCATGTCAAGCGCGACCCGTGAGCGCATCGTCGATGAGGCGATGCGCCTCTTCAGTCAGCACGGCTATGCCGCCACGAGCATCACCAAGATCGAGGCTGCGGCTGGGCTGACGCCTGGGGCTGGCGGCATCTACCACCATTTCGCCAGCAAGGAAGCAGTGCTCGCCGCAGGCATCGAGCGTCAGCTGGCCCGACTCGGTGCGCTTCGTGAGATCCGCAACGTGCTGGGATCGCTGGGAGACACCCGCGCGGAACTGACGCTCACGGCTCGCTACGTACTCGCCGAGCTCGACAGCGAGTCCGAGTTGCTGCGCATCCTGGCTTCCGATGCGCGCAGCCGACCGCAGTTGCTGACGACGGCTGTCGATGAGCTCGTCAGCTCCACGTTCGCGGGCTTCGCGGGATGGATCGCAGAGCGGGCGCAGCGCGCGATGTCGAGCGAGGAGGCGAGCGCGCTAGCCGCGCTCGGGCTGGGGTCGTTGCTCTCCTCGCGGCTGCTACGCGACGTCTTTGCCGTACCCACCCAGGTTGAGGATGAGACGCTCGTGGAGAGCTGGGTCGGCCTGATGATGTCTGCCCTCGCAGGCCCGTCGCTCGAAGCCCTGATCAGGCCCGCGGACAGAACGCCCCGCTGGGAGCGGCGAGAGCCGGTGCCTCTGATCGCCGTGAAGCCTCGCGGGGCCTTCGCACGTCCACTTGACATGTGACTATTTAGTCACCTATACTCCCCCAAATGGACGCAGTCTTCAGAGCCCTCGCCGATCCGACCCGCCGGAGGCTGCTCGATGAGCTGTTTCGCCAGGACGGGCAGACCCTGGGCGCGCTGGAGGAGGGTCTGCCGATGACGCGCTTTGGCGTGATGAAGCACCTGAGGGTGCTCGAGGAGGCGGGCCTGTTGACGACCAAACGGCGCGGGCGCGAGAAGCTGCATTTTCTGAACCCAGTACCGATCCGGCTTGTCCACGATCGCTGGGTGAGCAAGTACGCAGAGCCCTGGGCGGCTGGTCTCAGCGGCCTGAAGTCACAACTAGAGGAGACGACGATGTCGAGCAGTGCGCAGAGCAGCGGGAAGCGCCCCTGGACGGCGGCGCCGCAGGAGAAGGTCTTTGAGATCTACATCAAAACCAGCGCTGAGCGCCTGTGGGAGGCGCTCACCGACGAGGAGATGCGCCGCCGCTACAACTTTGGAGTTGCAGTGATCTCGGACTGGAGCACGGGTTCGAGCTATGAGCTCTCCCACCCCCAGGGCGGCACGATCGCAGCGGGAGAGATCCTCGAGTCCGATCCGCCCCGCCGGCTCGTGCAGAGCTTCAACGCGCTGTGGAGCGAGGAGATCCGCGCTGAAGGTACATCGCGCGTCACCTGGGAGATCGAGCCGGTCGGGGACTCCTGTCGGCTGACCGTGACCCACGATCAGCTGAGCGAGAGCGCGAACGGTGAACTCTATGGCGGCTGGCCGATGATTCTCTCGGGTCTAAAGACGCTGCTCGAGACCGGCGAGACGCTCACGACTCCCGGCTCGTTGCGCTACGCCCAAGCGGGTTGATTATCAACGGTCAGATTCCCGCGCCGAGCGGCCAGCTCTGAGACCTGAGAACCTGCTTCAGGCGCTCGCTTTGATCTCGAGCAATTCTTCGCTTGAGAGGGTGCTTTTCAGCGAGAGGCCGGCCTGTTCGAAGGCGCCGCCGCCGAGCGATGCCTGAAGCACTTCGATCGGCCCGACTTCGAAGCTTTCGGGTTTCTGCTTGGCGCCGGTCGCGGTGAACTTGAGCGTGTTCGCGACGACCATGCGGTCTTCGGTCACGATCGCCGCGATCGCTGCGCCCTGAAGCGTCACCGGCGTACCCACGCCGATCACTTCGCCGCATTCGAGGCTCGCCACCGGCGCTGCGGGCGAGCCGAGCGCGAGGCCGACCGAGATCAGCATTTTGGTTGCACTCATGCGGTTCTTGATGAACGCAAGCCGGCCGGGAAGGGTGGCGGTGAGGACTTCGCCCGCGAGCGCGCCTTCGCTCTGGCAGGGCGCTTTGGTGGAGGCGTTTTCGCAGCCGGTGAAGCTGATGAGCAGCTTCATGCTCTGTGGCCCGGTGACTTCGCCGGTGCCCTTCTGCCCGGTGCAGCTCAGCTGGAAGTGGGAGCTCGTTTCGAGCAGGCTCGTTGTGCCGCTCAGGCGTACGCCGCGCCTTGTGGCGCTCGGCGCCCATTCGTATTCGCCCGTGCTCGCTTCGCTTGCGAGCGTGCAGCCCGCATCGCTATAGCGGCCGTGGTGGAGTTTTTCGGTGCCTTCGGCGGGTGTTTTGGTGCAGCGCCCGAGTTCCGGCAGCGCTTCGGCGGTTAGGAAGGTGCGGTCGGCGCCAAGGCTCGTGCCGCCCGGGTTGCTCGCGACGAGCCGCACGTGGTAGGTGCTGTTGGGCGTGAGTCCGCTAAGCGAGGCGGAAACTTCGACGGCGTTGCTTCCGGCCGGTGGCACCGATGAGCACGGCACGCTCGCGCCATAGGCAGTCGAGGTGCCGTAGTCGAAGTGGCAGTCGCTGAGCGCGGCACCTTCTGGATTGACGCTGCCGTGAAGGACCGCGCCCGTCTGGGAGACGCCCGAGGCCGCTTCGCTTTGCACGGCCGGGGGGCTCGGCCCAGGCGGCTTGGAAGCCGGTCCCGGTTCGGGATTGGTGGGCAGCAGCAGCGGCGGTCGCGGCGTCTGGGAGAAGTCGAAGTCGTTGGCGAGATCGCCCAGTCCCGGCGCTTCTTCGCGCACGTCCGGACGCGCGTCCGGACGCCCGTCGGTCGCGGGGTTCAGGCGCGAGCCTTCGAGGAAGTCGTCCTCGATGAACTTCAGATAGGCGTCGTGGCTCAGCTGCTGGTGGTCGATGTAGCCGGTCTTCGCATACGGGCTGATCACGATGCCCGGGACGCGCGGGCCGTAGCCGTTCTGATCGACATGGGGCGGTACGACGTGGTCGTAGAAGCCGCCCCAGTCATCCCAGGAGAGCAGGATCGCGGTGCTGCCCCAGCAGGGGCTGCGCATGATCGAGTTGACGAGCGTCGTGACGTAGGCCTGGCCGTTGGAGACGCGCGAAGGCGGGTGCTCGGAGACCTTGATGTTGGGGTCGATCCAGGAGACGTTTGGCAGCCCGCAGCTCGCCGTTTCGTGCACGGAGCTGTAGAAGCTTGTCGAGCGACTGGATGTTGCCGAGCTGACCGTCCTGGTTGACGTCGGTGAAGTCCGCCAGTGGGTTCCAGATGCCGGGTGTCTTGGGTCCCTGTTTGACCGGTTTACAGGTGATCGCTTCGTCGGACTCGCAGTCCGGCTCGAGGCCTTCGTAGACGTAGTAGCGCCAGCTCACCTGGGCCTTGTCCAGCAGGTAGGTGATGTCCGTCCAGGAGTTGGTGACTTTGCCCGGGACGTTCGGGCCGTTCCAGTCGGTGCCCGGGAGCGGCGGTTCGAGCGTGTTGGTGCAGTCCATCGCTTCGGTATCCCCGTGCGGGCAGCGCGCCGACCAACCCGACACGAGGTACTGGTGCTCGGGCAGGCTCCAGGAGGCGGCAGACTCGAACATGTTGTCCTGCAGCACGAAGCTTTTGCGCGTAAGTCCAGTAGTTGGGGATCTCGCGCGCGTCGTGATAGCCCATCACGCTGCACCCTTCGGTCGTTTCGAGCGCTTCGCCTTCGACTGGCCCGCAGGAGCTGCAGCTCGGGTTGGTTGTGCTGCATTTCGAGCCTTTCTCGGCCTGTTCGACGAAGCCGTCCATCTTGCCGCCGTCGACGTCGGCGATCGCCGCCTTGACGCCGTGCGGGCCGCCGTAGCTACGGTCGCTCGAGCTGTGGAAGGGCGCGTACGCAGCCGCCGTTGAGCGGGTCGGGCACGCACACGCCGGCGGGGATGCCGTTCGCGCCCGGATAGGTGCCGAAGTAGGAGTCGAACGAGCGGTTCTCCTGCATGATCATCACGACGTGCTTGATGTTGTGGATGCCTTCTGTGGGCGTCGCGCGCGCGACGGGTGCGCCCGCGAGTGCGAGCAGCAGCGTGGCGAGCATTGCGACCAGAGCCACCACAGCAGGCGTGCGGCGGCGCAGCGTCGACGTGGTGCTGCTCAGCGACGACGACATCCATTCCCCTCTTCTTGACATCTCATCTCGGGAGCGTTCGCAACTGTCCAGCGTAGTTCAGGCGCGAAGTCTATACCGCCAGGCTCAATTCTCGGGCGTATCCGCGGCGGCCACGGCGAAGACGATATGGCGGCGGGCGAGCGTGAGGTAGGGGTGCAGCTCGCGCGCACCGCCCTCCAGCGGCGCGACCGTCACATCGGTGAGCGTGATGAAGTCGCGCTCAGAGGCGTTCAGCACGTCTGAGACGCGGCTGCGATAGCCGTCGCGTGCGAGCGTGAGCACGCCCTCGATGCGGTGCCGCGCGGTCTCGATGCGAATGCGCTCTTGGCGGTGCTCGGTCCCCGGGGGGTGCTCCTCGGCGTGGGCCTGCTCGGTGCTCATGCGCTCATTATCCCAGCGCCGCGCTCAGCGCCGCACCACATAGCTGCGCAGCACCGTCGTACGCCTGCCCGTGGGGCCCGCCGCAACGATCTTCACGCGCGCCCGCAGCGTGGTGTGTCGGCCGAGCTGGCGGCGCAGGCGACGCAGGCCGAGCGGACCCACCCGCAGCCGCACGTGGCCGGCATGCGCGGCCGGTAGCCCGCGTGCCGTGGCGAGCAGCGCGACGCCGCGCGTCCGTCCGAACGCGGCGAGCGTCGCGGAGACGAGAATCCTGCAGCCGCGCTGGCAGCTCACGCTGAGCGCGAGCGCGCGGCGCGCGAGGATGCCGGACGCGCGCGGCAGCTGCACCGTCAAGACCGGTGCGACGTCCAACGGCGGGGGCCAGCTCCCCGCAGCCAGACAGCCGGCGCCGTGGGGCGCGAGCATGTCGAAGCGCTCGATGCGGTTGTTGTTCGTGTCGGCCAAGAAGACCGAGCCGTTGCAGTCCACGGCGATCGCGCCCGGCTGGGAGAGATCGCCGAGGCCGAAGCCCCGCTGGCCCCACTTCGTGAGGAAGTGCCCTTCGCTGTCGAAGACCTGCACGCGGTTGTTTTCGCCGTCGAGCACGTACACCTCGCCCGCCGCGTCGAGGGCGATGCCGTCCGGGCCGCGGAAGTGCCCGTCGGTGCTGCCGCGCGAGCCCCAGCTGGTGAGGACGGTGCCGTCGGCTGCGAGCTTGACGATGCGGTTGTTGGCAGTGTCGGCGACGTATGCCGTGCCGTTGGCGTCCACCGCGACAGCAGCCGGGTGATCGAATTCGCCGACGCCGCTCCCGGCCGCGCCATTGCCTTCGCCCGCACCCCATCTGGCGCGCAGCATTCCTTCCGGGCCATATACGAGCACGCGATTGTGGGCGGTATCGGCCACGAAGGTCTCATCGGGCCCGGCCGCAACGGCGACAGAGTTGGCGCCGCTGAGCTGTGCGCCGCCGAGGTTCGTCGGGCCGCCCAGTTCGCCGAGGAAGGTGCCATCGCCCCACATGTGCACGACGCGCGCATTGGCGCGATCGGCGAGGAAGACCGAGCCGCGTGGGTCCACGGCGATGCCGCCCGGCGTGTTGAACGTGGCGGCATGGCCCCCCGCCACGGTCCACTGCCCCGCGAAGACCTCGCTTCCGGCGGTAAAGGACTCGATGCGGTTGCCGACCGTGTCGGAGGCGAGCAGGCGCCCCGCGGGGTCGATCGCCAGGCCGCGCGGCGCGGTCAGTTGGCCGGGGCCGCGCGCGGAGATGCCGAGCGTGCGCAGGTAGTTGCCGTTCGTGTCGTAGACCTCGATGCGATCGTTCGCAGTGTCCGCTACGTAGGTGTCGCCGGCCGGGTCGCTCGCGAGCGCGCGCGGGAAGGCCAGCTGCCCAGGTTTGGAGCCGTAGCCGCCCCACGCGCCGAGAAAGGCCAACTGCGGTGAGAGCTTCACCACGCGGTGGTTGATGTCGTCTGCCACATAGACGTTTTGGGCCGCGTCGAGCGCGACGCCGTAGGGGAAGCCGAACTGGCCCGGGCCGCTCCCCTGCGTGCCAAAGACTCCCAGGAAGGCGCCGTTTGGATCGAAGCGCTCGATGCGGTGGTTGTCGTCATCGCTGACGATCACCTCCGATTCGTTGGCCGCGACGCCGCGCGGATAGGAGAACTGGCCGACTTCGCTGCCCTTTGTGCCCCAGGCCATCGGTTCCCCGCCTGAGAGGTTGAAGCGCTCGATGCGGTTGTTGCCGCTGTCGGCGACGTAGACGTAGTTGCCGGCGACGGCGATGCCGCCGCCAGGGGGCTTCGTGTAGTCCTGCGAGGAGCCGAAGGAGAACTCGCCGATTTCGCTGCCCTGGTGCCCCCACGCGGTGAGGAAGACGCCGTTTGAGTCGAACTTCTCGATGCGGTTGTGGCTCGAGTCGACCACGTAGACGTTGCTCGCCGCGTCGGTCGCGATCCCACCGATCGGGCCGAACTGACCGTGCCCGCCGCCGAAAGAGCCCCACTCGCCGACAAAGGCGCCGGTGTCTGTGAACTTCTCGACCACGTAGCTGAGCTGGTCGGCGACGTAGACGTTGCCTTGCGTGTCGACCGCGACGGCCTCGGGAAAGCGCAGCACGCCCTCGGCACGCTGGCCGATGATCTGCGTTGAGACGTAGGGGCACGGATGCGTGCCCGAGCCGGGGCAGGCTTCGGCGCTGGCGTTTACGCTAAGCGCGAGGGTCAGAGCGATGCAGAGACCGATCGTCGCAATTGCGCCGCGGCGGCCCCCGCGCAGGCCGCTGGATCGGATTGCGCTCATCCGAGGATGAGAACACGCCCGACGCTCAGGTGGAGCGGTGCCCGCTTAGAGCATTCGCTCGGGTGCCCGCGCGGGCAACCCTGCGCGTGCGGAGGACGGCGCGGTGATGCGCCCCGCCGAGCCCGATGGGCGGTTGCGCTCCTCGCGCACGATGTAGAGCGGGCGATGCTTGACCTCGTCATAGATTCGCCCCACGTACTCGCCGATCACGCCCAGCGCGATCAGCTGGATGCCACCGAGCAAGAGGATCGCGATCGTGATCGCGCCGAAGCCCGGCAGGTAGGAGTCGAAGATCCGCAGGATGATCACGACCGGGATCGCGACGAAGGCGAGGCCCGCGGAGAGCATCCCTGCGTAGGTCGCAAGCTGTAGCGGGAGATGCGAGAAGGAGGTGATCGCGTCGAGTGAGAAGCGCAGCATCTTGCGCAGCGTGTACTTCGTCTCGCCCGCGTGGCGCGCGTCACGCTGGTAGGAGACCGCCGTCTGGTTGAAGCCGACCCAGACGGTCATCCCGCGCAGGAAGCGCGAGCGCTCGGTCATTGCCAGCAGCGCATCGAGTGCGCGGCGGTCGAGCAGGCGGAAGTCGCCGGAGTTCGGCTCGAGGTCGACCTGGGCGAGCTTGTCGAAGAGCTTGTAGAACCAGGATGCGCTCGCCAGCTTGAAGGCGGTCTCGCCTTCGCGCTGCTCGCGCACCGCATAGACCACGTCGGCGCCCTGGCTCCACTGCGCGATCATGTCGGGGATCAACTCGGGCGGGTCCTGCAAGTCGGCGTCGATCATCGCCACCGCATCGCCCACCGCGTGCTCGAGGCCCGCGGTCAGCGCGGCTTGGTGGCCGAAGTTGCGCGAGAGGTGCACGACGCGCACGCGCGGGTCCGCGGCGGCCGCGCGGTCGAGCAGCTCGGGCGTGCGGTCTGAGCTCCCGTCGTTGACGAGCACGAGCTCGAACTCGTAGTCGGCGACGGCGGCGGTCGCGCGCGCGATGAACTCCTCGACGAGCTCCTCCTCGTCATAGACCGGTGCCACAACGCTCAGCAGGGTGGGTGTGCGAAGTGGTGTATCCGACATGGTTATGGCCTTCTGCGGGCTTACGGGAGCTGCCCTCCAACGAGGATCTTCCAGGAAAGGCTTAAGCCCTCACTCAATTTATCGTTCATCCTGTCTGCGGATGTCCACTGAGCGCGACCAGCCCAAGCAGCCGCCCATAAGCCTACCGGGGCCGCTGGCGCGCTTGAACGCGCCCGTGATCGTGCAGTTCGTGAAGTTCGGCATCGTCGGCGTCTCGAACACGCTGCTCACCTTCGTTGTGTACACGCTGCTGCTGAAGGTCTTCGGCGTCTGGTACCTGGCGGCCTCCGCTGTCGGCTTCGCGGTTGGCGCGACGAACGGCTTCCTGCTCAACCGCCGCTGGACCTTCCGCGAGCACGTCGGCGACTCGCTTACGCCGGTGCGCTGGACGATCGTGCAGGGCTGCGGTCTGGCGATCAACGAGGGTCTGCTCTACCTGTTCGTGCACGACGCAGGCCTCGACAAGCTCCTCGCGCAGGCCTGTGCGACGGTGGTCGTGACGATCAGCACGCTTCATCGTCAACCGCGCCTGGACCTTCCGGGCGCACCCGCCGGCGATCGTGGCCGACGGCGAGGGCTAGCGAAAGACGGCCAGCAGCGAGAGGCCGGCGGGGATGCGCACGCCGCGTCTGATCAGCGCCGCCTCGATCGCGAGCGGACGCTCGCAGCACCCAGTTGAGCGGTTCCGGGGGAACCCACAAGTCGAGGCTCGACTCGGTCGTCTTGGTGCTGAGCCGGTCGAGCACGCGCAGCACGATCGCGGCCGGCAGCAGCAGCGAGTTGAAGTGTGTCGTGCGCGTCTGGCGCCAGCCGGCCGCTTCGGCGACGCGTCGAAGCGAGCGACGCGTGTAGCGGCGGTGGTGGTGGTTGATCTCGTCGTGCCCGCTCCACAGCCACTGATAGGCGGGCACCGTGACGAGCAGCGCGCCGCCGGGTGCGACCGTGCGCCGCAGCTCGCGTGAGCGCGGCGAGGTCGTCCTCGAGATGCTCGATCACGTCGAGGCTGACCGCCAGATCGAAGCTGTCATCGGGAAACGGCATCTCCAGCACCGAGCCGGCGATCACCTCACCGGCCTCGCGTTCGCGCGCCAGCGCCACGCTCGGCTCGGACAGCTCGACGCCCGTGACGGTCCCGTGCCGTGCGAGCTCGACCATGTTGCGCCCGCTGCCGCAGCCTGCGTCGAGGATGCGCGCCCGGGCCGGCAGTCCCAGGCCGCCGATCACGCCGTCGAGCACCGTGCGCCGGCCTCGGTACCACCAGTGGCGGTCCTCGGCCTGGTGGGTCTGCAGCTCGTAGTCCCTATCCATGCGCGAGCATCTTTTCCTAAAGGCGGACCTTCGCGCGGTGCGCCTCTCCGCGCGGGCGGCCGCTCAGGGAGGCGTGGGGCGTCGCTCTGATCGAGTACTGCAGCCGGTCTTCCGCCCCCGCGCCAGACCGCCAGCGCACGATCGCTCGCGGGGTCGAGCGCGAGCGTCGCGAGGCTGTTGGCACCGGCCGGTGCGACCTGCTCAGGCGCGGCGAAGATCGTCTTCGCGGGGTAGGCGTCGAAGCCGCGCGCGGCGTAGAGCGCCACGCCGGCAGAGCCTCTGCGGCTCGCTCCACAACAGCACCGCATCGCCCGCGGGCCCGGGCGCGAGCTCCTCCAGGAGCGCATCGCCGGAGGGGGCGGTGATCGTGGTGGGAGCGCCGATGCCGAGCAGGTCGATCGCGGCGCGTGCGGATCACCCAGCGGCCCGCGGCGACGCCGGCCCAGGCGATCATCACGCTCTCGGAGCTAAGGCGCACGAGCCGCGGCGAGGCGCTCGGGGCGGGCACGCCCGGGGGGTCGCGAAACTGCTCGAGCAGCATGCGGCGCCGCGAAGCGAACGCCCGCGCTCGAACGGGCCAGGAACACGCGGGTCCTGCCGCCGAAGTCCTCGGAGAAAGCAACGATCGCGCGGTTGTCGTCGCTGAGCAGCGTGGCTCACGTGGACGACACCCGCTGCGCTCGCCAGGCGCTGGAGCGGGTGCACGCCCCCCGATGCGGGTAGCCAGCGAGCCAGCAGCGAGCCGCCCTGCACCCAGGTCTCGAGTGCGTCGGTGCGGTAGTCGAGCGCGAGCGAGAGCTGTGCGAGAGCCCCGCGTGGGCTCGCGGCGCGCGGCACCGGGCGGGCTCCGAGGGTCCGCGCGAAGTAGCGCTCGACGCGCAGCTGCACACGTCCCGGCGGCGAGCGCTGAGGCGACGGCAACGTCGCCGAGGTAGCCGTGCGCCAAGGCGAATGGCGCCGCAACTGCGGCCAGCGGGCTGAAGGGGCCGTCGGCGAGGCCCTCGGCCAGCTGGCCGACCCCTGTGCGCAGGCCGCCGGTACTCGCGAGCATAATTTCGCCGTGCGGCGCGACGCTCGCGGCGAGCGGCCCCGTCAGCGCGATCGGTCTCCCAGCGGCCGTGCGCAGTGGCGATTCGGCGCCTGGCACGCCGTCGGGGTCGAGGTGCGAGATGCGCGCGCCTTCCCCGCCGGCGCATCGCGGCGATGCACGCCAGAGGACTGCGCCAGGACCGGTCGCGTCGCTCGGGCTGTCGCCCGGGAAGAGCACCTGCGCCGTTTCCAGCGCAGGGCATGTGGAGAGCGTCCTCGGTGTCGACCAGCCTTCGGAGCCTGTCGCCGCCGCCGCGGGGCACGGCACGCCGAACCCCGTGCCCATGCCGGCCGCGCCGAGCAGCGCGATCAGCCTGCGCGCGCGCGGCAAGCGGCGAACGACGAAAGCCCGACTCAGGAAGCCAGTGCCGAGCCCAAGAAGCTGACGGTCCGCTCCCAAGAGAGGTCCGCCTGTGCCTTGTCGTAAGTGCCGAGCCGGTTCGTGTCGTTGAAGAAGGCGTGCCCCGCGCCCTCGTAGTAGTGGAAGGTGACCTCCACGCCCGCGTCGCGCAGCTCGCCTTCGAGGCCTTCGGCGGCATCCTTGGGAACGAATTCATCGGCGGTGCCGAAGTGCCCGAGTACGGGCCCTTTGATCGTGGAGAAGTCGGGCTTGCCGTGGGGCATCACGTAGTAGTAGGTGACCGCCGCCGCGATCTCTGGACACTTCGCTGCCGCCCACACCGAGAGCCCGCCACCGAGGCAGAAGCCGACCGAGCCGACGCCCGTGCCAGTCGACGCCAGGCTGGGATTGCAGGTAGCCGGCGGCGCCGCACATGTCCTTCTCGACCTGGTCCATCGAGAGCGCCATCATCTTCTGTTCGGCCTCGCTCGGCTCGGTCGTCGTCTCGCCGCGAAACAGGTCGGGCGCGAGCGCGTAGAAGCCCGCTGCCGCGAGGCGGTCGCAGATCGAGCGGATGTGCGCGTCCAGGCCCCACCACTCCTGCATCACGATCGTTGCGGGACCGCTCTCGCCGGCCGGGACGGCGAGGTAGCCGGGAGAGCTGCCGCCGCTTGTGGGGAACTCGATGTCAGGCATATGTGACTCCTTGTGCGCGTCGCTTGTCGGTTGGCCCCGCCGCTCGTCCGGGGAAGTTCTCGAGGGCGAGGATATTGTGTCCCGCGCAGGCACAAACCCGTGTCTGCGCCGCCACAGGAGAGGGGCAACACCGATGGATTCCGCAAACCACCAGTTTCAGCTCGCCGCCCGCCCGCAGGGACTGCCTAAGCCGAGCGACTGGACCTATACCGAGACCCCAGTGCCCGAGCCGGGTGACGACGAGGTGCTCGTCAAGATCCGCTACATCTCGCTCGATCCGGCGATGCGCGGCTGGATGAACGACAGCCGCTCCTACATCGCACCGGTTGGGATCGGCGAGGTCATGCGCGCGCTCGCCGCCGGCGAGGTGATCGCCTCCAAGCACCCCGACATCGCGGTCGGCGATCACGTTACGGGCCTGCTCGGCGTGCAGGAGTATGCGGTCGCGCACGGCAGCGCGGTGATCAAGGTCGACACCTCCCTGGCGCCGCTGCCCGTCTATCTCGGCACGCTTGGGATGCCCGGTATGACCGCCTACTTCGGCCTGCTCGACATCGGCGACCCGCAGGAGGGCGAGACGGTCCTCGTCTCCGGCGCTGCCGGCGCGGTCGGCGGGATCGTAGGACAGATCGCCAAGCTCAAGGGCGCGCGCGTCGTGGGCATCGCGGGCGGTGGCGAGAAGTGCAGCCACGCGCTCGAGGAGCTCGGCTTCGACGCGATGATCGACTACAAGAGTGAGGACGTCACGGCGGCGATCGGCGAGCATTGCCCGAAGGGCGTGGATGTCTACTTCGACAACGTCGGTGGCGAGATCCTCGACGCCGCGCTCGCGCATCTGGCGCGCGGCGCGCGCGTGATCATCTGCGGAGCGATCTCCCAGTACAACGCGACCGAGGCCGTGCGCGGTCCCTCCAACTACCTGTCGCTGCTCGTGAACCACGCGACGATGACGGGCTTCGTGGTCTCCGACTACGGCGCTCGCTACGCCGAGGGCGCGCAGGAGATGGCGGGTTGGCTCGCCGCCGGCAAGCTCGTCTCGCGCGAGGAAGTCGCCGAGGGCCTGGAGAGCTTTCCCGACACCCTGCTGCGGCTGTTCAGCGGCGGGAACACAGGCAAGCTCGTGCTTGAGATCTAGGGAGTCGGCAGCGTCGCCGTCAGGTTTGAGACTTCGACTGTGAACGCGCCGTTGCTCGCCCGGTAGTAGGGCGCGTCGCGGCCGAGCAGCTCGAGCTTGACGGTGTCGCCGGCCGCGAATTCATAGCCGTTGCCGTGCAGCTGGAAGGTGATCGTCCCGGACTGGTTTTCGGTGAGCCGGTAGACGCCGCGGCTGATCAGTCGCTGCTGGCCGCTGGGTAGGACATCCCACAGGCGCGCGGCGATCTCGCCGAAGGGTCCAACGGTTTTCACCGTCGCGCTCACCGTCGGCAGGCCGAGCAGCGTGAAGCCGGGGCTCGTGAGCGTGTAGGTGGCGGTGTTCGGCTCGGTTTCGGCTGCGACCGTCTTACATGATTCGCTCGTGCCGGCGATTGGGTCGAAAGCTGCCGCGGTCGCAGGGTTGCCGCCCGCCGAGGTGAACAGCTGCGCTGCGCTCGAGCCGAGCGTCACGGCGTGCAGGTGGAGTTTTGACCAGCGCGTCGCGGTGTAGGGGCCGCCGCCGGGCGCTTCCGTTGGACAGGTCTGGGTGAAGGCTGTGACGCTGCCGTTGGCGGGCGGTGTGCCTTCATGCTTCAGACGCGCGGCGAAGAAGCTCGCCGCCTGTTCATTGAAGGCTTGATCGGTGTTCGTCTTGTTGGCGCCGCGGCTGTGGCCGAGGTCGCCGAACTGGAGCACCGCGGAGCCTTTGTTGGCGCGCACGAAGTTGTAGGCGCGCAGCGACTGCTCGGGCGGGAACAGGTCATCGGTCCAACCGCTCTGCAGCAGCATCGGCGCGGGCGCGCCGGACAGTGGGATCCCGTAGCCCTGGTGATAGGTGTAGATCTGTTTGGCGATCGCTTCGCCTTCGGGCGTATAGGGCTCGCCAGCGTTGATCACGCCGAACCATTTCGTCAGGTCCGCTTCGGGGTCGGCGCCGGGCGGGGCGATGTAGCCGTTGGTGTTGCCCAGCGCGTAGAGGCCCGAGACGTAGCTCTGGATCTCAACGCCGAGCGGTTCGAGGCTTTGTGTCGGCGAGGCGATCTGCGTATCGAGGAAGTGACCATTTGGCAGCAGCGAGTCGAGCAGGTCCGACCAGGGCCAGCGCGGGTAGACGGCCTTGATCGAGAGCGTTTTGCCGCTCGCGCTCAGCCAGGGAGCGAATTCGCCGTCTCCGAGCCGGATGCGGTTCTTCAGGATCGCGAGCTCGATGCTCTGGCCGCCACCGTAGGAGATGCCCGTGGCGGCGAGCGCGCCCGGCTTGGCGATGTGCTCATCGACGAGCCGCCCGAGCAGCGTCTGGGAGTCGCGAACCTCATAGCGCTGGTCGGCGAGCCTGATCCAGCCGTCTTTGCATTCCGGTTCGGTACGCGATTCAAGCGTGCCGCAAGAGTTGCCCCAGCCGCGCGAGGAGTAGTTGACGACCGCGTAGCCGTGCTGGGCGTAGTAGATGTTGTTGTAGTCGAAGGTCTCGTTACCGTCGCCGGCCGGGGAGCTCGCCTCGAAGGAGCTCTTGCTGCCGCCCCAGCCGTGCAGCATCACGATCGTTGGGAACGGGCCTTTGCCTTCGGCGGGGAGCGTTACATCGACGTCCAGCGGTACGCCGTCGAAGCTCGCGACGCGCTGCGCGAGCGAGCTCGTCGGACAGAAGCGGACGCCGTCTTGGAGTGTGCATGCATGACCGAAGGGCGCCGGTTCCGCGGCGTCCGCAGAGTCGGCCGTCAGTACCACGTTGAGCAATGCGAGGCCAACGGCCATCGCCAGAAAGCTGCCTTTCAGGCGCATGTTCTCCCCACGTTCGAGTTCTTCCCCACCACCCCGCCGACGCATCTACCCGCAGCCGGCATCGCCCAAACGTGCTGCGTCCACGGAGACCGCCCGGGGCGGGTCGCCGCTCGTCAGGGCTGGAGCGTGAGCACGTGCGCCGTGGCCGGGTCGATGCGGCCGTCGAGCAGGTCGAGGTAAGCCTGCTGGAGCGCCTCGCCGCCGCCGGTCGTGGATCACCGAGAGCCAGCCCTCGGTCCACTCGACATACGGCTGCCAGGCTGCGGCGATGCGTGCTTCAAAGCCCTCACGGCCCCAGTCGGCCGAGCGCTTGGCGACGCGGTCGGGCGCGAAGAAGAAGGTCGGAGGCGCCCCGGGCAGCGCGTCGGGGACGGCGCCCATGCTGTCGTGATGGGTGGCGCCGACGACCGCCGAATGGGCGAGGTCCTCGCGGTAGTGCTCGTGCACGGTGTTGCGCAGTGCCGCATCGCCCGCCATGTCGACGAACACCGCGCGCCCCTGGGGCAGCTCCTCGAGCTCGTCGTAGCTCACGACCGCGTCATAGACGCCGAGACCGCGAGTGAACTCGGCGCTGCGCGTCGAGGTCAAGCCCACGACCGCCGCTCCCTCGCGCTGCGAGAGCAGGAAGGCAAGCGCGCTTGAGGTCTTGCTGGAGGCACTCGAGAGCACGACCGTCTCGGCCCCGAAGCAGGAGGCCTCCGCGAGGAAGTCATCGATCAGGTAGGAGGTGAAGAACAGCGGGCGCAGCAGCATCTGGGCGTCCTCGGTGGCGGCGTCGTAGACGGGATCCGCCGCGGTCAGCGTGTAGCCGTTGTAGGCCGCCGGCAGCGCGGCGCGATGCGCCGTGGCGTCGATGAAGCCGCCGGCGTGGACGCGCGTGGGCGCGACGAGCAGCTCGCGGGACGGCGGCAGATAGCCATATACGCGGCTGCCAACCTCGAGCTCGGCGACGTTGCTGACCGCGACGTCGGCGAAGCCCCATACCGGCATCCGCCCCCAGCCCTCCGCGGCGGGGAAGAACTCCCAGTAGGACATCGCGACGCCGAACATCGCGTAAGTGATGTTGTTCGAGGTCAGGCCGAACGCGCTGACGCTGAGCAGCGCCTGACCGCTGCCCGGCGTCAGTGGCGCTGTCTCCTGGAGGCGAGTCCGGTGCAGGTCGTCCCTGGCGATGAGGAAGTCCATGAGCGGAGCTTACGCCAACGCTGCTCTGCACTCAGCCGGCGAGGATCGCCGCGCGGCGCTCGGACAGGCGCTCCTCGGCGTAGCGTCGTCCATGCTCCGCGTCGCCGGTGGCGAACCCGGCGATGTCGGCGAGGGTCACGATCCGTCCGAGCGCGCCCCAGGTGCCGTCGGGTATCTCTGGCGTGAACACCCACACGCGCGAGGGGTCACGCTCGTAGGAGCCATCCTCGGCGTCGAGCACAGCAGCGGTGATCGATTGCACCATCGCCTCGCGGCGCTCGCTGTCGTACTGGCCTTCCGGGACCGATGCCACGAAGCGATAGCGCGGCGCATCGGCGGGTGCGCCCGCGACGTAGACGGTCTCGGGGCGGTGCACGAACAGCCAGGCGATTGAGCGGACCTGGGGGTTGGTGGGATCGGCGCCCTCGTTGACGATCAGGATGTCGGTGAGCTCGCGAAGCAGCTTCTCCTCGGAGGCGGGCGAAAGCGCGCCGGTGGGGATGTAGGCGTCGAGCAGTGGCATGTTGTTGCCTCCTTCTTCCGGCGTCGCGCCGGGGTCGTCGCGAAACGTGTCACTCTGCTAACGCAAGCGACCTTACACAAGTAACTCCTGTTATGCAAGCGATAGGATGGAGGCGACCATGAAGCGCTCGCCTTTGGACCATCACCCCTGCTCGATCGCGAGGACGCTCGACGTCGTCGGTGAGTGGTGGACACTGCTGATCCTGCGCGACGTCGCCTACGGCGTACGGCGCTTTGGCGAGATCCAGGAGGACCTCGGCGTCTCGGCCAACGTTCTCGCTGACCGCCTCGAGGTGCTGGTCGGGGAGGGCCTTCTCGAGACACGTGCGTATCAGGAGCGCCCGCCCCGTCACGACTACCACCTGACCGAGAAGGGATCCGAGTTGGTTCCCGCCCTGCTCGCGCTGATGCAGTGGGGCGATCGCTGGAAGTGGCCGCAGGCGCGTGGACCGGTGCGCGTGGTGCACGCCGAGTGCGCCGGCGAGGTGCACGTCGCGCCCTACTGCCCGCAGTGTCAGCGCGAGCTCGCCGCAGCGGAGCTACGGGCCAAGCCGCGAGGTGGCGTGGTCGCCGTCCCGGCCGAGCACGCGCCCGGACACATAACCGGCGAGCGCCTGCGCGCCGCCCGCCACGACGGGCTCAGCCTCGAGGGCTAGGAGCTAGCGCTCGCCGTCCCAGTAGTCGACGTCCCCGTCGTGGCGGCGCAGCATCACCTTGTCGCGGTTATCGCCGCCCGGCCACACGCCGATCTTCTCGCTGTCGGGATAGACCGCGACGGCGGGCTCGCGAGCGCTTGAGAACATCATCACGCGTGCGGTCGCGGTGGCGGAGTTGCTCACCTTGTGCGCACCGTCGGGTCCGCGCGCAAAGCAGACGGCATCGCCGCGCGCGAGCGTCTGTAGGCCCTCAGGCGTGCGCAGCAGCACCTCGCCCTCGAGCACCACGAGCCACTCCTCCTCGTACTCGTAGTGATACGGGCACAAGCTCTGTCCGTTCGGCAGCTCGAAGACCTTCACCGCAAGCCGCTCGCCGCCGAGCGCCTTGGTCAGGTGTAGCGCCGCGGAATGATAGCCGGGCGGGTCCGACTCGTCGTAGTCACAGACATCGCTGAAGACGTTCACCTTGCGCATCGCCTGAGTCTTGCAAACGGGCAGCCGGCCCCGCAGCGGCGCCTATGCTTGCGCGCGTGGGCTATGACGCGCTCGTCGTCGGCTCTGGTCCCAACGGGCTGGCTGCCGCGATCACACTGGCAGGCGCGGGCAAGCGGGTGTTGGTGCTCGAGGCGGCGAGGTGTGCCGGTGGGGCCGTCGCGAGCGAGGAGCTGACGCTGCCGGGTTTCGTGCACGACAGCTTCTCCTCGGTCTATCCCGCCGGTGCGGCCTCGCCGGTGTTTGCGGAGATGCCGCTCGAGCGGCATGGGCTGCGCTGGGTGCATCCCGAGGCGTGCCTCGCGCACCCGCTGCCTGACGGTGGCGCGGGAGTTCTCTACCGCGAGCTCGAGCGCACCGCTGCGAGCCTCGAGCTCATCTGCCCGGGTGATGGCGCGCGCTGGGCGCAGTTCGCCGATCCTTACGTGCGCCACTTCGAGGCGTTGCGCCGCACGATGTTGAGCGGCTTTCCCCCGCTGCGCGGCGGCCTGGCCCTCGCCTTGGGCATCAGCCCGCGGGAGATGCTCGCCTTCAGCCGCCTGCCGGCGATGTCCGCACAGGGGCTTGGCGAGAGGCTGTTTGGAGGCGATGGCGCACGCGCTTGGCTTTATGGCTCGGCGATGCACTCCGATGTGGCGCCCGCGCGTCGTGGCAGCGCGATCGCGGCTGTCTACCTGAACCTGCTCGGCCACGGCGCCGGCTGGCCGAGCCCTGAGGGCGGCGCGGGCAGGCTCGCGGGCGCGCTGATCTCATACTTGGGCTCGCTCGGCGGCGAGCTGCGCACGGGTGCGCGGGTGACGCGCATCGCCGGCGCGCGCGGACGTGTGGCCGGCGTCGAGCTGGCCGGCGGCGAGCGCATCTCGGCGCCGCTCGTGATTGCCGATGTGATGCCGGGCGCGCTCGCGGCGCTCGCCGCCGAGGCGCTGCCGGGGCGCTACGTGCGCGCGCTACGGCGCTACCGCATGGGACCGGCCACGCTGAAGATCGACTGGGCGCTGAGCGCGCCGATCCCCTGGCAGGCACCCGGCGCGCGCGTGGCGGGGACCGTCCACGTGGGCGGCTCCGCGCCGGAAATGCTGCGCAGCACAGCGCCCAGCGCAGCTCTGCCCGAGCGTCCCTTCATGCTGCTCGGTCAGCAGTCGATCGCCGATCCCTCGCGTGCGCCGCAGGGGATGCACACCGCGTGGGCCTATACGCGCGGTCGTGACGCGCTCGCGCTGGAAGGCGACCGCGAGCGCCACCTGGAGCGGATGGAGGAACACGTCGAGTGCTTCGCGCCGGGCTTTCGCGAGCGGATCCTCGCTCGACACGTGCTCGGTCCGGCCGATTTGCAGGCGCGCAACGCGAACCTGATCGACGGCGATGTTGGCGGGGGCAGCTACGCACTGCGCCAGGTGATCTTTCGCCCGCTGCCCTCGCTCGCGCCCTACCGGACGCCGCTGCGCGGCCTTTACATCGGCAGCGCCGCCGCTTTCCCCGGCGGCGGCGTGCACGGCGTGCCCGGTCGTGCCGCTGCGCGGCTCGCGCTGTTTGCCGAGCGCGTTACTTGCGCTTTGCCTGGTGCTCGATGACCTTGCCGAAGGCCTGTTCTAGCTGAGCGGTCATCCGCAGCTTGAAAAGCGCCAGCAACGCCTCGGAGGCGAGCGGGCGCAGCGCGTCGACACCCTCAATCAGCTCGTCCCAGCCTTCGTCGGGCTGGCCGGCTTCGTCGAACGGTCGCCACAGCTCGCGTAGGAACAGCTTGGTGAAATCGCTCGCAACCGAGTCGCAGTCGCGGCTCATGCGCTCGACGAGCACGAGCGCGGAGTGCATCGGGATGCCCAGCGCGACTACCTGCTCGGCGGCGCGGAGCAGCGCTGGGCTGGGCGCTTCAAAACGGTCGTCGCCGAGCGCCACGAGCAGCCCGAGCTTGCGCACGCGCTCGGCGTCCTTAGCGCTCAGCTCGCCGAAGCGCTCGCTCAGTTCGGTCGAGGTGATCAGCTCCGGCCGCTCAGGCTGGAACGGTGTCGTGACGGCCTTGCGCAGGCCGAGCAGCCGCTCGGCGAGCCCGTCGGAGCCGCTCAGCAGGCGCTCGATCGCGGCCAGGTTGAAGCCGTCGGCCTGCAAGTCGAGGATCAGCTTCAAGCGCGCGACGTGCTCGCTGTCGTAGTAGCCGACGCGAGCGCGCACCTCGGGCGGGGGAAGCAGGCCGCGCGTGTGGTGGTTGCGGATGTTGCGCACCGACATGCCGACCTCCGCGGCCAGCTGCTCGACGGTCAGATCGGCGCGAGGCGCATTCGCAACGGGCTCGACGGCCGAGCCGTTGCGCGCCGATTTGGGCTTGTCGGCCGTCTGTGTCATCCCTCACGTAAGGATACCATGTTTGATGTAACCTCGTTTGAGGTAATGGTTATTCAAGGCAACATGGATCTCACGCGACAGGAGGGTCAGGGTGGCTGAACGAGGAGCGGTGCCGCAGGTCTCCGCGGCGAGACGACGCGTGCTCGGGATGATCCGCTCGTTCACCTCGCCGCTGCTGCCCGATGACTATCTCGAGCTCGTCAACCCGCTGTGGTCAACGCGCGAGCTGCGCGGGCGCATCGAGCGCATCGAGCGCGAGACCTCCGATGCGGTGACCGTGCTGATCAAGCCGGGGTGGGAGTGGCCCGGGCACCGACCCGGGCAGTACCTGCGCCTCGGCATCGAGGTCGACGGCATCCATCATTGGCGGGCCTACTCGCTGACCTCCGACCCGCGCCGCCGCGACGGTTGCATCTCGATCACGCCAAAGCTCGTCGAGGGCGGCAAGGTCTCACCATTTCTGTTCAGCGGCGTGCGCCCGGGGGCGATCGTGCGCCTGGGCGGCGTGGAAGGCACGTTCGTGCTCCCCGACCCACTGCCTCAGCGGATCCTGTTCCTAAGCGCAGGCAGCGGCATCACGCCGATTATGAGCATGCTGCGCAGCCTGGCCAGGGAGGACGCGCTACGCGACGTCGTGCACGTGCACAGCGCCCGCACCGCCGACGGCGTGATCTTCGGCGAGGAGCTGCGTGCGCTGCACGCCCGCGCTGGCGGCTATCGCCTGCACGAGCGCTGCACCGGCGAGCAGGGTCGTGTGACCGCCGAGCAGCTCGATGAGCTGTGCCCTGACTGGCGCGAGCGCGAGACCTTCCTGTGCGGTCCCGCGGGGCTGCTGGAAGCGATCGGCGAGCGCTTCGAGCGCGACGGCGATCCGGCGCGCCTGCACCGTGAGCACTTCCAGCCCGACGCGCGCGTCGGCGAGGGCGAGCGCGGCGCGGGTGGCGCGATCCGGTTCGCCAAGAGTGACATTGAGACCGTCTCAGACGGCGAGCAGCCGATCCTCGCGGCCGGTGAGAGTGCCGGCGCGAAGCTGGCGTTCGGCTGTCGCATGGGTATCTGCCACACGTGTGTTGGAAAGCTGTGCTCCGGACAGGTGCGCGACCTGCGCACCGGCCGCGTGCACGGCCAGCCCGGCGAAATGGTGCAGACCTGCATCAACGCGCCCGAGGGACCCGTCGAGATCGCCCTTTAACCCGTCCAGCTGCAACCGAAGGAGCAGAAGTGTCCGTAACCCAGATCGACAGCGCAGCATCACCGCAGGATCTCGACGAGCCCGAGAGCCCGCTCGCCGCGCTCACGCCCGAGCAGATCGAGCAGCTCGGGCGCGAGTTCGACGCGATCCACGACGAGGTCTACGCGGATCTCGGCGAGCGCGACTCGCGCTACATCCGTAGCACGATCAAGCTGCACCGCCAGCTCGTGCTCGCCGCGCGCGCGATGCTCATGGGCTCACAGCGGCGACCGCTGTGGCTCGCCGGCACGGTCGCGCTGTCGCTGGCGAAGATCCTCGAGAACATGGAGATCGGCCACAACGTGATGCACGGGCAGTGGGACTGGATGAACGACCCGGACATCAACTCGCAGAACTGGGACTGGGACACCGCCTCGCCGGCGGATGCATGGCGCCACTCACACAACTACGAGCACCACACCTTCACGAACATCCGCGGCAAGGACCGCGACCTGGGCTATGAGATCATGCGCATCGACCCGCACCAGAAGTGGCACCCGATCTATCTGGCGCAGCCGCTTTACAACCTGCTACTGATGGGCTTCTTCGAGTGGGGCGTCGCCGTGCACGACCTCAACCGCGGCGCGATCCACTCCGGCGAGAAGTCCAAGGAGCAGGTGGTGCAGGAGCTCAAGGCGATCGGTGCCAAGGCGCGCGATCAGATCGTTAAGGATTACGTCGCCTTTCCGGGGCTGGCCGCGCTCGCCGGCTTCCTCACCGCCCGCGGCTCGCTCACGGCGGGCAAGCGCTCGTTCACCTCGACGCTTGCGGCGAACTTCACGGCGAACATCGTTCGCAACGTGTGGTCCTACTCGATCATCTTCTGCGGGCACTTCCCCGATCAGACCTACACGTTCAGCGAGGAGGAGGTCGCCGATGAGACGCGGGGCGGCTTCTACGTTCGCCAGCTGCTTGGCGCGGCGAACATCGATGGCGGCCCGCTATTTCACCTGCTGGCTGGGAACCTCAGCTTTCAGGTCGAGCACCACCTCTACCCCGACATGCCCTCCTCACGCTACGCGGAGATCGCACCGCGCGTACGCGACATCTGCCGCCGCTACGGCCTGCCTTATAACACCGGTCCGCTGCACAAGCAGCTCGGCACCGTGCACCGCACGATCCTGCGCCTCGCCTTCCCGGGCGGCAAGGTCCGTCCCAAGCCTGGCCCCTACAGGCCGGAGGTGGCCTGAGGAGGTGAGGAACGCGCCGCGCGGCTGATAGTCAGCCGCAGCCGGTGATGCCGCCGTCGAGCGGGATCACGGTGCCCGTCAGGTAGGCGCCTGCGCGTGAGGCGAGAAACTGCGTGAGGCCGGCGACGTCCCCTCGGCAGATCCGATGCGTCCGAGCGGCACCTCGTGCTCGACGGTCGCGGGCGTCTCGGGGTTATCGAGAATAAAGGCCATCATTTTGCTCTCGAATGGGCATTCGATATGCGATCCTCGCCTAAGCCGCACACGCAAACATCACGGGCGAACCGAGAGCGGCGACGAGGTCCGCAAGGTTCCAGTCGCCGTCATCCCAGCAGCGGTCAGGGAGTGGGCTGGTCATCCTGCGGAACGCTTCGGTGCTTGCGTTCTGAACATGCTGGGGCATCTCGGTCTCGGCCTTGGAACTCGTAGCCAATCCCCACGCGAAGCAATCGCCTAGCGCGAGGTTCGCCTCCCCAGCCTTCCACCAGCTCTCGAACCTGCTCCGCTGCTGCGCGACGGTCATCAAGTTGTGGTGGTGTCGGCACATCACAACGAGGTTCCAGTCGCAGTCGGGGCCGTCCAGCCGGCGCGGCACAAGGTGGTGGATATCGAGGTTGCCATCGCGATGCCGCTCCCCACACCACATGCACGTGTTGTCGTCCCGCGCAAGGATGCGTTCGCGAGTGCGATTCACCTACCAAACACTAGCCGCAGCCGGTGATGCCGCCGTCGAGCGGGATCACGGTGCCCGTCAGGTAGGCGCCGGCGCGTGAGGCGAGAAACAGCGTCAGGCCGGCGACATCGTCCGGGCGCCCGATGCGCCCCAGCGGAACCTGCCCTTCGATCGGCCGTCCGCGCCTCCGGGTCCTCGAGCACGAAGCCATCATCTTGCTCTCGAACGGACCGGGAGCGATCGCGTTGACGGTGATGTGCTCGGCGGCGAGGCGCTTGGCGAGGTGGCGGGTGAGCATGTGCACGGCGGCCTTGCTGGCGCTGTAGCTGTAGTTCTCCACCGAAGGCGTGCGCAGGCCGTCGATCGAGCCGATGTTGATCACGCGCGCGGGATCCTTTGGCGCGGCCGCGGCGCGCAGCGCCGGCGAGCAGCGCGACGGTGAGATGGAAGACGCCCTCGACGTTCGTGTGCAGCACCTTCTCCCAGCCCGCCGGCCGGGAACTCCTCGAGCGGCGCTCCCCAGACGGCGCCGGCGTTGTTGACGAGGATGTCCAGCGAGGGGAAGCGCTCGCGCGTGGCAGCCGCGAGCGCGGCGGCGCCCTCGGGCGTGGAGATGTCGCCGGGGATCGCCTCGCACTCGCCGAGCTTCGCGAGCTCCTCGGCCGCCGCCTGCACGTCGGCGCTCTTGCGCGAGGAGACGATCACGTTGCGCGCCGGCCTGCACGAGGCCCCGGGCGATCATCAGGCCGATGCCGCGCGAGCCGCCCGTCACGAGCGCGGTCTTGCCGGAGACGTCGAACAGGTCGCTCATCGCTAGTCGGCGAACTCCGCGGGGCGCTTCTCCAGGAACGCACCGACGGCCTCGGGAACGGCGTTGCCGAACGTGGCCATGATCTGCTGGCGGTCCTCGTACTCGATCGCGGCCTGCTCGGAGGGGATCTCAAGCGCGCTCCACATGCCCTGCTTGGTCAGGCGCACGCCCCACGGCGCGAGCGCGGCGATCTGCTCGGCCGCGTCGAGCGCGCGCTCGGCGAGCGCGTCCTGCTCGAGCGACGTCGGCGACGAGGCCGATCCGCAGCGCCTCCTCGGCGTCGACGCGGCGGCCGGTGAGCATCAGCTCGTGCGAGCGCGAGGCGCCGATCAGGCGCGGCAGCAGCCAGCTCGTGCCCATGTCGCAGTTCGAGACGCCGATGTTGATGAAGGCCGCCCGGAAGACGGCCTCCGGCGCCGGCGTAGCGGATGTCGCTGCCCGAGGCGTCAGCGCGAGGCCGAAGCCCGCCGCCGGGCCGTTGACGGCCGCGATCACCGGCTGGGGCAGCGCGCGCAGCGCGAGCACCAGCCGCGACATGTGCTGCTGGTTGGCGAGCCGGTCACGCGACTCGTCGCTGCCGTCGTTGTCTGGCGCCGCGCCGTAGCCGTGCAGGTCGAGACCGGCGCAGAAGCCGCGTCCGGCGCCCGTCAGGATCACGGCACGGCAGGAGCGATCGACGCGTGATCGCTGCGCAGCTCGGCGTGCAGCGCCTCGCACAGCTCGGAGGTCATCGTGTTGAGCTGCTCGGGGCGGTTGAGCGTCAGCCGGCGCACGTGCGGGGCGGGCTCATCGACGAGCAGTACAGAGGTCATCGCCGGGATCCTATGCTCCGCGCCTCTCAGCTGCGCGGATAGTGGAGCCCGCGTCTGGTCACCTTCGCGACGAGCGCGCCGTCGGCGCGCGTGATCTGCGTCGAGCACGCCAGCGTACGTCCGCAGGCAACCGCAGCCAGTATGTGAGACTGCGGCCGTGCGCGCGCATCGGGTGAAGGTGGCGGTCGTCGGCCACGTGGAGTGGGTGCAGTTCGCGCGCGTCGAGCATGTCCCGCGCGCCGGCGAGGTCGCGCACGCAAGCGACGCTTTCTCAGAGCCGGCCGGTGGCGGTGCGGTGGCGGCGGTGCAGCTCGCGCGCCTGGTCGGCGGCTGCGTGCTCTACACAGCGCTCGGCGACGACGAGGAGGGACGGCATTCGCGCGAGCGCCTAGGGGAGCTCGGGGTCGAGGTACGCGCCTCGCTCAGCGCGGCGCCGACACGTCGTGCGGTGACGCTCGTCGATCGGGCCGGCGAGCGCACGATCACCACCTTCGGCGCGCGCCTTGAGCCATTCGCGGACGGCGTGGGCCTGGAGGCGCTCGCGCAGGCCGATCTCGACGCCGTTTACTTCACGGCCGGTGACGCGCTCGCGCTCGCAGCCGCACGCCGGAGCGCGCGCGTGCTCGTCGTCAGCCCACGTGCGCGCGCGGCGCTCGGGCAGGGCGTGCAGCTCGACGTGCTCGTGCTGAGCGGCGAGGATGAGATCGAGCGCCGCGAGTCGGCGCGCGCCGAAGGCGAAGTGGAGCTAACCGTGCTCACCGAAGGGGCGCAGGGCGGGAGCTACCGGCAACGTTCGGGCGAGGAGGGCCGCTGGGCAGCGGCGGGGACGGGGGGTGAGCCGGTGGATGCCTACGGCTGTGGCGACTCCTTTGCAGCCGGGTTGACCTTCGCGCTCGCCAGCGGCATGGCGTCGGCGGACGCGCTGGCGCTCGCGGCGCGCTGCGGGGCGGCCTGCCTGGGCGGCCGCGGACCCTACGAGCGTCAGCTCAGCGCCACGGATCTCTAGGCTGTGGCGGCGATGGGCTTTGAAGAGATCAAGAGCGAGACGCCACAGATCACCACCGAGTTGGCCGACCGGGTGCTGACGATCACGCTCAACCGACCCGAGCGCCTGAACGCGTGGACGGGTCAGATGGGCGGCGAACTGATGGCGGCCTTCGACCGCTCCGACGCCGACGACGAGGTGCGTGTGGTGATCGTCACGGGCGCTGGACGCGGCTTCTGTGCGGGCGCGGATCTCGGCAGCGGCGGCGACACCTTCGACTACAACAAGCGCGCGCCCGATGGGCCGCAGCGCGACAACGGCGGCCAGTTCACGTTGCGCGTGTTCCAATCGAAGAAGCCGGTGATCGCCGCGATCAACGGTCCGGCGGTCGGTGTCGGCGCGACGATGACGCTGCCGATGGACGTCCGCCTGGCCGCCGATGACGCGCGCATGGGCTTCGTCTTCGCGCGCCGCGGCATCATCCCGGAGGCCTGCTCGAGCTGGTTTCTGCCGCGTGTCGTCGGCATCAGCCGCGCGATGGAGTGGGTCTCCACCGGGCGCGTCTTCTCCGCGCAGGAGGGTCTCGAAGGAGGCCTGCTGCGCAGCCTGCACCCTGGAGGCGAGCTGCTCGAGGCAGCCAATGAGCTGGCGCGCGAGATCGCCGAGAACACGGCGCCCGTATCGGTCGCGCTGGCGCGGCAGTTGATGTGGCGGATGCTCGGCGCCGAGCACCCGATGATCGCCCACCGCGCTGACTCGCGCGGCATGGTCGCGCGCGGTCAGTCGGCCGACGCCGTGGAGGGGATCACGGCTTTCCTGGAGAAGCGCCCCGCCGAGTTCCCCGACCGCGTCAGCCAGGGCCTGCCCGAGATCATGCCCTCCTGGCAGGAGCCCGAGTTCGAATAGGCCTAGCCGCTCGCGGGCAGCTGCTGGACGAGCGAGAGCACAGGAGCGAAAAGATCGCCGTGCTCGGCCACCCGCTCGAGCACCTGCGCTGCCTCGAACACGAGGCTCGCGGGGTTGCCGCTCGTCGAGCGCCGCGCGAACCTCCTCCCAGGTGACGGGGTGGAGGCGGTAGGACGCTCGCTCGCGCGCAGCGAGTAGACGCACACAGTCGTCTTCTTGGCGTCGTTCTGGCTCCAGTCGATCAGAACCTTGCCGGCGCGCCGTGCCTTCGTCATGCGCGAGATGACGAGCTCAGGCTCGGCGCTCTCCAGCAGCTCGGCGACGGCCTTGGCGAAGGGCTTCGTCTCGACGAAGCTGACCTCGTCGTTCAGCGGCACGTACACCTGCAGCCCCTTCGAGCCCGAGGTCTTGGCGAAGGACTCGAAGACCGAGTTGCTCGAACATCCCCTGCAGCCACAGGCCGACCTGACAGCACTCGAGGATCGTGGCGGGCGCACCGGGGTCGAGGTCGAAAACGAGCGACGGTCGGACGCTCGTGGCGCGGCGGCCAGCGCGAGCGGCGTGTGCAGCTCGATCGCGGCGAGGTTCGCGAGCCAGACGAGCGTCGGCAGATCGTCGGCGAGCGTGTAGTCGATCGGCTTGCTTGAGCTGGCGATCGTGGCCGTGCGCACCCACTCCGGGCGATGCGCGGGAGCCTGCTTCTGGAAGAAAGACTTGCCCTCGACGCCGTCGGGCCAGCGCGTGACGGTCAGCGCGCGCCCGGCGAGGTGGCCGAGCAGGACGGGCGCGATCGCGGCGTAGTAGTCGATCAGCTCGCGCTTTGAGAACTTGCTGCTCGGATAGAGCACCTTGGCGAGGTTGGAGAGCTTCAGCTCGCGGCCCTCGACGATTGTCTCGCCGCCCCCCGCACTCAGCTCATGGATGACGAGCGGCGCGCTCGCCTCGCGGCTCACGCGCGGCTCACTCTGTGGCTGCGCAGCGTCGGGTGTGTCCTCGCGCACGACCGTCGGCCGCGGCCTTGTCCTCGCGCAGGCCCTTGTAGACGGGATGGCGCAGGCTGCCCTCGCTCGTCCACTCGCTGAACTCGACCTCGGCGACGAGCGTGGGCTCGCAGAAGACGGCCCCGCGCGGTGGCTTGGTCGGGCCGGGCGCGAACGGCGAGCCGCTCGCGCGCGAGGGGCGCGAGCAGCCGCGCGAGACGATCGAGCTCGGCCTCGCTGAAGCCGCTGCCGACGCGCCCGGCGTAGCGCAGCGATCCGCCCGGTCGCTCGTGGACGCCGAGCAGCAGCGCACCGACGCGCGCGTGGCGCTTGCCCTGGCCGGGCACCCAGCCGCCGACGACGAGCTCCTGGCGGCGCGAGCGTCTTGATCTTGATCCAGCTCGGCGAGCGCAGCCCGGGCGGTAGCTGCGAGTCAAGGCGCTTGGCGATGATCGCCCTCGAGCCCCTGCTCGACGGCTCGCCTGCAGCAGCGCGCTGCCGTCGCCCGACGTGGTGCTCGGGGGTCTGCCACGCTCTCGCCGTCGAGACTCGAGCTCGAGCAGGCGCGCGCGGCGCTCGGCTGTAGGGGAGCTCCATCAGCGAGTGCCCGTCGAGCCAGAGCAGGTCGAAGATCATGTAGGTGACGGGCGGTTCTTCATCTGCCGACGCGCCTGCTCGCGCGTAGTGAGCTGCATGCGCTGCTGGAGCGCCGAGAAGCTCGGGCGCCCGTCGCGGTCGAAGGCGACGATCTCGCCGTCGAGCACCGCGCTGTGCGAGCCGAGCGCGCGGTCGAGGCGCGCGAGCTCGGGGTAGCTTGTCGGTGATGTCGTTGAGGTTGCGGCTCTCCAGGCGCAGCTCGCCGGGCTCGAGTAGGCGATCGCGCGCACGCCGTCCCACTTGATCTCAAAGGCCCAGCGCCCGTCGTCGGCGGGAAGCGCGCCGGCGCGCGCGAGCATCGGCACGATCCGTCGCGGCATCGGCTCGCGCTCGCGGATCCTCCGGGCGGGTCCATGCGATGGATCATCCAGTCCTTCGGCGGCGTCTCCTTGTCGATCGGGAACAGCGCGTAGCGCGCGTCCACGCGCTCGCCGTGCAGCGCGACCTCGACCTTGCGCGGCTCCCACTTCAGGCACTCGTAGGTGCCGTGGTCCCAGATCGCGATCCGTGCCCGCGCCGTACTGGCCCGGCGGGGATCTCGCCCGTGCGAAGTCGAGGTACTCGAGCGGGTGGTCCTCGGTCGCGGCCGCGAAGCGGTTCTCGCCGGGCGCCTCCGGCAGGCCCTTGGGGATCGCCCAGGAGGCGAGCACGCCGTCGCGCTCGAGGCGCAGATCCCAGTGCAGGCGCCGCGCGTGGTGCTCGTGGATCACGAAGCGCGGCGCGTCGCGCTCGCCCGCGGAGTCTGGCGCAGGAGCCGGCTCGGGCGTCGCGGAGAAGTCGCGTTTGGCGCGGTAGTTCCTCAGGCGGGCGCTCGCCCGCGGTGGACGGGTCTCCGCCTCGTTGGGCTCCTCGTCGTGGGGCTGACGTATAGCCATCGTTATACGCGGTCCTCGAGGAGGCTACGCATGCACCCTCGCCCGCGAGAGGCTAGGCGCGCTCTCAGCGCTTTGCGGATGCGCGCGAGGGCGCGGATTTCTTGGCGGCTGTTCGTGCAGCGCCTGTCTTCTTCGCAGCGGCGGGTTTCTTGACGGCGGCCTTTTTTGCCGGCGCCTTCTTGCGCGGCTTGGCCGTCCGCCTCATCTTCGCGAGCGCGCACCGCGTCGAGGCTCGCCTTCAGTGCGCTCATCAGGTCGGGCGCGGGCGCGGCCACCTCCTCGGCGGCGGGCTGCACGGCGATCTCCTCGCCCTGAGCCTTGCGCTCGATCAGTGCGAGCACCTCTGCGCGGTAGGTGTCGCTGTAGCGTCGGGCTCGAACTCGCCGGCGAGCGACTCGACGAGCTGCTTGGCGATGTCGAGCTCGCGCTTGGTCGTCTTGACCTCGCTGGCCTCGCGATCTCGTCGAGGCGCTCGGCGGGAGGACTTCGTCGGCGAAGATCATCGTCGCCATGCCCGAGCACGTCGCCCATCGGGCGCAGCGCGACGAGCTGCTCCTTGGAGCGGATCACGACGCGCGCGATCGCCACCTTGCCGGTCTCGCGCATCGCCTCGAGCAGCAGCCGGTAGGGCTTGGCGCCGCCCGGCCCGGGCGCGAGGTAGTAGGGGTGGTCGTAGAAGACCGGGTCGATCTGGGAGAGCTCGACGAAGTCCTCGATCTCGATCGTCTTGGTCTTCTTCGGCTGCAGCGTCTCCAGCTCGCCGGGCTCGATCACGACATAGCGGTCGGGCGCGATCTCGTAGCCCTTGACGATGTCCTCGTAGGGGACCTCCTCGCCGGACTGCGGATCGACGCGCTTCTGGGCGATGCGCACGCCGGTCTTGCCGGAGAGCTGGTGGAAGCGAACGCTCTTGCGATTCGAGGGCGCTGTAGAGCTTCACGGGCACGGTGACCATCCCGAAGCTGATTGCGCCGGTCCACATCGCGCGGGGCATGGAGCGAAGTATTAGCACCTAGCAGCCGCCGCGGACGGCAATGCAAAGTCTCGTGCCGAGTGGCTTTAGAGAGCGGATGGAGCGGAGGTGCCACGTGCGGCGAGATCGGGGAGACTGTGGCGGTGTCTGTCACCGCGCTCCAGGACCGCCCCGTCGAGCTGCTCGCAGCAGCTGCTGCGCTTCGACACGAGCAACCCGCCGGGCAACGAGCGCGAGTGCATCGAGTGGATCCGCGGCCTGCTCGAGGAGCTCGGCTGCGAGGTGCGGATCCTCGCGCGCGACCCGGCAGCGGCCGAACCTGATCGCGCGCATTGCGGGCCGCGGTGCGAGCGCGCCGCTGCTGCTCCAGGGTCACGTCGACGTGGTCGCCGCGCGCGGACAGTGGCGCCATGAGCCGTTCGCGGGCGAGCTCCACGACGGCTATCGTGTGGGGGCGCGGGGCGCTCGACATGAAGGGCGGCGTGGCGATGATGCTCGCGGCGTTCATGCGCATCAAGGCCGGCGACGTGCCGCCGCCGGGCGATGTGATCCTCTGCGTGCTTGCCGACGAGGAGGCCGGCAGCGATCTCGGCGCGAGCTTCCTCGTCGCGCGAGCACCCCGAGCTGTTCGAGGGCGTGCGCTTCGCGATCGGCGAGTTCGGCGGCTTCACGATGCAGGTCGGCGGGCCGCGCGCTTCTACCCGGTGATGGTCGCCGAGAAGCAGGTGTGCTGGACGCGCGCGACGATTCGCGGGCGCGCGGGGCACGGCTCGATGCCGATCCGCGGTGGCGCGATGGGCAAGCTCGGGCGCCTGCTCGCTGCGCTCGACAAACGCACGGCTGCCCGTACACGTGACGCCGGTCGTGCGCGCGATGGTCGAGGCGATCGCGGCCGAGCTGCCCGGCGCCGCAGGCGCTGCCGCTACGGGGCCTGCTCGCGCCGCGGCTCACCGACCGCGCTGCTCGATGTGATGGGCGAGCGCGCGCAGACCTTCGATCCGCTGCTGCACAACACCGCGAGCGCGACGATCCTCGCCGGCGGGGAGAAGATCAACGTGATCCCCGATGAGATCTCGCTGGAGCTCGACTGCCGCCTGCTGCCGGGCTTCAGCCCGCAGGACATCTTCGCCGAGCTGCGCGCGCTGGCGGGCGTGGAGGTCGACTTCGAGCTCGTCCGCCACGACCCGGTCGCGGCCGAGCCCGACATGGCGCTGTTCGACACGCTCGCCGGCGCGCTCGCGCGAGCTCGACCCGACGGGCAAGGCCGTCCCGCTGCTGCTGCCGGGCGTCACCGACGGGCGCTTCTTCTCGCGGCTGGGCATCCAGACCTACGGCTTCCTGCCGATGCAGCTGCCGCCGGAGATGCGCTTCATGGAGCTGATCCACGCCGCGGACGAGCGGCTGCCGGCCGCCTCGATGGAGTTCGGCACGCGGGCGATCGACGACGCGTGCTCGAGCGCTTCATCTGAGCGCGCCGGAAGGCGGCGAGCGTCGAGAAGCACCATGCTGGCCAGCCAGCCAGTATTATCCGGCGAGCACTCTGGCGGCGATCACAGGAGGTTGGGATGGCGAGCGCCCAGCAGGACATCGAGAGCCTCGAAGTCACCTCGCGCGAGCTGTGGGTGGAGGGTCCACCGCTTGAGGCCTTCCGCGAGATGCGCGGCAAGTGCCCGGTCCACTGGACCGAGAGCTTTGAAGAGTTTCCCGAGGAGGCGGGCTTCTGGTCTGTGACGACCGCCGAGGACGTGCACACCGTCAGCCGCGACTTTCGCACCTACTCCTCAGAACGCGGTGGCGTGATCGCGGCCGCCGGCGGCTTCCCGCTGGAGCTGGCCCAAGCGATGTTCATCGGTATGGACCCGCCGAAGCATGACCGCCTGAAGGCGCTCTTTCAGGCGGGCTTCACGCCGCGGCGTATCGCTGCGCATGAGGATGCGATCCGCGCGATCACGATCAGGGTGCTCGATCGGCTCGAGGGCCGCGAGGAATGCGATCTCGTCGGCGAGGTCGCGCAGCCGGTCGTGGCGCGTGTGATCGGCAGCTTCATGGGCATCCCCGAGGAGGACGACGCGATCTGGGCAAAACTGATGACCTCGACGCTCGGGGCGGGCGACCCCGACCTGAACCCCAACGGCTTCGACGGAGCGGTCGAGAAAGACGTGCCCGAGATCTTCGAGCGTTGCCGCGTGCTGATCGCCGAGCGGCTCGCCAACCCGACGGATGATTTGACGAGTGTGTTGGTGCATGCGGAGGTGGATGGGTCGAAGCTTGAGGAACATGAGATTGTGATGGGGTTCTTTTTGTTGATGGCGGCGGGGAATGACAGTACGAAGGCGACGTATTGCAGTGGGATGCGGGCGTTGATGGAAGATCCTGTGCAGATGCGGATGCTGCTTGATGATCCGTCGTTGATTCCGGGTGCGGTTGAGGAGTCGTTGCGGATGTTCCCTGCGTTTGCGCATTTCCGGCGTACGGCGACGTGTGATACCGAGTTGCATGGGCAGAAGATCAGGGAGGGTGAGAAGGTGGTGATGTGGTACGTCTCATCGAACAGGGATGAGACGCGTTTCAGGGATCCGGAGCGCTTTGACATCACGCGTGAGGAAGATCACCAGGCGTTTGGTGCGGGCGGCAGGCATTTCTGTCTTGGTACCGCGCTTGCGCGTCTGGAGCTGAAGATCATGCTCGAGGAGACCCTCAAGCGCTACCCCAACATCACCCTCGCCGGCAAGCCACTCGCGGCAGAGTCGCTGTTCCTGAACCAGCTGAAGTACCTGCCCGTCAAGCTCTCGCCAAGCTCCTAGCGCAGGGCGGCGGCGAGCACTCGCTGTCCGTCGGCGAGCACCGGCTCGCCGTGTGAGACGAGCACACGCTCGATCGGCAGCGCAAGCAGCGGACGCAGCAGCTCGCGCAGCGCAGCGCGGGTGAGCCCGCTGGGCAGGTAGCGCAGCCAGGACTCGGGGCACAGCGCGAGAGCGCCATCCGCGCCTGCGACGATGCGGTCGCCGGCCACGAGCGCTCGTGGCTCGTCGAGCCAGAAAAGGGTCTCGCCGGCTCCGCGCAACGGCAGGCCACGCACGCCATGCGGGAGGTTGCGCCGGGCGCGTGAGGTGCCGGCGCCGTAGCGATCCACGAGCCGATCGCGGCTGCGGCGGTGAAAGGCGATCGTCGTCAAGACGGTCACCGCCCGTTGCTCGCAATGCGCGTCAGCCCACCGCCAGAAGCTCTCGGTGTCGCTCGCCGGCACGAGCGGGTCGATGAAGACAGCTGTCTCGGCGGACACGTAGAGAGCGCAACCGACCTCCCGGGGCCAGTCCGCGGGGCTGGCGGGTACCGCGGCGGGCTTCCACTCCGGATGGGTAGCCGTCCATCGCCACAGGCCGTTGCAGATCTCCGTGGGCCGGCTCAGCCCTGCTCGCAGTCGTCGCGGGGTCGCTCTCTGAGCGCCAGGGCAGGCAGCAGGCGTGAGGTCTGGCTCTCCTCCGCGAAGGGGAGCAACTCCGTCACGCCGGCGCGCTCGAAGGCGCGATGGATCACTGGTGAGCCCGGGATCACGGCAAAGTCAAATCCACGCCGCTTGCACAGGCCACAGCGAAATGCGATCACCGTCACACCGATCGAATCGATGTAGGTGAGCTGGCGCAGATCCAGCGTGATGCTCGTGACGCCTTCTTCGCAGAGGCGCTCGATCTCGGCTTCCAGCTTATGCGCCGAGTGGTGGTCGAGCGCGCCCGTGAGGATCAGGGTGTGCTGCCAAGCGCTGACGCCGGCGAGCTTCAGGCTCGGTGCGTTGGTCGTCGTCTTGGGCCGAATGCCCCTGTCAAAGGCCGTACGCGTACGGCTCGTCACGCTCGCCGCGCCGCTTCGCTCGCTTCGTGTTCCGACGTTTACAGCTGATGCCGTCAAATGACGCTCCATCAGATACAGCTCCTTCCAAAGTCGCCTCGAATTGAATTCCGCAGGCGCCGGATCGGAGATCCAGCGCCGAATTTGAGAGACCGGAAGGAGCTAGCCCGGGCGCTCAGGAATCAGAACGAAGAAGGCCGTGAGCCACGGCCGGCACGCGAGCCGAAGGCGGCACAGCGCGCGTGGAGCTGCCAACAGCAGCAGTCCCGCGAGAGTCAGGAAGGCTGAGAGCGCGAGGCCCGAGCCGCTCCCTCCGGCCGAGCCGCCTGAGGCTCCGCTGGGGGCTGGGCCGGGAGCGGGGTTGGAGGGGTGGCTACCGGCGCCCGTACCACCACGGTCGCCTTCGGCCGGCGCACCCTCGACGTTGCTCGTCCAAGCGGTCGCGGTGGTGGCGAGTGTGGTGGCAGCCAATGGCACACCTTGCGGCGCGAGCCAGCGGACGGCGCAACTGCTCGTCACGGTGCCTTCGAGTGCCGCGAGCGTGCAGCCCAACCCTGTTGGGTGCTGTGACGCCCCGATTCGCGCAAGCGTGCTTGCGCCACCCGCGGTTGCAGGTACGAGGGCCGCAGGTTCAGTCAATGGCGGGCTCGGTTGGGTTGAACCGAGCAGAGCGCTGGCGATCCCGTTTTCGGCTGCGACTGAGGCGGTGCCAGCGGGAGGGAGGGAGGAGGGACTCGCCGCGAGCGGGGTCGCGGAGGCTTCTTCACTGCCCGCGTGCGTAGCGACGATTTCTGGGGCTTCTTCGTGCTTCGGCAGAAGCGTCGTCGCTTCGGGTGCGCCTTCGATCACGGGGGGCTTCACTTCCGGGACCAATTCGGTACTGGGTGGGGTGACGCTCGTTGCCGGTGGTTCCTGGCTGGGGGGTGGCGTCGCAGCCACCGGTTCTACGACAGGCGGCGGCGTGATTACCTGCGGTGTTTCTTCGGGCGGCGGCGTGACCACCTGCGGTTTTTCTTCGGGCGGGGGGTTGATCACCTGCGGCGTTTCTTCGGGCGGGGGGTTAGTGGAACCTTCGGCCGTGGTTTCTTCACTCGGCGGCGGGTTAGAGGAGCCTTCCGGTGAGCCCTCTTCGTTAGGCGGAGGGGACGAGCTCGTCTGCTGTGATTCTTGGGGCGGCGGATTTGTCGCTTCCGGGGACTGTGTACCCGTGGAGCTATCCGACGGTTCTTCGGCGGTCGCGACGGGCTGTCCTTCGCTCGCTGGAGCGTCGGCGTGGGCGCTCGCCGCGAGGAGCATCGAGCCGAGTAGCGCCAACGCGAGCAGCCTCAGCAAGATGAGGCGCTTCCTGACGATCCGTGTCGAGGGACTTTTGGCGATCCCGAACATGTTCCTTGACGCTGACGCTTTCCGGACAACGATCATAAACCGAGTCTCAAGATCGTGCGTCGCTACAGGTTCGAACATGCTCAGCCAGCCGCTCGGCGGGGAGGGCGCAGGAGCCGGGAGGAGCTCTGCTCGTGGCACGAGCCGCCCGGAAGCTCGCCGGATCCGGCGAAGTAGCTCGTGGTGACCCACTCAGCGAGCGCCAAGGCCTGGGAGCGGTCGCTGCGCGCCGCGAGTCGACACATCATCAGACCGAAGTACGCGACCGCCAGCCAGACCGCCGGGATGATGAGGTAGAGCACCGCCGAAAGGCTAAGCGATATGCCCGCCGGCCGCGGCATCTGGCGGAGCCACCCATCGCCGATGCGCGCTTTCAGCCGGCCACGCGCCGCTCGTCCACGTTGCGCGGCGGGTCGACGGGCCCCGGGGCGCCGGCCTCGCGTCTCCGATTCGTCTATCTCGATTCGGCCGTGATGGTCTCGAGGCTTCCCCACACAGTGCGCCAGCGCTGTCGGACCGTCACCTTCTCGAAGCCCGCCTCCGCGAGCAGCGACGGCAGGCGCCCGGCTCCGTGATCGCGCGTGTTCGCAAACCCATCGAGTGCTCGCAGCGACAGGAAGGCGGCTTTCATGAGTGGGTCGTGTGCGGGTCCCCAGTCGGCGACTATCAGGCGGCCGCCGGGGGCGAGCGCGCGACTGGCCTCTCTCAGGCACCTAAGCTTCGCCGCGGGTCCGAGATGGTGCAGGAGCAGCGAGGCGATTGCCACGTCGACGGAGGAGTCCGCCACCGGCAGCGCGTCGGCCAGGCCGGGGCTGATCTGCACGCGCTCGCCAAATCGTGCGGTCTTCACACGAGCGCGGGCGAGAATCTCCTCGTCACCGTCGATGCCGAGGATCCGCACCGCGCGGTTGGCCTGCGCGAGGCCGACGCAAAGCGTCCCGCTGCCGCAGCCGACGTCCAGGACGACGCGCGGGACGGGATCGGCGAGCGCGGCGGCGAGGATGACCGGCCGCCACAGATGCTCACGCATGCTCAGCGCCAGGACGGGGTCGTAGAGCCGCGTGAGCCAGCGGCGCCCGGCCGCCGGGACGTAGCGCTCAGCAGGCATGTGCTTCGGCCACCGCCTCGGGCCGAGGGCCCTGATGTTGCGTGGAGTCGGTCTTGAAGCTGTGGCGGCAGTGCTCAGAGCAGAAATAGAACGTCTCGCCGCCGCGGGTGAGGCTGATCGCCTTGGCGCGGTCGACGCGCATGCCGCACACGGGGTCGCTCACGCCGCGGCGTATGGTCATCGCGAACAGCCCTGCGAAGATGAGGAGGCCGAAGGCGTTTGTGATGAGCTTGTAGTCGAGCTTGACGTGACCGAAGACGTCCCCTCGGGTGGGGTGGGTGTGGGGGATCAGGCCGGCGCCGCTGAACAGCGCATCCACGATCAGCGCTGCCAGCACCATTGTCACGAACATCACCGCGACGATCCGCAGCGCGTAGGCGCTGCCGTAGTACTTGCGGTAGATCTGCACGATCGGCAGCACGATCAGGTCGGCGAAGATGAAGGCGATCACGCCGGCGAAGCTGATGCCTCCGGACCACAGAACGGCAGCCAGCGGCACGTTACCGACCGAGCAGACGAAGCTGAGGAGTGCAATCAGCGGTCCGACGATCGCGTTCTCGAGCAGCTTCAGCCCAGCCGGCGCGTGCGTGATAAAGAGGCTGTTGAAGAAGCTGTTCGGGAGCTGTCCGATGAAGCCGGCGAGCAGGAACCCGAGCAGGATCTCCTTCCATACCATCGACCAATCGTTGCGGAAGTTGTGCGCGACGTCCGACCATGCGCGGGCGCTGACGAGCCGCTGGCGGAGCGTGAGACGCTCACCAGCGCTGTGGTGCTCGTGGCCGCTGTCGGCGAGTAGGGCGTGCGCGCGTGCCTGCTCTTCCAGGCGTTTTGAGACGAACGCGCGCAAGAGGACGGTCATGGTCGCGATCAACACGAGTCCTCCGACGAACTCGGCGAGCGTGAACTGCCAGCCGATCAGGACCCACATCACGATCCCGAGCTCGATTACCAAGTTCGTCGAAGCGAACTGGAAGGCGAGCGCAGCGGCGGCGCTCGCGCCCTTTTGAAAGAGGCTCTTGGCGATCGCGATCGCTGCGTAGCTACAGGAGGAGGAGGCGGCTCCCAGCCCGCTCGCCAGCGCGACCGGGCGAAGGCCCGAGCCCCCGAGCGCGGCCTGGATGCGCTCGCGCGGAACCCAAGCCTGGACGATCGCCGAGATCGTGAAGCCGAGTACAAGTGCCCACCACACCTCCCAGGCCATCAGGAAGGCGTCCCGGAAGCCATCGCCGATCACTCTCAGGACGTCTGCCATGACGACGAGTATACCCTTGCCCGGTATTGGTATGCTTCGGGTATGTCCTCTCCGCAGGCATCAGCGACGGGCAAGGGCTACCACGCGAGCAAGGACCAACTGCTCGCACGTCTCGCGCGGATCAAGGGTCAGGTCGGCGGTGTCGAGCGGATGGTCGCGGAGGACCGCTATTGCATCGATGTGCTGACGCAGATCGCAGCCGTCCAGGCGGCGCTCGATAAGGTCGCGCTGGGCCTGCTCGACGGTCACGCACGTACCTGCGTGCTCGGCGCCGAGCCCGAGCACCAGCAGGAGCGCGCCGCTGAGCTGATGGCAGCGGTGGGTCGGCTCATGCGCCGCGGCTGACACCAACCGACGGCGGCTCAACTCAGCGCAGGCACGAGCTCCGGCACCCGTTCCCGGGCGCTGCCCGCGTGGCCTACCTGGGCGCTCGTGCCGACCGCGGCATCGAGCATCGCGAAAAGGAGCTGCTTCTCGCCTTCGCTGCCGAGTGGAGCGAAGCGGACGCCGAGACGGTAGCCGCTCGCGCCGGGAGCGCAGCTCATGACGGTGCCGTCGATCTCGATCGAGCCACCACCGAGCATGAGGCGGACGTGCGCGGCGCTGCCCGGGGCGGCGGCCGTGCTCGTCGCCAGCGAGATGCCCCCGAAGCTCACGTCCTCGGTCTTGACCGCGATTCCCGAATCCTGCTCGAGCGTCAGCAGTGCCGGTAGCTCGAAGGCGACGCGGAAGTGATGGCGGCGATACACCCGCCGCCACAGGCGCGCAACCGCGAGCAGATAGGTCGCGGCGATGACCGCGGCGCAGAGCGATACCGCGACGATCGTGCCGGTGCTCAGCCGCTGCCCGGCGGGTTGGGCGATCAGGGCGGCGATCACGGCGATGTTCAGGACGGCGACGCCGATGTGCGGGTACAGCGAGACTCGCTCAGAGGACTCGCTCGGAGCCTTCGAGGTGACCCGGAAGCGCAGCTGCCTGCCTCCACTCAGCAGCACGGGCAAGGCGCGCAGGAACGTGAAGAGACGCAGAAAGGAGAAGTACTGATCCCACAGCAGCCGCTGGCGCGAGCCGCCCATGAGCTTGCTGGCGAGCATCGTTGCGAGGACGTAGGGCACGAAGCGGATGAAGTAGGACGGCCCGAGTTTCGCGATCGGCGACTGGCCGGTGATCAGCACGAGCGTCGGCATGGCGATCAGGATCGCCATCTGAAGCGCCTGGAAGTAGGTGGTCATCGACGCGAAGTAGTTGATCCTCTGTGGCAGCGTGAGCCCGCGCTTGAGCAGAGGATTCTCGCGGCTGCGCAGGATCTGCATCGAGCCCTGCGCCCAGCGCAGCCGCTGCGTCCGGAAGCCGTCGAGGTCTCCGGGTGCAACGCCAACGGCGAGGATCTCGTTGTGGTAGAGCGATCTCCAGCCCGCGGCGTGCATGCGCATCGAGGTCAGGATGTCCTCCGTGATCGTCGCGGTCGCCGCGCCGCCCACGGACTCCAGCGCGCTACGCCGCAGAACCGCAGGGGAGCCACACCAGAAGGCTGAGTTCCAGCGGTTCTTGCCTGGCTGGATCACGTCATAAAAAAGACTCTGCTCATGCCAGCCGGTACGGATGTCGCCGCCGACGTGCTGGATCGAGTCGACGTTGTAGAAGGCCTGCGGAAGCTGCACGAAGGCGAGCCGATCGTCGTGGAAATGTCCGAGCGTGCGCTCCAGCAGGTGAGGCAGAGGGATGAAGTCGGCATCGAGCACGACGATGAACTCGCCCGTGGTGCGCGGCAGCGCCGCGTTAATGTTGCCGGCCTTGGCGTGCTCGTTTGAATCGCGCGTGAGATAGCCGACCTCGAGCTCCTCGCACATCGCGCGCACCTCCTCGCGGCGTCCGTCGTCGAGCACCCAGGTCGCGTGCGCGGTGCGCATCTCGCGCGCCGCAAGCACGCTCTTGCGTAGCAGCGAGACGCTCTCGTTGTAGGTCGGGATGAACACGTCGACCGTGGCACCCGGCTCGCCGACGGGCATGCTCGCCTGCTCGAGACGCTCGTCTGCATGCAGGCCGAAGCGGCGCTCGAGGCTGTGCGTGTCCCAGGTCAGAAAGATGTGCAGAGCGAACATCACCAGCCCGTAGCACTCGGCGGCGTAGAGCAACAGCGAGATCGCCATCGCGTGCGGGTTCAGCGTCTCGAGCGCGCGCCACGTTAGGTAGTAGACGCTCACGGCGAGGGCGATAAATGAGACGATCCGCGTGAGGGTACGGTTGACTGAAGCGATCGAGCGCATACCTCCACATCGGCGCGAAGCGTCGCGTTACTTGAGCAGGCGAGGTTCTCCGGATGATCGGTTAGTTGGACCGTAGTAGCCTGATGACATGGCTAGAGGGAACATGCTGGTTGGTGCTGTCATGGCGTCACTGACGCTGCTTGGCGCGACGCCGGCGATCGCCACAGCCGCCCAGGCTGACCTAGGCGGTCCCGACGTGTCCGGGTACTGTCAGCACCTCGGCTTCAGCGGCGCGGGCCTCTCGCCGCCGCCGAACCAGCAATGGCAATGTCTGCGCGCGGACGGCTCGGCAGCGCCGGTGGACCTGCAGGGCGCATGCGAATTCAGCTTCTCGCAACGTCCGGTATTCGCCAAGCAGCTCACCGCCGGCGTCCCCTACACCTGGCAGTGCGTTCAGGGTCTCGACGCGAGCGGATCTGAAGGCGGCGCCGCTCAGCCGACCTCCGCACAGCTGCGCTCCGCGCTGGTGCGAGCGCTCCGTCCCGTCGGGAGCGCCGCCCGCATAGCTGCGCTCAGGCACAAGGGCTCTTACGCGATGCGCTTTCAAGCGCTCATCCCTGGCAGCCTGCGGGTGTCCTGGTCCTACCTGCCGAGCGCGACGCGCGCCGCGAAAGCAAAGCCCGTGACGGTGGCCGTGGGTCGGGCCGGCATATCGCGGGCCGGCACGGTGAGCGTCAAGATAGTGCTGAGCGCCGCGGGTAGGCGCCTGCTCAAGCACGCGCGACACATCGCGATCACCGCACGAGGATCGTTCTCTGCGACAGGTCGGGCGGCGCTGGTCGCGGCGGTGAGGTTCACGCTCGCGCGCTGAGTGCTTTAGGGCTGGAGTCGAACGGGCAGCGTCTTGAGCTGGTTGGCGAAGGGCGATTCGACGAACTTCGGGGTGCCGGCGATCTCCATCGCAGGAAAGCGCGCGAGCGTCTCCTCGATCAGGATGCGAAGCTCCAGGCGCGCGAGCGCTGTGCCGAGGCAGAAGTGCCGTCCGCCTGCACCGAATGCCTGATGCTCGGTCTCGCGTGTGAGGTCGAAGCGTTCGCTGTCGGTGTAGCGCGTCTCATCGCGATTCGAGGACGGGTACCACAACACGACCTTCTCGCCCTCGCGGATGGCCTGTCCGTGTAGCTCGGTGTCGTGCGTCGCGGTGCGCGCGAAGTGGGCGAAGGCGGGGAACATCCGCAGCGACTCCTCAACGACTGCGGGCACGAGCGAAGGGTCCTCGAGCACCATACGCCGCTGCTCCGGATCTTCCATGAGCGCGCGCATGCCACTGCAGTAGGTCGCCTTGGTGCTGTCGTTGCCTGCGGCCATCAGCAGCACGAAGCCCATCACGATCTCGTGATCCTCAAGATGCTCGCCGTCGATCTCAGCGTGGACGAGTACGCTCGTGAGATCATCGCTAGGCTCCGCGCGGCGCTCGGCGATCAGCTTGTCGCAGCGCTCGAAGACCTCCGGCACGTCCTGCTCGATCACGCTCTGGGTGCCCTCTGGCGTCGCGTCGGGGTCGCCCGCGCCGACGAGCGTGGCCATCAGACGTGCCCACACTACGTCGTCCTCGGGAGGGAGCCCCATGAAGCTTCCGATCACACGCGCGACGACCGGCTGCGCGACATCGTTGACCAGATCGCACGGCCGACTGGCGTCGAGCCCATCGAGCACTTCGACCGTGATCGCGCGGATCGCGTCCTCGTGCTCGGCGATCCGCTTGGGCGTGAAGCCGCGCTGGAAGAGCGCCTTGAGCCGGTCGTGCTTCGGCGGGTCCATGCCGATGAACATCGCCTGTTGCAACTCGAGCGGCAGGATCGCGTTCTTCAACGCCGTGAAGCCGCCGATCTCCGAGGAGAAGGTCTGCCAATCGCGGCTGACCTCGTGCACGTCCTCGGCTGTGGTAATTGACCAGAAGCCTTCCTCCTCGGGATACTCAGAGATACGCGGCGACCAGTGCACCGGGCACTCGGCGCGCATGCGCCGAAAGAGCTCGTGCGGAGGGCCCTCCTGGAAGTTCTCGCGATCGCCGACGAGAACCTGATCGAGCGGTGGCTGATCCTGGCTGGTGACGCTCATAGCTTGACCTTTCTCCCCTGCTGCCTTTGCTGCCGCCGAGCAATTCAGCCTACTCCGATGCTGCGATATTGGGTGCCAATCGCTCGGGCCTTTGGCGCTGAGCCGTAGAATCGCGGCCATGCCGTTCACGCTCAGGAACCTCAGAGAGGATCTGGCGGATGTCGGTTCCAACTTTGACGGCGCGCCGGACCTGGAGTTCCGCCTCGCGAGCAAAGCACTCGAGCTCAAGCAGTCCGGCCTGAGCTATCAGCGCATCCCGCCCGATTATCGATTCCCGTACGGCCACACGCACAAGGAGCAGGAGGAGGTGTTTGTCGTCGTGGGCGGGAGTGGGCGGATGAAGCTCGACGATGAGATCGTCGAGGTCGAGAAGTGGGATGTCGTGCGCGTTGCGCCCGGGACATGGCGAGGGTACGAGGCCGGCCCGGAGGGCCTGGAGATACTCGTCTTTGGCGCGCCCAACCTCGGCGAGAACCCACGAGAGGACGTGGAGGGTCAGCGAGACTGGTGGGTTGACTGAGCTTGGGCGGCTGTCTCGCAGTCTCCGACTTGATCGCGTGCAAAGCGAGATCCCGCGGTCATTTGGCCTGCCGCCTCCATTCCTGGAGTTGCGTGCTCCATTGTCCTCCGACCGCTCCGGCGAGCACGGGGTCGAGGAAGGCGGCGGCGCGGCCGTATGCGGTGGAGAGATTGGGCTCGATATTCACCGTTTCAGCCAGACGTCTGTATGGAGCGGTCCACATGGCCGGGGGTGCCTGCAGGCTGGCGGGCAGGGGCTGGAGGGCGCGCTTGCTGAATGTGGTCTCGAGTGCGTGTCGCAGAGCGGTGGCTTCGATCATCGCGGAGCCCTCGATCAGCAGAATGTCTACGAGGTCCTTGGGCCGGGTGCTCGGCCGTCCGGATCTTCCATAGCTGCGCGTGTAGGCGTGTACCTTCTCTGCGAGGTGCTGCGGGAGTGGAACGGCGGGGAGTGTGAGTGGCCCGATGCCAGCGAATGACAACAGATCCGAAGTTTGGATCATGTCTGGCTTCCAGGAGTTCGAGCCGGTAAACGCTATGTCTATGAGGAACTGCTCGAACGTGCGTCCGGCCAGCTGGGCGGTGACATGGAAGCGGATGGCGGAGAACTCGTCGGTGCCATCCAGCTCGTCGGTCCTGGTCGCCGCGAACGTAAAGAAGTCGTCCAGTGCCAGCTGCTGGGCGGCGGTAATGTCGTGAATCGCGGCCTGCTCGTCATCCTCACGTCCGAGATCGATGTCCTTGGTCGCGCGGGTGGTGACCGCGAGGCGAAAATCCAGAGCGAGCGCTCCCTTGAGTACCCAACGGTCTGGCGCCGCGACGACGAGCCGGCGCAGGAACAGCTCGAAGGCAACTCGCTTACGCAGGCGGCCGACGCCAAGACTGCTGCTGGCGGCCTCGTTCTTGAGGCGCTGATCGAGCGCCTGGCGGAACGTGGCAGCGCTCGTGTACTTCATACGTGCGACTCGGCGGCCAGGGTGGAATCGATCAGTCCGGTGCCGCGGCGTTGTGCGGCTTCCTTTTTCAGCTGTCCGGCCGTGACTAGGCCGCGTCTTAGCGCCTGTCGCACCGCTATCGCGAACTGCTCGGGCTGGAGTTGATCGGCAGCATCGAGCAGGGTGCGCGCGGGGGCGGTCAGAGGAAGACCGTCGCGCCAGACTGTGGCGATGTCCTCGCTATCGGGGCGAGTGTGGATTACGACGCCCGGTGGCGGGCGCAGGCCGCGATGGCGTCGTGGAACAAGTATGTGGGTGGCGTCATGGACATTGTCGCTGAGCTCGAGCAGCGTGAGGGCGCTCTCATGGGAAAGGAGAGCATCGGGAACGCCGATGGCCATCCACGCCTCGCGCATATCGTCGTGCTCAACTGTGGGAAAGCCCTGGATGCGGTACAGACCGCGGCGTACGCGCTGGAAACGCCCGCGGCGGACGTGGTGCTCGAGAAGCTGGCGACTGACCCTGTGCGTGCGGGCTTGGGCAGCGTTGAAATAGCCGCTCTGCTGATAGGCCTCGGCCTCGAGTCCGAGAACGTCTGGTGCGTGCATGTCTTGCATAAGACAAATATAGCTTGACCTTTGCGGACATACGTTACCCTGCACAATGAGCAAGAGGCGCGATCGAGCGCGACGAATTGGCAGTTATTGGCAGGCGAGCCGCCGAGACGCCCTCCACGGCGACTGGACATCACACTGCCTACCGGCGCTGAATCTGGCTCTACAGCGGGCAAAACAAAGGATGGGCGCGGCGGGTTTCGAACCTGCGACCTCTCGCGTGTGAAGCGAGCGCTCTCCCACTGAGCTACGCGCCCTGGACCCCCCCAAGTCTATTGGGGTTGCGCTTTGCCGGCGACTTCGACAAGGCTGAGCCCCTGTAGCGTTCCCGCTCGGATGGACCTCGCCACCTGGAACGTCAACTCGCTGACGGTGCGCCTCCCGCGTGTGCTCGAGTTCCTTAATGAGCACGCGCCGGATGTGCTGATGCTGCAGGAGACGAAGTGCGAGGCGGCGGCCTTCCCTGTGGCGGAGCTCGAGCAGGCCGGCTACGAGGCGGTCCACCACAGCGCGGGACGCTGGGCGGGGGTCGCGATCCTCGCGCGGCGGGGGCTGGGCCTGAAAGACCCGAAGGCGGGGCTCGCAGGCGAGCGGCGTGCGGATGAGGCGCGCTGGATCGAGGCGAGCGTCGCCGGCTTGCGCGTGGCGAGTGCCTATGTGACGAACGGTCGCGAGCTTGACAGCGAGTGGTTCGCGGAGAAGCTCACCTTCCTCGATGCGATCGCGGCGAGGAGCGCGGCGCAGCGCGAGGCGTCGCTGGTGATCGCGGGCGACTTCAACGTCACGCGCGATGACCGCGACGTATATGACCCGGGGGTCTTCGCCGGCGCGACGCACGTGAGCGCTCAGGAGCGCACGCGCTTGGAGCGAATCATCAGCGAGGGGCGCCTGGTGGACGCCTACCGCGAGGTGCACCCCGAGGAGCAGCAGTTCACCTGGTGGGACTATCGCCAGGGACACTTCCATCGCGGGCTCGGGCTGCGTATCGACTACGTGCTGCTCGACGCTGCGCTCGCGCCGAGGCTCACGGAGTGCGCGATCAGGCGCGACTACCGCAAGGGCACGAAGCCCTCAGATCATGCGCCGCTGGTGGCGAGCCTGACCGACGGTTGAGGTCACGCGAAACGGCATCGCCGCCGCTCAGGCGAAGGCGAGTTGGAGCACGAGCACAGCGGCGATCGCGCCCGCGCAGAAGAGGTGCTCGCGGAGGATCGAGCGAGCGAGCGCGTCTTGGCGCGCGAGCGGGTCGCGTCGCGTGCCGAGCCGCACGGCGCTCGGCACGGTGCGCGCGCCCGCGAGTCCAATCGCGACGGCCGCGAGCAGCAGCGAGCTGAGCGCGACCCAGGTCGGCGAGCCTGCTTTGACTAGCTCCAGGACGATCGTGCCGAGCGTGGCGAGCATCACGGCCGCGATCAGGCGGTTCATCGGGCGCGCGGATGTGGTTACACGCGCGTAGTAGGCGCCGATCGAGGCGAGTGCCCGCTCGTGCGGCTCCTCGCGCGCGCCGAGCAGCTGCACGTCGAACATCAAGTCGAACCAGAGCACCGCGAGCAGGAAGCCACCGCCAGCGCTGACGTAGGCGCTCACGAGCCGAGGCGCACGCCGACATGCGGGTGCAGACGGTCGCTGCCTTCGGAGTAGGCAGCCGTGAGACGATCGACTTCGCTCTGCGTGAGCGTGCTCCCGAAGTCGGAGGGGCCGCCGAGCTTTGCGTAGCCTTCGGCTAGTTGCTTGCCGAGTTGGGCGAGGCTGAAGTGAGCGTCGTAGACGCTCTCGATGTAGAGCGCCACGTTCGCGCGCGCGAAGCTGACGGCGGCGGATCGCCCGCGCGCGTCCTGTTCGGCCGTCGCGTCGATCAGCTGCCAGCCCCGCATGCTCAGCCCGCGGAAGCTGCGAAAGATGCCGGCGAGATGCGCTGCGGGGCCCGTCAGGGAGGCGGCGCGAACTTCGCCGAAGAGTGCGGGCAGAGCAAGCCGCTCGGCGCGCAGCGTTGCTGCTGCGATCCGTGCTCGCTCAGCGGCGGTGAGGTTGACGGGCAGGCCGTTCGCCAGCAGCGCCCAGACGGCCTTCGTGGCGAGGACCTCACGCGTGACCTGCGCGCTGAGCCCGTTGAGCGCGTGAGCGACGGCAGTGAAGTCTTCGCGTTCGAGGTGGGAGGCCGCTGGGGTGGGCGCCTCGCCCGCGCCGCAACCGCCGAGGATCAGGGCGGCGCCGCTGAGAAACAGCAGCGCCGCGCCCAAAAGCGATCTGCGCAGAGGCCTCTTGCAGGGAGCCCGCGTTGTCTAGGTTCCGAGCAGGTCGATCACGAACACGAGCGGCGCGTTCGGCGGAATCGCTGGTGGTGAGCCTTTCGCGCCGTAGGCGAGCGCGGCGGGGATCACGAGCTCGCGCCGTCCGCCGACCTTCATGCCGGGGATGCCTTTGGTCCAGCCGGGGATCACGCCCGAAAGCGAGAAGGTCGATGGTTCGCCACGTTTCCACGACGCGTCGAAGGTCTTGCCGCCTTTGAAGAGCACGCCGACGTAGTTGACGGTGACGCTCGCGCCAGCCTTCACTTCGGGGCCCGTGCCTGTGATTAGGTCTTTGATTTCAAGTTTCTTGGGGGCCGGTCCCGCGGGCGGCGTGACCTTCGGTTCTTTGGAGAGCGGTCCGCTCGTAGGTGTTTTGGCCGATGTGGTGGGGGTGGTGCTGGTTTTTTTCGCGGGCGCTTCGGTCTGCTTGATGAGGGCGTTGTCGGACTTGTTCTCGAGGCCGACGGTGATCGTGCTCGAGTTACCGGAGCTGCCGCATCCGGCGATCAGAAGGGTCGCGGCGAGGCCCGTCAGCGCGAGCGCTGAGCGCGGGCGGATGGTGGAGTTAAAGGCGTCGATGTAGGTCACGGTCGCGCAGCCTATCGGAACTTGGCGAGGCGGGGTGCAGGAACCTGGGAGGCCTCGTGCGTTACGATCGCCGCGGACCGTGCTAGGCGGGGAGGTAGCGGTGCCCTGAATCCGCAATCCGCTCTAGCGGGGCTGAATTCCCTTCCGAGGGGTTCTGGCTCCGGTCGCTCCTTCGCTCGGGGCGTCGATGGTTCGGGTCCCGCGCGGTGTCGGCTTGCGAACCAGGTCAGGTCCGGAAGGAAGCAGCCTTAAGCGATCACCGGCAGGCGCAGCGGGAGCTCCCGGACCGGAGTCGTGGGCGGTGGCAGGCGCCGGAGGCTCGGAATCTCAACGCGGGGTGCACGGTCCATCATCCGCACTTCTGAAAGATCAGCCATGAGCGGTTGGCGCGCGTCGCGGTGAAGCCGGGCGGCACGCTGACCGCTTTGACGGGGTCGCGCTTGTCAAGCACGTAGCCTTCTTCGACCTCCTTGCTGGCCGGGTCGACGTAGACACCGGAGCTGATCTGCCCGAGCTGGGCGCTGAGAATGTTGCGCGGGCTCGTTTCCAGATACAGCGCGAGCAGCGGGATCGGCGCGTGGTTGGGGACGCCGACGGGACCGCATGAGAGGTTGATCGCTTTGTTGTCGACCAGGGCGAGCAGGTCGGCTTCGAGGTGTTGCTGGCGGCTCAGTTTGGCGAGCTCGCGATGGGCGCTGTGGTACTGAGAGGGCGCATACGCGAGCAGTGCGAGCGCCAGCAGCGCGCCGGCCGCGAGCCACCAGCGCCGGCGCGGATCTGCGCGTGCGAGGCTGAGCCACCCGAAGACGCCGGCGCCCGCAAAGACGCTGAGGATTGCCGCTACGAGGAACGCATAGCGCGTGTTGATCGGTAGCCCGAAGGCTGCAAAGAGGGCGAAGACGAGCACCGCGAGCAGGCCCGCGGCTGCGCCCAGCAGTGCGCGCGAGCGCAGCCATGCCAGCGCGAGCACGCCCCCGAGCGCCGCCGCAAGCAGCACGGGTGGGCGCAGGATCTCGCCGATCCGCCGGGGGATGTATTCCGGCACCGCGCCGATCCCTTTGACGCGCCCGAGCGTCGCGGCGGTGTGGCGCGTGTTCGTAAGCGACCACAGCGGATGGCCGGTTACGAGCCAGTCGCTTGCGATCCACACCAGCGGCGCGCCGGCTGCGAGCAGAGCCAGCAAGGCGAGCTCTCGGCGCGTGCGCGCGGGCCGTTGAAAGCGAGCATCCGCGCGTCGCGGTCGCAGTGGCGACGGGCGCCATTCGCACAGGTCGAGCCAGTAGAGCCCTGAGAAGGCCCAGGCCTCCGGTCGCAACAGGCCGGCGAGCGCGAGCGCCACAAGCACGGGCGCGCCCGCCCGGCGCCGTCGTGACTCGATCAGCAGTGCGCTGAGCACGAGCAGCACGTAGGGCAGATCGACGTAGGCGCGCACGCCGTATGAGAGGACGGGCACGCGCGTCAGGAAGATCAGCGCAGCGAGCAGACCCCCCGCGCGCGAGAACCATGCCGCGCCGAGTCGGTAGATAACCCAGCCGCAGGCCGACAGCGCGAGGAAGCCGAACGCGAGCGTGGCGTCCGTCGCTGCGCTCGGTCCCAGCGGCGCGAGCACGAGGCCGAGCAGCTCGAGCAGCGGGTGCGGCGTGGGTGCGACCGCGACGGAGTAAGCCGGTAGCTGTCCGCGCGAGAGCTGCCCGCCCCAGGCAAGCGCGTAGAGCGTGTCGTAGTTAACGAAGCCGACACCGCTGATCAGCCTCAGCAGCAGCGCTCCCGCGGCGATCGAAAGTGGGGCCGCGGCGCGCGGCGCGAAGCGCTTGATCGCGGCGTTCATGGCCGCGGACGCTACCCGCTCGGGCGGGCGGCCGAGCAGGCCGGCGAGCGTGGGTAGACTCAGGCGAACGGTGTCGACAGAGGAGTCCTCACAGCCCCAGCAGCGGTCTCTGTACCGTCGTCACCGCCCTCGCACGTTTGCTGAGGTGGTCGGCCAGGAGCCCGTCGTCAGGACGCTACGCAATGCCGTCGAGCGCGGCAAGGTGCACCACGCCTACCTGTTCGTCGGCTCGCGCGGCACAGGCAAGACCTCGATGGCGAAGATTCTCGCGGCCTGCCTGAACTGCGAGCGCGGCGAAGGGCGCGCCACGACCGAGCCGTGCGGGGAATGCGAGTCGTGCCTGTCGATCGCGCGCGCCAGCTCGCTCGACGTGATCGAGATGGACGCGGCGTCGAACAACTCCGTCGATGACATCCGCGAACTGCGTGAGAGCGTCGCCTACGCGCCGGTCAGTGGCGGGCGCAAGGTCTACATTCTCGACGAGGCGCACATGCTTTCCACCGCTGCCTGGAACGCCTTCCTGAAGACGCTCGAGGAGCCGCCCCCGAACACGGTCTTCGTGCTCGCCACGACCGAGGCGAACAAGGTCCCCGCGACCGTGGTGGACCGCTGCCACCGCTTCGACTTCCACCGCCCGACCGTCGAGCAGATCGCAAGCGTCGTGCGCCGCGCGGCGGCCGCGGAGGCGATCGAGATCCCCGCGCCGGCCGTCGCCGCGCTCGCGCGCGCGGCTACCGGCAGCTTTCGCGACGCCCTCGGCACGCTCGAGCAGATCGTCACCTACAGCGGCAGCGAGATCGCCCTCGAGGACGTGCTCGCGGTGCTCGGCGTAGCCGACGCGCGGCTGCTCGAAGAGACCGTCGACGCGGTCGCGGCAGGTGATGCCAGACGCGCGCTCTTGACGCTCGAGGAGTGCCTCTCACAGGGTCGCGACGCGGCCTCATTCGCCGGCGATCTTGAGGTCCGTGCGCGCGAGCTGCTGCTCGTGCAGACGCTCGGCGAGGTGCCCGAGGAGCTCGCGCTGACGCCCGAGGCGGACGGTGCGCTCGCGGCGCAGGCCGAGCGCGTCGAGCACGCGACGGTCGTGCGCCTGCTCGAGCTTTTGGGCGAGGCGATGGAGGGCGCGCGCGCGGGAGCCGATGCACGCACCCGTCTCGAGCTCGCGCTCGTCAAGGCGGCGCGCCCCGAGGTTGACGGCTCGGTGCGCGCGCTGCTCGCGCGAATCGAGCGCCTGGAGAGCGGCCGCGGCAGCGTTGCTCCTGCGGTCGCGGCGCCCACGTCCCCAATCCGCGCGTCCCCGGTCCCCGCGTCCCCAGTCCCCGCGTCTCCTGCGCCCGCCGCGCCGGAGAACGGCGAAGCGTCCGCTTCCCCGATCCCTGGGTCTCCTGCGCCGGATATCGCCGAAGTGCCTGCTGCGGCTCTCCCTTCTGGGACGCCACCACCCGTCCAGCCGGTGTCGCCGCAGGGACCGCCTACCGCCGACGTGGGGCCGGCCGTTGCCAACGGCGATTCCGCGGCGCGCGTGGCAGCGCCCGTGACGCCGGAGCCCATCGCGGCTGCCGCGCCAGAGAGCGTCGATGGCGCCGCGGACGTCGACTCCGTGGGGGCAGTGTGGCCGGCTGTGGTCGATCTCGTCCGCAGCGAGAATGCGCTGATCGGCGCGGTCGTCGGGGTAGCGCGACCGGTCGCCGTCGATGGCGATGATCTGACGCTCGCGTTCGCCGCGACGGATCAGTTCCTCAAGAAGAAGGCCGAGGACCCGGCCAATCGCCTGATCGTCGGCGAGGCGCTGCGCGCGGTCACTGGACGCCGCTGGCGACTCTCCTACGAGTTGCGCGAGGATCTCGGCTCAGACGCCGGCCCGCAGCCGTCGGGGCGCTCGGAGGAGGACTGGATCAGGCGCTTCATCGAGGAGTTCGACGCAGAGGAGATCGAGGACGGCGAGCGCGGCGCCCAGCCCGCGACAAGCAACGAGAAAGGCGCCTGATGGGAAAGCAGCCGAGGATGCCCAACATGCAGCAGATGATGCAGCAGGTACAGAAGATGCAGAAGGACATGGAGCTCGCACAGGAGCAGCTGAAGAGCGAGGTGGTCGAGGCCTCGGCCGGCGGCGGCATGGTGACCGTCAAGATCAGCGGCGACTTGATGGTGCGCGAGGTGAAGCTCGACCCCGCGGCGGTCGACCCGCAGGATGTCGAGATCCTCTCCGACATGGTGCTCGCGGCCGTCAACGAGGCGCTGCGCAAGGCCCAGGCACTGGCCGAGAGCAAGATGGGCGGCGCGACCGCCGGTCTGGACCTGGGCGCGCTCGGCGGCCTGGGCATGCCGGGCCTGTGAGCAGTAGCTACGCACCGCCCGTCCAGCGCCTGGTCGGCGAGCTCGCAAAGCTCCCCGGCGTCGGCAACCGCACCGCACAGCGGCTGGCCTTCCACATCCTGCGCGCCTCCGCCGATGACGCGACCGCGCTCGCGGAGGCGATCCGCGAGGTGAAGGAAAAGATCGGCCTCTGTGAGGTGTGCTTCAACCTCACTGACGAAGCGCGCTGCCGGATCTGCCAGGACCCGCGGCGCGAGCAGGAGCAGATCTGTGTGGTGGAGGAGCCCTCGGACGTGATCCCGATGGAGCGCACGCACGAATATCACGGCGTCTACCACGTGCTAGGCGGCGCGCTCTCGCCGATCGACGGCGTCGATCCCGAGGACCTGAAGATCGCCGAGCTACTCGCGCGCGTCGCCTCCGCGCAGGTCGCGGTGCGCGAAGTGGTGCTCGCGACCAACCCTACGACGACCGGCGAGGCCACCGCGCTGCACATCGCCGAGGAGCTGCGCGCCCGCGCGCCGGAGGTCAAGGTGACGCGCCTGGCGAGCGGTCTGCCGGTGGGCTCGGACCTCGAGTACGCCGACGAGGTCACGCTCGGCAAGGCCTTCGCCGGTCGCCGCGCCGTCTGAAAGCACCGCGCGCAGTCGGAGACAAACGAGGCTATCGCTGCCCACCCGTCGCAGCGAGACCGCCCGGTGCCGGCTCGCTCGGCGCCATCGCTCGCGTGCAGCCCAATATCCTGCGGTGCATGCCTGAGTTGATCGTGATGAAGTTCGGTGGAACCTCCGTCGCGGACGCGGAGCGCATCAAGCGCGCCGCGCGGCGGATCGTCGAGAAGCGCGAAGCCGGCCACCAGGTCGTGGTCGTCCTCTCCGCGCGCGGCAAGACCACCGATGAGCTGATCACGATGGCCGAGGAGGTCTCCTCGGCGCCCGATCCGCGGGAGATGGACATGCTGCTCTCCACGGGGGAGCGCATCTCCTGTGCGCTTTGTGCGATGGCGATCAACGATCTCGGGCACCGCGCGATCTCGCTGACGGGCTCGCAGGCAGGCATCGTGACGGACGAGTCGCACACCAAGGCACTGATCATCGACGTGCGCGCCGAGCGCATCCGCCAGGCGCTAGAGGAGGACAACATCGTCCTGGTCGCAGGTTTCCAGGGAGTCTCAGAGAACGCCAAGAACGTCACGACGCTCGGCCGCGGAGGCTCGGACACGAGCGCAGTCGCAGTCGCTGCGGCGCTGGGCGCAGAGGTATGTGAGATCTACACCGACGTTGCGGGCGTCTACACAGCCGACCCGCGCCTCGTGGGAAACGCGCGCAAGCTTGAGACGGTGTCCTTCGAGGAGATGCTCGAGATGGCGGCCTCGGGCGCGGGGGTGTTGCAGCTGCGCTCGGTGGAGTACGCGCGCAACCACGGCGTGCGCATCCACTGCCGCTCATCTTTCAACGACGAGCCCGGCACGGTTGTGCCGGCAGAGGGAGAGACGATGGAGAAGGCCCTGATCACCGCGGTGACGCACTCCGATAAGGAGGCGCGAATCACGCTCACGGGCGTCCCGGACGCGCCGGGCGCGGCGGCGCGCATCTTCGGCGCGCTGGCGCAGGCGAACGTGAACGTCGACATGATCGTGCAGAACGAGCCGGCCTCAGGTGGCGGGCAGGCGGAGATCTCCTTCACGGTGCCGCGCGAGGATCTGCGCGTGGCACGTACCGCGCTTGAGCCACTCGCGGGCGAGGCGTTCGCGGAGCTGAGCAGCTATGCGGAGATGGGCAAGGTTTCGATCGTGGGTGCGGGCATGCGCTCGCATCCGGGTGTGGCCGCGAAGGTTTTCAGCGTGCTCGCTGAGGAGGGCGTGAACATCGACATGATCTCCACCTCGCCGATCAAGATCTCCTGCGTGATCGATCGCGATCGCGTCGCACAGGCGGTGCAGGCGCTGCATGGTGCGTTCGAGCTGAGCGGCGAGGACACGATTCTCGTCGAGGAGCCGTTCCGCGCCAGCCCTACGCCTTAGCGCAGATCTGTAACAATTCCTGCGCAACTCGTTACGTTGCCCACTTTCAAGGATGAATGGACATGCGCATGGTTAGACGCCCCCGTCGGTACGTCTCGTCTCGGACGATGACGCTGCTCGGGCCGGTGCTCCGCTACAGCAGCTCCCGCGACGCCTACGTGCTGCGAGCGGTTGGTGGCCGCGTCGGGCCCGTTCTACGACTGGATCGGCGCGTGCACAGTCGCCGGCTCCGCGATCTGCCCGAGCGCCGTCAGGCTCACATTGCCTGAAACTGCACGGGTTAGGTTTGTTCCTGACTTCAAGGGGCCACAATCGCCCGCCGTTGATCGCTGACAGCGCGCCGTCTTTGGCCGGGTGGACATATTTGACTAAAATCGTTTTTACATGTGAAGTCTTGACACACGTCGAGGAGTTCAGTGTTATGGACTTGTGAACCAGCGGTCGGTAACTCATCCCTTGGGGAGGGGCTGTCCATGAACAGGCCGCAGATGGCGCGCCTACGCAGCGCGCGCCTGGGGGGACCCGAACATCCGGCGAGCATGGTGAGCTCGGGGCGAGTCTCCGCTGGGCGACTCCGGGGTGCGGCCGAGATCTGTTTGCTGGCAAGGGATCCACACCTCGCAGCTCGGGCGCTTTGGCTACTCCTAAAAGATCAGGAGCCGGTCCGCCACGAGCGTGCGCTCGGCGGGCATCTCGATTCCTGACTGATTCGGATCACTGAGAGAAACTCTGCCGTTCCGAATCTCAAGCGCTGAACTACATGAAACCTCCGCTTGGCTCCAATTGGGACGCCTGTCCAGGAGAATTTCTACACAGGAAGGCTTGACCTCAGACCTTAAATGCGATCTGATGCTCAGTACAGGTTGACCAGGGCACCGGTTGGAGGCCGGGACGTTGGATGGAGCTTTGCCGCCAGGCGCTTGATGCCTGGTAACTGGAGAAGACGTTATGTCGAATGGACGTTGGGGGGCATCGAGCTATGGACAGCAAAATCGCAGACCCGGCGGCTGCCGCTCTGCAGACTCGTAGGACGGGGGTTGGGCGTACAAGAGACGGGTTGAGCGCGGGCCGCAGGCGGTTCGCGGGGCCAAGCGCCACGGCGGTAAGCGCCACCCGGCGACGTGAGGCTTTGTTTCGCAGGGGCCTGGTCGCGGCCGACGCGCTGGCGATCTTCGGCGCGTTCGCGCTCACGATCGGGCTGTCCTCGCGCTCGATCGAGCTGACGCGTGCGAGCATCCTCGGCCTGCCGATCCTCGTCGCGGGCGCGAAGATCTCGGGGCTGTACGACCGCGACGACGCGCTGCTTCGCAAGACCACGCTCGACGAGGCTCCGAAGCTGTTCCAGCTGGCGGCTCTGTGCGCGCTCGTCGCGTGGCTTGCGGGAGGGATCGTCGTCGTCGGCAGGCTCGACCGTCACCAGGCACTGTTCCTGTGGATCGCGCTCGCTGTGCTGCTGATGCTCATGCGCACGCTCGCGCGGGCGGTCGCGCTGCGGTGCGCTCCCGAGGAGCGCTGCCTGTTCATCGGCGATGCGGCGTCCGCAAAGACGATTCGCAGCAAGCTGAGCGACCACGGTGGAATCCGCGCGAGCCTGGTCGCGCACCTTGACCTCGACAAGATCGCTCCCTGGTCGACCGACGCGCGCTCGGCGCAGGAGCTCGCCGAGGTACGCGTTCTGGCACGTCATCTCGATGTCCACCGCGCGATCGTGGCGCCCCGCAGCGCCGACGGCCACGAGGTTCTCGACCTCGTGCGCACGCTCGAGGCCGTGGGCGTGCGGGTCAGCATTGTTCCGCGTCTGCTCGAGGTGGTCGGCTCCTCGGTCGTCTTCGACGACCTCCATGGCGTGACCGTGATGGGGGTCCGCCGCTTTGAGCTGACTCGCTCATCGGCGATCGTCAAGCGCAGCTTCGACGTTCTCTGCGCCTCACTCGGGCTGTTCGCGGTCTCACCTTTGATGATCGCGATCGCGATCGCGATCAAGCTCGACAGCCGGGGTCCGATCCTGTTCCGTCAGCTGCGGGTCGGTCGCCACGGCGACAGGTTTCACATCTACAAGTTCCGCACGATGGTTGCCGACGCCGAAGCCATGAAGGACGCCCTGCGCGATCGCAACGAGGCTCAGGAGGGCCTGTTCAAGATCGCCGACGATCCGCGCGTCACGCGCGTCGGGCGCCTGCTGCGCAAGACCGCGCTCGATGAGATGCCCCAGTTTCTGAACATCCTCAAGGGTGAGATGAGCATGGTCGGGCCGCGCCCGCTGGTGGTCGACGAGGACCTGCGTGTCGAGGGCTGGCATCGTCGCCGCCTGGAGCTCACGCCGGGGATGACCGGGCACTGGCAGATCCTCGGCCCGGCGCGCGTCCCGCTGCGCGAAATGGCGGCGATCGATTACCTGTACGTGGCCAACTGGTCGCTTTGGACGGACATCAAGATCCTCCTACGGACGATTCCCTACGTCATTGGATGTCGTGGGCTGTGAGAGGACCAACTAAAGGCGTGGCGTCAGCTTCACGCCTCTCAACACCGAGGGCAAGGATGAACTCAAATCGAGGGGTGGTGCTGTATGGCAGTTGCACCTAGCCGGATGAGCCCGTCGCGGGCACCGGCAGCGGTAGCGGTGGCGAGCGCGAGCGAGCAGGCGATGACGCGGCGCGTCTCGCAGGCGGTGAGGCGCGCCCAGGCAGGCGATCGGGAGGCGCTGGGATTCCTCTACCTTCGCTATGCGGACAACATCCACGGCTATGTGCGCAGCATCATTCACGATGCGCACGAGGCCGAAGATGTGACGCAGCAGGTTTTTGCGAAGCTGATCCTCGTGATCGGAAAATACGAGGAACGCGATGTCCCCTTCTTCGCCTGGATTCTCCGGGTGGCCCGCAACGTCGCGGTCGACCACCTCAGACGTCAACGAGTGATCCCCGTGGAGGAGGTCAGGGCGAGCGACAACGGCTCTGGGGATCCCGCCTCCAGCGAGCGGATGCGTGACCTCCTCGAGGCGCTCTCGGGGCTGCCGAAGGACCAGTGCGAAGTGCTGGTTCTCAGACACCTCGCGGGGCTCTCGCCGACTGAGATCGCGACGCGCACGGGCCGCTCGGAGGGATCGATCCACGGTCTGCACCACCGCGGACGCAGAGCGCTGAGAGCCGAGCTGACCAATCGTGGCGCCGCTCCAGCGACCGTTCGCGCCGTGCGGCCGCGGACGCTCGCTACTACTCCGGATCGCTGACGGGCCGCACCGAGAGCGCCTGCGAGCGGGCGATGCGCGGTACTCCCGGAAAGTCCTCCGAGGGCGGGTAAAGGCTGCGGGAGACGCGTCCGCTGTCGGCGTCCGCCAGGTAGTAGAGAACGGAGAAGACGATCAGCTCCTCGGTTGTCGAGCCTGCGCGCGCGGCCTCGTCGTCGATCGCCTCCCAGGCGAAGTCGCCGAGCTGCAAGGTAACGGTGCGACTGGCGCTGACACTTTGATCCTGAGCGGAGTGAGGGGGGCTCGTACTCGGACCTGATCGATCGCTACCCACTCTCCTACAACGGCGCCTGACCGTCGGAGCTTACGCGGGGCGGGGTAGATCCTCGAGCTTGGCGGCGATCAGGCCGGAGATCCGCTCGACTGAGCCGAAGTTGCTTGGTACGACCTCTGCATCGGCGATCGCGATCCGGTACTCAGCTTCGATCCACGCCACCAGTCGCAGCAGCAGCATCGAATCGATCACCCGATTCTCGATCAGCGCCAGCTGATCGGTGAGCTCCGCGGGAGGCCCATCCCAATGGGTTTCCTCGATCAGAAACTGTCGTACTCGCTCCGCTGGCTGCGTCATCTTGAAGGTTGCTCCTCATCGGGCTGGCGCTCCAGAGCTCTGCGGTCGACCTTGCCGGTTGACAGCTTCGGCAGCTCGGCCAGCAGCTCGAACTCCTCAGGAATCATATGGCTCGGTAGCCGATCGCGGCACAGCGCGACGAGCTGGGCCTGGGTGAGGGGTGCGGCGGCGTTGCTCACCACGAAGGCCTTCAGACGGTTGGTGATCGTCTCATCGGGCACCGCGACGACAACCGCCTCGACGACAGCCTCGATCGCGTTGAGCGCCGCTTCGATCTCGCCGAGCTCCACGCGGTAGCCGCGTGTCTTCACCTGTGAATCCCTTCGCCCCGCGAACAGCAGCTCGCCGTCGGCTCGCCGCCGCACGAGGTCGCCCGTGCGGTAGTGACGCATCCCATCCTCGACATACAGCACGCGCGCGGTCCGCTGCGGGTCCTGCCAGTAGCCGTGCATCACCGTGGGACCCGCGATCACGAGTTCGCTCAACTCCCCCTCGGCGGCGGCGGTCCCATCCTCACCGATCAGCAGGGCGCTGACGCCTGGGAGCGGCTTGCCGATCGGCAGCTCCTCGGCGAGGGTGCCCCCGCGCGGCACCTCATACCAGGTGCATACGTTCGTCTCGGTGGGGCCGAAGAGATTGAGATAGCGGGGTCCCGGGAGGAGCTCCATCAGGCGGGTGAGGTATTTGAGCGGGAAAACCTCGCCGGCGAAAGCGATGACCCGCAGCGCCATGGGCGGCGCGCTGTCGAGCTCGCCGCGAAGCACGAGCGCGGTGAGCGCCGAGGGGACCGAGTACCAGATCGTGATCGCCTGCTCGGCGATGAAGCGCGCGAGCATCACGGGGAAGACCGACAGATCCCTCGCCACAAGCACGACCGTTGCGCCGCCGCTCGCGGCCGCGAACAGGTCAAAGGTGGAGAGGTCGAAGTGAAAAGGCGCGTGGCTTGAGAGGCGATCCTCGGCGACCACGCCGACCTCGGCCGCTGCCCAGCTCACAAAGGCCAGCGCGTTTGCGTGTGAGAGCATCACGCCCTTGGGCTCGCCGGTCGAGCCGGAGGTGTAGAGAATGTAGGCGAGCGCTTCGGGATCGGCCCGCACGGCGGGCGGCGTGGGCGCAAAGCTTTCGACCTCGCTCCACGCGAGCCACAGCGTCTCGCCGGGGCGAGGCTCAGCGGCGCCGATGATCGCTTCCAGCTCCACTCCCGCAGCAATCATCGCGTCGACAGTCGCGGCCTGCGCAGCGGAGCTGATCAGACAGCGGATACCCGCGTCGCGTGCGATGTAGGCGAGACGGCGAGGAGGCGCCTGGTCGTCGAGCGGCACGTACACGGCCCCCGCCTTGAGCGTCGCGTAGATCGCGATCACAGCCTCGATCGACTTCTCGATCAGCAGTCCGACTCGATCTCCCGGCGCGACCCCGCGCGCGGCCAGCGCTGCCGCGAGCCTGCTCGAACGCGCCTCCAACTCGGCGTAGGAGAGCTCGCGGTCACCGTCCACCACTGCGCTGCTCGCGCCGTCGCGCTGGGCCGCGGCAGAGAGGAGCTCGTGGAGCACCGCGATCACAGGCCCAGATGGCGGGCGATCACGTTGCGCTGCATCTCTGAGGTACCCGAGTAGATGCGCGCACCGAGAGCGTCGCGAACGTCGCGCTCGAGACCGCTCTCGACCATGTAGCCGCCCGCGCCGTGAACCTGCAGCGCATCGAGGCTGGAGCGGACGAACGCCTCGCTCAGATGCAGCTTCGTCATCGCCGCATCGAGATCGCTCGCGGTCCCCGCGTCGAGCAGGGCGGCGATCCGGTACAGCATCAGGTGCGCGCTCTGCAGGCGCAGGCGCATCTCGGCGAGCGGGTGCGAGACCGCCTGAAAAGAGCCGATTGAAGCCCCGAACTGGACGCGCTCGCGCGCGTGTGCGATGCAGCGCTCGAGCTGACGGCGCATCGTCCCGACGCTCGCCCCGAGAATCAGGCTGCGCTCCCAGCGCATCGAGCTGTTGAAGACCGCCATGCCGCCGCCCACCTCGCCGAGCAGTGCCTCCTCGCTTACGTAGCAGTCCGCGAGGAACACCTCGCCCAGATGCGAGGTGCGCAGACCCATCTTGCTCATCGCCGAGCCGATGTCGAGCCCGCTGCTGTCGGCCGGCACGATGAACGCACACAGCCCTGCGAACCCGAGCTCCGGGTTGGTCGTGGCAAAGACGATGAAAACGTCGCTGTCGGGCGCGTTCGTGACGAAGGTCTTGGAGCCGCTGAGCACCCAGCCACCGTCGACGGCGGTGGCTTTCGTGCGCAGCGCAAACGCGTCTGAGCCAGAGCTCGGCTCGGTCATCCCGTGCGCTGCGATCAGCGTTCCGTCACACAGGCCCGGCAGCCAGCGCTGCTTCTGTGCCTCGCTGCCAAAGTGGACGATCGGCATCTCGCAAGCCCACATGTGGGCGTTGATGGAGAAGATCAGACCGTTGTCGCGACAGCCGTAGCCGAGACCCTCGAGTGCTCCCGCGATCGTCGTCGCCGAGGCGCCCATGCCGCCGTAGGCCCCCGGCACCGGCATGCCGAGGAGCCCGAGCTGTGCGCACTTGCGCCACTCCTCATGGGAGAAGATGCCTTCGTGCTCGCGTCGGTCCAGGTCTTGGCCGAGCTCGCTCTGAGCGAACTCGACGATCGTCCGCTGCAGCGCACGCTGCTCCTCATCGAGCGGGTCCGGGAGCAGCGAGATCGTGGTGTCGGTGGTCGATCGATTCATCGCGCCGTGGGTGCGCTCCCAGGGCTGCGAGCCGGCACCAGGTAGCGAGCGTAGGTGGTGAACGGACGGTACCCGAGCCCGAGCCAGACGGGTGCGCCGAGCCCGGAGGTCTGGCAGAGCGAAAGTCGCGCTCCGAGCGCGCTGTAGCTGAGCTCCAGAGCCGCCCACAGGCAGCTCTGTGCGAGCCCGCGGTGCTCGCCGGGCGCACCTGCGCGGGGAAGACGCTGCCCCGGCTTGGGACGGCGGATCGTCGCCGCCTGGCAGCCAAGGGCCACCCCGTGCGTGACGAGTGTCATCGCGGCCGAGAGAGGCATCCCCTCGTAGTAGGCCACGAAAGCCGCCACGTTGGGAACGTCAAGGCTGTCGGGGTCAAAGAACACCTGGGCGGCGAGGTCTCGGGGCATCGCGCCCATACCCCAGGCATCGGCCACGAGCGCGAGATAGTCCTCGCGCGCGCCAGGGTCCTCGGCGCGTCTGATCTCGACTCCCTCCGGCGGGGGGATGAAGGGTGGTAGCTGCTCGAGCACCAGCTCGGGTAGACGCTCGAGCTCGTGCAGTCCGGCCTGCTCGGCGCTGCGCTGTAGATCGCCGTCCCCGTGCTCGCGGGCCCACAGCGCATAGCCGCTCTTGCGCGCCGCAAAGAAGCCTTCGGCGACGCGTGTAACCTCTTCCGGGCTGAGAGCATCGCTCAGGCGCAGCGCTCCGTTGCGGTAGGGGTTTGGCTGGCGGTGCGCGCCGGCGAACAGCAGTAGCCCCTCCTCCTCGTGCACGGAGCCGCCGTAGGCTGCCAAGTAGCGCAGGTACTGCGCGAGGCTCAGGTCCGCGAGCGCGAGCAGCTCCTGTTGTGTGAGTAGCTCCTTGGAGGCCGACGTGTGCACTTCGGGCGCCCGCGTGTCCACCGTCGCGTGATCGTAGTGGATCGAGGAACACGCTTGTCGCGAGGTTTGTCCACTAGAATTGTGTGTGTGCTAGAGGGAACTAGCTCTGACCTATCGGTCGAGGGGCGGCCGAGCGATGGATCGCATGGGCAGCAGGCCTCCACGCCTGCGAGCGGGCCGCGGCGCGAGATCTGGTTTCATCGCCGGATCAGCTTCGTGGGCGCGTTGCGCGAGCTGTGGCGCTTTCGCGAGCTGACGGTAACGCTCGCCGAGCGCGACCTGCGCGTCCGCTACAAGCAGGCCGTGCTCGGGGTCGCCTGGGCGGTGATCACGCCGGTGGTGATGATGATCGTCTTCACCCTGCTGTTGAATCGCTTCACGAAAGTCAACACCAATGGAGCGCCCGCCGCGCTCTTCTCTTACCTGGGCCTGTTGCCCTGGACGTTCTTCTCCAATTCGGTCTCCAACGGTGGCCTCAGCCTGGTCACCAACAACGAGCTGCTCAACAAGCTCTACTGCCCCCGCGAGGTGTTCCCGATCGCCGCGATCGCCGACGCGGCGGTTGACGCCTTGATCGCAACGGGCGTGCTGCTGCTGCTGTTCCCGATCACCGGGTTCGCTCCCAAGGTCGAGGTGTACTACGTGCCGCTGCTCCTGATCGTGATGGCGATGTTCACCCTCGGCGTGACGCTCGCGATCTCCGCGATTATCGTCTACGCACGCGATCTGCGGCTGGTGTTGCCGCTCGCGATCCAGGTCGGGCTGTTCCTCACGCCGGTCGTCTACGCCACGAGCTCGATCTCGAGCTCGAAAGTATTCCTGCTGGTGTTCTCGGCGATCAACCCGCTGGTGCCGGTGATCGACGGTATGCGCGCGAGCGTGCTGTATGGGGGTGCGCCCGAATGGACTTCGCTGGGGGTCGGTGCGGCCACGTCGCTGATCTACCTGTTCGGTGGGTTCATGCTGTTCAAGCGGCTGGAGACAGGGATGGCCGACATTGCGTGACGGCACGATCGTCGGCGAGGAGATCTGGAAGCGCTTCCGTCTCGACGAGCGCTCCACCTACCTGCAGGACCGCATCGCGGTCGCTGGCGACCGCCTGCGCGGCCGCCAGGGGGAGAGCTGGCGCTGGGCGCTGAACGACGTCAGCCTGCGTGCCGAGCCGGGTGAATCCTGGGCGCTCGTCGGTGCCAACGGGGCGGGCAAGTCGACGCTCTTGAAGATCATCTCGCGCGTCATGTACCAAACCGCCGGTCGCCTGGAGATGGCGGGCCGGGTGGGAGCGCTGATCGAAGTCCGGGCCGGGCTCACGCCGCTGCTGACAGGTCGCGAGAACATCTATCTGACGGGCTCGATCATGGGCTTGAAACGGCGGGAAGTCGCCAGCAAGTTCGATGAGATCGTCGCGTTCGCCGAACTGGAGAGTGCCGTCGACCGTCAGGTGAAGTACTACTCCACCGGCATGCAGATGCGGCTGGGCTTCGCCGTGGCGGCCCACCTACAGCCCGACATCCTGCTCGTCGACGAGGTACTCGCGGTCGGCGACGCGAGCTTTCAGCAGCGCTGCCTCGATCGCATCCGCGCGGTGCTCGCGGAAGGCACGACCTTGTTGTTCGTCTCACACGATCTCGCCGCGGTGGAGGCCAGCTGCACTAACGGGATCTGGCTGCACAACGGCGAAATTCAGACCCGCGGGCCGATCCGCGACGTGCTCGCGGCCTACCGCGGCGCCGTCGAGGGCGACGCGAAGGCGCGCGCCGACATCGAGGGGCTGATCGATGTCACCGACGTCGAGGCGGTCTCGCCCGACGGCGGCCTCGCCAAGACCGGCGGGGAGCTGGAGGTGACGATGACCCTGCGCAGCGAGCAGAGCCACCGCGCGTGGATCTATCTCGGTGTGACGGAGGGAGCGGCGACGCCGATCTTCCTGCTGAACCCTGGACGCGAGGTTATCCTCGAGCCGGGCGAGACGAAGGTGCGCTGCACGATCCCCTCGTTGCCGCTTCCGGCCGGTCGTTACTACCTGTGGGGCGGCATCTACAAAAACTGGACGCAGGGCGACGAGCTGATCGGCTGGCAGCCGATGGCTGAGTTCGACATCTACGGGCCCGAGCTCGATGCGGCTCCGCGCGCGGTCGTGCGTCTCTCGCCGATTCACGTCGACTCGAGCTGGGAGATACAGGGACCGTGAGCGGCTCTGAGGCGGACGCTCGATCGTTAGGTGACGATCGCCTTCGCGTGTGCGGCGTGCCCGCCGCCCGACGTGGCCTCTGAGCTCGCGATCTCGGCCTCCCACCACGCCTGGCCGGACGCCGGGAGCTCGTGGATCGGGTCGTAGTACTCGAATCGCCGTATCAGGGCGTCAGGGTCCTCGGCATCGACCGAGGTGAGGTAGTTCTTGGTCCAGTAGGAGATCCCGCGCTCGCGGTCGTAGTCCACGATCTGGTCGACCCAGCGCTTGCCCACGTAGGGAACGTCGCACACGAGCCGCGGGGTCGCAAAGCCCGGCAGGTATCCCATGATCGCGCGCTGGATGTCCTGCGCCTCGGAGACCGACAGGCGCCAGTGCTCGGAGGCCGGGATCATGTCGCAGAGGTAGAAGTAGTAGGGGAGCACCCCGGCGCCATCGAGTACCGCGAAGCACAGGTCGAGCAATGCGTCCGGTGTCGCGTTCACCCCGCGCAGCAGCACGCCCTGGTTGCGGATGTGCCGGACCCCCCCTTCGGTCATCGCCTTCGCGGCCTCCGCGAACATCTCCGTGACCTGCGCGGCGACGTTGATGTGGGTGTGAATCGCGAGGCTGATCCCACGGTCGAATGCCTTCGTGGCCACGCGCTCGACGCCGCTGCGCACTTCATCGGTGAGCCAGTGCTGCGGCAGTGACATCAGGCCCTTGCTCGCAAGCCTGATGTCGCGGATGTTCTCGATCTCCATCAGACCGTCGAGGAACGCCTCCAGGCGAGGCCACGGGAGGTTGGTGAGGTCACCACCCGATACGACCACGTCGCGCACGCTGGGCGTCCTGCGTAGATACTCGAGCATCTGCTCGCGACGGTCGGGGGCCTTCATCGTGAAGTGCTGTTTGGTGAGGTTTGGCGTCGAAGGCCCGACCAGGTCCATGCGCGTGCAGTGCCCGCAGTACAGGGGGCAGGTCGTGAGCATCTCGGCGAGCACCTTCGTGGGATAGCGGTGAATCAGCCCCTCGACCGCCCACATCTCGGCCTCGTGCAGTGAATCGCGCGATGCGCGTGGGTGGGTGGGCCACTGCGGATGCCGATCGGATGCCGCGGGTATCACGTAGCGGCGGACCGGGTCTGCGTAGAGTCCTTCGGTGGATGGAACCTCTTCGGGCACCATCGTGTTGAGCACCTGCGGCGTGATCAGGATCGACATCGTCGCGTGCGTGGCCTGGTCGCGCTTGACGTCCTCATAGAAGGAGTCCGTGACCAGACCGCCGAGCACCTCGCGCAGGGCGCGAAGCGTTTTGATCGAGTTCGTGCGCTGCCAGCGCACGTCGCGCCACTGCTCCCTGGTGACGTCTCGCCAGCCCGGGAAGCGTCGCCACTCCGGCTCGATCGCCTCGAAGCGACGGTAACGATAAGGCTGGCGAGGGTGTGTGGCGCTCATCGCTCGCTCGCTCCGTTCAGCGACCCGAGTGGCTCTGCAACGCCGTTGCCGTTGCCGTTGCCGTTGCCGTTGCCGCTGGCCTGCGGCGCGTGCGCAGCGCCATCGGCCGCGGCGTCCATCGCCGCTTCCAGGGCAGGCGCGAGATATTCGATCAGCGTCGGAGCGCCCTTGCCTTTGGTGATGTTCTCGTGGGTCATCTCTGGCCCGATGACTTGGTGGAGCGTCACGCCTCCGCGAGCGAGCGGATGCCACGGTGTCGGGGAGTCGTCGGGAGCGGTCTGCGGCCGGAAGTAGTCGATGCGCACCCCAGACGGCGGCGGTGAGTAGAGCTTCGCCGCTCGGCTCGAGGCGACATGCACGAGGTTCCACGGCCGTCGCGGCGCCGGCAGCCCGGTTTTGGTGAGGACGTCCAGCGCGTAGTAACCGCTGCGAAAGTAGAGCCTCGCCCTGAGTCGGATCAGGCGCTCACGAATCCACAGGGTGCGCTGTTGGAAGTCGCCGTCGCGAAATTCTTCGAGCTTGATGCGCCGGTTCTCAGTCTTGGCGGGGGCCCGCGTGCCACGCGGGTAGGCGTCGATCAGCGCGACCATCCCGAGCTCCTCCCCCTGCTCGGCGAGTTGTCGCGCCATCTCATACGCGACCACGCCGGCGAAGCAGAAGCCTCCGAAAAAGTACGGGCCGTGTGGCTGCACGCCACGGATCTCCTCGATGTAGTGCGCCGCGAGTCCCTCGATCGTGGAGATCGGCAGCCGGCTGCCGTCGACCCCGGGCGCGTGCAAACCGTACAGCGGCACGCTTTCCGGGAACCCTTCGACGAGAGCGTGGTATCCGATCAGCATGCCGGCGACGACATCGACCAGGAAGAACGGCGCTCGCTCGCCGTGCGTTCGCATCGGCACGACCGACGCCCACGTCTGTTTCTCGCTGGAGCCGCTCTGCTCGTCGATCATCCGGGCCAGCTCGGCGATCGTCGCGCTCTGGAACAGCGAAGCCAGCGGCAAACGGGCGCCGATCCGCTCCTCGATCATGGCGAACAGGCGCACGGCGAGCAGCGAATGTCCGCCGAGCGCGAAGAAGTTGTCGTTGATCCCGATCTCCTCGACGCCAAGGATCTCGCGCCAGATCGTCGACCAGCGTGCGCTCGCTCTCTGTGCGCGGGGCGACGAGCTCGCCCGCCTGGTTGGCGCGCTCGAAGTCCGGCTCGGGCAGCGCGTCGACGTCGACCTTGCCGTTGGGGGTCCGCGGCAGCTCGTCGAGCGTCACCCACGCAGTCGGGATCATGTAGTCCGGCAGGTGCTCGGCGACGAACGCCCGCAGCTCCTCAGGCCCCGGCGACTCACACGCATCGGCCGGGACGAGGTAGGCGACCAGGCGTGGCGCGCCGCTCTCGTCCTCGCGGTCGGTGACGGCCGCGGCGCGGACGCGTGGATGACGCTCGAGCACGGCCTCGATCTCACCGGGCTCGATGCGGAAGCCGCGGATCTTGAGCTGGCGGTCGCTGCGCCCGAGGAAGTCGATCGTCCGTCGGGCAGCCAGCGGGCGAGATCGCCGGTGCGGTAGATGCAGCGCGCCGGGCTCGTCGCTGAACGGGTCCGGGACGAATCGTTCGGCGGTCAGCTCCGGGCGGTTGAGGTATCCGCGCGCCACGCCGACGCCGCCGACGCAGAGCTCGCCAGGGATCCCGATCGGCTGCGGCTCGAGGTTGGCGTCGAGCACGTACACGCGGGTGTTCGGCGAGCGGCCGGCCGATCGGGACGAAGCGCCCCGGCGGGAAGCTCCGTCCTCCGGAGCGGGCTCGAAGCAGGTGCTGTCGATCGTCGCCTCGGTCAGGCCGTAGGAGTTGACCAGCCGCGTCGTCGGGCCGCAGCAGCCGCTTGAACTGGAGCGTACTTGTCGTTGCGCCACGGCTCGCCGCCGATCGACCACGAACTGCATGAAGTCGAGCGGCTTGCCCTCGCGCTCGACGTACTCGAACAGCAGCGACGCGGTCGCCGGCACGAACTCGGCGGCGTCGACCCCCTCGCGGACCATCAGCTCGTACAGCGCGCGCGGGATCGACGCACGACGTCGATCGGGCAGAGCACGAGCTTCGCGCCGGCCAGCAGCGAGCGGATCAGGTCGCCGGTGAACACGTCGAAGGAGAAGCTCGCCATCTGCAGATGGGCGTCGAGCTCGCGCAGCCGGTACGCGCGCTCGTAGGCGAAGTAGGCGCTCGCGAGGCTGCGGTTGGTGATCATCGCGCCCTTCGGCTGGCCGGTCGACCCGCTCGTGTAGATCACGTAGGCGAGGTCATCGCCGCCCGACGGCGCTCGGCAGGATCCTCCTCGCAGGCGCCGTCGAGCGCGCCGGGCGCGTCCAGCATGAGCAGTGCCGCGTCGCTGTCGGGTAGCGCGCCGGGCAGGAGCCTGTGTGTCAGCAGCACGTCCGGCTTCGAGTCCGCGAGCATGAACTCGATCCGGTCCGCCGGGTACAGCGGGTCGAGCGGCACGTAGGCGCCGCCGGCCTTGACCACGCCGAGCACCGCCGGCGACGAGGTCGAGCGACTTCTCCATCAGGATCCCGACGAGCGTGCCCGGGCCGACGCCGCGCTCGCGCAGCACGCGAGGCGATGCGGTTCGCGCGCCGGTTCAGCTCGGCGAAGGTCAGCCGCTCGCTCGCCGAACACGACCGCTTCGGCGTCCGGCGTGCGCGCCACCTGCTCCTCGAAGAGCTCCTTGATCGATCGTCGCGCTGCGGCAGCGGCTCGCGCGTGCGCGTTCCACGACACGAGCACCTTCGCGCGCTCGGCCTCGGAGAGCATCGACAGCCGCGACAGGCGCCGGTCGGGGCCGCTGGCGGCGCTCTCGGCGAGCGTGCGGAAGTGCTCCATCATGCGCTGCACGGTCGCTGCCTTGAACAGCTCGGTGCTGTACTCCCACGTCGTGTTCAGGCCGGTCGTGCGCTCGCTCATCCCGAGCAGCACGTCGAACTTCGACCAGCCCTTCTCGTGCGAGATCTCGGTGCAGCGGATGCCCTGCGGCTCGAACCTCGGACGCTCGTCCTGCCAGGCGGGGTTGTGGAAGACGATCATCGCCTGGAAGACCGGCGTCTGGCTGAGGTCGCGCTCGGGGTTCGTGGCGCGCACGACCGTCTCGTAGGGCACGTCGGCGTGCGCGAAGGCCTCGAGCGTCGTCTCGCGCGCGCGCACGAGCAGCTCGCTGAACGTCGGATCGCCGGAGAGATCGACCCGCAGCGCGAGCGGGTTGATGAAGTAGCCGACCATCGACTCGAGCTCGGTGCGGTTGCGTCCCGCGAACGGCGTGCCGATGACGATGTCGTCCTGGCCGGAGTAGCGCGAGAGCAGCGTCGGCGAACGTGCGCGAGCAGCGCGACGAACAGCGTCGCGTCGCTGTCGCGCGCGGCGGCCCGCAGGCCCTCGCGCGCGGGCATGTCGAGCATCATGCTCATGTGGTCGCCGACCTAGGAGCGCACCGGCGGACGCGGGAAGTCGCGTCGGCAGGTCCAGGCGCGACGGCGCGCCCGCGAGCTTGCGCTTCCAGTAGCTCGAGCTGCGCGTCGGCGACGCCGCCGTCGAGCCACGCTGCGCTGCCAGACCGCGTAGTCGGCGTACTGGATCGGCAGCGCCGGCAGCGAGGGCTCCGCGCCGTGCGCGAACGCCTCGTAGAAGACGCGTCAGATCGCGGTACAGCGCGCTGCGCGAATAGCCGTCGGTCGCGACGTGATGCATGTTCAGCATCAGGATGTGCTCGTCGCCGGCGAGCCGGATCACCGTCGGGCGCATGACCGGGCCGTTGACGAGGTCGAACGCGAATCGCGACTCCTCCTTGAGGATCCGCTGCGCCTCCGCCTCGCGCTCCTCGGCGGGCTGACCGCGCAGGTCGACGACGTTCAGATCGAACGGCGCCGTCGGTCCGATCACCTGCATCGGGCGGCCGTCGATCACCGAGTAGGTCGTGCGCAGGATCTCGTGGCGCTCGATCAGCGCCTCGAAGCAGCGTCCGAGCACCTCGAGGTCCAGTGGCCCCTCGAGCTGGAAGGCCCCCGGAGCGTTGTAGGCGATGCCGTCGTCGAACACCTGGCTCAACAGCCACAGAAGCTCCTGGGAGTTGGACAGCACCGATGGGCTATGGATCTCTCGGCGCGAGATCGTGTTGCGTCGCGCCACGTCCGTTCTGCGCGCCAGCAAGCGCTGCTCGAGCAGCGCGCGCTGTGCTGGAGTCAGATTCTCGAGCCGCTGAGCTACGCGGGGATCCTTGCCGCCGTCAACGCTCATCGCGGTTGCCTCTCTCGTGCCGCAGCGAGAGATCCTTGGCCATCCGTGCCCCCCTCGAAACCTCGCCCACACGTCCAGTTGAGAGTGAAAATTCTAGCATAGGAAATTCACATTTTCGACACGATCGCGGCTTCTTGGGCGGTGGAAAACGTCGCTCGGTTGTCATCGCCTAATCGACTCTCTCGACCTCCGCCAACAGGGCGGAGAGCTCATCCTCGTCGGCGGCACCAAACAGCTCTGCGGTGATGGCCGCTGCGAGCTCGCGGATCGTCGAGTGTTCGAACACGCTGTGCAGGAGCAGGTCGAGGTCGAAGCTCTCCTGCACTCGCGAGAGCATCTTGATCGCCAGCAGCGAGTGTCCGCCGAGATCGAAGAAGTCGTCGTCGAGCCCGATCCGCTCGACCCCCAGGATCTCACTCCAGATCGACGCCAGTGACTGCTCGACGGGAGTCTCGGGTGCTGCGTATGTGCGCTCCAGGGCGGGTCGCGATCCGTCGGGCGCCGGCAGCGCTGAGCGATCGAGCTTGCCGTTGCTAGTCACCGGGAACGCGTCGAGTGAGACGAACGCGGACGGCACCATGAAGGGCGGCAGTCGTGTCTTGCACAGGCGGCGCAGTCGCTCGGCATCGACCGTGCGCTCGCCCACAGCGACGACGTAGGCGATGAGCCGCTGGTCGCCGGGGCTGTCCTCGCGCACGATTGCCACCGCACCCGAGACGTCGGGATCGGAGTCGAGCACGGCCTCGATCTCTCCGAGCTCGATCCGGAAGCCGCGGAGCTTCACCTGCTGATCGATGCGGCCGAGGAACTCGAGCGTTCCCGACTCGCGCCAGCGCACGAGATCTCCTGTGCGGTACAGGCGCGCGCGAGCGCCCATCGAGAACGGGTCAGCGACGAACTTCTCCGCGGTCAACTCCGTACGGTTGCGGTAGCCGCGGGCGAGCCCGTCGCCACCGATGAACAGCTCGCCGGAGACCCCGATCGGCACCGGCTGTCGGTTGGCGTCGAGTACGTAGAAGCGCGTGTTGGCGATCGGCCCACCCAGCGGGACCGGCCCCTCGCCCGCCTTCAGCTCCACGATCGAGGACCACACGGTCGTCTCGGTTGGCCCGTACATGTGCCACAGCGAAGCGCATCGGGACACCAGCTCCTCCGCCAGCGCGCGTGGCAGCGCCTCGCCACCGCAGACGATCTTCAGCGCCGCGCTGCCTGTCCAGCTCGCGTCGATCAGGACCTGCCAAGTGGTAGGGGTCGCCTGTACGAACGTCGCCCCGCAGCGCGCGAGCCAGTCGGCGAGCTCGACCCCGTCGAGCGTTGCCTCACGGGGAACGATCACGAGCCGGGCGCCGGTCGTGAGCGGCAGATACCAGTCCGGTACCGACAGGTCGAAGGCCGGGGTCGTCAGGTTCGCCACGACGTCGCGCTCGCTGAGACCCGGTCGCTCGCGCATCTCTGCGATCAGGTTCGCGACCGAGCGGTGGGTGATCTCGACTCCCTTCGGCAGCCCGGTCGAACCAGACGTGTAGATCACGTATGCGCGCTGCTCGGGATCGACCTCGATCCCGACCGGTCCGGTCGGGTGCTCCTCGATCCGCGCGCGATCGCGATCCATGCAGATCGTGCTCGCTCCGCGCGCCTCGACCGTGCCGAGCAGGCGGCTCTGGGTGATCAGCGCCGGGGCCTGCGCGTCGGCGAGCATCAGCTCCTGGCGCTGAGGCGGATAGCTCGGGTCGATCGGGACATACGCGGCACCCGTCTTCAGCACCGCGAGCATCGCGACGAGCAGATCGACCGAACGCTCGAGGCAGATGCCGACGAGGCTCGCCGGCTCCACGCCCGCGTCGATCAGCTCGCGCGCGAGCTGGTTCGAGCGCTCCTCGAGCTGTCGGTAGCTCAACCGATCGTGCTCGGAGACGACTGCGATTGCCTCGGGCGCCCGCGTTGCCTGCTCGGCGATCAGCTCGTGCAGGCAGCGGCGCTCATACGGTCGTCTGGTCGCGTTCCAGTCGAGGAGCATCGTGTGTCGCTCCTCATCGGTGAGCAGCGCAAGGCGCGAGAGGGGCTGCCCGGCGTCCCTGCAGACCGCGCTCAGCAGCGTGGTGTAGTGGCCGATCGTGCGCTCGATCGTCGTAGCGTCGAACAGGTCGGTCGCGTACTCGAGCTGAGCGCGTAGAGAGCCGTCGGGGAGCTCGCGCGCGACGATCGAAAGATCGAAGCGCGACCACTGCCAGCCGGGGATCGCAAGCGCCTCGAGCTCGCGCCCGGCGAGCTTCGGTGGCTGCGCGGGGGCCACGTCGTAGCCGAACAGCACCTGGAAAATGGGAGAGTGACTCTGCGAGCGCTGCGGGTTCAGTGCCTCGACGAGCCGCTCGAAGGGAAGCTCCTGATGGATCTGGGCCTCGAGGATCGTGGCCTTGACCCGCTGCAGCAGCGTCTCGAACGTCGGGTCGCCCGACAGGTCTGTGCGCATCGCGAGCGTGTTGGAGAAAAACCCGAGCAGGTGAGCCGTCTCCTCGTGGTGGCGACCGGACGCGGGTACGCCCACGACGAGGTCCTCCGCGCCGCTGTAGCGGTGCAGCAACGCCTTGAAGGCGGCGAGCAGGACAGTGAACATCGAGACCCCGTTGTGGCGAGCGAGCTCGCGCAAGGGCTGGGCGAGCTCGGCCTCGATCGTGAACTCGCGCAGCTTCCCGCGATAGCTGTGGACGCTCGGGCGGGCTCGATCGGAGGGCACGTCCAGCCGCTCGGGGGCACCCGCGAGTCGCTCGCTCCAGTACTCGAGCAGCTCCGTGAGCCGGCTCCCGTGCAGCTGCTCGCGCTGCCAGCGAGCGAAGTCCGCATACTGGATCGCAAGCTCTGGGAGCTGCGGCTCGCTTGCGCTTGAGAGGGCGGCGTAGATCGCGTCGAGCTCGCTGAACAGGATCGCGCTTGAGACGTGGTCGGAGCCGATGTGGTGCAAGACGATCAGCAGCAGATCCTCCTCGGGGGCGAGGTGGACGAGGGCGGCGCGGAGCAGCACGTCGCTGGAGAGATCGAAGGGCTTGATCGCGAGCGCACCCAATAGGGCGTCCGCCTCCTGCTCGCGCGCCTGCGGCGCCAGCGCGCGCAGATCGGAGACGACGAGCTCGACCTCGCCGTGTGCCGAGACCTCCTGTACCGGGACTCCGTCGATCGTCCTGATCGTCGTGCGCAGGATCTCGTGACGGGCGAGGATCGCGTCGAGCGCCGCCTTCAGCCGGTCCTCATGGAGTGTCGCGCCGACACGCACGAGGGTCGGCACGTTGTAGGCCGGCAGCCCCGGCATGATCTGATCCAGCAGGAACAGCCGCTCCTGCGGGAAGGAGAGCGGTTGTGGTCCCTCGTGTGGCTGGGGGGTGATCATCGCCCCACGCCTTCGCTGTGCCCCGCGCGCTCCCAGCCGAAGTCGGTGCCGAGCAGCTCGTACAAACGCTCGTTGTGGGGCCGGAAGTACTCGCTCAGCTGGGCACGAGTAGCTGGATCGATCGCGTCATACGCCGCGGTGTGCAGGGGGCGCAGCTCCTCGTGGCGGTACGGGGGCAGGCCGAGGAACAGATGGACGCCGTCCAGCGCCGCCTGGGGGTTCTCCTCGATCTCCTCCAGCGTGAGGAAGTGAAACTGCTCGCGGGGGAGCAGCGCGAACCACCGTTCCAACTGCTCCGCGTAGCGGCTGCGCATCAAGTAGGACCAGCAGCCGATCGGCCAGCTGTTGTAGTGCGGGCTGCGCTGCGCGCGAGTCCGCTCGTGCTGGAGGCGCTGATCCTCGACTGCGACCGCGTCGGCAAAGGAGTCGAGCTCCTCCTCGCCCTCGCGCCTGGACATCTGAAACTGGGAGTAGGCGCGGTCGATGGGGTTGCGCAGCATCACGATCAGGCGCGCCTGCGGCAGCAGCTTCGCCAGACGCTGTGGCGCCCAGTCGTGCGATATGTAGGAGGGGCTCGCCTCGCCCGTCAGGAGGGCACGCCCGTGCTCGCGGGCAAACCTCGCGCGCTCTGACTCGAGGGGGAAGTGGCGCCTGTACCAATCCTCGCCTCGGTAGTAGTTGTAGTCGAAGAAGTGAACCTCCTTCTGGGATGCGCCCGCAACGCACGGATGCTCGGCGAGCCAGCCGTAGAGGCTCGTGGTTCCGGCCTTTGCGGCTCCGATGATCACGAACTCCGGGAGCACATGACCCCGGCCGGGATTGCGTCGCGCGAGCTTTTGCAGGCGCTGGTAGTTGAGCCGCAGGTGGTTGTAGGCCGGGCGCGGCAGAGCCTTGCGCAAACGCCAGTCCACCGCGCCGCGTGCGCGCGACATCGTCTCTGCTGCATCCATCGGCTCTACTGCTCGCCCGCCGCGCCGCGCGCCAGCGAGCCAGACCGATCGTTGTGGAGGTGCTCCCGCAGGCGGTCCCTCACGAACTCGACCGCGGGCTCCATCATTGCCTGGCGGTTGTTGTCGTGCTCACCGGGAACCGGGTGCGAGCGGATCCCGCCCGCCGCGAGCCCATCCCAGCCGAGCGCCGGGTCTTCGTAGAGGCCCTCGCCGTAGAAGACGACCATCTCCCCGTCATAGGCGGAGGGCTCGTAGGCGCGCTCGGCCTCGGAGTGGAGCTCGAAGAAGTGTTCCTCGCGGAAGCGCTCCGGCACCGGACGCCCGAGGCTCAGAGCGAGCGTGGTGTATGGACGTCTGAGGTTGCGCTGCGTGGCGGTCAGGAATCGGTAGGGCTCACGGACGGCGCGGCCGAGACGCTGGACGATTTCCGCGCGCCGCTCCTGCTTGGAAGGCGCCGCGGGCCGCGAGTGCTTGGCTTTCCAAAGCGGCTGCCTGCCATACCAGCCCCACTGCTTGACCCAGCTCGGGCTCGGGCCGTTGAAGGACGCGAGCAGCTCCACGCGCTCGCCTTCGGCGGTGAGGATCTTCGCCATCTCGAATGCGGGGATCGCGCCGAAGCAGTAGCCGGCCAGTCGCCACGGTCCCCCTTGGTGCACCTGGCGCATCTCGGAGATGTAGTGGGCCGCCATCTCCTCGACCGTCTTCAGCGGCGAGACGCCGCCGTACAGTCCGCGTGACTGCAACCCATAGAACGGCTGATCGCTGCCGAGTGCCCGTGCCAGCGGGGCGAGGTGGAGGATCGTGCCCGCGCCGCCGTGGACGCAGAAGATCGGCGGCAGGCTGCCGTCGGGCTGGATCGGGACGAGCGAGGTCCAGCGGGTCTCGCCGGAGTTCTCCTCGATCAGCTCGGCGAGCGACGCGATCGTGGGCGCGCGAAAGATCGCGCCGAGCGGGAGCCGGTTGCCGAGCTCGTGTTCGATCGCGGCGAACAGCGTCGCCGCGGCGATCGAGGTCACGCCGAGGTCGAAGAAGTCGTCCTTCACGCCGATCGGGCTGATGCCTAGCTCTCGCTCCCAGATCGCGGTCAAGCTCCGCTCGAGCTTCGTTCGCGGGGCGAGGAGCTCGGCCTGCGCAGAGCGCGCACGCTCGGGCTCTGGAAGCGCGTTGCGGTCGATCTTGCCGTTCGGCGTGAGCGGGAAGCTCGCGAGCACGGTCACCGTCGAGGGCACCATGTAGGCGGGGAGCGTCTGCATCGCGAATCGGCGTAGCGCGTCTGCCTGCACCGGCACGCCGCTCGGCACGACGTACGCGGCGAGCTCGGCCTCGGTGCTCTCCTGCCCGCGTGCGACGACGACCGCCTCGCGGACCGCGGGGTGGCGGGCGAGCGTCGTCTCGATCTCGCCGAGCTCGATCCGGAATCCTCGCACCTTGACTTGGTGGTCGATCCGGCCGAGGAACTCGATCTCCCCGTCCGCCCGGTATCGCGCGAGATCGCCCGTGCGGTAGATCCGCGCGCCCTCCGAGGGCTCGAAAGGATCGGTGAGGAACCGCTCCGCGGTGAGATCGGGGCGAGCGCGATATCCGTGCGCGAGGCCGTCCCCCCCGATCCACAGCTCGCCCTCCGTCCCGATCGGCACCGGCTGCATCTGCTCATCGAGGATGTAGATCGTGGTGTTGGCGATCGGGCGCCCGATCGTCAGCCGCTCGCCCTGCGTGTCCACCCGCTTGCACGTCGACCAGATCGTCGTCTCGGTCGGTCCGTACATGTTCCAAAGCTCGAGGCCGAGACCCACGATCCCGTCGGCGATGGCGAGCGGCAGTGCCTCCCCTCCGCACAGCACCTTTAGCCCGTCGCGCCCCTTCCAGCCGGAGTCGAGCAGCATCCGCCACGTCGTCGGCGTGGCCTGCATCACGGTCGCACCGGCGCGATCGAGGAGGCTCGCGAGCGCCCGCGGATCGGAGGTCTCCTGGCGCGCGAGGACGATGCGGGCACCGATTATCAGCGGCAGGTACAGCTCGAGTCCGGCGATATCGAACGACAGCGTCGTGACGGCCACGAGCACGTCCTCGCGCTCGAGCCCAGGTCGCTCGCGCATCGTCCAGAGGAAGTTCACGAGCGCCCGGTGGGGGATCTGCACTCCCTTCGGCTTGCCGGTTGAGCCGGAGGTGTAGATCACGTACGCGAGCTGCTCGCTGTCGCCGTGGCTTGCGGGCGCCGCGGACGGGAGCGCGGCGATCGCCGGCCAGTCGCGGTCCAGGCAGACGACCGCAAACTCGCCGGCCGGCAACGAGGCTACGAGCTGCTCTTGGGTCAGCACGATCGGGGCTTCGGAGCTCTCCAGCATGAAGGCTTGACGCTCGACGGGATAGGCGGGGTCGATCGGCACGTACGCCCCGCCGGCCTTGAGGGTCCCGAGCAGCCCGACGAGCATCTCCAACGAGCGTTCGACGCAGACTCCGACGAGCACGCCCGCTCCCACGCCCAGCGTCACGAGGTGGTTCGCGAGCTGATTGGCGCGAGCGTCGAGCTCGCGATAGCTCAGGCGCTGATCGCCACATTCGATCGCAACGGCCTCGGGTGTCTCCTCGACCTGCTCGGCGATCAGCTCGTGCAGGCAGCGGCGCGGGTATGGCGCGGCGGTCCGATTCCACTCGCGCAGCAGCCGGCTGCTCTCCTCGAGCGCGGGGACAGCCGCCTGCATCAGTGCCGCCCGACCTCGGGCGGCGCATCCTGCGCCAGCAGGCGTTGTGCCTCCTCGTCGGACATGCCCTCCAGCTCGGCCATCAGCGCCGCCGTCTCGTCCTCCTCGGAGGCGCCCATCATCGTGACGATCTCGCCGGCGAGGCTTGCGACCGTCGGATAGGTGAACAGGCTGTGCAGGGGCAGATCGACGGCGAAGTCGCTGCGCACTCGCGCTACGACCTGGGTGGCCAGCAGCGAGTGGCCGCCCAGCGCGAAGAAGTCCTCCTCGACGCTCAGCTGTTCGACGCCCAGGACCTCGCTCCAGATCACGGCCACGGCCTCCTCCAGCGGCGTGCGCGGCGCAACGTGCTCGTTGTTCTGGGCGCCTGCGAGATCGGGGTCTGGCAGCGCCGCCCTGTCGATCTTGCCGCTCGGCGTGCGCGGCATCTCATCGACGATCACGATCGCGCCGGGAAGCATGAACTCGGGAAGCCAGTCGGCGAGGTGGGCGCGCAGTTGGACCTGGTCGGCCGTGCCGTCGAGCGTGCAATAGGCAACGAGCCGCAGCTCCCCTGTCGCGCTCGGCTGCGCCGTCGCAAACACCTCCCGGACCGCGGCGTGCGAGCGCAGGGTGCCCTCGACCTCGGCCGGCTCGACGCGATAGCCGCGGATCTTGACCTGCTCGTCCTCACGTCCCAGGAACTCGAGCGTGCCGTCCGGGAGCCGCCGCACGAGGTCGCCCGTGCAATACATCCGCGCCTCGCCAGGCGCAGTGGTGAACGGGTCGGCCAAGAACCTCTCCGCGGTCAGCTCCGGCTCGGCCGTGTATCCGCGTGCGACTCCCGCGCCCGCGATGAACAGCCTCCCTGCCACCCCGATCGGAGCGAGGTGGTGCTCGTCGTCGAGCACGTAACAGGACGTGTTCGAGATCGGGCGCCCGATCGGCACGCTCGCGGGCTCGTACTCGCCGGGGCCTTCGCCGACGACGAACGTGCACGAGCCGATCGTGGTCTCGGTGGGCCCGTAGTGGTTGAGGATCGCGCAGCTCGAGAGGGCGCGGACACGATCGATCAGCTCCCAGCCCGCGCGCTCACCACCGAGGACGAGCCAGCGCCGCGGGAGCACGCGGGCGTCCTGCGCGGCGAGCAGTGCGCCGAGGTGCGACGGGGTGATCTTCAGGACGTCGATCGGGGTCCTCTCCAGCAGGCTCGCGAACGCGCCCGGGTCGGCTGCCGCAACGGGGTTGACGAGCACGAGCGTGCCTCCCGAGCACAGCGCTCCGAACACCGAGGTGTTGCCGAGGTCGGTCGAGATCGACGTTACGAGCCCGAACGACAGCGGCTCGCTCTCAGCGCCGAGGCGGCGGGCGATGTCCGCCGCATAGTTGACGAGATTGCCGTGAGTGACGGAGACTCCCTTCGGCGTGCCGGTCGAGCCGGATGTGTAGATCACGTAGGCGAGGCGCTCATGCGAGACGCCGCTGTCCGGTGCGTCGGTCGGCTCGCGCTGCAGGGCGGCGAGGTCCCTGTCGAGGCATACGACCTCCCCGTCGAACTGCGGCAAACGGCCGAGCAGCGCCTCCTGCGTGACCAGCGCGCGCGCTCCGGCGGTGCTGAGTTGATGGTGCAGGCGGGCGGGCGGATGCTCGTGGTGAAGCGGCACATACGCGCCACCCGCCTTCAGGATCCCGAGCACGCCGACAACCATCTCGATCGAGCGATCGGTGCACAGTCCCACGCCGACCTCCGGGCCGATCCCGCAGGCCCGTAGCCGGTGCGCGAGCTGATTGGCGCGTGCGTCGAGCTCCGCGTAGGTGATCGAGTGCTCGCCGTCGGTGACGGCTATCCGCTCTGGCGCTTCGCGCGCCCTGCGCGTGAACAGGTCGTGCGCGCCCTCCTGTGGCAAGGCCGCGGCGGTGTCGCCCGACTCGCCGAGCAAACGCTGGCGCTCCTCCTCGCCAAGCAGCTCAACGTCCGCGAGTCGGACACCTGGATCCGCTGCCGCGGCGCCCAGCATCCTCACGAGCCCGTCCGCGAGGCCGCTGACGGTCGCCCGCCTGTAGCGGGCAGGGTCGAACGCGAGGCTGAGCATGACGTTGTGCCCGACGGTCGCGCACATCGCCACGAGTCCGAACTCCCAGCCGGCGCACGTCAACCGCTCGATCTTCAGGCTCGCGCCCGCCGGCTGTGCGAGGCGTGCGGGATACTCGACAAACCCTGCGTCAAGCGCGCCCGGCTCCTCGAGCGGGGCGTAATCCTGTCTGACCAGCGCATCGCCGCGTGCCCTGGCGAGCGCCGCGAGAACCTCCGCGAACGTCCGCGCGGCGCCGACGCCCGCCTGGATCGGCACCGGACGCGCAAGTGCGCCCAACGCGCCGTCGAGGTCGGGATGGCGCCGCTCGCCCGCTAGGTATGCGACGGCGGTCGCTTCCTCGCCGCTGAAGCGCCCCAGCACCGCGTGCCAGGCGGCCTGCACGAATGCTCCCGGCGTGGCACCGTAGTTCCCCGCCTGCTCAGCGAGCGCTCGTGCGAGCGCGTCGTCGATCTCGACCGTGATCTCCTCATCGGCGCCGGCCGCGTCGGTGAGGCGGCCCGTGCGTGTGAACGGGAGCGCAGGCGAGCGGATCTCGCCGAGCTCCTCCCAGAACGTCCGCGCCGCGCGCGCCTCGTCCTCCTGGGAGTCGCTCAGCTCGTGCTGCCAGGCCGAGAAGTCCGCGTACTGGAGAGGGTCCTCGACGATTTCGGCCGAGGCCAGCTGGGCGGCGACCTCGCCGAGCAGCAGCGCGGTCGAGGCCACATCCGCGCACAGCGCGGAGAGCGTGATGATCAGCTCGCTGCGGCTCTCGCCGAGGCTCACGAGCGTCGCTCGTAGGAGTGGTCCCTGCTCGAGGTCAAACGGCGCCCGCAGCTCTGCTTGGCGTAGGCGAGCACCCTGCTCGGCCTGCTCCTGCCCATCTGTCCCCGAGAGCTCGAGCGTCTCGATCTGTGGTTCTAGCGAGCCGTGGACGACCTGCAGCGGCAGCGTCAGCCCCGGTTGGCCGGAGAACGTCGTGCGCAGGCTCTCGTGCCTGCGCACCGCCACGCGCAGGGCCTCCACGACCGCGGAGCGATCGACCTCGCCGACGAGCGCGAGCACGGCCTGCGTACGCGCCTGACGAGCATCAGGACCCGCGGTCCATATGCGCGTCTGCTGCGGCGAGAGCTGAAAGCTGTCTGCGGGGCTATCTGACATTCCATTGTCCATAACGCACGATACCCCCCACACACTTCCATTTACATGGAGTCACCCGCCTACGTAACTCGTGCTGAGGGGAAGGCTACAGGGCTTTTTTATCGATTCGTCAATGTATTCGACGGCGCCGAATCGAATGCCCTCCGGCCCGCCGAGATCCCGCTGGAGCCTCAAGCGTCAGCGCGAGAATCGGCGCGTCGGGACGTTCCACGACCTGTGTGAGCAGGGCGCGCAGGCTCTCCTCGAAGCCGAAAATCGACGCTGTATCGAACAGGTCGCGGTCGTACTCGAAGTATCCAGCGAGCGCCTCTACTCCGAGCTCGAGCTCGAGCGCGAGGTCGAAGCGGGAGAAGCCGATGTCGACCGCGATCGGCTCGATCTCGACGCCCGCCAGCTTCAGCGTCGGGCGTTCGCTGGCCTGGGCACGGAAGTTGACCTGGAATAGCGGGTTGTGGCCGGGATCGCGCTTTGGCGCCACGGTCTCGACGACCTTCTCAAACGGCAGGTCCTGGTGGGCGTAGGCACCGAGGGCACCGCTGCGCGCGCGCCGCAGGACCTCGCGAAACGAGGGGTTGCCGCCGAGTCGCGTGCGCAACGCGAGCGTGTTCGTGAAGAAACCGATCAAGCCCTGCAGCTCAAGGTTGTTGCGGTTCGCGATCGGGCTGCCGATCACGATGTCCTCCTCGCCGCTGAGCCGGTAGAGCAACGTCGCGAAGGCGCCCAGCATCGTGATGAACAGCGTCGCGCCCTCCTCCTGCCCGAGCGCGAGCAGGTCATCCGCGAGCCTGCGGTCGAGCACGAAGCTGTGGTGTGAGCCCTCGTGGCGCTGCACCGCCAGGCGTGGGCGATCGGTTGGCAGACGCAGGAGCTCCGGTGCTCCCTCCAGTGTGCGCGCCCAGTAGGAGCGCAGCTCCTCCAGCAGATCCCCCTGCAGTCGCTCCCGCTGCCACACGGCGTAGTCGGCGTACTGGATCGGCAGCTCGGCCAGTCGCGGTGCGCGACCGTCGCGGGCCGCCTCGTAGCACTCCGCGAGCTCCGCGAACAGGACACCGTCGGAGTGGGCGTCGGCTGCGATGTGGTGCATCACCAGCAGCAGCACGTGATCCTCGGCTGCGAGCGGGACAAGAGTCGCCCGCAGCATCAGATCCGCGGTCAGATCGAACGCCTTGCGCGCGAGCTCGCGCAGGAGCACGCCGAGCTCGCCCGTGCCCGATGCGTTGGGGCCGGGCACGACCGCCAGCTCGAAGGACCACTCCTCGAGCGCCATCTGCAACGGCTCGGCGCCGGGCACGACCACCGTGCGCAGGCTCTCGTGACGCTCGATCACGCTGCGAAGCGAGCGCTCGAGCGCTGCGACGTCGATCGCCCCGCGCAGCCGCAGCGCGCGCGCACCGTTGAAGGTCGGCGAGCCCGGTTCCCACTGCTCGAGGAACCACATGCGTTGCTGGGCGAAGGACAGCGGGGCTGGGCCGGGGAGCGCCCGCCTGCGGATCTCAAGCTCCGCGCCGGCCGTTTCGCGGCGACGGAGCAGCGCGCGCTCGAGCAGCGCGCGCTTGGCGGGAGAGAGCGCCTCCTCGGCGGTCACTGACCGCCGTCGCCGGCGGCGCTGTGGGCGCTCGTGGCCCGGATCACCTCGGCCAGGGCGGCGACGGTCGGGGCTGCCAGCAGCGCCCGCAGCGGGATGTCGCCGTAGAGCCGGCGGATCTTCATCGTCGCCTGGGTCGCCAGCAGCGAGTGTCCGCCGAGCGCGAAGAAATCGTCGAGGACGCCGACGCGCTCCACGCCAGCAGCTCGCCCCAGATCTCGGCGATCTGACGCTCGACCTCGTCGCGCGGCGCGACGATACTCGGCCTCGCGCTGGGCCTGCACCTCGGCGAGCCCCGCCAGGGCGCGCCGGTCGACCTTGCCGCTCGCGCTGAGCGGCAGTGCTCGACGCGTCGCGAATGCCGCGGGGATCATGTAGTCGGGCAGCGACGCTCGCCGAGGAACGAGCGCAGCTCCTCGACCGTTGGAGCTTCGGACGCCGACGACATAGGCCACGAGCCGTAGCGGCGCCGCGCTCGTCGTCCTCCGCGCAGACCGCCGCCTGACGAATCGCCGGATGGCGCAGCAAGCGTCGCCTCGATCTCCCCCGGCTCGACCCGGAAGCCGCGGATCTTGACCTGGTCGTCGACGCGGCCGAGGAACTCGATCGCGCCGTCGCGCAGGCGTCGGACGCGATCGCCGGTGCGGTACATCGCGCCCCGGCTCGGAGCTCGCCGCGAACGGGTCGGGTGTGAAACCGCTGCCGCCGCGGTCCCTCGCGCCATCGCTCGCGGCTCGAGGTAACCGGCGGCGACTCCCGCACCGGCGACGCAGAGCTCGCCCGGGACGCCGGCTGGGACCGGCTCGAGCGCGGTCGTCGAGCACGTAGGCGCGCAGCGCCGGCGAGCGGGAAGCCGATCGGAACCGTCGGGAGTCCGGGCGGGGTTGATCCTCGACGGCGATAGGTGGCGCACCCGACCGTCGTCTCGGTCGGGCCGTAGTGGTTGAGGACCGTGCAGCTCGGCGACGAGTGCGCGGACCTGATCGACCAGCTCCCACGACAGCGCCTCGCCGCCGACGATGAGCCACCGCCGCGGCAGCACGGCCGCGTTCTCGGCGCCGCGAGCAGGGCGCGCAGGTGCGAGGGAGCGATCTTCAGCACGTCGATCGGGTGCGCCGGCGAGCTCCTCGGCGAGCAGCTCGCCGTCCATCGACGCCTCGGCGCTCGATCAGCCGGATCGTCCCGCCGCAGACCAGCGGCGGGAAGATCGAGGTGTTGCCGAGGTCGGTGCTGATCGCCGAGACGACGGCGAACACGAGCCCGTGCGAGGCCTCTGACGATCGATAGTCGCGTCGGCGATCGACGCGGTGTAGTTGGCGAGGTTGCCGTGCGTCACGGCCACGCCCTTCGGCGCGCCAGTCGAGCCCGAGGTGTACATCACATACGCGAGATCCTCGAGCTCGACGGTCGACGCCGAGGCGCTCGGCGGGAGCAGCCGGCGATCAGCTCGGCGTCGCGGTCGACGCACACGACCGTTGCCTCGAGCACCGGCAGCGAGTCGAGCAGGTGCTCTTCGCTGAGCAGCACGCGCGCGTCGGCGCTGCGCAGCTGCTGGGCGATACGCGTGCCGCGGGTGCTCGTAGTTGAGTGGTACGTACGCGCCCCGGCCTTGAGGATCGCGAGTAGCGCGACGATCATCGAGGGTCCGCGCTCCATGCACAACCCGACCGGACGCCCGCTCAACGCCGATCTGCTCGAGGTGGTTGGCGAGACGATTGGCGGCCTCCTCGACCTGCGTGTAGCTCAGCGAGCCCGACGCGCCGATCACAGCGATCCGATCCGGGTCAAGGCGGGCCTGCTGCGCAAAGCTCTCGTGCACGGGCAGCGCAGCCGCGACCACGGTGCTCGCGGCTGCGCCCGACAGCAGCCTCTCACGCTCGCCCTGTTCGAGCAGAGCCAGTCGCGCGACCGGCAAGGAGGGGTCTGAAAGGGCGCTGCCCAGGAGCGTTGTGTAACGGGCCGCAAGCTCCCGCGCATCGTCCTCGCAGACCGCGCGCGGGTCGTAGAGGAGCTCGCCCATGAGCTCCCCATCGCTCTCGAGGAGCGCGAGCGTGAGTCGTGCGCCGCTCGGGGCCATACGCAGCGCGAGGATGCTGTGCGCCGGGGGCGCCGGCCGGGCAGATCGTGTGAAACGCCCATCCGGCCGCCGCCTGCTCGAGCAGCGTCACGAGATCCTCGGCGCCTGCGCAGTCTCCCCAGCGCACCGCCAGGGCACGCGCGCGACGCACCTGATCGAGAACCTCGGTAAACGTCGTGGTCTCCTGCACGCGGGAGCGAATCGGGGCGGGCTGCTCGAAGGCGCCGAGCGCTTGGAGCAGATCCGGTTGCGCGCGACCGTCGAGCAAGCCGGCGAGCAGAAGCTCCGAGGCCCCGGACATGCGCGCCAGCAACGCGTGCCATGCAGCCTCCAAAAAGACCGCGGCCGTGACGCCGGCCGCGACGGCGGCGCGCTCCAGCTTCTCTAGGGCGATCCCGTGCAGCTCCAGGGGCGCGCTGGCGATATGGGTGCCGTCGCGCCCTTCGGGCAGCGCAAACAGGATCCGCGGTGGCAGCGGTCGATCGGCTGCGTCCTCGCGCCAGAAGGCGAGACCCTCCTGTGCGCCCGGCTCCTGGACGTCGCTGATCAGCTCGTGGCGCCACTCGGCGTAATCGGCGTACTGGACGGGCTCGGCGGCGAGCGTCTCGCCCCGGTAGCACGCACAGAGCTCGTCGAGCAGGAGCATCAACGAGGCGCCATCGAGGCAGGCTGCGCAGGCGCTGAGCAGCAGCACGGCCGGCTCGTCGTCGAGGAGCACAACACGCAGCAGTGGGCCGCGCGCGAGGTCGAACTCGCCCTCGGCCTCGCGGCTCATCAGCTGCTGCAGCGCGGCTGCGTCCGCAAGCAGATCGGCTGTCCTCAGCCCGCTCTCCAGCGAGAATGCCGGCTGGGGCTCCTCGTTGATCACCTGCTGATGGGTACGCATGCCCACCGGCCGCGAAAACGTGGTGCGCAGGATCTCGTGGCGGGCGGCGACGCTCTGGAGCGCCCCGCGCAGGCGCTCGACGATCTACCGGGCCCTCGAGCGCCACCAGGCACTGGACGGCTCCAGGGGGCGCTTCGGACGCGAGCAGTTGCTGCTGCTGCGGTGACAGCCTGAAGCCGGCTGCCTCGGTCTTGGTCTCCTGCATCGGCGATGTCCTTATCCGTGTTGCCCCACTGTGAGCTTCTCGTTCCTTTGGCTCCCGTGCCTCCGGTGCTCAGATGCTACCCGCGGCGAGGTCCGATGGGAATGCCTGCGCGGCCGCTCGCTCGCGTGTCGCGAGATCTTCGAGCGTGTCAGGGACGCTCGCCGAGGCCACGCGCCCAGCGTCCAGCGTCAGCACCGCCTGCATCAGCAGTGGCGCAATGTGACCCCATCGCCTCGCGAGCGGCTCGCCGTGCTCCTGCGCCCACGCGGCCGAAGCCTGCTCGCCTGTACGCGCCGCGACGGCCGCGGCATGGCGCGCGAGGAATGCGCGGTGGCGCGCGATCGACCAGATGTCATCCGCCTGAGCGTAGGCGCGCGGATCCTGCCCACGCTCGCGAAAGGCGGTGGCGAGCAAGCTCAGCGCGTCTGGCCCGCTGGCTCCCGCGGGACCGCGCGTATGTGGGACCTCCGCGTGCACGAGCCACTGGTAGGTGCCCGCGGGCGCGGCACCCTCATCGCCCAGCGCCAGTCGCTCGCGCAGTTCGAGCACCGCATCGCCGGGCGGGAGGCCGCGCAGCAGCCCAGCCAGATCCTCCTCATCCGTGATCGCGATGCGCGCCGCCTGCTGCACGCCGAGATCGTTGCGGCAGGCAAAGGGGTCGATCACCTCCGGTCGCTCCGAGGAGCCGGAGATCACGAACCAGTGCGGCACGTGGCGCCTGCCGTGGGCCACGTGCCAGGGCAGCTGAAAACCGTCGCCGGCGACGATCACGCGCCCGCTGCGATCGAGCTCGGTGAGAACTCCCGCGAGCGCCTCGGCGGGATCGTCGAGCGCGGTGCGCACCAGGCCCAACTCCGCGCGTAGCTGCGGGCGGAAATGGGCGAACCCGAACAGCCCATCACCGGCGTCGAAGATCGTCAGCGTCAGCCCCGGGTCAATCCTCGACGCCCAGTCCTCGTCGTCGTGCGCGACCCAGGTCGCGATCGCGGAGCTGTAACACGTGAAGGTCTCGCTGTAGGCACTCAGAGCCGGCCAGAGCTCCTCCGCGATCATTGCGCCGCCTCCAGCGCCGGCGGTTCGAGCGTTGTCAGCCCGATCGCGAGTTGCTCGCTTGCGATCTGCTCCGCGGTCCAGAGAGCGATCGCGTCGGCTGACACGGACTTGAGTCGCCCGCTTGGGGTGCCGGTCATCGCGGTCCGCATTGCTGGGGGGCGCACGACGACCGTGCGCAGGCTTGGCCGCGACGCGGCTGTCCAGCTGGCGAGCCCCTCGAGCGCTGCCTTGGCTGCGATGTAGTGGGGCCAATCGCGCGGTGGCGCGCCGAGCGCCGCGGAGGAGCAGAACAGGATCCAGCCGTGCTGCTCGTCCAATATCGGGAGCAGCGATCCAAGTGGCGTGGCGAGGAGCCGCAGGCTCGCCGCGACGTAGTCGGCCAGATCTGCCGCGGAGCGCGGCGTGAGGCTCATCGCCAGCGGAGGAGGTGCCGCGTTGAGGACGAGCCCGACGAGTGGGCTCGTCCCGCCCGCGACGATCTCGGCGAGCGAGCGCATCGCATCGGCGTCGCCCACGTCGACTTGGTGGAGATGCAGGCGCGTGCAGCGCGCGCCCGCGAGTCGCTCGAGCTCCGCCGCCCGTCGCCGCGAGGTCGCGTAGGCAACGTGGACGTCGTAGTCGAATGCGAGCAGCGCAAGCGCGAGCGACGCGCCGAAGCCCCGGCTCGCGCCGGCCAGGACGACCGCGCCGCGCTCGCGTTCGGGCTCGCGGTCAAATCCCAGCAGAGCGGGATCGGGCGCTGTCTCGGCGGGCAGCGCGAAGCACTGGATCGTCGCGAGCGCCGCGCCGCCCGCGGCCCTGGCGACGAGCACGCCGTCAATCGTAAGGCGACCCGTGCGCTCGTCGTGCTCGCGGACGACGAGCGTCTGGCCGTCGTCGCGCTCGACGCTCGCAGCGTCCACTCCGAGCACGAGTCCGGCGAACAGGGAGTGCAGCCCGGGCAGCTCCATACCGACCACGTAGCTCGCCCACGCGAGTCCCTCCAGCAGGCGCGGGTCCAGAGCGCCGGCGCCGAGGCGTCCGGCGAGCGTGTAGAGCTCGGGCGCAGGCTGATAGCTGCCGCGAAGCGAGCTTCCCGGACAGAGCTCGGAGCCACGGCGCTGCGCGGGCGTCGCGCGCATTGCGCCTTGGGGCCCGGTGGCTGCCCCGGCCAGGGCGGCCGCGACATCCGGGGGCTCCCCGCCCGCGCGCGCCAGCACCCGAGCCACCGTTCGTCCCCGCGCGATCAGCCGGATCTCCCACGCCCCGGGCTCGTGCGCCGCGGCGCTCGCATCGATCTCGGCCGCTGCGCCCTGGGGCAGCGCACCGGAGAACGTCACGTGCAGCGAGCGGATCTGCGCGAGCGGCTCGGTGGGGATCGCTGCGAGCAGCGCGATCACGATCAGCGAGCCGTGGAGGATCGGCGTGCCGAAGGCGGTGCCGGCGGCGAATTCACGGTCGAGATGCAGCGGGTTGCGATCGCCGCTCGCGGCCGCGAAGAGTTCGACGTCGCGCGATGTAAGCCGCAGCTCGCGCTCAGCCGGCATGCTCGAGCACCAGCACCTTGAGCGATCCGACGGTCTGCTCCTCGAGCAGGGCAGCGTCGGGCAGGCGCACGCCGAAGCGACCCTCGAGCTCGTGCACGAGCCGAATCTGAGCGAGCGAGTCCCACGCCTCGAGCGTCGCGGGCCCATCGTCCTCGCCGACCTCCACGCCCCAGCCAAACACGTCCTCAAAGACAGCCTGGAACTCCTGCTCGAACTGCTCGTCGGCGATCATGGCGCGTCGGATATATAGCTGCTCTGGATCGGGCCGTCGGCAGCGAGATCGTATTCCCAGCAGCCCTCCTGCTCGCAGGCGGTGAACCCGAGGCGCGGATACAGCTCGGCGACGAGGCCGTTGCGCGGGCCCGGAACATAGAGGCCGCGCAGGCGCCTGAACCCGTGTTCGAGCGCGGCCGCGCTGAGGTGGGCGAGCATGTGGACCTCGGCGGTTCTGCCGATCACGCGGCAGCTCATCAGCAGCGTGTCGATCAGCGCGAGCTCCTCCTCGTCATCGCTTGGCAGCGCGATCGCCAACCCGATCAGCCCGTGATCGGCGAAGCGGTCCTCGAGCTCGAGGGTGCGACAGATGCTCCTATCCTCCGCGGCGATGCGCTCGATCTCCTCGCGCGAGTGCCGGCGCAAGGTGAGGTTGAACTGGTTGGTCTTCTGCGTGAGCTGTGCCGCGCGGTCCAGCGAGACGGCATCGAGCGCGCGCACGCGCGCACGCATTCCCAGCGAGCGCCAGAAATCCTCGAGCGTCGCGGCGCCGGCCTGCAGCTCGGCCGCCGCGGCGCGCGCGACGTATGAGCGCTGGCGTTGTCCGTCCTCGCTCGAGAGCGTCGAGATCTCCAGGCGCAAGCTCGCCGCCAGCGCCCGCACGCGCTCCGCTGGTGCCATGTCCAGACAGATCGTCTCGACTTCGGCCAGTGCCCCCGCGACCTCGGCGCACTCGGCGGGGTTGTCGTCGACGAACACGATCGTGTCGAGCCCGATGCCAAGCGTCTCGGCGATCTCCGCAATCTGCTCGGGCTTGCGTCGCCAGTCAGCGATGAAGACGGCAAAATCGTCCAGTGAGAGGCGCATTCCGCGCTTTTGCGCGAACGGTTGGCGCGCCGCCTGTAGATCGTTCTTGGAGGCGACCGCCAGCACGATGCCGCGGCTGCGCAGCGCGGCCACGAAGTCCTGAAACGCCGTGTAGGCCTCGCCCTCTGGCCCTTCGCCGATCGTGATCCCATCGAGGCCGTCCTCGCCGACAACCCCACCCCAGAGTGTGTTGTCGAGGTCGAGCACGAGGCAGCGTGCGGCGAGCCCGAGGTCGGCGGCGAGGACCGCGGCCGTCTCGCGCGCGAGAATCGGGAGCGCCGCGTGCGCGACGGGCTGGCGTGCGCCATACCAGAGCCGTGGGTCCAGCCAGTGACGCTTGCCGAGGTGCGCGGCAAGCCGCTCGCAGTCCACGAGTAGCACGTCGTTGCCCGCGTCGAGCGCGAGGCGGCGGTTGAGCTCGCGCACTAGCGAGAGGCGACTCGCGGGGAGCCGCAGCGCGAGGTGGCCCAGCGCCGTCTCGTCAGGCGCCACGAAGCCATGCTGGATCACCCGCGCGCCGTGCTCGTGGCGAATCAGCTCCCACAGTGCGCGCCACCGCTGCGCGGCCGCCTCGAGCTGGCGCTCGGCATCCTCGGCGTCCGCGGCGAGCTCCGGAAAGCCGAGATCCGCGCTCGTCGGGGCGATCAGCACGTGTGTCGGGCCGAACGCGGCGAGGCCCGCGCCGCCGTCGAGTAGCTCCTGCTCGATCTGCCCGTAGGGCGCGAGGTAGGACTCGAGGTGAATCCCGAGCGCGAGGCAAGCCACGCGCAGGTGCTCCGGGAGCTCGCCGGCCTCATATGTGCAGAGCACCGCGAGACGTGCCTCGCGGCTGGCCGCGGGAGCCCAGCCGGCCTGCGCTCCCGCGCGCAGCAGGTTGCGCGCGACGCTCCATGCGGCCGTGTGCTCCCCGACGAGCAGCTCGGCGCGCAGCACCCGCCACGCCTCCTCGAAGCGGCCGTCCGTGACCAGTGCGCGGATCGAAGCTCGCCCCGCGTCATCTCGAGCATCTGCCTTCATCTGTTTGCCCCGGCGGCTTCGTAGGCCCCTATTTGGCGAGGATAGCGACGAAGCGCTAGCATCGAATTTGTGGGCGAGCTTCAGTCGGACGGGGGTGGTGCGCTCGCTCCACCGCATGACTCGGTCGCGTCCGCGGTCGCGCTGTTGTGGTCTGAGCTGCTTGGCGTTGAGGCGGTGTCTGAAGAGACCGATTTCTTCGCGTTGGGTGGCAGCTCGCTGGACGCGGTGAAGATGCTCGCAGCGCTCGAGGAGCGGATGTCGGTGCAGGTGGACTTCGTCGACTTCCTCGAAGGGCCGACCGTGGCAGCGCTCGCGCAGATCGTTGCGCGCGAGCTCGAGCGCACGCCGAGCCCACCCGCCGCGCTCAGGGGGGCGTCCGACGGTCAGATGCGCTTGAGCTTTGCGCAGGAGCGGTTGTGGTTCCTGGAGCAGCTGGGAGGCTCAACCGCCGCTTACAACATGCCGATCGGCGTACGACTGCGCGGCGCGGTCGAGGTGCAGGCGATGCATCTCGCGCTGGCTGAGCTCGTCTCGCGTCACGAGGCGCTGAGAAGCACCTTCGCGATGCGGGGGGAACACCCCGTCGCGGTGATCTCCCCGCGCTCTGAGGTGGAGCTCGAGCTGCGCGATCTCCGCGGCGAGCAGGACGCAGAGATCGAGGCGAGCAGGGTCCTGTCCGAGTTCGCCGGGCGTCCGTTCGATCTCCAGGCGGGGCCGCTGCTACGCGCCGCGTTGCTGCGCGTGGCAGAGCAGGAACACCTGCTGGAGCTGGTCTTCCACCACATCGTCTGCGATGGCTGCTCGCAGACGGTGCTGATGCGCGAGCTGGGAATCCTCTACGAAGCTCATCGTCACGGCAGCGAGCCGTCGCTCGCGCCCCCGCGCGTCGGCTACAGCGACTTCGCGCATCGTCAGCGCGCGACGCTCGAAGCGCAGGGCATGGATGAGATCGTCGCGCCGTGGTTGGAGGCGCTGGCCGGAGCCCCTGAGGAGCTCGAGCTGCCGATCGACCGTCCACGCCCGGCGCTGCCCAGCTACCGCGGTGCCACCCACCGCGTGCGGCTCGGATCGAGCACGGCGGCGGCGGTTCGCGAGCTCGCCAGAGCGGCCAGCGCGACCCCGTTCGCGACGTTGCTCGCCGTCTACTACGTGCTGCTCTATCGCCACGGCGGGCAGCGCGACATCGTGATCGGGACAACCACGGCAGGCCGCGAGCGCCCCGAGCTCCAGGACGGCGTGGGCCTGTTCGCCAATACCGTCGCGCTGCGCGGCGAGCTGTCAGGTGATCCGAGCTTCCTGGAGCTCCTCGCGCGTGTGCGCACCGTCGTCCTATGGGCAATCGCGCACGATCGTACGCCGCTACAGGAGATCGTCGCGCGGCTGGAGCTGGAACGCGACCTCAGCCGCCATCCACTGTTTCAGGTCTTCTGCGCGCACGTGCCGATGGCGCCGCTCGGCCTTGCCGGCAGCGAGCCCTACGACGCCAGCCCCGCGACCTCGAGATTCGACCTGACGCTGTTTGTCGAGGAGGAGCCCGGTGGCGAGCTGGAACTCGCCTGGGAGTACAGCGTCGACCTGTTCGACGCGGCCACGATCGAGCGGCTCTCGGCTCGCTACGTGCGCCTCCTGGAGAGTGCCCTGGAGGACCCCCGCCAAGCGGTCGACGAGTTGACACTGCTCGACGAGCGCGAACGTGCCGAGGCGCTGGCAGCCGGCGGCGAGAGCGTGCGCGAGTTCCCCGTGCAATGCATGCACGAGGCCTTCGCACAGCGCGCGGCCGCCGCGCCCGAGGCTGTCGCGGTCAGCTTCGAGGGGCGCTCGCTCTCCTACGGAGAGCTCGATGCGCGCTCCAACCAGCTCGCACACCGCTTGATCGAGTTGGGCGCACGGACGGAGACGCTGATCGCGCTGTTTCTCGAGCCCTCGCTCGAGCTCGTCGTCGCGATCCTCGCCGTCCTGAAGGCCGGCGCGGGCTATCTGCCGCTCGACCCCGAGCACCCGCGCGAGCGGCTGGATTTCGTGCTCGCCGATGCGCGCGCAGCCCTGATCGTCACCGAGCAGGGGTTGCTCGAGCGCCTCGGCGACATCGAGGTCGAGTCGCTTTGCCTCGACCGCGAGGCCGATCGGATCGAAGCGCTCAGCGCCGCCGCCCCGGCCGCGAAGGTCACGCCGGAGAACCTCGCCTACGTGATCTACACCTCCGGCTCGACCGGCCGCCCGAAGGGAGTGCAGGTCGAGCACCGTCAGGTGGCGCGACTGTTCAGCGCCACCGAGGAGTGGTTCGGCTTCGGTCCCGATGACGTCTGGATGCTGTTGCACTCCTACGCGTTTGACTTCAGCGTGTGGGAGCTGTGGGGGGCGCTCGCATACGGCGGCGAGCTCGTGATCTCACCGCTTTGGACGACACGCTCGCCGCAGGCGCTGGCGGCGCTCGTAGCGGACCGGCGCGTCACCGTCCTGAACGCGACGCCGAGCCTGTTCGCGGCCGTTCAGAGCGAGCTGCTCGACCGCGCGCCCGCGCTGGCGTTGCGTTACGTGATCTTCGGTGGCGAGGCGTTGCGAGTGGAGGGACTGCGTCCGTGGTTTGCGCGCTTCGGCGAGGACGGACCGACGCTCGTGAACATGTACGGGATCACCGAGACGACGGTGCACGTCACCTACCGTCCGCTGCGGGCCTCGGACTGCGAGCGGCAAGGGAGCCCGATCGGCGTGCCGATCGCAGACCTCAGCGTGTACGTGCTTGATCGCCGCGGCCGGCCGGTGCCGAGCGGCGTCGCCGGCGAGCTCTATGTCGGAGGCGCGGGGGTCGCGCGGGGGTATCTGAACCGCGCGGAGCTCACCGCCGAGCGGTTCGTGGAAAACCCCTTCGGTGCTGGCCGCCTCTATCGAACGGGCGACATCGCGGTTCGCCTTCCCGACGGCCAGCTCGAGTTTCGTGGCCGCGCCGACGACCAGGTCAAGATCCGCGGCTTCCGCATCGAGCTCGGCGAGATCGAGAGCGCGATCCGCGGCTTCGCGGGCGTGAGCGACTGCGCGGCCGTCGCGATCGACGTTGCGCCGTCGGATACGCGTCTCGTCGCCTACGTGGTGGCCGCGGCTGAGAGTGCGGATGCCACCGCGGCGGAGCTGAGCGGAGCGCTGCTTGCCCATCTGGCTCAGCGGCTGCCGAGCTACATGGTCCCCTCGGCGGTGACGCTCCTGGAGCAGATACCGCTGACGCGCAACGGCAAGATCGATCGGCGCGCGCTGCCTGCGCCGAGCTGGGAGGCGCAGACCGGCACTGGTGAGCATCAGCTCGAGACCGCGATGCAGGAGACCGTGGCCGAGGTCTGGCAGAACGTGCTGGGTATCGAGCGGGTGGGTGCAGAGGACAACTTCTTCAACCTCGGCGGGCACTCTCTACTCGCCGCACGCGTGGTCACCGAGATACGCAAGCGCTGCGAGGTGGAGATCTCGGTCAGGGCGCTGTTCGAGCAGCCGACGCTCCGGGAGTTCGCGGCCGTGCTGGAAGCCGCACGCCCGGCGCCCGGCGCCCGGCGCACTGTGCCAGTCGCGCCGACTGTGTCCGCCGCGTCCACTGTGCCCGGGGCGTCCACTGTGCCCGGGGCGTCCGCCGCAGCCACGCCGGCCGCGGCCGTGTACCCGCTGTCGTTCCCACAGCAGCAGCTGCTGTTCTTCGATCAGCTCGCGCCCGGCAGCGTCACCTACAACGCGGCGCTTGCCTGGCGCGTGCAGGGCTCGCTCGAGGTGGGCGCGCTCCACGAGGCGCTCAAGCAACTGTTCGCGCGCCACGAGGCGTTGCGGACGGTGTTCGTGTGGGGCGAGGACGAGGTGCCCAGCCAGGTCGTGCTAGAGGATTGGCAGGTCGAGCTTCCCGTTGTGGATCTCTCGATGCCGGCCGGTGTGGAGCGCGAAGCGGAGCTCGAGCGCCTGCTGAGAGAGCGCGCGCTCGAGCCGTTTGATCTCGCGCGTGAGCTGATGCTGCGCACGACGCTGTTCCGGCTCGACGCCGAGGAGCACGTGCTCCTGTTCGCGCTTCACCACGTGGCCTTCGACGCCTGGGCGGTCGAGGTTCTCTACCGCGAGATCGGCGAGCTGTACGCGGCGAGCATCGCGCGGCGCGAACCGCAACTGCCCGTGCTGGCGCTACAATATCGCGACTTCGCCGCTTGGCAGCGCAGCCATCTACAGGGCGAGCGCCTCGGCGAGGAGCTCGCGTTCTGGCGCACGCACCTGGCGGGCGCTCCGACGGTGACGCGGCTGCCTCTCGACCGGCCGCGAGGTGCGGTCGAGACGTTCGCGGGGGCGACCCATCGCTTCACGCTCGATGGGGCGATCGCGAGCGCCGTGCGTGAGCAGAGCGTCGCGAGCGCAGTGACGCCGTACATGCTCCTGCTGGCAGCCTTCGCGACGCTCCTCTACCGTGCGAGCGGCCAGGACGACATTCTCCTGGGCGGCCCGATGGCCAACCGCTCGCGATCGGGTAGCGAGCACCTGATCGGCTTCTTCGCGAACACGATCGTCGTCAGGGTGAGGATGGACGGCAACCCGACGTTCGCCGAGCTGCTGACGCGCGTACGCGATTCGGTGCTTGGCTCCTACGAGCACCAGGACGTGCCCCTGGAGCTCGTCGTGGATGCGGTCCGACCGGAGCGCGTGGTCGGGGTCAACCCGCTGTTTCAGGTGAATTTCCGGGTTCGGGTCGGTGACGCGCCCGAGCTCGAGCTGGAGGGAACGACCACGCGGCCGGTGCCCGTCGATCTGGGCCTCGCACGCTTCGAGCTGGCCTTGGAACTGCACGTGCTCGAGCAGCGAATCGAGGCCGAGCTCAACTACAACGTCGCGCTCTTCGAGGAGGCGACGATTGTGCGTCTTGCGGAGGACTTCGAGTCGCTGCTGCGGGCGCTTCTGGGCGCACCCGAGACGCGGCTGCTGAGCGTGGGCCTCGCCTCCGAGCAGGACAGCGCAGGCGATCGCGTCGACCCGGCAGGCGGGGGCTCGACGATCCGTGGGTTCCGTCGCGCCGGCGGCTCACGCCGCGGCTGAGCGAGGCAGTCCAGCGAGGCAGTCCAGCGGGGTGGCTCAGCGGGACAGCTCTCAGCGTGCCGTGAAGCCGGCGTCGACCGGTATCACGGCGCCGGTCACGCTGCCGGCGCTGGGCGAGCACAGCCACGCGATCGTCGCCGCGACCTCGCCGCCGCCGACGAGCGAGCCGAGCGGATGGTGTGGAAGTGAGAGCGCCTCATAGTCCTGCGCGTCGACGCCGAGCATCGCGGCGACGCCGGCCAGCATCGCGGAGTCCAACTCGGGCTCGTCGCGAACCGATGTGGGGCAAACCGCGTTGACGCGGATCGAATGGGGGGCATAGTCGAGCGCGAGCGCGCGTGTGAGGCCGATCAGCCCGTGCTTGGCGGCGACGTAGTTGGCGAAGAACGGGAAGGCGACGATCCCGGCGGTCGAGGCGACGTTGACGATCGCACCGCCACGGCGCGCGAGCATGTCCGGCAGCACGGCCTTCGCACAGCGCCAAGGCCCGTTGAGGTCGACGTCTACGAGCGTCATCCAGTCGCTCTCCTGGAGCTGATGCGCGGGCATTCCCGCGGGCCCCACGAGCCCCGCGTTGTTGACCAGCACATCGATCGTGCCGAGCTCGCTGTGGCACAGCTCGACGGCCGCTGCGATCTGGTGCTGGTCGCGAACGTCGACGAGTGCGCTCGTCACACGACTACCCAACTCTCGGCATCTGCGCGCGCTCTCCTGCAGTTGCTCGGAGGTGCCAAGCGGATAGGGGCACCCCTCGATCTGGGTGCCGATGTCGCTCAGCAGCAGGTTCGCGCCCTCGCGTGCGAACGCGAGGGCTGTCGCCCGACCCACACCACGTGCGGCGCCGGTTATGAAGACGGTTCTGGGCACGCCTGGATCCTACGGTGAGAGCGCCCCGATGTCCTGCCGGCGCCTCAGCGCGACTGATCTTGATCTGAAGTCCGGATAGTGGCGAATGCGTTTACCATTGTTACGTGGTTCTTGACCACCAACAGGGACGATCTGGCGGTCAAGCGCTGATGCTTGACGCAACGGGGGCTGAATGGAACCTGCCCGCGGAGGAGGTCCACGTCTGGTGTGCTTCGCTTGAGCGTCCCGCGCGGATTGTCGAGCGTATGCGCCTGCTGCTCGCCCCGGACGAGCTTCAGCGCGCGGATCGATTTCGCTTCGAGCGCGACCGCGCACGCTACATCGTCGGCCGTGCGCTGCTTCGCGGCCTGCTCGCACGCTATCTCCAGCGCGCCCCGGAGGAGCTCGAGTTCGAATATGGGAGCTTTGCGAAGCCGGCGCTGAGCTCGGGGCCGTGGTTCAACCTCTCACACTCGGGCTCGGTCGCGTTGTACGTGTTCAGCACTGCCGGCGAGGTAGGGATCGATGTCGAGCTCGACAATGGCGACCCCGCCCGCGAACGCATCGCGGAGCGTTTCTTCTCCCCGGCGGAGGTGCGCGTGCTGCGCTCGCTGCCGGCCGTTGCCCAGCCGCGTGCCTTTCTCGCCTGCTGGACTCGCAAGGAGGCGTTCGTCAAGGCGCGGGGCGACGGCCTGAACCTCGCTCTTGACAGCTTCGACGTTAGCCTTGCGCCGAATGTGCCCGCAGCTTTGCTGCGCACGGCCTGGTCCAGCGAGGAGCCACGGCACTGGATCGTCGAGGACTTGAGCGATCGCCGCGCAAGATATGTCGCTGCGCTGGCGTTGCGCGGAGAGGGAATGCGCGTAATCAGACGCCGCATAGAGGACCTAAACGAGGGCATCGTGCCCGGACAGGAGCAAGGATGAGCACGCAGCAACAACCGTCTGGCGCCGTCGGAGGTCTGAGGGGAATGCGGCGCAAGGCCGTGCAGGCGACCGCGCTGACACAGACAGGCTTCCTCCCGGGCAACGAGGGACGTCTTCCGCTCGTGATCACCCCCGCGGTCGACAACGTTGACCTGGCGGCCTGGTGCGCGAGTCACGCCGAGGAGGTCGATGCTCATCTCGACCGCCACGGGGCGATTTTGTTCCGCGGCTTCCCGCTTGCCGGCGCGCCGGAGTTCGAGGCGGTTGCATCCACGATCGCCGGTGAGCTGTTCGGCGAGTACGGGGACCTCCCTCAGGAGGAGACCGGACAGCGGATCTATCACTCCACGCCTTACCCCCCCGACAAGATGATCCTGTTTCACAACGAGAGCTCGCACTTCTCCAGCTGGCCGCTGCGGCAGTTCTTCTTCTGCGTCGTGCCATCGACCGAGCAGGGTGAGACTCCGCTGCTGGACTGTCGTGAGGTCTATGAGAAGCTCGACCGCGAGATCGTTGAGGAGTTCGAGAGCAAGGGTCTGACGTACGTGCGCAACTTCTCCGAGGGCGTCGATGTGCCCTGGCAGGACTTCTTTCACACCGACGATCGCGCCGCGGTCGAGGAGACCTGTGCAAAGGCCGGCATGACGTGCGAGTGGACCGAGCTCGGCTTGCGCGTTAGCCAGCGCGCAGAGGGCGTTCGCACGCATCCGCGCACGGGCGAGCGGATCTTCTTCAACCAGGTGCAACTGCATCACGTCGCGTGTCTCGATGAGGAGACACGCACCGCGCTGCGCCAGCTCTTCGCCGACGAGGATCTTCCGCGCAACGTCTACTACGGCGACGGCACGCAGATCGCTGACGAGGTCATCGATCGGATCGGCGAGGTCTACGAGCAACTGTGCGTCGAGTCTCCGTGGGAGGCGGGCGATCTGATCGCGCTCGACAACATGCTCGTCGCGCACGCCCGCCGTCCGTTCGCGGGCGAGCGCAAGATCATCGTCGGGATGGGCAAGATGGTGCACGCAGGCGACGCAGCGCCTGAGCCGGCCTAGGGCCGGCAGGGGCGCGCCTCAGGGAAGCGTGCCGCCGCCAAAGTTCGCCAACCGCACTTTGCCGTTGCGGGCGCTGAGGCTCAGATAGCCCGCACCCTGGAAGGTGCTGTCGGTCGCGGAGAGGACTCGGGTCCACGCGCCGGCGTCGAAACGCCATAGCTCGAGCGTCGTACCGATCGCTCGAAAGAGGAGCCGATCGCCGGCGTTCAGCGTCGGCCCGGTGGCGATCGCGAGCGTCTGGCTCGTCGTCCCATTGATACGCGAGATGATCTTGTACTGATCGCTCTGGGTAGCGCGATAGATGTAGTAGGCCTGGTATCCGCTCGCTTCGGCTGTCGCGGGATTCTGCGTGCGCAGCCCGAGCACGACCGGATCGAGGTCGACGTTCGGCTTGACCGCTACCGTCAGCCAGACCTCGCTGTTGGGGCCGAACGCCTGCGGGTTCCAGAAGTCCGCGTTGCTGCCCGCACGCCCCGTGACCTGCTGGTTGGTGATGAACAGGTCGTTGGTGGGGCTCGAGCTCGAGACGATCATGTGCGTCCAGTTCGGGCCCGGCGGTCCGCTGTTGTTCGGGCGCGCGAAGTCATCCAAAAGCGACGTTTGCGGGCCTGCCGCTGAGCTCACAAGCGAGCTGACAGCCGACGGAGCGGACGCGGAGCCGGCAGTGTTGCTTGCCGCTACCGCGACGAGCAAGGTGGCGCCGACGTCGGCGGAGACCGCGGTGTAGCTCGCCGCGTTCGCACCTGGGATCGCCGCGCAGCTCTGGCCCGCGCCGTTGCAGCGTTCCCACTGGTAGCTGAGCGACGGCACCGGATAGCCCGACCAGGAGCCGCCCGAGGCCGTGAGCACGCCACCCTCGACCGCGCTGCCCGCGAGTGTGGGAGGCGCCGTGGCGGCGGGTGGCGCGGTCACGATCGCGCTGGCCGCGGAACTCGCCTGCGCCTGGCCGGCACTGTTGGTGGCGCTGACGAGGACCACGATCGTCGTGCCGGCATCGCTCGCCTGGAGCGTGTAGGTGGGGGCGCTAGCTTCACTGATCGCGCTGCAGTTCAGCCCACCCTGGTCGCAGCGCTGCCACTGGTAGGCATAGGTCGGTTCTGGAGAGCCAGACCAGGAGCCGGGTGATGCTGAAAGTATTTGTCCCTGTGCGGCTTCGCCGTTGATCGTCGGCGGGGCGGTGTTCGTCGGAGGCCCGCTCACGACTGCGCTCGCGCTCGAGCTGGCCTGTGCCGAGCCGGCGCTGTTGGAGGCTTCTACCAGGAGCTCGACGGTCGAGCCGTTCTCGGAAGCTTCGAGCGTATAGCTGGCAGCGTTTGCACCACTGATCGCGCTGCAGTTCGATCCGCTCTGATCGCATCGCTGCCATTGGTAGGCAAACGACGGGGCCGGGTACCCCGACCACGATCCGGGTGTGCTCGAAAGCGTTTGTCCCTGCGTCGCCGTTCCCGAGATCGCGGGCAGGGAAGTGTTTTCCGGCTTCGCAGTGACAACCGCGGTGGGGCTGGATTCCGCCGTGCTCGAGCCCGCGCTGGAGGTGGCGCTCACCTGGACCTCGAGCGTCAGGCCCGCGTCTTCGGCAACGGGCGCATAGCTCGAGCTGATCGCGCCACTGATCGGCCAGCAACTCAGTCCGTTGGCATCACAGCGCAGCCATTGGTAGGCGAACGTCGGAGAGCCCGTCCAGGCGCCGGGTGAGGCGCTCAACACTCCCCCCGCGCTCGCCGACCCGGAGATCGACGGCGGTGAGGTGTTCGCGGGCACGGTCACGGTCCAGCTGTAGCTGGCGATGCTCGTGTTCCCGGCAGCGTCGGTCGCCTGCACCGTAAACGTATGTGCGCCTTCGCCCAGCCCGCTGTAGGCCTGGGTGCTCTGAGACGTGCAGGCCAGCCACGCGCCGCTGTCGAGCCGGCACTGCACGGTGGCGACCGCGTCGTTGACTGAGAAGCTGAAGTTCGCGGATGTCTGCGCGGTCGGGTTGGCCGGCTCTGAGGCGGGCGCGATGCTCGCCGCGATCGGCGAGGGATCCAGGGTCACCGCGGAGACTGTTCCGGTCAGCGTCGGCCCGCCGCTTTGCAGTGCGTAGGGGGGGTAGAGCGGTTGGGTCTCGGTCGAGAGGTAGGGAGAGCTCGCCACCAAGTGTGCGCCCGAGGCGTCAACGTCCAGGCCGGTGGTCTTGTGCAGATGCGCGCTGCTCGTGAGCGTTGCGGCGAGTCGTGGGCTCAAGGGGTTTGAGATGTCGACGACCGCGACGTCTGCGGTCGAGGATGCCGACACATATGCGAAGTTCCCGTGCAGCCTGATCCTGTAGGCGCCGTTGAGGCTCGAATTCGAGAGCGACGCCACGACCTGCGGGCTGCTCGGGTTGCTCACGTCGAGGACCGTCAGGCGACCAGGGGAGATCTGATCCACCACGTATGCGTAGGAGCCGCGGACCGCGACGTCGACTGGAAAATTGAGGTTCGTTGCATCGAGCAGCGAAGCGACGATCGTGGGGCTGAGCGGGTTGGCGATGTTCACCACGGTGAGGTGGTTGGAGTAAGCAGCGGTCACGTAGGCGTAATTCCCCGCGACGGCCACTGAGGTCGCGTGTCCGAGCGCACCGCTGCCTTTCCACGGCGCGGGCAGCGCGTTGTTGTGAAGCGCCGCGACCATCAGCGGCGAGGTCGGGTTGCTGATGTCGATGACCGAAAACGCGGCTCCGACCGTTTGCGGGCATGGCTGACCGCTCAGGCAGCCCTGCGCGGCGACGAAAGCGTAATGACCGGAGACTGCTACCCCGTAGGCGCCGAACAGGGTGTTGGCGTCCCTGATCGAGCCGACGATTGCCGGGACCCGCGGGTTTGAGGCGATGTCGAGGATCGTGAGGCTGTTGCCCGTGCCGTCGTCGTTGCTGCCCGAACCGCTGGGGCCGTTGCGATTCTTCGCGACGACATAGGCATAGCCTCCGGCGATATTCACTGTGGAGGCGTTCAGCAGATTGTTGCTGGGCGGGCTCGTGCCGGCGATCACGGGCGAGGATGGGTTGGAGATGTCGATCGCGGCGAGCGTGCCCGCGTAGTAGTCGGCCACGTAGGCGTAGTTCCCCGCCACAGCCACGGCCGTCGCGCCCGGCAGCGTCACCGTGTCCGCCACATAGCCGTTTAGCGCAGGATTCACCGCGGCGGATGCTGGGGCGGGTGCGTGAACCGCGAGTGCGAGGACGATCGCGACGGACGCGTAGCACAGGCGTCGCAGCAGCTTAGGCCGGCGATAAGCCAGTCCCGCCCGACGCTCCATTGCCGCCTCCGTGCCCATGGAAATCCGCCTGCCGCCCATTCCGCGATTTGCGCGGTAATCGTAGCGTAGGCTCAGACGCGCAACACCCAGCCGACAGATCAGCCAGAAGTTTATGTTGGCGAAAGGCTCGACCAGAAGTTTATAGGGGCTGGAGGAGTTGTAAGCGCAAGACCAAGTGGCTACTCGAGAGGATGCGAGCACGTGCAGGAAGATTCCGAAACCCTCAACCTTGAGCAGGCTCTGGGCGTCATTCGTCGCCGTGTGCTCCTGGTCGCTTTCTGTGTCTTGGTTGTCGGTGGAGCCGCGCTGGCGTACTCCAAGCATCAGACCAAGAAGTACACAACGGTCGCTTCGCTGGCGTTCTCCAACAACCAGCTGAGTCAGCAGGTTGCTGGACTTCAGATCGTCAGCAGCGGCAACCCGGTAGCCCAGCAGGCGAGCAACATCGAACACGTCAGGCTCGGCGACATGGCCAGGAAGACCGCTGCCGCGCTCGGCGGCGGCCTGACCGAACAGCAGGTCAGCGGTGACCTGAGCATCGGCGGCCAAGGCGAATCAAGCGTCGTCTCGATCTCAGCGACTTCCGCCTCACCCGTGCTCGCGGCCAAGATCGCCAACACCTACGCGCGCGAATTCGTCAAGGAGCAGACGGCCGCCAACCACGCCTACTTCAAGGCGGCGCTCGCACTCGTATCGAAGCAGCTGCAACGATTCCCCGCCAAGCAGAGGACCGGTCCGGCAGCACTCGTGCTCCAGAATCGTGCGCAGTCGCTGGGGCTGCTCGCGGAACTCAACTATGGCAATGTGCAGATTGCACAGCAGGCGTCGGTGCCGACCAGCGCCTCCTCGCCAAAGACATCGAGGAACACGGTCCTGGGCGCGCTGCTGGGTCTGATCCTGGGTCTCGGGCTTGCCTTCTTGCTGGAGCGCCTGGACCGACGCATCAGACGAGCGAGCGAGCTCGAGGAGCTCTACCGCCTGCCGACGCTCGGGGTCGTACCGAGGAGCTCAGCGCTCACGCGGCCCGCGCTCGACAAGGCAGGCAGCCCCGTGGCGCTACGGGCTGCCGACGCCGAGGCGTTTCGCCTGATTCGCGCTCATCTGCGCTACCTCGGCACAAATCGCAACCTGCACGCGATTCTGCTGGCCTCCGCGGAGCTGGGCGATGGCAGCACCACGATCGCGCGCCATCTCGCGGCTGCCGCAGCGCAGATGGGCTCGCGGGTGCTGCTGCTCGAGGCGGACCTGAGGCAGCCTGCGCTGGAGCGCCAGCTCGGCCTTCAGGCCGGTCCGGGCCTCGCCGACGTGTTGATCGGCGCGGTCACAACGCGTGAGGCAACGCGGTCGATCGAGCTGAGCGGCTCGGCCGCCGCGGGAAGCGAGGGCAGGACGCTCGATGTCCTCACCGCCGGCTCGATGCTGCCCACCAATCCGGCGGAACTGATCGAGAGTCGCCCGATGGAGGCGCTGCTCGGGCAGGTAAAGGCGGAATACGACCTGGTGATCATCGACGCGCCGCCGCTGACCACCGTCTCAGACGCTTTCCCGCTGCTCGCGCGGGTCGACGGCGTCGCGATCGTGGGCAGGGTCGGCCGCAGCAAACGCGAGGCTGCCGAGCGACTGGCGCAGATCCTCACGGACAGCGGCGCGCGGTTGCTGGGCATCATCGCCAACGGTGCCAAGGGATCTCATGCGGGCGCGGTTGGGTCTGTGCAGAGCCATGCGGAGCCTGTGCCGGTGGGTGGCGCGGAAAACGGGGTTCCCGAGCAGTTCGTCCCAGCCGCCAAGGCCTGAGGTAGCGGCGCGTATGCCGCTCTGTAGCTGGGTGGACGGCTGATGAGCGCGTGGCCGGCGCAGCTGCCGCCGCAGGCTCGCTCGGCGGCGATCGCGAACCTACGGATGGCGACGTCGCGGCTGCGCGTCAAGAGCGTGCTCCTGCTCGCGTGCCTGGCGCTCGCGCTGGTCGCGGAGGGGGTCGCCGTATCGCGCTCGCCCCTGTGGGCGGCTCCATTGGTCTGCGCGCTGGTCGTGGCGATCGCCGTCGATTTGCCGCTCGTGCCGTTCCTCGGATCGATCCTCGTGGTTCGCATCCTCACCGACGCTTCGCTGTCCTCTTCGTTGAACCGGCATTCCGGCTCGGTGAACCTCTCGGGCGCGATCGCAGTGCTGTTCATCCTGATTTCGCTCGGTCTGTTGATCCGGCGTCGCATGGGGCTGTGGGCGGCCGTCGCGATTCTCCTGTTCATCGCGATCTGGACGGGTGTCGCGATCAGCTCGCACGGAGCCTCGACGGTGACGATCCGCGAGGGTGTCCGCGAGGCCTCGGTCGCGGCCGTCGCATTTCTGGTCTTCAATTCGCGTGGAGCTCTCAATCTGAGGGTCGTCACGCGACTCATACAGGTGGCCGGCGTGCTCTCGGCGCTACTCGCGATCTATCAGTTCGCGACACACAAAGGCGTGATGATCGGCGGTCACCTTCGCTCGAATGGGACGTTCTCCCATCCCAACGGGGCGTCGATGTATTACGCGATCGCGGCGACCGCGTCGCTGTGGCGCTACCTAGATGTCGGCAAGCGCCGAGCCGACCTGATCATGGGAGGCATCTTCGCGGCGGCGACGATCTCGACGTTCAGCCTCGGTGGCCTGGCGACGCTCATCGTGATGCTGATGGTGTTCGGCTCGCTGCGGCCCGGAGCGTTTCGGATAAAGGTCGGCTCCTATGCGGTGGCCTTTCTGACCGTGATCGCGTTTCTGGCGACGCCGCTCGGGTCTGAACGTCTCGCCAACGAGTCAAACACGAGCCTCAGCTCCAACGTCACCAAACAAACCGCCGATACCTCGCTTGGGTGGCGCTTCTACAAGTGGCATTCGCTGCTGCCCGAATGGGAGCGCGGCCCGTTCTTTGGACAGGGGCTAGGCGCGACGATCACGGTGGAAGGCATCGCCGCGGAAAATGGAACGACCGCAAAGGTGCCACACAACGAATATGTGCGTTATCTGGTCGAGAGCGGACTTGTGGGCTTGTCGATCATGCTCTTCGCCCTCAGCATGTTGTGGGGCGGGCTTGCTCGCCGACGAAGAACGCCCGGGACTTCCAACGGAGGCTCATTCGCCCTCGCGATCCTCGGCGGATGCCTGTTCAACGCGCTCGGGGACAACACGTTTCTATATAGCACCACCGGTTATGCTGTGGCGATGATCGTGGCCGCCGCCTATGGCATCCCCAAGCGACAGAGAACGGTGTCTCGGCGGACCTTGAGCGCTGCGTGAGGCGATGACAGCAGGCTTGCGACCTCAGCCAGTTGGCGCCATACCGAAGGTCTTGTATGTCGGTGGCTTCGGTCGCAGCGGCAGCACGCTGATCGGCCGCGTCCTCGGCGAAGCGCCGGGCGTCGTGTGCCTGGGTGAGACCCGCTACGTGTGGGGTCGAGGGCTGCTTCACAACGTCCAGTGCGGGTGTGGTCAGCCGTTCCGCTCGTGCCCGTTCTGGAGCGCGGTCGGGGAGGAGGCGTTCGGCGGCTGGGAGACGATCGACCTCGACAGGCTCGTTGATATCGACCACAAGATCCTGCTGCTGCGCACGCTGCCGATCCACTGGCTGCCGTGGCTGCGACCGGGGTTCTCCGAGGCAATCGACGAGTACGTAGTCATGCTGCGGAAGTTGTATGTGGCGATCGGTCGCGTGTCGGGAGCGAACACGATCGTTGACACGAGCAAGGATCCAAACTTCGCGTTCATGCTCATGCGCATACCGGGCTGCGACGTTCGCAGCATTCACCTCGTGCGTGACAGTCGCGCTGTCGCCTATTCGTGGACGCGCAGCAAGCAGATGCCCAGCCCGATCGGTGAGCAGACATTCTTGGACAAGTTCAAGCCCCGCGAGGTCGCACCCCGTTGGCTGGTGGTGAATACGGCTCTTCGCGCGCTGGCTCTCCGTAATTCGCGCTACATGCGCATTCACTACGAGCGCTTCGTCGCGAAGCCAAAGGCGACCTTGAAAGAGCTCGGCGAGTTTGCGGACGAGCCGCTGCTGCTCCCAGAGTCGCAGCTAGCCGACGACAAGGTGAAGCTCGGCGACCACCACATGTTCTCAGGGAACCCGATGCGCGCCAGCACGGGGTGGGTCACGATGGGCCTGGACGATGAGTGGCAGACCAAGATGTCGGCGTCGCACTTCGCCGAGGTGACGGCGATCACATTGCCGCAACTGGCTTTCTATGGCTACCCGATCATTCCGGCTAGGAGACGCAAGATCATGTACTCGAGCCTCGGGCGGGGCTCGAGCGCAGCGTCATAGTGCGATGCCGACATCGAGGGCCACGGATCGGCCATGACATCGATAGGGCCAGCAGCCGAGCCGGAGACCAGACGCGGTGACTGGGGGGTGAGCGCCCCAGGGCCGGTCGAGCCTCTCGCCCCGACCGCGCCGTCGATCTGGCGGCGAGTCCGGCGCGACGCGGTCCTGCTCGGCGGCGGGAGCGTCGCGATCGTGGTCGCGCAGCTCGGCTTCAGGAGCATCCTCGTGATTCTGCTCGTACCGGCTGCCTATGGTCGCCTGTCGTTGATCCTCAGTCTGTACAACACCGTGTTCCTGATCGGCGCCAGCGGACTGCCGAACAGCGTCGCGCGCTTCATATCGATCAGCAATCCGTCGGAGGACGCGGGGATCGTGCGCACGGCGATCCGCGCCGGTGCGTGGCCGACGGCGGTGGCCGCGGCGGCGATCGCGATCGCCGCCGGCGTGCTGCTGGGAACGCCCGTCGCGAGCCTGTTCGCGGCGATCGGCCTTGCGAGCATGGTGTACTCGCTGGTGACCGCTGGCATCCTGCGGGGACGCGGCAGGGTCGGCGCCGCCGCCTCGATTCAGCCGATCGCGGCGGTGGGAGAAGTTGCGCCGCTCGCCGTCCTGTGGCTGTCGGGTGTGGGCGTGACCCCGCTGTCGGCGTTTGGGGTGTTCTGCGCCGGCAACGTCCTCGGCCTGCTCGCGGGAACGCTCTGTACGATCCGAACCAGGCCATACGCGAAACCCGAGGACTCGGTGGCCGCGGTGCCCACCGTGCGCGAGCTGTTGGGCTTCTCGATGTGGCTTGGCGTGGCGACGATCGGCGTCGCCGTGATGCCGCTTGTGATGCGCTTCGCCGCTGCGCTCGACTCCTACTCGGTGGTCGCGGTGGTGGACGTGGCGCTAGTGCTGCTCTCGGTGCCACAGCGCATCGGTACTGTCATCGTGCAGGCTGTGATCCCTCACGCCACGCGAGCGCTCGGCAACAGCGAGGAAAGCCTCACGATCTCACGGCGAGAGCACCTCTTCATGGTTGTGCCATTCCTCGCCGTAGCCGCCATCGTGGCGTTTACGCCGGTCGTCGGATCGGTGTTCTCGCTCCTGGGCAGGCCCGGTTATGCAACGGGCGCAAACTATCTCGCGCTGGCTCTGCTCGCGGGCCCCGCGCGCATCCTCTACGGGCTCGTTCAGGGCATCCTCGTGGCCCATGGAGAGGGGCGCTTCCTGGCGCGCGTGTCGCTGTCGATCACAGTGGTCTCGACGGCGGCGATCTTCGCGGCGGCAGCGCTCGGCAGCACGCTGGTGGCGTTCGCATTCTTCGTCATAGCCTGCTGGGCGGTCTACCTCCAGACCCTCGCGCGAGCGCACCACCTCGATGCGGACGGCGCCGCGGCGCCGTCGACGGGGTAGAAGGATCGTCGGCTTGGCCGCTGCGCGGATGATGAGCCCCGATACGAGACGACGCTTGAAGGCGCTGAGATCGGCGATGCCGCTGTGGGCGCTGCGGATGATCGGGCAGATCGAGGACGGCGGCGTTCGCGTGCCCCCGCGAGCGCCGAAGTGTCCGCGCGGCTGGCAGACAGGTCCACCGGACTTCGTCGGGGTGGGGGTGCAGCGCGGCGGGACGACCCGCTGGTTCGACCTGATGGCCGCGCACCCCGAAGTGTCACAACCGTCGGTCAAGAAGGAGCTGCACTACTTCGATCGTTTCTACACGGGAGGCTGCTCGACGAGCGAGCTCGCGCGGTATGAGACGTATTTTCCGCGCGACGGGTCGTGCAAGGTGGGGGAGTGGACGCCGGCGTACGTGAGCGCACCCTGGATACCCCAGCTGCTCGCCGCCGCGGCGCCGGACACGCGCCTGTTGATCCTCTTGCGGGATCCGGTCGAGCGTTACCTCTCCGGGCTTGAGCACAACGCGCGCATCGCGAAAGAATGGGGGGTCGCATTCAGTCAGTTCGCCCCGCTGGAGACCTTTATGCGCGGCTTCTACCACGAACAGCTCACGAGACTGTTGCAGTACTTCGACCGCTCGCAGCTGCTGGTCCTCCAGTACGAGCAATGTGTCAGGGACCCGCGCGCCGAGCTACGGCGTACGTTCGAGTTCATCGGGCTGAAGGACACCGAGTTTCTCCCCGATATCGACGCTCATCCAAATGCTGCCCGGGGCGAGAAGCCGACCCTCGATCCCGCCGTGCGCGACATCTACGTGCAGGCCTACAGCGACGATGTCGAAGCGCTGCTCGAAGCCTTCCCCGATCTCGACGTGAGCCTGTGGCGGAATTTCGCGCACCTAGCCAGCTAGCGGACTCACCCCAGCGTTTCCGGGGGCTTCATCAAGCGGGTCATCGTCAGCCCGTAGCGACCGATCACCCCCGCACCGCGGCCGAGCGATGAGCGAGCGCGCCGCTTCGGTGCGCGTCGATCGAGATCGTCGAGGACCTCACGGGGCAGCAGGACGTTGCGTCTCACAAACGAGCCGAATTCTCCACGGGGCATCAGCAGGCCGTCGATCACTCCCATTTCGGCGTACAGCTGCGACGCGCTCGTCTGCGGGTTGGGGTTCGCCAGGCGCACCGCGATGCGCTCGCGAAGGCCGAGCTCGGTCTCGCCGAGGATGCGAGTCGCGGGGAGACCGACCGTTCGCTCGGCCGCCTTCGTCGCGACCCGGATGACGCGCGCCAGCTCCGGATAGGAGGACCGCAGCTGCGCGATGGCTCCAGGCTCGACCTCCGAGCCATAGACGTCCCACCACGCCCCCAGGTCGGCGGCCAGGCGCAGATCGACGAAACCGTCGCGCGCATAGAAGAGCAGGAGCGCCACCAGCTCGCTCGCCGGCGATGGGCGCCAGTCCGACGTCTGATCCCCTGCCCGTGGAAGCAGGTGCTCGGATGCAAACCGTCGCTCATACCAATGCACGCGCCAGTGGAGCTCCACCGGTGGCAGCTCGTCGCGCTGGTGTGGGAGCGCGAAGTGCAGCAGGGGCAGTTCCCCGTGCTCGAGGTAATCGGTCGGTGCGGCGTAGCCGAGCTCGATCACGACATCCGCCGCTGCGCGTAGTTGATCGGAGGGGACCAGTAGGTCGATGTCGCTCGACAGGCGTCGACCCGGATCGCCGTAGATGCGCTCCCCGAGCATTGGTCCCTTCAGTGGCGTCGAGTTGATGCCAGCATCGGCGAGCGCGGAGATGACCCGCGCGGAGACGAGCGCCAGGAAGGCGCTATGTCGGCGGGCGGATTCTACGGAGCGCTCGACGGTCGCGCAGAAGTCATCGCTCGCGCGATCCTCGGCCAGATCGAGTATTCGCGGCCCGAGAGTGGGCAGCAGCTTGCGCTGTAGCAGCACCCGGGACAGTCGCCTCCAGTCGATGTCTTTCGTCAGCACTGGCGCCTGATGGCGCATGGACTGTCGACGGACGGTCGTGCCGGCGCTGAGCAGAACCAGGCGCCGCTCGGAGCGGGATAGGCTCATCCGGTTCCTGGCGCCGCCACTCGTGCGTGTTTGCGCCGGTCGGTGTGCAGTTGCATCTTCAGCAGCTCCAGATGACGCCAGGGGAAGTGAGCGAGCAGTTCGCGTGGCACCCTGCCTTCAAAATAGCCGTGTGGCCCAACGTAGGGGTTGGTCCCCGTCGGGGTTGGGTCCTGGCCGTAGAAGGCGACCACGGGCGCGCCGTCGCGCACGAATATGCCGTAGCGCTGCGCCGCTTCGGCCATCATTCCGATCAGCCGCGGGAGGTGCAGCTTCGCGATGTTCAGCCGGGGGTCCAGGCGGAAGTGAGCGCCCTCGGGGAGTCCAAGAGCGCTGTGGTCCGCGCCGTCCGTGCGTTGCGCGGGCGTTGAGTAGACACCGGCTCGAATGTTCGGCACGGCCATCGCGAGGGCGTGGTTGATCTGTCCCCTTTCAAGGTCTTCGAGGGTGATCACGCCGCCGGCAATCGACAGCGAGGATGCCGAGCCGCCCCACGTGGTTTGCGCGCCTGGCCAGGACTTTGGTTCGTAGACCCCCGAAGCATGGGACACATTGCGCATCGCGCCGCCCCAGGATGCGGACCAGCCTTCGACGCCGTGCACCAGGCGCCAGAACTCCCACAGGCGATTGCTGCTCGGCTGCCACACCACTAGGTGTCCGTCGGTTCCAGCGGCCGCCTGCGCGTTGGAGGGCAGCGGGACCGCGCTCCACGCGGCGATCAGGGTCCTCGCCCGGCCTCCTTTGAGTGCGACTTCGACCGTCGGTTGATCGGCGGGCACCGTGTATATCGGGACGCTGTAAGAGGTTGTGTCGATATTGATCCACGGTATGTTCGTGCGGATCGCATCTTCGGCCAGCTCCTGAGTGACATCAGAGTCGAGCACTGAAACCAGCCTGGCGGAGCGTGGGTCCAGTGGCGCGCGCGCGGGCAGTTGCTTGTTAAAAACGCTGGACGCAGAGAAGAACCTGAACGGAGCACCGCCACGGGACTGGGCGCCAACGCCCGGCGCGAGCGTTCCGACTGTGGCGCTGCTGCCGCAGCCGGCTATCGCGATGCAGATGAGTGGAGCGGCGATTAGGCGCGTCGAGCGCCGTAGCGATGAAACCACGCCACGTGGGGTTTGATCGCGGCAGGAAAGGCGGTCGAGGCCGTCGGCGAGTGCCGGCTCACACGTGGATTTCGGTCTCAGCAACCCATCCAGGGTATCGCAGAGGCGCTGCGCGGTTGGCCGCTTGAGGACCTTCCGCGCGCGTCGATCACGGGTAGGTGTGAAGTTCCATTTTGAGCAGTTGGAGATGGCTCCAGGGGAAGGCGGCGAGGAGTTGCCGTGGCTGCAGGCCTCCGAAGTAGCCGGTCGGTCCGATGTAGGGGTTGGTACCGGTGGGGGATGGGTCTTGGCCGTAGAATGCGACCGCTGGTCCGCCGTCGCGGACGTAGATACCGTAGCGCTGCGCGGCTTCGGCCATCAGCCGAGGCACGCGCGGCAGGTTCAGAGCGGCGATGTCCAGGTTGGGGTCCAGGCGCAGGTGGGCGCCCTCGGGCAGCGTCAACAGTTCGAGAGATTTGCCGTCTGTGCGCTGCGCTGGTGAGGCATATGCTCCAGCGCGCACGTGGGGTATCGCCATCGCGAGGGCGTGGTTGATCTGACCCTTTTCGAGGTCTTCAAGGGTTATCAAGCCTCCCGCGATCGATAGAGAGGACGCCGAGCTGCCCCATGAGGTTTGGGCATGTGGCCACACGGTCGGTTCGTAGACGCCCGAGTCGGATGAGACGTTTTCCATCGCGCCACCCCAGGACGCGTACCAGCCTTCGGTGCCGTGAACGAGTCGCCAGAACTCCCACAAGCGGTTGGTGGCTGGCTGCCACACCACGAGGTGGCCATCGCTTCCGGCGGCTGGTTTGGCGTAGGGCGGAAGCGGGACTTCACTCCACGCCGCCTGCAGCGCCGTCGCCTTACCACCTTTGAGAGTGACCCTGACCATGGGCTGATTGACGGGCACGGTGTATATCGGCACGCTGTAGGAGGTGGTCACGATGTTCATCCAGGGGATGTTCGTGAGGACCGCGTCTTCCGCCTCCTCCTGAGCGACGACCGCATCGAAGGCCCCCACCAACGCGCCGGACTGGGGATCCAGGGGCGCGTTCGACGCCAACGGCTGGTTGAACACGCTCGATGCAGAGAAGAAACGAAACGGTGGGGCGGAGGCAAGGCGTGATTCCTGGGGCGGTTCGGGCGAGACTTCGCTTGGCGCTTCAGGTGAGGCTTCGCTTGGCGTTTCAGGTGACGTTTCGCTTGGCGTGTCCGGCTGATGCGGCGGTTCCCCGCCCGTGGGCGCGGAGCCGGTCGGCGTTTCCGCGGGACCCGATTTGGTTGGCGCGCTCGGCGGCGACGTGGATGTGCCCAGAGGTGTCGATACGCTGCTGAATGAAGTCACTGGCGGTGACGGAGTTGACGGTGTGGTCGTCTTGCTGGGCTTCTTTATCCGGCAGGCTCTGCGCGCCGCGTGGACGCCGCGCTGGCTGCGCCCATGGCGGGAAGGGCTGGCTGCGCATAGTGGGCGCGGCGAGGATGACAGCCGATGGGCTCCAGCGGCGGTCGCGCCAAGGAGCACTACCCACAATGTGGCACTCACCGCGAGCAGGCAGAATCGAACGAGAGCAAGACGAGACATGGAAGGAGGACCCCCTAGACGCCTGGCGAAAGCGCGTCGCGCTAAATCGGTTGCGAGGCTGATACCCAGGCATCGGAAGATGCGTCGCTGCAATCGAGCGCCCGAAGCTAAACCTGGACACTTGTCTTGATAGCGCCTGACGCCCGCGCGTAGATGAGCTGGCCTGGAGCGGGCTTGGTCTCCTACGCGGGCACCGAGGAGCCGGCGCTCGTGGCGGGGCGCGGGGCCCCGAGCGGCACAGGCGAGCCTGGCGGGACGCGCGCGGCGTATAGGCCCTCGTGGACCTGCGTCAGCACGCTCTTCGTGTCATCTCACGGCCGTCTGGTGCGGTTATCATCACTTCGCGCCGTGCGCACAATGGAGTAGCCTCCGCCGCGCTGCACTACCCCAAGGCGGTTTGACTTGTGAGTTTCAAGAACCACATTAATTACTGGAGTGGCCTGCTGCTCGGCATGGCTAACGTCGTACGTCACCGGTTGGTTGGATATCGCCGGCCGCGTCAGTTTGGCGCCGAGGAGATCGCGCGCAGTGTCGACTACGTGTTTGAAGTAGTAGATCGCTTGGAGGCACTGGGCGACGTGGACTGGTCTGGAAAGCGAGTCCTGGAGGTCGGGCCTGGCCCAGATCTAGGCACTGGAGCGATCATCCTGGACCGGGGAGCAGCAAGCTATCGAGCTATCGATGCGTTTGATCTCGTCGGTATGACCGGGAGCGAGTTTTACGCTGTTCTCGCCACCCGACTCAACGGTCCTCTTGACAAGGCGCGACTGTCTTTTACTCAAGCCACCTTCCCGGCGTTGCCCGAGGTCGAGGGAACATATGACCTCATCATCAGCAACGCGACGCTCGAGCACATCAACGAGATCCCCATGCTCTTTCGTCGCTTGCACGAGCTGATAGCGGCGGGGGGGCAGATGGTGCACCACATCGATGCCCAGACACACATGCGCTGGCTCAGGGAGCGTGATCCCCTCAACATTCTGCGCTACGACGAGCGCATCTACCGACACCTGCTGTCGTTCCCGGGTGCTCCGAATCGGATGTGCGCCGAGCAGTACGCGGATGCTGCCAAGGAGGCGGGCTTCCAAGCGGCCCCTATCGTTCCCGGTCGCGTCGCCGAGCCCCGCTACCTCGATGACGTGCGGCAGTCGCTCGCGCTGCCGTTCCGTAACCGCCCTGATCTTTCCCTCTTGAACTTCACGCTTCTGGCCACCGCAGCGACAGCCGGAGAGTAGGCAGCCGGCTAGGAGCGTCGGTGGGAGCTCGTGAGCGCCCGCTGGTAAACCGATTCGGTATCGCGCGCGATACGCTCCCAGTCGTAGCGTGCCCGCACGAGGTCGCCGACGCTCAGCAGGTCCTCCATTGGCCGGGATTCGCGCGACAGCGCGAGCGTCAGCTTGTGGGAAAGGTCGCGCACATCGCCGGTGCGGAATACGAGACCGTGAGGTTGCTCGTCTGAGAGCGTGACCGCCTCGACGTTTTCGGGGATATCGCTGACGATCGTGAAGCGGTCGTGGGCGAGCGCTTCGAGCAGCGCGATCGGCAGGCCCTCGAGGGTGGATGGCTGGACGAACACCGCCGCGTTCTGTAGGAGCCACGCCTTCTCGGCTCCATAGCGCGGGCCGAGCAAGAGCACCCGCTCATCGCGTTGGGCGAGCTCTTCCACTTCGCGCATATAGGCGTCCGAGTGCGAGGACGGTCCGACGATCGCCAGACGGAATTCGCTCGGCACGTGCCTGAAGGCTTCAATCAGAGTGTGGGCCTGCTTCTCGGGAACGATGCGCCCGAGATGCAGGACGAAACGGCCCGGCTCGAGTCCGGGCACGGGAGCCGGCTCGTCGAGCTCCGACAAGTTGACGCCATTTGGAATGTACGTAGTCGACGTGTTGTAGTGCGAGTTGAGAAAGCGCTCGAGCTCCTGCGAGACGGCGATCGTTTGATTGGGTACGGTCGCGGCCACGCGGGCTGCCACGCGCAGTGTCTGACGGGCGGTCGCTCCCCACTTCTCACGGCGCCAATCGAGGCCGTGAACGGTCGCCACGGTCGGCACGCCGAGCGCGCGGGTAGCAAGCGAGAGAATCGTCGGACCGGTGGCGTGAAAGTGGATGACGTCGAAACGTCGACGTGTAACCGCATGCATGGTCGAGAGCATCGTGTGGCTGAGCGCCTCGAGGTGCTTGGTGTTGATCTGGGGGAGCGTGATCTGCTCGACGCCGTCGATCTCCTCGAGCTTGGGATCGCAGTATGCGGAGCGCCCATACACCGACACACGGTGTCCGCGCTTGGCGAGCTCGCGCGAGAGCTGCTCGACCGCCACCTCGACGCCGCCGTAGCTCGCGGGCAGGCCGCGCGTGCCAATCATGGCGATCGAGAGCGGCGTCGAGCCATTGTGCCGCCCTGCTGCATACGTGCTTAGGCGTGGCTGATCCTCTCGCAGTAGCTCGTGAGCCGCCATACTGCTCCAACGGGATCGAGAGTCGAGTTCTTCCGAGCCACGCTTGACAGGTGTGCATGGAGCGCCTCCGTCAGCGTCCAGTCGTGGTTGGCTCAAGTGCGCGCCAAAGCGCTGCGCGAGGCTCGCTGGTAGGTGTCCAGCAGGGCCGGCAGGTGCGCCGCGGCGGTGTTGTGCGCCAGCGTGCGAGCGTACCTGGACGCGCCGAGTCGCGCAGCCAGCAACGAGTCGCCGCCGACGCGCAGCAATGCCGCGGAAAGATCCTCAGGATCACCCGCCGCGAACAGGAATCCGTCCACCCCCTCGTTGACGAGCTCGACCAAGCCGCCGCGGTTCGCCACGACCACCGGACAGCCACGCGCGCCGGCCTCGAGCACCACCATCGGGCAGTTCTCCTCCCAGAGCGAGGGCACAACGGTTGCCCGCGCTCGGTCCATGAGCGCTGCGACCTCGTCCCACTCGCGCCGGCCGAGATAGCGCACGATCCCCTCGTCCGCGGCCGCTTCGACCTCCGGCTCGAGCGGTCCGCTGCCGACGACAACGATGTCCAGCTCGGGAGCCACCGATCTCGCCGCGGCGAGCAGGACGCGGATCCCCTTCACCTCCTCGAGTCGGCCGACGAACAGGATGCTCGGGCGCTCCTCCTGCGGGGGTGGCTCCCCCTTGCGGAACTGCTCGTCGGCGACGAAGTTCGGAATCACGTGGATCCGGTCTCTCGGCAGTCCTCCCTCGATCATCAGGTTCGCCAGGTGATGGCTGGGGGAGATGAACGCGTCGACCCTGCCATATAGGCGGCGGGCACGGACGATGATCGCTTCGGTCGCCGCGATCACGCTCGCGGCCCGGGAGCCCTTGATGCAGCGGTGCACCACCGCGTGGCCGGGATGGCTCCCCACGCAGCGGTGGCACGGTTGACCCTCGACGTAGGTGAGATAGCTGGGACAGACGGGCTTGTAGTCGTGCAGGGTCATCACGATCGGTACGTGCCTCGTGTGCAGCTCGTCGAGAATCGACAGGGTGAGCTGGTGATAGACGTTGTGCAGGTGAGCCACGTCGGGAACGCGATCCTTCAGCAGGCGCCCCAGCGACCGTCTCGCGCTGAGTGAGTAGATCGACGCACCCGCATCGAGGGCTCTGCGGGCGAGCGGTTGCTCGGCGCCGTAGTAGCGGCCACGAGGGAAGTAGCTGGCCTCCTCGCACGCAACGTTGAGGTCACTCTGCATCGCGAAGAACGACACATCGTGGTCGTTGGCACGCAGCAGCTCGGCCGTGCGGAACATCACCGTCTCCGCGCCGCCCTTTCCATACAAGAACTTGTTTATCTGCAGGACGTGCAACTGTCAGCGAAGCTCTTGTGGTGAATCCACGGGCGTCGCCCCCAGCGCCAGGATCCCCATCCCCAGACCTCGTTGCGGGTTGAGGATCAGGTTCACCGCCTCGTTGCGGGAGCGCACGCCGAGCTTGCCAAAGGCCGAGGAGAGATGACTCTTGACGGTGCTCTCCGCGAGGAACAGCTGTTCGGCGATCTGACCGTTCATGTAGCCCATCACGACCAGCCCGAGGATCTGCTTCTCGCGTGTCGAGAGCGCGGGCGGCTCGATCTGCTGCCAATGCGCTCGCGGCACGCATGTCTGGCCGGCCATCACAGCGCGAATACAGGGATCCAGCGCGTCGTCGAGATCGTCCAGCAGGATCACGCCCGCGGCTCCCGCCGTGAGGGTCGCGCGAACCTCCCGGCTCTCGACGCCAGGGCAGACCACGACTAGCGGCGTTTGCGCGAAGCGACGCGTCAATCGCTCGACGCCCTCGAGTCGTGCCGCGACCATCGAGGCGAGCCAGACGAGGATCAACGCCGGCTCGTGACCTTCCGGGAGGTTCAGCGGTCCCTCGAGATCCTCGTGCGTTTCGAGTGCCGACTCCTCGTGCTCGACGACCATCACGAGGCTCTCAGAAGCGCCGCGCCCAACGATCGCCGCAGCCAGCCGGTCCGCCAGACTCGAGCACTCAGGCTCCTCCACATCGATTGCGTTCTGCGAGGCTGGCATGCCGAACCAACGGTCGCTACTGGCGCGAACTTACGTTCCCCGATGCTAGGGTCCGGCGCCGGTCACGCAAGAACACAGCCGTCTGAGAGTTATTTCCCCATGAGCCACCTCACACGAACCATTGCGATACTGACGGGGAGCCTCGCGTGCTGGCTGATGATGCCGCTACCGTTGGCTCAGGCCGCGACGCCGCCGACCGCGTACACGGGACAGGCCAACGCGATCACCGTATCCGCGGCCACGCTCACCGGCTCGGTGTATCCGAGCAATCAGCCGACCAACTACTACTTCGAATACGGCTCCTCAGCGGCGTATGGCGGCCAGACGCCCGTCACGGCGGTGGCGGCCAGCAACCAGACGATCCGCGTGAGCGCGACGATCGAAGGCTTGGCCGCAGGCGCCACCTACCACTACCGCCTCGTAGTTGCCAACGCCACCGCCACTGTCGACGGTGGGGATCGCGTCTTCGCGACAAAAAAGGTCCCGTTGACCATCAAGTTGGATACGGCGAACCACAACCAGGTGTTCGGTACGCCCTTCTCGGTGATCGGAGAACTCCAGGGCACGGGGAATGCCGGCCATCCTGTGGTCCTGCAGTCGAACCCGTTTCCCTTCCTCGGCGGCTTCGAGAACGTTGGCGTCCCCGTGCTCACCGATGCCGGTGGGCGTTTCGCGTTCCCGATGATCGGACTTGACTCGAACACGCAGATGCGCGTCAGCACGCTCGACATCCCTCCGGTGCACAGCTCGGTCTTCGTTGAGCGTCTCGCTGTGCTCGTGACCCTGCACGTCAAGCGCAGCAATCGGCCCGGCTGGGTCAAGTTCTATGGCACGGTTGCTCCCGCGCCGGCCGCGGCCGAGGTCCGCATCCAGCTGGTCCGCCGCCATCGCTCACCGGTCTCCCTTCTCAGCACCACCACCAAGGGCGGCAGCGGCGCGAGCCCCTCGCACTTCAGCGCGCTTGTGCGCATCCGCCATGCGGGTCTCTATCGAGCGCACGTGCGGGTCTTGAGCGGCGCACAGTTCTCAAACACCAGCCACCTGATCCTGATTCGATAGGCAGGGGGCCGGCTGCGGCCCGCGCGCGGGGTGTGGTTGCCGGGCGGCGGCGGGGGGTGTGGTTGCGATCCGCGCGGGGGCGGCATGCGGGCTTGCTGGAAGGGTGGGCCTTAATGCACTACGACCGCCCTGAAGGCGGCCGTAGGGGACTTCTTTACAGAACTCTGTCGGCTACGGCGTCGATTTGCAGCCAGCCGCCGGGTTGCTCGCGCCGACCGTGAAGCTGCCGGCTTGGCCCGACGGGTCGAAAGCGTCTCCACCCGTGCCCCCCAGACAGGCCGCCGTAAGCTCCTGAAGGTCGCCATAGTCGACGACCTGGGGCGCCTCGTAAGCCACTGTCTTGATCTCATCCATGGAAGCGTTTCCTTATCGATCGATATCCGCCTCGCAGAATGCGAAACGGCCATACCACTGCCACTAGGGTAAAGGACCACCTGGCTCCGTCAAGGTGGAAAAACGGACTAACCGGCTGTGGAGCTGCCCGAGCGGTTGAGCGGTGCTCGACTCGGGGGTGACGGCGCGTGGCTCGGCCTCAAGGCAAGCCTCGCCGGGCTCGTGACGACGTCTGCAAGCGGGTGCTCGCGGCCGGACTGTACACGCAGCCAGCACTCCGCGCTCAAAAGGCGCCAGACCTGCCACATCCACTGGAAGGAGCGCTCGCCGATCACTGCCGGTTCGAACAGAGCGCCGCGCAATGCCTCCTGGTCGGCATAGGCGCGTATCTCGGCGTCGGGAGCGCAGAGCATCCGCTGCGCCGCCTCCCCGTCGGGGCCTGCGAGGCAGTCGAGCAGCAGCGAGTCGAACAGAGCCTTCTCGGGTCGCAGCCGTACCGAATCCGGTAGAAGCCCCGCCATCGCTGCGCGCAGCACGGGGCGACTGCGGTAGCGGTCGAAGGTGGCGAGCGGCGCCACGCGCAGGCAGAGCTCCACGAGCTCGAGGTCGAATAGCGGATGGCGAGCCTCGAGCCCGGCGGAGGCCGCTCGGCGGCGCTGGTGCTCGAATACGCCCGTCTCCTCGACGCCACGGGTCAGCCCGTGGGCGATCTGCGCCCACCAGCGAGGACCGTCGAACCGCTTCCAGGCGAGTGGATCGTCTGCTGCGCGCATTTCGCGGGCCAACGCCGAGGGCATCCATGCGGGCGTCTCGCCGCGGGCGGAGGCTCGGCTCACCACCTCATGCAGCCGATACGGCAGCGCACCCGCGAGCGCAACCTCGGCGAAGATCCTCGCGATGTCGCGGCGTGCGGGGTGCTCGCCCGCGCCCGGCAGCTCGCGGATCAGGGCCAGCGCCTGGAGGGGATGTCCCCCGCGCAGTCGATCCGCCAGCAGGTACGCGCGGGCACCAAAGAGCTCATCGCCGCCGTCGCCTCCGAGCGTCACCCTGACGCCCGCCACGGCCGCCGCGCGCAGGAGGGGTAGCGCCCAGAAATCTCCCCAGCTGCGCAGGGGCAGCTGCCACTCCTCGCTCGACTCGAGCGCGCTCGCCAGCAGGCCCCCGGCACGCACCTCGGCGAGGATGCCGCCGAGGCCGAGAGCTCCGCGAAGCTCCTCGATCAAGCCGGACTCATCGACGGCGGGATGCTCGGGGAACACTGCGGATTGGGCGCTGACGCGGCCCGGAGCTTGGGTCGCCGCAACCGCTGCGATCGCGGCGGAATCCAACCCGCCGCTCATCAGCACGCCCGTCAGCCCATCACGGCTGATCCTGAGCGCGACGGCGCGATCGAGTGCGCTGCGTACCCGCTCGGCGAGCTGGGGTTCGGGGTCTGACAGGGGCTCGGCGAAGCGGGGCGCCCAATAGCTGAGCTCGCGTGCACCGCCGCGGTCGAGCAGCAGGGCGGCGCCGGGGTTCAGCCGGCGGATGCCCGCGTAGAGTGTCGCCGCGCCTGGGCGGTTGCTCATCGTGATCCAGTGGGCCACGCTCACGGGATCGGGCTGCGGACGTGAGGGCAGGAGCGCAAGCAGGTGACGGATCTCGCAGGCGAAGCTGATCGTTCCCGACGCTTCGTGGAGGTACAGCGAGCGCACGCCCAGCTGGTCGCGGGCGAGCAGGCCCTCCCCCTGCGTCTGATCCCACACCAGCAGGGCGAAGTCTCCACGCATCAGCGCCAAGAGCTCGCGCCCCCAACGTCGCCAGCCAGCCGCGAGCACCGCCTCTCGCGGGGGATTGCCTGCCAAACCGAGCATCGCTCTGAGCTCTGCCTCGTTGTCGAGGTGGCCGTCGAGCAGGCACAGCGGCTCACCCGCCTCGTGTCGCGGGCCGCTGTAGGCGACCCGCAGCGCTCCGGCCTCGACCAGCGTCGAGGCGTGAGGCTCGAGCGCTCCTGCCAGCCTTGCCGAGTCCGTCCGCGCGCGCGGGTCAAAGACGCCGGCGAGCCAGCGGGTCATCGGGTGGAGCGCAGGCGCTGCTCGACGGCATCGGCGAGCGCTGAGGAGCTGAGCCCAGGGCCGGTGCTGATCAGCTCGACCCTGAGGCGAGCGGCCAGCGCACACACGTCGAGCAGTCCGCGCAGTCGCGCTGGGGTGGCGAGCACGAAGTTGAAAGTCGCTGCGAGCAGCATCTGAGCATCTGTGCTCGGAGCAAAGCGCGGGCTCGCGGGTCCCTCCGAGCGACGATCGATGAAGAACAGCGCGCGTAGCGGCACCGGCTCGCCGGCGGCTCGCATCCGCACCATCCGCTCCCTCGCGTTGACGGCCACGATCTCTTCTCCCGACTCGCCGGGCCGATCGCCTTGATATTCGCGATCGACGCCGGCGATCGGCGAGCCGGGGTGCGCTAGCAGGCTCCCCGCGCGGGACTCGACGGCGAGCACGTCATCGGCCATGAACTCCGCGCCACGGGCGCAGAGCTCGAGTGCCAAGGAGGTCTTGCCCGAGCGCGAGGGTCCGAGGAAGGCGATCGCCTCCCCGTTTTTGACCACGGCGCTCGCGTGAAACACCTCCAGGCCGTGCAGCAGCGCCGCGAAGGGCAGCACCTGCGCGATCAGCAGGCGCTGCCAGGCGCCATCCGCGACCCCTTCCGGGAAGCAGGTGAGTCGGCTGCCCTCGGCTGAGAGCAGGTGCGCCCCATACTCGGGACCGGCGATCAGATAGCCGCTGTGCGGATGTGACTCGATGCGGAAGTTCACCCCACCCCCGGGGGTGCGTTCGTCGCAGATCAGCTCGCTGTCCTCGGGCCAGGAACCCCGCGCCGCCCCCTCGGCCTCGACGGAGACCGCGACCGCACGGCCCGTCGGTGCGACAGATGAGCCCTCGAGGAACGCGAGCGTCTCCTGCGAGTCGATGTCCAGTCCAAAAGCCGTCGCTCTCCTCCCCACGACCTGCGCCATCTACAGCTCGACCAGCCGCCCGAAGGAGCCGTCGCCGGGGTCGAGCACGGGGTCTCCGTCATGCTCGACCCATGCGTGCGCGAGGAAGTCCGGGGTCGTCCGTGCGCCGATCACGAGCTTGGCCTCGATCCCCCTGCGCGCGAGCAGGCGTGTGAGGACGAGCGAGCGCGCCAGGCAGCGAGTATCACCAGGCACATATTTGAGCAGGCGCCCGACGGCTCGGCCCAGGCGGCGGGCTTCGATGAGCGAGCCGGTCCCAACGGGTGCGGCGGCGGGTGAGCGCGACCGCAGGCTCGCCACCGCGGAAGCGATCGGCGCGCGGCGCAGGGCGCGGCGCGCCTGCGCATAGGAGGCGAGGATCTCGATCGCGAGCCGTGCCCGCTGGCCGGGGCTGAGACGGTCCACGCGCACGCTCTCGGCGCCCGTCACCGAGGCGGCTGAGAGACGCCGCGGCTCAGGGCTTGGAAGCGCCATCGGTCTCGATCAGCCCGCGCTCGAGCAACGACGCGCAGAGGTTGCACAGGTCGTTCTCGATGACGTCTTGGGTCTGCTCGTAACCGGCTGCCAGCTCGGCCGCTGCATCGCGCACGGAGTCTGCGCGCGCGAGCGCGTCCAGCATGTGCCCGGCCGTTGCGTTGAGACCGTGATACTTGCCGGTCTGGAGATTGAGCACGACCGTCTCCGTCGGGAAGCTGCGATAGACGACGTGCTGCGGCACCTTGACCTTGGCTGCCAAGAGCGTGGGGATGTCGGGCACGGTACGAGGAAGCATAATGAATTGATCCCGACTGTTAGTACTCGATGATCGTGCCGCGGTGCTGTCCGAAGCGGATCGCGCGTGCGAGGATGAAGATGGATGCGGGCAGGAGCACGGCGGCGAAACCGACCAGCTTCAGCAGCGCGGTCTCGGGTGACTCGCCGAGCGAGCTGTTGACGAGCAGGTGGCGCAGCAGGTCGGTCGCCGCGGTGAAGGGCTGTAGCTTGGCGATCGTCTGCAGCCACCCCGGCAGCAGCGAGACCGGGAAGTACAGGCCGCCGACGATCGACAGCAGCGCGACGACCCAGCTCGTGCCCACGTTGCCCTGCTTGATCACCACCGTCAGAGCCGAGAAGAGCACCCCGAAGGGCACGAACGCGAGCAGCACGATCACCATCACCGGCAGCGCCAGCGGCACCGTCGGCCAGTAGAGGTGAAGCCCGAAGATCACGCACCCGAGTCCGAGCGTGATCGAGGCGAGGACGAGCGAGTACACCAGCGGGAAGAGCGTCATCGCGAAGACGCTGCGGACGGCCCCGAAGGGCGAGAGCAGCAAGCGGTCGAAGGTGCCGGCGATGAGCTCCTGTCGCACGAGTTCGGGAATCGAGAAGCACGAGTACAGAACGCTGATCAGCGAGATCCCGACGACGACGAAGCCGAAGTAAGAATTCGAGGAGCCGAAGCCGTTGACGTGGACGAGGCGGGAGACGTAATAGAAAAGGGTGAGGCTGAAGAGTGCCGTCAGCATCTGGCTCACGAGCCGCGTGCGGTAGGAGAGATAGACGTAGAGATCCCGCCGCATCACGGCCAGGAAGGCGCTGCCCGTCGCGAGCGTGTCGCTCATGCGCTCACCAGCCGTCCGCCCTCGAGCATCAGATGGGCATCGAAGGTCATGTCCAGATGTTCGCCGCTGGGAGAGCACCAGAGCACCGCCCCGTCGCGCCCGAGGAGCTCCGCGACCGCATTTTGCAGAAGCACGCCTCCCTCCGTATCGAGGCTCGTCAGCGGCTCGTCGAGGAGCACGACCTCAGGACGGGGAAGGAAAGTCATCGCGATGCGCAGCCGCTGGCGCTGGCCCATCGACATGCGGTCCACGCGCCGATCCGCGAGCTCGCGCAGGTCGAACGTGTCGATCGCCTCCTCGATCGAGGCGCGGAAGCGCTCGCGCGGAACCATCGCGATGCGCGCCCAGAACTCGAGCTGGCGGCGAACCGTCAGCCGCGCGTAGAGGCCGCGGTCGCCGGCGGGCAGGAAGGAGACGAGCTGCTGGTAGCGGGGGCGATTCTCGGAAGGTGCCACCCCCCAGACCTCGACGCGTCCGCTGTCGGGCTCGATCAGGCCCGCCGCGATGCGCAGCATCGTGGTCTTGCCGATCCCGTTGCGCCCCCCGACCCAGGTGCTGGTTCCCGGCTCGAGCGCGAGCTCTAGCTGGTCGAGGATGAGCGGCAGATCCTTGCGCCAGCGCTTGCTCAGCCCGCTCAGCCGCAGCAGTGCCGGATCGGCCGCCGCGGGGACGCTATCCAGCAGCTCGAGCTCGCTCGCCCGCAGCGGCGTGGCCGCGCTTTGCAGAGACCGGGTCGTCATCGGATCGGACTCGCAATTTGCACAGGGTGCTCGGTGAGCAAGCTCTCGATCAGGTCGGCGAGCTGCCCAGGATGCTGCCCGACCTCGGCGCTGACCTTGACCAGTGGTGTCGACTCAATCAGGTTGGCATATAGCTCGAAACGCTCGCGCTGGCGCTCGGAATCGCTTGCTAGACCGAGCATGTAAGGGGCAAGCGCGAGGGGGTTCGAGCCGAGCTTGCGGGCCTCGCTGGCGAGCCCCGGGCCTCGCTCGAGCACGCAGAGCATCCGCATCGGACGCGTCGAGGAGGTCGTGTGCGCGGCCGCCAGCCAGCGCTCCCCGGCGAGCATCCCGAGCGTCTCGCCGACGGCCTGCGGGTCGATCGTGCTCGACGGGTGCTCGGCGACGTTCATGTGGGGCGTGCCCGGATGGGCGCGGACCGCGCCGTCGGCGTCCTCGAGAATCAGAACGTCATCGGCGAACAGAGGCCAGCCGCGGCTGAGCAGCTCGACGGCGAGCGTGGACTTGCCCGTCCCGCTCGGCGCCATGATCGCCACGACTCCCTGCGGCGACTCCAGGGCCGCCGCGTGGAGCCCCTCGTAGCCGCGCATCACGCTGATCGCGGGGATGACCTTGCCGATCAGGGCTCGCTGCCAGTCCAAGCCCGCCTGCTCTCCGCCGATGCTGTCCGGCTCGGGCGCGCAATCGAGCTGGCACATGTCGGCGTCCAGGCGGAAGCGGGCGCGATCGCCGTAGGAGAACATGAGCTCGCCGGTTCCTCCCTGCTCGATCACGAGGTCAAGCCCGTCGCCCAGGCGTCCGCGCCACTGCGGCGGCCCCACGCAGCCGCTCCACGCGCTTTGCAGCGCCGCGGGCTCTCGTAGCTCGACCGCGAGCTCTGGCAGGTCCTCGGGCGCACGCGCGAGCGCGGCCATTCCCGGGAGAGGGAAGGAACAGGCGAGGTGCAGGCCGTAGGCAGCGTAGTGAGTTGCCATTGTCGGAGACTAACTCGACGGCAACACTGGATCTTGCGCACCCGAACGTCTGCACGCCCGCCGGCGAAGGGCGTCAGTGGCGTTTCTTGTGCTTGGAGCGTTTGGGCGTCGTTGCACACGTGTGGTACTTGCGCCGGCCCGAGACGACGTGTCCGCGTACCGTGGTCGCCTTGATGGTGACCGTGAAGGCGCCGAGTGGCAGGCCCTTGAGGCTGACAGTCGCGATGTAGAGGCTTTCGCGGTGCACAACCTTGAGCTTGTGGCCTCTGAGCGTCACGATGACGCTCTTGAAGGGGTCGTACTTGGTGTCGCGGATGTGGATCGCGAACTTCCTCGCGCTCACGCATTTCTTCGCGCTCGGCAGCGAGACAACTTGCTTGAAGCTGCCGACTTCTGAGGCGGCGAGTGGGGCTGTGAGCGCGGAGTTCTGGCACCCGTAGCTCGCGCCGACGCCCATGCTCCCAGTGGGGATCGTCGGTTGTCCTGCTCCTGGTGCGCTCAGGCAGATGCGCAGGTAGCGTGAGCGGTTGGGTTCTTCGACGACCCGCCAGGCCGTGAGCCCGGGGGCTGGGTTCAACACGCAGGCGGGACCTTCGAAGTACCACTGGTGCGAGCCCTCGAAGGATCCGTCCGGCTGGGTGACGATCTGTGGCCAGATCGTCTGACCGATCGGGTGCGTGCAGGTCGCGAACGTCGTTGGTGAGACGACGATGCCTACGAACTGGCCACTGGTGTTCGGTTGGACCGCGATCTGGCCGCCATTGAAGGACCAGACTCCTTCGATGTTGGACGCGGCCGAAGCACTGCCGGTGGCGAGCAGCAGGATGGTGGCCGTGATCGCGATCAGCGAGATGCGGCGCCGTGCGCGCCTGGGAGTGTGGCTCTCAGTTCTGGACATTGCCCTAACAACGGCGATCCGCGCGGGTTCTTGCGCAACTGCCTCACGCAATGCCACGTGCGCTGTTCGTTTCATCCATCCAGCGAGCGCTGGAGCTGCTCGAGCACGCGTACGACGCGCAGCCCGCTGTGTCCGTCCGAGCGGGGCGTGGCGCCCGTGCGGATGCACTCCAGGAAGTGCTCGCACTCGATTCGCAGCGGCTCCACGTTGGGGATGCGCGGCGAGAAGGTGTCGCCGGAGCGCGCGATGTACTCGCCCCACGAGCGCGTGTCCTCGTCGAACCCCTTGTCATAGATCGTGAGCTTGCCCTCGATCAGCATGTCGTCGAAGGTCGCCATCCGGCGCGCGCCGACGACGGTGATGCGCCGCTCCTTGTGGGGGTCGAGCCAGGAGAGGTGCAGGTGGGCAACGATCCCCGACGGGAAGCGCAGATAGCAGAAGACGACGTCCTGGACGCCATCGCGCACGTAGGAGGCGCCGTGTGCCGTGCACTCGCTGGGCTCCTCACCGATCAGATGCAGGGCAACCGACACGTCGTGCGCGCCGAGGCTCCAAAGCGCGTTCTCATCGGCGCGCAGCTTGCCGAGATTCAGGCGGTTGCCGTAGATGTAGTAGAGGTCTCCGAGATCTTCACCGTCGATCAGCTCCTTCAAGCGCGCGACCGCCGGGTGGTACTCGAGCAGGTGACCGACCATCAGGATCCGTTCGGCGTCAGCAGCGGCCGCGACGGCGCGTTCGGCGTCCGCCGCGTTCGTGGCCAGCGGCTTCTCCACGAAGCAGTGCTTGCCGGCGTCCGCCACGGCGATCGCGAGCTCAGCGTGGGTGGGCACCGGCGTTGCGAGGATGACAGCGTCGAGTTCGTCGTCGCCGAGTAGCTCCTCGATACGGTCGGTGCCCCGCGCGCCTGGAAACGAGCGCTCGAGCTTGGCGCGCGCGGCTGCGGAGGCGTCGCACAGCCACACCAGCTCACAGCCGGGGATCGCGGCGAAGTTGCGCGCGAGGTTCGGACCCCAATAGCCGAGGCCGACGACGCCGACGCGGATCGGCGCGCTGGATGCGCTCACTGCACGAGAACGGGGCCGAGGCTCATCGCCAACAGTTTCCCCGCTCGGTCGGCGGGACGCGCGCCGAGCTCGGCGCTGCGGCAATCAAGCTCGCCTGCTCCCACGCCGTGCCGGCCCGACGCCGGCCGCGCGCAGCGCGCGCGCACGTCGCATGGACTTGTATCGGTGCATGATCAGCTCGATCGAACCGATCACGCGCGATGGCCTGCGCACGATGAACACGCCCCAGCGCAGCATCCGTAGTGGATGATTTGTGCGCTGGGCTTCGCGCATCCGGCGAAACGCAGCCACACCCTTCCAGCGCTTGAGCGGTACTAGCGATCCGCCGGTACGCAGCTGATGCGCCTCGCTTGCGGCGAAGTGTCCGCGCAGCATTTGCTCGAGCTCGGAGGACATCTGCTCGCCATGGATGTGGTAGATGATGCTGACCTGTGGCGAGCAGATCGCGGTGTGGGCGGCGAGGACGCGCAGCCACAGGTCGAAGTCCTCTGAGACGCCGTGACGAGCCTGAAAGCCGCCGACCTCGATCGCCACGTCGCGCTTCACCATCGAGGCACTCACCGGGATGATGTTCTCAGGGCAGATGAGCTGATCGCCGGAGCTGAGCACTCTTGGCCCGCGCGTCGTCGGACCGTGATATTTGTCCTTGGACTGGTGCATACCACAGCACAATGCCGCGCCGGCGACCAGCGCGTGGCCGTCGCGAAGACGCCACAGGTTGGCCAGGTGGTCCGGGAGCCACTCGTCGTCGGAGTCGAGCAGCGCCACCCACGGCTGGGCTGTCTCGCTGAGGCCGGTATTGCGTGTGGCTGCCAGGCCGCGGTTCTCTGGATGTCGCACGACCCTCGCTCCGAGACTGCGCGCGACGGCAGATGTGTCGTCGTCGGAGCCGTCGTCCACCACGAGCACCTCCGCCGGAGGCGCCGGTCTTTGGGCCCACACGCTCGAGAGCGCCCGCTCCAGGAGATAGGCACGGTTGTAGACCGGAACGATCACGCAGATGGGCAGTGCCGTGGTGGCCAGCGTCGCCGCTGGCGTTGCCTGGGTCTGCGAGCTCAGCATGCGCCGGCGAGCTCACACAGCTGCTCGTAAACCTGCCTCGTGGCCGGTGGAAGGTGGTCTGGGTCATCGGGGGATCGCTTCAGCGAGCGGTCGATGAACTCGGTGCTCACGCGAGCCCCGGTGGCGCTTTCGATGCGAGCGATCGCGCTGCCGTCGAGAATCTGCTCGTAGTGAACGAACACCCAGCGCTCGTCATCTCTGCGGCTGGCAAGGACGTGCCGGTACATGGAGGACCACACACGCAGCGCCCGGGCACGGGTGAGATGGAAGCCGCGGTATGACTCCTCACGGATGTTCTGCTTCATGCTGAGCGCTGTGCGGCCGGGCTCTCTGAACACGCACAGGTACACGACATCCTCAAGTGCAGGACGCCAGGCTTCAAGCGTGTAACAGAAGCGGGGGTCCTTCAGGCAGAACGGCGTGCGGCTGAGGAGCCGGCGGATCCGCGTGGCCTGCTCAGGGTTCGGCTGAAGCTCGACATTGAGGTCGATGTCAGCGAGCCACAGCAGGCCTGATGGCAGACGCCAGGGATACAGGTAGCCCCGAGGCCTACGCGGGCGCACGGGGATCACGGTGGAGATCAGCTCGTCGTTGAGCGTGTTGATCTCCTCGCTCTCGAAATACCCCTTGGGGTTCGAAGGAGTGGGTTTCAAGAGTGTCTCACCAGTGAAGTAGCCCGAGCCGTGCATCACACCGGCGAGCATGCTCGTGCCGCTGCGACCCGCGCCGAGGATTATGCAATTGCGCATGCGGCGCTCGAACTCGGTCGTCTGCGAGCAGCCCGAAGCGCTAGCGACCGCACTCACGTACGCCGGCCACGCAGCTGACCTCGACATCTGCGGCGCATTCCCCATCCCCGCTCATCAAACCTCCGTGTTTGGGATCGCGGAGCATACGGCAATCATCGTCACAATCCAAGCTGTGCGCGCTCAGAGGCGGCCGATTGCCTGCACACAGCGCGTGGCTGCGTGTCCGTCGCCGTAGAGCTGGGGGTGCTCCACGGGCAGGGGGCGTGCGAGCGCGGCCAGCGCGGCTGAGGCGTCGAGATCGACGAGGATGTTCCAGCCGCTCTGCACTGTCTCCACCCACTCGGTGCTCGCTCGCAGCGTCACACAGGGAACCGCGGCGAGGTAGGCCTCCTTTTGCACGCCGCCCGAGTCGGTCAGCACGGCGCGGGCCTGGCAGACGAGTGCGCTGAACTCGAGGTAACCGAGTGGCTCGCTGAGGACCAGACCCGCGATGTCTTCTAGCTCTGCGAGCAGGCCGCTAGCGCTGAGGCGCGCGCGTGTGCGGGGATGTAGGGGAAATAGGACAGGTGCGGGCAGGCGCGCGATTAGCTCCACGAGCGCGCGCAGGCGTCGCGGGTCATCGACGTTGCCGGCGCGGTGCGCTGTGAGCAGCAGGTAGGTGCCCGGATCGAGCCCGTGTGCGGTGGGTGCCTGCGTGTTCGTGCGCGCCGCGGGCTGCCAACGCAGTGCGACGTCGACCATCACATCACCCACGACCTCCACGCGACCAGCGATCGACTCGGCCGCGAGGTTGGCGGCGGCGGTCTGTGACGAACACAGCAGCAGCTCGCTGAGATGGTCTGCGAGCACGCGGTTGCGCTCCTCGGGCATCGTCCTGTCGAACGAGCGCATCCCGGCCTCTACGTGCACGACGGGTATGCCCGCTTGAGCTGCCGCGAGGGCCCCCGCGAGCGTCGAGTTCGTGTCGCCGTAGACGAGGGCCGCGTCAGGCTCGATCGCGCTGAGCAGAGGTTCGAGAGCGGCGAGCATCCGTGCGGTCTGCGAGGTGTTGCTGCCACCGTCGATGTACAGCTCGTGCTCAGGACTGGCCAGCCCAAGCTCGCTGAAGAAGATCCGCGAAAGCGTGTCGTCGTGGTGCTGGCCTGTGTGTACGAGAATCTCCTCATGCAGCTCGCGCAGTGGCCCGGAGACCGCCGCGGCCTTGATGAACTGCGGCCGGTTTCCCACGACGGTGATGATCCGCACGAACGTAGACTAGCCGTGCGATCTAGCGATAGCTTAGGCGCACCTTGACCGCGTATGACCTCGAGGTTTCTCCTGGCGCGTGAGCGAGGATCGTGATCAGCGCCACCACCTTGTGGTGGCCACGAAGCGCTCTGCGCACTGCGGCTTCGTTGCGGCGTGAGAGCCTGAGCACGATCCTCACGCTGCGATTTGCCGTGAGCGAGCTGCGCGTTCCAATCAAACCGAGGTGCCGGTGGTGGCGACGGAGGTTGAGGTATCCGTGGGCGTAGACGGAGCAGCTCTTGTTGCAGCCCACCGTCAGATAGATCCGTCCGCGGTGCAGGCGCAGGTCTTGACGCGGAGCAACCGAGGCAACCAGTTGTAGCGGCACGACGGTCGGCGGCGCCGGCACCGGGGCTTCTCCGGGCGCTGGCGAGGAGGGTCCTGGGTTTGGGTAGGTGGGCAGCAGCAGGGGTGCGCGCGGTGGCTGGTTGAACGCAAAGTCGCTTTCGAGGTTGCCGAGGCCGGGCGCTTCTTCGCGGACGTCCGGGCGGGCGTCGGGACGCCCGTCGGTTTTCGGATTGAGTCGCTGGCTGCTGAGGAAGTCGTCCTCGATGAACTTCAGGTAGGCGTCGTGGCTGAGTTGCTGATGGTCCACGTAGCCGGCGCGCGCATAGGGGCTGATCACCAGTCCCGGTACGCGAAATCCGTAGCCGATGCTGTCTACGGTCGGTGGCAGCACGTGGTCGTAGAACCCTCCCCAGTCATCCCAGGAGAGGAAGATCGCGCTCGAGCCCCAGCAGGGACTGCGCATGACCGCGTTGATGAGCGTGGTCACGTAGGCCTGTCCTTGTGAGATCAGGCTCGGCGGGTGTTCGGAGACAACCTTGTTGGGTGCGATCCAGGAGACCTTCGGCAGGCCACATTCGCTCGTGTTGTGCACGTCGTTGTAGAAGTTGTCCAGCGACTGAACGTTGCCGGACTGGCCGTCTTCTTTGACATCCCGGAAGGTGAGCAGCGGATTCCAGATCCCGGCCGTCCGCGGCCCCTGTTTCACAGGCGCGCAGGTGACCGCTTCGTCTGACTCGCAGTCCGGCTCGCTGCCGGCAAAGACGAAATAGCCCCAGCTCACACCGTTTTTGTGTAGGAGGGAAGTGATGTCGGTCCAGGGCAGCGAGATCGCTTCGGGCCCGACGTATGGATTGGGAGCGCCACCGGCCGGTTCCGGCGTGGGCGGCCCGTCGGCCTTGCTCGTGCAGGACATCGCGTCGAGCCAGTTGGAGCAGGTGGCCGACCAGCCCGAGACCATCATCAAATGCTCGGGCCAACTCCAAGAGGCGTTGGGCTCGAACATGTGGTCCTGCAGAACGAAGTTCTGCGCGTAGGACCAGTAATTGGGTACCTCGCGCGCATCGTGATAGCCCATCGAGTCGACGCATTCGGCTGTCGAACCATTTTCCGTACACGGGCTGCAGCCGGGTTCGTTGGTCTTGCAGACCTTTCCCTGCTCGGCCTGGGCGAGAAATCCATCCATCCGTCCCCCGTCGACGTCCGCCGTAAAGCTGGCGTTGCCGTGCGGTCCGCCGAAGTTCTGGTCGGCGGGATCGTGGAACGGCGCCACGCAGCCGCCGTGCATCGGGTCGGGTACGCAGATGCCCGCGGGAATCCCGTTGGCACCGGGATAGGTGCCGAAATAGGAATCGAAGGAGCGGTTCTCCTGCATGATCACGATCACGTGCTGGATCTTGTGAATGCCTTCCGGTGTGGCTGCGCTCGCCGCAGGGGCGAGCGCAAGCGAAGCTAGGAGTGCGGCGAATATGCCTCGAATGACCCTGAACGCCATTGGCTTTGCGATCCTTACCCGCGTTTCTGTCGACTTGAACTGGGCGACGCGCAAAAGGCGAGCTCCTCGTTCGGTGCTCGAAACACACCGTCACACGACGAGTTGCGCAGCGTCTCTCTCCCGTGGCGCGATGTGCGATCCGGCCGCTCAGATGCGTCCACGCGCAAGGTCGAGCAGGCGCCCCAAAATGCGCGCGCCGTCCTTGCGCAGGCCGTCGTGGAGATACTCGTTGGTCAGCCACATGCGCAGGTGGGGCACCGTGCGCGCCGTCTGTTCGGAGAACGTACGCTCGACGTAGGGATCCTCGGCATATACGGCTGCTGCCGCGGGAACCTCGTTTGCGCTCAACGCGTCGAGGTCATAGAGCGCAGGCCACTGCCGCTGCGCGAGCAGCTCGGTCACCTCGCGCAGCGGCTCCAGCGCGGTGTCCTGGAACATCCACCTGAAGAAGTGCTCGCCTGTGAAGTACTCAGCCGGCCACTGCGCTTGCGCAAACAGCCGCTGCGCCGACCAGCCAGTCGTGCTCTCGCTAGCCCAGCAGGCCTCGTTGAGAATTGCGTATAGAGGATTGCGCGCAAACGACGTCGACTGTTCGGCGTCGTGGCGGAACGCGAGCGAGTCGGGATCCAGCTCGAGCAGATAGTGCAGACGCTCGATGCCGTCGCTCATGCCGAGGCCGGCGCCGAGCTGGCGCAGGCGTGCGGCGTGCAGCAGCTCGCCGCTGGGCAGCTCGAGCGGTTCCGCCGCGAGGCGCTCCAGCAGACCCCGCACGCGCGCGCGATCCTCCGGGTAGCGATCGTAGAAAGCCTCGTTGCGCTCGCGCATGCGCGCGATCGTCGCCGCATAGACCTCATCGGGGTGGGCCTCGAGGGGTGGCAGGCCGCCGGTGAAGAGAACTTCGCGCAAGCCCTGCGGCGCGGCGGAGATGTAGCGCATCGCGCAGAAGCCGCCAAAGCTCTGACCGAGCACGCTCCAGCGCTCGACAGCCAGCTCCTGGCGGATGAGCTCCGCATCGGCGACGATCGCATCGGCGCGGAAATGCGAGAGGTACTCGGCCTGCTCGGCCGGCTCGCCGGGAAGGCAGGCGCCGAGCGGCGTTGAGCGCCCCGTGCCGCGCTGGTCGATCATCAAGACGCGAAAATCCTCCAAGGCGCGCTCGAGCCACGGCGGCGAGCCGCCGCTCCGCGACGGCCGCGGCGCCTCCGAGCCCGGTCCTCCCTCGAGGAAAACGAGCAGCGGGCGTTGCTCGCCGCCGTGCGCGGCCAGCTCGCGTGTGAACACGCTGAGGCTGGGCCCCTCGGGGCGGCTGTGGTCCAGGGGTACGGCGTGTTCGCGCTCTGTGACGATCAGACCGGGGATGCGGCGCCGGACGGACATTCAGACGGCCCCGGTGCGAGCGGGGCGGTCGCTACCAGCCGCTGGCGCCGGAGCCCGCTGCCGCGCCGACGACCGAGCTCGACCAGTCGATCACCGAGGTCGGGCGCACCACGTGGCGGTTCAGGCCGAGCTCCTTGGGCTCGAGCCCAAGCGCGAGCCCTACGAGCTGGGGCAGGTGCAGGACGGGCATATCGAGCTCGCGTCCCACGACTTTCTCGGCGAGCGGCTGCTGCAGGTCGAGGTTCAGATGGCACAGCGGGCACGGGGTCACGAGGCAGTCGGCCTCCGCGTCGACCGCGTCGCCGAGGTGGCGCCCGGCCTGCTTGAGCGAGGCTTCCTTGTTCATCGTGATGATCGGGAAGCCGCAGCACTTGCGCATACCCGCGTACTCGATCACGGTGCCGCCGAGCGCCTCGATGACCTGGTCGAGGTAGTGGTCGCGTGGGTGCGCTGCGTCGATGCCGAGGCGCTCGCGCGGACGCACTATGTAGCAGCCGTAGAAGGGACCGACGCGGAGGTTCGTGAGCGGGCGCTTGACGCGCGCGTGCAGGTTCTCCAGGCCGATCTCCTCGACGAGCAGCCACAAGAAGTTCTTGTTCGTGAGGCCCTTCTCGTAGCTGAGTCCCTCGCCGGCGATCGTCGTGTTGACGTGCGCGCGGTACTCCGCATTGGCGTCCAGGCGCTCCTGGCACTCGCTTTGTGCGCCCTGACAGGTGGAGCAGATGTTCATCATCAGCTCCGCGCCCTCGACCTGCTGGGCGAGCGCGAAGGTGCGCGCGTTGAGCGTGTCGGCGAGCTCCTGGTTGTGCTCGGCGATCACGCCGGCGCCCGTGCAGCAGGCGCGGTCGAGTTCGACCAGCTCAATGTCCAAGAGCGGGGCGACGCTCGCCATCGATCCGTGCAGCTCAGGGGTGAAGCCGCGGCTGACGCAGCCGGGCCAATAGGCGACCTTCATTGGCTCATCCTCCTTCGCCGTCGCGGGTCTCGGTCGGCGTATCGGTCGGCTCGGCTCCGGACGGGGCCGGCACTGTGCCGCCCGCCTCGTGGGTGACGCCGGCGGCAACCGGATCGCCCGGCGACGCGGGCGCCTCGTCCTCGCCGGCGATGTACAGGTTCAGCTCGTAGCGTTCCTCGCGGCCCTCGATCTTGTCGTAGATCGCCTGCACCGCCTTCAGGTCCGCCGATGGGATCTTGTGCGGTTTGAGGATCTTGGAGACCGTCATCTTGCGGTGCATCAGGCCCCGGATGGCGGTCGGCAGCGAGTTGAGCAACTCCTTGCCGGCCGCGGGCGCGAATTTGCCAAACCACGAGGCACCGCCGTAGGAGCGGGGGATCAGCTCGGCCTCCCAGAGGATGCCGTTGTCGCGGATCAGCCCCGTGAAGGCCGCCTCGTGGCGCTCGCCGTTGTTCTGATCGACAATGTGGTGGTCGTTCGTGGCGATGCGGCGCAGGCGCATGATCTGGCCCATCGGGTTCACGCCCTTGGGGCAGGCCTCGACGCACTTGAAGCAGTGCGTGCAGTCGAAGATCCCCTGCGGGTCCTGCGCGAGGTCGTTGAGACGCTCGTATTGCTCATCGTCGCGCGGGTCACCGACGAAGCGGTAGGCCTTCGCGAGCGCCGCGGGGCCGATGAAGCCCGGGTCGACCTCCATCGCCAGACAGTCCGAGACGCAGGCGCCGCACTGGATGCAGGCCATCGACTGCGTGACGTCGACCATCGCCTCTTTGTCGACTATGTACTCACGCTCGGGCACCGGCTGCTTGGCGAGCAGCCAGGGTGTGACGCGCTGGATCTTCTTCCAGTGCACCGCGTCCATGTCGACGATCAGGTCCTTCAGCACCGGCATGTTGCCCATCGGCTCGATCTCGATCACGCCATCCTTCGCGCCTGCCTTGGCGGCGTCGAGGTGGGTGTGGCAGGCGAGCGAGGGTTCGCCGTTGACGCGAATGCCGCACGAGCCGCAGATCGCCTGACGGCATGAGCAACGGATGCCGATCGAGCCGTCGAAGCGGTCGCGCGCCTGCAGGATCGCCTCGAGCACCGAGCGGTGCGGCTCGAGCTCGATCGTGTGCTCGTCCCAGTAGGGCGCCTCGCCCGACTCGGGGTCGTAGCGACGCATCCGCAGCGTGAACTGCTCGGGTGGGCGGTCGTGCGCTTCGGCCATCAGTATTTCCTCTCCTCAGGCTGCCACTGGGTGATCGTCACGGGCGAGTAGCTGACCTTCGGAGCGTCGCCCGCGAGGGTGATGTCGATGTGCTTGAGCCACTCCTCATCGTTGCGCTCGGGGTAGTCGGTGCGGAACTGCGCGCCGCGGGACTCCTTGCGCTCGAGTGCAGCCACGACGGTCGTCTCGGCACAGTCGACCATGTAGCCGAGCTCGATCGCGCCGAGCACGTCCTGGTTGAAGACCGTGCCACGATCGTCGATCCAGGCCTTGGCGGCTTCCTCCTTCAAGCGCGAGATCTCCTCCAGCGCGCCCTGCAGGCCCTGCTCGTCGCGGAACACGGCGGCGTGCTTGTTCATCAGCTCGCCGAGCTCGTTCTTGATCTCCGAGACACGCCGGCCGTCGTGCGGGCGGGCGATGATCGAATCGATGTGCGCCGCGTCCTCGCGCAGCTGGGGCTTGGGGTCGATCGCGGGCATGCCCATCGAAGCGGAGCGCTCGGCGGCGTGTTCGCCCGCGCGGCGCCCGAAGATCAGCGTGTCCAAGAGCGAGTTCGCGCCGAGGCGGTTGCCGCCGTGCACGGACACGCAGGCGACCTCGCCGGCTGCATAGAGGCCCTCGATCGGCGTGCGCCCGTCCACGTCGGTCTTCACGCCACCCATGATGTAGTGCTGGCCGGGGCGGATCATGATCGGTTCTTTGGTGATGTCGACGCCGGCGAAGTCACGCCCCAGGTTGACGATCTCGCGCAGTGCCTCGAGCGTGCGCTTGCGCGGCACGACGGTCACGTCGAGGAAGATGCCCGAGCCGTTCGGCCCGACGCCGCGGCCCTCGTTGATCTCGATCTGCTCAGCGCGCGAGACGACATCGCGCGAGGCGAGCTCCATCTTGTTGGGCGCCGATTTCTCCATGAAGCGTTCACCGTTGGCGTTGAGCAGGTGCGCGCCCTCGCCGCGCGCGCCCTCGGTGATCAGGATGCCGGTCTCGACGAGGCAGGTCGGGTGGTACTGGACCATCTCCATGTCCATTAGCGGCGCGCCCGCGCGGTAGGCCATCGCGATGCCGTCGCCGGTCACGATCAGCCCGTTGGTCGTCGGCTTGTAGGCCTGTCCGGCGCCACCGCAGGCGAGAATCACGTTCTTGGCCGTGAAGGCCTCCATCCGCCCGCTGCGCACATCGCGCGCGAGCACGCCGCAGCAGCGTCCCGCCTCGTCCTTCAAGAGCGAGGTCGTAAACCACTCCTCGAAGCGCTCGACCGTCTCGTGGTGCTTCATCAGCTGCTCGTAGAGCACGTGCAGGAGCGCCTGGCCGGTGATGTCGGCGACGTAGGCGGTGCGCTTCATCGAAGCGCCGCCGAAGGCGCGCAGGTCCATCTCGCCCTTGTCGTTGCGGTGGAAGGTGACGCCCATGTGCTCGAGGTGCATGACCTCGCCGGGGGCCTCCGAGCACATGATCTCGATTGCGTCCTGGTCGCCGAGGAAGTCCGAGCCCTTGACGGTGTCGTAGGCGTGGGAGTGCCAGTCGTCATCAACGCTAATCGCGGCGTTGATGCCACCGGCGGCGGCCACCGAGTGCGAGCGCACGGGGTGCACCTTGCTCATGATCGCGACGCTTGCGCCCTTCTGGGCAGCGGCCAGCGCGGCTCGCTGGCCTGCGAGGCCGGCGCCGATGATCAGGACGTCGTGTGCTGGCATGGCTCCCTGGGGTCGAGGTCTGTGCGGACGGTCGTGTGCGAGCGGGACTCTATAACGCCGCGCCGCGCGAGCCCGGGGTGCTCAGGTCGCCGGGCGGGGGGGAGCCAGCGCTTGGCGGACCTGGGCGAGTGTGACGACGCCCTGCAGCACGCCTTCGCTGTCGACCGCCACCATCGCTCCGAGCCGTCCGATGCCCTCCGAGCCGAGCAGCGTCTCCAGCGGCGCCTCTTCGCCGATTCGCACCGGCATGTCCATCTCGAGCACGTCGATCACGCTGAGCGCGGGACGTCCGGCCGCGATCTCGCTCTCGATCCGCTGTTGGCGCACGACGCCGAGAAAGTGGCGAGCGGGGTCGACGACCGCGAACCAGGGCCAGCGGTAGCGCCCGAAGAACTCCTCTTGGGCGTCGAGCAGCGTCGCTCCGGCGGGGATCGTTACGGGCTCGCGGTCCATGATGTCCGCGACAGTGAGGTCCTTGATGCGCCGCCCGAGCGCGCCCTGCACGACCGCGGCGCCGGCCGCCTGGTAGAGGAAGAAGGCCAGCAGCATCGTCATCAGGCTCAACACCGAACCGCTGCTGGCGAAACTCCAAAGCCCCGCTGCGCCGACGAGCAGCCCGAAGGCCTGGCCGGTGCGCCCGGTTGCGACCGTCGCGCGGTTACGGTCACCGCTGCGCCACCAGATCAGCGCGCGCGCGATGCGCCCGCCGTCGAGCGGGAAGGCAGGGATCACGTTGAAGACGAACAGCATCGCGTTGATGAAGCCCAGCCAGCCGATCAGCGCGAGCGCGGGGGTCGTGGTGAAGCCCTGGCGGGGGAGCGCTACGTCGGTGAAGCTGCCGCTCGTGGTGAGCAGTGCGGCGGCGCCCACGCACAGGCCGAACAGCACGAACGTCACCGCTGGTCCTGCGGCCGCGACCTTCAGCTCCTCGCGGGCGGTCTGGGGCTCGCGGCGCATCTGCGAGAGGCCACCGAAGAACCACAGATCGATGCCGACGATCCCGATCCCGGCGCGTCGCGCGGCGAGCGCGTGTCCGAGCTCGTGCAGGATCAGCGAGGCGAAGTAGCCGAGCGCGCCCGCCACTGCGACAAAGTAGTCCGTGGTCTGCGAGCCACGTAGCAGTTCAGGGAAGTAGCTGTTCGAGAGCCAGTAGATCAGGAAGAACAGCACGAAGAACCAGCTCGCGCTGACGCCGATGCGAATCCCGAAGATCCGTGCGAGCTGCAGGTTCGTGCGGGTCGGCATGGCTCAATGGTAGGCCGCGGCGGCGCGCGGTCCGGCGATCAGAGCTCGGGGCGCGAGCGGGCGATGATCGCCTCGAAGTCCACGCCCGCAGGCAGCGTGCCGTACTCAAGGCCGCCCTCACCGCCGAGGCGCGCGGCGCAAAAGGCGTCGGCGACGGCCGCGGGAGCGCCGCGCACGAGCAGCGCGCCTTGCAGGCAGAGCGCCATCGCTTCGACTACCCGCCGTGCGCGCGACTCGAGCGTGGCGGGGTCCGCGAACTGGTCCTTCAACCGCCGCACGCTCGCATCGAGCTGCGCGTTGGCGCCCTGGGCCAGCTCGAGCTCGGCCACGAACACCTCCAGCGAGCGCGGCGAGCGCGTCAGCGCGCGCAGCACGTCGAGGCTCATGACGTTGCCCGACCCCTCCCAGATCGAGGCGAGCGGAGCCTCGCGGTACAGGCGCGGCATGCCCGACTCCTCCACGTAGCCGGCGCCGCCGTGGCACTCAAGCGCCTCGAAGGCGTGGTTGGGGGCCCGCTTGCAGCTCCAGTACTTACCGACCGCTGTGGCCAGGCGCTTGAACAGCTGTGCGTCGCTTGAGTCTTCGCCGTCCTGCGCGTCGGCGTGCGCTTCGTCGTAGGCGCGCGCGAGGCGCATCGCAAGCGCTGTGGTCGCCTCGGACTCCAGGCACAGGTCAGCGAGCACGTTGCGCATCAGCGGCTGCTCGATCAACAGCTTCCCGAAGGCGCTGCGGTGGGCGGTGTGGTGCAGCGCGTTGACCACTCCCACGCGCATCCCCGCGGCGCTGCCGATCACGCAATCCAGGCGCGTGTGGCCGACCATCTCGATGATCGTCGGCACGCCGCGGCCGGGCTCGCCGAGCATCTGCGCCCAGGCGCCGTGCAGCTCGATCTCCGAGGAGGCGTTGGAGCGGTTGCCGAGCTTGTCCTTCAGGCGCTGGATGTGAAAGGCGTTGCGCGAGCCGTCGGCGAGGATGCGGGGCAAGAGGAAGCAGGAGAGACCCTCCTCGGTCTGCGCAAGCACGAGGAAGATGTCGGACATCGGCGCCGAGCAGAACCACTTGTGTCCGGTCAGCTCGTACTCCGCGCCCGCACCGCCGCCGTTGATCGGCGTCGCGACGGTCGTGTTCGCGCGCACGTCTGAGCCGCCCTGCTTCTCAGTCATCGCCATGCCTGCGATCGCCGCGCCCTTCTCGGCCGCGGGGATCGAGCGCGGGTCGTAGTGCGTGGCTGTGACGAGCGGCTCCCACTGCGCTGCGAGCTCGGGTTGCGCGCGTAGCGCGGGGACGACCGCGAAGGTCATCGTGATCGGGCAGGCGAAGCCCGCCTCGGCCTGCATCGCGGTCATGTACATCGCGGCGCGCGCCGCGTGTGCGGAGGGCTCCTCGCTCGTCCACGGCAACGAGTGCAACTCGTGCTTCACGCCAAGGCTCATCAGCTGGTGCCAGGCGGGGTGGAACTCGACCTCGTCGATGCGGTGGCCGTAGCGGTCGTGGGTGTGCAGCACCGGCTTGTTCTCGTTAGCGAGCCGACCCCATTCCTGCTGGGGGGCGCCACCCACGAGACGTCCCAGCGCCGAGGCACGCTCTGCGATCCAATCACCGCCCTCGCGGGCGAGCGCCTCTACGAGCGGCTGGTTGCTCGAGAAGACATCGACGCCGGTGAGTGGCGGCGCCTGGTTGAAGACCGTGTGCGTCTGCCACGCGACGGTGCCCTCGCGCGCAGCTTGCGAGACGGTGGCCATGTCACGAAGTGAAGCAGATGCCCGTGCGCGAAGCGCGCTCTGCGCGAGACGGCCGACGCGCGGGCGATAGCATCGGCCACCCCCAAGCCGAGACCCCGAGGACCCATACATGGCCAAGATCAAGGTGAAGAACCCGGTTGTCGAGCTCGACGGCGATGAGATGACGAGGATCATCTGGTCGTTCATCAAGGAGCAGCTGATCGTCCCCTACCTGGACGTGGACCTGAAGTACTACGACCTCGGCATCGAGCATCGTGACGAGACGGAGGATCGAGTCACCGTCGAAGCCGCCGACGCAATCAAGCAATATGGCGTCGGCGTCAAGTGCGCGACGATCACCCCGGATGAGGCGCGCGTGAAGGAGTTCGGCCTCAAGGAGATGTATCGCTCTCCGAACGGCACTGTGCGAAACATCCTTGGTGGCGTGATCTTTCGCGAGCCGATCGTGATCGCGAACATCCCTCGCCTGGTTCCCGGTTGGACGAAGCCGATCGTGATCGGCCGTCACGCCTTCGGCGACCAGTACCGCGCCACGGACATGCTGGTCCCCGGCGAGGGCACGCTCACGCTCAGCTTCACGCCGGCCGACGGTGGGGAGCCGATCGAGCTCGACGTGTACGACTTCCCGAGCAGCGGCATCGCGCTGGCGATGTACAACCTCGACGACTCGATCCGCGACTTCGCGCGAGCCTCGATGCGCTACGGGCTGGATCGCAACTTCCCTGTTTATCTCTCGACCAAGAACACGATCCTCAAGCGCTATGACGGTCGCTTCAAAGACATCTTCGAGGAGGTCTATGAGGCAGAGTTCAAGAGTGAGTTTCAGGCGGCGGGAATCACCTATGAACACCGCCTGATCGACGACATGGTCGCGGCGGCGCTGAAGTGGGAGGGTGGCTACGTGTGGGCCTGCAAGAACTACGACGGCGATGTTCAATCCGACACCGTCGCGCAGGGTTTCGGCTCGCTGGGGCTGATGACGAGCGTGCTGATGACCGCCGACGGCAAGACCGTCGAGGCTGAGGCGGCGCACGGCACGGTCACCCGCCATTACCGCCAGCATCAGCAGGGCAAGCCGACCTCCACCAACCCGATCGCCTCGATCTTCGCCTGGACGCGCGGCCTGTCCGCGCGCGGGCGCATGGATGAGACCCCCGCGGTGATCGACTTCGCCGAGACGCTCGAGCGTGTCTGCATCGAGACCGTCGAAGGCGGCAAGATGACCAAGGACCTGGCGCTGCTCGTAGGGCCCGATCAGCCGTGGCAGAGCACTGAGGAGTTCCTCGCCGCGATCGATGAGCACCTCCAGCGCGCTGTCGCCTGAGCGAGCGCCCGCAGCACCGTAGCCGCACACTTATCCGAACAGAACCATTAGGAGATGAATTTCGTGAGCAATCCCGTACGAGTTACAGTCACCGGCGCCGCCGGGCAGATCGGTTACAGCATCGTCTTTCGCATCGCAAGCGGACAGTTGCTCGGACCCGATCAGCCGGTCGAGTTGCGCCTGCTCGAGATCCCACCGGCGATGGGCGCCCTGGAGGGAGTCGCGATGGAGTTGATCGACTGTGCATTCCCGCTGCTCGCGGGACTGGACTTGCACGACGCTCCCGAGCAGGCCTTCGACGGCACGAACGTCGCGCTGCTCGTCGGCTCGCGGCCACGCACGAAGGGCATGGAGCGCGCAGAGCTGCTGAGCGCCAACGGCGAGATCTTCACCGTACAGGGCAAGGCGCTGAACAGCGCCGCAGCCTCGGATGTAAAGGTGCTCGTGGTGGGCAACCCCGCGAACACGAACTGCCTGATCGCGATGAACAACGCGCCCGACATCCCGCGCGAGCGTTTTACCTCGATGATGCGCCTCGACCACAACCGCGCGGTCGCGCAGCTGGCCGCCAAGCTCGGCGTGCCCGTCACGGAGATCACCGAAATGGGCGTGTGGGGCAACCACTCGCCGACGATGTACCCAGACCTCTTCCACGCCCACGTGGGCGGCCGCCAGGCGGCGGGCGTCGTCGACGACCAGGCCTGGATCGAGAATGACTTCCTACCGAACGTCGGCAAGCGTGGCGCCGCGATCATCGAGGCGCGCGGCGCCTCCTCGGCCGCCTCGGCCGCCAACGCCGCAATCGATCACGTCTATGACTGGATCAACGGCACCGATGGCGCCTGGGTATCGATGGGCGTGCCCTCCGACGGCTCCTACGACGTGCCCGAGGGCTTGATCTCAGGCTTCCCGTGCACCTGCGCAAACGGTGAGTACACGATCGTGCAGGGCCTCGACATAGACGAGTTCTCCCGCGCCAAGATCGACGCTTCTCTAGAGGAGCTGACAGGCGAGCGTGACACCGTCAAAGACCAGGGCCTGATCTAGCCACTGGACCTCCGGCGTGGAGCACGACCCGCCGGAGGACCCAGCCCACAAAGCCGGGCTTCCAACCCGGCCGGGCGCCATTCCATTAAATAAAAAGAGGCGCGACCCTTAGGAATCGCGCCTCTTATCTTTAACTCTGCAAAAGCCCCGCCTGGTCGGAGGGAAGTCCGACGGATCGTCGTTCCTGGCAAGGACGCAGGAAGCGAAGTGTGCTCTGCACACGAGCGCCCGAGGACGCCGCCAGAGGCGACGAGACTAGGACTTAGGGTGCCAGCCTCGGCCTTTCTTCTCTACCTTGCTTTCCTGCTCGAGGCTGGGTAGGACGCGATAGAGATAGTTCTGCTTGATCCCCATCTTCGCGGCCAGCTCGGGGATTGTGATGCCGGGCTGTCCCTGAACGAAGGACAGGGCCTCGGCTGCGCGCGTGCCGCTTCCTTTGCGACGTCCGGCGCGGCCTTTGGCTGCTTTGCGGGTTGCTTTGGCTTTAGCGGGGGTCGCCGCTACGGTGCTCGCGCGGTTGACAGAGCCGCGCGGACGTCCGGGTCCACGGCGGCGGGTAGTCGTGGCGGTGGCGCTGGAGGCAGTCGATCCGCCCACGCCGGAGAGGGCGGAGGCGGCAGCCTCGAGCCGGCTGTACTCCTCGACCAGGGGCTTGAGCTCTGCTAGCCGGTCGGTGATCTCACGGCGCTTCTCATCAAGAAAGTCGGTCACGGTTTGATTCCTCTTCACTAGTGTTGACGCGTTATTACACGCATCTGCTTGTGACTTGACCTTACACTAATTCCGTTTTGTAACCTGCTCCATGTAGGTACGCAGCCGCTCGAGAGTGCGCTTGGCCTCGCGTTCTGGCATGCCACCGACCAGTGCACGACTGACGAGCGCGCCGAGTGGTCCCAGCGGTGGGCGGAAGTCGTTGCGGTAGTCAAAGCGTGTTCCTGCGCCGTCCTCGCTGAGCGAGTATTCGGTGCGTGCGTGTGAGCGTGCCGGCCCGCGGCCTTCCCACACCGCCAGCTCGCAGGGGCGGCACTCGGCGAGCTTCCAGTGAACCTCGAGGCTCACGCCGCGCATCTGTATCTGCTGATCCATCGTGTAGCCGACGTGCGCGGGGCCCCTGTCCGCGTGCAGGAGCTTGCGGTGAATCGTGACCCATTTATCAAGCGCTTTCGGGTCCATCACGACCTTCCACACATCGGCGGGGGGTGCAGCGATGCGAATGGTGGCTGTGACGAGGCTCATTGGGGTCGCGGCAGCGCGTCGCGTGCCGCTAGGAACCGTAGCCGCTGGGCGGGGATGGAGCCCTCACCCATCAGCGTGCTGCCAGCTTTTCGGATCGCTCCCATTCGCCGAGTGCGTGTTCCACGGCGCCGTCGAAGGAGTGCATTCGCACCCCGAGCAACTCCGCCGCGTGATGCTCCGCGGGTATCAGATCGCCTTGCAGACCCTCCATCAGGGGCAGCACGAGTTCAGGGTCCTCGCTTGCGATCGCCGCCGCGACCCGCGCGGTCAGGCCGGTCAGATTCACCCCTATTGTCAGTGCGGGCCGGTTGACGAGCATCAGCTCTGCGATACGGCTCAGCATTTCCCCATAGCTGAGCGTGTCGGGGCCACCGATCTCCAGGTGACGCCCGCCGTGTGCGGAGTCCGCGCAGGCGGCGAGCATCGCGATCACGTCGCGCGCGTCGATCGGCTGCGTCTGAAAGCGCTGCCAGGCGGGCAGCGCGAGGACGGGCATGCGCTCGAGGAGACGCACGAGCAGGCGAAACGAGCGCGAGCGCGCACCGATCACGATCGAGGCGCGCAGCGCGATCGAGTCGGCCACGGCGTTGAGCAGCAGGCGCTCGACCTGCTCGCGGCTGGCGAGGTGGCGGGACGCCGGCGCGCGACGCTCGCTCCCAGCGCGTCGCGCACTCTCACTCCAGCGAGGCACGAGGCCGCCGAGGTAGACGATCCGGCGAACATCCGCGCGCCGCGCCGCGGCGGCGAAGTTCTCCGCGGCGATCTGCTCGCGTGCCGAGAAGGAGCCCGGTGCGGGCGAGGACTCCATCGAGTGGATCAGGTAGTAGGCGACCTCGATGTCCGCGAGTGCCTCCTCGAGTCCCGCACCGCTGAGCGCATCGCCGCGCAGCACTTCGAGTTGACTCGTTTTGACGGCCTCGCGCCCGGCGCCGAGGGCCTGCTCGATGCGCCCCGGCTCGCGGCCGAAGGCGCGCACCAGATGCCCTTCGGAGCAGAGGCGTGGAACGAGCAGCGAGCCAACGAAGCCGCTGGCGCCTGTAACAAGAATGCGCATCGCTTCAGGGATGATGACGCGGCGCGTCGTGCTTGCCCCGAGATCGCCGGAAAATGCGGCGTACCCTCCTAGATCGTCACAATCAAGTGACTTCCCGCGAGCTATTTCCGGGTAGAAAAACTGTTTTCCTGCGATTTGCGGAGTGGGACATCCAGGCGCCTTGAGCGCTCCCGCGAATGATGCTTTGATCCTCGCAGGTCAAGTCAATTCCGAGTCGCATGGGGGGCAGGTGCAGGTGGCGAGAAAGCAGAGTGCGCACGCGCCAAAACGGGTCGCGCCCAAGGTCAGCTGTGAGCAGTGCTTCTTCAGGGTCAACCTCCTGTGCGCCCTCGAGGTGACCGAGCCCTGCACGACGTTTCGCCCCCATGAGGCGCAGCTAAAGCCACCGCAGCAACTGCGCTTCGTCTTCCGTCAGGAGCGTCGCACGCGTGCTGCCTGGGCGTTTCCCTCCGCGCAGGAGCAGGCCGCGCTCCACGCCTAGCAGGCATTATTTTTGCCCTTCCGGGGTATATTGGGTCGCAGACCTGAAAGCTTTCGGCAGAGGTGGTGGCGAGATGGCGGGGAAGAGCAAGTTGGGCAAGGCGGAACAGGCAGCGAAGGCGGCTCAGAACAACCAGTATCTGCAGCGTCTCGTGGAGGACGAGGATCTCCGCGCGAGCCTGCTCAGCGCCTATGGCGCCGCACGCAACGCCTACGGGCGGCTCAACAACGGCTCACCGCCGCACAAGGCGCTGCTGGAAGACCGCAAGCTCCAGGGCGAGCTCAAGAGTGCAGTGGGCGCGCTGCGCGATGCTTCGGGCTCGCTGCGCGAGCCGGCGAAGAAGCGGCGTAAAGGCGGCATCGGGCGCACCCTGCTGTTGATCACCATCGGCGGCGCGCTCGCGGTCGGGCTCAGCGAGGGGCTGCGCTCGAAGATCCTCGACGCGCTGTTCGGCGCCGAGGAGGAGTTTGACTACAGCTCGACGACCGCGCCCCCGACACCCGCACCCGCACCGGTTGCCGGCAGCTAGCTGCAGGCGGGGGGCCGAGCGGATGGTGGCGGTGGACGTGACGGAGACCGAGGCCGGCGGCGCGGTTGCACCGCCGGTGCGCTCGCTCTCAGGAGAGAAGGCCAAGCGCATTGTCGATGCGATGCGCTCGAGTGTCGCCCAACGCGGCACGACCGGCTCCACCTTCGACCATGTATCACGCGAGGCTGGTGTCTCGCGTGGCCTGTTGCACTACTACTTCGGCACCAAGGAGCAACTGCTCGTTGAGGCCGTGCGTCGTGATGGCGAGCTGCGCATGGAGCGCCTCGAGCGCCGGCTCTCGACGGCGACCACCGCTGATGACTTCATTGGACTGATGGCTCAGAACCTCCAGGAAACCGTCCGCGACGACCCGGACTTCGTGACGCTCGTTTTTGAGCTCTTTACGCTCTCGCGTCGCAACGAGGACATCGCCGCCGAGTACGCCGGGCTGATGCGACGCACCCGCGAACAGGTCGCCGGGATGCTCGCCTCCGCCCAGGATGAGGGCATCCTGCGCCTGCACGCCGAGCCCGAGGCCGTCGCGGAGATCCTGTTCGCGCTCGGGGACGGCTTCGCGCTGAGGATGCTCAGCGAGCCCGAACGTGACTTCGCGGCGACGATCAGCGCCGGCATCACCTGTGCGCGCGCTCTGCTGACCGATTGACGCTCCTATAATCGGCCGCCATGCCGATTTACGAGTATCGACGCCCCGACGGCACCACCTTCGAGCTGCAGCAGTCATTCAGCGAAGACGCGCTGACGGTCGACCCTGACACCGGCGTACCGGTGGAGCGCGTGCTGCACGCGCCGGCCGTGCACTTCAAGGGCAAAGGCTTCTACAACACCGACTACGGCACGCGCAACCGCCAGCGCGAGACCGCGGCGGCCGCGGAGAAGTCCTCCTCCTCGGAGAAGTCAACCTCCGACAGCTCCAGCTCGGAGAAGTCATCATCTTCATCGAGCGAGAAGTCCAGCTCCTCCGAGTCCTCGGCGAGCTCCTCCTCGGAGGGCAAGAGCGAGAAGACCACGGCCAAGCCCAAGAAGGACGCAAAGCCGCTCGCCGCGAAGGGCAGCTAGCCGGAGAGGAACTGTGCGACGGCAGCCTGCCGTTCGCCTTCTGAGACGTTCAGGCCGTCGCCGACGCCCGGCACGTACTGCGGCTGAGGGTGCTTGAAAACGCGCGTTGCGGGCGTCCCGCCGGCAGCAAGCGCCGCGAACATGCCGATCAGCGTCGGGCCGCTCATGTCGGAGATAATCGCGGGCGGCGCATCCCAGGCGATCCAGGGCAGGCGCAGGAAGCTCGAAGGTGAGAGCAGGCGAGCCTTCATCGCGTTGAACAGCACCTGCTGATGTTCCTCGCGCGCCAGGTCGTTCTGGTTTGGAGCACACAGGTTCTCACGGGTGCGCGCCAGTGCGAGCGCCTGCTTGCCATCGAGGTGATGCGTGCCCGCTTTCAAGCGCAGCGTGTAGCCACCCTGACTGAAGCCGCCGTCGATGCGAGAGACCACACACCCGCCGCTGTAGTCGATCCCGCCCATCGCGTCGATCAGCTGAGGGAAGTTTTCAAAGTTGACTTCCACGACGTGGTTGATCGGGATGCCCAGCCAGCGTTTGATCACACGCACCGACTCGGCCGCGCCGCCGAAGGCGTGCGCCGCGTTGATCTTCTGTAGCCCGTGGCCGGGTATCTCGACGATCGTGTCGCGTGGGATCGACAGTCGCGCCGCGTGCCCGCCGCCGGTGCGGATCAGCATGATCGAGTCCGAGCGCCCGGGGCCGGAGGTTTCGGCACCCGGTTCCTTGCTGTTCTTCTGCCTGCGGTCGGAGCCGAGCACGAGGATGTTGTTGGCTGACGTCAGCGGATAGCCGGCCGAGTCCAGTGCGCCGGCGACGTCGCCCGGCGGGGAGGTGCGGTTGATGGCGGAGCTGAGCAGGAACAGCGCGAGTGAGAGCACGAGCCAGCCGAGCACGAACAGCACCAGCGCCAGCAGCGCTCGTTTCGGGGTCGCCCAGCGCCTCCAGCCACGCCGCGCGCCGGGCTTCACCACCGACCCGCGTTGGCGCCCGATCGGCAGGCCGCGGCGGGGCTGCGGCGTGACGGTGTCCTGTTCACGCTCGCCGAGCAGGCGGCGGCGCGCGCGGTAGCGCGTGTACTGCGGGGGCTCCTCGCGGTCGTCGGGCATTCGCAGGACCCTATATTTGCGAGATGACTCCTAGCGAGGCGCCGGTCGGGCGGCTGGTCGTGTGCCCGACGCCGATCGGCAACCTCGAGGACGTGACGCTGCGCGTGCTCGATGCGCTGCGCAGCGCCGACGTGGTGGCGTGCGAGGACACGCGCCACACGCGCCGGCTGCTCGATCGCCACGGGATCAGCGCAACGCTGATCAGCTTCCACGAGCACAACGAACGCGCTCGCGCTGCCGAGCTGACGGCGCGTATCGCCGATGGAGAGCGCGTCGCGCTGGTCTCCGACGCGGGCACCCCGCTCGTGTCCGACCCCGGCTTTGCGCTCGTGCGCGCCTGCCATGAGGCGGCGCTCGCGGTTGAGGTGCTGCCCGGCGCGAGCGCCGCGGTGAGCGCGCTCGTCGCCTCCGGGCTGCCCGCCGGATGCTGGTGTTTCGTGGGCTTCTTGCCCCGCGCGCGCGGCGAGCTCGAGCGGCTGCTCGTGGGGGCCAGTGCGACGCTCGTCGCCTTCGAGTCTCCGCGCCGTCTCGCCGCGACACTCGAGCTGCTCGCAGCGCGCGATCCGCAGCGTGCCGTCGCGGTTTGCCGGGAGCTCACCAAGCTCCATGAGGAAGTGCGCCGAGGTAGCGCCGCTGAGCTCGCGGACCATTACCGCGAGCACCCACCGCGCGGGGAGATCGTGCTCGTGTGTGGCGCGGGCTCGCCCGCTCAGCTTCCCCGCGAGGACGCGCTCGCGGCGCTCGCGGCGCTCGTGCAGGCCGGCGCCAAGCCGCGTCCCGCCGCCGGCGTGCTCGCCAGGCTCACGGGGCTCAGCGCCAACGAGCTCTACCGGGGGCTCACCGCCTCTGAACAGTAGCCTGGAGAGGCATGTCCTTCTACGTCACCACGCCGATCTACTACGTCAACGCGGCGCCGCACCTAGGGCACGCCTACACGACGATCGCCGCCGACGTGATGGCACGACACCATCGCCAGCGAGGCGAGGAGGTGTTCTTCCTGACGGGCACCGACGAGCACGGCGAGCCCGTTGCCGATGCCGCGCACGCGCTCGGTATCGAGCCCCAGCAGCTGGCCGACCGCAACGCCGAGCGCTTCAAGGCGCTCGCGCCGCAGCTCGACGTCGGCAACGACTTCTTCATCCGCACCACCGACCCCCAGCACGAAGCGGTCGTCCAGGAGGTGCTCGCTCAGGTACGCGAAAACGGCTTCGTCTACGAGGGCACCTACGAGGGCTGGTATTGCCCGCGCTGCGCGGACTTCAAGGCCGAGAACGAGATCGACGCGGGCAACCGCTGCCCGATTCACCACATCGAGCTGACACGCGAGCAGGAGGAGAACTACTTCTTCAAGCTCTCGGCCTTCCAGCAGCGACTGGAGGCGCTCTACGCGGAGCACGAGGACTTCGTCGCGCCGCGCTCGCGCTACAACGAGGCGCTCTCCTTCATCCGCTCGGGGCTGCGCGACGTGCCGCTCACACGCCACAAGTTGACCTGGGGCGTGCCCGTGCCGTGGGACTCCGAGCACGTCTTCTACGTCTGGTTTGACGCGCTGTTGAACTACTACTCCGCGCTCTCCTACGCGAGTGCGGAGGATCGCACCGCGCAGCTGTGGCCGCCGAGCTATCACCTGATCGGCAAGGACATCCTGCGCTTTCACACCGTTTACTGGCCCGCTCTGCTGATGGCCGCGGAGATCGAGCTACCCGAGCACATCTTCGTCCACGGCTTTTTGCTGATGGACGGCGAGAAGATGAGCAAGTCGCTCGGCAACGTGCTCGACCCGTTCGCCGTGATCGAGCGCTTCGGCTCAGACGCGCTGCGCTTCTATCTGATGCGCGAGGTCCCCTTTGGTCAGGACGGCTCGGTCTCGACGGCCTCCTTCGAGCTGCGCTACGAGAGCGAGCTCGCAAACGATCTCGGCAACCTCGCCAGTCGCAGCATCGGCATGCTCACCCGCTACCGCGACGGGCTCGTTTCCGCGGGCGAGATGGACACAGGGCTCAGCACGGACTTCGTTGGCCTGCGTGAGCGTGTGGAAGCGCACATCGATCGCGCCGAGCTGCACCTCGCCCTCGAGGAGATCTGGCAGCTGGTGCGGCGGCTGAACCGCTATGTGGAGGAGCAGGCCCCCTGGGTGCTCGCCAAGGATGAGGCGCGCGCGGGGGAGCTCGACCGCGTGCTGCGCAGCCTCGCCGAGGGGATCCGCGTCGTCACGGTGCTCCTCTGGCCGTATCTGCCCCGCAGCGCCGAGCGACTGCTCGCGGCTCTCGGCGCGGACGATCTAGTGCTCGCGGGCGCCGAGCTCGGCGCGGGGACCGTCACACAGGTACAGGCGATCGAGTCGCTGTTCCCCAAGGACCTTTAGGAGTGATCGACTCCCACACCCACCTCGATCTCTGCGAGCCCTCCAACGCAGAGCTCGTCGCCGCTGCCGACGCCGTGGGCGTCACGCGCATGCTGACCGTGGGCATCGACGGGGCCTCCTGCCGCGCGGCGCTCGCCGCGGCCGAGGACTTCCCGCAGGTCTATGCGGCGATCGGACGTCACCCGAACGCGGCGCGCGGCTTCGACGAGGCAGATCTCGCGGAGTTGCGCGCGCTAGCCGCGCACGAGCGCTGCCGCGCGATCGGCGAGACGGGGCTTGACTTCTATCGCGAGGAGGCACCCGCCGCCGACCAGGAGCGGGCCTTTGCCGCGCAGATCTCCCTGGCACGCGAGACGGGCAAGCCGCTGGTCATCCATTCGCGTGCCGCGGAGCTACAGACGCTGGCGCAGCTCGCAGCCGAAGCAGAGGGCGTGAGCGTCGTGATGCACTGCTTCTCGATGCCCGAGCACGTGCAGGAGTGCCTCGATCGTGGCTACGCGCTCTCGTTCGCGGGCAACGTCACCTACAAGAGCGCCGCAGCTCTCGCGCAGGCCGCCGCGTTGGTGCCGGGCGAGCGCCTGCTGGTCGAGACGGACGCGCCGTATCTCACGCCGCAAGTGGTGCGGGGACAGCGAAACCAGCCGGCCTTCGTGGCGCACACGCTCACCTTCCTGGCCGAGCTGCGTGGCGTCAGCGCCTCCGAGCTCGGCGCGACGGTCAGCGCCAACGCGGCGCGGCTGTTCGACTGGGCATGAGCGAGGAGTCGGCGCCTGCAACCCAGGCCAGCCTGCGACGGATGCGCAGCTTCGGCGTGCGGCCCGACCGCGACCTCGGGCAGAACTTCCTGATCGACTCGAACATTCTCGGCGTGATCGCGCGTGCCGCCGAGCTCGCTGCCGGGGACATCGTGCTCGAGATCGGCGGCGGGCTGGGCGTGCTCTCGGAGTACCTCGCCGAGCGGGTGGCGCACGTCCACGTCATCGAGATCGACCTGCGCCTGCGCGAGGCGCTGCTCGATGCGACGACGCCGCACGAGAACGTCAGCGTGCACTGGGCCGATGCGATGACACTCGAGCTCGCTGCGCTGCGTCCCGCGCCGAGCAAGGTCGTCGCGAACCTGCCCTACGGGATCGCGGCCGGAGTGCTGCTGCGCACCATCGAGGAGCTAGAGGAGGTGGCGCTGTGGGTGGCGATGGTGCAGCGCGAGGTCGGCGAGCGGCTCGCCGCCCGACCGGGCAGCGGCGCCTACGGCACACCCTCGGTGCTCGCGCAGTTGAGCTGTGAGGTGGAAGTCGCGCGTGCGATCCCGCGCACAGTCTTTCTGCCCGTGCCGAACGTCGACTCTGTGCTCGTCGGGTTGCGCCGGCGTTTCATTTCTGAGCCCGTCTCGCCTGCGCTACGTGGGCTGGTGAGCGGCGGTTTCGCGCACCGGCGCAAGACGCTCGCAGGCTCGCTGGGCCTCTCCGGCGGTGCACCAGGACGCTCACGCGAGCAGATACGCTCGGCTCTGGAGCGCCTCGGCCATCCCGCCGACGCGCGCGCTGAGCGGCTTGCGCCCGAGGACTTTCGTCAGCTCGCACGAATGCTCGAGCTATGAGCGCAGTCCACCGCGCGCTGGCCCCCGCGAAGGTCAACCTCGGTCTGTTCCTCGGGCCGCTCAGAGCGTCGGACTCCAGACACGAGCTCGTCAGCGTGATGCAGTCGATCTCGCTCGCCGACGAGCTCACGCTCGAAGATCGCGCCCGCGGACGTCGGCGCGGACGAGGTGCTCTGTCCGGGGGTAGCTGGCCCGCAGGAGCAGAACCTCGCCGCACGCGCGCTGCGCGCCTTTCGCGAGGCCACCGGCTGGGATGCGCCGCCACTACGGCTCAGCGTGCGCAAGCGCATCCCCGTCGCCGCCGGGCTCGGCGGCGGCTCGGCCGACGCCGCTGCCGCGCTGCGTCTCGCGCGGCATGCCTCCGGCCTGGGCGAGGAGCGATTGCTACTCGAGCTCGCCGCCGCACTCGGCGCCGACGTCCCCGCGCAGGTCACGCCCGGGCGCTGGCTGGCGAGCGGGGCCGGCGAGCGCCTGCAGGCGCTCGCGGACCCACGTGCAGGCCTCGGACTGCTGCTGCTCCCGGGTGTGGAGGGCCTCTCTACGGCGGCCGTCTACGCCGAGGCGGACCGGCTCGGCTCGGCGCGCCCGGCCGGCGCGCTGCTGGAACACGAGGAGGCGCTGAAGGCAGCGCTCGAGCGCGGGGCGCCGCTGCCGCCCGCGACGGAGCTCCTGCATAACGATCTTCAACGTGCGGCCGTCTCGCTGCGTCCGGAGATCGTGGAGGCGTTGCGAGAAGCGCGCGGCGCGGGAGCCGACATCGAGCTACTCAGCGGCTCAGGGCCGACCGTGATCGGGCTGTTCGCGGGCGCCGGGCGCTCGCCCGAAAGCGGCTTCGCGCTCGCGCGCCTGGCCGCCGAGCGGCTCACGGGGCGGATCCCCCGAGCACTTGCCGCCACCACCGTCGGCGCCGACTTCGGCCGCCCCTGCACGCTCGACTCCGGCGCCGTCGCGAGTCCTTGAGCGGCCTGTCGTCCCCCTACCGGGCCGGTGCCCGACATCTGCGTGCGTCACAATCTCGGGCGATCGCGCTATGAGCAGAACGACAATCAACGAGCTGGTTGCAGGTGCTGCCGGGCTGTCGGGCCTCGCGCTCTACGCCGGGTTGATCCTGCGCCCCGCCTGGAGCTCCTACACGCGCATGTGGGAGCGGCTGGCGGCGACCGTGCTGTCGTTGTACGTGCTGGCCGTGCTCGTCGGCATCGGGGTGGTCGGCGCGCTTGCAGCCGTCTACTTCTGGGGCTGAGCGCGTGTCAGATCTGGCGGCACTGGACGCGATCACGGAGGCGGTCGAGTCGGGCGCCGGACTGCCCGAGGTTGTGCGCGCGGCTGCGCGGGCGCTTGAGACGAGCCTCGCAGTGACCGACGCCTGGGGCGCGACGCTCGCGGTCGCGGCGCGCTCGCCGGCCGAGGAGCGATCGCTGCTGGGCGAGGGGGAGGGCGTCACAAGCCTGCCGCTGCGCGTCGCCGACACGGTCGTCGGCACGCTGCACCTGCGCGCTAAGAGTGAGCCGAGCGCACCGATGCGCAGGCTGCTGTTGACGATGATCGCCTCTGAGGTCGAGCGCGTACGCGCGCCAGAACGCGTATCAGAAACGGCTTCGGGCGATTTCCTGCGCGCGATCCTGCGCCGCGAGCTGACAGGCCGCGAGGAGCTGATCGCGCGCGCGAAGGATCTCTCGCTCGCGATCGAGGAGGGCGCGAGCATGATCGTCGCGCGCGCACACCCGCAGGCACCCACCGACGAGGGCTGGCGCGGACGTGTGCGGGCGGTCGCTGAGCGTGGCGCGCGCGCAGTCGCCAGCCGCTCGATCGCCGCGCTCTCAGACCGCGACGGCGTACCCGGCGCGGAGGTGCTGCTGTTGGTCCCCGGTGGCGATGACGCCTCCGCGGCGCGCGCCGCGGAGGCGGTGCTGCACGAGATGCAGGCCGGTCTCGGCGGTTACACCTTCGCGCTCGGTCGCAGCCGCATCACCGAGGACCCCGCGGAGCTGCCGCGCGCCGCCAGCGAGGCGATGCTCGCGGCAAACGTCGCGCAGGGGTCGCGTGAGAACGAGCCGCTCGCCTTCGAGCAGACCGGTGCCTACCGGCTGCTGCTCTCGGCGATGAGCGAGAACCCGAGCGAGCTACAGCGCTTCTATGCGGAGACCGTCGAGCCGCTCGTCGCCTACGACGAGCAGTACGAGACGGACCTAGTGCGCACGCTCGAGACGTTCCTCGAGGCCGACGGCAACGTCGCGGGAACCGCGCAGCGCCTGTTCACGCACCGCCACACGATCTACTACCGCCTGGAGCGCGTGCGCGAGCTCTCGGGCCTGGACGTGAGCTCCAGCGACGGGCGCGAGAAGCTGAGCCTCGGGCTGAAGTCGATGCGCGTACTCGGCATCACCTCAGGCGGCGGCCCCGCATCTGAGGCCGGCGCCGAAGGTGGGCGCGTGCCGCGGCGCTCGGGTCGGCGCAGCTAGATGCCAAGCAGCTAGCGTCGCGCGCCGAACTCGACCGCGTAGAGCGCGCCGCGATGCCCGGCGTGCAGGACGCTCGGCAGCGCCGAGGACACGGCCACGCCCGCGTCGCGAAACGCGCCGCTGAGCATGATCTGGCGGTGCGGCGGCGAGGCCATCCAGTCCGCCACGACGTGTTCCGGGGTAGCGTAGGTCCCGCTGGCCCAGGCGATGTTCTGCCCGACCGAGATTGACGCCGCGTGGGCGCGGTAAGAGGAGACGAGGACGAGCGAGAAGGGCGTCTGGCCGGAGGGACGCACGTCCGCGAAGTAGTTCCAGCGCAGCATGCTCCCGACCTGGCTCGCGGCGACCGTGCGAAGCTGGCGATTGGGGTGCAGTGCGCGCAGGCCATAGCCGCCGCGCACCTGGTCGATCAGGCAGAGTGTCGCCGCATCGATAGCCGCCGCGTTGCGGCCGTCGGGGCGCAGCCGCGCGTTGGCGCAGCCCGAGCGCGCGCGGGCCGCTGGCGGCCCGACGACAAGCGTGCCGGCGCAGGTCAGAAAACCCACAACCAGCATCGCCAGAATGCTGCTCCCTCTCGGCTCACGCGTTGACAGAGTGCAGGAATACTTGCAGGAGCAGGAGGCGGAAGCGTCAGTGGCGTCGGTCGGCGATGACGTTGCCATGCTTGCGTCGAGGGCTGGGTATGCCTCTCGTCCCATTCGGTGCGAGCGACATGCGACCATGTGGCCTCCACTTGGGGAGTGGGGTAATTGGCAGCCCGGAAGACTTTGGCTCTTCAAGTTCTGGTTCAAGTCCAGGCTCCCCAGCTAGCTGTGGCGATGTCCCCGCCGGATGCGAACATATGTTCGTGGCAGGTGGCAAGCTGCGATATTCAGAGCAGGAAGCCACGGCGGCGATCGGAGCATCTCGCCTCAAAGCCTCCGCAAAGGACGCAGATTGGGTATGCGGCCTGCGGGTGGGAACCACCTCACGCTCCGGAAGTACGCCGAGCACGTTTGGAAGATCTCGACTGCTCACTTCGACCCCGATCGCGCACGCAATCAGGCGCTGCGAAAAGAACCGATTGCGTTGAGCAAGGTCCTCGTTGAGGGTTCGAGCTATTCGCGTCCGCATCTCAAGGAGCGGCTGTTCAAGGCCGGACTAAAGGAGCGCCGCTGCGAGCTCTGTGGGCAAGGAGAGCTCTGGCGCGGGAACCGTATGGCCTTGATTCTCGATCACGTTAATGGCGTAGCCGACGATCACCGTCTCGAGAACCTTCGCGTCGTATGTCCCAACTGTGCAGCCACGCTGCTCACTCACTGTGGTCGACAGAATCGACTTGAGCGGGTGCCACGGGACTGCCTGTATTGCGGCTCGAACTTCTGGCCGGCCTATCCCAAGCAGCGTTATTGCTCGCGCTCATGCGCCGTACGACGACCACGCATCGGTGGCCCGAGGCCCGAGCGGCGCAAGGTGCGCCGGCCGCCCTACGCTCACCTGTGCAGGGAGATTCGGGCGTTGGGCTATAGGGGAACGGCGCGGCGCTACGGAGTGTCCGATAACGCGATTCGCAAATGGGTGCGACAGTACGAGCGGGAACAACTTCCAATGCAGGACGTCGAGGATTAGTCCAGGCTGGAATAGCATCTGCACAGTGAGCGCCCCCATCGTCTTGATCCTCGCTGCGGGCCAGGGCACACGCATGCGTTCGCAGACGCCGAAGGTGCTGCACGAGCTCTGTGGGCGCCCGATGGTGTTGTGGCCTGTGGCGGCTGCGCGCGAGGCGGGCGCAGGGCGGGTGGTGGTCGTTGACTCGCCGGCACGCGCGCTGGAGTCCGTGCTCCCCGAGGGGGTCGAGATCGCGGTTCAGGCTGAGGCCAACGGCACGGGCGGCGCGGTCGTCGCAGGAATGGCGGCGCTCGATGCGGCTTCGGGTGCGGCGGCGGTCGACCCGGCGGCGCCGGTGCTGGTGCTCAGCGGCGACGTGCCGCTCGTCAGCGCCGAGGCGATCGGCGAGCTGCTCGAGGCGCACGCGAGCAGTGGCGCGGCCGCGACGATGGCCACGACGATCCTCGAGGATCCCACGGGCTACGGGCGCGTCGTACGCGACCACAGCGGTGCGGTCGAACGGGTGGTCGAGACCAAGGGCCACGGCGACTCGACCCAGGCCGAGCGCGAAATCCGTGAGATCAATACGGGCATCTTCCTGTTCACGGTGCGGGCGCTGCGCGAGGCGCTGCCGCGGCTGAGCGCGGACAACTCTCAGGGCGAGCTTTATCTGCCGCAGGTGCTCAGCGTGCTCCGCTCCGCCGGCGCGTTGGTCGCTGCACACATCGTTGAGGACGAGCGGATCGTGCTCGGCGTAAACGATCGCGCGGGCCTCGCGCGCGTGCGCAACCTCGCGCAGGCCGCGATCCACGAGCGCCACATGCTCGCCGGTGTGACGATCGTCGATCCGGCGGCCACCGTGATCGACGTCGAGGTGCAGATCGGCGCAGACACCTTGATCGAGCCCTTCACCACGATTCGCGGCTCGACACGGATCGGCAGCGGCTGCACGATTCGCCACTCCTATCTCGTGGACTGCGAGCTCGAGGACGGCGCGAGCGTTGGTCCCTTCGGTTACCTGCGCCCGGGGACGGTGCTGCGCGCAGGCGCCAAGGTGGGGAGCTTCGTCGAGGTCAAGAACTCCGACATCGGCGCCGGCTCGAAGGTGCCGCACCTGTCCTACATCGGCGATGCGGATGTCGGCGAGGCCTCGAACCTGGGCGCAGCCACGATCACGGCCAACTACGACGGCCGTGCCAAGCACCGCACCACCGTAGGTAGCGGCGTGCGCACTGGCGTCGACACGACGCTCGTGGCGCCGGTGCAGATCGGCGACGGCGCCTACACTGGGGCGGGCTCGGTGATAACCGAGGACGTGCCCGCCGGTGCGCTCGGGATCGCTCGGGAGCGCCAGCGCAATGTCGAGGGCTTTCTCGAGCGTCGCGAAGGAGCGCAATGACCGATTCGGCCGGGACCTTTACACTTCCTCAGCAGATGAGCGCGATGGACCCGCTCGCCCAGTCCACGCGGGCCAGCCTGCCGATCGACTACAACAAGCACCTGATGCTCGTCACCGGGCGCGCGAACCCGCAGCTGGCGATCGACATCGCCGAGAAGCTCGGCGTCGACCTCGGCCCGGTGACGTTGAAGACATTCTCCAACGGAGAGGTCTACTGTCGCTTCGAGGACTCGATCCGCGGCGCTGACGTGTTCATCGTGCAGCCCACCTGCGGCAACCCGCAGACGGGCGTGACGGCAAACGACTCGCTGATGGAGCTGCTGTTCATGATCGACGCCGCCGTTGGCGCCTCCGCGCATCGCGTGATTGCGGTGACGCCGTGGTTCGGCTACTCGCGCCAGGACAAGAAGTCCTCGCCGCGCGAGCCGATCTCCGCACGTCTCGTCGCACGCATGATCGAGGCCGCGGGCGCCGATCGCGTGCTGACGATGGATCTGCACGCCGGTCAGATCCAGGGCTTCTTCCAGAAGCCCGTCGATCACATGACCGCTCTGTTCATGTTGACCCAGTACTTCAGCGATCTGGGACTGCCCGACCTCGTGGTCGTGGCGCCGGACGCGGGGCGCGTCAAGCTGAACAAGAAATTCGCCTCCAAGATCGGCGCGGAGTTGGCGATCCTCGACAAGGAGCGCCCGGCCCAGCAGGTCGCCGAGATCGGCTACGTGATCGGTGACGTCAAGGGTAAGACTGCGGTCATCGTCGACGACATGATCGACACCGCCGGTACGCTCAAGGCGGCGGCGCGGACGGTCTCCGAAGAAGGCGCCACCCGTGTCTTCGCCGCTGCGACACATGCGATCTTCTCGGGCAACGCGTTCGAGAACCTGCGCGAGTCTGATCTCGAGCAGATCGTCGTCACCGACACGATCCCCGTACGCGTTGACCGCCCCGAGAACGTTCGCGTGCTGCCCTGCGCCGAGCTCCTGACCGACTCGATCCGGCGGATCTTTGTCGACGACTCGGTCAGCGAGGTCTTCGGCGGCGAGAACCAGCTGTTCTGAAACGCATCGTCCTGATCGTGCTCGGCGTCGTGCTGTTCCTCGTGATCAGCGGCTTCCTCGCGCGCTTTTTGTCGGTTGAGAACACCGAACGCGACGCGGATTTGGCGCTGATCGAAGCTGAGGCGCGCGGCGACGCTACAGGGATGCTGGACCGCATCGAGGGCTGTCGCACGCACGCGGCTTGTGTGGCCTCGGTCAGAGCCAACACGAGCAATCCGCGGCTGCGTCGTTCGGGAGCGGTGAAGATCCTGCAGCTCAGCTCCTCGACTGCCTACGCGCTGAACGGTTCGAGCGGCAAGACGCGCCTGGCGTGGACGGTGATCGGAGCGCTTCCCGTGGTGCAGTGCGTGGGGGTCAGGCGTAGCGGCAACCCGATCTCAGGGATCAAGGTCACCCTCACCTCACTCAGCACGCCGATCCCGAACGAAGGCGATTGCTAGAGTCTCCACTCCTCCGATGGCAAGCAAGACGACAAAGCTCAGTGTGAACAGCCGCAGTGGCGAGGGCTCCCGCGCGGCGCGACGCCTACGCCGCAGCGGCCGCGTGCCCGGCGTGCTCTACGGCGGCGGTGCCGAGCCCGTCGGCTTTGACGCCGACTCACGCGAGCTGCGGATGGCGCTCGCGGGCAGCGGCGCGGTGCTTGACCTGAGCATCGATGGCGAGAAAGCGACGCCGGTCGTGCTCAAGGAGGCACAGCGCGATCCCGTCCGCGGCGAGACGACCCACGTCGATCTGCTGCGCGTGCGCCTCGACGAGAAGATCGGTGCGGTCGTGCCGATCGAGCTCTCCGGCATCGAGGAGGCGCCGGGCGTCAAGCAGGGAGGCGTGCTCGAGCAGATCACGCGCGAGGTCAACGTCGAAGCGCTCCCGACCGCGATCCCCGAGTCGATAAACCACGAGATCGGCGCGATGGAGATCGGGGAGACAATTTTGCTCTCGGCGATCGAGGTCCCCGAGGGCGTGGCGATCTTGGATGACCCCGAGGAGACGGTTATTGCGACGCTTTCCCCACCGCGCCTGCAGGCCGAGACCGCGGAGGAAATCGAGGCCGAGACCGAGCTGGTCGGCGAGGCCGCTGGCGAGGACGGCGAGTCGGGCGACTCCGAGGGCTCCTCCGGCGAGGAGTAGATACCGCTGCGACGCCCCTTCGGTGGCGGCCTGGGGCGCCCGCTGAGCGGCGCGATGCGGCGTCCTCGATCGCTCGTGTGCGAAGCACACTTCGCTCACTGCGTCCTTGCCTCGCTTGCCCAGCGGCGACCCCAGTGGCGTGGGTTCATCAGATGATTCGACCTGGCGGAGCCGTCGACTGGCTGATAGTCGGGCTGGGCAACCCCGGCCGCGAGCACGCCGGCACGCGCCACAACGTCGGCTTCATGGTCGCTGAGCAGCTCGCCGAGCGTTGGGGTCTCGGGCGCGGCAAGGATCGCTTCCGCGGGCGCATCGCCGAAGGGCGCGCGCGGGCCGCGACACCGGAGATCGGCGCGCCGGTGCCACCGCGCGTGGCGGTGCTGTGCCCGCAGACCTACATGAACGACGCCGGTCGCTCGGTCGGCCCGGCGCGCGGCGCTCTGAAGGTCGCGCTCGATCACGTGCTCGTCGTGCATGACGAGATCGACCTGCCGTTTGGTGAGATCCGTACGCGCCTGGGCGGTGGGCTGGCCGGTCACAACGGGTTGAAGTCGATCAAGCGCGAGTTGGGCAGCGCGGAGTTCATGCGCGTTCGCGTGGGGGTAGGTCGCCCCGACAGCACCGATCCAGAGATCGTCTCCGCGCACGTCCTCGGTCGCTTCAGCGAGGGGAGCGAGCGCGTGCGCGCGCTGGTCGACGGAGCGTGCGCGCACGTTGAGGCCGCGATCTTCGAGCCGGTCGGCCAGCGCGCCGGGAAGGAGCTTTAGTGGCCGAGAAAGGCGCGCTGCGCTCGCTGTTGGGGCTGCTTGCCGAGGAGGAGCAGGCGGTCGGCTTGGCCCGTGACGGCGGACATGCGTTTGTCTCAGCTTCGCTTCGCCCATATGTGATCGCGGCGCTCAGCGAGATCGACGAGGCGGCCCGCGAGCGCCCGACGCTGATCGTTGTCGGAGATGACCGCGCGGCGCGCGATCTCGCGGGCGACCTGCGCGCGTGGCTGGCGCCAAGGCGCGTGCGCTACTACCCCTCGCGCGGCGTCGCCTACGAGTCACACCTGGCGCCGCCCGCGCACCTCGTCGGGCTGCGCGTCGCGGCGCTCGATGCGCTGCTCGGCGACGGCGGCGCACGCCGCGAGCGGGCGCACGGCCAGCCGGTCGTCGTGGTCAGCGCGGTCGCGCTCTCGGAGAAGGTTCCCGATCCGAAGCTGCGCCCGCATTCCTTCACGCTGCGCGTCGGCGAGCTACTCGACCTCGAGGAGTGCGCCGCGGAGCTCGTCTCGGCCGGCTATGAGCGCACAGAGCAGGTGGAGGAGCGCGGCCAGTTCGCGATGCGCGGCGGGCTCTTGGATGTTTTCCCTGCGACCGAGGAGCGCGCGGTGCGCGTCGACATGTTCGATGTGGAGATCGAATCGCTGCGCTGGTTCTCGACCTTCACACAGCGCTCACTCGGCGAGGTCGAGGAGGTAGAGATCGCGCCCGCCGCGGAGCTCGCGGTCGAGCACCGCGAGCTCGCGGAGATCGCCGCGGCGACGGGCGCCTTCAGCGGCGGCGAAGGCAACGAGGGCGAGCGTCCGGACATCGCCGAGCTGCTCCCCGTCGAGCGTTTTGGCGCGTTCTTGGATCTCGTCGGCGAGGACGCCGAGCTGATCGTCGCGGCCGAGGAGGAGATCGAGCCGACGCTGCACGACCACTGGACCGATGTCTGTGCGGCCTTCGGCGACGAGGACGCCCACCACCTCTATGTCAACCCTCAGGAGATTCAGGGCACGCTCGCGCGGCGCGCACGAATCTGGCTTTCGGCGCTCGCCGCCGATCAGGAGATCGAGCTGCGCGCCTCCGCGGCGGACACCGCGGCGCGCTCGCTCGCCGAAGCCGAGCCGCAGCTGGAGAAGCTCGTGCGCTCCGGCTACAGGACGGTCGTGGCGTTCCCGCGCCGCGGTGAGGGCGAGCGCGCCGCCTACAACCTCGGGCGCATGAAAGCCACCTGGCTGGCCGAGGATGTCGATGCCGGCCACCAGGTGCTCGAACCGTCGCTGCGCTTTGCGGCGGCATCGCTGCGCGAGGGCTTCGTCGCGCCGCAGCTGAAGCTCGCGATCTTCCCCGAGCACCGCCTGCTGCGCCGCCGCCGCGCCGAGCGCGCCGGCGAGGGGGGCGCCAGGCACGGCGGGCCGGGCGGTGCGCGGCGCGGAGCGCTGCGCTCGTTCACGGAGCTGCGAACTGGAGACATCGTTGTCCACGAGGATCACGGCGTGGCGCGCTTCGCCGGCTTTGAGACGCGCACCGTGGCGGATGTGACGCGCGACTACCTGTATCTCGAATATCAGGGCGATGACCGCGTGTTCGTCCCGACAGATCAGCTCGCGAAGATCTCGCGCTATGTCGGCGCGGGTGGGGATCACCCGCCGCTGAGCAAGCTCGGCGGCACGCGCTGGGAGACGATGAAGGCGCGCGCCCGGCGCGCAGCGCAGGAGCTCGCAGGGGAGCTGCTCAGCCTCTACGCCGAGCGCCGACGTCGCAGCGGGCATGCTTTCGAGGCGGACTCAGACTGGCAGCGCGAGTTCGAGGAGCGTTTTCCCTTCACCGAGACAGCCGACCAGCGCGAGGCGATCGAGCTCGTCAAGGCCGACATGGAAGCGCCGCGGCCGATGGACCGCCTGATCTGCGGTGACGTCGGCTACGGCAAGACCGAGGTCGCGCTGCGCGCCGCCTTCAAGGCCGCGGGCGACGGTAAGCAGGTGCTGATGCTCGTGCCGACGACGATCCTCGCCCAGCAGCACTACGGGACCTTCCTCGAGCGTCTCGCCGACTATCCCTTCACGCTCGAGCATGTCTCGCGCTTTCGCAGCGCGGCCGAGCAGAAAGCGGCGATCAAGGGCTTCGCGGAGGGGCGCGTGGACATCCTGATTGGGACGCATCGCGTGCTCTCGCGTGACGTGCGCGCGAAGGATCTGGGACTTTTGATCGTCGATGAGGAGCAGCGCTTCGGCGTCAAGCAGAAGGAGCTCTTGCGCCAGCTGAAGCTGAAGGTCGACGTGATCTCGATGTCGGCGACGCCGATCCCGCGCACGCTGCAGATGTCGTTGGCGGGCCTGCGCGACATCTCTGTGATCGAGACCCCGCCTGAGGGTCGCCGGCCGGTCAAGACATACGTGGGCGAGTACGAGGAGGAGCTGATCAAGCGCGCGATCATGCGCGAGCACGAACGCGACGGACAGGCCTTCTTCCTGCACAACCGCGTCGAGTCGATCGAGGAGACCGCAGAGTGTCTGCGTGCGCTCTGTCCCGGTGTGCGCTTCGCCGTCGCCCACGGCCAGATGGGCGAGGGCGAGCTCGAGGAGGTGATGATGGACTACCTGCGCGGCGGCGCCGACGTGCTCGTGTGCACCTCGATCATCGAGTCTGGTATCGACATCCCGCAGGCCAACACGCTGATCGTCGAGCACGCCGACAGCTTCGGCCTGGCGCAGCTCTACCAGATACGCGGTCGCGTCGGACGCAGCCGCGAGCGCGCCTACGCCTACCTGCTCTACGACTCCGCGGCAGCGCTGACGCCCGAGGCGGCGCAGCGCCTGGCGGCGCTCTCGGACTACACCGAGCTCGGCGCGGGCTTCAAGATCGCGATGCGCGACCTGGAGATTCGCGGCGCCGGCAACCTGCTCGGCGATGAGCAGTCCGGTCACGTCGCGGCGCTCGGCTTCGAGCTCTACATGCAGATGCTCGACGAGGCTGTGCGTGCGGCCGAGCCCGAGCAGGAGGGCGAGGAGCTGCCCGAGCCGGTGCGCCTGGACGTCAACGTCGATGCCTACGTGCCAGCCGAGTACGTCCCCTACGAGCAGGCCAAGATCGAGATCCACCGTCGCCTCGCGGGAGCGCTTGAGCTCGCCGACGTGGAGCGTCTGCGCGAGGAGCTCGAGGACCGCTTCGGAGAGCCGCCAGAGCCCGTCGAGAACATGCTCGCGCTGCAGCGCGCGCGGATCAAGTTCGGCCAGGCCGGCGCGCAGACGGTGAGCTTCCACGGCGATCGCCTCGCGGTCGTGCCGATCGAGCTCGACTCGGTGCGCGCCAAGCGCCTGCACCAGGAGCTGCCTGAGGCGATCTATGAAGCGAGCCGCTCGCAGGTCTCGATGCGCGTTCCAAAGGACGGGATCGGTCGCTTTCCCAGCGTTGTGCGCGCGGCGGACGCGCTGCTGGCAATCATCCGCGAGGCCGCTTAGAAACTCGTTAAGCACAGCGTCGCGGCTTTCCGCTAGAGTGCCCGCGTCGTGACCAAGGCTCTCCGTCTTACCTCGGCGCTAGGCGCCGTTTTGTTTGCCCTCGTGGGTCTTTCCGCGTGCGGTGGCGGCATCCCCGGTAACGCGGTCGTCAAGGTCGGGGGCAACTCGATCACCAAAGACGCCTTCAACCACTGGATGTCGGTGGCGGCAGTCTCGAACAAAACGAGCGTGAGCGCAAAAGTGGTCGTGCCCGACCCGCCGCAGTACACGGCCTGCGTTGCGAACCTCGCAGCGACCGCGCCGAAGCCGGCCAAGGGTCAGCCCAAGCCGACTCCTGCACAGCTGAAGACACAATGCGCACAGCAGTACAAATCGCTGCTGACCGAGGTGCTCAACTTCCTGATCGGGCTTGAATGGGTACTTGGCGAAGCGCCCGCCAAGGGCGTCAAGGTGAGCGATGCGGAAGTGCACAAGCAGTTCGTAAAAATCCGCACCCAGCAATTCCCAAGCGCCGCCGAATTTGAAAAGTTCATCAAGAACTCTGGCCAGACGGTCTCCGATCTGCTGTTGCGCGTGAAGTACAACCTCGCCTCGCAAAAACTCCAGCAGAAGATCCTGAAATCAACCCCCAAGGTCACGCAGGCGCAGATTCAGAAGTACTACAACGAAAATAAATCGCGTTATGGCGTGCCGGAAAAGCGCAGCCTCGACGTGATCCTCACGAAGACCGAAGCACAGGCCAAGAGCGCGAAGCAGGAAGTCGAATCGGGTAAGAGCTTTGAAAGCGTCGCCAAAGCCAAGTCGATCGACCCGGTCAGCAAGACGAAGGGCGGCTTGCTGCCCGAAGTCGCCAAAGGCCAGGAGGAGAAGGCGCTCGACACGGCGATCTTCGCGGCCCAGAAGGGCGTGCTCAGCGGTCCGATCAAGACAGCCTTCGGCTACTACATCTTCAAGGTCCTCTCCAGCAAAGCGGGTTCTCAGCAGACGCTCGCACAGGTGCAGGCCTCGATCAAGCAGCAGCTGACCTCAACTGGCCAGCAGGCGGCGTTCAACAAGTTCGTGAAGGACTTCAAGAAGAAGTGGAAGGCCAAAACGGATTGCCGCAGCGCCTTCGTGGTGGAAGACTGCAAGCAGTACAAAGCTCCGAAGACGAGCTCGACCGGCACCGCAGCACCCTGAGCCAGATCGAGCGCATCCACGCGCGCCAGATCCTCGACAGCCGGGGCAACCCAACCGTCGAGGTCGAGATAACGCTGCGCTCGGGGGCCCACGGGCGCGCCGCTGTGCCCTCGGGTGCATCGACAGGCGAGTTCGAGGCGACCGAGCTGCGCGACGGCGGGCAGCGGTGGGCGGGCAAGGGCGTGGGTCACGCTGTGGCGAACGTCAACGGTGAGATCGCGGCCGCACTGGTCGGGATGCAGGCAGCGGAGCAGGAGCGTCTCGATGAGGCTCTGATCGCGCTCGATGGCACGCCCAATAAGTCGCGTCTCGGCGCCAATGCGATCCTCGGCGTCTCACTGGCCGCGGCGCATGCGCAGGCCGCTGAGGAGGGCTTGGCGCTGTGGCGATATCTCGGTGGCGAGTCCGCGCGGATACTGCCGGTGCCGATGATGAACGTGCTCAACGGCGGCGCGCACGCCGACAACAAGGTCGACTTCCAGGAGTTCATGGTCGTGCCCTGCGGCGCTACGAGCTTCTCCGAGTGCCTGCGTACGGGCGCCGAGGTCTTTCACGCCTTGAAGGCCACGCTGCATGCCCGCCGCCTCAGCACGGCCGGGGGCGATGAGGGGGGCTTTGCGCCGGACCTGGGCTCCAACGAGGAGGCGTTGGAGATGCTGATCGAGGGGATCGAGGCCGCTGGCTATGAGCCGGGCAAGGACGTCGCGATCGCGCTCGACCCGGCGACGAGCGAGATCTTTGAGCAGGGCGCCTACGTGCTCGAGCACGAGGACCGCACGCTCAGCCCGCCCCAGCTCGCCGACTACTGGGCGGATCTCGCGGGGCGCTACCCGATCGTCTCGATCGAGGACGGCATGGACGAGGAGGACTGGGAGGGCTGGAAGGCGCTGACCGAGCGCCTCGGCTCGACGGTGCAACTGGTGGGAGACGATCTGTTCGTCACGAACACCGAGCGCCTGCGCCGCGGCATCGAGGCCGGCGTCGCCAACTCGATCCTGATCAAGGTCAACCAGATCGGCACGCTCACCGAGACCCTGCAGGCGATCGCGATGGCACGCGCGGTGGGCTACACGGCGGTCATGAGCCATCGCTCTGGCGAGACCGAAGACGTCACGATCGCGGACCTCGCGGTCGCCACCGGCTGCGGGCAGATCAAGACCGGTGCGCCGTCGCGCTCGGACAGGGTCGCGAAGTACAACCAACTGCTGCGCATCGAGGAGCAGCTGGGCGACGCCGCGCAGTTCCCCGGCCGTGGCGCCTTCAACGGCCGCTAGCTTGCCGTCGCCCCGCCCGCGGCGGGTGGGCTTGAGAAACCCCATGAGCAGGAGCCGGGCGGTCGGCAGCGAATGCTCAGGGTGAGCATGGCAGCCGCTGGTACACACGCCCCCGCACGGCGCCGCACCGCGGCTCGCAGGCCCGCACGGCAGGGATCGGTGGGAATCGGCGCGATTGGCGGCGCACGCGTCCGCTGGGACCGCCTGGGACGTGCCGCGATGCTGTGCGTGATGGCTGCGCTCGTCTACCTTTATCTCTCGGCGGGTATCCACATGCTCTCCACCTGGCGGCAATCCCACCACGACAGCGCGGCGGTGGCCTCGATGGAACGCGAACACCATCAGCTGCAGCTCCAGCACGAACGGCTGACGGGCCCCGGGATGCTTGAAGCGGAGGCACGCCGGCTGGGAATGAGAAAGAAGAACGAGCAGCCCTACGTGGTCAGCGGTCTCCCGAACAACTAGCTGTCCTGCCCATGGAGGTTGTGAACGCGGCTGATGGGTGGCCGGTTCTGGATCCCGCTGTGTGGTCTGCGTGTGTTGTAGTGCTCGAGCCAGTGTGGCAGGGCTTGGTTGCGGTGGTGGTGTGAGCGGTAGCTGAGGCCGTAGGCCCACTCTCTGCGCATGGTTTGGTGGAAGCGCTCCACCTTCCCGTTTGTCTGGGGCCTGTAGGGCTTTGTGCGTAGGTGCTTGATCTCTCGGGTGGCGAGGATCTCGCTGAGGGAACGGTTGCGGGTGTAGCTCCACGCGTTGTCGCTCATCAGCCGCTTGACGGTGATGCCGTGCGTCTCGAACCAGTCGAGGGCCCTTGCAACGAAGCTTGTGACGGTCTGTGCTCGCTCATCGCTGTGCAGCTCAACGTAGGCCAGGCGCGAGTGGTCATCGACGATCGCGTGCGCGAAGTCATAGCCCACCCTTGTGCCTTGATCCATCCAGTTGCGGCTGCGCTGCGAGCGGTCTCCGGTGACGCGATGCCCGGGCCGCTCAAAGCGGGCGTAGCGGGCGGTGTCCATGTGCAGCAGATCACCCGGGCACGGCCACTCATAGCGACGCGCCTCATCTCGGAGTCTCTCCGGTGCCCGCGAGAGGCCATGACGGCGAAGCACCTTCCAGACGGTCGAGTGTGGATGACCTGTCTGGCCTGCGATCAGGCGTGGGCCCCAGCCAGTGCGTCTGCGCGTCTCGCAGATCCGCTCCTGGCAAGCCTGATCAAGCAGCCTGGGAGAGCGATGAGGACGACTCGATCTGTCCGCTGCCCACGTCAATGAATGACGCTTCTGCGCAGAAGCGTCGCAGTATCGGTGCCACCAACGATGCGCAGTAGCCGGCGAGACATTCAACAGCGCTGCAGCCTGACGAAACGTCAGCCCAGCTCCCACCGCCTCGCACAGCGCCAGCCGTCCAGCCGGTCCGAGCTTCGCTCTACCGTGAATCTGCATCCGGGTCCTCCCAGCCTCGTGAGTTCTCGCAGACCCACAGCCTGGGAAGAGACCCGGATGCCTCCCCTAACCGTTCACAACCTATGTAGGCACGTCAACTAGCTAGAGCTGAACGCGCGCCTGAGGAGCACTGCTAGCCTCGGCGCGTGTCGTTCGAGAACGCGATTTACCAGTGGCAGCAGGGTGAGCGTCGCCTGGCGCGTGCTCCGCTCGAGCAGGGTCCGCTGCTGGAGCGCGTGATCGACGCGCTAGTTGCTGAGTTGCGCCGGCGCCTGGGCGGCCGCTTCGCGACCCAGGAGCTCGTCGAGCTCTACGAAGCGGGCACGGGCTGGTGCCTGCAGGTCGCGATGAAGATCGCTCCCGAGGCACCGTGGGCGTGGGAGGCGCAGATCGTCGCCGACAGCGCGTTCGCGAGGTATCTGCGCGAGGCCGCCGACTACGCGGGCGGGCGCAGGGAGCTGTTGACCTAGTCGTCCTCGCCGACGCGGCGAATGACGATCCGGTCCTCCTCGACGAGCACCTCGACGGCGCGGTGCCCGGCCCAGTGCTCGGCGTAGACGGCGTTCTCCTGGACCGCGGGATCCAGCCACAGTCCGTAGCCCTCCTCACCGTGATCGAAGGTGCCCTCGAGGGGAGTGCTGCGTCCCGAGCGCCTGCCGCGGCCCCCACGACGGCTGCGTGTGCGCGTGCGCGGCGTCGTGGGCTCTGCGTCCTCGTCGCTGTCGTCTTCGCCGGCCAGCTCTGCCTCGGCTCGCGCGCGTTCGGCCTCCGCTTCGGCTGCTTCGAGCTCCGCGGCGATCAGCGCGTCGTCCTCCGCGCGCAGGTCGATCTCCTCGGGGTAGTCGCCTGTGCTCGTGCCCTCGGCAGGCTCCTCATCGCTGACGAGCTCATTCTGGCGCTTGAACTGCTCGATATCGCGCACGGTCACCTCCAGCTGGTGGGCGACCCAGGCGTCGGTGCGACCTTGGCGCACCCAGGCGCGGATCTGATTGAGGTGCGGGCGCAAGGATTTCCGGGGCATGGACGGTCCGGGAGACTAGCGGAAAGGGCGCACGAGGCGCCGCAGGTCGCTCGCGCGCCACCCGCAAGGGGCTCCGCGCGCGCAGATGCACCCGCGTTCTAGCACGTGAGGATCGCGTTCCCCCGGTCCTGGGACTATGCTTGGCCCACCGGCGGTTGGGGCTGGGCCGGGTGGCCAAATCGGCAAATAGGAAGGTGCACCCACAAATGCTGGTTCTGACACGCAAGTCCAACCAGAGCATCATGATCGGGGACGAAATAGAGGTCTCGGTGCTATCGGTTATGGGCGAGAAGGTGCGGATCGGCATCCAGGCGCCGCAGAAGGTTCCTGTCTTTCGCAAGGAGATCTATCTCGAGATCCACCGCGAAACGGGTGCGGTCGTGGTCGCACAGGACGGGAGCGCTCCCGAGAGCGCCACGGAGATCGACGATTCGCTGCGTGAGCTTGGCGAGGGTGCGGCCTAGTTCGGGTCCCCGGCGAGCCTTTTAGAGCCCGCGTGCAGGAATTCGGTTCTCAGCCGAGCAGCAGATAGAGAGTGCGAAACATGACGACGGTGACGATCACCGCGGTCATGATCAAAGCCAGCACGAGCAGGGCAAAGCGCACCGAGCCGCGCTTGTGGCGCTTCTCGATGTCGCGCTTGAGCGCACGCTGCTCGCTCGTGCGGCGCAGCGAGTCGCGCCGGTGACGGTCGAGCGTGATCTCCTTGACGAAAGCCCGCTCCCAGTCAGCGAGGCTCTGGCGCATCTTCATGTCGTGGCTCGCGGTGCTCGCTAGGAGCTGACCGGCGCCTTGGCGCGCTCGTAGACGGACACGAAACGGAGGTAGTTCTCCGCGATCTTGCGCGCGCCAGCGGCGCGATCGATCTTGCCGTCCACGTAAGCCTTCAGCGGGTCCCACCAGATCGAGCGCCCGATCGCGAAGCCGATGAAGCCGTCGACCGGCGCAGCCTGCGTGAGCCAGTGGTCGACCTTCGCGTCGTCGGCGCCGCGGCCGAGCACGACACATCTGGCCCCGTCGCGTCCGCCGCTGCGGGCCTGGGCGACGAGCATCTCGCAGTCGGAGCGCTCGTCGACGCCCTCGATCTTCCAGATGTCGACGACGATGCCCGCGTCCTGGATCTCGGCGATCGCGCGGCGCATCAGCTCCGGACGCTGCTCGGCGTCATAGCGGTCGCTGTCGCCGCCGGCCGCCTCGAGTTGAGCGTGCTCGGCGGGGACGAGCAACTCGAACAGAAACTTGCGTTCGTGTGCCTGTAGCCAATCGCTGAGACGCTTCAGCTTCGTGAGCTGCTCGGCATTGGCGGCCTGCTCGCCGTCGGGGTTGTAGCGGACGAGAACCTTGGTGAAGTCGGGGTCGTCACTTTCGATGTGCGCGCCGAAGTCCTCGCCGTACTGAAAGTCGAACGTCGGCTGGCCGGAGCGCTCCGCCGGCATCGCCAGCTTGAGGCCCTTCTGGCGGGTCTCCGAAGGCACGCTCGAGCCGAACTGCTCGTCGACGAGCACGCCGGTCGCCTCGGCGTCGGCACCGGCCTCGACGGCCTTCAGCAATCCCTCAAAGATGAGGTGCTTGGCGTCGGCGATGATCGCGGTCTGTTCGCTGTCGGGCTCGCCCTCGATCCCGAAGAACTTCTTCTGAAAAGAGCCACGATGGTCGAAGGCGAGAATGTAAAGCTTGTGTTCGTATCCAAGGTTCATGCGCCTGAGTATTCCAGAGGCGCACCGGCCAGGGTCTGTAGGTCCTTAGAATGGGTCGACGATGACCTCGGGTGCAGATCTCTTCGTCGTATGCAAGCAGTGCGGATCCGAGGTGAGCCCCTACATCACCGAGTGCCCCTACTGCGGTAACAGGCTGCGCAGGCGCGCGCCGAAGCTCCCGCGCGTGGCCGCTCCCGGCCGCACGTCGCGCCGCCAGCGCCCCGCGTTCGCCGCAAAGCTGCGCCGCCGCAGCACCGCCTCACGCCGGAGCCCGACACGCTCGACGTATGCGAGCGGCGTCTCGGATGCGCGTCCCTACGCGACGCTCGCACTCGTGGCTGTGAGCTGCGCGGCGTGGATCGCGATCCACGCCGAACCGTCGATCTATGACCACCTCGCCATCCTCGGCCCACTGCACGGTGACTGGTGGAGGATCTTCACCAATGAGTTCGTCTACCTCAAAGGGCTCTACGCGTTCATCGTGCTCGTCGCGCTGGCGATCTTCGGCTGGCTGATCGAGCGTCGGCACGGGCCGGCTTTGGTGCTGGGGCTGTTCTTCGGCACGGGTGCCCTCGCCTCGCTCGTGGCGTGTGCCGTCTATCGCTTTCCCTTCGTGGCGGGCGCCAACGGCGCTGCGCTGGCGTTGATCGCCGCCTGGGCCGCGCCGGATTTGCGCGCGCTGCGTGCGGGCGCCTACTACGAGGGCGATCTGCTCGGCGCGGGCGCGATCGCGGGGCTGCTGCTTGCGGCGCCCTTCGCTTTCCCGAGCGTCACGGCGCTGGTGACGGGCAGGGGCTCAGAAGTGGCGTTCGTGGTCAGTGGCGCCGAGTCGAGCTGGCTCGTCGGCGTGCTCGGCGCGGCGATCGGAGCGCTCGTCGGGCTGGGCGTGAGTAGCCTCGGCGAGCGAGCGACGTGACGGACCTATGATGAGACGGCGATGGCGATGACACACGCGGTTGTGCTGATCGAAGCCGAGCGCGGCGCGCTCTCATCGCTCGGTGGAGCGCTTGCTGACATCGAGGGCGTGGCGGAGGCGTACTCGGTCACGGGCGAGTGGGACTTCGTGGCGATCGTGCGCGTGCCCGATCACGAGCAGCTCGCTGACGTGGTCACGGCCGCGATCAGTGGTCTGGAGGGCGTGACGCGCACACAGACGATGGTTGCCTTCGCGGCATTCTCGAAACACGACCTCGAGTCGATGTTCTCGATCGGCGAATGACTCGCTGAGCTCGATGGCCGCGGTTCCGATGAAGTCCGAGTACGGACCGACGCTCGGTCAGTTGCTCGCGCCACGCTGGCGAGCTGCGCCGCGCGCGGTACGCGGTGCGCTAATCGCCGCGGCGGTGGCTCTCGTCGTGCTGGGCACGGCGCTCGTGCTGCGCTTGCAGAGCGCGAGCTACGCGCAGGGCGGTCGCGTTCCGTTCAGCTTCCACTACAAGGATCTCTACAGGGCGCCTGCCGATCGTGGCGCGTACGTGAAGGTCGAGAATCGAGCGAGCGACGGGACGTTGCGCTACTCCTATGAGGTTTATCCGCTGCGCTTGCCGGCCTATGGGGGCGCGATCTCAGGCGAGTTGCCGCGTTATGCCAGCGCCTACGTCCAGCGGCTAAGCGCGTCCTCCGCGGACTTCGAGCTGGCGGGGGAGGGCAAGACGCGCGTCAACACGGTTCCCGGCTATCAGGTCCTCTATAGCGAGCGTCTCGCGGGCCGGCAGTTGTATGGACGCAATGTCTTCTTGACGCCGCCCCAGCCGGGTGTGCGCGACGGCGTCCTGATCGTGATGCTGACCGCCGCTTCGGCGAGCGGCGAAGTCAAGGCACCGAGCGAAGTCGCTTCCACCGGCGTACTGCTGCGGCCACTGAAGACCTTTACCTTCGAATAGAGCGCCGCCCGCCCCAGCCGCTTTCTGAGAGGCGCGGCGCGGGAGCCTCGGTACCACCGCCGGCGTGATGGCGGGGAGCGCGCTTCGGCTCGGGAGCTACTTCGACGGGGGTCGGCGCCGGTTCCGGGACGGGGACCGGTTCGGCCGTCGGCAGCGGCACCGGTACGGGCGTCACGGTGGGAGTGGTGGAGGTTGTGGGGTCCGTGGGGGTTGTGGAGGTAGTCGTGGTGCTCGGCGGCGGGCTCGGTGGCGCTTCGCTGGTCGCGGTGCTCGGCAGTTGGGTGGTCTCGGTCGTGACCTCGGTCACCTGCACCGGCACAGGGCTTGCAACGGGCTGGGTCGTGGTGAGGGCGGGTGCGCTCGCCGTCGGCGGGGTTGGCGTGGCCGGGGCAGCGCTGGGGGCAGGGGGCGTCGTCTTTGCCTTGAGCTTCGCGGCGAGGCGATGCGCGCGACGCGATGCGAGCGCATCGACGCGATGCACCACCGTGCTGCTCGAGCTCACCGGCTGGGCGCGTTCGTGCACGACGACGGGCTGGCTCGTGGGATGCTCGGCGGGTAGGCTCGCATAGGCGCGGCTCGGGTGTGCGGCGCGATGGTGGTGGACCACGACGGCGTGGTCGGCGGCGACGGCGCCGGCCGTGACGATCGCCGCGGCGGCGAGCCCGGCGACGGCCTTCGTTGCGAGCGCGCCGGCACCGGCCGTCATCAGGCCCCCGGCAAAGCTCCCGCCGCCGGCCGCGGCGCCCGCTCCGATCGTGGCGCCGGCGCTGACGCCTGCGCTGCCGGCGACGTGGGCGCCACCAGCTGAGGCGGAGCCGAGCTTCGCGATTAGCGCTTTCTTGAGCAGCAGCAGCGGGCCGACGGGCATGATCGCGGCGAGCACGCGGTTGTTCTCCTTAAGCTGCTTCTTGAAGAACAGGCACCGCTCGCAGCCGCGTACGTGGCGGCGGGCGGGCGTGCTCAGCTTGGCGAGACCCTCGGCTGCTTCACCGAGCTCCAAGCGCACTTCCTCGCAGCTCAGCTTGCGCGCCTCGGCGGCCTCGGCCAGCGAGATGCGCGCGCGCACGAGCAGCGACTTGACCGACGGTACGGTCGTCTCCATCGCCTGGGCGATCTGCTCGTAGGAGAGCGCGTCGATCTCACGCAGCAGCAGCGCGGTGCGCTGCGTCTCGGGCAGCTCGTGAACGTCGGCGATCAGCTCACGGAAGCTCTCACGACGCAGCACCTTGTCGCTCGTTGAAAGGCCGTTCTCGGCGTAGTGCACGTCCATCGTGTCGACGCCGATCGCAGAGGCGCGACGCAGGTGGTTGAGCGAGCGGTTGCGCGCGATCCGGTAGAGCCAGGGACGCACGTTGATTGCGCGCTCGTCCGCGAGCACCGCGTTGAAGGCTGCGGCGAAGACCTCCTGGAGCACGTCCTCGGCGTCCTCGCGTGAGGAGAGCATGTGCCGGCAGAAGGCGAGCAGGCGCGACTGGTAGCGCGCACAGAGGGTCTCGAAAGCGGCGGGTTGGCCGCGGCGGGTGAGCGCGATCAGCCGCTCGTCTGACTGTAGGCGCAGCAGAGCACTGGGGCCGCGCAGGCCCGGCATCGTACTCGGATGTGTGAGGGCAGAGACCTCCATCAGTGCGCTTCTATTGCAGCAGTTGCCTCTAAAGACACCGTAACTAGGGCGAAGTTGCGCTTTATCTGCAGCACTTCGTGCACGAGAAATACCCGCAGTTGGGCCCTTCCATACACTCATCGGCCGAGCCCGGGTGGCGGAATCGGTTATACGCGATCGACTTGAAAATCGATTGCCTTAGAAAGGGCATGTGGGTTCGAGCCCCACCCCGGGCATGTTCGTGCAGGCTGTCGAGCAGATAGAGTCGCGGCCGATGGCGGCGGAGAGCGCTCAGGAGACGACAACCTTCCACGGCGGGCGCCTCGTGGCGCGGCGGCTAAAGGCGCAGGGCGTGACCAAGCTGTTCACGCTCTCCGGCGGCCATCTTTTCTCGATCTACGACGGCTGCCGCGAGGAGGGCATCGAGATCGTGGATGTTCGCCACGAGTCCACGGCCGCGTTCGCGGCGGAGGGCTGGGCGAAGGTCACGCGCGAGCCGGGCGTGTGCGCGCTGACGGCCGGGCCGGGGGTGACGAACGGCATGAGCGCGATGGCCTCGGCGCAGGCGAACCACTCGCCGATGGTCGTGCTCGGCGGGCGCGCGCCGGCGATGCGCTGGGGACAGGGCTCGCTGCAGGAGATCGACCACATGCCGTTCGTGCGTCCGCTGACCAAGCTCGCGGCGACGCCGGGCGCCACCGATGAGATCCCCGGCCTGCTCGACGACGCCTTCGCGGCGGCGCGCGCGCCGCACGGCGGCCCCGCTTTCGTGGACTTCCCGATGGATTACGTCTTCCAGGAGGCCGCCGAGCCAAGCGAGGAGCTGCTCTTCGCGGGCAACGTTCCCGTGGAGGCGGGTGCGGCGAGCGAGGCGATAGAACGCGCCGGTGAACTGTTGCGCGGCGCGGAGCGTCCGGTGATCATGGCCGGCACCGACCTCTACTGGGGGCGCGGCGAGCAGGAACTCCTAGCGCTCGCGGAAACGCTGCGGATTCCTGTCTTCCTGAACGGGCTGGCGCGTGGCTGCGTGGCGGCGGATCACGAGCTGTTCTTCTCCCGCGTTCGCTCGCAGGCGCTCAAAGGCGCGGACGTCGCGCTCGTAATGGGCGTGCCGATGGACTTCCGACTGGCATTCGGCGCGAGCTTCGGGGAGGACACGGAGATCGTCGTCCTCGACGTGGCCGAGCCGCAGCGCAGACACCCGCGGGCGGTCGCCGTCGAGTGCTACGGCGCGCTCGCACCAACGCTCGCCGCTCTGCGCACTGTCGCGGGCGGCAAAGCGCTTGCGAGCGAATCGTGGATTGCGGAGCTGCGTGCCGGTGAGAGCGAGAAGCGTGAGGCAGAGCGTGCGGAGCTCGAGGACGAGCGCTCGCCGCTTCACCCGATGCGCCTGTATGCGGAGCTCGCAAAGGTGCTCGACCGCGACGCGATCGTGATCGGCGATGGCGGCGACTACGTCTCCTACGCGGGCCGGGTTGTCGACAGCTACAAGCCTGGCTGCTGGCTGGACCCCGGGCCCTTCGGCTGCCTGGGCTCAGGACCCGGTTACGCCCTGGCCGCGAAGCTCGCGCGGCCGGAGAGCCAGGTCGTGCTGCTGCTCGGCGACGGCGCCTTCGGTTTCTCGGGGATGGAGTTCGACACGCTTGCGCGCCACGGCGTGAACGTGGTAGGCGTGATGGGCAACAACGGCATCTGGGCGCTCGAGAAGCACCCGATGGAGTTCCTCTACGGCTACTCGGTCGCGGCGGACCTGCGCCCCGAGACGCGCTATGACCAGGTCGTCGAAGCGCTCGGCGGCCACGGCGAGCTGGTACGCCGCCCGAGCGAGTTCGCACCCGCGCTCGAGCGCGCCTTCGCGGCGGGCAAGCCGGCGCTCGTCAACGTGCTGACTGACCCTACGGTCGTCTACCCGCGCCGCTCGAACCTCGCCTGAGCTCAGCCGACGCCGGCGAGGCGCAGCGCGCCCCCGTAGAGGATGTCGTGCTCTGAGACCTCTAGCTGCTCGAGCTCAAAGGCGCGCATCGCCTCGGACAGCAGGATCATGCCGGTGACGATCGTGGGGGCGCGATCGGGGTGTAGCCCGACGACGTCGCGCCGTCCCTCGTTGCTCATGTCGGCGAGGCGCGCGAGCAGCAGTTCAACGCTCGCCAGCTCAAGCGGATAGCCATGCACTCGCGCGGGGTCGTAGGGGTCAAGCTCCTGCTCGATCGCGGCCGCGGAGGTCGCGGTGCCGGCCACAGCGATGCCGTGCTTGACGGGCGCGCGCTCCTCGGCGGGCAGCCCCGCGAGGAACGTCGAGCGTACGTCGGCGGCGAGCGCCTGAAGCTCAGCGGGGCTCGGCGGATCTGAATGAATGTGACGCTCACTCATGCGCACGACGCCGGCATGCAGCGAGACGTGAAAGCCGGCGCTGCGCCCGACACCCACGACGAACTCGGTGGAGCCGCCGCCGATGTCGATCACGACCGTCGGCTCGGTGGGAGCGGGGCGCCCGGCCATCGCGCCGAGGAAGGTCAGCTGGGCCTCCTCCTCGCCTTTGAGCACGCGCGCGTCGAGCCCGTAGTCCTCGCGCACGCGACGCGCGAACTCGGCACCGTTGGTCGCGTCCCGAACAGCGGAGGTGAGCACGGCGAGGTTCGCGGCGCAGTCGTGGGCATCGATCTCCTCGCGATAGCCCGCGAGGACGGCGAACACGCGGGCGCTGGCCTCCTCGGAGAGACGCCCGCCGGCATCGACGCCGTCCCCCAGCCGCGTGACCTGCGAGCGTCTGGCGAGCTCGCGGACCGCACCGCTTGACTGCCCGACGTCGGCGATCAGCAGGCGGGTGGAGTTCGTCCCGATATCGACGACGGCGACGCGCACCGGCGAGATGCTAGAGGTGTGGGCACACGCGAGCGAAGTGGGGCGTGAGGTGAGCGCAGGTGAGAGGCCGGGAGTCGCTCTTGTGATGGGCGCCAGCCGCGGACTCGGACGCGAGGTTGCACGCCAGTTGGCCGAGCGTGGCTATGAAGTACTGCTCGGCGCACGCAACGCAGCGGAGGCGAGCGCGGTCGCCGAGGAGCTCACGGCGAGCACCGGTAAGCCGCTCACGCCGCTGACGCCCGACATCTCTGTGCCGACGAGCATCGCAGCGGCAGCCGAGCAGCTCGTGTGTGTGCCAGGCTTCGTCAAGACGGACATGGGTAGCCCGACGGGTGCGACCAAGTCGGTCGAGGAGAGTGCCGCGGGGATCGTATGGCTGGCGACGCTGCCTGACGATGGACCCACGGGCGGGTTCCACGGGGACGGCCAGCCGATCGCTCTCTAAAAGCGGTCTCCGTTGCGCTTCGCCGGGCGCTGGGTGGAGTGCGCCCAGGTCCCACCCAGGCGTTTTCTTTGCTAGAACATAAGAAGCGACGCGGGGTGGAGCAGTCTGGTAGCTCGTCGGGCTCATAACCCGAAGGTCGCGGGTTCGAATCCCGCCCCCGCTATGCCGTTAATCTGCGACCGTCCCTCGGGGCGGTCGCTGTCGTTGGGGCACAGGACCGGCAGAAGCTCGGGCGTGATCGTCGCCGCGAGGTGCAGCCGTTGCTCGTGCTTGTCGTAGGTGATGGTCAGGTCGAAGGCTCGGAAAATCTCGACAAGCTCCTCCTCGCTCGCGGCGTCGAGCGCGGGGCGCAGGTCGGGCACGGCGTCGAGCATCGCCACAATCTCGTCGGGGTGGTGCCCGGCGGGCCGCTTGGCCCGGAGAGCGTCGAGCGCGTCGGCGACCGCCGACTTGCGTGTGCTCAACTCAACGATCCTCTCGCTCGCTGCGACGACGACGGGATGCGTCGGGTCGTCGTGCTCCTTTAGCCGTAGTGTCTGAGCCCGGAGCGAGCGCTTGATCTTCTCTAGCTCGGCCTCTAGGCGCTTGGCTTCGGCGTCGTGCTCCTCCCAAGAGGAGGCGGTCGAAGCCGCGAGTTCGTCGCGCAGGAGACGCAGGCGGTCGGCGCCGAACACGCGACGGCTAAGGAAGTCGAGGATCGGCTCAAGCAGTCTGTCCTCCTTGATGCCGTGAACCTTGGGGTGATCGGCCAAGGTTGCCGCTGCCGGACCGCGCCGATAGACGTACTGGCACCGATACCAGAAGTCGCGTGCCAACCAAGCGCTCGGTAAGGCGATCCGAGCGGCTGGGGTGCGGCGCGGTGAATCGCAAGAAGGGTTCTCGCGTCGTGCCGACGTGCCGATTGATCGCTCCTACTTCGGAGCGGTCGAGCGAGGCGAGTTCAACGTCACGCTCGACACGATCGTCACCGTCGCTCACGGGCTGGACCTGACGGTCGCCGAGCTGTTGAAGCAGGCCGGGCTCTAGCCGGGCGAGGTCGAGGCTGTGGAGCGGGACCGACCCGCACAAGATACGAGTCGAAATCCGCGAACGCGAAAGCGCGACTAGCTCAACGCCCTAGAGGGCGTTTCGCGCGCACGGCGATCAGCGAGTAGATGAGGAGTCCAGCGCCGGCAAAGGGCGCGGCGCAGGCGAGCGCGTCGAGTCCGGTCGCGGCCATCAGCCCGGTCCCGGTGGCGTGGTAGACAGCCGCCGCCCCGCCCAGGCAGGACACCGAGACGAGAAACACGATGGCTAGCAACGCCGCGCCCGCGAGCGAGAGGATCACGCTCTCGGTATCGAGCGCGTCGGGCTTGGGCTCAGAGCCCGTTTCGAGTTGCAGGAGGCGCACGTCGAGCAGTTCAGGGCTTGAGAGCGCGGCGGCGCCCGCCTGCTCGCTCCAAACTGGACCGCGCACGACCTTGAGCAGCGCTCCGGCCAGCGGGCGCCGCCCGCAGAGCGCGACGGCGCGGCGATCGGCGGCAAGCTCCCGACCGGCGACATAGCGAGCGCGCAGCGAGTCCAGCGCCGGCAGGAAGAACAGCGCCTCGGAGAGCACTCTCACGATTGCGGCCTTCAACGGGTCGATGTTGCGGACGTGGTAGCGCTCGTGCTCAAGCACCGCACGCAACTCGTCGCCGGTCGCGTGTTCGAGCAGCCCACGGCTGACCGCTACGCGAGGCGTCAGCAAGCCGTAGACGAACGAGAACGAGTCCGCCGCATCCACGAGCACCACGCGGCCAGCGAGCCCCGTTTGCCGCGTTGCCTGCACAAGAGCCTCGGGCGCCTTGCTCGCCAGTGCGCGCACGCGACGCGACAGCACTCGTGAAGCGAGCGCCTGTCGAATGAGCGCGCGAGCGCCGAGCCCCAGGCCCACAGCGATTAAGACGAAAAGCACGAGCGGCGCCAGCAGCGAGCCCCGATCGCGCCACAGCTCGGGCAGGCCACCGTGGGAGAGTCGCGCCAAGCTCAGCGGCACGAGCACGCCGCCGATCGCTCCGCAGAGAACGGTGGCGACGAACAGCAAGGCGACGGCCACGAACGCGAGGAAGCTGCGGTTCGCGCGGTCGAGGCTCATCAGTCCTCCGCGAGCAGAGTTCGCAGGCGCCGAAGCACCGTAGGGTCGGCGCGCGCCTCGTCTACGAAATGCGCGACCGCAGCGTCTCCGTGCGCGCGAAGCACGTCGCGGACGGCGAGCCCGGCCGCGTCGGCGGCAGTTGCTTCGTAGAGGTAGCGTCGCCGCTCGCCCTGGCGGGCGAGCACGTTCTTTTTGACCAGCCGGTTCATCACGGTCATCACGGTCGTATAGGCAAGCGGCGTGCCTCGGTCGCCGTTCAGGTTGTCGAGCACCAGGCGCACGGAGACGGGGGAGCCGGCCTCCCAGATGACGCCCATCACCTCCGACTCAAGCGGCGCGAGCCCGCTGTCGGCCTTTCTCGGACGACCTGCCATGAACAAAACGCTACTACATTTTTGTCGTGTAGTCTCGGTCGCATGACCAACACAACTGAGCACGACTACGCAGCGCAAGCACGACAGGCCATCGAAATCGTCTGTTCCGGCGACGTGTCGAGGATGGAGGAGTTCTACAGCCCCGATTTCGTCGATCACGTCAACGACATGACCTTTCACGGCTACGAGGGCGGGCGCGAGTCGCTTGCGTTCTACGCGACGCTGTTCAAGCAGTACCGGATGGGCGTCGAGGAGCAAGTCACCGAGGGCAACCGCGTCCCCTCCCGATGGGTCTTGAACGGCACCTACCACGGCCGCGCCGTTGTGCTCCGAGGCATCACGATCAGCCGTCTCGATGAGGACGGCAGGACCGTCGAAGATCGCGGGCACTCCGACTCGATCGCGCTGCTCGGCCAAATCGGCGTGATCCGCACGTTGATCCTAGGGCTCGAAATCCTGACTCGGCGCGTCAAGCTCCCCAAGGGAGTCCTCAAGGCACCCTGAAGCGGGATGCCTAGACAGAACGACGGTCGGCCGACTCGGGTGCGAGACTGGATCGCTCATGGAAATAGAGGTCCAACTCGATCCCCATCACCTTGAGACGCTCACCCGTGCCACGCCGCTGACAGGCATCACGGAGCTGATCTGGAACGCGCTAGATGCTGATGCGACAGATGTCCAAGTTGTTCTCGTGGAGAACGAGCTAGGCGGCGTGGTTGAGATTCGGGTCGAGGACAACGGCCACGGAATGACGCAGGATCAGGCGGTAGATGGATTCAAGAACCTCGGCGGCTCGTGGAAGCGCCTCGCGGCGCAGTCGCCCGCCGGCCGCGCCCTTCACGGCCGAGAGGGGCGAGGCCGATTTCGAGCCGCCGGACTCGGACCCCGAATCCGCTGGCACACAGTCGCAAAGGACCCGGCAAATGCAGCGCAAAATCTCGCCTTCGATGTCGAGATGCGGGTGAGCGATCTGGCGCACGTCGCGATTACCGATCCGCAGGCGACGGATGACGCTACCGGAACACGAGTCCTGATCGACGGCTTCGCGGAGCCTCCTTCCGGGCTCGGCGGTGACGGGCCGGTCGAGAAGCTGACGGGGACGTTCGGTCTGTATCTCCAGACTCACGGCGTCCACATGAGATTCGGGGACCAAGAGGTTGACCCGGAAGCTATCCAGTCGCATCGAGCCGACTACGAAATCCCGACCGGAGACGGTAGTGCTCCGGCCTTGCTAACCGCGATCGAGTGGACGCGACGGGTCGATCGTGCCATCTACCTTTGCAATGAGAACTGGATGCCTTTGGGAGATGTTCAGGCGGGAATCCAGGCCCCCGGCTTCGAGTTCACGGCATACCTTCAGTGGACCGGGTTTGCGAACGATGATTCGCTTGTCCTCGCAGAGCTTGGCTCAGGCGAGACGCGCGATCTATTGGAGGCGTCGCGAGAGAAGCTGCGTGAGCACTTCAAGGAGCGGGCGGCTGACAAGACACGCCAGCTGATCGAGGGGTGGAAGGCGGAGAAGGTCTATCCGTTCTCGGGCGATCCCACCAGTCACGCTGAGAAGGCGACCCGCGAGGTATTCGACGTGGTGGCGCTCTCGGCGTCGAGCGTCGTCAACGCCTCCGAGAGCAAGCCTTCACGGCGCCTGTCGCTGAGGCTTCTCCGCGAGGCGCTTGAGAACGACCCTGGCTCCCTGCACAAAGTTCTCGGGGAGGTGCTCGATCTCAAGCAGGACCGCCTCGATGAGTTGAGCCACTTGCTAGATCGCTCCTCGTTGACGGCCCTCATCGCAACATCGAAGGCGATCACGGACCGCCTTGAGTTCCTTCGTGCCCTCGAATCCCTCGTTATGGACCCAGACCTCTCCAAGGTCGTCAAGGAGCGCTCGCAGCTCCACCGCATTTTGGCCGCCGAGACATGGGTGTTCGGCGAGGAGTTCGCGCTCGCCGCAGACGACGAGAGTCTGACCACCGTCCTCAAAAGGCATATGCAGATCCTCGGACGGGACGAGCTTGCCCCCGAGGAGGTATTGGATCACGAAGGTAAGCGACGGATCGTTGATCTCATGCTCGCTCGCTCGCTAGAGCAGAACCGAAACAAGCGCGAGCACCTAGTCATCGAGTTGAAGGCTCCAAAGGTCGCGATCGGCAACGACGAGGCGAGTCAAATCGAAAACTATGCCGAGGCCGTGTCCAAAGACACGAGATTCGACACGGTGGATGTTCAATGGGACTTCTACGTCATCTCTACGGAGGTCCGGGGCGCCCCCGATCTTCGCCGGCAATCGGACAACGCCCCTTACGGGCAGATAATGAACGCCAAAGGGATTCGCGTCTGGATCTACACGTGGGCTGAGATCATCCAAGAAGCCGATCATCGACTGAAGTTTCTGAAGCAGCAACTCGACTACCAGCCAGACGAGGACCGTGCCTTTGCCTACCTACGCAAGACGCACGCGAAGTATCTGCCGGAACAACTTACGGCGGACCCATAAGGGGCCGGGACTCGAAATGGCTCAAGACTGTCTCGAACGCTGGGGGGTCCATCCCCAGGCCCATAGCTCGCGAGACTAGGACGAAGAACTCTCGTCTAGAAACGTCCACGATGAGGTTCTGTCTGTCTCGGGGTCAATAGCCCGTACCTGAATGCGCGACTCGCGTTGTGTAGACGCGACCTGCATCCGCTCAGCGTCCCTTTCCGCGTGCGCCAAGGTCCCTCGGGGCTGTCCGAACTTGTCGTAGCTCACGGCTCTGTACTCGTACTTCATGCGCTGATCCTAGACCGAGCCGAACCGCCCGGCACGGCGCCCAGCGTGGCCCGGTCCGCGCTGGGGGAGTCGGGGCTGGCTGAGAAGGCCCACGGGAGAACGGAGCTTGCACGACTCATCGAGCGCGAGCGTAGAGCGAACGCTCACGAGAACGACGGGCACAAGCTCCGCGTGCTCGCACAGGAGGGCGTTCTGCGCTTCGATTCTCGCTATGTCTTGGACTGAGCAGCGACCGCAGCCCGCCCCGCTCTAGCCGGGTTGACGGTCCCCCGCTTGGGTGCGGCGAGCGTCGTCTGATCGAGCGGCGCTGGTGCCGTCCGAGGCTGCTCCTGTGGATGCCTCGTCGTGCTCCACCCACGCTCGTATGTAGCGAACTGGCCGGTCGTTCCCGGTTCGCAGGAACTCGATCATGTAGCCGAGCTGGCGAGCCCGGTGTGCGATGTACCGCGTCACAAGGTCGAGCGTTTCCCTTGTGAACGGCGGCTCCAACAGGTGGTTGCGAGCCCAGCTCGGCTTGCGATTCCAGAGCATCCCCCAACGATCATCGAGTTGGTCCGCGCGACCGATCAGCGACGCTACCTCGGCCTCATACACGGTGTACGCGCTCGCGAAGTGTGCCGCTTGCGCTTGGTTGTCAACAGGGTCCAATATGGCTCCCTCGGCTACGAACTCGCGCGCCTGCGCCTCGGCGGCCAGAAGCGCGGCGAATAGCTCCGACGACGAGCCGGGCAAACCCCTCGTGATGGCGAACCGCGCAAGGGGCGAGGCTAGGGTGCTCGGCTGACGACGCATCGTCCCAGCAGCCGCGAGCAGGAGAGCGAGTACCGCCCAGATGGCGAAGCAAACGACGGGAATCCAACCGGCAACGCTCACAACGCTCGCCGCGACAAGCCCGACCAAGACGACAAGGACGAATCCGAGCCCCACAATGCGAATCAGCGTCGTCGCGCTCCCGACGCGAGACACGAAGGCCGAGTCGAGGATCGAAAAGAGGCGTCGCACGAGTGCCACGTCTATAGGGTGGCAGGCAGGGGCACTCCGTCGCCGCGAATAACCTGTCGTCCAATGTCCGAGCTAGGCGACCGCATCTACGAGCGCGCCCGCCTCGCAGGCGAGTTCCGACTGCGGTCAGGCGCGACGAGCAGCGAATATTTCGACAAGTACCTGTTCGAGTCCGACCCTCCTCTGCTACGCGAGATTGCCGAGGAGTTGGTTGGGCTGTTGCCCGCCGGAACGGAAGTGCTCGCTGGCCTTGAGCTTGGCGGGGTGCCGCTAGCCGTCGTCGCGTCCCAGGTATCGGGGCTGCCGACCGTATTCGTCCGCAAGGCCGCCAAGACCTACGGAACGTGCCGGTTGGCCGAGGGCGGCGAGGTGGCAGGGCGCCGGATCGCGGTCATCGAGGACGTGGTCACCTCCGGCGGTCAGGTGATCGAGTCCTGCCGGGAGCTGCGCGACCGAGAAGCCGATATCGCAGCGGTCCTCTGCGTGATCGACCGCGAGGCCGGAGGCCGGGACAACCTTGCCGGCGAGGGCCTTGACCTGCGCGCGCTATTCACGATGAGCCAGCTTCGGGAGGGCCGAACGGCCGATCCCGCCCGCTCGTGAGCAGAACTCATCGCAAGCGCGCCTTGATCCCGCTCGGGGTCGCCACCGTCACGTTCACGGTGATCCTCGAAGTGATCGACCCCTCGCACGTCTCGCACGGGCCAACAATCCTCGCCTTCGAGTTCGCTGGCAGTCACGCTCGCGCGGCGCAAATCGTCGCTGAATGGGGAGCGAAAGGTCGCAGCGCCGCACACCTCTCGCTGCTGCTCGACTACGGCTACATGCTCTCCTATGGCCTGTTCTTCGCCCTCGCCGGTTTCGCAGTCCGCGACGCTGCGCGAGCGCGCGGCTGGCGGCGCCTCGCCGCCATCGGCGGCGTCGTCCCCTTCTTCGCGCTCGGCGCGGCGAGCTTCGACGCGAGCGAAAACGTCGCGCTGCTGCTCACGCTTGCCGGTAAGGGCGGCGGTTTCGCCCCGCCGTTTGCAGCCGTCTGCTCGGTCGTCAAGTTCGCGCTCATCACAGTCGCCATCCTCTACGCATCGTGCGGCCTTGTGGTTTGGCTCAGGGACCGCCGCCCACAGCCAAGCCAAGCGGCATAGCGAGCGTCATCGACCTTTGTCGTGCAGGCACCCCGGAGAAACATTGAGCTGAAGGCGACCGACCCGGACCCGTCTGCGTCGCTGGCGATATGCCTGGCGCTTGGAGCCGAGGACCACGGCACAATCGCGCAGCGCGATACCTACTTCGACGTCCGTCACGGTGGGCTCAAGCTCCGCGAGGAGCAGCCCGGCACTCCGCATCTGATCCAGTTCGAGCGCGCCAGCGAGCCTCAGCAACGCGAGAGCCGCTACCGGATCATCGAGGTAAGCGATGGAGCGGTGTTGCGTGCGGCATTCGCCGCCGCGATCGGCATACGCGGGGTCGTCGTCAAGCGCCGCCATCTGCTGCTGTGGCAAAGCGTCCGCATCCACCTCGATGAGGTCGAGCAGCTTGGGACATTCATAGAGCTTGAGGCCGTCGCGCCGGCAGACTCCGACCTCGCCCACGAGCACCGCCTCGTCGCCGAGCTACGGGACGCACTTCGGATCACTGACGACCGCCTTGCCGCCCACGGCTACGCGGCGCAGTTGCTCCAAGCGGGCGGCGATCACGATGCGCCCTGAGCGACGCTTGGTGGTCGTTCCTGTAAGCGCCGACGCGACGGCGATGGCACGACCGGACGAGAGGTAGGCTCCGCCGGTGGCGCTGCGCGGGAAAGACCTGTCGCAAGAGATGGTGCTGCCGGGCACCCCGGAGGAGCTAGTGCCGACCGTGGAGCAGGCACTCCGGTCAGGAGGCTTCACGAAGATTGAAGCCGACGCCGACGCCGCCGTCTGCAAAGGCAGCTATCACAAGGGGACCGTCTGGGGTGAGCTTCGGATCGAGCTAGACGACGACGCGCCGGGGCACACCCGCGTTCGCCTACAAGCGTCGGCGGCGAAGGACAACATCTGGACGGCGCTGAAAGGCGATCCGAACGAGCGGATCATCGACCGCTTCACGCGCTGCCTACCGCCGCCTTCGCCGAACGCCACGGCTTCGCATCCCGAGTCCGTCGCATCCGAGCTAGAGCGTCTTGCCGGCCTGCGCGACCGAGGCATTCTGTCGGCGGACGAGTTCGAGGCGGCCAAGGCGAAGGTGCTCGACTCCTAGCGTTCCGCCACCGGCTCGCGCGGGCGGTGCGTCACGCGGCTGTCCGACCGAGCCTAGCCGTCTCACTCAGCGGCCATGACTCCTCGATCCGGTAGACGATCGCGATATTTGGCTCTAGAGCGGTCGCAGGATTGCGTCCTGATCCCGCCCCGTAGATGCACCTGCGACGACGAGCAGCTTCCGCGGAAGTAGCGCGTGCGGACGTGCCCCCTGCGGTATCGCGGTAAGGCGCGTTGGCGACGGCAGGTCAGATGGGCACGCCAGATTATGATCGCGTCGCGATGCTGGCAGAGCGATCAATCCTGCAACTCCCGATCGATGAGCTAGGGCTCGAGGTCCTGCGAGACTTCGATCGGACTAGCCAGTGGAACGACTACAACTACGTCAACGAAGCCCGAAATGCTGGCTATGGCAAGCCGACCCTGGATGCCCTCTCTGAGGCCATCGGCTGGCTCCGAGCGCGTGGCTTGGTCACTCCTGACCTGAGCCAACACAGCAGCAACGCTGCCTTTGTAACGCGGTTCGGGCGGAAGCTGCTCGATGAGGGGCCGGGCCACCTGCACGCGACCGCGGGCCTTCAGGACGGCGTCCATCCCCTTATCGAGAGTGAGGCACGTGCGCAGTTCATGTTGGAGAAGTACGAGCTAGGGGTGTTCGCAGCGATGCGCGCGGTCGAGATTAGGGTGCGGAAGCTCGCCGGGTTCGGCGAGGAGGTTTACGGCGTAGCCCTGATGAACCGGGCGTTTGGGCCGGGGGCACCGCTGTGCGACGCGGAAGCGACCAAGGGAGAGCAGGACGGCGTGCGAGGGTTGTTCGCGGGTGCATACGCGGTGCTCCGCAACCCCGGCGGACATCGAGAGGTCGACTACGACGATCCGAGGGAGGCGGCCGAGGCCGTGCACACCGCAAGCTTGCTCATGCGTATCCTCGATCGTGTCGAGGCTGCGCGGCAGGGAGCCCCAAGCTAGAGAGCGCCGGCGCCGCTCAGAAGCAGCCAGCTTGGCCCTTGGCCGTTGGTGCCCGACCTAAGCGGACCACCCGATCTCCCTGGGAACCGGCTAGGTCTGCGGGATGGCGACGATGCGGTGCTCTACGTCTTTGAGGGCATCAACTCGCCGGCGACAGGCCGTTCCCACCGTAGATGCCGGTGCAGTCGAGGAGACTCTCAGCGAGTGCTTTCCGCGAGCGAGGTTCAGCCTCAGCCTTTAGCCAGAGGGCGAGTAGTTGCTCGCCAGTCAGCAAGCAGAATCTCTGCTGGTCAACCGCGAACTTCAGCATTTGTTTCGGGAACGCCGCCCGTTTCCCTCGCTTGCTGAGCGGCGTCTGATGGAAGGCGTTGACGAGGAGCAGGCCCTTCGCCTGTTCATTGTGATCGGCGAAAAATGCGGCCACCCACTTGTATAGCTGCGCCGCGTCCTGCTCCTTCGCGCTGCCCTTCTGCCCCTTGATCTCCACGACCGCAGCACGCTTCCCAAGACGCAGAACGCTGTCGGCCCTCCCCTCCTGCGGAGTCTCCAACGCGAAGCCGAGCGCGGCAAACGCTTCGTGGGCAAGAACTTCTAGCGCCGCGCCGCTCGCGGTCACTAGCCCCTTGCGCCTCTCGATAACACGAAGTGACTCGGCGCGGTCTGTCGTCTCGATCTTCCAATGTTCGATCTTTGCTTCAGCGTCGCCAAGACGGGTGCGGGCTTTGCGCTCACCGGGTAGCTCGATCTCCTTCGCCCAATCCGGCAGTTCCTCCTCGCCCTTGAGCTGCGCAGTTAGCGAGACGAGGGCGTCGACTAGCGCCTCATGCGCGGGGTTTGGGCCGTCCTCGGGGCCTGGGTTCTCTGGGTCTTGGAAGTCCTGAAATGCTGGCAGCAGGAGGACGAGCCCAGGCCCGTCTTGAACGACGGCAGCGACCGCCTTCTTGGTTCCGGGAATCTCGAGGGCCGTCGTCCCCGCGTGATCCGCAATCACGGCCTCGTGATGGAAGATCCCCTCCCACTCAGTCCAGAACTCAACGAAGGGTCCGGTCGTTGCAAGTCGGAATGAATGACCCCAAACGCTTTCGAATGCCACGTCGATCGGCAGCACCTGTTCGAGCGTTGAACGAGGCTCGTGCATATGGACTTTGGTCTTCTGGCCGGTTGCCTCATCAGTTTTCTCCTCTACTCGCCCCGGAACGGCGTACTGCTCGGGCGTCTTCATGAACACGATGAGGGTCTTTCCTTGTTTGAGCAATTCATCCAGTTCTTCGCGGCGCTTGTGTAGCGCTCGCTCCATAGCTGCTCTAGCCTGATCTGACGGACGAACGATTCCCGCTACCTGCTCGCGCTCGCTAAAGGGCACCTCACCCTGACGAAACGTGCTGAGCACTCCACCGATCTGGATGAGAGCGAGGTCGTAGCCGAGCACCGTCTGATCGCCGACGACGTTGGCCCACGTAAGCCTCTCGTCGTCTAGCTCGACTCCGAGGGAGATCGCGTTAGATGCCTTAGCCATTGTTCGATGATGCCGAAGTCGGCGGCGGCGGATGGTTCCGGGCGGGAGGCGGATTCACGGGAGATCGCGGAGTTCGCGCAGGCGCTCTACCGCGCCCCGATGGACGGTCCCCAGCGCGTTGAGCAAGCGTGCGGCCTCGTCCGGGTCCAAGCGCGATCGGCTGCTGGTCTGCGGTTCCGTCTTCGCAGCAAGTCTTTGTTAGGCGATGGTGCTAGAGATCGCTTGGGCGTCCCGTAGGCCCCCGCGCGGGCACCTTTCTAGGGGGCCGTTTGCTCTCCAAGCAGGCACGACTCCTCGACTCTGTGGGCTATGGCCCCTGTTTGCGGGCCATATACGGTCGCAGGATTGGGTATCAATCCCGCCCCCGCTATGCGAAGAAGCCCCGCGAAAGCGGGGTTTTTTCGTGGGAGCGCGGGGTGGAGGGTTAGGTCAAGGTTCCAATAGGGTTCTATTTGCGTGAGGCTTACTCTCATCGTGACCGTCGCGTGCGCGCAGCCAGGCTCCGGGCGCCTGAGGTTCACTCCCCGATGAAAGTCGCAGGTGCAGAAGCTTGCGACTCACGCGATTGCTGGCGAAGCCGCGAAAACGCTGGGGTCCTGGGTCGGCCGTTTCCCGGCTGTTCCCGGCACGCGGGACCGAAGAAGGACCGGCGCGACGGGCGAAGGGGCCGCAGGGGACGCGCGTTCCGCGGCTTTACGCGGGACGTTCAAGCGTTGGAGCTCCGAGCCGGGCTCCGCGACGTCGTGGGACCATGCCCTGGGTGATCCATGTTCCAGGGGAGGCGTCGCCGCCCCGGCCAGGCCGCGGTGCTCTCGCCGTCCGCGAGGACTCCTCGTGGGCACTCGTGTCCGCGCCGCTGACCGTCCCTTAAATTCTGGCGGCCCAGCGAGCTAGCTGATTCAAGTCCCGGCCGTGTGAGGCATGTTCGAGAGGTGGCTCGGGACGCCGTCCGTGGGTACAAATAGACAACCCACTTGACACCGGGCGACTAGCCAAGATAGAACAACGCGCTATCGGAAGATGGCGGATCACCCAAACCGCGTCATGGGTAGGCGAACGCTCTCGTGAGTCTGAGTTGCCGGGTGGCCTTGCGATCAGCTAGATATGTCGTCAGATTCACCTACACCGGCTTCGCTTCTCGCTCAACCGAGCGATTCCCGCCTGGGACGATTCGCTCGTGCTTTCGTGACGCGAATGCCGAGCAGCCTGCAGGCCGCACTGCAAGTTGCATGGAGATGGTGGTTGCACGCCCTTCTGAGGCATTGGTGGGTCCGAGATCTGGTGGCCCCAAGCATCTTCCTAGTCACCGGCAGGGTAATAGCGGCCCTCTTTCAAGCTAAGCATCCTCAGCCACTCAGTAACAATGCTGGAGTCGAGGCTACCTACGACCTCGCAGTCCTTTTTGCGAGCGTCAGCTTTATTCGCTGGTCAGCGACTTGGGGCATTCCTCAAATGATGGCTGATGTAAGGCACATAGCCCGCGCCACGCAAGAGCCGGCACGTGAATTGCTGCGGGAACTGGCGATCGAGGACGTCCGAGAGACTCGACGAATTGTTACCGGCCTGACAAGCGGCTCCTATGAAGTGCAGAACCCAGCGGCATTGCAACCGTGGTTCGCGCGATTTTTTGCTAAGGGTGGCGGCCCCTATATTGGCGTAGATAGCCATCTGCCGTCTCAGTTCATGGCTCAGTATGAATGGTTCCTTGACGCACACGCGAGTGACCTTCGTATACGTGGCTATCCGAAAACGGACCGTCGAATCCTAGCCACCTCGCGTTCGGATATTACCGACGACTTTCGAGTTCCAGAGACATCGCATGCGTATCAGCGCTTTTGGCGCTGGCATGACGAATGCGACGTAGGCCTCAGATGGATAGACCTCGGCGACGCTAAGGAGCTTCGTGACATGCATGGAGCCGAGTCAGTAGATGTCGCTTTGTGGCCAAACTTTGCGGTGGTGTTCGAGTCGCACCAGGGAAGTGATGCAATTACGCTGTCAATGTATTTTCCAAAAGAGCCGGCACGAGACGGGACGACATACGAGTCATTGCACGCATATGTGAATGATGCGCTGGGCAAATCGGAAACGCTCGGGGCGGTTGCACCGAGACTGCGGCTGGTTTCGCGCGAGCTCGCTCAGGCTTGGGAGCCATATCTTGATCCTGACAAACGCGCACAAGGTCCTTTGGGGGATTTCTTGCTTCGCGTATTGCCCAGAAAGCAATACGTATTCGATGCGGCCGGTGGGATTGCGTGCGACAGCGTATTTCTGATTAAGCATGGCTTTCAGGTATTCACTAACGAGGTAGACGAACTGCTAGCGGATGCCGCTGAAAGATATGCGGACAAGTGTGGCGAGCAACTGCAACTCACTACGCTTTTTTGGGAGACTCTGCCGGACTCTCTGCCCGGCGGGATGCGCTTCGAGGCCATTCTATGCTTGGGGAATTCGATCTGCCTAGTAGAGGACGCAGCTGGTCGTATGCGGTGCCTCGAAGCCCTACGCAACTCGCTGAGAAATCCTGATGACCTTCTGGTGATTGACGAGCGCAACTTTCAATACATGCTCGACCATGGAAAAGCAATCACGACGGATCCGCTAAGAGAGTTTCCACCTACGACTCAAGGTGATGCGCTATACAGCGGTCAGGATGTCAGAGGGTTTCCTGCGCAGATCACACCACAAACCCAGCAGGTCAAGTGGCGGTTCTTCTATAACAGGCCGATTGTGAGATCTTTGTCGGATATCGAAAAAGCGCGCTTGAAATCTGAGGATCTTGTCCTCCATGCTTTCAAGCATGGCGAGCTTTACGGGTTGCTGAGGGACGCGGGGTTTTGCGAAATCCGTACTTTCGCAGACTTCAACGATGTGACCCCGGCCGATAACAGTATGCCCGAGCTCGCGGCAATCGGGGACGTCAACTTTATTACCTATGTGGCGGCACGTGGTAGCGCTCCTACGCCCGATGAGGGCGGGCCGGCAAGCGGTATCGAGGGCTTTGGAGTATGAGAGCGTTGTCTTACATATGGCGCCAGTAGCTGTATGCGAGAAGTACTCGCGGGTCGCTAAGAGCGCCGCGACCTCGGCCGTGGGCCTTGAGCGTCGCTCGCCGGACCGCCCACAAACCACTCACGCCGAGCGAAAGCGTCGGCAGCAGCCACGCCCAACCTCTGTCTCCCCGACTAGATTCTTGTTGGATGCTGGTGGGGCTGGGGGTCCTCGGGCGCGGAAAATTGGCTTGGAATAAGGGATTCTGGCGGTGGGGTCGCCGAGCCCGCCTTCCACGAAACCGTCCACGCGGGAAGCGTGGGCGGTCTGAGGTCGCCGAGCGCAGCATCCGGGAACGCAAGAGAGCGCTTATCGGACGTAGCACTTCAGGTTGCGCTGCGTGCGATCCAGGAGCGGATGGGCCATGCCGACGCCAAGACCACCGAGATCTACCGGCACTACGCGCCCGATCCGTCCAGCGGGACGGTGTTCGTTGAACGGGCGTTCGGGGAGGGATCGGACAGCGATGATGCTCCTAGATCGGCCTGTGAGGGCTCGGCGGAAGGTCTCTCACACCGTGTGAGAATTGCTGTGGTCCGATCTTGCAGCATTGCCGTGGGCTCAGGTCACGCTGTTGCTCGACAGGGCTCGGGGGAGTCGCTTGATCGCTGCCCTGAGACGAGCTAGGATATGACCACATGGTGACCACAAGATGTCCACAATCCGAAAGGACGCGCATGAAGAGCGTCGGAGTCAGGGAGTTTCGCGATCACGCAACTACTTACCTTTCGGGGGCCGATGCGGTGGCCGTGAGTAAGCACGGTCAGGTAATAGGCTTCTACATCCCGCTTGAGCGCAACGAGGATGAGGTGCAGCGGGCTGTCGTCAAGTTGGGCGAGGCGGTTGAGCAGGTGCTCCAAGAGACGGGGATGAACGAGGAGGCGCTGTCGCGGCTCTTCGATCTGCGGCGGCCGCTTCCCGAATGATCGTCGTCGCAGATGCGAGCGTTCTCGTCGGCGAGCTTCTGCGCCAGCGAGGACGAGAGCTTCTCCTGCATCCGAATCTCCGTGTCCTCGTTGCGGAGCATCAGTGGGAGGAGACCGAGCACGAGCTATCTGCGCGGCTGGAGATCCTTGTTGCAAGAGGGATCTTCACGGCCTCACAGCGCAAGGCTCTGGAGGAGGCTGTACACAACCTGATCGATGTGCGAGCTATTGAGGTTGCGCCGAGGGATACCTACGCTGCTCTGGAGTCCACAGCACTGCGCCGAGTGCCACGCGACCCGCGTGACTGGCCTACTGTCGCGCTCGCGATCGTCCTCGACGCCGCCATCCTCACCGGCGACAACGACTTCCTCGGCTGCGGCTGCCCGACCTGGACGGTCGAGACGCTACGACGTGAGCTGGAACTCGACGGGAAGTAGGACCTGACGCGCCGCCGCTGAGGTCTCGCACACCGTGTGCGAGACCAAGCTTCGATCGAGCTCGGCGAAATGCTCCAGTACCGTGCTGGAGCATTGTCCACGCTCTCTCGCCGTGGCCACGGCAGCCTCCCCAAGGTTCCATTCAAGGTTCCGTTTTGAGCAAATCGGACCCCATCGAACCCGACCTAACCCCAGCAAACACGGCCAACCTGACCGTACCCGACCCCCCTTGGGCGACCTCATAAACCCGAAGGTCGCGGGTTCGAATCCCGCCCCCCCTATGTGAAGAAGCCCCGCTCCGGTGGGGTTTTTTCGTAGGCAGAGAGTCCTCGAGGGGCCCTGGCGGGGTGCAAACGGGGTGCAATTTGTGATGGCTCCCTCATCTCCGCCTCCCGCGCGGGCAGGCAACCACCGCCCTCGCCTGACTCCGCTGCCCGTTCTGAAAGGCCAACCGCGCCCCCAACTGCCATCCTCCACGAGGACAGCTGTTTGGCAACCCGATCCCGCGAGGCCTGTAGGCCACCACTCGCCCGCGCACCCTTTCGTAATACGTCAGGGCGCCACCGAGGCTGGCCCGGATCTCCTTGATCGCCACATCAGGAGTCCCGGCCAGTCCTTTCACCGCCGGCAGATTGATCTGCATGTGCCCTGCGAGCAACACGGCGGTAATGATGATTCGCGCTTCGACAGGTGCCTTGCCTTCGGCGAGGATCGCGAGATGCACGTACCCGTCGGCGGATGGTGCGGCGAACAGTTCGAGCGCGACGTGCTCCTCGATCATCTCCGCGCCGAAGGTGACCGCGACGGTTGCACTCCCGCCTCCCATCCGGGAGTTGGGAGGACACGCCTGCCCGCCGTTGGCTCCGAGCGCTACGGGGTCGCACGCGGCGAGCCCGAGCCCGCTTGTCGCGAACCCGAGGTTGCCTGGGTAGCTAAAGTCGATCTGGGAAAGGGGGGGAGGGGCTGCTTGCCCAGGCGGGTCGATGTTGAGTGCGAACATGACCGTCGCGGGCTGGCCGAGGCGCTTGGGTGCGAAGGTTCCGGCGAGACTTGCGCTCGGTCCTGCGCTGGTGGTTGCCACGGGGACGTGCCTGCGTGACGGGGTTGCGAGCGCCGTGGTCGTGAGCAGAGTACTGCTCACGACCAGCGACACGCCGAGGGCAACGGCGCGGCGCAGCGTGCGCAGCGGAGTCTTCGTGCCTAGTAGTGCAGCGTGCCCCGTGTTTGGACGACCATGCCGTAGCTGCGGCGGTGAAATACGCCGTAGAGTTTGCCGCTGCCGCGAGCGTGGGCGTAGCGTCCGCTGCCGCCGGTGATCGTCAGCGCTCCGGAGAAGCTCGGGTTGGGGCTGGTGGGGCTGGAAAGCCGTCCGCTCGCCCGGACCTGGAGCGTTCCGTGGGCTCCGTAGATCGTGATCTGTGCGCTGACGCTCGGGTTCCCGTTGTAGGTAAAGCGGATCCTCACGTTGCCGGGGATCGTCCCGGCGGCGTGGCCTTCGTCGGTCAGCGTCGAGCCCGAGCTCTTGATGAACCGCAGGTTGCCTTCGTCCTTGACGCTCAGCGTCGTGGCGCTGTATGCCATGCTCGGCGCTGGGGAGCTCGCGGCGCGCCCGAGCGCCGGGGCGCATGCGCAGACGACGGCCGCGAGCCCCGCGGTCGTTGCTGCCCGCCCGCGGCGTCTGTCCGTCCGGCGCTCCTCGGCTCTGCTGGGCCTGCTCACGCTCTGCTGGCGCTGTCCGCTGCAAGGCGTCGTCTCTCCATGCGCTCATTCTACGCTCCGGGTCGGTGACGCTCGCCGGTTGCGACTCGCAAACCCATGAGGAGCTTTGCCGCGCGCCAAGCCCGCAGGACGGCGAGTGCGGGCCAGATCGTAGGCTCGAGCTGCCTGCGCACTTCCGCCCGGAGGCCACGGTTCTGCGGGTCCGCGGCGCCCCGGTGGGTTGTGTAGTACGCCGCGGCACCGGCCAAGGTCATCGCGTGATGGGCTCCATCGCGCAGCTCCGCGGTGCGCGCGAGCGCCTGCGCGATCAGCATGACCAATCGCTCCTGGATGTCCCGCCGCCCTCGATAGAGGCGGATGTACCGTGGCTCGCCGGCACCCGTGTCGCGGGCGTCGTCCACGAGGCTGTCGAGCGTTGTGACCACGGCGCCAACCGCGAGGTAGGCCCCGTCGAGCGCCTGCGCTTCGGCTTCGCTCACGTCCGCCCGCGCGGCGCTTGCGATCAGCGCGTGCATCGCGAGCACCGACGAGGCACAACCGCCCGCGTATTCGCGCCAGCCGAGGCCGCTGCCCTCACATGTCTGTCGCGCCCAGCTCTCCAGCTGCCCGTCGCCGAGAGCGCCGGCGGCGTGCAGGCGAAGCTGTGCCTCGCCGCAGCGTGACGCCGCGGCGAGCGCGGCGGGTGCGACCGCCGGCAGGCCGGGGAGTGTTACGGCGTGCTCGTGTGCGTCGCGCCAGAGCGCGTTCACGTAGTCCCTGTCAGCCCCGGCGAGGCTCGGAGCCTGCCCGCTGATCACGGCGCCCAGCGAGGCGAACAGCCGATGACCCTCCTCCATCGCGTTCTCTCCGTCATCCTCCGCTGCCGCGTCGAACAGCGTCTCGGTCCGCCCGTCCAGATAGTCGAACAGCACCTCCAGCACTACGATCGCTTTCACCGCCGCTGACCGCCGTGCCCGGGGCACGAGCGTCGCGAGCGTCGCCGCGACCTCGGCGTTGAACGCCTCCTCGGCGAGCTTCGCGAGCGCCAGCTCGCGTAGCCTCACATCGCCGATCTTCGCTGCCGGCTCACGCCAGCGCGCGATCTCCTTGCGGGCGACTGGCGCGACGCTCCCCCAGAACCGCCAGTTCGCTACGACCAACGCGCGGATCTCAGGACCGCCCCCGGGTCTCCGCACCGCTCACTCCTCGCTAAGGGCGACGGCCGGCGACACGCGCGAGGCCAGCCAGGCTGGCCCGGCCACGAGCACAAAAGCAGCGGCGAGCACGACGACCAGCACCACGAACGGCCTGCCTGAAGCTCCGGCCCCAGTGACGGGGAATCCGGTCACGTGGCGCAGGTACGCGTCGATCACGTACTGTCCGTAGACGCCGGCTACCGCCCCGGTCACGCACCCCGACCCGACCATCAGCCCGGCTTCGACGGCGAGTATCCGCCGCAGCCGCCCGGGCGCAGCCCCAGTCAACCGCAGGCTCGCGAGCGCGCCACGCCGCTGATGGATGCTCGATGTCAGCGCCGCCGCCAACGCGAGCACTGCCGCGATTACAAGCAGCGTGGAGATCACACCAAGTTGCCCGAGCCCTTCGCTCGTCAGCGTGTCGATCTTTGCTTCCCTGCTCGCGGCGCTGGCCACTTCAAGCCCGCTGCTCCGGCCGAGCACGCCATGTATCTCAGAGATGATCTGGCCGGAAACTACCCCGGAGCGTGGCGTCACGGCGAGCGCGCTCGGCGCAGCGCTCGCAAAATCGTGGCTGAAGTCGCGCGTTCCCATGAACACGACGCCGGGGCTCCACGCGAGGGTCGTCGTCAGTGCCGCAACGCGGTAGGCCCTGGCCCCGGTCGGCGTCGGCAGGCTCACAACGCCCCCTGGCCGCACGTGTCGTTCGCCTGCGATCTGCTGGGAGACCGCCACCCACCCGCCTTCGCTGAGCCTCCTGTCAGCTTGTGCCGCGGCGCTGGGACCGCCGAGAGTCTGACTCTCCAGCACGCTGCGCGCCCCGCCTGGCGGACGGGCGATCACCCACACTCGCCGTCTGTCGACCGTCAGGAACGCGCCCTGGAACACCCGCACGCTGGCGACGCCCGGCAAGCGTTCGATCGCCCGCTGCCCGCCGTCCCCGGCGAGACCCCCGGTGGCCTGGTTGTCCTCAGGTTCCCCGACCCAGATAGGGGCGTCCGCGGCGTAGACATGCGCGAAGGCGTGGATGCCGCTGAGCAGGTTCGATCGCGCGCCGCCGAGCGCGACGCTCCCGAACAGCGCCACCGCGCCGGTCGCGGCCAGCGCGAGCGAGCGCAGTGTCGTGCCCTGCAGGCCGCTGAGCGCCATCGCGAGCGTCGGCATCCGTGGCGAGCGCTCGCTAACCCACCTGGCACTCGCGAGCACGCCGGCGAACGCGACGGGCACCGCGAGCACGGTCGCCAAGGCGAGCAGCATGCTTGCCGCGAGTGCCGACCCCGGTGTGAGGGCATACAGCACGCTCGCCGCGGCAAGCAGCGCGAGCGAGAGGGCGAACAGCCACCGCTGCGCCCCGCTTTGCAGGGCGTTCCCGGGCACGCCTTCGCCCTCGTAGATCGCATCGCGCGGCAGCCTGCGGCGCAGATCCGCGAGCGGCACCGCCGAGGCCAGGCATGTGATCAGGACGCCGCCGAGCGCCGCGATGATCACGCTTTTCGCGTCGATCACGGTCGCGCCGCTGATCACGAACGCCTCGGCCAGATAGCCAGTGGACTGCTGCAGCAGCGTCAGCGAGAGGACGTACCCGAAGGCCACTCCGACGGTGCTCGCTGCCACGCCGAGGCACAGCGCCTGGAAGGCCGCGAGTTGCACGATCGCGCTGCGTGGCGTCCCGGCCAGCCGCAGATCGGCGATCGCCTGCCGTCGCTCGGGCACCGTCAGCAGGATCGCGTTGAATGCGAGCAGGAATCCGAGCAGCGCGCCAATGATCGCGAACAGCGCGCTCGCCTGCCCGCTCGGGCGCAGGGCCTCTTGCAGCAGGGCTACATCTTCTTCTGCGCTCCCGGCAATGCGCCGCTCTCCGGCGATCCCGCGCAGCTCGGCCGCGACACGGCCCGCCTGCCCCTTGGCGCTGCGCACGAGCACGCGCGTGACCCGGCCCGGCTCGCCGAGCAGCGCCTGCATGCTCGTCAGCGGCATCACGCCGACGATCGCCCCGGAGAGCGCCCCGATTTCTTCGCCGCCCAGCAGCGCGCTGACGCGCATCCTCCGCTTCGCGCCGTTGATCTCGAGCGTGACCGTCTGCTGCGCCCCGCTGACACCGAGCGCGCTCGCGCTCGCGGAGCTCAGCCCGATCACACCCGCTCCGAGCGCGTCGAGCGGAAGCGTCCGGCCGAGCCCGTTCAGCACCGCGAGGCTCACGTCGGTTCCGGCGACGTACACGCTCGCGCTGCGTCCGCCGGGGCCGATCATCCGGATCGAGCGTTCGAGCAGCGGCGCGGCTTGCGCCACGCCGGGCAGATGTTCGACCTGGGCGAGCGTCGTTTCGGAGAAGCCGCCCGGCCCGCGCGCCCGAAGCTCAAGGTTCGCGGACCCGATCACGGCGCGCACCACTTGCCGGGTGGCGCCCGTGATGCTCGACTGCGCGACCCCGGCGGCGAGCACGAGGGCGACCGCGACGGCCACGCCGACCCCGGCGAGCAGCTCCTGCGTGGCGTGCGCTCGCAGCCTCCGTCTGTAGAAGTAGACAAGCGCTCTGGGGGCGAGCAGCCGCCGCGTCAGCAGCGGCCTGTTCCCGCTCGCGCTCATGCGCTGCTCGCGCTCGGCAGCCCTGATGCCAGCCGCCCGTCGCGCAGCGAGAGCACCGTGTCCGCGCCTGCCGCGGCCTCCAGGTCGTGTGTCACGAGCAGCACGGCGCGCCCTTCCCCGGCCAGCTCGGCCAACAGCTCCACGAGCTCGGCTGAGCGGTGGCTGTCGAGGTTCGCGGTCGGCTCGTCGGCGAGGATCAACTGCGGGTCGCCGGCGAGCGCCCTCGCCACCGCGACGCGCTGGCGCTCTCCGCCCGAGAGCTGCTCCGGTGTGCGCCCGGCGCGCTCGCCCATCCCGACGCGCGCGAGCCAGTGATGTGCCTCCTCGCGCGCCTCGCCGAGGCGGACGTTCCCGAGCAGCAGCTTCGTCGCGGCGTTCTCGACCGCGCTCACGCGCGGCATCAGGTGGCTGTTCTGCGCGATCAGCCCGACCTCCGCGAGCCGGTACTGCGCGGCCTCGCGCTCCCCCATCCGCGCGACGTCGCGCCCGCAATAGAGCACCGTCCCCGCGTCGGCGGCGAGCGCTCCCGCGGCGAGCAGCAACAGCGTCGTCTTGCCCGAGCCGGAGGGTCCTTGCAGCGCGAGCATCTCCCCGGGGCGCAGCGCGAGGCTCACGCCGTCGAGGGCGTGTACCTCCTCGCCGCCGCTCTCATAGCGCTTTACGACATCGATCAGCTCGAGCATGGTCAGCCGGGCTGTGCTTAGGCGCGCCTTCGCAGCGGCACCACGGCCGCGGCGTCTCCGCGGTTCTGTCCGTGAAGCTGCCCGTCTCTGAGCATGAGTACGATGTCGGCCCCGGCGAGCTGGTCGGCCTCGCCGGTGCTCGCGAGCACCGCCACGCCGTCCCGCGCGAGGCCGCGCAGCAGCGCGAACACCTCGTCGCGCTCGGATGTCTCGACTGTTGCGGCGGGCTCGTCGACGACGAGCGCTGTCGGTTCCAGCGCGAGCGTCCGCGCGATCGCGACGCGCAGCGCCTCTCCGCCGCCGAGCTCTGAGACCGTCATCGCCGCGCACTGCTTGCCGCCGGCGCGCTCCAGGGCGCGGCGTGCGCGGTCTCTTGCCTCCTTCACGCCGACGCCGCGTGCGAGCAGCACCGCGGCGATCTGGTCGAGCACGCCCTGCTCTTCCTTGGCGCGCAGCGTCTTGGCGACATAGCCGACGCCGGTGCCGATCGAGCGCGCGCCGAGCGGCTGGCCTTCAAAGCGGACGCTGCCGCTGTCGGGCGCCTTCAGGCCGGCGGCGATCTGAAGCAGCGTGCTTCGCCCGGAGCGGCGCGCCCCCCATACGACGGCGAGCTCTCCGGCGTCCACGCGCAACTCAACCCCGCTCAGCACGTTTTGCTCTCGCTGCCCGTTTCGGTGGCGCTTGGTGACTGCCTGCAGCTCGAGCAGGCTCATCTGTCCACGGGCGTCGTGCGCTCGCGCGGCGCGGCCAGCGCTGCGAGCTGTGCTCGCGCGTAGTGAGCCCACTTCAGCTTCGCGGCCACGCTCAGCCGTGTCTCCTCGCCGGCCAGGCGCGCGACCAGGCGCGTGACGCCGGGTCCCTGCTCCTCCGCTCCGCCCGCCGAGGCGGCCGCGATCTCCGCCATACACGCCTGCTCGTAGTTGTCGAGCACCGCCATCGCGCGCTGCGGGTCCTGTGCCAGCGCGCCGAGCTGGACGCTGAGCACACGCTGGCGTTTGCGCTCTTCGGCGACTCCGCCGATCAGCCAGCGCGCGTGCTCCTCCTCACCGAGCGCGCTTGCTCGGTAGCGGCGCTTTGCCCGCGGTTCCGGCCCGCTGATACGGACCTCTTCCACGAGGCCACGCTCGCGCAGGTTCGCCAGGGCGGTGTAAACATGGGAGACGCTCGACAGCGTGATCGCTCCGTCGTAGGTGCGTTCGAAGCGTCGCGCCAGCTCGTAGGCGTAGCTTGGCCGTTCGATGATCAGCCCGAGCAGCGCCCAGTTGACCGACGAGTGCATCGGCGATGTTTGCGCCCCCCGCGCGCTCCCTGCTCCCATCGTGGCACCCTACCGCAATCCCTTGACATTTGTGCCGTATCCGTAAGCGCAGCGGCGGCGTTTATACTCGCGGCAGAATGTAGGGACTGTAGAGGGAGAATAAAGCCCGCGAGAGAGTTTGCAGGCCAAGGATCTCGATCGATGGCTCGTGGCTCGCCTAAGTGCCGTTGGCAGCCGCGTCGTGCCCGGCCCTGCTCCTTCACGCAACAGGACCGTTGTATTGCAGCCCTAGCTGTAAGACCGAGCAGGTTGTTCATGCGGGTGATGGGTGTATATCCCCCGATCGCTCGGTGTCGTCTTCGATGGTTGTAGGTCCATAAGCCATCCGTCAAGGGCTGCGATGCGTTCTTGGCTGTTGCGGCAGATCGCTCCGTAGGCCCATCCCGAGAGCATGGTGCGGATGAAGCGCTCGATTCCTATGTCAAGAGGTTCATGGCGGTTGCGTGTTCGGCCCAGGCGTGGAGGCGGCAGTAGAGGACGTTTGCGTGGTGGCGCTTAGTGCTCTGCGGGCTTCTCTTGGGGTCTTGCCTTCGGCGGTCTTGCGAGCTAGGTATGCCTTGGCGTCTGGGTGGTGGCGCTGCTGGACGTTCGCGATGCGGTAGAGCGCGGCGTTGAGCTGTCGGTTGCCGCCGCGGTGGAGGCGATGGCGGTTGGCGGTTTTCCCTGAGCCGCAGGGGATGGTGCTGCGCCGCAGAACCGCGCGAATGCGCTGGCGTTGCGGAACCGACGGACATCGCCGGCCTGGGAGATGATCATGGCGGCAAGGTTTGAGCCGGGTTCTCGTGCGCGACGAGCAGCTCGGCGATCTCTCGATCGAGATCGGCGATGCGTGTGTTGAGATCCGCGATGTCCTTGGCGAGCTCGCGAATGCGGCGCGCTGCGGTGCGAGCAGTCAGGCTCGAACCGAGCTGCAGTCGTTTTGGCTTGGCTAGCTCGTCCTGGCGGTCGCAGCGGATAACGCCGGCCTCTGCGACTGGATCGTGCTGGGTCCAGTCAGTGCGCAGCCGTTGGATTGCCTGGGTGCGGTCACGCCCGAACCGGCGGCGTTGCAGCTCGAGCATCCCGAGTGCCAGAACCAGTTCGGGCTCTTCACCCGGCCCGCCGCCGGTCGACGAATCGAACGCAGGCCAGGAACAGCATCGAGGGGGGTAACCCGATCGGGTCACCCCCCTCACCAGTCCGGCACGCCTTTCGCCTGAGTCAGACCAGCAGGGTGCGAGGAGCCTCGTCGCCTACCGGACGCCAGCACCAACCTAAGACACATGCCTTCCCGTCCGTTTGGGGACGGTAGGGTGCGTAGGTGCTTGATCCCGAGGGTGCGGCAAGCGAGTGCGTGAATCATCGAGCGGCAAGGAGCACCGCGCCGAGGAGGGGTCCAACAGCCCAGCTGCTCCTTCCGAGCGGTATCGGGCGACCACTTCCCGGCCGTGCGGGCGCTGACCTCGGCTGCCAGAGCGGGCCTCTCTCACGGACCAATCATGCTCAACAACACGACGAACCATCCGCTCACGCTGCCTAAATGACTGCGCAGCATTACCGTGCCGCTTCATCCGGTTTCTCCTTGGTACTGGGGCTTTGACACCACCATCCCCAAGGAGGATCGGATGAACAACGTCCTCCGGTTCTAGTTCTAGGGCGTGCAGCCACGAGCGCCGCGCCATTCTAGCTCTTGACTTGTGGCCCGCCTCGGACTGGGCCATCGTTCACGTAGCGATCAGCACCACCACCGGGAACCGAGAGAACGAAGGCGGCCCTGTCCCCCCAAGCCCCGTGATGAGCTTCCGGCTGACTTCCGGTTCGCACACCTTCACAGCAGCGTCGAGCAGAGGCGGCGCACACGACCGGCTCTTGGATGGCGTAAGCCATGCCGCCGATCGATACGGCTTCGCCGGCCTTACGGTCGAGCGGATCATCGGCGCCGCCGGAGTGAGCCGGGCGACCTTCTACAGCTACTTCGCGAACGTCAAGGAGTGCTTCTGGGCCGCGTACCGCGACCACGCCGAGGAGCTCACACGCGATGTAACGGCCGCGGTCTCCTCGCAGCCGGACCCGGAGGTTGCTGGCCTGGAAGCGCTCGCCTCGTTTGTGATCGCGCGCCCAGGGCCGGCGCGCGTACTGCTGCGGGAGGGTCTGGCTGCCGGGCTTACCGGCCTGATCGAGCGCGATCGGCTGATCGCGAGCCTGGTGTCGGCTATCCGCGGCTCGGGGGCACGCCAAACCACGGTCGACCTGCCGGCAGAGATCTTCCTCGGCGGAGTGTCTCGCTTTCTCGTGATGCGGCTGTCCGGTGCAGAGTCGCTCGATGGCATCCTCGGCGAACTGCGCGACTGGGCCGGCGCCTTCCCGGCACGCGCGCGAGGCCCGCTGTGGAGCGATCGGCTCACACCGCCGTTTCCGGAGCATTTATCCCAGACGCTGCCGAAGGAATCTCGACCACACGGGACTGTGCGTGAGCGGATCGTCTTCGCCACGGCGCTTGCGATCCGCGCTAAGGACTACCAGGAAATACTCGTTAGCGACATCGTGGCGGCCGCGGGTGTCTCGCGCAGGCGCTTCTATATGGAGTTCCCGAGCAAGGCCGACGCGTATATCGCCGCGTATGAGCTCATCTTCCAGCGCGTGCTTGCTGCGACGGCACCGGCGTTCTTCGCACAGCGCGACTGGCGGGAGCGTGTGTGGCACGCGGCGCTCGCGTTCACGGGAATGATCGCCCGCGAACCACTATTGGCGTATTTGGGGCTAGTCGAGTGCTACGCGATCGGCCCCGAGTTCACGCTCCGCGTGCATGACACTCAGTTGGCGTTCACGCTCTTCCTGGAGGACGGCTATCGCCAGCACGATGAGGCGGAATCGCTGCCGCGTGCCTCCTCGGCGTTGGTAGCGGCTACCATCTTCGAGGTGGCGTTCCACGCGAGCCGCCGCGGTCCGCGCTTCGACGCGCGCCGCGTCCAGCCGCTCGCTGTCTACATAGCGCTGGCGCCGTTCGTCGGTCCCGACGAGGCGGGCCGGTTCGTGCTCGCCAAGGTGGCCGAACCGCCTTTACCTGCCGACGCGGCCTGAGCGGCGTACGCGTCTCCTCCAGGCCGTCCGCGCCTGCGTCGCAAGCCCCGAGCTCGGCGCAGGTTTGCTTCGGCGCCTACAAGGGACGGCTCGCGGTTGGGTGGTCGTGCACAGTTGAGGGAGTGCGCAGCGCGCACGCTGCGCACTCCCTCAAACTTGACTTACCAGCTACTGCTGGACCTCAGCCGCGAATTTCGATCGATTTTTCCGTGGTTACTCCGATACTGCCTTCGAGTGCCCTTCGCAAAGATTCGCTCGGACCTTCCATCCATTCGAGGTTGTGCGTGAATGTTTCGCCGGCAAATTTTTGGGGCAGCTGTTCTCCGTGGAGACCAGAGTAGTTAAGGCTAAAGTTTGTTCCTAGGTGGTTTAGGAGGCCTTCCTCGCGCCCTATGACCGAACCGGTCATTTTTGGATAGGGGAATAGTTTTGAGCCGCATTCCACAAATGGACCACTGACTGGTTCGAGCAAGAGGCCGACCGTGTTGTTGGTGTAAATATACCCGAGCGTTCCCTTGAGTTCCTGGGAGGTCCAACTTTTACACGAAAAATACGTGTTGCATCCCTGGACAGTCAGTTTTACATGCGAAACCTGTTTCGGGCCACTGACTTCGCCGCTGATGACGCTTTTTTCACATGTGTAGATACTTCCAACGTCACTGATGTGGAGCTGGCCGCCCTGACCCGTAAAGCGGTTGCCGGCGACATTTCCAGCGAATTCCGGCAGCGCGGCTGATGCGGTAGCTGCTCCGAGCGTGGCGAGTGCGACCACCACGCCTAGTGGGACCAGCAGTTTCCTTGGTGACACAGTATCCCTTTCGTTGAGCGATCAGCGCAGCCACGCTTCCAACTGACGCGAGACTGGCGCCTCGAGTGCGAGCATCGCCCCGAATGGAGTGTTCAACGCCACGCGAGGAAACGACGCTCAGTCGAACATCCGACCATGCAAGCCGACGACGTGCCGAACACCGGTGGTACGTTGCGCAGCGCCAGAACAGGCGATGAAAGCGATTCGCGACGGTACGGAGCCAAGCGGGCCCTGTATTCGCTGGGCATTGGTGATGGACGGTACGTAGACAGGTTGCGCAACTCAATTCGGCTATCGACTTCACGGGCAGCGCTGGCCGATCGGCGTTGGACGTGCCGCGTTCTCACTGGGACCGCCTCCGAGTAGCGCTACGAGATTGCGCTGGCGCTCACCGATCTACCGGCTGAGCAACATCAACCCGGCCGTCGCTGCCTAGCCAGACCTCCACGGTCCTCACAATGCATGAGGCCGATACCGTGCAAGGACGAGGAGCCGCAGCCGCGGGCACGGTGTCTACGCACCTGCTGTGCTCGCTCTCGCTCGCTGCCCGCGACCTCGCCGAGCCGCACCTCAGTCCACCAGTCAGCGATCGAGGTCGGCCAGTCCGCTCCCACGCTGGTCAACCAACCAGGAGCAGTTCATCAGAAGAACCTAACGGTGGCTTGCCGTTCATCTCGAGCCTTTCGCCGGCTCCCAAGGCGGACGATCTCGACCTTGTCGCACGGCGTCGGGCCCGTCGACGGAGCACATTCGGCGCCCTACTTGGCGCCACACGGTTTCATGTCAAGCTGGCCGGCATCACCTGCAGATGCTGCTACGACGGGAATGCGTTGGAGGGCTGTGGACCACCGCCGCTAGGTGAGTTACGGGTGGTTGTGGCCCGTCCCGCCCTCGAATCTTCTATGCCTTGACTTATCTCACGGCGCGATGGGCGCGATCATCCGCCGTGTGCTGAGGAGAGGTACAACTGGCTGGCCGCAACGGGGGTTGATGCGCCTCGCGCACCCCCTTTACGCGTGCACTATCGCCGTGCTGCTCTGGAGCGCCTCGGCAAGCGCGGACGCAGGGCACCTGTCCCTATCTCCGGTGAGCTCTCCTGATTCAGGTGCTCTGCTCATGTCGCCCATCGCGGGACAAACCGCCGGTCAACACCTTTTCAAACCGTCGCCTGCGCTATCGCCCGCCACGCCTCCCGAACAGTTCGGGGGGCCACAGGGGGACGGCGCGGGTCAGTTCATCGGACCCAGCGCGATCGCGGTTGATCAGGAAAACGGCGATTCCTACGTCACCGACCGGAACAATCAGCGCATCGAGAAGTTCGGCCCAGGCGGTGAATTTCTCCTCGCGTGGGGCTGGGCGGTCCAAACGCCGGGCGCGGGCCTTCAGACCTGTGGCCCCCAGGCCACGCCGCCGAGCGACGAATGCTCTGCCGGAGCAGAAGGCTCCGGCGCCGGCCAGTTCACATTCCCCGACGGAGTCGCTGTCGACAACGCACCGGGGAGCCCCTCTCGCGGCGACGTCTACGTCGTCGACACCCGCAACGCCCGCGTCGAGAAGTTCACACCCGACGGCCAATTGATATATATCGTCGGCGGGGAAGTCGACAAGACAACTGATGCGAATCTCTGCACCGCCGCGTCTGGCGACGAATGTGGCGCGGGCGTCGAAGCGACTGATCCCGGAGCCTTTACACGCGTCACTGGCCGCTCGATCGCCGTCGATTCCGGGGGTCGTCTCATTGTGGCAGACGAAGATCGAGTGCAATGGTTCAGCTCCGCCGGAGAACCAGAATCTCAGATTGCACTCCCAGGCCATGGCTTCATCGAAGACCTAGCCGTCGATTCGGCCGATGCTATCTACATCCGGAGCAGCAGTCTGCCGGGCGTGCGCAAGTACAGCGAAACCGGGGTAGAACTCGGCGTCCCTCGGGATGAACTAGGTCGGCCGGGGTCAATCGCGATCGGCGGCGCCGACGAACTGTTCGTTGCGGAATTCGAAGGGGCCATTTTGAGCTACGACGCCTCCGGCACGGAGGCTTCGGTGACGTCCGATCCCGGCGGATCTAACGCGCTAGCGTTTAGCGCCCCGGCAGCCCGACTCTTCGCCCTGCACGCGGACTCTGTTCATGTCATAAGCCCTGCGGAATCGGGGTCGCCCTATGTAGTTCCAGGGACTCAGACGGCGGACGAAATTGAGCCGACGACCGCAACGCTGAGCGCGACCCTAAACCCTGAGAGCGGGTCTGAAACGACCTACCGCTTCGAATATGGCACGAGCGCCGCATATGGACAAAGCACCTCGACAGTGGAACTCACCGGTGGCAGTTTTGAAGATCAGCACGCTAGCGCCGCCTTGAGCAGCCTCTCACCGCGCACCGTGTACCACTTTCGCGTGGTTGCGACCAACGCCGCAGCGCACACCACGATGGGGCCAGACGAGACATTCGAGACATTGCCGCCGGTTTCGATTGATTCTACATCGGTCTCTCAGATTACAGCCACGAGTGCGCAGCTGGAAGCCGAACTGAATCCCCATGGCTTGCTCAGCACATATCGCTTCGAATACGACACCCGTCCCTACGAACCGGGCGAAGCCGGGCACGGCACGCGCACCCCATCCACGAGCGCCGGCTCCTCCTCGATCGACGTCGCGTTCAACAACTTGATTGAGGGCCTCGCCCCGGGGACGACTTACCACTATCGCGTGATCGCCGAAAACGCACTCGGCGCGGTCGAAGGCCAAGACCGTAATTTTACGACCGAGAACACAACGGCTCAAGCCTTGCCGGACGGGCGCGCATGGGAAATGGTCTCGCCGGTAAACAAGAACGGCATCCCGCTGGAAGGTATCAGCGAGTTCGGAAACGCGATCCAAGCCGCCGTGGACGGCGGTGCCATCAGCTATCCCAGCAGAGGCGCTACCGACCCCGAAGCGCCCTCGAATCGTAGCTTCGCGAACAACCAGCTGCTTTCAAAGCGCGGCCCCGGGGGCTGGGTCACTCAAGACATCGCCACTCCCCATCCGAATCCAGTTGGCCTGGAATTCGCGAGCGAGTACCGCCTTTTCTCGAGCGATCTCTCCGTCGCGGCGCTCGAACCCGAAGGCGCGACGCCTCTCTCCCCTGAAGCCAGCGAACACACCCCGTACGAGCGCGAGGCCGACGGGACGTATGTCCCGTTGGTCTACCCGGGCGACGTGCCGCTCGGAACAAAATTTGGCGGCGAAGAAAGCAAGCCGGAAATCCAGCACGGAGTCTCTCTGATCACTGCCACACCCGACCTCCAGCACGTCGTCCTGCGCTCCCCGTTCGTGCTCACGTCGCCGCCGTTCAGCATTCCTGGCGGAGAGGAAGCCGTATATGAGTGGGGGGCAGGCGCTCTCAGCCTCGTGACACAAATCCCCCAGGCTGGGGCGGCGGTGTGCGGGGGCGGCGGTGCCTCCTGCCTGGCGTCTACCGGCAGCGTGGGCGGCCGAAACGCTCGCCACCAGATCAGCAGCGACGGATCGCGCATCGTCTTTAGCAAAAGCGACGAACGAGGTACACACTTGTACTTGCGCGACTCTGCGAGGCAGGAAACTGTACAGCTGGATGTACCTCAGCCGGGGAGTGCGGCGAGCCAGACTAGGGCAGAACCGGTCTACGCGGATGCCAGCGTCGATGGCGCCAGGGTGTTTTTCACCGACACGCAGCGTCTGACCCCCGACGCACACGGCGCCTCCGCGAGGCCGAGCGCCGATCTTTACATGTGCGAAATCTCTGTAAAAGCAGCGCACCTGGCCTGCGCGCTGAGAAATCTCAGCGTTGATACTCACCCCGGCGAACACGCCGAAGTGTTGGGCGACGTGCTCGGAACATCCACCGACGGCTCAACTGTGTACTTCGTCGCTAACGGCAGGTTGGCCGAAGGCACGGTGACCGGGAACTGTGGATCCAGTGGGTCGCTCGAAAACACTTGCAACCTCTACTCGATGGACACCACCAGCGGAGCGACCGAGCTCGTGGCCGTGCTGACGCAGGCCGAGGCAAACGACTGGGCAGGAAACGAATCCCTCCAGGGCGATCTCGCCATAATGACGGCTCGTGTTTCGTCCAGCGGTCGCTACCTGGCGTTCATGTCGCGACGCTCGCTCACCGGGTACGACAATCGCGATGTTCATACCGGGCTCCGCGACCAGGAGGTGTTCCTGTACGACCATCAGACGAGGCAGCTGCATTGCGTCTCGTGTAATCCTACGGGCGCGCGGCCACGCGGAATGGTCGTGACGGGCGACCAGCCGACGCCGCTCATCGACCGACCCAGCAACTGGGCTGAACAAGGCGTTGCCGGCCTCATTCCAGGATGGACCCAGTGGTTCGAAAACCACACCTTGTATCAGTCCCGTTATTTGTCCGACTCGGGAAGGCTCTTCTTCGACGCGGTCGACTCGCTCGTCCCGCACGACCAAAACGGCACCGCCGACGTGTATGAGTACGAGCCCCCGACGCAGGAAGGCGCACCCGCGAGCGACAGCTGCACTACAGGCTTCACCAGCTACAGCGCTCGCTCAGAAGGTTGCGTGAGTTTGATCTCTTCCGGGACATCCAGCGAAGAAGCCGCTTTCATCGACGCGTCTGAAACGGGCGACGACGTCTTCTTTCTCACCACGTCACAGCTTGTCGGACAGGACAAAGACCGGGCCCTCGACGTCTACGATGCGCATGCCTGCAGCGAAGGTTCGCCGTGCCCCCCGCCGCCGGCCCCGTCGTCGGCCGCGTGTGAAGGAGACGCGTGTTTGAGCCCGGTATCGCCTCCAAATGACCCGACGCCCGGCTCGCTGACCTTTCGCGGCCCCGGCAATACGGCGTCTGCGGCGCTTCCACCTAAGTCAACGCCGCTCACCCGTGCGCAGAAGCTGCGCAACGGATTGAAGGCGTGCAAGAAATACAAGGCCAAGAGAACGCGAGCGAGGTGCGAACGGAACGTGCGCAAGCGATACGGGCCGCGTCCGCACGCGAAGAGACCGCATCGTGCCGGGAGGAGCAAATGATTCTGAGTCTGGACTGCCGAGCGGGTCACGTCGCGGAGGATCCGGCTAACACCCACTCGGGACGGCCCAGACGGGTCCCTGGCGGGTTGCTGGTCTTGAGCATCGTCGTGACTATCTTCATGCTGCAGGGCACGCATGCCACGCTGGCCGTCGCAGCCCCCTCGGCGTGGTGGCACGTGAGCACTCGCATCAGCCCGTCCACCCTCAAACCGGGCGGCGAAGGTACGCTCGCCTTGCAGGCGATCAACGTCGGAGACGCCTCCACCTCAGGACCGGTCACGCTTACCGCCACGCTACCCAAAGGGGCTAGCGTGGTCGAACGCAGTGGCGCGCCGCAGGTCAGCTTCTTCGCCCCTTTGAAGGCGACACATCTGGACTTCGGACCTGCTGGACCGTTGGCCGTCTTCAATCTGTGCCAAGTGGGGGGCACCCGCGTCACGTGTTCGACAATGCTGACTCCCGAAACGGCCGAACTGGAACCGTTTCTCGGAGAAGTAGCCCCCTTTGAACAGCTCGAAATGCTCGTCTCTTTCAAAGAGAACGGCGTGGTGTCAGGCAGCAGCGTGGAAGCTCAAGTGAGCGGCGGTAACGCGGCCAGTGTGTCCAAAGGACGCTCGCTCGTAGTCGATGAAGCCGGACCGGCATTTGGAGCTGAAGAGCTCTCCTTGACGCCGGAAGAAGAGGGTGGCGCCACGGACACTCATGCCGGCTCCCATCCCTTCCAGCTCACCAACACCTTCAGTCTCAACCAGAGCGGCGACCCAGCCCGCCCCCCGGCAGCGCCACGCAATCTGTACTTCAAGCTCCCACCTGGCCAGCTTGGCAACGCGACCGCCGTCCCAAAGTGCAGCGCCCCCGACTTCGCCGTCGAGCTCAAGGGCAACATAAACCGGTGCCCGTCTTCCACGGTCGTTGGCGTTGCTGTCCTCACATTCGACGAATCAGCGCATCTTGGCCTCGTGAGCTACCCAGTGCCGATCTTTAGCCTCGAACCCAAGCGTGGCGAGCCCATTCGATTCGGCTTCGTCGTCCTTGGCACGCCAGTGATCCTCGACACGTCCCTGCGCTCGGGGGCAGGCGAAGACTATGGCGTTACCGTGAGCCCCCTCAACATCACCGAGGTCAGCAACCTCATCTCATCGACTGTCACCTTCTGGGGCACACCAAGCGATCCACGCCACGAACAATCAATTGGGTGGGGATGTCTCGCGTCACATTATTGGAGTGTTGGCTCTGGTGCCGAAATCCCCTGTCTGCCGTCCGTCAGGGAAGCAAACACGCCGGCTTTCCTCACAATGCCCACGAATTGCGCCGCGCCCTACACGACAACCGTGGAAGGCATCTCCTGGCCGCGGCCAGGGAGCCCGGGAGGCGTGACGCTGCCCCCGCTCTCAGCTTCGCTACAAGACTCCACCGGCGCGCCCCTGGGGCTTGTCGGATGTAACGAGTTGCCTTTCAGCCCCACGATAGAAGCAAAGCCAACGGCGACTGCTGCTTCTTCACCGAGTGGCCTGGACGTCAACCTGGACTTTCGGGACGACGGCCTGACAAACCCGATGGGCGTCGCGCAATCCGCGCTCAAGGACATAACCGTCACACTGCCTGAAGGATTCACGATCAACCCGTCTTCAGGCGTCGGTCTCGGCGGCTGCCGACCCGCCGACTACGCGAGGGAGAGCATCGAATCCCCGCCAGGCACGGGCTGCCCTAACAACTCAAAGCTTGGCACGGTCGAAATCGAAACCCCGCTCTTGGCGCAGAAGATCCACGGCTCACTGTTTATCGCGCAGCCGTACGAAAACCCCTTCGCGTCGCTCATCGCCATCTACATCGTCGCTAAGGAACCGGAAACCGGGATAATGATCAAGCTCGCTGGACGGGTGACACCTAACCCGGTGACTGGTCAGCTCGTCACAACGTTCGAAAACAATCCACAGCTGCCGTTCTCCCATTTCAACTTCCACTTCCGCGAAGGTCAGCAGGCGCCGCTCATCTCGCCCGCCACATGCGGGACCTTCACCACCAAGGCAGACCTAACGCCGTGGTCAGAACCCATGAGCACCCTCACCGACTTCTCGTCATTCACGATCACGACAGGCGCTGCAGGCGGTCCGTGCCCCGTGGGTTTGCCGCCTTTCCAGCCGCAGCTCGAGGCTGGCACACTCAACAACAACGCCGGCACGTTTAGCCCCTTCGACCTTCGCCTGACACGTACAGACGGCGAGCAAGAGATAGCCACGTTCTCTACGAGCCTTCCCCCCGGGCTCACTGGAGTCCTGTCTGGGATTCCGTTCTGTCCCGAGACCAGCATCGAACTTGCTCGCACCAAGAGCGGCGTGCAGGAGGAAGCCGAACCGTCGTGCCCTGCAACGAGCCAGCTCGGTCATACCCTCGTCGGCACGGGAGTCGGCGCCGTCCTCGCCTACGTTCCCGGCAAGATCTATCTCGCTGGCCCATATCGGGGCGACCCGTTCTCACTCGTCAGCGTCACGTCCGCCGTCGTCGGGCCGTTTGACCTCGGCACAGTGGTAATTCGCTTCGGACTGCGAATCGATCCGACCAGCGCGCAGGTCAGTGTCGACCCGGCGGCTTCCGAACCCATCCCTCACATTATTGATGGGATCGTCACCCATGTTCGAGACATCCGCGTGTACGTCGACCGTCCGGACTTCATCCTAAACCCGACAAGTTGCACTCCAACAACGATCGCGAGTACATTGGGTAGTAATCTCGGGCAGACCGTTGCGATCACGTCGCCGTTTCAGACCGCGAACTGCGCCGATCTCAAGTTTCAGCCCAAAGTCGCCGTCACGACCGGCGCGCTTGCCACCAAAGCCAACGGCGCGAGCCTGAACTTCAGGATCGCCTACCCCAAAGGTGCGCTCGGCACCCAGTCCTGGTTCAACGAGGCAAAATTCGACATCCCCAAGCAGCTCCCAGCCCGCCTGACGACCATCCAGAAGGCATGCCTGGCCGCGACGTTCGAAACCAACCGCGCGGCATGCCCCGCGGCCTCCAAGATTGGCCACGCGACCGTCCATACCCCGGTCCTTCCGGTTCCCCTCGAAGGACCCGTGTACTTCGTCAGCTACGGATCCGCGAAGTTCCCCGACGCGGTGCTCGTCCTCGACGGCTACGGCGTTCACATCGAGCTACACGGCGAAACGTTCATCAACGGTAAGACTGGCGTCACGAGCGCCACGTTCCGCAACACCCCTGACGTCCCGTTCGAATCGATCGAAGTCAGTGTCCCCGCCGGCCCGTTCTCCGAGTTCGGCGCGAACCTGCCCCTCAAGGCGCACGGATCCTTCTGCGGCCAAAAGCTCGTCATGCCGACGTTCTTCAAGGCTCAGAACGGGCTGCAGATCAGGCAGAACACGGCCGTAACCGTGACCGGCTGCCCGAAAACCCGCACGACAACCCGCGCCCAGAAGCTCAAAGCATCCCTCAAGGCATGCCATAAGCAACATGGTGCCAAGCGCAAGGCCTGCGAAGCGCAGGCTCGCAGGCGCTACGGGCCAAAGAAGAGGAAATAGCACCACAGCTACGCCTTGGTTGGGTCGCTGTAGCGGCGCCTGCGCTGCTCTGGCCTAATGGCCACCGGACGCTCGCATAATTCAGGACGTACATGCAACGCAAACGGGCTCGTCCCACCTGCGCCGGAACAAGGACCTCCCAGGGCCTTCGGTCAAGGTGGCCGCAGCGAAGTACAGAAGTGTGCCGATAGTTGCGTAGCAGGGCTACGTCCTCGCGGTGAGTGCTCTGGCCCGGCGGCGCGCCTGGACCCGCCACCACTTCGCGCCCCCGACGTTTCACGCCCCGCAGTTCTTGAGACGCGCCGCTACCACGCCTGTCCCTCCCCCTGTCTCGCCCACGCCTGCGCGCTCCCGGCAATCCTCGGCTCGCCGCGCCAATGACACGAACCTTCTATGCGTTGACTTGTCGCGAGGGCAGGGTGCGCACAAGATGCGCTCATGCGCCGGTTGATGTCGCCAGTCCGAGTCCTCATTGCCTCGCTCTTCAGCTTCTGTGCCCTGCTCGCCCCGCCGGGCGCATCGCAGGCTCTCACCGCCCACGCGGCGCGCACGGTAAACCTCGCTGAGTCCGCTCGCCTCCACCGCACGAGCTCGAGCGGCGTGCACCTCAACGAGCAAGGGGACGCCACGGGTACTATCAAGGGGACGATCTATCTCCATCTCAGCGTCTCGGCTAACCACGTGCGCGCCGAAGTGAACATCTACCCGCACGGCGGCTCGCTTACCGCGAGGGGGTCAGCCACTTATCATGTGATCGGCGGCTTCGCGCCGTTCGCCGGCACGATCACCGTTGTACGCGGGACCGGGACCTACGCTCACGCATACTCGGGCAGCCTGCGCTTCACCGGCTCGATCCAGCGCTCAAACGACGCCGCGACGGTTCAGCTCTCCGGGCGCCTGAGCTACTGAGCGCAGCGCCGCCGTGCCCCGCTCCACAGCGCTGAGGGGACCGATGCCGAGGGCGGCTTGCGGAAGCCTGCTGGCCATACTCGCGCTCCTGGCCGGCGCAGGCGCTCGGGCAGCGGCGGAGACGGCGAGCCTCCACGCCAGCTTTACACCAGACCGTCTCGGCACGAGCACGACGGTCAACTTCTCTTTCAAGCTTCAGGGCGTCGGCGGCGCCCTGCCCGCACCCCTGTCCGCCATCAACCTGCGCCTGCCGCCCGGGATCGACTACCTCTCAACGACGCTCGGGCTCGCGATCTGCCGGCCGGCGGAGCTGGCCGCCCGCGGCCCGGCGGGGTGTCCGCCCAACAGTAGGCTCGGCAGCGGCAGCGCACTCGTCGAAGTCCCCTTTGGCGTCGGCGCTGGCAAAGAGATCCCCGAAATCCAGGCCGTGATGGGCCCCCCGGCGAACGAAAACATCGTCGTCCTCTTCTACGCCAACGGCCTCGCGCCGGTCCTCGCCCAGATCGTCATGCAGGCAGAACTGATCGCCGGCAGCGACACGATGCCCGGACGCCTTGACACCCAGGTGCCGCTGATCGCGAGCGTTCCCGCCGGCCCACCGGTCTCGATCCTCTCGGTCACGGCCCGCATCGGCCCCGCCGGCCTCATCTACTACGAGAGCCGCCACGGCCGCCGCGTCGCCTTTCACCCCCGTGGCGTCTCGGTGCCCCGGCACTGCCCCCGCGGCGGCTTCCGCTTCTCCGCCCGCTTCACGTTCATCGACGCCAGCGCCACCAACGCCTCTTACTCGGTCCCCTGCCCGCCCCGCCGCAGGTGAGTAACGCCGTCGCCACTCGCCAGCGGCACGAGCCCGCCCGGGCCCCGCGCGGGCTGGGTCGGGCGCGCGAGTGCCTCGCGCTCGCCGCCGTGTTCGCGCTGCTCGCGACGCGCTACTGGCTCACTGTTTATCCGTACGTGAGTGCCCACCTCCGCCGAGCACACGCCCGCGCCCGCTCGATTCCCGACCCCACGCTGCGCGGGCTCGTGCTCTGCTCGCTCGCCAAACGCTCAAACATCGAAGGCGCCGCCGCATTCGCCGTCCTCACACCGCGTGCGACGCGCCGCAGCGCCCTGCGGGCACTGCTCGCGTTCCAGACGATCTACAACTACGCCGACGTCCTCGCCGAGCACCCCGACGCCCAGAGTCTCGCTGACGCCCGCCGCGCCCACCTGCCACTCGCATACGCGCTCGGCGCCGGTCCGCCGATCGCGAGCCTCTACGCGCGCGGGCGGTGGATGCGCGACACCGGCTACCTGATTGACCACATCGCACGCTGCCGGCAGGCGATCGCCGAGCTGCCCAGCGCCGCGGCGGTGCGCGAGAGCGCGCTGCTCAGCGCCGCCGACATCGCCGAGTTCCAAGCCCACAGCCGCCCCGCTGCCACACCCGACGAGCTCGAGCGCTGGGCGTGCAGCCAGCCACCGAGAGCGCCATGGATGAGCTGGTGGGAGACCTCCGCGGCATGCGGCTCCTCGCTGACCGTGCACGCGCTGATCGCCGCCGCCGCGTCCGTCGGGCTGCAGCAGCCCGACGTGCAGCGGCTCGTGGAGGTCTACGGCGGCCCGGTCGGCGCACTTCACTCGATGCTCGACAGCCTGATCGACCAGGACGAGGACGCGAGACTCGGACAGATCAGCTTGATCGGCCTGTACCCGAGCGGACTGGCCGCCGCCCGCGCACTCGGGGGGGCGGCCAGCGCTGCGAGGCAGGCGACACGCGAGCTCCCGCATGGCCGTCGCCACGCCGTCCTGCTCGGCGCGATGGCGGGCCTTTACTTGTCTGACCCGCAGGCGCGCACCGCGCGCGCTGCGCCGCTCGCCGCCGCTGTACGCAGCGCGATCGGGTCCTTGGCGACACCAGCGATGGTTGTGTTCGCTCTGCGCCTTCTGACGGCTCGGTGTACCAGTCCGACAGAGACCCACAGAGCGGCGAAGCAAAGCGCCTGCGCCGGGTGCAAGCGACCGGTCGGCGCGTGTCCGAGTGCCGGCTGAGCACGCCGGGCCGCGCAGGCCCGGCCAGCCGATGCTCGAGCTCGTCGACCTCGTCAAGCACTACGAGAGTGCCGGCGAGCCGGTGCGCGCCGTCGACGGCGTCTCGCTCAGGGTCAACAAGGGCGAGATGATCGCCCTCTACGGTCCCTCGGGCTCGGGCAAGACCACGCTGCTGCTGATGGTCGCGGCGCTGCTCGCGCCCACCAGCGGACGAGTGCTCGTCGCCGGGCGCGAGATCACCTCGCTGTCCGAGCGTGAGGCATCGCGTTTTCGCCTGATGCAGCTCGGCTTCGTGCGTCAGAGCTTCGACCTGATGCCCGGCGTGAGCGCGATCGACAACGCCGTGCTCAAGCTGCTCGCCACCACCCGCTGGCGTGAGGCGCACCGGCGCGTCGAGCCGCTGATGGACCGTCTCGGCCTTTCAGGGCGTCTGCACCACAGCTCGGAGACGCTCTCGATGGGCGAGCGCCAGCGCGTGACGATCGCGCGCGCCCTCTCGACCGAGCCGAGCCTGCTGCTCGCCGACGAGCCGACGGGGAGCCTCGACACGGCGCGAAGCGAGGAGGTGCTCGCCCTGCTGCGCGAGCTAGCTCGCGAGCGGGGCGTTACCGTGGTGCTCGTTAGCCACGACCCGCTTGCCGCCGGCTACGCTGACCGGGTCCTCACCCTCCGCGACGGGCGCCTTCACCTTCTGACGGCTCCGCCAGGCGGCGCTCGGGCGCCCGCCGAGCACCCAGCTCCCTCGACGTGAGCGCCGCCGCGCCCGAACGCCTGGCCAGTCGGGACGGCAGATGAGCGCGTCGAACATTCTGCGCCTCTACCTCGTGCGGCTGCGGGCCCGCGTCGCGCAGGAGCTGCTCGCCCTCGTCGGAATAGCCGCCGGGGTCGCGCTCCTGTTCGCCTCGCTCGTGGCGTCGGGCAGCCTCACCTCCTCGGTAGCCAACCTCAACGCCGACATCGTCGGCCGCGCGACTCTGCAGCTGAGCGCCCGCGAGGCGCAGGGCTTTCCGAGCTCAGTGCTCGCCCGCGTGCGCCAGGTCCCGGGGGTGCGCGTCGCTGCCCCGCTGCTCGAACTTGACGGGCAACTGACCGGCACACGTGGATCCGCGGCCGTCCAGGTGATCGGTGCCGACCAGAGTCTCGGCTCCCTTGAGGGCCGGCTCGTCCGCCGCGTCGCACTCAGCTCGTTCCCGGGCCTCGGCGCGCTCGTTCTCCCGACGCCCCTCGCGCACACGCTCGGCGCAAGCACCGAGGGTCGGGAAATGACGCTCGATCTCGCTGGCCGCCGGAGCACCGTGGCGCTGTTCGCGACACTCACCAAATCGCAGATCGGCGGCCTCGCGCAGACACCGGTCGCGCTCGCCCCGCTCGAATACGTGCAGCAGCTCTCGGGCCTGCCGGGGCGCCTCACGCGCATCCTGATCGAGCCTGCCCCAGGCGCGCAGGGGCCGGTGCGCACCGCCCTGCAGCGCATCGCGACGGCCCAGCGCCCCGGCGAAGCGGGCGGCACACTGAACGTGCAGGGATCAGACTGGCAGGTCCGCCTGTTCGCCAAGGCGGCCGCGGCGACCAACCAGTCCACCGACCTGTTCGCGGTGCTCAGCGCGCTCGTCGGCTTCCTCTTCGCTTTCAACGCCGTGCTGCTGACCGTGCCGCAGCGCCGCCGCCTGCTCGCCGACCTGCGGCGCGAGGGCTACAGCCCCCGTGCCGTGCTCGCAGTCCTGCTCGCAGACGCCTTTGGCCTCGCGATTCTCGCGTGCGCCTTCGGCCTGATCCTGGGCGATGAGCTCTCGATCCATCTGTTCAGGGCGACCCCCGGCTACCTGTCCTCGGCGTTTGCGTTCGGCTCAGAACGCGTCGTCGGCTGGAAGCCGCCCGTGCTCGCCGCCGCTGGCGGCCTGGCGGCCGCGCTCGTGGCGGTGCTGAGCCCGCTGCGCGAGATCCTCGCGGGTGACCCGCTCGCCACCACGACGGCCCACACGTCGAGCACGCGCGGACGCACAGCCGCCGGGGCCGCACTCGGCCTGGCCGCGCTCGGCGCGAGCCTCGCGATTCTCCTGGCCGCGCCCGCGCAGGCTGTCTGGGGGATCCTCGCGCTGACCCTCGCGCTCGTCGCACTGCTGCCGCTCGCGCTAGCCGGCGCCCTTTGGCTGCTGCGCGCGATTGCCCCGCTCCTGCGTGCGATCTCGCCTCACATCGCGGTCATGGAGCTGCGCTCCGGGCGTGCGCGTGCCGTCGCGATCGCCGCCACCTGCGGCATCGCGGTCCTCGGCGCAAGCTCGCTGCAGGCCGCCCGCGGCGACCTGCTTGCGGGCCTCGACAACGCGGCGCACGATGTCAATTCGATCGCTCAGGTTTGGGTCGCACCCCCAGGCTCATCGAGTCTCCTGCTCACGCAGCCGTTTGCCGAGCGCCACGGGCAGCCGGCGCGTGCGATCGCGGCGCTGCCGGGCGTTCGCGTCACGCCCTACATGGGGGCGCTGCTCGACGTGGGGGAGAGGCGGGTGTGGGTGCTCGCCCCCTCTCCTGCAGAGCGTCCGCTGCTGCCACCGAGCCAGATCATCGAAGGGAAGCTCGACATCGCAAGCTCCCACGTGGCTCGTGGCGGCTGGGCGCTGATCTCCCTCGCCCTCGCCGAAGAACGGCACCTGAGCATCGGCCGCCGCTTCACGCTGCCGGCCCCGTACCCGCTCCCGCTGCGGGTCGCCGCGATCGGCACGAACATCGGCTGGGCCCCCGGCGCGATCGTCATCAACGCAAACGACTTCACGCGCGGCTGGGAGAGCCCCGACCCTGCTGCCCTGGCGGTGCATCTCTCCTCGCCCGCTGCGGCACCGATGGTCGTCCGAAAAATTCAGCACATCCTCGCCGGCTCGGGCCTCCATGCCGAAACCGGCCGCTCACGCGAGGAGCGCCAGCGCACCCTCACCCGCCAAGGACTCTCACGCCTCTCACAGATCGCAACGCTGATGCTGATCGCCGCAGCGCTCGCCATGGCGGCCGTGATCGGCGCGATGATCTTCCAGCGCCGCCCGCGCCTGGCGAAGCTCAAGCTCGAGGGCTTCTCACCCGCCCTCCTCTGGCGCACGATCGTGCTCGAGAGCGCTCTCCTGGTAGGCGTCGGCTCCCTGGCGGGTGGGCTGCTGGCCTTGCTCGGCCAACGCCTACTCGACCAGGCCCTCCGACACGTAGTCAACTACCCCGTCGAAATCTCATTCGGCGTGGTCGCGGTGCTCGAGAGCGTCGCTCTCGTGACCGCTGCCGCCGTCGCGATCGTCGCCGTTCCCGGCCTGTTCGCGGTCCGCGTTCCCGCCTCGGCCGCGATGGAGGAGTGAAGCGCGGAAGCTTCTATGTCTTGACTTGGCGTAGCTGGTCGCGGCCTCGATGATCAAGACATGACGGGCGAGATGCACGTTCAGGCGCCGCCGGCGCGGACGCGCGGCACCGCACGGTCGGCTCCTGGCCACAGTCAGCGCGAGCGGCTGCTCGCGGCGATCATTGAGCTGGCGGCGCTCGAGGGCTTCACCGCGGTGTCCGTCGGACAGCTCATCGCTCGCGCGGGCGTCTCGCGTACCACCTTCTACGAGCAGTTCGCTGACAAGGAAGAGTGCTTCGCCGCCGCACTCGCACCGCTCGTGTCACGTCTGCGTGCGGGAGTCCGTGAGGCCGTGGCGACCGATCGCCCCGAGTGCGCCGCCCGGCGGGCGACGCACGCGCTGGTGACGTTCGCGTGCGCTCAGCCGTCGGCCGCTCGCCTGCTCCTCAGCGACGCCCTGACCGGCGGACGCCGCGTGCGCGACGTGCGTGACGGGCTGATCGCCGACGCCGGGCGAACCGTGCGCGGCGCTCACGCGCGGGCGCCCCGCGGCGCTGTCTTCCCCGACCTGCCACCCGGCTTGATCATCGGGGTGGTCGCACGGCTGCTCGCATCGCGACTGTGTGAGGGCGGGGATCCCATTCGGCCTGCCCTCGCTGATGAGCTCGTCAGCTGGCTTGCGGCCTACGAGCAGCCTCTCGCTTCCCACCGCTGGCGCGCGCTGGGAGCACTACAGCCGTCTCGCTCGCCGTTTCTCGCGCCGACCGGGCTGCTCCCGCCGCTCCCGCTTGCTCCGGGGCGTCCCCATGTCGCCGAGGGAGAGCTCACCGAAAACTACCGGCTGCGGATCGCCTTTGCGGCTGCCGAGGTCCTCGCCCGCGATGGCTATCCCCGCGCTACTCTCGCCGAGATCGCGCGTCTCGCCGGCGTCGAGCCGCGTATGTTCTATCGGTGTTTCGCCGGTAAGGACGAGGCTTTCGTCGCGGCCCGTGAGCTCCTGTTCAGGCACGTGATAGCGGTTACCGCCGGCGCCTACGTGGCAGGTGTGAGCTGGCCCGAGCGGGTGTGGGAGGCGGCTCGCGCCCTCGCCCAGTCGGCCGCTCAGAATCCGACGCTCGCGAGCGTCGCATTACTGGACAGCCACGCTGGCGGTGCGGCCGAGACGCACCGCGTCGATCGACTCGTGCACGCGTTCACCGTTTTCCTGCACGAAGGCGGTCGGGATCTGGGTGAGTGCTTGGCCGGATCGCCTTCGACCCCGTCATCGCTTGTGCTCGAAGCGATCGGCACGGCCGTATTCGAGCTCGCCTACCAGCACGTTCACGAGCACGACGCACGGACGCTGTCGCGCTTGCACCCGCACGTCGTGTTCATCGCCTTGACGCCGTTCCTCGGGCCGCTCGAGACGCGGGTGCTGCTGCACGAGAAGACAGGAACTCATTCGCTGCCTCGCCACCGATGAACGGCGTCAGGCAGATGTGGACGATGTGCCCGAGCAGCCTGGCGGTCGCTGGCTTGGGGCTCGCTCTGGTTTGGAGGTAGATGATCTCGAAGATCGCCGTGACGATCGCCTCGAGTGCCACGCGCGGCGGCGGCACCTGGCCCTCGGGCTGCTCGCTGTAGCCCTCCTGCAGGAAGATCGTGAACGCGATGCGGCTGTCCTCGACTCGCTGTATGGCGTGCGGGCCGACGGCGTAGGCCTCGACGAACGCGACGTGGGCGAACGTCGGTGCCTCATCGACGCTCTGCGTCGCGGCACGCAACGCCTCCCAGATCCGCTCGGGCCAACTTCCCCCGGCGAAATAGGCGCCGGCCATGGCCGCCATCAGATACTGGAAGCCAAGCTCGTGGATCGCGCTGAAGGCCTCCTCCTTGTCGGCGAACAGCCGGTAGAACTTGCGACCGTCGACGCTCGCGCGCCGCGTGATCTCAAGCACGGTCGCTGCCGTGAAGCCGCGCTCCTGCACGACGCGGGCGGTGGCGAACATGATCCGCTGCCGATGGTTTTCACCAACCTCCTCCTCGGATAGACGCGAGCGCCCCGGCCGGAGCTTCGGCGGCGCACGCAACGTCGTCGCGGGCAGATGGGGGGAGCGCGCCGGAGCCGCGAGCGGCTTGAGCGCTCGCCGCCGCTGCCCCCGCGCGGGTGCTCCGTAGCTCTCGACCCACGCCACCAGGTCCGCCTCCAGCCCGCCGAGCGAGCGTTCGCTACGACGCAGCCTGGAGGCGAGCAGCCGGTGGACGGCGCCGAGCGTCGCCGCGACCGGCACGTCGGGGATCCTCGCCGCCTTGGGAGCCGCTCTGAAGCGGTCCTCAATCAACTTCGCGGTGTCCCTGATCCCGCGGTCGCGCTCGTCGAGCGCCCGCGGGCCGCCGGCGAGAGCCTCCTTCATCACGAAGCGCGCCTCGGCCGGGTGCGATCTCGCGAACGCGACCATCGCCTCCAGCGCGCCCGCGAGCGCTCGCTCGGGTGTATAGCCGGCGAGCGCGTCGCGGACGGCGGCGAGCAGGCGCCCCTGCACCTCGAGGATCGCGGCGAGGAAGCAGTCGTCGCGATCTTCGAAGTAGTCGTAGAAGGTCGGCCTCGACACCCCGGCCTCGCCGATCACCGCGGACACGCTTGCGCCGGCGTAGCCGTCGCGGTTGGCGACGGCGATCATGGCGCTGAGCAACCGCTCGCGCTGGCTGGCCTTGCCGCGGCTCGCCGACGGCGTGTTGACCTTGCGACTGGCGGCGGGACGGCGCGGCATGAGGCGCTAGACCCTAGCGCGCAGTTCTTACATACAGGACGGCTCGATCATTCCCGCGAGCTGTGGGAGCACTTTCCGCGCCGCGGAGTGTGAAACGGCCACGAGCCAATCCCGGTCGCTCGCAAGCCACCTCGCGAGCGGCGCGAGGAGCGCGCCCCATTGGGGCGCCGCTGGCGCTCTGGGGCGCCCCATTGCTCCTCGGCCTGGTGTTGCCGGCGGGTCCCTTTCTCTGGTTCAGACACTTGGTCGGGGTGCTCTGCTCTGAGGGGTGCTACTGCCCGTCGCGATCTCGTCCTCGCGGCGGTATCCCAGGCGCGCGGAGATGCGATCGGCGGTCGAGATCAGATGCGCGGCGAGCGCGTCGGCGAACTCCTCAAGCGAAATCCTCGATGCCTGTGCCGCGAGGCTCACGGCCGCGACGACTTCGCGCGACTCGTTGCGCACGGGCACCGCGATCGCGTGTAGTCCCGCCGCGAGCTCCTGGTCGTTGACCGCGAAGCCTTCCTCGAGTACTCGGAGCAGCTCGACGAGCAGCGCTTTCTTGCCGGTGATCGTGTTGGCGGTCCGCTTGGCCGGAGTCACCCCCGCGAGCAGTTCGCGCTGCTCGCGTTCGGGGCGGTGGGCGAGCAGGATCTTCCCCTTCGCGGTGCAGTGCGCCGGCAGCCGTGAGCCGGGACCCAGCTCCAGCTCGTGCTCGCTCTCCTCGCAACGAAAGCTGCGGAGACGATCGATATACAGGATCTCCCGGCCGCTGAGTATCGCGAGGCTCGCGGTGTAGCCCGTGCGCTGGCGCAGCTCCTGCAGGTGTGAGTGAGCGTGCTCGCGCAGCCCGGTGGAGCTCAGCGCGGACATGCCCAGGTCGCTCACGCGCAGGCCGAGGCGATATTTGCGCGAGGAGTCCTGCTCCAGATATCCGAGCGCGACGAGCGTGATCGCATAGCGATGGACCGTGCTGCGGCTCATCTCGAGCTCGTCCGCGAGCTGCGCGATCCCGAGCAGGGGCTGGGCGGGCGTGAAGCAGCGCAGGATCGCGAGGCCGCGCTCCAGTGACTGCGAATAGGACGGCTCGCGCAGACCCGGCAGCGACCACGCGGGTCCGCTGCTCGCCTCCGCCGTCGGCGCTGCGGTGGGACGCTCAGGCCGCATGCGCCAATCTGTATCGGCGCGTGTCGGGGTCGCGCTCCAGCAGCCCGACGGCGATGAGCGTCGAGATATAGCGGTGTGCGGTGCTCTGGCTCACCTTGCATTTCCGCGCCAGCTCCGAGTTGCCCATGTAGCTCCCGTCTGCCGGCAACGCTGCGAGCAGCAGCAGGCCGAGCAGCAGTGAACGCGAGAGGCGCGTGTCTCGCAACAGGGCTGGATCGCCCTCGAGCGCGTCGCCCACGTCCGACAGGCCCGCCAGCAGTCTCGTCAAGCTGCTCGCGCCCGACGCCTCGCGAAGTACCCGGTCGATCTGCGCCTGCGACAGCTCGAGCAACACAGGCTCGGGCCTGCTCATCGCCTGCTCCGCAGATGTCCGCCGCTCGCGAACTCGCGTCTGATCGCCGTGTCAACTTCTTCGCCCTTGCGGGTCAGCCGCCATGCGTTTGCGGCGCCCATGCGCTGTCCTGCCCCGGTGTTCTCGATCAGGCCGAGTTGAGCCAGTCGAGCGAGCAGCTTCGAGATCTGACCCGCGTCCGTGATCCCCGCACCTGCGCCGATCTTGCTGTTGCTGCTTCCGGGTGCCTCGGCGATGATCGCGAGGGCCCTCGCGGTGCGGTAGGTGACGCGCATGTCGAGGTCCGCCAGTGGTCCCCGCGCGGGCTTGGGTGGCGTCAGGACGGGTGCTGGCGGCGTACGCCGTAGCTCTTTGCGCGCCGCCGTGGGACCAAGATAGGGCAGCACCATCGTCCACATCAGCGGGTTCACAAGCGCGTTCAGAGGCCGCGGAGCACCCTGGAGGTGCCCATGGATCACGGTCAGCGAACCCCCCACGACGATCTCGGCCGCCAGCGGCGGCGGCATGTGGCCTGGCTGGGACTGTGAGCGCCCCTCATCGACGGCGCGCTCCAGAAGCTCGAGCACTCGTGCGCGGCGCTCGCTGTCGCTCGACCAGCACCCGAGCATGTATGAGAGCACGAACAGCCCCATATCGCGCTCGTGTTCCAGGAACACCAGCAGCGCGACGAGCGCTCCCCTGAGGCGCTGCGACCATCGACCGTCGGTTTCATAAGCCGGGGCCACTGCGCGGGCGACCTGGGCCAGGGACTCATCGAGCACGGCGAGCAGGCAGTCCTCGCGGCTGGTGAACAGCTCATAGAAGGTCTTGCGCGAGACGCGAGCGCGAGCGACGATCGCCGCGACCGGCGTCCCTTCATAGCCACGCTCGGACACCACGTCCAAAGCCGCCCTCAGGAGGCGTGCGCGCTGGACGTCGGCCATCGTCCCGGCGGGCCGCTTGGTTCTCTGCGGCGCGACGCCCAGCGAAGCCACTCGCCGCTTGGTGCTGGGTCGCCCGCGGGGGGTCTTCCCCAGCCCTACTCTGCTGGGCGCTGCCTGTACGTCGGTCGCTCTCACTGGGCTCCTGAAGTGGTTGTCGGCTGGCCTTGAACAGGCGCAAAATAAACGCTCAATTCACGCTAGCGCATTGAGACTGAAACCGTCTACTCTAGATTCTAGAAAGACCATTCCCCTTTATTTGTAGTATGTCGAGAGACTTCCCATCTGCCGTGCGTTCTGCATGAGGCGCAGTAAATAAACAGTCGACAGGCATTTTGGATTAGATCAAGCCGAGTCAGCTGATGTCGCTCACCGCGGCCGGGAGTCGTCCTCGTGTCCGTGTTGACTGCGCGCTTGTCCGCGGGACCACCTGCCGGCTGATTTCGCCGTTTCCTGGATTGCATCCCCGTGGCGCGCTAGGGTCGGGCGTGCCCCTACATATTGGCCCCGGCGACAGGTGTCGCTGCCCCGGGGCGGTGGCACGGAAAGGCGGTACCTTCCCATGCAGGATCAGCCTATTGGGCCGGATGCGTCGAGGCTCGGCAATGAGACGGAGTTCGTGGTTCTGGCGCTGCCGTTGGACCCAAAGTGTCCGGGGCCGTGGTCGGTGGCGGAGCTCGCGCGTGAGGTTGGCTTCGGGCAGCGGATGCGGTGCTGCGGCTGGATGCAGCAGGTCTTGTGCATCGCAGCGGCGGCCTTGTGTTTGCGTCGCGGCCGGCAGTGCGGTTTGGGCAGTTGATCCGCAACTAGACGAGTAATCGATCAATGGTGCCTTCGCGCCGCAGGAACGTCCGGGGGCGTGGCACCGGAAGGGTTCAGCTCCCGGCGCGTGTGCAGCCTAGCCCGAGCGGGTTTGGCCCTCCGCTCGGTTCCACTCCACGGGTCTAACCCGTGTCTACGCGCGCTGCGGAGCTCGCGCCAGGACGGGTCTGTTGTTCTCGGCCCAGTTCCGGAGGAACGTCTCGGTGGCGTCCACGTCGAGCGGACGGGCGAACAGGAATCCCTGTCCAGTGTCGCAGTCCTGGTCTTGTAGCAGGGAGAGCTCCTGCTGGTCCTCGATCCCCTCGGCGAAAGTCTCGAGCGAGAGCGCCTTGCCGAGCTGGACGAGGGTGTGGATGAGCGTCTCGCCCTCCTTGTTGTGCTGCAGCTGGGAAATGAACGAACGGTCGATCTTGAGCGCGTCGACCGGGAAGCGCTGCAGGTGGGCGAGAGATGAGTAGCCGGTGCCGAAGTCGTCGATCGCGACCCTCACGCCTAGCTGCTTGATCTCGGTGAGGCGACGGACGGTGTCCTCGACGTTGCGCATCAGGGCGGTCTCGGTGATCTCGATCGTCAGTGCTTGTGGGAGCAGGCCGCTGTCGGCGAGCGCGCCCTCGATGTCGGTGATGAGCTGGTCAGTGTCGAGCTGGCGCCCGGAGACGTTGACGGCGATACCGATCGGATACCCCGCCGCGCGCCAGGCGGCGCCCTGCGAGCAGGCTTCACTCAGAACCCACGCACCGACCTCGACGATCAGCCCCGTCTCCTCTAGCAGCGGTTACCGGCTCGCCCTGATAGGGGATCGCGTAACCGCCGACACCCACCTCCCGCGAAATGCGTTAGTGCTCATCCAAGCCTCCTCGGACACGCTCGCGCGTCCGGTCGATGACTAGTTATCCGTGGCGGCCGCGGACCCGCGACGACCGAGAGCGGCGATCATCAACCACGAAGCACACATCAGGCTCAAAAGCATTCAGGAATGGGTCGTCGTTCAGTACCCGGCGGCGCGGAGCGCGTCGAGCGTGGTCATCAGCGTTTGTGGTGTGGCTCTCAATGACGCAAAGCCGAATCGCTCGTAGAAGCTTGCAGCGTCGTTGTTGATGGCGTGCACGACGACGGCCCGCACGGCAACCTCTTCAGATGCACGGACGATGCGCGTGAGCGCGTCGCTCAACAGCAGCGCGCCGATCCCCTGGCCTTGCTGGCTGACATCGACAGCTAGACGCGCCAGGATCGCGATCGGGATCGGAAAGTGCCGTGAGAGTCCTTTGCTGGTCTCGTGCGTTGCGTCGTGATGACCGAGTTGCCCGGCGAGAAGCGTGTAGTAGCCAAAGACGCGCCGGTCGCGGGTTGCGGCTACGAATGTTCGCGCTGCGTCTCGACGCTGGTTCTGACCTGCGTAGCGCCCGAGCCACCGGTCGAGTAGCTCGTTGCCGCAGCGAAAGCGTGTGACGTCGTGGCGGGTGGGGTCGAAGCGTTCGGTGCCGGCGAAGTCGGAGGTCACGCGCGGGCGCGCAGTTCGCGCAGGCGCGCCACAGTGTCCCGATCAACGGTCTCCAATGCGTCAAGAAAGCGGGCGGCCTCGTCATGGTCAAGAACGATCCTCTGCTGATCTGCAAGAACCTCCTGAGCACGGGCGGTGGCTGCACGCCGGAAGAAGTCACTCAGCGTCTCGCCGACTGCCGTCGCTGCGGCGCTGTCGAGTTGGCGCTCATCATCAGTCAGGCGAAGCTCAAGCCGTTGGGTGCGCATAGATTCGGATTGTACGGACATCGTACGGCGGTTGCAAGCGGCAATGGCTCGGGCCGCGGGAAAGGTCGTCGTCACCAGAATCCGTCATGGAGCCAGCGTTCACCGGCCAAATCCCAAACCGCCCAAGCCCAAGCCGCGGGGGCGGGTTTAAGTTCAATCCCGCCCCCGCTATGACCCCATTAGCGACCATGCCGCAAGGGTCGTCAAGGTCTCAGGCTGTGCTGAAGGCGCTCGATACGAGCGCCTTCAGTCGTGTCTAGCTCGATGCCGAATTGGAAGGCTTCGTAGACGCTGCGGCGTAGCTCCGGGTCGACTTTGGCGAGCGGATTCGAGAGGTCGGGCAGTTCGCTCCAGCGGTCAGCCCTCGGATTGGCGAGCCCACGCCCTGTCGCCCCCTTCCTGCTGAGCGTCATGCGTCGGGGGACGTTTGGTGGCTTGTCCAAGGTGCCGCCGCCGAACCGCCAGCCCCGGGACCGAACCAAACTGGCGTGCGGAGTACGGGTAGTGCACCGGGTTCAGGGGCAGGGGGCACAGGGCATGGGAGTGTCCACGATCGCAACCGCGCGCGCACATCGACTGTGGCATCTCCCAAGATCACCACGGACTCGGCGCACGCGACCGGTGCGACGACAGCGATCGTCACGGAAACGGAGACCCGGAAGGGCAGCCCACGCTGCTACACGCCAAGTATGCGAGATCCGACGCCCGCTGGTGTACCAGCCACGGAGCCAAAGGCAAGTCGGCCAGAACGATCTCGCAGAAACTTGGCTCTGGCTACGAGATGATCAGTGAACTGTCGGTTATGTTGGAAGAACTTAGTGCGGGAACCGAATACTGCGTCGAACTGGTAGCCGCCAATAAATCGGGCACATCACACGGGGGACAGGTGCGGTTCACGACGCCGGCGGCCGATACGCAAGGCGGAGCGCAGGCATCCAGAACTCCGCCGCCCTCTCGCGGTCTGCCCTCTCCGGCTGGACGTTCATCTTGGCCGACGGCGGCAATCGTCGTGGCGGCAACTCTCGGCGCTGTTTTGCTCGGCGGACTGCTCATGCTCATGCGGGCGAAACTGTATCCCCGCCGGGGCGACTCAGCCCGCCGCGCCCGCCGACGGCTACTAATCCCATAGGCGTATGTTATGGCGCGTACGGATCACAGCGAGATCGACTGCTTCCATTGATCCGAACTCTTGTATGCTGCCGTCACGGCGGGATTGGGCCTCACTCGACAACCTCCTGGAGGGGTGACTATATGACTAATGCTGGCAGTGCAAACGGGCAACCAATTGGCATTGGGCAAATTCCTGAAACGACATATCGCGTCGCCAAACGCATTCATGCTGAGGAGCGGGATCGCACTATGGGGCTCGGTGATACCTACTGGCCCTCGGCAGCGCTGGGTTCTTCAGCTTGGGGGGTGAGTGACGGTCGGCTAGGTCGCGTTATCGCAGCCGATGGAGACCGCTTTCCCGTGGCACTAGAAGAGTCGGTGCTCAGGTTTCCTTCGGCCCCACTTCACAGCCTTCAGCGGCTTCACGAGCATCCGGTAAAGCTTGGTGCCCCGGAGACCTTCCACACCTACCGAGTTCTACAGACGCCACAGGCCGTCCGCGCAGCCAGCGTCGCTTCGGGCAGCGAGGAAGCGAGTCAAGACGCGAAGAGGGTGCGGCGGATATACCTAATCCACTGCGGCCTCAATGAGCGCGACACAATGGGGCTGCACTATCAAATGGCAGCCCAGCTGATCGCCAAGCGGTCCAACACGGCCTGCGTGATTCGGCCTTTTCCGGGGCATCTAACGCGCTACCCGTTCCAAGCCTTCGCCGAGACGCCTCTCGATCGCTATCTGTCTGACGGCTCCCACCTGTTTCGCCAATTCATGAGATTCATGATCGAGACCCAGTGGTTTCTCAGTACTCTCGCTTGCAGATCTTCGTATAGGTGCGCTTCCGGCGCGAATCTACTGAGCGAGAGCCAAGAGATAGCCAATAGCCGCGTCGCAGACGACATCCTTGCTGCAGATATGCATAAAGCTTGGGAGCGGTTGCACGGAGTGTCCGACCAAGCACTTGAAAGTTCTCTCGAGGATCAAAAGCACGCGGCACAGCTTGAGCAAGAGGTTCCAGAGGCGGCCGCATTTGAGCAGTCGATTCGCTCCCTGCGGGAAGTACTCGAGCTCAAGCGCGACTACCCAGGCAAATCCGGCGACTTTGACCCCGACGACGCCGACGAACCGGATGTGCATGTGCTCGGGTATAGCTTGGGCGGATTTGCAGCGCAGTCCGTATTCATGTCCTGGCCATTTCTCATAGCGTCCTGCTCGACACTCCTGGCGGGCGGTGCGCTGCGGGAGCTAGCTCCGACCGCATTTGCCGATCCCGAGGAGTGGCAGACGGTCCTACACTCGCTGCGCTACGAGTTGGACGATCGATTGATGAGCCGTCACCTTGAGGTTACTCAAGACTCCATCGCGGGAGTCGACATCGAGCTGTTCACGCACTTCAAAAGAACATTCTATGAGGTGTTCCAACAGGAGTATCGTGGCGCGTTTCAGACGCGGATCGCAGCTTTTCGGCAGCGTATGCTGTTCATAGTTGGAGGGGACGATCCGGTCGTTCAGCCACGTCGCGTCTTGGACTCGGGACCGCCTGGCGGAATGAACCTTCTCGAGGTAGGTGGCCTTGGTCACTTCTTTCCAGACGACAGGCGAAGTGGTGCTGGAGGGCAACAAGACCATCAACGTGCGGTATGGCTGCCCGAGATGGCGGCGTTGATTGATAGGGTGGCCGACGAAGCTTCGGCAAGACAAAGGCTTGAGCGCGAATACACATGGTTCGAGCCGGGTCTAGCAAAGCCAATTTGCACTAAGGCGGAATGGGATGCGGCCTTCGAGCGTTCTGGAGGTGCGCCCGGGTCTGACGAGCTTCCGGTGCGACCGTTGACATCCGAGGAGCTGGTCGGGATCGGGGAACACGGAGCGCTTCCAGCGGACCTGTTCACACGCTGTCTCGACGATCTATTGTGGCGTGTTGCCACGCAGGACGGTGACGGTGTCCTTTTTATTTTGCGTAATGAGGTGCCGACCATCATGATGAGTAGTTGTGCGGTAAGAGAGAAGGCAGCCGCTATGTATCACGATGACTATGCAATGGTGCGGTATTGCCATGGCGTCGAAGCTCGCAAGCAGGTAATTCACCAGCACCGTGGCAGGATTGGCTTCATCTTGCCATGGAACCTCAAGGCACTGACTTTGACGACGGATTCACTGCTCGGCTATCCGAGCCAGTCCGAGGGCGCCGGAGGCCACGTCGAAAGCAGGCAGCCGATTGAGCAGATATGGGAGGACTGTGTTACCGCCTATCTTAGTCACACAAGTGGTCCCGGCAAGAGGTCGGTACGGATCTTCGACGGCCATGTAGCCCTTGCTGACGCCCACCGGCTTGAACAGCCACTACGTGACAGGGCAAATCACTATGCTGCGAATGAAAGTCTTAGCCGGGTCGCCGCGCTCCCTGACTGCTGGCTTTGGGTGTCCCGCAAGTTCCTAACGACCTTCACGGCGCCTCCCATCGACATCGAACTCGCGGTCGGGGACTTGCTGCAGGCGGTCCCCAAGGCTTGCCAAAGCCCCAAAGACCTCGAGCGCAGCATGCGAGATGGAGATATTCGCTTGATCACGGTATCGCGGGCCCGCTACAACCCTCGATTTCGAGGCAGGCTCATTGTGAATCCTGACGCCGCGCGAAAACTGCTTGTACATATCGCGTTGTGTATTGGTATGTCTGAGCCCATTCTCGAGGACGAGATCACCAGTCGTCTGAACCACTCAGAGCCAGCGACGGTGGTGCAAGCCCCGTAGAGGCACTCGCTCCAGTTGGATCTTAGGTGATCCAGCCAGCCCATCCCGGCTAACTGTTGGTCCTGCTCCACGACCGTAGACGCGGCTCGCCAGCCCAACGCCTCCGGCCACGGTGTGCTCGGGTCGCTTGGTTAGCGAGTAAGGATGCCGAGGCCTCCACGCGTCTCGGGGTGGGCGACATCCGGAGGAGGCGGTGGGGGCGGAGGAGGCGGCGTGCCTGTCTGGCGGGGAGGTTTCATGCTTAGGTGATCGTACCGGCTAAGTGCCCAGGACCACAAGATGAGTTGCAGAACCAAAGCGACGGCAGCCGCGAAGTAGTACCGCCCAAGATTGTCGATCGTCTCCTGGTTCGCACGCCAATACTCCTCAAGCCAGTATATGAGCCGTCTATGGATCTCCTCGCCATCATCGCGGACTTTGGTAGAGATGCTCGTACATTCCGGGACCCGCTGAGGCTAAAGACGAAGCCGCTCTTGGGTAGCAGGACGTAGACGCTGAGGCTGATCGATGCAGCCATTGAGATCAGCGCGAGCGCATTCAATGTGCCGAAGCCGTCCGCGTGCTGGATCGACTGGGCGCCTAGGAACGAGGCGGTGAGCGAGGCGGCCGCGAGCAGAGTCCCCGTCCGGGAGCGCAACTGCTCCACGGAGCGCTCTTGGAGGTCGAGCGCGCGGACGGCAGCGTCGTAGGCGAGTTCCGATAGGAGGTCTGCAAGCATGGCTAAGAGTAATTACTGGCCTCAAGGATGACGAAGAAGTCCGCACATGATCATGGTGCGCCGCGAGCGCGAGGTGACCCGTGGGGGCTATGCATATCTCATGTCGCAAGCGCATCTCGCCCATTCAGATCCCAGCGTTCTTCGGCGCGGAGCACCGCCGGGTAGGTGTTTCAATCCCCCGCTACGTCAAAGAGCGCTGCAATGCTGGATTGTTGTAGCGGGGGAAGTCGTGTCTTGATCTGGACTGAGGTGGATGGCTGTGCGTGCTTCTACGGATGCAAGTAAGGACATCGCGTCCGTGCGATCCTTGATCCGTCATGGAGAGTCGGGTGCGCGAAATCGAGTCTGAGATCCCGATCGACCGCTCGCAATGGTTCCGCCAACGCGCCTTCGAGGTTGCGGGGTCGCCCGTCTTTGAGGCATATGGGATCGAACGCGAGACCGCCTCGCTCGGGGAGGTGGCGCTCATCGCCGCTGTGGCATTGGGCGTGGCGCGCCACCACACCAACGGAGTACCCCTGGCGACCTGATCGAGTGGACTCAAGCGCGTCTAGGGATCGCCGCTGATCGAGCGTATGCACTAACTCAAAGCGCCTACGGGCATTTTCGGCAGGGGGAAGGAGTGCCTGGATTGGTATGGACGCCTGCTCCTGACTACCGGGGAGTGATAACTTGGCTCGAGTCACAGCAGCGCACGACCGAGTCCCCTCCGAGGCGTGCACTCGGATCGCTGAGGACTGGTCGTTGGGCGAGAGCCGAGCATCGGAGATTCAGCGCGGCGCACAGAACTGGAATCGCCCTAGCGGTGAGCCGTTCGCCCTCCGTCATGCCGATCTGCGCGGTGGGGCTGATTGGCTACTCGACTAGTTGTAAGACCCGAGGAGGTTGTTCAGTTCGTGTAGGCGGGTTCCGGGTGGCTTGTGGTTGAGGGAGCCGTGTGGTCGTCGCCAGTTATAGAGGTCGAGCCAGCCGGATAGTGCTGCGGTGCGCTCGGCGCTGTTGCGGTAGATAGCTCCGTAGGCCCAGCCTCCGAGCATCGTGCGGATGAAGCGCTCTGCCTTGCCATTTGTCTGGGGGCGGTAGGGGCGGGTTCGCCGGTGCTTGATGTGCAGAGTGCGGCACGCGATCGCGTGGATCTTCGAGCTGTAAGCGCCGCCGTTATCCGTGAGGAGTTCCTTCACACTGATGCCGTGTGAGGCATAGAAAGCAACGGCGCGCCGCAGGAAGCCGATTGCGGTGGTGGCTTTCTCGTCACCGAGAACCTCAACGTAGGCCAGACGGGTAGCGTCATCGACGCATATATGCACGAACTCCCACCCGAGATGGTGCGTCTTGCTGTGATAGCCAGCTGTGCCACGCATGTGTCGTCCGCCGGTGACGCGCCAGCCCGGCCTTGAGATCCGGCCGAGCTTCTTGACGTCGATGTGGATCAGCTCGCCCGGGTGCTCGCGTTCGTAGCGGACAGCGGGCTCTAGGCCGAGCCTGCCGAGCTTGCCCATCCCGATCTTGGTCAGTATCCCCGAGACGGTTGTCATGGCCATATCTAGGCACTCAGCGATCTCAGCACCAGTCATCCGCAGGCGCCGCAACGCCGCGATTACCTGGATGCGCTCCTCTGGCGTGCGAGAGGGAGAGTTCTTGGGTGCCGATGAGCGATCCAACAGGCCCTCCCTGCCTTCCAAGCGAAAGCGCGACACCCACTTCCCTGCCGTGCGGTCGCTGACTCCGGCGGCCTCGGCCGCCTGCGCCAGCGACCAACCCTGCATCAATATTCGATCGGCGAGCAGCTCACGTCCCTTGACGCTGAGCCGCGCGTTAGCGTGCAGCTTCATCCGGTTCTCCTTGGTACTGGGTGGGCTAGACACCCCCAGCCTCCAAGGAGACCCGGATGAACAACGTCCTCAGGAACTACAACTAGCCCCGTCGCGCTGGTACCAACGCGCTCAGCCACCCCGGCCGTCGCGCTGGCCCAGCCGCTTCACTGGTTGGTTGCGCACCGGCTGGGCGCTCTCGGCAACCCCGGCGAGCGGGAACCCTGCATGACCTGCTGTGGGTGGCCACCTGAGGCGGTAGCCGTGTCCACGCCTTTGCAGCCTAGATCTGCAACGCTCGCGTGGTGAAAAGTCCACGACGAGCGCGCGAGGATCATCCCCCAGTGGACCCGCTCGTTGTGAGCGGCTTGACCGAGCTCGCAACGGGCGCGCTCTCGGGCTGGCTTTACACGCTCGTCAAGGCCGATCGCGAGAAGGCGAGGGCGCTGGGTATCAAGTCGGGTGGGCGCATCCGCCAGTGGCACCTCGACCTGATCGCGCTCGGCGGGCTCACCGCGATGGCTGGGACGGCCGTACCTGATCTGCCGAGGTGGGTTCGTTATCCGTTGGGTGTCGGCGCCTGGACAAACGCGATGTCCTTCTTGCCGCTCGCCTTCGATCCCGAGATCGAGCAGCGCGCGCCCTATCGAGTGGCGGTCGGCGCATCCTTCATCTGCACCAGCATCGGCTTCGGCGGCGTGGCGCTCACCGCAGCACGCCGCCGCGGCGGCGGCTGAGCAGCGTGCGCTCAGCCTGCCTCGAGGACCTCGGACTGCTCCAGCCACGCGCCCTCGAGCTCGGCGCGCTCGACGCGTAGCCGCTCCAGCTCGCTCTGTAGCTCGGTCAGCCGCACGTGGTCGCTGGCGCTCGCCACCATCTCCTCGCTGACGCGCCCCTCACTCATGGCCAGCGCCTCGATCGCGCGCTCGAGACGTCGCAGCTCGCGCTCGGCGCGCTGCGTCTCTTTTCGTTGTGCGCGGCGCCTGGCGCCTGGCGTGATCTCCTCGCCGCCGCCCGTATGCGTCGCGGGTGCGTTCTTCTCCGCCTCGGCGCGCTCCGCCAGATATTGCGCGATTCCGCCCGGCAGGTGGCGGATGTGGCCCTCCGCGTCGAGCGCATGCACGTCGTCGCATACACGCTCGACGAAGTAGCGGTCGTGGCTCACCACAATCAGGGTGCCGGGCCAGCCGTCGAGCAGATCCTCGAGCGCGGTGAGCGTGTCGATGTCGAGATCGTTCGTGGGCTCGTCGAGTAGCAGCACGTTTGGGCCCGCCATCAGCAGTCGCATCAGCGCCAGCCGGCGCCGCTCGCCGCCGGAGAGATCGGCCACCGGCGTGCGCGCCTTATCGCCGCGGAAGCCGAAGCGCTCGCACAGCAGCGCAGCTGTGATCCGCTCGCCGCCGCTGAGCGTCGCTTCGCCTCGCACCTCCTCGAGCGCCTCCAGCACGCCGAGCGTCTCAGGTAGTTCGGCCGTCTCCTGGGTGAGGTGCGCGAGACGCACCGTCGAGCCGCGTTCGACGTGGCCCGCGCTCGGCTCAAGCTCACCCGCGAGCAGCCGCAGCAGCGAGGTCTTACCAGAGCCGTTGACGCCGACGATCGCCACGCGATCACCCGGCCCGAGGCGCCAGGTGAGCTCGCGCAGCACCTCGCGCGTGCCGAGTGTGAGCGATATCTCGACGGCGTCGAGCACGCGATCGCCGAGGCGCGTGGTCGCGAAGCGCAGAAGCTCTGCGCGGTCGCGCGCCTGGGGCTCATCGGCGATCAACACGTTGGCCGCCTCGATTCGGAACTTCGGCTTGGAGGTCCGAGCAGGTGGTCCGCGCCGTAGCCACGCCAGCTCCTTGCGCACGAGCTGACGGCGACGGTCCTCGCGTGATGAGGCCTGGCGTTCACGCTCGGCACGTGCGAGCACGTAGGCGGCATAGCCACCCTCGTATTCGTGGATCTCACCCTCGTTCAGCTCCCACGTCGCCGTGCAAACCGCGTCGAGGAACCAGCGGTCGTGCGTGACCACGACCATCGCTCCGCGCCGCGCCGCGAGATGGCGGGCGAGCCAGTCGACGCCTTCGACATCGAGGTGGTTGGTGGGCTCATCCAGCAGTAGCAGCTCAGGCGGTTCGAGCAGCAGCCGCGCGAGCGCGATGCGCCTGCGCTCACCGCCTGAGAGTCCCGCGATCGGTGTGTCCATCCCAGCCGTGAACAGCCCCACCGAGACACCGCCGAGAAGCCCGTCGAGCACGCTGCGAAATGCGCTGTCGCGCGCCCATTCGTGCTCGGCGCGCGAGCCCACGAGCGCTTCGCGGACGCTCTGGTGCGCATCGAGCTCGTCGCGCTGGCCGACCAGCGCGACGCCGACATCGCCCGCTCGTGTGATCTCACCTGCATCTACCGTCTCAAGGCCCGCGAGCAGGCGCAACAACGTCGACTTGCCGCCTCCGTTCTGCCCGACGAGGCCGATGCGCTCGTCTGCCGCCACACCGAGCGTGATGCCACGCAGCACCGTGCGGCTGGCGTAGCCCTTTTCAACGTCCTTCAGGTTCAGCAGGTTGCGAGCCATGCTCTGCATCCTGGCCGATCGCGGCGGCTAGGTCACGTGCCGGCCTCGAGCCGCTTGGACATCAGGTAGTGAGCTCCGATGCCCGCGATCTCAAAGACCTCCCCCTCGACTTCGAATCCGTCACGTTCATAGAACGCGCGGGCCGCGACTCGCGCGTTGCACCAGATACGCGCACCGCCCTGTGCGCGCACGTGTGACTGACAGCATGCGAGCAGCGTCGCGCCGATCCCACGCCCGCGCAGCTGCGCGCGCGTGGCCATGCCGCGAATGCGCCAGTCGCCGGCTTGAGGGTCGCGTGGGTGTTCGTCCTCCATCACGCTCGCGACGGCGACGACCGACCGGTCCGCGCGGATCGCCAGGTGCAGCGTCCTTGCGGCGTCGTCTCCGGGGTAGACGAGCTCAGCCGGTGCCTGCGCCGGGCGCAGAACCTCGCTGCGTAGAGGCCGCACAGCCTCCGCATCCACCGGTGTCGCGCGCATGGCGCCAGTCTAGGAGCGCCCGCCGCATAATTAGCCTGATGGCATTTGCTCCGCCTGCACGACACCTGCTGCGCGCCCGCGATCTCGCCGACGCGCGCTACTTCGAGCCGCTCGGGGTCGATGACATGGCGCGCTCGGCAGGTCTCTCCCGTGCGCATTTCAGCCGCGAGTTCCGTCGCGCCTTCGGCGAGTCTCCGCACGCCTATCTGCTGACGCGGCGCCTGGAGCGCGCTGCGGCATTGCTACGCACGACCGATCGCTCGGTCGCGGAGATCTGTTTCTCGGTTGGTCTGCAGAGCGTCGGGTCCTTCACCACGAGCTTTACCCGCACTTTCGGGCTCTCACCGAGGGCCTATCGCGTGGAGTTCCCGCCGGCTGCACAGATGGCGCTCGTCCCTTCGTGCGTTCTGCGCGCCTACGGTCGGCCACAACACAGCACGTTTCGAGAAGACAGCGGCGCATCTCGGACCTAGCATGGCCGGCACCAGTGAAGTCGACCAGGAGGTTCCGATGATCAAAATCGCAAATGCGCAGTTGTGGGTCAACGACCAGGAGGAGGCGCTCGCCTTCTACACGAAGAAGGTCGGCTGGGAGGTGCGTGCCGACGTGACGCTGCCCGAGATGGGCGACTTCCGCTGGCTGTCCGTCGGCCCCGCCGCGCAGCCTGACGTGGCGGTCGTGCTGATGGCCATCCCCGGGCCGCCGATCATGGACACGGACACCGCCGCGCAGGTGCGCGAGCTGATGGCGAAGGGCTACGCCGGGACGATCTTCCTGGCGACAGACGACTGTCAGGCCTCGTTTGAAGAGCTCAAGGCCCGCGGTGTGGAGTTCACCGAGGAGCCCGAAGATCGTCCATACGGGATCGACTCCGCCTTTCGCGACCCCTCCGGCAACTCAATCCGCATGGCACAGCTGCGCGAGCTGGCCGCCGTCTGATCTCGCCTCTCAGTTGAGGCGGCGCGAGATCATGGAGCTCCCGTGGAGGGCGAGGCGGCACGCACCGTCGGTCCACCCCGGGAGCTCTTGCCGACCTTCGTCGCCGCTTCGGCCTGGACTGCGCCGACCCAGTCGTCGAGCTCCTGCCAGCGGGCGTAAAGCCATCTGATCAACTCATCGCGCTCGCGTGGGATCTCCGCAGCGGCGAAGCGCCAGAAGCGCAGACGCACCGTGTTGCCGACCAAGCCACCTGCCCAGATGTCGCTGATGTACTCAAAGCCGTCCAGGCCAACGTGTCCGAAGATCACGACGTCCGCCTCACGAGCGCCTTCGAGCAGCGTGAGCGTGCCGCCCAGTCGAGGCGGCAGTAGGTTGCTCAATCCCTCCGCGAGGGGCGCCAGCTCGGGCTGTCGTTCGGCGATGATCTCCTTCGCGCGCGCGAGCTTTGCGGGCGTCCAGCGCGTTCCCTCCGGATAGATCAGCAGGCCGTCGCGCTCTGAAAGGTTGAGCGTCAGCTTGCGCGCCCGCTCGAGCTCGGTGGCGTTGTCCTTCGCAGCGCGCCTGACGAACAGCGTCGGCACCCAGCGTCCGCCGATGTCGATCGTCGGGAGCATCTGTAGCTCGCGCTTGATGATGAAGCGGAAGCCGAGGCCGTGGGCATGGCCGAGAATCGCATCGGGCAGCGCGTTATCGATGATGCTCGCGTGGCGGATCATCACGAGCACAGGACCAGGACCCGCGAGCTCGAGGCCCTCGATCTCGAAGCGCAGCCCGAACAGCGCGCGGATTCCCGCGAGGTGGCTGCGTAGCCAGCGCCGCTTGACGCGGTACACGCGCTCGCGCCGCGCGGCGCTGTCCTGGCCGCGTGAGATCAGCCACGCGCTCAGCAGGCCGCTGAGCCCATAGAGCTCGCCGATCAGGAACCACCACAGCATCGCGAGCAGCCGCAATGCCATCCACGGCTTCCGTCGCCGTAGCCACAGCGCGAGATCGATCGTGGCGGCGATCGCCACCAACAGCGGCGACAGCAGCGTGAGCGCAACCAGCAGCGCCACCTCGAGGACGATTCCGCGGACGCGCCGCCAAACCCGCGCAGCGAGCGGACCGTCGTCGGGAATCAGCGGCCCCAGCTTTCCCATCGGCTGAAATCGTACCCCGCTTCAGAAGCTCAGTGCAGGCTCACTCGTCGCGCTTCGGGGGCGGCCGTGAATCGGCGCTGCAAGCCCACGTCCTCTGGACATTCGTTCGATTCCTACAGGCGCGCTTCAGTCTCTGCTGCCGGAAGCCGAAGCTACAGGTGTGCGTCCGGTGGCGTACCCCTCGGACGGGAGCTGAGTCCCTCGTAAGCGCGTAAGAACGGAGGCCGACGATTCTGAGCAAAGTCGACACAACCAGCCCCGACGAGGTGGGTTCGGCGGAGTTCGGCATCACCTGCCGCGAGCTCGACGAGCGCACCAACGTCATCTCGGTCGAAGGTGACCTCGACCTGTCCACGGCGCCGCGTCTGAAGTGGATGCTGCTCGACTCGTTGCAGGAAGACCGCGATCGAATCGTCCTCGACCTCTCGCTCACGGGCTTCATGGACTCGACTGCGCTTGGCGTGCTCGTCGTCGTCAACCGTCGTCTCGAGGCCGGCGCGCGCATGGTGATCGTATGCAACCGGCCCGCCGTGCTGCGGATCTTCGAGCTCTCGGGAATGGACGGCGCGTTCACGATCTGCCCGACCTTCGAGGAGGCCTATGCGCTGGTGCACCGTGGCCCGACGGGAGCCGACTGACGGGTGCACCGGTGATGGCCGCACACGGACACGAGCTCGTTTCCCGGCCTTCGCGCCCTCGGCGGCTTCTGGGCGCCGTCGCGACCATCTCCGTCATCCTCCTCTCGCTCGCATCGATCCCCGCTGCCACGGCACGGCCAGGACACGAAAAAGCGCCGGCCACGGAATCTTCGGCCCCGGCTGACAGCTCCACAAAGGCCGCCCCGGGAGCGCACCACGCAACGCCCGAAACCGTCGCGGCAAAGGGCGAAAGCGGCGACTCGCCAAGCGGCGGCGAAAGCGGCGCAGGCAGTGGCGCTGCCCAGCAGTCGGCGCCTGCGCACCGCTCCGAACCACAGCACCGCCAGGACACCGGGAAAGGGGGCGGCCACGGACACGCCAAGGAGCCATCTTCCGCCGGCCACGGCAAGAGCTCACCCGGTGGCGTGGACGTCGGTCAGGAAAACGCAGGCTCGGCTGCACAGCCACTCACCAAATCGAGCAAAGGCCAACGGACCGTAGAACCGACGCTCGAAGCGGAACGACGTCGCGCGCAGGAACGCGCCGGCAGGCCGGCGAGCTCGCATGTCGGGCATGGCAAAGGCAAGCAGATCGAAGCCTCGCGCTCCGGCTCTGTCCCGAGCGAAGCCTCGCCAAGCCCGGCCGAAGTCACCGCGCCCTCGCCCGCTGCGCCGCTTGCCACGGTTGCGAGTAGCTCCCCCGCGCCGCTCGCGAGCTCTGCGACCGTCGCCGCACCCGCGCTTGCGCGCCAGGCAAACCAGGCGAGCGCGTCCGCAAAGCGCACCAAGCGGGCGCACGCTAGGCGCCGCGCTTCCGCTGCGCGCCGGTCCGTCGCGCGCGCAACCGGAGCCTCCGCCGCCGTACTGGGCAGCGCTGCGAGCGCACTTGCACAACCGGGTCTCAAGCCTGCCAAGCGCGCCCACCGTGCCGGCACTCACGCCAAGAATCACGAAGCGAGCTCGCCGTTGACGAGGACGCTCACGAAGATCGTTGGCGTCGTGCCGACGCCCGTGCGCATCCTGATCGGCGCGCTGCTCGCGCTGGCCACGGCACTGGGGCTCCGCTCGCGGTTGATCGCGCGTCGCGCGCGCCGGCTGGAGCGCCAGCGCGGCGAGTTGCTGGAGGACGTCGGGCTGCTACAGGCTGCGCTGTTGCCGGTCGTGCCCGCGCGGCTCGGACCCGTCGCCACCACGGCCGCCTACCGTCCCGCTGCCGGGCCCGCCGCGGGCGGCGACTTCTATGACGTCTTTGCGCTCGAGGACGGCCAGCTGGCGGTAATCGTCGGAGACGTGTCCGGCCATGGTCGCAAGGCGCTGCCGCATACCGCGCTCGTACGCTTCACGATGCGGGCCTATCTCGAGGCGGGTCTCTCTCCGCGTGGGGCAGTGCAGACCGCCGGCGCGGTCCTCGAGCGCCAGCTGGGCGACTCCTTCGCGACGGTGGTCGCCGCCACCTATAACCCGCGAACGCGTCGCCTCGTGTACTCCAGCGCAGGGCACCCGCCCCCGGTCCTGCTCGGCACAGAGCCCGGCCAGCAGCCCCTCGAGCCGCTCACCGTCTGCGCCTCGCCGCCGCTCGGCGTCGGCATGGCGAGCGGTACGAGGCAGACGATCGTGGCGATTCCCGGGGCCGCGCAGATCTGCTTCTACACCGATGGTGTGACCGAGGCGAGGGTAGGGACAGAGCTGTTTGGGCCAACCCGTCTCGCCGGCACGCTCGCCGCGATCGGACCCGCCGGCGAGGCCGCGGAGCTGCTCGATCGGGTCTCCGCGCAAGCCGACCGGCGCCCCGACGACATGGCGGCGTGCCTGCTGAGCGTTGCCGGCTCGGCCGCGGCGCCGTACGGCGTCGTCGAGGAACTCGAGCTCGATCGCGAGAGCGTCGTCAGCGATCGTGCCCGGCAGCTGCTGCTCGCCTGCGGCGTAGAGGCCGCAGCGGCCCGCGTGGCACTCGACTCGGCGGCGCAGATCGTGGCAGCGGCTGGGAGCGTAGTGCTCGAGGTACATCGCGCCGACGGCCACGCACGGGTGAGCTTTCAAAACGACAATCTCACATACCTGCAAACGCGTCACGCGGCGCGGCAGGCCGACAGGATGGTGACGCTATGAGCGCCGGACCCGCCCTCGCCCCCGATGCAGCAATGGTCCTCGGAATCGCCTCCACGGCGATGCCGTTCGCCCGCAACCGCGAAGCCGAGGCCGAGCGCTGGCTACGGCTGCTGCGTCTGCACGGCGAGGTCGGCATCGCGCTGCAGGCACTGGGCGTCAGCGAGACCTCGCTGCCGTTGCCGGCCGTGGAGCCAAACGATCGTCCCGACGCCGAGCCCCCCGAGCTCGACGCCGTCGACGCTGTCACCGAGCACACCGTACGTATTGCACGCGAGCGCGGCGCTCACGGTGTCGCGACGACGGATGTGCTGATGGCTGTGATGCACGTTTACGGCGAGGATTTTGACCGTGTACTCATCGCTCATGGCACCGACCGTGACGAGGTGCTGGAGCGCGTGACCGCCCTCTAGCAAGTGCTCGTGGGAGTGGCTCGGCGACGAGCTAATCGATCGCGATCGCGCGCATCACGTGTTCGTCGGGCAGCTTCTCGAGGATCGCGTGCAGGATCGCCCGCTCATCAGCCTGCTCGCGCTGCAGGTCGTTTAGCAGCAGGCGCACCGCGCTATGGGTGATCTTCATCTGCTGCGGCGTCAGCGAAACGCTCAGTACGCCGCGTGCGTCGGCGCTCGCCTCGAGTGCCGCGAGCACGCCGCGGGCGAGGCTGCGGATCTGCGGCTCATGTGCCTCGTCGGAGATCAGCAGCCGCAGCGCGCTTGCCGCGACGGGTACCTCATCGAAGGCGAGCAGCAGATGGTAGGGAGGTTCGTCCGGCTGCTCAGTCGCGCTCATCGGCCGTCACCCTATCGGTGCTGCGAGCGGGCTTCACTCTGCCGCGGGGGGTGCGCTCGGATGGCTGCCACGCTCGCGCAGGCCGCGTGCGATGCGACCGCCGAGCGCTCCCAGCAGCATGCCGATGATCGCGGTGACGACGGCCAGGAAGGGAGGGAAGCTGCCGAGTGATACTTTCGCTTCGGTGCCCACGATCGCGTGCGTGATGAGCAGCGAGGTGCCGTAGACCGCGCCGCCTACGAGGCCGCGATCCGCGCCCCCCCAGCCATCCTGGTGCTCGAAGCCGGCGAGCAGCCCACCGATCGATACAACCGCGGCGAGCACCCAGTAGGCGCCGGTAGATGCACCCACGAGGATTCCTGCGCCGACTCCGAAGAGCGCGGGAACGACACCACCTAGAACGATCTGCACAGCACGCGGGCGGTCGCGGAACAGCGTCGGCTCGAGCATCGGACTCCTCCCCAGAATGTGTCCAGAAGTCTACCGGCGTCTTATCCCAAAGCGAGCCGCCGCGTCACGCTCAGGGAGGGGCGGCTGCGGATGGGTCCTAGCATGGCCGCATCGCCGAGAACGTCCCCAACGTTGAGCTCCCCGATGTGTCCCAAGCCAGCGCGTCCGCGCCGCGGCTCTCCGTTCTCGACCAGTCGCCGATCTCCGAGGGCTCCAGCGGCGCGCAGGCACTGGCCAACACGATCGACCTCGCGCGCGCGGCCGATCGCCTCGGCTACCACCGCTACTGGGTAGCCGAGCACCACGGCGGTCCGATGCTTGCCGGCCCGAGCCCGGAGGCGCTGATCGGGCCGATCGCGGCGGCCACGGAGCGCATACGTGTGGGTAGCGGTGGCGTGATGCTGCCCCACTACAGCCCCTTCAAGGTCGCGGAGACCTTCAGCCTGCTCGCCGGCCTCTTCCCGGGCCGCATCGACTTGGGTCTCGGCCGCGCGGCGGGCACCGACCCCCTGACGACCTTCGCGCTGCAACGCGACCGTCGCCAAGCCGCAGCGGACGATTTCCCCGAGCAGCTCGCCGAGCTCCTCGGCTACCTCCACGACCAGTTGCCGCCCCAGCACCCGTTCACACGGCTGGCCAAGATGCTGCCCGGTCTCCCCGAGCGCCCAGAGCCGTGGCTGCTCGGCTCCTCCGCCCAGAGCGCGCTGTGGGCGGCCGAGCTCGGGCTGCCCTACGCATTTGCGGACTTCATCAACCCGCGTGGCGCGGAGATCGCGGCGCTCTATCGCGAGCGCTTCGCCGAACACGAACACGCTGGGCGCAGCCCGCGCACGGCCGTGGCCGTCTGGACGATCTGCGCCGAGGACGACGAGCAGGCACGGTTGCTCGCAGCCAGCGGACAGATGACCTTCACGCTGCTGCGCCGCGGACAGCTGATCGCGGTGCCTGCGCCCGAGCGCGCGCAGCGTTTCCTGGAGAGCGATAAGCGCAGCGGACAGCCCCGTTCCGAGCGCCGTGCCGTGCTCGGTTCGCCTGCGACGGTCAAGCAGCAACTCGAACAGGTCATCAGCGACTACGGCGCCGAGGAGGCGATCGTCGTGAGCATCACCTACGCGCACGAGGCGCGTGTGCGTTCCTATGAGCTGATCGCGGAGGCATTTGGGCTGTGAGTCAGGCGAGCCAGCTGCTCGCCACGCGGCTGAGCGCAGCTCATCCCGGCGCGCCCGTCAAGAATCGTGCGCTCGGGCGCCGTGATCCACGGCGATGCGTAGCACCGGGGGACCCGACGGGGTCGAGCTGCCGCCGCGCGGCTCGCGCGTGACCATCACGGCACTCACGCCACGCAGGCCGCCGGGCACCTCCACGGTTCCGTTGCCCGCGCTGGTCACCGTGAACAGCGCGTCGGTAGGGTGCGGCGCCCGTCCGGGGCGCTCGGTCCAGAGCTCATAGATCTGGCCTGCAGGAGGCTCGCTCATCCCGGACACCACGATCTCGGCACGTCCGCCAGCGCGGTGGAGCACCGCGCTGGGTCCGCTCGCGTGGATGCCGGAGAGATTCTCGCGCCGGCCCCCGTCGAGTGCCACAAACATCGCAAGCGCGCCCAGCGCGGCCGCCCCGAACAGCATCAGCACGTCGGCGAGAGCTCGTCGAGAGGGCATTGGATCGGGCTGCGCTCGGGCGTGCCCCGGCATCAGGGCCTCGGCATCGCGGCGGACACTCGCCAGTATCCGGCTGCGCATCGAGCCGGAAGCCTGCGTCTCTGACGCGGGCGCCGTGAAGCGTCTCCGCGTCCAACGCGCGAACGAGCTAAACGTGGACGGCATCACAGTTGACTACGCGGGCGGCTCGAGAACGGATCAGGACGGCGGCGAATCTCGGTTTGACGTTGCGTGCTGGTGAAGGCTTGCGACGTCAGGTGATCCGCAGGGGGGTGGGCGCCGTATTGACAAATAGATCCCGACCGCTGCGAACTACCCCTCGCCCCGGTCGGACCAACCCCCTACCCGGGAGTACACACAAATGACCCATATGATTAACCTCGACGAGGTAGACGCCGACGGCGCGATTCGCGAAGCTGCGGATGCTGTCTCCGGTGACACTCGACTGAGCTTCCTCAAGAAGGCCGGCGTTGCCGGTGGCGCCGCGATGAGCGGTGGCGCGGTCCTCTCAGCTCTCGCGCCGAGCGCCTTTGCGTCCACCCAGCACGGGCGTCCGCCGAAGGCGTTCGGAAAGGGCGATGTCGGCATTCTCAACTACGCCCTCACGCTCGAGTACCTCGAGGCTGCCTTCTACAACGGAGCCGACGGCGGCGAACCTCCCGCTCAGCTCTCAGGCGGCCGCCTTTCTGAAAGTCGTCACCGAAGATGAGAACAAGCACGTAGCCTTCCTCAAAAAGGCGCTTGGTAGCAAAGCGGTGAAGTCGCCGAAGTTTGACTTCAAAGGCACCAACACAAACGCGGAAATGTTCATGAAGACCGCACAGGTCCTCGAGAACACGGGCGTGCACGCCTACTCGGGGCAGGCGCTCAACATCAAAGCCCCCGCCTACGTCAAGGCCGCCGTCTCGATTCTCACGATCGAGGCGCGTCACGCCAGCGTAATCGGCCTGCTCAACGACCCGAGCGGTAAAGAAATCGCTCCGGATGGTCCCTTCGACACGCCGTTCACGGCAGCCAAGGTGCTGGCCGCGGTCAAAGGCACCGGCTTCATCGTCTAAAGCTTCTAAGGCAATGTAAAGCTGGAACTGAGCGCGCCGTCCCGTCACATAGTCAGGGGCGGCGCGCTCTAATTCTCCGCCGATTCACGTGCGGCTGAGACCAGCTCTTTCGCCATCGCGTGATCCGCTTCGTCGCGCGCTGCGAATAACAGAGAAATGGTCAAGAGGTCCACGTCGGGCTTCTCCAAAACGGCAGGGTCGACTTTGACACCTGTGTGAATCTCGAATCGGAGGTAGCAAGAGATGTCAAGTCCACCCACAGAGAAGCCCATCGCCGCAGCCGGTAGGGATCGTCGAGCGCCTCGTGCGCGACGACCTCGATCGTAAGCGGTTCCTGAAGATGGCGGGCAGTGCCGGGGCCGCGAGCTTCGGCGCGTTCGTCATGGCCGCGTGTGGAAGCAGCAGTAAAACCACCTCCACAACGGCCACCACGGCGAGCACCGCCACCAGCGCTGCCGGCGCGAGCGCCACTGGGGATGTCGCGATTCTCAACTACGCGCTCACGCTCGAGTACCTCGAGACCGCGTTCTACGAAAAGGTCATCGCGGCGAGCCTGTTCAAGGGCAGTCTCGCAAGCCTGATCAAGGACTTCGGCCGGCAGGAGGCATCTCACGTCGCGGCGCTGAAAGCGGCCGTGATGAAGCTCGGCGGTACGCCCGCTGCCCAGCCGACGGCGAGGTTCCCGATCGAAAACGCCGCCCAGGTCGCACAGCTCGCATACACCGTCGAGAACCTCGGCGCGGCGGCGTATCTCGGTCAGGCCGCTGCCATCAAGAGCCCTGAGGTTCTCGCCTCGGCGCTCGCGATCCACTCGGTGGAGGCTCGCCACGCGGCAACGCTGGCGACGCTGGTCAAAAAGTCGATCACTCCGGATGGCGCGTTCGCCAAGCCGGCTGACATGTCCACCGTCCTGGCGGCGGTCAAGCCGTTCCTGGCCTGAGCGCCGGGGCGAAAAGGAGTATGAAAGCAATGTCAAACAGCACACAGATCAAGACCGCGAGCAGCGGGCTCGCAAACCCTGAGCTCGCTGAGTTCGAGGTACATGGGATGACGCGCTCGAGCTTCATTCTGCGTGGGGCGCTCGCAGCTGGAGCGTTTTACGGAACCGCCTCGGTAACCCCGTTTGTCTCTCAGGCCCTGGCTGAAACCGGAGGAGGGGATGTCGAAATCCTCAACTTCGCATTGACGCTCGAGTACCTCGAGACCGACTTCTACACGGTCAAGGGCAAGTCGCTGGCGCTCAGCGGCGAGGCCAAGGCTTATGCCAAGCAGTTCGGTGCCGAGGAGGCCGAGCACGTCGCAGCGCTCACCGCTGCGATTAAGTCGCTCGGTGGCAAACCCGCCGCGAAACCGAAGTTCGTGTTCCCGGCGAGCAGCGAGGCTTCGTTTCTCGCGCTCGCTTCGGTCCTTGAGAACACGGGTGTCGGTGCCTACAACGGCGCCGCGCCGTCGATCCAGAGCAAGCAGGTGCTTGCGGCGGCCGGCAGCATCGTCCAGATCGAGGCACGCCACGCCGCCGCGATCGACCTGCTGCTCGGCAAGAGCCCCACGCCGAGTGAAGGATTCGACACGCCGCTCAGCAAGGCCCAGGTGCTCGCCAAGGCCGGACCGCTGATCAAGGCCTGATCGCAGCAGACGGAGGGGCCGTCGGGTGATCCACCCACGGTCCCTCCGCGTAGTAGTTCATAGCCGCAACATCGCGCCACCCGCCGGGTGGGCATACGACTTGAAAGGCAGGCTTCGCATGGGCCTCGACAATCCCATTCACATTGCATTTCTCCTGATTCTGTTTCTGCTTGTGTTCGGCGCCAAGCGCCTGCCGGAGATGGGTAAATCGCTGGGCAGTGGCATGCGCGGCTTCAAGGACGCGATCAGCGGTGAGAGTCACGAGACCGCGCTGATTACGCACCCGACGGCGACGCCCGAGGTCCACGACGTTGCGCAGTCCGTGCAGAGCGTCCCCCGCCAGCCCGTCGAGAACCTCTCCGCGTAGGGGCGGAGCGGCCCGGATAACGACGAGAGACGAGCGGAGAGATCATGGCGGCGGCCGTTGGCAGCATCGGACATGAAGAGCGACTCAGCGTGGTCGACCACCTACAGGAGCTGCGCGGCCGGCTGATCGTCTCGCTGGCCGCGCTGGCGGTTGCCTTCGGCATCTGCATGTGGCAGAACCACGCGATCTTGAACCTGATCAACAAGCCGCTCGCGCACCAGACCCAAAAACAGGTCAAGGCCGGCGACGGCCCCCTCGGGGCGACCTACACGGTGCAGCGCAACGCCCTGACCGTGGCCACCCAGCTGCAGTTGGTCGTCGGTGCGCTGCAGGCGCCAAACAGCGGCGTCTCCGCGGCCACAAAGAGCGCGCTGGTCCATGTCAAGCCCCAGCTGAACGCCGCGATCAAGCATCTCTCCGCGGCGCCGAAGGGTGATAAGCCGGTGACGCTGGGGATCGGTGAGCCGTTCACTACGACGATTACCGTGACCTTGATCTTCGCGTTGATCCTGACGCTGCCGATCCTGCTGTATGAGCTCTACGGCTTTTTGCTGCCGGCCTTCAGCCCCGACCAGCGACGGATCGCCACGCCCTTGATGCTCGCGATCCCCTTCCTATTCATCGCGGGCGTGATGTTCGGCTACTTCGTCGTGCTGCCTGCCGCGGTGCGCTTCTTTCAGAACTTCAACAGTGGCCAGTTCAACGTGCTCGTGCAGGCCAGCCAGTACTACAAATTCGCGGCCGTCACGCTGCTTGCGATGGGACTCGTCTTCCAGGTCCCGGTCGGCATCCTCGCCGCCACGCGCGCGGGGATCGTGAGCACCCATCAGCTGCGCCACAACCGCCGCTACGCGGTGGCGGCCTGCGGCCTGGTCGCTGCGCTCTTGCCCGGCGATGCGGTCACGCTGCTGCTCGAGACGGTACCGCTCTACATGCTCTTCGAGCTGAGCGTGCTGATCGCGCGGATCGTCGACCGACGTGAGCTGAGGCGGGCGACGGCCGCTGCCGGAGTCCCATCCCCGCCCGGCAGCCATGTCTACTGACGGTCGACGCTGGCCGGTGTTGCGAGGTGCCCCTCGCCGGCGGGGCATAGGCAGTGATCCAAAAATGCGAGGTTGTCGTAAGAATGGAAAGAATGTTCAAACAGCTGCGCTCAGGTGGTGGCGGCGATTCGACGGAGCGCCTGCGGGTGCTCGCCGACGAGGAGCTCATGCACCTCGTGTATCGGAGCGATGCGGCCGCGTTCGAGGTGATCTATGACCGCCATGCCGACGCCGCCTTCTCGCTCGCCTATCGCATGTGCGCGCAGCGCGCGCTCGCCGAGGACGTCGTACAGGAGGCTTTTCTGTCGATATGGCGCAGTCGCGCACGCTATGACCGCCAACGCGGCAGCGTGCGCACATGGGTACTCGGGATCGTGCACAACCGGGCAATCGACGCGCTGCGACGACGCACGGTGCGCGACCGCGGGCTCCTCACCGAGGAGGGCATCACCGAGCGCCTCGAGGCGCCCAGAGCGCACCGACGCTGAGTTCGCACGTCGCGAGGAGGCACGCGAGATCCGCGAGGCACTCGAGCAGCTCCCCGACGAGCAGAGCCGAGTCATCGAGCTCGCTTACTTTGGCGGCATGACGCACATGCAAATCGCCGCGATGCTCGACATGCCCGTCGGCACGATCAAGGGACGGATGCGCCTCGGTCTGGCGAAGATGCGGATGGCGCTCGGAGACCCCGCAGAGGTGCTGCCATGAGCGGTCCTGAGCCCCACGACAAGTCACACAGCTGCGGCGAAGATGTCGCCCCCTACGTGCTCGGCGCGCTCGAGCCGCAGGAGTGCGAGGTCTTTGAGGCGCACCTGAAGACGTGTGCGATCTGTCGCGAGGAGGTCGCCGCGCTGCAGCTTGTCGTCGACGCGCTGCCCGCCGTGGCGCCTCAGCGCACGGCACCGGCTGAGCTGAAGTCGCAGATCATGGCGAGCGTTGAATCAGAGGCCAGCCACCAGGGCTCAAATGTGCCCCGGCGCGCTCGGCGGCCCGCGTGGCGAGCAGCCTTCGCGCCGCGGGCGCTCGGTGCGCTCGTGGCCGCCGCGGCGATCGTCGCGGTCCTTGCGATCGCGTTGCAGGGGGGCGGTGGCGGGACACCCACGCGCACGATCCAGGCTCAAGTCACCGCGCCGCACGCGAGCGCCTCGGTGCTGCTGAGCGCGGGCCACGCCGAGCTGAACGTCGTCGGACTGCCGCAGACGCCGCCCGATCGCGTTTATGAGGTCTGGGTCAAACGCGCCGGCGCGCCCGAGCCGACGGATGCGCTGTTCACGGTCACCGCCGATGGCAAGGCGACCGTCGGCGTGCCCGGCAACGTCGCGGGCGTCAAGCAGGTTCTCGTCACCTCAGAGCCGCTCGGCGGCAGTCGCGTGCCCACGCGAGCCCCCGTGATCGTCGCCAGCCTGGGCTAGCTCGACGCGGTCGGGAGATCCTCGGCGCCGAGCAGCAGCTCGTGCTCGCCAACCTGCACCCTGTCGCCCGGGTGCAGCTGACGCCCGCGCCGCGACTCGGGCTCGCCGTTGACCGACACGGGCAGCTCGGTGAGTAGCGCCTTGACCTCGCTGCCGCTGCCGACGATCCCCGCCAACTTCAGCAGCTGCCCGAGGCGGATCGTCTCGCCGCGGATCGCGATCTGCTCACACATCCAGCGAATCTAGCGCCTGTGCTCGATGAGCGGCTGGGGGTAGCGCAACACGCGTCGCGCCGCGCCCAGCCGCCAGGGCTCGTGGACGGCGCCACCGCCGACAGCGGCCAGCTCGGGCACGTAGCGGCGCACGTAGTCGCCCATCGGGTCGAAGCGCTTGGCCTGGCGAATTGGGTTGAGCACCCGGTTGGGGCGCGTGTCGTTGCCGGTTCCGGCCATCCACTGCCAGTTGCCGACGTTGTTGGCGAGGTCCGCGTCGAGCAGCAGCGAGGCGAAGTGCGCGGCGCCCAGGCGCCAGTCGAGGTGCAGCGTCTTGGTCAAGAAGGAGGCCACGATCAGCCGGGCTCGATTGTGCATAAAGCCCTCCGCGGCGAGCTGGCGCATGCCCGCGTCGACGATCGGATAGCCGGTCTGCCCCGTCCGCCAGGCCTCTGCCTGGAGACGATTCTTTCGCCAGCGCGCTGCGCGCGGGCGGTAGTCGACGCTTGGCATGTCCGGGTTCGCCGCGAGCACCTGGTGATGAAAGTCACGCCAGCAAAGCTGGCGTGCGAAGTCCTCGCCCCCGGCGCCCGTCCGCGTGCGCTCGAGCGACGGTGCGGGGCGAGATGCAGCCGAAGTGCAGGTAGGCGCTCAGCCGTGAAGTGCCCTCTGTGGGCAACGCGTCGTGGCGCTCGGGGTAATGCTCGAGGCCGCGGCGCAGCCAGCTCTCGAGCTGAGTGCGCGCGGCACTCTCGCCGCCGCGCTGGAGCTCAGGCGAAGCCTGTCCGCCACCGAGTGTGGATGCACGCGGGAGCGAGGATTCTCCGCGCAGGTCGGGAGGCGAAGTAATGCGCCGTGGCGCGCGCAGCGGCGCCCCACGCGGTAGCTCCCGCCAAACGCGCCAGTAGGGCGTGAAGACGCGGTAGTGCTCGCCGCCCGCCGGCGTGATCGCGCCGGCGGGCACCACTGTCACCCCGGGGTGCGTGTGCAGCGCGACACGCGCGGCGGCGCAAGCCGTTGCGAGGCGTGTGTGGCGCCGTCGCGCGTAGGGAGTGATGTCATCGCTCATATGGACCGCCTCGAGGCGGTGCTCGGCGAGCAGGCGCATCGTCTCCTGCACCACATCGCCGCGGCGCAGCAGCAGCTGCGAGCCGCGCTCGCGCAGCGAGCGTGCTAGGTCTTCAAGGCAGTCGATCAGGAACGCGAGGCGGTTGGGGGCGCCGCAGCTACCGTTCAACAGCTGGCGATCAAACACGAAGGCCGCGACAACGCGCTCGTGCTCGCGCACGGCTGCGGCGAGCGCCTGCTGGTCGCGCACGCGCAGATCGCGTGTGAACAGCACGAGCGCGCCGCCCGGTCGCGTGGCGTTGGCGCTCACCGGGTGGCTGGCGGGGAGGCGCCCGCGCGCTGTTCGCCGGCTTCCTCCTGCAGCGCTCGCCGCAGTGCCTCATCGAAGGGCAGCAGTGCGATCGCGAAGGGCTCGGCGGCGGAGCGGTCGGTGACAATTGTCTCGGTGCTCAGGCCCTCAACGAGCGGGCGCGCGACGTTCGTGTCGACCGGCGTGACGAGCCCCAGCCACAGGGCCGAAAGCCAGGGTGTGATGAATGGGACCGGCAGCTTCGGCCGCGGGCGCAGCCCCATCGCGAGCGCCATGCGGTCGAGCATCGCACCGTAGGAGAGCACGTCGGGGCCGCCGATCTGGACCTCGCGGCCGAGTGACTCGGGGACATCGGGCGCACGGCTGAGGTAGGCGATTGCGTCGTCGATGGCGATCGGCTGGGTGGCGGTGCGCAGCCAGCTGGGCGCGATCATCACGGGCAGCCGTTTGACGAGGTGGCGCAGTGTGTTGTAGGACTCGCTGCCCGCGCCGACGACCATCGCCGCGCGGAAGTAGGTCAGCGGTGGACCCTCGGCCGCCAGCGCGAGCGCGGTCTCATGGCGGCTGCGCAGGTGCTTTGAGACGCTCTCATCGCCGAGGCCGCCGAGGTAAACGACGCGCGCGATCCCCTCACGCTTGGCCATCCGCGCGAAGTTCAGCGCGCCGTCGCGCTCACGCTGCTCGAAGCCCGCGCCGCCCGCCATCGCGTGGACGAGGAAGTAGGCGACGTCGATATTCTCGCCGAGGCCCCGGAGGCTGGCCGCGTCGGTGATGTCGCCCTGCACGATCTCGCAGCCTGGACGCTCCAGGCCCGAGGCTCGCGCGGGGTCGCGCACGAGACAGCGCACCTGGCTGCCGCCGTCGAGCAAGGCTTCGCTCAGGCGGGTGCCGATGAAGCCGGTCGCGCCGGTGACGAGTGCGTGCGTGGCGATCAGCTGAGGTTAGCCGCCTGCACGCGCGCGCTCCTGCTCACGCGACCGGCTTGGTGCCCGTGCCGTTGCGGCGCTCGGCCATGTCCGGGCCGGTCGTCGTCGTGATCACGGAGGCGGCACCGCCCGCGAGCACGCGGCGCACGAGGCGCGGGGCGAGGATGCGCAGCGCGGCGGCGATCGCATAGGGGCGCGGGACGTAGCGCTCGGCGCTGCCGCCGAGGCCGGCTTCGTAGATCGCCTCGGCGCCTTTCTCGGGTGTCGAGACGAGCCAGCGCGTCCACGGCTTCTCGGTCAGCTCGGCCTGGGGGAAGCCCTCGGTGGAGATGAAGCCGGGGAGCACGAGACCGACGTGGACGCCGTGCGGACGCTCCTCGGCGAAGAGTGCATCTGACCAGCCGGCGAGCGCGAACTTGGAGGCGCTGTAGGCACCCGAGCCGGCGCGGGCCACCCGGCCCGCGGTCGAGGCGACGTTGACGATCGCGCTTGGTGCGCTCGCGCGCAACAGTGGCAGCAGCGCCTCGGTGAGCCGCAGCTGTGCGTCGAAGTTGATCGCCATCGTGCGCCTGACGTTCTCATAGCCGCCGTCGGCGAAGTTCGCGCGCCAGGCAGCGCCGGCGTTGTTGACGAGCAACTCGAGATGGCCGTGGCGCTCGAGCACGTGCTCGCGGACGCGCTCGGGAGCGTCCTCGTCGAGCAGGTCGACGGCGAGGAAGCTGTGGCGCTCGCCGAGCGAGGCCGCGAGCGCACGCAGACGATCCTCGCGGCGAGCGATCAGCACGAGCGAAGCGCCGGGCTCGCGTGCGAGCCGGCGCGCGGTGGCTTCGCCGATCCCGCTGGAGGCGCCGGTGACAAGCATCACGCGGTCGCGGGAGGGCGTGGGGGCTGGGTCGGACATTGACTACCTCGCTGTCATCGCTAGGGCGCCGAGCGCCGGGCGGTTAGCCTTTCAGATCGGCCCCCGATGAGCTCTTCCCTACCAAGCGAGCGCGAAAGCGTCGTCTCGCCTCGCAAGCGCGAGGCTCTCGAGCTCTTTCAAGAGCTTCCCCGACGCTATGACGCGCTGTCCGCTGCGCTCAGCTTCTGGCAGGACCCACGCTGGCGCCGCGCGCTCGTGAGCGCGGTCGCGCCCGGCGACGGCGAGCGGGTGCTCGACGTGGCGACGGGCACGGGCATGGTCGCCGCCGAGCTGCTCGGCGCGCGCGCGCTGCTCGGTTGTGGGAATCGACCAGAGCGCGGCGATGCTGGCGGCCGCGCGCGCCCGCTTTGCCGGGGTGGATAGCTCCAGGGTCGAGCTGATCGAGGGGCAGGCCGAGGCGCTTCCGTTCGCGGATGCGAGCTTCGACGCGCTCACCTTCACATACCTGCTGCGCTACGTCGAGGACCCCGCGGCCACGGTCGGCGAGCTCGCGCGCGTGCTGCGTCCGGGCGGACGGATCGCCTCGCTGGAGTTCGGCGTGCCGCCGCTGGCGCCGGCCTACTGGGCATGGCGTTTCTACACGGCGGTGGGGCTGCCGACGCTTGGGCGCCTGGCCTCGCGCGAGTGGTCTGCGGTAGGGCGTTTCCTCGGGCCGAGCATTCGCGGCTTTTACGAGCGCCATCCGCTCGAGCAGATCGTCTCCTACTGGGAGCGCGCGGGGCTCGAGCAGGTCGTGGTGCGGCGCATGAGCCTCGGGGGAGGCGTCGTGATGTCGGCGCGCAAGTCCGCCGCTCGCGGAGCCTGAGCGCGAGATGACCGACAAGCTCGAGCGCCCCGCGTTCTACGCGCTCGGACGCGGACGCGTCGGGGAGCTCGTGACGCTTATGCATCCGCCCTACACGCTGTGGCATTTGAGCTACTTCGCGATCGGAGCCGCCCTCGCGCCGCGGCTCCACAGCGATCGTCTCCTCTGGGGCTTGCTCGCCTTCGCGCTCGCGGTCGGCGTCGCCGCGCACGCGCTCGACGAGCTCCACGACCGCCCCCTGGGCACGAGCGTCAGCAATCGTGCGCTCTGGGCGATGGCCGGGGTGAGCCTGCTCGGCGCGCTCGCGATCGGGGTCGCGGGGGTCATCACGGTCTCGCTGTGGCTCGCGCCATTGGTGCTCGCCGGCGGCCTGTTCCTGCCCGCCTACAACCTCGAGCTGGTCGGCGGGCGCTTCCACAGCGACATCTTCTTCGCGCTCGGCTGGGGCGCATTTCCGGCCTTCACCGGCTACTTCGCCAACGCCGAGAAGGTCGCGCTGCCGGGGATCCTGATCGCGCTCGGCTGTCTTGCGATGAGCGTCGCGCAGCGCCGTCTCAGCTCGCCGGCGCGGGAGCTGCGGCGGCGCACGAGGACCGTCACCGGCACTCGCACGCGCGCGGACGGCAGCGAGGAGGAGCTCTCGCTGGCTGGCCTGGTGCGACCGCTCGACGGCGCGCTCGCCGCGCTCTCGCTGGCTACCTGCTTGACCGCCTGCGCGCTGCTGGCGGCGCGCCTGTGAGCCGTGGCGGCGCTCAGCCGGCGAGCAGGTGCGCGCCCGCTGCAGGGCGCACCTCATAGGTGTCGGGGGGCGGTGTGGCGGCGGGTGCAAACAGCGCCAGGATGCTGCCCCCAAAGCCCCCGCCGACCATCCGCGCCCCCGCCGCGCCGGCGCGGCGCAGACGCTCGACGGCTGCCTCGACAGCGGGCGTGGAGACCTCGTAGTTCTCACGCAGGCTCTCGTGCGAGGCGTCGATCAGGCGTCCCACCGCGACGAGGTCGCCGTCCTTCAGTGCGGACACGGTCGCTCTGACGCGATCGTTCTCGCCGAGCACGTGCATCGCGCGCCGGGCCAGAGGCGCGGGCAGAGCGTCGAGCTCCTCGATCGCGGCCTCACGCAGCGAACCGACGCCGAGCAGCTCGCAGGCCGCTGCGCACTCAGCGCGGCGCTCGTTATAGCCCGAGTTAGCGTGCGCGTGGCGCTCGCCGGAGTCAAGGATCACCAGACGCCAGCCGTCGAGCGCGAGCGGCACGGCCTCGACGGTGAGCGTGTCGAAGTCGATGCATAGCGCGGTGTCGGGCGCTCCGTAGAGGCTCGCGAGCTGGTCGAGCAGACCTGTGTGTGCCCCTACCCAGTCGTTCTCCACACGCGCGCAGAGCGCGGCGATCTCCATGCGGTCGATCGTCTCGGTTTGCATGTCGGCGCAGAGCGCGATCAGCGCCAGGCATAGCGAGACCTCAAGCGCGGCAGATGAGGAGAGTCCCGCACCTTGGGGCACGTTGCCGGCGATCTCCAGTTGTGCTCCTGCGAGCTTGTGCCCGGCACGCGTGAGCTCGGCCACGGTGCCGCGGACGAATGCGCGCCAGCCGCTCGACGTCTCGGGCTCGGCGAGCGCGAACTCGTCGCGCTCGCCGAGGTCACGGGCATGTGCGTCGATCAGCTGGGCGGCAGGCGAGCCGATCGCGGCGGCGCGCGCGTGAACGGTTACACCCGCGGCGATCGCGAAGGGCAGCGCGAGCCCGCGGTTGTAGTCGGTGTGCTCGCCAATCAGGTTCACGCGTCCCGGCGCGAACGCTGCTGCGCGCTCAACCTGCACGGGCGATCGCCTCGCGCAGCGCCGCGGCGGACTCCTCGGGGAGCATGTCCCCGACGAACGTGCCCGCGCCCTGCTCGGAGCCGGCGAGGTACTTGAGCTTCTCAGCGGTTCTCAGCGGCGGGTAGAACTCGACGTGCAGATGGCCGCCCGTCGTGCCCGCAGGCCGGGCGCTCACGCCGGTCGGTGCCTGATGCACGGCCATGACGTAGGGGAAGGGACGCTCAAACAGCGCGTCGAAGCCGCGCACCACCGTCTGTAGCGCAGCGGCGAGCAGCCGTAGCTCCTGCGCGCTGCAGTCAGCCAGGCTCGGCCGGTGCTCGCGCATCGCGACGTGGACTTCATAGCCCCAGCGCGCCGCGTAGGGGACATAGGCGACGATGGCGTGGTTCTGATGGAGCACACGGCTGCCGTCGCTCAGCTCTGCGGTGAGCAGCGCACAGGGCGCGCAGCCTCCGAGTCGCTCGTCGGCGGCCTGCTCGAGTGCGGCCACGGGCGGCAGGAAGGGATATCCGTAGATCTGGCCGTGCGGGTGATGCAGCGTGACGCCGACCTCGACGCCGCGGTTCTCGAAGATGAACACGTAGTCGATGTCCGCGCGCGCACCGAGCTCGAGGTAGCGATGACGCCAGACCCACATCAGCGCCTCGGCGCGCGCTGGGGCGAGCGTCGCAAAGGAGCCGTCGTGATCGTCGGTGTAGACGACGACCTCTGCTGCGCCGTGGGGCGCCTCGAGCGCCGGAAAGCGGTTGTCGAAAACCGCGATCTCGAAGGCGGGCACGGGGATCTCGGTCTCGGGGCCGCCTGGTCGCGTGGCGTCCAGCGGGCAGTGATCGCGTGCCGGCAGAAACGTACGATCCTGGCGGTGGATCGCGTAGAGCACAGGCTCGCCGCGCAGCTCGTTGAAGCGCTGCTCACTCATTCGCGCTCTGCCACGGCGCTGTAGAGGATCAGCGCGCGCCCGTCGGCTTTGCGCAGGCGCTCGAGGCGCAGCGGGCCGACGCGCTCGTCGGCGGCGGACGCATCGTCCTGTTCGGGTGCGTCCGTCGACGGGCGCACCTCTGCGCGCGGCTCGGCGCGTTTCCGGGCCATCGCACGAGGGTATACCCACGCGAGGAGAGGCCTACTCGTGTCTCCTGCACAGGGATGGGTGATCTCGAGGGGGCGAGTTCGGCCCTTACGTTATGTTGGGCTTTGACTATCGTTGCAACAGGGGAAAGCAGAGGCTGGCATTAGGGGCAGTGCCGGCTTGAATCGAGTGGAGGAGGATCAGATGTCAGATACCGATCAGGCGCTTGGGGCCGAGGTTTCCACACGCGCCGAGCGGAGTGGCTTTGCGTGGCCCGAGGTCGACCGTCGTTCGTTCCTGCGCCGCACGGCGCTTACCGGTGTGGCGGCCGGGTCAGTCAGCACGATCCTTGCGGCCTGCGGATCGAGTGCATCGAGCGGTGGTGGCAGCGGCGGTGCGGCGAGCGTGTTCGGCTCGAAAAAGAACTACAAATTCGTGTTCGTCAACCACGTCACGACGAACCCGTTCTTCGTGCCGACACAGTACGGCGCCGCCGACGCGTGCAAGCTACTCGGCTGCTCCTACCAGTGGACGGGCTCGGAATCGAGCAACGTCAACCAGATGGTGAACGCGGTCAACAGCGCTGTGACGGGCGGCGCCGACGGCATCGCGGTGGCGCTGATCGACCTGCACGCCTTCAACGCGCCGGTTGAAGCGGCCGTCAAGGCGGGCATTCCGGTACTCGCCTACAACGCCGATGCGCCCGGCAACGCGCGCCTCGGCTACATCGGCCAGGACCTGAAAAAGGCCGGTGAAAAGATGGGTGAAAGGATCGTCGCGGCGGTCGGCTCAGGCGATGTGGCACTGTTCATCGCGACGCCCGGCTCGGCGAACCTGCAGCCGCGCATCGAAGGCGCCGAAGCGGCGATCAAGGCATCGGGCAAGCCGATCAATATTCACACGGTCGCCACGGGCGCCGCGGTGCCTGGCGAGCTCTCGACGATCGACGCCTACTGGGTCGGCCACAAAAACACGAAGGGCATGTACGCGGTCGACGGCGGCAGCACGGAAAGCCTCGCGAAAGTCATGCAGAAGTACGGGCTCGCGGGCAAAGGCGTAAAGGCGGGTGGCTTTGACCTGACCGAACAGACGCAGAAACTGTTGCAAGAAGGCAACATCGAATTCACGATCGATCAGCAGCCCTACCTGCAGGGCTTCCTGCCGGTGCTGCAGCTCTACATGTACAAGGTCTCGGGCACCTTGTCCGGCCTTGCGGAAACGGATACGGGGCTGAAGTTCCTGGACAAGACGACGATCGATCCTTACGTCAAGACGAAGACCCGCTACGAGGGAACCTCCTCCGCGGTCCAGGCCGTCGCCTGAGGCGGGGGGAGCGAGGAAAGGCGATCATGGCGGGAGTGAGCGGAGGCCAGGCCTCCGAGACCCCGCCCGCGGCGGGGGGTGCGGTTCGGGCGCAGGGCGCCGCGGCCGCGTCCCCGCCGCGCTCGCGCCAGCTGCTGGAGCGCGCGCTGGCGCTGCGCGAGGGCAGCATCATCGTCGTTGCCGTGATCACGGCGCTGTACTTCACGCTCAACACGAGCAGTTTCTTCACGGGCGCGAACTTCAAGACGCTCCTGCCCTACTTCGCTCCGCTGGCGATCCTCGGCGCGGGCGAGGTGTTCGTGATGATCCTTGGCGAGATCGACCTGTCGATCGGCGCGATGTACCTGTTTGCGCCGTTCGTCTTCTACAAGCTCTCGACGGCCGGGATCCCGCTCGTGCCGAGCCTCTTGCTGTCGCTGCTCTGCTGCATGGCGGTCGGCGCGATCAACGGCTTCTTCACAGCGATCATCGGTATCAACTCATTCGTGACGACGCTGGGGATGCTGTTCACCTTCGAGGGGCTCAGTCTGATCATCTCCCACGGCCAGCCCGTGGCGATGCCGGGTGCGCAGGGGCATCAGGTAGAAGAGAAGGTCGCGCACGTCGTCAACGGCCACCACATCGTGCTGGTCGAAAAAGTCAACCACATCGGCACGTTCGCCAAAATCTTCGGTGGGGGCGTCTACTCCGAGCTGATCTGGGCGATCGCGATCGTGATCATCCTGCAGGTCGTGCTGACGTTCACGCGCTGGGGGCTCTACACGGTCGCGATCGGCTCGAACAAGCTTGGCGCCGGCGAGGCCGGCGTGCGCGTGCAGCCTGGTGATCATCCGCAACTTCGTGCTCTGTAGCCTCACGGCCGGCCTCGTCGGAATCTTCGAGGCGGTTCGCTCGCAGACGGTGCAGCCGGACCCCGCGGGCGCCGAGTGAAATCCTGCTTCTACGCGATCGCCTCGGCGGTGATCGGCGGCACGCTCTTGGCCGGGCGGCTCGGGAACCGTCGTCGGCGCGCTGATCGGCGCGCTGTTCCTCGGGATCCTCAAGGACGGGCTGATCCTGCAGGGTGTAAACGCCAACTACCTGCTGTTCTACTCCGGCCTCGCGATCATCCTCGCGATGGCCGTCGGCGTCTACGTCACGCGCGCACGAAGGGGGCACGGCAGTGGCTGAGAACGCGATCCCGCCAGAGACAGTCGTCGGGCCGAGCACGGCGCCGGACGACGTGCTGCGCGTCGAACACATCGCCAAGCGCTTCGGCCCCGTGACGGCGCTGCGCGACGTCAACCTGCACCTGAAAAAGGGCGAGGTGCTCGGCCTGCTCGGCGACAACGGCGCGGGCAAGTCGACGCTGATCAAGATCCTCTGCGGCTTTCAGAAGCCCGACTCCGGGCAAGATGTTCCTGCACGGCGCAGCCATACGAGCCGAAGAGCGTCGACGACGCGCGCGCGAAAGGCATCGAGACCGTCTACCAGGACCTCGCGCTGATCGACGAACTGTCGGTCTTTCACAACCTGTTCCTGCGCCGCGAGCGCGTGCACCGGCCGCTGCCGCTGCTGGCCAACCGCCAGATGAAGCGCGAAGCGCGCACCGCGCTCGATGAGATCGGCATCAACATCCCGCGCATCGACGTCGCGGTCGCGCGCCTCTCCGGCGGCCAGCGCCAGGCGATCGCGGTCGCGCGCACGGTCAACTCCGACGCGGACATCATCCTGCTCGACGAGCCGCTCGCGGCGATGGGCGCCAAGGAGGGCGCGATGATCCTCGACCTCGTCGCGCGCCTGAAGGAGGAGGGACGCGTCTCGATCATCATGATCCTGCACAACTACGTGCACGTGCTCGAGGCCTGCGACCGCGTCTCGATGATCCAGGACGGCGCGATCGCGCTCGACAAGCCGACCGCGGAGACCTCGGTCGAGGAGCTCACGGACATCGTCGTCAACGAGTACAAGCGCGCGCGCTTGGCAAGCCAAGAAGATGCGGCACCCGCTGCCTGAGCCGCGCGTTCAGCCGAGCAGGCTGCGCCACGTCGCCGGCGTATGCCCGGTCTCGGTGCGCATCACGGCGCCGATGATGGAGCGCGGTCTCGTGATCATCAGGGAGACGCTCGGGCGCGCCCTGGCGTAAGGCCCGCTCCACTTTCCTCTACGACTCGCTCGATGTAGGGGCCGAGCAGCTTGGCGAGCGAGGAGGCGGTCATGCTCGCGGGTCCCTGGGGCAGCGCCGCGTAGCTGATCGCGAGGCGCACGAGGCACTCGCTGAGCAGCTCGGCGTCCGTGCGGCTGACGAGCGGCCAGCCGGAGAGCAGGACGTCGGTGACGCGCTCGGTGGCGCGGTCGACGAGCGGCTTGCCCTGCGTGGTGAACAGCGCGAGCAGCTGCTCGGCGCCGTCGCCGCCGACGATCGTGCGCACGAGCGGGTTCTCGGCGGCGGCGGTCAGGAAGATCTCGAAGGCCGCGGCGAGCGCTTCGGCGGGTTCGTCGAGGTGCGCCCTGACGGCGCCCTCGACGGCGTCGAGGAAGCGTTCGCTCTCGCGCATCACGAGCACCTGGGCGAACTCATCGCGCGAGCCGAACTCGTTGTAGAGCGTCTGGCGGCTGACACCCGCGGCTGCCGGCGATGTCGGCCATCGTGATCTCACTCCAGCGCCGCTCGTGCAGCTCGGCTTGCAGGCGGCGTCGAGCAGCGTGTTGCGCAGCAGCTCGCGCGCGGCCACGGGGTAGGGGGTATGCGGCTCGGTGCTCACTCATCGTGATCGGTGTGGCCGCCATCGCGAAGCTCAGTCGGCCGGCTCGCCTGTCCCCACCGGGGAAATCGACCTTATCGCGCACGCCACAGTCCGGGCAGGCCCAGTCGTCGGGGACCTCGCTCCAGGGTGTGCCCGGCGGAAAGCCCTCGCGCGGATGGCCCAGCTGCTCGTCGTAGACGTAGCCGCAGGCCGGGCAGCGAAAGCGGCTCACGACGGCGATCCCGTAGCGCGCTGAGTTGGCGCGCCCGCAGGCCGGGTCTGCAGGTTGGCGCGGGAGAGCTCGCCGTCGTAGTGGGCGAGCACGCGGTGGTCCATCGTCCGCCGCCACAGCGGCGGAATCACGGCGAGCAGGATCATCCCCGCGTAGCCCGTCGGCAGCTGCGGCGCCTCCTCGACGTGGCGCAGCGCCTGGTAGCGGCGGATCGGGTTGGCGTGGTGATCGGAGTGGCGCTGCAGGTGGTAGAGCAGCACGTTCGAGGCGGCGCTGTTGCTGTTCCAGCTGTGCTCGGGGCGGGTGCGCTCGTAGCGCCCGTCCTCGCGCTTGCTGGCGCAGCAGCCCGTAGTGCTCGAGGTAGTTGACGACCTCGAGCAGCGAGAAGCCGACCACCGCCTGGATCAGCAGGTAGGGGAGCACGACCCAGCCGAAGATCGCGACGAGCGCGCGCGAACAGCACGACGCTCATCGCCCACGCGCCGAGGATGTCGTTGCGCGCGCTCCACGGCGAGCGCTCCATGCGCGCCAGACGTGTGCGCTCGAGCTCCCAGGCCGAGCGCAGGCTGCCGATCACCGTGCGCGGCAGGAAGCGATAGAAGCTCTCGCCGAGGCGCGCGCTCGCGGGATCCTCGGGCGTGGCGACGCGCACGTGGTGGCCGCGGTTGTGCTCGATGAAGAAGTGTCCGTAGCCGCTCTGCGCGAGCGCCACGCGGCTCAGCCAGCGCTCGATGCTCGCGCGCTTGTGCCCGAGCTCGTGCGCGGTGTTGATCGCGATGCCGCTGACCATCGCGACGGTCAGCGCGAGCCCGACGCTCTCGAGCGTCGAGAGTTCGCCGTTGGACCACAGCCAGCAGGCGAAGACCAGCCGGCGTACTGGATCGGCAGGTAGAGATAGGTGCACCAGCGGTAGTAGCGGTCCTGTTCGAGCCACTTGATGACGCTGTCGGGCGGATTGCGCGCGTCCATGCCGATCGCGAGGTCGAGCAGCGGGAAGATCGCGAACACGAGCACCGGGCCGTAGAACCAGAAGACGCCGAGGCCGGTGAGCTGCGACGAGCCCCCAGGCGAGGAACGGGAGGGTCGGGACGACCAGGCCGAGCAGCCACGCGTAGCGCTTGGGGTCGCGCCAGGCGATCGAGTCGTCGGCTCTCCGCTGAGCCTTGGTGCGGTCGGCGCCTGGGCGCTGGGAGCGGCGGACATTGCATACCTCCTACTCGGGTCCCTACTGTCGCGAATCACTTTACACACAAGACATAGCTTGTCAAGTAAGCCTACAAATCACGCTCATTTGAAAGCGACCGGGCGGCGTGGTCGGGATGTCCGCAAGACGGCTTGCAGGCTGGGGACGCCCGGTACACTGCGACTGTCTTTATTCGTACTTGGCGAACTCGTGTGAGGTTCTGATGGCAGCATCATCGGTGAGTCCTCGCGGCGCGGTGACCCGCCTCGGTGTTCTGCCGATTGCGGCCCTCACGCTCGTCATGCTGCTGCTCGCGCTAGCGCTCGGGACCTACCTCTACGACCACTCGCGGCGCGATCTGATCGCCAAGGGCGTGAGCGTCGGCGGCGTGCCCGTCGGCGGGCTGCGCGAGGCGGCGGCGCAGCGCAAGCTCGAACACGACCTCGTTGCACGCGCCTGAACGAGCGGGTGAGCGTGCGCTCGGGCTCGCACACCTGGACGCTGGGTGCGCGTCAGGCGCAGGTACGCGTCGACGTCAAGAACATGCTCGAGCAGGCGCTCAGCGCGAGCCGCGAAGGCTCGATCCTGACGCGCACCGCGCGCGGCCTGTTCGGCGGCAGCGTCAAGCGCGACGTGCCGCTGGTCGTGAGCTACTCACACCAGGCGGTGCGCAACCTGACGGCGAAGATCCGCGCGGGCGTCAACCGTGCGCCGCGCGATGCGACGGTGCAGCCCGACGCGAGCGGTCTGCGCACGGTTCCCGGGCAGGTCGGGCTGAGCGTCGACAGCACGCGCCTGGGCGGCGCGCATCGACAACGCGCTGAGCGGCGTCGAGCGCGAACCGCAACGTGACGGTGCCGACCCACAAGGTCGCAGCCGAAGATCACCACCGCGCAGCTCGCCGCGAAGTATCCGGCCTACATCGTGGTCGACCGCAACGACCTTCCGGCTGCAGCTTCTACAACCACCTGAAACTCGAACGGACCTACGAAATCGCGGTCGGCATGGAAGGCCTGGAAACGCCGGCGGGCCTGCACCACATCGAATGGGAGCAGGTCAACCCGCCCTGGTACGTGCCCAAGAAAGCCTGGGCGGGCGCGCTCGCGGGCACGGTCGTCCCGCCCGGGCCGGCCGACCCGCTGAAGGCGCGCTTCATGTCCTTCGAAGGCGGCGCCGGCATCCACGGCGTCGACCCGAGCGAGTACTCCTCGATCGGCCACGACGCCTCGCACGGCTGCGTGCGGATGCGGATCCCCGACGTGATCGCGCTCTACAGCAAATCGCCCGTCGGAACGCCCGTCTACATCATCTAGTGCCGCGCCGCGGCGGGCGAGGTGGCCTAGGCGCCGGGGGGACGGCGGGAGCTCAGGTATTCCTGGTTCTGACGGCGCTCGCCGCGGATCTGCACGGCGATGTAGACGACGATCACGTTCACGACCACGCCGATCCCGCCGAACGTCGACGATCAGCCCGAACGGTCGTCGAGAAGGCTTTGCTGGCAGCGAGCACATGGCGGGAGCCTAGCAACGCGACGGGCGCCGGTGTCGTAGCCTTGGGCACGCCGCCGCCGATCGCCGATCGGCGTTGCAAGCGCCTGGAGAGGTGCCGGAGCGGTTGAACGGGCGCGACTGGAAATCGCGTAACGGGGGAAACCTCGTTCGAGGGTTCGAATCCCTCCCTCTCCGTTTTCGGCGGTACGAGGTCGTTGTTCGAACTTGATCCGCTGGGATGTCTCATGCGTCAACCATGCTCAGCGCGTCCGCGGTCGCTGCTTGCGCATCGTCGCTCAAGGCATCAGGGCAGCTCAAGGATCAGCAAGAGCGCGTCCTCGACAGCGCGCAACTCGTCATGCGTCAGATGTCCGGTTCGCTCACCGAGCGCGCGGGTGTCGACAGCGCCAACCATCTCGCAGAGGACCTGCGTTGGCTGGTCCTCGACCGTGATATCTGGATGAAAGCTGGCTGAGAACGCCGAGCGCGATGTTGGGCAGATGACGACCGTAGAGAGGGAAAGCAGATCGTCGGCTTGGACGATCACCGCGTAGCGGCGACCTTGCTGAACGTGACCGCGTTTGCCTGGGAGCTTGATGCGGTGGACGTCACCACGGACCACGCAGCGTCTCCATCAGGTCGGCGACCTCCCGTGCTTCTCGCACATAGCGATCGTCCTGCATCAGTCGCCTCGCCTCCGCTGCAAGTCCACCGCGCGTACGCTCCCGTAGGGCCGTCTCGGTGATCGCCTGTCGTGCCGCCTCAGCGCGACTCAAGCCTCGCCGTCTCGCAATCTCATCGAGCGCGCTCAACCCGTCCCGTCCGAGGCGGAGCGATAGCGGATGAGGAGCTGACGCCACGCAAGCACTGTAGCGCGAAATACGCTACACAGGGTCGTCATTGGCTCCGAATCGCTCCTGGTGGAGCCTCTGGATCAGGGGCCACGGAGATTTCGAGAGTCTTCCCGCCATCCCCGTTTTTGCCGGGTATATGGCCGTTGTTCGAATCTGCCTTCGCGTGGGGCAGGTTCAGGGGTCAACGGTGGGCGGTAGGCATCGGCCCGGTGTGGCGGCAGGACTGAGACGGAGTGATTGGCCTCGTCGATTCGGAAGACGATTCGTTAGGGCCACGCGAGCCGACCTGCAACCCTTGAGCTCAAAGCGCAATGACTTGCCGAGGCCCTGCGGGTGGGACGCAATTGCGCCGAGTGCCTCGGGCACCGCTGCAGCAACCGAGATGCTGCCTTATCAGCGTCGTCTCTTGGGCGGATTTGGAAGCAAGAACGAGCTTCGTCGATAGCAACAAGGGGACCGCAACCCCGGATCAACGCGATAGGTGTTTAGGGGAGCCACTCGTTAGCAGCAGCCAAGAGCAGCTCTGCCAATGCCTACGAAGGAGAGACAGAATGAACCGTGTTCGAGGATTCGCGGTCGGCGTGGCCTCCGGAGTCCTAGCGACCTGGATGGTGGTCGGCCTTCTGAGTTCCGCGAGCGGCACTCCTGGCGAAACGGCCCGGAGCTCCGCCTCACGTCCCTAATGGCGACCCCTGCGCTGGCCAAGAGCTTACGCTCAAGATCGACGGCAGGAAAGGGTCACCGGTAATCCCGTACGGCCTAGCAACGATCAACGGCGTGCTCCATTGCGGCACTGTGCCCATCCGCAACGCTCAGGTAGAGATCGCATCGGGGGGCTGCCTGCCTGACGGCGTTGCGCCGATCGCCGACAGCGTGACCACTGGGCTCGACGGCTCGTTCGTCTACACCGTGCCACCTGGACCGAACCGCGTGCTCGGCTTCAGCTACGTGTCCTACGGCGACGACCCCAGAGCGTCGGTGACCGCGACGGCGGTACTTCGGGTGCGCCCGCAAATGAGTCTGGCGATCACACCGACCGTAGTCCGCAGGCACCATCCGATCTTTTGGACGGTCACGGTTCATGGTGCCCCCTTCCCGCCAGATGGCATCGCGCTCGCCGTGCAGGTCAAGGAGGGACGAAGGTGGCAGACGTTCGACGAAGTCGTCCTCCGCCACGAAGGTACGAGGCTGATCTACCACTATCGATTTCTAAGAACGGCCGCGCCTACAACGTATACGTTCCGGCTTGCTCTGCCTGCGAAGGGGTCGGGTTATTACCCATTCTCGTACGGGACGAGCAACGTGGTCAACGTCCATGTGGACCCCTGACGGCGAGAGCCCGGTGACCGGACTGTTCGATACCTGCCGCTTACGAGCGCCTCAGCTTCCTAAACGGCGAGTATTTGGTGCCCGAACCGTTCCTCATGGAGCCTTCGGATCAGCGGCCACGGAGATTTCGAGGACTTTCCCGCCCTCCCCGTATTGCCCATGCGAGCCGCTGCAGCGGGAGACGGTTGTCTTGGAGGCGGGCGGCCTCGACTTCCTCGCCCAATGCGGCGCTGGATGCACTTGGTTTGAGATGCTCGCGTTGGAGCGCGAGCAATACGACAGCGATTCCCTTCGAGGTGATCGCAACGCTTGGGAGCCGCCAGAAGCCGTGGAGTTCTGAAGCGAGGACGCCCCCGGACGCCGGCTATCGCACCTCAGGATTGGTTGAAGAAGCCCTTCTCGATGAGTCGGGCTCGCTCCTCGGCTGAGATTTCGACGTTGTGGGGGGTGAGCATGAAGACCTTTTCGGCGATGCGTTGCATGCCTCCGTCGAGGGCGTAGGTGAGTCCGGAGGCGAAGTCGATGAGTCGCTTTGAGAGGTCGGTGTCTGAGCTTTGGAGGTTGAGGATGACGGGGATTGAGTCCTTGAACTTGTCGGCGATTTGTTGGGCGTCGTTGAAGGACTTGGGTATCACGAGGTGTACTTGTACGTCGCCGTTTGTGCGTGTGACGGGTTTTAGGACGGTGGTGCGTTGGCGTGAGCTACGGGCGGGTTGGTCGTCGTCGTCGGCGAAGATGTCGTCGTACTCGTCGCGGCGGCGGCGTAGGCGTCTGACGTTGGGTCGCTCGCGGTAGCGGTCCTCGATCGCGGCCTCGGGGGGTGTCTCCTCTTCGTAGTCGTCGTGATACTCCTCGGCAAGGCCGAAGTAGACGAGCGCACTGTGCCAAGAGTCACGAAAAGCCATCAGAGGGTTCTTGCGTCTTCGCCCGACAAACCGGAATCCCTGCGCTTGCACGCACATCACCCGAGCCACATTCGTCATCGGCGGCCGGGTGGGGACGGCTTCGGCCTGCCGGCGAGCTATCCAGCCCAGAAGGTGGGCGGCGCGCCGGAAAGGAACCCGGCACGCCGCCCGTGCACGCGACCATCTGTGGGGATGCTTCGTGCGGTTCAAAGCATACACGGCCTAAAGTCCTAGTACTTGGAACCCTGGACTTTGAACCTAGGACTCCGGCATGTTTCTTAGGTGCGCGAGCAGCCGGACCCGGCCCTAGCGGAGCTACTCAAACGTCTGCGCGAAGAACGCGAGATCACGCAAGAACAGCTTGCCTTCGACGCAGGCATCACCGTCTCAGCGCTGTCGCGTATCGAACGAGGGCTGAACAGCCCGGGGTGGACAACAGTGCAGAGCCTCGCGGATGCTTTGGAGATCAGCCTCGGACAGCTCGTCGCCGATCTTGAACGATCCTCTGGCTAGCGGTCTGCTCCGAAGCGCAGGGTAGAGTCGCCGCGATGAGCGTTGGCAAGGCTGAAGCGCACGAGCCCGAGCGCGCCGCAGGCAGTGGTTTCAACTGCGCGGTGCCGTGCCTGGACCGGATCGAGGAGCAGACGATCAAGGACCATCTCGCCAAAGATGAGTTCTTCTGGGTCGATCTGACGGCGCCCAGCAGCGAGGAAGTGCAGCGGCTACAGGGGCTCTTTGGGTTCCACCCGCTCGCGCTCGAGGACGCGCTGCACTTCGGGCAGCGTCCCAAGCTAGACGACTACCAGGACTATGTCTTTCTCGTCTTCTATGGCGCCCACGGCGAGGCCGATCAGGACGATGATCTGCTGCACGAGGTGCTGATGTTCATCTCGGGCTCCTACCTCGTGACGCTGCACAAGGCGCCGCTACCGGCGCTCGAGGAGCAGCGCTCGCGCCTTGACGGGGTCGTGCTGCACAGCGAGCAGTTCCTGCTCTATCGCGTCTTCGACGCGCTCACGGACAGCTTCTTCCCGCCGCTGGCGAGCATGGACGATGAGATCGACGAGCTCGAGGCGGCGATCCTCTCCGGCCCGACGGAGGTGCAGTTGCAGCGTCTGTTCGCGATGAAGCGCACGCTGGTAGCGATGCGCAAGGTCGTCTCGCCCCAGCGCGACCTGTTCGCGCGCTCGATCGACCAGCTCGCGGAGCTCCCTGGTCTCGAGCTGGACGAGCGCGACTACTTCCGCGATGTCTACGACCACCTGATCCGGATCTCAGACCTGATCGACTCCTATCGAGACCTGCTGAGCAGCAGCACCGATCTGTATCTCTCGACGGTAAGCAACCGCCAGAACGAGGTGATGAAGCAGCTGGCGATCGTCGGCACGATCTTCCTGCCGCTGTCTTTCATCACGGGCTTCTTTGGGATGAACTTCAGCTGGCTCGTCAACAAAGGGATCGTCTCGACGTGGTCCTTCTTCGTGCTGGGGATCGGCAGCATGCTGCTCACCTGCGTTTTTCTCGTGCGCTTCTTCCGCAGCAGGGGCTGGATGTAGGACGCGGATTCCGCGTCTGCGGCTCGCGCCGCGCGCGGGCTGTTACACCGTCGTTGTGCTGCGAGCGCGCAGCGAGATGATGGTGCCCCCTGCGAGCACGACGAGCACGGCGAGCAGGCTCACGAGGGGGCCGACGTGCAGGACGCCGCCGAGAAGCAGCTTCAGGCCGATGATCGCCAGCAGCACGGCGATCGTCTGATCCATGTAGCGCAGTCGCTCGCGTGCGATGCTGACGATCTGAAAAAGCGCGCGCAGGCCGAGCAGCGCGAGCAGGTTGCTCGTCAGGAGCAGAACGCGGTCGTGGCTGATGCCGAGCGCGGCGGGGATCGAGTCGACCGCGAAGGTTACGTCGGCGAACATGAGCGCGATCAGGCACAGGAGCACCGGTGTCAGTTCGCGCCGGCCGTCGCGCACGACGAGCAGGCGGCGCCCGTGATGGTCGGCCACGGGCAGGCGACGTTGCAGAAAGCCGATCATGCGACTCGGGCCGCTCTTCTGCTCGCCCTTTCCCCGCGCTGTTTGCCAGGCGAGCACGAGCAGTAGCGCTCCGAGGGCGTAGCCGACGAGATGCGAGGCGTCAAAGATCGCGACGCCGATCAAGATCGCGGGGATGCGCAGGGCGAATGCCGCCAGTGCGCCCCAGGAGACGAGTTGCTCGTGCTCGGTAGCGGGGATCCCGAATGCGCTGATCAGCACAGCGAAGACGAACACGTTGTCGAGCGAGAGCGCCCGCTCGATCAGGTAGACGGCCGCGTAGGCGCTGGCCGCGTGCGCGCCTTCGACGAGCCCGAAAATCGCCACGGGGAGCAGGCCGAGGCCCAGCCAAACCCCGCTCCAGATCAGCGCGTGTCGCGGACCGGAGTCGTGATCGGAGCGGCTGCTCGTCTCGAGTCGGTATGCGAAGGCGAGGATTGCCGCGAGCCCCGCGAGCGCGAGATAGAGCACCACGCCGAGTCTAGACGCCGGCCCCACGCGGTCCGGCGAGCAGCGGCCCACAGCGAGCGCCAACTAGACTACATCCCCTGCGCCCGTAGCTCAGCTGGATAGAGCGTCGGTCTACGGAACCGAAGGTCAGAGGTTCGAATCCTCTCGGGCGCGTCATCAACCTTGCAGGCTCGGACCTCTGCGAGATTCTCAAGAGCCTTCTCGACCCGCTCGTGTCGTACGTGGCTCCGCCTTCGGAGATTTGTGCCTTGACGTGCTGTCCTTGGATTCCGGCCGTGGCAGGTGCATACTTGGCCTATGAGCGATTCTATGACGTTGACGGCGGTCTTTACGCCTGATGAGAACGGCTGGACGATGGCGCAGCTGGCTGAGTGGCCGGCGGTTGTCACGTGCGCGCCCACCGAGGGAGAGGCGCGGGCGATGCTGCTTGATGCTGCGCGCGAGATGATCGCGTCTTACCGTGATGAGGGTCGCGAGCCGCCGGTCGGCGGTGGGCATGTTGAGCCGATGACGATCGACCTCGCCGCTTGAAGCTTCGAGATCTCGAACGGCACCTTCGCGAGCACGGCTGCGAAGCGATTCGAGAAGGCGCCAACCACGCAATCTGGTCCAATCCCGAGCGTGATCTGCGGACGCCGGTCCCGCGCCATCGCGAGATTCCGGTTGGTACAGCGCGTGCGATCTGTCGGTAGCTACTTGCCCCGGAAATAGTCGGGGTGTTGTCCGGCGGGTTTAAGAGAATTTGTCCTGCTTATGTGGGCTTTCTCGACCGGTTGGAGGTCTGATGCTGACGCTGTGTGGCGAGCAGGTGGAGTCCCTGTGGGACGAGGTGTTGCCGATCGATGTGCGCGAGCTATCAAGCGATTTGGTGCGGCTGGATCGGGTGCTGAGCGACCCGGCGTTGCTGGCGCCGATCGCGGCGAGCTGGGAGCTGTCGGCGCGGGGTCGTGGTCGTCCGTCGATCTCGATGGCGAGTTTCGTGCGGCTGATGGTCGTCAAGCAACGCACTGGCTGGAGCTACGAAACGCTGGTGCGGGAGGTCTCGGACTCGCTGCATCTGCGGCGGTTCTGTCTAATCGCGATCGACCGGTCCGTGCCGGAGGAGTCGACGGTGCGCAAGCTTGCGCGTCGGCTTGGGGCGGAGGTCGTGCAGGAGATCACGCGTGTCGTGATTTCCAAGGCGCAGCGCGAGACGCGTTTTTGTGCTCGGGCGGCGAGGATCGACTCGACGGTTGTGGAGGCAGATATTCGCTATCCATCGGATGCAGTGCTCGCTTTGGCGGGGGCGCGGGCGCTGGCGCGCGAGGGTCGCAAGCTCACGGCGATGCTCAAGGGCAAGACACCACGGGTCACGGACCGTTCGCGTTCGGTCGGGCGGGCTGTCCGCGCGATCTCACGGACGCTGGCGAGGCGCACGGGGCAAGCCAAAGCGGAGGTGATGGCCCTCAACGAGCAGGCCGGGCGGCTGATCGCACGCTCGGTCAGAGAGGCTCAGCGGCTCGCCGCCGCAGCCAGGGCCCGAGCACGTGGCCGTGGCGCGAGCGCCAAGCTGAGGGCAGCCGGCAAGCTCGAGCAGATCGCGGCACGGGCTCGCAAGGTCACAGAGCAGATCGACCGTCGTGCTCGGGGACTGAAGATCACCGACCGGCTCGTCTCGATCAGCGATCCGGACGCTCGGCCGATCCGCAAGGGCAAGCTCGGCAAGCCGACCGAGTTTGGGTATGTCGCCCAGATCTGCGAGGTGACCGCGAATACCCGCAAGGGTGCCCGCGGGCTCATCCTGCCCGCTGGCCATGCGCCCGGCAACCCGGGCGAGAACCGATTGCTGGAGCAGACCGCCAGCGAGCTCGACCGAGCTGGGATTCGCCTGCGCGAGATCGTCTGCGATGGCGGTTTCCAAGCCGGGCCGACAAAAGACACGTTCCCCGACCTCACCGACGATCAGATTCAGCTCTCAGGCCACCACGAGCCCGGATCACGCAGAATCCGCAAGCGCCGGGCGCGCTACCGCACCGGCATCGAGGGGCGCATCAGCCACCTCAAGCGCAGCTACGGGCTACGCCGAAGCAGACTGAAGGGTCATGACGGAATGAGAACCTGGACCGGCTGGGCGATCCTCGCCTACGACCTCGACACCCTCGCCATCCGAACCCACTGAAAAACTCCCCACCAGCCCGCGACTCCAACCGGGCAAACCATAAGCCTGACTCGGCCGCGCCCACCCGGACGCGGCCGTTTCAGTCCCGGCCATTTATCCGGGGGAAGTAGCTAGCACTTCCGCCACCCGCTGGCTCGCGCTGAGGCTGAGCTGACACGGAACCGAAGGTCAAACGGCCGCACGCGGGTGATGCGGAACCGGCCCTCCACATTCCGCCAATGTAATCGTGATCTGATTCGTGATCAAATCGAGCAAAGCGGTCGATTTACAGGCTCTTTGTGCCCTGAGCTTGAGTCTACGGAAACCGAAGGTCAGAGGTTCGAATCCTCTCGGGCGCGTTGTCTACCGGTGCTGCTGCCCGCGTCAAGGTCGTGCTCGATGGCACCGAGATTGCCGCGCAGCATCTCGGATTGCTGCTCGGGTCGTCGTTGTGTGCCGTGGCGAAACAACACTTCGCTCACGGGCGGCGGGCATGTTTAGGCGATGACGAGAGTTATCAGCCGGCTCGCGCTAAGGAGTCACGCTCTGGTGAGCCGCGATCCGCTTGAGCACGCTCGGGCAGGACCTCGCTGTGCAGTCCTTATTTGTTGGTGGCGTTGTGCAGCGCAGCGATCAGGCTTTCGAGCTGGGCGGTTTGCCATTGCTGGAAGCTGGCGGTTGCGGGGGAGAGGGTCTCGGTGACGGTCGCGATTGGTATGTGGTGAGTTTTGACGATTGAGGTGATGCGCTGGACGTCTGGTGTTGCGTTCTGGCTGTTGTAGATCCAGACCTTGATCTGGTCGTGTTCAGCTTGTTCGTCGACGGTTTGCTTGTCTTGGGCTGTGACGTCGGTGCCCTCGGCGATCGCCTTCGCGAAGCTGTAGGGGGTGAGGAGCTTGAGTCCGAGGTCTTCGCCGAGGGGCCGGAAGATGCTCTCGCTGTAGCCCACGGGTACCCCCGCGTATTTGCTGCGGATTTCCTGGCGCAGCCGGTTGTAACGGGCGAGGCCCTGAGTCTCGAAGAGCTGCTTGCGGGCAGCGAAATAGCCGCTGTCGGCGGGGTCGAGCTTGTCGTAGTCGGTGAGGATCCGGTCGATGATCTCGTAGACACTTGTAGGTGAGTACCACTGGTGTGGGTTTTCGCCATCGCTCAACCCGAGCGCACTGCCGACGTTCAGGACGATGCGGCCGCCTTCTTGGTCTGCCGCGAGCAGCTGCACCATCCAGTTGTCATAGCCAAGGCCGTTAACGATCGCCAGCTTCGCGCCGACTACCGTGCGGGCATCCCGAGCGTTGGGCTCATAGCTATGAGGGTCGGTCGCCGGGTTGACGATGATGCTCTGTACAACGGCCTTGTTACCCGCGAGCTGCGCCGCGATGCTGCCCCAGAAGTTCTCGCCCGCAACAACAACGAACTTGCCCTGGCTCGCCCCGCTTGAGCCTCCGGATGCTCCCGACGGGGAGCTGCTGGCTCCACATCCGGCGATGAGCGCCGCGAGTATCAGCACGGTGATCAAGACGACGATACGGCGAAACAAGACGGTCATGGCAAGCCTCGGTCTGATCGATGGACAGCTCCCAGGTAGTCCTACGGGAGCGCGCCGCACACTAACATAAGACTGAGTCTTATTCCTATACATCCGCTGGCGTGTTGTTCTGGCCTAACTCCCGAGGCATGGGTGCTGGGTGTGCGATGGCCGGATAAACGGTGCGTCGGCCCGCACTCACGAGCCGCCCGGAATGCTGCGGTTCGTGAGTGCAGGATCGACATGCATCGGTGTTTAGGCTGCTGTCTTGCCGCGCCGCGAACCTGCGAGTGCGCCGAGCCCAATCACCATGCCCAGCGTACCGAGGATCAACGCCGCGATGGCGAGGCCCTTGCTTGCTCCACCGCTGGCATTCACGACCGCGGGGGTCTGCGTCCCAGCGGCTGGCCGGCTCGCGGTGGTCTGTCCTTGCGTGGGGCCTGCCTCATCGCCCGCGATGTCCTCGATCACGCCGCCTTTGCTTGTGATGTTGATTCTGGGGGCGGGGTGTTCGGCGGTCAGCGAGGGGTCGATCCAGCGATCGATGTGGCCGTTGCTATAGGTCTCGATCGTCTTGAATTCGAGTGCCTTGCCGGTGGCGTCTTGCGGGATCGCCAACGACAGCGGGAAGTTGATGAACTGCCCGTTATCGACGCGCCCGAGCGGTCCGGTCCAGGTCCAGATGATCTGGGAGACCTCGGAGTTGATTATTTCCCCGTCTTCTTTGATCGGGGTCGCGAGCTTCGTTTCGATGATCTTCGCGGTCCATCCCGGCACGTTCTCGTAGTCAACCCCGATAAACCCGTCCGGGAACAGGGTGTCAACCTTCGTGACGTGTGCACCTTCCTGCTCGCCAGGGACCCGCACATCGAGTGTCGCAAACGCCCCTGCGGGCACCGTGTTTGGGTGCAGGCTGATATGGGCGGCTGCGCTAGCCGGCGCGCTCAGTGCACCAGCGGCGATCACCGCCGCGATCCTGTTGGCTTTCATGTTCGGCTATTCCTCCTGAGTAGGTAACGGACGGCTGCCCCGGGAAGCCGTGTGGCGTCCCGCGCGATAGCTCGCAAGCACGGGGTCGTGCAGCCGGAAATGAGGCTTCGCTAGCGGTGAGCGCTCAGGGGTGGGGCTCGGCCGGCGAGCGCTTCGGCTAGCAGCGTGCCGCCACGCCCGATCCGCGTCTGGCCACGCCGCGACAGTGCGCGGGTGCTGCGGTCGCGCGGCAGACGCGCGGGGGTGATCAGCGCGAGGATCGTCCTCTCACCCGGGTAACGGCCAAGCCACAGCAGCAAGAACGCGAACAGCGCAGGGCTGAGGTAGGCGAGCCCTGTAGTCAGCCCCGGGATGTGAGCGAGCACGAGGAACGCGAGGAGCGCCAGCGCGCCGGCCATCGCGATGTTCAGGTGCGCCCTGGGGCCGTGTCGGTTCATCCGATTGGGACCTTGATCGAGCGGTGGTACTCCGCGAATTCGGAGATCCGATCGGTCAGCTGGATTTCCCAGGTACCTCCCGGACTCAGCGCCGCGGAGCTGAGGACGTAGTGGCCCGGACCCGCCGGGGTTACCTCGAGCGTGAGCGGCCCGATCCCCTTCGATGCCAAGACGGCCTTCACGGTCAGTTCCTTGGTCGCGGTGTATTGAGTGCCGGTCTTGGCGTTGATCAAGTAGAGATGGATCGTGTTCAGCCCGACTTTCGCCGGTTCGACGGTCATCTCAAGCTCAGCCGGGCCGATCGTCGTGCTCGTAGAGAATGGTCCTGAGGCGGCATCGATCGGCGGCGCATAGGAGACGAGCGCAGCCGTGACACCCAGCACGACGAGCATCAAACCCAGCTCGACACGCATCGTGCGGCGAGCGAGCACACCGGCGGCCCCGGGCGATCCACCGGCACCGGTGATGCGCTTGAACGCGGGGATCACACGTTCGCGGTTGAGCCACCCAACCCCGATCAGGAGCCCCAGCAGCACGGTCTTGGCGAGGATCAGAGCTCCGTAGGTGCTGTGAAAGAGGGCATGCAGGCTGCGCACGTCGATGTAGGCCTGGATCACCCCGGTCGCGGCGATCACGATCACAGACGCCAACGCAAGCGGGGAGAACCGCATGAGCGTCGCCAGCAGTAGCCGGCTACGCTGGGGGCGCTCGAGCTGCCGCGTCGCCGCGGGTAGCGCCAGCAACAGGCAGGCGATCCCTCCGACCCAGACGCTTGCCGCAAGTACGTGAAGCACATCAGCCGGGAAGAACACGCCGGTCGGGCTCTGGACGCTCGCATGCCCGCCGAGCGCGGGCGTGAGCGCCAGATACGCCGCGCCAAGCGCGACCAGAGTCGCCACCCAGCACGGCATCCCGAGGGTTAAGGTGCCCGCCTCGTGATCGGCGACACCTCGGCGTCGAACTACGCTCGCGATCCAAAGCAGCACCCCGAGGCCGACCCAGTCGATCGCCCGCGCGCCCCACACCTCACCAAACCGGCTTTCCAGCGTGCTCTGAAGGACCGTGCTTTTCAACGACGCCCACAGCGAAACGCCTGCCGCGCTCGCGCCCTGCAGCAACACACCAAGCACGCTCGATACCGCGCCCACAGCCACCGCCACGATCAGCAGATATCGCATCCTTTGAGCGAACCGGTGCGCGGCGAGTTGCCAGTGTGGCTCACCGTCTGCCACAGCAGCAAGGCTCGGCCGCCACGCAACAAGCACGAAGGCCAGGCCGCCGAGGAGCAGTGCGATCGAGAGGTAATCAAGGCCCCGCACGATCCCAAACGCCACCTTCGTCACCCTGCCGACCTCGGTGCGACCGATCAGGCCTGCGACCGTGAACCTCGGCGCAGCGCCAGCATGACCAATGCTGAACACGAGACCGCCATAGACGATGTGCGTATCGGCCGAAATCACCCTGTATGTCGCGGTGTAGGTGCCGTCGGGCAAACCCGGTTTCAACCCCACACCCATCCAGCGCTCGTCCCCACCCGGATGGGAGACGTTGAGGTTGTCCACCTCTATTCCCTGCGCGTCATACACGCGCACCGCGCCAAGTGTGCCGCCGACCGCCTGATTGAACTCAAAGATCACACGGCTCGGCTGGGTCGCGACCGTTGCACCCGACGCCGGCGAGGTAGCGAGCAGCTGCGCGTGCGCGGACGCGGACGGAGCGTTCAAAAGCAAGCCTGCGCCCACGAGCACGAAAGCCAACAGCAGCCCTCGCCACTGTAGAGGGCGTGAGCTCGAGCGGTCGTAGCCGTAAAGCATCTGTGCTCACCATGCCTCTCGGGGAGCATCGTCCGCCTCGCTTGCGGTCGCATCCGGGTCAGAGCTGGCTCCCGGTGGCCGGCGCGCGCGACGACGGCGAACGAACAACACGAACAGAAGCGCAACCATAACGCCCACCAGCAGCGCGACGATCGCACCCGTGGGGGTCTTTGAGCCGCTCTCGGGCGTCCAGAACAGCTCGCCGTTCACCGTACCCTTGTGCGCGCCGACTTCGATCGGAACCTGCCAGTCAAAGATCTTCGTGCGCTTCGACTGATCCTTGACCTCGGGAGGGATTACCGGGGACATCCAGTGAATGCGATGGTCATGCCATTCAAGACGGCCAGTACGGTCCACGACCGTCCACCGCGGGACCGCCGAGCGTGAAGCAGACGCCGGGACCTTGATGTTCCCGTAGAAATCCTGGTTCAAGTAGTAGGCCGGAGAGTGCGTGTTCAGCTCCACCGTGCCGTCCGCCAACACCCGCGCGTAGGGTTCGCCCTCATATCCATACACGGTCACGGTCTGACCGCTGTGGTTGCTCAACTGCAGACGATCAGCGAACTCCAGCACCTGCAAACGAACACCGGGAACGCTCGGCTCGACCGAGGTGATGTTCGAGCGATAGTGGTAGCTGCTCCCCTGATCATTGATCGGGTTGTCCTGCTCAGTGGACGTACTGCCCTGCGCTTGCGCCAGAACCGGGAACGCCAACAGCAACGCACCCAGCCCCGCGACCACGAGACGACGAAACATAGAAAGCTCCTCGCTTGATGTTCATGTCCGTACAGCGAGAACTTGCCGCGCCCAGCCGCACTCGACCGCGACAGACCCTCGTCAACGAAGCGAGCAGCGGCGCCCGTCTACGGGCGCCCGGATCTAGCTCGCCAGGGCGAGAACAGGCGGCGGGCGAACCGCCAGCGAACAGCCAATCAGCAAGCCACCGTGCGCCGCGATGCAGACCACGCGACGCCTCACGCTCGCAGAAGAGCGCGGCCGCGGCCAGCGAACACGCCGCTTGACGCGCAGAGCCGTCAAAACCCGCTCACCCGGATAGCGCCGCGCCAACAAGGGAAGCGCGAGCGCCAACGCAGGCAACAGACACAAGAACGCATCCAACACGGACCAGGACCTTACTCCACCGACTCGCGCCACAACTCACAGCGACGGCGTAAGCTGCGAATCCACCTCGCCTCGTAACCTGAGATTGGCAAAGCCGGTGACCTAGAGGGCGGTGCCCCAAGAGGTGGATCCGCCCGCGAGCGACCAGGCAGCCGGCTCTCGCTGTCGATGGTCGCGAGGTGTGTCGAAGTTGAAAACCTCGCTTGACAGGCATTCCACAACATGGAACAGTGCGCAGATCCGTCACGCCCTCGGGAGCGCAGGTAAGGATCCGCCGATGTCTGCCACTCAAACCGAACCCTTGCTGTCGGCCGATGCGGTCACCGACCCGAGCACGTCGGAGGCAACCCGCTTGATGTGCGCCGCCGCGTACTTGGATGGCACGTTCGCGCAAGATGTTGTTGATGAGGTGCTTTTTGAGCGACACCGCGCTGTGCAGATCCCACCGGGCGTAGACATTGGGCCAGTCGCCAAGCACTGCCTGGCGGCACGTCGGCAGAAGCTGGTGCGTGACGCACTCCTGATTGGCGACCTCGCACTGGTAGTCGTGCTGTTTCTTGCGACGCGCTCCGTTTCGTGGCTGGCCTTGGGGTTTCTCCTCGCCTGGGCGATCGTCCTGTGGGACGTTTGGAAATCAACTTACTACGTGGTAGGAAAGTACTTGAGTCCGTCGGCGTTCGCGGCGCATGCCGCTCCAGAGCCTGCTGACTCGGAGATGATCAGCCGCATTGCAGATCTCACCGAGAGACAGAGAGGCAACCTCACTGTGTACAGCGGCTTCCAGCCATTTGCCGGCGCGGGTATCGGGCAATCCGGCTGGTCATTTGTGATTGACTTGCGCAAGGGTGCCGATCGTTCGGGGGAGCTCGCGATTCCGAAACCGCTAGCGGTCACGGAGATTTACGAGGGGATTCAAGAATCACTCGATGCCCTCGCAATGGAGAACCTCGCGATTTGCGACAGGCTTTTTGTGAGTGGCTCCGATATTCGAGAGGATGCTCTGCTCCTGCCAAACAAGATGGGGCCGCCCGTTTCATCTGTCGACCCCGCCGCGCTCCGTGAATTCGTAACGCTCCCGACGCTTCGAGTGCGTCATTATCAATGTATCCAGGTTGTCGACTGGCGCGGCGAGCTGGTCGTTTCGCTATTCCTGCGGTTCGCCATTCGCAACGGACGACTGTTTGCCGAGCTGAGCAAGCGCGTACTCCCACCTCTTAAGGAGGACCTGCACCGCGCCGACGGTCTCGCAGCCGGGATCCGCATGCGCCATGTCGCCGCGATGATCAGGCGCTCCTTCTTCGCAAGTCTTGCTCTATGGCTGCGCTCGCCCAAAGTTGTCTTTCGCCCCTGGCATCGAAGCCGTGACCAGCTCCGCACGGTGAAAGACATCAAGGAGGATCCGTTCTTCGACTATGGAGCGCCAGTCACGGCGCTCGACCGGGTCAGATCGAAGAATTATCGGCGCTACTTTCAACAGCTTGATCACGAAATGTATGACAAGATTCTCGAACGCACGGTTCTGGACACAGTCGTGGAGATCCTCGATGACCATGACATCGACACTGCTGAGATAGCCAAAGCACAGGCCTCCATCGTCAACCAGACGATCATGCAGAACAACAGCATCGTCAACAGCACGATCAGCGACGCCAGCAACGTAGCGGTCGGATCGAACCCCAGCATCAAAACTCGGGTTCTCGCTGCTGCCGGTGCGTCTAACAGCAAGGAAGAGTCGGGCGGTTAAGGCTCTGCGAGGAAGGGCTAGCGATGTCTGACGGCGGCAACAGCATTAGTGGCAGCACCATCTCTGGCGGAAACGTCATCGTAGGCGACCACGGGACGATCGAGCACAAGACTTGGACGGCATTGTCCCAGCCGCTCGCGGACCTTTCTGACGCAATTGCGGCGTACGAGGGACCGCCCGCGACGCGTGAAGCGCTCAAAGTCACACATGAGGAGATATGCGACACGCTACAAGCTGCCACTCCTGATAAGCCCAAGATACTGGCGAAACTCGCAGTGCTCACTCAGCTGGCTGGTTCTGCCGTGAGTATCACGCAGGCGGCGAGCGTACTTGCCCACCTCATCGAAGCAATCTGAGGTCGCTGCGTCCATCGATCGTCTACAAGAATCCCTTCGCCCGCCAGCCCGCGTAGGTTTCGGCGGCCTCGTAGCCCGTCTGCCACTGCTCGCGCTGTGGCGCGCTCGTCTCGGCGGCACTGGTCGGGACGCCTTGTTGCTCAAGCGCTGAGTAGGCAGCGATGCTCTCGCTCGTCGAGCGCGTGTCGTAGGCCGAGAGGACCGGAGCGAGCTCGAGCTCCTGCGTGTAGGGCTCGCTTGCGCTGGGCTGCGCTGGCATTCGCGAATATGCCTCTTCGGTCGCGCTCCAGCGCGGGCTCAGCGCGTAGCGGAACTGCCCGCTCTCGTCAGTGACCCAGAACGCCTCGCCCTCCTCGCTCTGCTCGTGCAGGATCGAGCGCTCGTAGTGCTCGGCTATCCGTACGAGCGACTTGATGTCCGGCACGTCGATCACCGCCAGCTCGGGCAGGTGCCAGACGCGTTCGACGGGCACGATCAAATGTCCGTAGCGCGCGCGGATCGTCTGTGACTCATCGCGTTCGCGTGGTTGCAGCAGCGTGCGCAGCGCGAGCAGCAGGCAGATCACGAGCGTCGCGCCGCCGAGGGCGGCCCAGCGTGCCGTCGCGACGGCCATCCGCAGGGGTCCGAGCGCGAGGTGGCTCGCCTGAAGACGACTGCCCGCGACGGTCCCACGCGCCGAGGAGTTGAAGGCTGCGGCGGTGTCCTGTGCGGCGCTTGAGGAGCCGCTGCCGGCGAGCATCGGCTGGAGCTCGAGCTGGTTGACGGAGAACTTGAGCTGTGGGGTATAGGTGGAGTGGAGTGCGAGCGTGCCAAGACGCCCGCTCGTGCTCAGGTGCGGCGTCAGCGTGAGCGTGTAGGAGCCGCTGACGTCCGTCGTGCTTTCGACATGGCGGACGAGCGTGAGCAGCGAGCCCAGCTCGAGCGTCGCCGTCAACTGTGCGCTGTCGCCTCGGAAGCGCTGCGAGCGTCCGAGCGGAAAGCTCATCTTCCAGCCGCTCGAGGAGTTGAGGCTCGCATAGAGCGCCGCCCTAACCGAAAGTGCATGCGGTGCGCCGCTGCTGAAGCGATAGGCGAGATGGATCTGCACGGGTCCCACGACGTGGGTAAAGAGCGGGTCGCCGGTGACCGCGCGGTTGTTGGGATAGATCGGTCCCGGTGGTGCCTTGGCGCTGTAGGAGAAGCTTGCGCTCTGTTTGTAGGGGAGCGTGAACGGCTGCGGAGCGGCCGCCGGACGCGTGAACGCGAGTGCCGCGAGCGCCACGAATGGGAGCAGCGCGATCGCAGCGACCGCGAGCACGCTGGTATGTGGCGAGGCGCGTCGTCGCGGCATCGAGGGCGCGTGCGTACCCACGCCCGCAGCGCGGCGCTCGCGACCCCTGCGACGTCGTTTCTGCACGAACGCCGCTCCGGCGAACAGCAGTGTCCCGGCGCCGATCAATATCGCGATCAAGAGGGGGGAGCGCAGCGAATGCAGTCGTGCGCCCGCGCCCGGCACGTGCAGCCACAGCGAGCCGATCAGTTGGCTGGCGGTCGGGCGTTCGAAGTCCACGAAGTTGTTGTTGTCGCCCTTGAAGACGTAATGCGTGCCGTGGAGCGCGATGATGCGGTGCAGCACGATCGTGTGGAACTCCTTGCTGTTGTAGGCGACGATCTCGCCGACCGCATAGTGGCTCCGGCTGCGCACGAGCGCGAGATCGCCGGCGTGGAAGCGCGGCTCCATGCTGACCCCGTCGGTCACTACGTAGGTGGTCGAGCCTCCGACCCGCGTGGGGGCGAAGTAGAACCACAGGCACGCCAGCACGACCAGCGCGAGCGCGGCCGAAACAAGCTTGTTGGTGTGACGCGTGCGCATGGTTCGGGCTGGGCGCGGGGCGATCGGTCCCGATCGCCCCGCTTCGCCCATTTCGACTTGCTATTCGATCGTTACCGTGCCGGTGCTCACGGCCGCGACAGACAGCTTCAGGCCCGCTTCGTCTTTCACGGGCGCCGCGAATTTGCAGGTCACTGCAAACGGCGTCGTTTCTGAGGCTCCACAGTCGCTCCAGTCAGCCGTCACTGGTGCCGCGGCGGAAAGGGCGACCTTGACGTCCGATGCCCCCTTGTTGAGGTTGAACGACACTTCGGTCATCGTTTCCCCATCGGCGCTGAACGTGTAGTTCGTCGGCGACGAGACTTCGTAGCCGCTCACGACCGCAGCACCCGCACCTGCGGAGTGGGCCGGAACGGTGTTGCTTGCGGTGAACGCGTACGCGCCGGCCGCAATCGCGCCGGCAAGCACGAATGCGAGCACGCCGGCGATCTTACGTGTACGGAAATGAAGCATTGAGGCCTCCTTGGCGTTGTGGACACTCCCTGTGTCCTCTCGCGCCTATCGGCCCCGACTTACAGGCCCTTTATGCCTGCATATCCGAATGCGCATCCTTACTAGCGCTGCGTCGAGCCGCGGTCCACGAGCAGGCTCATGCGACGCCGTAGCGTTGCCCGCAGTTCCGCCGCTTCACCGCGGCTGAGCGCGCCCTGCTTGACCGCCTGCGCGATCCTCGCGCTGCGTGCCGCCACGAGCGCGTCGAGCAGCCCCGCCGCGGAGCGTCCGGCGCGCTGCGTCGCAATCGCTTTCAGGGAGCGGCCCCCTCGCACTTGGCTCAGCAGCTCGCCGGGGCTCATCCGCAGATACCGAGCGGCCGGTGCGAGCGAGCTGCCGAGACCGACGATCGGGCGCCGGTGTCGGCGTACCTCGGCGCGGGCTCGCGCCGTGACCGTCGCGAGTTGCGCATCGGCGGCCGTTTCGCTCAGCTCGCCCGCCTTTGCCGCTGCGCGCACGCGTGCTGTTTTCGCGGCGGCCAGCGCCGCGGCGAGACCGTCGACCGAGCGCCCGCCGGTGCTCTGAGCGATCGCCGCTAGCGTCTCGCCCTGGCGTAGCTCGCTGCGCAACTTGGCCGGTTTGAAGCCGAGGTAGCGGGCCGCGGCTTCGATATCGGCCGCGGCGACGGCGCTCCCTCGCGCGGACGCGCGCGTGTGACTGCGCTCTCCGGGCCCCGTAGCGGCCAGGATCACGCCGGCGATCACCGCCGACAAGGCGATTCCGATCAGCACGATTCGCACCGTCGCATGGCTCATCGGGACCTCGTTTCCGCGCTCCAGAGCGCTCTTTCGACCGTTTACAAACTGGAAACACTAGTGGTGCCCAAAGAGCTAGGGCTCATGGTATGCTGCCCCATCGATCTCGGGGGGCTGCCGGAGGGGCAAGCCTATCTGCCCACGGGTCGCGGAGCAGTGCTACGGCCAAAACTAGCTGAATCTAGCGAGCCTTTTTAGGCGAAAGCGAGGACGCAGGAGAATGAGACACCTAAGGATGACGATCGGCTTTGCAGCCATCGTGTGTGCGTGTGCGGTCATGACCGCACCAGCGTTCGCCAAGGAATTCACGGCGAGCCGCCTGCCGAACGGCTGTTCGGAAGCGGAACCGTGCAAGACCAAAGGGAAGGGCATCGGTTCGATCGATGAAGCTCGACCGGAATACACTCAACAGTTCAAATTTGGCTCGTTCACGATCGAGTGTAAGACGGCGGCTTCGAAAGCCACCACGATCGGCGAAGGTGCCATCACCTGGGCGACGTCGCAGACCTTCGCGACCGAGGTCAAATTCGGCGGCTGCAAGACGCTCGCCAAATTTGGGTCCTTCACGGGCGCGATCGGCACCAAATTCAACGGCGGGCTGCCCGTCAAGTTTCTCTACCACATCAATGGCTTCGTCGAACAGGGCAGCGGCGCAACCGAAACCGAAGTCGAAGTGGGCGGCGCTGCCAGCTCCTTCAAAATCGGCCAGAAAATCTGCACGATCTCCTGGCCCGCGCAGACCGTGCCGATCGGCGCGATCAAAAAACCGGAAGGCGAATTCACCGCTGCGGTGTACTCGAACAACACCGTTCCGGTCACGGTCAGCAAAAAATTCCCCACGGGCCTGAAGGAAACGCTGGTCATCGCCAACGTCTTCAAAGGGATGGAATGGGAATACGAAGAAGGCCAGTGCCTCGGCGAAGGTGGCTTTGAAGAAGAAGCTCCCAAAACCGAAGCCAAAAACGGCACCTTCAAGGGCACCTTTGAAGAGGAAGTCGTCGGCGGCAACCTGGGCTACAAAGAATAGGGACGCCAGGTAGCAGCTACGGCGCCGCATAGGCGCCACGGGGCGGGAGCGAGTCGAGCGATCGGCACGCCTCCCGCCCTTTTTTATGCCCGCCTTGAGATTGTCAGGAATCTTGATAAGCTTACTGAGCAATACCTCATCTCCTAACCCCTGGAGGCGCAAGCCTCCAGATCCCTCCAGGACGACTGGGCCGGCTCCCCTCGCCGGCCCAGTCGCGTTCTGGCCCGAAGCGCACGGGCTCAGCCGTCGCTGAACGGAGCGATCGGGACGCCGTGGTCGCGCTCGCGCATGCCGAGCTCATAGACGCCGCCGTGCGCGCTGCGCAGCTTGAGCGCAGGCTCCGAAGCTTTGCGCACGCTCAGCTCCAGCTGTGCGATCGAGCAGTTGACCACGTCGTGCTCACCCCCGTCTGGATCGGCGTAGCGCCACCCCGCGGCGGTCTCTGCGGGCACGCTCACCCGCCCCTCGACGCTCAGGCCGTCCGCGCCCGGCAGGCGCAGATCACACCCCTCGGGACCCTCGCGTACGCTCAGCCCGCGCCTCCCGAGGCCGCCGATCGAGTATCGCTTCCCGTCGAGGCTGAGCGCCCCGTTGGCCACCCACGGCGTCATTCGTCCCGCCAGCTTGAGGCGCCCGAGCGCGACGTCGAGCCACGCGTCCGGGCGGCCCTCGAAGCCGATCCCGTGCAGCCAGATCCAGCGCTCGGCGTGCTCCGCGCCCCAGTTGTGGCCGACCATCCCACGCCACCCCGAGATCTCGATCTTCTCGCGCCCCGCGATCTCGAACATGCCCTCAAACCTCGCCGCCGGTGCCGGGCTGGTCAGCTTCGTACGCGGCAGCGGTGCGCGGTAGAGCCAGGCGGGGGAGAGGTGGCGCAGCTCGTGCTCTGGACTCCAGAAGCTGAGCTTCCAGCTCGCCTCCCCACAGCTGCCCTCCGCCATGCCAGGGCCGAGCCGAGCCTGCTCGCCGATCGTGATCCACGATCCCGCCGCAGTCGAGAGCGTCTCACTGGTCAGCTTGTGCATGTAGGGACGTCCGCGGCGCGCATCGAAGACGGTGCACCACACCGAACCTCGCGCCGGGCGTTGCGGCGCCTTGTGAACCGTCTCGCGGATCCAGATTCCGACGGGCTCGCTCGGTGAGAACGCGCGCAGGTAGAAGGACTCATACATTCCCGCGCGCGCGGGGGCGCTTGGGAAGACGGCCGCGGTGCCCATGCGCCCGATCCTAACCCCGCGTGCGCAACCTGGGAGGATTCCGCGATGCGACGCGATCCCCTAGTCGAGCTGCCGCCCGCGATCACCCACCCGCGCGAGGATGGGGAGGCGCGCTATTTGATGGGCGTCGACGGCGGGGCTACCAAGACGCTCGCCGCGGTCTTGGACCTTCACAGCGGCGAGCTGCACCTTGCGCACGCAGGCCCGAGCAACGAGGACGCAGTCGGCACGAAGGCTGCTTGTGGCGCCCTGCTCGGAGCCGCCCAGGAGGCGATCGAGCGCGCCGGCATCGACGCGGCGCAGCTCGCCGCGGCTGTCCTCGCGGTTGCCGGCACGGACACCGAGTCGATTGTCCGCCACGTTCGTGCTTCGGAGCCGGAGTCCTGGATCGTCGTCAACGATGTTGTCGGCGCCTGGGCGACCGCGACAGGCGCGGGTCCCGGCGTGGCCGTGATCTCCGGCACGGGCTCGAACGTCTTCGGCGTGGGGCCCGGCGCGCGCGCGTGGCGTGCGGGCGGATGGGGTCATCTGCTCGGCGATGAGGGGTCGGGCTACTGGCTCGGCGTGCAGTCAATCAAGGCGGCGCTCAAGGACCGTGAGTCCTCAGGTCCTGAGACAGCGCTCAGCGATGCCGCACCGGCCTTCTTCGGAGTCCCAAGCGTTGAGGCGCTCGCCAGCCACGTCTACTCAAAGCCGCTCACCAAGGGCGAGATCGCCGCCTTCGCGATCGAGACGGCGAAGCTCGCCGAGCAGGGCGACGTCGTCGCGGGAGAGCTCTTTCGTCACGGCGCCGCGCTGCTTGCCGAGCAGATCGTCGCCGTGATCGACCGTACAGGGCTCGCTGGCGGCGAGCAGGAAGCTCCCTTTCCCGTCGGGCTGATAGGGAGTGCCTTCAAGGCCGGGCCGATCTTCGTTGAGCCGCTCAGCGAGGCGATCCACGCCGCTGCGCCGCTCGCCCGCATCGACGCCGTCGAGATGGCGCCCGTCGGCGGCAGCCTGCTGCTCGCCGCACGTGCCGCGGGCGCGAAGATCGACGCAGACAAGCTTGCGCCGATGATCGAGCGCGCTCAAGGGGCCGCTCGCGGCGCGAACGCCAAAGGCGCCCCGAGCGCCTCGAAGGCCCTGAACGGGCCGGGCACCCCGAACGCCCCGAGCGCCTCGAGCGGACCGGGCGCCCAGAGCGCGCCGGGCGCCCCGAGCGCGCCGGGCGCCCCGGGCGCCCCGAGCGCCAACAGCTAGCCGCGCGTCTCGCGTAGGCGCGCCTCGATCGCCACGCGATCGCCGATCGTCTCCGCCCCGCGCGCGGCCATCCTCACCGCGGCCGCCGCCATCGCGAAGCGCACCGCCGCCTGCGCGTCCACCCCGTCGCTCAGCGAGACGAACAGCGCCGCCGCGAACACGTCGCCCGCGCCGAGGTCCTCGGCCGTTCGCGCAATCGGCGGCACCGCACACGTCGAAGGGCCTTCCGCGCCCGCGAGGATCGTGCAGGGGCGCTCCCCATCCGTGACGACCACGAGCGCGCCCGCCGCCCGCGCCGCGGCAACGAGCGCCGCGCAGCTGTCGCGCTCGAGCTCGCTGAGCACCACCGCATCGGCACGCGTGCCCAGCGCCGTCGTGGCGGGATCCGGCTGTACCGCACGGATCTCGCCTTGCGCTCCCGACCAGCTGCGTGCGAGGCCCTGTGGCGTGACCCCGAGGAACTCACAGCGCCCGCGCCAGCTCAGCGGAATCTCGCGCGCGACGGGAGCGAGGTGGAGGATCGTCGTGTCGAGCTCTGAGATCGCGGCGATCGGGCCCGCCCACGCCAGCATCCGCTGTGTGCGGGCGGCGCCCGAGCCGCTCGTGTCGAGCGTCGTCGTGACGGGCGCCGGCAGGACCGTCAGCTCGAGCTCGCGCTCGTAGGGCGCGAGCAGCTGCTCAATCTCCGCGTGCACGCCCTGCGTGAGGATCTGCGTGCGGCGTCCCAACCGCGCGGCCTGTAGCGCGCTGTAGAAGGCCGGGCCGCCGGGCTGACGTGTGCCGTCGGCGAGCACGTCGATGCTCACGTGGCCGACCGTCGTGTAGTCGAACTGCAAGCTCCCCTTCATCCTCTCAGGACGGCCTGTGCGACGATCGAGCACCGCGATGGCAGCAGGATCGCGCCTCGTTGGTCGCACACCGTATGCGAAACCAAATCAAATCGGGCACTCGCCTGTTGTGCCTGTAGACGCCCATGTACCGCCCTCTCCCTCACTTGCGCATTGCGCTCGTCCTCTGTGTTGTGCTGCTGCTCGGCGTTGTGGCGGGCGCCGCTGCGCACGCCCCCAGCACAACGCGTGCAGGCGCCTCGCGCTACCCGGCCGCGGCCACCCGCGCGCTGCTGCATCCGCGACGCTCTCAGTATGCGCATGCCGAGGCCGGCGCCGCTGCGAAGAAGCGCAAGAAGAAGAGCCATAAGCCCATGCTGCGCGGCGACCCGCTGCGCGCGCTGCTCTCCTTCCAAACTATGCAGAAGATCTACTACATCCAGGGCTCCGGGCTCTACGCCGGTCAACCCTTCTCCTACCTTTGGCCCTTCTCGCAGGCGCTTGCGGCGACGGTCAGCATGGCCAACATCCCGCATTCCGGTGTGTCCTTCACGCACGAACTCGGCGCGCAGCTGATCGGGCTGAACGCCTACCTGGACACCGACAACTCCGGGGCTCCAGAAGGCATTTATACAAGCACGCTCGCCGCCTTCGACGGTACGGTGGCGCCCCCCGCGGGACCAGGTGGCGCCAAGTACTACGACGACAACGACTGGATCGGCATCGAGCTCGCGCGGCTCTATAAGCTCAACCACAGCCCCGCGGTGTTGGGTAGCGCGGAGGCGATCATGGCCTTTGAGATGGCCGGCTGGCAGTCCGACCCCGCGCTTGGCTGCCCCGGTGGGATCCCCTTCTCGAATCTCGCCGAAAACACCGATCGCAACACCATCACGACCGCGCCCGCCGCGGAGCTGGCCCTGCAGCTTTACAAGCTCACCGCCAACCCCCAGTACCTGCAGTTCGCCGAAATGGCCTATGCGTGGGTGCGCCAGTGCCTGCTCACGCCCGCGCAGCTCTACGCCGATCACGTCAACCGCCGTGGCATCGTCGAACCGGCGCTGTGGAGCTACAACCAGGGCACGATGATCGGCGCCGGCACGCTGCTCTACCAGCTCACCGGCAACTCCGCTTACCTCTTCCAGGCCCGCCAGACCGCGCAGGCCGCGCGCCAGTACTTCACGCCGGAACGGCTCGGTTCAGAGAACCCCTTCTTCCCATCGGTCTACTTCCGCAACCTCATGTATCTCGATTCCGTCACCCACGACCCGCCCGGACAGAAGATCGGTCAAGCCTACGTTGACTACGCCTGGGGGCATCTGCGCCTCGCCAACGATCTCTTCGTCGCCGGCTCACCAGCCTCCGCGCAGCTGCTCTATCAGGCTGCGATCGTGCAGATTTATGCGTTGCTCTCCTCGCCGCCGTCCACCTACTTCTGAGCGCCGAGGAGTAGGCTCTCGGCAGTGTCTGAAGGAAGCAATCTGATTACCGCCGAGGGCCTCGAGGCATTGAACGCCGAACTGGCCACGCTCGAGGGCGAGGGACGGCGCGAGATCGCCGAGCGCATTAAGACCGCACGCGAATGGGGCGACTTGAAGGAGAACAGCGAGTATCACGACGCCAAGAACGACCAGGCGCACCTCGAGACCAAGATCGCGCGGCTGCGCGAGAAGATCGCCGACGCGGTCGTCGTCGAGGAAGAGGCCGGTGCTGCGGGCGGCGTCGTTGGCTTCGGCTCGACCGTCGTCGTACGCGACCAGGAGGGTGTCGAGCGGACCTGGCGGATCGTCAGCTCCCGCGACGCGGCTCCGGGTGATGGGCGCCTCTCGGCGGAATCGCCCGTGGCCGTCGCGCTGCTGGGTCGTGGCCCCGGCGATGAGACATCCGTGTCGCTGCCTCGCGGCAAGCGCACCCTGACGGTCGTCAGCGTCAGCTGAGCCCAGCCTCCGCGGGGCGCTGAGCACGGCGTACGCGGCGCACGAACTCCTGGGGACTGCGCCGGTAGAGGCGCTCTCCCTCCTTCAGCGCCGCCTTGCGCAGCTCGCGCCTGCGTCTGCGGATCAGCTTCCTCAGCGTCTTGCGCGAGCGTGGACCGACACCTGCTCCCGCGGCTGCGCCTGGTGCGCGTACACGCTGCTGTAGAAGCGCGAGGTCATGCTCCTCGCCGAGCATCTCTCCTAGGCGCTCAGCGCGTCGCTCGAGGCGCTTCAGCCAGGCGGCGTCCTTGCGCGCGCGGGCCCAGCGGCGCCGGGCGCGGCGCTTGCGCGGGCGGGCACCCGCCTTCTGTGCGGTCTCGACCTCGAGCATCTGTGCGACGTAGCGCAGGTCCTTCACGCGTTTGCGCCAACGGTGCAGCTCCCGCGTGCGCTCACCACGGCCACGCGCCGCGCGCCTGTAGCGAGCTCGACCCTGGCGATACATGCGCGCAAGCCCAGGTTGCACGAGCTCGATGCCTCGCTGCTCGGTGAGACTCCAGGCGCTCACGCGCACCCTGCAGGCGCGCAGCTCGGCCTGCACCTGGGCGCGCACAGCGGGATCGCTAAGCGTCGCTCGCCTGGCATCTTCACGCTCGCTCAGCAACTGCGCGCGCAGCTTCAGCACGCCGCCGCGACCTTCGAGCTTGCCGGGATGGCGTGCGCGCAGCGCGTCGAGCGTCTCGAGCGCGACCTCGGTGTCGCGCGCGCCGGCGAGCCTCCGGGCGCTGCCGGTGAGCGTCGTGTCCTCACGCGCGAAGACATCCGCGCCCAGGTGCGGCTCGAGTAGCCGCAGAAGCGCGCGTAGACGCTTGAGCGCCTTGCGCGTCTCGTGTATCGCCTGCTCGGGAGAGCCAGAGACGCTGTCCCAGTCGAGCGACTCGATCGCGATGTCGAGCTGTCCCAGGGCCATCCTCCGCAGCGCCGCGTCGAGCGGCTCGCCGGCAGCGCGGGTGAGGCGACGGTCCTGCGCGCGCCTCTCCACGCTGCGCCGCTCGCGTGCGGCGCGGGCCATCGCGAGCCCGGCTCGCATCGCGAGCGTCGCGGCGAGCGTGGCGGCCAGGGGCGGCACAATGGAACGGTGCCCAGCCTTCCGCCCGCGCCATGGTGGACTGTGCGACGTGCGGCCAATCGCAAGCCTGCGACGTATCGGTGTCCGTTCTGCGCTCATCTGCTGCCCTCTCTCAGCGAGCATATGCTGATTGCGCCCGAAGGCGACACACGCCGCCGCCGCCACGCCCACACCGCCTGCGTACTGCGCGCCCGTGCTCGCGGCGAGCTGGTACTGCGCGATGAGTGGCTGCGTTCACAGCCGCGGCCTCGCTCGCTCTGGCGGCGCCTCACGCGCCGCGCCTGAAAGACGCGCGCAAGAGCGGCGGCGAGTGGGCGCGAGGCCGCGAAGCTCGGCTCAGCCGCCCCACACCTTCGCGTGCTCTGGCTCTACGCGGATGATCACGCGCTGTTCGCCGGGCTGGCGGAAGGGGTACTCGTCCTTGTCGAGATACTTCTTGGCAAGCCGGTCGATGTGCTCGTCGGCGCCCTCGGTCGTGCGCTCTGCGACGCGCCCCCGAACCTCGAGATACTCGTACGGGTTCTCCATGTTCTGGATCGTCAGCGTCACACGGGGATCGCGTTCGAGGTTTCGTGGCCAGGCGCGCCCTTCGGCTGAGTTCAACGACAGGCCGCCCATCCTCGATGTCGACCCACACGGGTACCCCGTGTACGGAGCCGTCATCGCGCAGGGTGCTGACGTGACAGAAGTTCTTTGCCTTCAGCAGCTCTTCGCCGCGGCTGTCGATCTTCGCGCTCATGTGCGGAGCCTTTCTTCTAGTGGGCGATCGGTCATCACCCAACATAGAGCCGCAGGCCCCTGTTCCTGGCCGATCTCGCGCAGCGCGGCGCGTCGGCGCGCTAGTAGCGGCTGAGGCCGGCGCTGCGGCTCGCCGACGGGATACGCCCGACCGGCACGAGCTTGCCGTTGTTGAGCTCGAAGCGGACCGTCGCTTGCCCGCCCGAGGGCGTGCTGAGTGGGTCGCCGCTGCGGTACAGCGGATAGGCGAGCGTGACTTCGGTATCCCTCTGGGAGAGCACTTTGATCGTGGCGCTCGGTTCCTTCGTGTCGGTGCCGATGTAGCGTCCGCCAACGAAGAAGAATGCCTGCTGGCCGTAACCGTCGCCCGAGCCGCTGCGGGTGCCGATCAGGACGCGCAGCGTCTGTGTGTCGTGGTATTCGGAGGTGTCGTTCGGCGTGTAACCACGCGCGCGTAGGAGCGCGGCGGCCGCGCCGGCGCCTTCGGCGTGGGATTCCTGCTGGGTGAACGCAGGCTCGGGCGCAGTGTGCGTCGGCGCTGGCGTGCTGCTGCTCGAGCTGCTTGGCGCAGGTGGGGTCGCGGCCTTTGTGGTGCTCGGCGGTGTGGATGGCGTGGAGGCGGCCGCGGCGGGCGTGCTCTGCGCCGGTGCGGGAGCGTTCGTCGCTGAGACAGTCTTGGTCTGCGAGCCGCAGCCGAGAAGGGCGCCTCCGGGCAGTACAGCGGCCAGCACCGCCAGCGAGATGTGCAGCTTGCGTGTCATCGCATCCATGGTATTCGCCCCCGAGCGGGCGCCTCCTCGGCCTGGGCGCCCGCGCCCGCGCCGTCGTTTCCGCGTGCGGCAGGCCTGCGCAGCTAGTATCCGCTGAGACAAGCACCATGGCCGCCAACCCAGGACAGCCCCCGAGTCCCAAGCTCCCGCCACCCAAGGCTGCGCGGGCGAAGCGTAGCTCCGGCGAGTTGGCGCGCACCGGTGCGATGGTGGTGCTTGCGGTCCTGATCACCCTGTTTGCGGTGACGAACCTCGATGAGGTCAAGGTTCACTGGATCTTCGGCTCGAGCCGCGCCCCGCTGATCATCGTGATCGTGATCTCGCTGCTGGTTGGCATCGTGCTGACCTACTTCGCGGAACGGCTCGTGCGCAGACGTCGCTAGTCGCTTGGATTTCCACCGATCGTGTGCCCGACGGCGCGCGACCGTGCATCGACCGTCTAGCGCGGGAGGACCTCGGCGAGCACTTCGAGCGCCGCCTCCGCACCCAGGAAGGGCGCGAGCACGATATAGGAGAGATGGTCGGCGAGTGCTCCGAGCAGCTGGATGCGTCCGCTCACCACCTGACAGCGCACTGTGTGCAGCAGCGCCCCGGCGATCCCCTCGACGACGAGCTCGCTCTGCACCGGGTTCGGCGCACCCTCGGTTAGCAGCGTCGCGATTGTCTGCAAGAGCTCGAGCGTGTACTGCACCGCCTCCGGGCCCGCCGTGAAAGCCTCCTGCGCAAGCGTGCGCGCATACAGGGGGCGCTCGCCGAGAAAGCTCAAAAGCTCGCCGAGTACGCGCCGCACCGCGGTCGGCCACTGCGCGGATACGAGCTCGGGGTCGGCGGCGATCGCGAGCAGCTCCTCGCTGATCTTGTCCAGCGCCGCCAGGAAACACTCGCCGCGGGTCGCGAACAGCTCGAGGAACGCGTCGATCGGGACACTTGCCTCGTCGGCGATCTGCGGCGCGGTTAGCTCGCGATATCCGTGCAGCGCAGCGAGCCGCAGCACCTCATCGAGCAACTGCGTACGTGTATCGAGGGCGCCCATCGGGGGGGCGGTAGGGTGTGCGCGGGCGAGCGAGATCTCACGCATGCGCAAGCTCAGCCCGGCTGCCAGCAACTCATCCATGTGCGCCGCCGCGGGTGTCTGAAAAAGCAGCGTCCACTGCAGCATCTCCTCGCTCAGCTGCGGATCGATCCGCCCGCGCGTGGCGCTCATCGCCTGCGCCATCATGCCGTGCAGGCCGCCCGTGATGCCGCGCACGACCGGTACGGGTAGGGGGCTCGCCTCGGGTGAGGCCAGGAGGCCGCGCGCGAGCATCTGCTCGCAGGTCGTCGTCGCCCGACGCAGCCGCAACGTACCGGCGGCGCCTGCGGTGCGCGCCTCCAGCAGAACCAGCGTCGCTGCCTTGCGATTCTCCCCGGCCTGCGTCGTGAGGCTCTGGAAGGCGGCCCGCAGGCGCTCTTCGAGGCCGCCGTCGGCCGCGATGTAGGCCTTGCGCATACGCTTGATCTCACGCCCGGCGATTAGGTCGAAGGTCGCGAGGAAGCACTCTTCCTTGTTGGAGAACTGCTCGTAGAACGAGCGCCGTGAGACGCCAGCGAGGCCAATCACCTGCTTGACGCTCGTGTGCTCGTAGCCGCTTTCGGCGACCGCCTCGACCATCGCGCCGTGGATGCGCGTGCGCTGGTGGCGGATCACCTCGCCACGCTCGAGGCGGTGGGGGCCGTGGGGTAGACGCTTGTAGATCGGTGCGATGCCGGCTGCGGCGCCCGTGGACTTGCCTCGATTGCCTGCTTTCGTCCGTCCACCGCGCTCTGACAAGGACCCTCGACCTCCTGATGCCATTCTACCTCCCCAAATAAAACTTTCGGACCAGACGATTACTGTCATTCGGTCTGGCCGAGGGGATCATTCCATGTCAGCGGTGTTTTGTCTACAGAAAACCGTCGAGTAGACAAGCCACCACCCGCACGCAGCGGTCAAAGGTCAGTGCAGGATGATCTTTAGCGCGAGAATCCCCATCCCCAGCGTCAACCCGACGCTGACCTCGAAGACGACCTCGCGCGCGGTCGACCGCGCGCGCAAGCCGGCGATCAGCTCGAACACCACGAGGCTTGCGATCGCGCTCCACAGCGCGGCTGTGACGGCCGTCTGCGCGTCCGCACCCGCGATCCACGCGAGCACGAGTGCGACCAGCGGGACCGCCGCGCCGCGGATCAGCGGCGCGTCATGGACCAGTGCGGCTGCGAGCGTCGCTGCGCTCAGCGGCTCGCCGTGTGTCAGACGGCGGCCGAGCACGCCCGCGTATGCGTGCGCGAGCCAGTAGAGCACCGCGGCGAGCGCAGCCGAGAGCAACGTGTCGAGGTAGCTCTCATGGCGGCCGCTCTCCGCTGCCAGCAGCGCCCCGATCACGATCACCCCGTATACGACTCCCGCGGGGTTCGTGCTTGGCACGATCCACTCCGCGGCGCGCGCGAGAAGCCCATGCGCGCCCCGTGGGGTCGATCGGTCTGGGCTTGAGCGGCGTGCCGGGACGATCCGCGGATTATCGCCCCAGGAGCGGCGAGCGCGCCGCGCTCAGCGGATCGACAGCGGCGCGCTGTAGGCGGAGACGTGCGCGCCGTCGTTGATGCGCACGAGCGCCTTGTAGAGACCGTGGTGCACGTGTATCACGCGACTGAAGCGCGACACCGTCGCGGTGCCCGCTTTGACCACGGTTCCACCCACGTTGACCGACCGGTGTCCGGGCTTCAACAACTGGAAGCCGACCAGTGCGCCGACCTCGGCCGGCGCCACCGTGCCGTACAGGCGGGCAAAGCCGCGGCGTCGAGTCGCGTGCACGTGCATCGTGACGCGCACCGCGACGCCCTCGACGATCACGGGGCTGATCACGAGCGGTTTGCCGAGCGTCGCGACGCGTAGCTGCGTGTTCTGGAGCAGCCCCACGAACGGGAAGGAGAAACCTCCCGTCGCGCTCGTCAGCTCGGGGTTGCCAACCGGCTGAAAGCCGCCGAGGTAGGGGAAGGCATTGGCTTCGAGGCGTACCTGGTGGTTGGCCGAGCCGGTCCCCGAGAGCGTTCCCTCGACCACGAACGGACCGCCGAAGGGAACCGGGTTGGGGATCCCGACGATCGCCACCGAGAGCGGGATCTTCGGGGTCGTAAAGCTCTGATCGTTGCCGAGCGTCGCGCCGGCAGCGCTGATGGCGACGATGCGGTAGTGGTAGACGCTCAGCGGTGAGAGACCCGTGACCGCCTGGCTGACCGCGAGCGAGGCGCTGGCGCTGCCGGCAGGCGCCAGCGGCGTCTGCGCACCATATTTACGTGTGTGGCCGTACTGGAAGAAGTAGTTCGTGGCCTGGCCGCGAGGATTGACGTGACCGTGCAGCGTCGCCGCGGAGTAGCTCAGACCCGACACACCCCCCGTGCTCACGCTCGGCGCAGGCGGAGCGACCGCGTTGGCAGAGGCCGCCATCAACGCGAGGCCGACAAGCAGGACACAGCCAACCGCCAGCAGGCGCAGGGCTCTGAGCGGGCGGTTCCGGGCAGGCGTAAGCAGGTAGGTGTTCATGGTGTGACTGTACCCGCACGCTGAGTACCCAAACAGCACTGTAGCCTTCGGCTCGATGTCAGGGGCACGACCGCGGGTCCGGCTGCGCCAGGCGGTGCTCGCCGCGAGCGAGCTCGAGCCGGTCGCGGCGGAGCTGCGCGCTGCGCTCGGCCTCGGCGAGCCGTTTCGTGACCCTGGCGTCGGCGAGTTCGGCCTCGCCAACGTCGTCTTCGCGCTCGGCGACTGCTTCATCGAGATCGTCTCGCCGATCAGGCCCGGCACGGCCGCCGGACGTCACCTGGCGCGCCGCGGCGACGGCGGCTACATGGCGCTGTTCGACCTCGAGGATCTCGACGGCGCGCGTGAGCGCGCGCGTGCGCTGGGCGTGCGCGTCGTCTGGCAGATCGACCTGCCCGACATCTCCGGCACGCACCTGCACCCGGCGGACATGCGCGGCGCGATCGTCTCGCTCGATCGCTCCGATCCATACGGCACCTGGCGCTGGGGCGGTCCGCAGTGGACCGGACGGACCGGCGACGGGCGCGCCCGGGCAGCCTCGCCGGCATCACCGTGGCTGTCGCCGACCCGGCTGCGGTCGCGGCGCGCTGGGGCGCAGGTGCTCGGCGTGCGCACGCGGTGACGCCGCGCAGCCGTTGCTCGAGCTCGACGGAGGCGAGGTGCGCTTCGAGCTCGCTGCGCGACGCCGCCGCCGAAGGGATCAGCGAGATCGCGGTCCGTACCCCCGCCGCGCTTCCGGGCGGAGCCGAGGCGATCGAGCTCGGCGGCGTGCGTTTGCGGTCGCCGAGCTGGCGGGCGCTTAGCCGCCGATCGCGAGCGAAGCGAGGATCGCGCCGCTCGATGAAGCTCGTGCACGCCCTCCTGGAAGTCGGGTGCGGCGAAGGAGGCGAGCATCAGCTCGTCGGCGCCGTCGATCGCAGCGGCGAGGCCGCGCTCGAGATCGGCGTAGACCTGGCGCTTGATCGTGGCCATGCTCGCCGGCGAGCAGCTCACCGACAGCTCGCGCGCGTAGTCGAGCGTCTGCTCGAGCAGCAGCTCGGGTGCGCAGCACACGGTTGACGAGCCCCATGCCGGCTGCCTCCTCGGCGAGCACGACGCGACCGGACAGCAGCAGGTCGAGTGCGCGTGCGGGCCCGATCAGGCGCGGCAGCATCCAGGAGATGCCGTGCTCGGCGATCAGCCCGCGGCGGGCGAAGGCGGTCGTCAGCTTGGCTCCCTCGGCGGCGAAGCGCATGTCGCACATCAGCGCCTGCACGAGTCCGATGCCGGCACAGGCGCCGTTGATCGCGGCGATGATCGGCTTGGGGATCGACAGCGGGAAGCTCTGCGGGCGGCGCTCGCAGGTCTGCCCGGAGGCCTCGAGGGTGCCGTCGCCGAGCGCCTGCAGATCGTGCATGTCGGCGCCCGCGCAGAACCCGCGTCCGGCGCCGGTCACGACGATCGCGCGCACCTCCGCCGACGGCGCCGCACTCCTCGAGCATCGCGAAGTAGGCGTGCTCCATCTCCGTCGTCCAGGCGTTCAGACGCTCCGGCCGGTTGAGCGTGATCACTGCCACGCCGTCCTCGATGTGTTTGTAGACAACCTCGCTCATATCCGCGACTCCTCCGCTCGTCCCTGTGAGCTTCGAGCCTACCTGCGCCGCGTGGCCGGCGGGAATTGGCTGCGGCGCTGCTCTAGCCTGTCGAGATGTCTCAGACCATGCAGCGTCTCGCGGCCTTCGACCCGCTCGGCGCAGGGGGCTCGCGCGCGTCATCGGCCGCGAGCACTCGCTATCTGCTGCTCGACGTCTTCACCGATCGCGCCCTCGAGGGCAACCAACTCGCCGTCTTCACAGACGCGCGCGGGATCGACGACGAGCGGATGCAGAGCCTCGCGCGCGAGCTGCGTCTCTCAGAGACGGTCTTCCTGCTTGCCCCGCAGCAGGGTGGAGAGGTCCGCGTCCGCATCTTCACGCCGTCGCTGGAGCTGCCCTTCGCCGGGCATCCCGTGCTCGGTAGCGCGATCGTCGTGGCGAGCGCGCTGGAGCTCGACGCGCTCACGCTCGAGACGCAGCATGGGGCCGGTCGGCGTGCGCGTGCGTCGCGCGGACGGGCACGCGGTCTCGGGCTGGATGGCTCAGCCGGTGCCGAGTTGGGAGCGCTTCGAGCGCGAAGCCGAGCTGCTCGCGGCGCTCGGCGTGGCAGGCGCCGCGCTGCCAGTCGAGGTCTATGACAACGGCCCACATCACGTGCTGCGTCGCGCTCGAGGACGTCGCAGCGGTTACGCGCCTGCGACCTGACATGCAGGCACTCGCTGCGCTCGGCGAGCTGAACGTCAGCTGCTTCGCTGGCGCCGGACGTCACTGGCGCACGCGCATGTTCGCCCCCGCTCTCGGCGTCGCCCGAGGATCCCGCCACCGGCTCGGCCGCCGGGCCGCTGGCACTGCACCTCTCGCGTCACGCGCTGATCGCCTTCGGCGATGAGATCGAGATCAGTCAGGGCAGCGAGCTCTCACGCCCGTCGCTGCTCTACGCCTTCGCATCGGGCTCGGCCGAGGCGGTTAGGAGCGTTGAAGTCGGCGGTTCGGCCGTGATCGTCGCCGCAGGCGAGTTTCTGCTCGGCTGAGTAGGCTCTCCGGCCGTGCGCGACGCTGTCATCTGTGAACCGCTGAGAACGCCCGTGGGTGGCTTTGGTGGCGTCTTTCGCGACGTGCCTGTCGAGGATCTCGCCGCGAGCGTGATCCGCGCGCTGATCGCGCGGACGTCGCTTCCCGCCGAGGCTGTCGAGGACGTGATCCTCGGCCAGGGCTACCCCAACGGCGAGGCGCCCGCACTCGGTCGCGTCGCCGCGCTCAACGCCGGTCTGCCGATCGAGACGCCTGGAATGCAGCTCGACCGTCGCTGTGGTGCGGGGCTTCAAGCGATCATGCTCGGTTGTATGGAGGTGCAAACGGGCGTCGCGGAGCTCGTGCTCGCAGGCGGCGCGGAGAGCATGAGCCAGGCCGAGTTCTACGTGAGCGGTATGCGCTGGGGCGTCAAGGCAGGCGGGCTGCGCCTGGAAGACCGCCTCGCGCGTCCGCGTGTGACGGCGGGAGGGCGCGAGCATCAGCTCCCGGGTGGCATGATCGAAACGGCCGAGAACCTGCGCCGCGCAGTACTCGATCCCACGCGTCGAGCAGGACGAGCTCGCGCTGCGCTCGCACCGCCTCGCGGTGGCAGCGCAGCAGGAGGGCACCTTCGCCGAGGAGATCGTCCCCGTGAGCGTGACGAGCCGCCACGAGGAGCGCCTGATCGAACACGACGAGCACCCGCGCGCAGACACCTCGCTCGATCGCCTCGCGGCGTTGCGTCCGCTGATGGGCGCGAGCGATCCCGAGGCAACCGTCACGGCCGGCAACGCCAGCGGCCAGAACGATGGCGCGGCCGTGTGCATCGTCACCCACCCCGAGCGTGCCGCCGAACTCGGCCTCAAACCGCTCGCGCGCCTCGTTTCGTGGGCCGTCGCAGGCGTGGCACCGGAGACGATGGGCATCGGCCCCGTGCCCGCGAGCGAGCGTGCGCTACAGCGCGCCGGGCTGACGCTCGCGGACATGGATCTGATCGAGCTCAACGAGGCCTTCGCGGCGCAGGCGCTCGCGGTGCTGCGCGAGTGGGATCTACCCGACGGCCTCGAGCGCGTCAACGTCCACGGTTCGGGGATCTCCCTGGGACACCCGATCGGAGCGACGGGTGGGCGCATCATGGCGACGCTGCTGCGCGAGCTACACCGTCGCGGTGCGCGCTATGGCCTGGAGACGATGTGCATCGGCGGCGGGCAGGGCATGAGCGCCGTGTTCGAAAACCTTGCCGGGGGCGCTTAGAACCTGTTTTAAACTGAGTGGTGCGGTCGGGGTGTTCATGGATCAAGCTGGGCGACGCGGGACGGTGAAGCCCGTGCTGGTGGCACGGGCAAGACGTCACGTGGCGATCCAGCGCCGTGTCCAGGGGCGCATCCGGGCGTGCCGATCATTTTGAAACAGGTTCTTAGCTCGGGCAGGGCAAGCGCGCGAGCAGCGCGCGATAGCGGATCATGTCGGCGTGGTTCCAGTCGGAGTGCGTCTGGTGGCGGAAGGCGGGCACGCGGTCGTGGTGGAAAGGCGAGGAGAGGCTCTCGTTGTGGCCGATCACGTTTCGTAGCGTGATGGCGTAGCGGCAGCGCAGCCAGCGCGTGAGGCGCAGCGAGGCCCGCAGCTGGCGGTGGTCGGAGAGGATCGCCTCGTCTGACATTCCGACGTTCTCAATCCCGATCGATGTCCAGTTCAGGCCCGTTGTGTGACGGCAGCGAATCGAAAGCGCGACGAGCTGGTCGATCCGCCCGTCGGGCTCGACGAGGAAGTGCGCGCACGTGTTCGGCAACTCGTGGAACTCGCTGTCGGGAACGTCTGGTGCGAAGGTATTGAACGCCGCGCTCGCGGTTTCGGTCTCGGTGTAGTGCTCGACGATCACTTTCGGATCGCTCAGCCTGTAGGTGTCTTCGCCGTAGTGGCGCAGCGAGTAGGCAGCCATCTCGCGCTTGCGCGCCGCGCCGAACGGGATCGGCCAGCTGCGGATGGCTGGGCGCAGCGCGGTGAGGGTGCTCGCGGGCACAGGCGGTGCCGGGTCGCTTGTGGCGCTCACCGGCGCCGGCGCTGCGGGTGTTGCCGGCGGTGCGGGTGGCGTGGCGGGAGTTGGTGCCGCGGCCACGGGGCGTGAGACGCGGACGGCGCGCGCCGGGCTCTCGCCCGCGCCATCGGCGCTGTGCCCGCAGCCCGCCGCGATCGCGGCGCTCGCCAGCATCGCAACGATCGACTTGAGCCCCATTCCAGGGGATGCTAGGCGGGCTTGCGGACCACCGCAGATGAAGCAGCTGGCTCCGTTCTAGGCGCTCCTCCCGCGCACATCGTGGGCCTGCGCGTTTCCTATGGTCGCCGTAAGGGAAGATGCGGAAGATGGGTACGAGCGAGAACACCGAGAGCTCGTTCGGCTCAGAGCGACCCTTCTCGGTTGGGGTCGAGGAGGAGCTGTTCCTCGTGGATCCCGTGACGGGCAGTCAGGCGAATGCTTCCGCGGCGGTGCAGGCGCGGCTCGGCCCGGTCACGGGGACCGTCGAGCGCGAGCTGCACGCCTGTCAGGTCGAGCTGATCACGCACGTCTGCCGCGCGGCCGGAGAGGCGATCGAGACACTCGCCGAGCTGCGCGCCGCGGTGATCGCCACGGGCGCCGGGCTGCTCGGCTCGGGCACCCACCCGGCGGCCAGCGAAGGCGATGCGACGATCACCGACAAGGAGCGCTACGAGCGGATCCGCGAGCTGCTCGGCGACGCGGTCGCGACGCCGGTGGGCGGTCTGCACATCCACATCGGCATGCCCGACGCAGAGACCGCGATTCGCGCCTTCAACGGCCTGCGCCGCCACCTGCCGCTGCTGCAGGCCCTCGGCGCGAACTCCCCGTTCCGGCACGGTCGCGACACCGGGCTCTGCCTCGGCACGCGAGGTGACCGTGCGCGGCTGGCCGCGCTCGGGTGTGCCGCGCGCGATGCGCGACTACGCCGACTTCGAAGCGGCCACGGCCCTCCTGGCGCGCGCCGCGGACGTGCCCGACTACACGTGGTTCTGGTGGAAGCTGCGCCCGCACCCGCGGCTCGGGACCGTGGAGGTGCGCGCGCTCGACGCGCAGACCTCGCTGCGCGAGAACGCCGGGCTGATCGCGCTGACCCACTGTCTCGCGCGTCACGAGGTGGAAGCTTCACCTTCACCCCAGCCGGACCCCCCGGCGGAGGTGCTCGAGGAGGGGATCTTTCGCGCTGCGCGCTTCGGTGTAGCCGCGCGCCTACCCGACGCCGAAGGAAATCTGCGACCCGTCGAGGCGCTGCTCGAGGACGCGCTCGTGCTTGCGCGCCGGCATGCTGCTGAGCTCGACTGTGCCGATGAGCTCAGCGAGCTGCCGGCGTTGCTTGCGCTCGGGGGCGGCGCGGGACGTCAGCGCGCGGCGTATGAGATCGCCGGCATGGACGGCTTGCTGCGCGAGCTGACCGGGCTCACCGGTGGCGCGGAGCTCGCGCCGTCCGCGCGCTCGATGGCGCCCGGACGGCGGGTGTAGGGTCATGGCCATGCCCGAGCGCGACCTCGAAATCGTCGTCCCGCGCTTCGTGGGCGCCCGCCTGTACTTATCAGGAGAGGACTGAGTTTGATGAGGGTGAGCAGACTGCTCAAGAGCCGCTGGGTGATGCGCCTCAGCCATGGCATCCCGCTGGCGCGCATCGCGCTGGCCGGCGAGGTGCTGTTGATCGCGCGCGGCCATCTGCTGCGGCTCGACGGCCGCGAGCGGCGGAGGTTGATGAGCTTGCTCGTGCGTACGCGCGGACGACGCGCCGCGCTCTCCAGCGCAGAGCGTCGCGAGCTGGCGCTGCTCGTCGCGCGACTGGAGCCACGTCTCTTCTTCGCAAGCGCCGTCAAACGGCTGAGCCCCGTGCCGCTGCCCAAGCGGCTGCTCTATGGACGGCGCTCGAGTGCGGCGCGTAAGGCGCTCGCCGCGCGCCCTTAGCCCGAGCTTGCCTTCTCGCGCTCCTCGCCGCGCTTCTGGATGAAGCTGCCAAGCGCACCGGCGAGCGCGGCGATCACCGTGATCGCCCAGATCTCCATGAACACATCGAGCAGGCGCCCCCCGGTCGAGATCGGGTTCTTCAGCTGCGAGGAGACGGTTAGCAGCTGCGTGGTCGCCCAGAACGCGGCGCTGCCGATCGTCTTCACCTCGCTCTGCTGGGCGTTGCGCTCGAGCAGGAACGCGAGGAGTGTGCACACCACATCCACACCGACCGTGGCGAGCACGATCGCGAGGACGTGGTCGCGCAGGCGCCGGTGCGTGGCGGTGGCGGCACGCAACACGTCATAGAGCTCGCGTATCGCCGAGCTCATCACTTCTGCGGGCATCGATGAACTATCGAACGTGAGTCGGACGGCCCGTCGCTCTCAGGTGGCTCTCAGCCTTGCCTCACGTTCAGCCCAGGCGTGCCGGCGACACTGCTCCTACATCGAAAATTGCAAAACAGGGAGCCACCATGACCGTCTCAATCGCCATCGCAGTCATCTTGTTCGCCGACATCGCGCTTCTTGCTGGACTGGCCTACGTGATGTCCCGTGCCTCGCGGCTCGCACCGCACTTCTCCGCGAACGACGCGCCGGCGCTCAGGACCGTTCCTGCTCCCCGCCGCGTCGCGGCTTCGCCCCGTCGGCGTGCGCGTGCCGAGCTCCTCACGGCGGACTCCTGAGCGGCGCCAGGTTCTTACAGAACCCCTACGGGCTTGACGGGCTGGCCTTAGCGGCTGCGCGCAGGATGGGTCTCATCGACCGTCACACCGACCTCAGGAGGTCCCACCGATGAACGTCTCGAACATGCTCAAGGCGACGATGGTCGCGGGAGCGCTCGCCACCGGCGGCGCGGCGGCGGGCATCGCCGGCGCCTCCGCGGCGACGGGCAGCTCGACGAGCACCACGCCGAGCACCACTCCCACCCCCACCACACCCGGCACGCCGGGCAAAGCGAGCCCAGCGCCGCCGGCGCAAGGCAAAGCTCCCTCCAAAGAAGGCTCGAGCAAAAACCCGTGTCCGCACATGGGCGGCGCATCGAGCGCGGGCCCGAGTCAGGGCTCGAACTCCGGCGCCGGCTACGGCGCGCCGGGAGCGGTTCCCACCTACCAATGAGTCGCGAGGGCGCCCGTCGTCGCTCAGTCGGGCTGGCGGGTGCCCTCTCGCTCTTCCTGCTCGCGGGGTGTAGATCTTCCGCGAGCCGTCTGCGCGCAACGATGCTCGAGCGCGACGATCAACGGATCAGCGTTCGCGCGGACTAGCGGCGGGCGTGGGCTTCCTGCTCGGCGACGGTCCGCTCGGCTGTCGGGAGCGCTTCCAGGCGCTCGTCCGGGATCGGCTCACCGCTGTCGAGTGACAGGCCGTAGGTCCCGGCGGCGAGCCGCTCCTCGGCGCGCTCAACGGCCGCTAGCTGCGTCGTGAGATCCTCGCCGAGACCGGTGTCGAGCTCCTTTTGCAGGAGCTCCTGGGAGCCGAGTTCGCCCGGTTCGCTCTCTTCGCTTCCGGCCTCGTGCTCGCTCTCCACGAGTGCGGCGATTGCCTGCTCCAAACGCGCTCGCTCGGTGCTCAACAGCTCGCGTGCGCGCTCGGGATCCATAGCCAGAGCCTAGCTGGTGTGTCAGTGCACGGCGCCGCTGTAGGTGATGCTGAGCATCCGTGGGTAGTCGCTGGCGGCGATTTCGAAGACCGCGGTGCGTCCGCTGCTGGAGAGCAGACGTGCAGGCGTCGAGCTCTCAAGCAGCGGGTCGTAAGCGCTGACGCTCGGCGGTGTGCTCGATTCGGGGAGGTTGCCGAGCGTGATGCGGAAACTCTCGCTGGGGAGGTCGAAGCGGTGGATGTCGCCGGGTGAGGCGCCGGGACGGTAGAGCGTGAGCAGGTTGCGCGTCATCACATAGACGGGGATCACGAAGTGTGTCGGCGATGACTGGAAGGGGAAGACGGCGAGCACGTCGCGGTCATACAGCGGTGTGTGCGCGGCGGTGCCCGCGCCGGCGAATTGCGCGTGGTTGCCGATCTGGGTGATCGAGTCGAGCGTCAGCTGGCGCGCGGCGCCGGCCGGGCCCGGTCCGGCGAACTGAGAGAGCATCTGGTGCACCGCGCTCATCGCTTCGCCGCCGCTGGCGTCGCCGGGGTAATGGCCGGGATCGGCTTCCAGCGTCTTGAGGAAGCCGCCTTCTGAGAGGCCGACCAGCCCGTGGTACTCGCGCGAGATGCCCTTGGCGACGTTGGCGATCAGGCTGCGCAGAATCACCTTGGCCTGAAAGTGCGCGCTGTCGGCGGGCGAGATCGCGGCGCTCGCGCCGCTTTGGGGTGTCGTCTCGTCGGGGCCGAGCACGGCACCGCGCGGGCGCATGTCGAACTCGGTGACCCACTTCTGCAACGGCACGCCGCCTGGCGGTGCAACCTGGCGGCCGTGGGGGAAGCGGTAGATGTAGGTGGTGAAGGGCGCGATGTCGCGGATCAGCGTCTCCGTCGAGGTGCCGGTCAGCCAGTACTCGGGAAAGAGCGACTGGTATGTGGGGATGAACAGCGGCACGTTGCTTTTTCTGTTGGCCGTGTCGAGTTCGCCGAGCGCATCGACGGGGCGTCCACGGTTGCTCTTGAAGGCGAGCGGGAAGAATTTTTGAGTGGTGTAGGGGTGCTTGCTGAGTGCGGTCAGCCCGATCGGCGCCTTGGCTCCCGAGGCGAATGGACCCTCGCTGGAGAAGCCGTTGGTGATCGCCACCGACGCTCCGAAGCCGTTTTTCGGGTCGCGGATCTGCCGCACGGTTTCGGCGATCAGGGCTTTGATCACGGCCCTCGTCACTTCCTTTTTCGCCCTGTCGGGACGCGGCGGCTTGACGGTCGCGCTGCTGGCGAGCGCGCGCGTAGTGCCGGCTTCGCTTTCGCCTTCGCTTTCTTCGCCTTCGCTGGGTTCTTCGCCTTCGGCGGTTTCTTCGTTTTCACCGGCTTCTTCGCCAGCGTGTGCTTCGGAGGCTTCGCCTTCGGCTTTGAGCGCTTCTTCAGATTCGGGCTGGACTTCGGCCGCGGGGTCGTGTTCGGTTTCGCCGCCCACGTAGCCTGCGTAGTAGTGCCCCGCGTTGAGGAACTCCGAGCCGAAGCTCAGCTCGTTCCAGATCTCGATGTCGAAACCACCCGGGCCGAGGATCCTGGAGGCGATCTTGCCGACCGCGTTGACGTAGCTCAGCCAGCCCGCGAGCGTTTCCTGGAAGTCCGGGTTCGGCGCCCCGGAAGCGAGCGTGGGAGCCTCGAAGGGACCAAACCGCAGCGTGCTCGCGGGGTGCGGCCCGGGCGGGAGTTCGGTGGTCAGTGGTCGCGACAGGGTGGCGATGTTCTGTGAGTTGACGGCCGTGATCAGCACGTCGGCGGCGCCGCCGAAGGAAAGGTGATTGAAGCCCGTCCTGCCCGGCACTACGAGCGCGGCGCTCGCAGGCGAGAGCTGCACGGTCTGCGTGCCCGCGGGTGCCGCGCGCAGCGTTTCCAGCGTGAGGCCCTTCAGAGGAACGGGACCGCCGCTGTTGGCGTCGAGCACGATCAGCGGCCGCAGCCCGTGCGCGCGCAGCGCGGTCAGGCGGGTCGTGATGTTGGCGATGTGACTGGGCGTGAAGACGGTGGGATCTTCGAAGGACATGCCGTTCCAGCTGATGCCCATGCGCACGAGCCTGTAGCCGCTGTTCTGCAGCAGGTGGGCTGTGCCCTCGGCGAGCGCTGGGTTGGTGGGGAAGTCGAAGCCAACCGCTTCGAGCAGGCGCGAGGCGGGCCACGTGTCGAGATAGGAGCGCCACGGCTGCACCCAGAAGGAACGCCTGCCAAATGGCAGGTCGGTGAGGAAGCGGGGGTCGATCGGGTCGCCGACCGTTTCGCCGATGTCGGCCGGTAGACGCCCGCTGGGTGCGCTTGTGGTTTCGCCGCTCGACTTGCCGGCGGTGGGGGGTACGCCGGCAGGCGCGGCGGGCACGGGGGAGACGGCGGGGGCCTTGGCCGCGGCGCGGCGAGCGGCAGGCCTGGGAACTACGTGGGGCTTGACAGCAGACCTGTGCCCGAGGGCGCTTGGCGCGCGCTTCGTCGCATGGCTCGCCGCGCGACGGTGGTGCTGGACCGAGTGCCGGGGTGAGGGAGCGCGGGCGCCTGCCGCGGCCGGAGCAGCGATCAGCGCGAATGTGGCCAGCAGCGTGAGCAGTTCGCTCAGTGGACGGCGAGAGCGGTGAAGTGGGGTGGAGGAGGCAGTGGTGGGCATGCAGGTGAGGAGCGCTTGACTCCAATGCACTCGGCGGTCCCGCGCGCCGGGCTGAGGGCGCTGAGGGAGGGCGGACGTTCGTTGCAACGCGCGGCTAGACGTTCGTATGAGCGCGACGCTTCAGGAGCCCGATATGGCTTCGGTGGGAGGCGTAGGATGCAACCCATGAGCAAGCTTCCTGCGGTCGGCATCATCGGAGCGGGCGTCTGGGGGCTCACGGCGTGCAAGGCGCTCGCCGACTTCGGCGTTCCGCACACCTGCTTCGAGGCGTCCGACGAGGTCGGCGGCAACTGGTACTTCCAGAACCCCAACGGCGTCTCCTCGGCCTATCGCTCGCTGCACATCGACATCTCAAAGCCGTCGATCTCCTTCCGCGACTTCCCGATGCCCGAGCGCTACCCGGACTACCCGCACCACTCCCACATCTTCGAGTGGCTGCGCGACTACGCCGATGCCTTCGGTGTGCGCGAGCGGATCCGCTTCAACACGCGCGTCAGGCGCGCCGAGCGCGGCGCACGCGGGGGCTGGTCGATCACGCTCGATGACGGCTCCCAGCGAGACCTTCGACGCGCTGCTCGTCTGCAACGGCCACCACTGGGACCCGCGCCTACCGGACTTCCCGGGCAGCTTCGACGGGCCGCAGATCCACTCGCACGACTACGTCGACCCGAGCACGCCGCTCGATCTCCACGGCAAGCGCGTGCTCGTCGTCGGCATCGGCAACAGCGCCGTCGACATCGTCTCCGAGCTCGCGCGCAAGACGGTCTCCGACACCGTCTTCCTCTCGACGCGCTCGGGCGCGTACGTGATCCCCAAGTACATCTTCGGCAAACCTGCCGACCAGGTCGTCAAGACCAACCCGCGCATCCCGATCGGCCTGCAGCGCCGGCTCGGGCGGCGTGCTGCCGCGGATCTTCTCCGGGCGCATGGAGGACTTCGGGCTGCCGACGCCCAACCACAAGTTCCTCGACGCGCACCCGACCGTCTCCAGCGAGCTGCTCGGGCGCCTCGGCGCGGGCGACGCGGTCGCCAAGGGCGACGTGGCCGAGCTGCTCGGCGATCGCGTGCGCTTCGCCGACGGCAGCGTCGAGCGCGGTCGACGCGATCATCTACGCGACCGGCTACAACGTCAGCTTCCCGTTCTTCGACCCGAGACTTCCTCACCGCGCCGGAAAACGTGCTGCCGCTCTACAAGCGCATGCTCAAGCCCGGCATCGACGACCTCGCCTTCATCGGGCTCGGCCAGCCGATCCCGACGATCTTCCCCTTCTCCGAGCTGCAGTCGAAGCTCGCGGCGCGCTGGCTGAGCGGCGACTGGGCGCCGCCGCCGGCGGGCGGAGATGGAAGCGGAGATCAAGCGCGACGAGGCGTTCCACACCGGCGCACTTCACGAACAAGCCGCGCCACACGATGCAGCTCGAGTGGTACGGCTTCCAGCACGAGCTGCTGACGCGCTCGATCCCGCGCGGGCAGGCGCGCGCCCGCGAGGGTGCCCCCACCGGCCTGCGCCAGCGCCGGCCGCGCGCGGCGCTCGCAGGTGCGGGCGTGGCGGCGTGAGCACGTGTCGTCTTCGAAAGCGGCGGTGTGCGCTGCGCGGGCGTGCACCTCGCGGCGCAGGGCGACGCGTTCGCCGACGAGCAAGGACGTCGCCCCTGCGTGGTGCTCGCACACGGCTTCGCCGGCACCGTCGACTCGGGCCTGATGCCCTACGCCGAGCGCTTCGCCGCGGCGGGCCTCGACGCGCTCGCCTTCGACTACCGCCACTTCGGCGCGAGCGCCGGCGAGCCGCGCCAGCTGCTCTCGATTCGCGCGCCAGCTCGAGGACTACGCCGCGGCGATCGCCTTCGCGCGCACGCTGGACGGCGTCGACCCGCGAGCGGATCGTGGTGTGGGGCTCCTCCTTCTCGGGCGGGCACGTCGTGCCGGTCGCGGTCGCCGACGGCCGCGTCGCGGCTGCGATCGCGCAGACGCCCGCGATGGACGGCATCGTCACGCTCCTGACGCGCCGCGCGTACGGCCGGGCCCGGCGCATGCTCGCGCGGCTCGTGCTCGCCGGGCTTGCGCGACCTCGCCGGCTCGCTGCGCGGGCGCCCGCCCGGTGATGGTCGCCCGTGGTCGGGCGCGCCGGGCAGCCTCGGCATGATGACGAGCGCCGGACGCCGAGCCCGGCTATCGCGCGATCGCGGGGCCGACGCTGGCGCAACGAGGTCGCGGCGCGGATCGCGCTGACGCTCGGCGCCTACCGCCCGGGTCTGCAGGCCGACCGAGCTGCCCGTGTCCGATCCTCGTCCAGATCGCCGACCGCGACTCGGTCGCGCCGGTGAAGGCGCGCCGAGCAGGCCGCCTGGCGGGCGACCGGCCGCGCGGAGGTGCGGACCTATCCGATCGACCACTTCGACGATCTACACGGGTGCGCCGTTCGAGCGGCGGTCGCCGACCAGCTGCGTTTTCTCACCCGCCATCTCGCCACGCAGCCCCACAGTGAGCCCGGCGAACACGCTCCGGCGCTAGTCGCGGAGCAGCTCAGATAACGATCTGCGTCGCGATGAAGTTCGCGGCGAGACGCTCGCCGTTGAAGACGCGTACCTGCCAAACGTGCGTGCGCGAGCCGAGGTGCAGCGGCTCGCCGAGCGCGGTCAGCTCATCGCCGTCGAGGGCCGTCGCGAACACGTTGATCTTCAGCTCGCCGGTGCTGAAGCCACGGCCTTCGGGCAGGTGGCGCATCGTGCCCCAGGCGGCAACCGTGTCGGCGAACGCAACCCAGGCACCGCCATGGACTTCGCGCATCGGGTGCAGATGGCGGCGGTCGATGCGCATGCGGCCACGCACATGCGCGTCGGTGATCTCGGTGAGCTCGATGCCCAGATCGCCGGGGAAGGTGCCGGCGAGCCGCTCGACGCTCAGCTCGGGAGTTATCGCCTGGTTGGTCGAGGCCATCTCCGCGAGTCTTGCAGAGGCGGCTCAGTAGGGGTTCTTGGCCGTGCGATCTGCTGAGAGTGAGGGACGCGAGCGCAGGACGAGCGCCTCGATCGCGTCGGCGAGATGCACCTCGGCGATGTGATCGTCGCCGCGTTCGACGCGGATCAGATGGGCCTCGAGCAGGACGTCGGAGTGCGTATAGCCGAAGGGCGGCTCGAAGCGATAGGAGGCGAGCTCGATCGTCAGTCCGAGCGGGTCGTTGAAGTAGATCGAGTCCATGAAGCCGCGATCCTTCACGCCGGTGTGCTTGATCGCACGCGCGTCGAGGCGCTCGACCGCCTGCAGGAAGCTCGCGCGCGAGAGCGAGAAGGCGAGGTGGTGCACGCAGCCGGGATCGGTCGGCGTGCGCCCCGGATCGGGGGTCCGCTGCTCGTTGGTGAAGACCGTGATCAGCCGGCCGTCGCCGGGATCGAAGTAGAGGTGGCTCTCGGCCGCGTTGTCGAGGTTGGGCTGCTCGAACACGAAGGGCATCCCGAGCAGCCCCTCCCAGAAGTCGATCGAAGTCTGGCGGTCGGCACCGGTCAGCGTGATGTGGTGAACGCCTTGACTCTGCAGCTTCTGCATATGGCCCTCCTGTGTTCTGTTTGCGAGGAGCGCTCCTGCTGGAGGGTAACGAGGCCTGTTGCGAGAATGATCTCAGTGTCGCTTGCCGTGCCGCGCCGGGCAGGGAACCGTCGCGTGCGCATGCGCGTTCGTGCCGTCGAAGAAGCTGAAGGCCGCAGCGAACTGGAAGCCGCCGCGCGGACAGCGCTTCGGCAGGACGATCCCATTCGGCTGGTAGCCGACGCGACGATGCCCGACGCGCTGGAAGTAGACGATGCCTTTCGGGCCGATCGTCGCCTGCATCTTCACGATCGCCGCATCGGGTGCTTCCGGGAAACTCGGGATTTCGGGAATTTGTGTGGCCAGGCGACCGCCGAAGGGGGCGGAGGCGTCGAGCACCAGCCCCGGGAAGATCAGCTGAGCGGAGACAGGTGCGCGTCCTTCGGCGAAGAAGAGGAGGCTCAGGCGACCGTTCTGCAGCGGGCCCATCCAGGTCGTGATTTCCCCCGTCTCGGTGATCGTGTGACGTCCCAGCGGGATCTCGACGACCGCGCTGCCGCGGCCCATCAGCGCGTTCGTTGGGCAGCCTTCGGGACCGTTCGCTTCGAGCGTGGCCGCAGCGCAGGTTGACAGGCCGAGACCGCTGGTGACGAGGCCGATGTTCGCGGGGTACAGCAGATCGACGGCGCTGAGCGGCGAGGGCGCCTGTCCGCGTGGGATCGCGACGCGGAAGCCGAACTCGATCGTGGTGCCCGCGCCGAGCCGCTCGGGGTTCAGCCCCACGCTCAGCTTCACCGACTGTGCCGCACCCGCGGCAGCGATCAGAATGCTCCAGCATGCCACCACGAGGGCGATCAGGAGCGTCCCGCGCGAGACTTGAAGGGGTTTGATCGCAGTCGCCGTTAGTAGGAGAGCCTGCCGGTCGTCTGCACCGTCAGCGCGTAGGTCTTGCGGTTGAGCACACCGTAGAAGCCACCACTTCCGCGCGCGTGCACGTAGTGGCCGGTGCCGCGGGTGATCGACATCGAGCCGCGGAAGCTTGCGTACGTACCGGAGGAGTGAAGCGTTCCCGAGCCGTGTCCGATCAGCGACCCGCTGCGGGTGGTGATCGTGAAAGTCGCGCTGACGGTGGGGCCGACCGTGAAGTGAACCTTGACGGCGCCGGGCAGGCCGCCGGTTGCGGTTCCTTCCTCGATCAACGCGGAGCCCGAGCTTTCGTGGTAGCGCAGGTGCGCTTCGTCGGTCACGTTCAGCGAGCGCGCGGTCGTGGCGAGCGGGCTGCCACTCGCGATCGCGGTAGCGCTCGTGACCGCGAGCGCTACCGCGATCGAAGCCAGCGCCCGCGCCACGCGTTGGCCGATGCGACCGTTGTCGCCCGCGGAAAAAGCTCGAACCCGAATTGTGTTCGCCATGGTCAAAGGCTATGAGCTCGACCGGATGAGATCCAATGTTGTTTCTGACTTTTCGCTGCTGCTCGAAACCGCTGCCGACGCTGCTCTTTCCCAATGAATACGGGAGATTGATAGTTCTGCCGATGGTCGTACTAGAAGTCATCTCTATCAAGCGGCTTAATTGGGCCAGCCGAACTGGGCGACACTGGAGTACAGTCCCCCGCGGGACTAGGCAAGGCGCGAACGGGGACATTGAAAAGGCGATGAGCGCGAAGCACGCGGTGCTGGGGCTGGTGATCGAGCGGCCGGGCTACGGGTATGACCTGGCGCGACGTCTGGAGGATCGCTGCGGGGCCTGGGGTTGGGAGCGTTCAGGCGTCTACAGCGCGCTCGATCAGTTGACGAGAGACGGGCACGTACGCAGCGAGAAGGCCAAGAGCCGCGCCGGCAGCGCGCGCTCGGCGCCCCGCGCGATCTATGAGTCGACAGCCGAGGGCGTGGACTACTTTCGTGAGTGGATCACCAGGTCTACGTCGCCCAGCCCCGTTCGACAGGAGCTCGATCTGAAGATCCTGTTCTCAGGCCCCGAGTTCCTACCTCGCCTGATCGAGCAGACCTGGGCGCAGGAGCAGATGTGCATAGATCAACTGCGCGCGCTGAGCGCCACGGCCCAAATGCCTCCAAGCAACGGCGCGCGGACATGGCGCGAGGTCGCTCCGGTGCTGCAACGCGAAGCCGAGATCAAGCTGCTGCAGGTTCGCGTCGAGTGGTTGCAGAACACGCGCGGGGTCATGAAAGCGTTGATGTTGCAGACCGCCGGCCTCGACATCAACTCCAGGTAAGGTGAATGGATCCGCTGCTCACGTTCGAGGCGGTCTGCATGAGCTACTGGCGCGGAGCTCACGAGACGGTCGTGCTCGACGCCGTCTCGCTCGCCGTGAACTCCGGCGAACTCGTCGCGGTTTGGGGCCAGCGTGGCGCGGGCAAGACGACGCTCGCGATGGTCGCAGCAGGCCTCGAGCGCCCACAGCGCGGCTCTGTCTGGTTTGAGTCGCGCGATCTCGCGCAGACGCCGCGGGGACGAGCGCCGCAACTGCACAACGGCATCGGTTGGGTGCAGCGCATGGGGCCGCAGTCGGGCGACTTCGAGAGCGTGCTCGACTATGTGGCGCTGCCGCTGCTCGGACGGCACTCGCCGCGCGCCGCGCGTCGGTTGGCGAACGCGATGCTTGGGCGCCTGCAGGTCAGCGGCTGCGCCGCGCAACGCTGGTCGAGTCTGACAGACGGAGAGCGCACGCTTGTCGCGCTGGCGCATGCACTGGTACGCGAGCCGCGCCTGCTCGTGGCCGACGACCCGACGGCGAACCTCGACGTGCTCCAGCGCGAGGAGGTCACGAGTCTGCTGCGCCGCGCTGCCGATGAGCAGGGACTCGGTGTACTGATCACGGTGCCCGACATGCCCGAGGCGAGCTACGCCGACTGCATCGGCTCGCTGAGCGACGGACGCCTGACGATCTCGCGTGAGCCCGCGGGCGATGCCCCCAACGTGATCGACTTTCCTGGCGCGCAGCGGTCGGCGTAAGTGCTCGAGCTGCGTGAGCTCGTAAAGCGCTACGCCGTCGGCGAGTCGGACACTGTCAGCGCCGTCGACGGTGTCTCGCTGTCGGTCGCTCGCGGTGAGCTCGTGGCGCTCTACGGGCCGAGTGGCTCGGGCAAGAGCACGCTGCTGATGCTCGCCGCGGCGGTCATGCGACCGGATAGCGGCGCGGTGTTCGTGGACGGCCGTGAGATATCGGCCCTGCCCTCGCGGGAGGCTGCCAACTACCGGATGCACGAGCTCGGTTACGTGCGCCAGTCACTCGATCTGATCCCCGGTGCGAGCGCGCTCGACAACGCGGCACTAAAGCTCCTCGGCCGTCCCGCGCGGGTGCGCGAGGCGCGTCGCCGTGTCGAGCCGCTGCTCGTACGCCTCGGTCTCGGGGAGCGTCTGGAGCACCGCGCCGAGCAGCTCTCGATGGGCGAGCGCCAGCGTGTGATGATTGCGCGGGCGCTATCGACCGAACCGCGGCTGGTGCTGGCCGATGAGCCGACCGGGAGCCTCGACACCGAGCGGGGCCGCGAGGTGCTGGCGCTGCTCGGAGAGCTCTGCCGCGAACGTGGAATCGCGGTGCTGCTGGTCACGCACGACCCGGAGGCGGCGGCATACGCCGACCGCGTGCACACGCTGCGTGATGGCCGACTCTGTGACGCGCGTCCCGTCATTGGCATGTCGGCGAAGCCCTGAGCGGTGAGCTCGGGCGGCGCCACGATGAAGCCGCTCGGAATCGTTCATCTCTATCGTGTGCGCTTGCGCGCGCGCTTCGTGCAAGAGCTGCTCGCGGTCGTTGGGATCGCGGTGGGGGTCGCGCTGCTATTTGCCTCTCAGGTCGCCAACACGAGTCTCGGTGGATCGGTCCGGCAACTCACCGGCGGCCTTGTCGGTCATGCGCGCCTGCAGCTTGAGGCTCGCGGACCGGAAGGATTCGATGCGCGCGTGCTCGCAAAGGTGCAGGCGCTCCCAGGCGTGCGCTCGGCAGCGCCGCTGCTCGAGGCGCCGGCTGTGATGGTCGGGCCGCGTGGCTCTGAGCCGGTGACGCTGATCGGTGCCGATCCGCGCTTCGTGCACCTCGGGGGCACGTTGCTCCAACACTTCAGCGCTTCGGCGCTGGCGCGCCAGCACGCGATCGCGCTGCCTGTGCCGGTGGCGGCACAGATCGGGGCCAACCCGTTGGAAGTGATCAGGTTGCAGATCGGCGCACGCAGCGAGCCGGCGCTGCTCGGCATCACGCTGCAGAGCACCGAGATCGGAGAGCTCGCGCACAGTCCCGTGGCGCTCGCCCCGCTCGCCTACGCCCAGCAGCTGGCCGGCATGCGCGGTCGCATCTCACGCGTCTTCGTCGAACCTCGCGCTGGGCGCGACGGCGCTGTGCGCCAAGCGCTCGCGGGACTGGCCGGCCAGGGGATCGCCGTGGAGCCCGCCGATCACGACGCGACGCTATTTGACAGCGCGGCGCGGCCCGCCAACCAGTCGACCTCGCTGTTTGCGGCGATCAGCGCGCTCGTGGGCTTCATGTTCGCGTTCAACGCGATGCTGCTGACCGTCCCAGGCCGGCGCGCGCTGATCGACGACCTACGCCTCGACGGGTACCGGCCGAGGACGGTGGTCGAAGTGCTGCTATTTGACGCGCTGATCCTCGCCGTAGCCTCCTGGGCGCTGGGGCTCGCGCTGGGTGACGAGCTCTCGCTGCGACTCTTTCACGCGAGTCCCGGCTACCTGTCCTACGCGTTTCCGGTGGGCACGCAGCGGATCGTCGGTTGGCAGAGCGTCGCGCTCGCGCTGGCGGGGGGCGCACTCGCGGCTTGCGTCGGTGTGCTCGTGCCGTTGCGCGACGTGCTCATCCGAGGCGAACGCAGAGTCGTGTCCGCGCGCGCGCCGCGCCGCGCGCGCCTGGTGCTGGCGGCGGGGGTGGCGCTGCTCGCGCTAACGGGCGCGGTGCTCGCCTTCGCGCCACGTGCGGCGATCGTGGGCGTCGGGAGCCTGACGGTGGCTATGTTGCTGCTGCTCCCGATTCTGTTGCGCGGCGTGCTAGGTGCGGTCGAGCGGCTCACGCAGAACATCAAGGCGCGCGCGCCGTTCGTGGCCGTGGCGGAGCTGCGCTCGATGTGGGCGCGCACCGTGGGGATCGCCGCGACGGGAGCAATCGCGGTGTTCGGCAGCGTCGCGATTCAGGGCGCACATGCCGACCTGCAGCGCGGTCTGGACCGCTCCGCACGCGACGTGAGCGACGCGGCTGACGTGTGGGTGGCGCCGGCTGGAGAAAGCAACCTGCTAGCAACCTCGCCGTTTCGGGTCGACGCCACGGCGCGCATCGCCGCGCTTGCGGGCGTTCGCCGCGTGCTGCTTTATCGCGGTGGCTTCCTCGACTACGGCGATCGGCGCGTATGGGTGAGCGCGCAACCGCGCGAACAGCCGAACATGGTCTACGCGCACCAACTTCTGCAGGGCAGCCTCGCGCTGGCCAACCGGCGCGTGCGCGCTGGTGGCTGGGCGGTGCTCTCACAGGCGATCGCTCGCGAACACGGGCTGCGCCTTGGCTCGTCCTTCGTGCTGCCGTCACCTGTGCCCAAGCGCTTGCGCGTCGCGGCGTTGAGCACGAACGTGGGCTGGCCGCCGGGCGCGATCATGATCAACGCCGAGGATTACGCGCAGGCCTGGGGAAGCCGACAGGCGAGCGCCTATGAGGTGCTCGACGCGCCCGGGTTCACACCGGGCGCGGTGGCCCGGGAGATCCGCCGCGCGCTCGGCACCGTCTCGGGGCTTACCGTAGAAACGGCCGCTGCGCGAGAAGCCAAGCAACGCGCAGCGAGCCGCCAGGGGCTGTCGCGTCTCAGCCAGATCTCGACACTCGTGCTGATCGCGGCCGTGCTCGCGATGGCGGCGGCAATGGGAAACATGATCTGGCAACGGCGTGCACGTCTCGCGCGCTTGAAGCTCGACGGCTTCAGCGATATGTCGGTATGGCGCACGCTGCTGTTGGAGAGCCTCCTTCTCGCAGGCTCGGGCTGCGCGATCGGAGCGCTCTTCGGCCTGTTTGGCCAGCTACTTGGGAGCAGCGCGATCCTCGACGTCACGGGCTTTCCCGTCGTGTTCTCCTTCGGCCTGCTGCTGGCGCTTGGGAGCCTCGCGCTCGTCGCCACGGTTGCCGTTGCCATTGCTGCAATTCCCGGGTTTTTAGTGGCTAGAGTAAGACCGGCGGTGGGCATTTCTAGCTGACCGGGGCCCGCCCTAACATCCGAACAATTCGGGCCTTGAGGGAGAGCAACCCGGCGCCGCTCAGTTCTGGGCAGATTTGGGCACTCGGAAGGGCGGCCACGCGCGAGCTGGTATGGGGACTGCGCGCGGTCTCAGACGAGATCCAGCGCTGGCGCGAGCGTGCGGAATCGATTCCCGACGAGCCGCTCCGCGAGGACGCGCTCTACGTGCTCGAGCACAAGCGCACGCACGCGCATGGAGCGGCGCTGTTCTGGACGCTGCCGAGCTGTCGCAACTTCGACCTCCTGCGACTGCTCGTGGCCTACGAGCTGATCTGGGACTACCTCGACAATCTCAGCGAGCGTGCCGCCGAACACGGGGAGACCGACGGGCGTCACCTGCATATGGCGATCGCCGAGGCAGTCGACCCCGGGGCCTCGGTTTCCGACTACTACCTCAAGCATCCCTGGCACGACGATGGCGGCTACCTGCGCGCGCTCGTGGAGTCATGCCAAGAGGGCTGCCGGCGTCTGCCGTCCTACCCACGGGTACGCGACCTCGTGATTCGCGAGGCGGAGCGGGCGCAGGTGCTCGCCGTCAACCACAACCCGGACCCCGCGATCCGCGACACGACACTCGAACGTTGGGTAGCCGAGGAGTTTCCCGGCAGGCAGCCGGCGAGCTGGTGGGAGATATCCGGTGCGGCGAGCGCGCCACTTGCGATCCACGCGCTGCTCGCGCTGGCGGCTGAACCAGAGTGCAGCGAGAGTGAGATCTGGCAGACCTACTCGGCCTACTTCCCCTGGCTCTCGGCGGCGACGACGATGCTCGACAGCTATGTCGACCAGATCGAAGACGCAGCCAACGGCGACCACAGCTACGTCTCTCACTACCCGGATCCGGAGGTCGCGATTGGCAGCATCGGCGAGCTGGTGTTGCGCTCACTGACCGAGGCGCGTGCCCTGCGCGATGGGCACAGGCATGCAGTGATCGCGGCGGCGATGATCGCGATGTATCTCTCCAAGGATGTCGCGCCCGCACGCGAGTTGCGCGCCGGCACGGAAGCCTTCATTCGCGCGGGGGGCTCGCTCACGCGGCTTTTGCTGCCGATCCTCAAGCTGTGGCGGATCGTCTTTGCGCAGCGATCGGCCTGAGGCGCCGGGTCCGGGCGGGCGGCGACAAGTTCCCGAGGGATCCAACCAGGTCGGCTGGTTAGAACTAAATAGTGAGAGCAGACCTATTCATCGTGGGCACCGGTTGTGAGACTCGCTGCACAACGATGAACAGCACTCGCCAACAACCTCGTGCGCGCCGATCCCAGAAGGGTCGCAAGGCGCCGCGTGCCGCCGCAGGTGAGACCTCCTCCGAGATGACGAGATCCGCACAGGCCTCCTCTCTCGCCTCCGCGAGGTCATCTCGAAAGAGCGAGGGCCAGGCTGCCTTCGCGGGCGCCGCGCCCGGTGGAGAGGCGCTCTCGATCGAGCTCTCCCGCGCGCAGGTCGACCAGGTGGTGCGCGCAGCCTCAGGGCGGCGCAGCATGTCGACGCTGTTCTCGGGACTGCTCGCCTCGCCTGAGCGGCTCGCCGAGACGCTGACCGAATTCGACGACAAGCGCCTTTCACGATCGCTGTTGGCGGGCTTGCTGGTGCTGGCTGCCTTCCCGGATGACGGGGGTCATCTCGGGATCGGCGAAGTCGCGCGGATGTTGAGGATGAACCCGAGCACAGCGCATCGTTACATCACCACGTTGGTCGAAGTCGGGATGCTCGAGCGCGACCCCGGGACGAGGCGTTACAGGCTGCCGAGATGAGCCCGCGGTGGCGGGCTAGCAGCGCCCGAGCGCCGTCAGGGCGCCCATGAGCGGTGGACGCGAGGTGACGATCTCCCTGACCGAGTCCCAGGTCGCGCGCGTCGTGCGCGAGGCGTCGGGGCCGTTCGGGCTCGCTCCTGCCTTCTCGGCGGCGGTCGGCGATCCCAAGACGCTCGCCGTGTCGGTGCTGCCGTTCCTCTCAGATCACGGATACTCGCGCTCGGTGCTGCGCGCACTGCTCGTACTCGCAGCGTTCCCAGCAGATGGTGACGAGCGCGAGCTGACGGCAGTGGCCGAGCAGCTCTCGCTGTCGGCGAGCACCACGCACCGCTATTTGCGGACGTGGACCGCGGTGGGGCTGCTGGAACGTGACCCGGACACGCGCCGCTACCGGCGCGCTCAGCTGGAGGACTCGGCCAGTGCGACGTCGTAGGCATCAACCCAGCGGGCGGTTCGCCGCCGCGCGCGCCGCACACGATTGCGTTGGGCCGCGCCACCCCAAGCGCTCGCGCGTGGCGCTCGGCAGAACCTTGCAGGCGGTGCGCTCGCCGCTGCACCTAACTCTGGTTCCGCGGCGCAGAGCGCACTCCGGAGATGGACGCGCCTGGTCACCGGTGCGCTCGGTGCGCTGAGAACGCGCGGCGTTTACTCGCTGCGGACGCGATTGACGAGCTTTCCCAACCCCTCGATCTCGACCTCCACTGTGTCCTCGTCGCGCAGAAAGCGACCGCTTGCGGCGCCGACGCCGGCTGGGGTGCCGGTGGCGATGATGTCACCGGGCAGCAGGGTCATCGTGCGCGAGAGCCACGCGAGGACCTCGGCGGGTCCGAAGATCAACTCGGCCGTCGTGCCTTCTTGCAGTAGCTCGCCGTTGATCCTCGTGCGCAGGACGAGCGCCTGCAGATCCTCGATCTCATCGAGCGTCACGAGCGCCGGCCCGCAGGGCGCAAAGCTGTCGATCGCCTTGCCGCTTGTCTACAGCGGGTTCTGGAGCTGCAGGTCGCGGGCGCTGACGTCGTTGAAGGGCATCGCACCGGCAACGTACGAGAGCGCGTCCTCGACTGCGACGTTCTTCGCCGTGCGCCCGATCACGAGCGCCAGCTCGGCCTCGTAGTCGACGTACTCGGCATGTGCGGCCGGTAGGACGATGTCGGCGCCGCTGCCCCGCAACGAGTTCGCGAACTTGGCAAACCACATCGGCGCGGCGGGAATCTCCTGGTTGGTCTCTTTGGCGTGGTCGCGGTAGTTGAGGCCGAGGCAGATGATCTTCTGCGGGTCGGTGACCGGCGCGCACAGCATCGTCTCGACGATCGCGACCCGCTCGCCGACTGTCTGCGCGCGCTGGGCGAGCTCGCGCAGTTCATCGGCATCCATATGCTCAAGGAGGGCACGCATGTTCGCGGGCGCGCCGAGGGCACTGGTCAGGACGAGCTCCTCGCCGAGTCCGATCGCCGCGACGGGGCCTTCGGCGGTGAGAACACTCAGGAGACGCATCGGTAGGTGTTGTAGCCCAAGAAGGCCCGCGGCGGTGACAGAGGGCGGCGCGTCCAAGCTTCATGCTCCGTTTAGGAGATCGGTTTAGCGTGCCGTCGCTCGCGGCCGACGGGGCGGCGCAAGAACCCAGACATGGACCCGCAACTCATCGAGCCAACGCACATGCGAACCGACGGCCGGTCCGAGCGCGGGCGCATGCCGGCGGCCATCAACGAAGTATCCGCCTCGAAGGTCCCTGAAGTCACGGTCTACTTCTGGATCGCCAAGGGCCTGACGACGGGGATGGGGGAGGCGACCTCGGACTTCCTTGTGCACAAGCTTGTCCCCGAGATCGCCGTCGTGCTCGGCGCAATCGGCCTGGTGATCGCATTGATCCTTCAGTTCAGCGCGCGCAGCTATGTGGCGTGGCGTTACTGGCTCGCAGTCGCGATGGTCGGCGTCTTCGGCACGATGGCCGCCGACGTCCTGCACGTCGGGCTGGGTGTGCCCTACGTCGCCTCGACGATCTTCTACGCGATCGTCCTCGCGGGAGTGTTCCTCGTGTGGCAGCGCAGCGAGCACACGCTCTCGATCCACAGCATTACGACGCCGCGCCGCGAGATCTTCTACTGGGCCGCCGTGCTTGCGACCTTCGCGCTCGGCACCGCGGCAGGCGATCTGACTGCGGTGACGTTCGGTCTCGGCTACTTCGCCTCGGGGCTGCTGTTCGCCGCCGTAATTGCGATCCCCGCACTCGGCTATTGGCGGCTCGGCATGAACACGATCCTCGCTTTCTGGTTCGCCTACGTGGTCACTCGTCCATTGGGTGCTTCCTTCGCGGACTGGTTCGCCGTCAGCCACCACCGGGGAGGGCTCGCGCTCGGCACCGGATGGGTGAGCCTCGTGCTCGCTGCGCTGATCGCGGGCATCGTTGCCTACCTCTCGGTGACGCGCGTGGATCTTCCCGAGCCGCAGGGTTGACCCGAGCCGCAGGGCTGACGCCGCTCGGGGACCGTTAGCCTTTGGCGGGATACCAGATAGTCAAATTGAGGCTTGTTGAGCGGCGGGGGGCGCTTCTAAAGAGGCGGGGGATTCGATCCGATGCGGGTTCGGATGTCAGCCTCCCAGTCCATCGCGATGCGTCCCGGCTCTGCCGCTGTCCGCCATACCGGCAGCCGCTGGATCGACCACTGGCTCGATACCGTCGCCGACCTCGAGGCGCTGCGCGCGGGACATCCAATGATGGATGCGGTGATCGAGGAGATCGATGGCCGCATGATCCGCGTAGGCGAGCAGTGGCTCGCGGACTTCGCCTCGTGCAACTACCTCGGCTTTGATCTCGACGAGGAGATCATCCAGTCGGTCCCGGCCTTCCTCGAGCGCTGGGGCACGCACCCGAGCTGGTCGCGCCTGCTGGGCAGCCCGCGCCCGTATGAGGAAATCGAGGAACGCCTGACCGAGCTGCTCGGCTGCGAGGACTCGCTCGTGTTGCCGACGATCACGCACATCCACGCATCGGTGATCCCGATCCTCGCGGCCTCCGGCACGATCTTTCTGGACTCGCGCGCGCACAAGACGATCTATGACGGCTGCCAGGTTGCGCGCTCGCGCGGCTCGGCGGTGCGTCGTTTCCGCTTCGAGGATCCCGAGCACCTCGACGAGCTCTTGAGAGCCGATCACGACCGTGTGCGCCTGGTCTGCATGGACGGCGTCAACAGCATGACGGGCAACGCCGCCGACATCTGCGCTTTCGCGGAGGTCACGCGCCGCCACGGCGCGCTCCTGTACGTCGACGACGCGCACGGCTTCGGTGTGATCGGAGAGCGCTCGCCGGATGAGCTGTGCTCATACGGCAACCGCGGCAACAGCATCGTGCGCCACTTCGGCGAGAGCTACGAGGACATTGTGCTCGTGGGCGGCTTCTCAAAGGCGTATTCCTCGCTGCTCGCCTTCATCGCTTGCCCGACGGACGTCAAGAACCTGCTGAAGGTGGCCGCGCCGCCGTATCTGTACTCGGGACCCTCGCCCGTGGCCTCGCTGGCGACGGTGCTCGCGGGCTTCGATGTGAACGCGAGTCGCGGCGATGAGCTGCGCCACACGCTCCACCGCCACAGCACGCGCGTACTCGACGCACTGCGGGCGCTCGACGTGCGTACACCGAACCGCAGCGGCCTGCCGATAATCGAGATCCCGCTCCGCGATCACGTGCGCATCGATGACGTCGGGCGCAGGCTCTTCAACCGTGGCGTCTACGTGACGCTTGCCGCATACCCACTGGTTCCCAAGGACGAGGTCGGCTTCCGCGCGCAGCTAACCGCGGCCAACACCGAAAGCGAGGTCGACGCGCTGATCGCAGCCGTGAGCGAGCTCGCCGAGCTCGGTGAGCTGCAGTCCGCTTCGCAGTGGGAGAGCCAGGAGAGCGAGTGATGCGCGGCTTGCTCCATCTGAGCTCCGCGCGGTCATTGGGCTCCGGCCCGGACATCCCTCGCTCGTGGCCGAAGCCCCGCCTAAAGGTCTGGCAGGGCTTCCTCGCGGTGGGCGGCCTCGGTACCGCGCTCTACATGCTCGTGCCACCTTTTCAGGGCAACGCGCTCGTGATTAACGCGCTGGGACTGCTCAGCCCTGTGGCTGTCGTCGCGGGAGTCCGGCGCAACAAACCCAGCTACGTGCTGCCGTGGTACCTGTTCGCCGCTGGGCTGACGCTCTACTGGCTCGGTGACCTCTACACCTACAGCTACCCACGTTACATCCTCCACCACGAAGTCCCGTTCCCCTCGATCGGCGACGCGGTCTACCTGTCGGTCTACCCGGCGCTGATGGTGGGCCTGCTGCTGCTCGTGCGCCGCCGTAATCCGCACCGCAGCCGCAACAGCCTGATCGACGCGGCGATCCTCACGCTAGGGCTCTCGCTGCTCTCCTGGATCCTGCTGATCACGCCCTACCTGCACGATCCCTCGCTCGGTCTGCTGCCGAAGATGGTGTCGGTCGCCTACCCCCTCGGGGACATCGTGCTTCTCGCCGCCTCGATTCGTCTGCTGCTCGACAGCGGACCTCGGCGCCCCGCCTTTTACATGCTGAGCGCGAGCGTAGTGGCGCTCCTGGTGACGGACTTCATCTACGGGATCATGATCCTCGACAGCTCCTTCCACCACCAGCTGCTGCTCGATCTCGGTTGGATCTCCTTTCTGCTGCTGTGGGGTGCCGCGGCGCTGCACCCCTCGATGGTTGAACTGCAGGAGCCCGTGCGCGATGGCGAGGCCAAGCTGACGCATCTACGCCTCGGCTTGCTGACGGGCGCTTCGCTGATTGCGCCGGTCTGCGTGCTGCTCAAGGAGATCCACCGCGGCGACTTCGACGTGTCGGTGATTGTCTGCTCATCGATCGTGCTGTTCGGGCTCGTTGTAGCGAGAATGGTCGATCTGGTGCGCCAGCAGGAGCGCTCGGTCGCGCGCGAGCGGCTGCTGAACTCCTTCGGCGCGACGCTCGTCTCGTGTGCGACCGAGGAAGAGATGCAGGAGGCGGCGCTCGGCGCGGTGATGGGTCTACTCGACGGTCCGGGCGCAGCGCTGCTGTGCACCTCCGGCGCGGACGGACAGGTAACGGCGAAGGGGATGCGCAGCGGAGGGGCTTGGCCGCAGCGCAGCCTGGCTGAAAAGGACTGGATACGCCTCCGCGGTCTCGCCTCGAGTGACGCCGAGCGTCGCACGCGGCTTGACTCCGAGTTGTTGCGTGCTCTCGGTCTCGCCCGGGACTACAGGAATGCGATTGTCTTGACGATCTCTGTCGGCGAACGGGTGGCGCACACGCTGCTGCTCGTAAGCGCCGAGCCGCCATCGCGTCAGCTGCGCGCGGCCGTCGGTGCGCTGGCCACGCAGCTCACGCTCGCGCTCGAGGGCGCAAGGCTGACCGAGCAGGTGCACACGCAGCGCAGCGAGGCACGCTTCGCCTCGCTGGTGCAGCGTGCCAGCGACCTCATCACGGTGGTCGGAGCTGACGCGACGATCGTCTACCAGAGCCCATCCTCAGAGCGCGTGCTCGGCTACAGCTCCGATGAGCTGCTCGGGACGCGCTTCGATCGCCTCGTCGCCGAGGACGACGCGGGGCACTTGCTGCGTGTGCTGGCCGACGGCTCGGCATACGCTCGCCGCGACGGTGAGCTCGTCGAGTGCGTGCTGCGACACCGCGACGGGAGCCTGCGCCAGTTCGAGATTCTGCATACGAACATGCTCGACGACGAGCACGTCGGCGGCATCGTGCTGAACGCACGTGACATCAGCGAGCGCAAGGCGTTTGAGGAGCAGCTCGCCCACCAGGCCTTCCACGATCCCGTCACGAACCTGCCCAACCGCGCGCTGTTCGTGGAGCGCGTGCGGCACGCGATCGGGCGCTCGCGGCGGGAGGAGCGCAAGCTCGGCGTGATGTTCCTCGACCTCGACGACTTCAAGACGATCAACGACAGCCTCGGCCACGACGCCGGCGATGAGGCGCTGATCGACGTCGCCAAGCGTCTCTCGGCGAGCATCCGCCTGAGCGACACCGCGGCACGCTTCGGTGGGGATGAGTTCGTGGTGCTGCTCGAGGATCTGCAGGACACCGACACGGCGGTTGAGATCGCCGAGCGCATCCTCGAGGACCTGCGTCAGCCGCTCGTGATCGCCGGCAAGGAGCTCTCGTTGCGCGGCAGCATCGGCATCTCGATCATGGAGGAGGATTCCTCGGCCGGTGCCGACGAGCTGATCCGCGACGCCGACGCGGCGATGTATATCGCCAAGCGCGATGGCAAAGGTGGCTACCGCCTGTTCGAGTCTGAGATGCACACGGGCGTACTCGCACGTCTTGAGCTGCGTGCAGATCTGCAGCGGGCGCTCACCGACGGTCAGCTCGAGGTGCACTATCAGCCGATCGTGCGGCTCTCCGACGATCGCGTCGCGGGCTTTGAGGCGCTGCTGCGCTGGCAGCACCCCGAGCGTGGGCTCGTGGGCCCTGAAGAGTTCATCCCGTTCGCGGAGGAGACGGGGCTGATCGTGCCGATCGGGCGCTGGGTGCTGCAGGAGGCGTGTCGTCAGGCCGCCGAACTGTCGCGACTCTCACCCGATGCGCCGGTGCTCTACATGTGCGTGAACCTCTCCGTCAAGCAACTGCAACAGAGTGACATCGTTGCCGACGTGCGCGACGCGCTCACCGACTCCGGCGTGAAGCCGGAGCTGCTCACGCTGGAGATCACCGAGACGATGCTGATCGAGGAGCCCGAGGCTGCCGTGGCGACGCTCAACGAGCTCCGCGAGCTCGGCGTCCGCATCGCGATGGACGACTTCGGCACCGGCTACTCATCGCTGAGCTATCTCAGTCGCTTCCCGGTCGACGTGATCAAGATGGACCGCTCCTTCCTCAAAGGCGGCGCCTCGCCCGAGGCCGCAGACCTCTCGAGCGCGATCGTCGCGCTCGGCAGCTCGCTGGCACTGGACGTCGTCGCGGAGGGCATCGAACTGGATGAGCAGATGCGCCGGCTGCGTGACCTCGGCTGCGAGTTCGGGCAGGGATTCCACTTCGCTCGCCCGATGGAGGCGCATCACCTCGGCGCCTTCCTGGCGGACCGGGTCCCAGGCAGCGGCGAGTCGCACGTCGGGCCGGTGCCCTCTCCGCGCGATGTCGCATAACTACGAGAGCGAATTTCGCTCCACGTCGTCTCCTGGAGCGCTGAGCGCGCGCGCCTCCCAGGACGTGGCACATCCCCTGGCGAGCCGCGACTTCAGGCTCCTGTTCGCGGGCCGCAGCGTCTCGCTGCTCGGTGACGGCGCCTTCCTCGTCGCGATGGCCTGGCAGGCCTACACATTGTCCAACAGCCCCACGGCGCTCTCGCTGCTCGGCATCGCGATGACCGTGCCGTTGATCGCGCTGCTCCTTTTCGGGGGAGTGGTAAGCGACCGCTACGATCGTCGCCGCGTGATGCTGATCGCCGATGCGCTGCGCGCCGCGCTGCTCTTGCTGCTCGGCGCGCTCGCGTTGATGGGAACGCTGCGTATCTGGCAGATGGCCGTGATCGTCGCGATCTACGGCGGTGCGCAGGCGTTCTTCGATCCGGCCAGCGACGCGATCCTGCCGCAGATCCTGTCTGCCTCTCAGCTGGGTAGGGCGAACGCGCTTGAGCAGATGGTGCGTCCGCTGGCCCTACGACTCGGGGGTCCCGCCCTCGGCGGCGTGCTCGTCGCAGCACTTGGCGCGGGCGGCGCCTTCGTGCTCGACGGTGCGAGCTTTCTGCTCTCTGCCGCAACGCTGTGGGCGATCGCGCCGCGCACTGCGGCCGCGGCATCCGCGCGAGCGTGTGCGGAGATCTGCTGTCGCAGAGCTGCTTGAGGGCTGGGTCTACGTTCGCCGTCGTGTCTGGCTGTGGGGGACGTTCGCCAGTGCAGCCCTTGCCTACCTGCTGTTCATGGGTCCGGCGGAGGTACTGCTGCCGTTCATGGTCAAGCACGAACTCGGCGGCGGGGCTACGCAGCTCGGCCTGGTCTTCGGAGCAGGCGGACTCGGCTCGGTGGCGTGTGCCGCGGTGATGATGCGTAGCGGTCTGCCCGCGAAAGGCATCCTCTTCATCTATGCGACGTGGACGCTCGCCACGCTGGCGGTGGCCTTCTACGGGATAGCCACGGCGGTATGGCAGCTGATGGTCGCCTCGCTCGTCTTCAACCTGCTCGAGACCGCGGGGACGATCGTGTGGGCGACGATCAAGCAGCGGCTCGTGCCGGGCGCGCTGCTTGGACGCGTCTCGAGCCTCGACTGGCTGATCTCGATCGGCCTGCTGCCCGTGTCCTTTGCGTTGACGGCGCCTGTGAGCCTGCTCGTCGGGAGCGCGCACGACGCTCATCGTCGCGGGCGATCGCGGGTGCGGCGGTCACGCTGGCGGGATTGCTGCTGCCGGGAATGCGAAGCGGTGAGCGGGAGGGGAGCCCCATCCGCTCCTTTGCGGACGCATGCCTCGACGGACGGCCCGGCCGAGTGAGCTGGGCGCTGCTCATCAGTCGAAGCAAAGCGTGTGGCAGGCCCCAGCATGCGGGGGCACGACAGTCGTTGGGTGTCGGTGCGGCAGCGAGCACGACGGCGCGGCATGCGGGGGCGAGGCGAGAGCCGCGAGCGGCGCATCAGGCTCGGGTCCACGCGTAGGTTCGGGTGCCAGTTGAGGACTTTTAGAGGGACGCCGGTGGGACTCCGGTATTACTTGCTAGTATTACCGGAATGCGAGTGACACAGAAGGGACAAGTCACGATTCCGCTCCCGGTGCGGCGGGCACTAGGCATCCAGCCGGGCAGCGAGGTCGAGTTCGAGCTCGACGAGCGCGGCGCGCGGCTACTGATCGACTCTGGCCGGGCGGCCAAGGAGATCGGCCGCATGCGTGGCGCCGGCGCGGGCGCGATGAGCACCGAGGAGATCCTGGCGCTCACCCGCCGATAGCCCCGGCGTTGGAGACCTTCGTCGACAGCAGCGTTCTGCTCGACCTCTTCACCGAGGACCCACACTGGCTGTTCTGGTCGCAGGAGCAGCTCACGCAGGCAGCCCAGCGAGGCGCGATCGTGCTCAACGCGGTCGTGCTTGCCGAGATCGCGCCACGGTTCCCACGCATTGAGAAACTGCGCTCGGCGCTGCCCTCGATGGCGATCATCGAGGAGATTCCGACAGCGGCGGCCTTCCTTGCGGGTCACGCCCATGCCGACTACCGCCGCGCGGGAGGAACACGCGGGGCCGTCCTCCCGGACTTCTTGATCGGCGCGCATGCCGCCGTGACCGACCGGCCGCTGCTCACACGGGATCCACGCCGCGTCGTCGCCTACATACCTGGCGCCACACTCATCGCTCCAGAGGACGCAAGCACACCGGGTGCGTAGGGTCGGAGTGCGATCTGCTGCAAGTACCTCGGCTGCGATGTGCGAGCCCGTCAAGGCAATGACAGATCATCAACGCGGCGTAGAGGACCTTCTGCTTGGTGGCCTCATCCAGGTTGATCGCAGATTGCGTTCGCGGAAAGCCGACGTCGGGAATCGAACCCGAGACCTCATCCTTACCATGGATGCGCTCTACCAGCTGAGCTACGTCGGCCTGGTGGTTCGCATCCTAGCGACGGTGGCCCTCACTGGAGCCCGAGCACGGTCGGTGAAACGAACATATTCGCCGTTATCCAGCAGCATGGACGACTCCACGCCCTCGTCGCGCAACGCGGTGGAGCGCCACGGTGGCGAGCCATGGATCTCGCGATCGCCGCCACCGCCAACGTCCACGGCGTGCCGCTGCTGACCTACAACATCAAGGACTTCCAGATCATCGCCGACAAGATCGACCTCCGCGAAGCCTGAAGCGCCAGACTGCCGCCCGCAGGTCCGAAGGGACCAGGGGGTGGTGCGCCCACCGCTGCATCGTCAATAGAAGCAAGGCGCCAGCCCACTCTTGCCGGCAGTGGCAGCGAAGTTCTAGATGATGCCCTCGAGCAGTGCCGAGGGCGAGGGCAGCTTGAGCCCGCGAGAGAGAATCACGATCGTCTCCAGGCGCGGCGAGCGCTTGCAGCGCTCCAGCAGGCTGATCTCGGTGCGGTGCAGATCGCAGAGGTCCGCGAGCGCCTCCTGGGAGAGTCCGGCCGCGACGCGATGCTGTCGCAGATTCGCGGCGAACTGGGTGCGGACGGTCTCCATAGTTCGAACTCTCGCGCGATGCAGACGAAAGGTCCACAGACCGTTGTCTGCAAAAGGTCGTCCGTGTCTCCACCACGGGAGAGAGTTAGAAACGGCACGCTACTTCAACATCGGCACACAGGACCAGATTCCAGGCGTGCCTGGGCGGGATACCCCGGCAAAGGAGGCCCGTGCGCCGAGGGCTACTCGTCGGCGGGTGTGACCGTCGTGACCGGCAGGCCCATGCCCGAGACCTTGCTCGGCAGGTCGAGCTTCAGCCAGCGCGAGACCCTGGGGGAGAGCGTGGAGATGATGATCTCGTCGAAGCCGCGCAGGTTGATCGCGTCCTGGACGGCTGCTGAGGGGTCGGGATCGCCGACGATGCCCTCGACCTTCGTGCCCGCCGCCTCGCTCAGCTTCGGCAGCGCCTCGTCCAGCACGTCCTGCGCCTCGCCTGCGCCCTGGTCCTCGGCGTCGACGACCTTGTGCAGGCCGTGCGCGGGGTTGGGAACGAGCAGCGTGAACGTTGCCGCGCCGCGCTGTGCGCGCTCGCGTACCGCGTCGAGCAGCGGCTGGGTCGCCGCCGTCTTGTGGGCCACGACGAGGACTCTGCTGGGCTGTGAGGACTCCATGATCGGCCACTCCCTCTGCTAGTGCTTGGCAGCTCGCGCACGCCGAGGCTCCTGGCTCGGCGGTACGTGCTCATTCCAGTTCTACCCCAAACCGCGCAGCCCATGTGGCGAGTGCCGCTGGCTAGGCTGTCGGGCGTGCGCATCGAGCTGAGCGAGGAGACCCTCGAAGTGCGCCTGGCCTGGTGGGAGAAGATCTTCGGGCTGATGCGAGACATCCGCGTGGCGCGCGCGGACATCAGCGACGTCGCGCGTTGTCGAGAAGCCTGTGCGCGAGGCGATGGGCGGCGGTATCAAAGCCGGCCTGCGCGTTCCCCGGCGTGATCTACGTCGCGCGCACGCTGCGCCTCGACCAGGTCTTCATCGTGCGCCGGCGCCTGCCCGGCCTGGCCTTCGACGTCGCCAACCACGCTCCGCTCGAGCGCGTGCTGCTCAGCACCCCCGACGCGGCGAGCGCTCGCCCGGGAGCTGCAGCCGCTAAGCCGAGGTTTCGGCGTTGCGCAGGCCCGTCAGCATCCAGATCGAGAACAGCGCGATCAGCGCGAGCGCGCAGACGAAGGCGAGCAGCGGTGTGGTCGTGCACGCCGGAGATCAGCCCGCGGCCGGCCTCGAGGAAGGCGGTCGCGGGGTTGAGCCTCGCGACCGAGTGGATCCAGCCCTGGAGCAGGTTCAGCGGCACGTAGACGGGCGCCAGGAAGAGGATCAGGAAGACCGGCGTCTGCATCAGCGGGCCGGCCTGGATCGAGCGGAAGCGGAAGGCCACGCCCGCCGCCCACACGTAGCCGACGAGCACGAGCAGCGCCGCGAGTCCGTAGAGGCCGAACACGTCGACGCCGTCGCCGGTGATCTGCATCCCGGTCGACAGCGCCACGCCGGTAACGAGACCGAGCGTGATCACCGCGCGCGAGAGCGCCACGAGCGCGTAGCCGAGCGCGATCCCGCGGCGGTCCTCGGCGGCCAGCATCAGTCGCCGCGCGAAGCCGCTCTCGAAGTCGAAGGCGAGGCTGAAGCCGGTGAACAGGCCCGCGAACATCGAGGACTGGCACAGCACGAACACGAACTGGAAGGCCGTGTAGCCGGCCGGGAAGTGGAAGCCCGGGCACCGAGCCGAGCGCCGTCAGGCCGCCTGCGAAGCTCGCGAGGAAGACGAGCGGGAAGACGAGCGAGGGCACGAACAGGTCGGGCCTGCGCACGTAGGTGTGCAGGCTGCGCCAGGCGATCGTCGAGCGCCACGCGCCAGATGCTGTCCGTGGGTCGTCATCGAGCCGATCTCGCTCACGTCCGCTGCATCCGCGTGCGCAGCGCGCCTGTCACCGCGAGCAGCGCGATCGCCGTCAGCCCGGCCGCGACGGCGAAGCCGCGCCACAGCGCCGTGCCGTCCCAGCCGACGATGAACAGGCTGCGGAAGCCCTCGATCAGATAGGAGATCGGGTTCCAGGTCGCGACCGTGTGAAACCAGCCCGTGCGCAGCAGGTTGCGCGGCAGGTTGCTCGAGGACAGGAAGATGAACACGAAGAACAGCGGGAACAGGCCCTGGACGGCCTCGCCCGAGCCGGTCTTCAGCGCGGCCGCGCAGCCGAGCGCGCCGAAGGCGATCGCCGTGAGCGCGCCGAGCGCGAGGATCACGAGCGCGCCGCCGAAGCCCGCGTCGAGATGCGCTCCCGCGACGAGCGCCATCAGGATGTAGACCGCCGACTGCAGCACGCCGAGCACGCCGACGCCGACGAGCAGTCCCGCGATCAGCGAGACGCGACGCAGCGGCGTCAGCGCGAGGCGCTCGAAGAAGCCGCACTCGATGTCCTCGGCGAGGTTGGTGCCCGTGTTGATCAGCGAGAACATCCCGCCCTGGATGAAGGCGACGGCGATCGCGAAGGACACATAGGAATGGGTCGGGAAGCCGGGCAGTCGTGTCGCCGCCTTCAGGCCGCTGGCGTTGACCGCGAGCAGGATCAATGGGAAGAACACGATCGGGAACATCTGAAAGGGCTGACGCAGCGTCTTGAGCATCGAGCGTCGCGCGAGCACGCCGATCTGCGTGGCGAGCACGCTGTTCATCGAGCCGCGGCCTGAGCGCTGTCGATTTCATCTGCGCTTCTCGGCGACTGGTCCTCCGTGGCGTTCTCGCCCTCGCCCGCGCCCTCGAGCGAGCGGCCCGTCTTGGCCAGGAACACGTCGTCGAGCGTGGGGGAGTGCAGGCGCAGATCGGCGATCGCGAGCCCCTCGGAGTCGAGCGTGCGCACGATCTCGGCGAGATCGCTCACCCCCTCCGGGAGCCGCGCCGCAACGCCGTTTGGCGAGGCCGCCGCGGCCTCGCCGAAGCGGTGCAGGACCGACGCCAGCCGCTCGCGATCGCCGGGATCGGCGGGGATCGCCTCGACGCTCGGGCGCCCGATCGCGGCCTTCAGCTCGCTCGGCGTGCCCTCAGCGACGATCTTGCCGCGGTCGATGATGCCGACGCGGTCGGCGAGCACGTCGGCCTCCTCGAGGTACTGCGTCGTCAGAAAGACAGTCACGCCGTCGCCGGCCAGGCGGCGCACCTCGTCCCACAGCGCAGCGCGGCTCTGCGGGTCGAGGCCCGTCGTCGGCTCATCGAGGAACAGCAGGCGCGGGCGGTGCACGAGCGCGAGGCCGAGGTCGAGGCGGCGCTTCATGCCGCCCGAGTAGCCGCCGACCTTGCGGTCGGCCGCGTCGATCAGCCCGACGCGCTCGAGCAGCTCCGTGCCGCGCTGTTCGCGCTCGGCCTTGCCGAGGCCGTGCAGCGAGCTCTGCAGGCGCATGTGCTCGCGACCGGTCAGGAACGGGTCGAGCGCTGACTCCTGCAGCGAGGCGCCGATCGCGCGGCGCACCTCGGCGCCCTGGGTGACGACGTCGAGCCCCGCGACGCGCGCTCTGCCCGACGTGGGCGGCAGAGCGTTGTGAGCACGAGCACGGTCGTCGACTTGCCCGCGCCGTTGGGCCCGAGAAAGCCGTAGATCTCACCGGGTGCCACGCGAAGGTCGATGCCGTCGACCGCGCGAACGCCGCCCTTGAAGTCGCGCACGAGCTGCTCGACCTCGATGCCGTTCTCGCCCATCGCTCTGTTCTCGCTCACGCTCTAGCCCTCCGTCTCGGTCGCAAGGCGTGGTGGCAGCGAGGGCTCCACACGCAGCAGTCTCGCGGGCATCTGCGGCAGCCACCAATTCCAGCGCCCGAACAGCGAGATCACGGCGGGTACGAGCAGCGCGCGGATCACCGTCGCATCGAGCAGAATGCCCGCGGCCAGACCGGTCGCGAGCACTTTGATTTCGGTCTCGGGGCCTGAAGCGAGCGAGACGAACGCGAGGAACAGGATCAGCGCCGCGCTCGTCACAAGCCGGCCCGTGCGTCCGATGCCGCGCACGACCGCGGTATCGGTCGAGCCGGTCGTGTCGTACTCCTCGCGCATGCGCGCCAGGATGAAGACCTCGTAATCCATCGAAAGGCCAAAGAGAAACGCAAAAACCATCAACGGTATCCATGCCGTGATCGAGCCCGTCGCCGCGATACCCCAGATCAAGCTAGAGCCGTGGCCGTTCTGCCATACGAGCTCGAGCACGCCCCATGCGGCTCCAACGCTGATCACGTTCAGGATCACGGCCTTCAGCGGCAGCAGCAGCGAGCGGAAGGCGCGTGCGAGCAGCACGAAGGTGATCACCGCGATCAGCGCGATCATCAACGGGAAGTTGCCGTAGACAGCTTCGATGAAGTCGTGGTTCTGCGCCCCAAGGCCGCCGACGTGGACGTCGGGGCCGGCCGTGTGGGCGGCAGCGCGGACCGCGTCGAGCGTCGCGCGCCCGGCCGCCGTGGAGGCATCGGGCGAGGGAAAGACCTCGAGCACCGATCTGCCCGGGTGCCGCCACTCCGCTGAGCTCGGTGCCACGGCGCCATGCACGCCAGGCACCGCCGCGAGCACCTGGGCGATGTGGGCAGGCGAGCTCGAGCCTCCCACGAGGACCTCGTTCGGCACGATCGCCCCAGAGCCGATGCCCGAGCGCTCCAGCGCGAGCAGGCCCGTCTTGGCGTCGCCCTGCTTGGCGATCGTGTTGACGTTCGGCGTCCCGAGCTGTAGCTGCGTGGCGGCGAGCACGAGCACGACGAGCACCAGCGCGGCGCCCACCGCGGCGATCCAGCGGCGGCGTACCACGAGCTCTGCCCAGCCCGTCCACGAGCGGCTCGCGTTGTCGTCGTTGCGGACGTGCGGCCAGTCGAGACGTGGGCCAAGCTTGGCGAGCACGACGGGCAGGAGGGTCAATGCAACGAGCACGCTGATCAGCGGTATCAGCATGCCGCCATAACCGACTGAGCGCAGGAAGGGCAGCGGCAGCGCGACCAGCGCGAGCAGACCGATCGCAACCGTGGTCCCGCTGAACACGACGGCGCGCCCGGCCGTCTGCATTGCACGTTCGATCGCCGCATCCCCGGAGAGGCCATGTGCGCGCTCCTCGCGCCAGCGCACGACCACTAGCAGCGCGTAGTCGATTGAGACGCCGAGTCCGATCAGAGCGATCAGGAACTGCACGATCGGTGAGACTTCGGTGATCGTCGTCAATCCCCAGACGACAAGGAAGGTGGTCATAATCGAGGCGATCGCCATCATGATCGGCACGATCGCGAGGAACGAGCCGAAGACGAAGGCGAGTACCAACAGCGCGCCGAGGCCGCCGAGCATCGCCTCGACGAGCACGCCTGGGCCATTGCCACCGCCGCTCTGCGTGGAGAGCGCGTCGAAGCCCGTCAGGTGCACGGGTGCGCCCGCGACCTTCGTGCCGGCAAGTGCGGCGCTCGCTCTTTTTGCCGCTTCAGGGTTATCGCCAAAAGGCTGGTTGGGGTCCGGTGGCGGATAGGCGATCACGAACGTCGTCAGCCGGTCGCGCGAGAGGAAGGCGCTGGCGCCCGTACTCGCATAGCCCGCGATGCGCGAGCCCGGCTCGACCTTCGCCAGGCGCGCTTCCAGCGTGATTAGTTCGCGCTTGACCGCCGCGGCGGCGACGTTCTGGCCGGCCGGCAGCGTGACGACGGCGAGCTGTGGGGCGCTGTTTCCGCCCGTGCCGCGGAAGTCGCGAGCGATCTGCTGGTTGGTGATCCAGCCTTCCTTGCCGGGTACGGAGAATTTCTGTTTGAGGGCTTTGGTCGAGGTGCCGGCAGTGGCGATGCCGACCAGCGTGACGATCACCCAGAAGCCAACCACGATGCGTTTGTGAGCCAGCACAAGGTGTGTCAGACGTGTCATCGCACCCGTGGTGGCGGGAGCAGGGGAAGTGGAGTTGGGGGTGTCGCTCATCGCAGACCTCGCAATCGCTCATGCCAGTAGTTACTTCGCAAAATCATCTATACCATAAATCATTCCGCGGGTATATGATCATCGTGTGAACATCGACGAGACTGAAGGCCAGACCCCGAGCCGCCTTCGCGAGGAGCACAGGGCGGAGGCTGAGCCGGGAGTCCCCGAGCGCCCAGGCGAATCGGCGGTCGCCGGGCTCGACGGCGCCACGCCGGAGTCCTCGGCGGCTTTTCACTCGGTTGGCTTCACCGTATCGACGATCGGCTATGCGGTGGCGCGCGCCTTCCACAAGATCCTCGCGCCGCTCGAGCTCGAGCCGCGCGAGTTTGCACTGCTGCGCGCGGTGGGTGCCTCTGAAGGCCAGTCTCAGCAAGCGATCGGTGAGCGCCTACAGATCCCCCCGAGTCGCATGGTCGCCTTCATCGACGCACTCGAAGCCCGCAGCCTGATCGAACGGCGCCACAACCCCGCGGACCGCCGCACCCGCGCCCTGCACCTGACGCCCGCGGGACGCGAGCTGAGAGATGGGGCCTTCGCGCTGGCGCTCGCGCACGAGCAGCGCCTATGCGCCGGGCTCTCGGGGGCCGAGCGCGAGCAGCTGCTCGCGCTGCTACAGCGCGTCGCCAAAGAGCTCGGCTTGCATCCCGGCGTTCATGCCGCGATGAGTCATTCCAAGTTCTCAGATGAGTGATGCATCGCTAACTATGCGAACTATCAAGCGAAGGGCTGAGATCCGGGCATAAAGACTCAAGGCGCCCGTCGAGTCGGTCGAATTTTGCCGCAATGGGCCTGCGTGACGGACCGGTGCCGATCGAGAGTGACGCGCACCTGCTGCGCGCGCGGCGAACCGCCGCCGTCACGCGTGTCACGGTGGGGCTCGTCGGGGTGGCGCTCGTGATCGTCCAGCCCCATTTGCTGGGCAGGCCGACCTTCGGGCTGGTCGGCTTCGCGATCATCGCGTTGACCGCTCTCACCCAACTCGCCGCTCCACGCTTGTCCTGGCTGAGCGTTGAGGAGTCAGTCTCGGCGAGCGCCGGCCTGCTGATCATCGGCGTGGGACCCCAGCACGTCACCGTGCTGAGCATCCTGTGGCTCGTGGCCGTCGCCAGCGGTGTGCTCGCACGCGGTGGGCGTGTGCACTGGCTCGGACGCAATCTGCTGCTCGGGGCGCTCGCGCTACCCGTCATCCGCTACGGGTCGCTCAGCGCCGAATACACCGCGTTCACGGTGGCCGCAATCGGGTTCCTGCTGACGAGCGGGCGGCTGACGAGCGAGCTCAACCTCCTGCTCCGCCAGGCCCGCCTGCAGGCCGAAAGCGCCGAGACGCTGCTGTTCGCCGGCGATATCGCCGCGCGTATGGCCGAACGCAAGGAGCGTGGCAGCGCCGGTGCGGCACGCGCCACGGCCGCGGCACCGGCGCGCGGTGAGGAGCGCCGCGCTCTGGCACGCGTGATCGCTGGCGAGGGGCTCGCGATGGTCGTGCAGCCGATCGTCGACGTGCGTGACGGCACGATCCACGCGTATGAGGCGCTCGCGCGCTTCGATCAGCGCCTGGGTGATGGCAGCCCGCTCGCCTGGTTTGCCCTGGCTGAGGAGCTCGGCGAGCGCGACGCCCTCGAGCGTGCCTGTCTCGCGGGCGCACTGGAGCTGTTCGTCGGTCGTCCGGCCGGCACGAGCCTGTCTGTGAACCTCTCTGTGCCCGTGCTGCTTGACGAGCCGACGATGTCAATGCTGCACGACGCCGGCGGCTCGCGCCAGAAAGGACTTGAGGGCCTGATCATCGAGATCACCGAGGAGACGCTCGTCGACGGCGACATGCAGCTGAGCAGCGCGATCGAGCCGCTGCGCGCCCGCGGCGTGCAGCTCGCGGTCGATGACATGGGCGCGGGCTACTCCGGGTTGAGGCAGATTACAAGCGTCCATCCGGGCTACCTCAAGCTCGACCGCTCGCTCGTGACGGGCATCGACAGCGACACCGAGCGCGCGGCGCTCGTCGCCGCGCTCGCGGGCTACTCCCGCCAGGTTGGCTGTCTGCTGCTCGCCGAGGGTGTCGAGACGGAGGCTGAACTGCGCGAGGTTCGCCGGCTCGGCGTGCCGCTCGTGCAGGGCTTCTACCTCGCCCGCCCGGGTCCCGCCTGGCCGGAGCTCAATCGCGACGCGCGCCCGGCGCTGCATGTGCAGCCGATCCACGAGCTGCTCGCCGCCGAAGCGGCCGCGCTCGAGCTCTTTCAGCCGGTCTGAGCTCTCTAGGCTTTCGCCAGCGCCGCGAAGGACGGCTTGTGCGAGCGGTCGGAGCGCTCGATCCCGTACCAGGTGTTCGTGCCGTAGTCGACGTAATTGAAGATCAGGACCATCGCCACGTAGCCGGTCGAACGCGCCCAGCCGACGAAGTTCGTGATGTTTTCGGCCTGCTGTGCCTCGGTCCACTGCTGGGAGTCGCCCGTGCCGGGCTGGCCCACAGCGGTCGGCCAGCCGACCTCGGTCACGTACACGGCCTTGCCCGTGACGCGGCGGGCTTTTTCGACGTCTTCGCGGCCGCCGAGCGCGCCACCGTCGCTGCCGTCGCTGCCGCCGTAGGGGTGCACGGTCACGCCGTCGCAGTAGGCCAGACCACCGAGCGCGGCCCATCCGGGCCCAAAGGAGCTCGAGGGCCCCTCGCCGCCGTCCCAGCTCGCTAGCACGCGCGGGCGGATCGCTTCGGGGAAGTTCAGCGCGAGCGCTTCGTGCACCGTGCGCAGCAGCGTCACGTAGGCGGCGTAGTTGGTCGGGTCGCCCCAGAAGGCCGGGTTACCGGGCTCGTTGAGGATCTCCACGTCACGGCTACCGAGGTCGCGTTTCCTGGTGCGCCAGAAGGTCCCGCCGCGGCCGTAGCGCTTGAACAGCGCGACGACTTCCGCGGCGTAGCTCGCGGGGTCGATCGCGCCGAGCGAGCCGCCCGTGCCAAACAACCAGGTGGCCACGCTCACACCGGCCGCGGCGGCTCCGCCGACTTCTGTGTCGTTTGCAAAGCGTGCGTTCATGCGCACGTATTTGACGGCGCCCGCGATATCGGCGAAGGCGCTCGGTCCCCAGCCCCCGGCGCTGACCCCGACCGACATGCTGCCGGGCAGCGGTTCGGGTGCCCCCGAGCCGGCTTCGATCAGGCCGGTGGGCGTACCGGGCAGGACGCCCTGAGCGCCCAGGGCGCCAGGGGATGCTCCGAGCGCGGCGCTCTGACCGGTGGTGGGATAGTGGATCAGCACCGGGTTTGACCAGCGGCTTTCGTTGTATGCGGCCTTGACGCGGTAGACGGCCGTCGCGCCGGGAAAAGGACGCGGGCGGATGCTGCGCCGCCGCATCACCGTGATCACGCGTTTGCGCCCGGCGACGTTGATCATCAGCCGGTAAACGCGGCGCTTGCCAACGGGACTCCACTTGAGCGTCTCGCCATGTGCTCCGAGCACAGGGCGCGTCATCACAGTCTGTCCATGTGCCACTCCGGCGCAGACGAGCGCGAGCGCCAGCAGGCAAACCGACAGCGCGAGCCGTCGTGTCCGGGGTTGCTTCACACAGCGATCCTTGCCAGCAACGAGACTCAGACTCGCGAGCCCACGATTGAACATCCAGGTCCCCTATCGATGGGTTGCATCTGTCGCGTCGAGACATCCGCTGGGTCTCGGCACGGCGAAGCGGGCACTCTAACCACACCTGCCGACTGCACGTAGCCCCGAGGGCGCGACGGTCACCAGATCGCTGCAACGAGCGCCTAAAAAGATGCGTCGAGGGCGTTCGTCGGCACGCTCAGGTGCGACACTCGCCGCGTGGCGCTGCCGCACGACGACATCGGCGAGGGACCCGTGTTGCTGCTCCTGCATGCCGCATCGCCGACCGCACGATGTGGAGCGAGCACTTGCAGACTGCTGAGAGGCCCTCTTCGCACAGAGGGCCATGGCGGGGGCGTGCGTCGCCTCCCTGTGCGCGCCCGCGTGGCCAGTGATTACGCGCTGGCTGCGTAGCGCCGCTGGTGTGTCGGGTCCGTCTGCTAACGATCCCCCTTGACCTACGAAACGATCTAAGGAGCCGACTATGGCCGACGAAGGCCAGCAGAGACAAGGAGCGCCCGCCGCCGAGGAGACGGCGATTCGTGGTAGCGCCTGGATGGCGATCCAACAAGGCGCGCAGGTAGTGGGCGAGTTGGGTGGCGGCATCGGCGGTGTCGCAGCGGCCGTTCACGTCGCCAAACAGTCGAAAGGTGGATCATCGGACCAATCAGGCGGGCCGCAAGCCTCTGCTGGAGGCGATTCCAAGCAGTGAGCCGGGTCTAGCTGCCCACCCTCCACAGTCGCGTGCTGCGCCGACCAGCAGGTCCGTCGTCGGTGTCGGCGGTGGCGTCGTCGGGCTCGGCCCACTCGTCCAAGCAGTAGGTCGCTGACGCCACACGCCAGCACTCCCGCTGCAACCGCTCGCCCACCGCGAACAGCACGTCAGAGGGCGACTCCGAATCGAGCCGCTCCATAGCGTCGGTGATGCAGTCGCGCAGCTGGGAGCGGAGACGTTCTATCTCCTGCTCGGCCAGCGCCCGCGCCTCACGCCATTCACGGTGCTGTGGCGACTCGGGTAGCTCGGGTGGGGTGCCCCGGCTCAAGCGTCGCCGTCCCTTGGTCGTGAGACCCCACACCTCGCGCCCGTATGCCTTGCTCTGCTCGATCAGCCCAGCTGCCTGCAACGACTCCCTCTGTGGGCGCAGGCGGCGGGTGCTCGCGGCTCCGGGGGTCAGCCCCATGTGCTCGACGGCGGTAGCGAATCGGACGGCGGTGCGCTCGTTGTGGCGGCAGGCCCGATCCAGTGCGGCCAGCATAAGCTCGTCGGGGATGGCGTCGGCAGTCACTCGGGACCTCCTGATTGGCTTGGAGGCACACGGAGCTACGGCCTTGGCGCTATGTTCCTCTTGCGCCGGAAGCAGTCACTCTCCGGTGCCACGCCCCCGGCTGTTCATGCAGCGCGGGGGCACCAATAATATCCTGAATGTGTGAATCTGTCAAGATAGTCACACATTCACCCTTTTCACACAGACTGGCCCGCCCTCGCGCGTTACTGCCACGAGAGCGGGCCGTGTCCGTCCGGCTAAGCTGCTGCCGGGTAGGGCTCACGCACGAACTGGCTTGATGCCTGCTCGCGCATGTGCTCGGCCCTGACCTCACCCGGTACTCGCTCCAATCGATCAAGCGACCGGGAGAGCGCATCCGGCACGGGCAAGCGCCCGATTGGGTGGCCTAGCTCTTGTTCGAGTTCGCGGTGGTGATCCATCAGGACACCAACGCCAAGTCGCCCTGCTTCGCCGCCACGCAGAGCGAGACGACGATCAAGCCACTGCTTGTCCACGTCAGCAGGACCACGATCACGAGTGCAACTTGGCTTTGATCGTGATGGTCGCACCCCCGCACGCGGACTGATCTTCGGGCGATTCGATCTCTGCCAGCTTGTAGCCACCGTCGAGCGGACTGAATTCGTGTTCGCCCGTCTGCACTTCTTGGCCTTCGTCCTTGCCTTCAAGGAATTCGGTGTCCTGCTGCGTGGTCGGCTGGAACACGAACCAGCTTGCCTTGCACGCGGGGGTGCTGGTTGTGATCGTGGCTTCAAGCTGTTTCACCTTGACCATGTGACCGGTCGTGTTGTTGGTGAACAGGTTCACCTGATGCGCCTGACCAGGCAACTGGCTGCCAAGCACTCCACGCGCAGCGGCAGGACTACCGGTGCAGGCGTGCCGCCTTTGGTGGAGCCTTCCCCTTCGAAAATCACCTGCGCCGCGAAGAACGCGAACGCGACGGTGGCTACGAGGCTGAGCCCGCCTGTCAGGGCGGAGACCTTCACTCTGCGTTTCATGTGTGTTCCTTGCTCTCAGTGCGGCGTTATTGCCGCACCAGGAACCAAACCAGGGCTAAAGGTGACACACAATCCATTGGAACTACGCAACTGGTCACATCTTGCGAGTGCCAGTAATCGAGTCAGGCGGGCTGTAGCGCCCGGAGCCCAACTCGCGCGTGTCCTGACCCCACAACGACGTGCTCCGCGTCACGGATTCGACCGTGCCACTCGTGCGGTCCTGCCTGAATACGAAGCTCAAGCTCAACCGGGTCGCTCAGATCACACTCGGTCAGCAAGAGCTTGTCTCCTGCTCTGACTTCACTTCTATCAACGATGGCGAGCATTACCACCGAAAGGAAAGCAGGTCGAATGCTCGTTCGTCAATCTCAAGCGTTGCGGATCGTGCCAGCGGCCTCGCGGGCTTCGATCTTCGCCGCGATCTCTTCTTGCCATCCGACTCCAGGTGTGGGCTCGACGCGAGTTGATTTGGGCTCATAGACTTTCTTGAAACTCACAGGCACTCCCTTTAGTTAGTGAAAGATCCCGCGCGGCGCGACGGGGAAGGCAGAGCCCAGTCGCGCCGCACAGGAGGCGATATCGCCCACACTCCGCGCAGTGTGGAGTGTGAGGCGCTTGGGGCGGGTCAACATCATCACGAATCCCCGCCACAAGATTTTGCAGGGCGACAGGCGTCTACACAGCACCGCCGCCCTGCATTCACCGGAGCGCCAACGCCACGACTAGACGGCGTTGATGAATTAGCGCTACAACGGTCCCGACCGGAGGAGCAGATAAACCTCCGATCAAGCTTTATGTGCGGGGCGATGGACAGCGCTGGTGATGTGTGCCCACCGCCCCGCGTCTGCACGCATGGCCGATGTCGTGCCCCAACCGAGACGGAACATTGAACGCCCCGGTCAAGCTTTGTGTGTCTCATGCTGACCCGACCAGATGCAGCAGCGGCTCTTGACGACGACCCAAGAGCGCACGCGGATCGATGTCTTGAGTCTGCTGTTGCTGTTGGCGGGTTGCCCGCTCTCCGGTCGGCAAGGCCCAATGAAGTCGTGTGCGTGCCAGCGGCCCGAGTCCGTATTGGTCCGTCCACTGGCGAAGCTCGGCAAGGCATTTGGTGCGCTCGCCGTTTGACTCTGCGTCAATCGCTGAATCCAGCAACGTCGCCATCATCAGCAGTCCGAAGTGGTCAGACGGCAACCACTCATTCGCCATCGGGCTACTCCACCATTCGCACCACGCATCGATCGTCTCGTCATGCCAGTGCTTGTCCAGAGGCAACGGTGGGATCAGCACATCACCAGATGGTTGCAGCGTCGTGGCACTCGTCTGCCTGTTGCGCCGCTGTCGGTGGCTCGCTGGCTTTGGGGGAACTCCGCGCATTACGGTCGCCCACGGTTCCACGAAGTGGAAAGACTGTCGGGAAGCTCCCGCGTAGCTCTCTGAATATTGGAAAGAAACCGTACGGAGCACGCTGGAGCACTGCGTGCGGTCACGCTCGAATGTCTCGCAGGTATACCCCTGGATATCGAAGCGCTCAGCCAGCCCATCGACCTACTCCTGCTGTTGGTTCGCCTCCGCTTGGGAACAGCGGGCTATCTGATGGCGCGTGCTCAGTGGGGTGTGCAGCTGGCTGACCGCGCTTACGTGGGTTGTGAACTCGACGTGTGACGGGCGGTGGTGGGCGCAGTCCGTCCTCTGTGGGTCGCTGCCCGAACTTCGAGTCGCCCGTGCGGTCGTGTCGCATCACGCGGGCACCTGCTGCTCTGCCTGACGCCGTTCTGCACGCTCTCGCTCCAAGTGAGCCTGTGGGTCTGTTGGTTCACGAATGGCTGCTGTGCGTGCTGCGACCTCGCGCGCTGTGTCCTCGATTTCTGCATCTGAGCGCGTGGGCTTGCTGGCGCTGAGTATTTGCAGCGTCGCGGGGTCTTTGCTTGTCGGTTTGGCTCCGCGCTTGGTTATGAAGATCTGCTCAGCGGCTGCTGCCATCTCTCTAACGAACTTCTCCGGGCCATCGCGCTCGATGCTGACTGTCGCTACAAAGCACTCGACTAGGCCGGTCTTCTTCACAAAGGTGATGCGTGTGAGTCCTGCCTCAGTTAGCTGGCGCTCCAGGCCATCGACCATGCACGTCTTGCGCTGATCGACTCGGATTTCGAGACACCGACACCCTGCGTCTGCGGCTATGGCCCGAAGCTCCAGGTCGCCAGTCAGAGCGGGCTGCTCGAAGCTCTTAGCCAACAGATCACGGAGGCGCTGAGCAGGAACCCAATCGCTCGATGTGCGTTGCAGACCGGCGGTGTTGACCACAGGCGGGACGTAGGTCCACTGGACAAGCTCATCGGGCGAGTCGATTTGCTTGACGCAGTGCTGGAACGCCTGAGTGTTGAGAGCCAAGGCTTGTTCAGCTTTGCTAAGTCGCTCAGTCAACTCCAGGCATTCGGTGCGTGCGTCTTCTGCGGCTTGGCCGATGGTCTGTGCGATCTCGGAGCCTGCGTGTTGGAATAGCGTCTCGATCTCACTCCGGATGACGCCTTGTGCCGTGTCGATCGCTTCGACCCTCGTCTTGAGACCCTCCACCGCTTCACGTTGCGCAGTGATGTTGGCGTTGCTCGGATTCGGCCCACCCGACCGGACTGCATGAGCCAAGGCGCTGGCGTGCTTGTCTTCTTCGTTCCGCAATCGAGCGCTTGCCTCGGTGATGTCTGCGATGGCCTGCCCGCGCTTCTCATTGAGCGATACGGACTCGGCCAGCAGTTGGTCAATGTCCAAGCCGAAGATGCCCGTGGGAAGGTCAAGCTTCATGTGTTCTCTCCTCGTAGTTTGGAACCCAGCCAGTCGCCGCCCTTGCGGGTCGCTGCTCCACCACGACTGCCGCCATCCATGCCTTGCCCTGTCGGCGGTGGCTTGTAGAACTTGCCGCCCGAGTCGCGCTCTTGAGACTGCCGCTCAGGTGGCTGACCGCGCAGCATGGCGTTAGCGGCTTCGTTCCTCTTGGCTCGAATTGCTCGCTCGTCTGCTCGTCGCTCGATCATCAAGCACAGAAAATCATGCGAGCGCAATGGTGTGAAGCTTTACAAGGTGTGTCAAGTACGTCTGAGGTCTACTGAGACTGTGTATGTGCTTATCCCGAGAATCGACGCGATCTGTCTGATTGACAGGTTGTCACGTCGTAGCCGCTTTGCCTCTGATCGGCGCTCTTTGACATCGAGTCCATGTGGTGTTATCTCGCGCCCGTCATCTACTCTACGACCGGCGCGTTTTCTTACGTAGTAGACGTGGCCGACTGGAACTCCGAACTTTGCAGCAGCTTCCGATGCGCTATAGCCCTCGCCGTCTTCAAGCAGCAGCTGAGCGTCATTCAACGGCTCGATGTCACGGTGCTCTTGGGGTCTGATCCATGACGCAAGCTCGTCCTCTGCTTGCTTGTAGACCTCAAGTTTGCGTTTGATGCTGGATGCCGAGTTGTAGCGCTCGCACAGTTCCGCCTCGATGGTGTGCGTCTCGCCATGCGGGATCACGCTATCCGGCGCTGACCGCGACCGCGCAACGTTGCCAGCAGATGCGTGCGACTTGATCGTCAACTGCAGGATCAGATTTTGAAAGCGAGCATCGAGAGTGTCGGTCACAGTGCTGCTCCTTGGACGGTGAATGTTTCACCGAATCTCTGTCGTCGCTTTCCGCAGCGAAAGAGCCCACAGGTATTCATTCGGAAGGAGGGAGGGGGGTCTTGTAACTCCACCAAGCTCCGCCTAACTCGACCTCGCTATCTCCAACTTTCGTCTATGTAGGTTCCGAGGTGCCATTCGGGAGCCGAAGGCTACGTAAGGCCCCCCTCCCCCAAAACCAACACAATTAAGGAGAGAGGGGCCGTGACCGTTCGGTATGCCGATATGGCACCACTGAAAGAAAGTGGTGAACGGGTGAGGTTGGTCTGTGCCCAGGTCGCTCCCTTGCCACAGCGGACAGCTTTCGTCTGCCCATAACCTCGACCGGCCCCCTGCCTTCGTCTGTCGGTATCGCAACCTGGACAGTCTCGGACACGCGGACGTACTTCGCTGGGTTGTCTGGCACTGCTGCCTTCGAGTCCTGCTCTGAGTGCCGTCGAGGTCACTCTTCGCCTGCTTGGCCGGTTTCCCGCCCTGACCACCGCCCGAGCCCAGGCGGTTACTGCGTTACATGGCGAGAACCTTCCAAGCTCTCGGCTGCTGCGATGCGGTAGGACCCCTTGCCTCGCAGTTGCGTTTGTCGTGATCTGAGGTCATCCAAGCAGAGCGAGTCGGCTCGCACAAGACCTTTACAAGCGGTGTCTAGTGGAACACACGTTCGGGGAATACTTGTGCCGGATGGGGTGGCCTGCTGAAATCCGTGGTGCCTTCCAAGCTCCAGATTCGGGCCGTCCTTGTGGCGGCCTGATCTGTATCCGGGGCAAAGAAAAAGCTCGCAAATAGCGACAACACCCCCTTGGGCGAAGTGCGCCTCGTGAGGAAAGAGCAGGTGGGAGAGCTTGGAAGGCCCTCCCTCGAACCTCAAACCAAGGGAGAGCACCGATGAAGACAGAGATAACACCGGGCGAGATCATGCGGCTAGGTGACGTGCAGATCGGATCGACAGTGCAGATCACGGCTCAGGTGGAGCAAGCTGAGGGAGACGAGTTCGGGCCTGAGGGGCAGATCTATCTCTGGATCGAGGATGGTCTAGACCTACAGACCCCGGACGGCGAGAAGTTCGGCCGTATCGCCTTCGCTCCGCACTTCACAGAGACCTGCTCTGGAGCGGACTATTGCGAGAAGGTGCGTGTTCGCTACCTAGCTCCACGGGCACCTGACTTCGACTGGCTAATCACCGAGCTAAAGCGTCTACGAGACCTATTCGCTGAACTCCGCACGACCGACGTCTCTAAGGAGATTGCTGAGCGTGAAGAACTCCACACGCACCTGGTAGGCGTGGAGCAACTGTTGCTCCAGCTTCGCAGGACGTGCACTGAGGGCGAGCGATGAGGCTGCGCAAAGTGGCTCCCGTCCCTCCCCTGCGGAGTTGGCTGGAGCGTGAGCGGGAAGGCGTGTACCGCGACTTCAAGCGAGCGCGCGACGGGCAGTCGCCCTACCAGACGCTCCTGGTCGAGAAGGCGGTGGCTGACGGCCTGCGCAAAGCGATCAAGGAGGCCGTGCAATCGCCCAGCAGCGCGGCGTATGAGGAGATGCTCGGGTGGGCCGAGCTTCGACGCGAGGTCCTGCGGCCGACATACGGGCACACGGAGCTACCCGTCCTCAAAATCGAGGGTTGAGCGCACGCGCACGCGAGGCGAAAGCCCTAGATGGACCAAGACCTCAAGGTCACGGGCTCGCTTCGTGTGCTGCCTGCGTCAGACCCGGATCACGACCAGCTGGCGCAGGAGCAGCTGGACGCGCTGCGTGCCCTACTTGACGGCCCAAGATCGAGTCAATCGAGTGGTTCCAATACTTGTGCAGACCCTATCTTGCGTGATTGATTTTGTGACGATCCGCACAATCACCACGCAAGGAGAACACAATGCAGATCGTCGAGTCCGACCGCTTCGTCCCTCGTCAGCCCGGTCAACCCCAGCTAACTGGCTACATCGTCACGGTGGGCGAGCAGGTCATCCCCGTGGCTGCCCTCGATACGGCTGACGCCGAGCGCATCGCCACGACTCACGTCCGGGTGTCGGCATGAACAAGGCTGTCAAGACACCCAAGCCGCACGGCCCGCAAGGCGTCGAGTACACGCACAAGATCACCTGCGCCAAGCGGGGATGCAAAGAGGTCCGCTGGTGCAAACCCCAAGACGCCTTCCAGGTCCGCTACTGCCCTGAACACCAGGCCGAGGCAGCCAAAGAGCGCCGGAGTGCGCGTGCCAAAGCCAAGCGCGAAGAAGCAGCCAAGACCAAGCCCAAGGCAGCCGCCAAGCCGAAGGCCAAGACACCGGCCAAGCGCAAGCTCAAGGCGGTGCCCACCACACCCGTTGAGCGTGCAATCGCTGCTGTGGACGCAGCCGAGGCGCTCGCGGCGTGATCCGCTTCGCCTTCTACGGTCGGCTGTCCACGGACGACCGGCAAGACGTGACGCTCGCACGCCCCAGCCAGTACGAGGCGTGCGAGCGCAAGGTGGCAGGACTCGGCACCATCACGGCTGAGTTCTTCGACCAGGAGTCGGGCAGCCACGCTGATCGTCCCGAACTGAACGCGCTGATCTACGAGGCGCGCGACGCGAACACCCGGCGCTTCGATCGGGTGGTCTGCTTCCAGACCTCGCGGCTCAGTCGTGATCGAGTGGACGCGGGGCTGTTTGAACGCGACCTCAGACGCCTTGGTGTGCCGATCGTCTACGTCAACGGCGGCGACTCGGAGATCGAGATCGGCATCAACCAAGTGATCGACCAGCACATGCGATCACGGCTCAAAGAGGAAACCCGACGCGGCCAGCGCCAGAACGTGCTCAACGGCTACCGCTGTGGAGGGCGAGCGCCCTACGGCTACCTGCTGGAACGCGAGCCTCATCCGGTCGCGAGCCGAGCGAGGGCAGGGGATACGAAGTCCCGACTGGGGATCGATCCCGAGCAGGTGCCCGTCGTCGTGTCGATCTATCGCATGTGGGTCGAGGAGGGGCTCGGCACGATGGCGATATGCGACCGACTGAACGCGGAAGGAATCCCGTCGCCGGTCCACACGAACACGACCCGCAACGTCAAGCGGAAGTGGTCGAAAAACACCGTCCGCGCGATCCTCCAGAACCCCGCTTACACAGGGCGACTCGTGTGGGATCGCACCGACCACAGCCTCAAGCGCGAACGTGGCGGCAGTCCACGGAGGCGCGAGCAGGACGAGTGGGTCGTGAGCGAGCACGAACACCCAGCACTCGTCAGCCAAGAGCTATTCGACGCCGCGCAGGCTCGCTTCCGCGCCAAAGCCCGCCCTCAGGGCAAGTCGCGCAAAGGACAGCGCGTCTACCTGCTCTCGGGCTTCGTGCGATGCGCCAGCGGCCACGCTCCGCTCGCGATGTTCGGTCGGGCGAGGTTCGAGCACACCTATTGCTGTTGCAGCTACGGCCGCGAGTACGGCAAAGAGGCAGCCGCAGAGATCGGACACGCCGCATGGCTGAACGTGCGCGAGGACAGGCTCGCCGCGCTGGTCGATGACTTCTTCGAGGAACGCCTCTTCGGGCGGCTGCGCATGGACAAGCTCGCGGCTCAACTGGACGCCAAGCCGCGTGCGAACCCCGACGACAGAACCCGAGCACGGCTGACGAAGCAGATAGCCGACGCAGACGCCGCTATCGCGCTCCAGGTCCGCGCCATCGAGGAAGGAGTGCCTGCCCGTGCCGTCAAGGAGCGCATCGCGGAGCTAGAAGTCGAGCAGGAGGACGCACGGGCCGCATTGGCCCAACTCGTGCCCGACGCGCCCCACGACGATGCCAAGCTGGCGGACTCCCTGGACCGACTACCCGACCTCAGCGTTGCCCTGCGAGAGGCACCGCTGGAGACGAAGCGCCGGTTCTACTCGGCGTTCGATTTGCAGGTGGTCGTGGACAAGGCCGCTGGCACCGTCCACATCAGTGCCGCCGTGGACGAGACAGTCGCCCAGGCGTGCGCGGACGGCTCCCTCCTTCGCACGAAGGGGCATGGCGGGGGCAGGATTCGAACCTGCGAAGGCAGAGCCAACGCGTTTACAGCGCGTCCCCTTTGACCGCTCGGGAACCCCGCCGGGGGCCGTCAGTTTAGGGCCTACCCGCCATCGGGGTAGGCCCGTCCTGCGCGAGGCGGGGCCCCAGCCTAGGAAGCCTCGCGCAGCTGCTGCGCTTCGGGCAGCGTCTGCAGCTTCTTCAGCGTGCGGTTCTCGATCTGGCGGACGCGCTCGCGCGTGATGTTGAAGGCGCGGCCGACCTCCTCGAGCGTGCGCGAGCGCCCGCCGACGATGCCGTAGCGCATCTCGATCACCTCGCGCTCGCGGCGCGGCAGGCAGGCGAGCACGCGCGTCACGTTCTCGCGCCGCAGCGCCTCGGAGGCGATCTCGAACGGCGACGCCGCGGAGACGTCCTCGACGAAGTCCGCGAGCGCCGAGTCGTCCTCCTCGCCGACCGGTTTCTCCAGCGAGATCGGCTGCTGGGTGATGCGCATGACGTCGCGCACCTCGCGCACGGTGCAGTCGAGCTCCGCGGCCAGCTCGGCCGGCGCTCGGCTCGCGGCCGAGCTGCTGGATCAGGCGCCGTTCGGCGTGGATCAGCTTGTTCAGCCGCTCGACCATGTGCACGGGGATGCGGATCGTGCGCCCCTTGTCGGCGAGCGAGCGCGTGACCGCCTGGCGGATCCACCAGGTCGCGTAGGTCGAGAACTTGTAGCCGCGGCGGTAGTCGAACTTCTCGACCGCGCGGATCAGCCCGAGCGAGCCCTCCTGGATCAGGTCGAGCAGCGTCAGGCCGCGCCCGACGTAGCCCTTGGCGATCGAGACGACGAGCCGCAGGTTCGCCTCGACCATGTGCTGCTTGGCGGCGATGTCGCCGCGCTCGATGCGCTTGGCGAGCGAGACCTCCTCCTCGGCGCTCAGCAGCGGCACGCGCCCGATCGAGCGCAGGTACAGGCGCAGCGAGTCGAGGCTCGGCTCGACCGTGAGGTCGACCTCGGGGCGCTTGAGCTCCTCGAGGCGCACCTGCAGGCCCTGAATCTGCTCGTCGCGCTCCTCGACCTCGCCCGCCTCGCTCTGCCCGGCCACGCTCTCGGCGAGCTGATCGACGGGTGCGACGACCGCCGGCTCCTCGCTCTCGGCGCTGTGCAGGCGCAGCTCGGGCGTCGCCCTCCGCGCCGAGCACCTCGATCGCCGTGCTCCTCGAGGTAGCTGAGCAGGTCCTGCGTCTGCTGGCGCGTGAGGCTCGGCCTCCTCGAGCGCGCTCGCCAGCGCCTCGGCCGCGAGGAAGCCCTGCTCCTGCCCCTCGGCGATGATGCCCTGCAACTCCTCGATCTCCACGACGGCTGTCGGCCGTGGCGGTCAGCAGACCCTCAAGCTTCTCGCTCAATTGGACTCCCAAGGAACCGTGCGACTCCCGTCGAGACGGCGGACGCCGCTCCGACCTCCCCTGACCTACGCTAAGCCTCCTGTGCGTTGCGTTTGCATGGCAGTTCTCGTTGCGTCTCGCTCAGCTCCCCCGAGCCAGATCCCCTACTCGTTCCATCAGGCGGGCTCGATGGGCTAAGTGCGGAGTGATACCAGAATCGGCGGGCGAGGATGTCGCCTGTCCTGACGCCTGGAGATGGCGCCGCCTGCGCGCTAGGCTTGGCCGCGGTGCAGGCCAGCCGGGTAATCCCCTCGCTGTCTCCGACCTGGGCGGCGGCGACGACGTCCAGGCGCGCGCGCCCGGCGTCGCGCGTCGGGCTCTCGCGCGTGGGCGTGCGCGGCGTCGAGAAGGTCGTGCGGATCCGCGAGGAGCTGTTCTTCGCGCGGCTCGACTGCTTCGTCGATCTCGGCGGCGACCAGAAGGGCGCGCACATGTCGCGCTTCGACGAGGTCGTCAACGAGGCGATCGGCGAGGTCGTGCTCAGCGAGTCGCCGTTCCGCGCCGAGACGCTCGCCCAGCACATCGCCGAGCTCGTGCGCGAGCGCCAGGGCGCGGAGCGCGCCGAGGTCACGATCGCGGCGCGCTACCCCGAGCACAAGCCCGCGCCCGGTCTCGGGCGTCGCAGACGCAGGAGATCTACACGCTGCACGGCCGCGCGGTCGCCTTCGAGCACGGCACGCGGCGCATCGTCGGCGTCTCGGCGACCGGCATGACCGCCTGCCCCTGCGCGCAGGAGCTCGTCGCCGGCGCGCGCGCGCGAGCGGCTCGCCGGGCGAGGGCTTCGACGACCGAGCAGATCGAGCGCGATCCTCGCGCAGCGTGCCGGTCGCGACGCACAACCAGCGCGGCCTCGCGACGCTGCAGATCGGCTGCATCGAGGAGTGCGTGGCGGAGATCGACGCGACGCACGCTGCTCGCGATCGCCGAGGCGAGCATGTCCTCGGAGATCTACGAGCTGATGAAGCGCTCCGACGAGGTCGAGGTCGTCGAAAAGGCCCACCGCCGCCCGCGCTTCGTCGAGGACTGCGTGCGCGAGATGATCGCCGGCGTCGTCGCGACGTTCCCGCGAGCTCGACGGCGCGAGCTTCGTCTCCGCGCGCCAGGAGAACCTCGAGACGATCCACCAGCACAACGTCGTCGCCGAGCGCCACGGCCTGCTCTCGCGAGCTGCGCGAGGAGATCGCCGCGGGCCGCGCCGGCGACGCACCAGACGAGCCTCGAGCGAGTGGCTCGACGCGGGCGCGCGCCCGACAGGCGAGCTCAGCCGCCGAGCTGAGCGCGGCGTTCGCGCTGGCTCATGCGCCGGCGCAGCCCGAAGAAGTAGTCGAGGCCCGAGAGCACGGTCACGGCGACGGTCGAGGTAGAGCAGCGCCGAGACCCAGAGCGGCTTGCCGTGCACGGCGATCACGGCGAGGATCGCGGCGATCTGCAGGCAGGTCTTGACCTTGCCGAACATGCTCGCCGCCATCACCACGCCGGCCTGCGTGGCGCCGAGGCGCAGCACCGTCACGGCCAGCTCGCGCGTGATGATCACCATCGCCACCCACGCCGCGAGGCGGTGCAGCGAGACGAGCGAGATCAGCGCGGCGACGATCAGCAGCTTGTCGGCGAGCGGGTCCATCAGCTTGCCGAAGGTCGTGACCTCGAGTCGCGCGCGCGCGCGAGGTAGCCGTCGACGAAGTCCGTCAGCGAGGCGAGCGCGAAGACGACCGCCGCGAGCACGTCGCCGGCCGGGCGTGTTGCCGAGCAGCGCGACGACGAGCACCGGGCACGAGCATGATCCGCAGCACCGTCAGCAGGTTGGGCAGGTTCAGCGGGAACATGACGGCGCACATTATGGACGCAGTCGGCGCGCCTGGGGCGCGGGGCAGGCTCGCCGGAGCGGGAGCGCGGGCTTGGTATACCGAGGGCTCGCGTCGCGCGGCGGCGGACACGGCGCGCGAGCTCGCGATCCGAAAGGAGCAGCGCCATGAACAAGCGCACGCTCGGACCGGACGGCCCGGAGGTCTCGGCGATCGGCCTCGGCTGCATGGGCATGTCGGCCTTCTACGGCGCGACCGACGAGCCGGAGGCGCTGCGCACGATCCACCGCGCGCTCGAGCTCGGCTGCAACTTCCTCGACACCTCCGACATGTACGGGCCGCACACCAACGAGCGGCTCGTCGGGCGGCGCGATCGCCGGCGCGCCGCGACGAGGTCTTCCTGGCGACGAAGTTCGGCATCAAGCTCGAGCCCGGCGAGGCGGGCCGGCCGCCGAAGCGCTCGATCGACGGCAGCCCCGACTACGTGCGCAGCGCCTGCGAGGGCTCGCTGCGAGCGCCTCGGCGTCGAGCACATCGACCTCTACTACCAGCACCGCGTCGACCCGAACACGCCGATCGAGGAGACGGTCGGCGCGATGGCCGAGCTGGTCGCAGGAGGGCAAGGTGCGCCACCTCGGCCTCTCGGAGGCGAGCGCCGAGACGATCCGCCGCGCGCACGCGGTGCACCCGATCACCGCGGTGCAGAGCGAGTACTCGCTGTGGACGCGCGACGTCGAGGAGGAGATCCTGCCGACGCTCGAGGAGCTCGGCATCGCGCTCGTCGCCTACTCGCCGCTCGGCCGCGGCTTCCTCTCCGGGCGCTTCACCTCGCCCGAGGAGCTCGACGAGGGCGACTTCCGCCGCTACGGGCCGCGCTTCACCGGCGAGAACCTGCGAGCACAACCTGAAGCTCGCCGAGCGCGTCAAGGAGCTCGCCGCCGAGAAGGGCATCACGCCGGGGCAGCTCGCGCTCGCCTGGGTGCTGCACCGCGGCGAGCACATCGTGCCGATCCCCGGCACCAAGCGCGTCAGCTACCTCGAAGAGAACCTCGCCGCGGCCGACGTCGAGCTGAGCGACGAGGAGGTGCAGCGGATCGCCGAGAGCGTGCCCGCGGCGAGCGGCGACCGCTACGACGCGCAGGGCATGCGGACGGTCAACTCTGAATTGATTGGAGGCGCGCGCACGGCGTCCCGGCGTCGTGCGCGGCTTCCACGGGGGCGGTGTCAGTAGCCGACCGAGTAGAAGCTGATGTGCCGGCAGCCGTCGAGCTTGTAGTGCGGCAGCGCGTGGTGGCTCGTGAAGACGACGATGCGCGGGTTCTCGCAGTGGATCACGCCCGAGCCCTCGTGCGCGTGGACGACGGTCGCCGGGTTCGTGCCCGTCCAGACGTAGTTGACGGTGTCGTTGGAGTAGATGAAGTTCTTGCCGTTGCCCGCGTGGATCGACGGCGGTCTGGTGCGCGGGCCAGCCGGACGGGTGGTAGTCGCCCCAGATCACGTCGCCGGCGTCGCCGCCGTAGATCGTGTCGTTGCCGTAGCCGCCGAGCAGGTAGTTGTGCAGGTCCGGGCGTGCCCGTCAGCACGTTCGCGCGCCCGGCGGGGCCCTTGTCCATCACGAGGTGCTGGTCGGGCGGCCAGCCGGCGTGGCTGGTCATCGCCGCGGCGCCGGCCGCGCACGAGCAGCAGGCTCGCGAGTGCGAGCAGGCAGACGCCGCGCGCAGGCGGGAAGTGTGGCGTGGCTCATCGAGATCGCTCCATCGGGTACGTTCCAGTCGTCGAACCCGCTTCGCATCGACCGGTTGCGCGCCTCTACCCGCGACGTTCAGGCGCACCCGACTGCAGACATCCGGTCGCTGCGCGCGGACGCTAGGGTGGGCGCCATGCCACTGATCCCGATGGTCATCGAGCGCACCGCGCGCGGCGAGCGCGAGTTCGACATCTACTCGCGGCTGCTCAACGAGCGCATCATCTTCCTCGGCACGCCGATCGACGACCAGGTCGCCAACCTCGTCGTCGCGCAGCTGCTGCACCTCGAGAGCGAGGACCCCGACAAGGACATCTCGATCTACATCAACTCGCCGGGCGGCTCGATCTACTCGGGCCTGGCGATCTACGACACGATGCAGTTCGTCAAACCGGACATCGCGACGATGTGCGTGGGCGTCGCGATGTCGATGGGCTCGCTGCTGCTGGCCGCCGGCACGAAGGGCAAGCGCGCCGCGCTGCCGAACTCGCGCATCCTGATCCACCAGCCCTCGGCCGGCTTCGAAGGCCAGTCGACCGACATCGAGATCCACGCGCGCGAGATCCTCAACCTGCGCGAGCGCATCGATGAGATCTACGCCGAGCACACCGGGCAAGCCGACCGAGGAGGTGCGCGCCGACATGGAGCGCGACCGCTTCTTCACGGCCGAGCAGGCGCTCGAGTACGGCCTCGTCGACCGGGTCCTGGAGAGCCACTGAGCACCGCGCTGGGGAGCTGCCGCCAGGCGATGTCCGCGCTGACCCGCACCGCAGCGCGCTGCTGCTCGCGGCTGATCGCGCTGCTCACCGCGCTCGCCGGCGTCGCCAACTACGGCGGCTGGGCGGCGGTCCCGCGCTTCGCGATCGCCACGCTCGCGCTGGCGGGCCTCGCCTGGGTCGTGTCCTTCGCGACCGAGCAGCTCGGCGAGCGCTTCGGCCCGGGCGTGACCGGGCATGCTGCAGTCGACGCTCGGCAACCTGCCCGAGCTGTTCGTCGTCATCTTCGCGCTGCAGAAGGGCGAGCTCGTCGTCGCCCAGACCGCGATCGTCGGCTCGATCCTCGCCAACGCGCTGCTCGTGCTCGGCCTCGTGATCGTCGTCGGCGCGCGCCGCTCGCCCGACGGCGTGATGCGCTTCTCCAAGCGCCTGCCGCGCGACACGGCGACGCTGCTGCAGGTCACCGTCTTCATCATCGTGCTGCTCGGCCTCTCGCTCGGCGCGCACGACCCCGCCAGCCACCACGTCAAGGCGATCTCGGTCGTCGGCGCGGTCTGCCTGCTGGTCGTCTACCTGGCCTGGGTCGTGCCCTACCTGCGCTCCGACAGCGCGCCCGGGCAGGCGACCGAGCAGCGCCGGCGCGGCCGGCGAGCGCGGCGCGGCCGCGGGCGCCGGCGCCGAGCGCCGAGCGGCGCGCGCCGGCCGGCGGGCCGCGCCTGCTCGCTCGGCATGACGCTCGCGCTGCTGCGCGTCGCCGGCGTCGGCTCGGCGTTCGTCTCGGACTGGTTCGTCAACGGCGCTGCGCCCGGCGATCGACCAGCTGCACGCTCTCGCAGGCCTTCGCCGGCCTCGTGATCGTGGCGATCGCCGGCAACGCCGTCGAGAACACCGCCGGGCTCGTGCTCGCCTGGAAGGGCCGCGCGGACCTCGCGATCTCGGTCGTCAAGAACTCGGTCGCGCAGATCGCGGCCTTCCTGTTCCCGCTGCTCGTGCTGATCTCCTTCGCGCTCGCGACCACGCTGACGTTCGCGCTCGCGCCCGTCTACATCGGCGCGCTCGCGCTCACCGCGCTCGCGCTCTGGCAGGTCACCGGCGACGGCGAGGCCGCCGAGTTCGAGGGCTGGGCGCTCGTCGCCGCTCTACGTGATCCTCGGCACGCTCACGCTCTACGAGTAGCACCGCCGGCCGGGCGCGGGCAGGGTCGCGACCACGCGCGAACACCGCACCGGGCCCCCGCGAGGGGCCGCTCTGACAGCTCAGCCGCCGCGCGAGGCCGCCGATCAGCGCGCCGGCGATGCCGCCCGCGCCGGCCGCCTCGGCGGCGCTGCCGATGCCCTCGAGCGGGGCGATGAACAGCGTCTGGATCGCGAGGCGGCCGGGGCCGGTGAAGCGGTTCCAGGTGAGCTTGCCGCCGCCGCCGAAGATGCCCGTCTTCAGGCCCATCGTGACCGCTTCGAGCTTGACCGTCGGGTCCTTGTAGAGCCAGCGCCGGCCTCGACGTCGAGCTGCTCGCCCTCCATCAGCTCCACCAGGAACACGTTGCCGTGGCCGTGCAGCCAGACGAGCGCGTCGCCGTCGGTGGCGCGGAACTTGTCCATGAAGAAGCCCGAGCCGCCGAGCAGCATGTTCTGCACGCCCTTGATCCGTTCGAAGCTGTAGTCGAGGTTGTCGGTCGCGGCGATGAACTGGTGCTCGCGCACGTCCAGGCCCTCGCCCTGCGTGAGGTGCAGCGGCATGCACTGGCCGGGCGAGTCGCGCGAGAAGGCGATCCGCCCGGAGCCGGAGGTGCGCGTCACGAAGAACTCGAGGCCCGCGATCTTGCGCTTGATCGCGCCCGGCAGCTTCTTCAGCTCGATGTTCAGCTGCGTCTCCTTCCACAGCAGCACGTGGTGCTCGAACATCACCGCCTGCGAGCCGAGCTCGATCTGCAGCTCGGGCACCAGCTCGCCGCGGATGTGGTAGGTCACGCCGGCGAACGTCTCGTCGTGGACGGTCGGTCGGGATCGGCTCGGGCAGGTGCATGAGGGCGATGTCTCCTTCTCTGGAGTGGGCGAATCGGCGGCCCGAGCTTGATGCTTTGCGCCGCGCGCGTCAAGCTCGCCGCGGCGCGTCTCGCGCGGGCTGGTTCCCGCAGCGCAAAGCGCGCTAGACTGCTTGGACCTCGCGCCTGGGCGGGGTTTTTCTTCGCCCAAGGCCGCTGTCCAACACCGACGCAGGGATTTCTGATCATGGCCCGCGGAGACGTTCGAATCGCTATCACCCTCGCCTGCGAGGAGTGCAAGCGTCGCAACTACCAGACGAACAAGAGCAAGCGCAACAACCCCGACCGGATCACGCCTGCGCAAGTACTGCCGCTGGTGTCGCAAGCACACCAGCCACCGGGAGACCCGCTAGCGCGGGAGCGCTGCTGTGGCCCGTGACCGCAAACGTGCAAAGCAGCGCCGCGCGCGCGGCGGCTCCGCAGCGCCCGCTGCGCGCAGCGCGCAGGCGACCGCGCCCGAGCCAGCCCGTCCGCGAGGACGTGCCCGGGCGCGCTCGACCACGCCTCCGGCGACGTCGACGAGTTCGACGCGGCGCTCGTCCGCGGCGCCGGCGGCGTGCCCGCGCCGACCTCGCCGAGGAGCGACGCTCGACGGCAGCCGAGCGACGACGCTGCAGGAGCTCCGGAGGCTCCCGGCGGCGCCCGCCGGCGCGACGGCGGCGGCGGACGGTGGCGGCGGCGGTGACGGCGACGGCGGCGGCGAGGCGCGCTCCTCCGGCGCGCCCGCTGCGCGGCGGCAACCGCGCGATCGGCTTCCTGCGCGCCAGCTGGGCCGAGCTCCAGCGCGTGCAGTGGCCCGACCGCCGCCAGGTCACGCAGGCCACCGCCGTCGTGCTCGGCTTCGTCGCGATCGCCGGCGCCTACCTCGGCCTCGCCGACTTCGTCGCCAAGGAAATCGTCGAATTCATCCTCTGAGCGCGAGCCCCGCTCCGTCGCACCGTCATCGCATCCGTCACTGAACCTCTGAGGAACTCTGAATGTTTCGCTGGTACGTCGTCAACACCTACTCCGGTCACGAGAACAAGGTCAAGCACAACCTCGAGCACCGCGTCGTCTCGCTCGGCCAGCAGCGCGCCGTGCGCAGCGTCGTCGTCCCGACCGAGGCCGTCTCGGAGATGAAGGACAACCAGAAGGTCACCGTCGAGAAGCGCACGATGCCCGGCTACGTGCTCGTCAACATGGAGCTCAACGAGGACTCCTGGGGCGTCGTCAAGGGCACGCCCGGCGTGACCGGCTTCGTCGGCGCCTCCCAGGAGCCCGTGCCGCTGACCCAGAGCGAGGTCGACCGGCTGCTGCACAAGGAGGTCGCCACCGCGACGCGCACGCGCGCCCAGTTCGCGATCGGCGAGTCCGTCAAGGTCGTCTCCGGCCCGCTCTCGGACTTCTCCGGCGAGATCTCCGAGATCAACGAGGACGCCGCCAGGCTCAAGGTGCTGGTATCAATCTTCGGCCGGGAGACGCCGGTCGAGGTCGGCTTCGACCAGGTGAAGAAGCTCTAGACGATGGCCAAGAAGGTTCTCACAACGATCAAGCTGCAGGCGAACGCCGGGCAGGCGAGCCCCGCCCCGCCGGTCGGTCCTGCGCTGGGCCAGCACGGGATCAACATCATGGAGTTCTGCAAGGCGTTCAACGCGCAGACGCAGAGCGAAACCGGGCACGGTCATCCCGGTCGTGATCACCGTCTACGAGGACCGCTCGTTCACGTTCATCACCAAGACGCCGCCGGCCGCCGTGCTGATCCGCCAGGCGATCGGAATCGACAAGGGCTCGGGCGAGCCCAACCGCGTGAAGGTCGGCACGATCACCCAGGCGCAGCTGCGCGAGATCGCCGAGCGCAAGCTCGACGACCTCAACGCCCACGACGTCGACCAGGCCGCGAAGATCATCGCCGGCACCGCCCGCTCGATGGGCGTGGAGGTGGCGTCGTGAGCAAGCACGGCAAGCGCTACACCGAGCGCGCGGCGAAGGTCGACCGCGAGCGCGAGTACGAGCCCGCCGAGGCGATCGCGCTCGTGCGCAGCCTGGCCAGCGCGAAGTTCGACGAGTCGATCGAGGTGCACGTGCGCACCGGCCTCAACGTCCGCCACGCCGACGAGCAGCTGCGCGGCACGATCGCGCTGCCCAACGGGCTCGGCAAGGACGTCAAGATCGCCGTCTTCGCCCAGGGCGACAAGGCGCGCGAGGCCGAAGAGGCCGGCGCCGACGTCGTCGGCGGCGAGGACCTCGCCAAGCGCATCGAGGAGGGCTTCGACGACTTCGACGTGGCGATCGCGACGCCCGACATGATGTCCGTCGTCGGTCGCCTCGGCCGCATCCTCGGGCCCGTCGGGCAAGATGCCCAACCCGAAGGTCGGCACCGTCACGATGGACGTCGCCAAGGCCGTCGAGGAGTCCAAGTCCGGCAAGGTCGAGTACCGCACCGACCGCACCGCGATCGTGCACCTGGTGATCGGCAAGGCGAGCTTCGACGAGCGCAAGCTGCTCGAGAACTACGCCGCCGTGATCGAAGAGCTCATCCGCGCCAAGCCGTCGGCCGCCAAAGGCCGCTACCTGCGCTCGATCACGCTCGCCTCGACGATGGGTCCGGGCGTCAAGGTCGACCCCAGCCGCACACGTGACATCATCGAGGAGGCGCCCGCGGCGAGCGTCGCCGCCTAGCGCCACCTCACGACAGGCCACCAGAGACCCCCGGCGGCGGCCACATGGTCCGCGGAAGACCGGGACAGGAGCCCCAATGAACCGAGACCAGAAGGCCGTGGCGATCGCCGAGATCGCCGCCCACATAGACGAGTCCGAGGCGATCTTCGCCGTCGACTACCGCGGCATCACCGTCGCGCAGGTCGCCGAGCTGCGCGCCAAGCTGCGCGAGGCCGACGCGACCTTCAAGGTCGTCAAGAACTCGCTCACCGAGCGCGCCGCCGACCAGGTCGGGCGCCGAGGCGCTGAAGGAGCTACCTCGCCGGGCCCGACCGCGCTGACGTTCGTGCGCGGCGACGTCGCCGTCGCCGCCAAGGCGGTCGCCGACTACGCCCGCGCGACGCAGCTGCTCCCCTTCAAGGGCGGCCTGATGGACGGCGAGGCGCTCGACGTCGAGCAGATCCGCGCGCTCTCGCGCCTGCCCTCGCGCGAAGTCCTCTACGGCCAGCTCGTCGGCGTCGTGGCCTCGCCGGTCGGCGGCCTCGTGCGCACGCTCGGCGCGCTCGTCGGCGGCCTCGCCGTCGCGCTCGGCCAGGTGCGCGAGAAGAAGGAGTCCGGCGAGATCCCCGCCGGCGAGGCGCCCGCGGCCGCGGCGGAGCCCGCCGCCGAGGAGCCCGCGGCCGACGAGGCGGCCGCGCCGAGGCAGGCGGCCGGCCCGGAGGCGCAGGCGCCCGCCGGCCGAGGAGCCCGCAGCCCGAGGAGCCGGCGGCCGAGGAGGCGGCGGCGGCGGCCGAGGAGCCGCAGGCCGAGGAGCCAGCGCCGAGGCCCGAGCGCGGAGACCGCAGGCCGAGCCCGAGGCGAGCGCGGCCGAGAGCAAGCTGAGCCGGCGCAGGACGAGCCGGCGCAAGAAGACGACAAACAGGCGGACGTCTCGGCTGAGGTCAGTCCGAGGACGCCGAGACGAATCCCACCAAGGAGGACTGACAGCATGGCAACCAGCACACAGGATTGGATCGAGGAGCTCAAGGGCATCTCGGTGCTCGAGCTCGCCGAGCGCATCAAGGCGCTCGAGGAGGAGTTCGGCGTCTCGGCGGCCGCGGTGGCGGCGCCCGCCGCGGCCCCCGCCGGCGGCGGCGGCGACGCGCGGCGGCGAGGAAGAAGCGCGAGCACCGTCGACGTGATCCTCGCCGGCGCCGGCGACAAGAAGATCCAGGTGATCAAGGTCGTGCGCGCGGCGACCGGCCTCGGCCTGAAAGAGGCCAAGGCGCTCGTCGACGAGGCCCCCAAGCCGGTCAAGGAGGGCATCGAGCGCGAGGAGGCCGACAAGCTCAAGCAGGAACTCGAGGAGGCAGGCGCCACCGTCGAGCTCAAGTAGCCGAGCACGCGCCGTCGCGGCCGCTGCCGCGAGGGGGCCCCGCGATCGCGGGGCCCCGCTCTTTATGTATTGCTAACAAATTCGCCGCGTTTTCCGGTAAAGTGCCCGGCGCTGGCCGATAGTCGCAGCCGTCCCAGGCAGCCGAGCGTCGCGCCACATACGCGATGTCTCGAAGGGCGGGGTCCGTGAGCGCTGGCGGCCCTTCGGGGTGCGCGATAGCCTGTGCTATCTTTCCTAGTCGCGCTTCGGCGCCCTCCTCTGTCCGTCTCTCGCCCTCCGAAGGAGTCGTTTCTTGGCTGCTGCAGATGCTCTCCGGACGCGCCGTAGCTTCGCGCGTCTGAACAAGACCGTTGACGTCCCCAACCTGATCGACATCCAGCGCCGCTCGTTCGCGTGGCTGACCGACCCGCAGAAGGGCGGCCTGCGCGAGACGATCGACGACATCTCGCCGATCGAGGACTACACCGGCAACCTCGCCGTCCAGTTCGGCGAGTTCACCTTCGACGAGCCCGTCGCCTCGCTCGAGCAGTGCCGCGAGAAGGACCTGACCTACGCGCGCCCGCTGACGGTCACGGTCGCCTTCATCAACCGCGAGACCGGCGAGATCCGCGAGCAGTCGGTCTTCATGGGCGACTTCCCGTGGATGACCGAGCGCGGCACGTTCGTCATCAACGGCACCGAGCGCGTCGTCGTGACGCAGCTCGTGCGCTCCCCGGGCGCCTACCTGATGGAGCCCAAGGACCGCGAGAAGCAGGTCTTCATCGCCAACCTGATGCCGGCCCGCGGCTCCTGGCTCGAGCTCGAGATCGACAAGAAGGGCAAGGTCTTCGTCCGCATCGACCGCAAGCGCAAGCTGCCGGTCACGGTGCTGCTGCGCGCGATGGGCTACGCCAGCGACGAGGAGATCCTGCGGCTGTTCGACAACTCGCTCTACATCCGCAACACGATCGAGTCGGACACCGAGGCACGCGCACCGAAGAGGGCGCGCTGATCGAGCTGTTCAAGAAGCAGCGCCCGGGCGAGCCGCCGAGCGTCGACAACGCCAAGGCGCTGCTCAACCAGCTGTTCTTCGACCCCAAGCGCTACGACCTCACGCGCGTCGGCCGCTACAAGCTCAACTCGCGCCTCGGGCTCGACATCGACATCGACACCCGCACGCTGACCCACGACGACATCCTCGCGCTCGTGCGCGAGCTGGTCTCGCTGCCCAAGCGCCTCGGCCTGCCCGAGGACGGCGAGGTCGAGATCAAGGACTACGCGGCCGAGGCGATGAGCATGCCGCGCGAGCCGGTCGCCGAGCACCTCGACGAGTACGAGCACTTCGGCAACCGCCGCCTGCGCACCGTCGGCGAGCTGATCCAGGAGGCCTTCCGGATCGGCCTCTACCGCATGGAGCGCGTCGTGCGCGAGCGCCTCACGACCGAGGACGCCGACACGATCACGCCGCAGACGATCATCAACATCCGCCCGGTCGTGGCCGCGCTGAAGGAGTTCTTCGGCTCCTCGCAGCTGTCGCAGTTCATGGACCAGACCAACTCGCTGGCCGGGCTCACGCACCGCCGCCGCCTCTCGGCGCTCGGCGCCGGCGGGCTGACGCGCGAGCGCGCGCCGATCGAGGTCCGCGACGTGCACCCGACCCACTACGGGCGCATGTGCCCGATCGAGACGCCCGAGGGTCCGAACATCGGCCTGATCGGCTCGCTGTCCTCGTTCGCCGAGGTCTCCGAGTACGGCTTCGTCACGACGCCCTACCGCGTCGTCAAGGACGGCGTCGTGACCGAGGAGATCGTGCCACCTCGACGCCACCCAGGAAGAGGAGCTGCTGATCGCCCAGGCGAACACGCCGGTCGACGCCAAGACCGGCAAGCTCAAGGGCACGGAGATCCTCTGCCGCACGCAGGCCGGCCAGTACGTGACGGTCGGGCCGAAGGACGTCGACCTGGTCGACGTCTCGCCCGAGCAGATCTGGTCGGTCGCGACGGCGATGATCCCGTTCCTCGAGCACGACGACGCCAACCGCGCGCTGATGGGCTCGAACATGCAGCGCCAGGCGGTGCCGCTGCTGAAGTCCGACGCGCCGCTGGTCGGCACCGGCATGGAGCGCCGCGCCGCGCTCGACACCGGCGACGTGCTGCTGGCCGAGAGCGCCGGGCACCGTCGACTACATCGACGCCGACGCAGATCGTCGTCGCAGGGCAACGACGGCAAGCAAGGAGGAGTACGAGCTGCAGAAGTTCATGCGCTCCAACCAGGGCACGCTGATCCACCAGAAGCCGCTCGTCACGACCGGCCAGAAGGTCAAGGCCGGCGACGTGCTCGCCGACGGCTCCTCGACCGACAAGGGCGAGATGGCGCTCGGCAAGAACCTGATGGTCGCCTTCATGTCCTGGGAGGGCTACAACTTCGAGGACGCGATCATCCTCTCCAAGCGCCTCGTGCAGGACGACGAGCTCACCTCGATCCACATCGAGGAGTACGAGATCGACGCCCGCACGACGAAGCTCGGCGAGGAGGAGATCACCCGCGACATCCCCAACCGCTCCGAGGAGTCGCTGCGCAACCTCGACGACCGCGGCATCGTGCGCGTCGGCGCCGAGGTCGGCTCGGGCGACCTGCTCGTCGGCAAGGTCACGCCGAAGGGCGAGACCGAGCTGACCGCCGAGGAGAAGCTGATCCGCGCGATCTTCAAGGAGAAGGCGCGCGAGGTGCGCGACACCTCGCTGAAGGTGCCCCACGGCGAGGGCGGCGTCGTGATCGACGTCAAGACCTTCCGCCGCGACGACGGCGACGACCTGCCGCCCGGGGTCAACGACCTCGTGCGCGTGTTCGTCGCCAAGAAGCGCAAGATCTCCGAGGGCGACAAGCTCGCGGGCCGCCACGGCAACAAGGGTGTGATCTCGAAGATCGTCGACGAGCAGGACATGCCGTTCCTCGAGGACGGCACGCCGGTCGACGTGATCCTCAACCCGCTCGGCGTGCCCTCGCGCATGAACGTCGGGCAGATCCTCGAGACCCACCTCGGCTGGGCCGCCGCGCAGGGCTGGTACGACGACGGCACCGAGGCCTACAAGGACGCCGCACGCCGGCGAGCGGCAACGGCCGCGTCTACGTCTCCACGCCGGTCTTCGACGGCGCGACGGTCGAAGACGTCGACAACGCGCTGGTCAAGTGGCAGGACGCCCACAAGGGCCGCATCCGCATGGACATCGACAAGTCCCGCCGCGAGGGCGAGCAGGCCTCGGGCAAGATGACGCTCTTCAACGGCCGCACCGGCGAGCCGTTCGAGGAACAGGTGACGGTCGGCTACATGTACATCCTCAAGCTCCTGCACCTCGTCGACGACAAGATCCACGCCCGCTCGACCGGCCCCTACTCGCTCGTCACCCAGCAGCCGCTGGGCGGCAAGGCGCAGTTCGGCGGCCAGCGCTTCGGCGAGATGGAGGTCTGGGCGCTGGAGGCCTTCGGCGCCGCCTACACGCTGCAGGAGATGCTCACGATCAAGTCCGACGACACGGTCGGGCGCGTCAAGGCCTACGAGGCGATCGTCAAGGGCGAGAACATCGCCGAGCCGTCGATCCCGGAGTCCTTCAAGGTGCTGCTCAAGGAGATGCAGTCGCTGGCGCTCGACGTCAACGTCGTCTCCGAGGAGGGCCAGCGCGCCGAGATGCGCGACGAGGACGACGACCTGCTGCGCGCCGCCGAGGAGCTCGGCATCGACCTCTCGGGCGTGCGCGCGCGTCGCCGGCGACGCCAGCGACGAGGAGCTGGAGGGCGAGGACGCGACCGACGCCGGCGCGCCGACGAGGCGAGCGACGAGGACGACGACGCCGCGACGCGGTCGACGAGGCGATCGACGTCGACGCACCGAGGACGATCGACCTCGAGGGCGCTCGACAGCGAGGAGCTCGCCGAGCAGACGCTCGGCAGCGACGCCGGGCAGCGCGCCTGCGCGGCGCCGAGCAGCCGGCGAAGTCAATAGCCAGATTCACCCGCGAGCGAAAGCACACCGAGATGATTGACATCAACAACTTCGACGCAATCGAGATCAGCCTCGCGTCCTCCAAGCAGATCCGCAGCTGGAGCTCCGGCGAGGTCACCAAGCCGGAGACGATCAACTACCGCACGCTGAAGCCGGAGAAGGACGGCCTCTTCTGCGAGCGCATCTTCGGTCCGACCAAGGACTGGGAGTGCTACTGCGGCAAGTACAAGCGCGTCCGCTACAAGGGCATCGTCTGCGAGCGCTGCGGCGTCGAGGTCACGCGCTCGAAGGTCCGCCGCGAGCGCATGGGCCACGTCGACCTGGCCGCCCCGGTCAGCCACATCTGGTTCTTCAAGGGCGTGCCCAGCCGCATCGGCTACCTGCTCGACATGGCGCCGAAGGAACTCGAGAAGGTCCTCTACTTCGCCGCCTCGATCGTCACCTGGGTCGACGACGAGGCGCGCGCCAAGGACCTCGACTCGCTCGAGAAGGAGGTCAACAAGGTCCTCGACGCCTACGCCGCCGAGCGCGAGGAGCGCGTGCTCGAGCTGCGCGAGTCGCTCAAGCGCCGCGAGAAGTACCTGCAGAACGGCAAACAGACGAACTTCAACGACGAAGACCACCTGTGGGCCGACTCGCTCGACATCAACCTCGCGAAACTCTCCGACGAGGAGCGCGAGAAGCAGGTCAAGGAGCTGACGAAGGCCTTCGAGGCCGACATCGCCGACACCGAGGCCTACATCGAGGACGCGGCCGAGCGCATGCGCAACGTCTGGGAGCTCTTCAAGACGATGGAGCCCAAGCAGATCGAGCACGACGAGACGACCTTCCGCGAGCTCAAGGAGCGCTTCGGCTCCTCCTACGGCTTCGGCGAGTACTTCCGCGGCGGCATGGGCGCGGAAGCGATCCGCGACCTGCTCCAGCAGGTCGACCTCGAGGCCGAACGGATCGAGCTCGAGGACCAGGTCAAGACCGGCAAAGGCCAGAAGCAGGCCCGCGCGGTCAAGCGCCTGAAGGTCGTCTCCGCCTTCATCCAGTCCGGCAACAAGCCGGAGATGATGGTGCTCGACGCCGTGCCGGTGATCCCGCCGGAGCTGCGCCCGATGGTGCAGCTCGACGGTGGCCGCTTCGCGACCTCCGACCTCAACGACCTCTACCGCCGCGTCATCAACCGCAACAACCGCCTCAAGCGGCTGCTCGACCTCGGCGCGCCCGAGATCATCGTCAACAACGAGAAGCGGATGCTGCAGGAGGCCGTCGACGCGCTGTTCGACAACGGCCGCCGCGGGCGTCCCGTCACCGGCCCGGGCAACCGGCCGCTGAAGACCCTCTCGGACATGCTCAAGGGCAAGCAGGGGCGCTTCCGCCAGAACCTGCTCGGCAAGCGCGTGGACTACTCGGGGCGCTCGGTGATCGTCGCCGGCCCGTACCTGAAGCTGCACCAGTGCGGCCTGCCGAAGATCATGGCGCTCGAGCTGTTCAAGCCGTTCATCATGGCGCGCCTCGTCGAGCGCAAGTCCGCGCAGAACATCAAGGCGGCCAAGAAGATGGTCGACTCGATGATCGGCGAGGTCTGGGACGTGCTCGAGGAGGTCATCCACGAGCACCCGGTGCTGCTCAACCGCGCGCCGACGCTGCACCGCCTGGGCATCCAGGCGTTCGAGCCGCTGCTCGTCGAGGGCAAGGCGATCCAGGTCCACCCGCTGGTCTGCCACGCCTTCAACGCGGACTTCGACGGCGACCAGATGGCGGTCCACCTGCCGCTCTCGGCCGAGGCGCAGGCGGAGGCGCGCATCCTGATGCTCTCCTCCAACAACATCCTCTCGCCCGGCGCACGGCGCGCCGCTGGCGACGCCGACGCAGGACATGATCCTGGGCGCCTACTACCTGACCTACGGTCCGGAGGCGGAGGAGCTGGCGAAGATCGACCGCGCGACGCACGAGCCGCGTCCGCACGTGTTCCGCACCGCGCAGGAGGCCGAACTCTCCTACGAGGGCGGCGTCGTGAAGCTGCACGACATCGCCGAGTTCCGCCCCTACGGGCGCGAGGGCGGCCACGTGCTCACGACGATCGGGCGGATCATCTACAACGACCGCATCGAGCGTGCGCTCGCGGAGGCGCTGGGCGACGAGTTCGACGCGTCCAAGTACGTGTTCGTCAACCAGTCGATGAAGAAGCGCGACACCACGCGGCTGATCGACATGCTCGTGCAGACCTACGGCGCGACGACGATCTCGCTGGTGCTCGACGCGTTCAAGGACCTCGGCTTCAAGTACGCGACCCAGGCCGGGATCACGATCTCCAAGAACGACGTCGTCGTGCCGCCGGAGAAGCAGGAGATCCTCGACAAGTACGACAAGCTCGTCGGCGACATCACCGGCCAGTACGACGACGGCCTGATCACCCAGGAGGAGCGCCACGAGGCGGTCGTCGAGCAGTGGAACGCGGCCACCGACGAGGTCGCCGAGGCGATGATCGCAGAACCTCGACACCCTGAACCCCATCTTCATGATGGCCAACTCGGGTGCGCGTGGCTCCTTCAAGCAGATCCGCCAGCTGGCGGGGATGCGCGGCCTGATGGCCAACCCGAAGGGTGAAATCATCGAGCGCCCGATCAAGGCCAACTTCATGGAGGGCCTGTCGGTGCTCGAGTACTTCATCTCGACGCACGGCGCGCGAAAGGGACTCGCCGACACGGCGCTGCGCACCGCCGACTCGGGCTACCTGACGCGGCGTCTGGTCGACGTCGCCCAGGACGTGATCATCCGCGAGGCCGACTGCGGCACCGAGGAGTACATCGAGATGGCCGTCTTCAAGGCCGACGGCGAGCCCAACGACGGCCTCGTCGGGCGGATCGCGGCGCAGCCGATCAAGACCAAGCGCGGCCGCATGCTCGCCGAGCAGGGCGCGGAAATCGGCCGCGCGGAGCTGGCCGACATCGTCGAGGCGTTCGCCGACGACCACGAGAAGGGCAGCGAGGTGCACGGTGCCCGTGCGCTCGGTGCTCAAGTGCGAGGCCCCCAGCGGCGTCTGCCAGGCCTGCTACGGCCGGGCGATGGCGACCGGCGCGCTCGCGCAGATCGGCGACGCGGTCGGCATCGTCGCCGCGCAGTCGATCGGCGAGCCCGGCACGCAGCTGACGATGCGTACGTTCCACACCGGCGGCGTCGCCGGCGCGGACATCACGCACGGTCTGCCGCGCGTCGTCGAGCTCTTCGAGGCGCGCCGCCCGAAGGGCCTCGCGAAGATCGCCGAGCAGGACGGCGTCGTCTCGATCGAGGAGACCGACAAGGCGCTGACGGTCGTCATCACCGACGAGGCCGGCGAGGAGCACCGCCACGCCTTCCCGCGCCGCACGCGGCTGTTCGTCAGCGACGGGCGAGAAGATCGCCGCGGGCACGCAGCTCAACGAGGGGTCGGTGTACCCGCACGAGCTGCTCGCGATCCGCGGGCGCACCGAGACCGAGCAGTACCTCGTCAAGGAGGTGCAGGAGGTCTACAAGTCCCAGGGCGTGGACATCAACGACAAGCACATCGAGCTGATCGTCCGTCAGATGCTCAAAAAGGTGCGCGTCGACCAGAAGGGCGACACCGACTACCTGCCGGGGCAGTTCGTCGACCGCTTCGAGTTCGCCAAGGTCAACGACGCGGTGGCCGAGAAGGGCGGCGAGAGCGGCGCAGTTCGAGGACATCATCCTCGGGCATCACCAAGGCCTCGCTGAACACCGACTCGTTCCTCTCGGCGGCCTCCTTCCAGGAGACGACCAAGGTGCTGACCGACGCGGCGCTGGAGGGCAAGATCGACCGCCTCAACGGGCTCAAGGAGAACGTGATCATCGGCAAGCTGATCCCGGCGGCGACCGGGCTCAAGCGCTACCGGCGGATCGAGATCGAACCGTCCGAGCCGCTGCCCCGCGCGATCGACGACGTCGGCCTGCTCGACCAGGACGAGATCGCGGCCGAGCTCGGGCTCGCCGGCGGCGACGGCTTCAACGGCGGCTACGGCCAGGAGTTCGACGCCGACCTCGCCTCGCTCGAGAAGATCGGCGCGGGCGGCACCGACCCCGGCTTCGCCGAGGAGCTGGCCGAGCTGGAGATCCCCGACGAGGGCCCCACGGAGTAGCGCGCGACGGCAGATCTGCCAAGCATCAGCAGGGTGTGCAGTAACAGCGGGGCGGCCGAAACGGCCGCCCCGCTTTGTTTCCTGAGTAGGCACTTGACCGGGCACGCGTTTGCGCCTCGCCCATCACCATCGTCGATACCGACGTGTCAGCGGTGGCTTTCGCGCACAAAGCGGTAGCCGACCCAGGTGATGAAGGCGATCACGACGATCAGCACGACCACTTCGCGGGCGGCCAGGAGCAGGCCTTCGCTGGCAACGATGTCGGCCATCCCTCGAATGTAGCTCGGCAGGGCCTAAGGTGATTCTCATCGTCAGGCGGCGCGACGCGCGCGGCGATCGCGTGTACTGAAGGAGAGCGTCGAAGCCGGGTCAGCGGCGACGCTGACGGGCACGCTCAGCTCGCTGGCCGGTACGCCGATCGCCGGAGCGCCGATCCAGATCCAGGCGCGCACCACGGCCCGTCGCGGCGAGCTCGTGAAGGAGAGCACGCTCGCACAGCTGCTGAGCGACGCTCAGGGGAGCTTCTCCACTCCGGCTAGCTTCCCCGGTCTGCCGGCTGGCGCGGCGTGGCTGCGGGCGCTCAGCAGCGGTGGGGGCAGCTACGGTGCGACTGTCTCAGAGCCGCTGCGTGTCACGCTCAGCGCAGCACCGGCGCCGCCAGCCACGCCACCGGTGCCAAGCGCAGCGCCGACTCCGGCGCCGTGAGCTCGCAGCGCTCGATGCTGCACCTGGGAGTTGCGAGCGCCAGCGCCCAGTCGCGCAGCAGCGCGGCCTCGCGGTCGGTCAGCCCCAGCTCCGGATCGGTCGGCACGAGCAGCGTCGGCGCCGCGCGACGCTCGGCCCACTGCTGGCAGGCGTCGTTGAGCGCATCGTCGATCCATGCGAGCGGGCGTTGCAGCGGCGTAGGCGTCGATCGCGTCGAGCTTCCAGTGCGCGTTCGCGCGCCCGACGGTGCGCTCAAAGCTCAGGAAGGGCAGGGCTTTCGGCAGGCCGAGCAGGTGCGGGAGGTGTTCGTCGGCGCGCTCCTCCCAGCCGCTCGCCCAGACGAGCTCGAACAGCGGCGCGAGCGCGAGCAGGTGTGCGGCGGCGGTGGCCGAAAGGAAGTGAGGTATGCCCTCGATCGCATGGAAGGATCCCTCGACCGAGTCGCTGCGACGCTCGTTCGTGAAGGCGCCGAACAGCGAGATGACACCGTCGATGTCCACCAGCAGCAGCGGTTGCTCATGGTCTTCGCCGGACCCGTCCTCGACGCTCGCGGCCCCAGCGTTGCGGGCATCTGCGGCGCCGACGGCCTCTTTAGCTTGCATACAGGTAGGGACGGGTACTCTGCCGAGGACGGTTGATTCGCTTAGGCCGCCAGCGCGCAGTAAAGCACCAGCTGACCCCGGTCGATGGATCAACGCGTCAGCAACCTCTCGACTATGAACCTAGATCTCGGAATCCTGCTCGCCCTCGCCTGTGCCTTCGTGGCCAACCTGGGCTTCTTCTACAAGTACAAGGGCGCCAACGCGGTGCCCAAGGTGCAGGTCATGCACCCGCTGCGCTCCGCGCGACGCCTGTACTCCTCGAAGTGGTTCGCGATCGGGATGCTGATCGCGACGGGAAGCTGGGGCCTGCACGTCGCAGCGCTGGCGCTCGCGCCGATGTCCGTCGTCCAGGTCTCGCTGGCAGCGGGCGTCGTGTTCATCGCGGTCATGGCCGAGCGGATGTTCGGCTTCGAGGTCGGACGCCGCCAGTGGGTCGGCCTCGATGCTGACGGCCGTCGGGCTCGTGCTGCTCGGCCTCACGCTGCCGACGCCTGCACGGCTCGCACTCGCACTTCTCAGACGTCGCGATGATCTCCTTCGAGGCCGGCCTGTTCGGGCTCGGCGGCCTGCTGATCATGGGCCCGCGCATGGGCGGCCCGGTCGAGCACCACGGCGTGATGCTCGGCGCCGCCTCGGGAATCCTCTTCGGCGTCTCCGACACCGCGATCAAGGCGCTGACCGGCATCACCGGCGCGCACGGCATCGTCGGGCTCGTGCTGAGCCCCTGGCTGATGGTCGCGGTGCTCGCCTCGATCGTCGCCTTCTACGCCTCCGCGCGCGGCCTGCAGGACGGCGACGCCGTCCCGGTGATCGCCGTCACGGGCACCGCCGCCAACATCGCCGGGATCGCCGGCGGGATCATCGTCTTCGGCGACCCGATGGCCGGCAGCCCCCTCGGGGTGGCCGTGCAGGCGCTGGCGTTCGTGCTCGTGGTCGTCGCCTCCGCGCTGATGCCCGCGCCGGTCCGCGCGGCCGGCGTGGCGCAGAGCGCTTAGCGCTGCTAGCATCTGCGCCCGATGCCGACGACCTCACAACTCGTGCGCAAGGGCCGCGTCACGCCCAAGAAGAAGCTCGCGACCCCGGGCCTGAAGTCTGGCAAGGGTCGCAAGAAGAAGGTCGCCGCCCCGCAGCGGCGTGGCGTCTGCACGCGCGTCTACACGACGACGCCGAAGAAGCCTAACTCCGCGCTGCGCAAGGTCGCGCGTGTGCGTATCTCCGGCTCGATCGAGGTCACCGCCTACATCCCCGGCGAGGGACACAACCTGCAGGAGCACTCGGTCGTGCTCGTGCGCGGCGGCCGCGTCAAGGATCTTCCGGGTGTTCGCTACAAGGTCGTGCGCGGCACGCTCGACGCCGCCGGCGTGAGCGACCGCAAGAAGGCGCGCTCGCAGTACGGCGTGAAGAAAAAGTAGCTCATGCCCCGTCGCGCAGCCGCCCAGATCCGGCCGGTCGAGCCGGACTCCGATCCACCGCTCGAAGCTCGTCCAGCAGGTCATCAACAAGGTGATGCTCGACGGCAAGAAGTCGACCGCCGAGCGGATCGTCTACGACGCGCTCGCGATCATCGCCGAGCGCAGCGACAAAGACCCGGTCGAGACGCTCGAGGCGTCGATCAGGACGCTGACGCCGTCGCTCGAGGTCCGCTCGCGCCGCGTCGGTGGCGCCACCTACCAGGTGCCCGTCGAGGTGCCCGCCCGCCGTGCCCGCACGCTCGCCGTCCGCTGGCTCGTCGAGTTCGCCCGCCAGCGCCGCGAGAAGACGATGGCCCAGCGCCTCGCCAACGAGCTGATGGACGCGCAGTCCCAGCAGGGCGGCGCCTACAAGCGCAAGGACGACATCTACCGCATGGCGCAGGCCAACAAGGCCTTCGCCCACTACCGCTGGTAAAGCCGGCCCGAGGAGCCGGCGCGATACGGCGTCCTCGATCGCTCGCGTGCAGCAGCACACTTCGCTCCACTGCGTCCTTGTCTCGCTTGATCCTCGAACCGCTTACTGAGTGAGTGCGGGTCGAGCCCGCTCTTGCGCGGGAACGGAACGTTTTTTCATGCGAGGCCCCTTCGGGGCCTTTCGCGTTTGTGCGCTGCCGTCGTGACCGGGGCGGGTGGGCTGGCTTCCGCGGCGGCCGATGTGTGCGATCGCTCACAGGGGGTTGAAGAACAAAGGTTAGGTACCTAAACTTTCGGTACCAAATGTCTTCTTCGAGCACAGCAGCGCCGATGCACTCGCCGGCCGCCTCCGACCGCATCGAGCCCTACGTGTGGAAGATCGCGGGCGTCGTGATCCTCGGGATGATCATGTCGATCCTCGACACGACGATCGTCAACGTCGCGCTGCGCACGCTCGGGCACGACCTGCACAGCTCGATCTCGCAGATCCAGTGGGTCGTGACCGGCTACCTGCTCTCGCTCGCCGCGGTCATTCCCGTCACCGGCTGGGCGGCGCGGCGCTTCGGCGCCGAGCGCGTCTACATGGTCTCGCTCGTGCTCTTCACGGTCGGCTCGGGTCTCTGTGCGGTCGCGAGCATCGACGACGACGCTCGTGCTCTTCCGCGTCCTGCAGGGAGCGGGCGGCGGCATGATCATGCCCGTTGGGCAGCTGATCATGGCCCAGGTCGCCGGCCCGCAGCGGATGGGGCGCGTGATGGGCGTCGTCTCGATGCCGGCGATGCTCGCGCCGATCCTCGGTCCCGGTGGTCGGCGGCGCTGATCCTGCAGAACCTGCACTGGTCCTGGATCTTCCTCGTCAACCTGCCCGATCGGCGTGATCGCCTTCGTTCGCGGCCTGGCGGATCATCCCGAGACCGACTCGGGCGAGGCGGGCCGCCTCGACGTGGTCGGCCTCGCGCTGCTCTCGACCGCCTCGAGCGTGCTCGTCTACGGGCTCTGCGAGCTCGGCACCAACAGCAGCCTGACGGCCCCGATCGTGGTCTGTGCCGATCCTCGCGGGGCTCGCGCTTGCCGGGCGTCTTCTGCTGGCACGCGCTGCGCGTCGAGCGCCCGCTGCTCGACGTCCGCCTGTACGCCAACCGCGTCTTCGGCGGCGGCCTCGCTGACGACCTTCGGGCTCGGCGCGGCGCTGTTCGGGGCGATGATCCTCGTGCCGCTCTACTACCAGGAGGTGCGCCACGAGAGCGTGATCGTCACGGGCCTGCTGACCGGGCCGCAGGGCCTCGGGATGCTGCTCGTCATGCCGCTCGCCGGGCGCCTGACCAGCGCTTCGGCGGCGGGCGCGTGGCGATCTTCGGCGTCTCGATCCTCGCGCTCAGCACGATCCCGCTGGCGTTCGTCGGACCGAGCACCTCGATCGTCGCGATCTCGCGCGATGCTGCTCGTGCGCGGCATCGGCATCGGCTTCTCCTTCATGCCCGCGATGACGGCCGCCTTCGCCTCGCTGCGCCCCGAGCAGCTCTCCGACGCGACGCCGCAGCTGAACGTGCTGCAGCGGATCGGCGGCGCGATCGGCACCGCCGTGCTCGCGGTCGTGCTCCAGCGCGCGAGCGGCAGCGCACCCTCGCTGGCGAAGCTCGCAGACGCCTTCGACGCCGCCTACTGGTGGTCGCTCGGGATCGCGGTGCTCTCGCTGATCCCCTGCGTCGTGCTGCTGCGCGCGGAGAACCCCCGCGCGCGCCCGGGCGCGGCAGCGGCCAACGCGGAGGCGGCGATCGAGCCGCTTGGGGCTTAGGCGCGGCAGATGAGCGCGCCCATCACGGCGAGGTGGCCCCGCAAGTCGAGGAGCGCGAGGCGCAGATGCTCGAGCTCGGCGCGGCCTTTCGGCGCGTGTTTCGCAGCCTCAGCCGCCTGCGCGGGCGCGACACGCATCTCGGCGGCGGCGAGCTCAGCCACGCACAGTTCGAGCTGCTGATCGAGCTGCACGAGCGCGGCGAGCTGGCGGCCGGCGAGCTCGCGAGCGCGGCGCGGATGGCGCCCGGAACCGTCACCCAGATGCTCGACCACCTCGCCGAGTGCGGGCACGTCGAGCGGGTGCGCTCGCCGAGCGACCGGCGCGTCGTCGTCTCGCGCCTGACCGAGCAGGGTCGCGCGCAAGATCGAGGCCAAGCGCGCCGCCTGGCGCAGCCGCTGGGAGCAGGCGCTCGCGGGCCTCGAGGCCGACGAGCTGCAGGCCGCCACCGAGGTGCTCGCAGCGGCTCGGCGCGATGGTCGAGCAGACCCCTCTGGCAGACAGCGGCGAAGCCCCCGCTACGGCGTCAGAAACGCCTTCACAGGCCGCTCAACGCTGAGAATCCCTCTGCTATAGTCGGCCTCGCGTCGCGGGTGGGCGCGGCGTATGCGTATGCGCACCTACCGCGGGATCGCAAAGCAAAGATGGAGACCTCGAGCAGATAACGACGCGGACCGGTCCACACAGACCAGCAGCGCGCGTGGGCCCGAGGGGCCCATTTTTTTGCCCGTCCACCAGTACCCCCAAGTCACGAAACCGGATCCCGATCGATGCCACGTAAGTTCTCACTCGAAAAGACCCGCAACATCGGGATCATGGCGCACATCGACGCCGGTAAGACGACGACGACCGAGCGCATCCTCTACTACACCGGTCGCACCTACAAGATCGGCGAGGTCCACGAGGGCGCGGCGGTGATGGACTGGATGGAGCAGGAGCAGGAGCGCGGCATCACGATCACCTCCGCGGCCACCACCGCGCAGTGGAAGGACCACCGCATCAACATCATCGACACGCCCGGCCACGTCGACTTCACGGTCGAGGTCGAGCGCTCGCTGCGCGTGCTCGACGGCGCGATCGCGCTGTTCGACTCGGTCGCCGGCGTCGAGCCCCAGTCAGAGACGGTCTGGCGCCAGGCCGACAAGTACCACGTGCCGCGCATCGCCTACATCAACAAGATGGACCGCATCGGCGCCGACTTCGACAAGGGCGTGCAGACGATGATCGACCGCCTCGGCGCGCACCCGGTGCCGATCCAGCTGCCGATCGGCGCCGAGGGCGACTTCCTGGGCGTCGTCGACCTGGTCGCGATGAAGGCGATCGTCTACAAGGACGAGATGGGCAAGGAACAGGACGAGACCGAGATCCCCGAGCACCTCGCCGAAGCGGCGACGGCGCGCGCGCGAACACCTGCTCGAGGAGGTCTCCCACTACGACGACGCGCTGCTCGAGCTGATCCTCGAGGAGGCCGAGATCTCCGAGGAGGTCGCTCAAGAACGCGATCCGCAAGGCGACGCTCTCGACCAAGCTGACGCCGGTGCTGTGCGGCTCGTCCTTCAAGAACAAGGGCGTGCAGCCGCTGCTCGACGCGGTCATCGACTACCTGCCCTCGCCGCTGGACGTGCCGCCGGTGCATGGGCACCGAACTGATCAAAGGCGAGGAGGAGGAGCGCGAGGTCGTGCGCAACGCCGACGACTCCGAGCCGTTCGCGGCGCTCGCCTTCAAGATCGCCGCCGACCCCTACGTCGGCAAGCTCACCTACTTCCGCGTCTACTCCGGCGAACTCGAGGCCGGCTCGCGCGTGCTCAACGTCGGCAGCGGCCGCACCGAGCGCATCGGGCGCATCCTGATGATGCACGCCAACGAGCGCGAGGAGGTCGAGGAGGTCTACGCCGGCGACATCGCCGCGGCGGTGGGCATCAAGCAGGTCATCACCGGCGACACGCTCGCCGCCCCCGACGCACCCGATCCACCTCGAGAACATCATCTTCCCCGAGCCCGTCATCAAGGTCGCGGTCGAGCCCAAGACGAAGGTCGACCAGGAGAAGATGTCGGTCGCGCTCGGGCGCCTCGCCGAGGAGGACCCGACCTTCCAGGTGCGCACCAACGAGGAGACCGGCCAGACCGAGATCTCCGGCATGGGCGAGCTGCACCTCGAGGTGCTCGTCGACCGCATGAAGCGCGAGTTCGGCGTCGAGGCCAACGTCGGTCGCCCGCAGGTCTCCTACCGCGAGACGGTGCGCGGCACGGTCGAGAAGATCGAAGGCAAGTTCGTCCGCCAGACCGGTGGCTCGGGCCAGTTCGGCGTGGTCTTCATCGACCTCGAGCCGGCGCCCGGCGAGGGCTTCGAGTTCATCAACAAGATCAAGGGTGGAGCGATCCCCTCCGAATACATCCCCGCCGTCAAGAAGGGCATCGAAGAGGCGCTCGAGAACGGCGTCAAGGCCGGCTACCCGATGGTCGACATGCGCGTGACGCTCGTCGACGGCAAGTACCACGACGTCGACTCCTCGGAGATCGCCTTCAAAGTCGCCGGCTCGCTCGCCTTCAAAGAGGCGGCCAAACGCGCCAAGCCGGTGCTGCTCGAGCCGATCTTCGCGGTCGAGGTCGTCACGCCCGAGGACTTCCTCGGCGACGTGATCGGCGATCTCTCGCCGCCGGCGCGGGCGCGTCGAGGGCCAGGAGCGGCGCGGCAACGCGCTCGCGGTCACCGCGCGCGTGCCGCTGCAGCGAGATGTTCGGCTACGCGACCGACCTGCGCTCCAACACGCAGGGCCGCGCCAACTACACGATGCAGTTCGAGGCCTACGAGGAGGTCCCGCCGAACATCGCCGAGAAGATCGTCGAAGCGCGGACGGGCGAGCCGGTTCCGGCCTGAGAGGAACGCTAGCGAGCACGCAGCAGCAAGCCGGGGAAGTACCCGGCAGTCAACGAGTACCGCAGTTAGATAGATTTCCGCGGTTCGCCTCCACAGAGGCGGACATAAAGTCGATACAGGAGCGAACAGAAAGTGGCGAAGGAGAAGTTCGAGCGCGACAAGCCGCACGTCAACGTCGGGACCATCGGTCACATCGACCATGGCAAGACGACGCTGACCGCTGCCATCACGACGGTGCTGGCCGAGCACGGAGGCGCGGAAGCCCGCACCTTCGCGGAGATCGACAACGCGCCCGAGGAGAAGGAACGCGGGATCACGATCGCCACCTCGCACGTCGAGTACCAGACGGAGAACCGTCACTACGCGCACGTCGACTGCCCCGGTCACGCCGACTACGTCAAGAACATGATCACCGGCGCCGCGCAGATGGACGGCGCGATCCTCGTGGTCTCGGCGGCCGACGGCCCGATGCCCCAGACGCGCGAGCACATCCTGCTCGCCCGCCAGGTCGGCGTCCCCTACATCGTCGTGTTCCTCAACAAGGCCGACATGGTCGACGACGAGGAGCTGCTCGAGCTCGTCGAGGTCGAGGTCCGCGAGCTGCTCTCCGAGTACGACTTCCCCGGCGACGACATCCCCTTCATCACCGGCTCGGCGCTGAAGGCGCTCGAAGGCGACGAGGCCTACAAGCAGAAGATCCTCGAGCTGGCCGCGGCGCTGGACACCTACATCCCGGAGCCCGTCCGCGAGCTCGACAAGCCCTTCCTGATGCCGGTCGAGGACGTCTTCTCGATCACCGGCCGTGGCACCGTCGCGACGGGCCGCGTCGAGCAGGGCATCGTCAACACCGGCGACACGGTGGAAATCGTCGGCGTCCACGACTCGACCTCGACGGTCGTCACCGGCGTCGAGATGTTCCGCAAGATCCTCGACCAGGGCCAGGCGGGCGACAACGTCGGCTGCCTGCTGCGTGGCACCAAGCGCGAGGAGATCGAGCGCGGCCAGGTGCTCTGCAAGCCCGGCTCGATCACGCCGCACACCAAGTACAAGGCCGAGGTCTACGTGCTCAAGAAGGAGGAGGGTGGACGTCACACCCCGTTCTTCACGGGCTACCGGCCCCAGTTCTACTTCCGCACGACCGACGTCACCGGCGTGGCCAAGCTGCCCGACGGTGTCGAGATGGTCATGCCCGGCGACAACGTCCAGATGGAGATCGAGCTGATTCAGCCGATCGCCATGGACCAGGGACTGCGTTTCGCCATCCGAGAGGGTGGCCGCACGGTCGGCTCGGGCGTGGTCAGCGGAGATCATCGAGTAGTACCTGCGCGCCTCCGGCAGGAGTCGGCGGCGCATTTGCAGTCCGATACGACTAACACAGCCCCACCGCTGCAGGTGTGGCGGCGACGGGGCGGGTCCCGCAAGGACGATCCGCCCCTTGTCTGCCGCCCGGAGGGGCCGCGGCGGGAGCAGTCCCGCCGGCCGCGACGAGCAGCGCAGCGCGACGCAGCGACCAGTCAAGCACCGAGCCACACACAGAGAGCACTGAGAGAGAAACCAATGGCAGCCGCCAACCAAAACAAGATCCGCATCCGCCTGAAGGCGTACGACACCTCGGCCATCGAGTCGGCGGCCAAGGAGATCGTCGAGACCGCCACGCGCACCGGCGCGAGCGTGTCGGGCCCTGTGCCGCTGCCCACCGAGAAGAACGTCTACTGCGTGATCCGCTCGCCCTTCAAGGACAAGGACTCGCGCGAGCACTTCGAGATCCGCACGCACAAGCGGCTGATCGACATCCACCAGCCGACCCCCAAGACCGTCGACTCGCTCCAGCGCCTGGACCACCTCCCGGCCGGCGTCGACATCGAGATCCGCCTCGCCACCTGACGATGCCCGCGATCCTCGCCAAGAAGCTCGGCATGACCCAGGTCTTCCAGGAGGACGGAAGCGTCGCGCGCGTGACCGTGCTCGAGGCCGGCCCGTGCCCGGTGACGGCGATCCGCACCGCCGAGCGCGACGGCTACGAAGCCGTGCAGCTCGCCTTCGGGCTGACGAAGGAGAAGCACCTCACCAAAGCCGAGCTCGGCCACCTCAAGAAGGCCGACGCGCCGCCGATGCGCACCGTCGTCGAGTTCCGCGACGAGGCCGGCGAGCTGCAGCTCGGCGAGACGGTCACCGTCGAGGCCTTCGAGGTCGGCAGCCGCGTGAAGATCGCCGGCACCTCCAAGGGCAAGGGCTTCCAGGGCACGATCAAGCGCCACAACTTCGCCAGCGGCCCCAAGTCGCACGGCTCGCACAACGTGCGCGCCCCGGGCTCGATCGGCGCCTCGGCGTGGCCGGCGCGCGTGATGAAGGGCATCCGCGGCCCCGGCCAGATGGGCAACAAGCGCGTCACCCAGAAGGGTCTCGAGATCGTCGCGGTCGACGCCAAGCAGAACCTGCTGCTCGTCCGCGGCTCGGTCCCCGGTCCGCGCGGCGGCGATCGTGGAGGTGCGCAGCGATGCCTGACGCCCCGCTGCTCGGTGCTGGCCGGTCGCGACGCAAGAAGGTCAAGCTCGACGACGGCGCCTTCGGCGCGCGCTTCTCGGCCCGCTCGTGCACCAGAGCGTGCGCGCCGAGCAGGCCGCGCGCCGGCGCGGCACGGCGGCCACGAAGACCCGCGGCGATGGTCTCCGGCGGTGGCGCCAAGCCCTGGCGCCAGAAGGGCACCGGCCGCGCCCGCGCCGGCTCGAGCCGCTCGCCGATCTGGACCGGTGGCGGCGTCGTCTTCGGCCCGCAGCCGCGCTCCTACACCTTCAAGGTCAACCGCAAGGAGCAGCGCGCCGCGCTGCGCAGCGCGCTCTCGCTGCACGCCCAGCGCGGCTCGCTCGCGATCCTCGACGCGTCCGCCTTCTCGGCGCCGAAGACGCGCCAGGCGCTCGACCTGCTCGACGACTGGAACCAGCGCGGCCGACGCTCGTCGTGCTCGCGCCCGAGGAGTCCGCCGCGGCGCTGTCCTTCCGCAACCTCGCGCGCGTCGCCGTGCTGACGCCGGAGAACGTCGGCGTCACCGACCTGCTCGGCGCGGCCTCGCTGCTCGTCTCCGAAGCGCGCGCTCGAGGCGCTCACCGCGCGCACCGCCAAGCTCGCCGCGCGAGGAGGCGAGGCCTGATGGAGCACACGCAGGTGCATCATCCGCCCGGTCGTCTCGGAGAAGAGCTACGTGCTCTCGGCCGCCGACCGCTACACCTTCCGCGTCCACGCCGACGCGCACAAGACCCAGATCCGCCAGGCCGTCGAGGCGCTGTTCGACGTGCACGTCGTCGAGGTGCGCACGCTCAGCGTCAAGTCCAAGCCCAAGCGCCGTGGCAACACCAAGGGACGCACGCGCACCTGGAAGAAGGCGATCGTGCAGGTGCGCGCCGGCGAGTCGATCCCGATCTTCCAGGGCCTGCAGGCCCTGGAGGGATAAGCCGATGCCGATTCGCAAGCCAAAGCCGACGAGCCCCGGGATGCGCTTCGTGTCCTACCCGGACTTCGCGGAGATCACCAAGGACCGAGCCTGAGAAGACGCCTCGTCGAAGGCCTCAAGAAGAGCGGCGGGCGCAACGCGCTACGGGCGCAAGACCGCGCGCCACCGCGGCGGCGGCGCCAAGCGCGCCTACCGGCGCGTCGACTTCAAGCGCCGCAAGGACGGCGTCGACGCGCGCGTCGCCGCGATCGAGTACGACCCCAACCGCTCCGCCTACATCGCGCTGCTGCACTACGTCGACGGCGAGAAGCGCTACATCCTCGCGCCCCAGCGCCTGACCGTCGGCATGACCGTCGCCTCCGGCGAGGGCGCCGACATCGCGGTCGGCAACTGCATGGAGCTCGCGCGCATGCCGGTCGGCACCGTCGTCCACAACATCGAGCTGCAGCCCGGCCGCGGCGGGCAGATGGCACGCTCGGCCGGCGCCTCGGCACAGCTGATGGCCAAGGACGGCGACATGGCGACGCTGCGCCTGCCCTCCGGCGAGATGCGCATGGTGCGCGCGGAGTGCCGCGCGACCGTCGGCACGATCGGCAACGCCGACCACCAGAACGTCAAGGTCGGCAAGGCCGGGCGCAAGCGCCACATGGGCGTGCGCCCGCAGACGCGCGGCGTCGCGATGAACCCCGTCGACCACCCGCACGGCGGCGGCGAGGGCTCGACCACCGCCGGGCGTCACCCGGTCACGCCCTGGGGCGTGCCGACGCTCGGCTACCGCACGCGCAAGAAGAACAAGACCTCCAGATCGCTACATCGTGCGCGGCCGCAGGCGCGGGAAGGGCAAGCAAAGATGAGCCGCTCCAGCAAGAAGGGCCCGTGGGTCGAAGAGCGCCTGATGACGCGCATCGAAGCGCTGAACGCCGCGAACAACAAAAAAATGCTGCGCACCTGGTCGCGGGCCTCGACGATCTTCCCGGAGATGGTCGGCCACACGATCGCCGTCCACGACGGCAAGAAACACGTACCCGTCTTCATCAGCGAGTCGATGGTCGGCCACAAGCTCGGCGAGTTCGCGCCCACGCGCGTCTTCCGCGGGCACGCCGGCTCGGGGAAGGTCCGCTAGTGAGCGCCGAGGAGGAGAAGGACGTGACCGGCGAGGGCTCCGAGGAGCCGACTGCTGCCGAGAAACCAGCTGCCGAAAGAGCCGGCCGCCAGAAAAGCGCCACGGCCAAAAAAGCCGCGGCTGCAAAAAAGCGCCGCCGCGAAAGCGCGCGGCGAGAAAAAGCCAGCGCCAAGAGCAAGCCCGAGGCGAGAAGAAAGCAGCCGCGGCGACCGCCGAGCCCGATGGTCAGCAGGACACGCTAAAAGCGCCCGCCGAGAAAACAGGCCGCCGAAAAAAGCCGCGAGCGCGAAAGCGGCGGCTCCCGGCGACGCCGGCGAGGCACAGGAGGCCGCGAAGGCGCAGGACGCGGCGAAGCCCTCCAAGAAAGTCGGTCGGCGTGCGCAGCGCGAGCGTCAAAGCCAAGCCCACGCCGCAGGGTCGTGCGCGCGCACGCCCGCTACGTGCGCACCTCCGCCCGCAAGGCGCGCATGGTCTGCGGCCACCTGCGCGGCAAGTCCGTGCAGGAGGCACGCGCTATCCTCGCCTTCACCCCTCGTGAGGTGGCGCGCGACTGGAGCAAGCTGCTCGAGTCCGCGGTGGCCAACGCCGAGAGCAACCACGAGCTGCTCGAGGACGATCTGATCGTCCGTGAGGCCTACGCCGACGAAGGGCCGACGATCAAGCGCTTCCGCCCGCGCGCGATGGGACGGGCGACGCCGATCCGCAAGCGCACGAGCCATCTGACGATCACCCTGACGCCGCGCCCCGAGCCGGCGAACACCAAACGAAACGCTTAGAGAGACTGAGAAATGGGACAGAAGGTTCATCCAGAGGCCATGCGCGTGGGCTACATCCACGACTGGAAGTCCAACTGGTTCAACGAGAAGAACTTCGCCGAGTACCTCGCCGAGGACGTGCGTGTGCGCGAGCACATCATCGCGCAAGCTCGCCCACGCCGGCCTCTCCGACATCACGATCCGCAAGGACGCCAACGAACTCGAGGTCAACATCCACACGGCCCGCCCCGGCATCGTGATCGGCAAGTCGGGCACCGAAGTCGACGCACTGCGCCGCGATCTGCACCGCATGACCAAAAAGCAGATCAAGGTCAACATCCTCGAGATCAAGCGCCCCGAGCTCGACGCGAAGCTCGTCGCCCAGTCGATCGCCGAGCAGCTGCAGAACCGTGTCGCCTTCCGCCGCGCGATGAAGCGCGCGCTGACGAGCGCGATGCGCTCGGGCGCCAAGGGCGTCAAGGTGCAGGTCGCCGGTCGCCTCGGCGGCGCCGAGATGGCGCGCACCGAAAGCTACTCCGACGGTCGCGTGCCGCTGCACACGATGCGCGCCGACATCGACTACGGCTTCTACGAGGCCCGCACGACCTTCGGTCGCATCGGCGTGAAGTGCTGGGTCAACAAGGGCGAAATCATGCCCGAGGGCTACACCGGCGCCGACCTCACCGACATGACGGCCCCGGCACCGCCCAGCAACGACCGCGACGGTCGCGGCGGCCGTGAGGGTCGCGACGGGCGTGGTCGTGGACGTGGCGCTGGTGGTCCCGGCGGCGGACGTGGAGCAGGCGGCGGTCGTGGTGGTCCAGGTGGCGGTCGTGGACCGGGTGGTCCAGGTGGCGGACGCGGCCCTGGTGGCGGCGGTCGTGGACCGGGTGGCGGCGGTGGCGGTCGTGGGCCCGGTGGCGGCGGCGGTCGTGGGCCGAGCGGCGGAGGCGGACGCTGATGCTCTCGCCCAAGCGCGTCAAGCACCGCAAGCAGCACCGTGGCCGTCGCCGCGGAACCTCGCGCGGGCAGCTGCACGTCCAGTTCGGCGAGTACGGCCTGAAGGCGCTCGAGGGCGGCTGGCTGACCAACCGCCAGATCGAGGCTGCTCGTATCGCGATGACGCGCAAGATCAAGCGTGGCGGCAAGGTCTGGATCAACGTCTTTCCCGACAAGCCCGTCACGAAGAAGCCGGCCGAGACCCGCATGGGCTCCGGCAAGGGCTCGCCCGAAGGCTGGGTCGCGGTGGTCAAGCCCGGTCGCGTGATGTTCGAGCTCGCCGGCGTGTCCGAGCCGCTCGCCCGCGAAGCGATCCGGCTGGCCGCGCACAAGCTTCCCGTGAAGTCCAAGTTCGTGCTGCGCGAGGACTGAGGCGATGAAGGCGAGTGAACTACGCGATCTTGACGACGGCGAGCTGACCAAGCGCGTCGCCGAGCTGGGCAAAGAGGTCTTCGGGCTGCGCTTCGCGAACGCGACCGGCGAACTCGACGACACGGCGGGCCTGGGGCGCGCCAAGCGCGACCTCGCCCGTGCGCTGACCGTGAGCCGCGAGCGCGAGCGCGCGCAGGGCAACTGAGATACAGACAGGAAACGAACTGAGACGACATGGCTGACGAACCCGAGAACGAGACAACTGAGACGCCCGACGCCGAGGCCGCCCGAGGCCGCGAGGCCGAGGCCGCCGAGCCCGCGGCCGAGGAGCGCCGCAGCCGAGAGCCGGCCGCCGAGGCGCCGGCGCCGAGGCCGCGCCGGCGAGCCTGCGCCGAGGCAGCCGCCGAGCCGCGCCGAGGCTGCCGAGAGGCTGCCGCGCAGCCGCAGCCGGCCGAGCCCGCCGAGCAGCTGCCCGCCGAAGGAGCGCCGTCGCCAGGCGCGCTCGAAGCACGCCGGCGAGGCTCGCGCCGCGCGCACGCCCGAGGAACGCCACGCCGATCGCGTCGCCGAGCGCCGCACGAAGGCCGTGCGTCGTCGTGCTCGCCGCCTTCAGGAACGCGCCAAGGCCGCAGAGCGCCGCGCCAACGCGCCTGCGCCGGAGCCGCTGCCGCCCGTGCACGCTCCCGTCGAGGGTCGCCGACGCGTCCGTCAGGGCATCGTCGTCTCCGACAAGGCCGCCAAGACGATCACGGTGCGCATCGACATCGCACGCCGTCACCGCCGCTACGAGAAGATCGTGCGCAGCTCGAGCACCGTGCACGCCCACGACGAGAACAACGACGCCCACGAGGGCGACGTGGTGCGCGTGATCGAGAGCCGGCCGCTGTCGCGGACCAAGCGCTGGGCGCTCGTCGACGTGCTGGAGCGTGCACGATGATCCAGAACGAGACACGCCTGCGCGTCGCCGACAACTCCGGCGCCCGCGAAATCCTCTGTATCCGCGTCAAGGGCGGCTCGCAGCGTCGCTACGCGTTCGTCGGCGACGTGATCACCGCGACCGTCAAGCAGGCCAACCCCCAGGGGACGGTCAAAAAGGGCGAGGTCGTGACGGCCGTGGTCGTGCGCACGAAGAAGCCGATCGGCCGCGACGACGGCACCTACATCGCCTTCGACGAGAACGCGGCCGTGATCATCGACGATCAGAACAACCCGCGCGGCACGCGCGTCTTCGGTCCCGTCGCGCGCGAACTGCGTGAGCGCAACTTCATGAAGATCGTCTCGCTCGCCCCCGAGGTGCTGTGATGGCTCTGCGCAAATCCGCCAAAGGGTCCGGCAAGCGTCCCACGCTGAAGATCCGCTCCGGCGACCAGCGTCGAGGTCATCTCCGGCAAGGATCGCGGCAAGAGCGGGCGCGTCCTGCGCGTCGACCCCCGCCGCGAACGCGTCGTCGTCGAGGGCCTGAACATGGTCAAGCGCCACACCCGCCCCTCGCAGGTCGCCGGTGCACAGAGCCAGAGCCAGATAGGCGGCGTGATCGAGCGCGAGAACCCGCATCCACGTCTCCAACGTGATGCTGCTCGACGCCAAGGGCAAACGCACGCGCGTTCGCATCGAGCGCGAGGGCGGCAAGCGCTACCGCGTCGCCAAGAGCACGCGGAACGAGGCTCGACTGATGGCCACCGCGACCGAGACGCACCGCCCGCCCGCCTGAAGATCCGCTACCTCGAGGAGATCCGTCCCGCGCTGATTGAGCGCTTCGGCTACTCCTCGGTGATGCAGGCACCCAAGCTCGAGAAGATCACCCTCAACATGGGTGTCGGGCTGGCCAAGCAGGACTCCAAAATGCTCAAGGCCGCCACCGAGCAGCTCGCGACGATCGCCGGTCAGCAGCCGAGCGTGCGGCGCGCGCGCAAGTCGATCGCAGCCTTCAAACTGCGCGAGGGCATGCCCGTCGGCGTTGCGGTCACGCTGCGCGGCGAGCGCGGCTACGAGTTCCTCGACCGCCTCGTCTCGATCGCGATCCCGCGCATCCGCGACTTCCGCGGCCTGAGCGCGCGCTCCTTCGACGGACGTGGCAACTACTCGATGGGCGTCAAAGAGCAGATCATCTTCCCCGAGATCGACTACGACGCGATCGACCAGGTTCGCGGTCTGGACATCACGATCACGACCTCGCGGCGACCGACATCGAGGCGTACGCGCTGCTCGCCGCGCTTCGGGCATGCCGTTCTCCCCCGAGGGCCGCCCCAAGGGCTACGACCCCGAGGCCGACGCGGCCGCCGAGCGCGCGCACGCAAGAAGCCGAGGCCGCGAGCGCTGCTGCTGCGCAGGCCGCCGCCGAAGCGCCGCCGCCACCGCCCACAGCGAAAGCAGAAGAAGGCCGCAGCAGCCGAGCAGGCGGCTGCGGAGACCGAGGCAGAGGCCGAGACCGGCAGAGCGCGGAGCGAGGAGCCGCAGGCTGAGGAGCCCCAGGCTGAGCAGGAGCCGCAGGCTGAGCGAGGCCGCCGTCCGAGCCGAGGCGTCGAGTACGCGCTGAGGCCGAGGAGGAGGCGAGCAGCGAGACCGCAGCCGAGCAGCCCGGGGCCGAGGCCAAGCAGACCACCGAGCAGGAGAGCAGCGACTGATGGCCAAGACTTCCCAGCGCGTCAAGCAGGCGCGCCCGCCGAAGTTCAAGACACGTGCCTATACTCGCTGCACGCGCTGCGGCAGGCCGCGCGCGGTGTACCAGCAAGTTCGGGGTGTGCCGCATCTGCCTACGCGAGCTCGCCCACAACGGTCAGATCCCCGGGATGACGAAGTCCTCCTGGTAGGAGGTCTGAGAAGAGAGCCACAGCATGTCGATGACCGATCCGATAGCCGACTTCCTGACGCGTGTGCGCAACGCGATCCATGCCGCGCACGAGACCGTCGAGCTGCCCGCCTCCAAGCTCAAGGGCGAGCTCGCACGCATCCTCGACGAGCAGGGCTACATCGACTCCTGGTCGGTCATCAGCCGCGCCCGAGGGCGACGCCGGCCAGCTGATCCAGATCCGCCTGAAGTACACCGAGGACCGCCGCTCGGCGATCTCGGGCCTGCGAGCGTGTCTCGCGGCCCGGGCCGGCGCACCTACGTCGACGCGAAGCACATCCCCAAGGTGCTCGGCGGCATGGGCACCTCGATCGTCTCCACCTCCCACGGCGTCATGACCGGACACGACGCCCGCGCCGCCGGCGTCGGCGGCGAGGTCCTGGCGCAGGTCTGGTGAGCTGAGCTGTCGCGAATCGGCAGACAGCCCATCCCCGTGCCCACCGGCGTGACCGTCTCGATCGAGCCGGAGGAGGTCCGCGTGAACGGACCCAAAGGCGAACTCGCAGAGCGCGTGCACCGCGACATCGAGGTCACCCAGGACGGCGATCAGCTGATCGTCACGCGCCCGACCGACCGCGGCGAACACCGCGCGCTGCACGGGCTGACGCGCTCGCTGGTGGCGAACATGGTCGAGGGCGTCACCAACGGGCTATGAGAAGCGCCTGGAGATCCAGGGCGTCGGCTACCGCGCGCAGCTGAAGGGCAAGAACCTCGAGCTCGCGGTCGGCTACTCCCACCCGGTGCCGATCCCGGCGCCTGACGGCATCGAATTCGAGGTGCCTCAGCCGACGCGTGTGGTCGTCAAAGGCATCTCCAAGCAGCTCGTCGGCGAGACCGCCGCGATCATCCGCAAGCAGCGCCCGCCCGAGCCCTACAAGGGCAAGGGCATCCGCTACGAGGGCGAGTACGTCCAGCGCAAGGTCGGCAAGCGCGCATGAGCGTCATCACCAAGGAGAATCGCCGCCTCAAGCGCCGCCGTCGTGTGCGCGCGAAGATCTCGGGCACGGCGACGCGCCCGCGTATCTCCGTGTTCCGCTCCAACCGCGGGCTCTCCGCGCAGCTGATCGACGACGTCAACGGACACACGCTCGCCGCGGTGCAGCTGGTTCGAGGCGGACCTGCGCAAGCCGGCAAAGCCGAGCGCGCGACGCGCGCCGGCGCGCTGCTCGCCGAGCGTGCCAAGGCCGCCGGCATCTCCGAGGCCGTCTTCGACCGCGGCGGCTACCGCTACCACGGCCACGTCCGCGCCTTCGCCGAGGCGATCCGCGAGGCGGACATCACCGTCTAAGCGCCCGCGCACCCTCTCCCGCTACCGCTACCCTCTCCCTCCTCATGTCAATATCCATAGACCGCTCAGTCAACCAAGCCGGCCTGGACCTCCAGGAGCGCGTCGTCGAGATCAACCGCGTCGCCAAGGTCGTCAAGGGCGGTCGTCGCTTCTCGTTCACGGCGCTCGTCGTCGTCGGCGACGAACGCGACGTCGTCGGCGTCGGCTACGGCAAGGCCAACGAGGTTCCGCTCGCGATCCAGAAGGGCGTCGAGCGCGCCAAGAAGGACCTCTTCCGCGTGCCCAAGCACGGCAGCACGATCACTCACCAGACGACCGGCATCTTCGGCTGCGGGTCGCGTCTTTCTGAAGCCCGCCTCTCCCGGTACCGGCGTGATCGCCGGCGGTGGCGTGCGCGCGGTGCTCGAGCTCGCGGGCATCCACGACATCCTCTCCAAGAGCCTCGGCACGCAGAACCCGATCAACCTCGTCAAGGCCACCGTCGCCGGCCTGCGCGGTCTGCGCACGCCCGATGAGATCGCCACGCTGCGCGGGCTGACGCATCAACAAGGTGCTCGGGCTCAGCGCGGGCGAGGAAGCGGCGAACGGCACGATCCACGCCGCCGAGGGCGAGACGGAGACAGCGCCGGGCTGCTGCGGAGCCTGCGGTCGCCGCCGAGGGAGCCCCCTCCTGATGGCCGAGCTGAGCGTCACACAGCTGCCGCTCCAAGAACGGCGCCAACGTCAAACAGCTCGACACGCTGCGCTCGCTCGGGCTGCGTCGCATCGGCCACACGGTCGCCGTCAACGACACCGACCAGGCACGTGGCATGTTGCACGCGGTGCGCCACCTCGTCGAGGTCAAGGAGGGCAAGTGAGCCCCGCGCGCAAAGACGGAGGAGCGCATCGGGCTGCACTCCTCGCCCCCGCCAGGGGCAGCCGCCGCCCGCGCAAGCGCATCGGCCGCGGCGAAGGCTCGGGCACCGGCAAGACCTCCGGCCGTGGACAGAAGGGCGCGGGCTCGCGCGCGGGCTCCAAGAGCCGTGCGGCCTTCGAGGGTGGGCAGATGCCGATCCACATGCGCATGCGAAAGCTGCGCGGCCCGCACATGAAGAAGTCGATGCCGTTTGAGATGTTCCGCACGCACACCCAGCCGGTCAACATCGACGCGCTCGAGAGTCGCTTCGAGGCGGGCACCGAGGTGACGATCGAGCTGATGAAGGCCAACGGTCTCGCAACGCGTAAGGACATTCCCGTCAAGGTGCTCGCCAAGGGCGAGCTCAGCAAGGCGCTGACGCGTCCACGCCCACGGCTTCAGCGCCGGCGCGCGCGAGCGCATCGAGGCGGCCGGCGGCACCTGCACCATCGTCGAGGCCTAGCAGCGCCGGCCGTGCAAACGGCCTCGCGCGCGAGCGCATCCACTAGAATCGGCCGCTCGCGAGCGTACTCGGGCTCCTGGCTCGAGCGCGCAGCGCTAAACGCTCATGCTCTCGACGATTCTCAACGCCTTCCAGGTCGCGGACATCCGCAAGAAGATCGCCATCACGGCGGGCCTTCTGCTGATCTACCGCGTCGGCTCGCACGTGCCCGTGCCGGGCGTCAACCTGACGGCGGTCAACAACATCCAGAAGCAGTTCGGCGGCTCGAACATCCTCGGCCTGCTCAACCTCTTCTCCGGCGGCGGCCTCTCGCGCATCGCGATCTTCGCGCTGGGGATCATGCCCTACATCACCGCCTCGATCATCCTGCAGCTGCTGCAGGTGGCCGTGCCCTCGCTCGAGAAGCTCGCCAAGGAAGGCGAGGTCGGCCAGGCGCGGATCACGCAGTACACCCGCTACCTGACGGTCGGGCTGGCATTCGCGCAGTCGATCGGCTACGTCTTCCTGTTCCACACGCTGCAGGCCAAAGCGGGCGAATCGGTTGTCACGCACTTCGACGCGCCGCACATCTTCCTGATCGTCGTCTGCCTGACGACGGGCTGCGTGCTGCTTGATGTGGGTCGGCGAGCTGATCACCCAGCGCGGCATCGGCAACGGCATCTCGCTGTTGATCTTCTCCTCGATCGTCGCACGCCTGCCAAGTGGCATCCAGGCCTGGTGGACGACCCAGGACCAGGTCTTCAAGGTGATGATGCCCTTCCTCGTGCTGGCGGTCGTGGCGGGCATCGTCTTCGTGCAGGAAGGCCAGCGGCGCATCCCCGTGCAGTACGCAAAGCGCGTGATCGGCAGGCGCATGACCGAGGGCGGACAGACCTACCTGCCGCTGCGCGTGAACATGGCGGGCGTGATCCCGGTGATCTTCGCGGCGAGCATCATGGCCTTCCCGCCGACCGTCGGGCAGCTCGTGAAAACCCACTGGGGTCAGCAGATCTCGGACTTCTTCACGCCCAACGGCTGGCACTACGTGGTCGGCGAGTCGCTGTTCATCATCGTCTTCACCTACTTCTACACCGCCGTCACGTTCAACCCGGTCGACCAGGCGGACAACCTGAAGAAGTACGGCGGCTTCATTCCCGGCGTGCGTCCCGGCCGCCCGACCGCCGAATTCCTCGACCGCATCCTCGCGCGCCTGACCTTCCCCGGTGCGCTCTTCCTCGCCGCGGTAGCTGCGCTGCCGACGATCCTGATCGCGCGCACGCATCAGAACTTCTTCTTCGGCGGTACCTCGGTCCTGATCGTGATCGGCGTAGCGCTCGAAACGATGAAGCAGCTCGAGGCGCAGCTGATGATGCGAAGTTACGAGGGCTTCCTCAAGTAGCGCCGGCCTCGCGCGGCGCGCAGGCTTTGCTCTGATACTGGAGGAAAGCGCCCACCGCTCGCACAAGCCCTACGCGAGCGGGTAGGCTGCCTCGGTCTTGTCCGAGCTCAACCTGATCCTGTTCGGTCCGCCCGGCGCCGGCAAGGGCACGCAGGCCGACCGCCTGCGCGAGGACTTTCAGCTGCCGCACATCTCCACCGGCGACATCCTGCGCGCGCAGGTGGCCGAGGGCACCGAGCTGGGCAGGGAGGCAAAGCGGTTCATGGACGCCGGCAAGCTCGTGCCCGACGAGGTGATCGTCGGCATGATCACCGACCGGGTCGCCGGCGGCGACGCGCGCGACGGCTTCCTGCTCGACGGCTTCCCGCGCAACGAGCAAGCAGGCAGACGCGCTCGCCGAGGCGCTCGCAGGGCTCGAGCGCCACCTCACCGCGGCGCTCCTGATCGAGGTTCCCGACGAGGAGATCGTGCGGCGTCTAGCGGGCCGGCGCGTGTGCGTGAAGAACCCGAGCCACATCTACCACGTCGACTTCGACCCGCCCAAGCACGAGGGCGTCTGCGATCAGGACGGCTCGCGCCTGCTCCAGCGCGACGACGACAAGGAGGAGACGATCCGCACGCGTCTGGAGGTCTACCACTCTCAGACCGAGCCGCTGATCGGCTACTACGACGAGACGGGCCTGCTGCGCCGCTTCGACGGAACGCGCAGCCCCGATGAGGTTCATGCCCACATTCGCGCCACCGTCGCGACGCTACGCCTGGAGGAGAACCTCTAGAAGTTTGCTTCAAGGTCGACCCGACGCTCCACGTCGTGGCGCAGGCTAAGCTCCCGGGGTGATCATCAAGAAGTCACCAGAGGAGATCGAGAAGATGGCCCGCGCCGGGCTGATCCTCGCCGCGACGCTCGACCTGATCGAGAGCGCGATCCGTCCCGGCGTCAGCACCAAGGAGCTCGACCGCATCGCCGAGCGGTTCATCCGCTCGCGCGGAGCCAAGCCGACATTCAAGGGCTACCGCGGCTTTCCCGGCTCGATCTGCGCCTCGCCGAACGCGATGATCGTGCACGGCATCCCGGGCTCCTACGTGCTGGGCAGCGGCGACATCATCTCCGTCGATGTTGGTGTCACGCTCGACGGCTGGGTCGCAGACGCCGCGCGCACATTTCCCGTCGAGAAGATCGACGAGCAGGCTCGCAACCTGCTCGAGGCGACCGAGCGCTCGCTGCACGCCGGTGTCGCCGCAGCGCGCGTCGGGCAACCGCATGGGCGACCTCTCCAACGCAATCCAGCAGGTCGCCGAGGACGCGGGCCTCGCGGTCGTACGCTCGCTCGTCGGCCACGGCGTGGGGCGCTCGATGCACGAGGACCCGCAGGTTCCCAACTACGGTCGTGCCGGGCAAGGGCCCGCTGCTCGAGGAGGGCATGGTGCTGGCGATCGAGCCGATGACCACCGCCGGCGGGCCCGGCGGTGCGCATCGGCGGCCGACAACTGGGCGATCTACTCCCAGGACGGCTCGCCGGCAGCGCACTTCGAGTTCACGGTCGCGATCACCGGCGAAGGACCGCGCGTGCTCACGCCGTGGCATATCGCGACGCTCCGAGCGCGCCGAGAGCTTGCTACCATCAGCCGAGTCCGTCGGCCTGCGAGGGCGAGGCTACCATCGGAGTCCTGCCCGGCGCGTTGCCTCGATGGCATATCCACGACACGGTAGCGGCGGCCGCAACGGCAGCCAGAGCCGTGTCGCCGGAACCCAGCCGCTGAAAGGGATCATGAAGGTAAGACCGTCGGTCAAGCCGATGTGCGAGAAGTGCAAGATCATCCGCCGCCACGGAGTGGTGCTGGTGATCTGCCAGAACAAGCGCCACAAGCAGCGTCAGGGGTGATCGGCTAAGTGGCTCGTATCGCCGGCGTCAATCTGCCTCTGAACAAGCGTTCAGAGATCGGTCTCACCTACATCTACGGCATCGGGCGCTCGACCTCGAACAAGGTCCTCGCCCAGGTCGGAGTCATCCCGACACCTACATCCGCGACCTCACCGAGGACGAGGTGGCAAAGCTGCGCGACGCGATCGACGACGGGCTCACCGTCGAGGGCGATCTGCGGCGCGAGCGCTCCCAGGACATCAAGCGCCTGCAGGAGATCGGCTGCTACCGCGGCCTGCGTCACCGTCGCGGCCTGCCCGTGCGCGGGCAGAAGACCAAGACCAACGCCCGCACCCGCAAGGGCCCCAAGCGCATGCAGGTCGCCGGCAAGAAGAAAGCGGGTAAGAAGTAGTGCCCCCAGCTCCCAAACGCGCCCGCGGCCGGCGCAAGCCGAAAAAGAACATCCCGGTCGGACAGGCCCACATCAAGACCTCGTTCAACAACACGATCGTCTCCCTGACCGACACCACCGGCAACGTGATCGCCTGGGAGTCCGCCGGCGGCGCCGGCTTCAAGGGCTCGCGCAAGTCGACCCCCTTCGCCGCGCAGGTGACCGCCGACGCGGCCGCGCGCAAGGGCCTCGAACAGGGCCTGCAGAAGGTCGAGGTCTACGTCAAGGGCCCCGGCTCCGGACGCGAGACCGCGATCCGCTCGCTGCAGGCCGCCGGCCTCGAAGTCACCGGCGTCAAGGACGTCACGCCGCAGGCCCACAACGGGTGCCGCCCGCGCAAGCGGCGGAGGGTCTGAGATGGCCCGCGACACCGGCCCCCAGTGCAAGCAGTGCCGCCGCGAGGGACAGAAGCTGTTCCTCAAGGGCGAGCGCTGCCTGACCGACAAGTGCGGCGTCGAGCGCCGCGCCTACCCGCCGGGCGAGCACGGCCGCGGGCGCATGAAACAGAGCGAGTACCGCGTACAGCTGCGCGAGAAGCAGAAGGCCCGCCGCTACTACGGCGTGCTCGAGAAGCAGTTCCACGGCTACTACGTCAAGGCCTCGCGCCAGGACGGGATCACCGGCGAGAACCTGCTCGCGCTGCTGGAGTGCCGCCTCGACAACGTGCTCGTGCGCCTCGGCTTCGCGGCCTCGCGCCGCCAGGCGCGCCAGCTGATCCGCCACGGCCACTGGACGGTCAACGGCCGGCGGGTGAACATCCCCAGCTATCAGGTGCGCCCGGGCGACGTGATCACGATCAAGTCCGAGACGCCCGCCACCCAGGTCGTCAGAGACGCCACCGAGCTCACCGGACAGATTCCCGCGTGGCTGCAGGCCGATCACGAGTCGCTGTCGGCCAAGGTGCTGCGCAAGCCGGAGCGGCGCGAGGTCGCCGCCCCGGTGCAGGAGCAGCTCATCGTCGAGCTGTACTCGAAGTAGTAGGCAATTTGCCCGCGCCGGCGCCCCTACGGGTGCGGCGCTTCAGAGCCGGCGTCCTGCTCGACGCCGGTGCGACACCAAAACGACGTTAGGACTCTCATGCTCGACTTCCAAATCCCCCGGATCACAAGCGAGTCGGTGGAGCAGAACCGCGGCACGTTCATGATCGAGCCCCTCGATCGCGGCTTCGGCTACACCTTCGGCAACTCGCTGCGGCGCGTACTGCTCTCCTCTCTCGCCGGCGCCGCCGTGACGAGCGTGCGCATCGAGGGCGTCGCGCACGAGTTCTCGACCATCCAGGGCGTCAAGGAGGACGTGACCGACATCGTCCTGAACCTGAAGGGCGTCGTCTGCCGCATGCACTCAGACGCCAGCGAGGTCGAGGCGCCGCTCGTCGTCACCGGCCCCGGCGAGATCACCGCCAAGGACATCGACCTGCCCGCCGGCGTGGAGATCCTCAACCCCGACCTGCACATCGCCACGCTCGAGAAGAAAACGAAGCTCGAGCTCTACATGACGATCGGCCGCGGCCGCGGCTACCGCCCGGCCGAGGAGAACAAGTCCGCCGACCAGCCGATCGGCGTGATCCCGATCGACTCGATCTTCTCGCCCGTGCGGCGCGTCGCCTACGCCGTCGAGCAGGCGCGTGTCGGACAGAAGACGGACTTCGACAAGCTCACGCTCGACATCGAGACCGACGGCTCGATCGACCCGCAGGCGGCGCTGCGCGAGGCGGCCGAGCTGCTGATCTCCCAGCTCGCGATCTTCACCGACGCCGACCGCATCCAGGAGCTGCGCGCAGCTCCCGGTGGCCAGCTCGACGGCCACGGCCTGGCCGTCGGCGGTGCTCCCCAGGCGGCGCTGCAGGGCGAGGAGTACGGCATCCTGATCGAGGAGCTCGAGCTCGGCGTGCGCTCCTACAACTGCCTCAAGCGCGCCGGCATCCAGACGGTCGGCGATCTGATCTCGAAGTCCGAGGCGGAGCTCAACGCGATCCCGAACTTCGGCAAAAAGTCGATCGACGAGGTCATCGAAACGCTGCACGCACGCGGCCTGAACCTGCGCGCGGACTGACGAGCAGCGCCCTAGACTTCTCGATCCCATGCGCCACAAGAAGACAAAACAACAAGCTCAGCCGCGACTCGGCGCATCGCAAGTCGCTGCTCATGAACCTCAGCAAGGAGCTGATCGAGCACGAGCGCATCAAGACCACCGAGGCGAAGGCCAAGGCGGTCAAGCCGGAGATCGAGAAACTGATCACGCTCGCCAAGCGTGGCGACCTGCACGCGCGCCGGCAGGCGCTCTCGACGCTCTCCCAGGACAAGTTCGCGGTCCACAAGCTGTTCGTCGAGGTCGCTCCCCGCTATGCGGAGCGGCCCGGCGGCTACACCCGCATCCTCAAGCTCGGGCCGCGTCGCAGCGACGCGACCGAGATGGTCTTCATCGAGCTCGTCTGAGCGCCGGCCCTCGCGGCGTTCCCGCGCGCGATGAAGACCAAGCTCACGATCGAGTACGACGGCAGCGACTTCGCCGGCTGGGCCCGTCAGCCGGATGAGCGCAGCGTCCAGGAGGAGCTCGAGCGCGCGCTGCGCACGATCCTCGGCGAGCAGGGCCACCGACGGGCAGCCGCTCAGGCTGACGGTTGCGGGGCGCACCGACCGCGGCGTGCACGCCTGAGGCGCAGGTCGCAAGCTACGCGCACGAGGCCATCGACCCGCTGCGCCTCAACGGCCTGCTCCCCGAGGACATCTCCGTGCTCGCCGCGGAGCCGATGCCCGAGGACTTCGACGCACGCCGCGACGCCACGAGCCGTACCTACTGCTACCGCGTGCTCGCGCGCCGCACGCGCTCGCGTGTTCGAGCGCCGGCGCGCCTTCTGGTGGACCGGACGCCTCGATCGCGAGCTGCTCGACCGCTGCGCGGCGTTGCTCCCCGGACGCCACGACTTCACCGCCTTCACGCCGACCGAGACCGAGCACTCGCGCTTCGTGCGCGATGTGGCGCGCGCGCGAATGGCTGCGGGGAAGGTGAGTTGCTCGAGTTCTGGATCGAGGCCGACACCTTCCTGCGCCACATGAACCGCGTGCTCGTCGGCACGATGCTCGACGTGAGCGCTGGGCTGCTCAGCCTCGAGCACTTCACCGCGCTGCTCGAGGGGCGCCCGCGCTCAGAGGCAGGCCGCACCGCGCCGGCGCACGGGCTGGCGCTGGTGCGGGTCAGCTACGCCGGCAGGGCTACAGGCCGAGCACGGCCCCTATGCTGGTCGAGCCGACATGCTCAACGTACTGCTCACAAACGACGACGGGATCGAAGCCGAGGGCCTGCAGGCGATGCGTCGCGCGCTCGTGGCGCTCGAGGGCGTGCGCCTCGCGGTGATCGCGCCCGACGGCAACCGCTCCGCGATGGCGCGCTCGATCACCACGCGGCGGCCGCTGTGGGTCGAGGAGGTGCCCTTCGCCGACGGCAGCGTCGGCTACGCGACCGACGGTACGCCCGTCGACTGTGTGCGCCTGGCGAGTCTCGGGATCATCGAGGACTTCGAGACAGAGCTCGTCGTTTCCGGCATCAACCATGGCGCGAACCTGGGCGATGACATCACCTACTCGGGCACCGTCGCGGCGGCACTTGAGGGCGTCGTGCTGGGTCTCCCGGCGATCGCCGTCTCCCAGCAGTCCGGCGCCGGCCAGCTCGACTATCGCTTCGACGGCGGCTTCGGCTTCGAGGTCGCCGCTGCCTTCGTAGCGCGCCTGGTGGAGCGCATCGAGGATGTGCCGCTGCCCGAGCGCACGCTGCTGAACGTCAACGTCCCCGCGGGCGAGCCCGAGCGGTGTCGAGGTGACGAGCCTCGGCAAGCGCATCTATCGCGATGAGCTAAAGCTCGAGCGCGAGGAGGAGAAGCGCCGCCGCTACTGGATCTACGGCTCGGACCCCGGCTTCCACGACGAGCCCGGCACGGATCTCGCGGCCGTCGCCGCCGGACGCGTGGCGGTGACGCCGATCCACTTCGACCTGACAGACCGTCCGAGCCTCGAGGCGCTGAGGCGATTCGACCTGGAGGGGCTGCTCGCGCCACCGATCGCAGATCGGCCAGCACACGACGCGCTTCCGTGAGCGCGGCGCCCAGACAGGCCCGCGAGCGCGCGGCCGAGCTGCGCGCACAGCTCGAACACCACGCGCACCGCTACTACGTCCTCGACGACCCAGAGATCGGCGATGACGCCTACGACAAGCTGCTCGACGAGCTGCGCGGGCTCGAGGCCGAGCACCCGGAGCTGCAGAGCGCCGACTCGCCGACGCGCCGCGTCGGCGGCGAGCCGGTGGGGCGCCTGGAAAAGGTCGAGCATCTCGAGCCGATGCTCTCGCTCGGCAACGTGCGCTCGGAGGATGAGCTGCGCGCGTGGGTCGATCGGATGCGCAACCACCTCGCGCGCGAGGGCATCGAGGAGCCTGACTTCACTTACGTGGTCGAGCCGAAGATCGACGGCCTGGCGATCAGCCTCGTCTATCGCGAGGGCACGCTCGAGCGGGGCGCCACGCGTGGCAACGGACTGATCGGCGAGGACGTCACTCACAACCTGCGCACGATCGGCGCGATCCCGCTGCACGTCGAGGATGCACCGGCGCTCGTGGAGGTGCGCGGCGAGGTCTACATGTCCCTCGCGGACTTCACAGCGCTGAACGAGCGCCGCGCCGAAGCGGGCGAGTCGACGTTCATGAACCCACGCAACTCCGCCGCCGGCACGATCCGCCAGCTCGACCCCGCCGACGCGGCGAAGCGGCCGCTGTCGATCTGGTGCTACCAGGTGGGTGTCACCGAGGGGCTCTCCTTCGAGGCGCACTCCAAGGCCCTGGAGTGGCTGCGCGAGCACGGCTTCCGCGTCAACAGCGGCATTCGCGTGCTCGACAGCGACGAGGAGGTGATCGCGCAGTGCCTGGACTGGGAGCGCCGCCGCGGCGAGCTCGACTTCGAGATCGACGGCGTCGTGATCAAGGTCGACGACCTCGCGCTGCAGCGACGGCTCGGCGCGGTCGGGCGCGACCCGCGCTGGGCGGTCGCCTGGAAGTTCCCGCCGACGACCGCGATGACGAAGCTCGAGCAGGTGATGTGGAACGTCGGCAAGTTCGGCGATCTGCGCCCCTACGCGGTGCTCGAGCCGGTCACGGTCGGCGGCGTCACGATCAAGCTCGCGACGCTTCACAACGAGGAGGACATCCTGCGCAAGGACATCCGCGCCGGCGAGGACGTGATCGTCGTGCGCGCCGGCGACGTGATCCCCCAGGTCGTCTCGCCGGCTCCGCACGTCGCCGAGCACAAGAATCGGCCGAGCCGCCGCGGCCGCCTGAGCGCTGTCCCTTCTGCGACACGCCGACCGTCAAGCCGGCGGAGGGCGTCTTCACCACCTGCCCCAACCGCGACTGTCCCGCGCGCGCCTGGCAGCTGATCAAGCACTTCGTCTCGCGCGGTGCGATGGACATCGACGGGCTCGGCGAGAAGCAGGTCGCGCTGCTTCAGGAGCGCGGGCTCGTGCAGACCGCCGCCGACTTCTACGCGCTGCGCGAGGAGCAACTGCTCGAGCTCGAGGGCTTCGGCGAGCTCTCCGTGCGCAACCTGCTCGCCGCGATCGAGAAGTCCAAGCAGCGCCCCTTCGCGCGCGTACTGTTCGCGCTCGGCATCGAGGAGGTGGGCGAGGTGACGGGACGCAACCTCGCGCAGGGCTTTCGCGACATCGACGTGCTGCTCGGTGCCACGCCGGAGCAGATCGCCGAGATCCCGGGTGTCGGCGAGAAGATGGCCGTCTCGATCGAGGCCCAGCTCGACGACGAGCGCATGCAGCAGCTGATCAGCGCGCTGCGCGACGTGGGGCTGCGTTTCCACGAAGAGGGCCCACCGCCGTCTGAGGGCCCGCTTGCCGGAAGGACGCTCGTGCTGACGGGCAGCATGCCCGAGTGGTCGCGCGAGCAGGCCACCGAGCGGATCACGGCGGCCGGGGGGCGCGTCACCGGCTCGGTATCGAAGAAGACCGACTACGTGATCGCGGGCGAGAGCGCCGGCACGAAGCTCGAGAAGGCCGAGCGTCTCGGCGTGCGCGTGCTCGACGAAGCTGGACTGCGCGCGCTGCTCGAGGGCGGCTCACCCGCTGGCGAGGAGGAGGATTAGGATTTAGGAGTGGTTCTCTACGCGTGCGAGATGGGCAAGACCGCCGGCGGGCTGCCGGCGCCGATCGTCCACCCTTGCGGTCGGGCCGCAAAGGCGCTCGATGACGCCGGTCATAGCTACGAGATGAGGCAGGTCAAGGGCGGGACCCTGAAGCTCTGGACCTGGCCGAGCCGCGCGCGCGACCGCGCCGAGATCGAGCAGCTGAGCGGACAGCGCAGCGTGCCGATCCTCGTGCTCGACAGCGGCGCGGTGATAACAGGCTCAGCGCCGATCGTGGAATGGGCGCAGCGCAGCGCGGCTCAATAGCTCGCGAGCGTGATCGTCATGTGGTCCTGGAAGATGTGTGCGGCGCTTGTCGAGATGCCGTCGTTGAAGAAGGCGAAGGCGAGCAGGTGTCCGCTCAGCGATTGGCAGTAGCCGACGAGGTTCGAGACGCCGGTGAGCGTGCCCGTCTTGCCCTGGCAGCGTCCCGCGGCGCTCGTGTGGCGCATGCGCCGTTCAAGCGTGCCGGTGCGACCGGCGATCGCCATGTGTTCGCGCAGCACGGCCCCGACTGGCGTGGCGGCGAGCTCGACGAGCAGATCGGCGACCTGGTAGGGCGAGGTGCGGTCGGCGGGCGAGAGGCCCGAGCCGTCGATCACGCGGGGATGGATGCCGAGCAGCGTGCTGATCGTGCTCGGCGATGACCGCGGCGCCCGCGGCGGTCGTGCCGGCGCCGCCGAAGCGTGCGCCGAGATCCTTGAGCAGCGTCTCGGCGAAGAAGTTGTCCGAGGGCGGCAGCATCAGCCCGAGCAGCTGGGCGACGGTCGGAGACGGCGCCGTCGCGAGCTGGACCGCGCCCGGGGGCGTGCTCGCGGCGCCGCTCGCGCCACGGATGCTGACGCCGTCGGCGCTCAGCGCCTGGCGCAGCTTGCGCGCGGCGTAGGCGGCAGGCGCATGGCTGCCGCGTTCGCTGCCGCTCGCGCCGCGGTCGAAGGCCAGGCGCGCTGAGCGTGCCTTCGAGGAAAGGGTCGAAGGCGTAGCCGCTCGACGGGCTCGCCGCGCAGCGGGTCGAGGTAGGACTCATCGCCGTAGATCGTGCCGAGCACGTGGTGGATGCCCTGGATGCGTACGAGCTGGGCGACGAGCGTCGAGACGCTCGTGCCGATGCCGCCGTAGTGGGCACGGATGAAGGCGCTTGCTGCCGAACGTCGGATCGCCGCCGCCGCGCAGGTAGAGGTTGCCTTCCCAGACGCCCCCGGCGCGAGGTGCCCGACGCCGTAGACGGTCGTTTCCAGGTGCGCCGCAGGCTCCGAGCAGCGCCAGCGCGGTGGTGGCCGTGTAGAGCTTCTCGACCGATGCAGGCGGGCGTGTCGTGCTCGCGCGTTCGGAGAACAGGGCCTGTTTGGTGCTCAGGTCATAGACGTAGGCGCCGTCGTGGGGGCCCGCGAGCGTCAGCTGTCGGCGCAGATCGCCCTGTAGAGCCAGCGAGGCTGCCGCTCGCGAGCGGCGCTGCTGGCAAAGGAGCAGCGAAAGTCCGCAGATGCAGAATTAGGAACACTTTGCCGCGAAGTCGGTCGCACGCGCCCGTAGAATGGTCTTGCATGGGCAAGGTTGTCAAGCTGGAACCGACCGCCAAAGCGCAAAGGGCAGACTCGCCGCCTGGCGGCTCGCGGCGTGGGTCGCGACGGCCGCGAGCGAGCGCCGGCGCCGGCCGCGACGCGACAAGACCGCGCTCGTGCTCGGCGGCGGCGGCTTCACCGGCGGCGTCTATGAGATCGGCGCGCTGCGCGCGCTCGACCTGCTGGCGGTCAACAGCACCGTCAACAACTTCGACGTCTACGTCGGCACCTCGGCGGGGTCGTTCATCGCGGCGCTCTGCGCCAACGGCGTGACGCCGGAGGAGATGATGAAAGTCGTCACGGGCCAGGGCAACCTGCCCTTCAAGGACATCGACATCGGCGATCTGCTGAGACCGAACCTGCTCGAGTTCGCGCGCAAGGGCGCGACGATGCCGCTGCGCGCGCTCTCGCTCGCGCGCCAGCTGCTCGCCCAGCCCGGCGGCGTCTCGCTGATGGATGTCGTCATGGGTCTCGCCGACAAGCTGCCCTCGGGCCTCTACACCGGCGCGGGCATCGAGAACTACCTGCACGACGTGCTGAGCGAACCGGGGCGCACCGACGACTTCGGCGAGCTCGACTGCGAGCTCTACCTGACGGCCACCGACCTCGACACCTGCGAGCGCGTCGTGCTCGGCGTCGACGGCGCATGGACGACGTCCCGATCTCCACGGCCGTGCGCGCCTCGGGCGCGCTGCCGATGGTCTACGCGCCGGTCGAGGTCGACGACCGCGAGCTGATCGACGGCGGCATCGTCTCGACGACGAACCTCGACCTCGCGATCCAGGCGGGCGCGAAGCTCGTCGTCGTGATCAACCCGATCGTGCCCTTCGTCAACGACTTCGCGACGACCGTGCAGACGCTGCGCGGCAAGCGCCCGCGGCGCGTCTCGGACATGGGCTTCGCCCAGATCGGCTACCAGGTCTTCAAGCTCGTCGCCCACCAGCGGCTGCACGAACTCGCCAAGGGCTGGGAGGAGCGCTATCCGGGCGTCGACATCGTGCTGATCGAGCCCGAGCCGACCGACGAACTGATGTTCCAGACCTCGATGATGAGCTTCACCTCGCGCGTGGAGATCGCGCGCCACGGCTTCGAGTCGGTGACCAAGCAGCTGGCCGGCGAATACGACCGCTACCAGGCGGTCGCCGAACGCCACGGCTTCGACATCTCCGCCAAGCGCGTGCGCCAGGTCGTCGAGCACTTCGACGAGCGCAGACCGAGGAGGTCAGCGCCTGGCGGAAAATCCTCGAGGGCACCACCGGCGCGCTGCTGCGCCAGTCCGGCTCAGCCGGCTGAGGCTGAGGCGACGCGACCTCGACCTCGAGCGCTTTGTCGAGCGCGTCGAGCAGGCGGTCGCCCGCACCGGCCGAGTGCAGCGCGATGCGCACGTGGCGGGGCTCGCCGAGCGCGTCGCCGGCGGCGACGAGCACGCCGGCGCGTGCCAGCCGGGCCGCCAGCTCGGCGCCCTCGAGCGAGGGGTGCGCGGCCCACAGGAAGTTAGCCTGGCTGTCGCTGACCTCGAAGCCGCGCTCGCGCAGGGCCGCGGTCAGGCGCGGGCGCTGCTCGCAGATCGCGCTGCACGCGGCGCTGCGATCAGCTCCGAGCAGCTGCGCAGCGCCTCCAGCGCGCCCGCCTGGGAGACCTCAGAGACGCCGAGGTCGGGCTCGAGCTCGGCCAGCAGCTCCTCCGAGCCGGGGCCGCCGATCGCGTAGCCGATGCGCAGACCGGCCAGGCCCCAGGCCTTCGAGAAGCTGCGAAAGACGAGCAGGCGCGGGTGGCGCTCGAGCAGCGCGAGCGAGGAGTCGGTCGGCTGGGCGTCGGCGAACTCGACGAGCGCCTCGTCGAGCAGCACCGCGACGCCGTCGGGCAGACCGGCGAGCAGACGCTCGAGCTCGGCGCCGGCGAGCAGCTCGCCGGTCGGGTCGTTGGGGCTCGCGAGCGCGATCACGCGCACCTCGTGGCTCGCGCGCGGCCTGCAGCAGCGCGTCGACGCCGCCCTCGACGCGCACGGCCTGGCCGTGCGCGCGGCGCGCCATCAGCGGATAGAGCGGATAGGAGGGCCAGGGCGTGAGCAGCTGCTGGCCGGGCTCGATCAGCGCGCGCGTGGCGGCGCTCGAGCAGCTCGGCGGCGCCGTTGCCGAGGATCAGCCGCTGCGGGCTCGACGCCGTGGCGCTCGGCGAGCGCGTCGCGCAGCTCGGAGCCGCGCGAGGTGCGGGTAGCGGTGCAGGCCGCGGCGGGCGACGAACGTGATCGCGTTGACGATCCGCGGGTGGGGCAGCTCGGGCCAGGTCGTGTGGGAGAGGTCGAGCGTCTCGACGCGCGTCAGCGCTTTGCGCCGGCGCTCGGCGGCCTCCTCGCGCAGGTCCGCGTTGACCTCCTCCTCGGACATCCCTTCGAACTGCCGGTAGTAGTCGAGCAGCCCCATAGCTATGGCCGTTCTAGCAGCGATGCGACGCGTGCGGCTCGTCGCGCCGCGCGACGAGCGGCTGTGCTGCCTCACAGCCCTCCGCCGTTGCCCGAGACGATGCTCGAGCCGGGGCCGTGGATGACGACGAACCAGAGCGATGAAGACGACGCGCAGACCACCGCGGTGATCGCGAAGACGCGCCCGAGCACGCCCGTGCGCTGGTCGTGCCCGGCGGCGCGGCGCACGAGGATCCAGCTGTTGTCGAGGCGGCGCAGCAGCGCGAGCGCGCCGAACAGCAGCGCGAACAGGCCGACGAAGGCGACGAGGATGCCGAAGCCGACGCTGCCGGTCAGGTAGTTGGCCTCCGAGCCGACCCACAGGCAGGCGACCGGGATCGGGCCCCAGCAGAGCAGGCTGAGCAGCACGATCGCCGGCGAGCAGCAGGCCGGCGAGCGAGCCGTCGACGCGCTGGCGCAGCTCGCCGCCTCGCTCGGGCAGCGTCGCGGAAGTGGACCGGCGCGGTGCCCGGGCCGGCGCCCGACGAACAGGCCGCCGTTATCGGATGGATCGCTGCGCATCTAGCTATGTTCGCAGCTGTCGGCCGGCATGCGGGTCAGCCGGCATAAAGCGCGTCGAAGATCTCCGCGTATTTCTCGTTGACGACGTTGCGCTTGACCTTCAGCGTCGGCGTCAGCTCGCCGGTCGGCTGCGAGAGGTCGTGGTCGAGGATCGCGAACTTCTTGACCTGCTCGACCTGCGCGTATTTGGCGTTGACGCGATCGATCTCGCTGCCTGGATCAGGGCGTGGATCGCGGGGTCCTTGCGAGAGCGACGGCGATGTCCTCGGGCAGGCCGTGCTCGCGCGCGTAGATCGGGATCTCTTCCTCGTCGAGCGTGATCAGCACGACCGGGTAGGGGCGCTGGTCGCCGTGCATCACCGCCTGGGAGATCCAGCGGCACTGCTTGAGGTCGTTCTCGATGTTGGCCGGCGTGAGGTTCTTGCCGCCGGCGGTGATGATGATGTCCTTCTTGCGCCCGGTGATCGAGAGGTAGCCGTCCTCGTCGATCGAGCCGAGGTCGCCGGTGTGCAGCCAGCCGTCCTCGACGGCGCCGAAGCTGGTCGAGGCCTGGTTGTGGTAGCCGTCGAAGATGTTCGGCGCCTTTGATCAGGATCTCGCCGTCCTCGGCGATCTTCAGCTCGACGCCGGGCAGCGCACGCCCGACGGTGCCGAAGCGGTGGTTCTCGACGGTCGAGAAGGTCGCCGCCGTGGCCGTCTCGGTCATGCCGTAGCCCTCGAGCACGGGCACGCCGCAGGCGAGAAGAATTCGAGGATCTCGCGGGCGATCGGTGCGGCGCCGCTGGTCGCCTGGCGCACGTCGCCGCCGAAGATCGCGCGGACGTTTTTGAAGAGCTCCTCGTCGGCCTCGCTCGAAGGGCCTTCTGCAGCTCCTCGGGGATCTCTTCGCCGCGCGCCATCCATGTCGCGCACCTTCACGCCGAGCTTGATCGCCTCGCTCGGCCTGCTCGCGCTCCTCGGCCGGCTTCGCCTCGATCGCGCCGTGGGCGAGCGTGTAGATCTTCTCGAACACGCGCGGCACGGACGGGCAGATAGGTCGGTTTGACCTCCATCAGCTCGGGCACGATCTGCTTGGTGTCGCCGCCGAAGTAGGCGAGCGTGCCGCCGAGGTCGAAGGTCGCGAGCTGGATCAGCAGGGCGAAGGAGTGGGCGAGGGGGAGGTAGAGGTAGATGATCTCGTCCTCGTGGATCTCGCCGGCCTCGTTGATCATGTCGATCGATCGCGCTGTAGTTGCCGTGCGTGAGCACGCAGCCCTTCGGCGGGCCGGTCGTGCCGGAGGTGTAGATGAACGTGAAGGGGTCCTCGAGGCGCACGGCGGCGCGGCGCGCGTCGAGCTCCTCGGCGGAGCGGCCGCGGCCGCGCTCGCGCACCTGCTCGAGCGTGATCGCCTCGAGCGGCCGGTCGCGGCAGTGCGCCGGTCGGCGGGTCCATCACGATCACCGTGCGCAGGTTCGGGATCTGGTCGCGGATCTCGAGCGATCTTGGCGAGCTGCTCCTCGTTCTCGCAGACGATCGCGCAGGCGTCCGGAGTCGGAGATCACCCAGAGGCACTCCTCGGGCGAGTTGGTCTGGTAGATCGGCACGACGACCGCGCCGGCGGAGGTGGCGGCCATGTCGGCGTAGGTCCACTCGGGGCGCGTGTTGGCGAGGATGCAGATGCGCTCGCCGGCCTGCAGGCCGAGGTCGATCAGCCCGAGGCCGACCTCCTGGACGATCTCGGCGAGCTCGTGCGTAGGTGACGTCGTGCCAGGCGCCGTCGCGCTTGTAGCGCATGGCGACCTGCTCGGCGTGCTCAGCGGCCGCGCGCGGGATCAGGCCGGCAATCGTCTGCGACCCCGTGATCGATGCCGTGGCTAGCCTCCATCAGAACTCCCTCCTCAAGGAATCAGGCGAAATAAGGGCTCTGATGTTAGAGACCTGGCCGGCGTGCTTTGGGGCGCGGCGCGCTCAGACCGGGTTTGGCACGTCGAGGAAGACGTGGCGCAGGCCGAAGCGCTCGGCGAGATGCTCGCCGAGGCGCTTGACGCCGAAGGTCTCGGTCGCGTAGTGCCCGGCCGCGATCAGGTGCACGCCGAGCTCGCGCGCTGAGGCCATCGCGCGCTCGGGCACTTCGCCGGTGAGCATGGCCTCCGCGCCGGCGCGCACGGCGTCCTCGCAGGTAGTCCGCGCCGCCGCCCGAGACGATGCCGACGCGGCGGACCTGCTCGGGTCCGGCGTCGAAGACGAGCGGCTCGCGGGCGGTGATGCGCGCGACGCGCGCGAACAGCTCGCTCGCGGAAATGCCCTCGCCCGGCAGATGGGCGAGGAAGCCGATCGTCTGGCCCCGGTGCAGCGCGAACGGCTCGAGCCGCTCGGCGCCGAGCGCGTGGGCGAGCAGCGCGTTGTTCCCGACCACGGGATGGGCGTCGAGCGGCAGGTGGTAGGCGGCCAGCGCGATGCCGGCGTCGAAGAGCAGGCGCAGGCGACGGGCCAGCATCCGCGTCGATCGGCGCGCACGCCGGGGCCCCAGAAGAGCCCGTGATGGACGAGCAGCAGCTCCGCGCGCTCGGCGGCGGCCAGCTCGAACAGCTCGGCGTGGGCGGAGACGCCGGTGGCGAGCGTCGTGATCCGCTCAGGCCCGGGCACCTGCAGGCCGTTGACGCAGTAGTCCTCGAAGCGCTCCGGTTCGAGCAGGCGATCGAGCTCGCCCAGCACCTCGCTTGTGGTGGCGGTCATGCGGCGAAGATAGCGCCCGGGCTCGTGTGTGATACTCCCGAGGGCATCGGGGCGTGGCGCAGCCTGGTAGCGCGCACCGTTCGGGTCGGTGAGGTCCCGAGTTCGAATCTCGGCGCCCCGATTGTCTTAGAGAACCGCGAATATCCGCGAATGCGGGCGAAAGGGCCCGAAACACTGGGAGTGGCGGAGGCGGTATTCGCGGGGTTTCGGGGATGTTCGTGGGGATTGGGACCGCAGATGGACCGCAGCGACTGATGGAATGGGCCGCAGACGGACCGCAAGGGCGCCCCGCCCGACGTCAGCAGCCTGGTGCTGAGCACGACCCGAAGGCTTGGTATTGCGATCGCCTTCGTTTGGTTAGCGCCATCTAAACTCCATCCCTTCGAATCTCTAGACCGAAAGTGATCAGAATTAGCGTGTGATCTCGACCGCAAGCGCAGTGCGTCCGACGCTGCTGTCACCGAAAGCCACTGCTACAGGATCACGACGCACCGCTGAACGTCCCGCCAGCGCCGATCGAACGTCCACACGGCGTCGGCGTCGATCATCTCGGCGACTACTAGGGCGATTGCGTCGGGCAGGCTGAGGCCGCGGTGACGAGCCTTCAGCGCAGCGGCGTCGTCAGCGATGGCGGCGCTGACGGGGAGTGTCTCGCAGCCGTCTGCGAAGTCAAGAGCGGCCGTTAGCGTCTTGCCGCCCACGCGTGCGGGTCCAACGAGGATCTCCGCCCTGGTCGTGGCGGCGAGCACAAGGTCGTCATCGCTCGCGCCGGCGAGTGCGTTAATGGCCGCGTCATGGTGCGTATCATCGGCCGACAGCGCGGCGATTGCGGCGCTCGCGTCGAGAACGATCAGTCGCGCCACTGGGCGCGGAGCTCATCGAGGTAGTCAGAGGGGTAGGCAGAGCTGTCGAGCTTGCCCATCGCCGCAAGTAGGCGAGCGCGTCGCTGGGCACGCTCCTGCTGATCTGCGGGCGCGCCGAGCAGCTCGTGACGGACCGCCGTGCGGATCAGCTCCGCCTCGCTGGTGCCGCGCTCCTTCGCCGCGTGCTTGATCCCCTGATGAAGCTCGTCCGGCAAGTAGATCGTCGTCTTGACCATGACCGAAATGTACCACACATGACATATGGCACTCGGAATAGTGCCTCGCGTCTAGTAGGGGTTTGAGTGGCGGTAGCGGTTGAGTGCCACTACGCTCCAGATGGCCTCGACCACTCCGAAGGGCCATGTTCCGGCAAGGAATCCGTAGGCGCTTGATAGGGCGCACCCGCAGGCGAAAGCGAAGATGTAGCGACGGTGGCGTCGCTCCAAGGCATACATGCACACCATGAACGTCACGGCGGCTGCGCCGAAGGCCGTCAGCATCGCTGCTCAGTCTGACGCTTGGAGGTCCAGGGCGAACGCGATTGCGTCTATGGCCGGCTCGTGCGCAGCTTGGGATACCGAGATGGTCAGCCGCCGCCGATCCGGTTCCCAAGTCAAAGCGAAGAACGGACAGCACTCGCGCTCGATTGCCACCGTCTCTCCGACTAGCTCGGCGTCCACGTCCTTATCGAGGTCCGCCACGAGCCTGCGGGGTGTCTGCTCGATCAGCCGAGCGTTCCGGCCCGCCTTCCGGTAGCGCTCTAGCTGCAAGCGCAGCCGGGATTCGTCAAGCGCGCAACTCGGAGCCATCGGCAGCTCCACAGAATCAGCCTAAAGTCAGACTCTCAGAGGCCGTCTCGCGCGCAGGGCGATCAGCGAGTAGATCAGGAGTCCCGCGCCGGCAAACGGCGCGGTGCAGGTGAGCGCGTCGGGTCCGGTTGCTGCCATCAGCCCGGTCCCGGTGGCGTGGTAGACAGCCGTTGTCCCGCCCAGGCAGGAGACCGATACGAGGAACACGACGGCGAACAACGCCGCGCCCGCGAGCGAGAGGAGCACGCCCTTGGCGTCGAGCGCTTCGGGCCTTGGCTCGGAGCCGGTTTCAAGTTGCAGGAGGCGCACGTCGAGGAGTTCCGGGCTTGAGAGTGCGGCGGCGCCCGCCTGCTCGCTCCAGATGGGACCGCGCACGACCTTGAGCAGCGCTCCGGCCAGAGGGCGGCGTCCGCAGAGCGCGAGGGCGCGGCGATCGGCCGCAAGCTCCCGACCGGCTATATAGCGAGCGCGCAGAGAGTCCAGCGCCGGCAAGAAGAACAGCGCCTCCGAGAGCACCCTCACGATTGCAGCCTTCAACGGGTCGATGTTGCGGACGTGGTAGCGCTCGTGCTCAAGTACCGCGCGCAACTCGTTGTCGGTTGTGCGTTCGAGCAGGCCACGGCTGACCGCTATGCGGGGCGTCATCAAGCCGTAGACGAACGAGAACGAGTCCGCCGCGTCCACGAGAGCCACGCGGCCGGCGAGCCTCGTTTGCCGCGCTGCCTGCACAAGAACCTCAGGCGTCGTGCTCGCCAGTGCGCGCACGCGACGCGACAGCACTCGTGAAGCGAGCGCTTGGCGCACGAGCGCGCGAGCGCCGAGCCCCAGGTCCACCGCGATCAACACGACAAGCACGAATGGCGCCAGCAGCGATCCCCGATCGCGCCACATCTCGAGGAGCCCACCGTGGGAGATGCGCGCCAAGCTCAGCGGCACGAGCACGCCCCCGATCGCTCCGCAGAGAACGGTGGCGCCGAACAGCAAGGCGACGCTGACGAACACGAGAAACTGCGGTTGGCCCGATCCAGCCTCATCGGTCCTCCGCGAGTAGAGCCCGCAGCCGCCGAAGGACCGTAGGGTCGGCGCGCGCCTCGTCTACGAAATGCGCGACCGCAGCGTCCCCGTGCGCTCGAAGCACGTCGCGGACGGCGAGCCCGGCCGCGTCTGCGGCGGTCGCTTCGTAGAGGTAGCGTCGTCGCTCGCCGTGGCGGGCGAGCACGTTCTTTGCGGCCAGTCGGTTCATCACGGTCATCACGGTCGTATAGGCCAACGGCGCGTCTCGTTGGTTATTTAGCGTGTCGAGCACCAGCCGCACGGAAACAGGCGAGTCGGCCTGCCAGATCACGCTCATCACCTCGGACTCAAGCGGCGCGAGCCCGCTATCGGTCTTTCTCGGGCGGCCTGCCATGAATAAAACACTACTACATTTTTGTCGTGTATGCTCGATCGCATGACCAATGCAGCCGAGCACGACTACGCAGCGCAAGCACGACAGGCCATCGAGATCGTCTGCTCCGGGGACGTATCGAGGATGGAGGAGTTCTATAGCCCGGACTTCGTGGATCACGTCAACGACATGACCTTCCACGGCTACGAGGGCGGGCGCGAGTCGCTTGCCTTCTACGCAATGCTGTTCAAGGAGTACCGAATGGGCGTCGAGGAGCAAGTCACCGAGGGCAACCGGGTCGCCTCCCGGTGGGTTCTGAACGGCACCTACCACGGCCGGGCCGTCGTGCTCCGAGGCATCACAATCAGCCGTCTCGATGAGGACGGCAGGACCGTCGAAGATCGCGGGCACTCCGACTCGATCGCTCTGCTCGGGCAAATCGGCGTGATCCGTACGCTCATCTTGGGGCTGGAAATCCTCACACGCCGCGTGAGACTCCCCAAAGGAGTTCTCAAGGCGCATTGAATCCACCCGCGTTTGCGGATGTGAACCGAGAACGGGAACCGGCGCATAGGCCGCCGTTCGGTGTCCGAGCTTGGCGACCGCATCTATGAGCGTGCCCGTCTCACGGGCGAGTTGTAGAACTCAAGCCCCGATGACGGACAAGGAGGGCCGAAGTGACCCAGGCAAATGCCGCCCAACTGAAAGCCGAGCTCGATGCCGGGGAGGAGATCCTGCGTACGGCAACGCTCGCCCGCCTCGCCTACGAGGGAGTCGACGGTACACCGCGCGTGATCCCGATCGGCTTCATGTGGACCGGCCAGGCGGTGGTCCTTGCCACGCACCCGACCGCGCCTAAGTTCGCGGCGCTCCGCGCCCGGCCTCGGGTGGCACTGACGATCGACACCCCGCGCCCGGCGCGTTCCCTGCTGCTGCGCGGCGAGGCTGCGATCGAGGTCGTCGACGGCCCGGTGCCGGAGTACCTCGAGGCAGCGGCGAAGTCGATGGAGGGCGAGGAGCTCGCCGCCTTCGAAGACGCCTGCCGCGAAACCTACGACCGGATGGCGCGGATCAGCATCGTCCCCGACTGGGCGCGTTACTTTGACTTCGGCGCCGGGCGCTTGCCTGGCTTCCTCCGCGAGCTGACCTCCAAGAACTGAGGCGCGGGCAGCCGGCTCTCCTCCCGGCGCCACCCGTCGCGTTCTCACGAATTCACGAAGCATGGACCCGTCGGCGCGACCCAACAGCCGCGCTGATCGAGGGCCTCGGCTCGACCGGCCGGGTTGTCACAGCTGCCGCGACGATCATGGTCTGCATCTTCATCTCCTTCGTGCTTGGAGATCAGAGAGTGATCAAGCTGTTCGGTGTAAGCCTGGCGAGCGCCGTCTTCCTCGATGCCTTTGTCGTGCGAAGCCTGCTGCTGCCGTCCGTACTCACGCTGCTCGGCAAGCGAACGTGGACGTTCCCGAAGTTCATCGACCGGCGGCTACCGCACATTGCGATCGAGCGGCCGGAAGGACCGTCGATTCCAGCGCTCACCAAAAGCGCTTAACGAAGTGATGCACGTGTGAGCTAGGTTGCATGTCAGCCTGCTGGCGCTTGGTCTCTCAGGCTCCTTGGCGGGGTACATGTGCTTGAGGAGAGCGAGCGCTTCCTGCTGGGGAGGCGGTTGTGACTCCTATCCCCGTGACGCTGGGAAGCGGGCGCGCCTGGGCATCCCTGCCGGGCATGAAGGCCTTCGCAGCGTCGTTCAGCCAGTCCTCGGGAAGGCCCTGCTCGGCGGCCACCTTCGATTCGTCGTTCACCTCGAACTCTCAGCTTCCTGCCACCTCGCGCCGAGGGTCGAGCGCCAGGCTCCTCATCAACCTCGCAACAGCGGGGACCTCAGATCAGAAAGCGAGAAAGCATGAACCGAATACGCAAAGGCATGATGACCGCGGCAATCGCCGGATCGCTGCTCGGAGGCGGCGCCGTTGGCGCGACCGTCTTCGGTGCGGCCTCCAGCGGGGCGGCGACCACCGCGCAGACGACCACCACGGGCTCGCAGGCCGCGCCGCCCGCGGGAGCTCCGCCTAGCGGCGCTCCGGGCGGCACCTTCAAACCGAATGAGAGCGCCGAACACGAGGCCAAAGAGAGCGCCAAGCGCGAGGCCGAAGAGAACGAAGGCAAGATGCCGACGACTTACCCCTGATCGCTCCCTAACGAGCGCCCGGCAGGGGCCGCCCTTCGCGTGGCGGCCCCTGCCCGCAACGTGAAAGCGCTCAGCGCGGCGCGTGGCACATCGGGGCGGCTGAGCTGCCACGCCCGGATATGTTTAGCGTTCGGATATCTGGACCTGATTGCGCCGGGGGGATCGGGAGTCAGCGCGCCGCGCCACCAAGCAACCCCGCGAGATCCGCGATCCTGATCACGCGAGCCTGACGGGGGAAGATCTTCTCGATCAGGAACTCGTGGACGTCGAGTTGCGGATCGGCACTGCCGTCGGCGAGTACGAAGATCCGGTAGTCACGGTCGGCGGCGTCGCGGACGGTCGAGAGCACCACGCCGCTCGTTGAGATGCCCGCCAGGATCAGCGTGTCGATCTCGCGCGCGCCGAGTTGCTCGGCGAGGTTGGTCGTCGAGAAGGCGCCGACGCGTGTCTTGCGCACGAGGACGTCGCCGGGCTGCGGCGCGAGGCGCTCGTGGATTTGCGTCGCGGGAGCGTCGCTGTGGAATGCCTTCCCCGCAGCTGCGACGCTCGCGCCCATCATGCTCGTGGCGGGGATCGCCGCGTAGTCGTCGTCCGTAAAGGCCACACGCACATAGCCGACCGTGCAGCCATGCTGGCGGGCGGTCGTGACCGCCTCCTCGCCGCGCCCAAGTTGTTGCTCGGCATCGGGTAGCCGCCCGAGGATGCCCGGCTGATAGTCCATCACGAGTAGAGCCGTGTGCTTGGGGTTGATCGTGGGCAGTGGGTCGGTCATGTTGCCTCCATATTGATGTCGCTTGGATGTGGTGCAGTTGAGGTGTGCACGTTGCGCCCGCCGCGCAACAGCGATGCGAGACCGGCGAGGGTGGCGAGGGCGGCGGCGACGGCGAACACGACGATCAGACCGTCGTGAAACGGGCCGGCGATCAGACGTGGAAAGAAGTCCCGGCCGGTGATCGTCTGTTGGGCGGCGTGCGGCAGTGCCGACAGGGCGTGGCCTGCGGCAAGCAGGTGCCGCAACGGGTTCACGCCGAGCACGGCCGCGAACAGCGAGGAAACGGGCGGTAGCGTGGCGAGGTGATGTGCGACCCCCTGTGCGACGCCCTGGCGTTGCAGGCCGGCGCTCAGAGCGCCCGGCAGCCTGCTCGAAAGGCCCGCGATCATCAGCGAGAAGAACACTCCGATCGAGAGCGCGGTGCCCGTGTTCTGGAAGGTGGAGCGGATGCCCGACGCGACGCCGCGCTGCCTGGCGGGGACGCTGCCCATGATTGAGGCGGAGTTGGGCGCCGCGAACATCCCGCCGCCGATCCCGTTTGCAGCGATCAGCAAAGCGAAGGTCCAGTAGGGGAAGTCAACGGGTAGCAGCATCAGACCGATGAAGCTTCCGCCGAAGACGAGCATCCCCGCGCTCGCGAAGCCGCGCGCACCGAAGCGGTCTGAGAGCGAGCCGGCCACAGGACCGGCGATCAGGATGCCGGCGGTCAGCGGCAGCAGGAAGATCCCGGCCCACAGCGGTGTTTCGCTGAAGTCGTAGCCGTGCAGCGGCAGCCAGATGCCCTGCAGCCAGATGATCAGCATGAACTGCAGACCGCCGCGCGCGATCGAGACGGCGAAGCCCGCCACGTTGCCCGCGGTGAAGGCCCTGATCGCGAACAGGCTCAGCTGGAACATCGGCTCTGCGCTGCGCGTCTCGATCACGGCGAACGCAGCGAGCAGCAGCGTGCCTCCCGCGAGCGCGCCGATCACAGCTGGGTTCGTCCAGCCCATCGTGTGCCCGCCGTAGGGCTGAATGCCCGAGGTGATCGCGATCAGGATCGCGCCGAGACCGACCGCGAAGGTGATGTTGCCCCACCAGTCGATGCGTGCGCGATGGCGCTCGCCGCTATCGCGCAGCTTGCGATAGGCCCACAGCGCGCCGAACACGCCGACGGGCACGTTGACCCAGAACACCGCACGCCAGTCGAGCGCCGCCAGCAGGCCGCCCGCGAGCAACCCGACGAACTGACCGGCGATCGCCGCGACCTGGTTGATGCCGAGCGCGAAACCGCGCTGATCGGAGGGGAAAGCGTCGGTCAGGATCGCGGCGGAGTTGGCGGTCAGCATCGAGCCGCCGAGCGCCTGGAGTACGCGCCAGCCGATTAGCCACAGCGCGCCGTGCGCGCCGTCGAAGGGGTCGAAGGACAAGAGGATCGACGCGAGCGTGAAGACGGCGAAGCCCGCGTTGTAGATCCGCACCCGCCCGTACATGTCGCCGAAGCGTCCAACGGTGACGACGAGCACGGCCTGCACGAGCCGGTAGCCCATGATCATCCACAGCAGATAGACGACGTTGCCGGGCGCGAGCGGATCGAGGTGGATACCGCGGAAGATCGCGGGCAGCGCGATCAGGACGATCGAGCCGTCGAGCGCCGACATGAACACCGCGGCGGTCGTGTTCGAGAGGGCCACCCACTTGTAGCGCTCCTCGCTCAAATGCTCTGAGCCAGGCGTTCGATCAGCGGCGCGGCCGCTCGCAGCTGTTCGAGCTCAGCGCGCGTGAACTCCGCTGCCAGCGCGCGCGCCAGCAGCTCGGTGCGCGCGCTGCGCCGGCTGCGCAGCAGTGCCAGCCCGGACTCCGAGATGGAGATGAGGACCCGCCTACCATCCTGCGGGTCGGGACGTCGCTTGAGCAGGCCACGCTCCTCGAGCGTGGCGAGCGTGGCGCCCATCGACTGGGGGCTGATTTGTTCGAGCTTCGCGAGCTCTGCTGCCGTAGTGGCGCCGCCGCGGTCCAGCCGCGCGAGCGCCGAGGTCTCCGAGAGGGTCAGCTCGCCCGCGATCGGCGCTTGACGGAGCCCGCGCACGAGCAGCCCCATGCTCACGCGCAGCGCTCCCGCGACCTCCTGGACATCCGCGTCTTTGGACATTTCATCAGTATAGCCTGATAAGGCTGAGCTTATGAATTTGGCGCTCGTAGGTGGGTAGTGATTGGACAGGCTCTGACTGGCGGTCAGCTGATCAGAGCGAACCCGGCGATGGAGGTGAACAGATGCCGCCCCGTGGCGTGAAGAAGGGCAGCAAGCGCGAGCGTCAATACGAGCACGTCAAGGCCAGCGAGCGTGAAGCGGGGGCCTCTGAGCGGCGCGCGGAGGAGATCGCCGCACGTACCGTGAACAAGGAGCGCGCACGCAGCGGCGAATCGAAAACGCGCTCGCGCAGCTCGGTCAAGGACATCTCATCAGGACGCCGCGGTGGGTTGCGCTCCGGCAAAGCGGGTCCACGTGGGCGTACCCGCGAGCAGCTCTACCAAGAGGCACGCGGTCTTGGCGTGGCAGGGCGCTCGCGCATGAACAAGGCTCAGCTGCAGAGAGCTGTCGAGAGCAAGAAGCGCTAGTTCTCGTCCTCGTCGCGTACGCCTACGGGCGGGAACAACTTCGGCAGGATCGCGTCAGGTGGAAGGTGCACACGATCAGCTTCGGAGGGGAACGGGAGACTCTCAGCGAGACCAGTCATCTCAAACAGGCTCTGGACGCGGCTCTGGGCGGGGATCAGACAGAGCTCGCAGCCGTGCTCACGACAGAGCGCTTGGATCGCGAGCGTGGCCTGTAAGCCGCGTGAATCCACAAAGGTGAGCGCGCTGAGATCGAGCACGATGGCACGAGCTCCGTGCTTGCATAGGTGCAGCACCGCCGCCTCGAGCGCAGGCGCCGCGGGCATGTCCAGCTCGCCGCTCAGCGTAAGCACGTGCTCGCGACGAGGTCCGTGCCTCGTTAGGCGCAGACGGGAGGATTGCTCGATCGTGGACATTCCCTTTGGAAAACCGGGCCGGCGAGATGAGCTTAGCCGCCCCACGCGATGCGACGTGGCGGCGAGCGCCGCTCGGTCAACCCGTCACCGAGCCGAGCCCGCTCGGCTGCTTCGGGCTGTTTGAGGCGAGCCGCTCCTGAGCACCCGTCCGCCGCGGCTCGGCTCCAGCGTGACGTGCTGGTTGCGGATCGTCTCGTCACGGGCGCGGTCGGGGAGCAGCTCGGCATTGGCCAGCACCGTGCGCAGCACGATCCGCATCTGCACGAGCGCGAAGGTCGCGCCGATACAGCGCTGAGGACCGCCACCAAAGGGGATCCAGGTGTAGCCGCCGCCTTCGCCTTCGAGGAAGCGCTCCGGGCGAAAGGCCTCGGGGTCGCTGTAGTGCTGCTCGGAGAGATGGGCGAGGCGCACGCAGGGCATCACGGTGACGCCCGCGGGGAGATGATGCCCCGCGAGCTCGACCGGCTCGCTGGCCCGGCGCGTCACAGCGGGGAGCACGGGCCGCAGCCGCAGCGTCTCCTTGATCACGGCGTCGAGGTAGGCGTCGTCCTCTCGCGCCCGCGCCATCGCGCGCGGATGGCGCACGAGTCGCTCGAGCGCCCACACCAGCGCGGTCGTGGACGTGTCGTGGCCTGCCATCAGCAGCGTCCTCAGCTGGTCCAGCAGCGACTCTTCGTCGAGCTCCCCGGCGCGGACCAGCGATGACAGCACGTCGCGACGCTCGTCGAGCCCCGGATCGGCGCGACACCGCGCGATCTCCTCGCGCAGCAACGCTTTGGCCCGCTCCAGGCGAGCGTTGTAGGAGCGCCAGGGATCGATTCGCTTGAGCGGGGCAAAGGCCCACATCGCAAGCAGCGCCGGTCGCAGCTGCACGGCGTCGGCGAGCGCGCTGCGCAGGGTCGCAAGACGTCGCGGGTCGGCCGCGCCGATCACCGTCTGCAGCATCACCTCGAGCGTGATCGCGCGCATCCGCTCGGTCAGCTCAAAAGGCTCCCCGTAAGGCCACTTCGCCACCTCCGCGGCGGCGATCGCCGCGATCACCTGTTCATGGCGCTTGACCGCCTCGCCGTGGAAGGGCGGCAGCATCTGGCGGCGCGCGTGCAGATGCTCGGCGCCGTCGAGCAGCACGAGCGAGCGCTCGCCGATCAGCGGCGCGAGCAGCGCGTATGACTCACCGGCGCGCCAGATCTCCGAGTCGGCTGTGAACACTTCCTTGATCGTCTCCGCCTCGGAGATGACCACGACGGTTCCCCAGGGGAATACGCGGATCGTGAACAGCGGGCCATGGCGCCTTTGCGCGCCACGCAGGAAGCGGTCGACGTTGGTCCAGAACGAAAGCGTCTGGCACCAAAGCGGCAGCGACGGGCCCGCAGGGAGCCCGTGCAGCTCCGCGCTAGATGGCGCGGTCGCCGTTTTCTGGATCTGGCCAAGCCACGAAACGCACGCAATCCCTTCCGTGCGCTGGGACATCGAATCGCCACCTCCGATCGGGCTTCGAGACTAGTCCGGATCCCAGTGGAAATTCGAGGGGGCCAAACAAATGGACTAGTGCCCTGCATTTTTGGGGGAGTTGACGCGAGGGTGTGGTCATGCGTGTTTCCCACGGGCGGAGCGCCAGTCGCGAGCGCCCGCCGCTGCGTTGTTTGCATCTGCATTTGGCAAGGCTCGCTACGATGTCTAATAAAGCGGCGTATTCAATTAAATGGAACTACGTTGGGGGACTATGGAGCGTGCTGCCGAAGTCGTGCTGGGGGTCGCGACCAGCGTGCTCGGCGAGCTCGATCTCGAGGCGCTGCTCTACCGGGTGCTCGAGGGCGCGCGCGAGCTGACGGGGTCTCGCTACGCAGCGATTGGCGTACTCGGCGCGGCGGACTCGCACTTCACGGGCACGACGGAGCTCGCCGAGTTCATTACCGTCGGCCTGGACGCCGAGGCACGCATGGCGATCGGAGCGCTACCGCGCGGACACGGGCTGCTCGGCGAGCTGATTCGCGATCCGAAACCTCTGCGCCTAGCCGACGTTGGTGCGCATCCCCGCTCCTACGGGTTCCCCGATGCTCATCCGCCGATGTGCAGCTTCCTGGGCGTGCCCGTGCTGGTTGGGGGTGCGGCGTTCGGCAATCTCTACCTAACGGAGAAGGCCGAGGGAGAGCTATTTTCCGAGGCCGATGAGCGCGCCGCGGTGATGCTCGCCGAGCTCGCCGGTGTCGCGATCGACAACGCGCGCCGCTACACCGGCATCAGCGAGCGCCGCGAGGAGCTCGAGCGCACGGTCGCGGCGCTGCAGGTCACGACGCAGATTGCGCGGGCGATTGGTGGGCAGACGGATCTCGACACGATCCTCGCGCTCGTGGCCAAGCGAGGACGTGCGCTTGTCGATGCGCGCATCCTGTTGATCGAGCTCCAGCAGGGCAGCGAGCTGATCGTCGCCAACGGCGCCGGCGAGCTGCCCGAGGGACTGCTCGGACGGCGCGTGGCGCTCGACGGGACAGTCGCCGATCACGCGCTACGCACGCAGCGTACGCAGCGCCTCACCGACGAGTTGAACCGGGCGCGCTTTGAGGAGCACGGTCTCGGCGCGAGCGGCGTGCACGCTGAGGACGGGCTCGTCGTGCCGCTGGTCTTCAGGGACCGCACTTACGGCGTGCTGCTCGCCGTCGACCGCATCCGCGACGGGCCTCGGTTCAGCCGCGAGGATGGTCACCTGCTGGAGGCATTCGCGGCGAGCGCCGCGACGGCGGTCGCGACGGCGAGCGCCGTGGCCTCTGACCTGGCGCGGCTGGCCTCGGTCGTGGAGTCCTCTAGCGATGCGATCGTAACCGTTGGCGTCGATGGTCTGATCACGAGCTGGAACAGGGGCGCTGAGCAGCTCTACGGCTACTCGGCCGCCGAGATGCTGGGGACCGATGGCCGCCAGCTGCTCACGCCCGAGGACGAGCCCGAACGCGCTGTACTCGGGCCGGTGCTCTCCGGGGAGACGCCCGTCAGGCACATGGAAACGGTTCGGGTGCACAAGGATGGCTCGCGTGTCGAGGTGTCGCTGGGCATCTCTGCGATTCGTGACGGCAGCCAGCGGATCGTCGGTGTCGCCTCGATCGCGCGCGACGTTTCAGAGCTCAAGCAGGTCGAGCAGCGCCTCGCGCAGACGCAGCGCCTGGAGAGCCTTGGTCAGCTCGCGGGCGGCGTCGCGCACGACATGAACAACCTGCTCGGGATCATCATCAACTTCGCGGACTTCGCGCTCGAGAAACTCGACGGCCAGGCCGGCGGGGAGGAGGTCGGTGAGATCCGCTCAGCAGCCGATCGGGCAGCGGCGCTGGTGCGCCAACTGCTGCTGTTCGCGCGCCAGGAGGCCGCCAGCGAGCAGGATCTCGACCTCAACGCGATCGTGATCGAGCTCGAGCGGATGCTTGCGCGCACGATCGGCGAGCACATCGAGCTGCACACCGTGCTGAGCGCCTCGCCGTGGTCGGTCAGGGCGGACCGCGCGCAGCTCGAGCAGATCGTGATGAACCTCGCTGTCAACGCGCGCGACGCGATGTCGGAGGGTGGCACCCTGACGATCTCCACGGCCAACGTTTCGTGCACGGAAGCGGAGCTCGCCGGCCGCAGTGGATCAATGCCGCCGGGCGACTATCTCTGCCTCGCGATCAGCGACACCGGTGCGGGAATGACGCCGGAGGTGATGACGAAAGCCTACGAGCCGTTCTTCACGACCAAGCCGGCCGGGTCGGGAACCGGATTGGGTCTCGCGACGGTCTATGGGATCGTGACGAAGGCCGGCGGGCAGCTCCAGATCGACTCTGCCGAGGGCCAGGGCACGACGGTTCGCGTGTACTGGCCTGCGGTGACCGGCGCTGAGCAAGATGTCGCCGAGATCTCCCCATCCGTGACCGCTGTGGCGGGCCAAGGGGAGACGATCCTGGTCGTCGAGGATGAGGGCGCGCTGCGCGCGATCGCGGCTCGTATCCTGCAGGCTGCGGGCTATCGAGTGCTGCTGGCCTGCCGTCCCGCCGAGGCGGTCGAGTTGCTCGCGGCCCATCGCGCGGAGGTCGATCTACTGATCACCGACCTGGTGATGCCTGAGATGTCGGGTGTGAAGCTCGGCGAGCTTCTGCGCGCTGAGCTTCCGGAGATGCCTGTGCTCTACGTCTCCGGGTATGTCGCGCGTCCCGAGGTCCTCCCCGCAGACGGGGTGTTCGTGGGCAAGCCGTTCACCGGCGCCGAGCTGCTCGCCGGCGTGGCCGCGGCGCTCGAATCCGCGCACCGACTGCACCGTCGGGCCGGCTGAGCGCAGCCAACTGACGCGGTCAGGTCGCGCGCAGGCGACCGGCCTCTTTACAGGCTCGCTAGCGTTCTAAACGTGCCTGCCGAGATCGCTACCCAGACGCCCACTGCAGAGGAGCGGCGCGTGCGCCGTCCGGTGATCCTGGCAGTTGACGATGAGCCTGCGGTGCTCGCCGCGATCGCGCGTGATCTGCGCCGTGGCTTTGGCGAGCGCTACCGGATCATGCGCGCGGGCTCGGGGGCCGAGGCGCTGGATCTGCTCGAGCAGATCCGCAAGCGTGGCGAGCAGGTGGCGCTGCTCGTCGCCGACCAGCGCATGCCGGGTATGGCGGGGACCGATTACCTGGTGCAGGCGCGGCTGCTCGTGCCGGAGGCCAAGCGTGTGCTGTTGACCGCCTACGCCGATACGGAGGCGGCGATCGCGGCGATCAACGAGGTCGCGCTCGACTACTACCTGCTGAAGCCCTGGGATCCGCCCGAGGAGCAGCTGCTGCCCGTGGTCGAGGACCTGCTGACGACGTGGGAGTCCGGTGCGGCGCTCGACGCGGGAGGCGTGCGCGTCATCGGACACCGCTTCTCCAAAGAGTCCCACGACCTGCGCGACTTTCTGGCGCGCAACCGCGTGCCCGCGCGCTGGCTCGATGTGGAGCGCGACGGGGAGGCCCGCGAGCTGTTGAAGATCGCGGGCGTCGAGGCCGCGGGCCTGCCGGTTGCGCTGCTCGAGGATGGCTCGGTGCTCGAGCGCCCGAGCGTGCTTGAGCTCGCGGAGCGCCTCGGTGTTGCGGTCGCGCCGGCGGCCGATCACTACGACCTGGTGATCGTCGGCGGCGGTCCCGCGGGGCTCGCCGCGGCGGTCTACGGCGCCTCGGAGGGTCTGCGCACGGTGATGGTCGAGAGCGAGGCGCCGGGCGGCCAGGCCGGTCAGTCGAGCCGCATCGAGAACTATCTCGGCTTCCCCGCGGGCCTGTCGGGCTCGGACCTGGCACGCCGCGCGACCGACCAGGCGCGCCGGCTCGGCGCGGAGCTCTTGACGGTCAAGGATGCGCTCGCGTTGCGCGCGGAGGGGGCGGGGCGAATCGTCGAGCTCTCAGGCGGCGGCGCGCTCAGCGCCAACTGCGTGCTCGTCGCCTCGGGCGTCTCCTACCGCCAGCTGCAAGCGCCGGGCTTCGCCGAGCTGACAGGCACGGGCATCTACTACGGCGCCGCGCTGACGGAGGCGCGCGCCTGCTCCGAGCAGCACGTCGTGGTGATCGGGGGCGCGAACTCGGCCGGTCAGGCGGCCGTGCACTTCGCGGGCTTCGCGGCGCGCGTGACGATGCTCGTGCGTGCCGACTCGCTGGCCAAGTCGATGTCGCACTACCTGATCGAGCAGATCGCGGCGCTCGCGAACATCGAGGTGCGCACCTCCACGGAGGCGGTCGGCGCGGAGGGCGAGGATGGCCGCCTGAAGGCGCTGCGCATTCGCGACGGCGCGGGCAACGAGCGGCGCGAAGACGTCGATGCGTGCTTCGTGTTCGTCGGTGCGGTGCCGCGCACGGACTGGCTCGAGGGCATCGTGGCGCGCGATCAGCGCGGCTTTATCCTCGCTGGCGCTGAGGTCCGCGAGCAGGGCTGGCCACTGGCGCGTGACCCCTACGTGCTTGAGACGAGCGTGCCGGGTGTGTTCGTCGCCGGTGACGTGCGCGCGCGCTCGATCAAGCGTGTCGCGAGCGCTGTCGGCGAGGGCTCGATGGCGGTCTCGCTGATCCACGAGTACCTGGCCGCGGCGTGAGTCATCCGCGCGTCGAGCAACTGCGCGGGATCGACCTGTTCGACGGGCTGAGCGAGCAGGAGCTCACGCTGTGGGCCGATGCAGCGGAGCTACGCGAGCTCGAGCCGGGCTCGCCGGTCGCCGAGCAGGGCAAGCCCTCGCCGGCCTTTCACCTCGTGCTCGAGGGCTCGCTCGAGGCGTTCGCGGTCGATGCCAGCGGGCGCGTGGAGCCTGTCGGGGTGCACCAATCACCAACCTGGGTCGGGGCGATCGCGGTGCTCACAGGCGGGGTGTCGGGCGTGCGCATGCTCGTCGCCGAGCGTGTGACGCTCGCCGAGGTCGAGAGCGAGCGCTTCATCGAGCTCGTGCTCGCGCAGCGGCCGGTGTTCGATCGCATCATGGCGCAGGTTCGCCCGGTCGTCAGCCGCATCACGGCGCTTGAGTCAAACCGCGAACGGCTCGCCTCGCTGGGGACGATGGCGGCAGGGCTGACGCACGAGCTCAACAACCCGGCCGCGGCGGCGCGGCGCGCGGCGGACGACCTCGCGGAGGCGCTCGAGGTGCTGGGCTCAACAATTGGGCACTTCGTCGAATCGGGTGTCGAGCGCAGCGAGGCGCAGGAGCTCGTCGACATGCAGCGCCAGGCGCTCTCGCGGTGCTCGGCGCGCACGCGTCTCGACGCGCTCGACGCGGCCGATGCGGAGGACGATCTGCTGCTCGCGCTCGAAGCGATGGAGGTGCCCGAGCCTTGGAAGCTCGCAGAGCCGCTCAGCTCGGCCGGCGTCGACGCTGCGTGGCTCAAGCGTGTCGGTGAGCTCGCGGGACCCGCCACGCACGCGGCGCTTCAGTGGGTCGCCTCATCGCTCACCGCGCACAATCTCGCGGCCGACCTGGCGGAGTCGACGGAGCGCATGAGCGCGCTTGTCGGGGCGGTCAAGTCCTACGCCTACATGGACCGCGGCGAGCTCGTGGAGATCGACATTCACGAAGGACTTGAGACGACGTTGACGGTGCTCGCGCACAAGCTCAAGCACTCCGAGATCGAGGTGCTGCGCGACTACGAACGCTCGCTGCCGCGGCTACTTGTCTACGGCGGCGAGCTCAACCAGGTGTGGACGAACCTGCTCGACAACGCGATCGCCGGGGTCGGTGCAAAGGGGACGATCACGATCACGACGACGCTTGAGGGCCCCTGTGCGCGTGTCGACATCGCAGATGACGGGCCGGGGATCGAGCCGCAGGTGCGCGAGCGCATCTTCGACCCATTCTTCACGACGAAGGAGGTCGGTCAAGGCACGGGGCTAGGGCTCGATGCGGCGCGGCGGATCATCGTCGAGCGCCATCGTGGCTCGATCGACGTGGAGAGCGAGCCGGGCCGCACCGTCTTTCACGTCTGGCTGCCGCTCGCGCACGCTCTAGGATCAGCCTCAGCATGAACGATCCCTCCCAGCTGCGATGAGCGTCCAGTGCTCGCATCTCGACCAGGTCGAGGTCCAGCAGGTGCCGGCGCGCGCCGAGGTGCCGGGCTGTGAGGAGTGCCTGAAGATGGGCGGACGCTGGGTGCACCTGCGCGTCTGTCGCAGCTGTGGCAAGGTCGGCTGCTGTGACTCCTCGCCCAACCGCCACGCCTCCCGTCACGCGGCCGAGGCGGAGCACCCGATCATCACCTCGATCGAGCCGGGCGAGGACTGGTCGTGGTGCACGATCGATCAGACGGCCTTCGTGATCGAGTAGCGCCGCCTCACTCCCTCCGCTCGAGGTGGCGTTCGAGTGCGTCGAGTCCGCCCTGCCAGAGCAGTGCATAGGGGGTCAACCAGCGCGCGAGCTCCGCAAAGCCCTCGCCGCGCAGCGCGTAGAGACGCTGCCGGCCTTCGGCGCGCGCTTCCACAAGTCCCGCGTCACGCAGGATGCGCAGGTGGCGCGAGGTGTTCGGCTGGCTCAGCCCGCTCCTCGCGACGAGCTCGCCGACGGGTCGTGGGCCTCCCATCAGGAGGTCGAGCAGCTCACGGCGTGCGGGCTCGGCGACGACCTCGAATGCACTCATCATGCGTCCTAATATAAGCACGCAAACATATAAATTTATAAATATATGTTGTTCGCGCTGTCGTCTCACCGCGGCGCGGTTCGTTCTCAGGGCGACGATACTCTGCGCCAAAGGAGGCGAGCTGATGAACTACATGTTGCAGATCTACTCAGGTGACTCGATGTCCGTGTGGGAGAGCCTTTCTGAGAGCGAGCAGGGAGCGGTAATGGCGGAGTACTTCGCGCTCAACCAGGCGCCGGGAATCACCGGCGGCGGCCAGCTTCAGGACGCGAGCACAGCAACGACGGTGCGCGTGCAAGATGGGCGTACGCTGACGACCGACGGGCCGTTTCCAGAGACGAAGGAGGCGCTCGGCGGCTACTACCTGCTCGAGGCCGACGATCTCGACCAGGCGATCGAGCTCGCCGCTCGCGTGCCGGCGGCGCGGATGGGCGGAGCCGTCGAGGTTCGTCCGCTGGTGGCGCGCTGATCGAGCAAGTCTTCCGCGAGCAGTGGGGCCGCGTGCTCGCCACGCTCGTCGGCCTCCTCGGCGACTTCGATCTCGCCGAGGAGGCCGCGCAGGAGGCCTTCGCGATCGCAGCCGAGCGCTGGCGCCGCGACGGGCAGCCGGCGAACCCGACCGCGTGGCTCGTGACGACGGCGCGCAACCGTGCGATCGACCGCATCCGCCGGGAGCGCACGCTCGCGGCCAAGACGAAGCTGCTGGAGGTGCCCGCGGCCGTGGAGGGTGAGATCGACGAGGAAGGCTTCCGCGATGAACGTCTGGAGCTGATCTTCACCTGCTGCCACCCGGCCCTTGCGCTCGACGCGCAGGTCGCGCTGACGTTGCGTACGCTCGGCGGCCTGGAGACCGAGGAGATCGCGCGCGCCTTCCTCGTGCCCGAGGCGACGATGGCCCAGCGCCTTGTGCGTGCGAAGCGCAAGATTCGCGAGGCGGGGATCCCCTTCCGGATTCCCCCTGAGCATCAGCTGCCCGACCGCCTCAGCGCGGTGCTCGCGGTCGTCTATCTGATCTTCAACGAGGGCTATGACGGGCGCGGCGAGCTGGCGGCGCAGGCGATTCGCCTCGGCGTCTCGCTGGCGGAGCTGATGCCCGACGAGCCCGAGGTCTTCGGGCTGCTCGCGCTGATGCTGCTGCACGACTCGCGGCGCTCGGCGCGCGTGCGCGACGGCGAGCTCGTGCTGCTCGCCGACCAGGATCGCGCGCTGTGGGACAGCTCTCAGATCCGCGCGGGGCGTGCGGCGCTGGCGCGCGCGCAGGCATTGCACGGCGAGGGTCCGTATCTCCTGCACGCGATGATCGCCGCGCTGCACGCCGAGGCCGCGAGCGATTGGGCACAGATTGCGGCGCTCTACGAGCGCTTGCTCGAGCTCACCGGCTCGCCGGTCGTGGCGCTCAATCGCGCCGTCGCGGTGGCCGAAGCCGAGGGCCCGGAGCGGGGCCTTCAGGAGCTCGGGGAGCTCGCGCTCGACGGCTACCACTATCTGCACTCCACGCGGGGCGAGCTGCTACGTCGCCTCGGGCGCAGCGCCGAGGCGAGGGAGTCCTTCGCACGTGCGCTCGAGCTCGTTCGCTCCGATACCGAGCGACGCTTCCTCGAACGCCGCCTCGCCGCGCTTTAGTCGCTCAGGCGTGTAGTTCGTCGGTGGCGGGCACCGTGCGCAGGTGCTCGGCCATGCCGGTCACGCTGAGCAGACGCTCGACCTGCGGCGAGCCCTGGGTGACGGCCAGCTCCTGGTCGCGCTCACCGCACAACTTGCGGGCTGCGAGGATGATCCGCAGGCCGGTCGAGTCGATGAAGTCCAGGTGGCGTAGATCGAGGACGACGAGTGGCTTGCCGGCGATCTCAGGGTCATCGACGGCACGCTGCAGCTGCGGGGCGCTGGCCATGTCGAGTTCGCCGTCGAGCGCGAGCACCACACGCTGATCCTCATGGGTGACCGCGATCAGAAGATGGTCCTGTACTGCCATGACAACGCAATTCTAACCAACGCGCACAAGTGCGTGTGGCACTCTGACCGGTTCTCGGTCAGCAGGTGCACGAGCGCGCGTCGGGCTCATGCCGCGCTCATGCGCAAAGCGAGCAGGGCGATGTCGTCGCGCAATCCGCCGGGGACGCGCGCGCTCGCCGCGTGGGCGATGTGCGCCAGGAAGCGCTCGAGCGATATCGCGGGCGCCTCGCGACACAGCGTGAGCAGACCCGTCTCGCCGATCTGGCGATCCGGGGCGCCCGCCTCGGACACGCCGTCGGTGTAGAACAGCAGCGTCTCGCCCGCGCGAAGATCGACGTCGACCTCGTGGAGCGTGAGCTCCTCGACGACACCCAACAGCGTCCCGGGGCGCCCAACCGGCGTCGCCTCCCCGCTCGCACCGATCAGCAACGGGTGTGGGTGGCCGGCGAGCGTCACGGTCAAGCGGGCGCTGTCGTCCTGAGGCGTCGATGATCGCGAGCGCGACCGTGCACATGTCGGCTCCGGCCGGTTGGCGGCTGAGCGCCTCGTGCAGCGTGCGCAGCATGCTCTCGGGTCCGTGCCCGAGGATCGCGGCCGCGCGCAGCGTATGGCGGGCCAGCGCGGTCACACCGGCTGCCCGCGGCCCCTTGCCGCAGACGTCGCCGATCGCGACCATCCAGCGTCCGGGGCCGCACTCGCAGATGTCATAGAAATCGCCGCCAACGCGGTTGAGCTCCCCGGCCGCGCGATACAGGGCACGCGCCTGCACGCCGGGGATCGCCGGCAGCGACTCCGGCAGGAGCGCGGACTGAAGCGTGTCGGCGATGCGCTTACGCGCCGTGTAGAGACGCGCGCTCTCCACGGCCGTCCCCGCGCGTCGCCCGAGTCGCTCGGCGAGCGCGACGTCGCGCTCCTGCAGGCGCCGATGAGACTCCGCGGTCGCGAGCGTGATCGTGCCGACGGTGCGCGTCGGGGCCGCCAGCGGGACAATCAGGACCGCGCTCACGCCGAGCTCACGCAGCAGCTCGAGGTGATCGGTGTCGCGCGCGTAGGCGGTGAGCCGCTCGGTGGTGATATCGGTGTAGAGCAGCGGCTGCCCGCTGCGGATCACATCGGGCACACCGTCTGTGTCGGCCGAGGTCGCGCGGTGACGCGCGAGACGATCGGCGATCTCCAAACGTGCCGGGTCGCTGTGGTGGATGGCGACGCGCTCGAGCTCGCCATCCTCGCCGATGACGTCCACGGCGCACCAGTCGGCCAGCCGCGGCACGGCGAGGCGCGCGATCTGGCGCAGCGTCGCGGTGAAGTCCATCGAGGAGGCAAGCACGCGGCTGGCCTCGGACATGAAGCTCTCGGCGATCTCGGCGCGCTTGACCTCCGTGACGTCCTCGTAGACGTTGACCGCATACGCCAGCTTGCCCGTCTCGGGGTCGGTGATCGAGGAGGGACGCACGATCAGCCAGCGCTCCTGGCCGGTGGCGCGCGTGATGCTTTGTACGAGCAGTGGCTCGGGTGCCTCACCGGCGAACAGCCGGGTCCGCGGCATATGCTCGTGGCTGAGCTCGTGACCCTGCTCGTCGAAGAGCAGGAATCGCCCCATGATCTCCAGCGGAGGGGTGCGCATCAGCTCCTCGGGCGAGCGGAGTTCGAGCAGATCGGCGGCGGCCTGGTTGGCGAAGACGATCCGGTCGTGCTCATCGGTCAGCGTGATCGCCTCGGCGAGGTTCACGAGGATCGCGGCGAGACGCTGCTCGACCTCGCGCACCTCGGAGAACAGGCGCGCGTTGTCGATTGCCAGCGCGGCGCGGCGGGCGAGCTCGCTGACGACCTCGAGGTGGCGCTCCTCGTAAGGCTCGCCCTCGCCGATGCGCAGCACCGAGAGGGCGCCGAGCGTGCGTTGACGGGCGCGCAGCGGAGCGACGATCGCGGAGTGGTAGCCGTGGTCGATCATAAACTGGGCGTGCTCGGCGCCGGCGGCAAAGGAGCGCAGCTGGACGCTCTGCATTCGCTCCAGCAGCTCGGCCTCGCCGCTGCGGATCACCCGCGCGACCGGGTGCTCGCCGTCAGGATCGAGCTGCTTGCGCTCGCGCAGGTTGTGGAGCTCCTGCGCCACACGCTGATCGGCACTCGCGACCGCCATCTGCCTGATCGAGCCGTCGGCGTCGCGCAGGTCGATGACGCAGAGGTCGGCGATGCGCGGCACGGTCAGCTCCGCGACGCGCCCGAGCGTGGTTGCGAGGTCGAGCGACTCCGCGAGCACGACGCCCGCCTCGAGCAGAAGCTCCACGGCAACGCTCTGGATGTTGACGGCGCGACGGGCGGCCCCTTCGACGGTCATCGTGTGTTCAGCATCGCAAAACCTGAGTGTCGATGGCGCCGATGGCACCGGCCGTGCGAGGTCTGATCTAGGCTGGGTGCGCAGCGGTGCGCTGCTTGTGCACGCGCACGGCTGTACCGGATGGGGAGGAGTGGATCTGTACGAGATCGCAGAGCTGATGGACGAGCCACAGGCCGCGGCCGGTGTGCTTGTTGGGCGCCGGGCGGCTGCGGCCGATCAAGGGGTCTGAGATGTGTCCCGCGTCGCGAACCTCGCACACGAGCGCCTCGCCCTCACGCCAGCTCAACAGCCGGCCATTGCCACCGCCGTAGCGGATGCTGTTGGTTGCAAGCTCGTTGACCGCGAGCACCAACTCCTCGGTCGCCTGTGCGCCGAGCTCGTGCTCGCTGGCCCAGCCTGAGAGGACGCGTCGCAGCGAGCCGAGCTGCTCTGCGCTGAAAGCGAGCTCGCGTACCTGCGCCTGTGGAGGCGTCAGCGCCTGCGCGAACGGTTGCGGTGGCGAGTCCGCAAACGCGTAGCTCTCGCTGCTGCGGCTCGCGCCATCCTCGTCGATAAACGCGTGGGTGCGCTGCGCCTCTTCGATTACGTGATCCTCCAGGCCGTCCACGTCATAGGGACATATCAAATGCCACGGATGTCCACCCCCGAATGCGAGGTTGAGGAGTGCCTCGTGATTGTGACACTCGCTGAGCTCGGCCGTGCTTCGGCCAGGCCAGATCGGTTCGCCGATGCCGAGCGCTTCGCGCCCGCCGTGCGCGTGCCCGGCGAGGAACTCGTGCCACGCGGAGATGATCCGGCCGGGGTTGCGTCCGAGCCCGTGCATGTTGGCGAAGTTGACGTGCTCGGCGTCCTCGCCAAGCGCCTCACGCAGGAGCTCGACCCGTTCGCCGGGGATGGCGACGAGCACGGGACGCTCCTCAGCGACCGCGCCGCGTAGCAGGGGCAGCACGCGTCGCACAAAACCCGTCGCACCGTCGGTGTAGGCCAGTAGCTCATGGCGGAAGGTGTGTGCGTGCAAGAAACGCCCGTCTCGTGCGGCGAGCGTGAAGCTCGCTCGGGTGGGCGCCGAGAGGGACGCCGAAAGCATGTCTCAGGCTACCAGCGCCGGAGCTCGTGCTCCCGATCTTCCCCCACGGCCGGCAATGACCGATCGTAACTCTCATATGTGCCCGTGTGCAGCGTTTTTCAAACCTCAGTTGGGGGCGCGCGGTCGATGCGGCCGGCCGTCTCGTTTTCACCGGCCGCCCCCGGGTAGGGCAGAGGAACAGTGTTAAACGACAGGGAGATGCCATGACCGCAACGACACAGTTGGATGGAAAGACGATCGCGTTCCTCGTCGCCCAAGAGGGCGTCGAGCAGGTGGAGCTGAGCGCGCCCTGGAAGGCCGTCGAGGACGCCGGCGGGAACCCTCGAGCTGATCGCGCCCGAACGGGGCGAAGTTCAGGCCTTCAATCACCTCGACAAGGGCGAGACGTTCAAGGCCTCAAAGACGCTCGCTGAGGCCCGGCCTGAGGACTACGACGGGGTCGTGCTCCCGGGTGGGGTGGCAAACCCCGATCAACTGCGCACCGAGCAGCAGGCGGTCAGCTTCCTGCGGCGGTTCTTTGCCGAAGGTAAGCCCGTCGGCGTGATCTGCCACGGACCGTGGACGTTGGTCGAGGCCGATCTGGTGCGTGGTCGCAGGCTCACCTCTTGGCCGTCGCTACAGACCGACATTCGCAACGCGGGTGGCGAGTGGGTGGATGAGGAAGTGGTCGTCGACGAGGGGCTCGTCTCAAGCCGCAACCCCGATGACCTCCCGGCCTTCTGCGCGAAGATCGTGGAGGAGTTCGCCGAGGGTCCTCACGAGGTCGCTGCGGCCGGCGCGACCGTCGGAGCCTGAGCGGGAGTCGACAGCCCCCGCGCCTCAGGCGACTGAGTGCGCGGGGGCTTTCGGCGCGGCGGTGGGTGACGCGGAGGAGTCTTCCTCGGCCGTCAGCGGGCGAGCGAGGTTCTCGAGACTTTCGCCCTCGGCCTTGACGCCGAACACCAGCTCGGCGAGCCCGCCCAGCATCATCGCCACCGCGCCGATCGCAAAGCCGACGAAGACGTGGCTGACCTTGCCGCTTTCGATCAGCTTGGCGAACAGCAGCGGGCCGACGATGCCGCCGGTGCCTGTGCCGACGGCGTAGAAGACGGCGATGCACAGGGCGCGCGTCTCCAGCGGGAAGACCTCCGAGACGGTCAGGTAGGCGGCGCTGACGCCCGCGGAGGCGAAGAAGAACACGACCATCAGCGCGATCACGAACGTTGCCGCCGTCAGCTGCCCGCCTTTGAAGAGAAAGGCCGTGACCAGCAGAAGCCCGCCGGAAAGCAGGTATGTGCCGGAGATCATCGGCTTGCGCCCGATCGTGTCGAACAGCCGCCCGAGTGTCAGCGGACCCAGCAGGTTGCCGACGGCGAAGACCGCGATGTAATAGGGAACGTTTCCGCTTGAGATGTGAAAGAACGTGCTCAGCATGTAGCCGAGGCTAAAGAGCATCGCGTTGTAGAGGAACGCCTGGCCGACGAACAGCGCCAGGCCGAGCACGGTGCGGCGCGGGTAGAGCGTCACCACCGAGCGCACGATCAGGTTCAGCGGGATCGTCTTGCGCTGGCGCACCGTGATCTTCCCCTCCGGCTCGGGGAGATCATCGCCATGCTGCTTGCGGACTTCCGCTTCGATGCTCGCGACGACTTCCTCGGCCTCCTCCTCGCGCCCGTGGATGAACAGCCAGCGGGGGCTCTCCGGGACGTTGCGGCGGATCAGCAGCACGCCGAGCCCGAGCACGGCGCCGAGCGCGAAGCACAGACGCCAGCCTAGGTTGGCGGGGAAGATGCTCGTGTTCAGCGCGAGCACTGCGAGCAGCGAGCCGCCGATCGCGCCGCCCCAGTAGCTGCCGTTGATCGAGATGTCGGCATGACCGCGGCTGCGCGCCGGGATCAGCTCGTCGATCGCGGAGTTGATCGCGCTGTACTCGCCGCCAATGCCCATGCCGGTGAGGAAGCGGAAGAAGAAGAACCACTCAGGCGAGAAGGAGAGGGCGGTCATCACGGTCGCGAACAGATACAGCCCGAGCGTGAGCATGAAGAGCTTCTTGCGTCCGAAGCGGTCTGTCAGCTGGCCGAAGATCAGCGCGCCCACGCACGCGCCGGCGACGTAGAGGGTCGCCGCGAGGCCGGAGACGTCCCCCGCGGAGATGCCGACCCCGGCGCCGTGTTCGGAGAGACGTGAGGAGATCGAACCGACGATCGTGACCTCGAGACCGTCGAGGATCCAGACGGTGCCCAGCCCGATGATCACGCGCCAGTGAAAGCGCGACCAGGGGAGGCGGTCAAGGCGCGCGGGGATGTCCGTCTCGATCGTGCCCGTTGCGACGCTGGTGCTCATGGCCCGCTCCCTCGGTTGTCCCTCGTTGCCGATTTCCCAGCGGGTTCTTTCCCGGCCGACAGGACTTAGAAACCTGCAGGCGCGATTTGAAAAAGATGTTTAGGGCCGTGCGGATGCGGGCATATCCCACTCGCCAGTTAGTCCCCCGGCGGGCGGCGGTGACGAGCCCCCCGTGGCCGCCGTCCAATGGGTGGGCTATGCAGGATCTACTCCGAGCAGGCGCGAAGTGTGCGCGGCTCCACATCGAGCTCTCGGCTTCGCTCGCTCGGGCAAGGCGCCGCGTGTGGTGTCGGACATGCTGCACAGGCTGGGGTCGTGTGGCGCTCAGCGGTGGGCGGTGAGGCGCAGCCCGAGCACCTCTGAGGTGCCGTCCCGGGAGACTTCGTGACCGTCGCTGAGTCGCTCGAGGATCGAGCCGAGGCCGTCGATCATGGTGCCTTGGATGACTTCGTCGGCGAGGCCAACCGCGAGCGGCCCGATGCGCACCCGCAGGTCACGGGGAGCGACGTGTATCTGAACGGCAAGCCGTCCGCCATTGATCGACTCGCCCGCACGACTGACGAGGGCGTCGGCCAGCAGCTGGGTGTCGGATATGCGGTCGGTCGAGAAATGAGCACGAGCCGCCAGTGCGCTGAGGATGCGCGGGAGCACGCTGCGCGCGAGCGGGGCGGGTCCAACAATCACCGAGGTCGTGTCGAGCTGCTCTGCCTGAGGTGCGGGCGGCTCGTCCTGCTCGCCGGCGGGAAGCAGCGGCGCAAGCGTGTCTGCCGGGCTCGTCACGAAGGCCATGCGCACCTCCGTTCCGCCATCCTCGACGTCGCGGAAGCTGGCCGTGTCGCTCAGCGCGCGGATCACCGGTAGCCCGATCCCCCCGAGCACCTCTTCAGGATCGCGCTCGTGTGGGCTGATGCCGACGCCGTGGTCGCGGACGATCACCTCGAGCGGCTCCGCGGCGGCGTAGATCTCGACTTCGAGCGGACCCTCATCTCCGGCATAGGCGTGGACGACGACGTTGTTGCAGGCCTCGCTGACGGCGGTACTGATGTCGTTCAGTTCGACCGCGTCGAGCCCGATCGTTTCTGCGAGCCCACTCAACGCCTGGCGAACCAGCAGGACGTTCTCGGCCTTGTTCGAGAGATTCAGGCTGACGTGCGCGAGCTCGGGCACCGGCGCTAGCCGGTTCTCACGCGACCACGACAGGGTCGCCCAGGGCGGGCGACCCCACCAGGCGCTCGCGGGCGCATCGGAGGCGTCTAGTGCGCCTCTCCGGGCGCCTGCGTAAGAGTCCGCAGCTGATCGAGCGAGCGGCGCAGCAGGCGTGAGACCTGCATCTGTGAGATCCCCACACGCTCGGCGATCTCGGTCTGGGTCAGGTCCTCGACAAAGCGCATCTTCAGGATCAGACGCTCGCGCGCCGGAATGTGCCCGAGCACCGCTGCGACAGTCGCATCGAGCTCGACCAGCTCGTAGCGCTCGTCCTCGCCGCCGATCGAGTCGCCGTAGGAGGCTCCCGCGTCGTCATCGGCACCGGGGCGCGGCGCGTCGAGCGAGACGGTCTCGTAGGCCTGGATCGCCTGTAGCGCGTCGATGACCTCCTCGGTGTCGAACTCGAGGTACTGGGCGAGCTGGTTGGCTGTCGGCACGTGACCGCGCTCGTTGGCGATGCGCTCCTGCGCGTCGCGCACCTTCAGCGCGCGCTCCTGGGCGCCGCGCGGAACGTGCACGGCCCAGCCGGAGTCGCGGAAGTAGCGACGCATCTCACCGAGGATCGTCGGTACGGCGAAGGACTGGAACGGGTGCCCGCGGTCGACGTCGTAGCGGTCCATCGCCTTGAGCAGCCCGAGCGAGGCGACCTGGAGCAGGTCCTCGAAGGGCTCAGAGGAGCGGCCGTAGCGCCGGGCGAGGCTGCGCGCGAGCGGCATGAAGCGCCGCACGAGCTCCTCGCGGGCTGCCTCATCGCCACCGCGCTGCCACCGGATAAAGAGCTGTCGCGGATCCTGGGTGCTACCGGGAACGGTGCGGAACGTGGTTGTTGCCACTGTGGCCACTGCCATTTCGACTCCCTTCCTGATCGAGCTCCCCCGCTATGCCGGGCCTGCTGGTCCAGCACAATCGAGCTAACGACGATTCTACCCGCATCTCCGAAAAGTATGCATCGTGTTTTCCCCGGGCCTTGCGGGCGTCGTTCAGCCCGTGAGCGCCGCGGCTGCGGGCCCCGGCCCGGTCGCGATCATCTCGCCGCCGGTCGGCTGGGCGCCCGTGTGGGGCGTCGGCGCGATCGCGCCCGCCACGACACGGTTGCGCCCGCCCCGCTTGGCCTCATAAAGCGCCTCGTCGGCGGCCTTGAAGAGGGTGTCGTAGTCAACCTCCTCGCCGCAGCCTGCGCTGAGGCCGAGTGAGACGGTGACCGTGTGGCCCATCGGGCGGGTCTCCTCGACGGCTACACGCAGGCGCTCGGCCGCCTCAAGCCCGCCCTGCGCGTTGACGCCGGGGAGCAGCACGAGGAACTCCTCGCCTCCGAGTCGGTAGACGAGCTCGAAGGAGCGCAGGTGCTTGCGCAGCGCGTAGGCGACGTCGCGCAGCACCGCGTCGCCGCAATCGTGGCCATGCTCGTCGTTGATCGTCTTGAAGCGGTCGACGTCGCACAACAGGACGCATACGGGTTGACGCGTGAGGCGCGCCTGCATCGAGATCTCGGCGAAGCGGGGGGCGAGGGCGTGTCGATTGAGCAGGCCGGTCAGCGGGTCGAGGATCGCCTCGCTGCGGTGGTGCAGCTCGGCGGCCTGCAGCGCCCACACGATCGAAACGACGCTGGTGAGCAGGGCCAGCGTGGCGAACACCGGGACCGGGTTGTGCAGCGTGGCCCGCGGGTCGACACCGAGCGTGGCGATGAGGATCGTCAGCACCGTCAATACGAGCCCCGCGATGACCACCTGCGGGCGGAAGCGCGCGGCGGTCATCGCCGCCGGGAGCACGAGCCACGGAAGCGCTGGGCTGTGTGGTCCGCCGCTGAGGATCGCGCCGACCGCGATCAGCGCGAGCGTGATCAGGATCGCGCTCATGCTGACGCGCTCGGGGTGGGCGCTCGTGTCCATGCGGTGATCGACGTTCAGGTAGGTGATCAACACGAGGACGAACAGCGCCAGAGTCCACCAACCCAGCCACGGCGTGGAGATCAGCAGAGAGAAGCCGACCGCGCCGGAGCCGATCTTGCGGATCGTGCGCACGCGCGCGTTGGCATCGACCACGCGGGCGCGATCCAACTCACTCGGACAAAGCCATGACTTCCCCTGCATGCAGAGCACTTCGGAGGTTCTCGGCGGCTGCTTGAGGACCGCGGGCTTCGCTCAAACGGATGCACAACTCAGACAATTGTCAGCAAATACGACATTCGACGTGCTCGTGACCCAGTAGCGCGGTTCGAGCCATCGATATCGCTGCTCGCGCGCGAGGCCGCTCGAAGCGGCGGGAGCTAGGCTCACCGGCATGGCCACCGAGCGCCTGGCGAGCGTCGCAGAGATCCTCGAGAGTCGCCGCGGCGAGGAGATGGCGCTCAACGACCGTTACCTGAATCCCCAGATGGGGCGGATCCTGCGCACGCTCGGCTTCGACAAGGTGTGGGTCGGCGGGGAGGGCGCACACCTGATCGACGCTGAGGGGGAGCGCTACCTCGACCTGTTCGGCGGCTATGGCGTGTTCGCGCTCGGGCGCAGCCATCCCGAGGTGATCGCCGCGCTCGAGCAGGTGATGGCGGCGCACACGGGCAACCTGCCCCAGCTGGGCGTGACCCTCCTGAGCGGCGTGCTCGCCGAGCAGCTGCTCGCGCGGGCACCGGCCAGCGTCGCCGCGATGGTGCCGGCGAACAGCGGCACCGAGGCCGTCGAGGCTGCCGTGAAGATCGCCCGCGCCGCCACAGGGCGCACGCGCGTCCTGTTCGCCGAGCACGCCTTTCACGGCCTCACGCTAGGTTCGCTCTCGCTCAACGGCAACGCAGAGTTTCGCGAGGGCTTTGGGCCGCTGCTTGCGGGCTGTGACCCCGTCGGCTTCGGCGATCTCGACGCGCTCGCGCACGAGCTCGCCCGGGGCGATGTGGCGGCGTTTGTCGTAGAGCCGGTGCAGGGCAAGGGCGTCAACCTGCCGAGCACGGACTACCTGCCGCGGGCCCAGCAGCTGTGCCGCGAGGCAGGAGCGCTGTTCATCTGCGATGAGGTGCAGACGGGGATCGGACGCACAGGGCGCTTTCTGGCGCTCGAGCATTGGGAGCTTCAACCGGATCTGATTTGCGTGGCCAAGGCGCTCTCCGGTGGATTCGTGCCGATTGGCGCGGTACTCGTCTCGCGCGCGGCGTTTGACGCGGTCTTCGACGGCATGGAGCGCGCGGTACGCCACGGCTCGACGTTCGGCGGCAACGACCTCGCCGCGGCGGCCGCGCTCGCGACGCTGCGCGTGCTCGACCAGGAGAGCTTGGTCTCGCGTGCCGAGCAGATGGGCGCGCTGCTGCTCGAGCTGACAAGACCGCTGGTGGATCGCTACGAGGTCGTGCACGACGTCCGTGGCCTGGGGCTGATGTGGGCGATCGAGCTCGGCGCACCGAGCGGCGCGGCGGCGCGGCGTCTGTGGGAAACGGTCGAGCGACGCCAGCCCGGTCTGTTCTCGCAGCTGATCACGGTGCCGCTGTTTCACGAGCACCGGATCCTCTGCCAGGTCGCCGGGCACCACATGAACGTCATCAAGGCGCTTCCCGCCTTGATGATCGAAGAGTCCGAGATTCGTCGTTTTGCCTGCGCTCTGGAGGAGACGATCGCTGCCGCCGAGCGATATCCGAGCGCGCTCGCGCGCTTCGGGATACGCACCGGTATCAGGGCCGCGGCCGCGCGCCGCTAGCCTGTCGAGCCGTGCTCGTCCCCAGAGATGACATCCGCAACGTTGCGATCGTGGCCCACGTGGACCACGGCAAGACCACGCTCGTGGACGCGATGCTGTGGCAGTCGGGTGCCTTCCGGGTAGGGCAGGATGTTGCCACGCGCGTAATGGACTCGATGGATCTCGAGCGCGAGAAGGGGATCACGATCCTCGCCAAGAACACCTCGCTGCGCTACCGCGACGTCAAGCTCAACATCATCGACACACCCGGGCACGCCGACTTCGGCGGGGAGGTCGAGCGCGGCCTGACGATGGTCGACGGGGTACTGCTGCTGGTCGACGCGTCCGAGGGGCCGCTGCCGCAGACACGCTTCGTGCTGCGCAAGGCGTTGGAGGCCAAGCTGCCGGTGATCCTCGTCGTCAACAAGGTCGACCGTCCCGACGCGCGTGTCGCGGAAATCGTCGATGAGGTCTATGAGCTGTTCCTCGACCTCGACGCTGACGAGCACCAGATCGAGTTCCCGATCGTCTACTGCAACGCCAAGGCCGGTATCGCCTCGCTGCACTACGACCCTGAGAAGCCGCTCGAGGGCACGACGCTTGCGCCGCTATTGGACCTGCTGCTCGAACGGATTCCCGCGCCGGTCTATGACCCCGAGCATCCGCTGCAGGCGCTCGTCACGAACCTCGACGCCTCCCCCTACGTCGGGCGCCTGGCGATCTGCCGCGTGCGCCACGGCAACATCCGCAAGGGCCAGCAGATCGCGTGGTGTCGTGCTGACGGCTCGATCCAGAAAGCTCAGGTGGCCGAGCTCTATGTCACCGACGCGCTCGATCGAGTCGACGCCGGCGAAGCGGGCCCGGGAGAGATCATCGCGGTCGCGGGCATCGCCGAGGTGACGATCGGCGAGACGCTCGCTGACCCCGAGGATCCGCGCCCGCTGCCGGTGATCACCGTCGATGAGCCGGCGATGTCGATCACGATCGGCGTCAACAGCTCACCGCTGGCAGGCAAAGACGGCGACAAGATCACCGCCCGCCAGATCAAGGCGCGACTCGACCAGGAGCTCGTCGGCAACGTGTCGCTGCGCGTACGCGACACCGCGCGGCCGGACACCTACGAGGTTCAGGGTCGGGGCGAGCTCCAGCTCGCGGTGCTCGTTGAGATGATGCGCCGCGAGGGCTTTGAGATGACCGTCGGGCAGCCGCACGTCGTCGAGCGCGAGATCGACGGCAAGCGCAACGAGCCGGTCGAGCGCCTCTCCGTTGACGTGCCCGACGAGCACGTCGGCACCGTCACGCAACTGCTCGCGGCGCGCAAGGGTCGTATGGAGCACATGATCAACCACGGCACGGGCTGGGTGCGCATGGACTATCTCGTCCCCGCTCGCGGGTTGATCGGCTTTCGCACGGAGTTCCTGACCGAGACGCGCGGCACGGGCATCATGCACCACGTCTTCGAGCGCTGGGAGCCCTGGGCCGGGGAGATCCTGACGCGCACGAGCGGTGTCGCTCGTGGCCGATCGCCGGGTGAGACCGTCACCTTCTCGCTGTTCACGTTGCAGGAGCGCGGCTCGCTGTTCGTCGGTCCCGGCGAGGAGGTCTATGAAGGCATGATCATCGGCGAGAACGCGCGCGCGGAGGATCTCGACGTGAACCCCGTCAAAGAGAAGCACCTAACGAACATGCGCTCATCGACCTCCGACGTGCTCGTGCGGCTGGACACCCACCGCAAGCTCACGCTCGATGAGGCGCTCGAGTTCGTGCGCGAGGACGAGGCCGTCGAGGTGACGCCCGTGTCGGTGCGGATGCGCAAGGTCGTGCTGTCGAAGGTCGATCGCCTGAAGGCTGTCAGGCAGGCTCGCAAATAGCGGCGGGGCGACAGATCGTGGGCACGGCGCCTCCGATCGCTCGCGACGATAGGGTACCGCCGATGATGCGAACGACAACAGCCTCCATAACCTCGAAGGTCGCCCTCCTGCTCGCGTGCCTGAGCTGCCTGCTGCTGCTTCCAGCAGCCCTCGCGGCGGGCGCCGAAGGAACGATTGCCTACCAGCACGAGAGCCTGCAGGAATACGAAAAGCAGCTGGCGGCCGGCAAGATCGAAGCGGCGAGCATCAACAAGGTGCTGAAGTCGATCCGGATCACACTCAAGGACGGCAGCCATGTGCTCGCGAAATATGGCAAGGGCGAAGAGCCGAAGGTCAAGCAGGCGATGCAGGCGAAGGGCGTGCAGGTCACGATCCTCTCGCACTCCGTGGCGAGCAAAGAAGCGAAAAAAAGCCCCAAACACAAACTGCGCTACATCGCGGGCGCGATCGTGATCGTGGTGCTGATCGTCGTCGGCGGCGTGCTGTTCCTCGACCGCAAACGCAAAGCCCAGCGCGACTGAGCCTCAGCAGTGCGGGCGGTGGCGCGTGCGCGCCGCGCTGTCCGCGCCGTGCGCGAGCGTGTGCATCGCCCCGCCGAGGTCGTGGGCGAGCATGTCGACCATGTCACGCGAGAAGTTCTCCTTGATGACCATCCGCAGCACCGTGATGTGCTCGGCATTGGCCGGGAGCGTGTAGGCGGGAACGATCCAGCCGCGGATCGCGCAGGAGCTGGGAGAGACGCCTCAGATCGAGTGCCTGCGGGATCGCTCGCGCGCAGCGCGACGATCGGGAAGGCAGAGCCGTCGGTGATCAGCTCGAGTCCGTCGATCGCGCCGAGCTTGCTCGCCAGCGCACGCGAGTTGGCGAGCATCGAGGCGACGATCTGCTCGTAGCCTGAGTGACCCAGGCGCAGAAAGGCGAAGTACTGCAGGATCACCGAGGAGGAAGGCCGCGAGAAGTTCAGCGAGTAGTTCGGCATGTCGCCGCCGAGGTAGTTGATGTGAAAGACGAGCTCCTCGGGCAGATCGCTTTGGTCGCGGAAGATCACGGTGCCCATGCCGGGGTAGACGAGCCCGAACTTGTGGTTTGAGACGTTGATCGAGCGCACCGAGGGCAGGCGGAAGTCCCACTCCTCCTGTGGGCGTGCGAACGGCACGATGAAGCCGCCGGAGGCGGCGTCGATGTGCAGCGGGATTGACCAGCCGCGCTCGGCCGCGACGCGCACGAGCAGTGCGTCGATCGAGGCGAGGTCGTCCATCTGGCCGGTGAAGGTCGTGCCGAGCAGCCCGGCCACGGCGATCGTGCGCTCGTCGAGGAGCGGCTCGACCTGCTCGGCGCCGATCGTGTAGCGGCCCTCCTCCATCGGGGCCACGCGCGCCTGACCTCGAAGTAGCGCGCGAACTTCTCCCAGCAGGTGTGCACGTCGGCGCCCATCACCATGTTCGGGCGGTCGCTCGGCAGCCCCGCTGCCTCGCGGCGGCGCTGCCAGCTGCGCTTGTGCGCGAGCATCGCGAGCATGATCGCCTCGGAGGAGCCGATCGTCGCGGTGCCCGTCGGCGTGCTGGTGGGCGGGCGCGTGGAACAGGCGGCCGATCATCGAGACGACGCGCTGGTGGATGACCTCGCTCTGCGGGTACTCGTCCTGGTCGATCAGGTTCTTGGCGAGCGTCTCCGCGGCGAGACGGTCGGCCTGTGGCTCCATCCAGCTCGTCACGAACGAAGCGAGGTTGAGCGTCGGGTTGCCGTCGAGGTTCAGCTCGTCGTGCACGAGCTGGTAGGCCGCGTCGGCGCTCACGCCCTCAGTGGGCAGGCGGTACTTGGGGATGTCGTGCGAGAAGGAGCGCCCGGCGTAGGTCGGTGCCAGCGGCTCCTCGGAGTCGATGTTCAGGTGATGCATTGAGCCCTCCTCGGGATGTCGGCGGCGGCCTGTGCAGGGGGATGGACGAATCGTCGCTGCACGGGCATGATGAAGGCTTGCGGGTGACGCCGTGCGCCGGTAGGCGCGACGTGCAGGGACGCGGAGCCGGCGCGTCAGGCTAAGAACGAGACTCAGTCTTATGATAGCTTGGCAGCGGTGGACGATCGTGCGCATCAGGCCCCCGCGATCGAGCTCGACGGCGCCGCGGTCCGTCTCGGCGCTCGCACCATCTGGAGCGAGGTCTCGATGCGCGTTGCGCCCGGCGAGTTCGTCGCGCTGCTGGGCGCCAACGGCTCGGGCAAGTCGACGCTGCTGAAGGTCGTGCTCGGCGCGCTCGCGCTCAGCGCAGGGCGCGCGAGCGTGCTCGGGCGTGCGCCCGGGCAGAGCAACCGCGCGATCGGCTACCTGCCGCAGCGGCGCGCGTTCGCACCGGGCATGCGTCTGCGCGGGCGCGACATCGTGCGCCTCGGCCTCGACGGCGACCGCTGGGGGCTGGCGCTGCCGCAGCGTTGGACGCGGGGCGGCGAGCGTACCGGGTCGGCGACCGCGCGCGTGGAGCGAGGCGATCGCGATGGTCGGCGCCGAGGCCTACGCCGAGCGGGCGATCGGCGAATGCTCCGGCGGCGAGCAGCAGCGCCTGCTGATCGCGCAGGCGCTGATCGGCAGGCCCGAGCTGTTTCTGCTCGACGAGCCGCTCGACAGCCTCGACCTCCCCAACCAGGCGGCGGTGGCCGCGCTCGTGGACAAGCTCTGCCGCGCAGGCCGGCGTCGCAGTGCTGCTCGTCGCGCACGACATCAACCCGTTGCTTCCCTACGTCGACCGCGTCGTTTACCTGGCTGGTGGCCGGGCGGTTGAGGGTCCGGTCGAGGACGTCATCACCAGCGAGACGCTGAGCGCGCTCTACGGGGTGCCGGTCGAGGTGCTGCGCGCCTCCGACGGGCGTCTAGTGGTCGTCGGGCAGCCGGATCCGCCCGCGCATCACCACGACCGTCATGCTCACGCTCACGCGCACGGCCACGCGCATGGCTGAGGTCGTCGAAGCTCACCTCAGCTGGAATGTCGCGCACGACATCGCGCAGATCGCTCGAATACCGCTTCATGGTCAACGCGCTGCTGGCGGGGGCGCTCGTCGCGGTGATGGCGGGGGTGGTGGGCTGGATGATGGTCCTGCGGCGCGAGACCTTCGCCGGGCACACGCTTTCGATGATGGCCTTCCCCGGGGCCGGGCTCGCGGCGCTGATCGGCGTGCCGGCGGCCTGGGGCTACTTCGCGTTCTGCGGCGTCGGCGCGCTCGCGATCGGCGCGAGCGGCGGGCAGCGGCGCAGCTGGGGGGAGCAGGCGGGCGCGATCGGCGTCTTTCAGGCGCTCGCGCTGGCGGTCGGCTTCCTGTTCGTGAGCCTCTACGGAGGGGTGCTCGGCGACCTCGAGAACCTTCTGTTCGGCAATCTCCTAGGGGTCTCCACCGCGCAGGTGGCGGCACTCGCCGTGATCGCGCCCGCGTCCCTGGTCCTGCTCGCGGCGCTGGCGCGACCGCTGCTGTTCGCCTCGGTGGACGCTGACGTCGCCGCCGCGCGCGGTGTGCCGGTGCGGGGCCTGTCGATCCTGTTCCTCGTGCTGCTTGGCGTTGCGGTGGCCGCCACCAGCCAGATCACCGGGCCGCTGCTGGTATTCGCGCTGCTCGTCATGCCCGCGGCGAGCGCGCAGACGCTCACGGCGCGGCCTGCGCTGAGCCTCATGCTGAGCATCTCGCTGGGGCTGTTCGTGACCTGGCTGGGCCTCGCGATCTCTTACTTCTCGCCCTACCCGGCCGGGTTCTTCATCGCCACGATCTCCTTCCTCGTCTACCTGCTGGCGCGGGTGCTGGCCGCCGCCAGAGCGGCCGCGGCCACGGCGCGGCCGGTTGTGAGCGAGCCCGTACCGCGTGGAGTGATCGCCTGATGCTCGGCCAAGAATTCATGCGCAACGCGCTGCTCGCCGGCACGCCGATCGCGCTCGCCTGCGGGCTCGCTGGTTGGTTTCTCGTGCTGCGCGGGCAGGTGTTCGCCGGCGACGCGCTCAGCCACGTTGCCTTCCCGGGCGCGCTCGCAGCCGCGACGGTCGGTGTCGATGAGCGTGTCGGGCTGCTGCTCGCGACCGTCATCGCCGGCGCCTCGATCGGCGTGCTCGGACGCGGCGTGCTGGCGGGGCGGGGGATGCGTGCCGGCGCCTCGACGCCGGCCGACGACACGACGATCGCGATCGTCTTCACGTTCATACTCGGCCTCGGCCTGTTCTTCCTCGCGCGCGTGAGCCTGAGCGGCGGTGGATCCTCGGGGATCGAGGCAGCGCACGCGCTGTTCGGCTCGATCTTTGGGCTCGGCGGCGGCGAAGCGCGCCTCGCCGCCGCCGTGGCGAGCGCTGTCGCGCTGCTGATGCTCGCGATCGCCCGGCCGCTGCTGTTTGCCTCGGTCTCCCCGGAGGTGGCGGGCGCGCGCGGGGTGCCGACGCGCCTTTTGGGGATCGCATTTCTGGTGCTGCTCGGCGTGGTCGCAGCCGCGGCCACGCAGGCCGTCGGTGCGCTGCTGCTGCTCGGGTTGCTCGCCGCGCCCGCGGCCGCGGCGCATCGTCTCGCGCGGAGTCCGGTCGTGGGTATCGCGCTTGCCGTCGCGCTCGCGCTGATCGCGACGTGGGGCGGTCTCGCACTCGCCTACGCGATCCCTGCGCTGCCGCCCAGCAGCGCCGTGGTCGGGCTGGCGGCGTCGATCTATTACCTCTCTAGGATCTTCGCATGAGCACGACGAGCTGGATCGACGGTGCGGAGGCGACGCTGACGGCGGCGGGACACAAGCGCGGGGGAGCCCGGCGCGCGGTGCTTGAGCTGCTCGGCGGCGAGCGCTGCGCGCTCAGCGCGCTCGAGATCGAGGATGCCCTGCGCGGGTCCTCCGCGCGAGGCGTGAGTCGTGCGAGCGTCTACCGGATCCTCGACGAGCTCGAGCGGCTGCGGCTAGTGCAGCGCGTCGAGATCGGTCAGGCGATGGTCCGCTACGAGCGTGTCTGCGCCGAGGAGGGTCATCACCACCACCTCGTCTGCGACGAGTGCGGCGTCGTGATGCCGTTCTCCGACCCGGCGCTGGAGCGGGCGATCACCAGCCTCAGCGAGCGCGTGCCGCTGGCCGTCTCCGAGCACGAGATCGTGATTCGCGGCGCCTGTCGCGACTGCGTCGGTTAGGCGGCACGCCGCCAGGTGCCCCGGCGATGTGTGCGCCTGCCCTCAGCGCATCGCGGCTGTGTCGCGGGTGCGGCGCGGGGGAGTGCCCGGCGTGCACGCGCCCGGCGCTGAGGGGGCGCCCCACAGATAGCTCGCCACGCAGCCGAGTGCGAACACCGCGACGACCAGCAGCACGGGGCCCGAGTCCTCGCTGAAGGCGCCCACGACCCCTGCGGTGAGACCGCCGAGCAGGACCGCGAACCAGCCTGGATCGCCCGCAACGGGGCCGAGTAGGCGCTCGCGTGAGCGGATCGAGAACACCGTGCAAGCGAGCGCGAGCGCCGTCGCGACGGGCATCGCGTGGTTGTGCAGCTCGCCCCATGCGGCTTTGTAGCGGCGCACGATCACATCGCGCAGCTCGCCCGCCGAGCTTGCGTGCAGGATGCTGCCGGTGTAGTGGCCTGAGCCGTGTGCGCTCAGCAGGTCGAGAACCGCGAGCGCGACTAGCGCCAACAGCGGGCTCGCCAGCACGACGATCGCACGGGTGCGCGTGAGCGCACCACCCGCGAGTGAGACGGCCGCGACGGCAAAGCCGGCGCTCACCAGGATCACGCCGCCGACGCCCGCGCCGATCCGCGCCGAGCCCTCCACCGCGGCGAGCAGCCCGCCGATGCAGACCGTTGCGAGCACGGCGCGCCGTCCGCGCGTGGCTGGATGCAGGGCTCCCGCCAGGCCAGCGAGCACGAGCACCGCAAGGCCGGACTTGACCTCGTTGCCGATCCCGTAGAAGCGCGCGCCGAGGATCGGGTTGGGACCGAGCATCGAGCGCACGAGCAGCTGCGTATGCGCGAGCGCGTCCACCGTGAGCGCGAGCACGCCGACAATCGCCGGAGCCAGCATCGCGCGAGGCCACCGGATGAGCAGATCGCTCGCCGCGCCCAATACCAGGCAGAGCAGCGTCACCGTCAGGTACTCGACCGCGGCGCTTGGCAGGAAGGCCGCTGGCACGAGCACCGCCACCGGGGCCCATAGCACGCCGAGGCCGCCGACGCGCATCGCGCGGGCCCGCGCGCGCGGCCACGGCGAGCAGAGCGCGAGCAGCAGCGCCCAGGCGCCGAGCAGGAAGCCGAGCGTGCTCAGACGTCGTCCGCCGAGAACGCGGATGCGTGCCACGAATGCGCGCAGACCGCTCGCGTTCAGCGTGCCGTCGGCTTCGATCGACTTACCGCGGATCTCTGCCGGCGTTGCGATCCCGAGGTGAGCCAGGATCGTCGGCGCGATGTCGATCGAGGCGATCAGTCCGCGCTCGTTGGTGGTCTGCGAGGTGAGCTCACGGCCCTGCCCTCCCGGGAGGCCGGCGACGGCGCTCCAGAGCAGCTGGCCGTCGCGCTGATCGCTGCTGCGCTGCACGACGATGAGCAGCTCGTCCGCGCTGCGGGAAGCGCTTAGCCTGCGTAGATCTTCGTGCCCCCTGCTCGCGCTCGGGAGGTCCGCGACGACCAGCCTGTGGGAGCTCAGCAGCGCGCCCACGCGCGCCAGCAGCGTCGCGGAGGGGCCGAGCGATACCGCCGCGATGCGCCCGCTCGGATCCGCAGCGAGCGCCGCATCGGGCGTGCCCGCACCGGCTTGTGCCGCATAGCCCGCGCCGCCCGCGAGGCTCCCCGCGAGCACGCCCGGACTGAGAATTTGCGGCGCCTCGCGCGCGCGTTTCAGCACCTGTGACCAACCGGCGATGCGAGCGCCGCCGCCGTGAGGCTGAAAGGACAGTGGTGGCACCTCGCGCTGCGTGTAGGCCGAGGAGGCGATCCGCGCCCCCTGGGAGATGTCGAGCAGCAGCTGCGTCGGGCTATAGGAGCCCTGGCTAGCGGACATGACCCCCACTGCGAGCCCGGGGATGGCGGCGAGCTCACGCTCGCCGCTCGCCACGAACACCACGAGCGCCGTCGGCCGCGTCGGCGACGGCGCGTACGCGCCCGCCTCAGAGGGTGGGCACAGGGGCGCGGCTATGCAGAGCAGCGCCCCCGCGAGCCCCCGCCTGCGTGGGCTCAGACCTCCGCTCCCTCGGGCGTGGAGCGTGTGCTCGCCGGCCGACCCGAGCCGCCGCGCGGTCCACGAGCTTCCTCAGCGGAGAGCTGTGCGGCTTGGGAGCCCTCGATATTGACCCGCGGCAGTACGCGCGCAAGCCACGCCGGTAGGCGCCAGGTCTGCTCGCCGAGCAGGTTCAGCGTCGCGGGCAGCAGCAGGCAACGCACGACCAGTGCGTCGAGGAACACGGCGCTTGCGAGGCTCAGGCCGAACTCCTTGATCACGCGGTCTTCGCCGAGCATGAACGAGAGGAACACACAGACCATGATCGCCGCCGCGGCGGTCACCACGCGGCCGGTCAGCGCGAGACCCTCGGCCACCGCGCGGGAGTTATTGCGCGTGTGCGTCCAGCGCTCGTGGATGCGCGAGACGAGGAACACCTCGTAGTCCATCGAGAGACCGAAGACGATCGCGAACAACATCACCGGGATGAACGACTCGATCGGTCCTTTCTGCACCCCCATCAGCGAGCCCAGCCAGCCCCACTGAAAGATCGCGACGATCACCCCCAGCGAGGCGCCGATGCTGAGCAGGTTCATAACCGCGGCCTGCAGCGGGATCAACAGCGAGCGGAAAACGATCATCAAGAGCAACGCCGAGAGCAGCACCACGACCCCGATGAACAGCGGCAGCTTGTGCCCGAGCGTGGTCGCGAAGTCGACCGAGCCGGCCGTCACGCCGCCGACGTAGACGGCCATGCCCGTCTGCTTCTCAAGCGGTGGGATGACCTTGGCGCGTAGTCCCTGAACCAGCTGTGTCGTCGCGTAGGCCTGCGGCGATGAGTGGGGGTAGACGCTCAGCGTCGCGACCGAGCCGTCCGGGCTCAGGCGCGGCGGTGCGACGGCCAGGACACCGTGTCGCGCCGCGATCGCGGCGCGCAGGCGCTGCACGGGCGCGGCGGCGCCGGCGCCCGGGTTGGGAACCTTGGCGACGACCAGCAGCGGTCCGTTGAAGCCTTCACCAAAGCCTTCGGCGAGCAGCTCATAGGCACGGTGCGTGGTCTGCCCGGCGGGGTCGCTCGCGGCATCGCTTGAGCCCAGGCGCAGCGCCGTGGCGGGCGCGGCGATCACCAGCATCGCAACCGCGGAGATCGCCGCGATCGAGCGTGGACGACGTTGCACGAAGCTGGCCCAGCGGAGCCAGCTCGCTCCCGCGGCGGCGGTGGCGGAGTCTCGCGGTACTCCGCCGTTGGCTTTGCCGTCGCCGCTCTCGACCGCGTCGGCGCGGGCGCGCGCGCGTGCCCGCGCACGGCGCCCTCCGGCGGCGACCCTTGCGCCAGCGAGCGTCAGCAGCGCCGGCAGCAGCGTCAGCGAGGCGAGCATCACGAGCAGCACGCCGATCGAGGCTGAGATCGCGACGCCGTAGAGAAAGTCGACCCCGAGCAGCATCATCCCCAGCAGCGCGATCACGACCGTGCAGCCGGCGAACAGCACCGCGCGACCGGCTGTGTCGATCGCTTGCACGACCGACTCGCGTGCGTTCTCGAAGGTCGCTCCGGGCGTGGCATAGGCCTCGCGAAACCGCGTCAGGATGAACAGCGCATAGTCGATCCCGACGCCGAGGCCGATCATCGCGGCGAGCTCGGAGGAGAAGTTGGGAGTGTCGACGACATGGGTGAAAAGCGCGATCGCGCCGAGTCCCGTGCCGAGCCCGAACAGCGCGGTGACGATCGGGAGCCCCATTGCGATCAGCGAGCCGAAAGTCAGCAGCAGGACGACGATCGCCGCAAGCAGCCCGACGGCGGTTGAGATCCCGAACCCGGCCTGCTCGGTCGCCTCAATCGCCTGGCCGCCGAGCTCGACCTCGAGCCCCTGACGCTGAGCTGCGCGGGCGACCTTTACGACCTGTTCGGGCGCGCTTTTGGGCAGCAGGTTCGCTTTTTCGTCGAAGACCACGGTCGCGAAGGCGATCTTCCCGTTCGCGGAGATCGCGCGACCGGCGAGGGCCCGCGCGTAAGGGCTGATCACGGTGCTCACGTGCGGGAGCTTTTCGACCGCCGCGAACATCGTGGCCATCCGCGCTCGCACCGCCGGGTCTGTGACCGTGCCGGAGCTGACCTTGAGGGCGATCGTGTCGCGGTCTCCGGCCTGGGTGGGAAAGCTCCTCTGCAGGAGGTCAGCCGCGCGTTGGGCATCGGAGTTGGGCAGCGTGAAGTTGTTGGAGTAGCTCGTCCCCGCCGACTGGGCGAGCGCGTTGACGGCGAGCAGCAGAACCACCCAGCCGAGCAGGACATACTTGCGGTGGGTCGTCGACCAGCGGGCGAGCCTGAGCATCACAGAGTCCTTCGCAGAGGGATTCGGCGTGGGGGCGCCAGCGCGGGAGGGGCAGCGCTCGTCTAAGACTAGTACGCGTACACGCGGCAGCCTTGGGCCTGCGCGGCTAGTTCACGCTCACGTCGATGGGCATGCGCGCGAGCAGGGCGTAGCTGCCTCCCTTGCGTGTCAGGACCTGGCTCCACAGCTCGGAGGGATCCTCGCTGAAGATGTCCTGCGGTTGCGCGGCGTCGAGGATCCAATCGCCCTGCTCGAGCTCGGCGTCGAGCTGCCCCTCGCCCCAGCCGGCGTAGCCCGCGAACACCCGACCACGCGCCGTGGCGCGTGTCAGCTCCTCCACCTCGGTCTCCGGTGCCGGAAAGCCGATGCGAGGAAGCACGAGCAGCCCGGCGGGGGCAGGGTCGATGAACTCGGCTAGGAACACGATCGAGCTAGGCTGCACGGGACCGCCGATGAAGACGGGCTGCTCGAGGTCGATCGCCGGCTCGAGCTGCGGCACGGCCTCGGCGACGGTCAGCTCGGAGGGCCGGTTGAGCACCACGCCCATCGCACCCTCCGCACTGTGCACGCCGACCAGCACGACCGTGCGCGAGAAATTCGGGTCGCTGAGCGCCGGCGAGGCGAGCAGCAGCTGGCCGGTGAGCGTTTCCTCCATGATCCAGTGAGGCTAGCGTCCAAACGCCTCGCCGGCTTGGCGCGGGCCACGCGCGGGTAGCGCTCGATGACGGTAGTCCCAATTCACCCCGGCGAAAGGACCAGCAGCGTGAGCGAGCCTGATGAATTCGATGTGATCGTGCTCGGCGCGGGTCCCGCCGGCGAGGTAGCCGCAGGGCGACTCGCCGAGAACGGGCTGTCGGTGGCGCTCGTGGAGAGCGAGCTCGTAGGTGGCGAGTGCTCCTACTACGCCTGCATGCCCTCCAAGGGTCTGCTGCGCCCCGCTCAAGCGCTCGCGGAGGTGCGGCGCGTGTCCGGCGCAGCGGAGGCAGTGCGGGGCGAGCTCGACGTTGCGGCGGTGCTCGCGCGCCGCGATGAGATCGTCCACGAGCTCGACGACAGCGCACAACTGCCGTGGCTAGGAGAGCGTGGCATCGAGCTCGTGCGCGGGCATGGTCAGCTCATGGGGGAGCGCACCGTTCAGGTCGGCGAGCGTACGCTGCGGGCCCGTCGCGCGGTGATGCTCGCGCCGGGCACGCGTGCGCAGATCCCCCCGATCGAGGGCCTCGCTGAGGCACGCCCCTGGACCAACCGCGAGGTGACGACCGCGCACGCGATCCCGGCATCGCTTTTGGTTCTCGGCGGCGGCGTCGTGGGCGTGGAGATGGCGCAGGCCTACGCCTCGCTCGGTGCGCGTGTGACGCTCGTCGAGGCGCTGCCGCGCCTGATCGCCGGCGAGGAGGAGTTCGCCTCCGAGCTCGTCCGCGAAGGGCTCGAACAGGCTGGGGTCGAGGTGATCCTCGCTGTCAAGGCGAGCGGCGCGCGACGCCGGCAGGTGGGCGAGGAGGGGGCCGGGTCGGTGACGCTCGAGCTGGAGGATGGGCGCGTGCTCGAAGCTCAGGAGCTGCTCGTGGCCGTGGGCCGCGAGCCACGAACCGACGCGCTCGGCCTCGAGTCGATCGGGCTAGCGGCGGGTGGCTCGGTGGAGGTCGATGAGACGATGCGCGTGCCGGGCTACGAGTGGCTGTACGTGATCGGCGACGCCAACGGGCGCGTGCTGTTGACGCACATGGGCAAGTATCAGGCACGCCTCGCCGTCGACCACATCCTGGGTCGGCCTGTCCCGTTGCTCTCCGATGGCCGCCGCTCGCCGCGTGTGATCTTCACCGAACCACAAGTCGCCGCGGTCGGCTACACACTCGCAGGCGCCGAAGAGGCCGGCCTGAACGTGCGCGCAGTCGAGAAGCCAGTCGGCGCCAACGCGGGCGGCAGCTTCATCGGGCACGGAGCGCCCGGGACAGCGCGGATCGTGATCGACGAGGATCGCGGCGTGCTCGTCGGCGCGACCTTCACCGGCGTTGAGGTCGCCGAGTCGCTGCACGCGGCGACGATTGCGGTGGTCGGCGAGGTACCGCTCGAGCGCCTGCTGCACGCGATCCCTTGCTTTCCGACGCGCAGCGAGGTCTGGCTGGGACTGCTTGAGGTCTGAGCGGGTCGCTGCCGGCACGCGCATGGGATGATCGCCGCTCAATGGAGGCTCAGGAGCTCGAACGGCGCATCGCCGCCTTTCCCCGCTGGCACTATCCGTTTACCTTCGCCAACGGGGTCGCCACGCCGATTCCGCATCGCGCGATGGTCAACCGTCAAGAGCAGCGGCGCCGCTACTTCTTCGAGCGCCTGCTCGAACTCAACGGCGGCTCGCTGCGCGGGCGTCGCGTGCTCGACATGGGCTGCAATGCGGGCTACTTCTCGCTGCTCGCGATCGAAGCGGGCGCCGACTATGTGCTCGGTGTGGACGGCCGCCAGCCCTACGTAGAGCAGGCCCAGCTCGTCTTCGAGGCCAACGGCATAAACCCGAGCCGCTACCGCTTCCAGCAGGGCGACGTGCTCGAGTACGACCCCGGCGAGGACTTCGACCTCGTGCTCTGCCTCGGCGTGATGGACCGGCTCGCCAAGCCCGTCGAGCTGTTTGAGCGGATCGCCGGCGTGGGCGCGGAGCTGGTCGTGATCGACACCGAAGTCTCGCGCTCGCGGCTGGCGCTGTTCGAGGTCGCAACCCTCTATGACACGAGCGATGTGATGGGCTACCCGCTGGTGCTAATCCCGAGCCGGGAGGCGCTGGTCGACCTCGCGCGCCAGCTCGGCTTCGAGACGGTTGCGCTGGCGCTGAACATCACCGACTTCACGGGCTTGTCCGACTACCACCGCGAACGGCGTCTCGCGTTCATCTGCTCGAAGGGGCCGTCGCTCGATGCGTTGCCGGCACAGCCGCCGGCGCCGAGCGTGCCTTGGTGGCTGCGTAAACCGCGCGCTCTGCTCTCTGTGTGACACGCCGGCGCCGTCGCGCTGAGCGGGGGCAAAACTCTCAGGGCGCGGAGAAGATCTCCAGCGAGCCGGTCGTGCGATGATCGTTGCGCGTTGCCCTCCGGCTCGACGACGTGTCCGTCGACGACGATCGGGCTGTTCCAGTGGCCGGGCATGCCCGCGAGCTTGGCGATCGGATGCGGCGAGGCCGGCCGGTAGACGTCGATGCCGCCTGCTGCGGGGTCGTAGACGTAGAGCAGGCCGCCGACCAGCACGGGGCTCGTGCCGGGCGTCGCGTTCTGCCAGGCCCGGTACAGGCGCCCCGCGCGCAGCACGTAGGCGGCGGTGCCGCCTTCGTCGGCGACGAACACCGTCGTGTGCGTGCCGTGGCGCCATACGGCCGGTGCGGTGAACAGCTGACCGCCGCCGGGAATCGAGAGGCGCTGCACTTCGCCGCCGAGCGGGTGCACGTGCGCGCCCGAGGGCGGGTGCCCGTCGAGTCGCGAGAGCGCGAGCACGCGCAGGATGCCGTCCTTGCCGGCGATCGCCACGCGGTCGTGGCCGAGCAGCGCCGGCGCGCTCGAGCCGAGGTCGGTGTCGCTTGCGTTGAGCTGGGCCTGGTTGGTGGGCGTGAAGGACTGGCGCAGGCTCAGGTCGGGAAGTGTCAGCTCGAGCACGCTGTCGCCGAAGTTCGTGCTGCCGTTCCAGGGCGCGTTGCCGGTGGCGATCAGGAGGCGCTTGGCTGCCCGGCTCGACGACGGCGCCGCCGCGCGAGAGGATCGCGGAGTCGCTCGCGCGGCAGCTGCTCGGCACGAGCAGTTCGCGGCGATTGGAGCAGAGCGTGTTGAAGACGCGCAGCCGCCGTCCGCTGGCGCGCGCGATCAGCACGACGTGGCCCTGGTAGGGGGGCGCGTCGCCGAGATAGCCGCCGGTCGTCGCGATCACCGCACCGCCGGCGATGTTCAGGGCGGCTGCGAGCTTCTCGTGGGTCGCGATCGCGCGTGACGCTGACCGGCCAGCCGCCGACCTCGTGGCCGTCGCTCAGCGCGAGCTTGTGGATCAGCCCGTCGGGCGAGGCGGCGTAGACGAAGCGGCGGTCGGGGTCGGCGATCGGGCTCGTGGTCGTGATCTGCGAGCTTGCCGCTCCAGCGGCCGATGCCCGGCGGCGTGAAGGTCCAGAGAATGCTTGCAGCCGTCGGCGTCGATCGCGATCGTCCTGCCGTAGGTGGTCGTGACGAGGATCACGTTGTGCGCGGCACCCGCGACGGTGACGCCGTGCAGGTAGATCGGCGAGGAGTCGACCGTCCCGGGCAGCGACACGGAGGCGTGGCGCAGGTGCCCGATGTTGGCGGCGCTGATCGCGCTGGAGGTTTCGCTGGCGTCGCTGCGCTGCGCGTCGAGCCCGAACTCGGGCCAGTCGAGCAGGCGCGTGGATGAGGCCGGATCGGCGCTCGGAATCGCGGCGACGGCGGCTGTGGGCGTCGAGATCTCGGCCGGTGCGCTCGTACCGCAGGCTGCGAGCAGCAGCCCGAGCGCGGGTCCGAGCACAGCGATCCATCGCGTTCGCATGCGCCCGTTCTAGCGCATGGTCGCTCGCGCCGGGAAGCGCCGCGGTCGACCGTTTATGCTGCCCACCGGGTTCCGCGCCGCGGTCCCGAACGAGGAGGATCAAGAGCAGATGGCAAAGACACCCCAGGTCGGCGAGCAGGCACCCGACTTCGAGCTTCCCGGCACCGATGGTGCGTTCCGGCTCAGCGAGCACCGCGGCGAGCGCGTCGTGCTGCTGTTCTACCCCGGCGACAACACGCTGGTGTGCACCAAACAGTTCTGCTCTTACCGCGATCGCGCTGATGACTTCTCAGCGTTGGGTGCGACGATCGTTGGAATCTCCGCGCAGGACCTCGACTCGCACGAGGCCTTCGCGACCAAGCACGCGCTGAACGTGCCGCTCCTGGCCGACGTCGAGAAGCAGGTCGCAAGGCTCTACGATGCCTTCTCGCCGCGCCTCGGCGTGAAGCGTGCGGTGATCGTGATCGACGAGCAGGGCGTCGTGCGTCACCGTCACGATCATCGTCTCGGGCTCGACTACCAGTCGGTCGACGACCTCAGGGCCGTGCTCGACGCGCTGCCGGCCCCGGCTGAGCGCTAGCCGGGGGATCCGGCGCAGGACGCGCGCGCCGCGCCTGGGTGCGGCCTATTTTTCGACGACTTCTGCTTCTTTGACGGTCTCGACGCCCATGTAGGCTGTCTGCTGTTTTTCTTTTTCAGCGAGGCTGCCACATTCGTTTTTGTTGGTTTCGTAGAGAATGCCGCTTTCGGCATTGCCCGGCACGTTGATAGTGGCTTTCACGGTTTTACCCGCTTCATTGACGAAGCTGGCTTTTTTCAAGAGCAGGTTCAGGCCGCCCGCGAGGATCGTCACGGTGCAGCCTCCTTCGACTTCGATTTTTGTTTCGCGGAAAGAGACCGTTTCGTTGATGTTGAGCCCGAGTTCGGGGCTGGTGAAGTTGGTAACTTTGCGTTTGCCGAACAGGCAGCCTTCGTATTCGGCGGGTCCTTCGATTTTGCTGATACCAAGCGTCTTCTGGATTTTTCCGGCGAATTTGTTTTTGGTGCAGATGATTTGATTGGAGAAGATTTTGGCTTCTCCGCCGGTTCCGGTGACTTTGCCGCCTTCGGGGAGGAATAACTTTTCGGCGAACGCCGCCGTCGCCGAGGTGAGCGCGATGCCGAGGATCGCGACGCTCGCGAGCACAGCTTGTCTGTGGCGCATGAGTATCCCTTTCTCATCTGGGAAGTATCGACACCGAGACGGTAGTTGCGCACGTCCGAAGGCGCGCCGGCGTGTAAGCGGGGAGGCGGCGGGAGCGAGGCGATTGGCCCTGCAGAGCGCAATCCCCGCGCCAGGGCGCGAGCGGCCTTGGCCGCGCCCGTCTCTGACTGAAAGCTAGGACGCAGGTGCCGCGATGCGCGTCACTGGTGGGGTCCCAGCGCCGCGGAGAGCTCGCGTTCCTCGGCGGGGCGCTCGCTGGCGACACGCGCGTTATAGAGCCCGGCCAGCTCAAGCTGTAGGTTGCGTGCTTCATCCCCCGGTCTGGGCGAGCGCCTGTGCCAGTTGCCCTCGCCGTCGAGGTCCCAGGAGCTCTGGTTGTCGGCGAAGGCGCGTTCCAGCGTGTCGAGCAGCTCGGCCTTGAGATCGGGGGACTCGATCGGCACGGCGAGCTCGACACGGTGGTCGAGGTTGCGTGGCATCAGGTCGGCGGAGGCGATGTAGATCGTGTACTCGCCGTTGCGCTGGAAGGCATACACGCGCGAGTGCTCAAGCAGCCGCCCGACGATCGAGACGACGCGGATGTTCTCCGAGAGACCGGGCACCCCGGGACGCAGGCAGCAGATCCCGCGCACGTTGAGGTCGACCCGCACGCCCGCGCGCGAGGCGGCGTAGAGCGCGCGGATGCAACGCCCGTCGACGAGTGAGTTCATCTTCATCGCGATCCGCGCCGGCGTGCTCGCGCTGTGTGCCTCGACGGTGCGCTCGATCTGCTCGATGATTCCGTCGCGCAGCTGATTGGGCGCCATCAGCACCTTGCGGTAGTGAAGCGGACGGCCGTAGCCTGTGAGGTAGTTGAACATGTCGGCCACATCCGCACCGATCTGCTCGTCGGTGGTGAACAGGCCGAAGTCGGTGTAGAGCCGAGCGGTGGCGGAGTGGTAGTTGCCGGTGCCGATGTGCACGTAGTTGCGCACGCCATCGCCCTCACGACGCACGACGAGCACACACTTGGCATGGGTCTTGAGGGCCGGTTGACCGTAGACGACGTGCACGCCGGCCTCCTCCAGCGCCTTCGCCCAGTGGATGTTCATACGCTCGTCAAAGCGGGCCTGGAGCTCCACCAGCGCGACGGCCTGCTTGCCGCGCTCGGTCGCGTCGATCAGCGCGGGCACCAGCGGCGAGTCATCGCTCGTGCGGTAGACGGTCTGCTTGATCGCGAGCACGTTGGGATCGGCGACGGCCTGCTCGACGAAGCGCTCGACGGAGGTCGAGAAAGACTCGTAGGGATGGTGCACGAGCAGATCGCCTTCGCGCATCGCGCCGAGCACGTCGGGGCGCTCGCCCTCATGGCGCAGCAGCCGCGGATGGGTGATTCCGCCGATCGTCTCCTGGCGCAGCTCGGCGTGTCCGGGGAGCTTGACGATCTGCCACAGCGCGCCCATGTCGAGCAGGCCGTCGACGGGATAGACCTCATCCTCCTCGACGCCCAGCAGACTCGCGAGCGCCTCGCCCAGGCGCGGTGAGCAGCTCGCGCCGACCTCGACACGCACGACCTCGCCGAAGCGCCGACGGCGCAGCTCATCCTCGACTGCCTGGAGCAGGTCGGCGGCGTCGTCTGAGACCTCTAGATCGGCGTCGCGGGTGACGCGGAAGACGTCGAAGTCGACAATCTCCATGCCCGGAAAAAGCGCGTCGAGATGATGTGCGATGACGTCCTCGAGCGGCACGAGCAGCGCGGGCTCGGGCGCAGGCTGCTTGAGCGTCACGAAGCGCGGCAGGATCTCGGTTGGCACCTTCACGCGCGCGAACACCGTCTGGTCGGTGATCGGGTCGCGCACGAGCACCGCGAGACTGAGCGACAAGTTCGAGATGTATGGAAATGGGCGCCCAGGGGCGACCGCGAGCGGCGTCAGCGCGGGAAAGATGGCCTTCTGGAAGTGACGCGCGAGCTCGGCTCGGCGCTCGTCGTCGAGCTCCCGCACGCCGACCACACGGATGTCGTGGCCGGCCAGCTCGGTGCGCAGCTGCCCTTCGAAGCAGCTCGTCAGGCGCGCGCCCTGCTCCAGAACCCGCTCGCGGATCAGGCCGATCGTCTGGGAGGCGATCAGGCCGTCCTGGCTCGGCTTCTCCACGCCCGCGTCGATCTGGTCGCGCAGGCCGGCGACACGGACCATGTAGTACTCATCGAGGTTGGTCGTGTAGATCGCACAGAACTTGACGCGCTCGAGCAGCGGCACGCGCTCGTCCTCGGCGAGCTGCAGAACGCGGTCGTTGAAGTCAAGCCACGAGAGCTCGCGGTTCAGATACAGCGAGGTGTCGCCACCTTCTTGGCGCTCGCCGCGCTCGCTTTCACGCTCGCCGTCCATACTCTCAAGCTACACGGTGGGAGCCGAATTCGGAACGGGGCTCCGGGCGGCTGCACGATCCTGCACGCTAGTCTGCAGGGGATCGGCATGGCGCGTCAGCTCTGGCTACTTCGGCACGCGGATGCCGAGCCCCACGGTACTCGCGAGGACTCCCAGCGGCGCCTGACAGAGCGAGGCGAGCAGCAGGCGCGGGTGGCGGGTATTGCGCTGGCGAGGATCGGCGAGAGCTTTGATGCAGTGCTCTTCAGCCCCAAGGTGCGTGCCCGCCAGACCGCTGAGATCGCGGCCGAGGGTTGGAGCGAGTCAGAGCGCGGCAAGCTTGCCGAGTACAGACCGCTGGCAAGTGGCTTCGGCGCCGGCCAGGCGCTCGATGCGATGGCTGGCCTTGGCGCCGATGGGCGCCTTTTGCTTGTCGGGCACGAGCCCGACCTCTCACGTGTGATCGGCGAGCTAACGGGCGCTCGCGCGGACGTCAAGAAGGGCGGCCTGGCGGTGATTCGGCTAGAGGGAGCCGGCGGAGAGCTGCTGGTCCTCATGCGGCCCCGCGAGCTCGCCGCGATCGCTGGAGGGGTGGGTGGGGTTCCAATCCACGGGGAGTGAGGAGGGCACGTCGGCTGGGTTGACCACCTCGAGCGATTCCGCCGCGAAGCGATAGCCGATGCCAAAGTGGGTATGGATATAGCGCCATTTCGGTGAGGTCTTCTCGAGCTTCTGGCGGAGCTTGCGCACGAACACGTCGACCGAGCGGTCGCCGCGCACCATCGTGTAGCCCCACAGACGCGAGTAGATCTCCTCGCGCTCGAGCACGCGCCCCTCAGCCGCCGCGAGCAGCTCGATCAGCTCGAACTCCCGCCGTGTCAGGTCGATGCTCTGGCCGTCCACGTAAGCCTGGAAGCGGTCTGGCCGGATCTCGACCTCGCCGGCCGTGACGGGCTTGGTCTCCGTCTTGCTCGTCGTGCGACGGCGACGACGCACGACGCTCTGCACGCGCGCTATGACTTCCTCGGGGTGGCAGGGCTTCGTGATCCAGTCATCGGCGCCGAGGCGCAGGCCGCGAACGCGTTGCGCGACGGTAGAGGGTCCGGTGCAGACGACGATGCCGAGCTCGGGCAGTGCCTCGCAAAGCCGCTCGAGCCACGTCCAGGCCTGAGGGCCAAGCACCGCGAGGTCTACGACGAGGGCACTCAGGCGCATCGAGACGACCGCCTCGGGCGGCACCGGGCTGGCGAGCACGCGGTGCTCCCAGCCGAGCCGGTCCAGGCGCTTGCTCAACACTTGGATGAAGCCGCTGTCGCGATCCAGTACGGCGATCCGCAGAGAGGCCGATGATGAGGCCGGAACCTCGGAGGACACTGATGAGCCCTCCGTAGCTTCGGCACGCACGCTTGCCGTCATCGCGGCGGAGTGTAGGCGATGGGGTGGCCGTGTGAGCGGCGCGCGCGAGATCGTAACAGGATGTTCACAGGGGCTTTCGCTATTTGCGGGGCGCCGAATGTGTGTAAGCGGCGCCTGCGGACGCCGGGTGCACGGCTTTAGAGCGGGGAAGGTCCGGGCGGTCGCGAGGAGTCTGAAAACTCACGGAACAGTCCGGTCACGACGAAGGCCACCTGCTCACCGATGTCGACGGCGTTGTCGCCGATGCGCTCAAGCGCCCGTGCGACGAGCGTCATGTGCATCGCCCACTCGCGCGTGTCGGGGTCATCGCCGATTTCGATCGCGAGCCGAAAGATGTCGCGGTTGAGGCGATTAATTTCGCGGTCCTGGCGCACCAGGTCCTCGGCGAGGCCGAGGTCGCGCCCGGCGAAGGCGGCCTTGCACTGGATCACCTCCGAGCGCGCGAACGCGCCCATCTTCGCGAGCGCGTCGAGTAGGTCGCCGTGCACCGGTGGCTCGTTGCCCGAGAGCGGGATCATCTTGGCGATGTTCACGCACTGATCGCCCATGCGCTCGATGTGCTTGATCGTGTGCAGCATCGCGGCGACGAGGCGCAGGTCGCCCGCGACGGGCGCCTGCAGGGCGAGCAGCGAGAGGATGCCCTGGTGCACCTCGAGGTAGCGCCCGTCGACGCGGTCGTCGTCGGCGATCACCATCTGGGCGAGCTCGACGTCCTGGTGGTGCAGTGCCTCGAGCACGCGATCGAGCTGCTCAACGATCAGATCGAGACCGCCGAGCGCGTTCTCCTCGAGGTCGCGCAGCTGCGTCTGGAAGTGCGCTCTCCCATGAGGTCCTTCGCCGCTGGGCGGGAAAGCCGTCGGCTGGACGAGCGCGGGAGCGCCCTCGTCGCTAGCCGAACTTTCCGGTGACATAGTCTTCTGTTCGCGCGTCGTTGGGGTTGGTGAAGATCTCCTGTGTGGGGCCGACCTCCACGAGGTTGCCGTCGAGCATGAAGGCGGTGCGGTCGGCTACGCGCGCGGCCTGCTGCATGTTGTGCGTGACAATCACGATCGTCACGCGTGCCTTGAGCTCCGCGATCAGCTCCTCGATTTTGAGCGTCGCGATCGGATCGAGCGCCGAGCAGGGCTCGTCCATCAGGATCACCTCGGGGTCGACCGCCAGCGAGCGCGCGATACACAGCCGCTGCTGCTGACCGCCGGAGAGCCCCGCACCGGGCTCGTCGAGACGCTCGGCGACCTCGTCCCACAAGCCGGCGCTGCGCAGTGCCACCTCGACCTTCTCGCGCAGATCACCGCCGCGACGCGAGGTCAGCCGCAGGCCCGCGGCGACGTTGTCGAAGATCGACATCGTCGGGAAGGGGTTGGGTTTCTGAAAGACCATGCCGATCGCGCGGCGCACCGCGACGACGTCGACCTGCGGGTCATAGACGTCGAGATCCTCGAGCAGCACGCGTCCCTGCGCGCGGGCGCCGGGGATCTCCTCGTGCATGCGGTTGATGCAGCGGATCATCGTCGACTTGCCACAGCCCGATGGCCCGATGATCGCGGTCACCTCGTTGGCGCGAAACTCGAGGTCGATGCCCTTCAACTGCTCGGAGGAACCATAGAAGGCGCGTAGTTGCTCCAGACGTACGCGCAGCCCGCTCGGCTGCGGGCTGGCAGCTGGTGGGGGGGTGGAGCGCTCGCCGACGATCGGCGTCCGCAGGGCGGGGGCGGCGGTGTGCCGACCGAGCTCCGGGCTGGCTTCGGGATCCACGTCTGCCACCTTAGTGGTCGGTCGAGGGGGTGTCACGCCAGACGGCTCCTTCGTGAGATCAGACGGGCGATGAGGTTGAGCGCCAGGATCAGCACGACGAGCGTGAGCGCGGCTCCCCAAGCCCTGTTGACGACGGCTGTGGTTGGCGAGGTGACGTCGCTGTAGATTTGCACAGGCAGCGAGTTCATGAACCCGCTGAGGTCATAGCTCGTGTTCTTCGTCGAGGCTGCCGTGAACAGCAGCGGCGCCGTCTCGCCGGCGGCGCGCGCGACGGCGAGCAGCACGCCGGTAACCATGCCCGGCAGTGCTGTGGGCAGCACGATGCTGAAGATCACCTTCCAGCGCGGCGCGCCGAGCGCGAGCGCCGACTCGCGCAGTCCAGCCGGCACCAGCAGCAGGATCACCTCGGCGGAGCGGATCACGACCGGCAGCATCAATAGCGACAGCGCGAGCGAGCCCTTGTAGCCCGCAAAGGAGCTGCCGGTGCCGACGACGAGCACGATGTAGATGAACAGCCCAAAGACGATCGAAGGTACACCTGTGAGCACATCAACAAAGAAGCGAACGGCGTGCGCGAACCAGCTGCTCTTGCCGTACTCCACGAGCCATACAGCCACGGCGACGCCGATCGGCACCGCGATCGCGGAGGCCAACGCGACCATCTCGATCGTGCCGAGGATCGCGCTCTTGATCCCGCCGATGCTCGAGTTTTTGAAGAAGGTGTTGCCCGTTGGATCGGTCGTGAAGAAGCTCGAGCTCCACGCTCCCAGACCCTTTTTCAGCAGGTAGAAGACGATTAGCACGAGCGGGATCAGCGCCAGGATCGTCGCCGCGAGCAGCGTGCCGCGCGCGACGCGGTCCTTGCGCCGGCGCGCCGCGCTCACGCCGAAGCGCGCGACGAGCTCGCCGCTCGATGCCGGCGCGCTCATGGGCCCACCGCCGCGTCGGCGAGCAGCGCGCCGCTGCCGCCGCTTGAGCGGGGTGCGCTCTGGCCGGTCTTGCGCGTCGAGCGCACGACCAGCCCGCGGGCGACGCCGTTGACGAGCAGCGTCAGCACGAACAGCACGAGCCCCGCTGCGAACAGCGCGGAGCGGTGCACGCCCTGCGCCTCACCGAACTCGTTGGCGATCACGGCCGCGAGGCTGTAGCCCTGCCCGAACAGTTGACTGCCGAGCCGCGGCGCGTCGCCGATCAGAATCGTCACTGCGATTGTCTCGCCGATCGCGCGTCCCAGGCCGAGCATCGCGCCGCCGACGATGCCCGAGCGACAGTAGGGGATCACAGCGATGCGGATCATCTCCCAGCGCGTCGCACCGAAGCCGAGCGCGGCCTCCTTCTGGTCGGGTGGCACCGTGCTCATCACCTCGCGGCTGATCGCGCTGACGATCGGCAGGATCATGATCGCGAGCACGAGGCCAGTGATGAAGTAGTTGGGGATCGTGACCAGCCCGCCGCCGATGAAGGGCACGAAGGAGAGCCGGTCGGCGACGAACTGCTCGCTGCCCTGCAGCTTGGGCGCCAAGAAGAAGATGCCCCACAGCCCATAGACAACCGACGGCACGGCGGCGAGCAGCTCCACAAGGATCGTCAGCGGCGTGCGCAGGCTGCGCGGACACAGCTCAGTTGCGTAGATCGCGGTGGCGACGGCCACGGGAACGCCGATCACCAGCGCAAGGGCAGCCGTGATCACGGTGCCGAGGACGAGCGGCAGCGCACCGAAGCGCTCGGCGCTCGGCGTCCAATTGTTATCGAAGGTGAAGCCGAAGACGCCCGTCTTCGCGAACGCTGGGCGCGCTTCGCCGACGAGACGGATGAAGAAGAAGACGATCAGCGCGAGGATCAGCGCCGCCAGTACCGACAGGCCGTACTTCAGCAGCCGATCGGGAAGACGTGCCAGTGGCGAGCGCGCAAGCACTGCGCGCTCGCCACCGGGTACGGATGCCGCCTCCACGAAGCGGTTGTCTACCTGATCCGCGGAGTTCGCGTCACGCGCTTCAGCCGCCGATCGGCGTGCCGTTGCATTCCAGGGACGCGACGGCTTCGTTGGACTTCGCCAGGATCGCCGCGGGCAGTCCTGCGTAGTCGGCCTGTGAGAGCACTTTCTGACCTGCGCCGAGGCCGTACTTGAGGAACTTCACGACGCCCTTGGCTGCTTCTTCGCCACCCGGAGTGCCCGCCTTGCAGAGATCCTTGTTGACGATCACGAACGTCTGCGAGGTGATCGGGTAGCTGCCGGCGCCGGCGGGGTTGGAGATCTTGATGCCGAGGTTCGCCGGCACCTTCACGCCCTGAGCTGCGGCCGTGGCTGAGGCCAGCGTCGGTGCCACGAACACGCCTGCCTTGTTCTTGATCGCCGCGTAGGTGAAGTTGTTCTGCAGCGCGTAGGCCTGCTCGACGTAGCCGACAGCACCGTCGGTCTGCTTCACGGCACCCGCGACGCCGGCGTTGCCCTTCGCACCGGTGCCTGTCGGCCAGGGGACTTCCTTGCCTTCGCCGACCTTGCTCTTGAATTCGGGGTCGACCGCGGCGAGGAAGCCGGTGAAGCCAGCCGTCGTGCCCGAGGAGTCCGAGCGGTGGATGATCGTGATCGCGGTGCTCGGTAGCGTCACACCCGGGTTCAGCGCCTTGATCTCGGCGTCGTTCCAGGTCTTGACCTTGCCGAGGAAGATGTCCCCGAGCGTCTTGCCGTCGAGCTTCAGGCCGGTCTTCACGCCGGAGAGGTTGTAGGAGACTGTGATCGCGCCCAGGAACATCGGGATCTGGACCGCCGCGCTGCCGTTCTTGGCGATTGCTTCTTCATCTGCGGGCTTCAGCGGCGGGTCGCTGGCGCCGAAGTCGACGATCTTGCTCTCCAGGGCGGTGATCCCCGCTCCCGATCCAACCGCCTGATAGTTGACGGTCAGGCCCGACTGGGCTGATGCCCACTGTTCGTATACGGGGGCCGCGAACGTGGAGCCTGCGCCGGAGATCGTTCCCGAAGCGGCCGGGGGTGCGGTCGCGGTCTTCGCCGCGCTGCTCGAGCTGGTGCTCGGGCTGGAGCTGCTCGTGGAGCTGCTCGAGGTGCTGGAGCTGCCGCAAGCGGCGAGACCCAGCGCGAGCACCGCGCAACCTGCGAGCGCGCCCATCTTGTTCTTGATCACTACGTCTCCTCTGGCTGGATTGCTGTAGGTGGATCGGGCACGCAGCCCTGCGCCGAACCGGCGTGCCGGGCACAGTCTCCTCAGCTGCCGGTTGCCTCCATGTGAACATTTCGTGAAGGCTGAGGCTGAAAGCGGTAGCCGAATCCGGGATGCGTGTGGATAAAGCGGCGGTCGGGGAGCGCGCTCTCGAGCTTGTTGCGCAGCTTGCTCACGTAGACGTCCACCGAGCGGTCGCCATGGCGCAGTTCGCTGCCCCACACCGTCCTGTAGAGCTCCTCGCGGGTGATGATCGCGCCGAGTCGGCGGGCCATCGCGCTGAGCAGCTCGAACTCGCGCACAGACAGCGTCAGTGCCTGGCCCGTGGCGAGCACGAGCCCCTCCTCGAGCCTGATCTCAAGCTCGCCGGCATAAAGGACGTCAGCGGGAAGGTCCGCGCTCTCCGGGTAGGCCGCCACGACGCGCAGCGTCTCAGCTGCCGCGTCGCCTCGCGTTGCAAACTGGTGATCTAGACGTGAAAAATCCGTAAAGGATGGAGGCAATGCGCTCGGGCTGAATATCCTCGCCGGATGAGCATCCTCGGACGCAGCCACGATCCGGCCTTGATGGGCCTCGTCGAGGAGGCCGCGCGCAACGTTCAGCGCAGCGGCCTGCTGATGCGTGAGCTGCTCACCGACTACCCCGAGCACGCGACGCTCGCTCAAGACCTGAAGGTCTGTGAGCAGGAAGGTGATCGCATCACCCACGACATCATCCACAACCTCGCGGGCCGTGGACGTGTGCGGGCGCCCTTCGACGCGAGCGATGGCTACGCGCTGGCGACGGCGCTCGATGACATCGTCGACCATTCCGAGCAGGCCGCCGCTCAGCTCGGCCTCTATGGCGTCGAGGCGCCGATGGAGCAGGCGGTCGAGTTCACCGAGGTGCTCGTCGGCGCGGGCGAGCAGATTGCGCAGGCGGTGCGCTGTCTGCGCACGGGCACCGAGCTCGCTCCACACCTCGTCGAGATCCATCGCCTCGAGAACGAGGGCGACCGCTTGCAGCGCGACGGTGTGGCCTCGCTGTTCGCGGGTGGCATCGATCCGATGGTCGTGATCCGCTGGAAGGACATCTTCGAGTCGCTCGAGGCGGCTGTCGACGCCTGCGAGTCGGTCGCGCACGTGCTCGAGGGGATCACGCTCAAACAGCGCCGGCGGCGCTGAGCTCCAGTCGCGCGCCCTTCGCTTCGCCGATGAAGTACAGCTGGAAGGGGGCGGAGTGGTGCGCGGCCACTTCCGGGAGCACCGCGCGGCCCGCGCCGACGATTCTGCCCGCCCGGCGCGCGACGGCGTAGACGACGACCTGGCGCTGGGTGACGGCGGAGCCGTTGAACAGCGACCCCGCGGCACCCGGGCCGCTCGCGGGATCTTCCACGAGGTGCTCAGCGCTGACAGTTAGGGGGGGTGCCGGTCCGCTCGCCGTAGGCGCCGCGCCGACGAGGGCCGTGACGCTCGCGGGTGCGCCGGCAGCTTGGATCTGGTCGTCGACCCAGGTCAGCTCGCCGTGGGCTGGAATCGACGCCACGGAGGTCAGTGGGGCGCCGAGGCCGGGAATGTTGTTGGCGTAGATCGAAGTTCCCCGGGCGTCGCGCACGTGTATCTCGATCGGGACATCGCGCAGCGGCTCGGAGGAGGTGTTGCGCAGCGTGACCGCAGCCGCGGTGCCTTCAGCGCTGTGCACGACGGCTGTCGCGATGACCTTCACGATGCTGCTCGGCCGCGTGATCGCGAGGCCGCGCGCGCTTGTGCCGGCGCTGCGTTCGTGCAACTTCGCGGCCTTTTCCAGTCGCGCGCTCGTTTCCTGGGTGCTCTGACAACCGCTGAGCGTCAACGCGAGCAGCACGAGCGCGGCTGCCCTCACCCGAAGGCTCCACCGACGTAGTCGCGCGTGCGCTGCTGGGAGGGCTGGTCAAAGACCTGCTCGCTCGAGCCATACTCGACCAGCTCGCCGAGGTGCATAAAGGCGACGTGGTCCGCCACACGGAAGGCCTGCTGGAGGTTGTGCGTCACGATCACGATCGCGACGGTCTCGCGCAGCTCCACGATCAGCTCCTCGATCGTCGCTGTGGAGATCGGGTCGAGCGCGGAGCAGGGCTCATCGAGCAGCAGCACCTCGGGTTCAGCGGCGAGCGCGCGTGCGATGCACAGGCGCTGCTGCTGGCCGCCGGAGAGCCGCAGGGCCGAGCGGTCGAGGTCAGAGGCGACCTCGTCGTAGAGCCCGGCGCGCCGCAGCGCCTCACCCACGGCGAGCTCGAGCTCGGGTGTTCGCCGCCGACGGCGCCCGCCATGGCGGGGGCTCTCGACGAGCGCATACGCGACGTTGTCGTAGATGCTCATCGGGAAAGGATTCGGCTGCTGGAAGACCATGCTCACGCGGCGGCGCAGATCGTTGACCTCGAGCTCGTGGATCTCCTCGGCGTCGAGCAGGATGTGCCCGCTGCGCGCCGCCCCGGCGGTCACCTCGGTCAGCCGATTTAGTGAGCGCAACAGCGTCGTCTTGCCCGAGCCGGAGGCTCCGATCAGCGCGAGCACCTCGCCCTGGCGCACCGGCAGGCTCACGTCGCGCACGACCCAGTTCTCACCGTAGGCGAGCCAAACCCCCTCGATCGACATCCGCTGGCGCACGTTGGCGGCCGGCGCGCGACTCGCACGCGGGCGCGTAGCGGCGAGCGGCGCCGCGACGCCGGCAGGCCGCGGCGGTGCGATGTGCGGGTCGCGCTCGAGCGTGATCCGCCGCACGGGCGGGGGCATCATCGGGTCCATGGCAGCAGCGCCCGCACGCTCCTCGGCGCTCTGCGGCGTCTCTCGCGGGGCGTGCGGCCGCCCGTCAGCAACGTCACGAGCGCGTTCAGCGCGAGCACGATCACCAGCAGCACGAAGGCCGCTGCGTAGGCCTTCTCGTGCGAGTTGCCCTCGCCGGCGGGCGAGTTGTTGTAGACGTAGCTCGTCAACGTCGAGCCGGTGCCGCGCAGCGCGCCGAGGATCGGCGTGCCGTCGGCGGCTTCGTTCTTCAGCGTCGCGCCGAGGATCAGCGTGATGATCGCGGTGTCGCCGATGATCCGGCCCATCCCGAGCACGACGCCGCTGGCGATGCTCGGGCGCACTGCGGGCAGCAGCACGCGGCGGGTCGTCGTGGCGCGCGTCTTGCCGAGCGCGTATGAGGCCTCGCGTAGACGGTCGGGTAGCTGCGCGAGCGCCTCGCGCGTGGAGGCGACGATCAGCGGCAGCGCGAGCACGGACATCACGGCGCCGGCGCTGATGAACGACTGGCCGGTGACGGTCCCGTTGAAGGCCTTGGTGGAGAGAAAGCCAAGGAAGCTCTGCGAGAAGACGAGCAGCCCGAAGATCGCGAGCACGACGCTCGGCACGCCGGCCATCATCTCCAGCGCCGACTCGACCGTGCGGGCGAGCCACGCGGGCCGTGCGTACTCCGACAGCCATGCGGCGAGCGCGACGCCGACGGGCGCGGCGATCGCGGTGCCGATCGCGGTCACGAGCAGCGTGCCGAGGATCGGATCTGAGAAGCCGCCGCTCTGGGTCTGATGCAGCGAGGGCGACGGCGAATGGATGAATTGGGCGAGGCTCAGATAGGAGACGCCCTTGAGCAGCATGTAGAGCACGATTCCCGCCGCGATTAGGCAAAGCCCGACACCCGCGACCCAGCAGAGGAGGAAGCCGAGGCGGTCGATCAGCGGCCATGAGTTGATGCTCGCGCGGCGTGGGTGCGATATCGGCGGGATGTGCGGGAGGCTCACCGTCTCGCCGGCCATCAGGCGCGGATCCCGTAGCGCTTCAGGGGCTGCTTGGCGGCCCAGCCGGCGAGCGAGAGCATCGTCGCGGAGACGAGCAGGACCGCTCCAATCGCGTAGATCGTGTGTCCCAGCGGCCCGATCGTCAGCCCCTCCGATTCCTGGAAGATCTGCGCGGCCATCGGGCGCACGGGCTCGAACAGGAAGGTCAGCCCATCGAGCGGGTTGGCCGCGAAGGCGCGCCCGCCGGAGACCATCGCGAGCATCACCGCCTCACCGAGCGCGCGCGCGGTCGCGAGCACGGTCGCCGCGGCGATCGCCGGGCGCGCCGTGCGCAGCGAGACACGCCAGATCGTGCGCCAGCGATTCACGCCGAGGGCCGCCGAGCCTTCGCGCCAGGCGGGTGGGACCGCCGCCAGCGCGCTCGACGCTGATCGCGACCATGATCGGCGTGATCATCACCATCAGAATCAGCGTCGCCGTCATCAGGTTCGCGCCGCTGAGCTGCACGACGTAGGCGACGGACTGCTTGCGCGCGTTGTCGAGCAGGTGTTCGTTGATCCAGGGAGCGATCGCGAGGATGCCGACGAGGCCGTAGACGACCGAGGGCACGCCCGCCAGCAGCCTGATCACCGGCTCGAGCACCCGCCGCACGCGGGCGGGAGCGAACTCGGTCAGGAAGATCGCCGCGAGCGTCGAGACCACGAGCGCCAGCGCCACCGCGAGAATCGTCGTCAGGGCCGTGCCCCACACCAGCGGCCAGGCGCGGAAATAGAGCAGGCCGTGTCCTGGGATCGCCGTGCCTTCGCGCATCACGCGCAGCTGCGTGTCGACGTCGCCGCCGGAACCGAACCAGCTCAGGCCGTTGTAGGAGAACGACGGCCACGCCTTGATCAGGACGGTGACGACCAGCAGCCCGATCAGGACGAGCACCGCGACGGCGAGCGCGCCGAGCGTTCGCTCGGCGCGCGCGTCCAGCTTGACGGCTGCCCGCGGGCGTATGCGGTTGGATGCGCCGGCGGACAAGGTTTCTCAGTGGATGGCGATCCAGCTCGAGTTGATGATCCGTTTGGTGGTCGCGTTGCCACTCGTGACCCACTTCAGGAACTTGAGCGTTTCGCCCTTGGGTACTCCCTTCGTGACCATCCAGAAGTTACGCACGCCGGCGTACTGGCCGGACTTTGCGTTACGCAGATTGCACGCGATGCCCTGATAGCCGACGGCGTTCACGCCCGCGGTGTAGGCGAAGGACACGAAGCCGATTGCCTGGGAGTCGCCTTGCACCGCGTTCTGCTCGAGGCCGTTGGACGTCTCGGCGGTCGCGGTCGGTGAGATCTTGAGCGTTTCGCCCAGGAAGATGTGCTGGAAGGCGTCCTGTGTACCGGAGGCACCGTCGCGGTCGAACAGGTCGATCGGCCCGGAGATTCTCGCGCCGGGCACATTGCTCCAGTCGCGGATGCGGCCGGTGAAGATCCCTTCGACGGTTTCCTGGGAGAGGTTGGAGAGTGGGTTGTTCGGGCTAGTGATGATGCACAGGCCGTCGCGCGCGATCTTCGTGAAGACGAGGCCTTTCGGGTCGACACCTTTGATCGGGTCGCGTGAGGAGTCACCGATGTCGAACTGCCCTTTTGCCGCCCCGGAGATCCCAATGTCGGATTGCCCGCCGCCCACCTTGGGGGCTTGGAGGCGCGGATTTGCCTGGTGGTAGGCGGTCGCGAGTTTCTGGGCCAGCGGTAGAACAGAGGTTGAGCCGCCGATGATCAGGCGCTTGGCAAGCGCGCCCGCTGGGACGGAGAGCGTCAGGGCGAGAATGATCGAGACGAGGAGGGTGCGGTGCAGGCGCACAGTTGTTGCTCCTTTGCGTTTGGGTGGCGAATGCGACTCGAGCGTTGGTAACGCTCGGCCGCAGCAACAGTCAGAGGTGTGAATCGATGCGCTCTTGCACCAACTTCGTCACCGCGTCGGAAGAGTGTCGGGTGCGCCGGTCTTCGGTGTTTCGTTTTTGTGAACGTCGCGTCGAGTAGCCGCTGTCAGCGATGTGTAAATTTTGTGAATTCACGTAACGTTGTCGTGAACGTTTTGTGAACATCTTCGCGTGGCCTGTTTTGTTTTTGTGAACGCCATTGCATTTCGATGTGGGGCGTGTGACTCTCCGCTCGATCCGGTCCAGGCCGCTCGAAGTGCGCCATTGACGTTCGATGCGGCTCGCACTCGACGCTGTCAGGCGGCCCTCGAGCTGCTGCGAAAAGCCGCGGCTCGCTGCCCCCGCCGAGCGGCGGCGTGAACACAGATATGAACGATCAGCCCACACCAACGCCCCCTCCCAGCGCCAATGGCGCAGGTGCCGGCGCCGTGCCCAAGCTGCCCGCCGCCAAAGTGCGCTCGGGGCTCGCGCATCGGCGCAACCCTGTGCTCACGAGGCTCTCCGGATTCCTCTCAGGTGCGCGGCGAGTTCTGCTGCGTGATCCGCTCTCGCTGTTCTTGCTCATCGCCTCGATCGTTCTGGCGATCACCTTCGCGAGCTTGCTCGGCGCGATCAAGCCGGGTAGCGCCGGTCGTCAGATCCCGCTCTCCGCCGTGCAGAAGCTCGCCAAGGGCCATGACATCGCCTCAGCGGTGCTGCTCGACCACGACAGCCGTGTCGAGCTGACGACAAGCACCTCGGCGCCCGCCGTCGCAGCGGACGGCACGGTCGGCTCCGCCGCGGGCGCCTCCAAGACGTTGGCGGAAGTCGCAGCCGCGGGTGGCACACAGCAGCTGTGGGCCGCCTATCCCGCCTCAGGGGCACAGACGCAGCAGCTCGCACACGAACTGTTCGCCAGCGGCGCCACGGTCTCGGTCGATCAGCAGTCGGGCAAGCCGACGAAGACGATCGTCGTGCAGTTTCTGATTCCGATCCTGCTGCTCGTCTGCCTGTTTTCGCTGTTCACGCGCCTCGGCGCGGAGGGCGGCGCGGGTGGCCTCGCCGCCTTCTCGGAGTTCGCCGGCAAAGGGCGGCGCAAGGGCAAGGGCACGCGCGACCGAATCACCTTTGCCGATGTCGCCGGCGCCGGCGAGGCGCTCGCGGAGCTTCGCGAGATCCGTGACTACCTGGCCGACCCGAGCAAGTACCTGGCGGTCGGCGCCGCGGCCCCGAAGGGCGTTCTGCTCGTGGGCCCTCCCGGCACCGGCAAGACGCTGCTCGCGAAGGCCGTCGCCGGGGAAGCCGATGCGGCGTTCTTCTCGGTCTCGGGCTCTGACTTCGTCGAGTCGCTCGTGGGCGTGGGCGCGGCGCGCGTGCGCGATCTCTTCCGCAAGGCCCGCAAGGTCTCGCCCGCGATCATCTTCATCGACGAGCTCGATGCCGCGGGACGCAAGCGCGGTGCGGGCATCGGCCAGGGCAACGACGAGCGCGAGCAGACGCTGAACCAGATCCTCGTGGAGATGGACGGCTTCGGTGGCGACGGCGGTCTCGTGGTGATGGGCGCCACCAACCGCCCGGACATCCTCGACCCGGCGCTATTGCGCCCGGGGCGCTTTGACCGCCAGGTTGTGGTCGACGTGCCCGACGTCCACGGCCGCATCGAGATCCTGCGCCTGCACGGCAACAAGCGCCCGATGGCGCCGGACGCCTCGCTCGAGGAGGTGGCGCGCCAGACGCCCGGCTTCAGCGGCGCGGAGCTCGCGAACGTCGTCAACGAGGCGGCGCTGCTCAGCGTGCGCGACGGACGCGGGCAGATCGATCAGGCGACGCTCGAGGAGGCGATCGACCGCGTTGTCGCAGGACCGGCCAAGCGCCACATTTTGACCGAAAAGGAGCGCTGGCTGATCGCGATCCACGAGGCCTCGCATGCGGTCGTGACGGAGTCGCTGGGGCACACAGCCTCCACGCGCAAGCTCTCGATCGTCGCGCGCGGACGCCAGCTCGGCACCGCGGCGCACATGCTCTCCGATCGTGATCAGGTGATCATGACCAAGCCCGACCTACAAAGTCAGCTAATCGTGATCACGGCGGGTCTCGCCGGCGAGCGCATCGCCTTCGGGCACTCATCGACGAGCGTGCACGACGATCTGCACGCTGCGACGGCGCTCGCGCGCAGCATGATCACCTCCTTCGGCATGTCCGAAGCGCTCGGGCTCGTGACGATCGGCGAGAAGAGCGGCGAGGTATTCCTCGGCGCCTCGCTGCAAGACCTCGGCTCCGTCGGGCCCGAGACGCTGAACGTGATCGACAACGAGATCGAGCGGCTCGTCGGCGATGCGGAGGCACGCGCCGGCGCGATCCTCGATCGCAACTGGAACACCGTCGAGGAGACGGCCACCGCCTTGCTCGAGCAGGAGACGCTTTCGGGTGTCGCGCTCGACGCGGTGCTCTCGACCGTGAAAGAGATCACGTTGGAGGAGCTGCACGACGTGCGCCGGGCCGCCCCGGTTCGCGACCCCAAACGGTCGGTATGAGGCTGCGTCTGCCGTCACCGGCGATGATCGTTGCGCTGCTGGCGCTCCTGCTCTCGAGCACCGGCTTCGCCGACGCAGCGCGGCGCGCGATCGTCAGCTCGATCGCGGGCCACACGATCAGCACCAAGCCCCATGCCGATGGGCTTTTGCTGCTCGGACGCAACGGCAAGTTCGCCGCTGCTGCGATACCGACCGTCAAAAACGCCTCGCGCCTGGGCGGCAAAACCGCCGAACAGCTCGCCGGCAGCTGCCCGCCGCAGACGGTCGATCTCGGCAGCTGGTGCCTGGACACCGCCCCTTTCCCGCTGACGAACGCACAGATCGGCAAGAACAACTACATCTGGGCGAGCAAAGCCTGCGAGGCCGAAGGCGGCTGGCTGCCCAGCGCCGCGCAGCTGATCGGCGCCGCCGACCGTGTGAAGCTCGAGTCTACGATCCACGACTCGCAGTTGACGGCAACGGTGCCGCTCGATCCCACGCGCGGGTTGCAGGACCAACGCGAGATGACCGCGACGCTTGTGACTACCGAGGCTGGTTCGGCGGCCGCCGGGTTCGAGGGCGTCAGCGAAGGATCGACGGGCAACCCGCGCCAAGGCCAGGCAAATCCCGCGCCGCTGCCCGCCAACCCGCTGCCCGAATCACTGCAGTACGTGACGGTTTACAGCAACGGTCAGAAAGGCGGGTTCGCGGGCTCCGAGCCGGTCACGAATCCGGAGAACTTCCGCTGCGCCTTCAACAAGACGGCCGGGGCGCTCAACAAAGCTGAAGCTTGAGTGCGCCGAACGCGATGGCTGACTTCACGCCTTCGGTGCACACCCGCAGCGCCCGCTGCCACTGGGCCGGGTGGCCTGTATTGCATGCGCTCGCCGCGTCGCGGGCGTGTCTCGCGGTGCTCGCCCTCCTCGCGGGGGGGAGCCTCTCGCTGCACGCGACTTTGGCGGGTGCCGTGATCCTGCCGGCGCAGAGCATCGACGGTCCGAGCGAGAACATCATCGGCTTTGGAGGCGTGGCCATGGCTGAAGACGGCACGGGAGGCGCCGTGTACCTGAAGCGTGTCGAAGGAGTGGCGCACGTGTTTGTCTCGCGCTATCTCGCGCACCAGTGGACGGCGCCAATCCGGGTCGACACGGAAATGCCATACGCGGCGAGCTGGGCGCGGATCGGCGCGGCTGAAGGCGGTCAGCTGGAGGTGGTGTGGGCAACGCCGTTCGCGACCCAGAATGGGCGCCCCGTCTACGAGCTCGTCGGCTCGACGCTCGGGCCAGGCTCGGCGGCGTTCGGCCCGGCGATGATCATCGATCCGGACATTCGTAACGGCACGGGTACCAGTCCCGACCTGGCGATGAGCTCGACCGGCCAGGCCGACGTCGTCTACCGCGTGGTCAACGAAAGCACAAGCGCAACCGCGCTGCTGCGGCCGGGTGACGTGATCGAGGAAGTGCGTGTAGCGCACTTCGGCGGTGAAACCTGGTCGCGACTCGGCGCGATCAACCGCAACGCGGCTGTATCGATGCGTGCGCCGAGCGAAGCGAACGCGCCGAAGGTCGCGATCGGGCCGACGGGCGTCGGTGTTGTCGTCTGGCAGGAGCCGGAAATCACCGGCGTCGGGCGCATCTGGGCGCGGCGGATCTTCGGACGCAGCCTCGACTACGTGCTGCCGGTGAGCGCGCCGAGCCTCGCCGGCGTGCCCCTGGCGGCGGAAGCCGACGCTCCCGCCGTCGCCGTCTCGCGCCTCGGTGAAGCCGCTGTCGCCTACCGCCAGGCCGCCGGGCCCGGCTCGCCGCTGCCCGGACCGCGTATCTTCATCAATCGGCTCCCCGATGGCGAATCGGCTGACGGCTCGCAGTTCGCGGGCGCCGTCGTGGCCGACGCGGGTGTCTCCGGGGGGTCTGCGGCGGCCGTAGGTCCGCCAGGGATCGATCTCGATGAAAAGCAGGAGCTGCGCCTGCTCTATGACAGCAACGGTGTTCCCCGCGTGGTCGTCGGCAATGATCACGAACTCTCGACGGCGCTCTCGCTCGGCCCCGGCTTCACCGGTGCCGAACCGTTGGCGGTTAGCGTGATGAACCCCTCGGGCGGCGGCGTATCGGCCTGGCCGAGCGCAGACGCGCTGGGCTCACCTGCGGTCGCCGTGCGCGAGGACTTCCCTACGGGTGGAGTACAGACGGCGCTCGTCTCGGCCGGCGCGGGTGGACCGGTGTCCGAACTGGCGGCCGCAGGCTCGGGCCTAGGCGATGGCCTGATCGGCTTTCGCGCGGGACCGGTCGGACAGGCGGCGATCGTCGTGTCGGTCGTGACCGCGCCCCCGGCGCAGTTCGTCGTCAGCGTGCCGAAGACATGGGTGCGTCCTCGTGCAGCCGCACTCAGCTGGCAGGCCGCGGCGAGCGCCGATGGCCCCCTCAGCTATCAGGTAGTGCTCGACGGGCGGCGCCTGCGCACGCCACCTGGGACCTTCCGCCTGCGCCTGCCTGCGGTTGGGCTCGGGGATGGCGCTCACCGCTTGCAGGTGTTGGCCACGGACGCCAGTGGCGAGTCGACGCTCACCCCGCCCACACTCCTCAAAGTCGACGGCCGGCCGCCGACTGTGCAGATCGGGCACGGCCGCCGCGGCGCGATCACGATCAGCGTGCACGATGGGGCCTCAGGAGTTGACGCGCATGCGACGACGGTCAGCTTCGGTGACGGGCACTATGCGCGCGGGCGGGCGCGTTTGCGTCACGTCTACTCGCGCGCTGGTGTCTACCGGCTCGTGATCGGGGTGCGCGACAAGGTCGGCAACCGTGGTTTGATCCGCCGCATCGTGAGCGTGCCGTGAAGGCCCTCGCTCGCATCAACCTGCTAGGGGCCCTGACGCTCTTGTGTGTGGCGGGCGCCCCTTGCTCGGGTGCGTTTGCGGATGTCTTTGGGCCGATCTCGCTCGTCTCCGAGAACCCGCTGCAGCAGGTCGATTATGCCCATGACACCGCGGTCTCGGCGGACGGCCGCTTCGTCTCCTTCGACGGCTCGTTTGGTGGCATCACCGGTGTATGGCGTCGCGACCTCGCAAGTGGCGCCGTCGAACTAGTCGCCGGAGGCGACGCCCAGCTTCCCTCGATCAGCGCCGATGGCCGCTACATCAGCTTCACGACCACGGCGCGCTTGACGCCGGGCGACGCGAACGAATCGCCCGACGTCTACGTGCGCGACATGGACGTGCCATCTGCCCAGGCGTGCACCGCAGAAGCCGAAGCGCCGCCGTGCTCGTTCACGCTCGTCTCGGCTGTCGAAGGACCAAGCGAAGCGGCGCTCAGCTATCCGCCCTCGAGCGAACTGGGCGCGCGCGCCGCAGGGCGCACGGCTATCAGCGCGGACGGCCGCAAGGTCGTGTTCGTCACGACTGCGGTCTCGAACCTCGCCGGGCCGAATACCCCCCCGATGCAGGTGGCGCTCCGTGATCTCGACGCGCGCACCACGACGCTGGTGAGTGCCGCGGCTCCCAACGGTGGCGAACCTAAGCCGGTCTCCGCAGAAGAAGGCGGCAAGATCTACGGGGCGGTGTACGCCAACGGCGCGCCGTTCCGCGCCGTCGAATCCTACGGTCAGTCGGCGGCCTTCGGCGCCTCGATCAGCGCCGATGGCTCGACCGTGGCGTGGCTTGGGGTGAACATCGGCCAGCAGGCCGCGGTGCTCCCTGGCGAAGCGCTCGTGCCGCGCTACACAGAGCCGCTTTGGCGCAGGATCGCCGACGGGCCGGCCGCGCCGACGCTGCGCGTGAGCGGTGGCGCCGACCCCCTGAACCCGGCCTGCATCGCGAGCGGCGAGACTGCGCTCCCGCCCACGCCCTCGCTCAGCGACCCGTGCCAGGGCCCGTTCTCGACCGAGGCCGAGAAGACGACGCCCGGCACATGGACGACTGCCGGCAGCGAAGACGTTGTGCCCCGACTGAGCGCCGACGGCTACACGGTCGCCCTGCTCGCCGATGCGCCGCTCGTCGCGCTCGGTGCGAACTTTGGCCGCACGGAAAACCACAGTGACCTGTACGTCGTCGATATGCACCCGGGACTCACGCGCGTCCAGGCACTGCGACCGTTGACGGAGCTCGCGAGCGGGCAGAGCAGCGACCTGGCGACGAATGCACCGATCATCGACCTCGCGATCTCACCCGACGGCACGCAGTTGGCGTTCACGACCAAGCGCACGGTGTTCCCGCTCGGCGAGCCCGCCTACGTGAGCACCCCGGCGGCGGTGCCCGGGATGTCCGAGTTGTTCGAGGTCGACCTCGCGGACGAGACGCTGACGCGCGTGACGCACGGTTTTGAAGGCGGCGCGAGTGAACATCCGCACGCTCCGAGGCCGACGGGCGAAGACCCCTACCTGATCGCCGGCGACGGAGCGCTCTCTCCTTCATTTACGGCCGGCAGTGACACGCTGGCCTTCTCCTCGACAGCCGACAACCTCGTCTACGGCGATGGCAACACCCCGCCGCTCGGGCACGAAAGCCAGATCTTTGACGGCAGCGACGCGTTCCTCGTCTCACGTGTCATCTTCAGCGACGTCGCCCCGAGCGCCTACATCTCGCCGCCCCCCGCCCCGCCGTCGGTCGCGTCGCTGTGGCGGCTCGGCAGCACGGTGCGCACGCAGCGCGATGGCACCGTGCTGCTGCTCGTCCAGGTCCCAGGGGCGGGCAACCTGCGCGCGGCGGCGCGCGGCTTGGTCCTCGTGCGCGCGGGTGCCGCGCGCTCGCGCCGGCGCGCCGTCCACGCGCGCGTCGTGTCGCAGACGGTCGCGACGCGGGCCGCGCCGGCGCGCGAAGCGGGGATCGTGCGGCTCACGCTGAGGCTAGCCGCGCGCTACGCGTCGCTCTCGCGCGGCGGCTACCCGGCGCTCGTCAGTCTCAACTTCAGCTCGGGCGGGCACGCGGCTTTGCACGAAACGATCGAAGTGACCTTCGCGAGCAACGTGCGTCGCAACGCCCGCGCGCGCAGGACGGCGGCGCGGCGGCGCGGCGCAGGGGGCGCGCGATGAGATATGAGCTAAAGCGTCTGCTCGGGACGTTCGCGGCGCTCGCGGTGTTCGCCGGGGCGGCCTGCACGATGGCTGCCCTCGCCTCGGCACAGTCGCTCGAAGACGACGGCGGCGCGAGCTGGCGCTTGGAACAGCCACCGCCACCACCACCGCCGCCGGGCGTGATGGAAAGCACGATCCCGATCGGGCTCGGCAAAATCGGCGACATCGAGTTCTGGGCGCCGAACCGCGGCCTGCTGAGCACTGCGGGCAATGGCTCGACAATCCCGCCCGGGCTGTGGGCCTACAACGGTGTCGCCTGGCACGAGCTCTCGACGGTCTGCGGCGCGAACGACGGGCGCATCGTATGGGCTGGACCCGACGATTTCTGGACTATCTCCGACGGGCGCCCGGGTCAAGCCGCCAACGCCCAAGGCGAACCGGCGCCGCTCGAAGACAACACGCTGTGTCATTTCGAAAACGGTCGCGTAGTTGCCTCCTACGGCGCGCTCGCCTTCCGTGCCGATTCCTACCAAGCGATGGACGGCGCCGCTTGCATCAGCGCGTCAGACTGCTGGTTCGCGGGCGCGCCCCTGCCGGCGCCGCAGGTCGGCTCGTTTCATTTGCACTGGGACGGGGCGTCAGTGACACGTGAACCGTACACGGCCGACTCCGACCCGGTTGCCGAGTTGCGTGCTTTTCACAGCGAACTGTTTGAGAGCGTGAAGCTCGCGGCGCCGCTCGGAGAAGCCTCGGCCGCACTGCGCACGATCAACCGCAAGGGCGTCTCGCCTCAGTTTGAAACGCTACCCGGCCTGTCGCTGTACGGTGGCGGCGAGTTCCCTTCGGCGCTGGAAGCGTTTCACCTATCGAGCGCAGACGGCACCCTGTGGGCGGCAGCCGGCGGGGTGCCTGAACAGGACACGCCCCCCGGCTCGGCGCTCGGCCAGCTGACGGTCGTTCGCTATGACGGCGAAAACTGGCGCCAGCTGTTGGGCGCCGGCACCGAACCCTCGGGCGGTGCACTGTTCCCGGGCACTGCCGTGAACTCGCTCGCGGCCGAGCCGGGCAGCGAAGCGGCCTGGCTAGCGCTCGACACGCAGACCGACGCGACGCAGCCGAGCCCAACGGCGAGTGCCCACGTAGTGCGGATCTCGGCGGGCGGCACGATCTCCAAAGAAGACAACCTGATGCTGCCCGCCCAGGGCGAAGCCGGACCGAAGGGTGGCGCGGCGAAGATCGCGTGTCCAGCGCCGCACGACTGCTGGCTCGCCAGCACACAGGGTTGGCTGTATCACCTGAGCACCGGCCAGGAAGGTCTCTCGCTCGACGAAGACCCTGCGTTCTCGCACTTGATCACCGAACGACCGGCCGATGAAGGCGTGCCGCAGGTGCAGCCCGACGCGCCGCCACTTGACACGTCGGGGCTGCTCGGCGAACCGCCGCCGGCGCTCGGCGCGCTGCCGGAAAACACCAAGGAACAGGAACCGCGCAGCCGCGTCGCGCTGCTGTCGCACATCCATTCCCGACTCGTGCGCGGTACGACGCTGGAACTCCGCTTCCACCTCGCTGCGAAGGCGCGGATCCGGCTCATCGCGCGCAGACGCAGCGCGGTTGTTGCGAGCACAGCTCGCGAGGTCCTGCGTGCGGGCGAGCGGCGGTTGCTGCTCCGCCTCGATCCGCGCCGCTGGCCGACGCATCTGCAGTTGCAGACGCGCGCACTTGCCCCTCTTCCAACCGCCCCCGCGGGGGGCACCGGCGCGGGCGCCGGCAACCAGACCGTGAGCACGCGCTTCACCGTGCTGCCGCCGTTTGCGCGACCGTCCTCGCTCGGGCTGCTCCCTTGAGTCTCAGAGTGGGGCAGGAGCGCCGTGCATCGCGCCGGCTGCGGGTGGCCGTGGCGACGTTTACGCTGGCCGCCGCCATCGCCGCGATCGCGCTGACGGGTGCAAGCTCTAGTTCGCGCGCCGCCGTTTCGGCAGGCGAAGAGCGCCCGCAGACCGACAACTCGGTGCCTGCCCCCAACGTGACGATGATCGGCTCATCGCCGGATGAGGCGCCGGATGAGGCGTGGGGTGTGGGCCAGGGCAACGGCGCCGGGCGCTTTCGCTCGCCGCTCGTGCGTTACACGAGCTCGAGCGGCTGGTCGCTGGGACCGGTCTACGAGGACTTCAGCGGTGCGCCACTGAGCGAATTCAGGCTTGCGGCGCCCGGGGGCGCTACCCCCAGCCCATTGGCTGGCGAGATGACGCCGTCCGGCAGCGGCGTGCTCGGCGGCGAAGTCCCGCCGAGCGCCGGCTCGAAAGAACCGCGCCAGGTGGTACTCGTGCGTGACCCTGGAGCGGCGTTCCGTGAAACTGCCGCGCTGCCGGAAACGGGAGAAGTTGCGCTGCGCAATGGTGAAACCCTGTACGCACCCGGCCGCGCGCCGCTGCTTGCCGCAATCGATGAAGGCTCCGGCAAAGCGGGAGCACTGGTCGTGCCGGTGCGCGAATCGGGCCCGGAGACGAGCGTGCTGCACTGGGATGGGAGCGCCTGGACACGCGAGGCGATCGCCGTGCCCGCAGCGGGAGCATCGGACTTCAGGGTGCTCGCGATCGGGGGTAGCGCGCCCAGCAACGTGTGGCTGCTTGCGCAGCTGTCCTCCTCGGCGAGCTATCCCGCCGGTGCCGTCGCGCTGTTCCGTCGCGTGCTCGAAGCGGGCGAAGCGCCGCGCTGGGTGCCGGTGGCGCTGACGCCGGGCGCGGGCGATGGCGAAGCCCACCCCCTGATGGCCAACGGGAGCGTGTTCACGGTCGCCCACACCGGGGAGCCACCGAGCGTGAAGGCGCAGATTCTCACCGTCACGAGCGAAGGGCTGTGGGTCGACGGTGAACGCTCCGACGTGCACACCTCGACGACGCTGTACTTCCGTCCCGCGGGTAAGGCCGGCGGCGAAGTGCGCGCCACGTGGTGTTCGCTCCCGGTCACAAATGGGGGCGCCACGCCGTGTGACCACGAACTGCCCGAGCCGCTGCCGACCGGTCCGTCGCGCAGCTTCGCGTGGGCCAACCCGAGCACGCCCGAAGGCTTTGGTGAACGTGTCATCACGGGCTTTCCTGAAGGGGTCACGCTACGTCTCGACGGGACGTCGTTTACGCGCGTGCTCGGCCTCGGCGGCTCGCCCGAAGCGTTCCCCGGCGGAACCTATGGCTCTGCCTTCGCAAACGCCGAGGAGGGCTGGCTCGGCCAGCAGAGACTGCCGACACACCTGACGCGCAACCCCGCCGCGAGCCGTCTCACCCCGTGGCCAGTGTCGTTCCGCCACGCGCTACTGGCCGTTGCGCCGCAGCCGGGTGCGCCGATCGGGGCGCTGAGTAGTGAGGCGCTCACCGTCGGCGATCAGGGGGAGGTCGCGCGCTACCTGCCCGGGCGTGGCTGGACACCAGAAGCACTGCTGTCGAGTGGTGGCAGGCGCGAATCGCCACGGCTCCGCGCGGTCGCCTGGCCGACGCCCAACCGTGCCTTCGCCGTCGGCGACTCAGGCACGGCCGCGCCGATGTGGTTGTGGCGTGGTGAGACGGGGCTGTGGGAACCGGACCCGGCCACGCCATATAACTTCCGTGGCAACCTGCTCGGGATCGCGTTTGACCCGAACAACCCGGCGCGTGGCTACGCAGTCGGCGAGAGCGGTGTGCTGCTGAGCTACGGCAAGAGCTGGACGCAGGAAACGGCGCTTCCTCCGGAGGTCGCCGGTGCGACGTTCACGTCGATCGCGTTCGCCGGCTCGGAGGCGATCGTCACATATCGCAAGCTGCTCAACCCCGCACAGAGCTCCAGCTATGTCGGTGGCGTGATCGTCAACGAAGGTGGGGGCTGGCACATCGACACGGCGGCGGCGGCCGCGATCGGCTCGGAAGTCCCGCTCGTCGCGGCCGGCCTGCCCGACGGCGGCGCGGCGATCGCCGCGCAGTCATTCAGTACCGGCGAAGGCGCGCGGATCTTCGAGCGCAACGCCGCGGGCGGTGCCTGGGAAGCGGTTGCAACCCCTTTCCCGGGAGGCGCAGCGCCCGGCTCGTTGACCCTGTTCCGCGAAGGCGGCGCGCTGCGCGCGATCGCCGCGGGCTCTGCGCCGGCAGGCTTCGACGCCGAAAGCGTGCCGCCGTCCCCGCCGGGGTTCCCGCCGCCGTTGATCGGGCCGTATGGCGTGGGCTCGAACACCGAAAGCGGTGTGCTGCGCCAGACGGGGAGCGGCTGGTCCGATGAGGAGCACGAACTCAACAACGCCACTGAACCGCCTGGCAGCTACAGCCGCTACGACACCGTCGACCAGCCGGACCCCATCGCGGCGGTGCTCGTGGATCCGAGTGGCTCGCAGGGTTGGGCCGTCGGCGGGGTCCTCGACACGGTCAACAAGGGCGGTGTGCTCGACACTGCTGACGTCGAGCGCTACCCGGCCGACGGCGTCGCGCCGACGGGCGCCGGGACGGCGCCCGTCCCCGTCGAAGCGGGACGCGCAGCGTTCGCGATCGGCGGCGGCGCGCAATGTGCCGCGCCGTGCGCGCTACGCGCCGAAGCCGGAATCGGCCCGGATGTATGGGTGCGCGCGGCGATTGCTCGCGCGAGCCAGATCGGAGTGCGCGCGTTCGTCTACACCGGTCCTCGCATGACGAGCGGCGAAACGACCGGACCGCCGACGCTTGCGTTGCCCTACGCCGAAGAGCTGCAGCGCTATGGCGGTTTGCTGACCGAAGGCGCGGCGCTGCCGACGTTTGCGGCTGCCTCGCGCTTCGAGCTCGACGGACAGCACGCGGAGGGCGCCGCGTTCGCATCGGTGTTCGGGGCCTTCCCGCGCCCGTTTGGGCCGGGTGGCGAAATCATCCCCGCCGGATCATCGGGCCTCAGCGAATGCGCTGATGCGCCAGGATGCGCCGCGGCCTACTACGCGTTTGACTCGCGTGGCCCCGCAGGGCGTACGCCGACGCGGGTGATCGTGCTCGACAACACGACCGACGTGCAGGAAGCGCAACTGGCGTGGCTGAACGGCGAGCTCGAAGGAGCCGCCGCCGCACACGAGCCGGCGATCGTGATCGGCAACGCCGACCTGAACGCGCAGATCGCCGCCGGCGACGCCGCGGCTCAACAGGTGGCGCGCGCGCTGCTCGCGCCGACGCACTCGGCTTCGGCCTACTTCTTTGACGCGCCCGAACACAACCTCAAGGAGCAGATCCAGTTGGGGGGCGCCTCGATTCCGGCGTTCGGCTCTGGGACCCTCGGCTACGTCAGCTTCCTCGCCGAGTCGAGCGGCGCTTTCACGGGGGCGAGCGGCTTCCTGCTGGCGGAAGTTGACCTCTCGCGCTACGACTTGCAAACGAACATCGCGGCGGTCGAAGCGCGTCTGATCCCGAACGTCGGCGAACTGGCGCTCGAAGCGCAGAGTGGGACGCTGCTGCACCGCAGCGCGGTCGCGATGTTCTCGGGCCTAGCGCGGCGTCCGCGTTCGGGCAACGTCTCACGACCGGGCCAAGTGCTGCCGGAAACAGACCCCTACATCCCGATTCCCTCGATCTGCGTGCAGGCCGCTTGCCTGAACGGGATCCAGCCCGAATACACGTTCAGCTCCTCGCGTCCGGACTTCGGCAACTTCGTCGAGCCCAACCTTGCGCTGTCGCCGACGGCGGTCCTGCTCGACGCCGAAGGCAACCCGATCCCCGACGCAAAATCGGGCCTGTTCTGCGCCTATAACGCCGGCACGACGATCGTGACGATCAGCGCAGGCGGCTTGTCGGCCTCGCTCCCGGTGACGATCCAGGCCGGGAGCGTGCGACGACCTTGCGGCACCGTGAAATTGACCGAACTGCCGGTCAACGTGCAGCAGCCTGTGCCCGTCGCCCCGGCGCCCGCGCCGACTCCCGCCGGCGCAGCTCCCTCCTCGGCGCCACCACCGCTCGTGCCGCTGCCGCCGGCACCTGTCACGCCTATCCACGCGCCCGCCCCGACCCCGCCGCCGACACCCGTGCCGTTCATCCCGCTCGGTGCGACGCCGGAGTCGCTGCTCGCGATCCTGCCACCGCCGCTACCGACGCCGGCGCGTCCGACACCGCCGAGCGGTACCTCTGCCGTCACGCAGCCCGTCGAGGCGCCGGAAAAGGAAGAAAAGGAGGAGGAGGCGACGGAGTCGGTGGGAAACAACGCAGCTCTCTACCGTCCGGCCGAACATGAGGCAACGCCGCTGTACCTGCTCGGGCTGATAGTGATCGCCGCGTTCGCGGGCGCCTCGACGCGGCGAGGCGTGCGTCGTCGCGGCCGCGAAGTAAGAGTCGCGCCTGCGACGATCACGGGCGCACGTTGGCAGCGCAGCGCCAGTCGACGCGACCGCGACTTCCGTTCACGCTGAGTTTACTTTCACTTCACAACGCTTCACCGATTTGCAACAGCAAGCTCACGTGCGCGGTGCACGATAGGGAGGGTCGTGCCGCCGCTCCAAGGCTGGAGGGTGGGTGCGACTTATCGTGCGCGCTCGCGCGCGCACTTCCACGAGCGACAGATAGGAAATCAATGGTCAGGTTCACCGGGTTCAGGTCGTGGCTGCTTCTGTTCACCGCTGTCGTGCTTGCCTGCGGTGCAATCACCGCCACCGCCGGCGCCACCGGCTTCGGCGAGCTCACGCGCTTCGGCGAACGCGGCGTCGGCTCGGGCCAGTTCACGGAGAGCGGAACTGCGGCCCAGGCGTTCGGGGTCGACACGACCGACAACACCGTCTACGTCGGAGACGAGCCCGAAGCACACCTCTTTCGGATCCAGAAGTTCAGCGAGAGCGGCACGCTGCTCGGCTCGGCGACGCTGAAAACGAAAGGTGGAGCCGAAGCCGAAAGCGGCATCGAGGGTGTCGCGATCGATCCGGCCGAAAAACGCTTCTATGTCCTTGTGGTGCAATCACGTGCGCCGGGCCACGAACTCGACCCGGAAGTGCCCGTGGCGGGCGCGCTGTACGCGTTCTCCACTTCGCCGAATAGCGCGAAAGAACTCGAACCCGCGTCCGGTACCGTACTGGGTAGTGGTGGTGTGCTCGCGGGCACGACTGTCTTCCACCCGCAGTCCGAAACACCGAGTCAGATGCTGCTCGAACCGAGTGGCATCGCGGTCGACCCGAAAAACGACGACATCATCGTGATGGGTCGCGAAGATCGTGAAAGCTTGGGCCAAGAACCGGCGCTCCGTGTCGCGCTCGAGCAAATCAACCCGAATGGCACGCCCGGCGCGCGCTGGGTCGATAAGTCCGAACCGGCATTTTTCGAAACAGGCGGCTCGGAAATCGCCACCTCGCCGGTTGTCAACAGCGAAGGCAAGGTCTTTGTGATCGGCGGCGAACTCTTCGAAGACAAACTCAAAGAAGAACGGCCGCGCGAAACGATCGTCGAAATCCCCCAGGCGTTCGGCGCGGGAGAAGTGGCTAAAACGTTCGCCAACTTCGACCCCGGCCCGGGCAATCCCGCGCTCGTGTCGTTCCCAGGCAACCCCGCTCCGCTCGCGGGCGCTGGACTGTCGATCGGCGGTGAAGGCACGCTGTGGGCGTTTGCAAATGTCTTCAACATGGCCGAAGGGGAAGAAGTGGGTAATCGCCTCCCGGGTGCGCTCGGCTTTAATCCGGACGGATCCGAGCTCGGCTGGACGGGCGGCCAGAGTGCCGCGCTTGGCCTGGAAAAATGCACGATCAGCTTCCTCGGACACCCGATGGTGGCGGCCGGGTCAGAACAAAAGGTGTTCATGTTCGACTCCAACCCCGCCGCCCCGCATGTCGTCGAGTTCGGTCCGGGCGGCGGCGGTTGCCCCACGGGCAAAGCCAGCGCGCTCGCGGTGAGCGTTGTAGGGCATCCGGTAGAAACGGGCGGAGTTGTTGCCCCTGGTGCCGAAGCGACGCTCTCGATCGCGCTCTCGGAGGCCAACGCCAAGGAAGTCAAATGGAGCTTCGGAGACGGCACCGAAGCCACGACGAGCGGCCAACACCAGACGCCTGAAACCATCCACAAGTTCGTCGGCGAAGGCGAATTCATAGTCAAAGCGACGATCAAGACGGACAACCTCGACACGCCGGAACTCGTCGCAGAACGCACGGTCACGGTCTCAAAGCCGCTGCCGACCGCCAAGCTCACCGCGCCGACGAGCGCCAAAGTGGGTGAAGTCATCACGTTCGATGCAGGCAAGTCGGAAAAGGAGGAAGGCGCCGCGATCACCGAATACAAATGGGAATTCGGCGACGGCGCAACTTCTACAACAACCACGCCGACGACGACTCACAGCTACGGGGCGGCGGGCAGCTACAGCGTGACGCTGCGGGTGCTGGACGCCAACAAACGCACGAGCAAGCCGTTTACGGTCTCGGTCGCGGTCGCGGCACCCCCGCCGCCACCGCCGCCGCCACCACCACCGGTCGGCACCACCACCACCACCACCACGCCTCCGCCTCCGCCTCCGACGAGCGGCGTGCTCGCCTACAGGGCCGTATTCGCGGGAACGGCGTTCACGGTGTCGAAGACAGGCTCGGTCGCGATCACGGTAGACTGCGCCGCGCAGAGCGCGTGCGCGGGTACGGTCACGCTGCGCACGCTTACTGCGGTCAGCGCAGCGAAGCACAAGAAGGCGATCCTGACGCTGGCGTCGGGCTCCTTCTCACTCGCCGGCGGCCATGCGAAGGCCCTGAGCTTGCATCTGACGGCGAAGGGGCGCGCGCTGCTCGCCAAGGCGCACACGCTGCGTGTCCGCGCGACGATTCTGGCGCGCGATTCCTCTGGCGCGATGCACGCGACAGTCGCTGTGCTCACGCTACGCGCGGCCAAGAAGCACCACTAGGCGCACTCAGGCAACGTACCCGACCGGCGTCCTGCGCCGGTCGGGTTGCGCCGCCTTCGGTCTCGGTTTCACATTGTTGCGAATCTGTGACTCGCTGTGACAAACCAGGTTCTTAACGTCAACGTGTCTCCGGGCGTGGGAAATTCAATGCGGAGGGATCGTCCCTTCGTCACAGCAATGGAAGCTGTCAACCAGGAGGTCGTAAGCTAATGCGGAAACTCTCCGTACGTCGGTTTGTGCCGACATGTCTCCTCGCCGTGGTCGGCGTGGCTGCGCTGATGGCGCCAGGCGCCGCAAACGCCTCGCTCGGCGCGCAGTGCAGCGGGTCGAACGTCGGTGGCCAGGGCTCGTCCCTGCAGAAGCTCGCCCAGGAAATCTGGATCCCGGGCTTCAGCACCTCATCAGAGAAATTCGCCTGCAACGGCACGCAGGGCACGAAAGGCACGCCGATAATCAACCCCTACAACCCGACCGGCAGCGGCGCGGGCCTGAAGTCGTGGGGTGTTTCCAAAGAACCGCACAACTACTCGGCGACAAATGCCTACATCGGCACCGACGAAGCGCCGAACCCTACGGCCAAAGCGGAAATCGAAGAAAACGAGCTGACGCTGAAACCAAAGGCGCTGCTGACGATCCCTGTGCTGCAGGCAGCCGTCGCCGTGATCGTGCACCTTCCCGAAGGATGCACCGCCACGAGCACGTCCAACAAAGGCCGCCTCGTGCTGAACAACAGCACACTCGAGGCAATCTTCCGTGGGACGATCACGAAATGGACTGAAATCGCGGACGGCGGCGACACCCTCACCGGTGCCACCTGCTCGGAAACGATCAACCACATCGTTCGCCTCGACGGTTCGGGTACGACGCACATCTTCAAGAAGTACCTCGGCCTGATCAGCACGACCGAATTCCCGGCGACCAATCTCAAAGGCGAAGCGGTTGGCAACAAAACGTGGAACAACACGGCCGAAGGTACTGAAAACACGACCTGGCCAACGGCTGACGCAGTCATCCGTCCGACAGAAAATGGCAATGGACCACTTGTCGCTCTTGTCGCCTCGACGCCGAGTTCCATCTCGTATGCGAACCTGGCCGACGCCCGTGTGAACCCGGCGTTCGTGCCTCCCGCCGGCGGCCCCAACAAGGCCACCTTCTGGGTTCCGATCCAGAACAAAACCGGCACCGTGACCTACGCTGACCCGGCAAGCAACAAAGAGGTTGCTGCGAAGAAGGAATCGAACTGCACCAAAGAGGAATACACGGACGGCAAAAACGCCTTCCCGCCGGAAAACGCACAGGCCAGCTGGAGTGAAGTTACGACGCGGACCGAAGAGCCCAAGTACACGATCTGCGGGTTGACCTTCGACCTCGCGTTTACCTCCTACGGCGTCTTCCCAGGCACGAGCCTGGAAGAGGCGACGACGGTGAACAACTACCTCCAGTTCGTCACGCAGACGACGAAAGAAAAAGAAGGTAACAAAAACAACGGTGGTCAAGCGCTGATCAAGCTGCACGACTACGAGCCGCTCACCGGTACTGTGCTGAAAGAGGCACAGAAAGGCGCCGCCCAGGCCGGCTTCTAGCCGCCAGGAGCGCATTCTCCGCGGCGAGATGCCGCGGGGCGACACATGAGCAGGCAAGGGAAAGGGCCGCCCCAGGAACTGGGGCGGCCCGCTGCGTTTAAGGCTGCCTGTCTTTTGTGGGGCTTGCTTTGGGGGTGGTGGGTGTTTATGATGCGGGCTCGTTTAGGGGTGGTCACGGGATCTCGACATGTGTTGGGGTTGTTGGGGTCAGGATTGGGGCCCGTGTTGCGAGCAAGGAGGCGGGAGTCGCTGTGAGTGTCGAGACTGGTGGTGGCGCGGAGGAGGGGGTGGCGTGGGGTTCTGCGCTGGCTGGTGCGCGTGGTTTTCGGGGGTTGGGTGCGCGTCGGCGGGTGTTGCCTTTGGGGATTTCCGAGGTGCGTGGTCCGGCTGCGTCGATGCGTCGGGATGCGTTGTTTCGGCGGTTGTTGGTGGTTGCTGATGTGGTTGCGATTGTTGGTGCGTTTGTGTTGATGATGGTGCTTTCGCATCGGGTGGTGCAGTTGTCGTGGGCGGGTTTGGCGGGGTTGCCGATTGTTGTGGTGTGCGCGAAGTTGACGGGTCTTTATGACCGGGATGAGACGTTGTTGCGTAAGACGACGTTGGATGAGGCGCCGAAGCTTTTGCAGTTGGCGACGCTTTCGACTTTGGTGGCGTGGTTGACGGGGGGGTTGATCGTTCAGGGGCGTTTGGATCGGCATGAGGCGTTGTTTTTGTGGTTGGCGTTGGGGGGGTTGTTGATTTTGGCGCGGTCGGTCGCGCGGGCGTTGGCGTTGGCGTTGGCGCCGGCTGAGCGGTGTTTGTTCATTGGCGATGAGGTCTCAGCGGAGACGATTCGCTCGAAGTTGATGGGGCAGGGCGTCAAGGCGCAGGTGGTTGCGCATCTCGATTTGGACAAGGTCGCGCCGTGGTCGACGGACACGTTTTCTGAGCGGCGTTTGGCGGAGATCCGTGATTTGGCGCGCACGCTTGATGTGCATCGCGCGATCATCGCGCCGCGGAGTGTGGATGCGGGGGAGATGTTGAACTTGGTGCGCACGTTGAAGGCGGTTGGGGTGCGTGTCAGCGTGTTGCCGCGGCTGCTTGAGGTGGTGGGTTCCTCGGTCGAGTTCGATGATTTGCATGGTGTGACGGTGATGGGTGTTCGCCGGTTTGATCTGACGCGCTCCTCGGCGGCGTTCAAAAGAGCGTTCGATCTGCTTGGCGCGTTGCTTGGGTTGCTCGCGGTCTCACCGTTGTTGATCGTGATCGCGGTCGCGATCAAGCTCGATAGTCGCGGCCCGGTGTTCTTCCGTCAGCAGCGTGTCGGGCGTCATGGGCAGCGGTTCTTGATGTTCAAGTTCCGCACGATGGTTCCCGACGCGGAGGCGTTGAAGGAGGGGTTGCGTGACCGCAACGAGGCTAAGGACGGGCTGTTCAAGATCGCGGAGGATCCGCGTGTCACGCGTGTTGGGCGCCTGCTTAGGCGCAGCGCGCTGGATGAGCTGCCGCAGATGCTGAACATCGTGCGCGGCGAGATGAGCCTCGTCGGGCCGCGCCCGCTCGTGATCGACGAGGACCAGCGCGTCGAGGGCTGGCACCGCCGCCGCCTAGAGCTGATGCCCGGCATGACAGGCCCCTGGCAGATCCTCGGGCCCTCCCGGGTCCCACTCCGCGAGATGGTCGCAATCGACTACCTCTACGTCGCCAACTGGTCACTCTGGACCGACATCAAGATCATCCTCCGCACCATCCCCCACGTCCTCGCACGCCGCGGCCTCTAAACAACAGCCGCACCACCCAGGCTGCGCCACCCAAGGCTCTAATCGACGAGCGCCCCGGCCTCTGCGCTCCAGCCGTTCTCAAGAGCCGGTGACGCAGCGACCCTGGCGAGTGCGCGGCGCACGCCCGCGGGGAGTCCACGCCAGCGCCGCACGCGATCCGGTCAGGTACGGCCGCTCGTGCAAGCGAGCGCGAGGGGCCAGGGTCAGCGTGGGAAGCGGCACGGGGCGCTGGTCGCGAGCAAGCGCAGCGTCGCTGCGGGCCGCCATGCGGCAGAGCAGGACAACAAGTGCGGCGAGTGCGAACCAGATGATGGGAATGAGGAGCAGGAGCATTTGCGAGAGCCCGGATCAATCGAGGTTCCGCGGGCTTACCCTCATCTTCGGACGTGGCCGCAAACGACTTTAGGGCTCTGGACGCGCGATCGAACGAGCGTTTAGTGCCGCTGGTTGCTCCTTGTCCTACTCGATGTCCGGGCGCGGCGTGATGTCGGTCGGCCCGATCTCCTTCAGGCGCGGCGAGCTGCGCCACGGCTGCTTGTAGATGAGCCAACTGATCGCGCCCGTGAGCAGCGCGCCGCACAGGATCCACCCGAGCGCCGTCGTCCCGATGCCCACGTACTTCAGCCCCGAGGCCGTCACGACGAACGTGATCACCGGCCGGATGTAGCGGTCGGGCGCGCTCGAGGAAAGCAGTGAGCCGATCAGCACCGCGGGAACGCTGCCGATGATCAGCGACGTGGTGACGCCGAATTCGATGTGACCAAAGGCCAGCGCGCCGAGTGCGGCGGCCATCGTCAGCGGCACCGCTTGGCTGAGGTCGGTGCCGACAAGCTGCTTGGCGCCGATCGTGGGGTAGAGGAACAGCAGCAGGATGATCATCAGCGAGCCGGAGCCGACCGAGGTGATGCCCACGATCACCCCGCCGATCATCCCGATCGCGACTGTGCGCGCTGGGTGAGGAGTGATCTCGTGGACGACGGCAGAGCGGCCCTCGCCGGCGCGCCGGTCGAGGATGTAGCGCAGCACCATCGCCGAGGCACCCACCAGCAGCGCCGCGCCGAGCGCGGTCTCGATGTTGTTCTGAGCGGCCTTGGAGTGGCCCATCAGGTGCAGCAGGTAGGCGCCGAAAAACGCCATCGGCACCGAGCCGAGCACCATCCAGCCGACCAGGCGACGGTTGACGGTGCCCTTGCGCAGGTGCACCGCGGCGCCCACGGGGCGCATCAGGACCGCCGCGACGAGGTCGCTGGAGATCGCCGAGGAGGGTTTGACGCCGAACAGCAAGATCAGCATCGGCGTCATCAGCGCTCCTCCGCCAGCGCCGGTCATGCCGACCAGTAGCCCGACGATCGCGCTCCCCAGGACTATGTATGGATCGATGTGCATGGCTCTGTGCAGGCCGCGGGCAGCTTGGCGCGGGGCCGGCGATCTCTCCCCTCAGAGGTGCCGAAGAGGCCGACACCATAGAGCTAACGGAGCCTGTTGTGGGAACTTTTGCGGACCGGCGGTGGGATTGCGCTGCCTGTCTTTTGTGGGGCTTGCTTTGGGGGTGGTGGGTGTTTATGATGCGGGCTCGTTTAGGGGTGGTCACGGGATCTCGACATGTGTTGGGGTTGTTGGGGTCAGGATTGGGGCCCGTGTTGCGAGCAAGGAGGCGGGAGTCGCTGTGAGTGTCGAGACTGGTGGTGGCGCGGAGGAGGGGGTGGCGTGGGGTTCTGCGCTGGCTGGTGCGCGTGGTTTTCGGGGGTTGGGTGCGCGTCGGCGGGTGTTGCCTTTGGGGATTTCCGAGGTGCGTGGTCCGGCTGCGTCGATGCGTCGGGATGCGTTGTTTCGGCGGTTGTTGGTGGTTGCTGATGTGGTTGCGATTGTTGGTGCGTTTGTGTTGATGATGGTGCTTTCGCATCGGGTGGTGCAGTTGTCGTGGGCGGGTTTGGCGGGGTTGCCGATTGTTGTGGTGTGCGCGAAGTTGACGGGTCTTTATGACCGGGATGAGACGTTGTTGCGTAAGACGACGTTGGATGAGGCGCCGAAGCTTTTGCAGTTGGCGACGCTTTCGACTTTGGTGGCGTGGTTGACGGGGGGGTTGATCGTTCAGGGGCGTTTGGATCGGCATGAGGCGTTGTTTTTGTGGTTGGCGTTGGGGGGGTTGTTGATTTTGGCGCGGTCGGTCGCGCGGGCGTTGGCGTTGGCGTTGGCGCCGGCTGAGCGGTGTTTGTTCATTGGCGATGAGGTCTCAGCGGAGACGATTCGCTCGAAGTTGATGGGGCAGGGCGTCAAGGCGCAGGTGGTTGCGCATCTCGATTTGGACAAGGTCGCGCCGTGGTCGACGGACACGTTTTCTGAGCGGCGTTTGGCGGAGATCCGTGATTTGGCGCGCACGCTTGATGTGCATCGCGCGATCATCGCGCCGCGGAGTGTGGATGCGGGGGAGATGTTGAACTTGGTGCGCACGTTGAAGGCGGTTGGGGTGCGTGTCAGCGTGTTGCCGCGGCTGCTTGAGGTGGTGGGTTCCTCGGTCGAGTTCGATGATTTGCATGGTGTGACGGTGATGGGTGTTCGCCGGTTTGATCTGACGCGCTCCTCGGCGGCGTTCAAAAGAGCGTTCGATCTGCTTGGCGCGTTGCTTGGGTTGCTCGCGGTCTCACCGTTGTTGATCGTGATCGCGGTCGCGATCAAGCTCGATAGTCGCGGCCCGGTGTTCTTCCGTCAGCAGCGTGTCGGGCGTCATGGGCAGCGGTTCTTGATGTTCAAGTTCCGCACGATGGTTCCCGACGCGGAGGCGTTGAAGGAGGGGTTGCGTGACCGCAACGAGGCTAAGGACGGGCTGTTCAAGATCGCGGAGGATCCGCGTGTCACGCGTGTTGGGCGCCTGCTTAGGCGCAGCGCGCTGGATGAGCTGCCGCAGATGCTGAACATCGTGCGCGGCGAGATGAGCCTCGTCGGGCCGCGCCCGCTCGTGATCGACGAGGACCAGCGCGTCGAGGGCTGGCACCGCCGCCGCCTAGAGCTGATGCCCGGCATGACAGGCCCCTGGCAGATCCTCGGGCCCTCCCGGGTCCCACTCCGCGAGATGGTCGCAATCGACTACCTCTACGTCGCCAACTGGTCACTCTGGACCGACATCAAGATCATCCTCCGCACCATCCCCCACGTCCTCGCACGCCGCGGCCTCTAAACAACAGCCGCACCACCACCCAGCGCTCGGGCTAGGCAGCGCGGCCGACGAGAGCTTCGAGCGCGTCTGAGATCTGCTCGCAGACGACATCGGTGGCGAAGCGCCGCTCGGCCTCCGAGCGGGCCAGCGCACGCAGCTCGGTGGGATTCTCCTTCAGGCGCTCGAGCATTGCCGCGATCGCGCTCGCCATCGCCTCGACATCGCCGGTGGGCACCTCGGCTGCGACCGTGCGATCTACACCCTCGATCGAGCCGACCTCATCGGTGGCCACGACCGGAACGCCCGAGGCCAGGGCCTCGAGCACGGACATCGGACACGGGTCGTACTTGCTGGCGAGCAGCACCATGTCGCAGCGTTCGAGCTCGCCGGGCATCTGCCCGGGTGGGACGCTGCCGCCGTACTCGGAGTTATCGGCGGGAAGATCATCCAGCAGCTTCGTGTAGTCCGACCAGATGCTCGGTCCGCCGATCACGCGGATGCGCGCCTCGACGCCGCGCGCGAGCAGCAGCTTGGCCACCTCCACCACATCCTCAAGGCCCTTGCGAACCGAGACGCGGATCGGGACCAGCACAATCGGGGGTGAGTTGACCTCGCGCGGCGGGTTGGCAAAGCGCGACAGGCGCACCGGGTTGGTGATCACGACGGTCTTCTCGAGCGCAAAGCGATAGTCGTGGACGATGTGATCACGGAACACGCTGCTGATACAGATCAAAAGACTCGCGCGCCGAATCTTGTACGCCTGCACGAGCGCGCGGAATGACATGATCGCGACGACCACGAAAAAGATGTAAGGCGGCTGGCAGCGAAACGCCAGGCGCCGCTCGCGCAGTTGCCATCTGAGCTCGCCCGCCATATGACTGTCGGGGCGAATCGCGAGCGGAATCGATCGCAGCAGCCCGGCGGGGACCCCGAGTGACTCGATTGTCTGATTCTGGTAAATCAGGTCGTAGGGCCGGCTCTCATGGCGGCGCACGATTTCCCGACGAAGGCGGATCGAGCCGAGCGCGCGCGAGAGCAGCCCGGACGCGAACGCTGTGATCTTCGTGCGCGAGTACCACTTGTTCCAGCGCCAGTCGCTCGTGCCCCAGATGAACGTGAGGTTCTCGTGCGCGGCCAGCCGCTCGGGGAGCCCTCTGCCCGCGCCGGGGAAGAAACAGTCGATTTGGTGACCCCGCCGCGCGAGCCCGTCGAGCAGCTCTGTGACAACGCCCGGTGCACCGCCTGACTCCAGCGGCGCGCCCCCGAGCCAGGCAATACGCAGAGATTTCCCCTCGTCCACAGGCGGGACCTTATCAGCCGACTTGAGGTGTGAAGCGAGCACCGTCTACCAGAACTCCAGCGACGTGCTCGGCAATCCTCTGCTGGAATGTGGCGACTGAGAAGCGCTCTGCGTTCGCCACCGCCCGCTCGGGTAGAAAGTCGAGTGTGTCGAGATCCTCGATTGCCTTTACGAAGGAATCGATGTCGTCGGGCGTTGCCAAAATGCCGGTCTGTCCGTCCAGTACGGTCTCCAGCGCTCCGCCTGCCGCGGCAGCGATCACCGGTCGTCCGGCCGCCTGCGCCTCCACCGCTGTGATGCCGAACTCCTCCACGTTTGCCACGACGACAGCGCGCGCGCTCGCATACAGCTCGACAAGCTCCTCGTCGCTGGCCCGACCGAGGAAGCTCGCCTCCGGATAGGCCTCTTCCAGCGCTGCGTGATCGGGTCCGGAGCCTACGACACGGATTGGCACACCCGCGCGACGGGCCGCCTTCAGGGCTAGCTGGACACGCTTGTGTGCCACTAGCTCGCAGACCACCAGGAGCGCGTCCCCCGGATCGCCGACGCTGAAGCGCCCGGTTTCCACGGGCGGGTGAATAACCGGCGCGTCGCGACCATAGAAACGCTTGATCCGCATGCGCGTGAGCTCAGAGTTTGCGATATATGAATCCACGCGACGACTGGCGGCGACATCCCAGCGCCGCATGCGCGCCAGCTGCACCCTCAGCAGCGGGCGAAGCGGTGCAGGCACCTCGCTCAGCGCGCGCTCCTGCTCGTACCAGGCGTAACGGAAGGGCGCGTGGCAGTAACAAACGTGGACCGCGCCCGGCGGTATCCGCACACCGTGCGCGAACGCGCTGCTGCTCGTGAGCACGACGTCGCTGAGCGGCAGCTCGAGTCGTTCGATCGCCCACGGATACAGCGGCAGCATTCGCCTGAAGTGATCCTGGCGCACCTTCAGACGCTGCAACGAGGAGGCTGTGACCGCATGCGCGGCAAAGCGGCCCTGGGTTTCTGCCTCGTCATAGAGCAGCGTGAAGATCGGCGCCTGGGGATACAGGTCGCCGATCGCGGCGAAGGTTCGCTCCGCGCCGCGCATGACCAGCAGATAGTCGTGGGCGAGCGTGATGCGTGCGGGCTCGTCGTCCTCGCCGATCAGCTGCGTGTCCATCGTGCAAGCGTATCCGGCGTGCCCGCGAAAAGCACCCGCTCCCAGCTTTGCCGCCAGAGATCTGTACATGAGGTTCTACGCGACGCAACCCCTGGGTCTTCGATAGCCTCGAACGGTGATCCAGTCGCCGCAAAGCCGAGGGTGAGCACCGGCGGTCCTCTTCGATGCGCATTCTCATAACGGCGCCCTGGGGGGAGCGTCTCGGAGGCGCCGAGGAGATGCTCCAGATGGCGATCGAGGGCGCCGCGCAGGCGGGTCACGAACTGGTGCTGGTGTTCTTCGAGCCCGGTCGGTGGCCTGAGGAGCTCAGGCGCGCGGGGATGCACGTCGAGGTGCTCTCGGTCGGACGCCTGCGTCACGCCGGCAGGGCGCTTGCGAGCGTGCTGCGCCTCGCCGCGATCTTCCGGCGCAGCCGCCCAGATCTGATCCTGAACTGGATGACCAAGACCCATCTCTATGGTGCGCCAGCGGCCGTGCTGGCGGGCATGCGCGGGCGCGTGCTGTGGTGGCAGCATGGGATCCCCGCCCGACACGACTGGCTTGACCGCAGCGCCGCGCTGCTGCCGGCGCTCGCGGTTGGCTGCTCCTCGCAGGTCTCCGCGCGTGCGCAGGCCGCCTTCTTCCCCCATCGCCGCACGTTCGTCGTTCACCCCGGCGCACGGGTGCCGGACCCCGCGACGACGCCCGCGCCGCTGCGTTTGCCGAGCGGGGTTCCGGTCGTTGGTCTCGTCGGCCGATTGCAGCCGTGGAAGGGCCAGGATCGTCTGCTTCGGGCGCAGGCGATCCTGCGTGAGCGCGGCCGGGAGATCCACACGCTGCTCGTGGGTGGCGACGCATATGAACTCTCAAGCGACTACGCCGCCAGGCTGCCCGAGCTCGCGCGCAGCCTCGGGCTCTCAGAGGCGGTCACGCTGACGGGACAGGTACCCGATGCCGGACCCTACATCGCCCGCATGGACGTTCTTCTCAATGCGTCTGATCCCGAGCCGTTCGGGATCGTGCTGCTCGAGGGGATGGCCCGAGGGGTCGCGGTCGTTGCGGTGAACTCCGGTGGTCCGAGCGAATTCGTCGCAGACCACGAGACGGGCTTGCTCGCCTCCTCGGGCGAGCCGGAGAGGCTTGCGGCCGCGCTCGAGGAGCTGCTCGAGTCCGCGGCGCTGCGCCAGCGTATCGGTGAGGCGGGGCGGGCGCATTTCATGGCCGAGTACACCGAAGCCGCGATGTGCCGGCGTCTCTACGGCGAGCTCGAGGCACTGACAGCGGGTGACGGTGGACACCGCTAGCTCGCTCGCTCCAGAGGTGACGATCGTTGCCCACCACGTCGGACGCGTCGGTGGTATGGAGCGCCAGCTCGCAGAGCTCGCGCTCGGGTTGCGCGAGCGCGGCCATCGGGTGACGGTGATCGCCCACGAGTGCGAGCTGCCCGCCGGCGCCGGCGTCGTCTTTCGTCGCGTCCGGGGTCCGAGCCGGCCGTTCCTGCTCGGCTATCCGTGGTTCATGGTCTTCGGCTCGCTCGCGGTGTGGCGCTGGCGGCGCGGCGTGGTGCAGTCGACGGGCGCGATCGTCGCCAACAAGGTCGACGTGATCGCCGTTCACTACTGCCATCAGGTGGGCGTTGTCACGCCCAGTCGCAGCACGCGCCTGTTCCGCGCTCATGTCCGTGCGATGGGCCTGCTCAGCCGCCTCGGCGAGCGCGCCTGCTTTCACCGCAATCGTCGCGCGCGCTTCCTATGCGTGTCGGAGGGGGTCGCCGATGAGATTCGTGAGCATTACCCTCAGCTCGCCGAGCGCGTCGTGACGATTCACAACGGAGTCGACACGGAGACCTTCGCGCCCTCTCGCCATCTCGCGCAGGCGCAGGCGATGCGCGGGCAGGCCGGGATCGGCGAGGGGCGACTGCTCGCCGCATTCGTGGGCAGCGAGTGGCAGCGCAAGGGTCTCGCGGCGGCGATCGAAGCGTTGGCAGACGCGCCCGCGTGGGATCTGGCAATCGCGGGCGCCGGCGATGAGGCTCATTATCAGCAGCTGGCTGACTCGCTCGGGGTCGGTGCAGCGGTGCACTGGCTCGGTGTCGTGCGCGATGTCCAAACCGTCTATGCGATGGCCGATGCGTTCGTGCTGCCCTCGAGCTATGAGACTTTTTCACTGGTTACATTCGAGGCAGCCGCAAGCGGCCTCGCGATCCTCGCGTCTGCGGTGAACGGCGTGCGTGAGTTGATCGAGGATGGGCACAACGGCTTTTTGATCGGGCAGGAGCCGGCGGCGATCGCCGAGCGTCTAGGTCAGCTCACCGACGCCGCACTGCGTCAGCGCCTTGGCGAGGCCGCGCGCCGCTCTGCGCTTGAGTACAGCTGGGAGCGGATGGTCGCAAAGCACGAGGATCTTTACGCCACGGTGCTCGCTTCCAAGGTGTGAATCACTGAAAACGCGACGATTCAGTCTCTAGCCCGTGCGGCGAGGATGTCCGAGACGAAGGCCGTCGTGCGCCGCTGCTGCGCTGCGCGGTCAAAAGGTTCACCCTGACGGGCTCGCGTCGCCTCGGTACGCTCGTGCACCTCGCTCGCGCTCAGCGTTTCGAGCAGCTCGCTGAGTGCCTTGATGTAGGTCTCACTCCAGGGAGCGCTACCGGGTAGGCGCCACAGGTAGCCTTCGTCGAGGTCGTAGGCGAGCGGGATCTCGCTGGTGATGATCGGTAGCTCGGCGGCCAGATACTCGCTCAGTTTGGTCGTGTAGCGGAACGCGCCGACGCCGTCGACGCTCTGCGAGAGGCTGCCTACATCGAACGCCGCGAGGTGGTCTGGCACCTCCTCGGGCGCTACGCGGCCGGCGAGCACGACGCGCGTGCCGAGGTCCTCGCCAGCCATCTCTTGCAGGCGCTCCATGCCGGAGCCGTCGCCGACGATGCAGACCACGACGTCGCGACGCTCGACGCGGCGGATCGCCTGGATGAGCTCCGCACCATACGCGTAGCCGACGCGATCGTTCCAGTGCAGCGTGCCGACGAGGCCGATGACGAGCGCATCGGCGTCGATGCCCAGCCGGGCGCGGACGGCCGCGCGAGCGCCCTCGCGCGCGTGCCCGCGCGTCCAGCCCGCGGCGGTCATTGCGCGCGGCGCGCCGAAGGTCATCGCGCGCCCGGCCAGGTAGGGCGTCCAGCCGATGAACCCCGCCGCGCGGCGGCACAGCAGACGCTCGTAGGCGCTCCCCAGAACGCCGAGCAGGCGCGAGTGCAGGCCAAGGTAGGGCCCGACGGCGTCGCCGCTTGAGAGGACGTAGGGCACGCCGAGCAGCGCGTCGATCGCGATCAGAGTGAGGCCGCCGGCCGTGCCGGTTCCCTCCATCACGATCAGATCCGGGCGCTGGGCCCGCGCAGCCCTGAACAGGCCGAGCGCCGAGCGCAGCTTGGCGCCGCGGTCAAAGTCATAGACCTGCGGCTCGAGGGCTTCGAGCAGGCCATAGATGCGTTCGTCCTCGATGTGACCTCGACCCTGCGTCGCGAAGCAGAGGATCTGTGAGCCACCTATGTCGTTCCCTGTAGTCACCCGCTGCATACTACGTGCGGCCTCGATCGGTATCTTTCCGCAGCGACGGGAAAACCGTGCAGCTATGCTTGCTTCGCTCGCGCTGGGTGCGTGCCCCCCAGTAGTCTTTAGCGACCGATTAGTCAAGCCCTTATGATCCCAGAGCCACGCGGCCATGGACGGACCCTGCAGCGATGAACCAGACCACCGATGCCACGACTATCTTCGCGCCGCTGTGGCGACGCAAGTGGCTAATCCTCGCCGTTGCAATTATCGTCGCCGGCGCGGCTTACGCGTACTACAAGCGCCAACGTCCGGTGTATCAATCGAGCACGCAGATCTACCTCGGCGCTGCGCTCGAAGAAGCTGCGCCTGGTGAAAAGGCCACCTCGAAAGGTCAGACCGCGAGCATCCTCGACCAAGCCGCGGTGATCAATTCGATCGTTGTCGAAAATGTTCACAAACAGCTGCGCGCAGAACACAAGCTCGCACTGCTACGTGGAACGGTGATACGCGCGAAGGGTGCCGAAAAGGGTCAATTCATCACGATCACCTCTGAAGCTCACACGGCCAAAGGCGCTGCGCTGCTCGCGAACTTGACAGCGCAGAGCTATATCCGCCGCCAGCACGTCGAGCACCAGCGGGTGATCGAAAAAGCGATCGCGATTAGTCGCCGTCAACTGCGTCGCATCGAAGCTGCGAACACGCCCAGGCCGGCGGCAGGCAAATCGGCGACGAGCAAAAAAACAGCCTCGCCGAGCACCGCGAGCATTCTCCAGGCGGCGAGCCTCAACAGCAAGATCAACCAGCTCGAATCGAGCCTTGTGATCACGGGGGCGCAACAGGTCAAACCCGCAAAGGCTGCGACGGCGCTGCAGCTCTCGCCGAAGCCACGCCAGGATGCCATCTTCGGATTCGTGCTGGGCCTCGTGCTGGCGGCAATCGCCGCCTACATTCTCAGCCGCTTCGACCGGCGCCTACGCACGCTCGCGGGCATCGAGCAGGTCTTCGGGACGCAGATCCTGGCGGCGCTGCCCAAAGTCAGCCGTCCGGTCACCCACCGCGACGGACAGCCCGCGCCCTCCAAACAGCTGCTCGAGCCGCTGCGTCGCCTGCACACCTCACTCCAGCTAGGTGACAAGCTCGGCCCGGCGCCCGCGACTCCGCGCCGGGTGGTCGTCTTCATCAGCCCCGACGCGGGTGACGGCAAGTCGACGCTCGTCGCCGATCTGGCCATGACACAGCGCGATGCTGGCCAGCGCGTCGCGGTGATCGAGGCCAACTTCCGCCGTCCCGTGCAGGGCAAACTGCTCGATTTGCAGGGGACTAGCGGGCTCGCCGACGCGCTCGCCGGGACGGTGCCGGTGAGCGAGGCGATGCAGCGGGTTCTGCCGCTGCAGCCACCCGACGGAGGTGCGGCGCAGCCGGCCGGTGGGCTGCTCACTGCCGTCGAGTCTCGAGCCGGGTCGCTATTCGTTTTGAGCGGCGGCCTCGGCGTCGCCAACCCGCCTGCGTTGATTGGTCATGCAGCGATGAGTGAGCTGCTGCGCACGATCGCCGCGGACTTCGACTACGTGCTGATCGACGCGCCCTCACCACTCGAGGTCAGTGACGTGATGCCGCTGATGAAGCTCGTCGACGGGCTCGTGATCGTCGCGCGCGCCGGGCACACGCGTGAAGTTTCCGCCCAGCGACTCGGGCAGTTGCTGGCGCACACCGAGTGCGCGCCAGTGCTTGGGGTGGTGGCCAACTGCGTCGCGCAGGCGGACACCGAGCGGTATGGCTTTGCCTCGCCGAACGGGCGAGTCTGGCCGCTCAGGCTGATCCGGCGATGAGCAGCGGCGCCGCGTCGCGCCACTCCGGCGCAGCCGCGCATCGCCACCCGGTGGTCCTGGACCGGCGCATTCGCGAGCTGGGCGCGCTCGGGCTCTCCGCCCTGATTCCGGCCGCGCTCGCTCTCGGCGTCACGATCGCCTTCCCCGAAGCGAGCATCGTGTTGGTGCTCGGCGTCGTCGTCTGCCTGGTTGGCATCGTCGCGCTGATGGTGAGCGCTCGCCTCGAGGTGACCGTCGCGATCCTCGGTATCTACCTGGGCATGCTCGACGGTCCGGTGAAGCTCTCGATCGGCTCTCACGAAGTCACCGCCGCGGTGCGCAACGTGTTGATCCTCGCCGTCTGCCTGGGCGTCTTGATGCGGATCGTCGTACGCCGCCAAAGCGTGCGTCTGCCGCCACTCTCCGGGTGGGTGATTGCCTTCACCGCGACCGTGCTGATCGAGGTGTTCAACCCGAAAACCGAAGGGATCCTGAAGATCATCGGCGGCTTTCGCCAGCAGCTGCAATGGGTGCCCTTCTTCTTCTTTGGATATCTGCTGATGCGCTCCACCAAGCGCTTTCGCATGCTGTTCATCCTGATCGGCGTGATGGGCTTGGCAAACGGCGTGATGTCCGCCTACCAGACCGAGCTCACGCCGACGCAGCTGGCGGGCTGGGGGCCGGGCTATCACAACCTGATCTTCATCCCATCCGAAGCCAGTGGCAGCGGACGCACATACACGAGCGAAGGGATCGCGCGCGTGCGCCCGCCCGGGCTCGGCTCGGAGGCGGGCTTCGGCGGTGGGGTGGGCGCCATTGCCCTGCCGCTGTGCCTTGCGCTGATGGCGATATCGCGCCGGCGCAAGTGGGTTGGGATCGTGCTCGCGCTGGGTGCGATGCTCGCGATCCTCACAGGCCTCGGGCGACTGCAGGTCGTGGGGGCCGGCCTCGCCGTCGCCAGCTTCGCTGCGCTCGCTGCGCTCGCCGGTCAACGCGTGACACGTGTGATCGGCACCGTGTTGGCGATCGTCGTGATTGCCATCCCCGTCGGCATCGTGGTCGTCTCGCTGCTGCGCAGCGGCACGTTCAAGCGCTACGAACGCATCACCGCCTCGACCTCGACCGCGACCTACAAGGAAAGCGCCTGGAAGAAAATTCCCGCATATCTCGCCGCCGACCCGTTCGGCTTTGGCCTGGGCAGCGTTGGGGCTGTCGGGAGCTTCGGCGGCAAGAACACACAGTTGCTAGAAGGACACAGCGTGAGCTCGGAGACTCAGTACAACTTTATAGTCAACGAACTGGGGGCTCCGGGGCTGATCGTGTGGGTAGCATTGTCGGCTTACATGATTGCCTTCATCGCACGGGGGATGCGACGTGTACGCGACGGAACGCTCGCGATCATGCTCGCCGCGACCTTCGCCCCTTTCATCTCGATCTTTATCGAGGGCTTCTCCGGTCCGACCTCGGCGAGCGCCGCCGCAGGTCCCTACTTCTGGTTTGTGATCGGCGTTGCGGCCTACTGGTTCGCGGGACCGGGCCGGGCTCGACTGCTGGCGGGCGCATCGACGGTCGAGGCTGCGCCGCTTGCAGTCGCGGCGCCCGGGCCACCGGCCCTCGCCGGGGCACAGTAATGGCGCCCGGCACACCAGCAGCGGGCGCGAAAGCGGCGCCGGTCTCGAGCAGGGAGATGCGCAAGCGCGTGAGCCTTTTGATCGGTGAGCGCCGCGGATCGGTCATCGCGCTGTCGGGCTGCTCGATCCTCTCCGCCTTCACCGAAGCCGCGATGCTCGCGCTCGTCGCCCAGGTCGCGGCGACGCTCGTCACGGGCGCCAAGCATCTCAGCACGCACATCGGCCCGTTCCACGTGCACTCCTCGCTCGGCACGCTGATCGCGATCGCCTTCGCCTTCGCGCTCGCGCGCGTGGCGCTACAGATCCCGCTCTCACGGCTACCCGCGCGGATTTCCGCCGACGTTCAGGCAGCGCTGCGAACGCGCTTGTTCGACGCGTTCTCGCGCGCCTCCTGGGAGGTCCAGTCCCAAGATCGCGAGGGCCAGCTGCAGGAGACGATGACAAGCCAAGTGATGCAGGCAACCGGCGGCGCGCAGCAGGCGACAATCCTGATCAACTCGCTGTTCATGTTCCTCGTGCTGATGGCGTCGGCGCTGGCGCTGAACGCGCTCGCCGCGGTGATCGTGGGCTTCACCTCGGTACTCCTGTTCGGGCTACTGCGTCCCCTGCGCGCGCGCGGGGTCAAGAGCGCGCGTGGACTCTCTCAAGCGCAGGTCGCCTACGCGGGCGGCGTGGCGGAGGCGATTCGCGTCGCCGAGGACACCCAGGTCTTCGGGGTCACCGGTGCGCAACGCGCGCGGATCGCGGGCTTCGTCGACGCCTCCCAGATCCTCTACTTCCGCACCCAGGTGCTCTCACGGCTGGTCTCGAACATGTACCAGAGCGTCATCTATGTGCTGATGGTCGCCGGGCTCGCCGGGCTCTACTATCTCGCCGGCCCGGGCCACGCCGGCTCGCTCGGCGGCGTGATCCTCGTGCTGACACGCGCGGGCACCGCGGGGCAGCTCGTGCAGGGCGCATACCAGGGTCTCGCGCAGGCGATGCCCTTCATCGAGCGCACCCAGGAGGTCGAGCAGCGCTACCGCGAAAGCGCTCCGCGCGACGGCGGCGTGCAGCTCCCGAGCGTGCGTACGGTGAGCTTTGAGAACGTCGACTTCTCCTACAACGAGGGCCGTCCGGTGCTCAAGGGCATCACCTTTCAGGTCAGCGGCGGCGAGGTAATCGGGATCATCGGGCCATCCGGTGCCGGCAAGTCCTCGCTAGTGCAACTGCTGCTGCAGCTGCGCGTACCCGACAGCGGGCGCTATCTCGTCAACGGCGTGCCGGTCGGGGAGTTCTCGCGTGATGACTGGCACCGCCAGGTCTCCTACGTCCCGCAGGAGCCGCGGCTACTGCACGCGACGGTGGCCGAGAATATCCGCTTCTTCCGCGACATCGACCAGGAGTCGGTCGAACGGGCGGCAAAGCTCGCGAGCATCCACGAGGACATCGTCTCCTGGCCACGCGGCTATGAGACGCTCGTCGGCCCCCGCGCGGACGCCGTCTCCGGCGGTCAGCAGCAGCGGTTGTGCCTCGCGCGCGCCCTCGCCGCGCGCCCCGAGGTGCTCGTGCTGGATGAGCCCACGAGCGCGCTTGACCCGCACTCCGAGGCGCTGATCGGCGAATCGCTGAAGGCGCTGAAAAACGAGCTAACGCTATTTATCATCGCCCACCGCATGTCGACGCTCGACATGTGCGACCGCGTGATGGTGATCGTCGATGGGCGCCTGGTCGCGTTCGACACCAAAGCGCTGCTCCAGCGGGACAACCCGTACTACCGCAACGCCTCCCAGCTTGCCGCCGGCAGCGTCGAGCAACGTGCGGTCTGAGCGCGCGGCGGGCCGCTTCCCCGACTTCTTCATCGTCGGGCAGCCCAAGAGTGGCACCACGGCGCTGTACGAGATGCTGGGGCGTCACCCCGAGATCTTCATGCCCGCGAGCAAGGAGCCGTGGTTCTTCGCCGATGAGCTGCACGAACGCCCGCCGCCGCGACCGGAAGGCATCGCCCAGACGCTCGAGCAGTACGCGGCGCTGTTCGCGCAGGCGAGGCCCGACCAGCGCGTAGGTGAGGCGAGCGCTTTGTACCTATGGTCGCGCAGCGCCGCCGCGCGAATCGGGGCGGTACGCCCTGATGCGCGCATAATCGCGATCCTGCGCGAGCCTGCCGCCCTGCTGCGCTCGCTGCACCTGCAGTTCGTGCAGACTTACATCGAGGTCGAGAGCGACTTCGCCAAGGCGCTCGCGCTCGAGCCCGCCCGGCGTCAGGGCTCCCAGCTGCCGCGCCACGGCTACTGGCCGCAGGCACTGCTCTACTCCGAGCACGTGCGCTACGTCGAGCAGCTGCGCCGCTACGCGGAGATCTTCGGGCGCGAGCAGATGCACGTGCTGATCTACGACGACTTCCGTCGCGACAACGAGGCGAGCGTCGCGGGCGTGCTGCGCTTCATCGGCGTCGATGACACGTGCGCGATCGCGCCAGTCGAGGCCAACCCGACGGTCCAGCCGCGCTCGCAGCGACTGAACGAGCTCGTACACGCGCTCTCGGTTGGACGTGGGCCGCTGTCGCTGGCGGTCAAGGGCGCGATCAAGGCGGTCGTGCCGCAGGGCGCGCGCCGGCGCGCGCTCAGCGCCACCAAGCGCCACCTCGTCTTCGCCGAGCCCGAGCCGCCCGACGAGCGTGTGAGGGCCGATCTGCGCGTGCGCTACCGCGGCGAAGTCGAGGCTCTCGGTGAGTACCTGGGGCGCGACCTCGTTAGACTTTGGGACTATGACGGCATCGGCTGAATCCTCGGCTGTTGCCCGTACACCAGTGAACGGGGTTCCGGCTTTTTTCATAGTCGGCCAGCCGAAGTGTGGGACCACGGCGCTGTATGAGATGTTGCGCCGCCACCCGCAGATTCACATGCCGGTGAAGGAGCCGTGGTTCTTCGCACCGGATCGTCTGCCGGTCGACGCCGCGGGTTACGCGACGACGCTCGAGCAATATCTTTCACTGTTTGGCGAGGTCTTGCCAGGCAACCTCGTCGGTGAGGCTTCACCCGTTTACCTCATGTCCAAGGTGGCCGCGCGCGCGATTGCCGAGGTGCGCCCGGACGCAAGGATCATCGCGATCCTCCGCGAGCCTGCGGAGTTTCTGCGCTCGCTGCATTTGCAGTCCGTGCAGGACCACGTCGAGACCGAGACCGATCTCGCTCGCGCGATCGCCCTTGAGCCCGCCCGGCGCGAGGGACGCGAGATCCCGCGCCACACCGATCGCCCGCACGAACTCATGTACTCCGAGCACGTTCGCTATGTAGAGCAGCTGAGTCGCTATCGCGCCGTCTTTGCGCCCGAGCAGATGCTCGTGCTGATCTACGACGACTTCCGCGCCGACAACGAGGGCACCGTGCGACGCGTACTCCGCTTCCTCGGCGTCGAGGACGAGGTCCCGATCGAGCTGAGCGAAGCGAACCCGACCGTGCGCGTACGCTCGCCGCGGGCGCACGAGCTGCTGCGCTCGCTGTATCTGGGGCGCGGTCCGGTCGCGGCGAGCGCGAAGGCCGTGATCAAGACGCTGACGCCCGCGCGCCTGCGCCGCGACGCGCAGGTCGCTGTGCGTCGCCGTGCTCTCTACGCCAAGCCGCACCCGCCCGATCAGGAGCTGATGCTCGCCCTGCGCCGGCGCTTTGCGGGCGAGGTGCGCGCGCTGAGCAGCTACCTCGATCGCGATCTCATCTCGCTATGGGGCTATGACCGAATCGTCTGAGGCGACGGTGGGCGCCGTCGCGCGGCGCGGCCGGGTCCCGGACTTCTTCATCGTCGGACATCCCAAGAGCGGCACCACTGCCCTCTACGAGATGCTGAAGGCGCATCCGCGTATCCACATGCCGGTGAAGGAGCCGTGGTTCTTCGCGCAGGAGCTGATCGCGGGCACGCCGCCGCAGACGCCCACGCGCCCGCAGACGCTCGAGCGCTACCGCGCGCTGTTCGCGCAAGCAGGCAGTAATCAGCTGGTGGGCGAGGCAACGCCCTCCTACTTGCGCTCGCAGCTGGCCGCCGCCGGCATCGCCGAGCTGCGCCCCGATGCGCACATTGTGGCGATCCTGCGCGAGCCCGCGGAATTCCTGCGCTCCTTTCACCTGCAATCCGTGCAGTCCCACGTCGAGACCGAGCGCGACCTGCGCACGGCGCTCGAGCTCGAGCCGGCGCGCCGCGAGGGCCGTGAGCTGCCGCCGGGCTCGCCGCGTCCAGAGGCGCTTCAGTACTCGCGCCACGTCCGCTATGTCGAGCAGCTCGAACGCTTCCACGCCGTGTTCGCGCCCGAGCAGATGCTCGTGCTGATCTACGACGACTTCCGCGCCGAGAACGCTGAGAGCGTGCGCCAGGTGCTGCGCTTCCTTGGCCTCGACGACACGCTCACGATCGCCAGCAGCGAGGCCAACCCCAGCGTGCGCGTGCGCAACGCTCACCTTGAGAGCCTGCTGCGCGCCGCGTCGCTCGGACGCGGTCCTGGCACGCGCGCGCTGCGTGCGACGATCAAGGCGCTGACGCCGCGCGGCCTGCGGGCAAAGGCGCTGAAGGGTGCCCAGCGCCAGCTCGTCTACGCCGATCCGAGCCCGCCCGATGAGGCCTTGATGGGCGAGCTGCGCGTCCGCTTCAAGGGCGAGGTTGAGGCGCTCAGCGAGTACCTGGGGCGCGACCTCGTTAGGCTCTGGAGCTATGACCGCGTCGGCTGAAACCCAGGCTACGGCTGCGGCGCGAGGCGGACGGATGCCCGACTTCTTCATCGTCGGGCAGCCCAAGAGCGGCACGACGGCGCTGTACGAGATGCTCGCTGTCAACCCTCAGATCTACATGCCGCTGAAGGAGCCCTGGTACTTCGCACGCGAGTTGCGCCTACAGGCAGAGGATGGGCTGCCGGAATCGCTCGATGACTACCTCGGGCTCTACGCGGGCGCGCGCCCCGAGCAGCGTGTCGGTGAGGCGACGCTCGCCTACCTGCGCTCCTCGACGGCCGCGGCGCGGATCGCCGAGCTCGCGCCGAGCGCGCGGATCATCGCGATCCTGCGCGAGCCTGCGAGCTTTGTGCGCTCGCTGCACATGCAGTTCCTGCAGTCCCATATCGAGACCGAGAAGGATCTCGCCAAAGCGCTCGCGCTCGAAGGTGACAGGCGTCAGGGGCGCCGGCTGGCGAGCGCCGAGCATCACATCGACACGGTCCTCTACGGCGAGCGCGTGCGCTACGTCGAGCAGCTTAAGCGCTTCCACGCCGTGTTCCCGAACGAGCAGGTGCTCGTTCTGATCTACGACGACTTTCGTGCTGATAACGAGGCGACGGTGCGCCGCGTGCTGCGCTTCCTCGAGCTCGACGACAGCGCTCCCGTGCAGCTGCGCGAGGCCAACCCGACCGTACGCGTGCGCTCGCCGCGCCTGAACGAGCTGGTGCGCTCGGTCTCGGTGGGTTCCGGCCCCGCGACGCGTGCTGTCAAGCTCGCCGTCAAGGCGCTGACGCCTTCCGGTCTGCGCGCCCGTGCGCTGCAGCTCACGCACCGCAAGGTCCTCTACGGCGCGCCGCGACCGGCCGATGAGGAGCTGATGCTCTCCCTGCGCCGCCGCTTCAACGGGGAGGTGGTGGCCCTCAGCGAGTACCTCGGCCGCGACCTCGTCACGGAGTGGGGCTATGACCGCCTCGGCTGACGCGCCGACGCCCGGCCTCGACAGCGCCACGTTCTTCGACGCCGGTTGGCGTGCACGCGCCGAGCAGGCCCAGGAGGCGGTCATGCCGTCGGGCGATGCGCTCATCACCTGCTCGGCGCCACTCGGCCTCGGGGGTCTCGGCCGACATCTGCTCGAGCTCGCCGAGGCGCTCGAACGCCGCGGAGAACCGACCCGCTGTATCTGCGCCTCCGAGCGTGACCCGGGCGCACGCGTCTCACGCGCGAAGCTCGCGCTCGCCGACCCGACGAGCCTGCTGGCCGCTTTGCCGCTCCCGATCCCGCTTTCACCCGGTCTACGCACGCGTGCCTTCGCGGTCGAGTTCGATACCTATGCCGCTGCGCGCCTGCCCGCAGCCGAGCACCTGATCGCCTTCAACGGGCAGGCCGTCGCGCAGATCCGCGCGGCCAGGCGCGCCGGCTACAGCTCTGTCTCGCTCGTCTCCGCGAACTCGCACCTGCGTCGCGTCGCGCGCCAGCACGCGCTCGCCCGCGCCCAGTATCCGCTCGAGGGCTCCTGGGCAACGCAGCTGCTGAAGCGCAACCTCGCCGAGTACGCCGCCGTCGATCGCATCTACGTCGCCTCACGCTACACGCGCGAGTCCTTCCTCGAGCAGGGCTTCGCCGATGAGCAGCTCAGCTCCTTCCAGTTCACACCCGATCCCCGCTATCGCCCGGTGGCGGCGGGAGCCGGTGCGGAGACGTTCAACATCGTCTACGTCGGCAGCCTCTCGGTGCCGAAGGGCGTGCCGCTGCTGATCGACGCCTTCCGCCGTCTGCCCCACCCCGATCTGCGCCTGCGGCTCCTCGGCGGCTGGGCCTCGCGCGGGATGCGCCGCTTCATCGAACGGGCCTGTGCGGAGGATACGCGCATCACGCACGGCCCCGGCGATCCGTTGGCGCACCTACAGGCCACCGCTCTGTGTGTGCATCCGACCTATGAGGATGGCTTTGCCTACGCTCCCGCCGAGGCGCTTGCGTGCGGCGTGCCGGTGATCGTCAGCGAGGACACCGGCATGAAGGAGCTGATCGACTCGCCGCGCCGCGGCCTGGTCGTGCCGACCGGCGATCTGGGCGTCCTCACCGAGACGATCGAGGCGGCCTACCGGCGAGAGATATTCGGTGGCTGAGGAGCCGGGCGCGCGCAGGCCGTTGCGGATCGCCACGGTCGGTCTCTCCACGACACCCACCTGCGGGGTACGCGATCACGCCGCGCTGCTGGCCACGGGTCTGGAGCGCGAGCGCGTCAGCTCCTCGATCCACTGGCTCACGCGCGAGCAGCACGGGCTCCGCACCGCGCGCCGCGAGATCGCCGAATGGACGCGGCAGCTGTCCCTCGAGCTCGCGCGCGAGCGCCCCGAGGCGATCCTGCTGCACTACTCCGTCTTCTCCTACTCCTATCGCGGGCTGCCGGTGTTCGTACCCGGCACGCTCGCCGCGCTGCGCGGACTGCGCGTGCCGATCGTCGCCTTCCTGCACGAGTTCGCCTACCCCTGGCACGCCGCCGATCCGCGCGGCACGCTTTGGGCGCTCAGCCAGCGGGCGCTGCTGGTCGAGCTGATCAGGAGCTCCGCCGCGGCTGTCGCGACGATCGAGGAGCGCGTCCGCTGGCTCGGCTCGCGGCCCTGGCTGCCATCGCGCCCGTTGGCGTTCGCTCCGGTCTTCTCGACGCTCCCGCCGCCGCGGCCCAACGTCGCGGGCGAGCGCCACGGGCCCCAGATCGGACTGTTTGGCTACTCCTATGAAGGCGCGGCCGTGTCGCTCGTGCTCGACGCTCTGCGCATCGCGCACGATCGCGGTTCCCCGCTAACGCTGACGCTGCTCGGCGCGCCAGGGCCTGACTCACCCGCGGGAGCGGCCTGGCGAGACGGCGCCCGCGCGCGCTCGCTCAGCGACGCGCTGGACTTCTCGGGGACGCTCTCAGCACAGGATCTCTCCGATGCGCTGAGTGCTTGTGGGCTGTTGCTGTTCGCCGACGCGCCCGGGCCGACATCGCGCAAGACGACGCTCGCCGCTTCGCTCGCTTCAGGGAGCCCCGTGCTCGCCGTCGACGGGCCGCGCAGCTGGGCAGAGCTGCTCGCGGCGAGGGCAGGGGAGGTCGTGCCGCCGAGCGCGGAGGCACTCGCGGGCGCGATCGTGGGGCTGCTCGGCGATGAACCGCGACGCAAGGCGCTAGGCGCCCGCGGCGCGGAGTTCGCCGCCAGCCGCATGGGTTTGGCGCGCAGCGCACGAGTTGTTGCTGAGACGCTTGCCCAGGTTATGCCGGTGAGCCGCTAAAGCGCTAAGAACCTGTTTCAAAATGAGTGGTGCGGTCGGGGCGTTCATGGACCAAGCTGGGCGACGCGGGACGGTGAAGCCCGTGCTGGTGGCACGGGCAAGACGTCACGTGGCGATCCAGCGCCGTGTCCAGGGGCGCATCCGGACGTGCCGATCATTTTGAAACAGGTTCTAAGCCGCAGGGGCGGCCGAGCGCTCGGTCGCTCGGTCCGTCCGCTCAGCTTCGGTTTGCCACGAGCTCTGCGCGTCGCGGTAGGCCGCGAGCAGGCGCTCGACATGCCGCTCGGGAGAGAAGCGTGCCGCGACCATAGCCTGACCGGCTGCTCCCATCTCGGCCTGGCGCGCGGGATCCTCAAGCAGCTCACCCAGTGTCCGCGCGAGCTCCGTCACGTCGCCGGGCGCTACGCCGAGGCCGTTGACGCCGTCCTGCAACCAGTCGCCGACACCGCCCGTGAGGCTCGCGACCACGGGTCGTCCCGCGGCGAGCGCCTCGATCCCGACGAGCCCGAACGGCTCCGGCCACAGCGAGGGCAGCGCGACGACTGAGGCTTCGGCAAGCTCGCCCGCGAGCTGCTCAGGGCCGAGCCAGCCGCGGAAGTGCACGCGCTCGGCCACGCCCAGGCGGCTTGCCAGGCGGCGCATCGCCTCAGTACGCCAGCCGTCGCCGCAGATCACGACCTCGGCGTCGAGCTCGCGCGTAGCTCGGATAAGCACGCCCACGCCCTTCGCGTCGATCACGCGGCCGGCGAACACGACGCGACGCCGCCCCGCATGGCCGTGGCCGCGCTTCGCTGCCATCGTGGTGAACAGGGGAATCACCGTGCGCCGCTCGATCGCGTTCGCCGCGAGATGACGATCGACAGCGCTCGAGTAGGAGATCGCCAGATCGGCAGCGCGTATCGCCGCGAGCCCGCGCGAGGCGTGGCGGTAGGCGCCGGGCAGCGAGGCGGGGTTGCGCGTGTGTGCGCAGCCGCGCAACGTCAGGTTTCCGATGCACCCAGGGCCGTGTGCGCGCGTGCACTCCTCTCCCGGCTTGAAGTAGTGCACGCCAGAGGTGCAGGCGGTGTAGCCGTGCACGCTGATCAGCACAGGTGCGCTTCGGCGCATCACGCCCAGCAGGTCTGGGTCCTCGAACTGGTGCAGGTGGACGACCTCGGGGCCGCCATCCATCGCTCCCGCGAGCCGCACCTCCTCAGAGGCCTCGTGGTCGAACAGCTGTGGGCTGTGGTGCACGGTGATCGCGCTGGCAGGCTGCTCCTCCGCGACGCGCGCGGCGAGCACGTGCACAGCGACGCCCGCGCTCGCGAGCGCTGTGGCGCTCGCCATGGCGTGCGTCGCAACCCCGCCGTCGCGCGTCCAGCGCGGCGTCACCAGCAGCACCGAGCGAGGCTCTACCGGCATCTGCTCACGTCACGATCATAGCCAACGGTGTTGGGGTGTTTGACAGCGCAAACCGCTCGATGTACGGCGTGTCAGCTAGGAATCTGGAAGACTCGCTGCGTGCCGGCCCCAACGGACTCCCACGTCGTATCGGCGGCTGCGGAGGGGCGGCCCAAGGTCCTCTACGTGATGGGCGCGGGGCGCAGCGGCAGCACGATTCTCGGCGTCGCGCTCGGCAACTGTGAGGGAGTCTTCTTCGCGGGCGAGCTAGACCGCTGGATCGCGCGTGCGGGCGTGCCGCGCGACGGGCGCGAGCGCCGGCGCTTGTGGGCCGGGGTGCGTACGCAGGTCGAGCAGGCACCTGAGCTCGCGGGCGGCCGCGCCACGGTGCTGGAGCGCTCCTCCGCTCTGCTCGATCCCCGCCGCTGGCCGGCGCGGCGGCGACTACGCCGCCGCTACCGCCGGATCTCAGAGCAGCTCTACCGCGCGATCGCGGCGGCCGCCCCGGCGCAGCTGATCGTCGATAGCTCGCATTACCCGCTGCGCGCGCGCGAGCTCCAGGCTTTGCAGGGAATCGATCTGTACCTCCTGCTGCTCGTGCGCAATCCACAGGACGTAGTCGCCTCGCTGGGCCGCCGCGACGTGCCCGAGCGGCGCTTCGGGTTGCTCGCCGCCAACGCCTATCTGTGGCTTACCAACGTGCTGTCGCTGCTTGTATTTCGCCGCCATCCCGTCGAGCGGCGGCTGCTCGTGCGCCACGAGGACTTTCTGGCTGAGCCCGCACGGGTGGTCGGCCAGATCCTCGAGCTCTGCGACTCTCCGGCGCTCCTGCCTGACTTCGGTGCACTGCATACCGGTGCGCCGTTCCACGGCAACCGTCTGATCCACTCGAGCGTCGTCGCGCTCGGCACGCACGCGGCGCCCGCCGCACGCTCCTCGCGGGTCACGGCGCTCCTGCAGCGGCCGTGGGCGGGCGTGCTCGCGCGCCTGCGCCCCACGGCGGCCACAACTGCCTCCGGCGTGCGGGCGGGAGGCGTCTAGGGTGCCCGACGCGATAACAGCCACGGCGATGCCAGCGCGGCCTAAGGTCGTCTATGTGATGGGCGCCGGGCACAGTGGCAGCACGATCCTCGGGATCACGCTCGGCAACTGCGAGGGCTTCTTCTACGCGGGTGAGGTCGAGGAGTGGCTCGTGAAGTCTGGACAGCCCCCCTGGGCGGGCACGGAGCGCTCGCAGTTCTGGAGCACCGTGACCGAACGGGTGGACGGCGAGGACCTGTTCGGCGCCGAGGTCAATCGCGTGGTCGAGCGCTCCTCGGCGCTGTTGCGCGTCGACCGCTGGACGCGTCGGCGCCAGCTTCTGTCGCGCTACCGCGAGGTCGCGCAGGAGCTGCTGGGCGCGATCGCGCAGACGGCCGCCGCGACGCACGTGATCGACACCTCGCACTTCCCGCTGCGCGCGCGCGAGCTCGCGCGCCTGGAGGGCGTCGACCTCTACCTGCTGTTCCTGGTCAAGGACCCGCACAGCGTAGTGGCCTCCAACACGCGCGAGCTGAGCCCGCACGAACGCGCCGAGCGCCGCTACCGCGCGCTCGTGATGAACGCCAACCTGTGGCTCACCCAGCTGGTCTCGGTGCTCGTCTTCCTGCGCCACCCGCACGGGCGGCGGCTGTTCGTGCGCTACGAGCAGTTCATCGCCGACCCTGAGGGGGTTCTGCGCCAGATTCTCGACGCCGTCGATTCCGACGCCGCGATCCCGGATATCTCGGCCCTGCGCGTCGGCGTGCCGCTGGAGGGCAACCGCATAATCCGCTCTGAGACGATCGCGTTGAAACGCTCCAGCGGCGCGACGGCTCGCTCCTCGGCGATCACGAGCCTGCTGCAGCTGCCCTGGAAGCCGGTCCTTGCCAGGCTGCGTCCTGCCGCTGTGGCCAGGCGCAGCGACGCGCCCGAGCACAGCGGATGAGCTACAGTGCCCGCCTCATGGCCGAGCCATCGGTGCCCTTCATGAGGCGAGCGACAGGGGCACTCGCGCGCCGCTTCGATCGCCCTGAGCTGCTCGCGACGGTGTACGCCGGACCGCGCCGTGAGTTGCACGAAGAGATCGCGATCCGCGCGGTGCTCGGCGCCAGTCTAAGCGGCGCGGCGACGTATGTGGACGTCGGCACGAACCGCGGTCAGGTGCTCGGCGAGGCGGTGCGCGCGGCCCCGCGGGGCAGGCACATCGCCTTTGAGCCGATCCCCGAACTGGCCGCGCAGGTGAGCGCTGCTTTCCCTGTAGTCGACTGCCGCGAGATGGCGATCGGCGCGCAGGCCGGATCGGCCGAGTTCTGTCACTTCAAGAGCCTCGATGGCTGGAGCGGGCTGCGTCGCAGCCCCGAGATCAGCGACGAGCGCGGCGATCCCGAGTACCTGACGGTGACCGTCTCGACCCTCGATGCGCAACTCCAGGGCATCTCACCCCGGGTCGTCAAGATCGACGTGGAGGGCGCGGAGCTGGACGTTATGCAGGGCGCGCGCACCGTGCTTGCCGAGTCGCGCCCGCTCGTCATCTTCGAGCACGTCACGCAGGCATCGGCGCTTTACGGCGCCGCCCCGGAGGCACCCTACGACCTGCTTGTCGAGATGGGCTACGAGGTCGTTCCGGTGACCGGTGGCCCCCCGGTCACGCGCGGCGAGTTCGCACACGAGGCCGAGATCGTGAACTGGCTTGCGCGGCCCCTCGCTGCCGCAGGCTAGCGCGCTGCTTCGACGATTGGCGCTTCTGTCACCGGCGCGGTCGCAGCGGTGACTGTGAGTGCAAACGGAGCGCTCGTGCTGCCTTGGCTCTCCGCGTCGGCGGGCACCCTGACGCGCAGCATCCACGTTCCCTGATGTGTGAACGTGTGCGCGATCGTGTAGGAGCCGTCCGCTTCGACGCTCGCCACATCGAGCGGGCGGAAGCCGGTGCCGGAGGCGTTTTCGCGTTCCAGGAAGACAATCTCGCCGGGGTGTGCCGGCAGCAGCGTGCCCGTGAAGCTCAGCGGCGCTCCTGCCGCCACGCTGCTCGGCGGCGTGTTCAGCGTGAGGTCATATTTGACGCCCTCGAACAGCGGCGTGGAGATCGTGCTCGCGCTGCTCACGCGGTAGGTCGTGCTCTGCAGCGGCGAGACGGTGAATGCGTATGCGCCGCCTGCGTCGGTTTGCGCTTCGGCGACGGGGGCAAAGGGATGGCCGGGGGTGCGCGCGAGCAGCTTCACCGTCTGGCCGGGGGCGCCGAGCGCGACGCCGGTGATCTGCACAGATGCCCCCGAGGAGACTGGATCGGCTGAGGAGGCGATCGTCAGCTGGGGGTTCTGCGCTTGCGCGATCACGTAGCTGAGTGGTTCGGATGCGCCAGCGATCTCGCCCTTGGGGTGCACGACGACGCGCACGCTGAGCACGCCCGGCGTGCGGAAGCCGTGGCTGACCGAGAAGGAGCCGTCTTCTTGCACGCGCGCAAAGGCGATCGGGTGCCACTGTTCGTCGGTGGCGCCGTACTGACGCTGCAGCGTCACACGCTCGCCCGCAGCGGCCGGCGTCACGGTGCCGGTGAACGTGAAGCGGCTGTGGCGCGTGCCTGCGACGCCCGCACCGGTGCGGGTCGCCAGCTGCGCGTCGCTCGGGCCGGTGAGCGTGACCAGCGGCGCGACCTTGACCGCGACCCGCGCGCGTCGCGCGCCCGGGGCACGGACGATGAAGATCGTGTTCGCGGTGACCGTCAGATCGGGCACTACGAAGCTGCCGTCCTGCACGGTGCTGGCCGTTGCGACCTCGCTTATCCCCGCGGCGTGCTCGCGCTGGAGGATCACGAGGGGCTGCGCGGAGCTGTCGGTGGCAGAGGCGCACTGGAGCTTGCCCGAGAGCGTCACGGTGGCGCCGGCGATCACCCGCGCGTCGGAGGCTTCGAGGCTGAGTTGGCATTTGCCGTGGCGAGCGCTGCGGTGCACACGGGGCGCGGGGGCTTCGACTTCGCCGGGAGTGCCCGTCGTCGGCGGCGTGGCGGGCGTTTCGGTCGTCGTCTCCGTACGCGCTTCCTGGCGCGCGCGCCGGCGCGCTTCGGCGCGTTCCCTGCCGCTTGCTTCGCTGCCGCCTTCGGCGCTCGGCGGCGAGGCTTCTCCCTGGACGGGGGGCTGTGCCGATCCGCTGGCCGGCGCCAGCAGGCCGGCGAGCACGATTGCCGCGGCGAGGAGGGGCAGGAGGGTACGTCGAGGATCGCGTGGCATGGAGGCTGTCCTTGGACGAGGGAGGACGGGCAAATAACACTGCTTGCTGTCGCTATCGACATCTGGCCGGCGAACCTTGATCGCCCTTCAAACTGAGCTGGACACGCCGCGCGGCAGTGGTGTACGCAAGCGTTCCCTGCGACTCGGCGCCGGTCACGGCGGCACGGCGGATCGGTCAGACGATCACTATGTTGCGCTCATGTGCGGGATCGCTGGGAGAACGGACGACCCCGACGGGAGCGCGGTGCGCGCGATGTGCGCAAAGCTGCGCCACCGTGGCCCAGACGATGAGGGCGTGCACAGCGATCGTGGTGCGGGTGTCAGCATCGGCATCAGGCGACTCGCCGTCATGGACGTCGCGGGCGGGCATCAGCCGCTCAGCAACGAGGACGGCTCGGTGTGGGTGTCCTTCAACGGTGAGATCTACAACCATCGCCAGCTGCGCGAGGAGCTGCGCGCCCGCGGTCACGTCTTTGCGACGAGCGCCGATACCGAGGTGATCGTGCACCTCTACGAGGAGTACGGCGATGCGCTCGTGCATGCCCTGGAGGGGATGTTTGCCCTCGCGCTGTGGGACGAACGGCGCGGGCGGCTGCTGCTCGCGCGCGACCGCTTCGGCGAGAAGCCCCTGTTCCTGCACGAACAGGGCGGCGAGCTGACGTTCGCCTCGGAGCTGACGGCGCTGCTGGAGGTCACACCGCAGCTGCGCGAGCTCGACCCCGCCGCGATCGACGCCTTCTTTGTGTTCGCCTACGTGCCTGGGCCGGGCACGATTGTGCGCGGTGTGCGCCAGCTGCCGCCAGGGCACATGCTCAGCTGGGAGCGGGGGGGCACCGCGCGCGAGCAGCGTTGGTGGTCGGCCGGAGAGCGCGAGATCGCACCGCCCGAGCGCTTCGATGCGCTCGTCGCCGAGGCGCGGCGCCTGTTCAAGGAGTCGGTCCGCACACGCCTCATCGCCGATGTCCCGGTCGGCGTCTTCCTCAGCGGCGGCGTCGATTCGACGCTCGTCGCCGTCGCCGCAGCCGAGGAGTCCTCGCAGCGACTGCAGACGTTCACGATTGGCTACGACGTGGGGGCCGTCAACGAGACAGCGCAGGCGCGTCACACGGCGGATTTCCTCGGCAGCGAGCATCACGAGCTGACGCTCACCGAGGAGCAGGTGGCCGAGCGCGCGCCCGCGCTGCTGGCCGACATCGACCAGCCGCTCGGCGACCGCGCGCTCGTGCCGCTAAACGCGCTCTCGGAGTTCGCAAAGCCGCGCGTCACGGTCGCGCTCGGCGGTGAGGGCGCGGATGAGCTGTTCGGCGGATATCCCCGCTACCGCTGGTTGGAGCGCTCCGCGCGACTGGATGCGGCGCTGCCGGCGCCCGCCGCGACGGGCGTGGCGGGCGCGTTGCGCCTCGCCGGGCGCCTGAAGGGCGGAGCGCTCCTTGCGGCACGCCTGGGCGATGAGCCGCTGCTCGAGCGAAATCTCGACTGGGTAACCGCGCAAAGGCGCCGTGCGCGACACTCGCTCTACGGCCCACGCCTGGCGCGGGTCAGCGAGCGCCAGGTGCTCGACGACCTCGGTGTGCGCGCGGGTAGGTGCGAGGATCGCTCGCCCGTGCGCTGGCTGATGCACCTCGACCAGGTCGACTATCTGCCCGATGACGTGCTCTTCAAGACCGACCGCGCGGGGATGCTCGCCTCGCTTGAGATCCGCACGATCTTCCTGAGCCGCGAGCTCTCGGAGTTCGCGGCGTCGGTGGATACCTCGGCGCACCTGGGCGGGGGTGGCAAGGCGCTCGTGCGCGCGATGCTGCCGGCGGGCATCATCGCGCCGCGCCGCTTCGGGGGCTACCGCAAGACGGCCTTTCGGGTGCCTGCCGCGGACTGGTTGCGCGGCCCGCTCGCGCCCCTTGTGCAGGCCCAGCTCGAGGCCGGAGTCCTCTACGAGGAGGGCTACTTCGACCGTGAGGCGGTTGCCGGGCTGGTGCACGAACACATGTCGCTGAGCGCCGACCACAGCGATCGGCTGTGGCCGCTACTCGCGCTCGGCCTGTGGGTCGATCGGTTCAGTGGACGCGATGCCCGATAAGCCGCGGCTGCTGATCCTCACGCCCGATTTCCCGCCCGCTCCTGGGGGGATTCAGCTGATGGCCCATCGCTTCGCGGCGGGCATCTCGGGCTTTCAGACGCGCGTGCTGACGCTCGGCGCGCCAGGTGCCGAGGCGTTCGACCGTCAAAGCGGCTGCACCGTGCGGCGTCTCGGTGCGAGCGCGCTGCCACGCGGCGCACGAGGAGCGCTGCTCAACGGCCTCGCCTGCGCGGATGCGCTGCGCTTCCGGCCCGACGTGACGCTCTGCATCCACATCGTCACGAGCCCCGCCGCTGCCGCGATCCGCGCCGCGCGCGGCACACCCACCGTGCAGGTCTTCCACGCCGAAGAGATCGGCGCGCGTCCGAAGCTCGCCGCCTTCGCGGTACGCCACGCCGAGGAGGTGATCGCGGTCAGCGCCTACACGGCCGGGCTGATCGATGCCACCGGGGTCACGCCCGCGAGCCTGCGGCTGATCTCGCCCGGGGTCGACATCCCAAACGACGCGAGCCCGGAGGCGATCGATCGCCCGACGATCATCACCGTCGCGCGCCTGGAGGAGCGCTACAAGGGCCACGACGTGATGGTCCGCGCGCTCGCGCTCGTGCGTGCGCAGATCCCCGACGTGCAGTGGGTGCGTGATCGGCGACGGTTCGCTGCGCCCCGGCATCGAAGCCGCTGGCGCGCTCCTATGGGGTGCTCGACGCGATCCGTTTCCTCGGCAGCGTGAGCGACGAGGAGCGCAACCTGTGGCTGCGTCGCGCGCACCTGCTGGCGATGCCGAGTCGGCTGCCCGCGGGCGGCTTCGCGGGGGAGGGCTTCGGCATCGCCTACCTCGAGGCGGGCGCCTACGGCAAGCCCGTCGTGGCGGGCAACGTCGGCGGCGCGCTCGACTCGGTCAGCGACGGCGAGAGCGGGCTGCTCGTCGACCCGACCGACCCGGTGGCGCGTCGCCGATGCGATCGCGCGGCTGCTGCGGCGACCCCGAGCTCGCCGCGCGGCTGGGCGCCGCGGGGCGCCGTCGCGCTGAGGGCTTCGCCTGGCCGGTGATCACCGAGCGCGTGGAGGAGGTGCTCGAGCGCCAGCTCACGCGCCGCCGGCGACGTGGGCTCTCGGTGCGTCCTCGGCGCCCACTCGCATGAGGGTCCTCTACGTCAACCACACCGCGGAGATCCGCGGCGGCGAGCGCTCGCTGCTGAGCCTGCTGCGGAGCGCTGCCCGGCTCGATCGAGCCGCTCCTGGCGGCGCCCGCGGGTCGCCTGGCGGCGGCCGCCGCGGATCTCGGGATCCCGGTCGTGAGCATCGCGGGCACGGCCGGCAGCCTGCGGCTGCATCCGCTGCACACTCCGCGGGCGCTGGGCGAGATGGCGCTCGCCGCGCTACAGGTGCGCCGCGCGGCACGGCGCCACGGCGCGCAGGTCGTGCACGCGAACTCGATCCGTGCGGGCATCGTGCTCGCGCTCGCGCGACCTCGCGCGGTCGACGATCGTACACGTGCGCGACTGCCTGCCCCCGGGTCGGCTGACGAGCGCGACGATGCGCCTGATCGCGGCGCGCGCCACGCACGATCGTCGCCAACTCGCACTACACCGCTCGCTCAGTGCAAGCGGCGGCTCCCGCGGCGCGCGTCGAGGTTATTCACAACCCTGTCGACCTCGTGCGCTGGGATCCCGAGCGCCTCGATCGCGCCGACGCGCGCGCGCGGCTGGGCGAGGCAGCTCGCCGGGCGCCTACTGCTCGGCGTCGTCGCGCAGCTGACACCCTGGAAGGGGCAGGACACCGCGATCGAAGCGCTGCGGCTGCTGTGCGAGCAGGGGCGCGACGCGCACCTGCTGTTCGTCGGTTCGGCCAAGTTCGTCGTCGCGCTCGACGCGCTTTGACAACGAGCGCTACGTCGCGGGCCTGCACGAGCTCGTGGCTCGCGCTGGTCTCGAGGAGCGTGTGTCGTGGCTGGGTGAGCGCGAGGACGTGCCCGAGTTGGTGCGCGCGCTCGATGTACTGCTGCTGCCTTCGTGGGAGGAGCCGTTCGGGCGCGCGCTGATCGAGGCGATGGCGCTCGGCGTGCCGGTCCTCGCGACGAACGTGGGGGGTCCGCCAGAGATCCTCAGCGACGGCGAGGAGGGCTATCTGCTCGCGCCACGGGAGCCGGAGGCGTGGGCCCGGGCGGTCGGGCTGCTGGCCGATCAGCCCGAGCGCGCAAGCGCGATGGGCGAAGCCGGACGTCGGCGCGTGCGCGAGCAGTTCACGCTCGCCGGTCACGTCGCGGCGGTGCTGGCGCTGTATGAGCGTGCGCTGCGCGCCGGGCGGCTTGTTGACAGCCCGTGAACAAGCGTGCGCCGGCGTGGCGGCGATCTTGCATTGTCCAGATAAACACCCTAACGTTCACCAATCACTCCACCAGGGACCGGTGCAGAGCGGGAGCTGAGATGTGACAGCTGCGCATCCAGAGCCGGTCCAGCGGGGGGTCCGACAGCGAGCACGGATGCCAGCCACCTATCACCTCACCCACCTGCGCACGCTCGAGTCCGAGGCGATCCACGTCATGCGCGAGGTGGTCGCCGAATTCGAGCGCCCGGTGCTGCTGTTCAGCGGCGGCAAGGACTCGATCGTGCTGCTGCGCCTCGCCGAGAAGGCGTTTCGCCCGGCGCCGTTCCCGTTTCCGATCATGCACGTCGACACCGGGCACAACTTCCCCGAGGCGATCGAGTATCCGCGACCGGCGCGTGCGCGAACTCGGCGAGCGGCTGATCGTGGCCTCGGTCGAGGACTCGATCCGCGATGGCCGCGTGGTCGAGCAGACCGGGCCGCGTGCCTCGCGCAACGGCTTGCAGACGGTCACGCTGCTCGACGCGATCGCCGAGCACGGCTTCGACGCCGCCTTCGGCGGCGCGCGTCGCGACGAGGAGCGCGCGCGCGCCAAGGAGCGCATCCTCTCCTTCCGCGACGAGTTCGGCCAGTGGGAGCCCCAGCGCCAGCGGCCGGAGCTGTGGAGCCTCTACAATGGCCGCATTCGCAAGGGCGAGCACGCACGCGTCTTTCCGATCTCCAACTGGACCGAGCTCGACGTGTGGCAGTACATCGCCGAGGAGGATCTGGAGGTGCCGTCGATCTACTTCGCGCACGAGCGTGAGGTGTTCGCGCGCGACGGAATGCTCTACGCGGTCAGCCCGTTCATCGAGCTGATGGACGGACGAGCAGCCATTCACCGACGACGCGTGCGCTACCGCACCGTCGGCGACATGAGCTGTACCGGGGCCGTCGAGTCGCACGCCGCGACGCTCGCCGAAGTCGTCGCCGAGATCGCCGCGACGGAGGTAACCGAGCGCGGGCAGACGCGCGCCGACGACCGCGTCACGGAGGCCGCGATGGAGGATCGCAAGCGGCAGGGGTACTTCTGATGAGCGTTCCCAGCCAGCCGACGGGCGTCGTGAGCAACGGCAACGGCAGTGCCGCGCAGAAGGAGCCCGTCGCGGTCCCGCTCGCGGGCGAGAGCGCCGAGGAGGTCTTCCGCCGTCTGACCGAGCGCCCGGCCGACCTGCTGCGCTTCGCCACCGCAGGCTCGGTCGACGACGGCAAGAGCACGCTGATCGGGCGTCTGCTCTACGACTCCAAGCAGGTCCTCGCCGACCAGCTCGCCCACGTCGAGCAGACCAGCGAGCGCATGGGTCACGACTTCCTCGACCTCTCGCTGCTGACCGACGGCCTGCGCGCCGAGCGCGAGCAGGGCATCACGATCGACGTCGCCTACCGCTACTTCGCCACCGCGCAGCGTCGCTTCATCATCGCCGACACGCCCGGCCACGAGCAGTACACGCGCAACATGGTCACGGGCGCCTCGACGGCCGATCTCGCGATCGTGCTGATCGACGCGCGCAAGGGCGTGATCTCGCAGTCCAAGCGTCACGCCTTCATCAGCTCGCTGCTCGGCATCCCGCACGTCGTGGTGTGCGTGAACAAGATGGACCTGGTCGACTTCGAGCGAGGGCGTCTTCGACAAGATCGTCGAGGAATTCGACGACTTCGCCGCGCGCCTGGAGATGCCCGACGTCACCTTCATCCCGATCTCGGCGCTGCTCGGCGACAACGTCGTCGAGCGCTCGAGCTCGATGCCCTGGTATCAGGGGCCGCCGCTGCTCTACCACCTCGAGCACGTCCACATCGCCTCCGACCGCAACCTGATCGACGTGCGCTTCCCGGTGCAGTAGCGTGATCCGCCCGCCGTCGAGCAGTGTCGCCGACTACCGCGCCTACGCCGGACAGGTCGCCGGCGGCGTGATGCGCCCGGGCGACGACGTCGTCGTGCTGCCGAGCGGACGCCACACGACGATCGCGGCAATCGACACCTTCGAGGGCGAGATCCAGGAGGCGTTCCCGCCGATGTCCGTGGCGCTGCGCCTGAGCGACGACATCGACGTCAGCCGCGGCAGCATGATCGTGCGCACCCAGAACCAGCCGACGCTCGCAAGCGGCTTCGAGTGTCTGCTCTGCTGGATGTCCGAGCAGCCGCTCAGCTCCAAGCGTCGCTATCTGGTCAAGCACACGACGCGCACGGTGATGGTCGGCTTCCGTCGACGTGCGCTACCGCATCGACGTCGAGAGTCTGCGCCGCGACGACGATGTCAAGACGCTCGAGCTCAACGACCTTGCGCGCGTGCAGTTGCAGCTGAGCGCGCCGATCGTCTTCGACTCCTACCGCCGCAACCGCGTGACGGGCAGCCTGATCATCATCGACGAGGCGACCAACGAGACGGTCGGCGCGGGTGTGATCCTCGACACCGAGGTCGAGGGCATCATCGAGGAACCGAAAACCGAGCGCAGCCCCAACGTGAAGTGGCAGGGCTCGCGGATGACGCGCGAGCGCCGGCGCGAGGCGCTCGGCCACGGTGGCGCGACGCTGTGGTTCACGGGCCTGCCCGGCGCGGGCAAGTCGACGGTCGCCGCCGCGGTCGAGGAGCGCCTCGTCGAGGCCGGACAGCCGGCCTTCCTGCTCGACGGCGACAACCTCCGTCACGGGCTCAACGGCGACCTCGGCTTCGATGAGAACGCGCGCACCGAGAACGTGCGCCGCACCGCGCACGTTGCGCGCCTGCTCGCGGAGTCCGGCACGATCGCGCTCGTCAGCCTCGTCAGCCCGTATGCGGCTGACCGCCAGGCGGCCGCGGCGCTGCACGCGAGCGAGGATCTGGGCTTCCTGGAGATCTACGTCAACGCGCCGCTGGAGCTGTGCGAGGAACGCGACCCCAAGGGCCTCTATGCGCGCGCCCGCTCCGGCGAGCTCGCCGGCCTGACGGGCGTGGGTGCGCCGTATGAGCCGCCCGCCGACCCGGACCTCGTGCTGTGTAGCGAGGAAACGGTCGAGCAGGAGGTCGAGCGCGTGATGGAGTTGCTAGCCGCGCGCGGTCTCATCAGCCCCGACGCCTGAGCCGCGTCGCGCGGCCTCCCGTCGAGGCAGGCCGCCTCGTTGAGGCCGACCCGTGGGGCTCTAGCTCTTCTTCTTCGAGCCCGGTGCGGCTTTCAGCGGCAGGTGCGGGCTCGAGCCAGGCGCAATTGGGCCGGACTTCGGTTCGACGAGCACGCGGTAGTTGCCCGAGCGGCGCACCTTCACGATCGTGCTGAAGCGCGCAAAGCTACTCGTCGCGCGCTTGACCTTCGTCGTGAACTGGGTTGCGAAGTGCGTGCCCCGTTCAGACTTACCGGGCCGTACAGCTTTGGCCAGCTGTAGACGTACGAGTGCGCCGACGACGCTCGCGGGCCGCACCGTGCCGTACACGCGTATCAGTCCCGAGTGGCCGATTGCCCGCACATGGAAGCTAACCCCCGCCGCGACGTGCTCGGTCAGCACCGAGCTGTAGATCGGGCGCGGGTCGAGCGTCGCGATGCGCAGCTGCGCGCTTACGAAGAGGTTCGTGACGCGGAAAGAGAAGGCGCCCAGGGAGTTCGTCGTGGCGGGCGCGCTAACCGTCACGAACGGTTCGAGGTAGGGGAAGGGGCTGCTCTGCAGGACGACCTGGCGCCCGCCCAGGTTGAGGCCCGTGAGCCGGCCGGTGATCAAGAAGGGGCTGCCGAAGACGTCCACGCGGGTTTCTTTGGGGACCTCGATCTTGTTGGCGCTGGAGTGGGGCGAGAACACCCGGTCGCGGCCGAGCGTCTGCCCGGCGCTGTTCGTGGCGATGACGCGGTAGTGATAGCCGACGAGAAGGCCGTTCACCGACTGGCCGACCTTCAGCGTCAGGCTGCCGCTGCCGACCGAGGCGGCCGTGGTCGTCGAACCGTAGGCGAGCGTCGGACCGTACTGGAAGACGTAGCTGGTTTCGAGCCCGTGCGGGTTGACGGTCGCTTGCAGTACGCCCGTGGTGCCGCGAACGTGCGAGACGGTGCCCGTGCTCGCGCGTGGCGCGCCGGTGCCGAGCGTGGCGGCGGGTGCCGCCGAGGGGAGGGCGAGCGCCAGCAGCGCGAGCAGCGAGCCGCAGGCAGCATGTCGGGTGGCGTTCTTGGCGATCCTCATGCTTTGGCTCTCCTGGGTCTCGGTTCGTTGCGCGGTACTCGTCGGAGTACCGGCTGCCTCGCGGGCTTGCGCTTGGGCCTTGCAATGTAAACCCCCGACGCGTCCCTTCGTTGCGGTCGCGGCGCAAGAGGCTTGACCATAACGCTCCGTCGCGGCCCCACAGCGCCACGCACACCTCTCAATATAAATCTGATATATTTAGTGAGGAATTGATCCCCGAGCCCGGAGCCTTCCGATGACCCTCCTGCTGATCGCACTCGCCTGGACGACCCTGCTCACGCTGATCGTGGCGCTCTGCGTGATGGCGCGTCTCGGCGACCGTGATCTCGAGGGTGCCGCACGCGCATCCGCTCCTGCGCGTCGCGGGCAAGGGACCCTGCCCGCTCATGCGACCAACCGCTCGCGTGAGCACGCTCGCCGCGGGCAACGCGTCGCCGCCTGATTCGCGCCTCTGCATGCCCGCGGAGCAGCATCGCGGCGACAGCTTCACAAGATAGTCACGAGACGGGCGCGCAATGCCCCGATCCTTATGGCCCAGGGGCGGCGCGCATCGCTGCGCCCACCGTCGTTAGGCGCGAGTCGAGGAAGGTAGCGAGCTGTCCACAGAATCGATCGTCGGCGATCCCGGTCCGCCCGTCGCTGACGCCTCGCAATGCTCGGTCTGCGCCGCGCCCGTCGCGGCCGACCAGCGTTACTGCCTGGAGTGCGGGGAGCGTCGCGTGCCGATCAGCGGCTTCTTGATGGGCGCTGGCCCGCTCGGCGCCGATCCGGCGCGGGCTCCGCTCCCGCCACCATTGCCGCTTCCCACGAGTGCCGCCGTCGCGCGTGGCTCGAGCGCGCTGAACATCATCGCCGCGGTCGGTGTGCTGATGCTCGCGATGGGCGTCGGTGTGCTGATCGGACGCTCCGGGGAGACCAGGCCAAGCCCTGCGCCGGCGCAGGTCATCACCGTGGGTTCGCTCGCCGGTGGGGCGAGCACGGGCACGAGCGAAGCCTTTACGAGCGACTGGCCGGCGGGCACCACCGGCTACACGGTGCAGTTGCAGACGTTGCCCGTCGCGGGCACAACCGTCGCCGCCGTGCAGGCGGCCAAGGCTGCGGCCTCCAGCAAGGGCGCAACGGGCGTCGGCGCGCTGAAGTCAGACGAATTCTCGAGCCTCACCGCTGGTAGCTACGTGATCTACGCGGGCATCCAGACCAAGCAGGCCGCGGCACAGCGAGAGCTCGCCGGGCTGAAGGCGAAGTTCCCGGGTGCGCGCGTGGTCCGGGTCGCAAACGGCGCCGCGGGTGCCTCCGGCGCGAGCAGCAAAGCGAGTAGCTCTTCCTCCGGTGTGGGCAAAGGCTCGAGCATCACCCACCCCGCGCCACCCTCGGTGCTCGAAAACTTGCAGACGAGCAAAGGCAAGAGCTATGAGGAAAAATCCAAGAACCTCCCCGACGTCGTTGAAACGGGCTAGGCGTATGGGTGCCCTCGGCGACGCGATCGCCCGCAACGGACGGGCGCAGGCCCACGTCGCGCCCACGCCAGGCGTGCCGCCTTCCTCGGCGCCGGGCAGCGACCCGCACGCCGAGCTGCGCCGCCGCCGTGACGCGCTCGCCGCGCAGGTGACTGAGCTGCACTGGGATCTTGGCGGTCTCGCCTACGAGATGGCGATTCGCGACCACTTTCGTCTTGACGTGCTCGTTCGCCGTGCCGCGGTCCTGCAGGAACGCGACGCCGAGCTGGCTGAGCTCGAGCGTCTGCTGCGCATGGAGCACAGTGGCATGGCGGGAAGCTGCCCGCATTGCGCTGCCCCGCACAGCCGCGGCGCGCTCTTCTGTTGGCAGTGCGGTGCCACGCTGATGGAGCGAGCCCCGACCGGCGTGGTCGCCGAGCAGGAGGGCTCAACCGAGATCATGGAGGCCCTCTTCAGCGCGAACACCCACGAGCCCCTGTCTCCCGCGCAGGAGTAGCGGGCGGAGATGTCCGCCCAGTTGTGTGGTGAGTGTGGCGCGTCGCTGGCAGAAGACCAGCACTACTGCCTGATCTGTGGCGCGCGCGCCGGCGTTCGCAGCCCGCAGCTGCTCGCGCTGCTGGAGCGGATCGACCAGCAGCGCACGTCGCTCGAACCCGTCGCAGGGCGGCAGGCCGCGGCGCTCGACGCGGACCCACCCGCGGTCGGGCTGCGGCTGCCATCGTCAAGGATTGCGGCGCTGCTGGTCCTGGGTTGCCTTGGCTTTGGCATTCTGCTTGGTAGCACGGCGGGCTCACGCGTCGCTGACACGCTCGCTGCGTCGGTCGCGCCCCTGAAGCTGGTACTCCCTGCGCAGGGTACGAGCGGCTCCGAAGCGAGCACCGCTGCTAGCCCCGCGGCGCAAGCGCCCGAAAGCGAAGTACCGCCCGTCGAAGAACAGCCGACCCCAACCGCGAGCGTCGCGAGCCCGACCCCGGCGCCCGCAGCCACGACGCCGAGCGAAGCGAAAAAACCCGCAACTGCGCCCGTGAGCCCCAAAAAGCTGCCGGCGATCAAGCACGTGTTCGTGATCATGCTCTCCGAAGAGCCCTACGCGGCGGTCTTCGGGCCGGAATCGCAGGCCCGCTACCTCGCGCACACGCTCGAGCGCGACGGCACGCTGCTAATCCGCTACGACGCGGTCGCACACGCCGGCCTGGCCGACGAGCTCGCGCTGCTCAGCGGCCAGGGGCCGACGACGCAAACCTCCGAAGACTGTCCCGTCTACAGCGATCTAGCGCCCGCAACACCGGCCGCCGACGGCCAAGTTTTGGGTAGCGGCTGCGTCTACCCGGCCACAACCGCGACGCTCGTCAGCCAGATGGGTGCCAAGCACCTGAGCGCGCGTGCCTACCTCCAGGGGCTCGGCGAAGGAGCCGGTACGCCGAGCCCGTGCGCACCCCCGCAGTCCGGTCAACCCGACCCGACCACCGCGCCAGGCAGCGGCGCCTACGCGACCTTCCGCAACCCGTTCCTCTACTTCCATGCGCTCAGCGACCCGTCGAGGTGTGCCGGCGAGGACCTCGGCCTCGCCGCCCTGCGCGCCGACCTCGCCTCCGCGAAGCGCACCGCGAACTTTTCCTACATCGTGCCCGACCGCTGCCACGACGCCAGCCCGATCCCATGCACGAGCGGTGCGCCGGCGGGAGTGGCCCCCGCAGATGCCTTCCTCGCGCAGGTCGTGCCCACGATCCTCGCCTCCAAGGCATACAAGCAAGACGGCCTGCTCGCGATCACCGTAGATCAGGCGCCCGCGAGCGGAGAATTCGCCGATTCGAGCTCCTGCTGCGCGCAGCCCACCGCCTATCCGAACCTGGCCCCATCGACCGCCGGCGGACACGGCGGCGGCACGGTCGGCGCGCTCCTGCTGTCGCCCTTCTTGAAGGGCGCCGTCACGAGCCAGGAACCGTACAACCACTTCTCGCTGCTGCGCACGATCGAGGATCTGTTCGCGCTCAGGCACCTCGGCTACGCCGCGCTCCCCGCCGTCAAGCCGCTCGATCCCGCGCTTTTCTCAGCCGCCAAGAAGGGCTGAGAGAGCCGCTTACACGCCGGCGAGCTCGGGGTAGGTGACCGCGCGGTGCCCTCCGCCCGCGCGCGCCAGGACACCCTCCAGCGCGAGCATGTGGCGTGGGTGCTGCAAGTAGGCGGGATGAATGTCGAGGCGCAGTGTTCGCGTTGGCAGCAACGCGCCGACGCGAACGAGCTGCGGCGCGAACACGCGGCTGAGTGGACGCGAGCCCGCGAGGCTGAGGGCAGGCGAGAGTGCAGCGGGCTCGTCGCTGTGCGGCAGCGAGCGCGTGGGGTGAACGCGCAACAGGCTCGCCCACCAGCGGAAGCGCTGGGTCAGCGCCGCGCGCAACGCCGTCGTATAGGCGTAGGCGGGTGCGACAAAGCCGTCAGGTTCGATGCCCGCGAGCTTGAGCAGACGCCAGCCTGCGTGCAGCGCGCGACGCGTCTCCTCGCCGTCGAGGCCGCGGAACTCCCCGCCGCCACGGCGGCAGGCGTGCTGGAAGCCGTGCTGCGCGATCGCAGTCGCCGCGCTCGCGCCGCTCGAGCAGCCATTCGATCATCTCCGGCGAGCGCTCGCCCACCGGATGCAGGTCGCGCGCCGGGATCACGAGCAGCGTGACGCGGTCGACGCCGTGGTCATCGAGCCAATCGCGGATCAGCGCGCAGCGCTCGAAGGTCGCTGGCTCGATCCCGTGCAGCGCCACCGCGATCGCGCGCTCGCCCACTCGGCTCATCGCTAGGCCGCCAGCTCGGCGCGCTCGATGGGCTTGGTGCGCGTCCGTGCCAGAGCGCCGAGCGCGTGGGCGTAGCCGCCGCCAAGGCGCTCGAGCGTGAGCTCCCAAGTGCGTTCCCGCGCCGCGGCAAGGCCGCCGAGCGCGAGGTGTGCGCCGAGTAGCGGCGAGCGCGTCAGCTCGAGTACGGCCGCGGCCAGCTCCTTGGCATCGGGCGCGCAGAGCAGGCCGCTGACGCGCTGCTCGATCAGCGAGAGCGGCCCGCCCTCGGCGACCGCGACGACCGGCAGACCGCTCGCCTGCGCCTCGAGAATCACCTGTCCGAAGGTGTCGGTGGCGCTTGGGAACAGGAAGATGTCCGCGTTCGCGTAGGCGCGCGCAAGCGCTTCGCCCTCCAGCCAGCCGAGGAAGCAGGCGGCCTCGCCGAGGCGCTCGCGCAGATACTCCTGCTCGGGACCGCCGCCGGCCAGCACGAGGCGCAGCTGTGGCTCGATCGCGTGCGCCTCCAGGAAGGCGTCGCCGAGCAGCTCGACGCCCTTCTCGCTGGTGATGCGTCCCGCGTAGAGCACGTCGGTGCTGGGCGCCTGCGCCGCGCGTGCGCAGCGCCGGGCGTAAAGCGCGTCGTATCGACGCCGCGGTCCCAGCGCAGGACGCGCTCGGCGGCGAGACCGAGCGAGCCGAGTGCGGCGTCGGCGGCGGGGCTGGGGGACAGGATCACATCGCAGGCTCCGTAGAAGCTCCCTACAGCGAGCGACATCGCCTGCGCGAGTTGCGCCTCGCCGGAGCGCAGAGCGGTATAGGCGCTCAGCTCCGTGTGGTAGCTGCCGATCAGCGGCAGCGACAGCGCGCGCGCGACGAGCGCGCCCACGATGCCCGCGGGACCGGGAGAGCAGACGTGCACGGCGTCGAAGCAGCCGTCGGCGAGCGCCTGCACGACCGCGGGCACGCTCGGCACGCCGATGTGCAGGCCCGGGTAGAAGGGAACCTCGACCTCGGCGACGGCGGGCAGGCGCCGATCGACGTCGGGGTCGCTGCCGAGCACCTCGATCTCGAAGCCAGGCACGCCGCGCTCGCGGATCTCGGCGATCGTGCGCGTCACGCCGTGCGTCGAGCCGATGCCGTCGACGACGATCGCCACACGTGCGAGCTCGCCATCCTCGACCGCGCGGCCACCGCCGCTCACGCTCGGCGCGTACGGGATCGCGGCGAGCTTCGCCTGCTCGTTGGCGAGGAACGCGGTTGCGGGGGCGTAAGGGATCGCGGCGATGCAGGCTTCGAAGAGCCCCTCGGCCGCTGCGCGCACACCGCCCTCGCCAGCGGCGGCATTGACCGCGACGCCAACCGCCTTACGCAGCTTGCGCTCGTGCGCGCGGCAAGCGCGGCGATAGAGGTCGGAGTGGCTGAAGCGCTCGCTCTGCATGTGCTCGATCAGCCCGCCTGCGTCGAGGTGATCGAGCTCGACAGCACGCAGCCATGCGCCCAGCAGGCAGGCGGCGTCTGCAGGCGCGAGCTCGCTGGCCAACGAACCCTGGCGCGCCTCAGCCTCCTGTAGTAGACGGCGCATCATCGCCAGCACGCGCAGCGGGTCTGGAGCCTGCTGCGCCGCGAGATCGCTGCGTTCGTCTCCGAGCGAGCGCGCCGCCAGGGCGATTGCCGCGTGCGCCCACTTTGCCGCGCTGCCCTGCTTGCCGCAGGCCTTCACGCGCCCTGCGCGCATCTGCGCGAGGAACTCGGCGGGCGTGCTCGCGCCCGGTGTCTCGGTGAACGTGCGCCCGATGTCGACGCCGGCGTGGTCGTCGCTTCCGCCGATGCCGATGCCGTCGCGTGTCGCCACGTAGGTTGCGGCGGGGCGATTGAGCTCGCGCGCGCGAGCGCCGTTGCGGATCTCCCAGACCGCGAACAGCTCGGCCAGGCGGCGGCGGTGGCGCGCGCCGAGCGGCGCCGCGACGTTGTAGTAGGGGTGGGCCAGAGCGCAGGCGATCTCGCGCTCGTACATGTAGGCGGCGCACAGCTCGACGTCGCCGCGGTGCGCTTGCAGCCAGTCGTGATCGGCCTCGGAGATCCCGTAGCAGAGCACGTGCACCGCCTGTGGCTCGCCGCGGAAGTGCGCGGTCAGCTCGACCGAGACGAACACGTCGGGACGATCGGCGATCTGCAGGACGCCGTCGATCGTGTCGTGGTCGGTAATCGTCACGAAGTCCATCCCGCGGCGCTTGGCCAGCGCATAGACCTCCTCGCGGTGGCGTCGCGCACTCGGGCAAACCGAGCGCGCGCTGCACGCCGAGGCGTGACTGCTGCGACGCGCTCGAGTGGCAGTGCATGTCGACGCGTGCCGGTCCCGCCGCCTGATCTGTCGGTGTCCAATCGTTCATACCAGACAGATTCCCCTGCAAAGCGCGCTTTTTTGTGACCAAGCGGCAACGATCGTGTAAAGCGTCTGTGAAGATCTCTGGTGCTGTTTCTAGTGCGGCACGGGGCCGCCGAGCGCGCCGACCGCCGCGCCGAGCGTGCCGGCGAGCAGGAGCGTCACGACGATGCCACGGCCTAGCGCGAGCAGCGCAGCGGCTGCGCCGGCGAGCAGGACGAACTGCCAGGTCTCGCTCAGCGCCAGCGCTAGCGGCACCGCCGAGCCGATGATCGCGCCAGCGGCGCAGGGCGCGGCGCCGCCGAAGAAAGCGAGCACGCGTTGATCGGCGAGCAGGCGCTCGAAGCGCGCGGCGCCGAGCAAGATGAAGGAGAAAGAGGGCGTGAAGGAGATCAGCGCGGCCAGCAGTCCGCCCGCCAGCCCGCCAGCGGCGTAACCGACGGCGGCGACTGTGTGGGTGACCGGACCGGGCGTGATCTGCCCGAGCACAACCGCGTTCAGGAACTGTCCATGACTCATCCAGTGATAGCCGCTGACGGCGTCTGACTGCATCAAAGGGACGATCACGAAGCCGCCGCCGAACGCCAGCGCGCCGACCTTCAACGACGTCCACGCGAGCGCGAGCGTCCCACCCGGGGCGAGCGCGGCGGCGAGCATCCAGCCGCTCTGTGCGCCCGCCGCAGCACGTGCCAGGCGCAGGCCGAGCAGCTCGAGGAGCCCGCAGGCGAGCAGTACCAGCACGAGCCACGGGCCACTGAGGGCGGCCGCCGCGGCGCCGGCGAGCCCGTAGACCAGCGTGCGCAGGCGTCGCCGGGCTGCGATGTTCGGGGCGAGCCCGCGCGCGATGCCAAAGCCGGCGAGGACCGCGATTGCCGGAACCGCGGCGCCTGCGCCCGCGCCCGCTGCGAGCAGCCACCGCGGAGGCGAGCCCGATAGGAATGCCGCAGTCAAGCCAAGGATCAGCACGAGACCGGGCAGCACGAAGCCGAGACCGCCGAGCAGCGCTCCGCGAGCGCCACGCAGACGCCAGGCGCAGTAGATCGCCAGCTGCGTCGAGGCGGGGCCGGGAAGCAGGTTGACGGCGGCGAGCGCGCGCTCGAACTGGGTCGACGTCAGCCAGCCGCGGCGCACGACGGAGAGCTCGCGCAGCAGCGCGATGTGCGCCGCGGGGCCGCCGAAGCCGAGGCAGCCGATGCGGCCCCACTCGCGCGCGATCACCGACAGCGCAGGCGGCGGCTGCTGTGAATCGTCCGCCCGCATGGCCGCAGAGTACGCGCTCGCGCTCAGCAATCTAAGCTGTCGCGCGAATGCACCACGACCCCATCTCCTACTTCCAGGCTGTGATCCTCGGCCTGACGCAGGGAATCGCCGAGCCCTTCCCGATCTCGAGCCTCGGCCACGGCGTCGTGCTGCCGCGCCTTGCGGGCTGGCACATCCACCAGAACGACAAGTTCTTCCTGACCTTCCTGATCGCGACCCACCTGGCGACCGCGATCGTGCTGCTGCTGTTCTTCCTCGGCGACTGGGTGCAGATCGTCAAGGGCCTGGGGCGCTCGCTGCAGATGCGCGAGATCCGCGCCGATGACACCTACGCACGGCTCGGCTGGCTGCTCGTCGCGGGCACGATCCCCGTCGGCGATCATCGGCCTGCTGCTGCAGGACCCGCTGCGCAAACTGTTCGCCTCGCCCGCAGCTCGCCGCCGCCTTCCTGATCGTCAACGGCGTCTCGCTGCTCGTCTTCGAGCGCCTGCGCCGGCGCCCGCCGCGCGCCGGGCGACTATGCCGGTGACGTCGACGGGCGCCTCGCGAAGCTGAGCTGGCGCCAGGCGATCGGCGTCGGCACCTCGCAGGCCGCGGCGCTGATCCCCGGGCATCTCGCGCTCGGGCTTCACGATGGGCGGTGGCCTGCTCGGCGGGGCTCTCAAACGACGACGCCGCGCGCTTCGGCTTCCTGCTGGCGACGCCGGTGATCTTCGCCGCGGCGGCGCTGAAGCTCCCCGAACTGTTCGGCTCGGCCGGCAACGGCGTGCGCGGGCCGGCGCTGGTCGCCGGTCTCTGTGCGGCCGCCACGACGTTCTTCGCGGTCAAGTTCCTGCTGCGCTTCTTCCAGACCAACCGCCTGACGCCGTTCGGCGTCTACTGCATCGGCTTCGGCGCGATCTGCACGCTGGTCTTCGCGCTCGGCGGCTAGGCCGCGCGGCCTCGGGCGGGCCGGCCGCGCGAGGCGCGCGCTCAGACGCCGGAGCTGGCGGTGCCGGTCTTTGGACCGGTCTGAAACCAGGCGAAGGCGAAGCAGGCGAGCGCGACGACGAGCGCGGCGATGCCGTGCTTGGTGTGGTGGTGGTTGGCTTCGGCGTCGCTCGCCGAGACGTGCCCGGGGAAGAACGAGGGCAGCGAGTGCGCGGGCTCGACGAAGTAGATGATCGCGACAACGATCAGGAGCACGCCGAGCAGCACGGCCGGAATGATCAGTTTGCGCAGGTTGCTGTTCATCGAGGCGAGATCCTAGAGCACGAAACACGACCAGAGGCGGCTTTCGCCGTGCAGTCGCGGCATCATAGAAGGCGATGCCCGTGCCAAGGACGCCCCCAAAGATGTTCGAGACGCGCAGCCACGCCTGGAAGGAGGTCGGGCTGCTGCGCCAGATCAGCCCGCAGGTGGTCAAGCGCGCGCGCCTGGAGGTGCTCGTGCTGCTGCCGCTGTTCGTCGGCGTCGTGATCCTCTACGACAACCGCGTCGAGCCTGCTCGGCAAGACCGTCGCGGCTGTGCGCGACTCGCACGGAGACGTCATCCAACCCGGCGCACATGGAACTGGAACAGGCGCTCGACACGCCCGTCACGGTCGTCGACGGTGATCGCGCTTGATGATCCTCGGCTGGGCGATCGCGCGCGACATCGGGCGCGGCCTCGGCCCGGCGCTGTTCCGCCGCCTGGACCCGGCCACGGCGGGCACGGTCGGCTTCCTGATCCGTCTCGCGACGGTCGTGCTGGCGCTGCTCGTCGCGCTGCGGGTGGCGGGATCGAAGCCCGCACGCTCGCGCTCGGCGGCGCGTTCACCGCGGTGATCTTCGGGCTCGCGGCGCAGCAGACGCTCGGCAACCTGATCGCCGGCACGGTGCTGCTCAGCGCGCGTCCGTTCCGCGTCGGCGAGCGCGTGCGCCTGCAGGGCGGCCCGCTCGCGGGTCAGATCGAGGGCACGGTCAGCTCGCTGGGGCTGCTGTACACGACGTTCGCGACGGGCGATGACTCGATCATGGTGCCCAACAGCGTCGTGCTGAACGTCGCGGTGCTGCCGCTGCGCGAGCCCGAGGCGGTCAACCTGCGCGCGCGGCTGCGCGCCGGGCATGACGCCCGGGCGACCTGCAGGAGATGCTCGAGAAGTCGCTGCAGACGCCGCTGCGCGACGCGCCGCGGATCACGCTCGAGGAGCTCGACGGCGACGAGGTCGTGGTGCGCATCGCCGCGACCCCGCGCGTCGCCAGCCAGGGCCGTCAGCTCGCCAGCGAGCTGCTCGCGATCGTCTCGCGCGAGACGCGCTCGCGCGCGGAGACGCCGTAGCGCAGGAACAGCGAGGAGTCGCTGCTGCAGCACGCCGAGCAGCTCGAGCTCGAGCGGCGGGTCGAGCTCGCCGCCGGCGAGGATCCGCAGTGCCTCGCCGCTCGCGCGGCTCGCCGCCGGCGAGCTTCGGCGAGAGCGACAGGAACAGCTCGTCGACCAGTCCGGCGGCGAGCAGCTGGCTGCGCGAGGTGGGGGCCGCCCTCGCAGAGCACGCGATCGACCGCGAAGCGCTCGCGCAGCTCGCGTCAGCGCCGCGGCGAGGTCGAGCTTGCCGTCCTCGGCGCAGCGGACGTAGTCGACCTGCGCGCGCGCGGCGGGCAGGCTCGCGGCCGAGGACGTCAGCATCACGACGCGCGCCTCGGGCTCCAACAGCAGCGGGATGTCCTCCGTCGAGCGCGAGGCGCCCGGAGACGATGCACGCCAGCGGCTCCTCGCGAAGGCCCGCGCTCGCGGCGCAGCTCGCGGCGCGGCGGCGTCGGGGATCATGCGCCCGTAGCGCTCGGTGCGCACCGTGCCCGGCGCCGACCAGCACGCGCGTCGACGGTCGCGCGCAGGCCGTGGAACAGCTCCCGGTCGGCCTGGTCTGCTGATCGGCCCTGAGCGCCCGCGCGACGGTGGCGCGGCCATCGACGGTGCTGACCATGTTGAGCAGCACGTGGGGACGATCGCCGTGCGGCGCGGGGCGCTCCCAGAGGCCGAGTTGCTCGATCGATCTCCGGCACTGACGGTCGCCTCCGCGCTCGCGAGCAGGCGCGTGAGAGACGCCGGCGAGTCGATGCTGGCGCACTGTCGCGCGCTGATGCCGGCTCCGCCATCGTCCCAGCCTAGCCGCGCAGCGAGCGCGCGACGGTCGGGTTGTCCTCTGTGCGCCCGGCAACATTCCCGGCAACACGCGAGCACTATGACGTGCTACGGTCGTGTGGTCTGGCCGGCGGATATGACCGGCGAAAGTAGTGCAAGCGCTCGCAGGTCGAAGCTTCTGAGAAGCATCCTCCGCGTAGCAGCACGCACATACCGTGGAGGAGTTCACAACATGCCTACCGGCACCGTAAAGTGGTTCAGCGACGACAAGGGGTTCGGCTTCATCACCCCCGATGACGGCGACAAGGACCTCTTCGTCCACCACACCGGGATCAACGGCGAGGGCTACCGCTCGCTGCAGGAGGGCGCCAAGGTCTCCTACGACCCGGAGCAGGGCGACAAGGGCCCGAAGGCCGTAAACGTCCAGACGATCTAGTCGCGGGACACGCGGTTCAGTTGTCGAGGGCCCGCTTCGGCGGGCCCTCTGCGTTTCTGGAGGGATAATCGTGGCGGCGCGCAGCATGACGGGCGACGCGACAACCCTCCCTCTCCGCGAGACGCCCGCCGAGCGGCGTCAGGACGAGGTTCGCCCGCCGGCGCTCGAGGCGCGGAGCGGGGACGCTCGCCGGCGCCGAGACGCGCGTGCTCGGCGGCGCGGTCGCGTGCTCGCGATCGTCGCGCTCAGCCTGCTCGTGGTGGTGATGGCGGCGAACCGGCCGAGCCTGCTCGCGCCGACGACGCACACGCAACTTCTATCCCCACTGGATGGCCGGGCCGCTCGGCGGGCTGTGGCCGGGCTGACGAGCAACAGCGACGACGCTGAAGTACCTCTTCACGCGGCGCGATCGTGCTGATGTACGGCGGCTACCTGGTCGCGCTGCGCACGGCGCCGCGGCTGCCCGCGCGCTGGGTGATCGCGGCGATCCTGGCCGTGCACGCGATCTTCCTGCTCTCGCCGCCGCTGGCGCTGACGGACATCTTCAACTACATCAACTACGGGCGCATGGAGGTCGTGCACCACCTCAACCCGTACACCACGATCCCGATCTTCGAGCCCCACGACGACCCGAGCTATCGCGCTCAGCAACTGGCATCAGCTGCTGAGCCCCTATGGACCGCTGTTCACGCTGCTGACGTTCGCCGTCGTGCCGCTCGGGCGTCGCGGGCTCCTTCTGGGCGCTGAAGGCGATGCTCGTGCTCGCGAGCCTCGGCACGATCGCTGCTCGTGTGGAAGTGCGCGCGGCTGCTCGGACGCGACCCGCGTGCCGGCGGTCGTGCTCGTCGGGCTGAACCCGATCGTGCTCGTGTGGGGGCTGGGGGGCGACCACAACGACTTCCTGATGCTGCTTCTGCATCATGCTCGGCTTCTATCTGCTGCTGCGCGCCCGCGGCGGCGTCGTGGCCGTCGAGGCCGACGACCCGCCCGATGCGCGGCCTGCCGGACTGAGAGGCCTGGTGTTGCCGCTCTCGGCGACGCGAGATCGGCGCCGGCGCGGCGTTCGTGATGGCGGCGGCGTTCAAGGCCTCCGGCGGGAGTCCTGATTCCGGTCGTGCTCGCCGGGCTTGCTGCACGCGCCGCGCGGCTCGTGCAGGTGCTGCTCGGGATGCTCGCTGGCGGGCGTGCTCGTCGGCGCGGCGAGCCTGATCGCGTTCGGCCTGCACATCCCCGACCTCAGCACGCAGAGCCGCGCTGGTGACGAGCGAGAGCGTCCCCAACCTGATCGGCCTGGCGGTCGGCGCGGGCGGCGAGACCGAAGCGCTGCACAGCGTGATGAGCGTCGGCGCTCGCCGTCTCGCGTGCTCGCCTGCTGCTGGTTTGCCTGGCGGCGCCGCGAGACGGTCACGGCGGCGGGCTGGGCGAGCGTCGCGCTGCTCGTCACGCTCAGCTGGGTGCTGCCCTGGTACGTGCTCTGGGTGCTGCCGCTCGCCGCGCTCTCGGCGCTCGCGGCGGCTGCGCACCGCCGCGCTCGTGCTCGGCGTCTATCTGATCGTCGCCTGGGCGCCCGGCGTCGGGACTGCTGTGGAACGCGATCGGCTTCCATCCGGAGAAGACCTCGCTCGGGCGCCTGCACCAGCGCTACGTGCGCGAGCTGCTGCATTAGCGGGTCTCCGGCGAAGTCGCTAGTCCCCGTCCGCGGCGGGCGGGCGCCGCTCGCGCTTGCGCTCGGCGGCCGGCGCTTGGCGGTCAGGCGGCGCTCGCGCGAGGCCTGCGTCGGGCGCGTCGGCGCGGCGGTGCGCGCGGAACTGCGAGCGCGCTCGCGAGGCGCTCGCCGAGGCGTGCGAGCGCGAGCTCGCGGTTGCGCGCCTGCGAGCGCTCGTCCTGGGCGACGGCCACGACGCGCGCGCCCGGCGCGCGCGAGCAGGCGCGCGCGCTGTGCGTCGCTGAGCGAGGAGGAGGCGCTCGACGTCGAAGATCGCTTCCACGCGCGAGGCGGTGACGTTGGCGTGCTGGCCACCCGGGCCCGGAGGAGCGGCTGGTGCGCAGCGTGATCTCCGCGAGCGGGATGCTCAGCGAGTCGTCGACCTGCGAGCTCTCGCCGCGGACCCTCGCCCTCGCTCACTCCTCGCCACCCCCGCCAACGCTCAGCCGGCCTGGTCGTCCTGAGGTCGTGCAGCGCGCGAACGCGCTGCTCCTCGCCCTCGGGCACGCGGCCGTCGCGGCCGATGTAGCCGTCCTTGCCGCCGGCGCAGCAGATAGACCGCGTCGACGTCGCCGACGTTGCGGACGCGCCGGATCGTGCTCGCGTCGACACGCGCGATGCCGCCCTCGCTGGAGCTCGTGCACCGCGCCGTCGCCGAATTCCATCTCGATCGCGCCGCGGTGCACGAAGTAGAGCTCCTCCTGCTCGTCGTGGAAGTGGGCGCCGGACTCGATCCCAGGCGGCATCACGATCGCGTTGACGCCGAAGGCAGTCACGCCGAGGCCCTTGCGTACCTTGCGGAAGCCGGGACCGTCGCCGAGGTCCTCGAGGTTCGCGACGGCGTAGCCCTCGCCGGTCTTGACCTGCGGATACTCGCTCGATGCCTCCATCTGTGCCTCCTCTACTAGTGATCGGCCACGGTGCCGCCCTCGGGTGAGAGCGGGCTGGCCCTCCTGCGCCCAGCGACGCAGACCGCCGGCCATGGAGTATGCCTCGTAGCCGGCCGCGCGGAACGCCTGCGCGGCCATCAGCGAGCGCGAGCCCACACGGCAGTAGAAGACGACGGGACGCTCGCGCTCGATCGTGGCGGCCTCGCCGGAGAGGCGCACGAGCTCGAGGTGGCGGGTGTCTGCGATGTGCCCGGCCTCGCGCTCGTAGGGCTCGCGCACGTCGATCAGCTGCAGGGACGCGTCGGCGCTCTGCATGGCGGCGACGCACTCGGGATCGAGCTCGATCGTCTCCTGCTGCTCAGCGCTCATCGCTTGAGCCTAGCGACCACGCCGTGGCGCATCAGGGGCGTTGCGAAAGCGGGGCGTGAGGCAGCGAGCTCTAGTAAGCAGGCGGTTCGCGGTAGGGATCGCGTTCGACGACGCGCTCCCCGACGACGGCACTGCGGCGTGGAGCCCAGGCGAGCATGTAGATCACCGACAGCACGAGCCCGACGATTCCAACGATCATCAGGATCAGCCCGACGGTCGGCAGGGAGATGCCAGATGTGCTGGCACTCACCGCGTAACGCAGGATTGCGCCGACAGCGATCAGGAAAATAGAGGTTCCCAGTGGCATGAATATCGATTACCCAAATCTCTCACCGCTCAAACATCCGCACGAGCTTTGCCGGCGAATGCGAGCCGCGCGAGGTCGCTGTCGCATCACTAGGATCACCCGCATGCAAGCCGTCGGCGACGTCTACACGATCCCCCAGGAGAACCTCGACTTCTGCGCCACGATCGGACAGATCGCGCGCGAGAAGATCGCGCCGCGCTCGTCGGAGATCGACGAGCAGGCGGAGTACCCCTGGGACATTCGCAAGCTGCTCGCCGAGCAGGACATCCTCGGGCTGCCCTTCCCGAGCGAGTACGGCGGCACCGGTACGGGCACGCTGATGCTGAACATGGCGGTCGAGGAGATCGCCAAGGTCGACGCGGCCTGTGCGCTGATCCTGATGGTCCAGGAGCTCGGCACGCTGCCGATCCAGCTGTTCGGCTCAGATGAGCTGAAGGAGCGCTTCCTGCCGAAGTGCGCCAGCGGCGAGTGGTCTCCAGCCTTCGCGCTCTCAGAGCCCGAGGCGGGGTCGGACCCGGCGGGCATGAAGACGACCGCCGTCAGGGACGGCGATGAGTGGGTGATCAACGGCACGAAGAACTGGATCACGAACCTCGGCGTTGCCGACTTCTACATCTGCTTCGCGGTCAGCGACCGCGAGACGCGCCGCTTGACCGCGTTCGTGGTCGAGGCCGACCGTCCTGGCTTCAGTGTCGGCAAGCTCGAGCACAAGCTGGGCATCCGCGCCTCACCGACCGGTCAGCCGATCTTCGATGAGGTGCGCGTTCCGCACGCGAACGTGATCGGCGAGGTCGGCAAGGGGCTCTCGGTCGCGCTCGGCACGCTCGAGCGCACGCGCCTCGGCGCTGCCGCCCAGGCGGTGGGGATCGCACAGGGCGCCACCGACTATGCGGTCGCCTACGCGCGCGAGCGTCGCCAGTTCGGCAAGGCGATCAACGAGTTCCAGGCGATCCAGTTCAAGCTCGCCGACATGGAAATCCAGACCGCAGCGGCCCGCGAGCTTCTCTACAAGGCCTGTGCGATGGCTGACCAGGGCCATCCCCAGCGCGCGAAGTACTCCTCGATGGCGAAGGTCTTCTGCCTCCGACACCGCGATGGCGGTCACGATCGAGGCGATCCAGGTGCTCGGCGGCTACGGCTACGTCAAGGAGTACCCCGTCGAGCGCATGATGCGCGACGCGAAGATCACCCAGATCTACGAGGGCACCAACGAGATCCAGCGCGTCGTCATCGCCCGCACGCTCAGATAAGTGGCGCTCGGGCGCCTGCTCCCCGCGCTCCTGCGCCCGGGCTGGCCGGATGAGGCGCGCAGGATCGTGCAGGAACCCGTGTTCCTTGCGGCGAGCGCTATCCACGCGCCCCGCGGGCGCCTGCTGAACGCGGGCTGCGGCGAGGGGCTCTACAGCGCCTTCCTGGAGTCCTTCCCCGAAGTGAGCGAGATCGTGGACATGGACCTGACGCTTCCGCAGGTGGCCTCACGCCGCTCAGACAAGCGCCACAGAGACATCGCCGGCTCGCTCACCGAGCTACCGCTGGAGACTGACTCGGTCGACTGGATCCTCTGCACGGAGGTGATCGAGCACGTTGCCGAGGATCGCGCGGCGGCGCTCGAGCTGGGGCGGGTGCTGAAGAGCGGTGGCTTTGCGCTGCTCAGCGTGCCCACGCCGCCCGCTCCGCACGATCCGGCGCACGTGCGCGAGGGCTATAACCTCGCGGCGCTCAGCGAGCTGCTGGCTCAGGGAGACCTGGAGGTGGTATGGCATCAATACTGCTTTCATCTGCAGATGAGATGGCTCGTCGATATCTGGCGATTTCAACACGAGCGAATCGGGCGCGGACGCCGCAACCTGATGCCGCGAATCCTTGTGCGCGCTTTTGGCCTGATCGACCGCAGGCTAAGGATCGGCAAGCCATGGGATCTCGTCGTGCTCGCGAGGCACGCGTGAGCGCAGGTGGCGAGGGGTAGCGGGAGCGATGCGCAGGCCGTCTTCGCCACCTCCCGGCAGCGCTCGGCGTGTTGGTCTCGCGGCGCTCTTGTCGCTCTCGGCGGGGCTCGTGGTGCTCGTCGTCGGGCAGGGGTTCAGCTCGATCGGGATCGTGCGCGCGCTCGAGGACATCGCACTCGGCGTGATCGTCGCGGCCGTGCTGATGGGCAGCGTGGCATTCGTCGCGGTGCGTCTGGCGGGCTGGCGCGATCCGGAGTCGGAGACGGAGTTCGAAGAGATCGTGCGCAACACGGAGCTGCTCGCGCGCGAAGGGCTCGCGGTGGCGCCCGATGAAAGCGACTTCATGGAGCTCGATCCGCTCAACGACGCCGACTTCGAGGAACTGGTGCGCGATGCGCTCGACGACCTGCCGGACCTGCTGCGCAACGCGCTGCGCCACGTCGCGGTCGTAATCTCCGACGGCGGCCGACGCCGGCGCGCCTACGGCCTCTACCAAGGCGACGGCGCGACGCGCGACGACGCACATGATCGCATCGTGATCTTTCGCGACACGTTGCGCCGCGACTTCGGGCACGACCCCGAGGAGTTGCGCGACCAGGTCACGCGCACGGTCCGCCACGAGCTCGCCCACCACGTCGGCTTCGACGAGCTCGGCGTCAGTCGCCTCGACCTATAAACGGCCGATATATTGGGATCAATGGGGGTCCCCGACTTCTTCATCGTCGGACACCAGAAGTGCGGTACTACTGCCTTGTATGAGATGTTGCGGGGCCACCCGCAGATCTTCATGCCGACGCTGAAGGAGCCGCGTTTCTTCGCGACCGACCTGCGCACGCGACTGCGTCCGCAAGACGCCGAGCGCCCGGCTGATAACCGCCTGCCCTACACGCTCGAGGACTACCTGGCGCTGTTCGCGCCCGCGGGCGCCGATCAGCTCGCGGGGGAGGCCTCGCCGCAGTACCTGCGCTCACACGCCGCGGCCGGCGCGATCGCCGAGGTGCAGCCGCAGGCGCGCATCGTCGCGATCCTGCGCGAGCCGGCGAGCTTCGTGCGCTCCTTTCACCAGCAGTTCCTGCACGCCAACCAGGAGACGGAGGCCGACCTGCGCACGGCGCTCAGCCTCGAAGCGCCGCGGCGCGAAGGCAAGCAGATACCGCGTGGTTGCCACCAGCCGAGCGAGCTCGCCTACTGCGAGCACGTGCGCTATGTCGAGCAGCTCGAGCGCTTCGCCTCGGTGTTCGGACGCGAGCGCATGCTCGTGCTGATCTACGATGACTTCCGCCGCGACAACCTCGCAAGCGGCCGTGAGATCCTGCGCTTCCTGGAGGTTGATGAGACGTTTCCGCTCCAGGCGGTGGAGACGAAACCGCTCGGCAATGTGCGTTCCGGCACTCTGCATCGGCTGACGGGCGCCGCTCGCCGCGCGCGCAGACATCCCGCGGCGGCGGGGCCGGCCGGCACGGCGCTCGGCGCGCTCAGCGCGCTGCCGGCCCGTTCGAGCACGCTGCGCGGGATCTCACGGCGGTTGACCTACTCCGAGCCCGAAGCGGGCGATCCGCAGCTCGCGCTAGAGCTGCGCCGTCGCTTCAAGGGCGAGGTCGACGGCCCTGAGCGAGTACCTCGGGCGAGACCTGGTCTCGCTGTGGGGCTATGACAGCATAGGCTGAACGACCACCCCAACAAGGAGTCTCGAATGCCAGAAGCAGTGATCGTCGATGCCATCCGCACGCCCGATCGGGAGGGCCGGGAAGGGCTCGCTGAAGTCCGTCCGCGCGGATGACCTCGCCGCGATCCCGCTGCGCGCGCTGATCGAGCGCAACCCCGAGCTCGACCCGAGCACGATCGTCGACATCATGATGGGCTGCGGCTTCTGCGAGGGCGAGCAGGGCAACAACGTCGGGCGCGTCGCGGGCCTGCTCTCGGGCATCGACCACCACGTGCCCGGCGACGACCGTCAACCGCTTCTGCGCATCCTCGCTGCAGACCGCGCGGATGGCCTTCCACGCGATCAAGACCGGCGAGGGCGACACCTACATCGCCGCCGGCGTCGAGGCCGTCTCGCGCGCCGAACCGGGCGCGGAGTTCGAGTTCAACCACGCCGTCGACGGCTCGGAGGGCGCGGCCTACGACGTCTACATCCCGATGGGCATGACCGCCGAGAACGTCGCCGAGCGCTGCAAAGTCAGCCGCGAGTCCCAGGACGAATGGGCCGTGATCTCCCAGGGCCGCGCCGTCGAGGCCGTCGGCGAGCGGCCACTTCGACAAGGAGATCGTCCCGGTGACGGTCCCGGCGCACAAGGACGTCGACAAGGAGGGCAACGAGATCGACGTGCCCGAGACGGTCGTCAGCAAGGACGACGGGCCGCGCGCCGGCACGACGATGGAGAAGCTCTCAGCGCTGCAAGCCGGTCTTCAAGGAGGGCGGCACCGTCACGGCCGGCAACGCCTGCCCGCTGAACGACGGTGCGGCGGCGCTGCTGATCATGTCCGCCGAGAAGGCCGCGGCGCTCGGCATGAAGCCGCGTGCGCGGATCGTCGCCTCCGCGGTTGCCGGTCTGCGCCCGGAGATCATGGGCCTCGGCCCGATCCCCGCGATCCAGAAACTGCTCGAGGCAGCGAGCATGACGATGAGCGACATCGACGTCGTCGAGATCAACGAGGCGTTCGCCGCGCAGATCGTGCCCTGCAAGGAAGAGCTCGGCATCGACGACGACAAGCTCAACCCGTTCGGCGGCGCGATCGCGCTCGGGCACCCCTTCGGGATGACCGGCGCGCGGATCATGACGACGCTGCTCAACGACCTCGAGACGCTCGACAAGACCTACGGCATCGAGTCGATGTGCGCCGCCGGCGGCATGGGCCAGGCGATGCTCGTCGAACGCCTCTGATCGAGATCGCGGGCAACCCTGCTGTCGCGCTGCCGGGGCGCGGCGGCAGGGTGCTCGAGCGATGATGGGCGTCCCCGACTTCTTCATCGCCGGCAACCCGCGCAGCGGCACGACGGCGCTCTATCGGATGCTCCGCCAGCATCCGCAGATCTTCATGCCGGACTTCAAGGAGCCGCGCTTCTTCGCGCCCGATGCTCAGGTACGCGCGCCCGACCCGAGCAAACCGTCGGTGCGCCCGCGCACGCTCGAGGACTACGAAGCGCTGTTCGCAGATGCGCAGCCGGGACAGCTCACGGGCGATGGCTCGCCGCAGTACCTGCGCTCGCCGCACGCTCCTGCGTTGATCGCCGCGCAGCGCCCCGACGCACGCATCGTGGCGATCCTGCGCGAGCCGCTCGCCTACCTGCGCTCCTTCCACACGCAGTCGGTGCAGAGCACCGTTGAGACCGAGCGCGACTTTGCGCTCGCGCTCGCGCTCGAAGATGCGCGCCGGGCCGGACGCGAACTGCCGCCCGGTGTCGAGAACCCGGCGTGGCTGATGTACCGCGAGCATGCGCGCTACCTCGAGCATCTGCGCCGCTACGAGGCACACTTCGCGCCCGAGCAGATGCTCGTGCTGGTCTACGACGACTACCGCGACGACGGCGCGGGCACGCTGCGGCGCGTGCTGCGCTTCCTCGGCGTCGATCAGAACCCCCCGATCGAATCCGTGGTGACCGCGCGCGAAGCGCGCCAGGGCGTGCGCTCGCCGACGCTGCACAGGTTCACGCGTGCGATGCGCATGGCGCGCAACAACCCCGAGCGCTCGAACCCCGTGATGAGCGCGCTCGCGCGCCTCGCGCCGGGGCCGGCGATCGAGACGTGGCGGCGGCTCGTCTACACGCAGGCACCGCAGCCCGACGCCTCCTTCACTACCGAGCTGCGCGCAGAGCTGAAGCCCGAAGTGGCGGCGCTTGGTGAGCATCTCGGTCGCGATCTGGTGCGGCTTTGGGGGTATGAGGCGGTTTAGGGGAGCGGCTCAGCGCGGCGGCATCCGCAGCGCGCCGTCGAGACGGATCGTCTCGCCGTTGAGCATGCGGTTCTCGACGATCTGGCAGGCGAGCTGGGCGTACTCGGCGGGCTGGCCGAGGCGCTGCGGGAAGGGGACGCCGGCGCCGAGCTTCGGTGCGCGCCTCCTCGGGCAGCGCGGCGAGCAGCGGCGTGTCGAACAGTCCGGGTGCGATCGTGTTGACGCGGATGCCGTACTGCGCGAGGTCGCGCGCGGCGGGCAGCGTCATGCCGACGACGCCGCCCTTGGAGGCCGAGTAGGCGATCTGGCCGACCTGGCCGTCGAAGGCGGCGATCGAGGCGGTGTTGACGCACACGCCGCGCTCGCCGTCCTCGAGCGGCTCGTTGACGATCATCGCGGTGGCGGCGAAGCGCAGCACGTTGAAGGTGCCGATCAGGTTGATCGCGATGATCGTCTCGAACGGCAGCAGCGGGTGCGGGCCCTTGGAGCCCGCGACCTTCTGCGCCCAGCCGGTGCCGGCGCAGCAGACCGCGATGCGCAGCCCGCCCGCCGCCGGCGGCGGCCTGCTCGACGGCCGCCTGCACCTGATCCTCCTCGCGCACGTCGCAGGCGACGAAGTCGAGCCCCAGCTCGCTCGCCGAGCGCCTCGCCCTTCTCGGCGTTGACGTCGGCGATCGTGACGTGCGCGCCGCGGTCGTGCAGGCGCGCGCACGGTCGCCTCGCCGAGCCCGGAGGCGCCGCCGACGACGATCGCTGAGGTGCCCTCGATCTGCATGGCGGGGAGCCTACAGCGACGCGGCGCGCGGAGAGCGTCAGCGCGAACAGCTCGTCGGGATCGGTCAGCCAGCGCACGAGCTCGAGGCCGGCGGCGGCGAGGTCGCCTTGCAGGCGCTCGGGTGTGAACTTCGCGCTGATCTCGGTGCGCAGCTCCTCGCCCGCGTCGAAGTGCACCGGCAGGTCGAGGTCGCGACGAGCGCGGTGTGCTCGCGGCGCGCGCGCAGGCGCATCTCGATCCACTCGTGCTCGGGGTCGAACAGCGCGACGTGCTCGAAGTCCTCGGGGTCGAAGTCGGCGTCCAGCTCGCGGTTGAGCACGTGCAGGACGTTGCGGTTGAACTCCGCCGTGACGCCCTGCGCGTCGTCGTAGGCGGCCTCGCAGCACGCGCGGGTCCTTGACCAGGTCGGTGCCCATCAGCAGGTGGTCGCCGGGCCCGAGCAGGCGGCGCGATCTGGCGCAGGAAGCGCCGGCGGCTGCCGGGCGGGAAGTTGCCGATCGTGCCGCCGAGGAAGGCGACGATGCGCGGCCCGATCGGCCGGGGGCACCTGGTCGAGGTGGCGCTCGAAGTCGCCGATCACGCCGTGCACGCGCAGGCCCGGGTACTCGCCGGTCAGCGCCTCGGCGCAGTCGCGCACCATGCTCTCGGTCACGTCGACGGGGACGTAGCGCGCGAGCGTGCCGGCAGCGTGCAGCGCGTCGAGCAGCACGCGCGTCTTGGCCGCCGTGCCCGAGCCGAGCTCGACGAGCTCGACCGCGCCGGTCAGCTCTGCGAGCTCCGTCGGCGCGTTCGCTCGAGGATCGCGCGCTCGGCGCGCGTCGGGTAGTACTCGGGCAGCTCGCAGATCTGGTCGAACAGCTCGCGCGCCGCGTGCGTCGTAGAAGTGCTTCGGCGGCAGCTCCTTGAAGGGGCGCGTCAGCCCGTCGAGCACGTCGTCGGCGAGCGAGCGCTCCTGCGCTGCCGTCGAGGTGGGAGTCGATGCGGATGGCCGCGGAGCGGCCGCGTGCGGGCGTCACGGGCTCCATCACAGCGTCCCGCGCCAGTCGCACGCCGGCGAAGATCTGGCGGCGCTCGGGGCAGGTCCCAGTTGCGGAAGCGCGGCTCGCGACGCGCGCGGTCGCGTCGCCCACGAGCCGCCGCGCAGCACGCGGTAGCCGTCGCCGAAGAAGACCTCCGAGTACTCGCGGTAGGGATAGGGCGCGAAGCCCGGGTAGCCGTAGAAATGGCTCGCGCGTCCACTCCCACACCCGACCCAGCTCTGCGAGTCCAGCCCCGCTCCCCTGGGTCCAGGTCGCCGCCTTCTCCCACTCCGCCTCGGTCGGCAGGCGCGCGTCGTGCGCGCGGGCGAAGGCGTCGGCCTCGAACCAGGAGACGTGGCAGACGGGGGCCTGCGGGTGGCCCGCTGCCACGCCCGGATGGTGGGTGATGTCGTACTCCTCCTTCCAGGCCCAGCCCTCGTCCGACCACCACTCGCGCCGCTCGTAGCCGCCGCCCTCGCTGAAGTGCAGCCAGCTCGCGTTGCTGACCGGGCGGCGGCGCGATCGCGAAGGCCGCGCAGCTCGAGCGTCGTGGCGGGGGCGCTCGTTGTCGTAGGCGAAGCCCTCGTCGGCGGCGCCCATCGCGAACGCGCCGGCGGGGACCTCGAGCCACCTCGCCTCGCCGCTCAGCGCCTGCGAGGCCGGCTCGCCCGCTGGCGAGCAGGCCGGCGATCGCCAGCGTCTGGCGCATCGTCTCGGTGTGCTGCAGCTCGTGGCGCAGGACCATCTCGCAGATCGCGCCGTCGCCGAGGCCGCGCTCGACCGAGCACGGCACGGCTGCGCGCGCGCACCTCCGCAGGTACTCGCGCGCCTCGGCCGGGCCGAGCGCCTCGATCTCGCCGCGGACCGCGCGGGGCGTCTCGAAGGCGTCGTACAGGCGCGCGAGCTCGGGGCGCAGCAGCGGCGCGCCGCCGTGGCGGTGTGCGAGCCACAGGTCCTCGTAGGCGGCGATGTGCGCGAGGTCCCAGACGAGCGGGCTCATGATCGGCGAGTGCACGCGCTCGAGCTGCTCGTCGCTGAGGCCGTCGATCAGCGCGAGCGTACGCTGCCTGCGCGTCGTCCAGCGCTGAGAGCACCTGCTCGGCGTCGGGGGAGAGGGGGTTGGTCTTGACCGCGCGGGCTGCCATGGGCTGGCTGTGCTGCGACTCACTCTAGAAGGCGAAGCGCTCCGCCCTGCCGGTAATTCTGACAGTCTGGACGCGGGCTCGTCGCGCCGTCGCTCAGATGAGCACGCCGCCGAGGTCGTTCCAGCGCGCGAGGATCGGCGTGTCGTGCTCGTGGGCGAGCACGCACAGCGCGCCCTGTCGCCAGGCCGAGGCTGCGCTCCGCGTGCCGGCGCGAGGCTCGATCCAGCGCGCGCCGAGCACGCGCAGCATGTGGCCGTGGGAGAACACCGCGACGCAGCCCGCGATGCCGTGCAGCTCGGCGATCACGCGATCGGCGCGCGCGCCGACATCTGCGGGCGTCTCGCCGCCGGGGCAGCCGTCGCGCCACAGGTTCCAGTCGGGCCGCTCGGCCTTGATCTCGGCGCTCGTCAGGCCCTCGTAGTCGCCGTAGTCCCACTCGAGCAGATCGGCGCGCTCATCGGCGCGCGCTCCGCAGCCGCTCAGCTCGCAGGTTTCGCGCGCGCGGCTCGAAGGGCTGCAGAGCACGAGAGCGAAGCTCGATCCCGGCCAGACGCTCGCGCGAGCCGCGCCGCGGCGGCACGTCCGCGGTCGGTCAGCGGGATGTCGGTGCGCCCCGTGTGGCGCCCGGAGAGGCTCCACTCGGTCTCGGCGTGGCGGACCAGCAGCGTCTGCCCGCCATTGTCGTTCGCGCTCACGCGCGCGGCCCCGGTGGTGCGGCGGCGTCGTCGACGATCACGCTCAGGCGCTCGCGGCGCAGCAGGCTCGCGGGCACGTGGCGGCTCGGCTCGCCGAGCATCGCGCCGACGGCGTCCGACTTGCCGGCGCCGGTCGCGAGCAGCAGGCAGCTGCGCGCCGCGCGCAGCACCGACAGGCTGAGCGTGATCCGCTCGGGCGGCGGCTTGGGCGAGTCCTCGACGCCCAGGCAGAGCGTCTGTCGCGGGCGCATCGAGCGTCCCGGCGCCGGGGAACAGCGAGGCGACGTGCCCGTCGGGGCCGATCCCGAGCACGATCACGTCGAGCACAGGCAGCCCGTCCTCATGCGGGGAGCTGCGTGCGCAGCTCCTCTGCGTAGCGCGCGGCGCCGGGCGCCGGGCCCAGCTCGCCGTGCATGCGGTGCACGCGCGCGGGCGCGATCGCCGCGGGTTCGAGCAGCGTCTCGGCCGCGAGCCGGTAGTTGCTCTCCTCGTCGTCGGGCGCGACGCAGCGCTCGTCGGCGAACCACACCTCGACGGTCTCCAGCGCACGCGGATCGGCGCCGAGCAGCTCGTAGGTCGCGCGCCGGCGTCGTGCCGCCGCTGAGCGCCAGATGGGCGACGCCGCGCTGCTCGCGGGCGCGGGCGAGCTGCGCGCACGATCGGCGCGGCGGCGCGCTCGGCGACGGCCTCGGCGTCGGGGCAGGTGGTCAGGCGCGTCACGCCACGCATCGCCCGCGCGGCCTTCAGCGCCGGCACGTAGGTCGGGTCGCGCAGCAGCGCCTGGCGGATGCCCTCGCCGAGCACGCCGGTCTCGCCGCGCGAGGCGCCCGGGATCGTCCATTCGCGCTCGGTGCCCGCGGCGTCGCGCGAAGCGCGCGCGCAGCCCGCCCGGGCCGCGGTCGAGGCGCAGGCAGCGACCCGAGGCTGTCTCGAGCGTGACGCCCTCGAGGCCCGGCACCGTGCAGCTCCGGCGCGGCCTGCAGGCGCACGCTGACCGTCCTGGCGGCTCCGCCCGCGCCTTGCCGATCAGCGCATCGCCCTCGCTCGCTCAGCGGCTCGTGACCTTCCAGTCCAGACGCGAGGCGAGCCAGCCGGCGAGCAGCATCGCGGCCACGGTCGAGGCCGGGTGGTGGCGGACGGTCACCGCGCTGAGCGTGCGCAGCTCGCGGCGCAGCGCGGGCGGGTCGAAGCTCGCGGCGACGCGCTCGCGCCAGGGCGTCGAGCGCAGCCAGGCGAGATCGACGACGTAGGCCTGTCCGCTGAGCGCGCATGCGCGGTCGAGCGCCTCGCCGGCGAGCGGCTCCTCGACCGAGTCGACGAGGATCGCCTGCGCGAGCGCGAGCAGCTCGTCGACGATCTCGTGGTGGCCGTGGGGCGACCACAGCAGCGTCGGCAGGTCGGTGACGACGAGCGGGTCGGCGATCGTCAGCAGGTCGTCGAGGTGGCGCTCGCCGAGTTCCACGACGACGGTCTCGCGCAGCAGCGCGAGCTCGCCCGGCTGCGGCTCGCCTTCGGCGGCGATCATCACGCGCGCGTCGAGGCGCTCGCGCCCGGGCTCGTAGGAGAGCACGACCAGGCGCGAGGCGTGGTAGCGCCCGACGCCGCGCAGGCGGTTGGCGATTTCGCCGGTCCATTCGCGGTCGACGAAGGCGATCATGTTCAGCACGCGCGCCGGCACGTAGCTGTCGTTTTCGGCGTGGACGCTCGATCAGCAGCTGGCGCAGCGCCGCTTCGATCGCGTCGGGCGTCGTGCCCTGCTCGCTCCAGACCGCGTCGCTGCGGGTCATCAGATCGCGCGCCAGCTGTCGCCCTCGCGCAGCAGCCCGTCGGCCTCCTTGGGGCCCTGCGAGCCGGCTTCGTATTGCGGCAGCGGTCCGGGCTCGCTTCGCCCAGGCGGCGACGATCGGGTCGCAGATGCGCCACTGCGCCTCGACCTCGTCGTTGCGCGTGAACAGCGTCGCGTCGCCGCGCATCGCGTCGGTGATCAGGCGCTCGTAGGCCTCCGGGGACTGCGACAGGAAGGCGGTGCCGTAGAGGAACTCCATGTTCACCGGGCGGATGATCATGCGCGTGCCCGGGATCTTCGCGCCGAGGCGCAGCGAGACGCCCTCGTTGGGCTGCAGCGTCAGCACGAGCTGGTTGGGCTGCACGCCGAGCGAGCCGTCCTGGCTGAAGGCGAGGTGGGGGACCGGCTTGAGCGTCACCGCGATCTCGGTGACCTTGCGCGCCAGGCGCTTGCCGGTGCGCAGGTAGAAGGGCACGCCGGCCCAGCGCCAGTTGTCGACTTCCAGGCGCAGCGCCGCGTAGGTCTCGGTGTTCGAGTCCTGCGGGCACGCCGTCCTCTTCGAGGTAGCCCGGCACGTCCTCGCCGCCGGCGTGTCCCTTGCGCGTACTGCGCGCGCAGCGACATCGCGGGGATCTCCGCGGCGGTCGGCTGCGGGGATCGCCTGCAGCACCTTGACCTTCTCGTTGCGCACCTCTTCGGCGGTGAAGCTGACCGGTGGCTCCATCGCGACGTGGCAGAGCAGCTGCAGCATGTGGTTCTGGATCAGGTCGCGCAGCGCGCCGGCCGCGTCGTAGTAGTCGGCGCGCGTGCCGATGCCGAGATCCTCGGCGGCGGTGATCTGCACGCTGTCGATGTAGTTGCGGTTCCACAGCGGCTCGAACATGCCGTTGGCGAAGCGGAACGCCATCATGTTCTGGACGGTCTCCTTGCCGAGGTAGTGGTCGATGCGGAAGACCTGGCTCTCGTCGAAGATCGCGAGCACGCGGCGGTTCAGCTCGCGCGCCTCCTCGAGCGTCGTGCCGAACGGCTTCTCGATGATCACGCGCACCTCGCGCGTGCTCGTGCTGGGCGAGCTTCGAGCTGCCGAGCTGCTCGACGATCACCGGGAAGAAGCTCGGGCGCCGTCGAGAGGTAGAAGGCGCGGTTGAGCGGCTCGCCGGCGTGCTTCTCGAAGTCGTCGAGCACCTTGCCGAGCTCGCTGTAGACGGACGTCGTCGTCGAAGGTGCCGGGCACGTACTTGACGTTCTCGAGCAGTCCCTTGAGCACGTCCTCGTCGGGCTTGCGCCGCGAGAAGCGGCGGATCGCTTCCTCGCACTCCGCGCGGTAGTCCTCGTGCGCTTTTTCTTTGCGCGAGACGCCGACGAGGTGAAAGCGCTCGGGCAGCGCGCCGTCGTGGGCGAGGTTGTAGAGCGCGGGCAGCAGTTTGCGCCGCGCCAGATCGCCCGTGGCGCCGAAGATCACGAGCGTCGTCGGCGCGACGGGCAGGCGCTCGAGGCCGCTCGTCAGCGGGTTCTCGGGCTCCGGCTCCGGCGTCGGCTCGCCGGGATGCGCGGTGGCGCTCAACGCTCAGCGCCCCTTGCCGCGAGTCGCCGCCTTGGCGGGTGCGGCGGTGCCGGAGGAGGCGCGCTCTTGACGGCGTGGCCGCCGAACTGGTTGCGCAGCGCCGCGAGCACGCGATCGGCGAAGTCGCCGTTGCCGCGCGAGCGAAAGCGCGCGTAGAGCGAGGCCGTGATCACGGGCGTCGGCACGTCGTGCGCGGTCGCGTCCTCGATCGTCCAGCGGCCCTCGCCGGAGTCCTCGGTGTAGCCCTCGATCGCGCCGAGGTCGTTGCCGTCGGCTTCGAAGGCGCGCGCGGCCAGTTCGCACAGCCACGAGCGCACGACCGAGCCCTGCCCCCAGAGGTGCGCGATCTTGGCGTTGTCGAGCTCGTACTCGCACTTGTCGAACACGTCGAAGCCCTCGGCGTAGGCCTGCATCAGCCCGTACTCGACGCCGTTGTGGACCATCTTCACGTAGTGCCCGGCGCCGGAGGGGCCGAAGTGCATCCAGCCGCGCGGCCCGATCGCCGCGCGGCTCTGCTCGTTGGTCTCGGGCGCGAGCACGTCGAGGATCGGCGCGAGCCGCTTGACCGCTTTCGGCGGCCCGCCGACCATCATGCAGTAGCCGACTTCCAGGCCCCAGACGCCGCCGGAGATGCCGACGTCGACGTATTCGATGCCCTGCGCTTTTCAGCTCGCTCGGCGCGGCGCTTGTCGTCGGTCCACTTCGAGTTGCCGCCGTCGACGATCATGTCGCCGCGGTCGAGCAGCTTGGCGAGCTTGTCGACGGTCTCCTGCGGTCGGCGTCGCCGGCCGGCACCATGATCCAGACCATCCGCGGCGCGCTGCAGCTGCTTGACGAGGTCCTTCAGCGAGCTCGGCCCCGGCGGCGCCGTTCTTGACCGCCTGCTTGACGGCCTTCTCGTCGAAGTCGAACGCGACGACCTCGTGCTCGGAGTCGCGGCGGATGCGGTGCACCATGTTGCCGCCCATCTTGCCCAGCCCGACGAAACCGATCTGTGTCACGTCGCCTCCTTGATCCTCGCGGTCAGGGCGCGCAGCGCGCCCACGGGGTCCTCGCCCTCCAGCCGCACGCGCTCGGCCGGGCAGCCCGAGCTCGCGCAGCGTCTTGCAGGTCGCCGATCGCCTGCGGCGTTCTTGAGCGTCGTGAAGGTGTAGGCGCGCGCCCGGGATCGTCGACGTCCTCGGGGCCGTCGTGGAGCAGCTGCAGGAAGCGCCCGGTCTTCGGGCCGCCCTTGTGGAACTGGCCGGTCGAGTGCAGGAAGCGCGGGCCGTAGCCGAACGTGCGTCGTCGCCCGGTGCGTGCCGCGCGGATCGCCTCGCGCAGCTCGGCGAGCGGCCGCGTCGAACTCGGCCGAGGGCTGCACGATAGGCCATGATCGCGACGTACTCCGGCGGAGCTCGCGTCGAGCAGCAGCGAGCGCAGCGCCGCTGCCGTCGCGCGCTCGGCGCCGCGGGCAGCTCGTGCCGGCTTTCGTAGTCGGCGAGCACGCGCTTGGTCGCGTCCTTGGCCTGCTGCACGTTGGGCTGGTCGAAGGGGTTGATCTCAAGGCCCCAGCCGGCGACCGCGACGGCGAGCTCGGCGAGCATGAACACGCGCCCGAGATCGCTCGGGCCCGTGCGTGGGGATCGTGAGCAGCGGGTGGCCCGGCGTCGCGCGAGCGCCTGCGACGCGGCGCGTCGAGCTGCGGGTCCGGCGCGGCGAGGTCGGGCAGGTAGGCGAACACGCGGTCCTCGCCGTAGTCGCCCGGGTCGCCGAGCGGCTCCTCGGCGACCGGCAGGATGCCCGTGCCGTGCTTGCCGGTCGACTCGGCGACGAGCTGCTCGAGCCACAGCCCGAGGCCGGGCAGCGAGTCGGCGATCACGAACGTGAGCTTGTCGCGCCCGCTGCGCGCGAGCGCGCTGAGCGCTGCGCCGAGCCACACGCTGGCCGGGATCGCCGCGCCGGAGCCGCGCTCGGCGGGTCCGGGAGCGCTGTTCGCCACGCGGCGCCGGCGCCGTCGAGCAGCGTGCGCACGTCGATGCCGATCAGCGCCGCGGGGACGATGCCGAAAGCGCGACAGCGCGCTGTAGCGCCCGCCGATGTCGGGGTCGCCGGAGAACATCGCGCGGAAGCCGTGCTCGTGCGGCGAGCTGGGCGAGGCCCGATCCGGGGTCGGTGATCGCGACGAAGCTGGCAGCCGTCGCTGCACGAGCGCGAAGAAGTGCGCGAACAGCGACAGCGGCTCGATCGTGCCCCCCGACTTCGAGGAGACGATGAACAGCGTGCGCTCGAGCGTCGACCGCGCGCTCGACTGCACGCGATCCGTCGCGGCGTCGGTCGAGTCGAGCACGTGCAGCTGCGGGGTGTGCCGGGCCGCGCGCGCGAAGGTGCGCCGCAGCACCTCGGGCGCGAGCGAGGAGCCACCCATGCCGAGCAGCACGACGTCGCTCGAAGCCCTCGCTCGCGCACTTCCGTCGGCGAGCGCCTCAATCGCGTCGAGCTCGGCGAGCATGCGCTCGGCGATCGTCAGCCAGCCGAGCCGGTTGGCGATCTCGGGGGTTCCCGCGGGCCCCCACAGCGTCGCGTCGTGCTCGCGCAGCCGCTGCGCGACATTCGCGCGGCGCGGCCAGCTGCACCTGCTCGCTCGACGGCACCGGCGAGCTGAGTGGGAATGCGAGGCTCGACGGGCGGTGGCTGGTCGCTCACGCCACGATCGTAGTGGCAGCAGCAGGCGTCACGGCCGCACGCCTCCTTCACAGCGCCTAAGACCGCCGATCGCAGGGCTCGCAGCGAGGTACGCGCGGTCTCGCAGGGTGGACGGGCAGAGCCATTCTCGTCAGTTACCATCACGCCGGGTGAGCTCACCAAGACTTCAGCTGCTCAAGCTCTGGGTCAGCAGGCTCTGGCTGTTCAGCCCTGAGCGGCTGTGGCTGGCCTCGATCGCGCTACATCGGCGGGGTCACTGGGTGCTGGCGTTTTGCGGTAAAGCAGCTGAACTCGCTCCTCTACCACAACTCGCTAGCGCCGGGCGCGTCGTGAGCCCTGACATTCGCCTCGGCCACAACAGCATCGGGATCGTCGTCAACAGCGAGGTCGAGATCGGCAAGCGCGTGAAAATCTGGCAGAACGTCACGCTGTCGGCTGGTCGACCACTGCGCCGCGCAGCGCGACCCGGCACCGGCGCGGCCGGCAGTGAAGCGGCGGCCTCCGGGCCGCGCGCGGCCCGCGCTCGCGGATCGTGATCGAAGACGACGTGAAGATCGGTGCCAACTCCGTCGTGATCGCGCCGCGCGGCGGCGTTCTGCGCATCGGCAGCGGCGCGCGCGTCGGTGCCGGCACGGTCGTCACCGAAGACGTTCCCGCCGGCGCGATCGTGGTTGGGCCGCCGGCGCGCATCCTCAACGGCGAGGACTCCTCCCATGACGACGAGCCACGGCGCGAGGCTGAGCGGACGGGTTCCTAACCGGCCTCGCCGCTTGCTCTCGGCTAGGTTCAGGGCCCAGATCTCGGCAGTGCGCGTAGGCGCAAGCGACATTCGCAAGGAGAACCGTGACCACAGACGCAGATCAGCAGCCACCGGATCGTAATCTCGCGCCCGACCGCAACCTCGCGCTCGAGCTCGTGCGCGTGACCGAGGCCGCGGCGCTCGCGGCCGCGCCGCTGGTCGGCTCGGGCGACAAGGAGGCGGCCGACCAGGCGGCGGTCGACGGCATGCGCTACATGCTGCAGTCGGTGCAGATGGACGGCGTCGTCGTGATCGGCGAGGGCGAGAAGGACGAGGCGCCGATGCTCTACAACGGCGAGCAGATCGGCGACGGCTCGCCGCCCGCAGGTCGACATCGCCGTCGATCCGCTCGAGGGCACGACGCTCGCCGCGCACGGGATGCCGAGCGCGCTCGCGGTGATCGCGCTGTCGAGCCGCGGCACGATGTTCGATCCCGGGTCCGTGCGTCTACATGGAGAAGATGGCCGGCGCACCCGAGATCGCCGACCTGCTCGATCTCGACCGCCCGCTCGGAGAGACGGTCGAAGCTGGTCGCCGAGCGCAAGCGCTGCCCGGTCAGCGACGTGATGGTCGTCGTGCTCGACCGCCCGCGCCACGAGGAGGGCATCGCGCGCGATCCGCGAGGCGGGCGCGCGGGTGCGTCTGATCGCCCACGGCGATGTCTCGGCGGCGCTTCTGGCCGTCACCGAGCGCTCGCCGGTCGATCTGCTGTGGGGGATCGGCGGCACGCCCGAGGGCGTGATCTCGGCGGCCGCCGTGAAGTGCCTCGGCGGCCAGCTGCTCGGTCGTCTGTGGCCGCGCGACGAGACCGAGCGCACCGCTGCGCTCGAGGCGGGCTATGACCTCGAGCGGGTGCTCGACCCGCGACGACCTCGTCGCGGGCGAGGACGTCTTCTTCTCGGCCACGGGCATCACCGACGGCGACGTGCTGCAGGGCGTGCGCTACCCGCAGCGCGGGCGGCGCGACCACCGAATCGCTCGTCACGCGCTCGCGCTCGGGCACGATCCGGCGGATCCGCGCCACGCACGACCGCGCGAAGCTGCGGGCAGTCGGCGGCGAGCGGTTCTAGCGGGGCGCACGGTGAGCCCCGAACGACTCTGGCTGTTCTCGATCGCGTTGCGCTCGCGCGGCTACCCGCGCGCCGCGTTGTGGGTCAAGAAACTCAACTCGGTGATCTACCACAACTCGCTGGCGCCGGGCGCATCTGTGAGCCCCGACGTGCGCTTCGGTCATCACGGCTTCGGGACGATGGTGCACTCCAACGTCGTGATCGGCAAGCGCGTGAAGATCTGGCACAACGTCACGATCGCGGTGCGCGCACGCTCGGGCTGGAAATCCGAGCACGGCCGGATCGTGATCGAGGACGACGTCAGGATCGGCGCCAACTCGGTCGTGATCAGCCCGCTGGAGGGCGGCCTGCGGATCGGCCGCGGCGCGCGCATCGGCGCGGGGGCCGTCGTCACCCATGACGTGCCCGCGGGCGCCACCGTCGTGAGCGTGCCCGCCCGCGTGATCGAGCGCGCGCGCGCCGAGGGGGCGCTCGACGACGAGGTCGAAGAGGTCTAACCGGGCGGCTCGAAGCGACCGACCTTGGACTCCGCCAGGTCGAGGCGCGCGAGCGAGCGCAGGAAGCCGTAGGTGACGATCACGTGCAGCGCGACTGCGTCACGTTGTAGAGGCGCTGGCCGAAGCCGCTTGAGATCGAGGGGTAGAAGTTCGCCACCTCGACCTCGATGTGCAGGCGTACATGATCGGGGTCATCGCTCTCGCTGCGGCGCACGTCGATCTGCAGGTAGCCGCTGCCGCCACGCCCCCGACGCGAGACGAGCAGGCCGCGCTCGATCCGCCAGCGCACGAGCCCGCTCGTACGCGTCCATCTCGTATTCGGGCGCCTGGAAGGTGAGCAGGCGCAGAGGCGGAGTGAGCAGCACGACCGAACGCTCCCCCGGCGTGTAGCGCACGCGGATCAGCCCAAGCGTCACCCGCGTCAAGAAGCGCCAGTAGGTACGCGCCAGGCGCTCAAGGTGCACCGGCGTCCAGATCGCGCTTAGCGTCGCCTCATCGATCGACAGGTCGGCCTTCTGCACGGAGCGCACCGCGCCCGTGGCCGGATCCAGCGAGGTCGCGTCTTCGAGGTCTGTGATCTTCACGAGCTCGGGCCGGTCCCCGCGGGGACGCCGTTTGAGCACCAGCCACGTCGTGAGCGCGCCAGCCAGCACCGCCGCCACCGCCAGCGCGATCCAGATCAGGGTCATTTCGTTCTCGGGTCGGGCACGCGGGACGCCAGGCTATCCCGGCGAGCCCGATGGCGGACTGGCGAGCGTCCCCGGTTGCTGATATCCAACAGGTGTGAGCGCAGAGCGCCCCAGAGTCGCCGGCCCCCGTCCACGGGCGCTCGCCGAGCTGCCCGTCGAAGCGCTGGTGGTCCGCGCCGAGGAGCTCGCGAAGGAGTGGCTGATAGCGCTGATCTCAGAGCGTCCGCTCGAGGAGCTTGGCGAGCTGCCGCTCGAGCTGCTCGCGCGCGATGCACCAATTCTGATCGCTCAGACGATCAAGGCGCTCGGAGCCGATCGGGAGCTCGATCGCCTGACCGCGCCCGCTTTTTCGGGCGCACGCGGAGAGCTGGAAGCGGGGCGTGCACTGGTGGTGCTGAGCGCAGCGCGCGACGGTGCAGCGACGGTGCGGGCGGCGGAGGCGTTGCGTGCCGTGCTCTGGCAGGGCGCGCTGCTCGATCGGCGCTGGCAGTCGCAGGGAAGCGCGGCGACGCGCCAGCTCTCCGACCTCGCCGAGCGCGTGGCATATGTCTGCGCGAGCATCCTCGCGGCCGCGCTTGAGGGAAGCCCGGCCGTCGCGGGTACGGCGGCCGGCGGCCCGGCCGCCTCGGCACCTGCCGGTCGCGGCAGCCACGCGGTGGGCGGTATCACGCCGGGTGGGGCTGTGCTCGTCGATGAGCGGGCTGAGGCCGCGGTTCATCCGACCTCAGAGGAGCAGAGCGCCAGTCGCGAGCAGCAGCCTGAGCGTCCGCAGTCCTGGGATGCCTCGCCACCGCGACCGGCCCGGACCGTGGCGCCGATGGAGCCGCCCTCTGTCTGGGAGCAGACGCGGCCGGACTCAAGCGGAGAGGATGAGATCGCGATCCGCGATGCACGTGGCGAGGATGGTCCCGCGGCGTGGATCGGATCGATCGGCCGTCAGCTGGAGCTCGCGCAAGAGAGCGGACGCCCCTTCGCGGTGATGCTCGTGGAACCACGCGAGATCGAGCACCTGCGCGCGAGCGAGCCGAGCTCAGAGCTGATGCGCCTGAGCCAGGAGCTCGAAGATGCGCTCGCGATCGCCTCCGGGGTGCCCGGCAGAGGTGAGGCGGCGCCTTCCCTTGGACGTGTCTCGCTGACCCGTGAGCGCCCCGGGCGCTACTGGCTGCTCAGCGCCGAAACCGACCGTAGCGGCGCTGCGAGCCTCGCCGAGCGGTTGCGCCGGGCGCTGGGCACCGTGGTCGAACATCGCGGTGCACCCCTGGATGTCGTTATCGGCACGGCGATCTGCCCGGAGGACGGCCGCACGCCGGCGGCACTCGCAGCGCATGCGGATGTGAGCCTCTACGCGGCCCGCTCGGCGGCACGCGCGTCGGGTGCCCCGCGGGCTACGACGCACGATCGGTAGCTCAGCCCGCGTTCAGGTAACGCAGCCGCGACGTTCAGCCGGCGAGGGCGCCGCCGGCGAGCACGGCGGTCGGGGCGGTAGGGGGCACGCCGAGGCTGGGACTGTTCGCGGCGCGCCCGACGACGCGGGTGCGGATACGCACGGTCTCGGTGATGCCGAGCGCCTGTGCGGCGCCGGCCGTCAGATCCCAGTCGGCGCCGTGGCTGTAGGGACCGCGGTCGAGCACGGGAACGGTGAGGCGTGTGGGTCGCGTAGGTGACCTTTACGAGCGTGCCGCAGGGGAGCGTGCGGTTGGCGACGCCGACGACGCCGGGTGTGAGCGTCTGCCCGCAGGCCGTCTTCTGGCCGTAGAAGCCGGGGCCGAACCAGGTGGCGATACCGCTCGGGCGGACCGTCGCCTTCGCCGGCGCCGTGTTCGTGCTCGGCGCGCTCGCGCCGCCGGAGGAGGCGGTGGCAAGGGCGCTGTTTGCGGGAATCGCGGCGAGGCCGAGCGCGCTCGTCAGGGCGAGCAAGAGCGTGGCTGTCTTGAGCTTGGAGCGCATGGTCGTCGACGCCTACGGGGTCAGCTGACGGGCTCGCGCGGCGTGCTTGTGCGGCGCTACGGCCCAGAGTGGGCCGATTCGCCCCAGCGGCTCATAGCTTCGAGCCGCAATGGGTCCCCCGTCTGCCGCGACCTGGGTCGCAGCAGCTCGGCGTGGCAGGCAGTATACAGAGGCCGGTGCGCGTGCTCAGAGCGGCAGGCGGGCGAGTGCGTCCTTCAGCAGGCGCTCACCGGTGGAGATGCCGCTACGGGCCAGCTCGCCGAAGATCTCCGCCGCCGAGGAGACGAGCTCGGCGCCGCCCGGGGGCTGCACAGGCCCGGTGGCGCGGTCCATTTCGGACTCAAAGCCCTGACGTGGCACGCTCTCATCGACGTGCACGGCACGTGTGACGGGCTTGCGCCGGGTGCTCGTGGCGGGCGCTGTGGGGCGTGCGGTGCGTGTCGGGCGCTTGGTGGCGCGGGGCGAGCGGGTCTTGGCTTTCGTCTCGCTCGCAGCCTTCGCGGCGCCCTTAGCTTTCGGGGTCGCCTTGGCCTTGGGCTTGGCTTTTTTGACCTTCGCCGGGGCGCTCGCGGGCTTCGCTGCGCTTGTCGAGGGAGGGCTCGGCGGAGCGCTGCCCCCAGCGGCCGAAGCGGCGGATCTCCTTGCGGCCGCTCGGCGCGGGCTGGAGCGTTGCGGTCGTGTGCGGGGCAGATTCGCGAGCACTCCCTCGCCGGCCTCCGGGCTGCTCGCGCGACCGTTGTTCTCGCTTGCGCTGCTCATTCGCACATCATTGCTTAAGGCGGCCCCTGCAAGCGGAGCGGCATTCGCTCAGATTGCGTCGAGGACGCGTTAGCATAGGCAGATCTGAGAGCGTAATTTCGCTGTAACGTTGGCGGGTCTGCGGCCTATGTCCGGCGAGGGGTAGTCCGAGCGATAAATCTTGCGGAGTTCAGGCGCTCGCGCCAGGGCTCCGACCGACCGAGAAATGGAACACGTATGTCAGTAGTCGAGCTGCAGGAGCTGGATGAGGTCAAGGGTCTGGTCGCCAAGGGCCAGCAGGTCGGCGTGCTCTCCTACGCGGAGATCACGAAGGCCGTATCCGAGCTCGACCTGGACGAGTCCGACGTCGAGGAGCTGCACGGCTTCTTCGAGAAGTCCGAGATCGAGCTCGTCGAGGAGATCGACCCGGCGATCGCAGCCGCCTCGCTGGTCGAGCGCGCACCCGACAAACGCGGCCGGCGCAAAGCCAAAACGGCGCTCGACCTGAAGCCGGACATGACGACGGACTCGCTGCAGCTGTTCCTCAAGGACATCGGCAAGGTGCGCCTGCTCACCGCTCAGGAGGAGGTCGATCTCGCCAAGCGCATCGAGCGCGGCGACCTCGACGCGAAGCAGAAGATGGTCGAGTCCAACCTCCGGCTTGTCGTCTCGATCGCGAAGAACTACCGCAACCAGGGCCTGCCTTTCCTCGACCTGATCCAGGAGGGCACGCTCGGCCTCGTGCGTGCCGCGGAGAAGTTCGACTACCGCAAGGGCTTCAAGTTCTCGACCTACGCGACCTGGTGGATCCGCCAGGCGATCGCCCGCGCGCTCGCGGACAAGGCGCGCACGATCCGCATCCCCGTGCATGTCGTCGAGAAGCTCAACAAGATCGGCCGCGCCGAGCGCAAGCTCGTGACCGAGCTCGGTCGCGAGCCGACGGCCGACGAGATCGCCGAGGTCACCGGGATCGACCCCGAGGAGGTCGACTCGATCAAGCGCTCCGCCCAGGCGCCGGTCTCGCTCGAGAAGCCGGTCGGCGACGAGGAGGAGTCCGAGTTCGGCCAGTTCATCGCCGACGAGCGCGCCGAGTCCCCCTACGAGCGCGCCGCGGAGATCCTCACCAAGGAGGCGCTGCGCGAGGCGCTCGAGAACCTCTCCTACCGCGAACGGCGAGTGCTCGAGCTGCGCTACGGCCTCGGCGGCGAGCACCCGCGCACGCTCGACGAGGTCGGACGCACGTTCAACGTCACGCGCGAGCGCATCCGCCAGATCGAGAACCAGTCGCTGAAGAAGCTGCAGTCGCTGGCGGAGGCACAAAAGCTCCGCGACGTCGCCTGACGGGCGCCTCGCGCCGCCTGGCGGCGTCCTCGGTCGCTCGCGTGCTCGCGCACGCCACGCTCCCTGCGTCCTTGCCAGTCGACGCGATTCGCCCGTCAGGGTGTCAGCAGCCCTCGCGCCGGCTGGCGGCTTCCTCGATCGCTCGTGTGCTGGACGGTTCGGGGATTCGAGCGAAGCGAGTGTCTCCCGGTCCGGCACACTTCGCTCACTGCGTCCTTGCCAGCCGACGCGATTCGCCCGTCAGGGTGTCGTCCGCCCTGTCCAGGGCGCCGCGGGTTGCTCAAGGCTTCGGCTGCTGCTGCCGATCAGAGGGCATGTTCGATGTCAAGGCTGCGCTGCAGGAGCTCGTCGACAGGGGCGGCTCCGACCTCCACCTGAAGGGCGGCTCCGCACCGCTGTACCGCGTCAACGGTGACCTGACGCTCGACGCCAGTGCTGCTGTCCTGTCGCCCGAGGACACCGAAGGCGCTCTGCGCACGCTCCTCGGCGACGAGGACAAGCTCGAAGAGTTCGCCCACGACCACGAGGTCGACTTCTCCTTCGAAATCCCCGGCATCGCGCGTTTCCGGATTAACGCCTTCCGCCAGCGCGGTCTCGATCTCGCTCGTCTGCCGCGCGATTCCGCACCGCATCAGCACGATCGAGGAGCTCTCGCTTCCCGACGGTGGTACGCGAGCTCGCCGAGGAGGAGCGCGGCATCGTGCTGCTCGACCGGCACCACCGGCTCGGGCAAGTCGACGACGCTGGCGGCGATGATCGACCACATGAACCAGACGATGAGCAAGCACATCGTGACGATCGAGGACCCGATCGAGTTCGTGCACGCCGACAAGCGCTCCGCGATCAACCAGCGCGAAGTCGGCATGGACACAGCCTCCTTCAAGCGCGCACTGCGCCGCGTTCTGCGCCAGGACCCAGACGTGATCCTCGTCGGCGAGATGCGCGACGAGGAGACCGTGCAGACGGCGCTCTCCGCGGCTGAGACGGGGCACCTCGTGCTCTCCACGATCCACACGGTCGACGCGACCGAGTCGATCAACCGCATGCTCGACTTCTTCCCGCCCCACCAGCACGGACAGGCGCGCAGCATGATCGCGGGCACGATTCAAGGGCGTGATCTCCCAGCGTCTCGTCCCGGGCGCCGACGGCGGCCGCGTCGCGGTCTGCGAGATCATGCGCATGACCGGCCGCGTGCGCGACATGATCATGGACCCCGCGCAGACGGGCAAACTCGTCGAGGTGATCACCAGCGGCGGCTACTACGGCATGCAGACCTTCGATCAGGCCCTGTTCGGCCACGTCAAGGCCGGGCGCGTGACCTTCGAGGACGCGATGCGTGTCGCCTCCAGCCCGCACGACTTCAAGCTGCTGATGCAGGCCGACGGGCGCGTCGGCACGACGATGGACGACGTCGCCTCGGCGGAGGCCAAGCGCGAGCCGAGCCCGAGCAGCTCGCTCAGCGCCGCCTGAGCGCCCCGCAACGCTCGCGGCTGAGTCAGCCAGCCTTCACTTCACTTGGTAAAGTAAAGGCTGCAATGGCCGTTGATGAGACATGTCCCGTGTGCCTGACCGCTGAGATCGTGTGCGGCAAGTGGACGCTCCTGCTCATCCGCGACCTGGCCGAGGGCTGCTCGCGCTTCTGCGAGCTGGAACGCTCGCTCGCCGGCATCAGCCCGCGCACGCTGTCGCTGCGTCTGCGGGCGCTCGAGGAGGAGGGGATCGTCGAGCGCCAGACCTTCCCCGAGGTGCCGCCGCGGGTCGAGTACGCGCTGACCGAGAAGGGCCGCGCGCTGCTGCCGATCATCGACGACATGCGCTCCTACGGCGAAGACTGGCTGGGCGCCGAGTGCGCCGAGCGCGCGGGTCTGACCGCGGGCGATCTGCTCGTCGCCTAGACGCGCGGAGCGGCTGCAAGCGGGCCTGCGCCGGGCAGGAGCGCGGTGAGCGGGGGCGAAGTGAGCGCATATGCGTTCTCTGCAGCTGCAAGCCGCGCTCACCGGATACTTCGAGCTGGCCGCGGCGCATCTGCATGCGGAGGTGCTCGCCGGCGCCGAGGTGCCCTTCGAGCTCGAGCAGCACAGTCGTCGGCGCCGCTCCAGCGGACCTTCGCTCTACTGCTATCGCCCGCTGACCGAGCAGTTCATCGCCGAGCGCATGCCCGCGCTCGAAGCGCTGCCAGGCTACGCCGAGGCCGCCGAGCTGCTGGCGAGCTTCGACGGGCTCGGCCGCTACCTCGCGGCGAGTCGGCGCGGAGATCCCGCGCGGCACGCCGCGCGTCGCGGCGGCGGCGGCGATCGCTGGCATTGCTCTGCGACGTGTTCGCCGAGCAGACCGACTTCGAGCTGGTCCCGCAGCGCGCTCAGCTCAGCGCTCGCAACGACTGGAGAGTGCCACGCTGGCGAGCACGAGCGAGGTGACGCTGGTCGCGACGCTCCAGGGCCTGACGATCGCCTCGCCGGAGCTCGCGCTCACGAAGGGCCTGACGATCGCGCACCCGCACGCGCTCGATGGGCTGCCGCCCGAAGCGGCGAGCGACCGCGACGCGGGCGCCGGCGGGCACCTTGTCGTCGTGCTCGCCGCAGAGGAGGACGAGCCGCGCGCCGCGCTCGCGCGCGGGCGCGAGATCCTGCGCGACCTGCTGCGTGCGCTGCGGCTGTTCGGCGACGGCCGCGTGACGCTCGGCGTGCTCGCCTGGGCGCGTGTCGGCGAGGGTTCGTGGAGCCCGCTCGCGCTCGGCAGCGGCGGACGCCCGCACGGCATGCTGCTCGTCACCGCCGAGCAGGAGGACGAGCTGCGCGCCTTCTGCAACCTCGTCTCGCGCCGCGCTCCCGACGGCAACGAGCTCGCCTGGGCGCTGCGTCGCTTCGAGCTCGGCTGCGAGCGCGACGGACCCCTACGAGGCGCTCAGCGACAACCTGCTCGCGCTGCGCGCGCTGCTCGAGCCCGAGGGTCCCGCGAGCGGGATGCTGCCCGGACGCCTGGCCGCGCTCTGCGCGACGCCCGCGCAGCGTCTCGAGCTGACCGAGCGGATCGCTGCAGGCGCTCGCGCTTGAGCACGCCGTGATGGCAGGCACCGCCGTCGCGCACGCCGGCGGCGAGGCGCTCGCCCGCGATGTCGCCGACCACCTGCGTGCGCTGCTGCGCGACGTGATCTGCGGTCATCTCGATCCCGACCTGGTCGCGCTCGCCGACGAGATCCTGCACGAGCAGGACCGCCTCGCCGCGGAGTTCCAGCCACCCGACGCCGACGCGATGCCGATCGCGGCGCACGCGACCGCCGCGCCGGTGCGCGCGATGGCCGCACACGAGCTAGCCGAAGAGATGTTCGGCGATACCGGCGAGCCCGAGGAGGTCCTGGACGTCTTCATCTAGGTGCGGCACGAGGATCGCCTCGTTGCCGCCGAGAGCACTGGAGAGGCGCTCGATGCTCGCCGCGTCGCGCCGCGCGAGCATGTCGAAGTCGGCGAGGTTGCTCGCCACGCGCGCGCCAGCGGTGCGCCCAGACGCGCGGAGAGCAGCTCCTCGACCTGCCCGAGCGACTTGCCGTCGAGACCGTCGCTGTGCACGCGGTTGACGATCAGCTCGGCGCGGGCCATGCCCGCCTCGGCGAGTCGCTCGGCCAGATAGCCGGCCTCGCGGACGGGCTCGGCCTCGGGCGAGGTGACGATCAGGAAGGCCGTCTGCGGCGAGCGCAGCAGCGCCGAGACCGCGCGCGTGCGCTCGCCGAAGCCGTCGATCACGCTGCCGAGCGAGCGGAAGAAGCGCGACAGCTCGCTGAGCATGTCGACGCCGGTGACGCGCGCGAAGATCGAGAAGATCGAGCGCCGTGCCGCGCCCGAACAGGCGCGCGGTCAAGCCGCCCGGCGCGAGGAACACCTGCAGCGCGCGGCCGTCGAGGAAGCCGAGCAGGCGGTTCGGTGCGTCGAGGAAGTCGAGCGCGTTGCGCGACGGCGGCGTGTCGAGCACGATCACGTCGAAGTCGTGCTCCTCGTAGAGCTCGTAGAGCTTGGCGACCGCGCTCAGCTCCTGCGAGCCGGCGACCGCTGTCGAGAGCTCGCGGTAGACGGGGTTGGCGAGGATCTCCTCGCGCGCCTGCTCGTCTGGATGCCAGCCGCGCGACGATGTCGTCGAAGGTGCGCTTGACGTCGAGCATCATCGCCCACAGCTCGCCCTCGATCTTCACGCCCGCCCCATCGGCGCCACCTCGATGCGGCGCGGCTCGCCCGAGAGCTCCTCGCAGGCCGAGCGCGCTGGCCAGTCGCTTGGCGGGGTCGATCGTGACGACGGCCACCTTCTGCCCGCGCATCGCCAGGCCCAGCGCCAGCGCGGCCGAGGTGGTCGTCTTGCCGACGCCGCCCGGCGCCGACGCAGACGAGCACGCGCTTGCCGCGCAGGCGGGCCGCGCAGGCCGTGGTCGCTCAGCGCGGGCATCTCGGGATCGTAGTTCCCATGCAGGAATCGGACCTCCTCATGCGAATACCGAGCGGACGGCTTTCCAGCAATCGACCATCGGAGCCCCCGTGGAAGGAAAGGCCAAGGTCATCGCGTTCGCCAACCAGAAGGGTGGCGTGGCGAAGACGACGACGACACTGAACCTCGCCGCCGCTTTCGCGGAGGAGGGTCACCGCGTGCTGTGCGTGGACATGGACCCGCAGGGCAACCTCACGATGTCCCAGGGCATCGACCCGGACACGCTCGAGAAATCGATGTACGACGTGCTCGTGCACAAGGTCTCGATCCGCGAGGTGATCCGCAAGCGCGAGATCGACATCGCCTGCGCCTCGATCGACCTCGCCGGCGCGGAGATCGCGATGTCGACGATGATCGGCCGCGAGCGCTCGCTGCAGAAGGCCTTCGAACCGATCCTCGAGGACTACGACTTCATCTGCATCGACACGCCGCCGAGCCTCGGTCTGCTGACGATCAACGCGCTGACCGCGGCCGACAAGGTGATCGTCCCCGTGCAGTGCGAGTATCTGTCGATGCGCGGCCTGATCCAGCTGCAGAACACGCTCGCGATGATCCGCGAGAACCTCAATCCCGGCGTCGACATCGAGGGTATCCTGCCGACGTTGGTGGACTCGCGCACGATCCACGCCAAGGAGGCCATCGAGATCCTCGAGGAAAACTTCGGCGACCGCGTCTTCGCCTCGCGCATCCGCAAGACCGTCCGCTTCGCCGAGGCGCCCGTGAAGGGCATGTCGGTCCTCAAGTACGAGCCGGACGGCGTCGCTGCACAGTCCTACCGCCAACTCGCGCAGGAGGTTCTCACCCATGGCCAACGCTAAGCGCGCGAGCATGCGCGAAGGACCTCTCGCCGCCCTGTTCCGCAAGACCGAAGGCCTCGAGGACGAGGCTGTACAGGAGGATGGCGAGGAGCGCGTCGTCGCAGAGAGCGAGCCAGCCCAGGCGCCCGCGCCTGCGCACCCTCGCGAGAGCGCGCTGCCGCATCCGGCGCTCAGCGCCTCGCCGCGGGAGCCCGAGTACGAGGTTCGCGTTGCCTCTCCCCAGGAGCGCCTGCGTCACGCCTTCTCCTCGGAGATCCCCGAGAACGTGCTCGAGCGTCCCGCGCCGCGCCCGGCACTCGAGGACTATCCTCGCGAGCGCCCGCTCGCGTTCAGCGCTCCGGAAACGGTCGGGCCAGCCGATCATCCGCGTGGTGGGCGTCGGCGGTGCCGGCGTCAACGCCGTCAACCGCATGGTCGAGGCCGAGGTCGCGGGCATCGAGTTCCTCGCCGTCAACACCGATCTGCAGTCCCTGCAGCAGTCGACCGCCGACCTCACGCTGCACATCGGCGCCGAGCTCACGCGCGGGCTCGGCTCGGGCTCGGACGCCAACATCGGACGTCAGGCGGCGATGGAGGACTACGACCGCATGAAGTCGCTGCTGAAGGGCTCGGACATGATCTTCATCGCGGCGGGCGCCGGCGGCGGCACGGGCACGGGCGCCGCGCCGATCGTCGCGCGTATCTCGCGCGAAGTCGGAGCTCTCACGGTCGCGATCGTGACGAAGCCGTTCGGCTTCGAGGGGACCCGCCGCGGCGAGCAGGCCGAGCGTGGCGTGCAGGCGCTCGCCGAGGAGGTCGACACGCTGATCGTCGTACCCAACGACCGTCTGCTCGGCGTGCTCGACAAGCAGACCGCGATGGTCGAGGCCTTCCGCGTCGCCGACGACGTGCTGCGCCAGGGCGTGCAGGGCATCTCCGACCTCGTCACGCTGCCCGGGCTGATCAACCTCGACTTCGCCGACGTGCGCACGATCATGAGCGAGGCGGGCAACGCGCTGCTCGGCATCGGCATGGGCGTCGGCGAGAACCGCGCAACCGAGGCCGCCATGCAGGCCGTCTCCTCGCCGCTGCTGGAAACCTCGATGGAGGGCGCGCGCTCGATCCTGCTGTCGATCACCGGCGGTGCCAACCTCTCGCTGTGGGAGGTCAACGAGGCCGCCAAGTCGGTCTCCGAGGCAGCACATCCCGACGCCAACATCATCTTCGGCGCGATGGTCGACGAGAAGCTCGACGACCAGGTGTGGGTCACCGTCGTGGCCACCGGCTACGGCGACGAGGGTCGGCGCAAGAGCCTCGGCCGGCTCAGAGAGCCCGCCGCCGGCGAGGTGCGCGTGCAGCGCACCGGCCCCGCTCGCCCCGCGCGCGAGCCGCGGCGCGGCAGCCTCTCCGTGGACGAGCTGGAGGTGCCCGAGTTCCTCCCCAACTTCTGACCTGAGGCGCGTCAGCGCTGCGCCAGGCTGCGTCCTCGATCGCTCGTGTGCTGGCCGGTTCGGGGATGCGAGCGTATGCGAGTGTCTCCCGGTTCGGCACACTTCGCTCACTGCGTCCTTGCCTGGCTTGACTGACGCACCTCAGATTGGGTACTGCTCCGAGGTGGGGAACACGGCTTGCCTCTCTCCTGTGGTATCGCTCTCGCATGAGCAGAGCTGAGAAGGGGGTTGTTGCGGCTGGGCATCCGCTCACCGCGCGGGCGGGAGCGCAGGCGCTGCGTGAGGGTGGCAACGCGGTCGATGCCGCGGTTGCTGCGATGCTGATGTCGTTCGTGACCGAGCCGTTGCTGACGGGTCTCGGCGCTGGCGGCTACATGCTCGTGGCCGGCGCGGGAATGCGCCCGTCGCTGCTGGACTTCTTCGTGCAGGCGCCCACGCGTCTCGGCGACGGCAGCGAGGCCGAGTTGCTCGGGATCGACGTGTCCTTCGGAGACGCTGCGCAGAGATTTCATGTCGGCCCCGCCTCCTGCGGCGTCTACGGCGCGCCCGCGGGTGTCTGTGAGGCCGTTTCGCGCTGGGGCACGATGACGCTCGAGCAGCTCGCCGCACCGGCCGCGCGGCTCGCGCGTGAGGGGGTGCCGCTCAACGCGGGGCAGGCCTATATCGCCGAGATCCTTACTGCTCTGCTGACCTCCACGCCGGAGTGCGCGGCGCTGTGGGCGCCCGCACGGACGCGTCCTGCGCGAGGGGGAGACGCTCGTCAATCACGAGCTCTCCGATGCGCTAGGGCGCCTCGCGCGCGAGGGTGCTGAGCCTTTCTACCGTGGCGACATCGCCGACGCTGTCTGTAGCTGGCTGAGCGCGCGCGGCGGCTCGCTCACACGTGAGGATCTCAACGGCTATGGGGCGATCTCCCGCGAGCCGGTCCTGATCGGCTACCGCGACCGTGAGATCCTCACCAATCCGCCCCCTTCGGCGGGCGGCACGCTGCTCGCCTACGCGCTCGCGCTGCTCGACCGTGGTCCCACGCCGCCGACGCTCGAGGGCATCGTTGCCGCGATGGTGGCCGCGCAGTCCGAGCGGAGCGCGGAGTTCGTCGAAGGGCTCGCCGAGCATGGGTTTCTTGAGCGCTTCCTGGGTAGTCGTCTTGGCTCGACAACGCACATCTCGGTGATCGATGCCGACGGGTTGGCTTGCAGCACCACGAGCACGAACGGTGAGGGCTCCGGGGTGGTCGTGCCCGGCACGGGCATGCACCTCAACAACGTGATGGGCGAGGAGGACCTCAACCCGCTCGGCTTTCATCTGCACCCGGCCGGCCGGCGGATGCCGAGCATGATGGCGCCCTCGGTGGTGATGCGCGACGGCGAGGTCGAGCTGGTGCTCGGTAGCGCCGGCTCCAACCGCATCCGCTCAGCACTGCTACAGACGATCGTCGCGGTCGTCGACCACGGCATGTCGGCGCAACAGGCCGTCGACGCGCCGCGGGTGCACTACGAGGACGGCGTCGTCTTCGCCGAGCCCGGGATCGATCTGGAACTGCTCGCCGACGACGCTCGCGTCGTCCGCTTTGCCGCGCGCAACCTGTTCTTCGGGGGGGTGCAGGCCGCGCTGCGCCGCGATGGTGAGCTGAGCGGCGCGGGGGATCCGCGCCGCGGCGGCGTTGCGGTGGGTCTATGAAGGCGATCGGCGCGCTCGGTGTGACCATCGCCACGCTTGCGCTCGGCGGCTGCGGAGGGGTCAAGGCGGCCGACCTATTCATCCTCACGCGTACCGGGCCCACCCCGGGGGCGCGACTGACACTGCTGATCAACGAAGAAGGCGGCCTACGCTGTAACGGCGGTCGCACGCTCAGCTTGAGCGACCCGCAGCTCGTGCAGGCGCGGGCGCTGCAGGAAGACCTCCACGACCCCGCCACCAGTCATCTCGTCCTCGCGCCCCGCAGCGGCTCGGTCTACAGCTACTCGCTGCGCGATATTGATGGCAGCGTGCGCTTCAGCGACAACTCGGCCGGGCAGCCGCGCGTGCTGCGCAACCTGCAGTTGTTCGTCTTGCAGGTTGCCCAGCAGGTCTGCCACCTCTCCTAAAGCTTGCGCCCCGCACCGCAGGGTGAGATCAACTGCGCGGCGGAGCTCTTAGCCGAAGCGGACCTTGCCGTTGGAGAGCGCCCGCGCCTGGGCGCGCTCGACCAGGTCGAGTCGCTCCAGCGCGCTCTGCAGCAGCTCCGCGAGCAAGCGCAGCCGTGCGTTCTCCGAGCGCAGCTCGAGCAGCTCCTGCTTGGCCTCGACGGCGAACTCGACGGTGGCGGCCATGCTGTAAGCGTCGAGTCCTGCGAGCTCTGCGTCTTCGAGCTCGCGATCTGTGGCTTCGCGAACCAGCTCGCGATAGAGCTCGCGTGCGGCGGCGGCCGCGTCGCTATCCAGATCCTCGGGCTGCTCGTCCTGCAGGAACTCGACCAGGCCCGCGGGGAAGGGCAAATCGTCCTGGCGCTCGAGCAGGCGGAAAGGTCGCGTTCCGCGCACGAGGATGTTGAGGCGGCCGTCGTCCATGCGCTCGAGCACCTGGTCGATCTCGCAGGCGCAGCCGATCGGCTTGAGCTCCTCCTCGGAGAGCCACACGATCCCGAACTCGCGCTCGAGCGAGCCGTCCTCGGCCGCCAGGCAACGCTCGATCATGCGTCGGTAGCGATCCTCGAAGATGTGCAGTGGCACGCTCTCGCGCGGCAGCGCGACGATGCCGAGGGGAAACAGCGGAAAGCCGCGGCTAGGGGCCTCGCTCATCCGCTTGAGTCTAGGAACCCGATCGAGCCGATCGGGCGAGCGCTCGTGAGCGTCGCTAGATTGCCGGAGGCTTGCGTGCCGAGAGCATCAGGTTGTAGAAGATCGCCGATGGCAGGCGTGACTCGAGCAGGCGACGGTCGAGCTCCTGCAGCAGCAGATAGCCGCGATAGGCGTACAGGCGCCACGCCCACGGCACCTCCTCGGGCGCGGCGGTGGCCTCCAGCGTGCGGTTGGTCCAGCCGAACCAATTCGCCACGAGCTCCTCGCCGCTGACGCGTACATCGCCGAAGCCGGCGCCCCTCACGATCCGCGAAAGCTCGCGCGGCGAGAAGGCGTGGACGTCGACGAGACCTTCAAGCGATGCCTCATCGGGCTCCTGGTCGCCGGCGCGCGCGGGCGAGGCACCGATCGCCCGGCGCCACAGCGGCGCGATCCGCGTCGCAAAGCGCTTGGGCATCCGTGCCAGGCGGTCGCCGTAGCGGGAGGGCTCGCCCGCGAACAGCACCGTGCCGCCGGGCGCGAGCACGCGCTCGAACTCGGCGAAGGCGCGGGGGAGGTCGGGGATGTGATGAAGGACGGCGTGGCCGAGGACGAGATCGAAGCTGTGATCGGCAAACGGCAGGCACTCGGCATCGGCGGGGGTGGTCGTCACGGGTAGCCCAAGCATGGCTGCGTTGGCGGCGAGCGTCTGGAGCATCCCCGGCGAGATGTCGCTGCAGGTGGCCTCGCCGATCAGCCCCGCGCGCAGCAGGTTGAGCGAGAAGTAGCCCGTGCCCGCGCCGATCTCTAGCGAGCGCGCGTAGTGGCCGGGTTCGCGTCCGAGCGCCTTGCGCAGCTTGGAGCTCACCTGCGTTAGGCCCGGCTCCCCGAAGTCGATGCCCCACTTCGTGTCGTAGTGATCCGCGGCGACATCGTGGTAGCGGGTGTTCGCGTCGCGAATCTCCTCAGCGCTCAGGGCAGGCGGCACGGTGCGGCACCATATACTCGCGCGCCGTGCTCGCGTCTTGTACCTGGGACTGACGATTGTGAACGAGAGAACCTCTTGACGGCAAGCCCAACGCAGTATCTGCAGCGCGATCAGCCTGCGGGGGTCCCCCCGCTGGCGCTGACGGGCGAGCGTACGCTGCCGGACGTGCCCGAGGAGAACTACTGGTATCGCCGTCACCTCGTCGTCTATGAGTGGATCGCAGCACGCATCAGCGGGCTGCGTGTGATCGACATGGCCTGCGGAGAGGGCTACGGCACGAACGTACTCGCGCAGCAGGCAGCCGCCGCGATTGGCGTCGACGCCAACCCCGAGGCCTATGAGCACGCGCGCCTGCGCTACCCGCGTGCGCGCTTCGCGCGCGACCTCGTTGACCGCTTCGGCGAGCAGGCCGACGCGGTCGTCTTCTTGCAGACGATCGAGCACCTCGAGGACCCGGGCGCCGTGCTCGAGCACTTCCGCTCGCTCGTCGGCGATGATGGCTGCGTCTACGTTTCGACCCCCAATGTGCTGACGCTCGCGCCGAAGGGGGCATCTCGCTCGGGCAACCCCTGGCACGTGCACGAGTACCGCCGGGCAGAGTTCGAGCGCCTCTGCCGCGAGCACTTCGGCGCGGTCGAGCTCTACGGGCTCTTTCACGCGCGCAAGCTGCGCGCGCACGAGCTCGCGCTGCGTCTCGGCTGGGACCGCGTGCACGCCCGCCTTGGCCTGACCGCGCGCTTCTACGATCGCTTCACGCCGGCGATCGCCGTCTCCGATTTCCGCCTGCGTCCCGCCGGCGAGGCGAACCTCGAGCGTGCGCTGGACTTCCTAGCGGTGTGCCGCCCGTGAACGCTCGCCGCGGTCGCGGCGCGCTGGCGATCGTCCTGCACACACACATGCCCTACGTCGAGGGCTTCGGCACCTGGCCCTTCGGCGAGGAGTGGCTATGGGAGGCGATCGCTGGTTGCTACCTGCCGCTGCTGGAGGTACTCGACACGGGCGCACCGCTGACGCTCTCGCTGACGCCGGTGCTCTGCGACCAGCTCGAAGCCCCCGGGATTGCCGAGCGCTTCGAGCGCTTCGTGGAGGAGGTGCGGCGTGGCACCCACGAGCAGGATGCGGCCGGGCTGCGGGCGGGCGGGCACGAGCAGCTCGCCGCCGAGATCGATCGCTCCTGGAGCGACTACGCGGGCGCGCTCGAGAAGTTCCAGCGCCGCGAGCGAGGACTGCTCGCGGCGCTGGCCCGGCATGCCCAGTGGACCTCCTCCGCGACCCACGCGATCCTGCCGCTGCTCGCCAGCGACGCCGGCGCGCGCCTCCAGATCCACAGCGGGATCGAGTCGCACCGCCGTCGCGTCGGGGGTCGCTGGCGCGGTGGCTTCTGGCTACCCGAGTGCGCCTACGCGCCCTGGCTCGGGCGCGCGCTGGAGGATGCTGGCGTCAGCGCTGTGTGCGTCGAGCTGACAAGCCGCTTCGGGCTTGGCGACGATCGCCACCTTCGTCCGCTGCGCAATGACGCGGGAATCGTGCTCGTCCCGATCGACCGTGCGACGATGTCGCTCGTCTGGAGCGAGCGCGGCTATCCGGCCGCTGGCGCCTATCGCGACTACCACCATCACACCGTTCACCACCACAACCCTTGGAGCAACGCCGGCGAGGTCTACGACCGTGCCGCCGCGCTGACGCTGGCGCGCGAGCACGCCGCCGACTTCGTCACACGCACCCGCGCGCGACTTGCGCAGGCCGCCACCTCTGAGCTGTCCGCGGCGGCCGGCGGGCTAGTCGTGTGCGCCCTCGACACGGAGCTGCTCGGCCACTGGTGGTATGAGGGCATCGATTGGCTTGCGGCGGTCGTCGAGGAGTGTGTCAGACAGGATCTCGAGCTCGTGTGCCTCGACGATGCGCTCGAACGGATCGAGGCGCTGCCTATGGCGGATGTCCCCGAGGCGGGCGCTCTCGTGGGAGAGCAAGACGGGATGGGTGCGAGCAGTTGGGGACTCGACGGCGATCTCTCGACCTGGTCGGCGCCGGCCGTCGCCGAGATGGCTTTCGCGACACGCGCGGCCGAGCTCGAGGTGCTCGCGTGCGGCCCTCGCGCGGGTCGTACGGCGATCCGCGAGCTGCTTGCGTTGCAGTCGAGCGACTGGGCTTTTATGACCTCACGCGAGATCGCGATGCCATACGCCCGCGAGCGCTTCGCCGCTCACCGCCAAGCACTCGCGGAGGCACTGCGCACGGGTGGGCGCGATGGCGCGCAGGGCGTGCGCAACCTCGCCGTCGACGCCGATCCTGTCTCGTTGTTGGCGCCCTGAGGGCGCGCTACTCCCAGCGCATCGAGACCGGCTGCTCGCGCATGCGGATCACGCGCGCCGGGATGCCCGCCACGACGGCGTTGGCGGGGACCTCTGTGGTAACGACGGCGCTCGTGCCGATGATCGCGTTCTCGCCGACGCTGACGCCGCGCAGGATGCAGGCGCCGTAGCCCATCCACACATTGTGCCCGACGCGCACGTCGCGCTTGTAGATCCCCTGTAGGCGGATCGGCCGCTCGACCTCGGTGACACCGTGATCGAAGTCGATCAGCATCACGCGGTCGGCGATGATGCACTCGCGCCCGATCGAGACGTGCTGAAAGGCGGAGATCGTGGCCTCCTGGCCGATCACCGTCTTCGCGCCGATGCTGACTTCGCCCTCGTGCACGCGGATCTTGCAGCCGTGCCCGATCCACGCCCAACGGCCGATGCGCAGCGTCGCGTGGCGACCGATCTCGAGCTTGACGCCCGGGCAGATGAAGCACAAGCCGTCGGTTTGCAGACGTTTTCCGTGGCGCAGCTTGAGTAGCGCTAGGCGCACGAGCAGCAGCGCGTAGTCGTGGCTGAGCATGTGGTTGGCGCGCATGAAGCGCACCAGCGCCAGCGGGCCGCCCCCGAGTGGGAGCGGCGCGCGACGCATAGCGTCCACGCCAGGGGGTCCGGGTTCGCTATCGGGCCTGGCCACGGTGGGGGAGGCAAGCTCCATCGCGACGAATCGTAAGGGACCGCCGCGCTGCTGCGGCCCTGCGATGATTGCGCGCTCGATGGACAGTGGCTCAACACTCGCGCAGCGTCTGCTCGACGGCGACCGTCGCGCTCTCGCGCGCGCGATCACGCTCGTCGAGGATGACCATCCCGAGGGGTGGGAGCTAGTCAAGGCGATCTTCCCGCACACCGGCCAGGCCGAGGTCGTGGGCTTCACCGGACCGCCCGGCGTCGGCAAGTCGACGCTGATCGGCGCGCTCACCAAGGCACGCCGCGCCGTCGGGCGCACCGTCGGCGTGCTCTCGATCGATCCCTCCTCGCCGTTCACGCATGGCGCGCTGCTCGGCGATCGCATCCGTCTCTCTGAGCACTTCCTCGACCAGGGCGTCTTCATCCGCTCGATGGCGAACCGCGGCGCGCTCGGAGGTCTTTCCGAGGCGGCGCTTCAGGCGGCGCTGCTACTCGACGCGGCCGGACGCCAGGACGTCTTCGTGGAGACCGTCGGCGTCGGGCAGGCGGAGATCGACATTATCGATCACGCCGACACGATCGTGCTCGTGCTGATGCCCGGCTCCGGCGATTCGATCCAGGCGCTGAAGGCGGGCGTGATGGAGATCCCCGACGTGATCGTGATCAACAAGGCCGACCACCCGCTCACCGACACGATGGTTCGCGAGATCCGCGGCGTGCTCTCGCTGGCCAACCTCGAGCGCCCGCCCGAGGAGGTACGCAGCCGTTGGAAAGTGCCAATCATCAAGACCGAAGCCACGCTTGGCCGCGGCATCGATGAGCTCGTGGCGAGCCTCGAGCAGCACCGCGCTCACATCCTCGCCGCGGGGCAACTCGAGGAGCGCCGCGCTCGCAACCTGCGCAACGAGGTGCTCGCGATCGCCACTGCGCGCATGCGCCGCCGCCTCGAGGAGGAGCTACACGAGGACCCGGAGTTCCAGCGCCTAATCGCCGCGGTCGTGCAGCGCAGCCTCGACCCCGCGAGCGCGGCCACCGCGCTGCTCGGGCGCGCCATTGGGGTGGCGCAGCCGGTCGAGTAGGCTCGCCACGATGGACTACCTGGACCTCGCCGACCGCAGCTGGCCCGTGCTCGGCCGCCTGATGGCGGGCCACACGGCGATCTATCGCGCCACGCGCGGGGCAATCGGGCATCGCTTTCCTGGCTCGCCACCGATGCTGCTGCTCGACCACACCGGCGCCCGGAGCGGGACGCGGCGCACGAGCCCGCTCGTCTACGGCCTCGACGGAGCCAACCTCGTGCTCGTCGCCTCCAAGGGCGGCTTTGCGAAGAACCCGGCGTGGTTTCACAACCTGCGCGCAAACCCCGACACGACCGTCCAGGTCGGCTCGCAAAAGCGCGACGTGCATGCGCGTGTCGCGGCCGGGGAGGAGCGCACGCGCCTGTGGTCGCTGATGGTCGGCGTCTACCCCGGCTATGAAAGTTACCGTCGGCGCACCGAGCGCGAGATCCCGCTGGTGGTGCTCGAGCCGCGCTCCTGAAACAGGGTTCAGGAGCCGCCGCTAGGCACCGAGCGCGCGAGCGATCACCATCTGCTGCACCTCGTCTGTGCCCTCGCCGATCGTGAGGATCTTCGCGTCGCGATAGAAGCGGCACACCGGGTACTCCTCGATGAAGCCGTAGCCGCCGTGTATCTGCACTGCCTCCTCGGCGCAGCGGACCGCGAGGCGGCCAGTCTTGAGCTTGGCCTGCGCGGCTGTGAGCGTGAAGTTACCTCCCGCGTCCTTCTCCAGCGCGGCTTTGTAAACCAGCAGACGCGCCGCGGCGATCTCCGTCGACATGTCGGCGAGCTTGCCCTGGATCGCCTGGAACTTCGAGATCGGCTTGCCGAAGGCGCGGCGCTCCTTGGCGTATGCGAGCGCCTGATCGAGCGCGCCCTGGGCCAGCCCCACGCCCATCGCGGCCACGCCGATGCGGCCGATGTCGAGGATGTGCAAAAACTGCTTGAAGCCCGCCCCGCGGGGGCCGAGCAGGTTTTGCTCGGGAACGCGGCATTCGGTGAAGGTGAGCGGGCGCGTGTCGGACGCGTTCCAGCCCATCTTGCGATACGGCTCACCCTGCTCGTAGCCGGCTGTTCCGTTAGCGACGATCAGGTTGGAGATCTCCTTCGCGCCGGAGGAGTCCTCGCCGGTGAGCGCCGTGATGCAGACGACGCCGGATATGTCAGTGCCGGCGTTCGTGATGAACTGCTTGGCTCCGTCGATCACCCATTCGCCGTCCTGCAGGCGTGCGCGTGTACGCGTGTTGCCGGCGTCGGAGCCGGCCTCGGGCTCGGTCAGCCCGAAGGCGCCGAGTCGTTCGCCGGAGCACAGTTGCGGCATCCACTCGAGCTTTTGCTCCTCGCTGCCGAACAGATAGATCGGCTGCGTGCCGAGCGAGGTGTGCGCGCAGAGCGTGATCGCGACGGAGGAGTCCACGCGCGTGAGCTCCTCCACTGCGAGCGCGTAGGCGAGCGTGTCGCCGCCCCCGCCGCCGTACTGCTCGGGGAACGGGATCCCCATCAGGTTCAGCTTGCCGAGCTTTTCGACGATCGCATAGGGAAAGCTCTTTGTTCGATCGAGATCCTCGGCGACGGGCGCGACCTCGCCCTCGGCGAATTCGCGGACCGTGCGGCGGATCAGCTCGTGGTCTTGGGATAGCTCGAAGTCCATGCGCCCGGCATTCTCACACGTCGCGTCTGGAAGGATGGGCTCCTCGTGACGCGCACCCGCCTGATCCTCGATTTCCTGACACGCGGGCAGAGCCACCGCTACGGTCCCCACCGCTCCCAGCGCGCCGACCTGTATCTCCCGCTCGGAGCAGGGCCGCATCCGGTGATGGTCGTGATCCACGGGGGCTCGTGGCACCGCCGCTACGGCAAGGTCGTGATGCGAGGTCTCGCCGGCGATCTGATCAGGCAGGGGTGGGCCGTCTGGAATATCGAGTACCGCAGACTGGGGGAGGGAGGCGGCTGGCCGGCGACCTTCGAGGACGTCGCCGCCGCGATCGATCACCTGCACGAGCTCGACGCCCCGTTGGACCTGGACAGCGTCAGCGTTCTCGGGCACTCCGCCGGGGGTCACCTGGCGCTGTGGGCGGCGGCCCGCGCGAACATCGCTGCCGGTGAGCCCGGCGCGGAGCCTGCGATCGACTTCAAGCGAGCGATCAGCCAGGCCGGCGTCTGTGACCTCGCGGGCGCGTATCGGATGTGGCGTGGCGGCGCGGCGCGCGCGCTGATGGGCGGCTCGCCGGAGGATCTCCCGGAGCGCTACGCCGTCGGCGACCCGCTGGAGCTGATTCCCTTGCAGATGCCGGTCTTGCTGGTTCACGGCGTGCTCGACCGCACCGTCTCGATTGAGCTCAGCCGTACCTACGAGCGCGCGTCGCTCGCAGCGGGGGGTTCGGTCGAGCTGATCGAGATCGGGGGCGAGGCTGGGGGCCACCGTGCCCACGTCGACCCGCGTGGCAGCGCCTGGGCGGCCGTGAGCGATTGGCTGCGCGAGCCGCTGCGCGTCTGAGCTCGCCTCGCTAGGCGGCGTAGGAGCGCGCCAGCTCGACGAGCAGGCGCACGCCGTAGCCCGAGGCGCCCTTGCCGACGTAGTCTCGCCCCAGGTCCCAGGCCGAGCCTGCGATGTCGAGATGAGCCCACGGCGTCTCGCCGACGAAGTTCGCGAGGAAGCTCGCGCCGACGATCGTCCCCGCCTTGCGGCCTTCGGGCGCGTTGTCGAGATCCGCGTAGGTGCCCTCGACGAGCTTTGCGTACTCCTCGTGCAGCGGCAGCCGCCAGAGGATCTCACCGCTGCGCTCCCCAGCCACGGAGAGGCGCTCGCAGAGACCATCGTCGTTGCTCATCAGCCCCGCGTAGGTCGAGCCGAGCGCGATGATCACCGCGCCCGTGAGCGTCGCCAGGTCAACGATCTGCTCGGCGCCTTCGGCGATCGCATGGCACAGACAGTCGGCCAGCACGAGTCGTCCCTCGGCGTCGGTGTTGTTGATCTCGATCGTCTTGCCGTTTGCGGCGGTGACGATGTCACCGGGCTTGATCGCGCGGTCACTCGGCAGGTTCTCTGTGGCGCCCACGACCGCAACGAGGCGCACCGCCAGCCGCAGGCGAGCGATCGCGGCGACGGCCTCGATCACGGCGGCGCCGCCGGACATGTCGAACTTCATCTCAGCCATTTTTGCGCCCGGCTTCAGCGAGATCCCGCCGCTGTCGAAGGTCACGGCCTTGCCGACGAGGCCGAGTGTGGGCCCGCCACCGTCGCTGCCGTCGTAGCGCATCGTGATCAGCGCGGGCTCCTGCGCAGAGCCCTGGGCGACGGCCGAAAAGGCACCCATCCCGCGTTCCTGGAGGCCCGCACGGCCCTCGACGGTGACGGCTAGCGCCGGCTCGGCCGTGGCGAGCGCCATCGCGTATTCGCCGAGCGCTGTCGGCGTGAGGTCGTTGCCGGGGCGGTTCTGCAGATCGCGTGCACGGTTGGCCGCCTCGGCGACGATCGCGGCCTCGGCGACGCTCCGCTGGAGATTTTGGCCGCCACCGGCGACGATCAGCCGCTGCAGGCCCGCAGGCTGCTCCTCGCCCGCGGGCGAGGACTTGTGCAGCTCGAAGCGGTAGTCGCCGAGCACTGTGCCCTCGACGATCGCCGCCGCGAGCTGCGTCTCGTTCCCAGTGGGGACTTCCCAGCAGAGCGCCCGCGCGGAGAGCTCCCGCGCCCGCGCCCCGACGGCCGAAGCGGCGACACGCATCCGCTCGGGGGTCAGCTGCGCGCGTGCGCCGAGGCCGACGAGCAGCCAGCGCTTGCCGTCGGCATGGCTCAGCGCGAGCGCCTTGAACGAGCTGCGCGCCTCGCCTGAGCTGAGCAGCTCACCGACCTCGGCGGGCGCCTGCGCCGGTGCGCCCTCGCTGTCGAAGATCCCGATCGCAATCGTGTCTGCGTCGCTGGCGCGGGGGGCTTGAGAGATCGCTGAGATTTGCATCGGCGCCACGATATCCACCAGCGTCAAGTAGCGGCGAACGCCGGCGACCCTTCGTGGTCGTTCTCGAACGGTCGACTACCATTCCTAGCCCTTCTTCTTCGCACCCCACCCACAAGGAGACGCCTGCTCCCATGCCCAAGACCGTGATCCTCGGCGCCGCGCGCACCCCCATCGGCAAGATGGGTGGCGGCTTGTCAACGCTCGACGCGACCGAGCTCGGCAGCCTGGCGATGAGCGCCGCGCTGGAGCGTGCCGCGGTTGAGCCCGAGCAGGTCGACCACGTCGTCGTCGGCCAGGTGCTGCAGGCCGGCCAGGGTCAGATTCCCTCGCGCCAGGCACAGATCAAAGCCGGCATCCCCAAGGAGGTCTCTTCGGAGACGATCAACAAGGTCTGCGCCTCAGGTCTGCGCGCGACCGTGCTCCTCGACCAGGCGATCCGCGCTGGCGACGTCCAGGTCGGCGTCGGCGCTGGCATGGAGTCGATGTCGAAGGCCCCCTACCTGCTGCCCCAGGCCCGCTTCGGCTACCGCATGGGCGACGCGAAGATGCTCGACGCGATGGTCCACGACGGCCTAACCAACCCCTTCTCCGGCAAGCAGATGTTCGTCGAGGCGACTGAGATCGGCGAGGAGCTCGAGATGACGCGCGCGGACCTCGACCGCTGGGCGCTGCGCTCGCACGAGCTGGCGCTGAAGGCGATCGATGAGGGCCGCATGTCCGAGGAGATCGTCGCGGTGACCATCAAAGGACGCAAGGGCGACACCGTCGTCGAGGTCGATGAGGGCCCGCGGCGCGACACCTCGCTCGAGCGCCTGGCGGCTCTGCCGGGGCTGGTCAGCAAGGAAGGTTCACACACTGCCGGCAACTCGCCTGGCGTGAACGATGGCGGCGGCGCGCTGGTTGTCTCCTCCGAGGAGTGGGCCTCGGCGAACGGCAAGGAGGTGCTCGCCGAGATCATCGCCCACGCCCAGAGCGCCAACGACTTCGCCTACCTGGCGACGACCCCGGCGAGCGCGGCCAAGAAGGCACTCGAGAAGGCCGGACTGCAGCCAGGCGACATCGACATCTGGGAGATCAACGAGGCGTTTGCCTCGGTCACGCTCAACTCGATCCGCATGCTCGGCATCGAGGAGGAGCGCGTAAACGTCAACGGCGGCGCCGTCGCCCTCGGTCATCCGATCGGCGCCTCCGGTGCGCGCATCCTCGGCAGCATCGTGCACGAGCTGCGCCGCCGCGGCGGCGGCCTCGGCTGCGCCGCGATCTGCTCGGGCGGCGGGCAAGGCGACGCGGTGATCCTCAAGGTCTGAGATGACCGTGAGCGCTTCGCTGATCGAAACGGGGACTCGCGCCGAAGGCGGGTGTCTACCGGCTTCGGTCGGCGTCCTCGGTCGCTCACGTGCGCACCGCCTTTGGCGGCGGTGCCCCCGATCGGTGATCCCTTCGATCGCCGATCGCTACGTCACGCTCCCCGCGTCTGTGAGGCGCTCGACTCACTGGCATCTCAGGGCGTAATGCTCAACGACGGACACTCAGGCGGCCCTGAGTTCGGCTCGCGCGGCGCGGCGTTCTTCGACCTCGACAAGACGCTGATGGCTGGCTCGTCGGGGATCTTCTTCGCCCGCGCGGCCTATGAAACGGGAATGATCTCGCGTGCGCGGCTCGTACGTGACGTCTATGAGAACGTTCGCTTTCGCCTCAAGGGCTCCACCGACGATCGCGCCGACGATGTGCGCAAGCGGGTCGGCGAGATGATCGCGGGCGTGCGTGTGCGTGACCTCGAGCGGCTCTCCCCGCGTGTGCTCGCGGGCGTACTGCCGCGTCTTTACCCCGAGATGCTCCAGCGCGCGTACGCGCACCAGGATGCGGGACTGCCGGTCTACATCCTCACGGCCGCCTCGCAGGAGATGGCCGACCTGCTTGCCCGTGTGCTGGCCTTCGACGGTGGGCTCGGGTCGCGCTCGGAGATCGTCGACGGACGCTATACCGGTCGTCCTGCGGGGCCGTTCAACTACCGCGAGGGGAAGGTCATCTCGATGCGCGAGCTAAGCGCGCGCACGGGACTCTCGTTGGAGCTCTCCTACGCCTACTCGGACTCGGAGTCCGATCTGCCGATGCTGCGAGCGGTGCGCCATGCCGTCGTGGTCAATCCCGACGCGATGCTCCGGCGCATCGCCGCCGAGGAAGGCTGGGAGGTGATCGAGCTCGATCGACTCGGCCGGCGCCTGAAGGTGATCGCCGCGCTCGGCGTGGGGACGGTGGCGGCCTCGCTCGGGCATCTGGTGCGCGATCGAGGCAGCAGCCCCTCGCGGCCCGCGCTGCGCGCCTCCTCCCACGCTCGCTGGGCCTCACCCTCGCGCGGGGCGAGCCGTCGCGGGGTTGCCGGCGCGCCGCGCCAGCGTCGTCGGCGCTGAGTGGACAGTGGGCGCTGTGGGCGACTTTGCTGGCCTGGGAGGCTTCGAGCGCGTAAGGTTCGCGCTTGCGGTCGCCATTTCGCGTCCGTCGAGTAGAGCCGGTTCAAACGAGCAAGAGGGCGTGTCGCGCTGATGTCAACCACTGCTGCAAGCACCAAGAGCAAGATTCGCGTCGTCGTCGCCAAGCCTGGGCTTGACGGTCACGACCGTGGCGCGAAGATCATCGCGCGGGCCCTGCGCGACGCAGGCATGGAGGTCATCTACACCGGCCTTCACCAAACCCCCGAGCAGATCGTCGAGACGGTGATCCAGGAGGACGCCGACGCGGTCGGGCTGTCGATCCTCTCCGGCGCCCACATGACACTCGTGCCGCGCGTGGTCGAGTTGCTGCACGAGCAGGGCGTCGAGGATGTCGTGATCACGGTTGGGGGCACGATTCCCGCTGAGGACATACCCGAGCTCAAGCGCCTTGGCGTCGCCGAGGTCTTCACACCCGGCGCGCCCACCCAGGCGATCGTCGATTTCATCCGCGGCGCCACCGGCGAGCGGATGTCAATCAGCTGATTGACTCGTCAGTCAACCGCTCAAAGCGGTAGGATTGCTCTCAACAGACCCCAAGGAGAAGCCTGAAGACATGAAGATATGCGTCCTGGTGAAGGAGGTCCCGGACGCCGCCGTCGAGAAGAGGATCGACCCCTCGACGGGGCGTATGGACCGCAACGGGGAGAAGAACCTCAACCCGTATGACACGCACGCCATCGAGGCTGCGATGCAGATCAAGGAGGGCGGCGCGGTGCCCGTCGAGGAGATCGTCGCTGTGACGATGGGCCCCGACAGCGCGGTGCGCGCGCTGCACAAGGCCGTCTCACTCGGCGCGGACCGTTCGGTGCACCTCTCAGACGCCGCGGTCGCAGGCTCCGACGTGGCGGCCACGGGCTATGCGCTCGCGAAGACACTTCAGCGCGAGAGCCCCGATCTGGTGCTGCTCGGTCAGCAGTCCGACGACGGCGAGTGCTACACGATCGGCGCGGTCGTGGCCGAGCACCTGGGCATGCCTTCGCTTACGCAGGTGATCAAGATGGATGTCGAGTCCGACGCACTGCGCTGTGAGCGCCAGGCCGAGTACGGCTACGACACCGTCCAGATCAAGCTCCCGGCTGTGATCTCGGTTGGTGACGCGATCAACGAGCCACGCTATCCCTCGCTGAAGGCGATCATGGGCGCCAAGAAGAAGCCGCTCGACAGCATCACCGCCGCAGATGCGGAAATCGACACCGCGAAGGTCGGCGGCGAGAACTCCGCCGCACAGTGGGTCGCCGCAAAGGCTCCGCCCGCCAAGTCCGCCGGGGAGATCATCGAGGACGAGGACACCGGCGAAACGGTCGAAAAAATCATCGCCTGGCTGGACGAGAGGAAGCTGATTTAGATGGCGAACATCCTGGTTTACGCGCTGCACTATGACGGCGCGATCAACAAGAACTCACTTGGCGCCGTCTCTGAGGGCGCCAAGCTCGCCGCTGAACTCGGCGGCGAGGCACACGCGATCCTGCTCGGCGAGAACGTCCCGCAGGATCTGGCCGCATCGCTCGGCAACTATGGCGCCAAGAAGGTGCTCGTGGCCGAGGGCCCCGAGGGCCTGGCCCAGCCGCTCGTCGACGCGATGGCCAAGGCAATCACCGACGGCGGCTACTCCTACGCGCTGTTCGGCGGCGGTCTGCTCGGCTTCGAGATCGGCGCGGGTCTCGCGGCGCGTCTCGGCGCCGGTGTGGCGATGGAGGTCACAGCGGTGCGCGCAGAGGGCGGCGAGCTGATTGCCGAGCGCCCGATCCTCGGCGACTCGGCGATCTCCGAGATCAAGTACCGCTCACAGGTTGGCATCATCATCGGCCGCCTGAACGCGTTCGAGATCAAGGAGACCGGCGCTGGCGATGCCCCGGTCGAGCAGCTCAGCTTCGAGCTGAGCGCGCACGCCTCGCAGGCGACGATGCTCACGCGCGGCGAACAGCGCGGCGCTGACGTCGACATCGAGGGTGCCAACATCCTGATCGCCGGTGGCCGCGGTCTCGGCAAGGCCGAGGGCTTCGAGCTCGCTGAGGATCTGGCCAAGGCCTTCGGTGGTAACAGCGCGGTGGCCGCGACCCGCGCGGTTGTCGACGCCGGCTGGTACCCCTACGCCGCGCAGATCGGTCAGACCGGCAAGACGGTCTCGCCGAAGCTGTATCTCGCGGCCGGCATCTCGGGCGCGATCCAGCACAAGGTCGGAATGCAGAGCTCGGAGAACATCGTCGCGATCAACAAGGACGCCAACGCGCCGATCTTCGAATTCTCCGATCTCGGAATTGTCGGGGACCTCAACAAGATCCTCCCCAAGCTCACCGAGGCTGTGAAGGCAAAGAAGGGTAGTTAGGGGGATGTTCAGAGCCGCTGCGCTCGCACTGAATCGGCCCACCAAGGCACAGGAGGTCTGACGATGTCCAGTAACGGCTCCAGCAACGGGAAGGTCGCACCCGCGGCCTTCCCACCCCCGGTCGACTCGCGCAAGGAGTTCATCAAGCGCGGGCTCGACGCCGAGGACGAGCTGATCGAGGTCGGCGTGGCGATTGTCGGCGGCGGCACCGCGGGGCTGTCCTGCGCCAACCGCCTTTTGCAGCTGCTGGGCGACGATCCCGAGACGATGGAGCGCCTCGGCGAAGTGCCGGTCGCCGTCGTCGAGAAGGCGAAGACCTGTGGCGGGCACAACCTTTCGGGCGCGGTCATGCGCCCGGGGCCGCTCGAAGAGCTGTTCCCGGAGCTCTCGCGCGAGGACTGGCGCAAGGAGGGCTTCGCCTACGGCGAGGTCACCAAGGAGGCCGTCTATGTGATGCCGAGCGCCAAGACCAAGCTACGCATCCCCACGCCACCGAACTTCAAGAACCACGGCAACGAGGTGATCTCGGTCTCCTCGATGGCGCGCTTCCAGCAACGCCAGGCCGAAGAGGGTGGCGCCTACGTGCTCACGGAGACCGCTGCGACCCAGCTGATCGTGGACGACGGACGCGTGGTCGGCGTGCGCTCGGGCGACAAGGGTCGCGGCAAGGACGGCCAGCCGCTCGGCAACTTCGAGCCGGGAACAGACATCAAGGCTCACGCCACGGTCCTCGCGGAGGGCTGCTGGGGGCACATCACGGGCGCGGCGATCAAGGAGTTCGACCTCGCCGACAATCGCGAGCCGCAGGTCTGGGAGCTCGGCGTCAAGGAGGTCTGGAAGGTCACAAAGCCGCTCGACCGCGTGATCCACACGCTTGGACCGTGGCCGCTGAAGCTTTCCTCCAAGTACGGACACGTCGGCGGCACCTGGATCTATCCAATGAAGGACGAGAAGAGCGGCGAGGATCTCGTCTCGATCGGCTTCGTGATCGACCTCGAGTACGCCGATGCGACCACCTCCGCGCACGACCTGCTGCAGCAGTTCAAGATGCACCCGCTCGTCAAAGGCATCCTCGCGGGCGGCGAGCGCGTCGCCTGGGGCGCCAAGGCGCTTCCGGGTGGTGGCTTCTGGTCGATGCCGAAGCTCTCGATGCCCGGCGCGGTGTTGGTCGGAGACGCGGGCGGCATGGTCGACACGGTCGCGCTGAAGGGCGTGCACCACAGCGTGATGTCGGGCAAGCTCGCCGCCGAGTCGATCTACGCGGCGCTCGTGCGCGGAGAGTCCTCCTTCGAGTCCTACGAGCAGGCGATCGAAGACTCGATCGTCGGCAAAGAGCTGTATGAGGTGCGCAACACCCGTCAGCCCTTCCAGAAAGGCTTCATTCAAGGCGCGCCGCTGGTGAACCTGATGATGGGCACCAAGGGTCGTTTTCCCGGCGGGCGCTGGTCCTGGCACCGCAACGACGCCAAGCCGATGTTCATCGGCAAGACCAAGGACAACTATCCCAAGCCCGACGGGAAATACACCTTCGACAAGCTCTCCTCGGTGTTCATCACGGGCAACGCGACCCGCGACGACGCCCCGAACCACATTCGCGTGCAGAAGCACGTGCCCAGGGAGATCGCCGAGACGTGGCGTTGGATGTGTCCGGCCGGGGTCTATGAGATCCCCGAGGACGCACCCGAGACCGGAGAGGTCGACGTGATCGTCAACTACACCAACTGCGTGCAGTGCGGCGCGATCACGGCGAAGGGTGGACGTCTGACGACGCCCGAGGGCGGCGATGGGCCGCTCTACCAACTCACCTGAGCGCGAGGCAGCGCAAAACAGAAACACCGCGTCGCGAAACCTGGGCGCTTTTGCAGTGTTATGAGGGTGTGATGAGCATTCATGTTTCAAACCGTGTGCGCGGCGTCGTGCTGGTCGGCGTTCTCGCCCTGCTCTGCCTGCCGTCAAGCGTCTTCGCGGCGGCCTCCGCGGGGGGCGCACCAAAGGTGGGTGGCGTCTCGGCGACGCTCGAGCAGTGCCTTAGCGAAGGCGAACAGGCCGAACGCTCGGCGACGTTCGCGGGAGAAATGAGCTTGATCCCGGGCACCACGCGGATGGAGATGCGAATCGACGTGATCGAGCGCATGCCCGGCGAGATCACCTACCACACGGTCAGCGCCCCCGGCCTCGGCGTATGGCGCGGCTCGGTCCCGGGTGTGAAGACCTACAAGTACCTCAAGCAGGTCACGAACCTCGCCGGTCCCGCCTTCTATCGCGGCGTCGTGCGCTACCGCTGGCTGAACGGCAAAGGACGTCTGATCCTGGCGAGCATCCTACGTACCAAGCGCTGCGAACAACCCGAAACCGAAGTACCGCCGAGTAGCTCTACGGGCACCGCGGGCAGCACGCCGAGTGCGTGAGGAGCGCCGCCGCGCGCCGCGTGTATGCGCGGCCCGCTCACAGCGCCCTGGGGCATACCGCTAGAATGATCGGACGATGAAGACCAAGATCCATCCCACCTACGCCACGGCCCACGTTCGCTGCACCTGCGGCAACGAGTTCATGACGCGGGCCACCAAGGACGAGTTGCACGTCGAGGTCTGCTCGAACTGCCACCCGTTCTACACCGGCAAGCAGAAGCTGATGGACACGGGCGGCCGCGTCGAGCGCTTCCAGCGCCGCGTCGCCAAGGGTCGTCTGCACACAGCTCGGTCTGCGCAGTAGCTCGATGTCCACGCGACTGGCCGCGGGTTCACCCTCGACGCCAGCCGCGATGAGCCGGGCGAGGACCGCGCGTCTGCAGGCTGGCACCTCGACGGTTGAGCCCGCGCGGGCAACCGCGGTCGAGCCCTCGGTGCAGGCCGGCGCCGATGGCGAGCTGAACGCTCAGCGCGACGCTCCGGTCGGGGGCCAGGCCGTGCTCGAGGGCGTGATGATGCGCGGCGTCTCCAACTGGGCAGTCGCTGTGCGCAAGCCCAGCGCCGAGCAGCTCAGCGAGGGTGAGCTCTCGCCCGAGCAGGCCGCAGAAGGTGAGATCGAGGTCAGCACCTTCCCGCTGGACTCCGTGATGAAGCGTCACCGCCTGCTGCGCCTGCCGATCGTGCGCGGTGTGGTCGCGCTCGGCGGCTCGATGGCGATCGGCTTTCGCGCTCTGGAGGTCTCGGCAAACGCACAGCTTCCGCCCGAGGAGGCAAAGGACGGAGAGGACGCGGAGGCTCAGGAGATCCCCCGCGTGGTATGGGCGGGTACCGTCGTGGTCGCGCTGGTCCTCGCGATCGTGCTCTTCTTCCTGATTCCCGTCGGCCTGACGAGCCTGATCAAGCACCAGCTCGGCTCCTCTTTTCTGTTCTGGCTGGTCGAGGGGCTCGTGCGCACGAGCCTGTTCCTCGGCTACATGCTCCTGCTCTCGCGCGTTCGCGACCTGCGCCGCGTGTTCGAGTACCACGGCGCCGAGCACAAGACGATCTCCTGCTATGAGGCCGGCCTGCCGCTGACGCCGACGAACGCCCAGCGCTTCTCGCGCCTGCACCCGCGCTGCGGCACGAGCTTCCTGCTCGTCGTGATGATCGTCGCGATCTTCGTGTTCGCGCCGATCGGGCTGCCGGCCTGGTACTGGCTGATGGCGACGCGCATCCTCGGCGTGCCGCTGATCGCGGGGATCTCCTTCGAGCTGATCAAGTTCGCGGGGCGCAACCGCAGCCGCCCGTGGGTGCGCGCGGTGATGTGGCCCGGTTTGAAGCTGCAGCTGCTGACCACGCGTGAGCCGGATCTCGCCCAGCTCGAGGTGGCGATCGCATCGCTCGAGGCGGTGCTCGCGCTCGAGACCCCAGGTGAGCTCTCTGCCGACGACCTCGTCGGTGTCGAGGTCGTCGCCTAGAACCTGTTCAAACAGGTTCTCAGCGCTACTACGCGATTGCGGCGGGCACGACCCGCTGCACGAGCTCGCCCCAGCCGGCCTTCAGGCGCTCGAGCGACAGGCCGCGCTCCCTGCGCAGATAGGTGAAGACGTCGCTGCCGAGGCTTGCGAGCAGGATCTCGGCGAGGTACTCCGCGTCGCAGTCTGGTGCCGCCTCGCGCAGCAGCAGCGTGAGGTGCAGGCGGTGGACGGCGTAGGGGGGGGATGCGAAGCGCGCCGCGCCGACCTCGGCGGCGGCCAGCACTTCTGAGTGATCCTCGAGTAGCTCCAGCCGCGCCTCGCCGAAGGCGGTCAGCCGCGTCGTCGGGCAGGCGCCGGGTCCCAGCGGCGGTTCGCCGCGGATGAAGGCTTCCTGAAAGCAGCTCTCGCGTTCGCTGAGCAGCGCGAGCGCCAGCGCAGCGCGTGAGCCAAAACGGCGAAAGAGCGTGCCCTTGCCGACCCCGGCCGCCACCGCGATCTCGTCCATCGAGACGCAGGCCGCGCCGCGCTCGGTGAACAGACGCTCGGCTGCCGCGAGGATGCGGGCGCGGTTGCGCGTCGCGTCGGAGCGCGCCGCGGGAGCCTCCTCGAGCAGCGGCAGTTCGAGCATCGACAGAGCGGGCAGCTGTGTATCCATATGCACAAGTGTACTAAACGGACCACAGTCCGGTTTTTCTGCTACGATGGAGAGCAGCGAAACGGACCGCGGTCCGCAAACCTCTATCAAGGAGCCCCGATGAGCACAGCAACAACCCAGCCGATCGCAACCGGCACCTGGAAGATCGACACGATCCACTCCCACGTCGGCTTCGCCGTCAAGCACATGGTCGTCTCGACCTTCCGCGGCCGCTTTGAGGACTACAGCGGCTCGCTGAGCGCCCGCGAGGACGGAACCCCCCGCCTTGAGGGATCGGTCGAGGTCGACTCGATCGTCGTCAAGGACGAGAACCTCGCCGGCCACCTCAAGTCGCCTGACTTCTTCGACAGCGCCACTCATCCCCGCATCAGCTTCGTCTCCGAGGATCTGCGCGTCGCCGAGGACGGCGGACTCGAGGTCGAGGGCGAGCTTACGATCAAGGGTCACACCCACCGTGTGACCGGCCGTGGAAGCGTCACGGGGCCACACGTGGACATCGCGGGCAACGACAAGCTCGGCGTCGAGCTCGAGGCCGTGATCGACCGCCGCGAGTTCGGCCTCGAGTGGAACGCGCCGCTGCCCAAGGGCGGCTTCGCGCTCGACAACGACGTCAAGCTCCAGGTCTCGCTCGAGCTCGTGAAGGAGGCGTAGGGCGATGCGAATCCTCGGACTGGCGGGCAGCCTACGCCGCGACTCCCACAACGCCCGGCTGCTCGCCGGCGCGCGCGGGCTGCTGCCGGCCGAGGTCGAGCTCGTGATCTTCGACCAGCTGGCGGCGATCCCGCCCTACAACGAGGACGACGAGCTCGAGCGCCCGTCGGCGGTCGCCGCCCTGAACGCGGCGATCACCGACGCCGACGCTGTGCTCGTGGCGAGCCCCGAGTACAACGCCTCGATCCCCGGTGTGCTCAAGAACGCATTGGACTGGGTCTCCCGACCGATCGCCGAGACGCCGCTACGTGGCAAGCCCGCGGCGGTGATCGGCGCCAGCACGGGCCTCTTTGGAGCGGTCTGGGCGCAGGCCGAGACGCGCAAGGTGCTCGCCACGATCGGTGCGCGTGTCGTCGACCGCGAGCTTCCGATCGCGCAGGCCGACGAGGCACTCGGCGAGGACGGCCTGCCGCTCGAGCACGATGCACGCGAGGAGCTCTCGGCGCTGCTCGACGAGCTGCTCGATCTGGCTCGCCCACAGGAGCTCGCCGCCTGACCCGCAGCCGGCCAGCGATCGCGGCCGCTTAGACTGGCCGCATGATCGAAGAGCTCGTCAGCCAGATCGAGTCGCGCTTCGCGGAGCTCGGCGAGCAGATGACCGACGCTGAGGTGATCTCCGACCGCGAACGCTACGCCGCGGTCGGGCGCGCCTATAGCCAGCTGGAGCCCGCCGCCAAGCTCGCGGCGAGCTGGCGTCACGCCCAGGACGACGCCGCGGGCGCTGAAGAACTACTCACCGAGATGGGTGAGGACTCCGAGCTGCGCGATGAGCTCGCCGGCGCCCGCGCGCGCATCGAGGCGATCGAGGAGGAGATCCGCCTGGCGATGGTCGAGCGCGACCCCAACGACGAGAAGAGCGTGATCGTCGAAATCCAGGGCGGTGCGGGTGGCGATGAGGCAGGGCTGTGGGCCGGAGATCTCTACCGGATGCTCACGCGCTACGCCGAGCGGCGCGGCTGGACGGCTGAGCCGCTTGAGACGAGCGAGGGCAAGTACACCTTCGCGGTCAAGGGCGACGGCGCCTACTCGGTGTTCAAGTTCGAGGGCGGCACCCACCGTGTTCAACGGGTGCCCCAGACCGAGTCTCAGGGTCGCATCCACACCTCCACGGCGACCGTCGCGGTGTTGCCCGAGGCAGAGGATGTCGACGTGCAGGTCGACGCGAACGATCTGCAGATCGACGTCTATCGCTCGTCGGGCCCCGGCGGACAGTCGGTCAACACGACCGACTCGGCGGTGCGCATCACGCACAAGCCGAGCGGCATCGTCGTCTCGATGCAGGACGAGAAGTCTCAGCTGCAAAACCGCGAGCGTGCGCTGCGCGTGCTGCGCGCGCGACTGTATGAGCGCGCGCTCGCCGAACAGCAGGCCGAGCTCGCCGCCGATCGGCGCTCGCAGGTCGGTACGGGCGACCGCGCGGAGAAGATCCGTACCTACAACTACGGCGAGCGGCGCGTCACCGACCACCGCATCAAGTTCACCGTCCACAACCTCGACCAGGTGCTCGAGGGCGAGCTCGACGAGCTGACCGATGCGTTGCAGGCAGATGAGAAGCGCCGCCGCCTGGAGGCACAGGCGGCCGCATGAAGGGCACCCCAGTCCGTGACGCGCTCGACGGTGCGATCACCGCGATCGCCGCGGCGGGCTGTGAGACGCCGCGCCTCGATGCCGAAGTGATGCTCGCCCACGTGCTCGACGTGGGCCGCGCGCGGCTGCTCAGCGACCGCGAGCTGTGCGTCGAAGGTGCCGCCGTTCGCGCCTTCCAGGACGCCGTGCGCCGCCGCGCGGTGCAGCGCGAGCCCGTCGCCTACATCACCGGCACGCGCGGCTTTCGTCGTCTCGAGCTGGCAGTCGATAGCCGCGCGTTGATTCCCCGCCCAGAGACCGAGCTGCTCGTCGAAGTCGCGCTCGAGCATCTTGCGCAGGGCGCGCGCGTGCTCGACCTCTGCACGGGCGGCGGCGCGGTTGCGCTTGCCCTCAAGGATGAGCGCCCGGACCTGGATGTCAGCGGCAGCGATCTCTCAGAGGCAGCCCTCGCACTTGCGCGCGCCAACGCCGAGCGCCTCGGGCTCGATGTCCGCTGGCTTCACGCCGACCTGCTCGACGGGATCACTGACGAGTTCGACGTCGTGATCGCCAACCCGCCCTACATCGGCGAGCGCGAGCGTCGCTCGCTGGCCCCTGAGATCTTGCGCCACGAGCCGCCCGCTGCGTTGTTCGCCGGCGAGGACGGGCTGGCGGTGATCGAAGACCTCCTGGTCCAGCTGGCGGGACGCGAGCAGGTCGAGATGGTCGCGTTGGAGGTGGGCGCCGGGCAGGCTGCGAGCGTCGCGGGGCTGGTGCGCCAGGCCGGGTTCGCCGAGATCCAATCCAAGCATGACCTTGCGGGTATAGAACGTGTGGTGATGGGAGCGCGACGGCGGTGAGCACCATGAACCTGGACAGCGACGATGCCGCGCGCCTACAGGCATGCGTGACCGGTGGGGGCGTCGCGGTCTATCCAACCGACACCGTCTACGGCATCTGCTGCGACCCCGAGAGCGAGACAGCGGCTCACAAGCTCTATGCACTCAAGGGCCGACCGGCCGCGCGCCCCGCGGCGGTCATGTTCTTCGCGCTCGAGCCGGCGCTCGAGACGCTCGCAGATCTGCACGAGTCCGAGCGCGCGGCGTTGTGTGCGCTGTTGCCAGGTCCACTGACGCTGCTGCTCCCCAACCGCTCCCGCGGCTTTGCGCCGGCATGTCGAACCGATCCCGACACGATCGGTCTGCGCGTGCCGGGACTGCCCGCGTCGCTGGCGGCGCTCGCGGAGGTATCGGTGCCGGTGATGCAGTCCAGCGCGAACCTGTCGGGCCAGCCCGATGCGCGCACGCTGGCGCAAGTCCCACACGATCTGCTCGCGGGCGCCGAGCTCGTGCTCGACGGCGGCGAGCTGCCCGGCACCCCGTCCACCGTGCTCGATCTGCGCGACTGGGATGAGCACCGCCGCTGGTTCATCCTGCGCGAGGGCGCACTCGCGTCCACGGCCGTTGAAGAGGCGCTCGAGGTGGCGCTGTGAGCGCGTGGCGGCGTGTGGACTTCACGGAGGTCGGCAAGGTGCCCGCGCTCGCGTTCAAGCCCGATGATGAGAGCCGTGCCGGTGAGCGCGGCGAACGCCTCGCGGCGATCGTCGGGCGCTACCCGCTTTATGCGACCCTGGGGGCGCCCGCGCCCGTGTAGCGCTCCTGCGACCCCTGCGCATGCGATGCTGTCGCGAGTAGATGGCGCATCCAACCGAGCTTGAAGCGCTGTACGCCTTCCTCCTCGCCGCGGGGGTTACCGCGCTGCTGACCCCGCTGAGCATGCGTTTGGCACGGCGCGTCGGCGCGATCGACGAACCACGCGCGCGTGGGCTCGCCGACCGCCCGACGCCGCTGCTTGGCGGGCTTGCGATCTTCGCCGGCACGCTCGTTGCGGCGCTGGCCGTGCTGCCAGCGGGATACGGCAAAGACCACGAGCTGTGGCATGGGGTGCTGATCGCGGCGGCTGTGATCACGATCGTCGGCGCGCTCGACGATCGCTTTGACCTGCACCCTGCGCTGAAGCTGATCGGTCAGATCATCGCGGCGGTGATCGTCGTCAACGCAGGTGTGGCCGTCAAGCACATAACGCTGCCTTTCATCGGCGAACTCGCATTCCCCAACGCTGGGATCACGAACGCGGGGCCGGTGCTCACCGTGGTCGGACTCGTGGCGATGATGAACGTCGTCAACTTCTCTGACGGCGTCGACGGTCTCGCGGCCGGTGTGTGCGTGATCATCGCCGCGGCGATGGCCGTTATCGCCTTCGACCTCGGCCGCCAGCAGCCCGGTGTGCTGGCGGCGCTGACCGCCGGTGCGGCGCTCGGCTTTCTGATCTTCAACTTCCCCCCCGCGTCGAGCTTTATGGGCGACTGTGGCGCGAACCTGCTCGGTCTGCTGATGGGTGTGATCACCGTCGAGGCGGCGGTCAAGACGGCGGCGGTCGTGTCCTTCGTGCTGCCGCTGATCCTGCTCGCCGTGCCCTTCCTTGACACGACCTTCGTGGTGCTCAAGCGCTTGAAGTACAAGCAGCCGATCTACCGACCCGATAGCGAGCATTTCCACCACCGCATGGCGCGGATCGGCTTCTCAAGCAGGCGTACGATCGCCTACTTCTATGGCTGGACGCTGATGCTGGCGGGGCTCGCCCTGGCGCTGCGCTTTGTTCCCTACAGCGATCACAAAGGGCACCTGCGCGGCGGCTGGACGCTCGTGATGCTCGGCCTTGGGCTGCTCGTGATCGCGGCCAGCGTGTACCTCGTCTACGTGCTCGAGATCCTCAAGTTCCGGCGCCTGGATGCGATACGCCTGCGTCGTCTGCGCCCCGAAGCATCACCAGCGGAGATCGACGTGCACGTGGCGAAGGATCTCGAAACCGGTGAGTTCCAGGCGGTGGCGCAGACCGGGCACGGCGAGGTGCAGGTGCGAGATGATCCGATGGCGCCCCGGGCTCAGGAGGCCGTCGGCAAGCGGCAGGTGGATCAGGACGGCGTAGGCACAGAGCAGGAGCGTGGCGGTGCGCAGGCGCCGATCGTTGCTGACGGCCGCTAGCGGTAGCAGCCAGATTGCATACCAGGGCAACAGCCACGCGGTCGAGACCAGCAGCGCGAGTGTCGCCCAGCCGGCGCTGAGGCGCCAGTCGCTCCCGCGCGCGGTGCGCCACAGGGTACCCGCAAGGACCACAAGGAAGCCCACCACGAACAGATGACGCCACCAGCCGGGTGTGCCGCTCAGCCCGAACAGCCGCGCGGTCTCGGCGGGGATGCTGTGCGTGGCCACGAGCTGCTGCTGCTCGCCGACCGCGCCGAGGAAGCCGAGCGCGTGCACGCCAAAGCCGAGCACGCCGAGCAACGCCAGCGCGAGCAGGCTGAGTAGCGCCGCGAGCAGCACCGTGCCGCGCTCACGTAGGCGCGGCGAGGAGAGCACCAGGAAAGGCAGCACGATCCCCGCCGTCAACTTCACGCCGACGCCGGCAACGAGCGCCGCCGCGGCGCCGCGCGCACGCGGCTGGGCTGCGGCGGTGAGAGCGAGCGCAGCGGCGAGCGCGAGCAGCACGAGGGTGTCGTTATGCGCGCCCCCAACCGCGAGCACGAGCAGCACCGGGTTCAGGCCGACGAAGGCAGCGGCGGCTGCCCCCGAGTGCCCGAGTTGCTTTGCAGCCTTCGCAATCAGCGCGACAGCGCCGAGGCTCGCAGCCGCCGCGAGCCCCTTCAAGACCCATAGCCCACCAGCTGGCCCGAGCGGCGCGGTGAGATAGCTCGCGAGCGTGAATAGTGGACCGTAGGGTGAGTGCTTGAACGGCCAGCCGATAAACGCATAGATCGGATCGCGCGCGGCTTCAGCGGCGACATGCGTGTAGGGGTCGAGCCCATGCAGGGCACCCATCCGCGCGAAGGCGAGGTAGCCAAAGACGTCCTGGGAGAGCAGCGGCGGTCCGAGCACGAGGATCACGTGCGCGAGTGCGATCGCGAGGACCAACGGCGTGATCGGTAGTGCGCGCGCGCCGAGCAGCACGAGCAGATAGCTCGCGCACATGATCAGCATCAGCGTTTGAAAGCCACCGCTGCCCAGGCTGAGGCCGAGGCCCGCGAAAGGGCCCGAAAGCCAAGACGGCCAGCCGCCGCTGCGGCTGGGCACAAGCTGTGATGGCGCAGACGCTGTCCCAGCGCTGATCAGGAATACTGTCGTCAGCACGCCGAGTAGCCCTACCGCTCCGAGCAGGCGGGCGAGAGCGGGCGAAAAGTGGCTGGCGCCCGCGCTGGTCACACTGGCCAGCGGTGTGCCCTCAGCCCGTGCGCGGGGTATAGGGGTCGTGACCTGCAAGAGGCCCATTGTTACGTCTGCCCGAGCTGCGAGGCTCACGCATGAACGCTAACCTCATAACAGAGCTGCGTCCACCGGGGGCCCCCGCGCGTGGGCGTATGCCTGTGCTGGAGCGCCCCGTACGGGCGCGGCCATCCTTTATGCGACGCCGCAACCGCAAACGTGATTCGCCCCGGCTTTCGGGGCCAAGCCGTGTCCTGATCCTCTCCGCCGATGTCGGCGAGGGCCACGCAGCGGCCGCGCGCGCCCTCTCGCAACAGATCAACGCCTCGCCGGAGCAGGCCGAAGTCACGGTGATCGATGGGCTCGCCGCGATGGGACCGCTGCTGCGGCCCGTCGTCGAGGACGGCTACCGCGTCCAGCTGCGCTTCTTCCCGTGGACCTACACGGTCGTGTACTGGCTGCTCGAGCACGTCTTGCCGATTCGGATGCTCGTGCGCCGGCTGCTCTGCACGCTCGGCTCGCGCTCGTTGGCGCGTGCGATCAACGAGCACGACCCTGACGTGATCGTCTCCACCTACCCGGCCGTGACCGTAGTGCTCGCGCATCTGCGTCGCAGGCGTGTCGTCAACTGCCCGACCGTGGCGACGATCACCGATCTGACCGGCCTGTTCTTCTGGGCGCAGCCCGGTATCGACACGCACCTGGTGATGTACGGCGAGTCGATGCGCTCGGTCGAGCGCATCGCGGGAGCCGGAAGCGTGCAGCTGGTGCGGCCGCTGATCTCAGCCGAGTTCCTCGAGCCGCGTTGCCCGATCGAGTCCCGTCGCGCGCTGGGGCTGCCCGAGCAGGGCCGAATGGTCGTCGTCTCCGGTGGCGGCTGGGGCGTGGGGGACATCGCCGGCGCGGTGGGCGAGTTCACACGCGTACCGGAGGTCTCGAGCATCGTCTGTTTGGCGGGACGCAACGAGCAACTCGCGGCAAAGCTGCACCAGGCCTTCGCCGGCGAACCGCGCGTTCACATCTATGGCTTCACCGACAAGATGCCCGACCTGCTCGCCGCGGCCGACGTGCTCGTGCACTCCACCGGCGGGGTCACCTGCCTGGAGGCGAAGGCCACGGGCACGCCGGTCGTCTCCTACGGGCTGCCCGTGGGACACGCGCGGCTGAACACGCGCGCGATGGCAGCGCTCGATCTCTTGCGTCTGGCCAATGACACCGATGAGCTGCGTGAGCACGTGCAGGCCAGCTTTCTCGCCGAGGGGGCGAGCCGTGATGAGCCGGCGAGCGCGGTGACGGGCTCCGAGGGTCCGACAGCCGTCGACGCGGTGCTTGCGGCGCCACGCCGCGTGCGTCCGATCCCGATGTGGCAGCTCCGCCTCGCCGCGATCGCCACGTGGCTGGCGCTGCTCGTGGGCGTCGGCTCTTGGATGATGTCCACCGACGAGGTCACGGCGGTCGCGGCCAAGCTGCTGCACGTGCACCCGCTCGTCCATGTGCAGACGAGTCGCCGCGACGTGGCTTTGATCGTGCACGCGCCCGCGAGCCTGATCCCGGCGGTGGCCGCGCAGCTGGCAGCGCGCGGCATCCATGTCACCTTTGCCGACGATGCCGGCGTGCCCTCCAGAGAACGCATCCACGCTCTGCGTGCCCTCGGCGACGAGCTCGTGCCGGAAGTCCCCGGTTCCTCGCTGCTTCGCTGGGAGCGCACTCGCGGCGTACTGCGCAAACAGGCGCGTGCGCTCGGGCTCCACCACCGCTTCTACTACCTGCAGCCCTCGGGCGGATTGTCGGTCGGCCAACTCGTGCTGGCCCGTACGGCCGGCGCCACCCCGGTCCGGGGGCGGCTACGTCTGAGCGCCACCGCGCCGCTGCCTCAGCGGCCGATGCGCGCGGGCGACGTGCTCGTCGTCGAACTCGACGGCTCGCCCTCCTCGATCTCCGGGCTCGAACGCATCGTCGCATGGCTCGGCTCGGACAAGCTTGGGGCTACCCCGCTGACCTGGCTCACACGCTCGCCTTCCATCAGCGCCAGGAGCAGGGGCGAGCGCGCAAGCAGTGCCGCACCCGTGACGAGCGCCAGCAGCGAGGCGATCAAGGGCGCGCCGCCGAGCGGCGTGGCGCTGAAGCGCTCACCGAGCAGCAGCGGAGCCAGCACCACCGGCACGACCGTCTGAGTCACGAACACGACGGGCGCGACCTGGATCGCTGGGCGAGACTGCAGCGCGCTCATCTCGCTGAGCACGCCGACGCCGGACGCCGCCCCCGTCCCCAAAGCCCACAGGCCGGCCGCGAGCAGATGATGTCCGGCAAGGTCATCGGAGGCGAGCTTGGTCGCCACGCCGCTCCAGCCGAAGGCGAGCCCCGCACCGATCATCGTCACCTCGGCGCGCGAGTGGCCGAGCACGCGCAACGCGTAGGGCACGAGGCTCGCCAGCGCGAGTGCGGCGAGCACCACGGTGATCGTCAGCTCCTCGGATGTGTGGGTCGTGCTGCGTGGCGGCGCGAACAGGCCGGCGCCGATCACGCCGATCACGATCGCGCCGATCGCCATGTACTCATAGCGCCCCGCGTGCTCGCCCAGCATCCGCTCCGCGAGCAACATCAGCACGAGCAATCCAGCGGCCAGCGCCGGCTGCACGACGACCAGCGGCGCGAGCAGCAGCGCCAGGACCTGTAGCGGCCAGCCAAGGATCGAGAGGCCCGTGCCCAGCAGCCAGCGCGCGCGGCGCACCAGGCCCCAGGCGAGCGCGAGGCGCAGGTGCTCCTCGTGGGGTGCCTGCTTGGCATCCATCGCCTGTAGGGCGATCCCTAGGCTGTAGAGCGTCGAGGCTCCGACCGCCGCTCCGATTCCCAGCACCAGATTGACCATGTACGCCCACGATCATCGCACTCCCGGGGCCCGTATCACGGGGGCGCTGCTGAGCGCGAGTGCCGCTGCGCACGTGCTGCCCGTGCTGGCCGGCTCGCGGCCCGTGCACTTCCCGCGCTCACCCGCGCCGATCTGGCCGGCGCTGCGCCGCGCGCTCGCTGTTGAGGATCGCACGGCCAGCGGGGCGGGCTACGCGCTCACCTTCGACGACGGGCCGCATCCCGAGGGCACGCCCGCGGTGCTCGAGATACTTGCGCGCGAGGGCATCCGCGCGACGTTCTTTCTGGTCGGCGAGCAGGTCCTGCGCAACCCCGGCCTTGCACGCGAAATCGCCGCGGCCGGGCACGAGATCGCGCTGCACTGCGATCGTCACCGCAACCTGCTGCGGCTGACGCCGCGGCAGACGCGCGAGGACATCCTCCGCGCCGAGGAGCGCATCGTCGCTGAGACGGGAGCGGAGCTGAAGCTCTATCGCCCGCCCTACGGCGTGTTGAACACCGCCGCCCTGCGCCTCGCTCGCGCGCGGGGTTGGCGCACGCTGATGTGGAGCCACTGGGGCCGCGACTGGGAGGCACGCGCGAGCGCCGAGTCGATCGCAACGCGCGTGACCGCCGGTGCCGAATCCGGAGCTGTGTTGCTGCTTCACGATGCCGACGACTACTCCGCGCCGCGCTCCTGGGAGCGCACAGTCGCGGCGCTGCCGCGGGTGCTCGAGACGCTCGCGGCTCGCGGTCTCAGCGCCGTTTCGGCCTGATCTGCGGCTAAGATCAGGCACTTGAGTACCGCGGTTTCGATCGAGGGGGGCAGCTCGACCGGAGCAACGGTGCTGCCCGCATTGGAGGCATTGGCGACGCCCACGCAGAGGCGCTCGCGCTGGTGGGTTGAGGCGCTCGCAATCGTATGGCTGGGCTGGGTCTACGACGCGATCACCAACCTCGCGCCGCTGCGCCTGCACGCTGCGCTGGGGCACGCCGAAGACGTACTCGGCCTCGAGCGCACGCTGCACCTCGACCCCGAGCACGCGCTCGACCGCTGGCTGGCCGGCCACCACTCGCTCGGGCTGGCGATCTCCGACTATTACGACAACGCTCACTTTGTGGTTACGCTCTCGCTGCTCGGATGGCTGTGGTGGCGGCGGGCGGACATTTACCGACCGCTGCGCAATGCGCTCGTGCTCGTGAACCTGCTCGCGTTCGTCGTCTTCTGGCGCTATCCGGTCGCGCCGCCACGCATGCTCCCCGGCTTCACCGACATCGTTGCCTCCACACACGCGATCGGTTCGTGGCACAGCGGCGCGCTCGCATCGCAGGCCAACCAGCTCGCGGCGATGCCCTCGCTGCACATCGCCTGGGCGCTGTGGTGCACGGTCGCGGCGTGGCAGCTCACCACGCGTCCGTGGGTGCGGATTCTCGCCGTTGTCTATCCCTGCCTGACTGCCGCGGCGGTGCTCGCGACGGGCAACCACTTCGTGCTCGACATCCTCGGCGGCCTGCTCGTGATGGCGATGGCATTCGCGCTCGTGTCGCTGGGAACAGGTCGTCTCTCACGGCTGCGAATCGGCATGGCTCGAAGCTCGCGAGCTATCGCAAATTCCGCAAAACCCGCGTAGCGCATGTCACAAACTTGTTACGAAGTCCGAGACCAGGTAGACTAGGCGCGCCGCCGCAGACAGTTGAGGGACACTTCGACGGCCCCCGATGCGACTGAGCGCGGGGACTTTCTCGTCTGTAGGGTGGCCCTACCAAATGCCAGATTTCGATGCCAACGAGGATCTCAGCTGCCTGCCCGGCGTCGGCTCGGGTGGCTCATCCGAGCCCTTCGAGATGCACCGGCCTGCGGTGCCGCCGCGGGCACCAGAATGGGCACCCGCGCGCCGCAGCCGACGCGGCTGGCGCATGGAGATCTTGCCCCTGAAGCGCCGTCAAACCGGCCAGGGCTCCTCCTGCCGTGGCGCGACGCGACGCTGCCGTCTGGGCGCGCCGCTGATGCGTCGTCGCCGGCGCTGGAACACGAGCAGCATCCTGCCCCCCGGATCTCGAAGCTGACGTGGTCTACCTCCGCTACCTCGACGTGTGCCTGGTGCTCGCGACAGCTCCCTTTGTGCTCGTTGGCGGAATGCCGACGCTCGGCTATCTGATCGGCGCCGGCGCCTGGCTTCTGACGCGGGCGGGCACCGCCTTCCTGCACGCACAGGCGCGTCGCGCCGGCGAGGCCAAGGTGCGTGCCGGGCTGATGGTCGCGGCGCTGCTCGGTCGCGTGTGGCTCGTCGCGCTGGCGATCATCCTCGCGCGCTACGCAGGAGGCAAGAGCGACGGGATCATGGCCGCTGCGCTGCTGCTCGCCGCCTTCACGGTCTACCTCGCGATGTCGTTCGTCACGCGCGATGGCCCGATCCAGGGTGCACCTCGCGCCTCGGGAAGGCCGAGCACCTCATGAGCGCCGCCGTTTCAGGCGGGACACCGCCCGCGGATCAGCCCGCGCCGCAGCCGAGCCTCCAAGCTCAAACGCACGCTGCTGATCCTCGCCGGCGTGTGGATCGGCGGCATCGTCGTGCTGTTCGTGATCTTCGGCAGCGGTGGGCGCAACAACGCCTACCAGCCGCAGAACGAGTTCAAGCTCGACAACTGGGTGCACCTCGGCGTGTTCTCGATCAACAAGGCCGTGCTCTATCTGTTCCTCGCGGCGATCGCGACGTGCGTGAGCATGATCTACATCGCCAAGCGCATGCAGGCGCGGCCCAACAAGGTGCAGACAGCGGTCGAGGCGCCTTTATCAGCTGATGCGCGAGAACATCACCGGCGGCAACCTCGACGAGAAGATGGCCAAGCGCTGGTTCCCCTTCATCGCGCACGCTGTTCCTGTTCATCATGTTCTCGAACCTCGTCGGCTACATCCCGCTGCCGACGAACACCGAGCACAAGATCGACGTGCTCGGCCTGCACATCCCTTCTTTCTCGCTCTACGCGGCGACCGCGAACCTCTCGATTCCGCTCGTGCTCGCGCTGTTGGTATTCATCTCCTACACCTTCGAAGGCTCCGCGCAAAGGGCCCGATCGGCTACCTGAAAGGGCTCGTCCCGGGTGGCGTCACAGGCGGCATGGCCGTCGCGATCTTCTTCCTCGAGGTGCTCTCCAACTTCATGCGGATCCTCTCGCTGACGATTCGTCTGTTCGCGAACATCCTCGCGGGACATCTGATCATCCTGTTCATGGCGGGCGCGCTCGCCGTGATCCTCGGCGTCTCGGCGCTGGCCTGGTTCACGATCCCGTTCGGCATCCTGCTGTTCGCGTTCGAGGTCGGCCTGGTGGCCGCCCTGCAGGCGTTCATCTTTGCCACCCTCACAGCTATCTACCTCGGCGGCGCGGTCGCCGAAGACCACTAAAGGAGCAATCGTCGTGCACATAGCTTTCATCACCCTGCTGGCCGCCGTGACCGAAGAAACGGCGAAGGCCGGCAAGTCGATCGGCCTCGGCGTCGGCGGAGGCCTCGGCGCTGTCGGCGCCGGTGTCGGCATCGGCATCATCTTCGGCAAGGCGATCGAGGCGATCACACGCCAGCCCGAGATGCGCGACGAGATCACACAGCTGCAATGGCTCGGCTTCGCGCTGACCGAGGCGTGCTTCTTCTACGGGCTCGTGGCCGGGCTGCTCGCCGCGTTCATCGTCTGAGTCGATGCTCGCCTCGCTCGCAACCCTCTCCGCGTCCGGCGTCCAGGTGATCGCCTCCAGCGGTGGCTTTTTGATCGAACCGGGCATCGGGCTGATGATCTGGACGCTGATCGTCTTCGGCGCGACCATGTACCTACTCTCCAAGCTCGCCTTCCCACGCATCTCCGATGCGCTCGGACGTCGTCAGGCGGCGATCGAGGATTCGATCGACACCGCCGAGCGCACGCGCGCTGAAGCGGAGCAGATCCTCTCCGAATACCGCGAGCGCTTGAAGGAGGCCAGGGCGCAGGCGGATGAGATCGTCCAGCGCGCCCGCCAGGCGGCCGAGTCACACGACCGCGAGGCCAAAGATCGCGGCCAGGAGCTCGTCGCGGAGGCAGCCAAACGCGCCGAGCGTGACATCGAGGCGGCCACCAAGCGCGCGCTCGACGACATCCGCAAGGAGGTCGCCGAGCTGACGATCATGGCCACCGAGAAGGTGACGCGCAAGACGCTGACCGACGCCGACCAACGACGTCTGGTCGAGGAGGCGCTCGGCGAGCTCGACTTCTCAGGGCTCTCCTCGGGTGCGCCGCAGAACTGATGGAGGAGCTCGCCCAGGTATACGCCCGCTCGCTGTTCGAGGTCGCCCGTGAGCAAGGCAAGCTCGATGAGCTGCGCGAGCAGCTCGCGCAGTTCGCTGACGCGCTCGATCAGAACCGTGATCTGGCCGTCTTCTTCTTCTCCCCCTACTTCTCGACCAAAGAGAAGCAGGAGTCGCTCGGGCGGCTGCTCGACGGTGCTGATCCGGCGCTGTTGAACTTCCTTGCGCTGCTGATCGAAAACCACCGCATGCCCGTCGATCTTCCGCATCCGCCACGAGTACGAGCGCCTATGGGACGAGGAGAACCGCACGCTCGCGGTCGAGATCACCAGCGCCATCGAGCTCGACCCGGCGATGACGGAGGGGCTCGGCAAGACGATCGGCGAGCGCGCCGGGCGCAAGGTCACGTTGGCCGCGCGCGTGGACCCGGACATCCTCGGCGGCATCGTCGTCAGGGTCGGCAACTCGATCCTCGACGCCTCTATTCGCAATCGACTGGAGCAGCTGCGCAGGCACGTTGCCCAAGGAGCTTCCTAGACATGCAGATCAATCCCGACGAGATCACCAGCATCCTCAAGAGCCGCATCGAGGGCCTCGGCGACGGTCGCGCCGAGCTGACCGAGGTCGGCACCGTGCTGTCGGTCGCGGACGGTATCGCGCGCATCCACGGCCTCGAGAACTGCATGTCCTTCGAGATGCTCGAGCTGCCCCACGGCGTCACCGGCCTTGCGCTGAACCTCGAGTCCGACAACGTCGGCGCGGTGCTCTTCGGCGACTGGGAGAGCGTCTCTGAGGGCGACACCGTCAAGCGCACCGGCGCGCTGCTGGAGATCCCCGTCGGTGAGCAGCTGCTCGGGCGCATCGTCGACCCGCTCGGGCGCCCGCTCGACGGCAAGGGCGACATCAACACGACCGAGACGCGTCCCGCCGAGTTCAAGGCGCCGGGCGTCGTGCAGCGCCAGCCGGTGACCGAACCGATGCAGACCGGCCTGAAGGCGATCGACGCGATGATCCCCGTCGGCCGCGGCCAGCGCGAGCTGATCATTGGCGACCGCCAGACGGGCAAGACGGCGATCGCGATCGACGCGATCATCAACAACAAGGACACCGGTGTGATCTCCGTCTACGTGGCGATCGGCCAGCGCATGGCCACCGTCGTCGCGATCGCGCAGACGCTCGATGAAAACGGTGCCCTGGACAACACGATCATCGTCGCCGCGCCCGCTGATGAGGCCGCGCCAATCAAGTTCATGGCCCCTTACGCGGGGTGTGCGATGGGCGAGCACTTCCTCTACAACGGCAAACATGCGCTGTGCGTCTACGACGACCTCACCAAGCACGCTTACGCCTACCGCCAGATGTCACTGCTGCTGCGCCGTCCCCCGGGGCGCGAGGCGTACCCCGGCGACGTCTTCTACCTGCACTCGCGCTTGCTCGAGCGCTCAGTCAAGCTCAATGACGAGCTCGGCGGCGGCTCGCTGACGGCGCTGCCGATCATCGAGACCCAGGCGGGTGACGTCTCGGCCTACATCCCGACGAACGTGATCTCGATCACCGACGGGCAGATCTTCCTCGAGTCGGCGCTGTTCAACTCCGGCGTGCGTCCCGCGATCAATGTCGGCGTGTCGGTCTCGCGCGTCGGTGGTAACGCGCAGATGGGCCCGATGAAGAAAGTCGCCGGAAGGATCAAGCTCGAGCTCTCCCAGTACCGCGACCTCGAGGCCTTCGCGCAGTTCGGCTCCGACCTCGACGCCGACACGCAGCGCACGCTGGCACGCGGCGAGCGGCTCGTGATGACGCTCAACCAGGGCGAGCGTGCGCCGCTGGCGGTCGAGGATCAGACGATCCAGATCTTCGCCGCGACGAACGGCTTCCTGGACCGCCTGAACGTCGAGCGCGTGGGCGAGTTCCTGCTCGCGCTGATCGAACGGATGCACTCCCAGGGCCAGGAGATTCGCCAGAAGATCGCCGGCGGCGACTGGTCGAAGGAGACGCAGGCCGAGCTCAACGACGCGGTCGCGGCCTTCGCGCAGGACTTCGGCTACGACCTCGACGAGGAGGGTCAGCCGTTGGAGGACGACGCGCCGCCCGTCGAGCGTGACGCCACCGGTACTCGTGACAAGGACAAGGAGCCGCAGGCGGCCTAGTAGGGCTACCGACCGGATACAGCCATGGCCTCCCAGCGCGACGTCAAGACCAAGATCTCCTCGGTCAAGAACATTCAGAAGATCACCCGTGCGATGGAGATGGTCGCCGCGGCGCGCCTGCGCCGTGCCGAGCAGCGGATCGAGGCACTGCGTCCATATGCGGATGCGCTGCGACGGATGACCCGCCAGGCGGCCAAGGCTGCGGGCGCCGAGGCCTCGCGCTTGCCGCTGCTCAAAGAGCACGACAGCGAAGAGCGCGTGGGGCTTTTGATCGTGACGGGCGATCGTGGCCTCGCCGGTGGCTTCAACTCGCAGATTGTGCGCGCCGCGATGCGCGTCTCCGGCGAGCTCGGCGATCAGGGCCTCCAGAGCATCTGGTATGCGGCCGGGCGGCGCGGGGTCTCCTCGGTCAGCTTCCGTGGCCACGAGCTGCAGGGCAGCTACACGGGCTTCGCCGACCGTCCCGCCTACGCGGATGCGCGCGCGATCGCCGACGATCTGATCCAGGCATACGTCGACGGTGAGATCGACCGCGTGGAGATGGTCTACAACTCCTACGTCTCGCCGCTCACGCAGAAGGTCACGCAGGAGCGGCTGCTGCCGATCTCCCACGCGACGATCGCCGGCGAGGACGAGGACGGCGGAGACGGTGCCGAAAAGCCCGAGGCGAGCGGCCCACGTGCGCTAGTGGACTACGAGCCCGACCCCGAGGAGATCCTCAGGCGTCTGGTTCCCGACTACGTGGAGATATCGATCTACCGTGCGCTCGTGGAGTCCACCGCTGGCTTCTTCGGTGCGCAGATGACCGCGATGCGCAGCGCATCTGATAACGCGGGAGAGATCATCACCGACCTCACGCTGCAGATGAACCGCGCCCGCCAGGCCGAGATCACGCAGGAGATCATGGAGGTGGTCGCAGGCGCCGAGGGTCTGTCCTAGGCCGCGTCTTCGACCGCACGAACGAACCAATCTTGAATAGATAGATAGAAGAGGAGAACACGAGAAAATGGACGCCAGCATCGCCACCGAGCCGAACGTCAACGGCCTCACCGCCACGCGCAACGTCGGGCGTATCGAGGAGATCCAGGGCGTCGTGATCGAGGCCGTCTTCAGCGACCGCCTGCCCGAGATCAACCACGCTGTCACGATCGCGCGACCCGCCGCGGCGGCGGACGAGGAGGCCGAGGGCGTCAGCCCCGGCGCCGGCGGGAGCGTGCTCGTGTGCGAGGTCCTGCAGCACCTCGGCGATGACCGGGTGCGCGCGGTCGCGATGGACATCACCGACGGCCTCTCGCGCGGCATGGAGGTGATCGACACCGGCGGTCCGATCAGCGTGCCCGTCGGCGAGGCGACGCTCGGGCGCATCTTCAACCTGCTCGGCGAGCCGATCGACCTCGGCGCAGATCTGCCCGCGGACGTTGAAAGACGCGGCATCCACCAGCCTTCCCCGAGCGTCGAGGACCTGACGCCGACGACCGAGATGTTCGAGACCGGCATCAAGGTTGTCGATCTGCTCGCGCCCTACGCGAAGGGCGGCAAGGTCGGTCTGTTCGGCGGCGCCGGCGTCGGCAAGACGGTGCTGATCCAGGAGCTCATCCACAACCTCGCCAAGGAGCACGGCGGGCTGTCCGCTTTCTGCGGCGTCGGCGAGCGCTCGCGTGAGGGCAACGACCTGTGGCTTGAGATGAAGGAGTCGGGCGTGCTCGACAAGACGATGCTCGTCTTCGGGCAGATGAACGAGCCGCCCGGAGCGCGCATGCGCGTCGCGCTCTCTGGTCTGACGATGGCCGAACACTTCCGCGACGAGGGCCAGGACGTGCTGCTGTTCATCGACAACATTTTCCGCTTCGTGCAGGCCGGCTCCGAGGTCTCGGCGCTGCTCGGGCGGATGCCCTCCCAGGTCGGCTACCAGCCGACGCTCGAGACCGAGATGGGCCAGCTGCAGGAGCGCATCACCTCCACCCGCACCGGCTCGGTGACCTCCGTGCAGGCGATCTACGTGCCCGCTGATGACTACACAGACCCGGCTCCCGCCTCGGTGTTCGCGCACCTCAACGCGACGACCGCGCTTTCACGGGCGATCTCCGAAAAAGGCATCTACCCGGCAGTCGACCCGCTCGACTCGACCTCCACGATCCTCAAGGCCGACATCCTCGGCGAGGACCACTTCCGCGTCGCCAACCGCGTCAAGGAGGTGCTGCAGCGCTACAAGGAGCTGCAGGACATCATCGCGATTCTCGGCATCGACGAGCTCTCCGATGAGGACAAGCTCACGGTGCAGCGCGCGCGCAAGATCGAGCGCTTCCTCTCCCAGCCGTTCTTCGTCGCCGAACAGTTCACGGGGACACCTGGCGCCTACGTGAAAATCGAGGACACGATCCGCGGCTTCGAGGAGATCCTGGACGGCAAGCACGATGAGGTCCCCGAGAGCGCCTTCTTCCTGAAGGGCACGATCGAGGAAGTCGTCGAGGCCGCTCGATGACCTGCGCTGGCCGAATCGGGGATGCGAGCGGAGCGAGTGTCTCCCGCTTCGGTCTGCGTCCTCGGTCGCTCGTGTGCGAAGCACACTTCGCGGGGCGGGTGGGTCCTTTCATCCTTGATCTGCTTGGTCCTCGAACGGCCTCCGGTGACGCCTAATGGCGCGCACGACATTCCCAGTCGAAGTGCTGACGCCCGAGGGCGAGGTCTTCTCCGAGGAGATCGAGATGCTCTCCACGCGCACCGCCGTCGGCTCGATCGGCATCCTCGCCAACCACGAGCCGCTGCTGGCGATGCTCGAACCGGCCGAGTTGCGCCTCTACCGCTCGGAGACCGACGTGGTCAGCTTCGCGCAGGCCGAGGGCTACCTGCAGTTCGCCGAGAACCGCGCGCTCGTGCTGGTCGAGGAAGCGATCGCCCCCGATGCGCTCGACCGCGCCAGCTTCGAGTCCAAGCTCGCCGAGGCACGTAGCGCGGCTGAGCGAGCCGAGCCCGACAGCGAGGAGCGGGCCCGCGCCGAGCGGGACATCCGCCGCTACGAAGCCTTCCTGTCGGTCGGCAGCTAGACACACCGTTCCCGGGCGCCACCCACTAGCCTTCTCGGCCTCATGAGCACCCTCCCTGAGCCCATCGGCGTGATCGGCACCGGCTACGTCGGGCTTGTCACTGCGGCGGGTTTCGCCGAGCTCGGCAGCGACGTGTGGTGCGTCGACATCGACGCGGCGAAGATCGAGCGGCTGCGCCGCGGCGAGGTGCCGATCTACGAGCCGGGCCTGGAGGAGCTGCTCGCGCGCAACTCCGAGCGCCTGCACTTCTCCACAGACATAGCCGATGCGCTCGAGCACGCGCGCTTGCTATTCGTCGCCGTCGGCACGCCGCCGACCTATTCCGGCGACGCCGATCTCTCTGCGGTACACGCGGTCGTTGGTGCGATCCCCGCGGCGGAGAACCGCGCGCTGGTGATGAAGTCGACGGTGCCCTGCGGCACCGGCGCCTCGCTGCAGCGTGTCTTCGGCGAGAGCGGCAAGGACGGCCTCGGCTACGTCTCTTGCCCTGAGTTCCTCAAGGAGGGCTCCGCGGTGGCGGACTTCATGCACCCCGACCGTGTCGTCATCGGTGACGACGGCGGCTGGGCGGGCGACGCGGTGGCCGCGCTCTACGCGCCGCTTCGGGCGCCGCTGGTGCGTACCGACGTCGCGAGCGCGGAGATGGTGAAGCTCGCCTCCAATGCCTTCCTCGCGACGAAGATCTCGTTTATCAACGAGATCGCCAACGTTTGCGAGGAGACCGGCGCGGACGTGGTGGAGGTGGCGCGCGGGATGGGTCTCGATGACCGCATCGGCAAAAAGTTCCTGCAGGCCGGGATCGGCTTCGGCGGCAGCTGCTTTCCCAAGGATGTCGATGCGCTCAAGCAGCTGGCCGGCAACTCTGGCTATCACTTTCAACTGCTGACGGCTGTGATCGAGGTCAACGACCTGCAGAAGCGTCGCGTGATCGGCAAGCTGCAGCGCCACCTCGGCGGCCTCGCCGGCAAGCGCGTGGCGCTGCTCGGCCTCGCCTTCAAGCCGAACACCGACGACATGCGCGAGGCCTCCTCGCTGGTGCTCTGCGCCCGCCTGCAGGCCGACGGCGCGAGCGTCAGCGTCTATGACCCGGTCGCCGAGGAGCAGGCTCGCGCGCTCGTCAGGAACGTGAGCTTCGCAGGCTCGCCGCTGGCGGCGCTGGAGGGAGCCGACGCGGCCGTGCTCGTGACTGAGTGGCAGGAGCTGCTCGAGCTCGACTGGGCACAGGCCGCCGCGGCGATGGCCGGCAGCCTCGTGATCGACGGGCGCAACGCGCTCGATCCTCTCGCCGTGCGCGCCGCCGGACTCACCTACGAGGGCATCGGGAGGCGGTGAGCGCATCCAGGCGGTGATCCTCGTCGGCGGGCAGGGCACACGCCTGCGCCCACTCACCTCGAACATCCCCAAGCCGGTCGTGCAGTTGGTGGACAGGCCGTTTATGACGTTCATGCTCGAGTGGCTGCGGGGTCACGGGATCGACGACGTGATTTTGTCCTGTGGCTTCCTCGCCGACAGCGTCCGCGACGTGCTCGGCGACGGATCGAGCCTGGGGATCAGCCTGCGCTACGTCGAGGAGCCCGAACCGCTCGGCACCGCCGGCGCGCTGAAGCTCGCCGAGCCGATGCTCGCGGAGCGCTTCCTGATGCTCAACGGCGATGTGCTCACCGACATCGACCTGAGCGCGCAGCTCGCCCAGCACGAGCGCACGGGCGCTCGTGCGACGCTCGCGCTCGTGCCCGTCGAGGACCCCTCCGCCTATGGCGTCGTGATTCTCGAGCCCGACGGCTCCGTACGGGACTTCGTTGAGAAGCCCGCACCCGGCGAGGTGGACAGCAACCTGATCAGCGCCGGCGCATACGTGCTCGAGCGCGAGATCCTCGAGTTGGTCGCGCCCGATCGCAACGTCTCAATCGAGCGTGAGGTCTGGCCACGGCTGGTCGGAGACGGCCTCTTCGGCTTCCCCTGCGAGAGCTACTGGCTCGACATCGGAACCCCTGAGCGCTACCTGCAGGGCACCTTCGACATCATCGCGGGCAAGGTCGAGACCGCCGTGCGCGAGCGCCTCGACAGCGACTGGCTGGCGGTCGCGGAGGGTGCAGAGGTGCAGGGCCGGGTGGTTCCCCCGGCGCTCATCGAGCGCGGAGTGAAGATCGCCAGGGACGCCCACGTCGGCAGCCTCGTCGTGCTCGGCGAGGACGTCTCGATCGGCGCGGGCAGCGTCGTCGAGCGAGCGGTTATCCTTCAAGGAACGCGGATTGGACCCGGCTGTGTGCTGCGCGACTGCGTTGTCGCCGCGGGATGTGACGTGGGAGCCGAGACCAAGATCACGGACGGTGCGGTGCTCGGTGAGGGCGTGAGCGTCGGGGCTGGCAACGTGATCACGCGTGGGGCGCGTATCTTCCCTGGTGTCCATATGCCCGACGGGGCGATCGACTTCTAAATGCTCACCGCCAAAAGCCAGCAGCGCAGGAGATCTCAAGACATGTCCATCATTTCCCCGGCAGCACAGGAGGCGAGCAGATGAGCGACAGCGCCACCACCGCTACACCGATCGCCGAGGAGCTCTCACGCGCGGCAATCGCGCGCGTCGACCCCTCCGACCAGCTGGGCGACGTGCTCGCGCTGCCCGAGCACCTGCGCGACGCGCTTTGGCGCGTGGAGTCGGCGATCATGCAGGACTGGGACACGGCCGCGGGCCTGGTTGTCGCCGGCATGGGCGGCTCGGCGATCGGTGGCGCGCTTGCGCGTGCGGCGCTCGGCGATCACGCCTCGCGTCCGATCTTCGTGACGCGCGCCTACGGCCTGCCGACGTGGACGACGCCGGACACGATGGTGCTGTGCGCGAGCTATTCCGGCGAGACCGAGGAGACCCTCGCCTGCTACGAGTCCGCGGGTGCGCTCGGCGCCAAGCGAACGGTCGTCACGACCGGTGGGCGCCTCGCCGAGATGGCGCGTGCAGACGGTGTGCCGGTGATCCCGCTCCCCGGCGGCTTTCAGCCCCGTGCGGCCGTCGCCTACATGATCGTCGCTGCGCTTGAGGTAGCCGCGCTGTGCGGTGCCGGACCGCGCCTGACATCGGAGATCGACGTCGCCGCCTCGCACATCGAGCAGCTTGTCGCCGAGTGGGGTCCCGACGCCCCCGAGGACTCGTTGGCCAAGAGCATCGCGCGCGGCCTGCTCGGCTCGACGCCCGTGATCGCGGGTGCGGGCCTGACGACGCCGATTGCCTACCGCTGGAAGACGCAGATCAACGAGAACGCCAAGCAGCCCGCCTTCTGGCACGAACTGCCCGAGCTCGACCACAACGAGATCGTCGGCTGGGAGGGCGCGCGTGACGTCGGGCGCTTCTCCGCTGTGTTCCTCGATGACTCCGACGCGCACCCCCGCGTCAAGGAGCGGATGGACATCACCGAGCGCCTGATCACGGGCAACGCTTTCGCGAGCTTTCGTCTGGAGACACGCGGGCAGACGGCGATCGAGCGCGTGGTCTCGCTGGTCCTGCTCGGCGATCTCGTCTCGATCTATCTCGCCGCGCTGCGCGGTGTCGATCCGGGCCCGGTTAAGGTGATTGACGAGCTGAAGGCCGCGCTGGCCAAGCGCTGAAGGGCCGCGGGGCGTGTGATAGCGTCGGGCTTGGCCGAGGAGCGCTGCGACGGGCCCATTCCGCCACGCTCGGCCTCTCTGTAGCAAGGGCGCTCACCTGAGATGACAGGAGGACTCCCTATGTCAGCAACGACAACACTCACGCACACCGATTTCAAGGTCGCCGATCTCTCGCTTGCCGAGTTCGGCCGCAAGGAGATCACGCTCGCCGAGCACGAGATGCCCGGCTTGATGTCGATCCGCCGCGAGTATGCCGACGCCCAGCCGCTCGCGGGCGCGCGCATCACCGGCTCGCTGCACATGACGATCCAGACGGCCGTGCTGATCGAGACGCTGACCGCGCTCGGTGCCGAGGTGCGCTGGTGCAGTTGCAACATCTTCTCCACCCAGGACCACGCCGCCGCGGCCGTCGCGGTCGGCCCGGAGGGCACCCCTGAGAGCCCCCGTGGTGTGCCGGTCTACGCCTGGAAGGGCGAGACGCTCGAGGAGTACTGGTGGTGCACCGAGCAGGTGCTGCGCTGGCCGAATGCCGGCGATGACGGCTCCGTTGGGCCGAACATGATCCTCGACGACGGTGGCGACGCGACGCTGCTCGTGCACAAGGGCACCGAGTACGAGGCCGCGGGTGCGGTCCCCGATCCCGCGAGCGCGGAATCCGAGGAGCACGAGGTGATCCTCAACACACTTACTCGTTCGCTCGCCGAGGACCCGCAGCGCTGGACGCAGATCGGCGCTGGCATCAAAGGCGTCACCGAGGAGACCACGACGGGCGTGCACCGTCTCTATGAGATGGTCGAGGCTGGCGAGCTGCTGTTCCCGGCGATCAACGTCAACGACTCGGTCACCAAGTCCAAGTTCGACAACCTCTACGGCTGCCGGCACTCGCTAATCGACGGCATCAATCGCGCAACCGACGTAATGATCGGCGGCAAGGTCGCCGTGGTCTGCGGCTTCGGCGATGTCGGCAAGGGCTGCGCGGAATCGCTGCGTGGCCAGGGAGCGCGCGTGATCATCACCGAGATCGACCCGATCTGCGCGCTGCAGGCGGCGATGCAGGGCTATGAGGTCAAGACGCTCGCGGACGTGATCGACACCGCCGACATCTTCATCACGACGACGGGCAACAAGGACATCATCACCGCCGCTGACATGGGGCGCATGAAGCACCAGGCGGTCGTCGGCAACATCGGCCACTTCGACAACGAGATCGACATCGCCGGGCTCGGCCGGATCTCGGGCATCGAGCGCATCAACATCAAGCCGCAGGTCGACAAGTGGGTCTTCCCCGACGGCCACGCGATCATCATGCTCTCCGAGGGGCGCCTGTTGAACCTCGGCAACGCCACCGGACACCCGAGCTTCGTGATGAGCAACTCGTTCTCCAACCAGACGATCGCGCAGATCGAGCTATTCACGAAGAACGACGAGTACGAGAAGCGCGTCTACGTGCTCCCCAAGCACCTCGACGAGAAGGTCGCGCGCCTGCACCTCGACGCGCTCGGGGTCAAGCTCACGAAGCTCTCCGACGAGCAGGCCGCCTACATCGGCGTGCCCGTCGAGGGGCCATACAAGCCCGATCACTACAGGTACTAGTCGGTCATGTCGCCTTCAGGAGGGTCGCTGACCAAGCGAGGCAAGGACGCAGGGAGCGTGGCGTGCTTTGCACGCGAGCGACCGAGGACGCCGCATCGCGCCGGTCAGCGACCCTCCTGATGAGAGCGATGGTTCTCGCAGCCGGACTTGGAACCCGGCTGCGCCCGCTGACCTACGAGATCACGAAGCCGATGGTGCCGGTGCTCGATCGACCGGTGATGGAGCACATCGTCGACCTGCTCGACAAGCACGGCTTCGAGCGGGTGATCGCGAACCTGCACTACTTCCCCGACTCGATCCGCGAGTACTTCGGCGATCGCATCGACTACCGCTACGAGCCCGAGCTGCTGGGCACCGCGGGCGGGGTGCGTCAGTGCGCGGAGTTCTTCGGCGATGAACCCTTCCTCGTGATCTCCGGCGACGCGCTCACCGACATCGACCTGACGGCGCTCGCCGCCAGGCACCGCGAATCCGGTGGGATTGCAACGCTCGCGGTCAAGCAGGTCGCGGACACGCGCGAGTATGGCGTGGTGCTGCACGACAGCGAGGGACGCATCACGGGCTTTCAGGAGAAGCCCGCGCCCGAGGACGCGCTGTCGGATCTCGGCAACTGCGGCATCTACGTCTTTGACCCGCGCATCTTCGACTACTTCCCCGAGTGTCCCTTCGTCGACTGGGCCCAGGACGTCTTCCCGGCGCTGCTCGCACAGGACGTGCCCTTCCACATCCACGAGGTGGGCGAGTACTGGAACGATGTCGGCTCGCTCGCCGAGCTGCGCCAGGGGACCTTTGACGCGCTGGCCGGCGCGCTGCGTCTGGAGATCGAGGGCGAGGAGCTGAGCCCCGGTGTGATCGTCGCCGACGGCTCGCCGCTGCCGAGCGATGCGCAGGTCGAAGGGCCCGTGTGGATCGGCCGCGACGTGCGTATCGGCGCCGAAGTGCGCTTGATGGGACCGGTGGCGCTCGGCGACGGTGCGCAGCTCGGCGACGGCGTGCAGTTGCGCGAGACCATCGTCTTCCCGGGCACCGAGCTCGCCGCCGGCTCGATCTTGATCGGCGCGATCACGGGTCACAGCGGCATCCTTAAGAGCCTGCGCTCAAGCCGCTAGAACGAGAAAAAGCCCGCCGAAGCGAGCCTCCTCCCGGAAGTGAACTACGACAACTGTCATCATAACAGAGCTCGTGTCGACAGTTGTCTGCTGCCAGGGAGTCTATGTTGCTTCGTAGCGCTCGCGGCGCTGCTGCTCGCGCTCGGACTCGCTCAGCGCGCGCATGAACAGCCAAGCCAGCGCGACGCCCATCACGAGCGACTGCTCGACGGCCATGATCAGACCGGCGATCGACTGGTCGGTGTGCGCGGAGATGCCCCACACGCGCGCGTGGTGGACGTAGTAGGGGTAGAGCGCGGAGGGCGCGAAGGCCAGGCCCATGCCGAGCGCGCCCACGAACAGCTTCGTGGAGAGCATGTAGATGACCGGGCCCATCCCGTCGAGGCGTAGGCGGGCGCGGATCGGCGAGAGCAGATGCCACCAGTAGAGCGAGCCGGCGAGCATGAAGCTGAGGTGCTCGAGCACGTGCACGAGCGGATGGCGCACCGCGAAGTCGTAGGCGCCAGGGACGTGCCAGGCCCAGATCACCGCGACGTAGAGCACGACCGCGCAGGCTGGATGCGCGAAGGGCCCGGCGCGGCGCTCGAGCTCGCTGACCGCTCGAGTGACTGGTCGCAGGATCACCTTCGTCAGGCCGAGGATGCCGAGCACGGGCGCGAGGTCGAGCAGCAGCGTGTGCTGGATCATGTGCGCGAAGAACAGCTGATCGGCGAGCGAGTCGATCGGTGAGATCAGCGCGACCGCCACGATCGCCGCGGAGGCGATGAAGCAGCCCAGGCGCCACAGCGGCGCATCGGCTTGGCGGCGCGCTGATGCGCTCATCCGCACGGCACGCCAGCGACGCACGTACGCTCCACAGAGAATCGCCACACCGATCAGCACGCCGGGGCTGAGCGTCCACGTCAGGTCGGGCTTCATCGGTGCCGATTCTCCCACCATCGCGGTCTCCAACCGGCTCCTCCCTGCAAGCGCTTGCGGGAAGCTCGCAAGCTTTGGCGGATCGGCTACTGACATTTCGTCGAGGCCATTTACATCCGCCGCAAACGGGCGTAGCATCGACGCCATAGCCAGAGAAAAGGCCGACCGAAGGAGCCTGTGATGCAAATCGACATCAAGGGTCGCAACGTCCCGGTCACCGACGAGCTACGCACGCACGTCGAGCGCCGGCTGCGCAAGGTCACGCGCCAGGTCTCAGACCTCGCCCGCTTGGAGATAGAGATCTTCAAGGAGCCGAATCCGCGAGTCGCAAACTGCCAGGTCGCAGAGGCCACGCTGTATCTCAAGGGCATCACGCTCCGCGCCCACGATGCCTCGCCCGAGATGCAGCACTCGCTCAACCTGATGGTCGATGAGCTGGCGCGCCAGGTCAAGCGCCACCGCGACAAACTGCGCCACCGCCGCGAGGCGCACGCCGCCGCCGCACGCGCAGCGCGGGCTGCGGCCAGAGGCGCAGCCAGCCTTCCGTCGCTCTAGCAGCGCGAAGTCAAGCGGCCACGATCGAGCGTCGTGGCCGCCCCGGGCGCGGAGGGTCGCGCAAGAGCGATGCCGCGCCCGTACCTCGTGGCCTGCTTGGAGCCAGTAGTCGCGGTGGGGGTCCGGGCCGTCCCAGAGGGACACATCGCCTCGCACGCGCTCTCGGAGGCATCGCCGCGCCCGCACGGCGCTCAGCGGTGCCGGCGCCGCTTACCCCAGCGCCCCGCACGCGACGGAAGCTATCCTCTGCCCATGCCCTCACTGCTAGATCGCGCGCTGAATGTCGGCGAGGCCAAGAAGTTCAAGACCTACCAGAAGCGCGTCGCGCTGATCGGCGCCTTCGAGGCCGAGCTCGAACACGACAGCGACGCCGAGCTGCGCGAGCGGATGGACGTGTTGCGCCAGCGTGCCGTCGATGGTGAGTCACTCGACGCGCTGCTACCAGAGTGCTTCGCGATCGTCCGCGAGACGGGCAAGCGCGTGCTCGGGATGCGCCACTTCGACGTCCAGTTGATCGGCGCGATGGCCCTGCACGATGGGCAGATCGCCGAGATGAAGACCGGCGAGGGCAAGACGTTGACCGCGACGCTCGCGGTCGTCCTCAACGCGCTCGCGGTACACCCGCCCGACCGCGAAGATCCCGACGCAGAGCCGCGTCGCAAGGGCGTGCACCTCGTGACGGTCAACGACTACTTGGCCAAGCGCGACGCGGAATGGATGAGCCCGATCTATGAGGCGCTTGGCGTCTCGGTCGGGGTCCTGCAGAACATGCAGGCCTACGAGGAGAAGCAGCGCGCCTACGCCTGCGACGTCGTCTACGGGACGAACTCCGAGTTCGGCTTCGACTACCTGCGCGACAACATGGCCAAGGACCTAAGCGAAAAGGTCCAGCGCGGGCACCCGTTCGCGATCGTGGACGAGGTCGACAACATCCTGATCGACGAGGCCCGTACGCCGCTGATCATCTCCGGCGCTCCCGAACAGGCCGCCGACCTGTACGTCAAGTTCGCGCGCCTGGCGCCGCAGATGGTCGTCGGCAAGACGCCTGAAGGCATGGACCCGCGCTCCAAGAAGCAGTTCCTGGCGGACTTCGACTACGAGATCGATGAGAAGCAGAAGACGGTGGCGATCACCGAGCAGGGCGTCGCCAAGGCTGAGCGCTTCCTCAACATCGACCACCTCTACCGCGCCGAGAATGGCCACCTGATCAACCACCTGATCCAGGCGCTGCGCGCCGAGGCGCTCTACAAGCGCGACGTCGACTACGCGGTGATTGACGGCGAGGTCAAGATCATTGACGAGTTCACCGGGCGCATCCTCGACGGGCGGCGCTGGTCGGAGGGTCTGCACCAGGCGGTTGAGGCGAAAGAGCGGGTGCCGATCCAGGAGGAGAACCAGACGCTCGCGACGATCACCTACCAGAACTTCTTCCGCCTCTACGACAAGCTCGCGGGCATGACCGGCACGGCGCTGACGGAGGCGACGGAGTTCATGAAGATCTATGAGCTGCCCGTCGTGCAGATCCCCACCAACCGCGAGATGGTGCGCGCCGATCGCAACGATCAGGTCTACAAGACCAAGGATGGCAAGTGGACGGCGGTCGTCAAAGAGATCGCGGCGCGCCACGAGAACGGGCAGCCGGTGCTGGTGGGAACGATCTCGGTCGAGGTCTCCGAGCTGCTTGGCGAACAGCTGACCAAGCGCGGGATCAAGCACACGGTGCTAAACGCCAAGCCCGAGCACGCGGCGCGCGAGGCCGAGATCGTCGCCGAGGCGGGACAGCCCGGGGCGGTCACGATCGCCACGAACATGGCCGGTCGTGGGGTTGACATCAAGCTCGGGGGTAATCCTGAGCATCTCGCTCGTCAGCAGCTGGCCCGCGACGGCGTCGATCCGAGCGACGCCGAGGAGTACGAGCGGCGTATGCAGGCCGTGCTGCCCGAGGTCGAGCGCAAGCTCGAGGCGAGTCGCGAGCAGGTGATGGCGGCCGGAGGCCTGTTCATCTGCGGTACCGAGCGCCACGAGTCGCGCCGCATCGACAACCAGTTGCGCGGCCGTGCCGGACGCCAGGGCGATCCCGGAGAATCACGCTTCTTCCTTTCGGCCGAGGACGACCTCGTGCGCCTGTTCGCGGGCGATCGCATCTACAAGATCCTCGACAAACTCGGCGGCGTCGACGAGGAGGGCAACGAGGAACCGATCGAGGCGGGGATGCTCTCCAAACAGATCGAGAAAGCCCAGAAGAAGGTCGAGGAGCAGAACTTCCTAATCCGCAAGCGCGTGCTCGAGTACGACGACGTGATGAACGAGCAGCGCCGCGTGATCTACGCCTACCGCGACGAGGTGCTCGAGGGCAAGAGCATCGGCGAGGAGGCGCGCCAGGAAGTCGCCAAGGTGATCGAGCGCACGATCGACCAGTACACGCCCGGCGACTTCATGGAGGACTGGGACCTCGACGGCATGTTCACCGCGCTCGGACAGTTCTTCCCGGTCGATCTCGGCAGCGAGGACCTCGCAAGCGAGACGGCTGACCGTACCTCGCTGAGCGAACGGATCGTCGAGGAGGCGATGGAGCGCTACAAAGCGCGCGAGGAGTCACTCGGCGAGGAGTTGATGGGCGCGCTTGAGCGCTTCTTGCTGCTACAGATCATCGACGAACGCTGGCGCGAGCACCTGTTCGACATGGACTACCTGCGCGAGGGCATCCACCTCCGCGGCTTCGCCCAGATCGACCCGCTGGTCGCGTACAAGAACGAGGCCTTTACGCTCTTCGGTGACCTAATGAACAGTGTCTGGACCGACTACACGCGCATGATCTTCAACGTCCAGGTAAACGTCGAGGGGCAGAACGGCGGCGGCGAACAGCCCTCGTTTGTCGCGGCGGGCAGTTCCACACGTGCCGGGCGCGTGTCCTACTCAGGTGGCACGAGCGCAGCGGGCGCCGGCGCGCTCGCGGCTGCGGCAGCCGCCGCGGGGCAGGGCTACGGCGAGGACGGCTCAGAACTCGAAGCGCTACCGGTCGTTGAGCAACGCGTCGTCGATGACGAGCACCAGGTCGGGCGCAACGACCCTTGCTGGTGCGGGAGCGGTAAGAAGTTTAAGAAGTGCCACGGCTCCTAGCGTCCTAGCGGCTGTGGACGCGGCGCGTAGCGGCGCCCTCGATCGCTCGTGTGCAGAGCACACTTCGCTCACTGCGTCCTTGCTCCGCTTGGTCCACAGCCCGCTAGGTAGGACCATCACAGCAGACCAGGTCAACCAGGTCTGATAGGATGAGTCGCATGGCGGAGATCGTGACGGTCACCGAGGCGAAAACACAGCTCTCCAGCCTGATTGAGCGCGTGACGGAGGGCGAGGAGATCGTCATTCGCCGTGGGCAGCGCCCGGTCGCGAAGCTAATTCGCTACCAGGGCGCATCCAAACCCCGCAAAATGGGTGACCTACGGGGAAGGATCTGGATGAGCGATGATTTCGACGAGCCGGACGAGGAGATCGAGCGCCTCTTTGGTACGCGCGGTTGAAGGGCCTTCTGGTTGACACTCACGCGCTCCTGTGGAGCGTCGGTGATGAGGATCGGCTCTCGCCAGCCGCGCACAGCGTCTTGAGCGCTGGCATCGTGCCCGCCTATGTCAGCGCGGCCAGCATCTGGGAGATAGCGATCAAGCAGGCAGCTGGGAAGCTACGGGCTCCCGAGAATCTGCTGGAGACGATCGCCGCGGCGCGATTCGGCGCGCTGGAGATCACATGGGCGCACGCGAGCCTCGCCGGCGCCCTCCCTCCGCACCACAGCGATCCGTTCGATCGTATGATCGTCGCTCAGGCCCAGAGCGAGGGCCTCACGGTGCTCACGCGCGATCAGCGGATCGCCGCTTACAGCGTGCCGGTGCTCTGGTAGGTCGCGACTTTGACAGCCAGAGGTCGCAATTGCCGAGCTGCTTAGGAGCGTCTTTCAGACGCTTGGTAGGCCCCAGGGTGCGTCGATCGCCACGCGCCAGTTGCCGTCGTTGCCGCGCGTGTAGATGACGACCGATTGGCTCTGCTGGGAGTAGGTGTTCCCCTCGGCGTCCGAGCCGCTGAGCGTGAGGGTGCCCAGCGCCATCGCGACATCGCCCGCCGCGTGGAGCTCTGTCACCTCGATCTCAATGCTCGCGCCGTTGTCGACGAGGGCGTGCAGAGCGGCCCCGATTGCCTCGCGGCCACGAACGGCCTGGCCGTCGGGACGCAGGATCGCGGCATCCTCGATCCACAGGGCGAGCGCGCCCTCGACATCGCGCGCGTTGATCGCGGTCGCGAAAGCGCTCGAGAGAGCGGCGGGGGAGTCGGGCGCCACGAGCGCCACGATATTGACCGGCGTTGCACAGGGTGTACAGCCTCGCCCGCGCACTGATGCGAGGAGGGCGGCTGATAGCGTGAGGGCATGGCTACAGCCGCGCCCAGCGAGTCGATCCCCCAGCGCCTGGCTGCCATCCGCGAGCAGATGAAACTGCTCTCGGACTATCTTTGACCCGGCTGAGCTGGCTGAGCGCGTGGCTGCGCTCGAGGGTGAGATGGGCGCGGCGGGCTTCTGGGATGACTCCGAGCGGGCGGCGGGTGTCTCGGCCGATCACGCACGCGCCTCGCGTCGTCTGGAGATGTTCGAGTCGCTGAAGGGCGACGTCGAGGATCTCGACGGGCTCGCCGAGATGGCGGCCGAGGATGCCTCACTGGTGGCGGAGGTGGATGAGCAGATCGCCTCTGTCGAGGCGCGACTGGCGACGCTTGAGGAGCAGCGGTTGTTCTCCGGGCGCTACGACGCGGGCGATGCGCTCGTGACCGTCAACGCGGGCGCCGGCGGCACCGACGCCCAGGACTGGGCGGAGATGGTGTTGCGCATGCTGATGCGCTGGGCGGAAAGGCGCGGCTTCGCGCTCGAGACGCTCGAGGTCAGCGAGGGCGAGGAAGCGGGCATCAAGTCGGCGACCTTCCGTGCCTCGGGCGAGAATGCCTACGGCCTCTATGGCGCCGAGCGCGGCGTGCACCGCCTCGTGCGCCTCTCCCCGTTTGACTCCGCGCACCGCCGCCAGACGAGCTTCGCCGGTGTGGAGGTCGCGCCGGTCGTCAAAGACACGGGCGAGATCGAGATCAACGACGACGATCTGCAGGTCGATACCTACCGCGCCTCCGGCGCGGGCGGCCAGCACGTCAACAAGACAGACTCGGCGGTGCGAATAACGCATCGCCCGTCGGGCATCGTGGTTCAGTGCCAGAACGAGCGCTCGCAATCCTCCAACCGCGCGACGGCGATGGCGATGCTGCGCGCGAAGCTGCTCGAGCGCAAGGAGCGCGAGCGCCAGGAAGAGATCGCGCGTGAGAAGGGCGAAGCTCAGGATGTGAACTTCGGCTCGCAGATCCGCTCCTATGTGCTGCACCCATACACGATGGTCAAGGACCACCGCACGGGCCATGAGATGGGTGACGTGCAGCGCGTGCTCGACGGTGACCTCGACGGTTTCGTGCGCGCCTACCTGCTCGCGACGGCCGGCACGGGCGACTAGCAATGGATGAGCTCACCGCGCTCGTGCGCCGTGCGCTGGATGAGGACATCGGCTCGGGCGATGTCACGACGCTCGCAACCGTCGCGGAAGAGGCGCGCGCGCGGGCGGTGATCACGCAGAAGGCCCCGGGTGCGATCTATGGTCTGCGGGCCGCCGAGCTGGCCTTCACGCTGCTCGACCCCGACGCACAGATCGAACAGCTCGTGGGGGAGGGCCTCTGGCGCGAGCAGGGCGGCCCGATGATGTCGATCGAAGGCCGAGCGCGCGCTCTCCTGAGCGCTGAGCGCACGGCTCTGAACTTCCTTGCGCATCTCTCCGGCGTCGCGAGCATGGCGGCTCGCGCCGCGCGCGCTCTCGAGGGCAGCGGCGCGAAGGCGCTCGACACGCGCAAGACGACGCCCGGTCTACGCGCGCTCGAGAAGGCGGCCGTGGCCGCAGGCGGCGCGGTCAACCACCGCGCGGGCCTCTACGACGCGATCCTCATCAAGGAGAACCACATCGCCGCCGCAGGCGGCATCGCGCAAGCGATCGCACGCGCGCGCGAGGCGGCGCCGGTGCTCGCGCAGACCCTCGAGGTCGAGGTGCGCAACCCCGAGGAGATCGCCGAGGCGCTCGCCGCTGGTGCTCCGAAGCTCTTGCTCGACAACATGGATGCCGCCGAGCTGCGCGCGGCGGTCGCGCAGGTCGCGGGGCGGGCGTCGCTTGAGGCGAGCGGCGGCGTCAACCTGGCGACACTCGGGGAGCTGGGGGAGACGGGGATAGAATGGATCTCGATGGGTGCCCTGACACATTCGGCGCCCGCCCTCGATCTCTCACTCATCATGGAGGCGCTGCCATGAACCTCCCCATGGCCCCCACCCTGCCAATGGCCGGGCAGCAGGCCGGCCCCGCGCTCGACGCAGAGGAGATTCGCGAGCTCAGCGAGCAGGTGCGCGCGCTGGCGGCCGAGCGCGACGCGGTGATCCTCGCCCACAACTACCAGGTGCCCGAGGTCCAGGATGTCGCCGATTACGTTGGGGACTCACTCGGCCTCTCCCGCAAGGCGGCCGAGACGGACAGCGCCACGATCGTCTTCTGTGGCGTGCACTTCATGGCCGAGACGGCATCGATCCTGTGTCCCGAGAAGACCGTGCTGATCCCGGATCTGGATGCGGGCTGCTCGCTGGCGGCGTCGATCGACGCAGAGCAGCTGGCCGATTGGCGCGCGAAGTACCCCAGCGGCGTGGTCGTGATGTACGTGAACACGACCGCTGAGGTCAAGGCGCTGACTGACTACTGCTGTACCTCCTCTAATGCCGTGGAGGTCGTGCGCCACATCTACGCGACGCACGGCCCCGACACCGAGATCCTGTTCGGCCCGGACATGTGGCTCGGCGCCTACGTCGAGAAGGAGCTCGGCCGGCGCATGCACGTCTGGGATGGCGAGTGCCACGTCCACGCGGGCATCCGTCCCTCGGACATCGAGGCCACGCGCGCGGCGCACCCGGGCGCTGATTTCCTGATTCACCCCGAGTGTGGCTGCTCGACGAGCGTGATGGAGTACGTCGCCGCCGGCGATGTCTCCTCGGAGGGCGTGCACATGCTCTCGACCGGGGGCATGCTCGGTTACGCCGAGGCTGCGGAGCGCGGCGCGAAGGGCGCTCAGGCGGTGGTGGCGACGGAGGTCGGGATGCTCTATCCGCTGCGCATGGCCGCACCCGACGTGGAGTTCATCCCAGCCAATGCCGAGGCCTCCTGCCAGTACATGAAGATGATCACCCTGCCCAAGCTGCGCGACGCGCTGCTGGAGAGCAAGTTCGAGGTGCGTGTGCCCGAGGAGATCGCCGTGCGTGCGCGGGTGCCGATCGACAGGATGGTCGCGCTCGGCTGAGCGGACTCGCTCAAGCGTCGAGGCCGGGCACGGGCTGCAGCGGGAGCGCGCCGTGAATCCGCTCGAGTTCGCTCAGGTCGAGCCGATCGCGGGGTCGGTCGGCGAGGCGCTTGAAGGCGACGAGGCTCGCGAGCGAAGCAACCCGGGCCGGCTGGCCGTGATAGTTGAGCTTGATGGCCGCGTCAGCGACGCTCTGAAGGTCCAGAGGCGGCGGACCCTCGCGGAGCAGGTCCACAGGTCCGTAGGGGCTTGCGACCCGGAGCGTCTCAGCGGTTCGTAGTGCGCGTGCCGTGATCGGACGCCCGTCGCGGTGGGCCTGTAGGCGCTCGAGGAAACGCAGAACCGTTGTATCCAACGCGCGGTCATCGCTGATCAGCATGTCTACGTCCTCGGTGCCACGGACGTATTGGTTGGCGATCACCGCGAAGCCACCGATGATCACGTACGGGAGCCCGACTTCGTTTGCGGCGGTGATGACTCCGACGAGGTCTGGTGCGTCAGGTGGCGGGCCGCCCATGCTGGGCCTCCCAGGCGGCGCGGCGCAAGTCTGCGGCGGCGTGCGAGAGGCGCGATCCGCGGTCCAGGCGTTCGGCCACCGAAAGGCCGCGGGCGCGTTCGTCATCCTCGAGGAGCTGGGCGCGGTTGATCCGCTTCCAGCGTCGATCGCCGGGACGCAGGAGCGAGCGAGTCGATCTCGCAGCCATACGCCTCATTCTAGCCGCCGCCGAGGCGACAGAGTGCTCAGAACTCCTCAGCGCTGTGCGGTCCCACACACGCTACGGCGAGGTTGTCGGCGACGCCCGCCGCGACCGTACGGACCTGGTCGTAGGTGACGGCATCGAGCGCCTCGATCGCGGCGTCGGGCTCGACGTCCTCGCCGAAGACGATGCTCTGGTTGGCTGCGTAACGGGCGACGGCGTTGGTGTTCTCAAAAGCCAGCACGAGCCGCCCGGCGGCGTAGGCACGGGCGCGCTGCACCTCCTCCTCGGTGGGGCCCTGATCGCGCAGCTCATCGACGATCTCGCGCATGCGGGTGTATGCCTCGACGCACTTTCCCGACTCCAGCCCCGAGCCCAACTGCAGGATCGGGACGTCGGCGTAGGTGTGGTTGACAGCGTAGACCGAGTAGCAGAGCCCGCGCTTCTCGCGGATCTCCTCGAACAAGCGCGAGCCCATCGAGCCGCCGAGCAGCGTCGAGTAGATCGTCAGCGCGGCGCGCTCGGCGACATCCGTGACGTCGAGCTGCGGTCGATAGATCATGCGCAGATGCGACTGGTTGGTGTCGCGCTCCTCGACGAGCTTCTCTGGTGCGAATGCGGGCGCAGGCAGCGCGGCCTCGGGCTCGGGCAGCGCGGGAAAGCGCGCGAAGCGCTCGTGCAGCTCCTGCTCGTCGGGAAGATGCTCGATGTTGCCGACGAGGAATACGCCGCCGCGCGATCCCGCCCAACGGCGCTCGCGGAAGGCGACGATGCCCTCGCGTGTGAAGCTCCTGAGGTTCTCCTCGGGTCCGAGCACGGTGCGCCCGAGCGGGTGCTCGCCGAAGGCGGCGCGGTCGATCAGGTACTCCGCCACCATCGACGGCTGATCGAAGGCGCGGTTGATCTCCTGGATCACGACGCCGCGCTCGCGGTCGAGCTCTTCGGCGTCCAGGCGGGGGCGCCCGACGAAGTCGCTGAGCAGATCGATCGCGGGCGCCGCGCTCTCGGCGCGCACGGTGATGTGGAAGGCGACGAGGTCGTGGCTCGTGTAAGCGTTCAGCACCCCGCCGAGCCGCTCGGCGGTCTCGTTGACGTCCTTGTAGGTCGGGTACTTCTCGCCGCCCTTAAAGACGAGGTGCTCAAGGAAATGCGCCATCCCGTTCTCCTCAGCGCGCTCGTTGCGGGCACCCGCGTCGAAGGCCACGAGAATCGTCAGAGCGCGGGTTCCCGGTAGCCCGATGCGGTGAACCGGCAGGCCGTTGGAGGGCACGGTGGAGGTCGTGATGCTCGCCATGGCCCCACCCTAGAAGGTTCGCCACCGACTCGAGACTGCCCGCGCCTCGACTACGCTTGCGCGCAGCCGATGACCCCCTCTCCCCGACAGCCGCTGCGCGGCGGACTCGTGCTGGCGCTCCCGCTGCTGCTCATCGTCGGGCTGTGGTTGGGAGGCCATCCAGAACACCTCCCCACCTTTCTGCGCAACGCCTTCGTGGCCAACGGCCAGACGCAGGTCGTCGATGAAGCGATCGAACGGGTCGCGCACGACTATTACCGGCGGATCCCCACGAACAAGCTCTCGAGCGCCTCGATCTCGGGCCTCGTGGCGAGCCTCGGCGATCGCTTCTCGCATTACCTCACGCCGAGCGAATATCGCGAATTCAACTCCCCACCGCACTTCACCGGCATCGGTGTCTCGGTGGCACCGGAAGCGGTTGTTGGACGCGGGCTGCAGATCGCACGCGTGTTCGACGCATCGCCGGCGTCCCGAGCGGGCCTGAAGGCAGGCGATGCGATCGTCAAGGTTGGCGCCCGCTCCCTCAAAGGGCTCTCTCAGGAGGCCGCTACGGCGCTGATCAAGGGACCCCCCGGAACGGACGTCGTGCTGGAGATCGAAGCGCCGCGCGCACGCGCGGACACGCCAGCGGCGACGCGCAGCGTGAAGATCACACGGGCGACGATCTCCGAGCCGGTCGTCGCCTCGCTCGCCAAGACCGTCCACGGCGTCAAGCTCGGCGTGGTCGCGCTCGCCACCTTCAGTCCCGGCGCTCACGGTGAAGTGCGCCAGGCCGTCGAGCACGAACTGCACGCGGGCGCGCGCGGGATCGTGCTCGACCTGCGCGGCAACGGCGGTGGGCTGGTCGAGGAGGCGCAGCTGATCGCGAGCATCTTCGTCGCCAAGGGCACGATCGTGAGCACGCGCGGGCGCACGCAGCCGAGCCAGACGCTGCTGGCCAGCGGCGATGCGATCTCCTCCGCGATCCCTGTCGTGGTGCTCGTCGACGCCAACACAGCCTCGGCCGCGGAGATCGTCACGGCGGCCCTTCAGGACCACCACCGCGCGAGCGTCGTCGGCACGCACACCTTCGGCAAGGGCGTCTTCCAGGAGGAGCAGGCGCTGTCCAACGGCGGTGCGCTGGACATCACGGTCGGCGAGTACTTCACCCCCGCGGGGCGCAACCTCGGTGGTGGTGGCGTCAAGCAGGGAGCGGGGATCACGCCGGAAGTGCTGGTGCGCAAGGGCGTGGACACGAACCATGGCCTGTCCGTGGCGCTCGAGACGCTGGCCGCGAAGGTCAGGTGAGCGAGCCGAGCGCGCGCGGCCGTGCCGGTGCGCGCGAGCCCGCGCCGGCGAGGACGTTGGTTGCCGTGCTCGAGCGGCGCGGGCGCTTCCTCACCGCGGAGCCGCTGTTTCCCCAGCAGACACGTGCCGACGGCCCGTCGCGCAGGAGCGACTCCGCGCGCATAACCCTGAAGTCGCCGCGACCCGAGCGTGGCCCGAAGCGCGACGCGCGCCTCGGCGACCTGGTGCTCATCCGCGTCGGCAACCGCAGCTCGGGCGCGCGCATCGTACGCGTGCTGGGGAGGCCCGAGGTGGCACGCGACGTGATCGAGGCGCTGATGCTCGACCGGGGCCTGCGGCGCGGCTTCGACGCAGCGATCGAGCACGAGGCCCGTGCCGCCGGCGAGCGCGTGCGCGCCGAGCCCGGAGCCAGGCGTGACCTGCGCGGGCTTGCGACGTTCACGATCGACCCGGTCGGCGCACGCGACTTCGATGACGCGATCTCCGCCGAGGCACTGGGGGAAGAGCGAACGCGCGTATGGGTGCACATTGCCGACGTCGCGGCGCACGTGCCGGAGGGTTCGCTGGTGGACCGCGAGGCACGCCGCCGCGCGACCAGCGTGTATGTGCCGGGCGCGGTCGAGCCGATGCTGCCGCACAACCTTTCGAGCGAGGCCTGCTCGCTGGTGGCGGGGGTCGACCGCGCGGCGATCACGGTCGAGCTCGAGCTCGACGGGGCGAGTGTGACCCGGAGTGCCTTCTATCGCTCCGTGATCCGCTCCGATGAGCGTCTCGACTACGAGCGCGTAGACCGGATCTTCGCGGGCAGCGAGAGCGCGGCTGAGCCTTGGGGCGCTCCACTGGCTGCAGCGCGCGAGGCGGCGCGTGCCCTGCAGCACAAGCGCGAGCAGAGCGGCGCTCTGGTGGTGGACTCCGAGGAGCCGGAGTTCAACTTCGACGCGGAGGGCAACATCAGCGAGATCTCCGGGCGTGCGCAGACGGAGTCACACCGCCTGATCGAGCACCTGATGATCGCCGCCAACGAGGCCGTCGCCGAGCTGCTGGCCAAGCGCGAGGTGCCGTGCCTGTATCGCGTGCACGAGCAGCCCGATCCCGAGCGCGTCGAGCGCCTCGCCGATCAGCTCGCCTCGCTTGAGGTGCCCACGCCGCCGCTGCCCGAGCCGATGTCCGCCACGCAGGCCGCCGAGCTACTGGGCGCGATCTCAAGGCGCGTGGAGCAGCATGTACGTCGCACGGGCAGCGGACGGATCGCGCTCGGCTCACTGCTCCTGCGCTCGCTCAAGCAGGCCTACTACTCGCCGCGCAACCTCGGCCACGCGGGGCTTCGCTCGAGCACCTACTGTCACTTCACCTCCCCGATCCGGCGCTACCCGGATCTCGTCTGTCACCGCGCGCTGCTCTCGGCCGTCGGCGGCGGGGAGGCGGCGCCGCGGGCGGGGGAGCTCGTCGAGCTGGGCGTGTGGTGCTCAGAACGCGAGCGCGAGGCGATGATCCTCGAGCGCGACGCCGACGACATCGCACGCTGCTTTGCGCTCGAGCGCGATCTCTTCGAGCGCGGCCACGACCAGATCTTTGTGGGCGAGGTCACGGGGCTGATCGCAGCGGGCGCCTTTCTCGCCTTTCGCCCCGAGCGGCTCGCGCAGGCGGGGGAGGTGGGAATGCCCTACGAGGGGATGCTGCCCGTCCGTCGCCTGCGCACGCCCGCCGCGCGCGCCGGCAGGACGAGTGCGCACGGACGTAGTCCACAGCGGCGCGGGCGCAGTGGGGGGAGCAGCCTCAGCAGCGCGAGTGGTGGGAGCTCAACGCGGAGGGGACGATCCTGCGCGGCGAGCGCAGTGGCGCCACGCTGAAGCTCGGCGATGCGCTGCCGGTGAGGGTCGCGCGCATCGAGACAGCGCGAGGGCGCGTCGATCTCGTGCCGATCGAAGACCCGATGGCAGGCTAGGCTCGTTGCATGGCCAAGGGCAAGGGTAAGCGCAAGCTCGGTGCAGGCGATGTCGCCTCGAACCGCTATGCCTCACACCGCTATGAGCTGATCGAGCGTTTGGAGTGCGGCATGGTGCTGGAGGGCACCGAGGTCAAGGCGCTGCGCACGACGGGCGCGCAGCTGAAGGACGGCTACGCGGCGATCCGCGAGCAGGAGCTGTGGCTGCACTCCGTGCATATCCCTCCCTACGGTCCCGCATCGCGCGAAAACCACGAGCCGGAGCGCCCGCGCAAGCTGCTGCTGCATCGGCGCGAGCTCGACCGTATTGCGGCGCGCGCAAAGGAGCGCGGGCTGACGCTGGTGCCGACGCGCATCTACTTCTCCGGACCCAACGCCAAGGTCGAGATCGCGCTCGCACGCGGCAAGGATCTCTACGACAAGCGCCAGACGATCCGTGAGCGCGAGACCAAGCGCGACATGGAACGTGCGGTGCGCGAGACGCACCGTTAGCGCAGGCGGGCTAGATGCTCCCGAAGCTGTGGCCGTTGCTGGCGAGCAGGTGGGCCGCGTCCATGCCGATCGCAAGCAGGGCGACCAGGCCGATGTAGACGGCCGCGACGAGCAGTCGGTTACGCGGCGAGACGCGGTAGTAGGCGGCCTGCTCGAGCGAGCGCGTCTTGCGCTGCTTCCAGCGCCGCCAGGTCTCCATGCCGCCGAAGAACACGATGATCAAGAGGATCGGGTTTGGGAAGACGAACACGAGCGCGACGAGCGCTCCGAAGCCGATGAACCACATCCAGGGCGCCATCGCGGCCATCGCGCGGCCGCCGTCGAGCGGTACGACGGGCAGCAGGTTGAAGAGGTTCAAGAAGAAGCCAACGTAGGCGAGCGCCCGGAAGAAGTCGCTGTTCGTGGCCTCGCCGATGGCAAGGCAGACGCCCGAGCCGAGCGTGCCGAGGATCGGCCCCGCCAGCCCCACGCGCGCCTCGGCAAGCGCGTTCTCGCCGAGCGACTTCGCGGTAATCAGCGCCCCCAGGAAGGGGATGAACATCGGCGCGCTCGCTTTGATGCCCTCGCGTCGCAGCTGCAGCACGTGGCCCATCTCATGGACGAACAGCAGCACGACGAAGCCCAGCGCGAAGGTCCAGCCCCAGAAGAGCGAGTATGCGGCTACCGAGACGAGTGCCGTGCCGGCCGTCGTCAGCAGCTTGAGCTTTGGCAGCAACAGCAGCGCGCCTTTGATCGCAGCGAAGAACTTTGCGCCGAGCGCGACGATCGCGGCGAGGGCGCTGCCGAGACGCCCGCGCATGCTGCCCTTGGGGGATCTGCCTTTGCCTTGGGCAAAGGGGTCCTCGGACGGATAGTGGCTGTGACCGGGCGTGCCCAGCTGGGGCGCAGGCGTGGGCGCTATCGGCACGGGAGTGGACAGCGAGATCTCACTGTTGTCCATGTATCCATTGTGGCACTCGCGATAAGCGGCGCCTAACGAGTTCGTTTTTTTGCGCAAGGAGCGGGATCGACGTCGTAGAGGGCTTGCAGCGCCGTTTGCGGCGAGCTACTTTGGATGCAGACGCGGAACCGAGCCGCAAAGAGCGAGGCCACCGAGGTGTGAGGCCGCGCCACCCACGAGGAAAGGCCTTCGGGCCGGACCGAGCGGGTTCCTCAGGCGGCCCGGGACCGCGTCGACTTATTTCTCCCCCGGGTTGTTACTCAGCGCGAGTCTCGCGTGCAGCAGCGCGGGCGCCAGCAGCCCCACGAGGCCGACTATCAAGAGCGCGAGCGGCCAGCCGACGATGCTGCCGCTCGGGGAGCGGCCTGCCTCAAGACGCGTGACCTGTGCGCCGACGCTGATCAGGAACCCGAGCAGTCCGACGCCGCCCACGTACCCGAGACCGCGAGCGCGCATACGCGAGCCGACCCACACGAGCGCGAGCGACGCAACGAGCAGGTAGAGGTCCCAGCCGAAGCTCTGTAGCCCACTCGTATGCCCCGTCAGCAAGCCGGGTAGATGCGTGCCATGAAGCTGTGGCGACGTCGCGACACCGACGCGAGCGCTGCCGGAGCTGGAGGAGGATTCGACCGCGCCAAAGAGGCTGCCGAATACGCCCACGAAGGCGCCGATCACGATGCCGATGATGCCCGCGGCGATAGCGGCGAGGCCACCCGCGGTCGCGAGCTCGCTGGCGCCCGGGGAACCGCGAGCTGCAAGCAGCGCGGCGAGCACCACAAGCAGGGCGCCCGCCGCGATGAGCAGTCCACGGTAGGTGCTGGGCGAAGGGTGATCGAGGATCTGCCCCCACACAATCAACCACGCAACGAGGCCGGAGAGGCCGGCGAGCAGCGCGGCGTATGCGATACGCGCAGCGAACACCGCATAGCCGGCGATCACGGCGCTCATCGCGAAGACGCCCGCCTGAACGAGCGGGCGAGCGGTTCTCACGCCGGCCCAATGCAGAAACGCCAGTAGCGCGATCGGGGCGAGCAGAAGCGCGGCGACGCCCAGCACCGAGCGCCACGGCGCTGCTGCGCCAGACCCGCGCCGCCCCCAGGTGGGGCTGTGGGAAGCAGGCAAGTCATCGTCACGGGGCGGCCCACCGCGCCGCCCAATGGCGAGCAGATAGAGGACCGCCGTGGGCAGTAGCACGACGAGCATCCGCACGAACCCGCTCCACCCGTCGCGTTCTCCGCGACTCAGCAACACGACGGACGCCAGCGCGAGCGCGAGGCCGCCGACACTACGCGACAGATCGGCAAGGTCTCGCCGCGAGAAGTCCACGCGGGGAGAATGATCACTCGACCGGACGCCATGCAGTCCAAAGACGCGAACTTCGACCAGCGGCCGTGCTACGGCTAGACTCCCAGGGCAGCACATCTCCGGGGACGACAGGCTTCGACGTGGTCGGCTCGTGGGGATGGTGGCGAGTCGAGGTCCCGGGCGGCCTCGTAAAACACCCGGGAAAACCATAAGTGCGGACTCTCACGAGTACGCCCTCGCTGCCTAGCAAACACTAGGTGAGTGAGGTCTCGGGCCCCGCTTGCCTGCGGCGGGGAAGGCCGGGATCAGAAAGCAGGCTCACCCGGCAAGGTCCGCCTTCGCCGAGCCGGGGAAACTAAGGAGGCTGGTCCCCGAGAACCCCGCCGGCGAGGCGACCCGGGGATGAGACCAGAGCGCCGGCTACGCTCGTAGAAGCCATTCACACGCGATCGCGGACGTGGGTTCGATTCCCACCGTCTCCATCGCATCCTCGTTCCCGCTGCAAATGGGCAGTTTTTGCGGCGGGGACGGGGGAACGATTGCGAATCGGCCGTTTCATCGTCCTCGGCGACCAGGCACCCGGGCCTAGTGCTACGCTGTGCCACATGGACGTATCGGTCCGTGAGCTCCGTAACCACACCGCGAGGGTAGTCGCAGCCATTGAGGGCGGTGAGCCGGTGGTGCTGACCGTGCACGGCAGGCCCGTGGCGGACATCGTGCCCCGACGGGTGCGCAGCGAGCGGCGCCCCAGCGAGCTGTTGCTGGCGGATCTCACCGCGATCAGCCAGTTGGCTTCCGAGATGGACGTCGCATCTGATGCCAGCGACTTCGATGTCGAGCTGACCACCGACGACATGGTTGCGTGAGCGGCTACCTCGCGGACACCAGCGTCTTTGTTGCCGCCGAGCAGCAGCGCCCGCTTGGCAGGCCTCCTGACGGAGACGCACGGGTTTCGGTGGCCACGCTCACCGAGCTGATTGTCGGCACCCGACGTGCATCCGCTGGCCCGTTGAAGACGCTGCGCGAAGCTACGCTTGCCAGGGCGCGCAGGTTCGTAGCGCTGCCCTACGACGAGAACGTCGCAGAGCGGCTTGGCGAGTTGCTCGCAAGCGCACGGGACGCCGGGCGGCGCGCCGGCGCACTGGACGCGATCATCGCTGCTACCGCGCTCGCCCACGATCTCTCCGTGTGGACTCAAGACGGAGATTTCGACGTGCTCGCCGAACTGTTGCCGGCGCTGCGCGTTCACCGAGGCTGATCTGAGCCTCCACGGGGGAAGCTCGCATGGGTTCGATTCCCACCGTCTCGACTGACAACTGTCTGCGAGCTCCGGCTTGCGGATGCAGACTCATGGGCTGGGCCGGGCCAGCGTTGCCGATCGTGAGTTCCATCGCAGTCGGTGGCTACGGTTATGTTCATGCCGAAGAAGTACAAGGACGTGAGGAAGGCGCTCACGGATGCGGGCTGGCGTGTCGTGCGTCAAGCGGGCTCCCACGAGGTTTGGGCGCACGCCGACCACGAGGCGCGTATCGTCGTTGCCGGCAAGGACAGGGACACCGTGCCTGTCGGCACCCTGGGTAGCATTAGACGAGCGAGCGGTTTGGAGCACCTGCGATGAGCGACTACGTGGTGATCTACGAGCAGGCCGAAGATGGAGCTTGGGGTGCGTATTTCCCTGACCTACCCGGCGTGGTGGCGCTCGGTGCGACGCGCTCAGAGGTCGAGGAGCGCATCGAGGAGGCGCTCGCCGCGTATGCGGATGAGCTTCGCGGGAGAGGCGGGTCTTTGCCGGCTCCGCATCACTCGGCCGGGACTGTCGCTGCCTGATCGGGCGTCTGCACAGGGCGACTACGCCAAAGACAGACACGCAGCGCGCACTACAACGGGGTTTGCGCAACGTGCGGCGCGATCTACCATTTTGTACAAGGATCGGCTCCTCCAGGGAGGCCCGGTTTCGGCGTTTTGGAGGGGAAGCGGTTCGGCGGAGGGCATGATCTCTCGAAACCCGGCTCAGGAGGCTGAGCCCCAAAGGGGTAGTCGATCCGGCGACAGGGCCTGGCCACTGATATTGAGTCAGTCACGGAGCCGGCCCGCGGAGCTACCGACGTGCCCTCGAGGTTTCCCGTCGCTCGGCTACGAGGCGTCGAGCGTGGGTGCGTGGGGAAGTTCGCATGAGGCGAACCTGGTGTAAACTTTGTGGGGAAGTCCTACACCCTAGGAGCGGGGGCAAATGGGAACGAGCGCTGCGGCGCTTTGCAGTAGCCGGCAGACACTCGAGTGGGGTCTCGCGAAGCGCGTTGGCCGGGTATCTATCGCACATGTAACTGCGCTCTTTCTCGGTCTGGCTCTCCTGCTGGCCAGTCCGTTTGCGCCCTCCGCCGGACGCCGACGAGCGAGCCGGCCGATGGCCGGGCTGTCGAGTTTGCCGACAGGCCTTCAGGCAGCAGCATCGGCGGCGCTTGGAGCAGCGAGCATCGCCTACACCGCGAGTCCCGTTCGTGCAGGCTTCGCGGCGACGAATCCCGTGCAGCGACTCCGGCTGCGATTCGGCGCCGACGGGGTTCAGGTCCACTCCGCTCACTCGACTGTAGGCCTAGCCCTCGAGGCGATCGGGGAGGGGCCTTCGCTGCGAGCGGTCGGCCGGCTGGCCCTCAGCTCGCGTGCCAACCGCGTCACCTACCGGCATCCCGGGTTCACTGAGTGGTTCGCGAACGGACCGCTCGGACTCGAGCAGGGATTCTCGATCGATCGTGCCCCGTCGCGCATTGCAGGCGGCCCACTCACACTCGTTATGGGCCTGTCGGGGGATATGCGAGCCTCGGTCCTCGAAGGCCGGCGGAGTCTGGCGCTCAGCGGCGGTGGAACTTCGCTCCGTTACGGCGGGCTCACAGCGACCGACGCAATTGGCCATGATCTCAAGGCGTGGATCGAACTGCGAGACCATCGGCTCATGCTGCGGGTGGACACGCGGCGTGCGCGCTACCCGATCAAGATCGACCCCTTTGTTCAGCAGGGAAATTCACTCACCGGTGGCGGTGAGTGGGGCGGCGGCGATTTCGGCGCGAGTGTGGCCCTGTCGGCTGATGGCAGCACTGCCCTCATCGGTGCCCCGAGCGACGATTTGCGTGTCGGCGCGGCGTGGGTGTTTACGCGTTCGGGCTCAACCTGGTCCCAGCAGGGGAACAAGCTCACCGGAGGAGGGGAGAGGGGCGAAGGCGAGTTCGGCACGGCCGCGGCACTGTCCGCAGACGGGAACACGGTTCTGATCGGAGGAATCGGCGACGACAAAGACACAGGTGCAGCCTGGGTGTTCACGCGGTCCGGATCGACGTGGTCCCAGCAGGGCGAAAAGCTGGTCGGCAGCTTCCCGGAGTTGGAAGGGCGCTTCGGTCAGAGCGTGGCGCTCTCAGGTGACGGCGCAACCGCACTTATCGGCTGCGGTCCGTTCTATGGGCACGGCGGCGGCGCCTGGATCTTCACGCGGACGGGGTCCACGTGGTCCCAGCAGGGCCCGCGGATCAACCCGAGCGGGGAGGTCGGCGAAGGCAACTTCGGCACAAGCCTCGCGCTGTCATCTGATGGGAGCACGGCACTGATAGGGGCGCCGTGGGACAACAGCCAAGTCGGGGCTGTCTGGGCGTTCACGCGCTCAGGCAAAGAATGGACGCAACAGGGTAATAAGCTGACGGGAGGCGAAGAGAGCGGAAGCGGCGGGTTCGGTGAGGGGGCCTTCGGGTACAGCGTGGCATTGTCGGCCGAAGGTAACACTGCCCTGATCGGTGGGCCAGCGGACACCAACGAATCCGGAGCCGCCTGGGTATTCATCCGCTCTGGATCGACCTGGGCACAGCAGGGTCCGAAGCTCACGACGGGCGAAGGGGTGAAAGGCTACTTCGAGTTCTTTGGCCGTAGTGTCGCGCTGTCGGGCTCGGGAGACATCGCGCTAATCGGTGGCGCAGGCTGGGTGTTCGTGCGATCCGGATCGACCTGGGGAGAGCAAGGGGCGCCGCTGTTTACGGGGGAAGGCGGCGAACGGGAATTTGGCGAAAGCGTGGCGCTCTCCGCCGCAGGCACCACGGCTCTGATCGGCAGCCCGAACGCAACCGTCGGAAATGAAGGCAGCGCCGGACGGGCCTACGCTTACACGTCGTTGCCTCAGGTGCCCAGAGTCCTCCCGGCCCCGGCCTCCTCGATCGCGGCGGGTTCGGCGACCCTCAACGCGAAGGTGAACCCGAACGGATACGAAGCCGGTAAATGCGAATTCGAATACGGGATTTCGCTCGCTTACGAACACTCCGTCCCGTGTGAATCACTCCCCAAGGCCGGGACAGCACTCGTCGCCGTGTCGGCTCCCGTCGCGGGACTAAGCGAAGAAACGACCTATCACTTCCGGGTCGTGGTGACCAATTTGATTGGTACCAGCGACGGCGCAGATGAAACCTTCCAAACGCGCCCGTCCGTCCCTTCCTTCACCTGGTCGGGAGGCTCTGCGGTCGTGTCTAAAAACTCGCTCGACTGGTCGCTCGGGACCAACTGGTTGGGTGGGGCTGTGCCGGCGTCCGACGAGGCGGTCCGTACGCTTAGCTTTCCCCGCCTCAGTTCGGCCTGCGAAGCAGAACGACCCGCCGAGGCCTGCTACGGCAGCTACAACGACGTGAGCGGGCTCAGCGCTCAAGCGTTGCGGTTGGACAACGCCAATGACTATGTGATCGCGGGCGATGATCTCTCGCTCGGGGCTGGAGGACTCACGGCTTCACCTGCCACTGGCCCGGTGGGGCCCGCGGGTGACATCGTAGCGGCGCCACTCCAATTGACTTCCTCCCAGACGTGGAACGTCATTGGGCGTGGATCAATACGCGAAGAAGCCGGACTGCTGCTGGCGGCGGGCGTGACCGGAGTCGGCAGCGCATTGGAAATTGGGCTGAGCGAAGAGCCCATTGTGTATCTCGCGGAAAACGATATTGAGGTCGGTCCGCTGTCGATCAGCGGAGCGGATGCAGCGGAGTTCGGGGTGTTCAATGGTGTCGTAGGCCTTCTGAACGGGAAGCTGAACGCTTCGGACGGGCAGCCGGTGTACCTCAGCCACCTCTTCCTGACGGGGAGCGGTTCCGTGGGCAAACTCACCACAAATGGCGCCGAACTCGATGTTGGCGGCCCAGCCAACGGGATCGACGCGGTGAGTGCGACCTTCGACCCAGCCAGTCGCCTCGAATTCAACATCGTCGGCGCGGGCGCGACCCCAAAAACCGAATACTCCCAGCTCGTCTCTCAAGGCGCGATCGAGCTCGCAGGCGCCAACCTCGGAGTCGTCGTACGACCCCCGAAGGCGGGCGCACCTTGCCCAGCCCTCGTCCGCGGACACACCTACACCTTCGTCTCAACGACCGGTACGCTCTCGGGTGCATTCTCCAACGCGCCGATAGGTGGCCCTGAAGTGGCGGTGAGGTTCGCCGAAGTCTGTCCCGCGAAGTCGCAGACGATGCGGATCGCCTACCACGAGAGCGGTGCGGTGCAGACGGTCACCGGAACCGTGGAAGAAAACGCGGTCACGGCTGAAGAAGAAGCCGTGGCAAAACGCAGGGCCGAAAATGAAGCCGCGAAACACATGGCTCTCGAAGAGATATTCGTGGATCGGCGGGCCGAAGAAGCGGTTGCAACGGTGACGGGGGCGGCGGCCGGGATCAGTCCCGGCCAAGGGGCCACCGTCACGACACGCATTGACGGGAAGGTTCCCGATGCGCGGCTTGCCACAGCGGATCTCCTCGCGACTCGGAAAGGCTATGTGAGGCTCAGATTGAGCTGCCCTGTCGGCGAGTCGCGGTGCGTGGGCTCGCTGATCTTGCGCGCCGCGAACGCTGTCGGCGCACGGTTCAGTGTTGTCAAGAGGGGCGCTACGCCCCTGGAGCTCGCCACCGGTCCATTCAGTCTGTCCGGAGGGCACACGGCCGCCTTCGTGTTGCGCCTCACTCCTCGAGCACGTCTGCTCTTGGCCCACGTGCGCTTGTTGCACGCGCGGGTCACGATCGCAGTGCATCTCGCGGGCGCGTGGCACAGCAGCGTCGCGTCCGTGACGATTCGCGCTAGGAGGCGAGGGTAGTGGGACCACCGCGCCACATGCGCTCGCCGCGCGCCGCGCGTGGGGGGCACTGCGTGGCTGCGCTCGTTGTGATGCTCGCGCAGTTCACGCTGCTCGCGCTCGCTCAGCCGGCTTTCGCGGCGTCTCCCCGGATCACCGGCACGGTGACCGGTGCCGTCACGAAAGCGCCTCTCGCTGGCGTCGAAGTTTGCGAGTACCAGATCGAAGGCGGTGTGGGATCGGCCTGCGCGCCGACGGACTCCAAAGGCGACTACGTACTCGAAGTTGGGCGTCCCGGCAGATTCATCGTCCACTTCGATACCGCCATCGAAGGCCTCATCCCCCAGACCTTCTACAAAGGTGTCTTCGTCAGCCGCGAAGCAACTCCCGTGAAGGTCGGAGAAGGAGCCACCGTGACGGGGATCGACGAAGCGATCGAGGAAGGCGGGCGCATCGCTGGTCGTGTGCTCAACAGCTCGACGAAGACTCCGATCCAGGACATCGAAGCTTGTGCGGAACTGCCGGATATCGACCAAAGAGGAGTGGAACCGCACCGGATGTGCGCCACGACGAACACCCGCGGCGAATACGAGATCGAGGGGCTCACGCCTGGCGAAGGGGTGCCCGAAGGAGGCTACGAAGTCGAATTCACGAGCCCGCTGGACTACATCCGCCAGTTCTACGATGGCAAGCCCGAACGCTACTCAGGCACGACGCGGATCCCCATCCAAGCTGGCAAGAGCGTTTCCAACATCGACGCCGAACTGGAAGAAGGCGGCGAGATCAGCGGTCGCGTAACGAGCCAGGTCAACGGCGAACCCGTCGTTGGTGCCGATGCCTGCGCCGACGGCGCATACTGCGCGAAGACCAACGCGGCGGGTGAATACACGATCACCCGGCTGCCAAGCCACGAATACACCGTCTACTTCAGCGGTCCCGGCGGTCTCGAAACAGAATACCTCGGCCAGTACTACAAGGAAAAGGAATGGCCCAACGTCGAACCGGTGAGCATTGCTGCGCCGCAAAAGCTCAGCGGTATCGACGCCTCGCTGAAGGCCTACGGTCGCATCGCTGGAACGGTGATCGACAAGAAGACCAAGCAGCCGCTGGAGGGGGTGAACGTTTGTCTCCTCGGCGGCAGCTGCGAAAACACCAATCGCGCAGGCGAATACTCGTTCTCCAAACTGCTGGCCGGCACCTACGCGCTCGACTTCTACGCCGGCCGGCTCAACGAAGAAACGGGCGCCAACTACCTGAGCCAGTATGAAGCCAACGAATACATCGTGGAGGAAGAGCTGAAGGCACGCAACCCGCAAGCCGCGCACATCGCGGTCTCGATGGGCGGCCGGGTGGTGATAGATGACGAACTCGAAGAGGGTGGACGCATCTCCGGGACGATGCTCGAAGCCGGAACGGCAAAGCCGGCCAGCCTCCCGCCCTGCGCGGAAGACCTCTCGACAGGGCACCCCGAATCTTCGAAGGTCTGTCCCGGGTCGATGTCCGGCACTACCTACACGATTTCCCAGCTTCCACCCGGTCGCTACCGCGTTGTCTTCGGCGCTAGCCTGCCCGCCTACTACTTCACCCAGTACTACGCCAACAAGGATCTCCAGAGCGAAGCGCAGGAAGTGCTCGTCGAAAGCGGTCAGACCGCCGGGCACATAGACGCGGCGCTGATTGCCAATCCCGGCCCGTGGGAAGGTGCCATCGCGGGAACGGTCACCGACTCATCCAGCAAGGCAGCGATCGTGGGGATCGAAGCGTGTCCAGTCGACGTCGGCACAACGAACGCCGCTGGCACATGCGCGATAACAGACGTGCGCGGCGAATACCTGCTCACCGGACTGACGAACGGCGAATACGAAGTCGAATTCCGCTCGCCGCCGGGCGGAAGCCTTGACTACGTTCGCCAGCGCGATGAATCAAGCAAAGCGGTGACGGTGGTGTGGGGTAGCATCACCCCCGCGATCGACGCGCAACTGCACGCGGGCGGGGCGATCTCGGGCGTCGCGCAGAACGCCCTGACAGGCCAGCCGGCGGGCGGCGTGTCTGTATGCGCTTACAACGCACTCGGTGAAAGCGAAGCGTGCGCGACGACCCAGGCGAGCGGCTCCTACCGTCTATCCGGGCTTGCGGCTGGCGGCCACACAGTCGGCTTTGAAACGACACGCGCCGTCGGCGGATACTTCCCTCAGTACTACGACGAAGTGACGTCCGCCTCGGAAGCGCGCAGCGTGCCCGTAGAAGTCGGGCGCACGAGCGCCGCGGTCGACGCGGCTCTGTTCGCGAATCCCCATCCTGGCGACGGCGCGATCGCGGGACTCGTCACCGCCGCCTCGACCAGCGCTCCGCTCCCCGGAATCGAAGTCTGCGCCTACGACGTCGCCTCGGAAGAGCTGTTCGGGGAATGCACCATCTCCGGCGCAGGCGGCCGCTACCTGCTCACCGGCCTGTCCTCCGGGGAATACGAACTCGAATTCAGCTCCCCGCAGAACGGCAACGTCAGCTATCTGAGCGTGAGCTACGAAGAAGGCCGGCCTGTAACGGTCGCCGCAGGCGCCGTCACCGTTGGGCGCGACGCTCGGCTCGTGGCTGGCGGTAGGCTCGCGGGCACGGTCACCAGCGCCGCAAACGGGCGCCCGGTGCAAGGGGATGGCGCGTGCGCGCTCGACCAAGAGCAAGAAGTCCAGGCGTGCGCTCCCTCTACTGCAGACGGCAGCTACGCGATCACGGGACTGCCGGCAGGCAGCTACACGGTCGCCTTCTACGGCGCCGAAATCGGCTTTGCCAACCAGTACTACGACGGAGCCGACACGCTTGCGACGGCCGAGACGATCGCGCTCTCCACCGGCGCGACCGTCGGCGGCGTCGATGCAAGGCTGCAAGTCGGCGGATCGATCAGCGGCATCGTCACCAGCGACCACACCGGCAAACCGCTGCTGCAGGTGCTCGTCTGCGCGCTCAGCACCCGAGAAGCGGTCGTCGAATGCGCCTTCTCGGAAGCCGGCGGCAAATACACGATCGCTGGGCTCCCACCGGGTGAATGGCGCGTGGGGTTCGACGGGGGGCACGGCTATCAGGTTCAGTTCTACGACGGGGTCCACGAATTCAGCGCCGCCAGGGCCGTTACGGTCTCCACTGGGGCGACTGTCACGGGAATCGACGCGGCGATGTTCACTTCGTCGGCAGAAGCTGTACCGCCACAGCTGCCGGCGGTACAGACGCCGCAGGAATCTCCCTCTTCGCCGGCGCCCGCCGAGTCGACGACGACCCCCAGCTCGGGCCTCCTCGGCTCAAGCAGCGCGAAGGTTCCGGCCACGATATCGCTCTTGAGTTCGACGATCGCTTGGTCCGGACGTGCGGTCAAGGTCGATGTCGTCTGCGGCTCGGCACCCTGCAGCGGCGCTGTCGTGCTAACGGTGCGGATTGCTGTACCGGGACGCCCGCGCCGCAAGCACCACAGGCATGCGCAGACGATCGTGCTCGGCCGTGGATCCTTCGCGCTGGCATCGGGATCTCGACGCTCCATTCTCGTCGGTCTCACACAGGCCGGCGCACGCACGCTCGCGCACGCTCGAGGACACCAGGTGGCGGCGACGCTCTCGATCGCAGTGCACAGTGGTTCGCGGCTGACGCGGTCGGTGAGGATCTCCTCCGCTCGGTGATTCGCCTGATGGCGACGCCCGTCGGATCGCGAGTGCGACGACGAGAAGCCGGCTAGTTTGATGTGTAAAAGTTGACCCGGATGAACCGTGCGGGACTCCCGAGCTCGTGCGTCTCATCGGGGCGATGGAGACAGCGATCTCGCTCCACCATACGATCGGCGTGTGAACCCGGCCACAGAAGAAGGTCAGAGTTTGCCGTTTCGGCCTCCGAGGCATCGTGGCTCTCAGACGCCCAAGGCCGCCGCAGAATTCTCCGGAGCTCGGGGAGGTACGAACAGGACGCACGGCGGGAAGATGACGAGGCCTCCCGCTCGCAGCGGCTCGGCCTAGGGCATCAGTTTCTCTCAAGCAGTGGTGGTCTTTGCCCTGCTCGAACTACGCCCTGCGGGTCAGAGACATTTTGGGCCGTCCGGTTTCATGGAAGGTTCAATGCTCTGACACAAAAACCCCGCAACTACCGCCAGAACCACACCGCAACACAACAGCGCGATTGCCGCTGAGCGGTACATTGCAAGCGAAACGCAATTGCGTTGGGACGAAGTTTGACGCTCAACGCGACAGAAAGCGGGAGGGCCTGCCGAGGCTAACGACAGACCCTCCCTATGGCTACCCCTCGCCGCCTATCGCAGCCCCACGCTGGGAGCGGCGAGGCGGTAGTCCTCGTCCCCACGCGGGACGCTCACCACCGTATCGCTGATTCACGCTAGCTACGCAATTCCGATACCGGATATCTGCGCTAAATGCGGGCAAAACAAATCGGGTAAACCCCGTGCTTCCGCTCCTCGCAATCACCTGTCGGGTAGGCCTGATAATTCGATGCCAGTGTGTCTTGCTGCTGGCAATCTCGGCTAGGTGTGCCGAAGCAGCTACCAAGCACTCACCTGCTCAGATGCGTGTGTCAGCCCGGTCTTTGGCTCATTCTCCCCTCAGTGCTGGGGCGCCCCCTCACCGCGACAGGCCTTTAGAAACTAAACCTTACACAAAGGTTGTTGGCCTCTCGACATGGCGCGCAAGCTGGGTAGTCTGCTGACAGCAGGACACATAAGGCGCACGAATAGCCAACGACAGGAACATGCTCACCCCTACCCCGCCAGACCCGACGCTGGCCTACGTCAGACGCATCGCCAGCGCCCTGTAAATCAGCCTCGCCGAACTCGTCTGGAGATTGAAAATGCTGCTGTGTAGAGAACGAACCCACCGAAGATCGCCCGGACTCCGATCCCGCCCAGCCTGGCCCTACCCCTCACGCCAACGCGGCGACTCAGGCAAGCAGTGCACCCGCCTCCCCGCGCCGAGATTGCTTGGCGTCCCGAGGCGCGGAGTCATACGCTCGCGCTTAGCTCTCTAAGGACAGGTCACGAAATGGCCGGGCAATACACGGCGACGACCTCGGCTATTTATTTCTTGTCCCCTATCCGACGAGGGTAGGAAGACATCTATGAATCACGGCTTGCTCACGTTCTGCCGCTCTGGCCCGGCGGGCGTGAAACTTCGTCAGCTCGAGCCGTCCGCGGCCGTCCGGGGTCTTCATCATCGCGATCTCGGCCCGGACGCCGTCGAGCGCCACCACGCGGTCCACCCAAGCGCCCTCGACCGCCGCCTCGCCCTGCAGCTCCGGGCGACTCGCTTATGGCGGGGATGCTCGGCGTGTGACCGGCCCAAGGGGCCGTGGGAACGCTAATCAACCTAATAGTTGATAAACTATATAGTTGAATAAAGCGATGGCGACCGACCAACTAAGCCTCACGTTTGCAGCCCTCGCGGACCCCACGCGCCGTGCGATCCTGGCGCGGCTTGCGCAGGACGGTGAGGTCACGGTGAACGATCTCGCAGAGCCTTTTCCGTTCAGCGTGCAGGCCGTCTCCAAGCACCTGAAGGTGCTCGAGCGGGCGGGCCTGATCAAGCGAGGGCGCGCTGCGCAGCTACGTCCCTCGCGGCTCGAGGGCGCGCCGCTGCGCGAGGTCGCTGTGTGGCTGGAGCAGTACCGAGAGGTCTGGGAGGGGCGCCTGGATCGTCTCGCACATCACCTCATGGACATACAACGAAAGGCAGACGGCGATGAGTGAGCAGTTTGAGATGGCCGAGCACACGATCGTGATCGAACGAGAGCTTGACGCGCCGCGCGAGCTCGTCTGGAAGGTCTGGACCGATCCCGACCAGGTCGCGCGCTGGTGGGGCCCCGAGCATTTCACGACACCGCGCGAGAAAATCGAGTTCGACCTGCGACCCGGAGGCGTGTGCCGACTGACGATGGTCGGCCCCGAGGGCGAGGAGTACCCGAGCGAGGGTCACTTCGGGGTCGTCGAAGCGCCACAGCGTCTGTCCTTCGGCGAGCAGAGCACCGAGCATCCGATGATCGAGTCAGGTGAGACGACCGTCGAGTTCATCGAGCTGGGGGCGGAGCGCACGAAGGTGATCGTCACCTCGCGCATGGTCTGCGCCAGCGAGCTCATCGACATGGCGCGTGCCGGCTGGGGGAGCCAGCTCGACAAGCTCGAGCGCCTGCTCGCGAGCTAAGTCGCACAGAGCCGGGGAGACGCAGCGCGCATGCTCTGTGTGCGCTGCGATCCTTGGCGGCAAATGAGCACGCCCGCCCAACGCAAGAGCTACGACGTCGTGCTCGTCGGCGGCGGCCACAACGGGCTGGCCGCGGCTGCCTACCTCGCCCGCGCGGGGCGCTCCTGCATCGTGCTCGAGCGTCGAGCGCAGTTCGGCGGCGCGGCCGTCTCCGCGCGCATCTTCCCTGGGGTCGACGCGTGCATCTCGCGCTACTCCTACCTCGTGAGCCTGCTGCCCGCGCTGATCGTGCGCGAGCTCGCGCTACCGCTGCGGCTGGTCCGTCGCGCGGTCTCCTCCTATACCCCGGACCCGCGCAGCGCCGCTCGCCACGGCCTGCTGATCGACGGGCGCGACCCTGCCGCGACGCTGGCCTCATTTCTGGCCGTCACCGGCTCCGAGACAGATCACCGCGCCTGGAAGCGCTTCTACGCGATGACGCGCCGGGTGGCGGAGGCGGTGTTCCCGACGCTTACCGAGCCGCTGCTCTCGCGTGCCCAGATGCGCAGCCGCCTCGCCGATGACGCCGCCTGGGAGGCGATCTTCGAGCAGCCGATCGAGCAGACGCTGCGCAGCCACTTCGCCGACGAGCTCGTCGCGGGTGTCGCTCTCACCGACGCGCTGATCGGTACCTTCGCCGCTGCCGATGATCCCAGCTTGCGTCAAAACCGCTGCCTGCTCTACCACGTGATCGGTGGTTGCAGCGGTGAGTGGCAGGTCCCGGTCGGTGGGATGGGAGCCGTTACGGCGACGCTATCCCGCGCGGCGCAGGCAGCGGGGGCAGAGCTATGCCCCGGCGTGGAGGTGCTCAGGCTTGAGCCCGACAGCGGCGGTGTGGATGTGCGCTTCAGCGATGGCGCCGCCGAGCATGCGTTGCGTGCGCGCGAGGTGCTCGTCAACGCGGCGCCCGCTGAGCTGGCGCGGCTCTTGGGCGAGGAGGAGCCCGGACCTGGCCCGGAGGGCTCACAGCTGAAGCTCAACATGCTGCTCGCGCGACTACCACGCCTGCGCGAGCAAGGGATGAGCCCAGAGCGTGCCTTCGCGGGCACGCTGCACATCAACGAGACGGTTGACCAGTTGCGCGTCGCCTACGAGCAGGCTGGCTCCGGGATGATTCCCGAACTGGCCCCATGCGAGAGCTACTGCCATTCGTTGAGCGATGCGAGCATCCTCGCTCCCGAGCTGCGCGAGGCGGGCGTGCATACCCTGACGGTCTTTGCGCTGCACACGCCCGCCCGACTGTTTCTCGCCGACCCGCCCGCGGCGCGCGAGCAGGCGCTCGCGTCGGTGCTGCGCTCGCTGGACAGTGTGCTCGCGGAGCCGCTCGCCGACTGTCTGCTGGCTGACGCGCAGGGGAGGCCCTGCATCGAGGTGCACAGCCCGCTCGACATTGAGCAGGAGCTACGCATGCCCGGCGGTCATATCTTCCATCGTGATCTGAGCTGGCCCTTCGCCGAGCACGAGCAGGACGTTGGGCACTGGGGCGTGGAGACCGATCACCCGCGGATCCTGCTCTGCGGCGCCGGTGCACGGCGGGGCGGCGGCGTCAGCTGCGTGCCCGGTCGAAACGCAGCGATGGCGCTCCTCGAGGCTGAGGTGAGCCGCGGTTGAGGCTCAGCGTGTCACGTGGGTGCGGCTAGAGCAGAGACGCGGATGCACGCTGCGGCGACCTCCATGTCGCCGCAGCGCTCCGCCTGGCCCGGTTCTCCAGATCCCCCATCCGGGCGGCAGCTACCAGCTCGATGATGCCGAGGAGCCTTCGCATCCCGTTTTCGTGATCGGGCTGACACATTCGCGCACGATCCCGCCGCCGGCGGTCCGGCTGATCGTGAATTCGTCGCCGTTGGTGGCTTTCGCGGTGACGGAGTATTCGGTTTCGCTGCTCGTCGTGGCGCTCAGGTAGGCCTCGGTGTTGCTCGGCGCGATCAGGATCGTCGGTTCGACCCTATGGAGTTCGGCCGGCGTCACGTTCGAGTAGTCGCCGTTGTTATCGGTCGCGATCGTCTCCGCGGTCGTCTCCGCCGAGCGGGCGAGCTCCTTGGCCTGGACGTTGACCGCCTTGGCCGTAGAGCTGAGAAAAGCGGGGATCGCGATCGCGGCGAGGATGCCGATGATCAGAACGACGACGAGCAGCTCGATGAGCGTGAAGCCGTCTTGCTCACCTGCGAGTCGCGCGATCCTGCCCGCGCCGTAGCGACGGTTGAAGTCGAGCGCTGCGACCTTCCCCGAGTGCGTGTTCACGATAGCCCTTCCCTTTGCCGTGGTGTGCTGGCGGCCGGGCTATCTCGTGGAGATCCCTGACTTTGCGCCCCCGCCTCACGACGGGTTTGCCCTTTTCAGTCGGTGTCTGAGATGGGCAGTGTGCGCTGCCAACGCGGCGAATGTAAGGGAAATGCTGCAAATCGACTTTCTTTGGACGTATGTACTAATGAGACGTGTCATCCTCGGCTCGTGACCGGCGCTGAGGGACCCGTGAGCTCCGCAGCGCTCGCGCGCGAACCGGCTCGCATGCGCCTGCCGGAGCTCGCTTTCGCCGTCGCGGGGATGCTCGCCACCGGCGCGCTCGTCGCGCTGGTGCCCGATCTGCGCCACGCCTTCTCGCTCGCGCTGCACGGTGACCTCCACGGCCTGCACAGGCAGTTCAACGGTCTCGGCGCGTCTGGCGTGATGTTGCTGTTGGGGCTGATCCTCGCGCACGCGGTGCTGCTTTATCCGACCGAGGTCGTAACCGCGACCGCGGGCTTCCTCTATGGGTTCCTGCCAGGCCTCGCGCTCGTCACCGTCGGCTGGCTGGTCTCGGCGCTGCTCGCCTACCTTCTGGGGCGCGCGCTCGGGCGTCCCTTCGTGCACGCCGTCTTCGGGGGGCGGCGCTTTGCGACCCTCGAGCGCGCCGTCACGCGTGGCGGTATCCCGCTGCTGCTCGCGCTGCGCTTGATCCCGGCGGTTCCCTTCAGCCTCACGGGCTACATCGCTGGCGCGGTGCACGTGCCGGTGTGGCGCTTTGCCTGGACGACGCTCCTCGGCTACCTGCCGCTCACCGCCCTTGTTGCCTATCTCGGCTCGCAGGCCGAGTCGCTCTCACTTGACGATCCACGCCTCTGGGGAGGTGTTGTGGCGCTGATCGCCCTGCTCGCGCTCGCCCGCTTCGTAAACCTTGAGCGCACGCCGGAGGGAGGCGCCTGAACGGCGCTGGAGCGCGTCAGTCAGGTTGGCAGGGCTTCTACTCAGTCTGACTCCAGCTGCCAGCGGCGATAGATCGCCGCGAACTCCTTGCGCATCTCTGCTGTCAAATCCTCGGTGCGCAGTCTTCCGGTGAGGCGGATCGTCTTGCGCATCTGCTCCAGGTACTCAGTACAGTGCTCACAGCCGGCGATGTGGGCGTCAAAGCGCCGCCGCTGCGATCGCGTGAGTGCTCCCTCGAGATAGTCGGTGATCAGCTCGACCATCTGCTGACACACGAATGGCGCTTCGCGGCGTAGCATCAGCAACTACCGCCGAGTTGCAGTTCCAGTGCCGCGCGCAGGCGGCTGCGTCCACGGTGCAGCAGCACGCGCTGGTTGGCCTCGCTGATCTCCAGCGCCTCGCAAACTTCCTCGCCGCTGAGCCCATCGACGTCGCGCAGCATCACGACCTCGCGCTGGCGGCTGGGAAGCTGCTCGAGGCTCTGCTGGATCTGCTCGGCGAGCCCTGCGGCGAGCAGCCGGTTGTCGCTGTCCTCGACCCAGTGCTCCGGTGGTGCCATCCACGCGCCGCTCGCGTCGAAACGCGAACGGTCGACCGCGGGTGTGGCGTCGGCCACGGCGATGCTGCGGTGCTCGCGCACGCCCGTGCTCCGTGCGCGGTTGACGAGGATGCGCAGTAGCCACGTCTTGAAGCTCGAGCGCCCCTCGAAGCGCTCGAGGCCACGGAGTACCGCGACCCAGGTGTCCTGTACGACCTCTTCGGCGATCGCTGTGCTCGGTACGAAGGAGCGCGCAAGATGGATCATCGCCGAGTGGTGTCGCGCGACGAGCGCCACGAATGCCTGCTCCTCGCCCGCGCGAAGCTGCGCGAGCAGCTCGGCGTCGGGATCGAGCGCCCCCGGCGCCGCATCGCCTCGACGCGGCCGACGTGGCACGAGGATCGCGAACAGGAGCCCCAGGCTGATCATGGGGGAGTGCAAGGGAGATGGGGGACACAGCTCATGCCGTTCATGCCTGGCCGTGCAGGCTACGGAGCCCGTGCGAGCACCGCAGCCTGCACTACGCGAGTTAGCTAGCCCGCCACGATCCCCTCACCGCCGACGGCGCCTGGGACTGTGACTGCACCGACCTTGCTGAGCGTGCCCTGAGAGCCGATCGCGAACTCGTCGAGGATGCCCGCGGCGCCGGCCTGCACGTACAGGAAGCGTCCGCTGCCGCTGACCGCCGCATCGACCGTTCCGGCGTCCGTTTCGGTGTTACCCGTGAGCGTCAACAGCTGGCCTTTGGCGCTTGAGTGAAAGTCGCTCAATGAGGCGCTGCCAGCGTTGGAGGCGTAGAAGTAGGAGCCGGACCGTGCGACCCAGCACGTCGCCGCCTGTGCGGTTCCTACCGAGTCGAGCTGGGCGATCGTCCCATCTTCATGCAGTTCAAAGCTCGCGAGCGCGTTTGCGCCGGCCTCGGTTACGAACAGGTGTCCCTGCTGGTCGAAGCTGACGGCGAACGGAACGGCGCCGGGCAGCTGGTTGACGATCGGAGTCGCCGAGAGACGGCCGCTTTGGCGCACCGCGAACACGTCGATTGCGCTGCCGTTGGCCTTGGTTGTGACCACCAGTTGCGTGCCGTCGGGCGAAAAGGCGAGTTGCCCCGGCGTGTGCGTGAACTGTGGCGTTTCCGCTGCATTCAGACCGAGAGCACGAACCGAGCCCGCAATCGCTGTGAGACGTCCGCGCGAGATCTCGTAACCCTGGATGCTGCCGCCTTCCTCGGCGTTGAGGACGTAGAGGAGGTTCCCGTGGACGGAGATGCTGACGGGAAAGACGCCACCGGAGTCGATGACCTGGTGCAGCGCGAGCCGGTCGCCGAGGACGGTAAAGACGGAGATCGTGTTGCTGGCAGCGTTGACCGCGTACAGCAGACGGTTGGGGCGGTCATAGACGAGCGCGCCCTGCGAGGCGAGGTGGTCGACGACAGAGCCGGCCAGCACTCCGCCGAGCCCGCCGGTGTCGTATGTGCCGGCCTGCGTGAGCGTGCCGTCCTCGGCACGGTCGTAGGCGATGATTTGGTTGCCTGCAGTGTTGTCGTTCTGGACAAAGACGGTGTGCTCGGTTCCGGCGGCGAGTGCGGCGCTCGATCCGCCAACGCCGGCCAGCGTTGCGGCGGCGACGAGCGCGGCTGCGCTGAGAGACGTGATTGCTTTCATTGCCGGATCTCCTCGGTCGGGGTGGACTTGCCACCTTCAGTCCGATGAGCTGGGCCGGCGTTACAGTGCGCTGGCTACATCACCGGTGCGGGTGCCGACTCGCCTTCGCGGGCACCTTGTGAGTGCGCGCGGCTGTCGCGCGAGGAGATCAACACGACGGTCAAGAGCGCGCCGATCAGCGCGAAGCCCGAGCCGACAAGGAAGGCGCGCTCGAAGCCCTTGGTCAGCGCAAACGCGGCGTCGTGGCCGCCGCCGTGGAGGATGTCCTTCGTGCGGCTGTTGGCGACCGTCGCGAGGATCGCAAGACCCAGTGCGCCGCCGACCTGCTGCGCGGTGTTGACGAGCCCCGAGGCAAGGCCTGCCTCGTGCGGTCGTGTGCCCGTGACCGCGGCGATCGTGACGGGCACGAAGGAGAGTCCGAGGCCGATCGCGGCGAGGATCGATGGCCCGAGCACATCGGCGGCGAAGGTCCCGCCGTGGGGCGGCACTTTCGAGAACCAGAACAGACCGGCCGCGACGAACAGCAGTCCGGCGACGAGCACGGGCTTGAAGCCAAAGCGCGTCACGCCAAAGGAGGCCGCGCCGGCGGAGAGAATGATCGCGATCGCCAGCGGCAGATAGGAGAGCCCCGCGCGCAGCGCGGAGAAGTTCAGCACCTGCTGCATGTAGAGCGAGATGAAGAAGAACATCGAAAACAGCGACATGCCGATCAGCAGCGCGACGGTGTCCGCGCCACGCAGCGTGCGCAGGCGGAAGATCGACAGCGGCATCAGCGGCGAGCGCTGGCGTTTCTCGATCGCGAGGAAGATGCCGAGCAGCACGATCGCGCCCGCGATCTTGGCGATCGTGGCGGTTGAGCCCCAGCCGACGTTGACGGCGTCGACGAGCGCGTAGACGAGCAGCGCGAGCCCCGCGGTTACGGTGACCGCGCCGGGAATGTCGAAGCTGCGCGTCTCGACCTCCGCGCGGCTCTCGAGCAGAAGCCGTGGCGCGAGCAGAGCGCAGACGACGCCGATCGGCACGTTCACGAACAGCACCCAGCGCCAGCTCAGGCCGCTGGTGAGCACGCCGCCGAGCAGCACTCCCGCAGCGCCGCCTGCGCCGGCGACGGCGCCCCACACGCCGAGCGCACGGTTGCGCTCCTCGCCGTCGGCGAACGTCGTCGTGATGATCGACAGCGCGGCGGGCGAGACGATCGCGGCGCCCATGCCCTGTAGCGCCCGCGCGGCGATCAGCCACGCCTCCGACTGCGCGAGGCCGCCCGCGAGCGAGGCGAAGGAGAACAACACGAGACCGACCATGAACATGCGCCTACGGCCCATCAGGTCGGCCAGGCGACCGCCCAGCAGCAGGAAGCCGCCGAAGGTGAGCGTGTAGGCGTTGACGACCCAGGAGAGGTCCGCCTGGGAGAAGTGCAGCGCCTTGCCGATCGAGGGTAGGGCGATGTTGACGATCGAGGCGTCGATCACTACGACGAACTGGGTCATTGCGAGCAGGGCGAGGGCGATGTTCTTGGCGCGAGATGTCATGGAAGATGAACTCCGTTTCCGTTTACGTCGGGCATAATAACGGAGTGGCGCCTCCGATTGTCGTGAGACGTCACAATGAGAATAGAAATGAGCGAGCTGCTGAACTCCGAGCGCCCGATGCGCGCAGACGCGCGCCGCAACCGCGTGCGCATACTCGCTGCGGCGCGGGAGCTGTTCGCCAGCGAAGATCCTGACGTCCAGATCGACGATGTGGCGCGCCGCGCCGGCGTGGGGGTGGGCACCGTCTATCGCCACTTCCCGGACAAGGAGGCGCTGATGGGCGAACTCGTGCGCGAGCGCTTCGGAATCTTCAACGAGCGGTTGCGCGTGGCGCTCGCCGACGAGCGTGCCGAGCCCTTCGACGCGCTCGCGGCCGCGCTGCGCGACAACGCCGGCTCGGTCGCCGAGGATGCCGCGACGCGCTTTGCCTTCATGAGCGGCGGTGAGCGCGTCTTCGCGCACGCCGCGCTGGAGATGGATGAGTTCATGCGCCTCAGCCGCCAGCTCGTCTCGCGTGCAAAGAAAGCGGGGCAGTTGCAGGGCGAGTTTCGCGCCGAGGACATCCCGATGGTGATGTGCGGCGTCTGCGCGACGATCGACAAGCGCAAGGACGGCTGGGCCTGGGAGCGCTACCTGGAGATCATCATCCGCGGCATGCGCGCGGGGTGAGCGTCCCCGCTCGGAGGCATAGCCTGCCTGTCAGGCCTTGGGCGTCGCGGCGGAGCGTCGGTCTGAGGTGATGGCGGAGGCGGTGCAGCCGCGGATGACCTCAGCGACCGCAAGCGGATCGTCGAAGAACGGCACATGGCCCGCGCCCAGCGAGACGTGCCGCGCCCACGGCAGCATCGTGCGCGCGCGCGGCGCCTGCAGCCGGTAGGGCAGCAACTTGTCGCGCACGCCCCAGGCGATCGTGACCGGCGTGCTGCGCAGCTGCTCGGGTGAGTCGAAGCGGTACTGGCTGAAGGCCTCGAGGGTCGCGGCCATCGCAGGCGCGGCCCACGCGTCACGCAGCGTCGCGACCGCCTCCTCGGCGGGGAGCCGCGCGGGATAGCCGAAGTTCTGTGCGAACAGCGCGCCGCGTCCGGCGCGCGTACGCGCGAGCGCTTCAAGCGCGGGCCGCGCACGCTCGGGCACTGTGCTCAAGGCACCCAGCGAGACCTGGCAGAAACGCAGCTCCGGGCCTGTCCAGAAGCCAGCCGGCGAGAAGGCGCTCGCGCTGCGGATCGCCTTGCGCCGCGCGAGCTCCAGGGCGATCGCGCCGCCCATCGAGTTGCCGGCGACGTGCGGGCGCTGGAGGCCGAGCTCGGCAAAGAACCACTCGAACGCGTCCACGTAGGCGGGGATCGTCGGCTCGATCCCGCTGGGCAACGGTGGTGAGGCTCCGAAGCCGGGCGAGTCACAGGCGATCACGTCGAACTCGCCTGCGAGCAGCTCGATCACCGGCCGCCACGCCTGCCAGTGATGACCGACGCCGTGCAACAGCACCAGCGGCGCTCCGCTGCCCTCACGGTGGTAGTTGATCGAGATGCTCACACGCGCCCCCGGATCAGGTCGGCGGCGCGCTCGGCGACCATGATCGTCGGCGCGTTCGTGTTGCCGCCGGTGATCGTCGGCATGATCGAGGCGTCGACGACGCGCAAGCTCTCGAGCCCATGGACGCCCAGCTGCGAGTCGACCACGGCCTGCTCGTGGGTGTCGCTCATCCGCGCGGTGCCGACCGGGTGGTAGATCAGCATCAGGCGGCGACGCAGGTCCGCCTCGAGCTCGGCCCGGTCGAGCACCTCGGGACCGGGCTTCAGCTCCTTGACCACGGTCTCGCGGATCGGCGATTGCGCGGCGATCTCACGCGCGAGCTGCATCCCGGCGATCATCGAGTCGAGATCCTCAGGCTCAGAAAGCGAGTTCGTGATGATCCGCGGCTTGGCCGTCGGATCGGCCGATCCGAGCCAAACCTGTCCGCGTGCGCGCGGTGAGACCAGCACCGGTGCGATCACCATGCAGTCACCGTCATATTCCTCTGCCCCGTGATCTTCGAAGTAGGCCGCGCCCATGTGGAACTGGATGTCCGCGGCTGCCAGTCCGCCGCGCGTACGCGTGAAGGCCACAACCTCGGCGACCGTCGATGAGAGCTTGCCTGATTTACGCAGCAGCCACTCGGCGAGCGCCTTGGGCTTCTCAGCGCCGTAGAGCGTGTCATGGTCGGAGACCTCCCAAATGTTCGTCACGAAAGGGTGGTCCTGTAGGTTGCGCCCGACGCCCGGCAGCTCGTGGCGGGCCTCCACGCCCGCGGCGCGCAGCTCATCGCCGGCGCCGATCCCCGACAGCAGCAGCAACTGCGGGGAGCCGATCGCGCCGGCGCAGAGCAGAACCTCGCGCTCGGCGCGCACGAGCTCCTCGCCACGACGCCCCTTGCGCAGACGCACGCCGACCGCACGGCTGCCGGACAGCGCGACGCCGAGCACGCCGACGCCGGTGCGCACCTCCAGGTTGGGACGCCCAAGGGCAGGACGTAGATAGGCGTCGGCGGCGCTGAAGCGCTTGCCGTTCTTCTGGGTGACCTGAAACATCGAGACGCCGTCCTGCTCGGGGCCGTTGTAGTCGGCGATGCGGGGGATCCCAGCCGCCTCGCTGGCGGCGATCAGGCGCTTGCTCATCGGCCGCGGCGAGCGCTGCTCTGAGACGCGCAGCGGGCCGCCCGCGCCGTGGAATTCGGAGGCCCCGCGCACGTTGTCCTCGGCCTTGATGAAATAGGGCAGCACGTCTGAGTAGCCCCAGCCGGGCGCTCCCTGCGCGGCCCAGGAGTCGTAGTCCAGGGGACGCCCGCGCACGTAGAGCATCGCGTTCATCGAGCTCGAACCACCGAGTGCCTTGCCGCGCGGGATGAACAATGAGCGTCCGTCGACGTACGGCTCGGGCTCGGTCGCAAAGTCCCAGTCGAGCTTGGTATGAAACTGCTGTGGGAAGGCCGCGGGGATCTTGATCTTCAGCGAGCTGTCCTTGCCGCCGGCCTCGAGTAGGAGCACGCGCACGGAGGGATCCTCTGAGAGCCGCGCGGCGAGCGTGCAGCCCGCGGAGCCCGCACCGACGATCACATAGTCGTAGCTCTGCTTGCCCATCGTCTCAGGCGCGTGCCGTGGCGGCACGGTCGGGGAGCGCGGCGAAATGAAACTCGGCCGGGTCCAGCTCGCGGGTCTGCTCGAGATACTCGCGCATGTAGCCGGGCCAGTTAGCCACGATCCGCCCGTTCTCGTCGCGATACCAGGAGCCACAGGCCGTCCAAGCGGTGCCGGCGAAACGCGCCTGTAGCGCGCGGTCGCTCGCGGCCTCGACCTCCGGGAGTACCTCGATCGCGCCGGCCGAGCGCGCGGCGAGCTGCTGCAACGCTTGGCGCAGGTAAGCGGCCTGCGCCTCGAGGTAGACGATGATCGAGCCGCCCGAGGTGTTCGTGTTGGGCCCGTACATGATGAACATGTTGGGGAAGGCGGGCACGGTCATGCCGAGGTGCGCGTGGGCTCCACCGGTCCAGCTCTCGCTCAGGCTGCGCCCTTCGCGCCCGCGTATCTGCATCGGGAACATGAAGTCGTTGGTCTTGAAGCCGGTCGCCCAGATCACGCAGTCAAGCTCGCGCAGGCGCCCGTCGGCTGTGCGGATGCCCGTGGGCTCGACCGTGTCGAGCGCATCGGTCACGAGCTCGACGTTCGCGCGCTGTAGCGCCGGCAGGAAGTGACTCGAGAAGAGGATGCGCTTGCAACCGAAGGTGTAGTCCGGCCAGGCCTTCGCGCGCACGGCCGGATCGCTCAGCTGCGAGCGCATGAAGGCCGCTGAGCGCAGGCCCGCGAGGCGCCCCACGGTGCGCGGATGGCGGATCGCGAGCGTCAGCGACTCGGTGTACTGGAAGACGAACTTGCGCCGCAGCTTCTGCACGCCCGGGATCCGGGCGATCGCCGTGCGCACCACGGCGTTATAGCGGCGGTTCTTGCGTGGCAGGAACCAGTTCCCGCTGCGCTGGAAGACGGTGAGGCTCCCCACGACGGGCGCGATCTCCGGCACGAACTGCACGGCGCTTGCGCCCGTGCCGATGACCGCGACGCGCTTGCCGGCGAGCGGATAGGAGTGGTCCCATTGCGCCGAGTGAAAGCTGTGGCCGGCGAAGCGCTCGCGTCCCTCGATGCGGGGTAGCGCGGGCTGGTGCAGCTGGCCGGTGGCAAGAATCAGCGCGTCGGCCTCGAGCGTCGTGCCGTGCCCCGTCTCGACGCTCCAGCGACAGCTCCCCTCATCCCACGAGCAGGCCGTGACGGTCGTGTTCGTCTCGATCAGGGGCTCGATCCCATGCGTCTGTGCGACGCCGCGCAGGTAGGAGTGGATCTCCTCCTGCGGCGAGCACAACCGCGACCAGTCCAGGCGCTGGGCGTAGGAGAAGGAGTACAGGTGGCTGGGCACGTCGCAGGCGGCGCCGGGGTAGCTGTTGAAGTACCAGGTGCCGCCGAGGTCGGGCGCCTGCTCGAGGATCCGGATCGACTCGATGCCGTGCCGGCGCAACTCGATCGCCGCGGCGATACCGCCAAAGCCCGCGCCGACGATGATGACCTCGAGGTTCCGCTTGGAGACCGTCTGTGGGTGCACCGCTGCGGCCGACATGCTCCTCCTCCAAATACTTACCCGTCTGGAGAACCTTATGCCCTTAGCTGCTGCCCTGCCTCAGGCGGCGGACGGCCGCGAAGGGATTTGCGCCGTGACCCAGGCGGCGGCCGCGGGGATCTGCGCGGGGTCCACATGGTGGCCCGCGTGGGACTCGTGGTAGTCGACCGCGAGGCCGCCCTGCGTAAGCGTGCGGGCGGCATCTCGCGCGAAGCGCACGTCGATCACCTGGTCGCGGTCGCCGTGGGCGATGAACACGGGCAGTTGCGCGCGTCCGGCCAGATCGGGCTGCCAGCCTTCGACGCTCGGCACGAAGCCCGAGATCGCGAGGATGCCGGCCGGGGCCGGGCGCGTGGCGTGCAGCCCGAGTGCGTAGCTCATCACCGAGCCCATCGAGAAGCCACCCAGGATCGTGCGCTCCGGCCCGATGCCCGTGCGCTGGGAGATCTCGTCATGGAGTGCGGCGAGTGCAGCGAAGGCCGCGTGGAAGCTGGGTGGGTCGGGATATCCGACGCGCGGCACGAGATACCAGTGGTAGCCCGCCGTGCCTGCCGGCTGTAGCGGCGCACGCGGCGTGATGAGATGCAGGCGACGCTGCGGGTCGAGCGCATCGCCCAGCGCGAGTAGGTCGCGCTCATCGGCACCGCGGCCGTGATGGAGCACGAGCAACCCATCGGGTGCTCCCGTGGCGGGACGCTCGGCGATCAGCAGCGCGCTCACGGCGCCCTTGCCAGGAGCATTGCTGCGACACCTTCGATCGTTGCCTCGCCATAGCTCATCGACGGGTCGCCATCGGTGAAGACGGCGATCGTGAACGTCAGCCCTGGGCGCTCCAGGCGCGCGACCTCGTTGAAGAGCCCGCGCGAGGGCAGCGCCCCCGTCTTGAAGAAGACCTGCCAGTGCGGGCGCGCGACCGGCGGAACGCCCCAGCTCTGTGAGGGCTCGATGCCCGCGAGCAGCCCGCGCGCGTAACTGTAGAACTGTCGGGGTATGAGGCGTTCGAGCATGAAGAAGAAACGTGCCTGGTCGGCCGCCGAGGTCTGGGTGAAGGCCCACCAGCCGACGCCGGGCGCGTAGTCGTGCATGCCCGCTTCGCGCGCCACGCGAGCGAGGGCGGCTGAGCCGACGATCGAGAAGACGGCCGAGGCCGCGTTGTTGTCGGAGATGTGGATCATCGGATAGAGCAGCGCAGTGTCCGCGCTGCTCAGGCCACGGTGCTCGGCGCTTCGCATCTGCAGGAAGGCGGTGAGCATCATTACCTTGACGACGCTCGCCGTCTCGAAGTGCTCGCGCAGGTTCAGACCGCTGAGGTGTCCTGTGCTGTCGATCACGGCGAAGGAGGTGCGTCCCGCGCGCTCGGCGAGATAGCGCTGGGCGGCGGCGACCGCGGCGGCGGCGGGGTAGGGCGGCTGCGGTACGCCGTGACCTTCGCCGCCGTAGACGTAGGCGGTGGCGCGCACCGGTGCGGCGACATCGTGGCCGACCGTGTAGTCGCCGTGCGGGCAGCGTCCGTGTCGAGGCGGGGGACCCATCGCGCGTTCCCAACCCGGGTTGAGGCAGACCCTGTAGATGAAGCGCCTGGCGGGAGGGTTCACGATCGCGCTCGCGTAGCTCAAGCCGGGAGCGAGCTCGCGTGTGGAGGTCGTTGTCAGCAGCCGAAACACGCGCGTCCCGGGAGCGGCCACGAACCAGCTGGCCTGGCCGGAGCCGCTCGCGCCGCCGTGCTGCGTGTGCCGCAGTCGCAGCGTCAGCTGCGCCCGGCCCGGACCGAGGCTACGGACGTGCAGGGCCGCGAGCGGCTCGACGTAGACGGGGATCGTCGCGCTGCTAACGCTTGGCATATTTGACGCCTCGCTCACCACGCGCAGGCGCGTGTTGCGCTCGGCGGGTGGCGCGACGAACGCGTAGCTGCCGTCAGCCGCTGTGCTCAGATGCGCGACCGTAACGAAGCCGTGGAAGGGGAAGGGGTCTGCCTGGAGCGCGAGCGCTACGCCGGCGAGCCTATGTCCGCCCGCGCTCAGCGTGCCGGTAAAAGGCAGCGCAGAGCCGATGCCGACATCGGTGGTGGGGATCGCGGCGCTCAGCAGCGCTGCGGGTTCGGCGACGGCGGGCACGGCTGCGCTCGAACCGAAGGCGCAGGCGGTCGCGACGAGTGCCAGCGCGGCGCTCAGCCGTATGCGTGGGGCATCGCGCGGTGGCATGCGAGCGCACGCTAGAGCAATGCGAGGCGCCGGCGTCGCTTAGTGGTGCTTGGTCGCGCGGTGCTTGTGGTGCTTCTTCGCCCGCGGCTTATTGAACGTCACCGCGGCGAGATCGCCGGAGCGCAGCGCGCCCGCCTTCGCGGGTGTGAATTCGGCGTGCACCGTGAGGTGGAGAACGCGGTGCGGATGGCGGCGCAGCTTGCGTAGGCTCGCTGCGCTGAGGGGGATGCGGAAGGTGACCGTCGTCGACCTGCTGTAGCTGTGGCGGGTGCCGCGCAGGCCCTTGCCGGCGATCTTCAGCTTGCCGGCGCCGAGCGTGCGGACCTTGAGGAGCAGCACGTGGCCGCGCACGCGATGGCTGAGGATGCGCACGCCGCAACCGGAGACCGCGATGCGCGTGCTCTGTTTGATCTGCGTCCCGCTCTGAGCGGTGATCGTGGTGGGCATTAGCAGCGGATGCAGGCAGAGGTTGCCGTAGCTCGCGAGCACCGAGTTCGGACCGGTGGGCAGATCCAGCGAGAAGCTCGATACCGGCACGTCGGGGATCGAGGCGAAGGTGGAGGTCGTGACCCCGTTCTTAATGTTCGTGTTGCCGACGAGGATCACGCGTACGCCGTTACCTTCGAGGATCAGGTCGAGGTCGGGGAACGCGGCCCCGCCGTGCGAGACGAGGTAGGCCGGCCCCGTCAGCTTTGCGGGCAGCACGGGCGTCGAGACGGTCGCGGTGCCGACCTTCGAGGCGCTGGGGCAGGTGGGCGGCGCTGCGGCGAAGGTTGCTTCCGGGCACGCCTTCTGCAGCGTCGACAAGCGTGAGGGCAGCTGTACGGGCAAAGAGGCGACGACCGAGTGGATGTTCGCCTCCTGCGGGCCCTGCACGAGATTGACCTGCAGGCTGTCGCCGTTCTGTTTAGTGCCGGTGGCTTTGGTGGCGGCTTTGAAATCCGGTTTGAACGGCAGGGCAGAGCAGTTTTTGACCTGGAAGGGGCTCGAGACTTCCTTGACCGCGTTGAAGGTCGAGGTCAGAAGCGAGGTGGTGCTGAGCGCAGAGCAGTTGCTCGGGTTGAACAAGAAGTTCTTACGGTTGACCGCGACGCTCAGGTTTTTCAGGCGCAGCGGTACGCCGCCGACGATTGTGGGCAGCGTGCTCGTCGCGATCACCTGCCCGGTGTGGGAGTCGACGTTGAGGCCGACGCGCGTCACGACGACGCCTAGGTTGAAGGGTCCGGCCACGGCTGCGACGGGGATCGAGAGACCATAGGGCGAGCCGCCGTATGGACCTGTGAGATAGACGGGGCCGCTGAAGGGATACGGTTCCGTGCCGGCGCCGACGTTGACGGTGGCCGTCCCGATCTTGCTGGTCGCGGCGCATTTGCCCTGCTGTGCGAGCGGTTCGGGACACAACGGCACCGACGGGATCGCGCCGAGGAGACCCGGCGGCAGGACGGTCTTCAGCTGCGAGAGGTACTGCTGGCCGTCAGGGCGGGTGAGGTTGAAGGTGTAGGAGGTGTACGCACCTGCGTTTGCGGAGCTGCTCTGTGTACTCTGGGCGGGCGCGAACGGGAGCGGCGAAGCGCAGCCGGTCGTCGTGAAGGGTGTCGCGCTCAGCCCGATGCCGACCCCGGTGTAGGGAGTGAAGAGCGCGTCGACCGTCGAGCGGCCGCATGCCAGGGGGTTCGCCAGCGGCGCGCGCGGGCCGCCGTTCAGCGAGAGGATCAGTTCACTGAAGGGGAGCTGGGGGTTTTCGAGGAAGCTCGCGGTGAGCCGGCCGCTGGGGTCCGGGACGACGGAGCCTTGCAGTCGCACGGACACGTCGGCAGCGGGGTCCTCCGCATCGAGGTAGATGGTGTAGGGCGGGCCCGTGATGGCGCCGCCGCCAGGGCTACCGAGGTAGACGTTGCCCGTCAGGGTTTTTGGCGGTAGGTCGGTTTCGATCGTGACCGAGCCGACCCGCGAGGCGGCCGGACAGCTGACCGCACGGCGCGTGTGGATCGCGATCTGCGCGGCGGTGCATGCTTCCAGGCCGTGCGCCGCGGCGGGGTTGAGCGTCATGCCTTCCGGCAGCGTCACGTGGGCATCTTTGATGTCCGAGGTGTTGATTTCACTTGAGCCGGCTTTCTGGGGCACCTTGACGATCGTCGTTGCTCCGTCGGGCTGGTCGGAGGCGCTCGTCTGTCCGATCACTTCGGCGGTCGGTTTGAAAGGCACTTTGTTACAGCCTTCCACGCCGACGGGGGTGTGCGTTTCGGTGCGCGAAATTTCACCGGAATAGGATTCGACTTCCAGGTGGGAGGTGGTGCTCGAGGAGCAGCCGCTCGGCACGGTCAGGAAGTTTCCGTTGCCCGCTCTGCCGTCGAAGTTCAGTTTCGACATCAGCGTCTTGAGCTTCGCTTTGACCGGCACGACGAGCAGTCTCACTTCAGCTTCTTCTGGCACGTTGTTGATTTCGAAGTACTCGTGAAAGTCGCCGCTCCAGTCCACGTGCCCTTCGAGATAGAGCTGTACAGGTGCGGTCAGTGCGCCGGTCGGTTCGATGTTGATCCCGAAGTCGAGCGGCAGTCCGGGGGGCGCTTCGAGGTTGAAGACCTTGCCTTTGAGCCCCGAGAGCAGCAGCGTTTCGGCTGCCACCGCATCGAGTTCGGTGGTTCCCACTTGGGTATTTTCCGGGCAGGAGTTGGCCCTAAACTGTGCCTGGCTGCACTTCGGCAGCGCCTCGGGGTTGGCGGCGAGCCCGGGCGGCACGTCGACGCGGATGCGCTTCAGCGCTGCGCCTTCGACGTTGTTACCGCTGTGGTTCAGTTCGAACTTGGTGATTCCCCACGGAGGATGCCCCGCCGACTGCGTGTAGAAAGCGGAGTGCGGGCTGCTGTAAGTGCACGATGTTTCGAAGCACGTGCCCGCTTCGAAGTTGGCTTCGGTTACTCCGAAGGAGGCCTGGGCGGCGGGCGCCGCGAGGAACGCTGCGATGATCAGCACGAGCAGCGCTACGAGGACCTGCCGGACTCCTGACACCGTCTTACCTCCCTCTGGAGCAGTAGGTCCCTACGCCCCGTTAAGCGATCGGACGCGCCGAGCTCCGGCTGCGCTCCGCCTTAGCTCAGGGAATACCCGCAGGGTTGGTCTCTAAACGTTCGCACCGCGCCGCGACCGAGCCGGGTCGCTCGTGCGAGGTGGCTTGCCTACTCGTCCCGAGGTATGTAGGGAGCGAGCTCGCGGCGGGCGATCGAGAGCTTGTGGACCTCGTCGGGACCGTCGGCGAGTCGCAAGGTGCGCAGGTGCGCATATGCATACGCGAGCCCGAAGTCATCCGAGACACCGCCGCCGCCATGGACCTGGATCGCACGGTCGAGGACCTTCAACGCTACGTTCGGCGCCGCCACCTTGATCGCGGCGATCTCGGTGCGTGCGTGCTTGTTGCCGACGGTGTCCATCAGCCAGGCGGCCTTCAGCGTTAGCAGTCGCGCCATCTCGATCTCGATCCGCGACTCCGCGATCCAATCGAGGACGTTGCTACGCGTGGCGATCGGCTGCCCGAAGGTGACGCGCGAGACGGCGCGCGCGCACATCGCCTCGAGCGCCCGCTCGGCGGCGCCGATCGCGCGCATGCAGTGGTGGATCCGGCCCGGTCCCAACCGTGCCTGGGCGATCATAAAGCCGTCGCCCTCACCGGCGATCAGGTTGCTCGCAGGCACGCGCACGTCGCTGAACTCGACTTCGGCGTGTCCCTCCTGGTCCTGATAGCCGAACACCGGCAGGCCGCGGATGATCCTCACGCCGGGAGTGTCGAGCGGTACGAGGATCTGGCTCTGCTGGCGGTGGCGCGGCCCGTCGGTCTGCGTCTTGCCCATCACGATCATGATCCGGCAGTTGGGGTGTAGCGCGTTCGACGTCCACCACTTCAGGCCGTTGAGCACGTAGTCATCGCCGTCGCGCTCGATCCGCATCGCGATGTTCGTCGCGTCGGAGCTCGCGACGTCGGGCTCGGTCATCGCAAAGGCTGAGCGGATCTCGCCTTCCAACAGCGGCGTCAGCCAGCGGTCCTTCTGCTCGGGTGTGGCGAACTGGTGGAGCACCTCCATGTTGCCCGTATCGGGCGCTGAACAGTTGCAGGCCTCCGAGGCGATGTGCGAGCGCCCGAGGATCTCTGCGAGCGGCGCGTAGTCGCTGTTGGAAAGGCCCGCGCCGTGCTCGGCGTCGGGAAGAAACATGTTCCATAGCCCCGCCTCGCGTGCGCGAACCTTCAGCTCCTCCATCACCGCGGGTTGGTGATGCGGATCGCCCGACTCGCGCATCTGACTCTCATACAGCGCCTCGGCGGGATAGACGTGCTCGTCCATGAAGGCCGTGAGGCGCTCCTTGAATTCGCTACAGCGCGGGCTCGGCTCGAAGTCCATCGGTCCTCCTCGGTGACGGCAATGGGCTTAGGATCATCGCTGATGAGCCAAGACGGCGCGAGCTACCGGGCAGCGGGGGTCGACTACGACGCGCTCGACGCGGGCAAGCGCTTGGCGATGGCGAAGGCGCTGTCGACCTCCTCGCTGCTGAGCGCGCGCGGCGGACGCGCCCTCGATTCCTCGCGTGGCGAGCCCGCCTTCGTGTTCGAGCTGGGCAGCGATTCCTTCGCGTTCGTCGTCGAGGGCCTCGGCACGAAGTCGATCATCGCGCGACACGTCCTGGAAGCGCAGGGCGCCAACCGCTTCGCCGATGTCGCCTACGACACGGTCGCCGCGATCCTCAACGACCTCTGCTGCGTCGGCGCGCTACCGCTCGTGGTCAACGCCTATTTCGCGACGGGAGCCTCGGAGTGGTATCTCGAGCTCGACCGCGCGGGCGCGCTGCTCGAGGGCTGGCGCCGGGCCTGCGCGGACGCGGGCTGTGTGTGGGGTGGCGGCGAGTCGCCGTCTCTGCCTGGCCTGTTGGCCGAGCAGGACATAGAGCTCGCGGGCGCCGCGGTCGGGGCCGTGCCCAAGGGCCGTGCCCCGCTGCTCGGCGAGCAGCTCGGCGTGGGGGATGAGATCGTGCTCGTGGCCTCCAGCGGCCTGCACGCCAACGGCGCCTCGCTCGCGCGCCTCGTGGCGGGGCGGCTGCCGGCGGGCTATGCGACCGAGCTGCCAGGCGGCACCACACTCGGTGCGGCGCTGCTCGAGCCCTCGATCATGTACGTCGCGCTTGTCGCCGCCCTGCTCGAGGCGGAGGTGGCTCTTACCTACATCAGCCACGTGACCGGTCACGGCCTGCTCAAGCTGATGCGCCCGACGAAGGCGCTTACCTATCGCATCGAGCGTCTGCCCGCGGTGCCGCCGGTGCTCGCCTTCCTCGCCGAGCAGGCGGGGATGGACGCAACGACGGCCTACTCGACGTTCAACATGGGCGCTGGCTATGCGCTCTACTGCGCGGCCGGCTGCGGTGAGGAAATCGTCAAGATCGCTGCCGCTCTTGGCCTCGAGGCGATGGTCGCGGGGAGTGTGCAGGCGGGCCCGCGCCAGGTCATCCTCGAGCCCGTGGATGTCCATTTCGATGGCGGCCAGCTCGAGCTGTCGATCACGTGATCACCAGGGCATCTAACCGTCAAGTTGAGCTTGAGGATTTGGTAGGACCGTGACATTCGGAGTCACCCAACGACGTTTTGTCGATCGGCGTGGCGGGTAGACGATTGACGCATCCACCGCAGGCCGCGGTTCAAGCTTGAACGCGTCGCCTGAGGCGGATAATGTTCGTAGAAGTAAATCGCCACTGTTCTCCGCCCCCGGCGGGGATCTCGATGACGCCGGACCGGTATGGCTCCGGAGCTACCCGGATCGAGGCGGACTGTCCATCAACTGAGGGAGAGAATTCTGATGCGCAGAGCATCCACCTGTCTTGCCGTCATTGGCTTGGCCCTGCTGGCGCTTTCCGGCGTCGCCTCGGCCGCGCCGACGGTGACATTCAAGGCCCAAGCGGTGCCAATCAAGGGCTTCCCGCACACAGGCAACATCCTTGGCGCCGGCGCCGCGTTCCAGGCCGAATTCACGATCAAGGGCACCGAATACGGCGGGTACCCGCCGCCGCTGATCGGCGTCAACGTCTACCTGCCGAGCGGTACCAAACTGCACCCGCAGGGCTTCGCGACGTGCTCGGCGAAAATCATCGTCGAAGAAAAGGAACCGACGAAGTGCCCGAAGAAGTCGATCGCGGGACCCGTCGGCAAAGCTGACGGCTTCGTCGTCTTCGGCACCGAACGCGTTCCCGAGTCGCTGAGCATCGAATCGTTCTTTGCTCCCGGCGGCGGGCTGTACTTCTTCGCCAACGGCCACACGCCGGCGTCGATCGAAATCACGTCGGTCGGCAAATACGTGAACCTCAACGGTGGTGCGGGCTTCGGTCCGAAGGCCGTTGTCCAGGTGCCGCTGGTTGAAACGGTGCCCGGAGCGCCGGACGCGTCTGTCGAAAAAATCATCAGCCGGGTTGGCGCGGCCATCAAGAAGGGCAAGAAGACGATCTACTACGGAACCGTGCCGAAGAAGTGCCCGAAGGGCGGGTTCCCCGTCAAGGCGGAACTCACGTTCGCGGGCCTCGGCGGTTTGGCCGAACAGACCGTGACGACGCTCTACAAGGCGCCGTGCCCACGCAAGTAGGTAGTGCCGGACATGAGTCTGCGCCCCTGACGGCGTAAGCTCGAATAGAGCAGAGTGGTACAGGCGACCCCACCCCGTGGGGTCGCCTGCATCGTTGTGAACGGCAAGGAAGGACTGGGGTGAGGAAGGAGACGGCCGGGAGGCGGAGGGGACTGGCGGGCGGCGTCGCCGTGTCGCTGTGCGTCGCCGCGCTCGCGATCGTGTTCCTCGCCACCTCCGCAGGCGGTTCGAACCACGGTTACACGGTGCGTGCGATCTTCGACGACGCCGGCAACATCATCCCCGGGGAGGACGTCAAGATCGACGGCGTCAAGGTTGGCTCGGTCAGCACCGTCACGCCGACCCCGCAGGCGAAGGCGGCGGTCGTGTTCGACATCAGCAATCCCGGCTTCCAGGACTTCCGCGCTGACGCCAGCTGCACCGTGCGCCCGCAGGCGCTGATCGGTGAGAAGTACGTGGACTGCCTGCCCACGCAACCACGGGTCGAAGGGACGCCGTTGCCACCTCCGCTGCGAAGGATTCCGCACGGCCAGGAAGGAGCGGGCGAGCGCCTGCTCCCGGTACAGGGCACGCACAGCCCGGTGGACGTGGACTTGCTCGGAGATATCAGTCGCCTGCCAGAACGCCAGCGCCTGACGATCATCCTCAACGAACTCGGCGCGGGCCTGGCCGGACGCGGCAGCGACCTAAACGCGGTGATCCGTCGCGCGAACCCGGCGCTTCAGGAACTCGAACGGGTTCTCAAGATTCTCGCCGGCGAGAATCACGTCCTTGCGAAACTCGCGGTCGACTCCGACAAAGCTCTCGCGCCGTTCGCGCGGGTCCGTCAGCAGGTCGCGGACTTCCTCGTCCAGAGCAACACGGTCGCGCGGGCGACCGCCGCACATCGCGGCGCCCTGGCGCGCAACCTCAAAGATTTCCCAGCCTTCCTGCGCCAGCTTGGCCCAGCGATGGAACGGCTCGGACGCTTCGCGGATCAGACCACGCCGGTCTTCACCAATCTCGGCCTGGCGGCGCCGGCGATCGACAAGACGTTCACCAGCTTGCCTCGCTTCTCCGATAGCTCCGCCACGTTCTTTGAAAATCTCGGCAAGACCTCGAAGCTCTCAGGCCCCGCATTGGTCGCGATCAAACCCTTGCTCAGTCGCCTGAAACCGCTGGGTAGCGCCCTGAAGCCGTTCACCGGAAACCTCGCTTCGCTGCTCGGCAGCCTGCGCGACACCGGGGGTGTCGAGCGGCTGCTCGATTTCATCTTTCTCGGCGGCGGGACCAGCAATGGCTATGACTCGCTCGGGCATTTCCTGCGCGCGGAAGCGGTCGCAACCGCTTGCCTCAAATACGTTACGAAGGAAATCAACGCGGGCTGTACGCGGCGAATCTTCAGCGCGGGCTCTTCGGCGAGTGCCTCCGCCGCCCACGCGTCCTCGACCGGTGGGGAACCGAAAGGCCTGATCATGGCGCGTACGCTGGCGGTGCTGAAAGGCGCAACTCCGGCGCAGGCGATCGCCAAATACCCTGGCTCGGCGCCAACTCCGGCCGAACTCTCGGGACGTGTCCCATTCGGCTCCGCGACCGGTGGCGGGCCTGCGACCCCCGCTGCCCAGCCGGTCGGTGGCTCGACCGCGGGCACGACCTACTACTCGCCTGAAGCCGAAGCAGCGGGCGGGCTCCTCTTGAACTACCTGCTCGGAAACTGATCCCGCGATGAGCTCCTACATCTCTCTCCTACGACGCGTTCTGCTCATCGCCTTTGCGGCGCTGTTTGTCGCGTCGGCGACCGCCTCCGCCGAAGAAGTGCCGGTGCCCACGTCGGGGAATGCACAGGGTGAAGCGAGCACAACCGACCCGAGCGCACAGACGCCGCCTGCGTCAAACGTCACTCCCACGACCCCGGTGCCGACCACCTCGACGCCTATCCCCGCGGTCCCCCAGGTTCAGTCGCAGATCTCGCAGGGCTCGAGTCCCGGCGCGAAGCGTGGGAGTCGTCACAGTCACGCGAAGGCAAACCTGCCGGTGGCCGAAGCTCTCGGCTCGCACTCCCTCAGCCACACGGGCACACGCGCCAAGCGACGTGCCCTGGCACCGTCGGCGCTGACCCCAGAACTCCCGCTGGCGTTGCGATCCTCGATTGCCGGAGTCCCCGCGTTCTTCATCGAAAGCTTCCGCATCCCGCCCTTCCTGTTGCCGATCTATCAGGCCGCAGGGACCGCCTACGGCATTCCCTGGCAGGTGCTCGCGGCGATCAACGAGGTCGAGACCGACTATGGCCGCGACCTGAGCGTGTCGAGTGCCGGTGCGGAGGGATGGATGCAGTTCCTCCCCGAATCGTGGGCGCAGTACGGAGTTGACGCGAACGGTGACGGTTTCAAGGACCCCTACAACCCGGCGGATGCGATCTTCGCCGCGGCGCGCTACCTGCGCGCTGCGGGCGGGAGCACCGACATCAAGGCCGCCATCTTCTCCTACAACCACTCTCAGGCCTATGTCGAATCGGTGATGCTGCGCGCCCAACTGCTTGGAGGTACGCCTTCAGAACTGCTCGGATCGCTCACAGCTCTGACCGAGGCGCACTTCCCTGTGCACGCGCCGTCGCACTTCAGCGATGGGTTCGCGACCGCTCGCAGCGCCTCCGGGGCGACCCGGACGTTGGTGGGAACGACGATCGAATCGCAGGCCGGAGCGCCCGTGATCGCCGTGCAGGACGGAGAGGTCGTCCAGATCGGACATTCTGCTGCGTTGGGGCGGTTTGTCGTACTGCGCGACGCCTTCGGCAACACCTACACCTACGCTGAGCTCGGCAGCGTAGCGAGCGTATACCCGGTCCTGCGGCCGCGTTTGCACTCGACCGTCAGCCCGCGGATCTCGCGACCAGGCGCAGCCGATGAAACCGCTCCGAGCGGACCGGCGACGGCCGGCGCCCAGCCACGCTCGCCCGTCTCGGAAGGGGCGACCGTATCTGGCCTTGCCCTGGGCGCTGTCGCAGGCCTGGAATCGGTACCGGCAGCGCCTGCGCCCACCGCGCCTGTGGCAGCCGCCAGGAGCAACCCGAAGCTGAAGGTGTTTCGTGAAGGCAACACCGATGTCTACCTCCGCCCCCTACGGGCAGGCGCGCAGGTGATCGCGGGCACGGTTCTGGGGCATCTCGGTACCGCGGCTGGCACGGCCGCGCATCTGCTGTTCCAGCTGCGCCCTGCCGGCGCGGGTGCGCCGCTGATCGATCCCAAGCCGATCCTTGACGGCTGGGTGGCGCTCGAGAACACGTCGATCTTCAGAGCCAAGGGTGAGAACCCCTTCCTCGCGACCTCGCCGACGATCGGGCAGGTTCTGCTCGAGTCCAAGCAGCAGCTCGAGCCGCAGGTGCTCCACGACCGCGGCATTCGCCTCAGTCGCTGTGGGCGCCAGGACGTCCTGGCCGGACGCGTCGACAAGCGCCTGCTCGCGATGCTCGAGTACCTCTCGGTCTCCGGCCTGAAGCCCACGGTCGGCGCTTTGCGCTGCAGCGCCACCGGTGCCTCGGCCGGCGTGAACGATGCGACCAGCCTTGCGCTCGAGATCACGGCGGTAAACGGCGTGCCTGTCGCGGGGCACCAGCAACAGGGCTCTCCTGCGGAGGAAACGGTTCGCAAGCTGCTCACGCTGCAAGGGCTGAACAGGCCGCGGCAAATTCTCAGCCGCTTCAGCTATCCCGGTGCTGCTGTGGCGCTCGCCAGTGCCCGCGCCGGCAATGCGATTCACGTCACCTTCGCGCCCGTCGGTGGGGCTCTCGGCCGCGCAGCCGGCGTCGGTTCCGTGCTCTCGCCGAGCCAGTGGATCAAGCTGACGGCCCGCCTTGGTGAGATCCCCGACCCGACTGTGGGGCGTGGCCCCTCGGCCGCGGCGATTCCCGTCGCGCCGGCGAGCGCGCAAGGAGGCTCTCGTGGCCACGGCTAGTCCTCCCAGCTCTCCGGCCTCGCCGCCGCCGAGTTCCGGAGAGTCGCCGCGTGTGGGTGCGCCACGTTCGGGGATCGTGCGTGCGCTAGCGCTCGGATCGCTCGCGCTCGTGGTCCTGCTGATCGCCTACCTCGTGTTCGGCGGAAGCGCAGGCGCCAACTACCAGCTCGTCTTCAAGGATGCCGGGCAACTCGTGCGTGGCGATCAGGTGCAGGTCGGGGGAGTGCCTGTCGGAAGCGTCACCGACATCGTCCTGACGCGTGACTTCAAGGCGCGCATCACGATTCACGTCGACTCGTCACTCGTGCCCCTGCACGAAGGAACCGTGGCGCAGGTACGCGTGCCATCGCTCTCGAGCGTTGCCAACCGCTACATCGCGCTGGCACCCGGCCCCAACAACAACCGTGCTCTGGCCTCCGGTAGCACGCTCCCATCGAGCGCGACCCGCGAAGTCGTGGATCTGGATCAGCTGTTCAACACGCTCAATCCAAAGACTCGCAAAGGCCTTCAAGGCTTCATCCAGGGCACCGCCGAACAGTACGCCGGGGCCGGTCGGGAGTTCGGGCAGTCGACCGCCTACTTCGCACCCTTCCTCAACGCCAACGACCACTTCTTTGCGGAGCTTGCCCGCGATCAGCCGACGTTCACGAGGTTTCTCGTCGAAACAGCCAAGGCGGTCACCACGATCGGCGCTCGCAAGGACCAGCTCAGTGGTCTGATCGAACATGCCAACACGACTTTCCAGGCGATCGGCTCCCAACAGTCCCAGCTCGCCCAGGGTCTGCGCAAACTCCCCGTCACGCTGCGCCAGGGTAACCACACGTTCGCCGAACTGCCATCCACGATCGCGGCGCTGAAAACCCTCATCGACACCCAGCGACCGGTCACCAAGCCGCTGACGACACTGCTCGAACGCCTGCGTCCGCTCCTGAACACGGCCACTCCGGCGGTGCGCAATCTCAACACCGCCTTCAATCAGCCTGGTGCCAACAACGACCTGACGGACCTGGCACGAGCGTTGCCGGCGCTCGCGAAGGCACTGTCGACGAGCTCGCCGAGCACGGTCACAGCACTACAGGAATCGGTTCCGATCACGGCCTTCTTCGGCCCATATGCTCCGGACCTCGCCGGCACGCTGCGGACGTTCGGTCAGGCCGCCTCCTACTATGACGCCAACGGCCACTACGCGCGCTTGACGCCGGTGCTCCCCGACTTCAAGCTCGGTGCCAACAACACGCTTACGCCCACGACGCCGCAGGGCGCCCTGGAAGGCCTCAAAACCGGGCAGCTTCGGCGTTGCCCAGGCGGGGCGACCCAGCCCGCCAAAGATGGCTCCTCGCCATTTGTCGATGGCGAACTGCTTAGCTGCGACCCATCGGAGACACCCTGATGGACCGGCGCCGTCGCAACTCAATCGCCGGCAGCCCGCTGCTGATCGGCGCGGTCACGACCCTGATCGTGCTTGTCGCAGTGTTCCTGTCGTATAACGCCAACAACGGCCTGCCGTTCGTGCCCACTTACAACATCAAGATTGAACTGCCCGAGGGCTCGGGCCTGCAGCCCTCCAACCAGGTGCGCATCGCCGGCACGCGCGTCGGAGTCGTCAGCTCGCTCTCGATCCACCAAAACAAGCGCACGGGGCGCGTCAACGCGATCGCGAACCTAAAGCTTGAAAAGAAGATCGAACCGCTGCCGGTGAACACCAAGGCAGTCGTGCAGTCCGTCTCTGCGATCGGGCTCAAGTACCTGGAACTGGAGAAGGGCAACTCGAGGCAGACGATCAAGGCGGGGCGCACCATCCCGGTGAGCCAGACGACCGAACCGGTGGACATCGATGAACTCTTCAACATGTTCGATGCCAAGACCAGGAAAGCAATCAAGCAGAACACCAACAACTTCGGCGATGGCCTGGCGGGTCGGGGGCTCGGCTTGAACCAGACGATCCACGAACTGCGCCCGCTCGTCACCAATGCGATCCCCGTGTTGAGAACTTTCGCGAACCCCGCCACGGGATTGCGCGAGCTGTTCGTGGCGCTCGATCGCGCCGCCTCACAGACGGCCTCGGTCACTGAGGCCAACGCCGCCGGGTTCCGGGATGCGGACACGTTCTTCGCTGCTTTCGCCTCGGTCAGCCACTCACTGGAAGCAGCCACTGAGGGCGGCCCGGCTTCGCTTGAGCAGGCCACGCACTCGCTGCCGTTTGAGGCGCCGCTGATCGAAAAGGCGACCGAGTTCATGCATCTGCTCAGGCCCAGTGCCGCGGACCTGCGCACGGTCGCGCCGCGGCTCGGCCACGCGTTCGCCGAAGGCGCCGTGAATCTCAAGTCCGCGACTGCCCTGAATGACCGGCTCGCTGAATCCGCGCAGGCGTTCCAGTCCTTCGCACAGAATCCGATCGTCCCACTCGGTCTGGAAGACCTGACCCGGACCGCTGAAGTCGGTAACCCGCTGCTCGCAGGCATAGCCCCCGAGCAGGCACAGTGCAACTACTGGACGCTCGCATTCCGCAACGTCTCGAGCATCTTCTCCGAGGGCGTGGGCGTCGGCACGCTCGCTCGCACGGGCGTCGTGCTCGCGTCGACCGGGGCGAACAACGAGGGCTATCCCTCCTCGGCCCCCGCCGATGGCGCCTCGCCGGAACTCGAACCGATCTCGCACAAACCGATTCCCGACACGGGCACGAACCATGTCCACGCCAACCCTTACCCGAACGTCGCCGGACCCGGCCAAGCACCGATTTGCGAAGCAGGCAACGAGAGGTACATTCCGGGCAAAGCTGTGATCGGCAACGTGCCTGCCTCCTCGGTCTCGACAAATCGCGAAATCACGAGCCGCGAAACCAACCTCTTCGGCGAAACGTACCCCGCGGCCACGCTCAAGGCACTCGGGCTCGGCAAGGGAAAGAAGAAATGAGCCGCACGCGCTGGTGGCGCCGCCGCGAGGAAGTGCCGGTCGTCGATCTGCAGCGCTACAAGCCTGTGCGCACAGGGATCATTCTGATCGTGGCGATCGCAGTCATCACCTACTTCGGCTTCACCAAGCACATCCCGTTCAAACATGGCTTCCAGCTGAAGGCCGTCTTCGCAACCGCCGTCAACATTCATCCCAAGTCGCCCGTGCGGATCGCCGGTGTCGATGTCGGCAAGGTCCGCTCGATCAAGCGCGAAGGCAAAGCCGGAGTCGTGACGATGGAAATCGAATCGCGCGGCCTGCCGATCCACCCCGACGCGACGCTGAAGATTCGCCCGCGCATCTTCCTCGAAGGCAACTGGTTCGTGGAACTCCAGCCCGGCAGCCCATCGACGGGCTCGGTGTCCTCGGGCCACACGATCCCGATCACCCAGACCTCAGATCCGGTGCAGCTCGATCAGGTGCTCAGCGCGCTCAACAGCGACACGCGCAGCAACCTTCAGAGCTTTTTGATCAACTACGGCGAAGCGCTGACACACAAGCCCAACGCCGCCGAAGACGCCGAACAGGATCCGGAGGTGCGCGGCGTCAACGCGGCGCAGGCGCTCAACAAGACTTACCACCGGGCACCGTCGGCGCTGCGCGGAGGAGCGATCATCAACCAGGCGCTCGGGGGCACCCAGCCGCATGACCTCTCGAAGCTGATCGCCAGCGTCGGGCGTGTGACGGCGGCGCTCAACGTCCACGAGCAGCAGCTCGGAGAACTGATCGGCAACTTCAACACGTTCTTCGCGGCGTTTGCTGCACAGTCAAGCAGCCTGCGTACGACGGTCGCGGAGCTGCCGAGCTCGCTCGCCAACATCAACCGCGGCCTGGCCTCGCTGGACGCTTCGTTTGCGCCAACCAGGACCTTCGCCCACGACATCCTGCCGGGCGTTCGCTCGACGCCTGCGACGGTCAAGGCTGTGCTGCCGTGGATCGAACAGGTGCAGGCCTCGCTGGCCCCGAGCGAGATCGGGGGCGTAGCTAAGAGCCTGGGCAGTGCGGTCCCCTCGCTTGCCAAGCTGATCAGCGAACAGGCGCCGGCCTACCACCAGACCGACCTCTTCAACAAATGCCTGACCAAGGTGATTTTCCCCGCGGGCAACACCAAGCTGCAGGACGGCACATCGACCTCAGGCGTCGAGGACTACAAGGAGTTCTGGTACAGCCTCGTGGGTCTCTCGGGCATAGGGCAGGGTTTTGATGGAAACGGCACCGTCGCGAAATTCCTCGTCGGCAACAGCGGCCAGACCCTGCGCACGCAGCCGACGTCGATCGTCGGCGACAAGCTCGCACCGGGCCTGCGGCTGCTCGGCCGCTCGCCACTGGCCCCGCTTGGCACCCGGCCGGCATTCCCCAGTGAAGAGCCCTCCTACCACCCGCTCGTGCCCTGCTACACGCAGACGCTGCCCAATTTCAACGGCCCGCTCTCCTCCGGCCCCGCGGACGGCACGGGATGACGACACCGGCAGAGTCACACGAAGGCGGCCTCACAGCGCGCGAGCAGATCGAGCGCTACCGCACGGCGTTTATCTCCGTGGTGACGATGATCGTCATCGCCGCGGCCGTAGGCGGCTACATCCTCGCGCACGAGAACCTCAAGCTCCCGGGCTGGGTACCCGTGCTCGGGCGCAGCTACTTCACGCTCAAGGCGGACTTCCAGACGGCGCAGGCGGTCACGCCGGGGCAGGGTCAGGCGGTCACGATCGCCGGTGCGAAGATCGGCGAAATCCAGAGCGTCAACCTCCATGAAGGCATCGCCGTGGTGACGATGCGAGTGACGCCCAAGTACGCGCGCCTCTATCGCAACGCGACGCTGCTGCTGCGACCAAAGACGCAGCTGCAGGACATCACCGTCGAGGTCAACCCGGGCACGCCCTCGGCCGGCAAGCTGCGGAGCGGTCAGACCATCCCCCTGGCGCAGACCGCGCCAAACGTCGACTTCGACGAATTCCTCGCCGGCCTCGACGCCGACACGCGCGCCTATCTTCAGGAGCTGCTCGCGGGCGCCGGCGAAGGGCTCAAGCACAACGGTCGCACGCTGGCGGCGGTGCTCAAGCGCTTTGACCCGCTCGCTCGCTACGGGCAGGAGATTGCCAAGCAGCTTGAAGCCCGTCACGCCAACATTGCCCACTCGATTCACAACTTCCGTTTGCTGATGGAAGCGCTCGGTTCCAAGGACACGCAGATCTCACAGCTCGTGGATGCCTCCAACGCGGTGTTCGCAACCTTCGCTCAAGAGGAAGCAAACCTGCAGAGCACCCTGCACCTACTGCCGGGCGCTTTGAAGAAGACGAGCGCCGGTCTCGGCAAGCTCGCGACTGCCTCCGACAAGGTCGGTCCCACCCTACGTGCTTTGGATCCCTTCGCGAAAGCCCTCGCGCCCGGCAACGCGGCCACGAGGCGGCTCGCGGTCAAGACGACGCCGATCTTCAAGAACGAAATCAGGCCGTTCGCCCGTCAGATCCTGCCGGTCGTCAACGAACTCTCGCCGGCAACCAAGGAACTGGGCGAAGCGTTCCCGAAGCTCTCGACGAGCTTCTCGGTGCTCAACGAATTCTTTAACGAGCTCGCCTACAACCCCGGCCCGAGCAAGGGCGGCTTCCTGTTTTTCCTCGACTGGGGCAACCACAACCTCAACAGCGTCGTCAGCTCGGCCGACGCGCATGGCCCGCTCGGGCGCAGCGTCGTGTACTTCAATTGCCTGATCCTGCCGATCCTCAAAGGCGCCTCGGAAGTGAACCCGACAGTGAATCTCCTCGTCGGTCTACTCAAGCCGCCGACCAAGGAAGAATGCATCAGCCAGGGTCTGCTCAACTCGGCTGGCGTATCCATCACCTCCGGCCTGCACGGCCACACCAAGGCGCCCGTAAAGGGGAGCCTGTTCGAGAGTCTCGCGCAGCATTCCTTCAACACCCCGGCAGCGAGCGCCGGGAAAGGCAAGGGCTGAGATGCAAAAGCGCGCGCCGACGCTCGGCAATATCCTCGTGATCATCCTGTTCGTGCTCAGCTGCTTCGGGCTGCTGATGTTCCTGTGGGAGTCCTTTGGCGGCCCGCTGCCGCTGAAGCCGAAGGGGTATCGCTTCACGGTCGCCTTCCCACGCACACTCGCGCTGGCCGAACAGTCAGACGTCCGCATCAGCGGGGTCAACGTCGGACACGTGATCTCGTTGAGTCTCGGCAGCGACGGGCGCACCCATGCGACGATCGAAATCGCTGGCAAATATGCGCCGATCCGTGCCAACATGCACGCGCTGCTGCGCCAGAAGACGCTCCTGGGGGAGACCTTTGTACAGCTGACCCCCGAGGGACAGAGCGGCAAGTACCTCGCCGACGGCGGACAGCTCTCGAATAGCCAGGTCGAACCGTCGGTGACACTCGATGACATTCTCTCCGCCTTCGACGCCAAGACACGCAAGGGCTTTCAGATCTGGCAGCAGGCGGCGGCCGAAGGGATCAACGGGCGCGGCGAACAGATCAACGCGGACTTCGCGGGCCTGGAACCGTTCGTGGAACACGGCAACACGCTGTTGACACTGCTCAACTCACAGGAGGGCGCGGTCAAAGCGCTCATACACAACACGGGCGTTGTGTTCGACGCGCTGGCCGGGCGCGACCATCAGCTTGAAGGGCTGATCGTCAACGGCGAGCGCACCTTCCACGCCGCCGCCGAAGGCAGTCAGGCGTTCGCTGCGGCGTTCCGTGCGCTGCCTACCTTCGAGAGCAGAGGGCGGGTGGCGCTGAAAGAACTTGACAAGTTTGCCACCGACGCAAGCCCGTTCCTCGACGAATTCCGCCCCGCCGAGCGCCGGCTCTCGGCGCTGCTCACTGCGGCCAAGCCGTTCGCGCCGCAGTTCGACAAGTTCCTGACCTCGCTCGGACCGCTCACGAAGGCCGCGCGCAAGGGTCTTCCCGACACCAAGAAGGTCCTCGACCTGACCGTGCCCGTGCTCGAAAACCTGAGGCCTGTGCTGCACAACCTCGACCCGTTCCTCCAGTACACCGGCGAATACGTGCCCGAGCTGCAGGCCTTCTTCGCCAACGTAACGGCCGCATCGCAGGCGAGCGAAAAGAACAGCAACCTCGGAGGGAAAGGCCCCAAGCAGCACTTCCTGACCGCGATGCAGACGCTCAGCCCCGAGAGCCTCGCGATCTACCCGAGCCGGATCGGCACCGACCGTTCCAACCCCTACCCCAAGCCGGGCGCCTACAAGTCTTTGGCCACGGGGTTGTCCGTCTTCGACGCGAGCACCTGCGCCAACTCCGCACCCGCGGTGAGCGGTCCGGCCAACGAAACTATCTCGGCGGAAATCATCAAGCAGATCCAGGAATTCGGGGTCGCCAACGAACCTGAAACCGCAAACAAAGTGGCCGCTCCCAGCTGTCTCCAGCAGAGCCCGTTCGACTTCAACGGCAAAACCAGCCAGTTCCCCCAGGTCGTCTACGGGGGACCGTGATGAGCGACGAGTTCCAATACCACTCCGACGAGCTCGACCTCTCGGGCGACCCCGATGCTGGCAACTGGTCGATCCGCTGTACCGACGTGCACAAGCGCCTTGGCGGCGTCCCTGTCCTCAACGGGCTGACGGTCGCCTTCCCGGATGACACGATCACGGTTGTACTCGGCCCCTCGGGCACGGGCAAGAGCGTGCTGATCAAGCACCTGATCGGGCTGATGTTCCCTGACAAAGGCGACATCGTCGTCAAAGGCCAGTCGGTGCCGAGCCTGACGATGCCGAGGCTGCTCGAGCTGCGCCGCAAGATCGGCGTGCTCTTTCAGGACGGCGCGCTGTTCGGCTCGATGTCGGTGTTCGACAACGTCGCCTTCCCGCTGCGCCAGCACACGGACTTCTCCGAGGCGAAGATCGCCGAGCGCGTTACCCAGCGGCTGCGTGACGTCGGCCTGGGTGACGCGATGGACGACGCGCCCTCGCAGCTCTCCGGAGGGATGCGCAAGCGCGCCGGCTTTGCACGCGCGCTCGTGATGGAGCCGGACATCGTGATCTTCGACGAGCCCGACTCGGGTCTCGACCCGGTGCGCACGGCGCTCTTGTGCGAGCTGATCCAGGAGATGCACGCGATCCACGGCGGCACCTACATCGTCGTCACGCACGACATCGCCTCGGCGCGGCGGATCGGCGAATACATCGCGTTGCTGTGGCGCGGACGGATCGTGGAAGCGGGCGACGCGGCGCGGATGTTCTCCTCTGAGAACGCCTTTGTGCGCCAGTTCTTGAGCGGATCGGCAGAGGGCCCGCTGACGATGGATTGACCTCGCGACGACCATATGCGAACATATGTTCGTATGGTCGTCTGTGTGTATCTGCCTCGTTTCGAGCTCGTCGTAGCCGCGGGCGGTTCACAGCCCCTGGCTGGTGCTCCGCTGGTGATCGCGCCGCCGGCCGGGACCGAGCAGCGCGTCGGGGAGGTATCGGGCGCGGCCGAAGCCTCGGGTGTGAGACGGGGGATGGCGCTCGGCGAGGCGCTCGCGCGCTGCCCTGAGCTGGTGCTCGTGCCGGGGGATCCGGCGCGCGTGGCCGAGGTCTGGGAGGCGACGCTCAGAGCGCTGGAATCGATCGGCGCGGAGGTCGAGGACGCGCGGCCGGGGCTCGCCTACTTCGACACCCGCGCGCTGCACGGCATCCACGGCTCTGCGACCTCCACGATCGCCGCCGCGCGTCACGCGCTCGAGCGCCCCGCACGCATCGGGGCGGGGCCGACGCGTTTCTGTGCGCTGGCCGCCGCGCTTGCGGTGCGCTCGCGCCGGGCGCTCGTGCTGGAGGGCAAGGAGGCGCGCCGCTGGCTCTCGGCCCGCCCGGTCTCCCTGCTCGGCTTCCGCGATGAGACAGCCGTCCTGCTCGAGCCGCTCACGCGCTTGGGGGTGCGCACGCTCGGCGAGCTCGAGCGGCTCGGGCGGGCGGCGCTGAGCGACCGCTTCGGAGCCGCGGGCGCGCTCGCTCACAGGCTGGCTCGTGGCGAGGACAGCCCATTGCAGGTGCGCCGTCCCGAAGAGCGCCTGCAGGTCGCGATGGAGCTCGGCGACGCGAGCTCGGGCGCGGCGCTGGCGCGCGTGCTGGGGGTGCTCGTGAATCGTCTGCTGGCGCGCCCAGAGCGCCGCGGGCGCACGCTGCGCGCGGTCACACTCTCCGCGCAGCTCCTCGCCGGTGGGGGCTGGCGCGAGCGCGTGGTCTTCCGCCAGGCGCTGAGCGACCCCGAGCGCATCTGGCTGGCGCTCTCCCTGCGCTTGTCGTTGCTGCCTGCTCCCGCAGCCGTGCTCGAGCTGAGCGTCGAGCGCTTCGGGCCGCCGGCGAGCGAGCAGGGGGCGCTGCTCGATCAGGATCGCGCGACGCGCAGGGCGCGTCTGCGCGAGGCGATCGCGCAGACGCGTGCGGTGGCCGGACAGGACGCGGCGCTACAGGCGGTGTGCGTGGACCCCGACTCGCGCGTACCCGAGCGACGCGTCGTGCTCGCGCCGGTGCCAGAGTCGTGACTCGTACCCTGAACGCGCCCCGTCCGGCGCGTGTGCGCTGGCGTGAGGGGCGCCCCGCGGCAGTCGATGGGGAAGCGGTCGAGTCGCTGCGCGAGTCATGGCTCGTGGAGGACCGCTGGTGGACAGCTGAGCCGCTGCGCCGACGTTACTGGGAGCTCGTCGGTGCGCGCGGACGCAACATGGTCGTCTTCCACGATCTCTGCTCCGGCAACTGGTTCGTGCAGTGAGATGGCCGTGAGCACTTCGCCATACGGCGTCCTCGCTCGCTCGCGTGCAAAGCACGCCACGCTCGCTGCGTCCTTGTCTGGCTCGACTCACGGCCATCTCAGGTGGGAGCGCTGATGGGCGAGGCCCCCTACGCAGAGCTGCACTGCCACTCGGCCTACTCGTTCCTGGACGGCGTCTCGCTGCCCTCCGAGCTGGCGCAGCGGGCCGGTGCATTGGGCTACGGCGCGCTGGCGCTGACCGACCACAACTCCGTCTCGGGATCGATGGAGCTCGCCCAGAGCGCGGCCGAGCACGGGGTTAGGGCGATCCACGGCGCCGAGATTGACCTGGCCGCGACGGGGGCGGAGGGTTCACCGCGGCACATCACGCTGCTCGTGCGCGACGTGCAGGGCTGGCGCAACCTCTGTCGGATCATCACGCTCGCTCATGCCCACACTCGCGAGACCTCTGCGCGGCGCGTGCGCAGCGAGGCGGCGGTGGCGCTGGAGGTCGTGCTCGAGCACGCCGAGGGCCTGGTCTGCCTGACGGGCTGCGCTGAGCATTCGACGATCGGCGGCGGATATGAGGATGAGCCAGCGGCGCGACGGCTGCTCGAGGCGTTTGGCCGCGAGAACCTCTACGTGGAGCTACAGCGCCCCTACGCCCGCCACGACCGCGCGCGCAACCGTGCCTTCGGCGAGCTCGCGCGCCGTCTGGGGCTCCGCTGCGTGGCCACCGGCGACGTGCACGCACACACGCGCGTCCGTGCCGAGCTGCAGGATGCGTTTGTGGCACTCAGCCACCACGCCACGCTGGATGCCTCAGAGCCGCTGCGGCGCGGCAACCACAGCCACGTGATGAGCACGCCGCAAGCGATGTGCAGCCGTTTCGCCGATCACCCCGAGGCGGTACGCGAGAGCGTGCGGCTGGCCGAGCGGCTGACGTTCAGCCTGACGGAGGATCTCGGCTACCGCTATCCAGGCGCTGAGGAGGCGGACGCTTCGCGGCGCTTGAGCGAGCTCTGCCAGACACGGCTGTACGAGCGCTACGGTCCCGGTGCCCCCGCCAAGGCGCGCGCCGCCGAGGGCGAGGCTCGCGCGCGCCTGGAAGAGGAGCTACGCGTGATCGACCGACTCGGGCTGCCTGGCTTCTTCCTGCTGCACCACGACATGCTCGAGCTGGCTCGGGAGGTGGCGCTGGAGATCCGTGGGGCGGACACCGTACGCGCGCTGCTGGCCCCCGGTCGCGGGCGCGGCTCGTCGGTCTCCTCGCTGGTCTGTTACTTGACGGGGCTCTCGCATATCGATCCGATCGCGGGCAAGCTGTCGTTGGGTCGCTTCCTGCATGAGGATCTGAGCGGGCTGCCCGACATCGACCTGGACTTCCCGCGCGACATCCGTGAGCGGCTGATTCCGCGCGTACACGAGCGCTACGGCCGTGAGCGCGCTGCGCTGGTCGCCGCTTTCCCGACCTTTCGCGTGCGCGGCGCGATCCGCGAGCTGGGCAAGGTGCTCGGTCTGCCGGCCGGCGAGATCGAGCGCGTGGCGCGCGGCGCGGATCGATACGGTCCGGGCGCCGAGCACGACATCGCCACCGCGCTCGGCGGCGGGCGTGCAGAGGCCTCGGATGCGGGGCGCCTGAGCTCCGAGCGCTGGCGCTGGCTGGGGCGGCTGGTAGAGCAGGCCCAGGGACTGCCGCGCCACCTCTCCCAACACTCGGGAGGAATGATCATCGCGACCAGGCCGCTGATCGACTGCTGTCCGGTCGTGCCCGCTGCGATGGAGGGACGCCAGATGGTGCAGTGGGACAAGGACTCCTGCGCCGATGCGGGCTTTCTGAAGATCGACCTGCTGGGTCTGGGGATGCTCTCGGCGGTGGAGCGCTGCGTTGAGGAGGTCGAGCGTGTGCGCGGCGAGCGCATCGATCTCTCACGCATCCCATTCGATGATGCGCGGACCTTTCGGGCGATTCGTGCCGCAGACACCGTCGGCGTCTTTCAGATCGAGAGCCGCGCGCAAATGCAGTCGCTGCTGCGCACGCGGCCGATGAACCTCGAGGACCTCACGATCCAGGTGGCGATCGTGCGGCCAGGACCAATCCAGGGGGGTGCGATCAACCCCTACATCGAACGTCGCCAGCGCCTGCGCGAGGACCCGGATTACGAGATCCCCTACGAGCATTCCTCGCTCGAGCCGGTGTTGAAGGAGACGCTTGGCACGATCATCTTCCAGGACCAGGTGATGCAGGTCGCCGAAGCCTTCGCGGGTTTTCGTCCCGGCGAAGCCGACGGGCTGCGCCGTGCGATGAGCCGCAAGCGTTCCCACGAGTTGCTCGAGCGCCAGCGTCAGCGCTTCCTCGCGGGTGCTCAGCGCCATGTCGGCGCCGATCGGGCCACGGCGGAGCGGGTGTGGGAGATGGTCGCGGGCTTCGCGGGCTTCGGCTTTCCCAAGTCCCACAGCGCCGCCTTCGGCCTGCTCGCCTACCAGTCGACCTGGCTGCGCATCCACTACGGCCCGGAGTTCCTGTGCGCGCTCTTGAACGAGCAGCCGATGGGCTTCTACGCCCCCGACAGCCTGATCCACGAGGCCGAAAACCGGGGCGTCACGGTGCTGGGGCTCGACGTCAACGCCTCCGAGGTGCAGTGCGTGGTCCAAGAGGGGACGGTACGCCTGGGCCTCGGCTACGTCAAGGACGCGGCACGCGAGGAGGTGGGAGGGCTCGTGGCAGAGCGCCGGCGGGGCGGTCCCTACACGAGCCTCGCCGAGCTCGCCGCTCGCGCGGGGGTCAGGCGCCGCACGCTCGAACAGCTCGCTTGGGCGGGGGCCTGCGATCGGCTGCTGGGTGGGCGTGAACGGCGTAAGGCGCTGTGGCAGCTCGGCTTGGCGACCCCGGCCGAGCGCATCACCGATGCCGCCACCAAGGGCCAGAGCACGCAGCTCGCACTCGAGCTTGAGCTGTCACAGGCGCCACCCCTTCGTCCGCTCGGACGCTGGCAGCAGTTGATCGCCGACTACTCGACAAGCGGCGTGACGATCGGCGATCACGCGATGGCGATCCTGCGCGCGCACCTCAGCGTGCCCAAGCTCGCCACGAGCGCGCAGCTCACGCGGCTGCCGAGTGGCTGCGAGGTGGCGGTCGCGGGCCTCGTGATCGCCAGGCAGCGTCCAGGGACGGCCAAGGGAACGATGTTCCTGCTGTTCGAGGACGAGTTCGGGACGATCAACCTCATCGTCGCCAAGCAGGTCTATGAGCGCCACCGCCAGCTGGCGCGCGCAGAGCCGCTACTGCTCGCGCGCGGTCGCCTGGAGCGCTCACAGGAGGGTCGGCCTGAGAACCTCGTGCAGCTACGCAGGGAAGAGGCGTCGAGCAACGAGCAGGAGACCGATCGTGAGCAGATACGCCCCGTGGTCAACGTGATCGTGCGCGAGCTGGCCCCCCTCGAAGACTTCCTGACAGGTGTCGAAGACGGTCCGGGCGCAAGCGTCACGGCACGCGTGCACCGCCTGCGGGGAGTGGATCAGCGTGAGCGTGGCGCCGAGGAAACGCTCGACGGTGATGAGATTGGATCGAGCATTCGCGCGGCCGCTCCGCCCGTGCAGAGCTTCGCGATGGGACGTCGGCGTTAGTCTCTATGCGGAATGTTTCTTCCCGTTCTGATCGGCCTGCTCATTCTCGAGGTGCTCGCTTTCATCGCGGTCGCGCATGCGACCGGCCTGCTGGCGGCGCTCATCCTGCTGATCGGCATCTCGCTGCTTGGCACGCGTCTGCTGCGCCTCCAGCAGCGCCTCGCGCTCGAGCGCGTCTCGCTGGCCGTCTCCGAGCGCCGGGCCTCGGCTCCAGCTGCGATCGACGGCGCGCTCGGTTTCCTCGGGGGAGTGCTGCTCGTGATCCCCGGGTTCCTCACTGACGCCCTCGGCGCGCTCCTGCTGTTCAAGCCGACGCGTGCGCTCGCGCGCGGCTGGATATCTCGCCGCTACGCCCCGCGTCTAATGCGCTTCGCGGCCAGGGCCGAACGATTTGCGCCAGGCAGCCGCCGGGCGCGTCCGGCCGACGTAGAGTCGACGGCCGTCGAATATGAGCCCACGCAGCTCGATCGGTGAGTGACCCCGCGGGACTGCCGGTGTGGGCGGGTCCGGTTCCCGACCGCTTGACGATCTGGCCCGTGGACGACGGCCGCTACGGCCTCGATGCGACCTTCGAAGGCGCGAGCGGCTACGAGCGCGCGCAACAACACGCGGCGGAGCTCGAAGGAGATCGCGTGCCGCACACCTTTCGCCAGGAGCTGGGCGGCGCCTGGACGCTGCGCTTCGGACCGCTGCCCGCCGCTGACATCGCACGCGCGCTCTCGGCGTTCGTCTACTGACGCCGCGTCGCCACCCGTCGACAGCAGAGCTGAAAAGACAGCCAGCGGCGCGGCGCTGAGGTCTTTCCGCCTCGGCTAACCTGAGCCGATCGAGCGCCTGGCCCACACCGATCTAGAGGTTCATCGCCTGTGCTTGGGCGGCAACGTCTTCGGCTGGACGCTCGATCAGGAGCAATCCTTTGCCGTGCTTGATGCCTACTTCGCTGCGGGCGGCAACTTCATCGACACGGCCGACATCTACGGCCGCCGCGGGCAGGGGATGGGCGCCTCCGAGCAGATCATCGGCCGCTGGATCGCGGCGCGAGGAAACCGCGAGCAGCTCGTGATCGCTACAAAGGTCGGCATGTCGCCGGAGCGTCCCGGCCTCGGCAGCGAGGCGATCGCGCGCGGCCTGGAGGACTCGCTCGCGCGACTCGGGATCGAGACGATCGACCTCTACTACGCTCACGAAGACGACCTCCAGACGCCGCTGGAGGAGACGCTCGCCGCCTTCCAGCAGCTGATCGATGCCGGCAAGATCCGCTACGCGGCGGCTTCCAACTACAGCTCCGAGCGCCTGCAGGAGGCGCTCGAGCTGGGCGAGCGCGGCGACATGGCCCGCTATGTGGCACTCCAGCCCCACTACAACCTGCTCGAGCGCGACTATGAGGTCGAGCTTGCGCCTCTATGTGAGCGCCATAAGCTTGGCTGTATCCCATACTTTGGGCTCGCGCGTGGCTTTCTCAGCGGTAAGTACCGCCGCGGCGGCGAGGAGATCGCGAGTCCCCGGGCGCAGGGCGTACGCGAGAGCTACTTCAACGAGCGTGGCTTCGCCGTGCTCGAGGCACTCGATGAGATCGCAGCCGCACACGAGACGGCTGTTGCGGCCGTTGCGCTCGCGTGGCTCGGCGCTCAGCCGACGGTGCGCGCGCCGATCGCCAGCGCGACTTCGCCCGCGCAGTTGGGTGACCTGCTGGCCGCGGGAGAGCTCGAGCTCACAGTCGTCGAGATCGCTCGCCTAAGCGCAGCCGGCGCTTGAAGTCCTAGCGTTCAGCGGTGCGTGAATCGCAGCGGCTGATCGTCGAGGTCTGACACGAGTACGGCATCAGCGGAGCGCTCGCGGAGGGCGGCTGGGGCGCTTTTGGTGAGTCGCTGCTCGAGTTGCTCGAGCGCATCGCGGCTGCCAAGCTCGAGATCGATCCGCCGCAGGCCAGGCGCGTCTGGCGGAGTGGGGGCGCCCCCGCGGCTCTGCCACGAGTTCAGGCCGATGTGATGGTGGTAGCCGCCGGCCGATAGGAATGCGGCAGAGGGAAGCTGGGCCTGCTCTTCAAAACCGAGCGCCTGAGCGTAGAAGGCGTCGGCGCGGGGCACATCTGAGACCTTCATGTGCACATGTCCGACCGCCGTGCCGGGTGCGATTGTCGCGGTGGGTCGCCCGCGCCCCTGCGCGAGCAGGTCCTCGATGTCGAGCGCCAGCGTGACCATTCGCACCCCCCGTCCATCGGCCGGGCGTTGCCATTGCGCGCGTGGCCGGTCGGCGTAGATCTCGATGCCGAGCCCGTCGGGGTCGCTGAGGTAGAGCGCCTCGGAGACGCCGTGATCGGAGGCGCCTTCGATCGGCCAGCCGGCGGCGGCGATACGACGCACGGTCGCCGCGAGATCGGCGCGAGTGGGGTGCAGCCACGCGACATGGAAGAGCCCTGTGCTGTGTACGGGTGCTGTGCGCGGGTCGTTCAGGCGCATGAGCTCGAGCGTGGCGTGCTCGCGATCCTCGCCACCCAGGAGCGCGGCGTCATCCTCGACGGAATGCGCCTCGAGTCCGAGCACACGCGTGTAGAAGTCGACGCTGCGTGGGAGATCACCGACCGCCAGCTGCACCGCGCCAATACGCAGTTGGGGGTCGATCGCGGCGGTGTTCTCGCGCGGATCTGGTGAGGACATCACCCATGAGGGTAGTGTGAGCGGTGCATGAACTTCCGCAAGCTTGGCTCAAGCGACGTCGAGGTCTCTGAGATCAGCCTCGGCTCGTGGCTGACCTACTCCGGCGGCGTGGCAGCGGAGCAGGCTCGTGCCTGCGTGGATGCGGCCTTCGAGGCGGGCATCAACTTCATCGACACCGCCAACGTCTATGGTCGCGGCGCCGCCGAGACACTGCTGGGAGAGGCGCTCGCCGGGCGTGATCGCTCCTCCTACGTGCTCGCGACGAAGGTCTTCTTCCCGATGTCCGACGAGGATCGCGGCCTCTCCGCGGCGCAGATCCACAAGCAGATCGACGCCTCGCTGAAGCGCCTACAGACCGATTACGTAGATCTCTATCAGTGCCATCGCTATGACTCCGAGACGCCGCTGGAGGAGACGATGGAGGCACTTGGCGAGGTCGTACGCGCGGGCAAGGCGCGCCACATCGGCTTCAGCGAGTGGCCCGCAGAGAAGATCGAGGCGTCGCTCGCGATCGACGGCGTCGAGCGCTGGGTCTCAAGCCAGCCGCAGTACTCGATGCTCTGGCGCGCGCCTGAGGCAGAGGTGATCCCGCTATGCCCGCGCGGAGGGGATCTCCCAGATCGTCTGGTCGCCGCTGGGCCAAGGCGTGCTGAGCGGCAAGTACACGCCCGGAGCTGCCCCTCCGCCAGACTCGCGCGCTGCGAGCGAGAGCATGAGTGGCTTCATCGATCGCCTGATCGCAGCGCCCGTGCTCGAGGCCGTGCAGCGTCTGGCGCCGATCGCACAGGAGGCCGGTCTGAGCATGGTGCAGATGGCGCTGGCCTGGGTGCTGCGCGAGGACAACGTCGCCGCGGCGATCGTCGGCGCGAGCCGGCCTGAGCAGGTTCACGCCAACGCTTCGGCCTCCGGGATCGTGCTCAGCGCCGACACGCTTGCTGCGATCGATCAGGCGCTCGGCGCAGTCATCCAGCGCTAGCGCGCCCGGCGCCTGTTCCCGCCCCCTAGCGCGCCTGCACGACCAGCGCCTGAAAAGCCCGCCCGAGCGGCCCGTCGAGGTCGTGCAGCACGCTTTCCGCGAGTGCTGTCCCGCCCCCGCTGAGCAGCGTGCGCGCGTCGAGCCCGATCCATTCGCCGCGCGGTTCGCGCTGGAGGTGGATCGAGAGGTCCGCGTTGATGAACAGGAAGTCCTCGAAGGAGAGCTCGGCACTGACGCCATTGCCGAAGTCCGCCGCGGCAGCCAGGCGCGCCAGGGAGCTGATCTGCTCCCCGGGCAGCAGTGGGTAGCGCAGGCGCATCCACACCCGGCCCGGCCCGGGCGCCCAAGGGTCATCGAGCCAGCGCATCTCCATCGCGCTCGCTGCGAAGCTCGCGCGCGAGGGGTCATCGAGCGCGAAGCGCACGGGCTTGCCCTGCTCTGGGCCAGGCATCGCTGCGAGCGACGCCGGCGTCGCCGGGGTCGGCAGATCTCGCGGGACGGGCTGCACGCGCAGGGCGCTCGCGCGACAGATCAGCTGCTCGCCGCAGCGAAGCTCAGCCGCGAGCTCTTGGACTCGGCGCCCAGGGCGCATGATCTCCGTGGAGATCTCCAAGGGCCCGAGCGGCACCGGTCGCAGTAGCTCGAAGCCCAGGCGCGCGATCGGCAGCTCGGCGCCGGGTTGCATCGCGCGAAAGGCCTCCGTGATCAACGCCGCCGGTGCCCCACCGTGCAGGGCCTGCGGATCCCACGGGCCGCGGGCGTGCTCGGTCGGCGTAAAGCGCTCGCCCGAGCGCAGGAAGATGCTCTCGCTGATGGTCTCCGTCATGCCGGCATGCGCGCGATGAACTCGGCCAGCTTGCCCGGGTCGCGCAGCGGCGCCCCGTGCCCGAAGCACGTCAGCTGCGGGCGCAGCTCGGCCAGGCGGCGAGCCGACTCCCGGTTGCGCGCGGGGTCCGGCGTGAACACCTCAGGCGGCTCGCGCAGCGCGGGGACGGCGCTGATCACGTTCACGTTGTTGAGCACGTCGCCAAGGATCAGCACGCGGTCGGATTCACGCCAGTAGGCGACCTGTCCGCGCGAGTGTCCGGGGCTCTCGAGCACGGTGAAGCCGGCGACCTGATCGCCCTCGACGAGCGCACGTGCCACGGGGTGGGGGGGACCAGTCCAGAAGCGCTGCTGGAGTTTGTTGACCCATCCCGGCGCCTGCGAGGCCGCGATGCCACCGGGCGTCTCCATCGCGGGCACATCGCCCTGCCCGCACCACAGCGGGATGCCGAGGCGCTCGCAGATCGCGTGACTGGAGCCCTGGTGGTCGGGGTGCGCGTGCGTCAGCGCATGCGCGGTCACGCTGCGCCCAGCGATCTCGCGCAGGATGCGCTTCTCGGCCTGACGCGTGGCGGCGTCAATCAGCACGTCACCGACGAGATAGACGTTGATCGCGTTGGGGAGCCAGCCGCGCAGTTGATAAACGTCCTCAGCAAGCTGCTTCATGGTGCGGTCCTCTCCGCTCGTTCAAGTTCGCGACTGCTCCCAGGAGAAGCCACGCACGGCGAAATACAGCCCGAACAGGCCCCATAGGCCGATCACGGCGAGCGCGTCGAGGTGGTTGGGGGAGCGCGCGCCGGTGACCATCGCACCGGAGAGACCTTCGATTAGCGGCTTCAGCGGCAGCGCATCGGAGATCGTGCGCAGGAATCCGGGAGCGCTGGCGGAGTCGAAGACGTAGAAGGACACGAACACGACCGGCAAGAAGACGGCGTTGACGTAGGCGGCGGTCGACTCGAAGTTAGGGATCGCGTGCGCGAAGGCGACGCCGAGCGCCGCGAAGCAGACGACGCCGACGATCACGAACACGACCAGCGTGGCGAGGTGTGGCGGCCAGCCGATGCCAAAGAGCAGACGCCCGGCGAGGACCACGATCGCGATCTGAAGCGCGGTGTTCGTGACCGCGTTGGCGGCCACACCGCCGAAGTAGGAGCCGCTCGGCAGCGGCGTGCCGCGGATGCGCTTGAGCACGCCGCGCTCGCGCAGGAAGACGATGTTGTAGGCGAGCGCGGTGAAGGTCGTGGACATCACGCTCATTCCCGCGATCGAGGGCAGCAGCTTGTTGAGATCGTGCTGGCTGCCGGAGAGGATCGCACCGGCGCCGGCGAGGAACAGCAGCGGCAAGAGGAAGTTGAAGAAGGCCGCGCTCGGGTTGCGCCAGAACATCTTGCGCTCGAGGCGATATTGGCGCCAGGTGAGGCTCAGCGCGTCAGGCATCGGCCGTCAGCTCCAGATATACGTCCTCGAGCGTCGGGCGCGCGACCGAGAGCTCCTGGAGGCGCTCGCCGCGCTCGAGCGCCTCGCGCGTCAGCTCGGCGAGCAGCGCGGTCGGATCGTCGGTCTCATGCTCGACGAGCGCGCCGTCGGCGCCGCGGTAGGCGACGCGGTATTGAGCCGCGCCGAGTGGGTGCGTCCCAAGTTCCCGCGGCGGCCCGATCGCGAGGACGCGCCCGTCCTTGACGATCGCCACGCGGTCGGCCAGTTCCTGCGCCTCATCGAGGTAGTGCGTCGTCAGCAGGATCGTCTTGCCGAGCGCGCGCAGCGAGCGGATCGTCTCCCAGGCCGCGCGGCGCGCCTCGGGATCGAAGCCGGTCGTGGGCTCGTCGAGAAAGATCAGCTCAGGGTCGCCGATCAGCGCGAGCGCGAAGTCCAGGCGCCTGAGCTGTCCGCCCGAGAGACGGCGGCTGCGCTCATCGGCCTTCTCCTGGAGTCCCGCCAGCGCCAGCACCTCCTCGACGTCGCGCGGATGGGGGTAGAAGCTCGCCCAATGGCGCAGCGCCTCGCGCGGGGTGATGTGGCTGTAGATCCCGCCTGCCTGGAGCACGATGCCGATCCTCCGGCGCAGGTCAAAGGAGCGTTTGGCGGGGTCGTGCCCCAGCACGGACACCTCGCCGCTCGTGCGCGCGCGGTAGCCCTCGAGGATCTCCACGGTCGTCGTCTTGCCGGCGCCGTTGGGCCCGAGCAGGCCGAATACTTCGCCGCGGTGCACCGTGATGTCGATGCCGCGCACCGCTTCATAGGCGCCGTAGCGCTTGCACAGCGCGCGGACCTCGATCGCCGGGGACGTCTCGCTCACGGCCGGATCATCGCATCCGACCGCGACCGCGCCTGCTACCAGTGCACGCCCCTCGTCAACGTGGCCATCGCGATCTGCTCGAAGGAGGCGCGCTCCTCGATGTCGGGCTGACCCTTGGAGGCGGCCGAATCCGGGAACACGCGGTAGGCGAGATGCAGCAGGCGGTCCATCATTTTTGGCGACAGCGAGTAGGCGACTTCGCCGAACTTGCCAAGGCGCGTGCCCATCTCCTTGGGACGGCTGCGCAGTGCCTCGCAGATCATGTCGCCGGCCTCCTCGGGGCTGATCGCGGGGAAGGCGTCATACATCTTCGTCGGCGCGATCATCGGCGTGCGCACGAGCGGCATGTGGATCGTCGTGAACGTGACGCCGTCGCCGATCACCTCCGAGGAGACCACGCGCGTAAAGGCGTCGAGCGCCGCCTTGGAAGCGACGTAGGCGGAGAAGCGCGGCGGGTTCGTCTGCACGCCGATCGAGGAGACGTTGACGATGTGCCCCGAGCCGCGCTCGCGCATGTGCGGCAACAGGCCGATGATCAGCTTCACGGCGCCGAAGTAGTTCAGCTGGATCGTGCGTTCGAAGTCGTGGAAGCGGTCGTAGCTGAGCGCGATCGAACGGCGGATCGAGCGCCCAGCGTTGTTGACGAGCATGTCGATATTGCGATGGTCGGCGAGCACCCGCTCGATCAGCCGTTCGATCGACTCGATGTCCGCGAGATCGGCCGAGTAGACGTAGGCGGTGCCGCCTGCCGCGACGATCTCCGCACGTACCTCCTCGAGGTTCTCGACGCTGCGCGCCACGAGCAGCGGCACGCCGCCCGCCGCGGCGACCTTCAGTGCGGTCGAGCGCCCGATCCCCGAGGAGGCTCCCGTGATCAGCACGTGGCGGCCGCCGAGTGCCTCCTTGAGCGTGCGTCCGCGGCGCAGGTCGGGATCCATCTCGCGCTCCCAGTAGTCCCACAGCCGCGCCACGTACTCCTGCAGCGGCGGCGGTGTCTCAAGCGGCGAGCCGGCCAGCGCGCGCGTCGCATCGTGCGTATCGAAGGTGGGCACGAGCTCCATGTGTGCGAGTACCTCGGGCGGAATGCCGAGCTCGCGTAGCGCGACGCCCCGCAGCTGGCGCCACGGTGGAAGCTGTGCGGCGAGCGCGAGCGGCCACTTCGGCAGCGGGTCGATCAGGCGTTTGTCGATGCTCACCGCGAAGCGCGGCGCGTGCGCGGCGACGGCGAGCTCGTTGATTAGCTCATCGACCCGTTGCGGGCGCGGATCGGTGAGGTGGAAGGCATGGCCGTCGAGGTTGGGCTCGTGCGCGATGTGCTCGAGCGCGCCCGCGACCCAGTCGACGGGCACGACGTTGGTGTGGCCGAGGTCGAGGCCGACGAGCGGCATCCACTCGGGCAGCAGGTGGCGCATCCGCTGGATCGCCTTGAAGAAGTAGTAGGGGCCGTCGACCTTTTCCATCTCGCCTGTCTGCGAGTCGCCGACCACGATCCCGGGTCGGTAGACGCGCCAGGGCATGTAGGGCTGGTCACGCACGATCCGCTCGGACTCGAACTTCGTGCGGTGATACGGCGAGGGCAGACGCTGCCCCTGATCGAACATGTCCTCCTCGAAAACGCCCTTGTAGCTACCCGCAACGGCGATCGAGGAGACGTGGTGCAGGCGCTTGGCCTCGACCGCCCGCGCGAGTTCGACGGCGTGCGTGGTGCCGCCGACGTTGACCGCGTTGTTGCGCTCGGCGGGCGCGGTCATGTCGTACACGGCGGCGAGGTGGAAAAAGTGGTTGATCTTGCCGCGTAGCTCCTCGACCTGCTCCTGCTCGACCCCGAGCAGCGGGCGGCGCAAATCACCCACCACTGGCTGCACGCGCGTGGCGGCGGAGCTGCCTGCGAGGATGCTCCAGCGCTCGATCAGATCGTCCAGCCGAGCCCTCGAGCTCTCGCGCACGAGCACGTAGATTTTGCCCTGGCGGTTCTCCAGCAGCCTTTCCACCAGACGGCTGCCGATAAAGCCCGTTGCTCCTGTCACGAAGTAGGCCATCGCGCAGAGCCTACCTCGAATGCACTTGTGCCGGCCGGTCGTGTAAAGAGCGGTTCACGAGCTGCCCGCGGACGGCCGCGTCAGGCTCCCGCGCCCGCTCCTCCGCGTCCCTCTCCCGCCGCAAAGCGCGCGGCACCTCGCGCACCGTCGGAGAACACCTCAGGGCCGGCGGCGGCCTCCAGCGCGAGCGCTTCGTCGAGCTTCATGCCGAAGCCCTCGATCGCGGCGCGGCGGTCGGCGAGCATCGTGCGCTGCGGGAAGCCGGCGAGACCCTCAGCCAGCGCGAGCGCACGCTCCAGGTGCTTGCCGGGCGCCACGATCTCGGTGATCAGCCCCATCGCGAGCGCCTCCTCGGCGTCGATCATGCGCCCCGTGAGGATCAGATCGAGGGCGCGCCCGAGGCCGACGATGCGCGGCAGGCGCTGCGTGCCACCGTCGATCAGCGGTACGCCCCAGCGGCGCTCCGGGTATCCGAGCGTGGAGCCCTCCGTCGCGATCCGCAAGTCGCACCACAGCGCGAGCTCCAGGCCGCCCGCGAGCGCGAACCCCGAAATCGCCGCGATCGTGGGCTTGCTTGGCGTCAGGCGTGTGAAGCCCATCGGCCCCTCGGGGTTCATCAGGCGCCCGACGAACGTGTCGGTTGCCTTCAAGTCCGCGCCCGCGCAGAAAGAGACACCGCCTGCACCGGTGAGCACGAGCACGCGCGCCTGCGCGTCATCCTCAAAGCGCAAATATGCCTCGTGCAGCGCGGCCGCGGTCGGGCCGTCGACGGCGTTGCGGCGGTGCTGGCGGTCGATCGTGATCAGCGCGGCGGCGCCAATGCGCTCGTAGCGAACGGCCGCTGCCGCCCCGTCCTCGGGAGGGGCGGGCTGTCCGTCCTCGTCGTGCTCAGGCAAACTCGCCGGGCGGGGCTACCAGCCGCCGCGCCACTGGGTGTTGCCGAGGTATGACTTCTCTGCCGCTTTGCGCGCCGCCTTGCGCTTGTCGAGCGCTTTCTGGAGCATGCTCATCGTGAACACGAACAGCGGGAAGAAGATGATCAGGATGAAGCCGGCGTTGGTGACGACCTTGTCGTTGGTCGCGCCGTAGAAGCCGCGGCCGTCGTTGTGGGCTTCAGCGACGGGTGCCAGCACGAGCGATAGCGCGAGCGCGAGGCCGAACAGCTTCCAGAGCAGGCGGGCAGGCATCTGCGCGGGATCTTACCGGAGCTTCGCCCTACCATCAGCTGCCGTGGCGCTGCTGATCGCATCCGACATGCACAAGGACATGGCCGGGCAGCCGCTGCTGCGCGGTGTCTCGTTCAAGCTCGAGCGACGCGAACGCCTGACGATCGCGGGGCGCAACGGTGCCGGCAAGACAACGCTCTTGCGGATGCTCGCGGGAGAGACCGGGATCGACCGCGGTGAGCTGAGTGTCGGCAAGGGGGTGCGTATCGCCCTGCACGACCAGCGCCCGCCCCGCGAGCGCGAGAAAGCATTGCGTGACTACCTGCTTTCAGGATGCGCAGAGGAGCTTGCGATCGAGGCCGAGCTGGCTGCACTGGAGGCAAAGATGAGCGCTGGCACGACAGACGAGGCGACGCTCACGCGCTACTCGGCCGCGCAGGCGCAGCTGGAGAGCCGCGGTGGCTATCTGTGGCGCAACCGCGCCACCGCGATGGCGCACGGCCTCGGCTTTCGCGATGCGGACCTCGACCGCCCGCTCGACACCTTCTCGGGGGGGCAGTTGACACGCGCCTCGCTCGCTCGCGCGCTTGCTACGGGCGCTGATGTGCTCCTGCTCGACGAGCCCACGAACCATCTCGACATCGAGTCGCTGGAGTGGCTCGAGCATACGCTCGTCGAGCTCGACGCGGCGGTCGTGCTGGTCGCGCACGACCGCTGGTTTCTGGAGGCCGTCGGAACGGCGGTGCTCGAGCTGGAGGCGGGACGCTCGCGCTTCTTCGCGGGCTCCTGGCACAACTGGCGCCGCGAGCAGGCCGCACGCGAGATGGCGCTGGGCCGCGCGATTGACAAGCAGCAGGCAGAGATCGAGCGCATGGAGCGCTTCATCGAGCGCTTCCGCTACAAGGCCACGAAGGCGAAACAGGCGCAGTCACGCGTCAAGAAGCTCTCCAAGATCGAGCGCATCGAGCGAGACCCCAAGGACGGCAAGGGCCTCGAGTTCGCCTTCGCGGCGCCGGAGCGCTCGGGCCGCGTGAGCTTCGAGCTGCTCGATGGGCGTGTTGAGATCGGCGGTGGTGGTGGCAAGCAGCCGCTCGTGCTGCTCGAGCACGCCGAGCTGTGGCTCGAACGCGGCGAGCATGTCTCACTTGTCGGTCCCAACGGCACCGGCAAGACGACGTTGATCGAGACGCTCGCGGGGCGACGCGAGCTGGCCGCGGGAAAACTGAGTACCGGGCACAACGTGCAGATTGGCTACCTCTCCCAGCACGCCGAGGAGCTCGGCGCGGGCGGCCCGGCAGAGCAGAGCGTGCTCGACGCCGCGCAGCGTGCGACTGGCCTGAACCCTGGTAAGGCACGGGCCCTGCTCGGGCGCTTCCTGTTCTCCGGCGAGGAGGCCGAAAAGCCGCTGAGCGGGCTCTCCGGCGGCGAGCGGCGGCGTCTCTCCCTGGCGGTGCTCGTGCAGTCCGGCGCCAACGTGCTGATCCTCGATGAGCCCACGAACCATCTCGACATCGAGAGTCGCGAGGCGCTCGAGGACGCGCTACGCGGCTTTCCAGGCGCGATCCTGCTCGTCTCCCACGATCGCGCGCTGCTCGATGCCGTTGGCACGCGCACCGTCGCCGTCGAGGAGCGCTCACTGCACAGCTACACCGGGGGCTGGCCCGAGTACGTGCGCGTACGCGAGGAGCGCCGGGCAGCAGCTCCGGGGCGCAGCGGTGCGCTCAATCAGACGCCGGTTGGCGCCGTCGCCGCGCAGCGCGAGCCCGCTGGCGTCGGCGCCACGGCGAACGGAGCAGCTACACCCGACATCGCCCGGGCCAAGGCGAAGCCAAAGGGTCCCTCAAAGAACCGCCTCAGCGCTCAAGAGAAGGCAGAGCGTGCCGTCGAGGAGGCGGAGGCTGCGCTCAAGCAGCTGGAAGGCGAGCTGGCCGACCCGGCGGCGTGGACGACGCGCTACGAGTCGGCCAAGTCCGAAGCGCGCCACACCGCCGCCACGCGCGCCGTCGAGGAGGCCTATGCGCTGCTCGAGACGCTGATCGACTGACCTACAATCCGATCATGGAACGGATGAAGACGGTGCGCAACGTGGCGATCATCCTCGCGCTCGCCGCCGCGGTCGACTTGCTACCTGGCGGCGGTCGAGCCGCGGAAGCGTTCACGGCTGCGCTGTGGGTCGCCTTCGCCGCCGGGATCGCCTTCTTCGCAGTGCGCCTTTATCGCGAACACCGGATCGCGCTGCACGGGCTCGGCCACCAGCACCGTGCGCTGCTCTACGGAGGGCTAGCGGTGGGGCTGTTCGCGTGGATGGCGAAGGCACGCATGTGGGAGACGAGCCTCGGTGAGCTCGCCTTGTTCGTGCTCGTGCTCGGCGTGGCCTACGCGCTGCTCGAGGTCTTCCGCCACACGCGCAGCTACTGAGCGTGGCGCTCAGCGCGGCAGAGAGTCGGGCGGGCGACGCTCGCGCGAGCCTCCTTGAGCAGCGTCGCGCGCTGCCCGATCAGCCGGGCGTGTATCTGTTCCGCGACGCGCGCGGTCGCGTGATCTACGTCGGCAAGGCTAAGTCTGTGCGCAAGCGCGTCGCCTCGCATTTCGCCAAAGCGCAAGGGGGTGGGCGGGGATCGATTTCTTCCGGGCACGCCGAGATGGTTGCGAGCGTCGAGCAGATCGAGTGCGTCGTGGTCGCCTCCGAGGCGGACGCGCTGCTGGCCGAGCAGAGCTTCATCAAGCAGTACCGCCCGCGCTTCAACATCCGTCTGCGCGACGACAAGTCCTATCCGTTCATCGCGATCTCGCTGGATGAGGACTACCCGCGTGTCTACTTCACGCGCGAGCGCCATCGCTCGACACGCGCCTACTTCGGCCCCTACTCGAACGCCAAGCGCGTGCGCGCGACGCTCGAGGTGCTCGCGAAGGTCTTCATGTTCCGCTCCTGTACGGGCGCGGAGCCGGGACGGCGCAGCGGCAGCCCGTGCCTGGACTACTACATCAAGCGTTGCGAGGCGCCCTGCGTAGGCTACGTGACGCGCGAGGAATATCGCACGAGCATCGATGGCGTGATCGACTTCCTCTCGGGGCGCTTCTCGGCGATCGAGCGCGACCTCGAGGCGCGGATGCTCGCCGCTGCCGCCGAGGAGGAGTTCGAGCAGGCGACGCTCGAGCGCAACCGCCTGCAGGCCGTCCGCTCGCTGCTGGAGCGCCGTCGCGTTACGAGCGAGTCGGTCGGCACCTTCGACGCGGTCGCGGTGGCGGTTGATGGGCGCGAGGCCAACGCGCAGGTCTTCCAGGTGCGCGACGGCGTGCTCTCAGACCGCCAGTCCTTCTACCTCGCCAATGAGACCGAGCGCGAGATCGCGGAGGTCGCCGAGGAGTTCATGCTCCAGTACTACGGCGGACAGACCTCGATCCCGGCGCTGCTCGTGACACAGGGGGAGCTCGCGGGACGAGCCGCGCTCGCCGATGCACTCGCGCTGCGCCGCGAAGGACCCGTCGAGCTGCGCGCGGCCGAGCGCGGCGAGAAGCGGCGCATCCTCGAACTCGCAGAACGCAACGCGCGCCTCGCGCTCGACCAGGAGCGGCTGCGCTCTGAGCGCCGCCGCCAGGGCCGCGTGGAGGCGCTTGAGGGATTGCAGCAGGCGCTCGCGCTGGACGTGCCGCCGATCCGCATCGAGTGCTTTGACATCTCCAATCTCGGCGGCACCCACACGGTCGCCTCGATGGTCGTCTTCGAGGGGGGCGCGCCGAAGAAGTCCGACTACCGGCGCTTTAAGATCCGTACGCTCGAGGAGGGCGTTCCCGACGATTTCGCGGCGATGGCAGAGGTACTCGGCAGGCGCTTTGCCCAGTGGCAGCGCCAGGCGGACATCTCCCCGCACGACCCCGCCTATGACCCGAGCTTCGCGGCGTTGCCTAACGTAGTCGTGATCGACGGAGGTAAGGGTCAGCTCGCGGCCGGACTCGGGCCGCTTGAGGGCTTTCGCGAGCGCGGCGTGGCAGTCATCTCGCTGGCCAAGCGCATCGAGGAGGTGTTCCAGCCCGGGCGCAAGACGCCGCTTTTGCTCGCGCACTCAACGCCTGAGCTGCAACTGCTGCAGCGTGTGCGCGACGAGGCACACCGCTTCGCGATCACCCATCACCGCACGCGCCGCGACAAGGCGATGAGGAGCTCGCTGCTCGACGAGCTGCCCGGGATCGGCCCGGTGCGCAAGCGTGCGCTGCTCGCGCACTTCGGCTCGCCCGAGGCGATCCTGGCTGCTTCCACCGAGGAGCTGCAGATGGTTCCGGGGCTGCCCGCGAAGGTCGGGCGCGAGATACACGCGTTCCTGCGCCGCGCCGGCTGAGCAGGAACTTCACCGCTCGTCCGCTGAGCGCGGCACAATCAACGGGGATGGCCGTGATCAGGACCCTGCGCCCGCTGCGGGCCGCCAACGGCAAGGCCGGCAAGCCGGTGATCGAGTCGCGCCTTGAGGATCTTGTCGTGATCACGGGTTTCTCCGGGGCGGGCAAGTCGACGGCGATGAACGTCTTCGAGGATGCGGGCTACTTCTGCGTCGACAACCTGCCGCCCGAGATGATTCGCTCACTCGTCGAGCTGTTCGTGCACAAGGGCTCGAAGGTGGAACGCGCGGCGGTCGTCTCAGACGTGCGCGGGGGTGTCTACTTCGAGGCGCTGCGTGCCGTCGTCGATGACCTCGATGCGCTCGGTCTGAACCATCACGTCGTGTTTCTGGAGGCGGCCGAGCAGTCGCTCGTGACCCGCTACAAGGAGACACGCCGGCGTCATCCGCTCGCGCCCGAGGGCAGCGTGGCAGCCGGCGTCAGCGCCGAGCGCGCCCTGCTGGAGCCCCTGCGCGAGCGGGCGGACCTGGTGATCGACACGACCAGCATGTCGGCGGCGGCGCTGCGCGAGAAGATCGCCCAGGAGTTCCTGCCGCGCAAGACCGCGGGGCGCCTGGCGGTCACCTTCACGAGCTTCGGCTTCAAGCACGGACCGCCGCGCGAGGAGGATCTCGCCTTCGACGTGCGCTTCCTGGCCAACCCCCATTACGAGCCGCAGCTGCGCGAGCTCACGGGTCTCGATCGGCGTGTGGTCGACTACATAGCCGCCGACGGTCGGCTAGAGGAGCTCTATGTGCGCCTGCACGCGCTGCTGGACTTCCTGCTGCCGCAGTACGTCGCCGAGGGCAAGGCTCACCTCGTGATCGCGATCGGCTGCACGGGGGGGCGCCACCGCTCGGTCGCGATCGCGGAGCACCTCGCCGCGCGTTATAGCGAGCAGGAGGATCTCGACGTGACGGTCGCCCACCGCGACATCGGCAAGCTGCCCCGCGGCGCCTGAATCCGCGGAAAACCGCGTAAGGGGGCGTAGTCGGACACAGTGCCCGCAAACGGCGCGCTGATAGCCTGCGCTGGCACGCCGGGCTATGGACTTCTCGGCCGATCGGATGGGATCTCCGATCAGCCAGCGCTCCAGAGGCCCGGCATCGTTCATTTTCGCTCCAGGAGGCCTGAATGCCCGTACGTGTCGGAATCAACGGATTCGGCCGGATCGGCCGGAACGTCTTCCGCGCCGCCAAGGCTCGCGCTGCCGCCGGCACGGCGGACATCGAGTGGGTGGCCGTCAACGACCTGACCGACTCGCGCACGCTTGCGCACCTGCTCAAGTACGACTCGATCCTCGGGCCCTACCCGGGCACCGTGGAGGACGCCGGCGGCTCGCTGCGCGTTGACGGTGCCGAGCTGAAGGTACTCGCCGAGCGCGACCCTGCGGCGCTGCCGTGGGGAGAGCTTGGCGTCGATGTGGTGATCGAGTCGACGGGACTTTTCACCGACCGCGACAGTGCCGCCAAGCACCTTGCGCAAGGAGCCAAGAAGGTGATCATCTCCGCGCCCGCGACCGGTCCCGACGCGACGGTCGTGCTTGGTGTGAACTTCGACGAGGTCTACGACCGCGCGGCGCACGATGTGATCTCAAACGCCTCCTGTACGACCAACTGCCTGGGCCCGATCGCGAAGGTGGTCAACGACACCGTCGGCATCAAGCATGGGTTGATGACAACGATCCACGCCTACACGGCCGATCAGCGCTTGCAGGATCTGCCGCACAAGGACCTGCGCCGGGCGCGCGCCGCCGCGATCAACCTGATCCCCGCCTCTACCGGTGCGGCGAAGGCGATCGGCCTCGTGATCCCCGAGCTCCAGGGCAAGCTGCACGGCTTTGCGGTACGCGCCCCGGTGCCGACGGGCTCGGTCGTGGACCTCACGGTCGAGTGCGCGCGCGAGACGAGCGTTGAGGAGGTCAACGGCGCGCTGCGCGCTGCCGCTGGAAGCGGGCCGCTCGAGGGGATCATGCAGTACACCGAGGACCCGATCGTCTCCACCGACATTGTCTCCTCGCCGTTCTCCTCGATCGTCGATTCCGAGCTGACGGCCGTGATCGACGGGACGATGCTCAAGGTTGTCGCCTGGTATGACAACGAGTGGGGCTACTCCAATCGCCTCGTGGACCTCGTGCAGAGGGTGCTGTGAACGACCGGCAAGCTGGCGCAGGAGCGCCGCAGGAGAGGGATATCGTGAAGGAGCACGAGCAGATGGGAGGACTCGATGAGGAGCATCGATGAGTTGGACGTGAGCGGGCGGCGCGTTCTCGTGCGCGTCGATTTCAACGTCCCGCTCGAGCGGGATTCCACAGGCGTTTGCCGGGTTGCCGATGACACGCGCATCGCCGCGGCGCTACCCACGATCGAAGAGCTGCGCGCACGCGGGGCGCGACTGATGCTCGTCTCGCACCTCGGCCGTCCCGGCGGGCACGTCGATCAGACGCTTTCGCTGGCACCCGTGGCCGCACGGCTGCGCGAGCTGAGCGGCGCCAAGGTCACGCTGGCGCCGGCGGTCGTAGGCGAGCAGGTCCGAGCACTGGCGGAGTCGCTCGCCGATGGCGAGATCCTGCTGCTAGAGAACGTGCGCTTCGAGGCCGGTGAGGAGAGCAACGATCCGGACCTGGCACGTGCGCTCGCCGCGCTTGCCGATCTGTACGTCAACGATGCGTTCGGCGCTGCTCACCGCGCGCACGCGAGCACCGAGGGTGTCGCGCACCTACTGCCATGCGCCGCGGGGCGACTGCTCGAACGCGAGGTGCGCACGCTGAGCGGCATCCTGGAGGATCCTGCGCATCCGCTCGTAGCGGTCGTGGGCGGTGCGAAGGTCGCGGACAAGATCGCCGTGATCGAGCGCTTCCTGGAGATCGCGGAGGTCGTGATCATCGGCGGTGCGATGTGTTTCCCGTTTCTCTGCGCCCAGGGCCACACGGTCGGTGACTCGCTGTGTGGCGAGGAGGACACCGAGCACGCCCGACGCGCGCTCGCAGCCGCCGCACAGCCTGACTGTGCGCGCATCGAGCTGCCTGTCGACCTTGTGATCGGCGAGCGTCTCTCGGCTGAGGCGCCGCACCGGGTGCTCGACGGCGTTGAGGTCCCCGACGGCTGGATGGGTCTCGACATCGGTCCCGTCACGGCCGCGCGCTACGCCGCCGAGATCGCGCGCGCGGGCACCGTCTTCTGGAACGGACCGATGGGCGCGTTCGAGCTCGAGCCGTTCGCGGGCGGCACGCGCACGGTCGCCGAGGCCGTCGCGGTGGCGAAGGGGCTTACGGTCGTGGGCGGTGGCGACTCCGCGGCGGCGCTCTCGCGCTTCGGTCTAGAGGGCTCCGTCGATCACCTCTCGACGGGCGGCGGCGCGACGCTCGAGCTCGTCGAGGGTCGTGTGCTGCCGGGCGTGGCGGCGCTCGAGGGTAGCGGCGTGGCGGGAGGGGTGGCGCGCTGATGGGCCGCACCCCGCTGATCGCGGGCAACTGGAAGATGTATAAGACCGAGGAGCAGGCTGAGGACTACATCCAGGCGCTCTTGCCCCGCGTCTCGGCGGTCGACGGCGTCGATGTGGCTATCTGCGTGCCCTTCACCGACCTGCGCGCGATGATCGACAGCGCGCGCGGCTCACGCGTGGAGGTCTACGCGCAGAACATGCACCACGAGCATGAGGGTGCCTACACGGGTGAGATCTCTGCGCCGATGCTGAGCGAGCTCGACGCGCGCGGCGTGGTGCTGGGGCACTCCGAGCGGCGTGCGCTGTTCGGTGAGACCGACAAGGCGCTCGCGTTGAAGGTGCCCGCGGCGCTGAAGGCGGGACTCGTGCCGATCCTCTGCGTCGGCGAGACCGAGTCCGAGCGCGACAACGACGACACCGACCGCAAGCTGCGCCAGCAAATCAAGGACGATCTCGCGGGCGTCGCGGCGGAGCATCTCGCGCAGGTCGTGATCGCTTATGAGCCGATCTGGGCGATCGGCACGGGGCGCGTCGCCACGGCCGAGCAGGCACAGGAGGCGATTGCCTTCATCCGTGCACTCGTTGGCGACCGCGACAAGCAGGCTGCCGAGCAGCTGCGCATCCTCTATGGCGGCTCGGTCAAGCCGGAGAATGCCGCCGAGCTGCTCGCGCTCGCAGACGTCGACGGCGCGCTCGTCGGCGGCGCCTCGCTAGAGGCCGAGTCCTTCGCCGCGATCGTCGCGGCTGCCGGCGCGCCTGCCTGATGAGCCTCCCGCCAGGCCCTGCGGCGCTGCCCGTCACGCATGCCTGCCTGATCGTGCTCGACGGCTGGGGCCTCGCGGAGCCCGGGCCCGGGAACGCGGTCTCGCTTGCCGCCACGCCGGTCTTCAATGAGCTCTGGCAGAGCTATCCCCACACGACGCTCACGGCTTGGGGCCGCGCCGTGGGGCTGCCCGAAGGGCAGATGGGAAACAGCGAGGTCGGTCACCTGAACCTCGGCGCGGGCGCGATCGTGCGCCAGGATCTCGTGCGGATCGACGACGCGATCGCCGATCCGCACAACGGCTTCGGCGATCTCGCCCAGAACGAGGCGCTGCGGGCCGCCTTCGCGGCGTCTGAGCGCGTGCACCTGCTGGGTCTGGTCTCCGACGGCGGCGTGCACTCCTCGCTCGATCACCTGCGCGCGCTGATCGCGCTCGGCCGCGAGCTCGCCGTCAAGGATCTCGTCGTGCACGCCTTCACCGATGGGCGCGACACGCTGCCACACGCCGGCGCCGGCTACATCCGCGAGCTCGAGGGCATGTCTGGGGCGCGCGTCGGCTCGGTCGTGGGCCGCTACTGGGCGATGGACCGTGACCGCCGCTGGGATCGCACGCAGCGCGCCTACGATCTGCTGGTGGCGGGTCGCGCGCCCCATCACGCCGAGTCCGGCGAGCAGGCCGTCGCCGAGGCCTACCGGCGCGGTGAGACAGACGAGTTCATCGAGCCGACGCTCGTCGGTGCGGAGGCCTGTATCCGGGCGAGTGACAGCGTGATCGCGTTCAACTTCAGGCCGGACCGGATGCGCCAGCTGACGCGGGCTCTGGCTGAGCCGGGATTCGGTGCCGGCGGCGAGGAGCTACCGGGTTGGAGCGGGCGTGGGGATGTGCCGCCGGTTGCGCGCTACACGACGATGACGAGCTATGAGGAAGACTGGTCCTACCCGGTGCTCTTCTCCGCCGAGCACCCCGCGACGACGCTCTCGCGTGTGCTCGCGGGCGCGGGCGCCTCGCAGTTGCACGTGGCCGAGACGGAGAAGTACCCGCACGTGACCTATTTCTTCAACGGCGGCGAGGAGGCGCCGCTGCAGGGCGAGCGCCGCGAGCTGGTGCCCTCGCCGCGCGATGTGGCGACCTATGACCACAAGCCGCAGATGAGCGCACGCGAGGCTACGCGTGCCTTCGTTGGTGCGTGGCGAGAGGATGGGCCGCGCTTCGGGATCATCAACTTCGCAAACGCCGACATGGTCGGTCACACAGGCGTCATTGCTGCCGCGGTGGCGGCGATCGAAACGGTCGATGAGTGCCTCGGCGAGGTCGTGGCGGCGGTGCACGAGACTGGCGGCGCGTGCGTCATCACCGCCGACCACGGCAATGCCGACCACATGCTGGAGCCGGACGGCAGCCCCAACACGGCGCACTCGATGAACCCGGTGCCGCTAATCGTGACGAGCCCGGCGCTCGCGCTACGCCAGGCCGAGGGGGTTCTCGCGGACGTAGCGCCGAGCGTCCTTGAGCTGCTCGGCATCGCACAGCCGCGCGAGATGACCGGACGCTCGCTGATCGACGGGCGCTAGATTGTCGGTGGGTATGGATTCAGAGGTCGAGATCGAGCTGGGGGAGACGGGCGGGCGATCGCGCTCGCGCGCGCTGCTGGCAGTGTTCTTCATCGGCGCCGGCATCAATCACTTCCGCAGCCCCCGCTTCTACGAAAAGATCGTGCCGCCGAGCATGAAGGGTGAGGCCAAGCGCCTGGTGCAGATCAGCGGTGTGGCGGAGCTCGCCGGGGGTGTGGGGGTGCTCGTTCCGTTGACGCGGCGGCTTTCCGGGCTCGGCCTGATCGCGCTGCTGGCGGCGGTGTTCCCGGCGAACCTCTACATGGCCCGCCAGCCCGAGCACTTCCGCAAGATCCCGCCGTGGGCGCTCTATGCGCGCCTGCCGCTGCAACCGCTGATGATGGTGTGGGCCTGGCGGGCGACGCGCAGATGACAGCGCCCGCCCCGAGTCGAGCTGTGACACTGCTATGTTCGCTTGAGAAGGCCTTTAGATTCGGACCGCCATGTCGACCCTGACCGCCGTCAAGATCTCACCCTCCGAGCAGGAGGAACTTACCTTCGGGGAGCTGCGCGCTTGGCGCGGCCTGCTTCGAGCGCACGCGTGTCTTGCGAAGCGACTCGACGCCGAGCTCGAGCGTGCGCATCGGCTGCCGATGACCTCCTACGAGGTCCTCCAGCACCTCCAGGAGGCGAGCGACGGGCGCATGCGCATGTGCGACCTCGCCGAGCGCGCGCAGCTCTCGCGCAGCGGCCTCACGCGCATGGTCGATCGTCTCGAGCGCGAGGGACTGCTCGGGCGCTGCTCCTGCGAACACGATGCGCGCGGCTCCTACGCGTGTCTCACCGAGACCGGCCGCGAGCGCCTGGAAGAAGCCCAGGTGACCCATCTGGCGGTTGTCCGCGAGCAGTTCCTCTCGCACTTCAGCGAGCTCGAGCTGAGCACGCTCGCTCAGATGTGGGAGCGCATCGCTCCCTGCAGTGGCTCCGTTGCGCACAGCGCAGCGAGTGACAGCGCCGCGGCCTGAGTGTCGTCCGGTCTAGAGGCTAGTCCGCGTCGAGCAGCTCGATCCCGAGCGCGGTCGCCCAGATGTCGGCCATCGCGACGATCGCTTGTGCTTCCATCGCCACGCCCCTGAGACTCGCAACACCCTCAAGGCCCCCGAGCTCGCAGCGGCGGATCTCACAGCGGCTGAGCTGTGCGCCGCGCAGGTCACAGCCGCTGAGGTCACAGCCTTCAAAGCGCACGGCGTCCAGGCGTGAGTCGATGAAGCCCGCCTGCGTGAGCTGGCAGTCCTCGAAGCTCACGCGCTGGAGCGTCGAGAAGCCGAACGACGCGAGGTCGATGCGGCAGTTGCTGAAGGTGACGTCCGCCAGCGTCGACTCGGCGAGCTCGATTCCGGTCAGGCGGCTACCTGCGATCGCGACTCGGGTGAGGTGAGCGCTTGGGGCCTCGAGGTTTGCGAGGTTGCAGGCGAGCAGCGCTGCGTCGGCGATGCGCAGGTGCTCCAGGCGTGAGCGCGCCAGCTCGACGCCGGTGAGCCTCACGCCCTGCATACTCACGCCGCGGGCGTGCTGCTCGGCGAGCGTGAGATCGCTCAGGTCGCGCTCGAGCACCGTGATGTCGTGCTCGAGTGCGGTCAGCGTCGTGCGCTCGAGGGCAGCCGGCAGCTCGGGCGGCAGGGGGATCGGAGTGGGCCTGGCGCCCGGCACGCCGCCAAGCCTAGCCCAGCCCACGCGTGCTCAGCTGCGTGGCAGCTCGCCCGACTCTGGCGGATGGCGGACATGCGTCCCCGCAGTGGCGCCATCCACCGGCTCGCGCCGGCTGTGCGCGCGATGGCGGCGATGCACCATGAAGCCACTGACGAGCGCGATCAACACCGCGGCGAGGCCGAACAGTCCGAAGGCTTCGATCGCGTTCCCGGCGGAGTGGCCGAGGAAATAGGCGATCAGGCCGATCGCGCTGGCCCAGGCGATTCCACCGAGCGCGTTCCACAGCACGAACGAGCGCCAGTGCATGTGCGTGGCGCCGGCCAGCCAGGAGGCCCATACGCGCAGGCCGAGCACGAAGCGACCGAAGAAGACGGCCTTGGGGCCGTGGCGCTCAAAGAAAGGCTGGCCGATCTCCAGAACCCGCAGGCGCTGCTTGTGGAAGGGGCCGGGCCGCTGCAGTAGCCAGCGCCCCCCCTTGCGCCCGATCAGATAGCCGATGTTGTCGCCGACGATTGCGCCAGCAGCGGCCAGTGCGATCACGAGCTCGATTTTCAGTTTGCCCTGGCTGGCGAGCACGGCCGCGGTGATCAGCCCCGTCTCGCCCGGCACCGGCAGTCCGCCGGACTCGCTCATCACGATCAGGAACAGCAGCGGGTAGCCAAAGACCTGGACGAGATGTTTGACGTCGATGATGGCGGCGAGCATGGAGGTTGACACGAAGCATGGCGCAGTTGAGGCGCACAACCGGTCCGCGGGCGCCACGACCTGGCGGCGTGCTCGCTACTTGGTGTTTTCTGAGACGAGCTGCTTGAGCGCGGTGGCGGCCTGCTGCACGTCGGAGTAGACCACGTTGCGCAGCACCACCTTGGTCGGCGCCGGCGCGCTGATCAGCACGATCGCGACGATCAATAGCGCGAGCACGAGCACGGCGAGCAGTACGCCCAGCAGGCGGTTACGTCCGCGGGCACGTGCCCGGCTCGGCGCGGCGGCTGCGACCGCGACAGGCGCCTTTGCGCGGACAGGCCCGGGGCGGGGCCGGCGGGGCGCGACGGTGCGCGTCGGGGGCGGCGTGCGCGCAGAGCTTGACAGCACGCTCGTCGCCTGCGTCGCAGGTGCGCTGCGTGCCGGGCTGGGACGCTCGCTCAGTGCGATGCCCTTGGCGCCGTCGCTCAGTGCGCGGCCCATCTCGCGTGCAGTGCTGTAGCGCTCGCGTGGGTCCAGGGCAAGCGCCACAGCGACGGCGTCGGCGAGCTCGGGGCCGACGGCGGCGACGAGCGTGTCGAGCGTCGGTGGCTCCTCCTGCTGCTGCTTGAGCGCGAGCTCGGTCAGGGAGCTCGCCTCGTAGGGAAGGCGCCCGGAGATCAGCTGGTAGGTGACGACCCCAAGCGCGTAGAGGTCGGCCTTCGGTCCGGCCTCCTCGCCGCGGGCCTGCTCGGGCGCGAGGTAGGCAGCGGTGCCGAGCACCGAGCCGACCTGGGTGATGCTTGACTGCTCAGTCGCCTTGGCGATACCGAAATCCGCGAGCTTGACCTCGCCTTCGCGCGCGCGCAACAGGTTGCCAGGCTTCACGTCGCGGTGCACAACGCCGTGGCGATGGGCATAGTGCAGGCCCTCGCAGGCCTGGCCGATGATCGCGATCGCCTCGGGAACCTCAACCCAGCCGTCGTCGCGCAGGATCTCCGCGCAGGAGGAGCCTTCGATGTACTCCATCACGATGAAGTACTGGTCGGTCCGTTCGTCGCGACCGGAGTCAAAGACCTGCACGACGTTGGGGTGCACGAGCCGCGCCGCGGCCTGAGCCTCGCGTTGGAAGCGCGAGACGAACGCGGGGTCGTCGGCCAGGTGCTCGGCGAGCAGCTTGACGGCTACCTGGCGCTCCAGGCGCATGTCCAGCGCAAGATGCACCGTCGACATGCCGCCAAAGCCAAGACGGCCCTCGAGGCGATAGCGCCCGGCGATCTCCTCGACGGCCACTATTTGCCGCCTTCCACTTCGCCCGCTCCGACGCCTCCCGCCGCGCCTTCTTCGACGCCGGTCCCGCCGTGCCCGTTGTCGTGGCCCTTGCCCTTGCCCTTGTTCTTGGCGTTGCCTTCGCCTTCACCGGGTTCGATCGCTTCTTCTTCGCCCGGGGCTACGGTGCCACCGCCGGCGCCAGGACTTTGCGTGGTGGTTGTTTCGGTGCTCTGCGTGGTCGTGGTCGGCGTGCTCGTCGTCGTAGGGGCGCTCGTGGTCGTCGTGGTGGAGCTCGTCGTGGCCGTCTGCGTGCTCGGCTGGATGCACATTTCGTGCGCACGCACACGCAGGTTGGCAATGCCCTGGCTCAGGTTGCTACGCAGCCCCGAGTCGACGCTGGCGGGTAGCGCGCTGAAGTCTTCCTGGGTCTTCAGCAGCGCGGCTTCGGTAGCCGAGCAGTCGCCATTGGCGCTTTCGGCGGTTTGTTGGACGGCTTCGAAGTCGTTTTGGAGTGGCCCAGCGGCACTCGCGGGGATCAGGCCCTTGCCAGAGCTGGCGCAGGAGACGAGAAGCGCTGCGGCGACGCCGAGAGCGCTGGCGAGCACCGCGCGCAGCACGCGCCGGGCGAACGGGCGTCGGCGATCTGGCCCCGCGCAGGAGCTCGAGATAGGAGACACGATCATTGACCGTACTCCAGGCGCTCTGCCAGCGAGTCCGGCAGGCGCGCCGCGCGAATCGCCGCGGCGGCGCCCGCGACGTCGTAGTCGGCGCGGTGAAAGGAGACGAGCATCGCGTCGAGGTCCAGCAGCAGCCATGAGGCGCGGCGATCGCCATCGCGCGGCTGGCCGACGCTGCCGGGGTTCAGGAGCCACTCGCCCGCGGAGAGATCGAGGATTACGCCCTCGCGGCGCGGCTCGCCGGTGGCGAGCTCGCCCTCGTGGCGCTCGAAGGAGAGCGCCACGTGAGAGTGGCCGATCAGGCAGATGCGATGCTCTTGAGAGTCGAGGCAGAGCTCGGCGAGCAGCGTCGAGAGGACGTACTCCCAGACGGGATCGCGCGGGCTTGCGTGGTAGAGGCCGACAGCGGACTCCGCACCCGTGGGGGAGAGGGTCTTCAGGAAGGCGAGGTTCTCCGCGTCGATCACCTCGCGCGTCCACTGAGCTGCGACGCTCGCGCCGCGTGAGAACTCGTGGAGCGAGATCTCACCGGTCACGGCCAGGTCGTGATTGCCGGCGAGGCACACTGCGGCGTGCTCGCGGGCGAGCTCCACACAGGCGTCGGGCTCAGCACCGTAGCCGACGAGATCGCCGAGGCACCAGAGCTCGGAGGCGTCGCTCGCAGCGACCGCCTCGAGGGTCGCCTCGAAGGCGTGCCGATTTGCGTGGATGTCAGAGATGACTGCGACCTTCATCGTTGCAGGGTAGGAACAACCCCTATTCTCCGCGCCTCGCGCGGGTCATCCCGCTGCAATTCTATGGCCGGAGCCAGGCCGCCCGGCGGCCGCGCGGGAGCCCCTATTCGGCCTCGGGCTCGGCGCCGGTCTCGCTACCGCCGTACTCCGGCAGGTTCTTGATGCCCTCACGGGTGCGCCACTTGGAGTAGTTGTCCTCCATCGCGTCGATCAGCTCGCGCATGAAGCGCGGCGAGAGGTTCACACGGGAGACGACGACGCCCGGCACCTCGTCGGACTCGACCTCGTGGTCGACGCGTGCGAAGGTGACCGTGAACTCATAGTCGGAGTGGCTGACGTTCGCAAAGTTGGCGTAGACGCCCCCCATGATCTCGGGGGAAAGATGGATGTTTATGTGGCGCTCGGCGCCTGGGTCTTGGTCGTTCACGTAGCTAGTATCGCAAGCGCCGCGCACGGACCCATGACCGAGCTTCTCGACGACCAAAGCCCGCAGTCGGTGGGCCCCATCCCGCAGGCGCCTGCGACCCCGCTGGATCGGCTGCGCGAGATCGTCCTCGACCTTGCGCGCGAGATGCTCGTCGCCGGCGGCGACCTCCACGCCGGCGAGCTCGAGGGCGGACACGGCCGCGGGCGGGCGCAGGTCACGCTCGAGCGCCCTCGCCGCGTGGAGTTCGGTGACTACTCGACCAATGCCGCGATGCTGCTCGCACCACGTGTGGGCGCACCACCGCGGGAGCTCGCCGAGCGACTGGGAGAGGCACTTCAAGGGCGCCTGGGCTCCGATCTCGTGCGCTTCGAGGTCGCCGGAGGAGGCTTTCTCAACCTGTTCCTCGCGGACTCGTGGCTGTGCAGCGCGCTGAGCACGGTGCTGGCCGGCGGAGATCGTTTTGGAGCAGGCGCGGTGCAGCGGCCAGAGCGGATCCTGATCGAGTTCGTCTCGGCTAACCCAACCGGACCGATGCACGTCGGGCATGCACGCAACGCGGCCTACGGCGATGCGCTGGCGCGCATGCTCGAGCACCGCGGTCACCGCGTCGAGCGCGAGTTCTACGTCAACGACGCCGGCTCGCAGATCCAGAAGTTCGGCGAGTCGATCCAGGCGCTCGCGCGCGGTGAGGATGTCGCGCAGGACGGCTACCAGGGCGAGTACGTAATCGAGCTGGCGCAGCGGATCGAGGGGGCCGCGGCGCTCGAGACGGAGGCGGTGGGCCGCGCCGGGTTGGAGATCATGCTCGAGGAGATGCGCGCCTCGCTGACGCGCTTCGGCGTGGGCGAGTTCGGCAGCTGGTTTCGTGAGAGCGCGCTCTATCAGGGGGAGCCGAGTCCGGTGGCACACACGCTCGCGATCCTCGCCGAGCAGGGACACTCCTTCGAGCACGACGGGGCGCTGTGGCTGCGCACGACGGACTTCGGCGACGACAAGGACAGGGTGCTGCTGCGCTCGAACGGCGAGCCGACCTACTTCGCCTCCGACACGGCCTATCACCAGGACAAGCGCGAGCGTGGCTTCGACCGCCAGATCGACGTGTGGGGCGCCGATCATCATGGCTATCTGCTGCGGACGAAGGCCGCCTATGCGGCGCTCGGCGGGGACCCGCAGGAGCTCGAGCTGCTGATCATGCAGCTCGTCCACCTGATGCGCTCGGGAGAGCGCTCGCAGATGTCAAAGCGCTCCGGCGAGTTCGTAACGCTTGAGGAGCTCGTCGCGGAGATCGGTGTCGATGCCGCGCGCTGGTTTCTGCTTGCGCGCTCGCACGACACGACCCTCGACCTCGACCTCGACCTCGCCCGCGAGCAGTCCAAGGAGAACCCTGTCTACTACGTGCAGTATGCGCACGCGCGGATCGCTTCGATGCTCGAGAAGGCAGGCGCCGAGCGCATGCAGAAGGCAACGACCGCGAGCGACGCCGGCTTCGCACTCCCGCTCCACCAGACCGAGCGAGTGCTGATCGAGCAGCTACTCGCGTTCCCCGGAGAATTGAGTGAGGCGGTCGAGCGGCGTGCGCCGCACCGCATCGCGGCCTACGTGCTCGAGCTGGCACAGGGCTTTACGAGCTTCTACAGCGAGTGCCGTGTGCTGGGCGTCGAGCCGGAGACGCTTGAGTCGCTGCGCCTTGCGCTGTGCCTGGCGAGCATGCGCACGATCGCGCGCTGCCTTGCGATGCTCGGCGTGAGCGCGCCCCGGCAGATGTAGCGCGTCTGACCTCAGTCGAAACGCGCGAGATCGGCCTCCAGGCGCGCCGCATCGCTCTCTGGGAGCGGACTGCTCGCTACACCCGACGCGGCTTGTGCGCGCGCGTGGCGGCGCCAGCGCGGCAACAGCGCGAGCAACAGCCCGAGCAGCGCGAGCATGACGAGCAGCGGGACGAGGTAGGCCGATGCGTCAAAGCCGTGGGTGCTCGGCAGGCCGAGCACAGCGGGTCCGTACTGACCGACGAGCGCCTGCTTGATCGCGGCTTCGTTGCGGCCCGCCGCGATCTGTTCGCGGATGAATGCGCGCTCGCGGTCGGCCTGCAGCGACTGGGCGACGTTCAACGGGATCTTGCACGTCACGCACATCACCTGGCGTTCGATGACGGGCAGCGACGGGCGCGCGGCGCCGGCCGCCGCGAGCGGAGCACACAGCGCCCACATCGCGAGCATCGCAGCGACGGCCCACTTCAGCCGCTCACGCCGGGGGCGTCTCACGAGATCTGCGCCAGCGCGACTGCACGCGCGAGAAAAGCCTTGTCGATCTCGCCCCGCGAAACCGCGACGATCCGACCCCGGCGGTCGAGAATAAAACTCTCAGGCAGCTGATCGGTGCCATAAGAGTGGGCGAAGGTGCCGCTGTTGTCGCGCAGGTTGGGGTAGGTGAGGTGATTGTGGCGCACGAACTGCAGCGAGTCAGGCGCCGCGTCCTCGTAGGTGACGCCGAGCACCGTCGCGTTGCTGTGTTCGAGGCTCCCTTGGGCGTGCTCCAGCAGCGGCGCCTCGACCTGGCAGGGTTCACACCACGACGCCCAGAAGTTCAAGACGACCACCTTGCCCTTCAGGGCGGCCAGCGTGCGCGTGCCCGACCCGCTGAGCAGCGGCAGCGATCGCTGTGCTTCGGGAGCGGGCGGCAGCTCCTTTAGAGCGACTCGCTCATCGATCGTGCGATTTGGCGCTTGCGTGGAGACGCCGTAGACGAGCAGCCCGATCAGCGCGGCGCCGGCGAGCGTGACGAGGAGCGGGAGTGCGCGCCGTTTCACGATCCAAAGGGTAGTCCGTCGCGAAATGTGGGTATAGGGATACTGAGCGAATCTTTGGCTTCCCTTTGGATTCCCTGAAGCTTCGCGCGCCAAGATGGCAGCACCGCACGACCAAAGGAGCGCCAATGTCCAGCAGCAGCCTCATCGCAGCAACAACCGCCACGGGCGCAACTCTGCAGATCGCGCGCGAGGAGGCGGACCGCCTGCTCATGGAGGCCGGCTTTGAGGCGCGTGAGCGCTCAGATCGCTGGAGAGCCCCTGACGGGCGCACGCTGACCAGCGAGCAGGCGCTCCCCGAGGCGGTGCCGATGCTCGCACGCGTCGCCTGAGCGCGAGCCCGAATCAGCAGCCGCGTAAGATGCATGCTCGCGCGGCGGTAGCTCAGTTGGTAGAGCGCAAGCTTCCCAAGCTTGAGGTCGCGGGTTCGACCCCCGTCCGCCGCTTCGCAGTGCTAGTGCGATCTTTGGCTCTGGAAAGCATGATTGTGGCCCTGTGGTGGGACGCGAGTGTCGGTCAAACGCGGACAATAGCGAGCAAATCGGCCACCAATCTGCGGTACCAGTGCGGTACCGGCACCGCAGTAGAAATCGCCGGGCGGCACCCAGGAGCCGCGTGCCTCGAGCCGCGTCTTGGCGTCATCCGCCGATGGGGCGGACGGGTTTACAGAGCATCGATCCGGCTCGTCATCGGTGACGCGGCGCTGGAGGCGCAAGGCTCTTGTCGCGCGAGGCGAGCGTCTCATTGTCTGGCTCGGGTGGTGTCCGGCTCAGCTAGTTGTGTGGATGTTTAGAATCGTGTTGCTTGGGAAGGGTCCAGTCTGGCTGACCGATGCGATGGGTCGCTTGCCGGATAGCGGTGATCGCGAGTTCTGGCATTCCGCTAGAGGGCGAGGCGAGCGCGAATGAGGGCGCCTGCTCGTCGGGACGCCGAATGGAGCCCAGAGGAGAGGCCGCGGATGAGCTAGGCCGACGTAAGGCAGAGCTCATCGGTGAGCTACTGCGGCGTGGTACGGGGCGGGGGATTCCAAGGGCTGCTCAGCTGACATCGTCGCTGATGGGATTACTACGGTCGTGATTTCTCCCCGACGCATAAAGACGAAAGGCATCTGATCGGAGCGTTCTGGTTTCGCCGTTGGGCGAACGCGTGCCGGCACGAACCTCTTGCACGGGGGTCGGTCGCCGTTCACCCAAAGAGCCACCGAGTCTGTTCAGGAGCGTGCCTTCATCCTCCCGGGCGCGCCAATTTTGGTCGTGGTCACTGTCAATTCCGGACTGTGGCATGCCTCGCCAGGCTGCCCTTCAGAGCAGTGGGCTCATCCGCCGCGCCTCAGGCAGCAGCTCGCGGTCAACGACCCATTCTGCGCTGGCTAGGTCCCAGCGCCAAGCACCGGCGTCGATCGCCTCCATCCACCACTGGACCATCTCGCCGAGGGAGCGCGCTCGTATTCGCCGCGAGCCGTCCGAATCTTCCATCGACACGAACCGCAACGGGGTCGGGGCGTCCTTCGATACGGAGCAATCAACGACAAGCGGAAGCTGCGGTCCTCGAATCGGCAGCCAAGCAGGGTGCCAACGGTCGTCAGGGTTCGCCAGCTCAGGGACATCTGGCTCCACGAGCTCCATCACTATGCCCCGATATTCGTTGAACGTCTCCACCGCCTCGGAGAGCGACAGGAACTTCTCTCCTGGAGGCGCATACGGTTTGCTTCTGTAGTCGCCCGGCGATCCGTTGTGCCGTCCCCACCATACGCGCGCTTCCCCGGGCAGCGTGAGACCGAGCGGCGCCAACGTAGTCGCCATCTCCTCTGACGCCACGCCCCGAGCCAACCCGTCCAAGGGAACACCGAGAGCTTTCAGGCGAGCCTCGTAGTCTGTAAGCATGCCCGCGTCCAGCACAGGCGGGTGCGACGTATCATGCATCGCTGCTGGCAGCCTCCCGGTCAGTTACACAGGCGACTTGTCGGAATTTCCAACGACGGCTTTATGGGGATCGCGAGAAAGGCATAGCTTGTCGCGATCCGTTCGGCCATTTTACATGACGACACAAAACCGCTGTAATTGCTCCCCTGTTTGCTGTTGTCTTCTTTGTTGATCCATTCTAGGCTGGCGGGGGGTTCGATTTTTCCGCCACCCTGCTGTGTCGCGAAGAACGGGTACTCATCGCACGAGTCACCTTCTGGTTTAGAGGTCGAGCATCCCCCTTTGCCGGCGTACCATTCGCGCGATTCTCTTTCTTCTTTCGACGCCGCGGCTTCGTAGTTGAGTTGGACCCATTGCGGATGACTGGCCAACGCTTTCAGATCATGTTGGGTCGCCGTGGCCACGTCGCTCCCTGAGAAGAAGATCGGTATTGTTTCGCAGTTGGAGCTTTCACTGCTCCCCTCTGCGGTCATTTGAAGGCACCTAGCGGCCACGATCTGGCGCGTTTCGATCGCGGCCTGGGTTGCAGCCGCAAGTGCATTGCCTGCGTTCAGTTCGACCCACTTTTCGGCCAGTTCGATGACGCTAGCGGAGTCCGGCGCCGTATGTACCACCACGGTAGTCGTCGAAAGGGATTCGGGGTTGACGTGCGTTCCCGGCGCGGGCGTCGCGTTCACGATCTGGTCGGTGGCCGGTTCGGCGGACCCTTCAATGTCAGGTGAGTCTTCGTAACTGGTGAAACCCTCCCGGCTCAGTCGCTGCCTGTAATGATTGTAGGTCTCGTGCGCCAGTGGCTGCGGAATTTCGGGCCACAACACTTCCGCAGTTTTTTCGTGGCCAGGCAGGTCCGACGATTCACCGACGACAACGGCAACCGCCTGCGGCGTGCTTTCTGTCACGAGATTGAGGCTGGGGGAAGCTGATTCGACCGCCGCGGGTGCCCCGACCGTGAATGTTTGCGACCGTTCTGCCCAGCCCGCAGGTTCCGCGGCAGGCGCAGAGACCGTGAAAGCGTTCGGGTAGCCGGGCTCCTGTAGTTCGGCATCGAACGACGCTTCAGACAGGTAAGCAGCGGACGGCAAGATCCCTTCGCATGCTCCAGACGTAATCGCTTCTTCTGAGGTCGATGACTCGAACGTACCAGGCGGGACGGGTTCCCACGGGTTGCCCCAGTATTTTGCGCAGTAATGCATCCCGCCCGCGAACCCTTCTCTGGCCAACCCCCACCCGTATTCAGAGTGATAGAACACAGCGATTGCGTCGCTTGGCACTTTCGCGCGGCTGCCTTCGTTGAACCCGGTTTTCGTGTAGCCACCGCGGTATGAGTTGCAGCCTTCGCCGGAATTCGCGCATACTGCCGCCCACGACTGCGTTTCGTGTATCAACTCTTCCGCTTCGGTATCGGTTGCTTCGAAGCCCAGCACCTCGCGGATCGCCGAGCCGATTTTCCAGCCTACCTCAAACGCAGTGACGCCGAGACCGACGTTCCCGGCGGCACGCAACAGCGCCCATCGACTGGGGAGCGTCCCGATTCGCACCGCCTCATCGACGATCGACCCATCGAACGCCCCCGCCGCAGCGTTCGGGCCGCGGGCGCTCTCCAGTTCGCGCACCTTCGTCGTGATTTTCCCGGACACTTCAATGTCTTTTGCCGTGTCGCCAGTGACGATTTCGGCTGTCTGCCCGGTCGCGCCATAGTCAACCGCAGTCCCGGTGATCCGACGTTTGATCGCTTCCCACTGTTCTTTCGTGAATGTTTGCGACCACGATTCGCAGGGTGACTGGCACGATTCGAACAGCCGGCCAGCTCCGCCGGTGAGGTTTTCCGTACCCAGCAATGCCCATGCGTTTTGTGTTCCCGCCGCGGCCATGGCCGCGAGGACGAGCATCGCTGCCGCGCCCGCCCGGCTAAGGAGGTGCCCTCGGCGTCGAGAAATGCTGGGCTTGGCGTCGGTCAACGGGCTGTTAGTGCAGAGACGTTTGCGCGTAATCATCGGCCACCCCTGGATGCGATCTCACGCTCCTCGCGGAGCCCTATACGTCTGATGGCCGATGAGTGTGCCCATGCGATGCGAGCCGTGTCAAGAGGTTGACTTGAAAAACGCGCAGTGGGCCGCACCTACGGCAAGTAAACACTTGGCCGTGGCCGCTCGAGCGCGGGGAGCATCCTTAGACCGCGCGGGCTCTGTAGCAGGCGCCCCGTCCCGCGTCGGCCGAGCACATAGGCTTGGTGTACGTAGCGCAAACCCTGGGCGTACTCGTCACAGTGGTGTGGCAGGAGCGTAGGCGCTAAGAGGTGGCTCGTGAGTCCTTAGGCTGCCGGCGGAGACCGCGGTGAAGCAGGTTGCCCTCCGTTGTGCGAGCGATGTCCAACGCGTCCGCCAGCAGCACAAAGCAAAGCGGCACCATGAGCCCGATATATACGAGGTACGGCAGCGTCGGAGTGTATTCGTTGAGGCGTCGGAAGTCGGCTGCTAGGAGCAGCAGTATGAGCACCGAAACAGCGGTGGTACCGCGGCAGCGGAGCTCCCAGGCGGCAAGCACGACCACGAACGGCAACTGGTAGTAGTCGTGGGTGGCTGGCTCTAGCAGGCAACGCAGGCCGAAGCCGAGCGCGAGCAGAGCGAGACATGAGTCCACGGTAGTCGTCTGATGACCTCGATGACGACGTCCTGCCACCACACCGGCACATGTCACGGCAAGGGCGACTGCCAACTGCCGCGCGTGTGCCCCAAGCCAGGCCGGCGGGCGAGGGTTGAGGCCGTCGCTGTGGTTCAGGGGCCACCAGAGCTCCTGAGGATGAGCAACCAATGAAGTCTCAGCCCCGTGAACGGATCGCATGAATTGGCCCGGAGCTGCCAGAATCCCTGAAGCAAACCAGGCGGTGCCGACCGCACTGGTGGCGAGCGCCGCTCGCCACCATCCGGCGCGTGCGCACAACAGCGTCGGACCTACCGCGAGCAATCCCCACGGCTTGTTGATGATGGCTGCACCGAGTGCTAGGCCAGCTAGCTCCGGGCGATCGTTCCCCGCCAGAATGACTGCGGTGACGCAGAACGCGGCACCAAGCGGCTCCTCGGGATGGCCGTAATAGACGGCCTCGAGGAGAGCCGGTGCTCCCGCGTAGACAGCGATTAGGCCTAGGCAGACGAGAGGCGAGTGGCGATCACGAAGCCCGTCCCGAGCCAACCAGAGTCCCAAACCACCGAGTGCCAACAGGCAGCCGAACGACCCCGAGCGGTAGAGAGCGAGTTGCCCGCCTCCCGTCAACTTGGCCATCCCAGCAAACGGTGCACGAAGGATGATCGAGCCACCTGCGCCGTTGGTTGGCAGGTGCACGAAGAACATGTGTAGATGGCCTGCGAGCAGCGCGTTCATCGCAGTCGCGTAGTCCATGGCGTAGTCGCCACCTTGGACTTGCCAGACGCCCCCGTACCACGCCGTCCAGAAGGACGCCAGCACAACGCCGGCGGCGACTACCTGGAGCTTACGCGTCCGAGACCCGGCAGCATAGGGCGTCGTTCGCGTACAGGGTCGAGCGATGTCCACGCGTCCGTATCGGCTCCGAACTTGCGAGGCTCAAGCGTCGTGCAGTGACGAGCGCTGGTCGCCGCATTGGATGACTGGTGGCAGGGGGAATCCCTGAGGACCGTCGGCGTGTGGGAGTCTTCGTCTCGGATGTCATCGTTCTCGCTCAGGTGCGGTTCCTGAGTTCACTGAGCTGTTGGGCACGGCTCGCGCCGTAGAGTTGGCGGGGATGAAGTCGATCACGGTGCAGCAGGCCGTGGTGATTCTGCTGCTTGAGAACCGATTGGAGCAACTGCCGGCGAATACAAGACAGAAGGGACGATTTGTTCTTGTTACGAGCGAGATGCGCGATATCGCGCCCGTATGCCCGAGGACTTGCTGGTCCTCATGGGCGGCTAGCTGTCCCGTGGGGTTCAGGGGCGAACGGCCGGCCGGGCCGGACACGAACTGCGCGCGTACGGGTCTTGCTGGGTGAAGACTCGCTGAGACCGTTGAGCCCAATGAAGGTGGCGGTAAGCGGGTGGAACGGCGAGCGATAGAGGCGAAGGGCCTGTTGTCTAGGGCGCCTGTGGGCGCGCACCTAGACGGGGCGAGCGCAGACCCTCTACTAGCATCGGTACGACATGGCAGACCCGCTCAGCATGATGAATGTGTCGGCGAACGGTGATTTGGAGTCCGTGCTCTGGCTGCAACGAGGTGTGAGCGGAGATCTCGTTCGTCAAGCCTGGAGTCGTAGGCTGTCGAGGATGACAGGTACCGATATCCACGGGGGCCGTCGCATCGACATGGACGGCGTGTGCATAGCCATTCGTATCGCGGCTCGCATCGACACTGGACTGCGCTGAGGCTCTCCGAGCCGGTGCTCGCCGATTCTCATGCCGGGTGTGGGCACGACCATGTTCATCGACTTGGTGGTCACGGGCACTCGCATGGGCTGGTGGATGACACGATCAAGCGGTCGCGTGAGGGCATCCGTGCGGTCCTGCTCTCGCTTGCGGTGCTTGGCGTGGCGGCGGCTGCGCAGATGGTGGTTTTCATGGCGAGTGGCAGCATTGCGCTGCTTGCGGATTTGATCCATAACGTCGGCGACGCGCTGACGGCCGTCCCGCTCGGGATCGCGTTTGTGCTTCGCTCTGGGCTGGCCGAGCGTCGGGCGGGTGTCGCTGTCGTCGCCGCGATCTTCCTCAGCGCTTGTGTGGCGGGGGTGGAGGCGGTGCAGAGGCTCGTGCATCCGAGCGCGCCGACGCACTTGCTTGCTCTGGGGGTCGCTGGTGGCATCGGTTTCGTCGGGAACTTCCTGGCGGCGAAGATTCGCACTGGCGCAGGACGGCGCTTGGACAGCGCCGCGCTGATCGCCGATGGCGAACACGCGCGCGCCGACGCGTATGTCAGCCTCGCGGTGATCGCCTCGGCGCTCGTTGTCACCGTGGGCGTGCCGATCGTCGATCCGATCATCGGCCTCTTGATCTGTCTGGTGATCTTGCGGATCACGTGGCAGTCATGGCGAACCGTGCGCGGCCACGACCACACGCATTGATCGGCGGCGACTGTCTCGTCCCCCGGCGTCTTCAGGATGCTGTGCGCTCCCGGAGGCGGCTGTGCTGCGCCAGGTCGCGGCCGTGCTCGCGTGCGAGGGCCTCAGCCTCGGTGGCCAGCTGGTCAGCGAGCTCTTTGAACTGATCGAGGGCGGGATTGACACCGACGAGGGTGAAACTCTTCTCCACAACGAGCAGGTCGAGCTTCCACACATCGGCAAGGATGCGTCGCATCCATCCGGTGGCGTGGTCCCATCCCTCCCTCGGCGTGCCGGCGGCGTAGTAGCCACCGTGGACAGTCGCAAGCACGGCGGGCTTGCCGGCGACTACTGGATCGGTGCCAGCAGCCATGCGGGGGTCGGTGACGATCAGGTCGACGTATGTCTTGAAGTGCTGCGAGACGCCGAAGTTGTAGAGCGGGACCGCGAAGAGCAGCGCGTCGGCTGCCTCGAGCTCGTCGGTGAGAGAAGCTGCCAGCGCGACGGCGCGCGCCTGCTCGGGATTGCGAGACTCCGCGGGGGTCGAGCTCGCAGACACCGCGGCGGCCCAGGCATCCGACGGGAGCGGCTGGACGCCGATCTCGCGGCTTGTGGCAGTGCTGTCGGGGTGGGCGTCGCGCCACTCCTGCTCCACGATGTCTGCGATCTGGCGGCTGTGCGAACCCTCCGTACGGATGCTCGCGTCCAGGCGAAAAAGGGACAGGCTCATGTGGTCTCTCCAGGCTCGTAGGCGTATACGGACTCCGGTCCGTTTTCGACCGTAGCAGAAGAAGCGCGCAGCTCGGTCCAATTGGTGAACCAGGCTCAATGTGCGACTAGGACTGGTCCGGACAGTGCACGTTTGCAGGGACTTCCCGACCCGCCTCGGGCGTCCTCGGCGGGGGGCCGAGCTCAGCTGGTCCGCGGTTCGAGTGCTTCGAGCGAGGTCCAGGGCTGTCTCGTGAAGCAGCTTGAGGTTCCCGCGATCGACTCTTCGAAGCTGGGCAAGAGCGAGCTCGTCATGCCTGCCGGAATAAATGAGAACGTGTGCCAGCCGCTACCGACGGCTCCCGCCAGCGGATTGGTCTTGGCGAACGCGTACTGGGAGCCCATTGAGACAGGTGACTCGATCGAGAACCGTAGCGAGCCGCCATCATCGACGAACAGGCCGTACTCGCGGATCGCTTCGAAGATCGCCACCTCGAGTGGCTTGGTCAGGCCGAATTCGGCGGCGTTGCTCGAGGGAGGAAAGCGAAACCAGCGGGACTCCGCGACCGCGTCGACGGTGCCGTGGGCGGGGTTCGCTTTGCCGCCTTCTTCTTTGACGGTGTTGGTGCTCACGACGAGGTCGCACCGCGTTGCGGGTGCGATGACTTCTTCGGCGATCACGTCGAGGGAGACGCCCAACGCGTGTTTGATCTTGGCCCCTTCGAGCACTTCTACGAGGTCCTGCAGCGTGATGAGCCCACCGGTGAGCGCGAGCGAGGTCGCCCGTGCGCCCCATTTGTTCGGCAGGATCCCGTTCCATTCACGCGCGTTCGCGATATAGCCGCCGTACTGGCATGTTGCCCCATAGCCTTCGGGTGGAGCGAAAGCACCCCACCGCCAGAACTCCCAGTACCTGCCGGTGCTCGGCTGCCAGATCGCGATCTCCTGATCGGTGCCTCCTTCGGCGGTGAGGCGCCCGGAGGGGACGCCGGCGAGTTCCGGGATCGGCACTTCTTCCAGGAAGCTCTGCAGATTGCTGCTCGCGCCTTCGGGGTGAGCTTTGCCTTCTGCGTTGACCCACAGCACCTTCTGGGTTGGCGTCCAGCCCGGGACGACGAACAGCGACGGCGTGGAGCCGTTGATGTTCGCGCTCACGGGCCAGAACTGTCCGTAGCCCACCCCTTCGTAGCCGTGAAACGAGCCCGCGGCGCCGATGCCGTAGCGGAGCTGGTTGGCGGCGAGCAGCGCTGGTGTCTGATCTTCCGCCGCTGCCAGTTCGGTGACGGCCCGGAAGAAGATGGCGTTGGGGATCATCGTGCGAAGGGGGCTCTGGCTGATCCCGGCCCCCGGGTGCAGAGCCCGCATCACACGAAGGCCAGCCAGGGGGCCTGACCGCTTTCGGTCGTTGTGATTTTTTCCGGGAGCGCTTCGGGTGTGCTCTGCCCCGTCGGACCCTTTCCACAGATCATCGGCGCGGCCGCCATCAGGAAGACGCTCGATTCGCGTTGCACCAGGGCGATCGGGCTGGTGCTTTTCATCACCTCGCAGACCAGCCCGTAGAGCACGCCCGTTTCGGGCGCTTCGTAGCTCGAGGAGAACTTGAGCGCGCGTATCGACGCCGTGGGAAGCGGGGTGTTCGCGTTGGAGGTGTGATCCGCGCTGACCTTGAGCTTTTCGAATTTGGAGTTGAGAAGCGCCACCCAGAGATGCTGGCGTTCGGAGGGTGTGCCCTCGGTGGCGCTCACAGCGAACGCCAGGCCGCTGATGATCTGGCCGGCTTTGACCGGAATCGCCACGAACAAGGGCGTGCCGCTGGCAAGCGTCACGGTCTGGCCTCCAAAGCCGGCGCGCGGGGCGCTCTCGGCGATGGCTGCTCTGGCTTCGGTTTCTGAGCTGCCCGGTTCCTTATAGGTTTTGAGCGAGCTCGGCAGTTGCAGTTTTGCGGGCACGAAGCCTTCTGACCCTTCGCTGCCTTTTTCGCCGGTGCTGCCTTTTTCGCCTTTTGTCCCGGCCTGGAGACCGACGAGATACCAGCTCGCGCCGCCATTGAAGGTCACCATCTGCAGCGCGTTGACCGCATTCGCGGCGGTGTTAAGTATCGGGGCTTCGCCGAGGAGCGCGTAGCCTTCGGTTGCGAGTGCGTGACCGCCGGTTGCGTTCTCGGTGAGCAGCACTTCCACGTAGTAGACGGTCAGTGGCGCGTTGATCGGCAGCGTGATGGTGAGCGCGCCTTTCGCGATCACGAAGAAGACGTTGCCTTTGGCGCAGTTGGGTTGGTAGCTGCCTTCGACTTCTCCCGCTTCGACTAGGTTGGGAGCGGTCGCGATCGGTGCCGCCTGGACATCGCTCGCGGCCAGCGTGACCGTGCCGGATTTGCCGTTGATGCTTTCAACGCTCATTTGGTGCCCCCACCGTCGATGCCGTCATAGACGTTTCGCTTAATAGAATCAGTTGAAAGATGCGCCGAGCCTACTAGATGCGTTCACGGCCAGCGCGACGCGTCGCGTGCGCTGCCGCCCGTGGCCGTAAACGCCAACGCGGTGCGGGGAAGCTCGGCCGAGCGGCGGGCTCCCGATGTCTCTGTCTGGCGGCCCGAGGTGCTCAGGCGGGCTGATCCTGCAAGGCGGAGTCAGCCTCCGGGGTGAGGAGCTGAAGATGGCCTCGTGCGGTCCTCTCCTGGGGAGCCGCACCTGGCGCGGTGAGGCAGAGCTCGCTGCGGATCAGCTCCTCGACCGTGCAGCGCTGGGCTCGAGCCATTCGCTCCAGGAACGCGAGGTCCCGGCGCGTGACGCGCAGGTGAAGGACGTGTTCAAAGCGATTCATTGACGGCAAAGCTCCTGTCTAGCTGCTCCATTCGATCTGTTCACAGCCAGAATCAGCACGCTAGCTGTACGGAGAGCTACATCGGGGCGGGGAGAGCCTCTGTCGAAGGTTGTGAGCTGTGCGCCTCACGCGCTGAGGGTCCCCGCCGCGCTCACTGGGTCCTGCGGGAGATGTCGTGCCCCCGCCTGCTCAGCGAGTCGGCGGCTCGCCCCGGGGCCGCCGAGCGCGAGCGGCCACCGTTTCGTGAAGTCGCTCAGCTGGCTTGAATGGGGGGCAAGCCGCCGACGCATCGTGGTTGCCACGACGGTCAGATCGGGGTGGCTCAGCTTCGCGACTTCGACGAGGGTCTCGATCGGGGTATCGGAGCCCAGATAGATGATGCGCCAGCCCATCTCGTGTAGCGCGATGCCGAAGATGACCAGTGCGAGGTTGTGCTGCTCGCGTGGCGCGCACGCCAGGAGCGCGCGTGGGCCGAGGCCGCGGTCCCAGCCACGCGCGAGCGCGTAGAGACGCGCTTGAAAGAAGTTCGTGGCGAAATGCTCCTGTGCGATCGAGACCTGTCCCGCGCGCCATTGCTCGCCCAGATCGTGCATGTAGGGCAGAAGCACGTCGCGGGCGACGGTGGTCGGCGTGAATTCGGCAAGCAGGCGCTCGAGCGTGCGCTGCGCCGATGTCTCATCGAAGCGAGCGAGCGCATCGCGGATCTCCTCGTGGGCGTCGCTCACCTCGCTGGCTGGAACCTCGCGACCGGCTCCCGGGCTGACGCTGAAGCGCGCCGCGATCGTGAGCTCCGCGGCCTGCGCGGGCGGCACGCCCTCGGATAGGTAGCGCTGCATCAGCCGTACCCGCTGCTCGTCTGCCGGCGTATAGAGGCGATAGTTGCCGGCAGAGCGCTGCGGCCGCAAGAGGCCGTAGCGGCGCTCCCACGCCCGCAGTTGATGTGCGGCCGTGCCCGTGCGCGCACTCAGGTCGCCGATACGCATCCACGCTGAGCGAACTGCAGGCATTAATCCGGATAATAAACTTTGGACAAAGGTTCGACAATCTCGGGATGAGGCCGCGGACTAGAGCAAGATCCTGCTAACAAATTAATTCCATTAATCGGTAAGATTGCGGGCCTCCCAACCACGGCCAGGAGGTAACCGACATGAGCGCTGCAGCGATTCCCGTCCACGTCGCGCTTGTCGACAAGAGCGGACAGATCAGCTCCACCGAACTGGCAGAGGTGGCGGGCGCTCTGAACGAGCAGATACAGGCGGACGTTGCGCCCGCCTGGAAGGTCGCAGCCACCGTCGGGGCCTATCCGAAAACGCCCGTGGGCACGTGGGGAATCGAGCTGCATGAGACGATCGACCAGCCGGGCGCCGCCGGCTACCACGCCGACGAACACGGTCAGCCCTACGCACGCGTCGCTCTGAGCGATGGCGAATGGACGGTGTCCGCCAGCCATGAGCTGATTGAGATGATCGTCGACCCGTTCGGATCACGGCTGCACACGGCCAGGAGGCTGGAGGCTTGGAGCGGGCCCGTCCTCGCCGCGCGCGTTCGCTACCTGATGGAGCCGGGCGATCCGTGCGAGCGGATCACCTACGAGGTCGGCGGCGTGACCGTGACGGATTTCGTGCTCCCACACTTTTACCGCTCCTCCGGAGCGGTCTCCGATGTCGGCTACTCCCATACCGGCGCTGTGAAGGCGCCCCTGGAGATCCTCGAGGGTGGCTACATCAGCTTCTTCGACCCACACAGCGGCCGCGCGTTCCAGCGATTTGTGAACAATGGTCAGACCGAAGACGTTGAGCTTCCCGCCGAAGGTGCCATGCACCATCTGCGTGAATACTGCGACAGGCACGCCCGCGCCCACAAAGCATCGTTGCAAGCCGGCTGATGCTGGCCTAGATCATTGATTCCACGGCGCTGCACCGCCGCACGCACGTTGGCCTTCGCCTGCGGTCGTCCGCGGCCGGCGTGGAAGGAGGTCAAGCCGCGTAGCTTTCCGGTGATGAAGGTCCTCAACCGCCGTCCCGGCGTCGTGCTCGTGCTCTCGGTAGCGATCGCGGCGGGCACCGTGCTCGCGATCGCGCTGAATGACCGCCCGCGGGCCCTGTGGCACGCGCTCGAGCGCTTCCAGCCGTCCTGGGCGATAGCGGCGATCGTGGCCGAGCTCGTGGCCTATGCGGGCTACATCCTCGCCTACCGCGAGACAGTCCTCACGACGGAGGACTCACCGCGGCCAACGTTCGCTCAGACCGTCCAGCTCGTGGTCGCGGGATTCGGCCCGTCGGTTGCCTCGGGTGGCTTTGCCTTCGACCGGCGTGCGCTGCGCGCCCTGCACTACACGCGCCGCCGAGCGCGCATCCAGGTTCTCGGCCTGGCCGTCATCGAGTATCTGCTGCTCGCGCCGGCAGCCTGCATATGCGCGCTGATCCTTGCGCTCGGATCGAGGCGTGCCTCGCCGCTACTCACCTGGCCCTGGATCATCGGCGTGCCCGTCGGCTTCCTGTTCGGCTGGTGGGCTACCCATCCGCGGATCGTCAACTACTTCAAGCGCTCACACGGACGCATCCAGAGCTGGATCGCGGACCTGCTCGGCGGCGTGGAGATCCTGCGCAGCGTCGCGCAGCGCCCGATCGAGCACCTCGCTGCGATCGTGGGGGTTGCGCTCTACTGGACCGCCGAGATCGTCTGTCTCGGCTTCGCGCTGCGCTGCTTCGGCGTTGAGATCTCCGTCCCGGCTCTGATCCTCGCCTACGCCACCGGCTATGCGGCCAGTAGGCGCTCGCTGCCGCTCGGCGGCGCCGGGATGATCGAGGCACTCCTCACGATCTCCTTGATCGCCGTCCATGTCCGTGCCGCGCCGGCTCTGATCGCCGTGCTCGGATACCGGGTCCTCAACTTCCTGATTCCAATGTTGCTCGGGCTGCTCGTGCACTATTCGCTCGGGTCCCTGCTCGACGCGCGCAGAAGGACTTGAGCGCCGAGCGCGCCGGTTCGGCTTCACCGCTGAGCGTCACTCAGAGCTTGTGTCTGGCCGCGCGTCGTGCTTTGGGTTGCATGCGCACTTCGGCGCCACGCTCAGCGCCCGCCGAAGCGTCGCCGGCGCTCGCGGAACTCACTCAACGCGTCTTCGAGGTGCTTGCGGCTGAAGTCCGGCCACAGTGCGTCGCTGAAGACGAGCTCTGCGTAGGCGGCCTGCCAGAGCAGAAAGTTCGAGAGCCGACGCTCGCCCCCGGTGCGAATGATCATGTCGGGGTCGCGCATCTCCGGTGCATACAGGCAGCTACGGAAGTCCTCCTCCTCGCTCTCACCGCGCAGTCGCCGGGCAGCGTCGAAGATCTCGGCGCGTCCGCCGTAGTCGAAGGCGATGTAGAGGGTGATGAGGCTGTTGCGCGCTGTCAGCACTTCGGCGCGCTGCATGCTCTCGATCAGCTCGCTGCTCGCGCGCGCGCGACGTCCAATGAAGCGCATCCGCACGTTGTGGCGGTTCAGCTCCGGTGCCTCCTTGGCGATCCGTCTCGCAAGCATCGCAATCAGTGCCTTGACCTCCTCGCTTGGGCGACCCCAGTTCTCGGTCGAGAAGGAGTAGACGGTCAGCTGCTCGATCCCCAGCTCGATCGCATCGCGCAGCCGCGCCTTGAGCGTGTCTGCGCCGGCGTCGTGGCCAGCATCGACCGGCAGGCGTCGCGCCCGTGCCCAGCGCCGATTGCCGTCAGTAATGATCGCGACGTGGCGCGCCGTACCCGCGAGCGAAGCGTCGGGTAGCGCGCCCTGGCTCACGACGCTCGTCCTCGTGAGGCCGTCGGCGCCTGTCCACGGCGCCTGGCGATGCGCTTGGTGAGCCTCCAGGCGCGCATTACTGCCAACGTTGGCCCGATCAACGGGCGCAGCTGGCGCGCAGTGGGCTCGATCGCGCGGCGTGCGTGCGCATCGCAGGCGCTCGCTGCCGAGCCGTAGTAGGCGAGGACGCCGACGAGGGTCATCACGTGGTGTGCGGTGTGCGGTGCGCTGCGTGCATGGTCGATCGCCGTGCCGGCCACGTGTTGCAGCCCGGAGGCGAGTGCTTCGCTGCTCTCGTACAGGGTGATGAAGCCTGCGTGTCCCGCTCGCGTATCGCGCGAGCTGTCGATCAGGCTGTCGAGGATCGTCGGTAAAGCCGCTACCCACAGGTAGGTCTGGTCGATCTGGTGTCCCTGCTCGTGGGTGCAGCGGGGATCGGCTGCGGCGGCGATCAGCGCGTGCAGGCAGAGCACCGAGGAGGCGGCGCCCGCCAACAGCTCGCGCCACTGCTCGGGGGTTTCGCCCGCCTGCGCGCGGGCCCACTGCTCGAGGTCTCCGCGACCGGCGCTCGCGGCGGCGTGGATTCGCAGCTGGGCCTCGGCGCTTCGTCGCGCCGCCGCGAGCAGGAGATCGGCGAGCCGTGCGCTCGCGGGCAGCGTCGCGATGCTCGCTCGAACCGTCGTGACGAGGTCGCTCAGGTATCCGCCGTCCTCGCCCTGCGCGTGCAGCGCGTAGTAATCCGCGTAGGCCACGCCGGCGAGGTCGACGGCGTCGGTGAGCGCCCTGGAGAGTCGCTGCCCATCGAGGCCCGTGGCGCTGACAGGTGACTCGGTGAGCCCATCGAGGAAGTCGAACAGGACCTCGAGCGCGACGATCGCTTCGATCACCGCTCGCCGGCGCGAGCGTGCGACCAACGTCGCGAGCGTCGCCGCGACCTCGGCGTTGAAGCCCTCCTCCGCGAGCTTCTCGAGCGCGAGCGAGCGCAGTATTGGGTTCTCGATTGCCAGCGCGCGACGATGCCAGCGCGCGAGCTCGTGCCGGACCACCGCGGCCACGCACGACCAGTAGCGAGCGTTCGCGAGCACCAGTGCCACGCCGCCGCGTGCGGCGAGACGTCGGTCGAGTCGGGCTGTGCGCGCATTGTGGGAGCTGGTGCAAGCGCGCATTTCAGACCCTGTTGCCTGCCCCGGGTAGGCGGGGTCGAGCGCCGCTTGCTCACTCATTGAGAGCGAGCGTGGGAGAGACCCGCGCGGCTGACCAGCCGGGCACTGCAACTATCGCCAGCACGATCACGATCACGAGCGCGAGTACCTCCAGAGGGCGCCCGCTGGTGGCGAGGCTCGCGACCGGAAAGCCCGTGATGTGCTTGAGATAGGCGTCGATCACGATCTGCCCGAAGATGCCGGCGACCGCGCCGGTGATGCATCCGGTGCCGAGCATCAGCGCCGCTTCGAGCATCAGGATGCGTCGCAGGCGCCGCACGCGCACCCCGGAAAGACGCAGACCGGCGAGCGCACGGCGGCGTTGCCAGACGCTCGAGCCGAGCGCCGCGGCCATTGTCAGGATCGCGGCGATGATGAGCAGCACGGAGATCTCCCCGAGCCTGCTGAGCCCTTCGCTCGTCAGCTTGTCGATGCGCCCTTCGCGGGCCGGCGCCGTGGATACCTCCAGGCTGCTGTTGGGGGCGAGCGCGCGCGCGAGTGCCGTGCGCACCGTGGCCGCGTTCGCACCCGGCGTGAGATCCACGCCAAACGCAGTCGGGGATCGCGTGCTCCATAGGCGCTGGTAGTCGGCCGCGCCGATGAAGATGACGCCCGGGCTCCACGCCAGGTTTGTGGTGGTGGCGGCGACACGAAAGCGCACATTGCCCCCCGGCGTAGGCAGCAGCAGCGACCCACCCGGACCGACGTGGTGTTCTTCGGCGAGCTGCTGGGAGACCGCGATCCAGCCGCTACCTGCGAGCAGCTCGATCGCACGGCGGGGGCTGCCGTCGATGACCTGGCTTTCGAGCACGCGACGGTTCGCGCCCGGCGGGCGGGCGATGATCCAGGTACGTCGAGTGCCGAGCTCGAGGAAGCCACCCTGGAAGCTCTGCACGGTGGCCACGCCCGGCACGTGCGCGATCCGCGCGCGGTAGCGTGCCCCGTCGAAGCTGACCGTTGCTTGGTTGTCCTGCGGGTTGGTCACCCAGAGGGCGGCGTCAGCGGAGTAGCTATGCGAGAACCCGTCGATCCCGCGCAGCAGATCGTCGCGGGAGCCGCCGAGCGCAATTCCGCCGAAGATCGCGACTGCGCCCGTCGCGGCCAGCGCCAGCGAACGCAACGTGGTGGACCTCAAGGAGGTCAGCGCGACCTGGAGGATCGTTAGGCGCTGAAAGCGCTCGGCGAGCGCGGCCGCGATACGTAACACCGCGGCGAAGACCATCGGAATCACGAGCACGGTTGCCAGCGCCAGCATGCCACTAGCAACCAAGGCCAGCGCGGGCTGCAACTCGAAGGCGATCGTCGTGAGTACGAGCAGGACCGCTGCGGCGATGCCGAGGCGTACGCCCAGACGTGCGCTGAGCGTGTTCCCTGGAGCGCCGTCCGTGGCGTAGACGGCGTCGAGCGAGCGCTCGCGGCGCAGGTCGAGCATCGGTACAGCAGATGCCAGGAACGTCGCGAGCATGCCGCCGAGCAGCGCCAGCAGCAGCGGGCCCAACCCGACGACCGTGTTTGAACCGAGCGTGAAAGCCTCCGCCAGATAGCTCGATGACTGATGAAAGACGCCGAGCGAAAGGACGTAGCCTGCTCCCAGGCCCACAAGCGAAGCCACCAGCCCGAGGCATAGAGCCTGGAAGACGACGATCTGGATGATCGCGGCGCGCTTGGTGCCGATCAGCCGCAGATCCGCAATCGCCTGGCGGCGCTCGGGTACGGTCAAGAGCATCGCGTTGAACGCGAACAGGAAGCCGAGCAGGGCGCTGATGGCAGCGAAGAAGCCGCTTGCCTGGTCGCTCGGACGGAGCGCCTGGCGCAGCAGTCCGATGTCGGCATCGGCGGGTGCGACAGTGAGACGATCGCCCGCCAGCTTGGCGAGCTCAGCACGCACGAGCGCGTGCTGTCCAGGTTGACTGCGAATCAAGATCCGCGTCAGGCGCCCCTGCAAACCCGCGAGCTGCTGTAGGCGCCCGAGCGGAACGACGGCTATGCGCGCCTGCGAGAGTGCGCCCGCGGCTTCGGGGCCGAGCACCGCGGCGACCCCCAGCCGATGCACCCCGCCACGCAGCTGGAGCTCGACAGACACGCCATTCGATGCCGTCACGCCGAGTTCGGCTGCGCTCGTGCGACTGAGGCCGATGCCGCCCGGCGCGAAGGCGGCGATCGGCAGGGTGTGGGCTAGGCCGTTTAGCACAGCAAAGCGCAGGTCAGCGCCGGCGAGGTCCACCGTGGTGTGTCGTCCACTGGCGCTGCGCAGCGTGGCCGTCTGTTCGAGCAACGGCGCGGCTTGTCTGACGCCGGGAAGATGTGCCACGCGAGCAACCAGATGTTCGTCGAGGCCTGCTGAGTCGCGCGCGCGCAGCTGGAGATCCGCCGGCCCGATGACCGCGTGAACGACTTCGCCGGCCGAGCCCGCCACGCTGCCGTTGGCGACCATCGCAGCGAACACGAGCGCCACCGCGATTGCCACGCCCAGCCCGGCAAGCATCTCCTGCACGCGATGCACGCGCAGTCGCCGACGGTACAGGTAGAGAAGCGCCGCCGGGTGCAATAGCCGCCGTGCCTGGATCGGATCGGCGTGGCCTCTGCGGCTCATGCCTGTGCGGCCGGCGTCTGCGGGTCGCGCGTGATCGCGTGATTGCCTTCGAGCGCCTGGCGGCCTTCGAGTAGCTCGCCGTCGCGCAGGGTGCAGCAGCGATCGGCGATCAGGGCGGCCTCGACGTCGTGCGTGACGAGCAGCACCGCGGCCTTGCTTGCATGTGCGATCGAGCGCAGCAGGTCGATCATCTCGGCGCTGCGTGCGCTGTCGAGGTTGCCTGTCGGCTCGTCGGCGAGGATCAGCCGTGGCTCGCCACAGAGAGCTCGCGCGATCGCGATGCGCTGTCGCTCGCCGCCGGAGAGCTCATCGGGCGTGCGGTCAAGGTGATTGCCGAGACCGACGCGCTCGAGCCAGGGTCGCGCGCGCTGCTGCGCGTCGCGCATGCTCACACCTCCGAGCATGAGCTTGATCGAGGCGTTCTCGATCGCCGAGACGCGCGGCATCAGGTGGACGTCCTGGTAGATGAAGCCAACGTCATTCATCAGGTAGTCGCTGGCCTCGTTTTCGCTGAGCGTGGAAAGGTCGCGTCCCGCGAAACGGACCGTTCCGGCGTCGGGCCTCAGCAGCGCCGCGGCGAGCAGCAAAAGCGTGGTCTTGCCCGAACCGCTGGGACCGAGCAGCGCGAGCATCTCGCCGGGTGCAATTGAAAGATCGACACCACGTACGGCGCGCACCTCGCCCGCGCCTGACTGGTAGTGCTTGACCACCCTGTCGAGCTCGAGCATGGTTGCCGCCTAGCGGTTCGTGAGCGTTCGACGCGTGGGCACGCGCCTGACCGTCATCATGCCGGTCGACGCAGCGGAACGACGGGCGTGAGCTCCTGCGGCTGCCAGCCGCTCAGCTCACCTTCGCTCAGCCTCAGCGCTCGCGTGCCCGACAGACATGTGGTCTCGCCGGTCGTCGTGAGGACAGCGATCTCCTCGGCGGCGAGTGAGACGAGCAGCCGTAGGATCGAGTCGCGGGCGAGGAGATCAACGCCGATCGTCGGCTCGTCGATCAGCAGGATGCGCGGCTCGAGCACGAGCGCTCTGGCGATCGCGACGCGGATGCTCTCGGCGGCGTCGAGCTCAGCCGGGCGCCGTCCCGCGCAGGAGCCGACGTCGACGCGTTCCAGCGCGACATGGGCGAGCCTTCTTGCCTGCCTTACCGAGGCGCCTCGGGCCACCTGGCCGATCGCCAAATGATCGATGACGTACGGGCCTTCGCTCGCGCGAAAGCTTCGGCGGCAGTAGCCGATGCCGCCTCCCAGCACGTCATGGTGTGGCTCGCGCAGGTCGCGGCCTTCGAAGCGCACGCTCCCAGCGTCGGGCGCATCGATCCCGCCGGCCACCCGCAGCAACGTGGAGCGACCCGAGCGGCGCGCGCCGTAGATAGCGACGAGCTCGCCGATCTCGACATCTAGCGAGACGCCGCGCAACACGGCCGGCCGGCGAGGGTCGCTGCTGTAGGACTTCTCGACTCCCACCAGTTCGAGCAGGGTCATCGCGGTGAGCTCCTACCGGCGGCCAATGCCTTGAACTCGCTGCGGGCGTATTCGACCCAGGGAAGCTTGGCTCCCATCGCCAGGCGACTCTCCTCGGAGACGAGCCGCGAAGCGAGGCCCGCGATCGGGTCGCCCGCAACTTCGCTGGCGGCTGGCGGCAACGCCGTGCCACTGGCCTCCTGCAGGCAGGCCGCGCCGTAACGCTCGATGATTTCGAGGCCGATCTCGGGTTCGTGGGCGAAGACGGCAAGCTGGCGCGCGAACAGCCGCGCGCGGCGCATGTCCTCCTGGATCTGCTCGGTGAGGCGCTCCTGGTAAGCATGCACGCCCTCGCTGGTGGCGCGATAACGGGGCTTGGGCTGGCGTCCGGTGCGCGTGCCGGCGATCTCTTCAATCAGGCCGCGGCGCTGGAGCGTGTCAAGTGCCGTATAGACGTATGACACTCCGCTGAGGTGAAGCATGCCGGCGTAGGCGTGCTCAAAGCGATGGGCCAGCTCATAGCCATAGCTCGGCCGCTCGATCACGAGTCCGAGTAGCGCCCAGTGCACCGCCGACTGCATCGGTCCGGAGTCCTTTTTCGAGGTTCGGGCAAGGGGGACCCGGGGGGCTGCTGCGCGTGCGTCCATCGTAAATCACAGCCTAGTAACAGTCGGAACATCTAGAAAGCAACGTTTCTATCTCTCGGAAGCAGATGTTCCCGACAGTCAGAACGTAGAACATTCAAGCGTCTGCCTTATCAGCAGGCTCCATGCGCTTCATTATCGTGAAAGATGAGCAGTCCAGCGCAAACAGACACAGCTGCGCTCATCGATGCGGCCGAGGATCGCTCAAAACGCGAGGGCGAGTCGGAAACGATCACCATCGAGCTGTCCGCCGCTCAGGTCGACAGGGTCGTTCGGGACGCCGCCGATGGCGGCAACATGTCGGTCCTGCTCTCCGGCTTGAAGGATGTGCGTACGGTCCTCGCCCAGGAGCCTCGTCAGCTCGAGGACAGTCGCCTCTCGCGCTCGCTGCTCGCCGGGCTGTTGATGCTCGCTTCATTTCCGACCGATGGCAGCTATCTGGGCAACGCGGAAATCGCGCGCATGCTCGACATGAACCCAAGCACGACCCATCGCTACGTCTCAACGCTGGTAGCCGTCGGGTTGCTCGAGCGCGACCCCTCGACGCGGCGCTATCGGCTCGTGTGATGGGCGCGAGCGGGGAGAGCTTCGGGGTGACGATGTCGCTCGAGGCGGCGCTGGCCGGCTTTGGCGCGGAGGCTTCCGACCCCGATTACCTCGTCGTGCACAGCGACGAGGATCTGCAACGTCTCGGCAGCGAGATCCTCAGTGAGCGCGACAGCCCGATCGTTGGCGTCACGCTTCGTGACGGTACGCAAGAGCCCGTGCTGCGCGCTAGCGACATTCGCAGCGTGACCGGCGAGGGTGTGCGAATCTGTCTGCTCGCCGACGACGCGCTGTTGCTCGCGCTGCGTGAGATTCTCGGCCCGCGCCTGCGCCTCGATGCAGGGACGCTGCGGATCTGGTGGCCGGAGGCGAGCGTTCGCTGTGACCCCTCCGATCACCCGGTGGTCGTGGGGCTCGAGGACGAGGACTATCTAGACACGCTCGAGGAGTTCGCCCACGCGTTCGATCTCAGCCGTCCGCGCGTCCGCAGCCAGGTACGCGTGATCGAAGACGCGCGTGCCTTCCTCGAGCACGAGATGCTGCGCGTGCAGGAGTACAACCGCAGGGTTCACGAGCGGCTCCGCGACGCGCAAATCGAGTGCCATCAGCTGCGCACCCGCGCCGAGGCAGCCGAAGCACGAGCGGCGGCGCTGCGCGAGCCCGCGCGCCACGACTGAGCTCAGGCGCCGCCATAGGCCTCAGGCGAGGGTGGATCGTGGCGTACGTCGGCGATCAACGCGAGTAGCTCGCCAGCCGAAGTGCCGCCCAGCACGCGTAGTCGGTGCAGGCGATACGGGTCATCGTCACGATGCGCCCAGCCCGGGACGACGGTCGTCGCGCCCACATATCCGGCCGCCGCGACCGCTGCCACGACGCGTGGGTCATAGTGGCCGGAGGGGTAACAGAACCAGTTCACCTGGACATGGAAGCGGTGCTGGAGCACGGTGCGCGAGACAGCGACCTCGCGATGAAGCGCCGCGGCGGAGAGCGTGATCAGATCAGCGTGGCTGAAGCCCTGTGTGTCGAGCTCCCAGCCGGCCTCCAGCAGCGCCCGTATCTCCCGCTGGCCGATACCCCCCTGTGACGGGGGCAGGCCAGTCAGCTGCAGGTTCTCAACGCCGACCCAGCCGAGGCTGCGCATGACCGGGAGGGCCTGCGTGTACTGCGACTCGTACCCGTTGTCGAAGCTGATCACGATTGGGCGTCCGGGTCCAAGCGCGACGCCCCGGCGCCAGTAGGCCTCGAGCTGATCTGGCGTGACGGCGTGCCAACCGGCATGTCGCAAAGCACGCATCTGTTCAGCGAACTCCGATGGCGCGACGTAGAGGCCGGGAAAGGGCGCGCCGGGAGGTGGGGCGGCGATCACGTGATACATCAAAATCGGTACTGACGCCGTTCCTCGCGGACCCGTCGCGGCGTCGGTGCGGACCGTGTTGGCTGGAACGTACGCAGACCTTTGCGTGCTCGGAGAGTGCACGGCGCGCCGGCTCGTGTGCCGAGCCGGGGGTGGGGAGCCGCCGAGGCTGAAGGCGACGATCGCGGCGAGCGCTGCGAGCACGATCAGCGCCGCCACGGCGGCCGTGCGACGGCGCCGGCGGTGGAGCGCCCGTACCCGCTGCTCGCGCCGCGCGCGCCGCGCCTGCGCGTCTATCGGCTCGGCTCGCGCCTGGGGAGGCTCGTCGTCCATCGGCGCTCAGCCGCCGCTGAGGTTCGGCGGGAGTTGCTGACCGGCGGGCGGCGGGTCGTCGGCCAAGAGCTGGGGAACGGTGACGAGGTTGAAGCCTCGAGCGCGCAGCGTGTGGATGATTTGGGGTAGCGCCGCGATCGTCTGTTCGCGCAGGCCGCCGGCGTCGTGCATGAGGATGATCGCTCCCGGTTTGGCCCCTGCCAGCGCGCGTTCGACGATCACGGGCACGCCCGGTTGACGGTAGTCGTCGGTGTCGACTGACCAGAGAATCATGAGCAGGTGTAGCGCCTTCAGCTCGCGTAGCGTTGTCGCGTTGAATGACCCGTAGGGCGGGCGAAAAAGCAGCGGACGGCGCCCGCCGAGCAGTTCGATGCGCGCGATCTGTTCAAACAGCTCTTCGTGCTGGTCATGGCGCGAGAGTGTGGCCAGCATCGGGTGGGTCTCGGTGTGGTCGCCGATCACGTCGCCGTCTTCGATCTCCCGTGCGGTCGCCGCGCCGAAATAGCGCAGCATCTTGCCGATCACGAAGAAGGTTGCGTGGACGTGGTTCTGCTCAAGCACGCTCAGCACCGCCGGGGTGTACGGTCCCGGCCCGTCATCGAAGGTCAGCGCTATGTCGCGGCTGCGCGTGCCTCCCTCTTTGACGAACGGCGTGTAGCCGAGGACAGAGCGTATTGCCGCCCGTTGATCGTTTTCGGGGTCGGTCAGTGGACGGCGCACGGCAACGTGCAGCCTCGCGTGCGCGCTCGAGTTCGGCGCCGCCTTGGAGTGGTGAGAGCCCACCAGAACGACGATCGCCACGATCGCCAGCACTAGGACCACCAGGGCGGCACCGCCGCGGCGGCGGCGAATCTGCACCTGACGCCCGCTCGGCTGCTCGGTCCGCGGGGCAAGCGCGGGGCTAGGCGCCGGGGCGGCCTCGGGACTCTTGCGGGCCCGGCGCTCATCCTCGAAATCCCAGTTCCAGCCGCGGCCCATGGGGCAGATGCTAAACGGCGTGCTGGCGGCCGTTCGGGGCCGCGAGAGCCCCGGCCGCCGCTCTCGCCTGCCCGGGAGCGCTACTGCAGCGCCGTGACGGGTCCGCGCGCCGAAACGCTCACCCGTGCGCCCACGCCAAACGCCTGCTCGCCGGGCACCCGAGCGAGCAGAACGGGGGTCTCTGAGTCGGAGAGGGGCCGGATCTGCAGGAGCGCGTCGTGACCGTAGTAGCGGCACTGCTCCACGCGCCCCGCGAGCCCGCCATGCGGCCGCCTTCTGAGAGCAGCTCGACCTCCAGCTGCTCGGGGCGGACCATCACGACGCCGCGCTGCTCGACGGGCGCGGGGGAGTCTGCGCGCAGCGTGAGCGCGCCGAGCGACGTGCGCGCGTATGTCGCCCTCGAAGCTCGCCGTCGAGCAGGTTCACCGCGCCCAGAAAGCGAGCGAGCTGCTCATCGACAGGACGCTCGTACAGCTCGGACGGTGCGCCCTGCTGCACGATCTTCCCGTCGCGCAGGACCGCCACGCTGTCGGCGAGCGACAGCGCCTCCTCCTGGTCGTGCGTGACGAGCACCGTCGTCACGCCCTGCTCGCGCAGCAGCGCGTGTACCTCCTCGCGCACGCGCGCCCGCAGCGAGGCGTCGAGCGAGGAGAAGGGCTCGTCGAGCAGCAGCGCCTCGGGCCGGCGCGCGAGCGCGCGTGCGAGCGCGACGCGCTGCTGCTCGCCGCCGGAGAGCTCGTGTGGCAGCCGCTCGCGCGAGCGCGCCGATGCCCGACCATCTCGAGCAGCTCGCCGACGGCCTTGCCGCGCCGCTCGCGAGCGGGGCAGCCCGAAGCCGACGTTGGCCGCGACGCTCAGATGTGGGAACAGCGCGCCCTCCTGCGGCACGTAGCCGATGCTGCGCTTCTCGGTGGCGACGATAGGTGTGCCCGTCGTCGAGCGTCCTGCCGGCGAGCGAGACGCTGCCGCGTTCGGCGCGCTCGAAGCCGGCGATCACGCGCAGCAGCGTCGTCTTGCCGCAGCCGGAGAGCCCGAGCACCGCGGTCAGCGAGCCCGGCCGGCACGTCGAGATCGACGCCGTCGAGCACCGGCTGGCGCTCGTAGCCCTTCCACAGGCCTTGACCGACAGGTGGCTCATCGTGACCTCGCGGTGCGCGTGAGCGAAGTCGACAGCGACGGCTCAGCAGATAGGCGGGCAGCGGCCGAGATCAGCGACCATCAGCGCCGCGTAGGGCGCGGCGGCCCCGTAGGAGAACTCGCGTCGTGTAGGTCCAGAACTGCGTTGCCAGCGTGTTCACGCCGGTCGGGCGCAGCAGCAGCGTCGCGGTCAGCTCGGTCGAGGATGGAGATGAACACGAGCGCGAAGGCGGCGCCGAGACCGGGCGCGATCAGCGGCAGCGTGACGCGTCGCCAGACCGCCGGCGGGCGGCAGCCGAGCGAGCGCGCGACCTCCTCCAGGCGCGGCGAGGCCTGGCCATCGCGGAGCGCACGCCGACGACGGCGAGCGGCAGGAACAGGATCGCGTAGGCGATGATCAGCTCGAAGGAGCTCTGGTAGAGCGAGAAGGCGTAGCGCACCGAGAAGGAGACGAGCCCGAGCGCGATCACGAGGCCCGGCAGCGCCATCGGCAGATAGGCGAGGCGCTCGAGCAGGATCGTGAGGCGGTTGCGGTGGCGCACGGCAGCGTGCGTGACGGGGACCGCCAGCGCGGTCGCGAGCGCCGCGGCCGCCGCGCTGTAGATGGCGGTGTGTGCCGACCGCGGAGAGGATCGAGGCCGGAGGGCAGCGTGCGTCGAGCTGCCGCGCAGCATCCAGTAGACGAGCGAGCCGATCGGGACGCCGAGCGACGCCGCCGCGAGCACGCCGAGCGCAGAGCAGTACCGGAGCCGTCCAGCGCCCGAGCGCGATCGCGCGTGGCGGTGCGCGGCGCGCCCGCGCCGATCCGTGCCGGCGCGTCGCGCGGCCCGCAGCGCGAGCTCGCCGCCGAGCACGGCGACGCTCAACACGACCAGCACGAGCGACAGCGCGCAGGCGGCGACCGTGTCGAAGCCGAGCTTGAACTCGGTGAAGATCGCGACCGTGAAAGTCTGGTACTGGACGATCTCGAACGCGCCGTACTCGGCCAGCAGCCCGAGCGTCACGAGCAGGCAGCCGCCGAGCACGGCCGGCGCAGATCTGGCGCAGCGTGACGCGGCGGAAGGTCTGCCACGGGCCGAGGCCGAGGCTGCGCGCGGCCTCCTCGAGGCCGGCGTCGACGTTCGCGAGCGCGGTGCGCGACGGCAGGAGCACGAGCGGGTAGAGCGACAGCGTCATGATCATCACCGCCGCCAGGTAGCCGTGCAGGCCGGGCTCGAGCGAGACCCAGCCGAAGCCGACCACGAAGTCGGGGATCCCGAGCGGCAGCACGAGCAGCACGGCCCACAGGCGCCGCGCGGGTAGCGTCGGTGCGCTCGACGCACCAGGCCGCGCCGACGCCGAGCACCGCGCACAGCAGCGTGCAGGCGAGCGCAGGCGCAGGCTGTTCCACAGCAGCACGGCGACCGAGTGGCGCAGCAGCAGGTGTTCGACCTGCGCCCAGCCGGACTGCTGAGCCTGGACGACGAGGAAGGCGAGCGGCAGCAGCACGAGCGCGGCTGCGAGCGCGGCCCCGGCGACGCTCACCAGCGGCCAGCGCCGCCGGCCCGACCAGCTTCGCGTCCATCGCTCGGCGAGCGGCGTCGTGGGAGTGTGGGCTGCTCAACGTGTTCCCTAGAGCAGACCGAGCTTCTGCTCCAGCGCGAGCGCCGTGCTGCCGTCGCCGAGCTCGGCGGGCGTCAGCGCGGCGGGCTCGAGCGTCGGCGAGCGCGGGCAGGCCCGGCGCGGGGCGCGACGCCGGGTCGCAGCGGGTACTCATAGCTCTGGCTGTGCGCGATCAGCTCCTGGGCGCTGCGGCTGACGAGGAACGCGAGGAAGCTCCTGTGCGGCGCTGGGGTGCGCGCTCGACTTCAGCACCGCGGCGCCGGAGACGTCGACGAGGTCGCCGGGGTCGCCGGGGTCGTAGTAGTGCAGCGCCGAGTGCATCTGCGCCTGTCCGTTCTCCTTGCGCAGGCGATACCAGTAGTAGTGGTTGATCGGCCCGATCGTGCTCTCGCCGTTGTTGACCTGGGTGACGACGGTCTCGTTGTCCGGGTAGATCCGCCCGTTGGCCTGCAGGCCCTTGAGCCAGCGTTCGGCGGTGGCAGCGCCGTCGAGCTTGACGATCGCGGTGAGCAGCGGCTGGAAGTCGGTCTCCGAGGGCGCGAAGCCGAGCTTGCCGCTAAAGCGGGGCGCGGCCAGTTCGAGGATCGAGCCCGGCAGCTGCGCGCGGCTGTCAGCTTTGACGGTGTTGTAGACGAGCGCCGAGACCCGCGCCGAGACGCCGACCCAGCGCCCATCGGCGGAGTCGTAGCGGCTCGGCACCGCCGCGAGCGTCGCGGGACGGACGCTCGCGAGCAGGCCCTGTTTGCGCAGCGCTTCGAGCACGGGCGTGTTCTCGGTGTAGAAGACGTCGGCGGGCGAGTTCGAGCCCTCCTGCATGATCTGGTTGCCGAGCGTCGCCTCGTCGGCCGAGCGCAGGTTGACCTTGATCCCCGTTTGGCGTTCGAAGGCAGCCACGAGCAGTGCGGTCGTCTGTTCGTGCTGGCCGCTGTAGACGGTCAGCGCCGATCCGCCCTTGGCTGACCCACACGCGCTCAGCAGCAGCGCCGAGGACACGAGAAGCGTGCTGAGAAGGGGGATCTTGCCGACGCTCATGGGAGTGATCCATCCAATCCCGAGTCATGCAGTCGGGATGGCAACGGGACGGTAGCACAGAGTTAGGGTTGCCTAACACGCCGACGTTGCGCCTTTTCGCCGCCGAATAGGTGAGAATTGTGCGCATGCACGTCACCGCCAAGGCCGACTACGCCGTCGGGCCGTCGTCGAGCTGGCCGAGCAGCAGCCAGGGATCGCCGCGCAAGGTCGACGACGTGGCCCAGGCACAGGGCATACCCGTGTCGTTCCTGGAGAACATCCTCACGCAGCTGCGCTCGACCGGGATCGTGCGCAGCCAGCGCGGCCCCGAAGGCGGCTACTGGCTCGCGCAGCCTGCCGCGGAGGTGAGCCTCGCGCGACATCATCCGCGCTGTCGAGGGGCCCGCTCGTCGGCGTGCGCGGACAGCGCCCCGAGGAGATCGAGTACGTCGGCTCGGCCGAGGCGCTGCAGAGACGTCTGGATCGCGCTGCGCGCCAACCTGCGCAAAGTGCTCGAGCAGGTCACGGTCGCCGATGTCGCCGCCGGGCAAGCTGCCGAAGGACGTGATCGCGCTGACTCGCGCCGAGGAGGCCTGGCAAACCCGCTAGGCCTCGCTGGGCGGCGCGAGGCGGCGTCCTCGGTCGCTCGCGGGCGAAGCCCGCCACGCTCCCTGCGTCCTTGCCTCGCTTGCCCAGCGAGGCCTAGAAGGTCTGTGAACGGCTATGCCCCGATCGCTCGCGTGTGCGAAGCACGCCACGCTCCCTGCGTCCTTGCCTCGCTTGCCCAGCGAGGCCTAGAAGGCCTCTGAACCGCTACGCCGCGAAGACGCGGGGGGCGGGGAGGCGCACCGAGAGGATCTGGCCCTCGCTGCAGCTCGAGCTCCTGGGCGACCTCGCGGGTGACCTGGGCCCACAGCTCGCGCCCGTCGTGGAGCTTCAGCTCGACGCGCACCTCGAAGCCGAGGTGCACGACGCGCTCGACCAGCGCCTCGGTGCCGGTGCCGTCGGACTCGGAGAGGATCTGGATGTCGTGCGGGCGCACGAAGGCGTCGCCGAGCCGGTTGACGGGGCCGATGAAGGACATCACGAACTCGTTGCTGGGGCTCTCGTAGAGATCGCGCGGCGCGCCGGCCTGCTCGATGCGGCCGTGGTTCATGACCACGATCTGCTCGGCGACTTCCATCGCCTCCTCCTGATCGTGGGTGACGAAGATCGTCGTCACGTGGATCTCCTCGTGCAGGCGCCGCAGCCATTCGCGCAGCTCGGCGCGAACCTGTGCATCGAGTGCGCCGAAGGGCTCGTCGAGCAGCAGCACCTGCGGCTGCACGGCGAGCGCACGGGCGAGCGCCATGCGCTGCAGCTGGCCGCCGGAGAGCTGGGAGGGGTAGCGCCCGGCGAGACCGTCGAGGCGCACGAGGCCGAGCAGCTCCTCGACGCGCGCCGCGGATCTCGTCCTTTGGGCGCTTGCGCACGCTCAGGCCGAAGGCGACGTTGTCGTGCACGGTCATGTGCTTGAAGGGCGCGTAGTGCTGGAAGACGAAGCCGACGCCGCGCGTGCGCGCGGGCGAGGTGGTGACGTCCTCGCCGCCGATGATCACCTTGCCGCTGTCGGGCGTCTCCAGGCCCGGCGATGATCCGCAGCAGCGTCGACTTGCCGCTGCCGCTCGGTCCGAGCAGCGCCGTCAGCGCGCCGTCGCCGACGGTGATGCTGACGTCGTCGAGCGCGACGAAGTCGCCGAAGCGCTTGCTCACGTTCCGCACCTCGATCGCCATCAGGCCTCCGTCCTTCGCCGTGTTCGGCGCGTCAGCAGGTTCATCGCCAGCAGTGTTGCCAGCGCGAGCAGTGCGAGCACGACCGCAGCCGTGTAGGCGCCCGTCGAGTCGAAGTTCTCGAAGCGGTCCTGCACGAACAGCGGCAGCGTCTGCGTCTGCTCCTCGATCCGCCCCGAGACGATGCTGACGGCGCCGAACTCGCCGAGCGCACGCGCGGTCGTCAGCACGACGCCGTAGACGACGCCCCAGCGGATGCCGGGGAGCGTGATGCGCCAGAACGTCTGCCAGGGGCTCGCGCCGAGCGTCTCGGCGGCCTGCTCGGCAGTCGATGCCGAGCTCGCGCAGCACGGGCATCGTCTCGCGCGACGACGAACGGCAGCGAGACGACAGCGGTGGCGATGCACCATGCCGGGCACGGAGAAGATCACCTGAATGCCCTGTTCGGCGAGCCAGTCGCCGAACCAGCCGGTGTTGCCGTAGACGAGCACGAGCGAGAGCCCGACGACGACGGGAGAGATCGCGAACGGGCAGATCGATCAGCAGGCCGAGGAGCGCCTTGCCGCGGAAGCGCCCGCGCTCGAGCAGCAGCGCCATGCCGACCCCGAAGATCGTGTTCAGCGGCACGGCGATCGCGACGATCTCGAGCGAGAGCCAGAAGGCGTGCAGCGCGCTCGGCGTGGTCGCGGCGTCTGAGCACCGGGCGAGATGCCGTGTTCGAAGGTTCGGTAGAAGATCATCGCGACCGGCGCGCAGCAGCAGCAGCGCGAGGTAGCCGAGCGCGATCGTGCGCACGCCGAGCTGACGCCTGCGCGCGGCGCGCGCGCCAGCCGCTGCGGGCGGGCTCGCGGGACGGCGCGCGCTCGATGCCGATGCCGCGGCGGACGCCGGCGATGCTGAGCGCGCCTCGCCGCTAGAGGACATGCTGAGAGCGGCGTCGCAGGAGGAAGCTGAGCAGCGCGAGCACGATCAGCGCGGCCAGCAGCAGCACGACCGAAACGGCCGCGGCGGCGGCGAGGTTTTCGTTCTGGATCTGGCCGAAGATGTAGACCGAACCGGCCTCGGTCTTGAAAGGAAGATTGCCCGTGATCAGCACGAGCGAGCCGAACTCGCCGACCGCGCGCGCGAAGCTCAGCGCGACGCCGGAGATGATCGCCGGCGCGAGCGTCGGCAGCACGATGCGCCGCAGCACCGTCAGCGGGCTCGCGCCGAGCGAGGTGGCCGCTTCCTCCATCGCCAGATCGAGCTCGAGCAGCACCGGCTGCACCGAGCGCACGACGAAGGGCAGCGTCACGAACAGCAGCGCGAGGCCGACGGCGGCGCGCGTGAAGGCGACGTCGATGCCGAGCGGGCTGTCCTTGCCGTAGAGCGCGAGCAGCACGACGCCGGCGACGATCGTGGGCAGCGCGAAGGGGAGGTCGATCAGCGCGTTGACGATGCTCTTGCCGGGGAATTCGTCGCGCACGAGCACCCAGGCGATCACGGTGCCGAAGACGGCGTTGATCACGACCACGATCACCGAGGCGATCAGCGTCAGCTTGATCGCCGCGACCGCCTCGGGGTTCGAGACCTCGCGCCAGAAGGCGCTGAGTGCCGCCGCTGCCGGACTTCGCGAGCAGCGCTGCGATCGGCAGCAGCACGAGCACCGTCAGGTAGATGCCGAGCAGGCCCTTTCCGAGCAGGCTGCCGCCGCGCGCGGTGAGCTGGGGCCCACCAGTCTGCGCGCGACGGCCGAGCACGGCAGATGCGGGGCTATTTGGCAGTGGAGACCCCCAGCGATTGCTCGATCTTCGTGACGATGCCCGTTTCCGGTTCGAAGAACTGCTTGGTCACCGTCTTCCAGCCGCCGAGCGAGTCGATCGTGAACAGGCCCGGGGGGGTCGGGAACTGGGAGGCGCCGGGCACGCCGGAGATCACCGGGCGGTAGCCCTTCGCGGCCCAGATCTGCCTGGCCGGCGGGGGAGAGCAGGTAGTCGACGAACTTCTGCGCGGTGCTCGCGGAGGCGCCGCTGCCGACGACGGCCACCGGGTTCTGGATCAGGATCGTGTCCTTGGGGATCACGTATTCGATCGTCCGCGCCCTTCTTCTGGTCGGAGATCGCCTCGTTCTCGTAGTCGATCAGCGCGTCGCCGCGACCGGCGAGGAACGTCTGCAGCGCGTTGCGCGCGGAGCTGTCCTGGCTGACGACGTTGTGGAACAGCGCGGTCAGGTAGGTCCTGCGCCTGCGCCGGTGTCTTGCCTTCCTTGAGCTGTGCGCCGTAGGCGGCCATCACGTTCCAGCGCGCGCCGCCCGAGGTGAACGGGTTCGGCGTCAGCACCTGCACGCCGGGCTTGACGAGGTCCGACCAGCCGGTGATGTGCTTGGGGTTGCCCTTGCGCACGATGATCACGGCGACCGAGTTGGTCACGAAGCCGTGGGTGGCGTTCTGGTTCCAGCTCGGCGAAACGAGCCCGGCCTTGACGAGCCGTTCGACGTCGGGTTCGAGCGAGAAGTTCACGACGTCGGCGTGCAGCCCGTTGGCGACCGCGCGGCTCTGTTCGCCGGAGGGGCCGAAGGACTGGCTGAAGGTGACGCCCTTGCCTTCGCGTCGTCGCCTGGAAGGCCGGGATCAGCTTTTCGAAGACGCTCTGTGGCGTCGAGTAGGCGACGAGCGCCAGGTGCTTGCCGCCGCCTCCGCTCGAGGAGCCGCACGCGGACAGGCCGAGCGTCGCGGCGATGAGGGATAGGGCGATGGCAAGCAGTGCGTTTTGGCATGGTCACTTTCTACGTGGAGAACATGGCTTTAGGTCAGAATGTCCGGAAAGGCTACCGCAATCCCGATCCGAATTGCCAGCTTTATGTAGAACCCGTAATGACCCCGCAGTCGTTTGGCCGCGCCGCACTCGGGGGAATAACCCAGACACTGGGTACCGCTGTGTACCCCCGGGTCTAGTCTTGGATGGATCGCATTAGTTACTCTCTGAAGGTCGTCGGAAGGCGCTTTGAGCCCCGTCCGGCCACGCGACAGAACGCTGTGACCGACGCCCCTCATCGCAAAGGAGATCTCGCCTGATGTCAGCCTCGCCCTCAGCCGTCTCGTCCACCTCTGACGTAGCGCCGAGCAGCGACGCCGCTGCGGCGGCCGTCGAGGCGATCGGAGACGCGGCCAACCAGGACGTCGTCTTCTCGCTCGAGCTGACGCAGGACCAGAAGGACATCCGCGACTGGGTGCACGGCTTCGCCGCCGACGTGTGCGCCCGGCGGCGCACGAGTGGGACGAGAAGGAGCAGACGCCCTGGCCGATCATCCAGGAGGCCGCCAAGATCGGCCTCTACGGTTTCGAAGGCCTGGCCCAGTTCTTCGCCGACCCGACCGGCCTGATGCTGCCGATCGTCAACGAGGAGCTCTTCTGGGGCGATGCCGGCATCGGCATGTCGATCATGGGCACCGCGCTCGCGGTGGCGGCGATCTTCGGGCAGGGCTCGGGCGAGCAGATCGGCGAATGGATCCCGCGCTGCTTCGGCACCGCGAGCGACATCAAGGTCGCGGCTTTCTGCGCCTCGGAGCCCAACGCCGGCTCAGACGTCTCGGGCGTGCGCACGCGCGCGAAGTTCGACGAGGCGACGGGCGAGTGGGTGCTCAACGGCCAGAAGGCATGGGCGACCAACGGCGGCATCGCCGACGTGCACGTCGTGATCGCGACCGTCGACCCGGAGCTCGGCTCCAAAGGCCACGCTGCATTCGTCGTGCCGATGAGCGAGGCGAAGGGCATCTCGCAGGGCGTCGAAGGTCTCAAAGCACGGGCTGCGTGCCTCGCACACGGCCGACGTCTTCCTCGACGACTGCCGGGTTCCCGCCGAGCTACGTGCTCGGCGGCAAGGAGAAGCTCGACGAGCGCCTCGCGCGCGTGCGCGAGGGCAAGAAAAACAAGTCCCAGGCCGCGATGCAGACCTTCGAGTCCTCGCGTCCGACGGTCGGCGCGCAGGCGCTCGGGATCGCGCGAGCGGCGTATGAGTACGCGCTCGACTACGCCAAGGAGCGCGAGCAGTTCGGGCGCAAGATCATCGAGAACCAGTCGATCGCCTTCACGCTCGCGCGCATGAAGCTCGAGATCGACGCCGCGCGCCTGCTCGTGTGGCGTGCGTCGTGGATGGGGCGCACCAGGGTACCCTTCCAGAACGCCGAGGGCTCGATGTCGAAGCTCAAGGCCGGCGAGGTCGCCGTGTGGGCGACCGAGCGCGCGATCCAGATCCTCGGCGGCAACGGCTACACGCGCGAGTTCCCCGTCGAGCGCTGGCACCGCGACGCGAAGATCTACGACATCTTCGAGGGCACCGCCGAGATCCAGCAGCTCGTGATCGCGCGCGCGATCTCGGGCATGCACATCAAGTAGCCCGGGCCGCCGTAGGAGTAAGGCCGGTATTGACAGCGGTTAGTCGCTTTACTTGACAAAATCCGGAAATCGGAATAGCTTCCCCGTCCGGGCGGTGCCGACGATGAGAGGGATCGCTGTGTGTGCACGGAGGCGACTCACCTGTCCTGGCGGCGTGCGTTCCCGCAACCCCTGGAGGGGTTGAAGTGTGCCCGTAGGTCGGATGGTCCACGGGCTCAGTCAACTGAACGGAGACAACATGACAGCAAGGACCCCGGTGAGGGCCACGATCATCGCTGCCCTCGTGGTGGGAGCATGTATGGCGATCACCAGCACAGCGGCGGCAGGCACCTCGGAAGTGATCTACAACAACATCCCGGCGATCCTGCCCGGCAACTTCACGTCGGTGGGCAACGAGGCCTACTCCAATGCCGAGCTCGGCGGTGAGGTCGAATTCGGCGGCTCGGCCCGCAGAAACCCGAAAGTGACGATCGCGATGAGCAGCTGGGCCTGTCAGAGCGGCGCCTGGTACACAGACAACTGCATCACCGGGGCGGGGGCCAAATTTGCGTGGCCGATTACCGTTAACGCCTATGAAGTTGGCCCGGAAGGCGCAGTCGGCGCGAAGCTGGCGAGCGGCTCAAAGACCTTCAATATGCCCTATCGACCCTCTGCGAGTCCGAAATGCACCGGCGCTAACGCTGGCAAGTGGTTCCACCAGGGCACGTGTTTCAACGGCAAGGCGTTCAAGATCTCGTTGACGCTGACCGCCGCGAAACTTCCGGCCAAAGCAATCATCAGCGTGTCCTACAACACCACCGATCATGGCCCCAATCCGGTCGGCCAGCAAGCGGCTTGTTTCTGCGACTAGCGCAGGCTGCTTCTACGACTCGCTCAACGTTGCCCTGATCGAACCGTCCGAAGGCCCTGCGAAACCGGGTGCGGACCCGACAGATGCCGTGTACGTCGACACCACTTATGCGGCCGAGACGTGCGAAAGCGGCGCGCTCGGAGCGTTTGGCCCCGCGAAATGCACGGAATTCTGGGAAGGCGATCAGCCTGGGTTCGCCGTGAGCGCTACGGCCTAGCAGGACTGCTTCAAGCGAAGTGCTTGGTCTTCGAGAGGTGGGGGTTCCGCGTTTTGCGGAGCCCCCACTGGAGACACCTTCCTACCAGGCCTGGTCGGTCCCGCAGTGCGGGCAGGGGACGGTCGTGGAGACCGCGGCGCGGAACTGGCATCCGCACTGGCAGTTGTAGACCGCCTGATCGATCGGGCCTCCGGCCTCGCGAACACGCTCGACGGCGAGGTCGCATTCGGCGGTCGCAAGCGTCGTGGGGGCCGCTCGGCCGCGGCGGCCGCGGCGGGGGGGACGCTGGCCCAGGGGCTGAAGAAGTCTTGTTCGCATCGATGCTCTCCCCCTTAGAACGTCATACATGCCCGAAGGTTTCGCCTTGCAGCGCTCATTTCCTCGTATCGGCAGGCTGTAGCGCCCTCATTACCGGCGCTGGACGCCCGCAGGCGCCGCGGGTGGAAGCGGCGTTTGAGATACTGGGTCGTGATGAATCCCGCGCGTAAGCGAACGGTGCGCCTGGTCGTGGCGCTCAGCGCGGCTGTGGTCCTGGCCAGCGCGCTGATCTACACGAGCTTCAGCGCGGCCAGCCCGGCGCTTTCGCCGACCCAGCTGGCTCGCCAGGCGCAGCCCGGCCGCAGCTATCAGGTGACCGGCAAGGTCGCGGCCGGCTCGGTGCACCGCGCCGGTGCGGTGCTGTACTTCAGCGTCGAGGACCGCGTCGGCGGCACGACGATCCCGCTCGCCTACACGGGCACCGTGCCGGATCCCTTCCGCGAAGGCCGCGAGGTGATCGTCACGGTCCAGAAGCAGGGCGGCAGCTACGTCGGCGAACGCAACTCGCTGATCACGAAGTGCCCCTCGAAGTACAAGACCGCTCCGGCGGGCGAGAAGCAGAACTTCTGAGGCGGCCGAGTGGCCGGCCTAGGCGGGCTCTCGGCATGTCTGCTGCTCGCGCTCGCCGTCTGCGTCTACGGCATCGCCGCCTCGATCTACGGCGTTCGTAGCGGACGCGCCGAGTTCTCGGAGTCGGGCAGGCGCGCGGTCTACGCGCTGGCGGGCGTCCTGACCGTCGCCTTCGCGGTGCTCGAGATCGCCTTCCTGCGCAACGACTTCGTCTTCAACACCGTCGCCGACACCTCCAGTCGCACGACCCCGCTGCTCTACCGCGCCGCCGCCGTGTGGTCCTCGCAGGAAGGCTCGCTGCTGCTGTGGGCGTGGCTGCTTGTCGATGTGGTCGAGCCTCGCGCTGTTCCTGACGCGCAAGCGCATGCGCGACATCGCTAGCTACGCGACCGCGATCCTGCTCGGCTTCGGCGGCTTCTTCATCTCGCTGATGATCTTCTACGCCGAACCCGTTCGCCACCACGCACCCGGCGCCGGCCGAAGGCGTCGGCCTCGACCCGCTGCTGCGCTTCCCGACGATGATGATCCACCCGCCGATGCTCTACTCGGGCTACACGCTGTGCACGATCCCGCTCGCCTTCGGGATGGGCGCGCTGCTGGCGCGCCGCGTCGACGCCGACTGGATCAAAGCGATCCGCCGCTTCGCCTTCGCGGCCTGGCTGTTCCTCGGCGTCGGCATCCTGCTCGGCGCCCGCTGGTCCTACTCGGAGCTCGGCTGGGGCGGCTACTGGGGCTGGGACGCCGTCGAGAACGCCTCGCTGATGCCCTGGCTGACCGGCACCGCCTTCCTGCACTCGCTGATGATCCAGGAGAAGCGCGGGATGCTGAAGGTCTGGAACGTCTCGCTCGTGCTCGCCACCGGCACGCTCGCGATCATGGGCACCTTCCTCGTGCGCAGCGGCGTGCTCAACTCGATCCACGCCTTCGGCGGCGCGACGCTCGGCGTGCCGTTCGTGACGCTGATCGGCGTGCTGATCGCCGGCTCGATCTACCTCGTGGTCTCGCGGCGCGACATGCTGCGCTCCGAGCACCGGCTCGACTCGCTGCTCTCGCGCGAGTCGATCTTCCTCGCCAACAACGTCGTGCTCGTGGCGCTCTGCTTCGTGATCTTCTGGGGCACCTACTTCCCGCTCATCTCCGAGGCGCTGACCGGCCAGGAAGCCTCGGTCGGGCCGCCCTGGTTCGACCGCTACACGGTGCCGCTGGCGCTCGTGCTCGTGCTGCTGAGCGGCATCGGCCCGGTGATCGCCTGGCGGCGCGCGACGCTCGCCAACGCGCGGCGCAACTTCCTCGTGCCGCTCGCCGCGGCGCTGGCGACGCTGGTCGTGCTGCTCGGCGGCGGTGTCGCTCACAAGCCGTTCGCGATCGCGATGTTCTGCTGCGCGGGCTTCGTGTTCGGCAGCATCGGCCAGGAGTTCTTCCGCGGCGTGCGCGCGCGGCGCGCGATGGCCGGGCGAGGCGCGGGCCGCGCGCTGCTCGCGCTCGTGCAAGCGCAACCGCCGCCGCTACGGCGGCTACGTCGTGCACCTCGGGATCGCGGTGCTGTTCATCGGCGTCGCCGCCTCATCTTCCTTCCAGCACGCCTCCGAGCTTGGCCTCTCGCCCGGGTCAGTCCACGCGCGTGGGCGCCTACACCGTCCGCTACGTGCGCCCACCGCGACGATCACGCCGCGCTACGACGAGGCGCACACCGGCTCGACGCTCGCGCTCGGGGCCGTGCTCGATGTCAGCAAGCACGGCCATCACGTCACCACGCTGAACCCGAGCGAGGGCTACTACGCCTCCCAGGAAGCCAGCCAGGGGACGCGTCGGCAGCCTGATCGGCGGCCAGCCCGTGAGCCACGTGAGCATCGACGCCGGCGTCACGCGCGACGTCTGGAGCGCGATCCAGCCGGACCTCGAAGCGCCGACGCTGAAGCGGATCGTCGCGGCCGGCAACGCCACGCTGTCGCCCGAAGAGGCGCTCGTCGCGATCGGCTACCTCGCGCGCGCCTACCTGAAGAACCCGCCCCAGGCGCAGTTCCACTTCATCGTCTCGCCGCTGGTGATGTGGATCTGGATCGGCGGTCTGATCGTCTTCGGCGGCGGCCTGATCGCGATCTGGCCCGCGCCGAGCACCGTGCGTCGCCGGGTCCTCGCGCGCTCGCGCGCACGCACCGTGCGCGGCCTCGCGCGCGCCTGATTCGCGGGGCGCTGAGAGCATGACGGCGTGAGCCTCCCCGTCGCGATCCTGATCCTCGTGCTGCTCGGTCTGGTCGTCTGCGGTCGTGACGGCGCCGCTGCGCAGCCACGCGCCGGAGATGCCCGACTCCAAGCTCCGCGCGGGTACCCCCGAGCAGGAGCGCGCTGGAACGTTGCATGACGATGAGATCACGCGCGCGGAGCTCGAAGCTGCGCGTGAGGCTAAGTACCGCGAGATCCGCGACAGCGAGCTCGACTTCCGCACCGGCAAGCTCTCGTCCGAGGACTACGCGGCGATCGACGGGCAGCTCCGCGCCGAGGCGCTCGCGATCCTCGATCGCCTCGAGGCGCTTGACCCGGATTCGGCCAAGAGCGGATCCCCGCGGGCCGGTGCGCGGCCGCCTGCGCGGCCGCCTGCTCAGCCCGGGTCGTGACTGTCGGCGCTCGCCGCTAGGACCAGCTCGCCGCCAGAATCGGACGCCGCTGCTAGGACCAGGGGTGCTTGAGCAGCAGCACGGCGTTCAGAAAGAACAGCACCGCGAAGAAGATCGTCCAGCGGTTGAGGTTGCGCTCGACCATCGAGCCGCCGCCGAGCGGCCCCGCGCCGCTGCCCACGCCGAAGGCGCCGGACAGCCCGGAGTCCTTGCCGGAGTGCATCAGCACGAGGAAGACCACGATCACCGCGATCACCACCTCGAGGACTGAGAAGATCGTTTCCACGCCGCAAACCTTAGCGACTCGGGCCGCTCAAGAACAGGGTCCGACCGACGCCCGTCAATGCCGCGGGCACGCGACGGTGCGCTTGGCCAGCACCGTCGAGCCGTCCTGGAAGCTGAACTGCGAGGCCACCGGCCAGCCGCCTCGCGGGCAGCTCTTGGGCAGGATGATGCCCTTGACCTTCAGCTTCTTGCGCTTGCCGTGCACCTTCTTGATAGTAGGTCGCGTTGTGGGCGCCGAGCGTGATGTAGGCGCTCGTCGCCGAAGCATCGGAGGCTTCGGGCAGGACTTTGATCAGCGGCACGTCGAGGCTGAAGCCGAGCCCGTAGGGACGCGGGCCGCGGATCACCGAGCCGCCGAAGACGATTTCGATCGAGACGGGCGTGTGGCCCTGCGAGGAATGCCAGTAGCTGCACGTGGCCTGGACGGTTGTCGCTGAGGAACAGGTCGAGCGTGTAGTGCTCTTTGACGATTTCCTGGCCGAGCTGGTAGATGCCTTCGCCGCCGCCGAAGCCCGCTTTGGAGTTGGCCGGGCAGGCGCTGCGGGCCGAGCCGTCTCAGTGTTTCTTCGGCGCACGTCGTGCTGCCCGGTCAGATCGAGCGTCATCCCGGCCGGACCGAACACGTTGACGTGTTCGATCGGCGATGGCACCGGGCCTGCGGTGGAGGCGATCGTGGCGCTGCCGAAGGCGTTGGTCGGTGAGCCGAGCGCCGCGGGCGAGAAGCCCGCCTGGGTGATCTGCACGGTCTCTGCGGCGCGTGCGCGTGCCGGCGCAGGCGAGCAGCGAAAGCACAGCGAGCAGCCCAGCACGCGTCTGGCGCGATCCGTACACGGTAATCCTCTCCTCCTCGTCTCCGTTCCGAAGGCGAAAGCTGCTGGTGCCTGCACTCCCTCAACACCCGGCTGGCGAGAATAGAGCGCTTTGACACAAGCTGGTAGTGGCGTGTCTGACTCGCAGCGAATTGGGCAGGAGCGAGCGAGTGCGCCCAGAAGCTGGCCTATGTGTCCACGCAGCGCGCAGCGAGCGACTCTCTGCAAGGCTTGTGGGGGTGAGCATCGCCGGGCGAACATGGTCGGGGAGACAGGAGACAGCCTTGCCCAAAGGCGGCTCTGCGTTCCGCCTGCGGCCGCACTACGGTCTCCTCTCGCGTGCCGCGACGCGATCCGGGATGCACCGAGAATTGCCAGCCCGATTACGAATCCTTTACGGATTCCTGCTTGCCTGCCGATATGAATCGCGGTGGGCGTACCCAGCGACTGTGGGTCAGCCTCACCGACCACGACCATGGGACGACCCCGAGATGACCTTGACCAACGCATGCCGCCTGTGAGCGCCGCTCGCCGGCGGGCCTTGCGTGCGGTGCTCTCGGCGCTCGCCGGCGGTGGCCTGACGGCCGCGAGCCTCGGCGGTCCGCTGGCGGGCGCCGCATTCGGCGCGCCGCCGCCGACGGGCACGACTGCCAATCCGGAAACGACGACGACGCCGGCCACGACGACCGCGACCGTGACAACGGGCACGGCTGAAACCACCGCGCCCACGAGCACCCAGCCCACGACGAGCACCTCGACGCCCTCGACGCCCTCGACGCCGCCACCAGTTGCCACGACGCCCGCCCCGGAAACGACGAGCGTCCCCGCGCCGCCGCCACCCGAAGCACCGGTCGTCGTGCTGCAGCGGCGTCAGAAGACGACCAAGGGGGACAGCCGAACCCCAACCTCACTACGACCAAAATCCCGAAGAGCGCGAACCTGACGAAGACCGGCCCGAAAAAAGCCTCCGGGCCCAACAACGTCGCCGGCTCGCCCCAGGCGGTCGCGCAGGCCGGAGCGCTGGCGGCGCTGCTGGCGACCTCGGATGCCTCCGCGCAGGCGCTCGCCTTCTACCGGATCCCGCTGTTCCTGCTGCCGATCTACAAGGCGGCCGCCGTGCAGTACGGCGTGCCGTGGCAGATCCTCGCGGCGATCAACGAAATCGAGACCAACTACGGCACCGACCAGTCGGTCTCGAGCGCCGGCGCGGTCGGCTGGATGCAGTTCATGCCCAGCACCTGGCTGCAGTACGGGGTCGACGCGCTGAACGCCGGCTACGCCGACCCCTACAACCCGGTCGACGCGATCTTCGCGGCTGCCCGCTACCTGCGCGCGGCCGGCGCCGCCACAGACCTGCGCGCGCGCGATCCTCGCCTACAACCACTCCGAAGAATACGTCGACTCGGTGCTGCTGCGGGCCAAGCTGATCTCGACCTACCCGAAGGACGTGATCGCGACGCTGACGGGCCTCGTCGACGGCCGTCTGCCGGTCATCGGGCAAGCAGCTCGCGTGGAGCCCGGCCACTGCGGTCGAGCTCCCGACCTCGAGCGCGACCGCGAAGCCGCGGCCGTTGCGAGCCACGGCGCGACGCCCACGACGGGCGCCGCGAGCAGCGCCGCAGCGAGCGCTTCCACCCCTTCGCCAGCCGTCTCGCCCGCCGAGGCCGCGACGCCGCGAAGGCCAAGAGCGCGTCTGTCGGCGCCCGTCTGCTGCAGCTCGTCGAACTGACGAGCATTCCCAACGCCGCGGTCGTCGCGGTGCAGGACGGACGCGTCGTGCAGATCGGTCACTCGCGCGCGCTCGGCACGCTACGTGATCCTGCGCGACGTCTACGGCGACGTCTTCACCTACGCCGGGCTCGGCAGCATCGCGCCGAGCTACGCGCCTGCCAAGGCGCCCCGTACGCCGGTCACCTCACCGGTTGTCGAAGCTGCGAGCAAACACGATCCCGCGCCGTCGCAGGCCGCGAGCGCCGGCAGCCAGGCGCCGCTGACGCTGCAGGTCAAGACGCCCGCGAAGAAGGCCGCGCATGTCAGCGCCCATCACGGCATCGCCTCGCTACCCAACGACGCCGGCGAAGAAGGTCCAACCGGCCTCGGCAAGGTGCGCCTGTTCGCCCACCCCGGCAACCCCGACGCGCTCGCGTCCGCCGCGGTGCGCGCGGCCCGCAGGGCGCGCAGCTCGAAGACGCCGCAGCACCTGCCGCTGCGCCGCGGCGCGGTCGTCTCGAGCGGCACGGTGCTCGGCACGCGTGCGCGTGCCGGCACGGCGCGCACGCGGGACACCTGCGCTTCGCGATCCGCCCGGCGGGCGACTCGGGCACGATCGACCCGCGGCCGATCCTCGCCAACTGGGCGCAGCTGCAGGCGGCGCTGCACCCGCAGGGCGCCAAGGCCGACAACGCGCTGCTGGGCGCGACCGCCAGCGACGTGTTCCTGCTGTCCAAGGCCGAACTCCAGCGCGCCGTGCTCTCGGACCCCGGGCATCACGCTTGCCGCCTGCGACCGCCACGACATCGCCGCGGGCGCCGTCGACCGGCGCGTGCTCGCGGTGCTCGCCTTCCTCTCGCGCAGCGGCCTGAAGCCGACCGTCGGCGCGCTGCGCTGCGATGTGGGCACCGCTGCCACGGCCGGCGCGCTCGCCGGCACACGACGCGCTCGAGATCACCGCGATCAACGGCATCGCGGATCGCCCACCACCAGGGCGCCGGGCACGATCACCGACCTCACGATCCGCACGCTGCTGACGCTTCCCGGGCGAATTCGTGCCGCACAAGATCGTCAGCCTGATGCGCTACCCCGGCGCCGCCGAACACGCAGGCGATCGCCGCTGCCGCGGACCATATCCGCCTCGAGTTCCTGCCCGCGCGTCCGGGCACCGCGCTGCGTCCCGCCGCCGTCGGGGCGGCCGCGCACTCGGCCAAGGCGGGCAGCGCGGCGCCCGCGCCGGTCGTGACCACGACGGTGCTCAGCGCGGCGCAGTGGAACCAGCTGCTCACGCGCGTCGGCGCGCTGCCCGCGCCGAAGGTCGCCACGAAGCCCAGCTCCTCGGCGATCGCGGACCCCAAGCAGCCCTGAGCTTGGCGCGCCCGTCGCGCCGTGCGGACGTCTGCGATGATGCGCGCGCATGGCAGCTAGCTTCGGCGGCATCGACCTCGGCGGCACCAAGATCCAGGCGGTGATCGTCGATGACGACCACAAGCGTGATCGGCTCCGCACGGCGCCCGACGCCGACCGAGCGGCGGCCTGTCGGATGTCGCGGCGGAGATGGAGCAGGCGCTGCGCGATGCGGCGCAAGGCAGCTGGCGTCGAGCCCGCAGAGCTCGCCGGCGTCGGCGTCGGCTCGCCGGGCGTGATCGAGGCGGGCAACGTCACGAGCGCCCGCAACCTGCCCGGACTGGGAAGGCACCTTCCCGCTCGGCGACGAAGCTCGAAGCGGCGCTCGGCTGTCGGGTGGCGCTCGGCAACGACGTGCAGGTCGCGACCGACGCCGAGTTCAGCCTCGGCGCCGGGCGGCCCTACGACTCGCTGCTCGGCGTCTTCTGGGGCACCGGCGTCGGCGGCGGACTGATCCTCGACGGCCGAGCCTGGACGCGGACGCGGCGGCGCCGGGGAGATCGGCCACGTGGTCGTCGAGCTCGACGGCGCGCGCTGCACCTGCGGGCGGCGCGGCTGCATGGAGGCCTACGCGGGGCGCGCGCGCGATGGAAGCCCACGCGCGCAAGCTCATCGAGGAAAGGGGCGCAAGACAGACCTCTTCAAGCTGATGAAGCAGCACGAGCGCACGCGCGTGACGAGCGGCATCTGGGCGCGCGCGCTCGAGCACGGCGACAAGCTCGCCGACCGAGATCCTCGACCGCGCCGTCAAGGCGCTCGGCGCGGGGATCGCGTCGGTCGTCAACCTGCTCGACGTCGAGGCCGTGATCATCGGCGGCGGGCTCGGCGTGCGGCTCGGACGACCCCTTCGCCGAGCGAATCGCCGAGGCGATGCAGCCGCATCTGTTCGCCGACGACAATCCGCCCGCAGGTCCACGTCGCGGCGCTCGGCGACCTCGGCGGCGCGATCGGCGCGTCGCTGCTGCGTCGACCCGCGACAGTCCGCGCCGCCTGAGCGCGGCCGGCGCCTACAGCCCGAGCACGGTGATCACCACGAGCGCCAGCGAGAGCGTCGAGGTGACCGCGCACCGTCACGCCGGCGGCGCCGTCGAGCAGGCCGCGCGTGCGGCGCTCGCCCATCACCTGCGCGAGCGCGACAGCCGCCAGATGAAGAACAGGTTGATCGGCAGCAGCACGCCGTTGACGACCTGCACGCCGACGAGCAGCGAGATCACCGGCACGCCGGGGATGATCGCCACGAACGCGCCGAGCATGATCATCGCGGTGATGATGTTCACGAACACCGGCGCCTCCTCGCGGCGGCGGCCGATGCCCTTCTCGTAGCCGAGCGACTCCGAGACGACGTAGGAGGTGGCGATCGGCAGGATCGCCGCCGCGAGCAGGCTCGCGCCGAGCAGGCCGATGCCGAACAGCACCTCGGCGTACTGCCCGGCGAACGGGTTCAGCGCGCGCGCCGCGTCGGCCGCCGAGGAGATGTTCGTGGACGCCGTGCGTGAACAGCGTCGCGCCGGTCGCGATGATGATGAACGCCGGCGATCACGTTCGCGAACACCGCGCCGGCGACCGCCTCGCGTTCCTCGCTTGCGCAGCTCGTCCTCGCGCACGCCGCGCTCGACGACCGCCGACTGCAGATAGAGCTGCATGTAGGGGGTGATCGTCGTGCCGGCGTCGCGATCAGCAGCAGCAGGAAGGCGGAGCTGGCGTGGATGTGGGGGACGACGAGCGCCTTGCCGACGGCGCCCCAGTGCGGGTGGGCGAGGATCGGCGGCGATCGGGTAGGCGAAGAAGGGGATCGTGAACCAGATGAAGATCCGCTCCGCCGAGCGGTAGGAGCCGCGCACGATGATCAGCCAGATGCCGAGCGCGGCGATCGGCACGGAGACCTGCACCGGGATCGCCGGCCAGGCCGAGGGCGGCGCCGACGCCGACGAAGTCCGAGATGCAGATGCCGAGGTTCGCGATCAGCACGGCGCTCGTGGCGAACACCGACCAGCGGATGCCGTACTCCTCGCGGACCAGCTCGGCCAGGCCCTTGCCGGTGACGACGCCCATGCGCGCCGCCAGCATCTGCACGATCGCCAGCGAGATCGTGATCAGCACGATCGTCCACAGCAGGTCGTAGCCGTACTTGGCGCCGACCGAGGAGTAGGTGGCGATGCCGCCCGCGTCGTTGCCGGCGTTGGCGGCGATCAGCCCGGGGCCGAGCAGGCCGAGGAACGCGAAGATGCGGGCGCGGCGAGGGCTAAGCCGGGCAGGCAGGCGCGGTCGGCCACGAGTGGCCGACCGGACCCGACGCATGACGGGCGGTACTCGGACCGCCATCGAACTGTCCCGCTGGAGCGTTCACCGCAGGCGAGTCTATTCAGTCCTCGCCGAGAAGCCCGAAGCGCCGCCGCCAGCCGCGCGGCAGCATCGCCTCGAGCACGTCGTCGACGGTCACGACGCCGATCATCCGCCCTTGCTCGTCGACGACCGGGATCGAGGTGAGGTTGTAGTCGGCCATCAGCCGCGCGACCTCCTCGAAGGAGGCGTTCGGGCGACAGGCAGGGCGTCTCGTGCTTGAGCATCGTGTCCAGGCGCCGGCCCGGCTTCGGCGCGCAGCAGGGCCGTCACGGGCACGCTGCCGAGCGGCCCGTCGCGCGAGCTCGACGAACACGGTGGTCAGCAGCTCCGGCGCGATCTTGCTGCGCGCGCACCGCGTCGAGCGCGTCGCCCGCGGAGGTCGCGCCCTGCAGCAGGACGAAGTCGGGGCTCATCAGCCCGCCCGCCTCGGCGGGGTCGTAGCCGAGCAGCGCGCGCACCTTGACGCGGTGGCTGACCGGCAGCAGCGCGAGCACCGGCTCGCGGCGGTCCTCGTCGAGCTCGCCGACGACGTCGGCGGCGTCGTCGGGCGCCATGCGCGAGAGGATCTCCGCGACCTGCGCGTCGGGGCGGTCCTCGAGGAACTCGCGCTGGTGCTGGTCGTCGAGCTCCTCGAAGACGTCCGCCTCGAGCTCGCGGTCGTCGTCGCCGACGGCCTGGATGATCTCCTCGCCCTCGCGCCGCGAGGCGGCCTCGACGAGGTCGGCGATCTGCGCGGGGTGCAGCTTGGCGAGCTTCGGGTGCGGCACGCGCAGGCGCACGGTCGGGACGTGTCCGACGAACGGCTCGACGCCGGCCCAGTCGAGGAACTCGCCGGTGGCGATGTGCGCGCCGAGACCCTTCGGCAGCAGCCGCCGCAGCCCGCCGCGCGGGCCCGTGTCGACGCCGACGACGCGCCAGGAGCCGGCGACGCAGCGCCAGCTCGATCTCGTTCGCGCGCACGAGCCGCGCGCCCTCGACGTTGATCAGCTGGCGATCGAGCAGGTCGCGCTTGAGCAGCACCTCCTCCGGCGCGGCGCTCGAAGTGGCGCAGGTCGAGCTTGGCCTTGCGCAGCACCACGCCGTCGCGCGCGATCTCCGAGACGCGCTCGCCGCCGAGGTAGGAGGTGCGCCCGGCGACGCTGACGAGAAAGCCGGTGATCGGCGGGTAGCCGACTGCCGCCGAGGCGCACGATCAGATCCTCGACCTTGCCGAGGCGCTCGCCGTCGGCGTCGCGCAGCGGGCTGCCGACGACGGCGGAGAGGTGCAGGATCGGCGGCGTCTGGGCGGCCGGCGGGCTCATGGCCGCTCATCGTACGCGCGTCGCAGCGCGCCAGGCCGCGTCGTGCACGACCGCGATCTATCGTTGATGGCGATGCCCTTCTGGATCTCGATCGCCGTGCCTCTCTGCTCGTCCAGGGCGTGCTGCGTGGCGCTTGCCGCGGCCCGCTGCGCGACACGCTGCTCGCGCGCTGCGCAGCCGTCGCTGGGCGCTCGTGCCGCCGCTGTCGGTGCTCGCCTTCGTGGTCGTCGCGCGCGCGGCCGAAAGCGCCAGCGCCGAGGCGCTCACCTACCTGGCGCTCGTGGCGGTGCCGCTGCTCGCCGCGCTCGCCCTCGGCTGGCTCACGCGCGGCGCGCGCCCGCGCCGGGCGCTGCTCGGTGCTCGGCGCTGTTCGCGCTCGCCTGGGCCGACCGCGGCGGGCTCGCGGGGGAGGGGGCCGCGCTGGTCCTCTCGGCGCTCAGCTGCGTGGCGCTCGGCGTCGCTGCTGGCGGCCGTCACGCCGCCGCGCTGGCTGGGCGGCGGGATCGTCGCGATGGCGCTCGCCGACACCGCGCTCGTCGTCTCCGATCTGCTGCAGCGGCCCAACGACGCGCTCAACGCCGCGCATCCCGCGGCGGGGCTGCCGCGCCTGCAGAGCGCGGTGTTCGGCTCGGCCGTGATGGGCTACGGCGACCTGTTCATCGCGGGCGTGCTCGGCGCCCTGCTCGCCGTCGCGCTGCGGCCGCTGCCGCGCAGCTGCGCGGCGCGCTGCTCACGGCGGTGCTGGCGCTCTGCTTCGACCTGCTGTTCTTCCTCGTCGACGAGCTGCCGGCGACGGTGCCGGTGGCGCTCGCGCTGATCGTGATCGCGATCAGGCGCCGGCGGCGAGTCGCTCGCTTGCCTGCGGGCTCCGGCGCAGCCTCGAGCCGACGCGCCGGGGAGCTCCTCATCCTCCGGCGTCAGCCGTGCGGCTGATCGCGCGCGCGGTGATCTCGACCGCGCTCGGCGCGCTCGACCTCGCGCTCGGAGGCGGCGCCGGCCTGCTCGATCCGGCGCACCTGCGGCATCACGCGGTGTGTCGAAGGAGCCGACCGCCTCGTTGTAGGCGCGAGACCGCCGAGTCGAGCTGGCGCCCGGCCTTGGCGAAGCGGCTCGACGAAGCGGCCGAGGCGGCTGTGCAGCTCGCGCGCGGACTCGGCGATCTCGCGCGCGGACTCGGCGATCAGCTCCTGGCGCCAGCCGTAGTGCACGGCCCACAGCAGGCCGATCAGCGTCGTCGGGCGTGGCCATCAGCACCTGCTGGGAGACGCCGTACTCGATCAGCGCCGGGTCCTGCGGCGAGCGCCGCCTGGTAGATGCCGTCGGAGGGCACGAACATCACGACGAACTCGGGCGTCGAGTCGAACTGGCGCTGGTAGCCCTTGGAGGCGAGCTTGGCGATGTGCTCGCGCGTCTGGCGCGCGTGGCGCGCGGCGTGCAGCTCGCGCTCGTCCTCGTCGTCGGCCTCGAGCGCCGACAGGTAGGCGTCGAGCGGCACCTTCGAGTCGACGACGACGAGCTTGCCGCCGGGCAGGCGCACGAGCATGTCGGGGCGCAGCAGCCCGTCGGCGCCCTGGATCGTGCTCTGCTCGACGAAGTCGCAGTGGGAGACCATCCCGGCCATCTCGACGACGTTGCGCAGCTGGATCTCGCCCCACGAGCCGCGCGTGCGTCGGGCGCTTCAGCGCCGAGACGAGGTTGCCGGTCTCCTGGCGCAGCGTGCCGACGCCCTCGCCGAGCTGGCGCACCATCTGCGCGAGCTCGCCCTGGGCCTGGCGGCGCTCGCGCTCGAGGCGCCCGATCTCGCTCTCCATGCGCCCGAGCTTCTCCGCGACGGGCCCGACGATGCCCTTGAACTCCTCGGCGCGGCGCGCCATCTCGCCGCGCGGCGCGCTCCTGCTCGGCGCGCCGGGTCTCCGCCACGCGCTGCGCGAGCGATGTCGCCGGTCTGCGCCAGCACGTCGACGGAGATCGCCGTCAGCTCATCGCGCAGGCGCTCGCGACTGCGCCGCATCAGCGCCGAAGCACAGGCGACGCCCGCGAGGACACCGATGATCAGCAACAGCAGGCTCAACACGGACATGGACATGGCTCACGACCCTTCTCGAATGACTGGACTCATCAATGTGCCAGTCGCTTCGGACGCCCCGCCGATGTACGCGATGTAGCGACCGCGACAGGGGTTCTCAGACCGGAGAGGGTTGTCGATGGCAGACTCGCGATGACACGTCTCGACGCTTGACAATTGAGGAACCCCTGAGTATCTTGGCGCGAAGCTCCCCCTCTGTGGGGAGCGTGCTGTAGAGGGATAATTCCAATGGAGGGGCTGTGCCTGCGGGCATGTCCCGCACTTATAGGAGGATGTGAGATGTCAGCCAAGCATGGCTCGGCAGTTTCGTTCCGTCGCTGCTCGGGTGCGCCTTCGCGCTCGTGTTGGCGCTCTCGGCGCTGTTCGCGGCAAGCGCGAGCGCCGTACCCGTCACGAAAACCGACCTGGCGCTGGGGGACTCGCTGGCGTTCGGCTACTCCCAGCAGCTGTTCAACGAAAACGAAAAACTCGGTGAGTCGCCGACAGCGTTCGAACACGGCTACGCGAACGACTACTTCAGCACCTCGGGCGCAAAACGCGCAGGCGGACAGCTGACCAACCTCGGCTGCCCCGGTGAGACCACCGACTCGCTGATCGGCAACGGCCCGCTGGCTGCTGCTCTTGAAGCCGGCGACCGGCGCACACGGCGAAAGCCCTTGCGCCTACCACAAAGTCGGGCTTCCGCTCCACCACGAATACGGTGGAACGAAATCGCAGCTCGAAAGCGCGCTTGAACAGATCGCCGTCGACTGCCGCGATCGGCAAGCCGGTCACGACGCTGACGCTGAACATCGGCGCCAACGACGAGCTCCGCAGGTCGCAAGCCTGTGAAGCCGAAGTCAAATCGGAATACGAAACCGAAGGCAAAAGCAAATACGGCGGCAGCGCCTGAAGAAGCTGTCAAAGACTGCCTTGAAGCGCACCTTGAAGGCCTGATCAAACACATCCTGACCAACATCGGCGCGATCGCTGTTCGCGATCCGCGAAGGGTCGAAATTCGGTGGCGTCAACTACACCGGCAAGATCGTCGTCCAGGGTGGCTATGACCCGTACGGCAACGTCTTCGGCACGGGCGAACTGCTGGCCGGCTCGACGACGCTGGCGGCCCTCATCAACAAACACGAGGGCGAATTGGCCGAAGGCGAATTCGGTGCCTGCTTCGCGAACCCGCTGCCGAGCTTCAACCCCGGTGGCAAAAAAGAAGTTGCCCGTCTGCAGAAATGGACGAACATGGCCAACTTCACTGAATTCGAAGGCAAAAAAAATGGGCCGGACATTCACCCGACCCCGACTGGCTACCACAAGCTCGCGCTGATCATGATCGAAAAGTGCGGTGGCGTTGTATAAGCAGCAGCAGGCATAGCCCCGGCCGCTGAGGTGGGGGTGTAGGACGAGGGGGCGCCCGGCTATTCGGCCGGGCGCCCCCTTTGCTTCTCGTAGTCCGCCGCGACGCGTTCGAGCACGGCGAGCATCGCCGGGGCGGCCGGCACGAGGCGCGCGCTCGTCGGGCGACGGCGGCGATCACGCTGCGCACCGGGCGGGGCGGGGGAGAGCGCGCGGATCACGATGTCCTCGCGCACGACCGACAGCGCCAGCTCGGGGATCAGCGCGACGCCGACGCCGGCGGCGACGAGGCCCTGGACGGTCTGGTAGTCGTCGCTCTCGAAGCTCACGTTGCGGCTCGAAGCCGGCGCTGTGGCAGCTGCGCACGACGTGGCGCGCGCAGGGGCTCGCGCGCGAGGTCTGCACCCAGGCGTCGCCGGCGAGGTCCTCGAGGCGGATCTCGCGCGCGCGCGGCGAGCGGGTGCTCGCGCGGCAGCGCCAGGTACATCGGGTCCGAGAGCAGCTCGACGCGGGTCAGCTCGCCCGTCCGAGCGTGCTCTCGCCGGCGAACTCGAACAGCAGCGCGAGGTCGAGCTCGGCGGCGCGCAGGCGCGGCGCGATCTCCTCCGGCTCGCCCTCGGCGAGCGTCAGCTCGACGTCGGGGTAGGCTGGCGCGGAAGGTCGCGATCGCGAGCGGCATCAGCGTCGCGCCGGCGGTCGGGAAGGAGGCCATGCGCAGGCGCCCGCCGCGCAGGCCCGCGATCGCCGCGAGCGACGCCTCGGCGGCGTCGAGGCGCGCGAGGATCCCCTCGGCGTGGCCCACGAGCGTCTGCCCGGCCGCGGTCAGCGTGACGCCGCGGGGGTGGCGCTCGAGCAGCGCCATCCCGGTCTCCGCCTCGAGCGTCGCGATCTGCTGGGAGATCGCCGACTGCGTGTAGGAGAGCGCCTCGGCCGCGGCCGAGAACGAGCCGCGGTAGGCGACCTCCTTGAGGACCCGCAGACGAGCGACGTTGAGCATAAGCAATCACTAATATTAGCAATCACAACAATCATTGGTGCTGATGGCAGGAGGGTGCCACCATCGAGCAGAAAGAGCTTTCGAGAGGCCGCCCGCGAGGCGGCTCAAACCCAGACAGGAGAAACCCCAAATGTCCCAAGATCATCGTTTCCTACGACGGCACCGCCAACGAGGACGACGCGATCGCTCTCGGTCGACTGTTCGCCCGCGCCGGCGCCGAGGTGGCGCTCGCCTACGTCCGCCACAGCCCCGAGGTCGACAGCGCCCGCGAGACGATCGCCCAGAACGAGGCGCAGGAGCTCCTCGACCGCGGCGTCGGCCTGCTCGGTCAGCCCGGTGCCGGGCGTCACGTCGTCACCGACCGCTCGACCCCCGAGGGCCTCGCGGCGCTCGCCGAGGCCGAGGGCGCCGACGTGATCGTGTTCTGCTCGGACTCGCACACCGCCAAAGGCCACGTCGCGATCGGCAACTCCGCCGAGCGTCTGCTGCGAGGGCGGGCGCATCGCGGTCGCGATCGCGCCGGTCGACCTCGCCGAGCGCAGCGGCGGCGACTCGATCGCCAAGGTCGTCGCGATCGGCGACAGCGACGGCGGCGCGCGCGAGACGGCGCAGAGGCGCTGGCCGCGGCGTTCGGCGCGAGCGTCGAGCCGGTCGCAGGCGCCGGACACCGGCCTGCTCGTGATCGACTCGCGCCCCGAGGTCGAGGTCGGCCGCGTCGGGCATCTCGCAGCTCGGCTTCGCACCTGATCGAGATCGCTACCTGCCCGGTGCTTGTGCTTCCGCGCGGCGCGCGCCTGCAGTTCGGCCGCAGCCCGGCAGCAACAGCAGCCTGAGCCGCGCTCGCCGAACGCGGCGCCGGACCGTGCTTCAGCGCACGGTCCGGCCGCGTGCGCGGGCGCGCCAGTAGCGGACGAGCGCTTCGGCGAAGTCCAGCGCGCCGCCCGACGAAGTGCCCGACCGGACCCGTCCACAGCCAGGTCTCGGCGCGCTGTGCTGTCGATCGATGAGGCGGGGCCGACACTGACCGGCACGGTATCGTGGCGGGCGTGGCCGCGGCTCTGACGACCACGCTCACCGAGCTCGGCGAGTCGCGTGTGCGCCTGCAGGTGCAGGTTCCCGCGCAGGAGGTCGAGGGACGCCTCGAGCGCAAGGCACAGCAGCTCGGCCGCGAGCTGAAGCTGCCCGGCTTTCGCCGCGGCAAGGTTCCGGCGCCGCTCGTGATCCAGCGCATCGGCCGCGAGGTCGTGCTCGAGGAAGCGGTCCGCGACACGCTCTCGAGCTGGTACTCCGACGCGATCGCCAGACGCGGGCATCGTGCCCGTCGGCGACCCGCAGCTCGACCTCGGCGAGCTGCCCCCGCGCGGCGAGGCGCTCGAGTTCTCGATCGAGATCGGCGTGCTGCCGAAGGCGCAGCTCGGCGAGTACAAGGGCCTCGAGGTCGCCGCGCCGCGAGCCGCAGGTCGAGGAGGAGCAGATCGAGGCGCAGATCGAGGAGATGCGCGAGCGCCTCGCCCGCCTGCAGACGGCCGAGCGCGCCGCCGCGAGTGGCGACTTCGTGGTGATCGACTACCTCGGCTCGATGGCCGCGGGCGAGTCCTCCGAGGCGCCGGCCGCGTGGGAACCGTTCGCCGGCGGCGAGGGTCGCGACCAGCTGGTCGAGCTCGGCAGCGGCAACCTGATCCCCGGCTTCGAGGAGGCGCTGATCGGCGCGAGCGCGGGCGAGACGCGCACCGTTGCGCTGACGTTCCCGGCCGACTACGGCAACACCGAGCTGGCCGGCCGCGACGCCTCCTTCGAGGTCGACCGTCAAGGAGGTCAAGCTCAAGGAGCTGCCCGCCGCTCGATGAGGACTTCGCGATCGACGCCGGCTTCGACGACGTGGCAGGAGCTGCGCGAGGACATCCACGCGCGGCTGCTCGAGGCCGAGCAGGGCACGCGTCGAGGCAGAGTTCCGCCAGGCGGCGCTCGACGCCGCCGTGGCCGCCGCGAAGGTCGAGGTGACACCCGAGCTCGTCAGCGCCCGCGCGCGAGAGATGTGGGAGCGGATGCTGCACTCGCTCTCGCACCGCGGCATCACGCGCGAGACCTACCTGCAGATCGTCGGTCGCGAGGAGCAGGAGATCCTCACCGAGATGGCGCCCGAAGCCGAGCTCGCGCTGCGTCGTGAGGCCGTGATCACGGCGATCGTCGCCGCCGAGCAGATCAGCCCCTCCGAGCAGGATGTGCTCGAGGCGCTCGCGCCGACCGCCGAGCGCGAGGGCATCGAGCCGGCCGACGCTGCTCGCGGATCTGCGCACGCGCGGGGCGCCTGGAGGAGGTGCGCGAGGATCTCGCGGCGCGGCAGGCGATCGACCTCGTGGCCGCCTCGGCCAAGCCGATCGCGCTCGCGCAGGCGCAGGCGCGCGAGCAGCTGTGGACGCCCGAGAAGGCGGGCGCCGTAACCGCGGAGAAGCCCGAGGGCGCTGAGGCACCTGCACGTATTTGGACACCAGATCGCTAGCCTCTAGAGGAAATCCGGCAGGCGTTGCGAAACAAAGGCGGACTATGAGCCCACTTGTCCCAATGGTCGTCGAGCAGACCTCGCGCGGAGAGCGAGCGTTCGACATCTACAGCCGGCTGCTGAACGAGCGCATCATCTTCCTAGGCACGCCCGTAGACGACCAGATCGCCAACCTGATCGTGGCGCAGCTGCTGCACCTCGAGTCCGAGGACCCCGAAAAGGACGTCTCGATCTACATCAACTCGCCGGGCGGATCTGTCTACGCGGGTCTCGCGATCTACGACACGATGCAGTTCATCAAGCCCGACGTGCAGACGATCTGCGTCGGCATCGCGATGTCGATGGGCGCGCTGCTGCTTGCCGGTGGGGCCGCGGGCAAGCGCATGGCGCTGCCCAACGCGAAGATCCTGATCCACCAGGTCTCATCGAGCTTTCAGGGGCAGGCGACGGACATCGAGATCCACGCCAAGGAGATCATCGACGTGCGCCGGCGCCTGGACGAGATCATCGCCAAGCACGCCGGCAAAGATCTCGAGAAGGTCCGCCAGGACACCGAGCGCGACTACTTCATGAGCTCCGAGGAGGCCAAGGATTACGGCATCATCGATCGCGTGATCTCGGAGCACTAGCTCCGAGGCCGCGTTAGTCGCCCGACTCCCGGAGAAAGGACATGGCCCGACCGACAGACTCCAACGAGCAGCTGCTGTGCAGCTTCTGCGGCAAGTCCCAGAGGCAGGTCAAGAAGCTGATCGCCGGCCCCGGCGTCTACATCTGCGACGAGTGCATCGATCTCTGCAACGAGATCATCGACGAGGAGCTCTCGGCACCGCCGGCCTTCGATATCGAGAACCTGCCCAAGCCGCGTGAGATCTACGAGGTGCTCGACGAGTACGTCGTCGGGCAGGACCCCTCCAAGCGCACGCTCTCGGTCGCGGTCTACAACCACTACAAGCGCGTGCAGATGATGATGTCCGGGCGACTCGGACATCGAGCTGCAGAAGTCCAACATCCTGCTGCTCGGCCCCACCGGCTGCGGCAAGACGCTGCTCGCGCAGACGCTCGCGCGCACGCTCAATGTGCCGTTCGCGATCGCCGATGCGACCGCGCTGACGGAGGCGGGCTACGTCGGCGAGGACGTCGAGAACATCCTCCTGAAGCTGATCCAGGCGGCCGACTACGACGTCAAGAAGGCGGAAACGGGGATCATCTACATCGACGAGGTCGACAAGATCGCGCGCAAGGCCGACAACCCGTCGATCACGCGCGACGTCTCCGGCGAGGGTGTTCAGCAGGCGCTGTTGAAGATCCTCGAGGGCACGCAGGCATCGGTGCCGCCGCAGGGCGGGCGCAAGCATCCCCACCAGGAGTTCCTGACGATCGACACGACCAACGTGCTGTTCATCTGCGGTGGCGCCTTCGCGAACCTCGACAAGGTGATCGAGCGGCGCATCGGGCACAAAGGCGTCGGCTTCGCCGCTGCGATCGAGGCCAAGGCCGAGCGTGACACCGGCGAAGTCTTCGAGCACTGCCTGCCCGAGGACCTGATCGAGTACGGCCTGATCCCCGAGTTCATCGGCCGCCTGCCGGTGGTCTCCGCGGTGCACCAGCTGACGCGCGAGGACCTCGTCTCGATCCTGGTCGAGCCGCGCAACGCGCTCGCCAAGCAGTTCCAGCGCTTCTTCGCCTTCGACGGCATCGAGCTGGTCTTCTCCGAGGACGCGCTCACAGCCATCGCCGAGAAGGGCTTGGAGCGCGAAACCGGCGCGCGCGGGCTGCGCTCGATCATCGAGGAGATCCTGCTCGAGGTTCAGTTCGAGCTGCCCTCGCGTCGCGACGTAAAGAAGTGCGTGGTGACCAAGGAGACCGTCGAGAAGGGCCTCACCCCGACGCTGGTGACCGAAGCCGCTCCGGAAGAGGGCGAGGACGCCCTGCACGAGGAGTCCGCCTGAGCATTCGCGCAGGCGCGCGGCACCTCGCCCCCGGGCGCTCCCCGCTACCATCGCGGGCATGCCCAAGCCCAGGATCTCCAAGAAGTCCCGTAGCGATCGCGTCAAGGCGCTGCCGTGGGCAGCCGCGCTGCAGCTCGTGGTCTCGGTCGGCCGGCGCTGGAAAGCGCTCTCGGAGAAGGACCGAGACCGTCTGACACAGCTCACGCGTGACTCGCGGGGCCGGCTCGGCAATCTCAGCTGCGAAGGAGCGCGGCGAGCTACGCAAGCTGGCAGGCAAGCTCGACCTGAAGGGGATCGGCGGCGAACTGTTGGCGCTCGTGCGTGGCGGACGCTCGGGGCGTAAGGTGCGCCGCCGTCGGCCGTGAGCCTCTGCGTGCGAAAAGTATGAGCGAGGAGACCATCGACAGTCTCGACGAGCTTCCAACGCAGGAGCTCCACGATCGCGCGATTCACCGCGCCGAGAAGCACGTCGATGTCAAGTTCTTCTGGTCGCTGCTGCAGATGATCCCGGCGGCCGAGACTCTCAGCGGCGACGAGGGCGAGGCCGAGTACGACATCCAGTCCTCCAAAGGACTGATCTCCGATGCGCTGCACAGCGGCGACGGGAAGCTCGGCGAGGCGCTGCGGCCCGTTTTCATCGACTACCTGCGCAAGCATCCCGACGCCTAGCCAACACCCCGCGCGCTGGAGTGAGGCGCAGGCCGAGCGTCAGCTGCACTCGCTCGAGCTGTTCGGCATGCGCTTCGGTCTCGATCGGATGCGACGCATGATGACGGCGCTTGGCTCCCCCGAGCGGAGCTTCCAGAGCATCCAGGTGCTGGGCACCAACGGCAAGTCCTCGACCACGCGCATGAGTGCCGCGATCCTGCAGGCGCACGGCCTGCGCGCCGGCGCCTACCTCTCGCCGCACCTGATCTCCTACCGCGAGCGCGTGCTCGTTGACGGCAGCGAGCTCGGCGCGGATTCCTTCGCCGAGGGGATCGCGCGCGCGAGCGCCGCGGCCGAGCGCGTCAACCGCACGCTGGCAGAGGACGATCACGTCACCCAGTTCGAACTGCTCACGGCCGCTGCCCTGTGGCAGATGGCCGAGCAGGAGGTCGAGGTGGCGGTGGTCGAGGCGGGCCTTGGTGGGCGCTACGACGCGACGAGCGTGATCGCTGCAAGCGTTACTGCGCTGACGAACGTCGGGCTCGAGCACACCCGCTGGCTGGGCCCGACGATCACCGACATCGCCGAGGAGAAGCTCGCAGCGCTGCCCGTCGGCGGCACGCTCGTGCTCGGTCTCGATCCAGCGGCCGAGGTGCGCGCGGTGGCCGAGCGGGTGGTGGCGGAGCGCGGCGCCCGTGTGGTGGAGGTGCGGGCATTGGAGGCAGATGTCGAGCTGCGCGCGCAAGGACCTTTTCAGCGGCGCAACTTCGCGCTTGCGCGCACCGTCGCTGAGGCCTATCTCCAGCAGGCGGGCATCGCCGTCGATGCGTCGGCGATCGCCGCGGCGGCTGCCAGCACCGCGGTTCCCGGGAGGCTTCAGCTGATCGCAGACGATCCGCCGACGCTGCTCGACGGGGCACACAATCCCGCGGCAGTGAGTGCTCTCGCCGAGGCGCTGGCTGAGCGCGACAGCGCGGGGCCTGTCGCGCTCGTCCTTGGCGTGCTCGAGGACAAGGATGCCGCGAGCATGCTCGCGACGCTGCTGCCCCTGTGCGAGCGTGCTTGGTTCACCGCCCCGCCCAGCTCGCGTGCGCTCTCGCCTGCCGCGCTCGAGTCCCTTGCGCGCCAACTCGGCTTCGATGCGGCCGCGTGCGAACCCTCGCCGGGGCGGGCACTCGCGCAGGCGCAGGCGTGGGCGCGCGTGCACCACGGTTCGGTGCTCGCAACCGGATCTGTCTATCTCGTCGGCGCGCTGCTGGCCGACACCGAACCCAGGCTGGCGCGCGCTGCACAGGCGCTCGAGAGCTCGTCCCGATGAACGAGGACGGGCCGTCGGTGCTCACGATGATCGGCGCTGTCGCGCTGATCGTGGCGCTCGTGATCCTCGTCTTTTTCGCCGCTGGCTACGGTTTCGGCCGCCTGTTTCTCTAAACTCAGCCGGCCTATGCCGCCGTTCGCATACTTCGGGATCGAAAGCAGTGGCCTGAACCTGGCCGTCGACCTCCTGATCCTATTCGTGGCGGTCTTCTACCTGGCTCTGATCTACTGGACCTACGCCGACGCGCGCCGACGCATCCAAGATCCGATCCTGATCGCTTGCGCCACCGCTGCCTCAGTGTTTCCCTTTGTCGGCACGATCGTCTACATGATCCTGCGCCCGCCCGAGTATCTCGAGGACGTGCGCGAGCGCGAGCTCGAGATCCAGGCCGCCGAGGCACGCCTGCATCAGCTCGACCAGGTGCTGTGCCCGCATTGCGACTACCGCGTCGAGAAGGATTTCGTTCGCTGTCCGAGCTGCCTGCGCAAGCTCAAGGAGCGCTGCGCGAGCTGCTCTCGGCCACTGGACCAGGCATGGACCATCTGCCCCTACTGTGAGGCCGACGTGCCCTCCGTCGCACCACGCACGCGCCGGCGCAGACCGGCAGCGCCGGTCGAGAGTGAGCTCGCCGAGCTCGATGGGCCGCTCGCGGCTGACGCCGCGGAGACCGAGGCCAAGCCGGTCGCGGCCAGCGAGGCGCCCGCGCGCCCGCGCGCAACTGCGCGCGCACAGCGTCCGCGCTCTAGCACCTGAGCGCGCTCCCGTTCCCCCGATCAAAAGGAATCCATGCAACGAACGCTGATCCTCGTAAAGCCCGACGCCTTCGCCCGCGGCCTCAGCGGTGAGATCATCGCGCGCTTCGAGCGCAAGGGCCTGAAGATCGTCGCGCTGCGGCACATGACCGTTACGCGCGAGCTGGCCGAACAGCACTACGCCGAGCACGCCGAGCGGCCCTTCTTCGGCGAGCTCGTCGACTTCATCACCTCCGGGCCGATCGTCGCGATGGTTCTCGAGGGTGTGGAGGCGATCAAGGCCGCGCGCCAGGTGATTGGCGCGACCAACCCGCTCGAGGCCGCCACCGGCTCCATCCGCGGCGATTTCGCGATCGAGATGGGCGCGAACATGGTGCACGGCTCGGACTCGCCCGAGTCGGGCACGCGCGAGGCAGCGCTGTTCTTCGGAGATCTGTAGGGGCACGTCGCGCGCGCCCCGCTTGTCCTTGCCTCAAGCTCGCCGCAAAGGCGCGCTCTGCTCGAGCGTCTCGGCGTGCCCTTCACCGTACGCCCCTCGAATGCGAGCGAGCTCGAGCAGGGCGAGCCAGCGGAGGTAGCCCTGGAGAACGCACTGCGCAAGGCTCGCGCGTCGCGTCGCCCGGGCGCCCAGGAGGCGGTGCTGGGCTGCGACACGATCGTCGTGCTCGACGGCGTGATCTACGGCAAGCCCGCGGATGAGGAGGCTGCGCGGAGGACGCTCACGGCGCTAGGCGGACGCACCCACGAGGTGATCAGCGGGCTCGCGCTGCTGCTGCCCGCTGAGCAGCGCACGGCGGTTGCGCGGACGCGCGTCACCTTCAGGGAGCTCGACGAGAGCATGCTCGCGCGCTATGTGGCAACCGAGGAGTGGCGCGGGCGCTCGGGTGGCTATGCGATTCAGGGCGCGGGCGCGGCGCTCGCCGTGGGCCTCGACGGCGAAGTGGAGAACGTCGTGGGGCTGCCACTGGCCGTGCTGGTGGAGCTCTACCCCGAGCTGCGCGACGCGCAGGAGGGCTGAGCCTGCGGAGTGGGCGGACCGGCTCGCGGCCGCCCACGGGTCGATTTCCCTGCAAATCCGCTGGCAGGCTTGTCAGGCGTGAGCAAACGTCCGCTAAACTCCGCTGTGGGTTGGCCCCCACGAGCACTGGCCGCCGAACGCGCCGCGATGCGGCTGCGCCAGAGCAGATCCAGGGGCGGCCTCTCTCACCTATATGGGCATCTTCAGCTATCTGACGGGATTCGGCGGTCGCGATATGGCGGTCGACCTCGGTACCGCCAACACGCTCGTCTACGTGCGCGGTCGCGGGATCGTACTGTCCGAGCCGAGCGTTGTGGCGATCGACTCGCGCACCGGCGAAGTCCACGCGGTCGGGATCGAGGCCAAGCGCATGCTCGGGCGCACGCCGGGCACGATCCAGGCGATTCGGCCGCTGAAGGATGGCGTGATCGCCGATTTCGACGTCACCGAGCAGATGCTCAGGCATTTCATCCAGAAGGTCCACCAGAACCGCTGGGCGCATCCCCGCGTGGTCGTCTGCGTTCCCTCTGGCGTCACAGGAGTCGAGAAGCGCGCGGTCGAGGAGGCCTGCCTTTCGGCGGGAGCCCGCACCGCCTACCTGATCGAGGAGCCGATGGCGGCGGCGATCGGCGCCGGCCTGCCCGTCGGCGAGCCGACGGGCTCGATGGTCGTGGACATCGGCGGCGGCACCTCGGAGGTCGCCGTGATCTCGCTCGGCGGGATCGTCGTCTCGCAGTCGATCCGCGTAGGCGGCGATGAGATGGACGAGGCGATCATCAACTACGCCAAGAAAGAGTACAAGCTGCTGATCGGCCAGCAGACAGCTGAGGAGCTGAAGCTCGAGATCGGCTCGGCCTGCCCGATGAGCGAGGAGCTGCAAGCCGAGATCCGCGGGCGCGACATGGTCGCCGGGCTGCCCAAGACGGTGGTGCTCACGAGCGAGGAGATCCGCCAGGCGCTCGAGGAACCGCTCAACCAGATCATCGAAGCCGTCAAGGAGACCCTCGATCGCACGCCGCCGGAGCTGGCATCCGACATCATGGATCGCGGCATCATGCTCGCCGGCGGCGGCTCGTTGCTGCAAGGCCTCGACGTGCGCCTGCGCGAGGAGACGCAGATGCCGGCGCACCTGGCGGAGTCGCCCCTGACGTGCGTCGCGGTTGGCTCGGGCCGCTCGCTCGAGGAGTTCGAGGCGATCCATCGTTCAAATCGCACCTCGCGCAACCGCCGCCGGCGGTGAGGACCGCGAGCCAGGCGCTCGGCTCTGCGTCACCGCCGCCCGGTCCGCGGGTAGTCTGTCCCGTGAACGCTTCGGAAGGTAATCATCGGTGTATGACAAGACGGTCCGGCGCCGACGAGCAGTGCTCGTGCTGCTCGTCGTGCTCTCCCTGCTGCTGCTGACGGCCTACTTCGGCGAGGCCCCCAGCGGACGCCTGCACGGCGTCCAGCGCGTCTTTTTGACGGTCGTCTCGCCGATCCAGGATGGCGCTAACAAGGCGCTGAAGCCCGTTCGCGACCTGTTCGGCTGGTTCGGCGACACGTTGCACGCCAAAAGTCAGCGCGACGCGCTGCGCAAGCAGGTGGATACGCTGCGCCGCGAACTCGTCGCCGATCAGGCCGAAAAACGCTCCTACAAAGAGCTGATCTCGATCTACCATCTGGATCAGCTGAGCATCAACAACTATCGCCCGATCACGACAACGGTAATCGGGAAAACTCCTAATATCTGGTACGCCACGGTCAACGTCGATAAGGGCTCCTCCGCAGGCGTGCGCGTCAACGATCCGGTCATCAACGGCGAAGGCCTCGTCGGCAAGGTCGTGCAGGTCGCCTCCGATGGCGCCCAGGTGGACCTCATCACCGACAGTGTGATCGGCGTCTCCGCGCGGATCGGCGCGAGCAGCGCGACGGGCATCGTCCAGCCGAAGGTCGGCGACCCCAACGACCTGCTGCTGCAGTACCTGCCCGCGAACACGAAGGTCAACGTCGGCGAACAGGTCGTCACTTCGGGCACCGTCGCCAGCGGCGATGACTCGCTCTACCCACCGGGGATCGTGATCGGGCAGGTGACCTCCGTGAACGAAGAAAGCGCCTACACGTCGGTCAACGTGCGCCCCGCGGCGAACCTGCACAATCTCGACATCGTGCAGGTACTGACCTCCGGTGCCGGCACGCGCGCCTCGAACCTCGGCGCGCTCGCATCGACGCTACCCAGCGGACAGACGAGCACCAGCTCGACCGCCGCCGAACAGCTCGCCTCGACCGGAGCGGGCGGATGAGCGGCACGCCCTCAGCAGCGCTGCTGTTGCGTATCGCGGCGCTCTCGATCGTCGTGGTCTTCTTTCAGATCGGTGTCGTCTCCGAGGTGCCGGTGTTCGGCGTCAACGCCGATCTCTCACCGCTACTCGTCGCCTTCATCGGCCTGCTGTGCGGCTCCACGCTCGGCGCTGCCGGTGGCTTTGCGGTCGGGTTGCTCGTCGATTTGACGTTGCTGCAGACGCTTGGGCTCACCTCGCTCGTGTTCACGCTTATCGGCTATTGGAGCGGTCGTCTGCGCGAGCTGCGCGACCCACAGGCGGCGCTGACCCCGTTGCTCGTCGGCGCCAGCGCCTCCGCGGTCTCGCTCGTCGGCTACTCGCTGATGGAGTTTATGCTCGGCGTCGACGCGCCGGTCAGCTTCGAGTTGCTGCGCCAAATCGTGCTCGGCGTGGTCGTGAACACGATCGTCGCGATGCCGATGTGGGCAATCGTGCGCCGCGCCCTGGAGGGCGCGCTGCCGGAGGATCCGCGCCGCCGCAGGCGCCGCCGCGCTTACACGACCGGCGGTCTGAGCCCGCTCTCGCGAGCATGAGCGCACGGGCACGCATGGCGGCGCTGGATCGGCGTCCTCGGTCGCTCGCGTACCGAAGCCGGGTGACACTCGCTCCGCTCGCATCCCCGTTTCGGCCAGCACGCCACGCTCCCTGCGTCCTTGACCAGCTTGCCCTGCGTGCCCGTGAAGGCTTGGTCGGTATATGAGCGCGATCGAGCGCGGTCGGGGTCCGGTCGATCCTCGCATCCCCGTCTCCCCGCAGCTGGCGCTGCGGGTGGCGATCATCGGTGGCGTCGCGATGGTGATGTTCGGCGTGATCTTCTTCCGGCTCTGGTACCTGCAGGTCCTCTCAGGCGAACAGTACGTCCACAAGGCTGACGTGAACCGCGTGCGCGACCTGCCGATTCAAGCACCGCGTGGTCAGATCCTCGATCGGGAAGGCAGCGCGATGGTCACGAGTCGCACGACCAATGCCGTCCAGCTCGTGCCGCGACTGCTGCCGCGTGCCGTCACGACGCAGGTCGCGGCCTATGAGAAGCGCGTCGCGCCCGCTGAAGTCGTCTACCACGAGGCGCTCGAACGGCTGCAGCGCTACGAGGCCACGCTCCCCGCGGGCGCCCACCACGCGACCGCGGCGCAGTCCCGCGAGCTGCACATGTTGCGCGCGGCCGCGCATCCGCCGAAGATTGCGATCCCGCCGCTGCCAGCGTCGGCACGCTCGACGCGACGCCTGTTCGCGCGTCTGGCCAGAGTGATCGAGGTTAGCCCGCGCACGATCGACGAACGTGTCGTGCAGGGGATGACCGCGACGCCCTACGCCAACGTGACCGTCAAGACCGACGCCGGGGCGGGCGCGCTGACGGTGCTCGCCGAGCGTCAGAACGAATTCCCCGGCATCGTCCAGCAGCCCGTCTCGATCCGCGCCTATCCGCTCGGTGAGATGGCCGCACAGGTGCTCGGCCACGTCGACCAAGTCTCCCCCGAAGAGCTCAAGATGGCTGCCTTTCGTGGTGTGAAACAGGGCACGATCGTCGGACAGGAAGGGCTCGAGTACTACTACGACCGCTACCTTCGCGGTCGTCCCGGGGTGCAGCGCATCGAGGTCAACGCCTCCGGTGCGCCCGTGCCCAGCGCCCTGACACCGACGCCACCGATCGCCGGGCATAGCCTCAAGCTTACGCTCGATCTGGGACTTCAGAGAGAGAGCGAAAAGGCACTCCTGAAGGGGATCGAAAATGCTCGTGCGAGCGGCAAACCGGCCGTCGCGGGCGCGTTCACCGCGATTGACCCCTCGAACGGGGAAGTGCTCGCGATCGGCTCTTATCCGACCTTCAACCCCAACCGCTTCGCCAAACCCCTGACGCCGGGCGAATACAAGGAACTCGTCGGGTCCAGCTCGAGCAGCGGGCCACTCACCGACCGTGCGGTCAACGGCGCCTACCCGACGGGCTCCACCTTCAAGCCGATCACTGCGATGGCAACGCTCGAAGCGGGCATCATCTCGCCGGGCGAAGGCCTCGGCGCGGGTCAGTGCATCGCCGTGAGCACCGAGCAGTTCTGTAACGCCGGCAAGGCCGACTTTGGCGCCGTCGGCCTCGTACAGGCGTTGAAGGTCTCCTCCGACACCTACTTCTTCGAAGCCGGCGAGCGCGCGAACGCGCACGGCGCGGTGATTCAGGCGATGGCGCGCAAGCTGGGGCTCGGCAGCCAGACCGGCATCGACCTGCCCAGCGAGCTCAAAGGCGTGATCCCCGACGCGAAGTGGCGAGAAGAAGAGAACGCCGAAGAGCTGCGCTGTCGCAAGCGCCGGCACGTCGCGAGCTGCGGGATCGTCAGCGAAGCGCGCGAATGGAGCGTCGGCGACAACATGCACCTCGCGGTCGGGCAGGGAGATCTGCTGACTGACCCGATGCAGATGGCGGTCGCCTACTCGACGCTCGCCAACGCCTTTCGCAGCGGCGGTGAGGGCACCGTCGTCACGCCGCACCTCGGTCGCGAGATCGACGAAGCCAAGGGCGGGCTCGTGCAGAGCCTCAGCTTTCCGCCGAAGCGCCATGTGCACCTCAACTACTCCGATCTCAGCCTCGTGATGGAAGGCATCCACGACGCCGCCAGCCAGCCGGGTGGCACCTCGGCCGACGTCTGGTCCGGCTGGGATCAGGCCCAGCACCCCGTCTACGGCAAGACCGGCACCGCGGAACGCTATGGCAAGGAAGACCAGTCCTGGTACATGGCCTACATCGCCGACCCGAAGCGCCCGATCGTGATCGCGGTGACGGTCGAGGAGGGCGGCTTCGGCGCTGAAACGGCGGCTCCGATCGCGCGCCTGATGGCCTCGCAGTGGTTCGGCAAGCCGCTGAAGTTCGTGGCTGGGAGCTCGAAGACGTTTTGAGCCCGCTCAGCCCGATCGCGCTACCCGACGAGGCGCCCGTCTCCCAGCCGCAGAGCATGCGCCTGCCGTTCGACCCGCTGCTCACGCTCGCGGTGATCGGGCTTGCGATCTGCTCGATCGTGACGCTCGGCGCGGCCACCAAGAACCTGGTCGCGGGACATCCCCACTACTACGTCGACCGTCAAGCGATCTACCTCGGCGTCGGCTTCCTCTTCATGCTCGTGCTCGCACAGCTCGACTACGGGCGGCTGCGGCGCGCGAAAAACGCGATCTACGCGGCGCTGATCTTCAGCATCCTCGCGGTCCTCGGCCTCGGCCATGCGGCGCGCGGCTCGACGCGCGCGATCAACTTTCCGCTGTTCTCCTTTCAGGCCTCCGAGCTCGGCAAGGTGCTCTTGATCGTCGCGCTCGCAGCCTTCGTGGTCGAGCGCTCGCGTCGTCTCCGCGAGCGCGACACGACGGTGCGCGTGATGATTGCGGCGCTCGTGCCGGCGATGTTCGTGATCGCCCAGCCAGATCTCGGCTCGGGCATGGTCTACATGGTGATCGCCTACCTGCTCCTGTTCGTCGCGGGTGCGTCCTGGCGGCATCTGGCCGCGCTCGCCGCGCTAGTCGTCGTATCGGCGGCCTTCGTGCTCGTCGCGGCGCCCGCGGCGGGCGTGCACGTGCTCAAGCCCTACCAGGTGGAACGCCTCACGGCCTTCCTGCATCCGACATCGAACTCGCAGAAGCAGGGCTACCAGCAGCAGGAGTCGAAGATCGCGATCGGCTCCGGTCAGAAGACCGGTCGCGGCGACAAAGGCGGCCAGGTCCCCAACGGCTTCGTGCCCGAGAGCCACACCGACTTCATCTTCGCGGCGGTCGGCGAGGAGTACGGGTTCGTGGGCGCGGGTCTCGTGCTCGCGCTCTACGCGCTGTTGATCTGGCGCGCGCTGCGCGTGCTGGTGATGGCCAAGGACCTGTTCGGCTCGCTGATCGCGGCCGGTGTAGCGGCTATGCTCATGTTCCAGGTTTTCGTCAACGTAGGGATGACAATTGGGATCATGCCCATCACCGGCGTCACGCTTCCGCTCATGAGCTACGGTGGCTCGTCGGTTATCACCACCCTGTTGGCCGTTGGCCTGCTGCAATCGATCTACGTGCAAGCGCGCGCATCAGCCTCGCTGAAGGGCCGCGTATTGCGCTTCTAGACAAAAATGTTCGCCGAGTACCCCCACCAGACCATCAGCCCTCAGGGGCGCCGCGCCCAGCAGTGGCGCACGATGGACTGCTGCCAAGCCGCACGGCACCCGTCGCGCGTGTGTGCACGCACACACGCGCACGGCAGCTCGGCCGATCCCCACATCGAAAGACTGGATCAAATTGAAAAAGCAAGTGCTTGTCAGCGTCGACCGCGCGGAGACGCGCGTGGCGCTTCTGGAGGCGAGCGGAACGCCCGCCGCCTCACGCTCATCCTCCAGCCGCTCGCGCAAACGCGCAAGCGGCGCCCCGGAGGCCGGCTACCGCGTCGCTGAGCTCTACATCGAGCGTCGCGGCGGTCGCTCGATCGTCGGCAACATCTACAAGGGCAAGGTGGACAACGTCCTGCCCGGTCTCGAGGCGGCCTTTGTCGACATCGGCCTGGAGAAGAACGGCTTCCTACACGTTGACGAGATCGTGCTTCCGGGCGTGGAGACGCCCAAGCGTGGGCGCGGAGGAGGGGGCGGACGCAAGATCTCCGACCTGCTCAAACCGGGGCAGGAGATCGTCGTGCAGGTCGTCAAGGACCCGCTGAAGACGAAGGGCGCACGCCTCTCGATGGAGGTGACGATCGCGGGCCGATACATGGTCTACGCCCCCAGCGGCGAGGGCATCGGCGTCTCGCGCCGTCTCGAGGACCGTGAGCGCGAGCGCCTGCGCCGCCAGACCGCGAACCTCGCGCTCGACGGCGGCGGGGTGATCGTGCGCACGGCGGCGCACGGCGCCAAGCGCGAGGACTTCGAACGCGAGCTGAAGTATCTGCACAAGCTGCACGAGGTGCTCGTCAAGCGCGTCGAGGACACCGCCGCCCCGGATCTCGTCTTCCAGGAGGCCGACCTTTCGGTGCGCGTCGTGCGTGACATCTTCTCCGAGCACTTCGAGCGCGCGATCGTCGATGACGAGCAGCAGTACCACCGCCTCGTCTCGTTCTTTACGCGCACCGCCCCCGAGCTCGTCGAGCGCGTCGAGCTCTGGCAGCAGGAGGAGCCGCTGTATGAGTCCTACGGCGTCGACAAGGCGATCGAGGGAGTGCTCTCGCGCCGCGTAGATCTTCCCAGCGGCGGCTATTTGATCATCGACTACGCCGAGGCGCTGACCGTGATCGACGTCAACTCCGGCAGCTTCATCGGCCGCGGCAAGGGCGCGGGCCTGGAGGACACAATCACCAAGACCAACCTTGAGGCCGCCGAGGAGGTCGTCAACCAGCTGCGCCTGCGCGACATCGGCGGGATCATCGTGATCGATTTCATCGACATGGCGCGCGCACGCAACCGCGATGCGGTGATGAAGGTGCTGCGCAAGACGCTCGACGAGGATCGCACGAAGACCTTCACGGCCGAGATCTCAAAGCTTGGACTAGTGGAGATGACGCGTCAGAACGTAACCGAGGGCGTGCGCGAGATTATGAGCCGTCCCTGCCCGACTTGCGAGGGCGAGGGCGTGATCCGCTCGGAGGAGACGATTGCGATCGAGTTCGAGCGAAAGCTCCGTGACCTCGCCGCCGAGCAGCCCGACGCTGACGCCTTCCTCGTGCAGGCCAACCCGCGTGTCAGCACGCAGTTCACCGGGCACGGCTCGCGCGTGCTGCATGCGCTCGAGGCGCAGACGGGCAAGTCGTTTTTGTTTGAGGGCTCTGAAGGGCTCGCGCTCGACCACTTCGCGATCACCTTCGTCGGCACGCGCGCCGAGGTCGAGGAGCGCGCCTTGCCCTTCCGTCAGGGCGATGAGGTGCTCGTCGAGATCGTCGAGCCGCACATGTACGACGTCGATGACGCGGTCGCGAAAATCGACGGCTACATCATCTCGATCGCGGGCGCTGCCTCGTGCGTCGGCGAAAAGCGCATGGTGCGTATCGATCAGGTCGGGCGCACGGCGGCCAGCGCGCTGCTGCTTGACGAGGCCGGCGAGGTCGTGGCGGCGCCCGCGCGCACGCCGAGCAAAGCGCCGAGCCCGCGCACAAAACGACGTTCGCCCTCAGCCGCGAGCAATGCGCCCAAAGCAGAGCCGCGGTCGCGGCGGCGCCCCGCTGCGGCGGACAGCGACGACGCCGAGGCGCGCCAGGAAGCAGGCCTCAGCGAGCCGCCTGCCGGCCTCGATGCGGAGCCCGAGGAGGAGCTCGCCAAGGAAGCCTTGTCGGAGTCCTCGCCGGAGCCGGGCGACGGCGCCGAGGATGGCCTACAATCCAAGCCTCGGCGTCGTGGCCGCAGGGGCGGACGGCGCCGTTCGGCTGCCAAGGCCAAGGCCACGCCCGAGTGACGGTGGCGGCCGCGGCCGCAGAAGCTTTCCAAGTCAGAGAATCGAGACCGAGACAGACATGTACGCGATCGTGAAGACAGGCGGCAAGCAGTACCGCGTCGAGCGCGGCCAGAGGCTGCTCGTCGAGCGCCTGGCCGTGGCCGAGGGTGCCGACATTGCCCTCGAGCCGATCCTCTACCGCTCCGAGGACGCCGTCTTCGACAAGGCGGGGCTCAAAGACGTGAAGGTCACCGCCAAGGTGGTGGCGCACGTGCGCGGCGAGAAGCTGCGCGTGTTCAAGTTCAAGCCCAAGCGTGGCTACAAGCGCCGGACGGGACACCGCCAGGACCTGACGCAGATCGAGGTCGTGGAGATCAGCGCGAAAGCCAAAGCGGCAAAAGCGGCGGACAAGGAGAAAGCTTCAGATGGCTCATAAGAAGGGGCTCGGCTCCTCTCGCAACGGACGCGACTCCAACGCTCAGCGTCTAGGCGTCAAGACCTTCGCTGGCGAGACTGTGACGGGCGGCGAGATCATCGTGCGCCAGCGCGGCACCCGCTTCAAGCCGGGCGCCGGCGTCGGCATCGGCAAAGACGACACGCTCTACGCGCGCGCGGTCGGCACTGTGCAGTTCTCCAACGGCCGGCGCGGGCGCATCGTCAGCGTGCTGCCCGCTGACGAGTCGGCCTAGCCGGAGAGCCTGGCGAGGACGGCGCTCGTGAGTCCGCGGCGAGCGATGTGGTTGAGTGCCGTCGGTCGCATCGCGTTGGGTAGCGCTGTGCTGATCGCTCCCGAGCGGGTCGTCGGTCACTGGCTGGGCAAGGAGAACGCCTCCTCTCCGGCCGTACAGGACCTCGGTCGAGGGTTGGCTGCCCGCGACATTGCGCTCGGTTTTGCGACGCTGCAGACGCTCGGCGACGCCGTGCTCGGACCGCGCATGCTGGCCGCGTGTGCCGCGGCCGACACAGTCGACACGATCGCTACGATCGTGGCGCGCGAGCACCTGCCGCGAGCAGGTGTGATCGCGACGGTGGCGATTGCCGGGGGCACCGCCGTGGCGGGCTTCTACTGCGCGCACAAGCTCGCGCACGCCTGAGCGCGGCGGGGCCCAGCCCGGGGTTAGCCCTGCTGGGCGGTCGGACGCACGAGGATCTCGTTGACGTTGACGTGCGGCGGTTGTGAGGCGGCGTAGAGCACCGCGCGGGCGATGTCATCGTCTTGTAGCGCGTCGGTGGGCCGGTCGTCGAAGAACGGGGTGTCGACCATCCCCGGCTCGATCAAGCGTGACGCGGACACCGCGTGCCGTGTAGGTCTTGGCGCGCCGCCTCGCCCATCGCGGTGACGGCGTGCTTGGTGCACGAGTACATCGAGCCCGGCAGCACACGCCGACCGGCGACGCTCGAGGTCAGCATCAGATGCCCGCGCGACTCGGTGAGCGCGGGGATCGTGGCGCGCAGCGTCAGCGCGGCGCCGTAGACGTTCGTCAGCACCATCTCGCGCCAGTGCTCAGGCGTGTCCTTGAGGAAGCCGCGCGGGCCGCCGAAGCCGGCGTTCGCGAAGGCCACGTCGATACGGCCAAAGGCGTCGAGGGCGCGCTCGACCATGCGCTGCTGGTCCTCCCACTCGGCCACGTCGCAGCGCACCGCGAGCGCGCGCTGCTCGCCGCCGAGCTCCTCGGCGAGCTCCTGCAGCGCGTCCAGCGAGCGCGCTGCGAGCACCACTCGCCAGCCGTCGGCGTGAGCGCGGCGCGCGGTCGCCGCGCCGATCCCGGAGGAGGCGCCGGTGATCAGGAACACCCGCTCGGCGGAGGGTGGCGTCTCGTTGCTCATGGGGAAAGGCTCCTTTGCTCAAGCTGGATCGGACCGATCCGTCTAGAGATATCCGATCGCGCACGGCCCGCCGGCGCGGCGACTGTCACGATTGCTCTGGATGCTCCACGATCGCGCACGTATTCATGTCCAGGCCGGCGCCGGCGGTGACGGCTGCGCGAGCTTCCGCCGCGAAGCTCACGTGCCCCGCGGCGGCCCTGACGGTGGTGACGGCGGGCGCGGGGGAGAGGTGGTGGTGGTGTGCGACGACTCGCTGCGCGACCTGCAGGCGTTCCGGCGCAAGACCCACCACCGCGCCGGGCGTGGCGGCCACGGCGAAGGCTCGTTGCGCCACGGCGCCGATGGGCCGACGCTCAGCATCCGCGTACCGCCCGGAACCCAGATCAGCGCGCCCGAAGGCGAAGGGGGCGATCTCGCGGGACGACGCTGGGAGCTTTTGGCGACAGGCCAGCAAGCGAGCCTCGCGCGCGGCGGCAGCGGCGGCAAGGGCAACAAGCGCTTTGCCAACGCAACGCGCCAGGCGCCGCGCTTTGCTGAGCGGGGGCTGCCTGGAGAGGAAGGCTGGCTGGAGCTCCGCTTGAAGCTGCTCGCGGACGTTGGGCTCGTGGGCCTGCCAAACGCCGGCAAGTCCTCGCTACTCTCACGCCTGACGCGTGCCGCGCCGAAGGTCGCCGCCTACCCTTTCACGACGCTCTCGCCGATCCTCGGCGTGCTCGAGGGCTCTGAGCGCCAGCTGATCGTCGCGGACATCCCCGGCCTGATCGAAGGCGCCAGCGAAGGCGCCGGTCTCGGGCACGACTTCCTCGCTCACGTCGAGCGCACGCGCCTGCTCGTGCACGTCCTCGACATCGCGCCCGAGATCAGCGGCGAGGGCGATGCCGACGCGCTCGTCAACCACGCCACGATCGAGCGCGAGCTCGCCGCGCACGACCAGCGCCTGGCACAACTGCCGCGCGTGCTGGTGCTCTCGAAGACCGACCTCGTGACCGCGGAGCGCGCCCAAGCGGCCATCGCCGAGTGGCAGCAGCGCCTGGGGCCGGAGGTGCCCGTGCTCGGTACCTCAAGCGCGACACGCAGCGGGATCGAGGAGCTTGCCGGTGAGCTGCTCAGGCGCGTCGCGCCGCTCGATCTCACAGGCCGCCAGGAGCCCGCTGGTGCACGAGATATCCAGCATGTCGAGGCGGATGAGCTCGCGGAGTACATGGTCTTTCGCCCCAGTGCAGGCTCGGGCTTTCAGGTCGAGCGCCTCGGCAGCGGTGCCTTCGCCGTGCGCGGTGCCGGGATCGAACGACTGCTACAGCGCTACGACGTCGAGAACGACGACGCGATGGCATATCTGGAGGGGCGTCTACGACGCATCGGCGTGTTGCGTGCATTGGAGGCGGAGGGCTTTGAACCGGGCGATGAGATCGAGATCGCGGGTGTGACCTTCGAGCTCGACCCCAGCACGGAAGGCTAGGCCCGCCAAATAAGCTCCAAGCATGAAGCGTGTGGTCGTCAAGCTGGGCTCGAGCGTCGTCGCCGACAGCGACGGCGTGCCGCGCATGGACGTGCTCGCCGGTGTCTGCGACCTGCTCGCGGGTGCACACGGCGAAGGCCGCGAAGTGATCGTCGTCACGAGCGGAGCGATCGCGCGCGGGATGCGCGAGATGCGCCTGCCACAGCGCCCGACGAGCGTCGGCGCGCTACAGGCCGCGAGCGCCGTCGGGCAGGGCAAGCTCTACCGCGTCTATGACGAGCTGTTGCGCGAACGGGAGGTGACGAGCGCGCAGGTGCTGCTGACGTTCTTTGACATGAGCGCGCGCACCCACTACCTCAACGCGCGCCTGACGCTCAGCACGCTTTTGGAGTGGAGGGTGATGCCCGTGATCAACGAGAACGACACCACGGCCACCGATGAGATCTCCTTCGGCGACAACGACTTTCTCGCCGCCCAGGTCGCGGTGCTCGTGTCCGCGGACGAGCTGATCCTGCTGACTGACATCGACGGCCTCTACACGGCCGATCCGCGTCTGTACCCCGACGCGCACATCGTCGGTGAGGTGAGCGACTTCAGCGCTCTCGAGGAGCTCGAGATCGGCCACACGACCTCGCCGCTCGGCTCGGGCGGGATGCGCTCGAAGGTTGTGGCTGCGGAGATGGCCACCGCCGCGGGGATCGCGACGACGATCTGCAACGGACGGCGTACCGAGGCGCTCGCGGCGGTGCTCGCCGGCGAGCGCGAGGGCACGCGCTTCGTAGCCCGGGAGGCGCGCTACTCGAGCTTCAAGCTGTGGCTGAAGTACGCCAAGCCCTCGCGCGGCACGCTCGTGATCGACGCCGGGGCCGCGCGTGCCGTGCGCGAGGAGAGCGCGAGCCTTCTGCCGGTCGGCGTGGTGGAGGTGATCGGTAGCTTCGACGCAGGCGACGCCGTCGAGATCGCAGCGCGCGGGGATGAGGGCTCCGGCTACGGGCGCACGCTGGCGAAGGGGATCTGCAACTACTCCGCGCAGGAGCTGCGCCAAGTGATCGGGCGTAAGTCCCAGGCCGTGCGCGAAATCCTGCCGCGGGCAACCGAGGAGGCTGTGCACCGTGACTACCTCGTGCTCGACTGAGCCCTCTACCCTGTAGGCCCATGGCCACCGTCCTGACCCCGATTGCAGACATCACGAGAGCTGCCAAGCGCGCTGCCACGACGCTCGCGCTCCTCGACTCGGACCTCAAGGATGCCGCGCTCGAGGCAATCGCCGCGGCGTTGCTCACGCGTCTGGAGGAGATCCTCCAAGCCAACGAGCGCGACCTACAGCTCGCACGCGAGGCCGACATCGGCGCGGCGCTGCTCGACCGCCTACGTCTGGATGAGGCACGCGTCGCGGCGATCGCCGCCGCGGTCCGACAGATCGCCGCGCTCGCCGACCCTGTCGGTGAGGTGATCGACGGATACCGGCTCCCCAACGGCCTCGACGTGCGCAAGGTGCGAGTGCCGCTAGGCGTCGTCGCGGTCGTCTACGAGGCGCGTCCCAACGTGACGATCGATGCGGCCGCGCTGTGCCTGAAGTCGGGCAACGCGATCGTGCTGCGCGGCTCCTCGACCGCGGCAAACTCCAACGCGGTCCTCGCCCAGATCGCGGCCGAGGCCGCGGTTGGCGCGGGGCTTCCCGAAGGCTGCGTGAGCCTCGTCGCGGGCGGCGGGCGCGAGGAGCTCGCAGAGCTCGCGACCCAGCGCGAAAGCATCGACTTGATCATCCCGCGCGGTGGTGAGAGCCTCAAGCAGGCGCTGCAAGCGGTCGCGACGGTCCCGGTGATCTACGCGGCCTCCGGCAACTGCCACGTTTACGTCGATGCCTCGGCGGACCTCGATCAGGCAGAGGCGATCGTGCTCAACGCAAAGACACAGCGCCCCGGCGTCTGCAACGCCGCCGAGACGCTGCTGATCCACGAGGCGGCAGCCGTGGAGTTCATGCCCCGCATCCTGCGCGCGCTCGGCGGGGCCGGCGTGCTCGTGCGCGCCGATGAGCGCACGCTGACGCTGGCCGGGGAACAGGAGCCGCTGCCGGTGCGTCTGGAGCCCGCGAGCGATGAGGACTGGAGCAGCGAGTATCTCGCGCCGATTATCGCGGTGGGCGTCGTCGACTCGCTCGAGGAGGCGATCGAGCACATCGCGCTGCACGGGAGCGGGCACTCCGAGGCGATTCTCACCCGCGATACTGCATCGGCGCGGAGATTCCAGCTCGGCGTGGATGCGGCCTGCGTCTATGTCAACGCCTCGACGCGCTTTACCGACGGCGGCGAGTTCGGGATGGGCGCGGAGATCGGCAACTCCACACAGAAGCTGCACGTGCGCGGACCGATCGGACTGCGCGAGCTGTGCACCTTCAAGTACCTGATCGAAGGCGACGGGCACGTCCGCGCCTGAGCATCCCGCAGCGCCGCCCGAGGCTCGCTCGATCGGCATCCTCGGCGGCACCTTCAACCCGCCCCACCGCGGCCATCTCACGGTCGCGCGTTGCGCGCGTGAGGAGCTCTCGCTGGAGCGCGTGATGCTGATGCCTGCCCATATGCAGCCGCACAAGCAGGGCGCCGCCGTTGCCGGCGCCGAGCATCGCTTGCGCATGTGCGAGTTGCTCGTGGCAGACGTAGGAGGGCTCTCAGCGTCGGGGCTCGAGATCGAGCGGGGCGGGGCGTCCTATACGGTGGATACCTTGAGAGCTGTACACGCCAATCACCCCAAGATACGCCTGACCTTCATCCTGGGAGCCGACACGGCTTGCACGCTGCCCTCCTGGCGCGAACCGGCGCAGCTACTCGAGCTGGCCGAGCTGGCGGTCGCGACGCGCAGCGGCTCGCCGCACGCCGCCGTGCTCGCCACGGTGGCTGAGGCGGCGGGCGCATCCCCCGCGGGAGCGGCGGCTGAGCGGGTGCGCTTCCTGGAGATGGGGCCGATCGAGGTCTCCTCTTCGCTGGTGCGCGAGCGCGTCGTGCGGGGCGAGCCGATTGAGGAGCTCGTCGGGGCGCAGGTCGCGCGCTACATCGAAAGCCACGATCTCTACCGCACGCCGATCGGGGCGGCGAGCTGATGCACGGCGAGGAGCTGATCGGTGAGATCGCCCGCTACGCGGCGTACAAGAAGGCGATCGATGTCGTCGAGCTCGACCTGCGCGGTGTGCTCGGCTACACCGACTACTTTCTTGTCTGCTCGGGCAACACCGGCCGCCAAGCCAAGGCGATCCACGACGGGATCCACGAGGGGCTCAAGCACGATCACGACCTGCTGCCGCGACGTGTCGAGGGCTCCCCACAGGCGGGCTGGATACTGATGGACTACCTCGACGTCGTCGTCCACATCTTTACGCCCGAGACGCGCGAGTTCTACCGGCTCGAGCAGCTCTGGGGCGAGGTGCCGGCGCGCGCCGCAGGGACCGGGGCCTAGCGTCGGGCGGCTCGTAATCAGAGACGCCGCGCCGTGGTGCGCACCAGGCGCGAAAGACGTCGATTTGCAGCTTGAGGACGGACGGTGCGGGACACCCTGATGGCGACTATTGAAGTTCTGTTGACCATCCCGGCGCGCAGGCGTTAGTGTCGCCACAAAGCGCCGCCGAGGAGCGGTGCGTGGGAGATGAGGGGAACTCATGGATCGCTCTTTCGCAGATCGCAGGATGGCGCTTGCGCTCATAGCCGTCGCAATGCTGGGCGGCGCCTTGCTCTACAGCCTCGGCGCGCTTGCGCCCGCGGTTCTGGCTGACGGGCCCGGGCAGGGAGCCCCCTGGACGGCGAGCGTCGGTGACTCCTATATCTCCGGTGAGGCCGGCCGCTGGGCGGGCAACACCAACGGCAGCTCCTCTAAAACCGATGCGCTCGGTTCGAGCGCCTACTACGACAACGCGGGCGGCACCGGCGAAACGATCTCTGGCTGCCACCGCTCCAAGTCGGCCGAGGTCTACATCGGTAGCGGCGTCAACGGCATTAACCTCGCCTGCTCGGGCGCGAAGACCTCGACGTTCACCGAAGGCAGTACCTTCAAGCCGGGCCTCGACTTTTACAACTCGAGCGGCAAAGAAGGCCAGGCGCTGATGCTGCAGCACTTCGCGGCCACCCACAATGTCAAGCTCGTCGCGGTCTCGATCGGTGGCAACAACTTCAACTTCGCGAGCATCGTGCAGACCTGCGTCGAAGACTTCCTGCTCTCGCCGTCGTGGTGGCCGAACTACTGCAACGACGACAGCTCGGTCACAAGCAACTTCACCTCGACCAACGTCGCCAACCAGAAGGCCGCGATCAAGACAGCGATCCTCAACGTCGCACAGGCGATGACGAACGCCGGCTACTCCAGTGCGCAGTATTCGATCGTCGTGCAGGACTACCCCTCCCCGATCCCCAACGGATCGGGCTTCCGCTACTCACAGAGCGGCTACACCAGGCAGTCGACCGGCGGCTGCGGATTCTGGAACAACGACGCCAACTACGCCAACTCGACGATGTTGCCGACGATCGACGGTGCGGTGCTCGGCGCGGCGACCGCGACGGGGCTGTCGAACGTCAAGACGATGGATCTTGCCTCGGCGTTCAACGGACGGCGCCTGTGCGAGAACACCGTCGGGCTCCTCGAGGAGGAGGGACTCTCCTCCTGGACCAGTCCCGGAGCGGTCGACAAAACGGAGTGGATCAACCAGATCCGCACGATCTCAGCGATCTTCCCGCCGTATGAAATCCAGGAAGACCTGCACCCGAACTACTGGGCACAGCTCGCGCTGCGCAACTGCCTGACCCAGGCCTACAACGGCGGCACGCCAAAGGGTGGGACGTGCACGATCTCGGGGACGGGCCTGAACTCAGCGGGCGAGCCGAACATGTCGCTGCACTGATCGGCCAACTCACGGCGCCGGCCGGTTCTCCGGCCGGCGCCAAGCCCCGCAGTGCACGTGGCATTACTGAGTGGGGCTCGTAGTTAGGGCTGACGAGCACGCTAGAGGCTGGCCGATGAGATCTCATGCACCGCGCCCTCGAGCTCGCTCGCGTCTGCTTCACGACGCCGACGCGAGCCGTCCATCGCTCGCAGCTTGCAAGGCTAAGCCCGCGGGCCCTGATCAGCTTCGTCGTGCTGTACGCGAGCTGGCAGGTTGTCGACTGGATACCTCTGGACCGCGAGCTTGTAGGTGAGCTGCTGCTGCTGGCGATCTGCCTGGGGCCGCGGCCGGGGCAGCTGGCGCTGCGCGACGGGCGTCGAGCTCGCCGCGACTTAGAGGTGCTTGGATGTGGGTCGCAGTCGCCCTGCTCGCGCAGGCATCCGGCGAGGTCGCGCAGCTCGTGTATGAGCTCTCGGACTCTTCCGCCTATCCGACCTGGGCCGATCCCCTATACCTAAGCTTCTATCCGCTGCTGTTGGTCGGTGTTCTGTGCTTTCCCTCGGTTCGGCTGCCGAGGCGCGAGGCAGTCGAGCTGGCGCTCGACTGCGCGATCGCGACGCTCGGCGTCGGGGCCGTATTCGTGTATCTCATCCTCGGGCCTCAGGTCGTCGCGTCGCGTACCCCTTTGGAAACAGTCGTTTCGGTGGCGTACCCGCTCGGCGACATGATCCTGCTTGTCGCGCTTGGTAGTGCCGTGCTACGAGGGCGTGGCTCCGCTGCAGCTCGCCCGCTACGGTCGATCGCGGTGGCGATCGCCCTGTTCGCGATCGCGGATCTGGCTTTCGGCTACATCGCTCTGCACGGCGTCTATCACAGCGGTGACCCGATCGACACTCTCTACATGTTGGCTTTTGCCTCGTTCGTCGTCGCGGCCTCGCAGCAGGGTTGCCCAGATCCTGGGCTTGAATCCACGCGCACACCCACGGCCGGCCGCGTGCGGGAAAGCTGGCTGCCCTACCTCGGCATCGCCGCCGCGGTGGCGATCATCGTCGCGAAGGGGTGGAGCGGGCCGTTCTTTCCCGATATGAGCATCGCAATAATCGCCGCGATGGTCGCCGTCCTTGTCATGGCTCGCCAATTTCTTGCCCAGACCAGCATCCGCGAGAGCTACGCGCGTCTCGCCCAGGCGCAGGAGATCGCGCAGGTCGGTTCGTGGCAGTGGGACGTTGAGCGCGACCTGTATGTCCGCTCTCAGGTTGACCTCAAGCTCTATGGTCTCGACCCGGATGCGCCGCCGGCGACGCGCGCAGAAGCAATGACGCTGATCCACCGCGATGATCGGGAGCGAGTCGAGGCAGTTGTGGCGGAGGTCCTGCGCAACGGCGATCCGTTCGCTTGCGAGTTTCGGATCGTGCGCCCGGACGGCGAGATCCGCACGCTGCTGACACGTGGTGAGGCGCTGTCGCACGGCGGTCGCACGGTGCTGATACGCGGCACCCACCAGGACATGACCGAGCGCAAGCAGATGGAGACGCGGCTTCAATACCAGGCTGACCATGACGCTCTAACCGGTCTGTTCAACCGGCGCCGGTTCAACGAGGAGCTCGAGGGCGTGCTCCAACGCTCCGCGCGCTACGGGCGCCCCGGTGCGCTGCTGATGCTCGACCTCGACGACTTCAAGATGATCAACGACACTCGCGGCCATGCCGCCGGCGATCAGGCGTTGCAGGCGCTCGCGCACGCGATACGCGACCGTGTGCGCGTAGGTGACGTGGTGGCGCGGATCGGGGGTGATGAGTTCGCGGTGATCTTGCCTGAGGCGCAGGAACACGACGCGCTGGTCGTGGTCGAGGAAATTCGCACGAGCGTCGCGGCGCGTGAGACCGAAGCGCCGGTCCACGTCACGGGTGGGCTTGTGATGTTCGACGGGGGCGGTGAGCTGCGCGCGGCCAACGCCGTGGTTGCAGCCGATATCGCGCTGTATGAGGCCAAGGAGGCGGGTAAGGATCGGGTGCACGTCTATAACGGCGGTGCGACCTCGGCGATGCTCTGGGTCGAGCGCATCCGCACGGCGCTGAAGGAGGGACGCTTCGTGCTCTTTGCGCAACCGATTCTTGACCTGAGTAGCGGCGAGGTATGTCACAGCGAGCTCCTGGTCAGGATGATCTCCGAGGATGGTGAGGTGATTGAGCCGGGAGAGTTTTTGCCGACAGCGGAGCGCTACGGGCTGATCAACGAGATCGACCGCTGGGTCACACGCGAGGGGCTGGGCTACGCGGCCGCGGGCCAGCGCGTCAGCATCAACCTCTCAGCGCAGTCCATCGGCGACGCGCGCATTCTCGACGCGCTGACGTCTGCGATCGCTGCTGGTGTTTCCCCTGCGGACGTGATGTTCGAGATCACCGAGACCGCCGCGATGCGCAACCTGGAGGAAGCGCGCGTCTTCGCTCAGGCGATTATCGACCTCGGCTCTGAGGTGGCGCTCGATGACTTCGGCACCGGCTTCGGCTCGTTCACATACCTCAAGCACCTGCCGGCGCGCTATCTGAAGATCGACATGGAGTTCGTGCGCGAGATGGTCTTCAACGCCACCGACCGCGAGGTCGTCGACTCGATCACCAAGGTGGCGCATAGCCTCGGCAAGCTGACAATCGCGGAGGGCGTCGAGGATCCCGCGACGCTACAGGCGCTTCGCCACTACGGCGTCGACCGAGCGCAGGGCTTCTTCATCGGTCGCCCTCGCCGACTGCCGCCTCATCGCTCGGCTGAAGATGCCATCCAGGTGTCCGATGCCCCCGTCGGGCGGCGGCTCGCGGAGATTGGCGGCTGAGGGGGCTAGATCTCCGGAACGGCCGCCGAGGCGGGCTCGCCGCGCACGAGCACGAAGGTCGCAGCTTGGGTCAGCAGCGCGACCGCGCTTGCCAGCGCAAAGGCCTCAGCGGTGCCCAGTGGGTTCAGCAGGACGGCAAGCGTAAAGCAGAACAGCGCGAAGGCGCCGAAGCCGCTGATCAGCCCACGCAGCAGGCGCAGGAGCTCATCCGCGCCGCGCTGGGCGTGGGTGAAGGTGGCGAGCACGGTTGCGATGATCGGAAAGGGCGCCAGCAGCCCGCTCAACTGGGGCCCGAGCCAGCCGGCGACGGCCGTCAAGCTCAAGACCAGCACGAGGGCGCAGGCAGCGCGCACGGGTAGATCCCAGGCGGGGGGTGGGGGGTGCTCGCGCGCCTCGAGGCCCGGGCGGGGCAGCGATGCAAGGCCCACCAGCAGCGCCAGTGCGGCAATGCCGAGCGCGACGCCCGCTGAGACGGCGAGGGCGCTGAAGGCGGCGGTAGCCAGCGCGAAGACGAGCCAGCCGCAGAGCATGCTCGTCGGCCAGGAAGCACGACCGGCGAGGTGGGCGTAGGCGACGACGAAGGCGATCAGCGAGACGAGGCCGAGCAGCGTTCCCGCGGCAGCATCCGCGGCGAAGGCGTGTCCGTGCGCGAGCGCGTAAACGAGCAGGATCGGGCCTGCCACGACGGGCAGTCCAGCGATCAAGCCGCCGATTCGGGCCCCGAAGCGGCGCGCCGCGAGCGAGGCAGCGACGACGAATCCGGGTGCCAGCAGCAGCTTGATGGCGAGCAGACCCATACGCAGATGATTGCGCAGGGGCGGCCGATCATGGAGCGCTCGCTAAGCGAACGCTGGCACGCCCTCGGCCTGGGCGCGCTGTGCCGAGACGTCGGAGGGGAGCGGCTCAAGGACGACGCGCCCACCGTGGGCCGGGCTGATCGTGATGCTGCGCCGACGTGTCCGCTCTGCCTTCGCGCCGACCGCGGCGAGGCTGTAGCGCTCGAGCACCGCGCGAATCGTGATCTTCATCTCCAGCAGTGCGAAGCTCGCACCCAGGCAGCGACGCCGGCCGCCGCCGAACGGAATCCACGTGTAGGTGCCGGGCGCGCTCTCCAGGAAGCGCTCGGGGCGGAAAGCATAGGGCTCGGGGTAGATCGCGGGGTCGTGGTGGAGCAGGTAGGCGTTCGCGAGCAAAGCGACGCCGCGTGGGTAGCGAACCCCGCCAATCTCGATCGGCTCCTTGACTAGGCGAGGCTCGGCGTTCGGCAGCACAGGGCGGTGTCGGAGGATCTCGTTGATCGTCGCGCTCATGTACTCCTCGCCCGAGTCAGACTCGATCTCCGAGCGCAGGCGCTCCTGCACACGTGGCTCGCGCGCGATCGCCTCGAAGGCCCAGGTCAGCTGCGAGGCGGTCGTCTCATGGCCGGCGACGAGCGCGGTCATCAGCTCGTCGCGTAGCTCCTCGGCGCTCATCGGTGAGCCGTCCTCGTGCGTAGCCGCGAGCAGCATCGTGAGCACATCGTCGCTCTCACCGCCTTCACGGCGACGCTCCTCGATCACCGCGAAGATCAGCGCGTCGACCTCGGCCTTGAGGCGATCGAACCGTGCCATGGGCGTAAAGCGGGCGATCGCGCGGGGCGGAGGCGGCAGCAGCGACAAGGGGCTCTCGCTGAAGGCGAGCACGCGAGTGAGGAGGTCGCGCAGTGAGTCGAGCTCCGAGCCGCGCTCGAGGCCGAAGACGGCGCGCAGAATGATCTCGAGGGTCAGGCGCTGCAGGCGCGGGTGCAACTCCAGGGGAGTCTCGCGAGGCCAGAACTCGACCTCGCCGGCGGCCAACTCGCCCATCAGGCCGGCGAGACGCTGCATCCGCTCGCCGTGGAAGGCGGGCAGCATCAGCTTGCGTTGCTCGAGGTGCGGCGTCTCGTCGAGCAGGATCACCGAGCGACTGCCCACGAGCGGTTCGAGAATACGCGCGCCCTCGCCGGGGTGCAGAACCTCGGGGGGCGCGAGGAACAGCTGCTTGATCTGCTCGGGGTCGGAGATCATCACGACCGCGGGCTGGCCGAGCAGGCGGATCGTAAATGGGGTGCCGTAGCGCGCACGGCAGCGCTCGAGGAAGGCGGTGGGACGGCTCCACGTGCCGAGCGTCTGTAGCAGCGCCGGCATGCGCGGGCCGGGCGGAAGCTGAGTTGTCATAAGAGACTCCTCGATATCGCTATCATCCATACTTATGAGTATATCTACTCATAAGTATTTGTCAACACGGTGCGGGCCTTAATGCCCCGCGGCGAGTTCGATCGCAGCGGCCGCAAGGCGGCCACGCGCGCGCGCCTGCTGGAGGCTGCGGCGCGCGTTTATGCCAGGCGCGGCTTCGGTGGGGCCACGCTCGACGAGGTCGCCGCGGAGGCGGGCTTCACGAAGGGCGCCGTCTATGCCCACTTCGGCAGCAAGGAGAACCTGCTGCTCGCGCTGATGGAGGAGCATCTCGCTCGACAGGTCGTCGAACAGGTCACGCTGTTCGATCGCGAACGCAACACCTGGGAGCGGCCGCTCGCGGGCAGCGCGCGCTGGATGGAACGCCTCGAGCAGGACCCAGACCCGTTTCGTTTGTTCATCGAGCTATGGAGCTACGCGCAGCGCGACGAGCGGCTGCGCGAGCGCCTCGCCGCCGGTCTGAACACGCTGCGCGCGACGTTCGCGGAGTTCGCGGCGGCGAGCGCAGTCGACGCGGGCATCGAGCCGCCGCCCCATGCCAACGAGCAGTTCACCAACGTAATGCTGGGGCTGGGTCTGGGGCTGGGGCTGCTGAAGCTGATCGATCCCGACGGCGTGCCGAGGTCGCTGCTGGGCGGTGTCCTATCGGTGCTGATCCGCGGTATGGAGTCGAGCCCCGAGGTTCGCGAGCTGCTCGCGGACCAGATCGCCGCGGGCGATAGCGGCTAGACATCATGGCTGACGTGTGTCCAGAATAGCTCGACTTATTGGAACTTCGTTGCCGGGTTAGGCTGGAGGCTATGGCCGGGGCTGGCGGGGGAGAGGGGCCCGCCCGGGTACCGCTACCTCAAGGAGATTCTGCATGCCTGCTCTGTATCGATTCGCCAGTTTGCGCGCTTGTTGCGTCACGGTCGTTGCTGCGCTCGCCGTGCTCGCACTCGCATCGAGCGCTTCAGCCGCCCAAGTCGGAAACACTTATCTCGCACTCGGGGATTCACTTGCCTACGGCTACCACGCAGCTCAGTTCAAGAGCGAGCTGGAAAGCAGGGGGTTCGTGGAACCGGCCACGTTCAACGATGGCTACGTGGATGACTTCGGCGCGACGCTGAAGCTCGCCAATCCCAAACTGCAGATCATCAACGACGGCTGCCCTGGCGAGACGAGCGAAACGTTCATCAAAGGCTCGGGGATCGCTGGTTTCTGTGCGGGCGGCCCGACCGGTAGCCCGTTTCCCTATGCGTTCCTGCACCATCCCTACACGCCCCAGACATCCCAGCTCGCCGATGCGCTCGCGATCTTGAAAGCGACGCCCAACGTAAGCCCGATCACGCTCGACATCGGCGCCAACGACGTGCTGCAGTTCCTCGCAAGTAGGTGTGGCTTTCCGAAAACGTTCACCTGCAGCCCAGCCGAAATCGAAGCTGAGTTCGGGCACATCGCGGCCAACGTCGCCTCGATCCTCGGGCAGTTGCACGCGGCCGCGCCGAATGCGCAGATAGTGCTGATCGGGCTCTACAACCCCTACCCGACAGTGCTGCCCGCGCCGGGTGGCGACAAAACAACCGCGGCGCTCAACGCCGCGCTGGCGAGCGTCGCCGCTTCGGTGCCGAACGCGAGCTTCGCCAATCCCGAGCCGCCGTTCAACCCGACCGTCCTCGTTGGCACCTCGGAAACGGGGGACCTGCCGACGATCTGTGCCTTCACGGCGATGTGTCCGGGCGGCACCTTCAATCCCACCAGCCCCGAAGCGGACATTCACCCCACCAAGCTCGGCTATGTCGTAATGGCTGGGGTTGTGGGGGTTGATTTCCTCACGCACTGAGGGACCGCAAGCGAGGATCGACGGCTTCGCGTAGCACCTCGCCGGCAAAGCACGGTCGGCGGGGTGCGGAAGGTTTTTGCAGTTGCTCAGAACAGCCCGTGGGCTCTCACGGCGGCGAGCAGGGGAGGACTGCTGGGGCGGTGTCATCGGGAGTTGAGCTTCGCCAGATCCGAAGTCTGCCCGCCCACCGCATCGACGCGCCCGTGGTGCGCGCCGATGCAATTCAATGGAGCTAGAGGGGCTCGAACCCTCGACCTCGTGCATGCCATGCACGCGCTCTCCCAGCTGAGCTATAGCCCCGAGTCGCAGTCGCAAGTGTAGCTACTACAGGGAGGCGCTTGACTGTCCTTCATGCGCGAGATCACTAGCGCCAGATCGTAGTCCCGTGCCCATCTGATCCGCTGCGCTTGCTTGTTCTTCGTGGTGCTGAGGCGCAGGTAGATTTCCCTCATGCCGCGTGCCTCGGCAATCGGAATCAGGAAGCATCGTCGAAGCTGGGGGCAATAGACGGCAACAGCGTCAATCTCGGTCTCGGTGTAGCTCGAAGTCACGTAGCCAGACGGCGTGAAGCGGCTTGTGCTCAGGCGTACACCGAGCACGCCGTCGAGATGCTTGGCGAGCTTACATTGGACTCTCAGCAGGTTGGGCTCGAGGTCGACGACGAGGTCATATCGTCGTCCCTCGCACAGCGGGCGTAGGACCGTCAGTCCAAGCTCGAGTACCGCGGCGGCAATGGCGGCCTCGGCTGCGGCACCCTTCTGGCTCGGCGTCAACCGTCCATGTCTTGCCACGCTATGAGGCTTTATCCAGCATGTGTGTGTCGTCTGTGCCAAGACCGTGCGCGCGAAGAGACGCAGTCGTCAGAAGGACTAATCCCGCGGAATGAACTCCGGCACATCGAGATCATCGCCTGCACTCTGGCCGCGCTGCCCGCCACGTCCGCGCCCGACCGAGCTCTCGCTGCGCTCGCCGTCGGGGCCGACCTGGTCGAGGCGAGCGGTCATCGCGCCGTGGGTCAGGCGGACGTCGCGCAGTAGGCGCTCGGCGTTGTTGCGCAGCGAGACGGAGAGCTCGCGTAGATGGCGCGAGACCTCGGTGCCGTCGTCGAGCACGTCGCTGGCGACGGAGGTGGGCGTCGCTGGTGATCTCGCGTGCCTCGCGACGGGCCTGGGCCTTGATCTCCTTGCCCTGCGTCTCGGCTTCCTCGCGCATCCGCGCGAGCTCCTCGCGTCGTGCGAGCAGCAACTGCTCGGTCTGCGCGCGCGTCTCCTCAGCGATGCGCTCGGCCTCGGCGCGCGCACTCGCGAGCTGCTCCTCTGACTCCTTCGCGGCCTTGGCGCGCAACCGCTCCGACTCCTTCTGCGCGCCTGCTCGCAACTGCTCGACCTCGGCCGCGACCGCGACGCGCTCGGCCTCGATCTCCTGCTGCGCTGCGGCGCGCCACTGCGCTGCCTCCTCGCGCGCCTCGGTCAGCAGGTGGTCGATTTCGGTGTGGGCTTGTGCCAGCGCGCGCGTTGCCTCCTCGCGCGCACGCTCGGCCTCGCCCTTGAGCCGGGCTGCCGCGTCCTTTGCCTCGCTGCGCGTGTTCGCAGCCTGCGTGTTCGCGGCGGCGAGGATCTCCTCTGCCTCCTCGTCGGCTGCCTGCACGCGTTGTCGGCGGCGCGATCGGCCTCCGCGATCCGCTCGCGCGCTCGCGTCTCGGCCTGCTCGCGTAGCTCCGCGGCGGCGTTTTCGGCTGCGCCGACGATGCTCGCGACCCGTCCGGGCGCCGAGCTCAGCGAGTCGGGGTCGACGTCACGCTCGAAGTGCATCTCCTCAAACTCGGGCTCGTCCACGCGCGCCATCGTAAAGCGCTGTGAGCGGCGGCGCCGCCACGCCGCCGCTCGCACACCTGACGGCGAGCCCGCACTGCCGTTGCGAGCCAACGTAGTGGCAGTAATCGTTGGATATTCGTCCTTGCGGACAAGCGCCAGGTGGGGGATCATCGCCCCATGAGCCGCGAGCGGACGCCCCGCCGTATAGCGATCCTTGCCTACCCGGGCGTGCAGAGCCTCGACGTCACCGGCCCGCTCGAGGTGTTCGCCGGCGCCGCAGCGCCTGATCGCAAGCAGGGCGCGCGAGGAGCGTCCCTACGACCGTCGAGATCCTGAGCAGCGATGGCGCACCCCTGCGCACCTCAAGCGGTCTCATGATCACGCCGCACGCCGCTCTCGAGAACCCGCCGCGCGAGATCGACACGCTGATCGTTGCCGGCGGTGCCGGTGAGCGCCGTGCCGCCGAGGACGCCGAGCTGATCGACTGGATCGCGCGCGCTCGCGGCAGCGCGCGGCGAACCGCCTCGGTCTGCACGGGCGCCTTCCTGCTCGCCCGCGCGGGCCTGCTCGACGGGCGCCGCGCGACCACGCACTGGGCGTACGCGGAGCAGGCTCGCAGCGCGGCCTACCCGCAGGTCGAGGTCGACGCCGAGCCGATCTTCGTGCGCGACGGCCCGATCTGGACCTCGGCGGGCGTGACCGCCGGCATGGACCTCGCGCTCGCGCTCGTCGAGGAGGACCTCGACCGCGAGGCCGCGCTGCTGATCGCGCGCCACCTCGTGCTGTTCCTGCGCCGGCCCGGCAACCAGTCGCAGTTCAGCGCGACGCTCGTCGCGCAGGAGCCCGCGCCGCGAGCCGCTGCGCGAGATGCAGCGCGCGGTGCTCGAGGACGTCGCGCGGCCGTGCACACGGTCGAGGCGATGGCGGCGCGCGCGCACATGAGCCCCCGCCACTTCGCGCGCGCGTTTCGCGCCGAGACCGGCGTGACGCCCGCGCGCTACGTCGAGCGTGTGCGCCTGGAGGCCGCGCGGCGCCGGCTCGAGGAGAGCGCCGAGCCGTCGCGAGCGATCGCCGCGGCGTGCGGCTTCGGCACGGCCGAGACGATGCGCCGCACCTTCCTGCGCTCGCTCGGCGTCGGGCCGGCCGAGTACCGGCGCCGCTTCCACGTCCGCGGCGCAGCGAGCGCCGCCTGATCCGCCCGCCGCAGCAGTACCCACACCAACACACCGCCACGAACGGAGACAGCCATGCAGATCGCGATCCTCCTCTACGACCGGTTCACCGCGCTCGACGCGATCGGGCCCTACGAGGTGCTCAGCCGGCTGCCCGGCGCGAGCCTCACGCTTCGTCGCGCGCAGAGCCCGGGCCGCGTGCGCACCGACAACGGCATGCTGACGCGTGCATCGCCGAGCGCGCGCTCGGCGGAGCGTCGAGCATCCCGACATCGTGCTCGTGCCCGGCGGCCCCGGCGAGGTCGCCGCGCGCGCCGGCGGCGACGATGCTCGACTGGCTGCGGCGCGGCCCACGAGACGAGCACCTGGACGACCTCGGTCTGCACCGGCTCGCTGATCCTCGCCGCCGCCGGGCTGCTCGAGGGCAAGCGCGCGACCGTCGCACTGGCTCGCGCTGGAGGAGCTGCGGCGGCTCGGCGCCGAGCCGATCGCGCGAGCGCGTCGTCTTCGACGGCAAGATCGTGACCGGCGCCGGCGTCTCGGCCGGGATCGACATGGCGCTCGCGCTCGCCGCGCAGATCGCCGGGCGCCGAGGTCGCCCAGGCGATCCAGCTCGGCATCGAGTACGACCCGCAGCCGCCCTTCGACGCGGGCTCGCCGGAGAAGGCGCCCGAGCGAGATCGTGGCGAGCTGCTGCGCGCGCGCAGCCGCTTCTCGTGACGGCGCCGAGCCGTCCACGCCGGCGCAGCTGCGCCGCGCGCCGACGGGACGCGGCGTCGCCGCGCAGGCCGCCCGCTAACCTGCGACTCCCGATGGCCGAGCACCGCTATGACCCGCAGCGAGATCGAGCCGCGCTGGCAGGCGCTGTGGGCGCGCGAGCGCACCTGGGAGGTCGCCAACGAGTCCGGCGCCGAGGGCGCGCGCGCTCGGACGGCTCGCCGGCGCGCGCGAGCCGCCCAGCTCCTACGTGCTCGAGATGCTGCCCTACCCGAGCGGCGAGCCGCACATCGGGCATCTGAAGTGCTACGCGGTGGGCGACGCGATCGCCCACTTCCACCGCCGCCTCGGCCGCCGCGTGCTGCACCCGATGGGCTACGACGCCTTCGGGCTGCCGGCCGAGAACCACGCGATCAAGACGGGCGTGCACCCGCGCGTCTCGACCGCCGAGTCGATCGCCTCCTTCCAGCGCCAGTTCCGCTCGTGGGGGATCTCGATCGACTGGTCGCGCGAGCTCGCCACGCACGAACCGAGCTACTACCGCTGGACGCAGTGGATCTTCCTCGAGCTGTTCCGCGCGGGCCTCGCCTACCGCAAGGAGGCGGCCGTCAAGTGGTGCCCGAAAGACCAGACGGTGCTCGCCAACGAGCAGGTCGACGCCGAGGGCCGCTGCGAGCGCTGCGGCGCGCTCGTCGAAGTGCGCCAGCTCGAGCAGTGGTTCCTGCGCATCACCGACTACGCCGAGCGGCTGCTCGGCGACCTCGACACGATCGACTGGCCCGAGCACGTCAAGACGATGCAGCGCAACTGGATCGGGCGCAGCGAGGGCGCCGAGGTGACGTTCCGCTGCGAGGAGCTCGGCGTCGACTACCCCGTCTTCACGACGCGCCCGGACACGCTGTTCGGCGCGACCTTCTTCGTGATGGCGCCCGAGCACCCCGACGTGATGCGCCTCGCGCAGGGCACCGCCCACGAGCAGGCAGGTGCGCGAGTACGTCAACCACGCGCTCAACGAGACCAACGAGGAGCGCGGCAACGCCGAGAAGCCGAAGACCGGCGTCGCCGCTCGGGCGCACGGTCACGAACCCCGTCAACGGCGAGCAGATCCCGATGTACGTCGCCGACTACGTGCTGATGGAGTACGGCACGGGCGCGATCATGGCGGTGCCCGCGCACGACGAGCGCGACCACGCCTTCGCGCGCGCCTTCGATCTGCCGATCCGGCGCGTGATCGCCCCGGACGGCGCCGAGCGGCGCAGGCGAGGAGCAGGAGCTGCCCTACACGCGGCGACGGCGTGCTCGTCAACTCGCGCGCCGAGTTCGACGGCATGGACAACCGCGAGGCGCTCGCCGCGATCGTCGCGTGGCTCGACCGCGAGGGCAAGGGCCACGCGTCGGTCAACTACCGCCTGCGCGACTGGCTCGTCTCACGCCAGCGCTACTGGGGCTGCCCGATCCCGATCGTCTACTGCGAGCGCTGCGGGATCGTGCCGGTGCCCGACGAGCAGCTGCCGGTCGAGCTGCCCGGAGATCGACGACTACACGCCGAAGGGCCGCTCGCCGCTGGCCGCCGCCGAGGACTGGGTCAACACGAGCTGCCCCGACTGCGATGGCCCGGCGCGGCGCGAGACCGACACGATGGACACGTTCGTCGACTCCTCCTGGTACTTCCTGCGCTACTGCGACGCGCGCAACGAAGAGGCCGCCTGGGACCCGGCGGCGCTGCGCGAGTGGATGCCCGTCGACCAGTACATCGGCGGCGTCGAGCACGCGATCCTGCACCTGATGTACGCGCGCTTCTTCACGCAAGGCGCTCGCCGACCTCGGCCACCTCGACTTCCAGGAGCCCTTCCAGGCGCTGTTCACGCAGGGCATGGTCACGAAGGACGGCGCGAAGATGAGCAAGTCGAGGGGCAACGTCGTCTCGCCCGCCGCGATCGTCGAGCGCGTCGGCGCCGACACGGCCCGCTGCTACATCCTGTTCGTCGGGCCGCCCGACCAGGACGCCGACTGGTCCGACGAGGGCGTCGAGGGCGTGCACCGCTTCCTCGCGCGGCTGTGGCGCCTGGCCGCCGAGACGGCCGAGCGAGCCGGCGCGCCCGCACCGCTGAGCTGCCGCGCCCGATCCCGGCCGAGGGCGACGACCTCGCGCTGCTGCGCAAGACGCACTGGGCGATCGACAAGGTCAGCGGCGACCTGCGGCGCTTCGCCTTCAACACGGCGATCGCGGCCGTGATGGAGCTGCTGAACGAGTGCTCGCGGCTGCGCGAGGCGGTCGACGCTGCGAGACGCTGCGCTTCGCGCTCGGCACCGCCGCCTCGCTGCTGTTCCCGTTCGCGCCGCACGTCTGCGCGGACATCTACGACCGGCTCACCGGCGAGCGCGTCTGGGAGCAGCCGTGGCCGGAGGCCGACGAGGCGCTGCTCGAGCGCGAGGTCTACGAGCTCGTCTGCCAGGTCAACGGCAAGGTCCGCGACCGCGTGCAGGCGAGCGCCGACGCGGCGCCGGAGACGCTCAAGGACCTCTGCCGCGCGGCGCCGAACGTGCAGGGCGCACCTCGACGGGCAAGGAGATCGTCAAGGAGATCGTCGTGCCCGGCAAGCTCGTCAACCTGGTCGTGCGCTGATGCGCCGAGCTCAAGCCCGCCTACCTGATCCACGGCGACGACCACGGCGCGGTCGCCGAGCGCCGCGCGGGGCTGCGCGCGCTCGCGGAGGCGAGCGCCGGATGGCGCGGCAGCGTCGAGGTGCTCGAAGGCGAGGCGGCGACGCCCGCGGGCGTCGCCGCGGCGCTCGCCACGATGACGCTCGCGGTCGGGCGGCGCGTGATCATCGTCGAAGGCGTCGAGCGCTGGCGCCAGGCGGACGTCGAGAAGCAGCTCGCGCCGGCGATCGCGCAGATGCCGCCCGAGACGACGCTCGCGATGTTCGCGCGCGAGGAGGCGCGCGCGAAGGCGCCGGCGGCGCTGCACGACGCGGTCAAGCGCGCGGGCGGGCAGATCGTCGCGCAGATGACGGTCAAGCCGTGGGAGCTCGCGAAGTGGGCGCGCGAGCAGGCGGCGCGGCTCGGCCTCGCGCTCGACGCGGCCGCCGCCAAGGCGCTCGTCGCGCAGGTCGGCGAGCGCCAGCAGCGGCTGCTGCGCGAGCTCGAGAAGCTCGCGCTCGAAGGCGATCAGCGGCGGCGGGCACGCGCGGTCAGGCGTGCGAGGAGATCGAAGCGCGCGCGGCGCACTCGGCAGAGTGGCGCGCCTACGGCCTCGCCGACGCGCTCGTCGGCGGCGACGCGCGCGAGGCGCACGCTCTCCTACCTGCGCCTGCGCGAGCAGGGCGAGCGCCTCTCGGGGCTGATCTATCTGATGGCCGCGCGCCTGCGCGACGCGCTCGCGATCGCGCTGCGCCTGCAGGCGGGCGAGTCGGTCGGCGGAGGTCAAGCGCGGTCTGCGCATGCCGGCGCGCGCCGCCGAGCGCTTCGTCGCGGACGTCGCGCGCACGGACCCCGAGCGGCTGCGCGAGCGCGCTCGCAGAGCTCGCCGAGCTCGAGCTCGACTCGCGTGGCGGCGCCCCGCTCGTGGCGAGCCGCACGCGCTGACGCGGCGCTGGTCGAGGACACGATCGCGCAGCGGGCGATCGAAGCGATCACGCGCTGAGGCGCGGCCTGACTAGGCGCAGGCCGGCGGCCCGGCTACGCGCCGGATGAGGCGCGAGCCAGCGTGCGGGCCGCGCGGGACTTCTTGCGGGCGCCGGTGTTCCTGTGCATCGCGCCGCGCTTGACGGCCTTGTCGATCGTGCTCACGAGCTCGCGGTGCGTGGTCTCGGCGGCGCTCGTGTCGCCGCCCTCGACGAGGGCCTCCAGACGGCGGAAGTGGGTCTTGATCGTGGAGGTGTAGAGGCGGTTCTCCAGACGCTCGCGCTCGGAGCGGAGGATGCGCTTCTTCTGTGAGTGGATGTTGGCCATGGGCTCAGTTGCAGGCGCCCCGGAGCGGCTTAGGGCGCGCGGCGGTCGACCTGCGATCGGCGCCGTACTATAGCGGCCTTGTCCGCCACCGCAGAACCCACCGGCGAGGAGCCGCGGGCCCAGCGCCGCCCGGCGGCGGCAGGGTCGCCCGCAACACCGCGATCTTCTCGATCGCGACGGGCATCTCGCGGATCGTCGGGCTGGTGCGCGAAATCGTCGTCGCGAGCTATCTTCGGCACGAGCGGCCGCGCGTCGGCCTTCACGATCGCCTTCCAGGTCCCGAACCTGGTCACGCAACCTGTTCGCGCAACGCCGCGCTCTCGGCGGCGTTCGTGCCGGTCTTCACCGACCTGCTGCAGAAGGGCCGGCGCAGGGAGGCGCTGAGCCTCGCCTCGACGCTGTTCTGGATCATGCTGATCGGGCTCGGTGCGCTGACGCGCGATCTTCATCCTCGCGGCGCGGGCGTGATCATGCCGCTGTTCATCGGCTCGACGTTCAACGGCGGCCTCGAACGATCTGACGATCGGCCTCTCGCAGATCCTGTTCCCGGTGATCCTGCTGCTGGGCCTCAACGGCCTGCTCGTCGGGATCCTGCAGTCCTACGACCACTTCACGATCCCCGCGATCTCGCCGGCGATCTGGAACGTCGTGATCATCGTGCTGCTGGTCGTGCTGCGCCGCACTTCCACGGCAAAGAGCGAGATCTACGCGTACGCGATCGGCGATCCTCGCGGCGACGGTCGTGCAGTTGGTGATGGCGTTCGCGGCGCTCGGGCGGATCGACTTCCGGCTGCGCTTCACGGTCGACTGGCACGACCCGCGCATCCGCCAGGTGTTCGTGCTGATGCTGCCGGTGACGATCGGCCTCGGGATCGTGAACCTCGACCAGCTGATCAACTCGGTCTTCGGGACGCTCGTCTCCGATGAAGCGCCGCGCGCGATCGACAACGCGTTTCGCATCTACATGCTGCCCCAGGGCCTCTTCAGCGTCGCGGTCGCGACGGTCCTGTTCCCGACGCTCAGCCGCATGGCCTCGCGCCGCGACCCGGCCGGGATGCGCCGCGCGGTCGGCATCGGCATGCGCCAGATCAACCTGCTGCTGATCCCTGCGGCGGCCTTCATGATCGTGCTGACGCACGCCGATCGTGCGGCTTGTCTTCCAGCGCGGGCACTTCAACGCGCACTCCACGCACCTCGTCTCGATCGCGCTGTTCTGGTTCGCGTTCAGCCTGCCCTTCGGCGGGCATCAACCTGCTGCTCACGCGCACGTTCTTCGCCGTTGCAGCGACCCTGGATCCCGACGCGCCTGGCGGCGATCAACATGGTCGTCGACATCGTCGTGAGCGTCGGCCTGTACAAGCCGCTGGGGATCGCGGGCCTCATGATCGGCACGGTCGTGGCGAACGCGGTGATGACCGCGCTGCAGCTGCACCGGCTGCGGACGGGCTTCAACGGGCGTCTCGAGGGGGCACAGACGACGATGATCACCGCGCGCATCGCGCTCGCCTCGGCACTGCTTGCGGGCGCCTCCTGGGTCGTGTGGTACCTGCTCGACAGCTTGCTTGGCCGCTCGCTGCCAGCGCAGATCGTCTCGGTAGGCGCGGCTGGCGCGGTGGGGGCATGGCTCTACACGCGCGCGGTGCTCGCGATGCACGTGCCCGAGGCGCATCAGGTCAGCCGCCTGATCCGCATGCGGCTCGGACGCGCGTGAGAAGCGCTGGACGCGCTAGCCTCTGAGGCTCGGCAGATCGCCAACTCGACTACGGGCCCTTGAGGCTCAACCGCGGCTACGCGCCGGCCCTCGGGTCGGCGGCCTGTCCAGGTGTCGGGAGTGTTAAGCCGCCCAGGCGAAACACACAGTCCTGGGACGTATGTAGTAAGCGGCGATCTAGACCGGGCGCATGCCGGGTGGGCCAAGGCTCACCCGGCCTCTGCTCCTGCTCAATGGCCTCGCGAGACGGCCTCACCCCGACGGGCGCCCGCGCGAATGCCGTCGAGCCGGGACCCCGGCGATTAGGCTTAACCGCATGCACGTCACCTCTTATGCGGCGATCGAGCCGTTTCAGACGCTCGACGGCTCGGAGATCCGCGAGTGGGCCGGCGCGGTCTCAGCGCCCGCGCGCAACCAGAGCCTCGCGGAGGCGAGCATCCCTGTGGGCGGGGAGACCACGGCGCACTTCCATCGCCTCACCGAGGAGCTCTATCTCGTCCGCAGCGGTCGCGGACGGTTGGTGCTCGACGGCGAGGAGCGCGAGATCGGGCCGGGCGACTGCGCGCTGATCCCACCGGGTGCGGTGCACAAGCTCTACAACCTCGGCGAGCAGCCGCTGCGGATCGTGTGTGCCTGTGCGCCAGCCTACTCGCACGAGGATACGGTCCTGACGGAGTGATCGCGCCGGCGCGGCGATCGGGCCACCATCTATCGTGACGCGAACCCATGGACCAGGCCCACATCCGCAACTTCTCGATCATCGCGCACATCGACCACGGCAAGTCGACGCTGGCCGATCGCATCCTCGAGCTGACGCACACGGTCGCACCGCGCGAGATGCGCGCGCAGCTGCTCGACTCGATGGACCTCGAGCGCGAGCGCGGGATCACGATCAAGGCGCAGGCGGTGCGCGTGTTCTACACCGCGCGCGACGGCGAGACCTACCAGCTGCACCTGATCGACACGCCCGGCCACGTCGACTTCACCTATGAGGTCTCGCGCTCGCTGGCGGCCTGCGAGGGCGCGCTGCTCGTGGTCGACGCCGCGCAGGGCGTCGAGGCGCAGACGGTCGCCAACACCTACCTCGCGGTGGAGTCGGGCCTGGAGCTGATCCCGTGCCTGAACAAGATCGACCTGCCGGGCGCCGAGCCCGAGCGCGTGGCGGGTGAAGTCTCCGAGCTGATCGGCGAGCCGCCGGAGTCGATCCTGAAGATCAGCGGCAAGACGGGCGAGGGCGTGGGGGAGGTGCTCGAGGAGCTGATCAAGCGCGTGCCGCCGCCGTCGGGCGACCCGGACGGGCCGGCGCGGGCGCTGATCTTCGACTCGGAGTTCGACCAGTACCGCGGCGTGATCGCCTACATCCGGGTCGTCGACGGCGTGTTCCGCAAGGGCGAGCCGATCCGCGCGATGGCGACTGGCACGGAGGCCGACATCGACGACATCGGCTTCTTCAGCCCGCAGATGATGCCGACCGACCAGCTCGCGGCGGGCGAGGTCGGCTACCTGATCACGGGCCTGAAGGACGTCACGCTGCTGCGTGTCGGCGACACGCTGACGACGCGCGCGCACTCGGGGGCCACGCGCGGGCGCGGCGACCGAGGCGCTGCCCGGCTACCGCGAGGTCAAGCCGATGGTCTTCTGCGGCCTGTTCCCGATCGACTCCGACGACTACCCGGACCTGCGCGACGCGCTCGAGAAGCTCGTGCTCAACGACGCGGCGCTGTCGTGGGAGCCGGAGACCTCGGACGCGCTCGGCTTCGGCTTTCGCTGCGGCTTCCTCGGCCTGCTGCACATGGACATCGTGCGCGAGCGCCTGGAGCGCGAGTACGACCTCGAGCTGCTCGCGACGATGCCCTCGGTGGAGTTCGACGTGACGCTCACCAACGGCGAGGAGCTCGAGGTGCACAACCCCTCGGACATGCCCGACCCGGGCACGATCGAGGAGATCCGCGAGCCGTTCATCAAAGCGTCGGTGATCGCGCCGAAAGAGTTCGTCGGCGCGGTGATGGAGCTCTGCCAGGAACGTCGCGGCGTGCACGCGGGCATGCACTACCTCTCGCCCGAGCGCGTGCAGATGACCTACGACCTGCCGCTCGCGGAAATCGTGCTCGACTTCTTCGACCAGCTGAAGTCGCGCACGCGCGGCTACGCCTCGCTGGACTACGAGCTGAACGGGATGCGCCTCTCGGACCTGGTCAAGCTCGACGTGCTGCTGGCGGGCGACACGGTCGACGCGCTGTCGATGGTCGTGCACCGCGACAAGGCCTATGAGATGGGGCGCACGCTGACGGAAAAGCTGCGCAAACGGATCCCGCGCCAGCAGTACGACGTCCCGATCCAGGCGGCGATCGGCGCGCACGTGATCGCCCGCGAGACCGTCAAGGCGTTCCGCAAGGACGTGATCTCCGGCTGCTACGGCGGTGACATCACGCGCAAGAAAAAGCTGCTCGCCAAACAGAAGGAGGGCAAGAAGCGGATGAAGCAGGTCGGCCGCGTGGAGGTCCCGCAGGAGGCCTTCCTGGCGGTGCTCGAGCTCGGCGAGGACTAGAGCTTGCGGCTGCTGTTCGTGTGCCTCGGCAACATCTGCCGCTCGCCCACGGCCGAGGGCGTGATGCGCTCACTGGCGGAGCAGGCGGGGATGGGCGAGCGCATCGAGATCGACTCGGCCGGCACCGGCGCCTGGCACGTGGGCAGCCCGCCCGACGCGCGCGCGAGCGCGACGGCACGAGCGCGCGGCGTCGCGCTCGAGGGCGTCGCGCGCCAGGTTGTCTTGGATGATTTTGAGGAGTTCGATCTGGTGCTGGCGATGGACCGCGAGAACCTGCGCGCGCTGCGTCGACTCGCGCCGAACGACGAGCAGCGCGGGCGGATTCACCTGCTGCGCGAGTTCGATCCGGCGAGCGCCGGCGCGGACCTCGACGTGCCGGACCCCTACTACGGCGCCGGGGACGGCTTCGAGGAGGTCTTCGACCTCGTGCACGCGGCCTGCGCGGGGCTGCTCGAGAGGATCAAGGCGGGCGAGCTGGAGTGAGCCTGCCGGCGGGCGCGAGCCAGGCGCAGCGCGTCGGCGGCGGTGACATCAACGAGGCGTTCCGCGTTGTGCTGGCGGACGGCAGCGAGGCGTTCGTGAAGACGCGCGCCGATGCTTCGCCCGGCGAGTACGCAGCTGAGGCGGCGGGGCTTGAGCTGGCTGGCCGAGCCGGGCGCGCTGCGCACGCCGCGGGTGCTCGAGGTGAGCGAGGGCTACCTCGCGCTCGAGTGGATCGAGCCGGGCGGACTTGGCGCGGCGGGCGCGGAGGAGCTCGGCCGCGGTCTCGCCGCGACGCACCTCGCCGGCGCCGCGGTGTTCGGCGCGGCGACGCCGGTAGCGCGCGACGTTGGCAGCGCGAGTGGCTTTGGCTCGCTGCGCCTCTCGAACGAGCCGACAGCCGACTGGCCGAGCTTCTATGCGCGAGCGTCGGCTCGCGCCGCTGGCGCGGATCGGGGCCGAGCGGGGCGTGCTCTCGACGGCGAGCGTGCGCTGCGTCGAGCGCGTCTGCGAGCGCCTGCCCGCGCTCGTCGGGCCGCCCGAGTCGCCGGCGCGGCTGCACGGCGATCTGTGGGCGGGCAACGTGATGGCCGACCGCGAGGGGCGCCCGTGGCTGATCGACCCGGCCGCCTACGGTGGACATCGTGAGATCGACCTGGCGATGCTGAGGCTGTTCGGAGTGCCGGGCGGCGAGCGCATGCTCGACGCCTACGCAGAGCACAGTCCGCTTGCCGATGGCTGGCAGGAGCGCGTCGAGCTCTACCAGCTGGCGCCGCTGCTCGTCCACGCGCTGCTGTTCGGCGGCTCATACGTGGGCAGCGTCGAGCGCATCGCAAAGCGCTTTGGGAGCTGAGCTAGGCGTGGCTCGTGCGCGCGGGTGTCCCGTTCGCGGGCGGATGGTCGGAGGGGAGGGTGTGCGCCCCAAGACGCTTGCGAGCCGCCGTCGCCTGTATCTGCTCGGTCGCTTGGTGGTGGCGCGCAACTACCGCCAGGAGCTGACGCTCGCGAGCGTGGCGAGGGTGCTTGAAAGCTCTCCCCGCCAGCTGCAGCGCGCCTACGCGCAGTTCGGGTTGAGCTTCAGCGAGGACTTGACGGCGCGGCGCATGGCGGCTGCCGCTGAGCTGCTTGCTCGAGCAGCGCTCGATCCCGATCGCATCGGTCGCGCGGCTCGTGGGCTATAAGCAGCCTTCCTGTTTCGCGTGCGCCTTTCGCCGGCGTTTCGGCATGGCGCCTGGTCGCTTTCGCGAGCGTCCGCTGCTCGGGCAGAGCGTCGGCTATCCAGCGTCGGGCCGCGCCGCGGACCCGACCGCTGCAGCGCGCGCGGGTTCGCCGATCGCGAGATCCTCGGCGGCGAGCTCGACACGCTCGGCTCCCGGCAGACGCAGACGCATCAGCGTCCCGCCGGCGGGGGCGGACTCGGCGGCGATCGTGCCGCCCTGCTGAGCAGCGACCTGGCGGACGATCGCAAGGCCCAGCCCTGATCCGGGTTTACTGCGGGCGTCGGCGCCGCGATAGAAGCGATCGAAGATGTGGGGCAGGTCCTTGCCGGAGATGCCGGGTCCGTGGTCGCGCACCGTAAGCTCGGTGCCGCTGCAGGGTCACCTCGACGGGTTCGCCAGGGGGGCTGTACTTGATGGCGTTGTCGATCAGGTTGCTGACAGCGCGCTCCAGGCGCGCGGGTACGCCGGTGACGAGCGTCGGCTCAAGCGACAGGCGCAGGGGGGTAGCGGACGCGTGGCGGCGGGCGCGCTCGGCGACCTCTTCGACGAGCAGGTCGAGGCGCAGCTCCTCGCTGTCCTCGCGCTGCTCCTCGCCGCGGGCGAGGTCGATCAGGTCGTTGATCACGAGCGTCAGCTCCTCGATCTGCTCGACGACGTCGCTGAGCAGACGGCGTTGATCTTCGCGGTCCATGTCGGGTCCCTGATGCTGCAGGATCTCGATGTTCGTGCGCAGGCTCGTGACGGGGGTGCGCAGCTCGTGCGAAGCGTCGGCGACGAGCTGGCGCTGCGCGTGCACGGAGGCGTCGAGCGCGCTCACGGAGCGCTCGAGCGCGTCGAGCATCGTGTTGAAGCTGCCGGCGAGGCGCCCGATCTCATCTTCGCCGACGGGTTCGATGCGGCGGCTGAGGTCGCGGGTGACGGCGACGTGCTCGGTAGCCTCCGTCAAGCCGCTTCAGCGGCTGCACGGCGGCGCCGGCGACGAGGCGTCCGAGCAGCGCGGCGAGCGCGATGCCGCCGACGACGAGCAGCGTGAGGATCAAGCGCAGACGACTGAGCAGGCTGTCGACTTCGGTCAGCGGCAGGGCGAGCTGTACGGCGCGGCCGCTGCCGAAGGGCTCGGCGAGGACGCGCAGGTGGACACCATGCAGGCGCATGTCGCGCAGGAAGGGTGCGCCTCCATGCGTGGCGAGCGCGCGCGTTCGCGCATCCGCCGGGAGGGAGACGCTCTGCGCGGAGCGAGCGAGAATCTTGCCGTGGGCGTCGACGACCTGCTGGTAGCCGCGCACCTGATCGGGGTTGGGCGGTAGGCGGCCGAAGAGGTTGCGTGCCGAGCGGCTCGACGCACCGACGCGCTTGCGCCGCGCCCTGGCGGGAGTGGCGGAAGAGGAGCGAGCGGCTGTCTCGGGGCTCGCGGCGCTCGTACTGTCGGTCGTGCTGCTCGCGGTAGTGCCCGAGCCGCTCGCGAGAGCGCCCACGTCGCCCAGGTCAAGCGCGCTGGTCGCGGGGGCAGGGGTACCGCCGGTACGCAGGAACTTCACGAGCCGCCCGGCCTCGCGGCCGCGGTTGTGCAGCTGTGTGTCGACCTGGCGGTGCAGCTGGTCGGAGGTCAGAAAGTAGGTCAAGCAGCGAGGCGAGCACGACGGCGACCGCGACGGCAGCCGCGGAGACGATCGTGATGCGGCGGCGAAAGCTCATTGCGGTGAGCGCAGCACGTAGCCGACGCCGCGCACGGTGTGCAGCAGGCGCGGCTCATCGCCGACCTCGGTCTTGCGTCGCAGATAGCCCATGTAGACGCCGAGCGAGTTGGAGCTCGAGCCGAAGTCATAGCCCCAGACCTGCTCGAAGATGGTCGAGCGCGAGAGCACCTGGCGGGGATGGCGCATGAACATCTCCAGCAGCAGGAACTCGGTGCGCGTCAGCGCGAGGCGGCGCTCGCCGCGGAAGGCCTCGTGGGCGCGCAGGTCGAGACGCAGATCCTCGAAGGTGAGGATCTCGGCGGGTCCATCCTCCTCATCGCCGGCGCGGCGCAGCAGCGCGCGTACGCGCGCGAGCAGCTCGCGCAGCGCGAAGGGCTTGACGAGGTAGTCGTCGGCGCCGGCATCGAGACCGGCGACACGATCGTCGACCTCGCCGCGGGCGGTGAGCATCAGCACGGGGTGCGTGTCGCCGCCCTCGCGCAGGCGCCGGCAAACCTCCAGGCCGTCCATGCGTGGCATCGCGATGTCGAGGATCACGGCCCGTAGGCGACGGCGCCGAGACGCTCGAGCGCCTCGTGCCCGTCGGCGGCCTGGGCGACCTCGTAGTCTTCGAGTGAGAGCGCGCGCGAGAGCGCGCTCTGCACGGCGGGCTCGTCGTCGACGACCAGTATGCGTGCTTGCTCGGCCATAGGGGGAGTTCTCCTGCTTTCAGGCTAGCGTGGTGGGGTAGCTCAGGAAGGCATCAGCGACCGCGAAGGGACTGCCGGGTATCGCCAAGGAGACGGCCAGCGAAGGGGTGGAGGGCGTGGGCGAGGACAGCGCGGGCATGCTCGCGGCGCAGTCGCGCACGCTGCGCAACAGCATCATCAGCCTCGCGGTGTTCTTCGCGCTCGTCGTCGGCGCTGCTGCTCGGCGTGCCCGGCCTGCGCTCGGCCGGCGAACGCATCTCCGACGCGAACACTGCGTGGATCGCGGCGGCGTTCGTGCTCGAGCTGCTCTCCTGCGTCGGCTACGTGGTGCTGTTCGACCTCGTCTTCGGGCGGCTCGGGCGCAGCCTCAGCTCGCGCCTGTCGCTGTCGGAGCTGGCGGTCAACTCGGTCGTGTCGGTGAGCGGCCTCGCCGGCCTCGCGCTCGGCGCGTGGGTGCTGCGCAGCAAGGGCTTCTCGGTGGAGCGGATCGCCAAGCGCTCGGTGTTGATCTTCGTGCTCACGAGCGCGGTCAACGTGGGCGCGGTGGTGGTGATCGGCATCCCGATGTGGCTGGGCATCGTCGCCGGGCTCGCGCGACGCGCTGCTGACGCTCCTGCCCGCGGCGGCCGCGATCGCGGCGATCGCGGGGACGCTCGCGCTCGCTGCGTGGGCGCGTCGCGCCGCGCAAGCGCGCGCCGGCCGGGAGGGGCGCAGGATGGTCGCGCTGAGCGCGATCGGCGGCGGCGTGGAGGATGCGCTGGAGCTGATCCGCGAACGCGACTGGCGGCTGCTGGGTGCGGTCGGCTACTGGCTGTTCGACAACCTCGTGCTCTACGCGTGCCTGGCGGCGTTCGGGCACGCGCCCTCGTTCTGGGTCGTCGCGATGGCCTACCTGGTCGGGATGCTCGCCAACTCGGTGCCGATCCCGGGTGGCTTCCTCGCGGTCGAAGGCGGCCTCGTGGGGATGCTGCTGCTGTTCGACGCGCGCCCGGCGTCGCTGGTGATCGCGGCGGTGGTCATCTACCGCGCGATCTCGCTGTGGGTGCCGGCGCTGATCGGCTCGCTCGCCTTCCTCAGCCTGCGCCGCGAGATCGGCAAGCCCGCGGCGCCGGCGGTGTCGGGCTAGGCGCTTAGCCGTAGAGCTCACGCTCGTATGCCGAGGACGCGGCGGCGCGCTGGCAGGCGTGGCCGGGGCAGGCCTTCCATCACGCGCTTCAGCGGCGCTTCGACGGGCCCGGAGAGGCCGGGGCAGTAGACGGGCGGCGGCAGCGTGCCCGCGGCGCGATGCCGGGGGCGTTGACGGGCAGCAGCTCGCTCGCGGCGCGCAGCGCGTGGGCGAAGGTGTCGGAGAAGACGTCGATCGCGACGCGCCCGGTGTAGATCTCGATCGAGCGGCCGTCGTCGTAGACGATCGGCGGGCACGCCGCGCACGACGATGTTGCGCTGCGGCCCGAGCGCCGCGTTCGAGTGCAGGCGGTAGATCGACCGTCGTCACCTGCAGCGGCAGCAGGCAGCTGCCGCCGCCGAAGATCCCCTTGCTCTGCACGCAGTCGCCGTAGTAGACGCTGTCGCCGATGCGGTCGATGTAGCCGCGCAGCCCGTCGGTGGCGGCGAGCGGCGTGGCCTTCGAAGCTCGGGCCGACCCAGTAGACGCGGTAGTAGGGGAAGGTCTGCGCTTCGGCGAGTTCGCCGCGGAGATCGCGCCGGGGTGGCCGGTGCTGCAGCCGCCGGCGAGCAGGCGCGCCGGCGAGCAGCCAGCAGCGCGAGCGGGCGCGCCTGGGCGCGGCGCGACGGCGCGCTGGTGGCTGATCGCGCGAGGTGCATCGGCCGTCATTATCTTGGCGTGCCGCGCAGAAGCACAGCTACTTCGGGGTCGCTCGCCGGTTCCTACATGCACGGATCCGTCACCGACCTGGCGGAGATACCGGGGTCCGGTGGGGTAGCACACCGGACCCCGGTCGATTTTCGCAGCCGCGGCGTGCGCCTCGCGCCGCTTGCGGTCGCCGGCCTTCGCGGTCGTGCTGCTCGCGGCGTGGCTGATCGTCGATCCGCGCACGCCGGACCTGGCGGCGCAGGTCTACCGCGTCGAGCTCTTTCGCCAGCTCGGCTTCGCGCGTGTGGGACGAGCACTGGTATGCCGGGCATCACCTGCCGGGCTACAGCCTGCTGTTCCCGCCGCTCGGGGCGCTGCTTGGGCTGCGCGCCGTGGCGGTGCTGTCGGTGCTCGCCTCGACGCTCCTGTTCGAGCGCCTGGTGCGCTCGTGTCTACGGCGTGCAGGCGAGCTGGGGTGCGGCGCTGTTCGCCGTGGCGGCGGTCGGCGACGTGTGGGTCGGGCGCGCTTGACGTTCGCGCTCGGCGTCGCGGTCGCGCTCGCCGCGGCGCTTGCGCTGCGTCGCGCGCATCGCGCGGTGGGCGGCGCTGCTGGCGGCGCTGTGCGCGGCAGCGAGCCCGGTCGCGGGCGTGCTGCTCGGGCTCGCGGCGCTGACGGTCGCCGTGCAGCACGCGCTCGCCGCGGGCGCTGCTGGTGCTCGCGGCGCCGGCCGCGGCGGTGGTGCTCGCGCTCGCGGTGCTGTTCCCCGAAGGCGGCTATGAGCCCTACCCGATCCTCTCCTTCGCGGCGACTGCGCTCGTGCGTGCTCGCGCTTCCTGTGGGCGCTGCCGGGGCGAGAGCGGCTGCTGCGCATCGGCGCCGCGCTGTACCTGCTGGCGTGCGTGCTGTGCCTCGCCGTCCACTCGCCGATGGGCAGCAACATCGAGCGCTACGGCGTGCTGCTCGCGGCGCCGCTGCTGCTCTGCGCACGCTTGGCGGCAGGTCGGCAGGAGGGAGAGCGGCCGGTGCGCGTGCTGGTCGCGCCGGCGGTGGCGCTGGCGCTGTGCGGCGCGCTTGTCTGGGTGGTGTGGGGGCCGGTGCGCGAGACCGCGGCGGTGGCGGGCAGCCCGGCGACGAGCGCCGCCTACTACGCGCCGCTTGAGCGCTTCCTCGCGGCGCACGGCGGAGCGGCCCGTGCGCGTCGAGGTGCCGCTGACGCGCTCGCACTGGGAGGCGGCGCTGCTCGCGCCGCGCGTCTCGCTCGCGCGCGGCTGGGAGAAGCAGCTCGACAGCCGCTTCGACCGGGTGCTGCTCGACGCCGGGTCTTGACGCGGGCGCCTACGAGCGCTGGCTGCGAGCGAGAGGCGGTCGCCTATGTGGCGCTGCCGGACGTACAGCTCGACCCCTCGAGCGCGCAGGAGGGGCGGTTGATTCGCGCGCGGGCTGCCGTACCTGCGCGCAGGTCTTCGCGAGCGCGCACTGGCGCGTCTATCGCGTGCTGGGCGCGACGCCGCTCGCTGTCCGGGCCCGGGCGGCTGACGGCGCTCGGGACACGACTCCTTCGCGCTGCAGGCGAGCGCGCCGGGGCACTTCCTCGTGCGCGTGCACTTCACGCGCTACTGGACGCTCACCGCAGGGCAGCGGCTGCGTGGGGCAGGGGCCGGGAGGCTGGACGGCGGTGACGCTCGAGGCGACCCGGGCGGGCGGTCGTGGCGGCGCGCTTCTCGCTCGGCGCGGGCGTTCGGCACCCGGCGGCTCGTGCCGAGGCTGAGCGGCGCCTCGCAGCGGGGCCGAGCCGTACAGGCCGGTGTGGCCGGTCAGGTAGATGTTCTTGCCGTCGCTGATGACCGGGTCGAAGGAGCCGGTGTCCATTTGCGAAGAGGACGCGGCCGGTGGAGATGCCGAGGCCGTAGGTGCGTGTGCTGGCCGAGGTCGGCGAAGTAGACGATGCGGCCGACGATCGTGGCCGAGCCGGAGATCCGCCCGTGCGCGTTGAACTTCCAGCTGATGTGCCCGGAGCGGGCGTTGAGCGCGTAGAAGGTGCCGTCGTAGGAGCCGACGTAGATCGTCGGGCCGAGGCCGGGGGCGTTCGTGACGGCGGGCGAGGCGTAGACGTAGGCGCCGGTCTGCACGGCCCAGTCGAGGCGTGCCGGTCGAGGCGTCGTAGGCGTAGACGCGCCCGTCGGTGTTGCCGAGGAAGACGCGCCCGTAGATCGACGGCGGCGGTCGAGTAGAAGGTGCCGCTGCCGAGCAGCGCGCCTTCGGAGCCGCTGCGCCAGAGCCGGCGGCCGGTCCGCTCGGAGATCGCCTGCACGTGCCCGGAGTAGTCGCCGAAGTAGAGCACGCCGTCGGAGAGCGTCGGGCTCGCCTTGACCGCGCCGGCGGCGTGGTAGGTCCAGAGCGACGCTGCCGTTGCGCGCGTTCAGCGCGTAGACGGTGCCGCTCTGGGAGCCGAAGAAGACGCGGCCGTGGTCGACGCAGCGGCGAGGACTCGCTCGGGCTCGGCAGGTCGCGCGACCAGCGCGATCTTGCCGGTCGTGGAGTTGAGCGCGACGATGCGCCCGGGGCTTGCGCGGTTGCCGGTCGCGAGCACGGTGGCGTAGACGGTGTTCGACGGTGACGGCGGGCGTGGAGGCGGAGAGGTGGCCGAGCGTTGTGCGTCCAGAGCGTGTGGCCGGTGTGCTTGTCGATCGCGGTCAGCACGCGCGTCGTCGGCGAGCTGGAAGATGTGGCTCGCCGTAGATCACCGGCGGGAACTCGAGCAGCGCGTGGTCGTTGTGCACCCACAGCTGCTTGAACGGCGGGCGCACGCGTGGCGGGCGCGGGGAAGAAGCGGGTGTGGTTCTTGGTGTAGCCGTAGATCGGCCAGGTGAAGCGGTCGGGCGGCGCGTCTTGGGCAGCGTGGGCGTGGGCTGCGGCACGAAGCGGGCGTGGGGGTGGTAGATGCTGCCGGTGCGGTTTCGCTCGTAGAGGTAGCCGGCGAGCGCGAGCGCAGCGATCAGGAAAACCAGCGCGAGCAGCGCGAGACGGATGCGTTTGGAGCGCGGGATCAGGCGCTTGAGGAGCGCGCTCATGCGAGCGCGGTGAGGCGTCTCAAGCGGCGAGCTTGCGGCGACTGAGCGCTCGGCGCGCGACGTCCGGGCTCGCGGGCTCCGCGGTGGCGGTCGCGGCAGCGCTGCGTGGCCGCCGACGGGCTGCGGCTGCGGCGCGCCGTATCGCGGCGCCGTGCGCGCGGCGCGGCCGAGCAGCCGCGCCGATGCCCAGCGCGAGCATCCACAGCGAGACGACCGCGAGCGGTGGCAGCGTCAGCCCGGAAACCAGCGCGAGTACGTCGTGGTTGCCGTTCAGCGACCAGTTCCACAGCAGATAGTCGCCGAGGGTGAGTCCGGAGACGAAGACCAGCGGTCTGCGGGACACGAGCACAGCCCTAAACGCCACGGGCGACGGACGTAGGCTCGCGCGGTGCGCGGGAGGCCGCGGCGCCTATGATCGCTCGCGATGAGCGGCCACAGCGGGGCAGTCGCAGATCTTCGCGCCGGGGATGCTGGAGGGCCGCACGATCCTCGTCACGGGCGGCGGCACCGGGCTGGGACGCGCGACGGCGCTCGAGCTGGCGCGCTGCGGGGCGAGCGTGACGATCGCCGGGCGGCGCGGCGAGGTGCTCGAGCAGGCGGCGGCGGAGATCGCGGCGGAGACGGGAACCGAGGTCGGCATGGCGAGCGGTGACATCCGCGAGCGCGAGGACGCGCGGCGGTTGATCGGCGAGGTGCTCGAGCGCCACGGCGCGCCTCGACGTGCTCGTCAACAACGCGGGCGGCCAGTTCTTCAGCCCGGCCGAGCTGATCGCGGCGAAGGGCTGGCGGGCGGTGTGGCGGCTGAACGTGGAGGGCATGCTGAACATGGCCGAGGCCGCCTTCGAGCTGGCGCTCGAGGCGGCGGGCGCAGGGACGGTCGTCAACGTCACGCTATCCCCCCACCACGGGATGCCCGGGATGGCCCACTCGGGCGCGGCGCGCGCGACCGTCGAGGCGCTCACGCGCGAGCTCGCCGCAGCGCTGGGCGCCACGCGGGCGTGGCGGTCATGCGCGGTGGCGGCGGGCACTTCGACACGGAGGTGATGGTCAAGTACCCGGCGAGCGTGCGCGCCGGTATGTCGCGCTCGGTGCCGCTGCAGCGCCTCGGCACGGTCGACCGAGCACGCCTGGCTCGTGGCGCTGCTCGCCTCGCCGCTGGGCGCGCCTTCAGCGGCTCGACGGTCACGCTCGACGGCGCGCGCGACAACTGGTTCGGCCCGTGGCCGCCGCCGGGGCTGGCTCGACGAGTCCGGGCGAGGTGCCCGTCGAGGAGCGCCGCTGAACAGGCACGCGAGTAAGATGCAATCGGGCCTGGGCGTGCGGGCGAAGTGTTGTGGCTGCACAGAAGCCTTCCAAGCTTCTAGGGCGGGTTCGATTCCCGTCGCCCGCTTGTTTTGCCACGGGGAGTGGCGCAGTCTGGTAGCGCACCCGGCTGGGGGCCGGGCGGTCGCAGGTTCAAATCCTGTCTCCCCGATTGACGTTCAAGAACCGCGAACGTTCGCAAATGCGGGCGAAACTCCCGAAAGCGCTTGCCCCTCGCGGAGGCCGTTAGGCCGTTCCTCGGCGTACCCGTCTGGCTGATCTTCTAACAGCTGGACACCCCCACCCTAGGGTCGCCTCAGTGAACGTACTCGCGCTGTACGACATCCACGCCAACATCGATGCGCTCAACGCTGTGCTCGCCGACCCGCGCGCGCAGGGTGCGGACGTCATCGTGGTCGGTGGCGACGTGGTGCCCGGGCCGTTCGCGCCGGCAACGCTCGAACGCCTGGAGTCGCTGGAGGTGCCAATGCGCTGGCTGCGCGGTAACGGCGAGCGGGAGGTCGCCGAAGCGCTCGATGGCGTCGCGAGCGACGCGGATCTAGCCGCTCGCACCGCGCGGATCACCGCCGCGGAGATAGGCCCAACGCGTGCTCGAGCACTTCGTGAGCTGCCACTGAGCTTTGAGCTCGACGGCGTCCTGTTCTGTCATGCGAGCCCGCGACGTGACGATGAGATGCTGACCCTCATCTCCGCCCCCGAGCGTTGGGTCGATGCCCTGAGCGGCGTACCTGTGAACCTGGTCGTGGCGGGGCACACCCATCAGCAGGACGACCGTACCGTCGGCGCGGTGCGCTTCGTGAACGCTGGGAGCGTCGGGCTGCCATACGAGGGCGACGGCGCCGCTCGCTGGCTCTGGATCGGCGACGGCGTGCCCGAGCTGCGCTCGACTCCATACCCAGCGGCCGAGACCGGCGAGCGCATGCTCGCCGCGGGCTGGCCTGATAAGCGCTCTGTGAGGGCAGCGCTGATCGAGCCTGTCGCACCGGCCATCGTCACGAGGATCTTCGAGGACTCCCTCGGGTAGCGCGACTGACCTACGGCCCTTCCTCACCGCATGGACTCCCACCGCTACACTCGACCCAGCAGTCAACGCGTCGAAAGCGGCTACGGGGAGGTCCGATGAAGAGCGTGATCGCAGGCACGATGACGGTGACGGTGGGCCTCTTTGCAGCAAATATGCTCGGCGTGGCGATCGCGGAAACCACGACCACCCCGCCGCTGCGCACGGTCAGCGTGCAGGGCATCGGCAGCGCGCCGGTCGGACAGCACGACAGCGCCGAAGCGGCGACGGCGGTCTACAGGCAGGCGATGACGAACGCCGTCACCGACGGGCAGAGCAAGGCCAGCTTCCTCGCGAGCAAGGCCGGTGCGACGCTCGGCGCGGTGCAGAGCATCGCCGAGGGCGGCGGCTACATCAGCTGCTCGGGTGGCGAAGCCGAATATGCCGAATACGAAGGTGGTCAGCCGGACTTCGGATCCGGTCCTCAGCCGGTGGGAATAGCTGCGCCGGCTACCTCGTCTCCGCCCGTGCGTCGGGTCAAGGCGCGCCGCCCCAAGCGCAGGCACCCCGCGGCCAAGAAGGCCACCGCGGCGAGCTGCACGCTCTCGGCGCAGGTATCGCTTCTCTACACGCTCAACTAGCTGCGCCCCTGTCCAGCGCGCGGGTGTCGGCGTCACGGAACCCGCGCCTACTACCGCGGCGGCGCGCGGGATAATCCGCGCGTGACCGAGGACTATCGCTCGCTAAACCGCGCCAACTGGGACGAGCGCGCGCCGGCGCACGCCGCCTCGCCCGGCTATTCGCTGGCGAGCTTCCGCGCGGACCCGAGCTTCCTGAGCGGTGTCGTGCGCTTCGACCTGCCACGCCTGGGCGAGATCCGCGGCCTGCGCGGCGTGCACCTGCAATGTCACATCGGCACCGACACCGCCTCGCTCGCGCGGCTCGGAGCGCGGATGTGCGGCCTGGACTTTTCCTCGCGCTCGCTCGCTGAGGCACGGCGCCTGGCGAGCGAGCTCGAGCTCGACATCGAGTACGTCGAGTCCGACGTCTACGACGCCGTCGCGGCTCTCGGCGGGCGTCGCTTCGATCTCATCTACACCGGGATCGGTGCGCTTTGCTGGCTGCCGGACATCGATCGCTGGGCGGGGGTCGTCGCCGAGTTGCTCGCGCCCGGCGGTCGCCTGTTCATCCGTGAGGGCCATCCGATGCTCTGGACTTTGGAGGATGGCCGCGAGGACGACCTGCTGGTCGTGAAGTACTCCTACTTCGAGCGTGAGGAGCCCGACGTCTTCACCGACGAGGGCACCTACGTCCCAACTGCCGCGACCTTCGCGGCCAACACGACCCACAGTTGGAACCACGGGCTCGGTGAGATCGTCACCGCGCTGCTCGCCAATGGCCTGCGGCTCACCGCGCTCGAGGAGCACGAAAGCGTCCCCTGGGACGCGCTGCCGGGTCTGATGCAGGAGCTCGAGCTCGGTGAGCGTCGCCTGAGCGATCGACCCTGGCGCGTCGCGCACACCTACACCCTGCAGGCCGTCAAGGACGCCTGAGCAAGCGGCGCCGGGCTGCTACGGTCGCGTCGCCCGCTCGAGTGCCAACACGAAGGAGGCGTAGGGCGCGCCGGTGACCTCCTGCAGGGCGATCTCGCAGGTGCGGTTGCTGCAGAGGTGCTCATCGACGTGTCTGCCCGCGAGTTCCTCCGGGAGGTCGCGCAGTGCGGAGGCGGGCAACTCGGGATGCAGCATGCCGCGATCGCCCGCCATCCCGCAGCACGAGCCCGAGGCGGGGATCAGCACCTCCTCGGCGAGCTCGCCCGCGATCGTGCGCAGCTTCTCGGCGAGCCCCATGCGTGCGCTCGCGCAGGTCGCGTGCACGGTGGCCCTGTGGACGCGGCGCTTCACCGTCAGTCGCGCCAGCAAGCGATCGTGCGTCCAGGCGATCGAGTCGAGTACCTCGATCTGCTCGTAGCGCTCACGCTCGGAATCGGAGAGGCGCGGCGCGATCTCCTCGCGCAGGCCCAGCGCGCAGGAGCTCGCGTCGATCACGACGGGCAGCGTGCCCCCCTCGCTCCAACGCCACATCGCCGCGGCGGTCTTCGCCGCCATATGGTCCTGACCAGCTCGGTAGCCCTTTGAGCTCCACGGTGTCGCGCAGCAGTGGCCCTGCGCGTCGCTGGGAATCCACAGCGGAAGTCCCGCGCGTGCCGAGACGGCGAGCAGCGCCTCGGGCAGCGAGGGGCCCGCTGCAACACCGCGCGGGTTGGCGAAGATCCTGTTGATGCATGCAGGGAGGTACACGCCAGCGGCGCCGCTGCGCGCGGTGTGTGGAAGTCGCGCGCAGGCAGCGGGCGGGATCTGCTTCGGGAGCATCGGCACGAGCTCGCTGCTCACGCGCCGGCGCAGCGAGGCGGGGATCTGCGCGAGCCTGCCCTGACCGACGATTGCGCTCGCGGCACTCGCGAGATGGAGCCCTCCGCGCGCGGAGCGCTCCACCGCGCCGTAGCGTTCGGCGAGCACGAGCGCCACCTTTTCTTCGCGCGCGCTGCGCTCGCGGCGGCGGAACTCGCTCATCAGCTTGCCCGTGTCGATCGCGACGGGGCAGACGCTCTCGCAGCTTCCATCTGCCGCGCAGGTTTGGATCGCCTCGTACTCGAAGTCGGCCAGCAGGGCCTCATAAACGGGCGAGCCCTCGCTCTGGCGCGCCATCTCGCGGCGGATCACGATGCGCTGGCGCGGTGTCGTGGTCGTGTTGCGGCTCGGGCAAACCGGCTCGCAGAAGCCGCACTCGACGCAGTGCGAGGCCGGTTCCTCGATCTCCGGCTGGGTCTTCAAGTGGCGCAGGTGCACACCCGGATCGCGGTTCAGCACGACGCCGGGGTTGAGCACGCCGTCTGGGTCGGCGAGCTGCTTGATCCGCCACATCATCGCCGTCGCCTTGGTGCCCCACTCGCGCTCCACAAAGGGCGCCATGTTCACGCCCGTGCCGTGCTCGGCCTTCAGCGAGCCGTCGTACTTCTCGACGATCAGCTCGACGAGCTCCTCCATAAAGGCGTCATAGCGCGCCACGTCCTCGGGCTTTGCGAAGTCGGGCGTGAGCTGGAAGTGGAGGTTGCCCGCGGAGGCATGCCCGGCGACGCCGACGAGGAACTCGTGCGTGCCGAGTAGCGCCTGCAGGTCGCGCGCACATTCCGCGATGCGCGCGGGCTCGACACAGACGTCCTCGATGATCAACGAGCTGCCCATCGGTCGCAGCCGCCCAACGAGCCCGAACAGCCCCTCGCGCACGCGCCACGCGAGCTCGATCTCCTCAGGATCGCGGCTGAAGGACGCCGCGCCGATCAGCTCGTGATGGGCCAGGACCGCGTCGGCCGCGGCCTCGACCTTGTCGAGCTCGTGCTCCTCGTCGGCTCCCAGCTCGATGATCAGCGCTGCGGACTCAAATGGCAGCTCGCGCCAGCTCTCGGGCGTGCCCGCCATGTTCCAGGAGGCGGCGATCAGCGCCGGGGCGACCATCAGCTCGGTCGCGCGCGCACCCGCCGCGACGAGCGCCGGGACCGCCTCCACGGCGCGGTCGATGTCAGGAAAGTGTGCCCAGGCGAGCGTGGTGCGTGCCGGCTCGGGGCGTGTGCGCATGACCGCCTCGGCGATGAAGGCGAGCGTTCCCTCCGAGCCGACGAGCAGCCGCCGAAAGATCTCAAGCGGCGTCTCGCCGTCGAGCAGCGCGCAGAGGCGATAGCCCATGACGTTCTTGATCTCGTACTTGCGCCGCACGCGCCGCGTGAGCTCCTCATCGGCGAGCATCTCCGCGCGCAACTCGAGCAGCCCCGCGGTGAGCGCCGGCGCGGCCTGTGCAAAGCGCTCCTCCGCGTCCGGCGCAGCGCTGTCGATCAGCGCACCGGAGGCGAGTACGAAGGTGAGCGACTCGACCGTCGAGTAGGAGTCCCACTGCACGCCGCAGCGCATGCCGCCTGAGTTGTTCGCGATCACGCCGCCGAGCGTTGCGATGTCTTTGCTCGCCGGGTCCGGCCCAAGGCGATAACCGCGGCGTTCGAGCAGACGGTTGACGAGGCCGAGCAGTGTGCCCGCCTTGACGCGCACGCGACGACCTTCCTCTTCGATCTTCACGCCCGAGAACCACCGGCGCACGTCGACCATGATGCCCTCGGTCTGCGCCTGGCCGTTGAGGCTCGTGCCGCCGCCGCGAAAGTTGACGGGATGGCCGTTGCGTCGCGCGTAGTCGAGCACCGCGGCTACGTCGGCGGCGTTGTGCGCCATCACGACCACGGCCGGTAGACGCCGGTAGGGGCTCGCGTCGGATGCGTAGCGGACCAGGTCGATTGGGCGTGCGAGCACGCGCTCCTCGCCGAGCAGCGCGACGAGCTCACTGCGCAGCGGCTCCGGCGTGCCCGCCGCGAGGCTGTCCGGCGCGCGGTCGGGCGTGGGGCCGACGGGCGGCTGTCCGATGCGCCGCGTGGCGGGCGTCAAGAGAGGTGTGGGCGACACCTCAGGCAAGCGCCATGCCGGGAGTGACATCGACCTGCACGAGGCGCGGCCCCTCGTGGGCAAGCGCCTCGCTCAAGGCACTGTGCAGCTGATCGCGCCCCGCAACCGTCTCGGCGGGCACTCCGTAGCTGCGCGCGGTGGCCGCAACGTCGAGCGCGGGCAGGTCGAGCCCTGGTGCCCCGTTGACGTTCTCGAGCGTGGAGAACCACTTCAGGATCGAGTACTCGCTGTTGCGCAACACCAGGAACTTGACGGGGATCGAGTAAGCGCTCGCGCTCCAGAAGGCCGTGATCGCGTACTGCGCCGAGCCCTCACCGAGCACGCAGACGACCTGGCGCTCTGGCTCGGCGAGCTGCACGCCGAGCGAGGCAGCGAGCCCGAAGCCGAGGCCGCCGCCCGCGCTGAAGTAGTAGGAGCCGGGGCGCGAGAGGCGCAGCTGACTGCGCAGCGCCGGTGTGCTCGAAGGCGACTCGAGCACCACGATCCCATCCTCGGGAAACAGCTCCGCGAGCGTCGCGTGGACAGCAGCGGGAGCGAGCGGGTCGCTCTCATCTGGTTCGGGCGCCGCCTCACGGGGAGCGGGCGCCTCACGATCACTGTGCGCACTCAAGGTCTCCACTAGCGCGCGCAGCGTGAGCGCGACGTCGGCGACGATCGCGTCGCCCATCGGCGCGCGCGCCGCCTCGTCGGGATCGCTTGTGATCGCCACGAGCTCGGTGTCCTCGGCGAGGAAGTCGCCGGGGATGTTCGGGTAGTAGGGGAAGATCGAGGAGCCCGCCACGATCACGAGGTCATAGCCGGCGAGGAATTCGCCGAGCGGGCCGACCGCGGGCGGCAACACCCCCTGGAAGAGTGCATGGTCCTCGGGAAAGCCGAGCCGATTGCCGCCCGTCGCCGGCGAGGCCCATACCGGTAGACGTTGGTGCTCAGCGAGCTCGACGGCCGCATCCCAGCCACCGCAGGCGTCGATGTCAGGGCCGGCGACGAACGCCGGGCGCTTGGCAGATTGCAACCGCTGCGCAAGCGCCTCGATCTGGCTTTGGCCGGGACGTGCGCGCCCAGCGACCTCGCGTGCGATCTGTCGCGCGAAGTCATGTGGTTCGAGCTCGACGCCCCAGTCGTCCATCGGGATCGACACGAACGTCGGCCCGGTGGGGGGCAGGCTCGCATGATGGATCGCCTGGGCGAGCGCGTAGGGCACGTCGGCCGCGCGCGGCGGCTCGTAGCTCCACTTCACGAACGGCTTGGGCACCTCGATCGCGTCGCGGTTGGTCAGGTTCGCCTGCATCGTGACCAGCGAGCGCGCCTGCTGGCCGGCGGTCACGAGCAGCGGCGCCTTGTTCGCGCGCGCGTTGAAGATCGCTCCGACGCCGTTGCCGACTCCCGGGGCGGTGTGCAGGTTGACGTGCGCGACGCTGCCGCTTGCCTGCGCGTAGCCGTCGGCCATGCCGACCGCGACGGCCTCCTGCAGGCCGAGCACGTAGCGGAAGTCATCGGGGAAGTCTGCGAGCATCGGTAGCTCAGTCGAGCCCGGGTTGCCGAAGATCGTCGTCATCCCGTGGCGGCGGAACAGTTCGAGGGTCGCTTCGCGGACTGTTGTCATCGGGGCCTTTCGGGATTTGCGTGGGCGCCCGGCCAGCGGGCTTCATTAGGCTCAGATCTTCCCATGAAGTCGCTTGCCCCAACCTCGAGAGAGGGCCAATCCTGGCGCTCAAGCTCAAGCGCGGCTGAGGCAGCGCCGATCGAGGGCATGCGATGAAAGCTCGTGTCTCGCTTGTCCTGCTCGCCGCGATCGTGGTTCTCGCAGCGTTTCTGCTCTCCACGAGTGGCGGCGGCAGCGGCGGCAGTGCGCTCGACCCGGTCGCCCAGGCGGCCGAGACGACCACGCAGGCCGAGGGCGCGCAGATGACACTTGCGGGAAGCGTGACGCTGCCAGGGATCGCCACCCAGCTGACGTTTTCGGGTCAGGGTGCGTTCAACTTCAAAGCGCACGAAGGCAGCCTCACGATGACGATGGCGGGACTTCCCCAAAGCGTCAGCTCCAAGCTGAACGGGGCCTCGCTACAGCTCACTGAGCTTTTCAAGTCGAGCTCGATCTACATGAGCTCACCGTTGCTGAGCGGCAAGCTCCCCGGTGGCGCGCGCTGGATGAAGCTGAATCTCGGTCGCTTTGGGCAGGCGCTCGGTCTTGATCCGAGCTCGCTGACGAGCGGCGGCGCAAACCCGACCCAGTACCTGCAATACCTGAAGACTGCAGGCGTTGGCTCGCAGGTCGTCGGGCACGAGGCATTGCGTGGCGTCGCCACGACCCACTACGCCGGCAGGATCGACCTGCTCAAGGCCGCCGAAGCACAGCCTGGTGCCGACCGCTCACAGCTGCGCGCCGCGTTCGGAAAGCTGGTGTCTGCGACGGGGTTGAAGGATCTGCCGATCGACGTCTGGATCGACGCTCAGGGCTTCGTGCGCAAGATCGCGATCGCGCTCAGCCTCGCCGCTGCGGGCCAGCAGGTCAAAACCTCTATCCAGTCGGAATTCTTCGATTTCGGACCGATACAGAGCATCAATGTCCCGGCGAACTCCGAAGTCTTCGACATGACCCAGCAGGCGCTGGGTGGGCTCTCCTCGCTCGGCTGAGAGCCCGCGCCGTTCAGTCGCGCTTCGGCTCCGACTCGGCGTCCTGTGAGCCGGCTCGGATCGCAGCCTGCGCCGCCGCGACACGCGCGATCGGCACGCGGTAGGGCGAGCAGGAGACGTAGTCAATGCCCGAGTGGTGCAGGAAGTCGATCGAGTCGGGATCGCCGCCGTGCTCGCCGCAGACGCCCAGCTTCAGCTCCGGCTTGCGCGAGCGTCCGAGCCACGCTCCCATCCGCACCATCTGCCCGACGCCCGGCGTGTCGAGGGTCTCAAACGGCGAGCGGTCGAGGATCTTCACGTCGATGTAGCGTGCGAGCACGCGCCCCTCGATGTCGTCGCGACTGAAGCCGAGCGCCGTCTGTGTGAGGTCGTTGGTGCCGAAGGAGAAGAAGTCCGCGTCGCCCGCGATCTGATCGGCCTGAAAGCAGGCGCGCGGGAGCTCGATCATCGTGCCGATCAGGTAGTCGCCGTGGGCGTGCTCCGCGGCGACCCCTTCGATCAGCCCGCGCATCAGCGAGAGCTCACGCTCATAGGCGACGAGCGGCACCATCACCTCGATCCGCGCCGAGGGCACGCGCGCCGCGGCGGCGAACAGGGCGCGCACCTGCATCTCATAGAGCTCCGGGAAGAGCACGCCCAGGCGCACGCCGCGCGTGCCGAGCATCGGGTTCGTCTCCTGTAGCTGCTCGACGCGCCGCCGCGCGGCTGAGCCCTCGGGCAGCGTGGCGGGTGGGGGTAGAAACTCGTGCAGGGGCGGGTCGAGCAAGCGCACGGTCACCGGGCGACCGTCCAGGGTCGTGAGGATCTGCTCGAAGTCGGCCTCCTGTAGTGGCCGCAGCTGCTCGATCGCGGCCGCTCTGGCGGTCTCCTCCTCGGCCATGATGAAGTCCGCCATCAGCGGCTGGCGCTCGCCGAGGAACATGTGCTCGGTGCGGCATAGGCCAATCCCCTCCGCGCCGAGCTCGATCGCCTTGGCCGCGTCGGCCGGCGTGTCGGCGTTGGCACGCACGCCGAGCCTGCGAAGCTCGTCGCACCAGCCGAGCACCGTCTGAAAGTGCTCGGAGACCTCCGGCTCGACAAGCGGCACGTGATCGAGCGTGATCCGGCCGAGGCTGCCGTCGATCGCGATGTGGTCGCCCGCGTGCAGCACGTGACCGTTCACGCGAACCTCGCCCACCGCTGGGTCGACCTCGACAGCCGCGGCGCCCGTGACCGCGGGACGCCCCATGCCGCGCGCGACGAGTGCCGCATGGCTGGCCTTGCCGCCCTCGCTCGTGAGGATGCCGCGCGCGGCATGAAAGCCTGCGACGTCGTCCGCTTCTGTAAAGGAACGCACGAGGATCACCTCGCGCCCTTCCGCCGCCGCGGCCACCGCCTCAGCGGCGCTCAGCACGATTTCACCGGCCGCCGCTCCCGGCGAAGCGGCGACCCCCGAAGCGATCAGCTGATACTCCGCGCGCGGGTCGAAGGTGGGGTGCAAGAGCGCATCGAGCGTCGCGGGGTCGATCGTGAGGATCGCAGCCGCTGGGTCGAGCAGCCCCTCGGCGACAGCGTCGACCGCGAAGCGCACGGCCGCCTGCGCGGGGCGCTTCGCGTCGCGTGTCTGGAGCATGTAGAGCCGCCCCTCCTGCACGGTGAACTCGGTGTCCTGCATGTTCTTGTAGTGGCCCTCGAGCGTCTTCAAGATCTCCATCAGCTGCGCGTGAACCTCTGGTAGCCAGGAGCGCAGCTCGCTGATGTCGCGCGGCGTGCGCGCGCCCGAGACGACGTCCTCGCCCTGCGCGTTGGCGAGAAAGTCACCCGAAGGCTGCGGCGCGCCGGTCACCTCATCGCGCGAGAAGGCGACCCCGCTGCCGCTGCTCTCGCCGAGGTTGCCGAACACCATCTGCTGGACGTTGACCGCCGTTCCCCACGTGTCGGGAATGCGGTTGATGCGTCTGTAGGCGACCGCGCGCTCGCCTTGCCATGAGTCGAACACCGCGCGGATTGCGCGGAACAGCTGCTCGCGTGGGTCGCTCGGGAACTCGTAGAACGTCTGAAACTCGCGCGTGAGCGCACGCAGTGCTTCGGCGTCGAGCTCGGTGTCGAGCTTCACGCCGCGCGCCGCCTTGCTCGCCGCGATCGCCTGCTCGAAGCGCTCGCCCGGCAAACCCAGCACGACGTTCCCGAACATCTGCACGAAGCGCCTGTAGGAATCCCAGGCAAAGCGCTCGTTGCCCGTGCGCCGCGCAAGTCCGGCGACGGTGTCGTCGTTGAGGCCGAGGTTGAGCACCGTGTCGAGCATCCCCGGCATCGACTCACGCGCGCCCGAGCGCACCGACACCAACAGCGGGTCATCGCCGTCGCCCAGACGCCGACCCGCCTGGGACTCGAGCCGTCCGAGCGCGGCCTCGACTTGCCCCTCCAAGCCCGCCGGCAGCTCGCCGCTGCCCTCCATGTAGGCGATGCAGGCACGCGTCGTGATCGTGAAGCCGCTCGGGACCATCGCGGCCCCGAGCACGCGTGTCATCTCGGCTACGTTTGCGCCCTTGCCGCCGAGCAGGTCGCGCATCTCGCGCCCGCCTTCGGCGAAATCAACGACCCATCCGGTCCGGGCCGGCGCGGGGATGTCGCTGGACTCCTCGATAGGGCAGCAGGGTGCCACACGGGGCGGCGCGAGGGCGGGTCGCTGGACGCCTCTCAAGCGCGCGCCCGGAGCCTCAGGTGGGCTCAGGACCCTCCTCGCCCGGCCACACTCCTGTCACGCCGGCGAAGCCCTTGCGCGATGCGTGGTCCACGAGTCCCTTGATGAGGCGAAACAGCGCGCCCTCCAGCGAGAGCGCGAGCATCAGCTTGGGGAGCGGAATGCGGCGATGCTCGGCCCTGGGTGGCTCCTGATCGTCGACGGCGCTCCAGATCAGATCGAAGGTCTTGCGGCCGAGCAGCCCCGCGAGGATGCCGCTCGTGATGCTGACCGGCAGGAATAGAAGCTTCGACATCTTGGTCCTCTCACTAGCCGTTGCCGTGCGGATCCAAACACCGTGTAGTGCGCGCCGTGCTCGCGCAGGAGGGTAGCCAACGAGCGCGAAAAGACCAGAGATGGTGCAACTGCCCGACGGCATCACGCTCGAGCGACATCGCGATCTGAGCGGACGCTGGTGGAGTCCCTGGGTGCGCCGCTCGCTGCTCGGCTGCATCGCCGTCCTGCCGCTGCTCGCGCTGCTGGGGGTCTTCGGCCAGAAGCCCAGCACCTCCTTCGCGTCGAGCCCCGCGGCGACGCTCAGCGTCACGGCGCCGACCCGCCTGCGCGGCGGGCTGATCTTCCAGGTGAAGGTGAAGGTGGTGGCGCACCGCGCGATCGGCCAGCTGCAGATCGCCTTCGACACGGGCTGGTGGGAATCGATGAGCGTCAACTCGATCGAGCCGAACCCATCGAGCGAGACATCCCACAACGGCCAAGTGGTCCTCTCATACGGCAAGCTGCCCGCGGGCCAGACGCTGATCTCGTGGGTCTACTTCCAGGTCAACCCCACCAACGTCGGCAAGCGCCGCGAGGACATCGCGATCGAGGACGGCTCGCAGCTGCTCGTGCGTATCCACCGCTCGGCAACGATCTTTCCCTGAGCCATGGATCTCGTACTTCGCGCCGCAGTCGTCTTCTTCTTCGTCTTCCTGATCACGCGCGTGGTCGGGCGCCGTCAACTGGCCCAGCTCGAGCCGTTCGACCTGATCCTGCTCGTCGTCACCGGCGATCTCGTCCAGCAGTCGGTCACCCAGAGCGATGAGTCGGTAACCGGCGCGCTGATCGTGATCTCCACGATTGCCCTGCTTTCCGTGGGCGTGAGCTGGGCCTCGTTCCGCTCGCGCCGTGTGCGCCTGGTGACCGAGGGCGAGCCGGTCGTGCTGGTTCACGACGGCCGGCTGATCGAGCGCAACCTGCGCCGCGAGCGAATCACGCTCGCCGATATCGAGGAGGAGGCGCGTCAAGCGCAGATCAGCTCAGTCGCCGAGCTGCGCTGGGCGATCCTCGAGAACGACGGCCAGATCAGTTGTATCCCGCGCTGAGGCTCCCCGTCGTAGGCTCCAGGGCACGATGAACGCGCTGAGCTCGCTTCGCGAGCGCATGGCCGAGCTCTCAGATCTCACGGCGATCGGGATGCTCGTCGAGTGGGACCAGCTCGTGATGATGCCGAGCACGGGCGCGCCGGCGCGCGCGCAGCAGCTCGGCACGCTCGCGCGCCTCAGCCACGAGCGCGCCACATCAGCTGAGATCGGGGAGTGGCTGAGTGAGCTCGAGACGGCTGAGCTCGGCGAGCTCGACCGCGACATCGTGCGCCTCGCACGACGCGACTGGACGCGAGCGCGCAGGGTGCCCGACGAGCTGGCAGTCGAGATCGCCCGCGCGAGCACCGACGGCCAGGAGACCTGGCAGCGCGCGCGTGCCGCGGATGACTTCAAGGCCTTCGCGCCCGCACTCGAACGCAACGTGCGTCTCGCGCGCGAGTACGCGGGTTGTCTCGTGCAGGAGGGGGAGCGCCCCTACGACGCGCTGCTCAGCGACTTCGACTTTGGCTTGCGCAGCGAGGAGCTGCGCGGCGTCTTCGCGAGGCTCGCGGCAGAGCTGGCTCCGCTCGTGAGCGAGGCCGCCAGGCACTCGCCGCCGCGTAGCCTCGATGTGCCGCTCGCGGCCCAGGAGGCTGCGGTCACCGGCACCCTGCGCCGGCTCGGCGTCGATGACTCGAGCTGGCGGATCGACGTCTCCACGCATCCCTTCACGGCCTGGGTCGGCACGCGCGACTCGCGCGTCACGACCCGCTATGGCGACGGCGAGGTCGAGTCGCTGCTCAGCTCACTGCACGAGTACGGGCACGCCCTCTACGAGCGCCAGATCGACCCGGCGCTCGAGCGCACGAACCTTGGCTGCGGGACGTCGATGTCAATTCACGAGTCCCAGAGCAAGCTCTGGGAGAACCACGTCGCGCGCAGCCCCGCCTTCGCGCAGGTGCTCGCGGCGGAGCTCGCCACGGGCGGCTTCGTGGTTTCCCCGCCAGACTTGAACGCCGCTCTGGTGGGTGTCGAGCCGACGCTGATTCGTGTTTCGGCCGATCCGCTCACCTACCCGCTGCATATCATCCTGCGCTTCGAGCTCGAGCTGGCGTTGATCGAAGGCGACCTCGCCGTGGCCGAGCTGCCGGCAGCCTGGCGCGATGGCATGCGTCGCCTGCTCGGCGTGGAGGTTCCCTCCGATCAGCTCGGCTGCTTGCAGGATGTGCACTGGAGCGCTGGCTGCTTCGGCTACTTCCCGAGCTACGCCCTCGGCTGCCTGATCGCGGCGCAGCTGTGGGAGTCGATCCAGGCCGACATCGCGGCGCTCGAGCAGGACCTCATGCGCGGCGAGCTGGGCTCTGTGCAGGTCTGGCTCGCCGAGCACGTGCATCGCCACGGACGCCGGCTCGACACGATCGAGCTGCTCGAGCAGGCGACTGGAGCGGGGCTCACGGTAGAGCCGTTCCTGCGCTATCTGGCGCCGCTCACCGGACGGTGAGCGCGGAGCGCCCGCTGGCCCGCGTGCCCTCCGGTGGGCTCGTGGTGGGGGCGATCGCCTCGGTTCAGTTCGGCTCCTCACTCGCCGCGACGCTGTTCGCGCAGATCGGGCCCGCCGGCACGGTGCTGCTGCGTCTGGCCTTCGCAGCAATTGTGCTGGTGGCGATATGGCGCCCGCCGCTGCGCGGCCACACGCGCGGCGAGCTGGTGCTGGCGGGCGTCTTTGGGCTCGTGCTCGCAGGCATGAACCTGAGCTTCTATGAGGCACTGCACCGGATCCCTTTGGGGATCGCCGTCGCGATCGAGTTCGTCGGCCCGCTCGCGGTGGCGCTCGCCGGCTCGCGCAGGAGGCTCGACCTCGTGTGGGTGGGGCTCGCCATCGGCGGGATCCTCGCGCTCACACGTGGTGGTGCGCACGCGCTCGACGGGCTGGGCGTGGCGCTCGCGCTGCTCGCCGGCTGCCTGTGGGGTACCTACATCGTGCTGAACGCGCGTCTTGGGCGCGCGTTTGCGGGCTCGACGGGGCTCGCGCTGGCGATGTGTCTCGGTGCGCTGCTTGCGCTACCGAGTGGCATAGCCGCCGGAGGGCTGCATCTGCTGGACCCCACCTCGCTTGCGCTCGGCTGCGCCGTGGGCGTGCTCTCCTCGGCGATTCCGTACACCTTCGAGCTGGAAGCGCTGCGCCGGATTGCACCTTCCACCTTCGGCGTGCTGATGAGCCTCGAGCCCGCCGTGGCCGCGCTCGCCGGCTTCATCGTGCTCGGCCAGGGGCTTGGGGCACGCGCACTGGCGGGCATCGCGCTGGTCATCGCCGCATCGCTCGGTGCCGCGCGTAGTGCCCCCGCGACACCGATCGCCCTCTAAGCGCCGCTGGGCGCTCGCGTGCACGTCATCCGATCGGTGCCCTAGCGTCGGCGAACAGATGTTCGATACGACCAACGCACCGGCCTGGCTCGAAGACCTCAACGTCGAGCAGCGCGCCGCGGCGACCTACGCGGGTGAGACGCTGCTGATCCTTGCCGGCGCGGGCACCGGCAAGACCACCACGCTATGCGCGCGCGTAGCGTGGCTCCTCGCAGAGGGGACGCCCGCGGAGCGCATCCTGCTGCTGACGTTCACGCGACGCGCGGCGCGCGAGATGGTCGAGCGAGCGCGCGTGCTGGCGCGAGCGTGTCGCGCCGCATGCCGGCAGCGTGCACGGCGGCACCTTCCACTCGTTTGCGCACCGCGTCGTGCGCATCCATGCATCCTCGCTCGGCCTCGACGCGGGCTTCGGCGTGCTCGACGCGGGCGACGCCGCGGACCTGCTCGACTTCGTGCGCGAGGAGCAGGGCCACGGCGCGGGGCGGCGGCGCTTCCCGCGCGCGCAGACGATGCTCGACATCTACTCGCGCACGGTCAACGCTCAGCTCCCGCTCGTGGAGGTCGCTGGCGGAGGCGTTTCCGTGGTGCGCGGAGCACCTTGAGGAGCTAGCCGCGATCTTTCGCGCCTACGGCGCGCGCAAGCGTGAGCTCGGCGTGCTCGACCTCGACGATCTGCTGCTCTACTGGCGGGCGCTGGCCGTGGACGAGGTGCTCGGGCCGCGTATCGGCGGTGCCTTCGAGCACGTCCTCGTCGACGAGTACCAGGACGTCAACGGCCTGCAGGTGGACATCGTTCGCGGCCTGCGCGCCACGCAACCCGGGCTGACCGTGGTCGGCGACGACTTCCAGGCGATCTATGGCTTTCGCGCGGCGAGCGCGCGCCACATCCTCGACTTCCCCGAGCAGTTCCCGGGTACCCACACGGTCACGCTCGAGCGCAACTACCGCTCGACCGAGCCGATCCTGGCGGTCGCCAACGCAGTCTCCGCACAGGATCGTCGCGGCTTTCCCAAGCGGCTGTGGACCGAGCGGGCGGGCGGGGTCGCACCGCAGCTCGTGTTCCCGCGCGATGAGAGCGCGCAGGCCGGCGAGGTCTGCGACCGCGTGATCGCGGCACGCGAGGAGGGCATGGAGTTGCGCATGCAGGCGGTCCTGTTCCGCACCGGCCACGACTCTGACCTGCTCGAGCTCGAGCTGACGCGGCGCGACATCCCGTTCGTCAAGTACGGCGGCCTGCGCTACCTCGATGCGGCGCACGTCAAGGACCTGATCGCGCTCCTGCGCCTCACCGACAACCCTTCCGACGAGCTCAGCTGGTTTCGCCTGCTGCAGCTGCTCGACGGGGTTGGCCCGATCCGCGCGCGGCGCATCCTCGACGCGCTGCGAGCCGCTCCGGAGGAGCCCCCCGAGCTCGCGCGCTGGGCGCAGGCTGAGATGCACGTCCCGGAGAGCTCGCGCGAGCAGGCCGGCGTCGTGATCGCGGCGCTCGCCGAGGCGGGCGCGGACGCGCCGAGCAGCACCGGCGAGCAGGTCGAGCGGCTGTGCGCGGCGATCGCGCCGCTGATCCGGCTGCGCTACGCCGACGGTGCCATACGCGTCGGCGACCTGGACCAGCTCGCGGCCGCGGCGCGCTCCAGCCAGGACATCCGCCACTTCGTCTCAGAGCTCGTGCTCGACCCGCCTGCCTCGAGCGCCGACATCGCGGGACCCCCGCACCTGGACGAGGACTACCTCGTGCTCAGCACGGCTCACTCGGCGAAGGGGCTGGAGTGGGATGCGGTGCACGTGATCGCGGCCTACGACGGCAACTTCCCGGCCGACATGAGCACCTCCAGCGAGGAGGGCATCGCCGAGGAGCGCCGCCTGTTCTACGTCGCCCTGACCCGCGCGCGACGGCGGCTGCACGTGTACGTGCCCGCGCGCTACTACCACCGCCCGCACGGCGGCGATGACGCCCACGGCTACGGGCAGGCCTCACGCTTCCTCACCGCCGCGGTGCAGGAGCTGTTCTCGTGTGAGCGCCCCGCGGCCGCCGAGCCGGCGATCGGCGCTCGCTCGCTGCGGGGCTCCGATCGGCGGATCGAGGTTTCGCTCGACGCGCTGTTCTGAGCCGGACCGGCCGCTCGGCGCAATAAGGTCTGCGGATGAGCTACGTGCCGCCCCAGGAGGTCCTCGAGCGCTATGCGTCGGTGCTCATCGACTTTGCGCTCGGAGGAGGGGAGGGGGTCAAGCCCGGCGAGGTCGTGCGGATCGTGGCTGCGGAGAGCGCAAAGCCGCTCTATGTGCAGCTCAACCGTGCCGTTTGGCGGGCGGGTGCGCACGTGATCGGCGGCTACCAGCCGGATGACGACGAGGCTTTCAACCTCTCGCGCGACTTCTACGAGTCGGCGACCCCGGAGCAGCTCGATCACTTCTCCGCCCGCTACACGCGCGGCCTTGTGGATGAGATGGATCACCAGGTCTCGGTGATCGCCGAGAGCGACCCGCACGCGCTTGACTCCGTCGATCCGGCGCGGATCATGCGCCGTGGCGAGGCGATGCGCCCGCTGCTCGATTGGCGGGGGGAGAAGGAGAACGCGGGGGAATTCAGCTGGACGCTCGGCCTTTATGGCACGCCGGCGATGGCGGCGGAGGCAGGCATGGAGCAGGAGGAGTACTGGGAGCAGATCATCCATGCGTGCTTCCTGGACTCCGAGGACCCGCTGGCGCGCTGGCGCGAGGTCGGTGAGCAGCTCGACGCTACGCGCGAGCGCCTGAACACGCTCGATATAGAGCGCTTGCACGTAGAGGGCGAGGATGTCGACTTGTGGATCTCACTCGGCGAGCAGCGTCGCTGGCTCGGCGGGCGCGGGCGCAACATCCCGAGCTTTGAGATCTTCACCAGCCCGGATTGGCGCGGCACCGAGGGCTGGATCTACTGCAACCAGCCGCTCTATCGCTACGGCAACCTCGTTAAGGGGATCAAGCTCACCTTCGCCGAGGGCCGCGTGACGAGCGCGAGCGCCGAGCAGAACGAGCGTGTGCTGAGCGAGATGATCGCCACCAAGGGCGCGGATCGCATCGGCGAGTTTTCCCTCACAGACCGTCGCTTTTCGCGCATCACGCGCTTCATGGCCCACACGCTCTACGACGAGAATGTCGGCGGCACCTTTGGCAACACGCACATCGCCGTAGGGCGCTCCTACCAGGACGCCTATGCGGGCGACCCGAGCGAGGTCTCAGAGGAGCGCTGGGCAGAGCTCGGCTTCAACAACTCAAGCGTCCACACCGACATCGTCTCGACAACGGACAGGCGCGTGACCGCGCAGCTGCGCGGCGGCGGCGAGCGGGTTATCTACAGCGACGGCGAGTTTCGCCTCGAGGACTAGCGCCGCGCGCGGCGTGCCGGCGGCGCGCTTGTTTAGTGGCGCTAGGCTGCCTGGCGATGCCATATCCATTCCGGGCGCGCGTCGGCTGCATGTCGCGCAAAGACTCGTGATGTCGCTGAAGCACCCGGTCGAACGGGGCGAGGCCGACCAGCGTGGATCCTTCGATCGTGCCGCGCAGCGGGTCTCCTACTTCGCGAGCTCGCCGCTGTTCTTCCTGCTGTGCGTGGCGCTCGTCCTCGCGTGGCTTGGAGGCTACGTTTTCGACGCGAGCGCCGGATACGAGCAGGGCATCGGTACGGCGCTGACGGCGCTCACGCTGCTGTTGGTCGCGTTGCTGAAGAACGCCGAGCTGCGCTCCGAGGCTGCGATCCAGAGCAAGCTCGATGCGCTCGCGACGGGCATGCTCGAGGCGATCCGCAACGAGGGCAAAGACGCCGATCCGATGCTCGAGCGCGCAATCCGCATCGATGAGCAGATATAGCCGGGAGTGCAGTCCGGACCTGGCATGCTGGGCGGGCGATGCTCGATCCGAGACCTCAAGGCGCCACGACTCGCCAGACGCTGGCGCTGAGCGTCGGTGCTCGCTTCGGCCTGAGCTCGACGCAGGCCGCCGAGGCGATCCTGCAGGTGGCGCCGTGTCCGGCGCCGGGCGTCTCGATTGGCTGCGAGCGCTGGGAGAGCGAAGCGGAGCATCACACCTACATCGATCAGCACGGCAACCGCTGTGAGCGCTTCGCGCTGGAGAGTGGCGAGTCGCAGATCAACTATGAGGCGCAAGTCGTGCTGGCCCAGGCCGCCGATGCGATCGAGCTCGACGTGGCAGAGACGCCCGTCGATGAGCTTCCCGACGAGGTGCTGAGCTTCGTGATGCCGAGCCGCTTCTGCCTGCCCGATGAGCTCGGGCACGAGGCCTGGCAGCGCTTTGGCGCGCTCACGCCGGGTTGGGGGCGCGTGCAGGCGATCGTCGCCTACGTCCATGGCCACCTCGAGTTCGTCGCGGGCGCCTCGAACCCCTGGACGACCGCGGCGGACGCCTACCGTGCGGGCCAGGGGGTCTGCCGCGACTATGCCCACCTCGCGATCACCTTCTGCCGCGCGCTGAACATTCCCGCGCGCTACGTCTTCGGCTACATCCCCAACGTGGGCGTGGCGGTACCGCCCGAAGCGATGGACTTCGCGGCCTGGTTCGAGGTCTACCTCGACGGGCGCTGGCACACTTTCGATGCGCGCAACAACACTCCCCGCGTGGGACGGGTGGTGGTCGGGCGCGGGCGCGATGCGGTCGACGTGGCGCTGATCACCTCCTTCGGCCCGCTTACGCTGACGGGCTTTGAGGTGATCGCCGAGCCACGCGAGGAGAGCCGCGGATGAGCTCGGCGCTCAGCTCGAGCGCGACCACGGCAGAGCGTCGGAGTTCCGCTAGCGGCCCGATCAAGGTCAGCGAGGCGCTCGAGTGCTGGCTCGCGGACGATGGTGAGCGCACGCTCGGCAGCTTGATCGAGCTTTTCAAGGAGAAGAGCTTCGCGCTGCTGTTCGTGCTGCTGCTGGGGGTGCCGGCGCTGCCGCTGCCGACCGGCGGCGCGACGCATGTGTTCGAGCTCATCGCCGTGCTGCTGGCCTTCGAGCTGATCCTCGGACGCGAGCAGATCTGGCTGCCTCGACGCTGGCGCGCACTGGAGCTTGCGGGCAAGCGCCAACAGCGCTTCATCGGGGGGCTGATGCGCATGATCCGCCGTCTCGAGCGCATCTCGCGACCACGCATGCGCTTCCTCTTCGAGCACCGCTTGAGCAGCATCGTGTTCGGCGCGCTCGTGATCGCGGGTTCCGCTGGAGCCTTCCTCGCGCCCCCCTTCACCGGGCTGGACACGCTGCCCGCACTCGGCGTGGTGCTGCTGGCGCTTGGCGTGCTGCTCGAGGACATACTTGTCGTGCTGGCGGCGCTGATCGTCGGCGCCGCAGGTGTGGTGTTGGAGATCGTGTTGGGGACGGCTGCGATCCACGGGATCGGGAGCGTGCTGTGAGCGCTCCTGGGGGGCTTGATCGGATCTCCCGACAGTAGGTCTTCAGGACATACCAAAACGCCTCCAACTCTCCCTATCATGCGGAACGGCGGAAAATCGGAGAATGCTGGTGGCCGCCTGCTCCTGCTGCGCGGGGCTTTGCAAGGACGAACGAGGTTTGGAGCGACGTTTCAATGACGGCTGCAAGAGATTTCCGGCGAGCGGCCGTGGTGGCGCTCGCCACGCTGACGCTCCTCCTGCTCCCGAGCTCGGTGGCGACGGCCTGGGGAGCCTCGCCGCTCACGCTCGAAGCTCCGGCGGCGGAAGTGGTGACGAATCAGGCGATGCCGTCTTTCGAAGGCACGACGCTGGACATTCTCGACCCCGTCACAGTCACGCTCTACGCGGGCGCGAGCACGGGCGGCACGCCCGTACAGAGCTCCGCAGCGGTACTCCCGACGTTGCTCGGCCACTGGGCGACGGTACTCGGAGAATCGCTTGGCTCCGGTCAATACACTGCCGTCGCGAGCCAGCTCGACAGCTCGACCGAAGAAGAACTCATGAGCTCCCCGGTGACGTTCACGGTCGACACCGAAGCGCCGGCTGTCACGCTCGACGCGGTCACATCGCCTAGCAACAACGCGAAGCCGAGCCTCTCCGGGGACGCGGGTGTCGCCGCGGGCGACGACGCCCAGGTGACGCTGCGGGTCTATGAAGGTAGCTCCCTGGGGGGAACGGTCGCTGAAGAAAAGACCGTCCCCGTCAGTGGCTCCAGCTGGTCGCATACGGCCGAAACGCTCCCCGACGGCACGTACACCGCACAGGCGGTTCAGGAAGACAGCGCGGGCAACCTCGGCATCAGCTCGGCGGTGACGTTCACGATCGACACGCAGGCGCCGAGCGTCTCGCTCGACGCGGTGCCCACACCCACGAGCGACTCCACGCCAACCTTCACAGGTGGCGCCGGCGCGCTGGCGGGCGATCGCTCGAGCGTGACGGTCGTGATCCGCCATGGTGGCTCGATCGTGGCCGGGTCAAACTCGGTGGCAGTAAGCGGCGGGAAATGGTCATACACGCCGTCTTCGCTCGCCGACGGCGCCTACACCGTTGAAGTCGCCCAGTCAGACGCGGCGGGCAACCTCGGCTCCGCCGGCCCGGTTGGCTTCACGATCGACACCCACGCTCCGGGCGTCTCGATCGCCTCGATCGCCTCGCCGACGAACGACCCGACACCGACCCTCAGCGGCGGCGCGGGCGCGCTCACCGACGATTCGACGACAGTTATCGTGCGGGTGCACAAGGGCTCGCTCGCCGGCGAAGTTGTGGAACTGGCGGAAGTATCTCGCGTGGGCTCCAGTTGGTCGCACACGACGGGCGCGCTGCCCGACGGGACATATGTGGCACAGGCGGCGCAGAAAGACGAAGCGGGGATCGAAGGCGAAAGCTCGCCGCTGACGTTCACGATCGACACGCAGGCACCGATCGTCTCGATCGATCCGATCCCCTCGCCGACGAAAGACGCGACGCCGGGTCTGGGCGGCGCGGCTGGCTCGCTGCCGGGCGATCACGCGACCGTCACGGTCGTAATTCGCAAAGACAGCACGGTCGTAAGCGAAGCAAAATCGGTGAGCGTCAGCGGTGGGAAATGGTCATACACGCCGCCGACGCTCGCCGACGGCGTCTACACCGTTGAAGCGCTCCAGTCAGACACCGCGGGCAACCTCGGCTCCGCCGGCCCGGTCAGCTTCACGATCGACACGCACACGCCGGCCGTCTCGATCGATGTGCCGCTCTCGCCGACGAACAACTCGACCCCGACTCTCACCGGCGCCGCCGGCACGCTCGCAGGCGATCACACGAACGTCACGGTCGTGATCCGCCAGGGCAGCACGGTCGTAAGCGAAGCTAGATCGGTCAGCGTGAGCGCGGGCAAATGGTCCTACACCTCGCCGGCGCTCGCCGACGGCAGCTATGTGGCTCAGGCACTGCAGGAAGACGACGCAGGTGCCAGAGGTGAAAGCGCACAGGTCACGTTCGTCGTTGACACCGTTGCCCCGCTCGTCACGATCGACCCCGTGGGCACGCCGATCAAAGACGCGACCCCGACCTTCACCGGGCACGCGGGTACGCTCGCGGGCGACAGCGCGACCGTGGCCGTCGTGATCAGCCAGGGGGGCTCGCTCGTCAGCGAAGCAAAATCGGTGAGCGTCGCGGGCGGCAAATGGAGCTACACGGCGCCCTCGCTCGCCGATGGCGCCTACACGGTGCAGGTGCGTCAGCGAGACGCGGCGGGCAACGTGGGCGTCACGCCCGCGGTTGCCTTCGCAGTCGACACAAACGCTCCGAATCCCTCCATCAACCCCGTGGCGGCGGTGCTCAACAGCTCAACACCGACGTTCAGCGGCGGCGCGAGCTCACGCTCGCTCGATAACAAGACCGTACGCGTGGCGATCTATCCGGGCACGTCGGTGCTTGGAGCGCAGCCGGTTGCTGAAGAGAGTGCAGTGCCCGTGACCGAAGCAGCAACCTGGTCCTACACCGCGCCGCCACTGCCCAACGGCACCTACACCGCTCAGGTGGAACAGCGCGACGGCGCCAACGAACGCGGTACGAGTGCGCTGATCTTCATCATCGATACGACCGCACCGCACGTCACGCTCCTACAGCCCGCGAACAACGAAATCCTCGCCAACGCGCAGCCGAGGTTCAGCGGCCAGGCAGGTGTCGAAGCGGGCGATCATCCCGCGGTGACGCTGAAGATCTACGCCGGTAGCACGGCGACCGGGACGCCCGTGCAAGCGCTCGAGTTTGCTGCCAGCAACGGCGAATGGTCGAGCGGTACGAGCGTTTCACCGTTGCCCAACGGGATCTACACAGCTCTCGCGGAACAGACCGACAACGCCGGCAACGACGGCAGGAGCACCTCGACCTTCGCGATCAGCGTACCTGTGCCGAGCACGGTGACCCCGAGCGCGCCGAGCGCCTCCTTCCGCTGGTTCCCGAGCACTCCCCACGTCGGTGAACCCGTCTCCATCGTCTCGACCTCGAGCGCCGGCAGCAGTCCACTCGCCGCATACGCCTGGTCTGTCGACGGCGGCCCTGTGCTCACGCCCGGACCGGCCGTGCTCGCGACGTCGTTCTCGAGTCCCGGAGCGCATCTCGTGCGCTTGCAGGTCACGGGCAGCGACGGCCTGAGCGCGGTCACGGGCGAGACGATCACGGTCACGAAGGCCGCGGCGGTACTGATGCAGCCGTTCCCGGTCGTACGCATCGCCGGCTCCGGGAGGCGCACGCAGCATCAAGATCAGCCTATTCACGGTGCTCGCGCCGACGGGTGCCAGGGTGACGGTGAGCTGCCACGGACACGGCTGCCCGGCCAAGACGCAAAGCATCGTGGCGCGATCTCTACACGGCCGGCGGCGAGCAGCGACGGTGCTGATCTCCTTCGCCCGTTTTGAGCGCTCGCTCGGTGTGGGCGCGGTACTCGAGATCAAGGTCTCGCGTACAGGCCAGATCGGCAAGTACACGCGCTTCACGGTGCGTCGCGGCAAGCTGCCCGCCCGCCTCGACACGTGCCTCAGCCCGGACGGGGTCAAACCGATGAGTTGTCCCTCCTGATGAGCAGCGTGCTGCCCGAACGCCGGCTGCTGCAGCCGCACACGCCTTTCCTTCGCATCGCGCGCCGCAGGCTGGTGACCGGGGCGCTCGTCTGCGTCGCGCTGTTCGCGTTCTCCTTCCTGATCGGACGCATGCTAAGCCCGCCGCGTGGACAAAACGGCGCGGTACCGGCGTTCGCCGCCACACAGGCGAGCGCAGCGATCCCCGTGCGACTCAGCGCGGCCCCGGCGATCGGGCTCGCAAGGCCGGTGGCCGTGACAGTGCACGCCACAACGCACGCGCGAGCGACCCCCGCCGTTGCGAGCGCCAAAGCGGCGACGCCGACGGCTGCCTCCGCGGTCCCCGTGCTCACACAGCAGGCGACGCCGCCTGCCACGGTGCAACCCGTCACCGCCCAAGCCCCGGTTGCCGTGACCCCGGCGCCCGCCAAAGCGCCCGCACCGGCGCCGAAACCAGCGCCCGCCACGACCCCCGCGAGCAGTCGGCCCTCGGGCGGCGCGGCGGCACCGAAGCACGGTGGAGGCGTCTCCTTCGACAGCTCGGGCTGAGGTGTACCGCCGTCGCCACAGCCAGCGCTTGATGGCTATACCGCTGCTGCTCGCCGTCGCCGTCGCCGGCTACCTGATCGGCTACAAGCACCCGACGCCAAGCCCCGCGGCTCCACTCGGCGCGACCTCGCGGATCGCCTCGGGAGCGAACGTCCTGCTCGAATACCCCTCCAGCTGGCGGCGCACGGGCGCGGCACCAGCGATCCCGGGGTTGCAACTGGAACGCGAGCTTACGCTGGCCGCCGACGGGACCCACGCGCAGGCGGGCCTGATCAGCGGCCAGCTGCCCGGCGGCGAACCCAGCCCGCTGCCAGCCGCCTTTCGATCGGTGCTGCACGGCGTACCCAAGACGGAGCTGCTCGACTTCCTCGGTGGCCAGGCCTACAAGTACAGCGCCTTGGACATCGCTGGTTACGCGTCGACGCTGAACCTCTACGTGATCCCGAACCCGGGTAACGGGCCTACGGCGATCGGCTGCTATGCCGCGAAGGGCTACACAGCGACGCTCGGCGAGTGCGAGCAGATAATCTCGAAGGTGACGCTCACAGGCCAGTCGCAGTTCGATCTGACGCCCGAACCCGCCTATGCAAACCGTCTGGGTGCGCTCGTGCGCACACTCGACCGCGAACGCCTGCTGCTGCGCGCTCGGATGCACGCCGCCAAGAGCCCCGCGACACTCGCCGCGCTCGCCACGACGCTTGCTGAACGCCTCGCGACCGCCGCTGCGGGCCTTTCGCCGCTGGAACCGCCGATCGCCGCCGGTGCTGCGCAGGCGGCGCTGGGAAGCGCGCTGCTGCGCGCCGAGAGCGCCTACCGTGCGCTCGGAGCGAGCGCACGTGAAGGACTGAGCGAAGACGCGCCCGCGCTCGCCCGCGTGGAGCAGACAGAGGCGGGCGTCGACGAAGCGCTCGAGAGCTTCGCGCTGCTCGGCTACGGCCGTACTTAGCATCCGCGATCAGCTTGCCGCGCCGCTTGCGGTCTTCACCATCACTGGAACTCCAAGGAAAGGCAATGTGCGATGAGAAAGCTGGTCGTCTCAGAGTTCGTCTCACAGGACGGCGTGATCGAGGACCCGGGCGGTGGCGAGGATTACCCGCGCGGCGGCTGGGCGTTTGCGACCGAGCGCGGCGCGGAGGGGGACAGCTTCAAGTTTGAGGAGCTCCTCGCCGCCGATGCGCTGTTGCTCGGGCGCGTCACCTATGAAGGCTTCGCGAGCGCGTGGCCGCAGATCACCGACGAGCAGGGCTTCGCGGAGCGGATGAACGGGATCGCCAAGTACGTCGTCTCGAGCACGCTGCAGAGCGCCGCGTGGAACAACTCGACCGTGCTGAGCGGCGATCTCGCCGCGGAGGTCAGCGCGCTGAAGCGCCAGCCCGGACAGGACATCCTTGTCGCCGGCAGTGCGCAGCTCGTGAGCGCCCTGATCGAGGCGGACCTCGTCGACGAATACCGCCTGATGGTCTATCCCGTGCTGCTCGGCGAGGGCAAGCGCCTGTTCGGCGGCGGCACCCGGACCGTGCCACTACGGCTGCGTGAGGTGCGCTCGGTCGACTCGGGCGTGACGATGATGATCTATGAGCCCGCACGCCAAGCGGCCTGAGCGCGCGACGCAGCGCCGGGCGCGGCGGCCGTTATCGTGGTGGACGTGTCGCACCCGACTCCCTCGCTGATCGAGTTCCCCGCCGATGACCCCGAGCGCGCACGGCGCTTTTGGTCGACTCTGCTGGGCGAGCCGCTCGAGGTGCGCGCGCAGCAGGAGGGCGAGGGCTGGCAGACACGCTCGGGCGTAACCGCGGTCGGTGTGCATGCCCGCGGTCGCGGCCCGGGGGACTCGTTCTCGCTGCCCTACTTCACGGTCACGGACATGGCCTCGGCGCTTGTGCAGGTCGCGGCGCTCGGTGGCAGCGTTGTTCACCCGGGCGAGCGCTGGGCGATCTGCAAGGACTCCGAGGGCAGCCCGTTCGCGCTCGCGGCCTAGCCGCCTGTGCAGTGCGATCTAAGAGGAGACGGCGAGCGGCTCGCTCTCGACAGCCTGTGAGGATGGCGCGCTGAAGCGCATCGCTGTGTCCTCGAGCGAGCCGAAGCGCAGGCCGAGGATGTCGAGCGCGTAGTTCTGACACAACCGCCACGGGGCCTTGGAGCCCTGCTTGGGGAAGCTGTCGATCGCGCGCAGCACGTAACTTGAGGAGAAGTCGATCATGGGCTCGCGGGCGACGGTGAGGTCCTCCTGCGCGACGCACTGCGCGTAGCCGTGCTCGTCCATGTAGTTGAGTAGGCGGCAGACGTATTCGCAGACGAGGTCGCACTTGAGCGTCCAGGAGGCGTTCGTATAGCCGACAGCAAACGTGAGGTTGGGCACGCCGCTGAGCATCATGCCCTTGTAGCTCATCGTCTCTGAGAGCTCAAGCTCACGGCCGTCGACCGCGATGCGGATACCGCCGAGCGCGATCAGGTTCAGGCCCGTGGCGGTGACAACCACATCGGCCTCGAGCTCCGCGCCCGATGCGAGCTGCAGGCCGCGCTCTGTGAACGTCTCGATCTGGTCGGTGCGGACCGAAGCACGTCCGGCGCTGATCGCCTCGAACAAATCGCCGTCGGGAACGAAACAGACGCGCTGATCCCACGGCTCGTAGCGCGGTTTGAAATGGGTGTCGAGGTCATAGCCCTCAGGCAGGCGGCGCTTGACGCCGGCGCGAACCACGCGCTTGACGATCCCTGGACGTTTGCGCGCGAGCTGGAAGGTGAGGATCGCGAGCAGCACGTTCTTCCAGCGCAGCAGCGGGTAGGCGATGCGTGCGGGCAGCACGCGGCGCAGCGCGGTCGCGATCGGATCGATCCCCGGCAACGCAAAGATGTAGCTCGGCGAGCGTTGCAGCATCGTGACGTGACCCGCGGTCTGCGCCATCGCGGGAAGCAGCGTCACTGCCGTCGCGCCGCTGCCAATCACGACGACCTTCTTGCCGCTGTAGTCGAGATCCTCGGGCCAATGCTGCGGATGGACGATCTCGCCGGCGAAGCGCTCGGTGCCCTGGAAGTCGGGGGTGAAGCCCTCGTCGTAGCGGTAGTAGCCGCTACAGACCATCAGGTAGCCGCAGCTGATCTGGACGGTCTCTTGCGTGTCGGAGCGCTGCGCTTCGACCGTCCAGCGCGCCTCAGCCGAGGAGAACTCAGCGCGCAACACGCGATGGTTGAAGCGGATGTGCCGATCGATCCCGGCCTCAGAGGCCGTGCGGCGCACGTAGTCGAGGATCGAGGGACCGTCGGCGATCGACTTCGCCGCGGTCCAGGGACGGAAGTTGTAGCCGAGCGTGAACATGTCCGAATCCGAGCGGATACCCGGATAGCGGAACAGATCCCAGGTCCCGCCGATCTCAGCGCGAGCCTCGAGTACGGCGTAGCTCTTGTCCGGACATTTGCGCTGCAAGTGGTGCGCAGCGCCGACGCCCGAAAGTCCCGCGCCGACGATCAGCACATCGAAGTGGTCCAGAGACAGCTCCATCTACCTACCCTAACTGGAAGAGGCGTGGATGCGCAGCCGCTCGGGATCGCCCAACGTGAGGCGATCGCGCAGGCCGAGGCTTCGCTACCGTACGCCGGGACGGCGAGCCGCCAACTGGACCTCGCCTTCCCGAGCCACGCGAGGTGCGTCGTGTCAGCAGCCAACGAGGAGGCGATCCGTGCGTGGGACGGGCCGCTGTTCGATCGCTTCGTGCAATATCGCCACCTGCTGACCAGCGGGCTCGGTGCTCACGGCGACCGTGCCCTCGCGCTCGCCGCACCGTGTGCCGGCGAGCGCGTGCTCGACATCGGCTGTGGGTTCGGCGAGACGACGCAGCGGCTCGCCGCGCTGGTCGCTCCGAGTGGTGAGGCGCTGGGACTGGACGCGGCACCGCGCTTCATCGAGGTGGCGCGGAGCGAGACCGTCGCCGACTCCAACGTCAACGTCAGCTTCGCGGTCGCCGATGTGGAAGAGGAGCTCGACGCTGAAGGCTTCGATCTCGCGTTCTCGCAGATGGGAACGATGTTCTTCGCGAACCCCGTCAACGCCCTGCGCAACGTGCGCCGCGCGCTCCTTCCGGGCGGCAGGCTGGTGATGGTCGTGTGGCGCTCGAAGGCCGAGAACGACTGGGTCTATCGCGCCCAGACGATCACCGAGCGGTTCGTGACCAAGCCCGAGGAATACGACGAGCCGACGTGCGGGCCGGGTCCCTTCTCGATGGGCAACGCCGACACGACGAGCGGGATCCTGCTGAGTGCCGGCTTCGAGCAGATCTCGCTGCTGCGTAGCGATCTGCCGATCACGATCGGCAACGATCTCGACGAGGCGGTCGACTTCGTCATGAGCCTCGGTCCGGCGGGAGAGATCCTGCGCCTCGCCGGTGAGAGCGCGAGTTACCTGCACGGCGACGTTGCGGCCGCGCTGCGCGAGGGACTAGCTGACTGGCAGTGCGAGCAGGGGGTGCTGGCACCGGCCTCAACCTGGATCGTCAGCGCCCGCGTTCCCGCGCACACGCCGGCGGCCTAAGCGTTCTCAGGGCGCAAGCGGCTTACTCGTGAGAAGCCAGCCAAGCAGCGGCGAGGTCGAGTCACCGCTGGCGGCGGCGCGTCGCGTCGCGCCGCTGGCGGGCGCGCAGGCCGAGCTGATCGAGCGCGAGCGTGCGCTGCCGCCTCAGCTGCTCGGCGAGCTGCGCGACGCTGGACTGATGCGCATGTGTCTGCCGCGCAGCCTCGGCGGGGGAGAGGTCGTCCCTGCGGAGATGATCGAAGCGCTTGGGGAGCTCGCTCGCTTCGACGGCGCGACTGCCTGGTGCGCGATGATCGCCTCCACGAGCAGCCTGCTCGGCGCCTATCTGCCCGAGGCGGAGGCGCAGCTGATCTACGCTGGCGGCGCCTCGATCACCGGTGGTGTGTTCGCGCCGCGCGGGCGCGCCGAGCGCAGTGGCGAGGGCTTTCGTCTCAGTGGACGCTGGTCGTTCGTAAGCGGCGTGCAGCATTGCGACTGGGTGATGGGCGGCTGCATCGTCTTCAACGGAGACAGCCCGGAGTTGCTTGAGAGCGGCACTCCGGACGTGCGCCTGATGCTGATGCCGCGCGACAGCGTCGAGGTGATCGACACCTGGTCGGTGTCCGGGCTGCGCGGCACGGGTAGCCACGACATCGCCGTCTCCGATCTGGAGATACCGGCGTCCCGTACGGTTTCGCTACTTAGCGAGCGACCGCGTGTCACGGGTGCGCTCTACTCGTTTCCGCTGTTCGGGCTGCTCGCGGCCGGCATTGCCGCGGTCGCGCTCGGCATCGCGCGCGCAGCGATCGAGGATCTCCTCGCGCTAGCCGGTGCGAAGACTCCGTCGGGAAGCTCCAAAGCCCTGGCTCAACGTGCGGTCGTGCAATCGGAGCTCGCGCATGCCGAGGCGAATCTGCGCGGCGCTCGCGCACTGCTGCTGGGTCAGGCCCGCTCAGCTTGGGAGGTGGCGAGCAGCGGCGAGCCGATCTCCGTCGATGAGCGACTGGGCCTGCGTCTGGCCGCGAGTCATGCGACCGAGGTCGCGGCCGCGGTGGTGACAGCGATGTACCACGCGGGCGGCGGGAGCTCGATCTATGACTCGAGCCCCCTGCAGCGCAGGCTGCGCGACGTTCACGTCGCCACGCAGCACATGATGGTCGCGCCGCCGAGCTGGGAGCTCAGCGGGCGGCTGCTGCTGGGTCTGCCGACTGAGACGTCTCAGCTTTGAGCGCCGTGCTGTCGTCTTCGGCGGCGATGGGCGCCTCGGGCGAGCTGTGGCCGAGCTCGATCGCGAGTGTCGAGCCGACGACGCCGGCGGCGAGCGCCCCGAGCGCCCAGCGGCTGCCCGTGTCGTGAATGCCGAGCTTCGCGTCGAGGGAAAGCTCGCCCGGGCCGCCGTCGACGATCGCGAGCAGGCCCGCGATCAGCGCGAGGTTGAACTCATAGCCGCCGTTGCTCGCCCACAGGCCTTTCTTGAGGTGCACCGTGCGGATCGCGGTGATCATCGTGGCGATCAGGGTCGTGGCGGCGAGTGGCGTCAGCGCGCCGGCGAGGAGCATCGCGCCGCCGACCGCCTCTGACGCGCTCGCGGCCAAGGCATTGCGACGCCCTGGCCGCAACCCGATCGAGTCCATCATCTTGGCGGCCCCCTCCAAGCCGGGCCCGTCAAACCAGCCAAACCACTTCTGGGTCCCGTGCCCGACGAACAGGCCGCCGATCACGGCGCGGGCGAGCAGGCGTCCGGTCTTCATGTGTGTCCTCCAGGCTCTGTGGGGTGGGTCGGGGCCGATGCAGCAAAGCGATCGAACAGCTCGACGCGTTGTAGCTACCCGTTGGGCCAGGGTGTAAGCAGGCCGCTGTGGCTCCACTAGGCTGGGCTCGGTGTCTGCCTCGCCAACGTCCGACTCGACCGCACGGCCTCCGCATACGATCGAGGTGGCGAGTGCGGCCGATCTCGCCGAGCTCCTGGTGCTGATGCGCGCCTACTGCGACTTCTATGCGGCCAACCCGGACGACGACGCGCTGAGCGTGCTCGCGCGCGCATTGATGGCGGATGCGAAGCTCGAGGGGCTACAGCTGATCGCACGCGACGCCGACGGTCTGGCGGTCGGCTTCGCGACGGTCTTCTGGAGTTGGGACACGACGGAGGGCGCGCGGATCGGGATCATGAACGATCTCTATCTCGCGCCGCAGGCGCGCGGCGTAGGCCTCGCCGACGAGTTGATCGCCGCCTGCCGCGAGCGCTGCCGCGAGCGAGGAGCGGTGCGCCTGGAGTGGGTGACCGCGCCTGAGAATCGCCGTGCCCAGGCGGTATACGAGCGCGTTGGCGCCGTGCGCGAGCCGTGGCTGAACTACACGCTCGCCGTCACGGGCGCGCAGCGCGCATGAGGGTCGCGCCGGCCCGTATGACGGTGGCTGTGCGGCGGAGCCACACAGCAAACACCGACTCCGCGGCCGCCTGAGCGCGAGCGGCAGAGCACCGAGCGCCACCCGAGCAACGCGAGATGTTGGTGCTCACTTGGAATCTCTTTCACGGTCGCTCGCAGCCGCCGGCCGGCCGGGAGCTCGCGAGCGAGTTCGCGTCGCTGCTCGCCGGTTGGAAGTGGGATCTGGCGATGCTGCAGGAGGTGCCTCCGTGGTGGCCGCAGTTGCTTGCCCGCGCCACGCAGGCCGAGCAGCGCCGCGTCCTGACATCGCGCAACTCGCTGCTCGCGCTGCGGCGTGCGCTCGCGCGCCCGTGGCCCGATCTGATCAAGTCAAACGGTGGCGGCAGCAACGCGATTCTCGCGCGCGCAGAGATCGTCGAGCACCGCGCGCTGCGCCTGCGAACGCGCCCCGAGCGACGTGTCGCGCAGCTTGCCCGCCTCGGCGACGGGACCTGCGTGGCGAACTTCCATGCCAGCACGCGCGTGCCACTCGCCGAGCAGGAGCTGGCGCGCCTGTGCGCGCAGGCACGCGCCTTCGCGGGTGAGAGTCCGCTGATCCTCGGCGGCGATCTCAACCTCCGCGCGCCGGTCGCAGGCGACCCCCAGCTCGCGCTCCTCGCCAGCCGCGACGTCGATCATATTTTTGCTCGCGGCTTCGAGAGGGTCGGCGCATCGACGCTGCTCGACCGGCACGTGGCGTTCGAGCGCGGAGTAGTGGAGCTCTCCGATCATCCACCGCTGCTGGTCGAGCTGCGGGCCGGGTCGTGACTCAGGCCCGCGCGCTGGCCTGCGGGTCAAGGCGCGACATCGTCACGGCGGCGTTCAGCTCCGAGCTCGCGCCGCCCATGTAGAGACCCTTGACGGGCGGCACGTCGGAGTAGAAGCGTCCGTGGCCGATCTTCACGTGGGTCTCATCGACGAGACGGCGGTTCGTCGGGTCGGCGCTGACCCAGACAGGCTCGCCGTGGCCGTCGGTGCCGGGCAGCAGCGCCTCGAGCCAGGCGTGCGTGTCGACCTCGACGGAGTCGGTGCCGTGGTCCTCGGGCGCGGCCCACAGGTAGCCCGAGACGTAGCGCGCGGCGATACCGCGGCGGCGCAGCAGCACGAGCGAGAGGTGCACGAAGTCCTGGCAGACGCCGGCGCCGAGCGTCCAGCAGGTCGGTGATCGCTCGAGCCGACGTAGGTCGCGCCGGGGCGGTACTCGAAGCGATCGGGGATCAGCTCGCAGAGCAGTTCGAGCGTCTCCAGCGGACTCTCGGCGTCGAGTGCCTCATGCAGGCTCTCGAGGCCCGCGATCTCCGGCTGGTCCTGCCAGGGCAGCGCGAACTCGCCGGCAGCGTCGATGTAGGCCGGGCTCTGCAGGCTCTCCCACGAGCCCTCGGGCGGGTCGGGCGCGAGCGAGGTGACGACGCGCGCACGCATGTCGATCGTGAGCTGCTCGTGGCGCAGTGGGGATGCCGAACTCGATCACCTCGGTGCCGAAGTAGTCGAGGTGGCGGCTGACGCGCGCCTCGGGCTCGATGCGCGTGTGGAACTCGTCGCAGCGTTGCGTGGAGGTCGTCGCGGGCCGCACGCGCAGCGCGTTGAGGTTGTCGGTGACGGGCGTGTTGTAGCGGTATTCGGTCAGGAAGCGGATCGCGAAGTGCATCGTGCGATCACCTCCTCAGACCGGCGGCTGCGGCGCCCGCGAAGTAGCGCTCGGCCACGTCCTGATCGATACGTGCCAGCTCCTGCTGTGTCTGTTCGCAGATCTCGCTGCAGCTCGGCTCCATCGGGTAGCGCGCGACGCTGGAAGTCGAGGTCGGCCGCGAGCCGGCTGACACGCAGCACGGGCTTGGAGTTGCGCGGGCCGGCGTCGGCCATCGTGAAGACCTCGTTCAGCGAGTCGACGCATGCCGCCACGCTATCGGGATAGGCGCGCTCGAACAGCAAGAAACGCGCGACGGGGTGTGCGTTGGGCGGGGCGGTGACGGCTCGCAGGTAGGCGTGAAAGCCACCGACGGCCTGGAGCAGGATCAGCGCGTGCCCGTCGGCGGGCGAGGCGTCGCCGGGCGGCATCGCGACGCGCAGCATGCGCAGCACCATGTCTGAGATCTCGATCAGCCCACCCGCGTCGAGGAAGCACTTGGCCTCATCGCGCAGCATCGAGCGGTTCGCCACCCCCCAGATCAGCGCGGTGCGCTCCTTGACGTACTGCGAGGCGAGATAGGGCCCGGCAGGCGCCGTCCAGCCGGGCTGTCCGCCGCCGCGCAGGCCCAGCGCGGTCGTGTTGATCGCCTCCCACATCTCGGCGCTGATCACGTCGCGCACGGTGCGCGCGCCCTCGCGTGCGCGCTCGACGCTCGCGAGCATCGAGCCGGGTCGCTCGGCGTCGAGCGTCAGCTGTCCGAGCGCCTGGCTCGAGCGCGGGCTTTCATCGACGTCGCCGAACATCGCGAGCAGCCCCCCCGAGCCGAAGCTAACGCCCGGCTTGCTCTCGGAGGTGCCCTGTAGCTCAGCGTGAAAGACGGCCTCGACAGCGCGCGCGGTGAACTCGGCACGCGCGAGGCTTCGCCCCAACCAGTAGAGCTCGTGCGCGATTCGCGCGAGCATCAGCGCGTCCCGGCAGCCGCGCTCTGCTGCTGAGGCTGCTCCTGCTGTTGTTGCTGGTGTTGACCCGTCCAGGCGCCGTAGCGCAGATCGGGCAGCGCCGGCGGCTGCGTGTCCGCGATCGGCGGCCCGGCGCGATCGGCCGTGTCGCCGTCCTCGAGCACCCAGGTATCCTTCGAGCCGCCGCCGCGCGAGGAGTTGACGATCAGCGAGCCATCTTCGAGCGCTACGCGCGTGAGGCCGCCGGGGACGATGTCGATGCGCTCGCCGAAGACGGCGAAGGGCCGCAGATCGACATGTCGCGGCGCGAGCACACCGTCCTCGCCGACGGTAGGGACGGTCGACAGGCGCACGACGTCCTGGGCGATCCAGCGTTCGGGGTGCGCGCTGATGACCGCGCGCATGCGCGCGATTTCTGACTCATCGGCGTGCGGGCCGATCATCACACCGCGCCCGCCCGACTCGCCCGTTGGCTTCACTACAAGCTGATCAAGGCGCGCGAGCACGTGCTCGAGAACTTCAGGCTCGGAGAGTAGATAGGTCTTGACGTTTTCGAGGATCGGCTCCTCGCCGAGGTAGAAGCGAATCATGTCCGGGACAAAGCAGTAGATCGCCTTGTCGTCGGCGACGCCCGTGCCGAAGGCGTTGGCGATCGCGACGCTGCCGGCGCGGTAGGCGCGCACCAGGCCCGGCACGCCGAGCAGCGAGTCTGAGCGGAACTCGAGCGGGTCGACGAAATCATCGTCAAGGCGGCGATAGACGGCGTGGGCGCGCTCCAGGCCGCGCGTGGTGCGCATGTAGAGGACGTCGTCGCGCACCACTAGATCTGAAGCCTCGACCAGCTCGACGCCCATCTGGCGCGCGAGGAAGGCGTGCTCGAAATATGCGGGGTTAGCGGGCCCGGGGGTCCATACGACGACCGTTGCCTCACTCTCGGCCGACGGCGCGACGGAGCGCAGCGCATGCAGCAAGAGCTGCGGGTAGTGGTCGACGGGACGCACGCGGTATGAGGCGAACAGCTCGGGCACCAGGCGCGCCATCGCGGCGCGATTCTCGAGCACGTAGGAGATCCCTGAGGGGATGCGCACGTTGTCCTCGATCACCTTCCAGGTGCCGTCGCTGTGGCGCACCAGGTCGCAGCCGGCGACGTGCGTGTAGACGCCGCCCGGCGGGCGAATGCCGTGCACGGCCCGCGCGAAGTGCGAGCAGGAGACGACAAGGCGCCAGGGCACGAGCCCCTCGCGGACGATCTCGCGAGCGTGGTAGACATCATCGACAAAGTGGTTCAGCGCGCGGATGCGCTGCGCGAGACCGCGCTTGATGTCGCGCCATTCCTGGCCGCTGAGGACTCGCGGTACGAGGTCCAGGGGGAAGGGTCGTTCTTTGCTTGCACCCTCCCCGACGCCGCTCGTCTCGAAGGTGATGCCCTGCTGCATAAAGATCGCATCGCGCCGGCGGCCGGCCTCAACAAGGCCGGCGGGGCCGAGGCGGCGCAGCTCCTCCACAAGCGCGGCGGCGGTCTCGCGGGGCGTGCCGTCGAGCTCGAAGAGCTCATCGAGAAAGGGTGCCTGCGGGCGGTACCCATCCTCGGTCGGCTCGCTAGCCTCGGCCTTGGTGGCGCTCGTCGGGATCTGTGCGGACACCCTCAGATACTCCCCGCCCGAGCCCGCTGTGACCATCGACGGATGGACAAAGGACCGGGCCTCACGATCAGCAGCTGTCGTAAGTCTCTGCTGCGATCGCGAAGGGTCAAGCCGGCATCTCGCGTCCATGTTAGGCCGCGTGCGAGCAGGGGCCAGCAAAGCTGTACGGTTCCGCGATGGCCCCCACGATCGAGGAGCTGAGGATCGCCGACGATCCGCAGAGCTGGGCGGCGCTTGGATTTGAAGTCGTCGCCGACAGCTGCATGATCGGGTCCGTCTCGCTGCGCTTTCGCGGGGCGCAGACAGGGCGCGGGATCGTGGGGTGGTCGTTGCGCGAAGTTGCGTCCACCGAGCTCGATGGGCTGCCCACGACGCTCTCCGAAGTGGCTCAAGCGCCGCCGGCAGGCGTCCACCCAAACGGGGTCCGTGCGATCGATCACGTCGTCGTGATGTCGCCGGATCTCTCACGTAGCGTTGCGGCGCTACAGGCGGCCGGCCTCGATCTGCGCCGCATTCGCGAGGAGCCCACCCCCGCAGGCGCGCCGCGCCAGGCGTTCTTCCGACTTGGGGCCGAGATCCTCGAGGTGGTCCAAGAACCGCGGGAGATCCTCGCGCGCGCGGGTGGCCCTGCGCGTCCCGCGCAATTCTGGGGGCTCGCGCTGCTCGTCGATGACCTCGACGCCACGTGCGCGCACCTGAGGCCGCACGTCGGCGATCCGCGCGCAGCGGTGCAGGCCGGCCGGCGGATCGCGACGGTGCGACGCTCAGCCGGTCTGGGTATTCCGCTGGCCCTGATGAGCGCGGTCGAGTCTCCCGCGGTGCCCGCATGAGCCAGGAGCGCTGGAGCGCGGTCGATGCCTACATCGAGCAGCGGCTGCTCGCAAAAGATCCGGAGCTTGAGGCGACGCTCAGCGCGAGCGCCGCGGCGGGGCTGCCCGCGATCGCGGTCTCGCCCGCGCAGGGCCGGTTGCTGGCGCTGATCGCGCGCATCCACGGCGCGCGGCGGATCCTCGAGCTCGGCACGCTCGGCGGCTACAGCACGATTTTGCTCGCGCGCACGCTGCCCGCGAACGGTCGGTTGATCACGCTCGAGTTGAGCGCCGACTACGCCGCGCTCGCGCGCGCCAACATCGTGCGTGCTGGCCTCGGCGAGCTCGTGGAGATCCGCGTCGGCCCAGCGCTCGACTCACTCGCCGAGCTCTCCGCAGAGGGCGTCGAGCCGTTCGACCTCGTCTTCATCGATGCCGACAAGCAGGGAACTCCTGAGTATTTCTCAGCCGCGCTCGAGCTGACACGCCCCGGCGGCGTGATCGTCGTCGACAACGTCGTGCGCGACGGGGCGATCGCGGAAGCGGACACTGAGGATCCCCGCGCACGGGGGATGCAGCGCTTCCACGAGCTGCTCGCGGTGCAGCCAAGGGTCACGGCGACGACGATCCAGACGGTGGGCAGCAAGGGCTACGACGGCTTCACACTCGCGCTTGTGGAGGTACACAACCGCGCCTGAGGTTTCTTAGAGCCGGGAGCCTTCGCAGGCGCTCAGGCGCCGACGAGGATGTTCGCCGCGGTGCGATGCGCGAGCGCCATGATCGAGATCATCGGGTTCACGCCGGGCGCGGTCGGGAAGGCCGAGCCGTCCCCGATCCACACGCCGCGTGTGTCGTGAAGCTCACCGCGCCCGTCAGCCACGGACTCGGCGGGATCGGAGCCCATCCGGCAGGAGCCCATCTGGTGGGCGGTGAACGCTGCGATGTCGTTAGCGGCCAGCGAGCCCTGCTCGATCTGCGCGAGGAACGCGTCGAAGTCCTCGCCCTCGTGCCAGCTCAAGGCGGGCTGCTGGTAGAAGGTGATGATCTCCTTTGCGCCCGCGGCCCGCTGTAGCTTTGCGAGCTCGACCATCGCGCGGTGAAACAGACGCGCGTCGAGATCGTCGTCAAAGCCCCAGCGGGTGAGGGCGCGCCCATGCTCATCGATCACGACCTGCCCCTCGCCGTGGTCGCGCGCGACCGAGATGAACGGCGCGATGTGCCTGAGCTTGCGTGCGATCAGCTGCTTGTGCGCGAGCCCGTCCTCCCAGGGCAGCGACATTGCGACGATCGCCGGCGCGACGGTCGTAGCCTCGATCAGGAAGCCGTGCTCGCCCTCACAGTCCTTGAACTGATCGGAGAGCGCCGACTGGATCTGCCCGATCCAGCCCTCGATCGGCTGCTCATAGACGCCGCCCACAAGCGCGGCGGGGTGCAGGCGCAGGTGCTTGCCGGCGGCCGGGCCGCCAATGCCCGAGCGCAATAGCAGCGCGGGCGACTCGATCGCGCCGGCGGCGACGACGACCGTGTCAGCCGCGACGCGCAGGGCGGTGGTGCTGCCGTCGGCTTGGGTGACCGTGGCCTGCACGCCCACCGCGCGGCCGTCCGCGGTCAGGATCCGCTCGGCGCGGGCTGCGACGACGGTGCGCGCGCCGGCGTCGGAGGCATCCTGCAGGAAGGTCTTCATCGTCGAGCGCTTGCAGCCCTTCTGGCAGCCCGTGAAGCAGTAGCCGCAGACGCTCGGGTCCTCGCAGCTGACATCGGTGTTGCGCGTGAGCGGGCGGTTGGAGTAGCCGAGCTCCTCGCAGGCGGCGATCAGCTTTTTATGGGTGCGGTTCTGGGAGGTGGCGGCGTCGTTGACGCCGAGTCGCTGCCAGATCGCGTCGAGGTGCTGGTCGTAGCCCGGCTGATCGATACCCTCGATGCCCATCGCGGCCCACTCGCGACGGATGTGCTCGGGCGTGCGGATGCAGTTCATGTAGTTGACGACCGTGCCGCCGCCGAGCGTCGAGCCGGCGAGGATCGCGATCGAGCCATCCTCGGAGCTGGCGAGGCCGCCGCCGAGATACAGCTCGAACATGCCGGGCAGCTCGAGCTGGTGGAAGTCGGACTCGTTGCGGTAGCCGCCCATCTCTAGCACCACGACCGACTTGCCGGCGCGGGCCAGTTCGGCGGCGATCACGCCGCCGCCGGCGCCCGAGCCGACGACGCAGACATCAGCCTGCAAGGTCGCGCTCGCACCCGTGACGGCCTCGACGGTAATCGTCTTCGGCGCCTGCTCAGGTGTGGGGGCGACAGATAGTGGGCCCGGGTAGCCGATCGCCTCCCAGTTAGCGTTCTGTCCGGCCTCGTCGGGTAGGCCGTAGAAGAACAGGAAGGTCAGCGCACGCAGTTGGCGCACGCCGAGCTTGGCCTCGGGTCCCGAGGCAGCGATCCCCTGCACGAGCGCCGTGCGCGCGTCGGTCGCGAGCGCGGCGAGATCGTGTGCGGCAAAGGCGTCGAGCAGGTGACCGAGCGCCTCGATCTCCTCGGGCAGCGCAGTCTGCGCGAGCAGCCCCTCGATCTGCGCGGCGATGCCCATCTCAGACGCAGAGCGGGCGTAGAAGGCGCGCAGTGTCTCGCTCTCCTCGGCGACGTCGAGTGCTGGTGCGAAGGTGTCGCAGAGCGCCTCCAGGGTGCGCCTACGGGTCTCGCTGAGAACCCCAACTGCTACCGCCATGACCCCTCCTCGATCGGGATTGACAATATAGTCCCGAACGCGATGGCTGGCGAGCTGAAGCTGGGTTTGAACACCGGCTACTGGGCGGGGGGACCGCCTCCGGGGGTAACGGAGTCCGTGGCCGAGGCCGAGCGGCTCGGCTTCGACTCGATCTGGACCGCGGAGGCCTACGGCTCTGATTGCCTCACGCCGCTGGCCTGGTGGGGCGCCTCGACCGAGCGGCTGAAGCTGGGCACGGCGATCGTGCAGATGTCGGCGCGCCAGCCGGCGGCGACGGCGATGGCGGCGATGACGATGGACATCCTCTCCGGCGGGCGCTTCATCCTCGGGCTCGGCGTCTCCGGCCCGCAGGTCGTGGAGGGCTGGTACGGGATGCCGTTCGCGAAGCCTCTGGCGCGCACGCGCGAGTACATCGCGATCCTGCGCGAGATCTGGGCGCGCAAGGGACCGCTCACCGCGGACGGGCCGCACTACCCGCTGCCGCTGCCCGATGGCACAGGTCTCGGCAAGCCACTGAAGTCCTCGATCCACCCGCTGCGCGAGGACATCCCGATCTATCTTGGGGCTGAGGGCCCGAAGAACATCGCGCTGTGCGCCGAGCTGTGCGACGGCTGGCTGGCGATGCTGTTCTCACCGGCTGTCTACGACGAGCTCTACCGCCCCTCGCTGGAGGAGGGCTGGGGGCGCGCGGGCGCACGGCGCAGCGCCGCGGACTTCGAGGTCGCGGCGACCGTGCCGCTGATCGTGACCGACGACGTTGAGGGCGCCGCCGACGCGCTGCGTCCTTTCTATGCGCTCTACTTCGGCGGAATGGGAGCCAAAGGCGCGAACTTCCACGCCAACGTGCCGATCCGTATGGGCTATGAGCAGGAGGTCGACGAAATCCAGGAGCTCTACCTGGACGGCAAGAAGCACGAGGCCGGCGCGAAGATCCCGACGAAGCTGATCGAAGAGCTCTCGCTGATCGGTCCGAAGGAGAAGATCCGCGACGATCTCGCGAAGTGGCGCGAGTCGGTCGTCACGACGCTTCTGATCTCCGGCGACGCGGCCACGCTGCAGGGCCGCCGCCGAGCTCGTGCTGGCCTAGCCTTTTCGTCGAATTGGCCCGCAAACGTTGCTGGGTCTGCTAGCGCCACCCGATAGGGATCCCATGGCAGCTGCGCTTGCCCCCAATATCGTCGGGTCTGTGTTGCAGTCCGAGAGCGAGCGCGCGCGTGGTGCGAGCGTGGCCGCGGTGGCTGTCGAGGACGGCACGCGTTCGTGGCTGATCGACGGGGGAATGGACCGCGAGCGGATGCTGGACATGGATCGGCTGGTCGCGCCGGTGCGCCAGAAGTCTTTCCTCGTGATCGCCGCCGCGCTGTTGATCTGTGGGCCCTGGCTGGGCTGGTGGACGATCATCCCGCTGGCGGTCGCGGGTGCGCTGTTCAAGCTTGCCGACGAGGCGGTCGAGCGCGTGAGCCATCCTGAGTACCTCCTGTTTGCGGCATGGACGGCATCGCAGCTGATGATCGTGATGAGCGTGGCGCTCACAGGCGGTCCGAGGTCCTCGGCGATGGCCTGGTTCGCGATCCCGATCGTGACGCTGAGCGCGCGCTTCCCGACGCGCGGCGTGATCCTCGGCCTGGCCGTCACGGTGCTGCTGATGTTGGCGGTCGCTTTCGGCGTGGACGCCCATGCGGTGCTAGCGCGCCCGCCGCTTTTGATCATGCCGCTCGCGTTGACGATCGCGGTGGCGATCCTCTCGACGGCGTTGATGAAGTCCGACGTCAGATATCGCAGCGAGGCGGTGATCGACCAACTGACAGGCATGCTCAACCGCAACTCGCTCGCTGACCGCACGGTCGAGCTCGCGCACCAGTCCGAGCGCACCGGCCAGCCGATCGGCGTGATCGTCGGTGACCTCGACCACTTCAAGGAAATCAACGACACCTACGGGCACGCGACGGGCGATGCGGTATTGCAGGACGTCGCCTACATGCTGCGTAAGCAGTTGCGCGCATTCGACCTCGCCTACCGGATCGGCGGCGAGGAGTTCCTCGTCCTGCTGCCCGGCGCGGACCTGACACAGACCGCGGCGATGGCCGAGCGGCTGCGCCGTGGCGTCGCCGCGGACACCGTGGGCGGCGGACTGCGGGTGACGATGAGCTTCGGCGTCAGCGCTTCCAGACGAGAAAGTAGCTTCGACTACAAGACGATTTGCGCGGAGGCCGACGAGGCGCTCTATGAGGCCAAGCGCAGCGGACGCGACGCGGTCCGCGGCGGGCCGGTCGCGCTCGTCGGTGACGCGCACGAGGTTACGGTCCGCGGCTAGGCGCACCCGCGCGCGGCGGCGCTAGGGTCTAGTCATGGGCAATGGCGAGACCGTCGTCGCAGAGCTGTTCGCGAACTTCCAGTACGAGATCTACGGGCGCGGGCTCGGCGGCGAGCGACCGAAGCTGCCGATCGCGGCCGGCGAGCTGGAAGCGGCGGCACGCGAGCGGCTGAGCGAGGAGGCCTTCGGCTACGTCGCGGGAGGCGCGAGCTCGGAGGCGACGGTACGCGCCAACCGCGAGGCATTCTCGCGCTGGCAGATCGTGCCGCGGATGCTGCGCGACGTCTCGGTGCGCGACCTCAGCGGCTCGGTGCTCGGCACCAGCATGCCTGCGCCGCTCATGCTGGGACCGGTCGGCGTGCAGTCGATCGTGCACCCGGAGGCTGAGCTCGCGGTCGCGCGCGCGGCGGCGGCGATCGGCCTGCCCTCAATCCTCAGCACGGCGGCGTCGCACTCGATCGAGCAGGTGGCCGAGGCGATGGGGGAGGCGAAGCGCTGGTATCAGCTCTACTGGCCGAAGGACCGGGAGCTCGCGGCGAGCTTCGTCTCGCGCGCGGAGCGCGCCGGCTACGGCGCGATCGTGCTGACGCTCGACACGTGGATGTTGGGCTGGCGCCCGCGCGATCTGCAGAGCGCCTACCTGCCGTTCCTCAAAGGCGAGGGGGTCGCCAACTATCTCAGCGACCCGGTCTTCAGGGCCGCGCTCGAGCGCAGCCCTGAGGAGGATCCGGGCGCGGCGATCGGGCACTGGGCGTTGCAGTTCTCCAACCCGACGGTCAGTTGGTCGGACCTGGCGTGGCTGCGCGAGCAGACGGCGCTGCCGATCGTGCTGAAGGGCATCCTGCACGAGGACGACGCGCGCCACGCGCTCGATGCAGGGGTTGATGGGATCGTCGTCTCCAACCACGGCGGCCGCCAGGTCGACGGTGCGATCGCCTCGCTGGATGCTCTGCCGGTGGTTCGCGAGGCGGTGGGCGAGAGCTTTCCCGTGCTGTTCGACAGCGGCATACGCATAGGCGCCGACGTCTTCAAGGCGCTCGCGCTCGGCGCGGACGCCGTGTGCATCGGGCGGCCATATGTGTGGGGCCTCGCGCTCGCGGGCCAGGAGGGGGTCGAACACGTGCTGCGCTGCCTGCTCGCCGACTTCGACCTGACGCTCGCGCTGAGCGGCTACACGAAGGTTGCGCAGGTCGATCGCTCGGCGCTGCGCCGGGCGAGTTGATCTGCGGCTGAGATGGCCGGCCGCAGCGACGCGTCCGTCAAGCGCCTGACGCTCGTCGCCTGCATCCTCGGCTCGGGCATCGTGCTGCTCGACGGCACGGTCGTCAACGTCGCGCTGCCGACGATCCAGCGCGCGCTCGGCGGCGGGCTGGCGGCGCAGCAGTGGGTCGTCAACGGCTACCTGCTGACGCTCGGCTCGCTGATCCTGATCGGCGGCTCGCTCGGCGACCTGTTCGGCGAGCGGCGCGTGTTCGCGCTCGGCGTCGGCGGCTTCGGCGTCGCCTCGCTGATCTGCGCGCTCGCGCCGAGCATCGGCGTGCTCGTCGCGGCGCGCGCGCTGCAGGGCGTCGCGGGCGCGCTGCTCGTGCCGAGCTCGCTGGCGGTGATCGTCAACACCTTCCCGGAGGACGAGCGCGGCGCCGGCGATCGGCAGCTGGACGGCGTGGGGGGCGATCGCGGGCGTGCTCGGGCCGCTGGCCGGCGGCGAGCTGCTGGCGATCGCCTCGTGGCGCTGGATCTTCCTCGATCAACGTGCCGCTGGCGGCGCGCGTGCGTGTGCGCTGATCCTGTTCGGCGATCCCGCCGATGCGCCGCGCGCGAGCGCGGCGCGCGGCGCGTCGACTGCCCGGGAGCGCTGCTGTGCGCGCTCGGGCTCGGCGGGCCCGGTGTTCGCGCTGATCGAGCAGCCGCGGCTGGGCTGGTCGAGCCCGGCGGTGATCGGCCCGCTGATCGCCGGCGTGGCGCTGCTCGGCGCGTTCACTGCTCTACGAGTCGCGCGCGACGCGACCCGATGCTGCCGCTCGGGCTGTTTCGCCGGCGCAACTTCTCGGCGGGCAACGTCGAGACGTTCGCGATGTACGCGGGCCTGGCGATCCTGTTCTTCTTCCTGGTGCTGTTCCTGCAGCAGATCGGCGGCTACTCGCCGCTGAAGAGCGGCCTGGCGACGCTGCCGGTGACGGTCGTGATGTTCGTGCTCTCGCGGCGCTTCGGCGCGCTCGCCGATCGCTTCGGGCCGCGCTTCTTCATGGGCGCCGGGCCCGCTGGTCGCCGCCGCGGGCCTGCTGCTGTTCCAGCGCATCGGGACGCACAGGTCGACTACGTCTCGCGAAGTGCTGCCGGGCGCTGCTGGTGTTCTCGCTCGGGCTGTCGATGACGGTCGCGCCGCTGACCGCGGCGGTGCTGGCGGGCGCGGAGCACGAGGCGGGGATCGCCTCGGGTGTCAACAACGCGATCGCGCGCGTCGCGGGCCTGCTCGGCACCGCGGCGGTGGGCGCGGCGATCGCCTCCTCGTTCGGCTGCGTCGGCTCGACAGTCGGCCTTGCGGGCACCGCGCTCGAGCGCGGCGGCGCGCGCGGCGGTCAGCGAAGCCAAGCGGCTGCCGCTCGGGCGCCCGAACGTCCACGGCCTGCCGCCGACGCAGGCGCACGCGGTCAGCCGCGCTGCCGAAGCGGCCTCGCTGCACAGCTTCCACCTGGGCCTGGCGATCGCGGCGGCGCTGGTCGCGCTCGGCGGCATCGTCGGGGTCGCGGGCATCCGCAACCCGAGTCCCGACAGCCGTGCAGATGTTCGCGCGCAGGACTGCGCGGGCGGGCAGCTGGTGGGGGTCAGTCACCCCGAGCCGGTGACCGAGGGCGCTCGGACCGGGCCGCAGCTCAGAGCGGCTCGCGCGAGTAGGCGCGCATCGCCTCGATCAGCGGGCCGAGCTTGCGGCCGCGCTCGGTCAGGCGATACTCGACGGTCGGGGGGCTCGAGGGGATCACGGTGCGCTGGACGAGGCCGGCGGCCTCGAGGTCGCGCAGGCGCTCGGAGAGCATCCGCGGCGAGATGCCCGCGACGGCCTCGGCGAACTCGTTGAAGCGCAGCGCGCCGGTGAGCGCGGCGTAGATGATCGAGAGCTGCCAGCGCCGCTCCAGGAGGTCCGCCGTCTCGCGGACCTCCTGTGGAACGGGCTGACATCTACGAGAGCGTGCGCGACATCGCGTGCCGGCTCCAGCGCGCGGTCGAGGACCTCCTGGACGGTCATCACCGGGTGGAAGGTCATCTGCTCGCGGACCTCCTCGGGGATCTCGTCGAGGTCGCCGCGGTTGCGCTCCGGCAGGATCACGTCGGTCAGCCCGGCGGCGTGGGCGGCGAGCGCCTTCTGCTTGAGGCCGCCGATCGGCAGCACGCGGCCCTGCAGCGTGACCTCGCCGGTCATGCCGACGGTGTGCTTGACGGGGCGCCCGGACAGCAGCGAGGCCAGCGCCGTGACCATCGTCACGCCGGCGCTCGGGCCGTCCTTGGGGATCGCGCCGGCGGGCACGTGGACGTGGAACTCGCGGTTCTCGAAGTGCGTGCTCGTCGATGCCCGAGCTCCTCGGCGTGGCCGCGCACGTAGGAGAGCGCGATCTTGCGCCGACTCCTTCATCACGTCGCCGAGCTGGCCGGTGAGCACGAGGCTGTTGCCGCCAGAGCCGCCGCCCTTCATGGCGGTGGCCTCGACGAACAGCACGTCGCCGCCGGCGCCGGTCACGGCCAGGCCCGGTCGCGACGCCGGGCGTCGCGGTGCGCGCGGCCGACTCCTGGAAGAACTTCTGGCGGCCGAGCGCGTCGCGCACGACCTCCAGGTCGATCTTCACCGGCTTAGTCGCCTTGGCTTTGGTTTTGGTGGCCTTGGGCTTGCTCTTCTTGGGCTTCACGTCACCGTCGAGCAGCGCCTCGGGCTCGCCTCCGACGGCCACCTTGGCCTCCGTCTCGGCAGGCTCGGCGTGGCTCGACTCGGCGCTTTGGGCTGAGGCGATCTTGGTCGCCGTCTTGCGCAGCACCGTGCCGAGCTCGCGCTCGAGGTTGCGCACGCCGGCCTCGCGGGTGTACTCGGCGATGATCGTGCGCAGCACCTCGTCGGAGATCTCGACCTCGTCCTCGCGCAGGCCGTTGCGGTCGCGCTGGCGCGGCCACAGGTAGCCCTTGGCGATCGCGAGCTTCTCCTCGGAGGTGTAGCCGTCGAAGCGGATCACCTCCATGCGGTCGAGCAGCGGGCCGGGGATCGTGTCGGCGACGTTGGCCGTCGCCAGGAACATCACCTGGCTGAGGTCGAGCTCGACGTCGAGGTAGTGGTCGCGGAAGGAGTGGTTCTGCGCGGGGTCGAGGACCTCGAGCAGCGCCGCGGAGGGGTCTCCGCGCCAGTCGGCGCCGACCTTGTCGACCTCGTCGAGCAGGATCACCGGGTTCATCGTGCCGGCGTCGCGCAGCGCCCGCACCAGACGGCCCGGCAGCGCGCCGATGTAGGTGCGCCGGTGACCGCGGATCTCGGCCTCGTCGCGCACGCCGCCGAGCGACATGCGCACGAACTCGCGTCCGGTCGCACGGGCGATCGACTCGCCGATCGAGGTCTTGCCGGTGCCGGGCGGTCCGATCAGGGTCAGGATCGCGCCCGACTTGGGGTCGGCCTCGATCCCGCGGTCCTGGCGCAGCTTGCGCACGGCGAGGTACTCGGTGACGCGGTCCTTGACGTCCTCCAGGCCGGCGTGGTCGGCGTCGAGCACCGCGCGCGCGGCGACCGGGTCGAGGTGCTCCTCGGAGCGCTTGCCCCACGGCACCGCGATCAGCCAGTCGAGGTAGGTGCGGATCATGCTCGACTCGCCGGTCTGCTCGCCCATGCGCTCGAGGCGGGCGAGCTCCTTGAGAGCCTGCTCCTTGACCTCCTCGGGCATCGTCGGCGTCCTCGATCTTGGTGCGGTACTCCTCGGCGACCGAGGCGTCGTCCTCGCCGAGCTCCTTGCGGATCGAGTCCATCTGCTTGCGCAGGAAGTACTCGCGCTGCTGCTTCTCGGCGCCCTCCTGCACGTCCTCGCGGATGCGCTTGCGCACCTGCAGCTCGGCGAGGCTCTCGCGCTGCAGCTTGACGGCCAGCTCGAGGCGCTCGGTCACGTCGAGCGTGCGCAGCAGCTCGACCTTCTGCTCGTAGGAGAGGTTGGGGGAGTAGCCGGCGGAGTCGGCCAGCGCGCCGGGCTCGGCGATCGCGCGCAGGAACGCGGAGATGCGTCCGTCGTCGCCGCGCAGCTCGAGGATCTCCTCGACGATCGCGCGGTACTCGCGCTCGAGCTCGCGCGTGCGCTTGTCGACGGGAACCTCGTCGGGACGCTCGTCGACCTCGACGCGCAGCTCGCCGCTCGGGGCCGGTCTGGGCGGCGCCGATCAGGGCGCGGTGCTCGCCGGAGATGGCGACGGCGCGGCCGCCGCCGGGGAGGCGGATCTGCTCGGAGACCTCGGCGATCGTGCCGACCTCGAGGAACTCGTTCTCGTGGCGCGGGACGAGCACGACACGCTCGTCGTCGCCGACGTCGATCGTCAGCGTGATGCCCATGTTGGGGAACACGACGGTGTCGTCGAGGGGGATCAGGCGCAGCAGTCGCTTGGGCTGTGAGGGCTGCACGGTGGGCTTCTCAGAAGGTGAAGGCATAGGTAATCGCTCCATATGAGCTTACGAAAGTGTAGTTAGTATAGCGCGGGATGGTTGCGCGCGCAAGGACTTCGATCCAACCCGCGATTAGCGCATTGCAGAGCCAAAACTCCTCAACATTGAGGTCGGGGTCGCGCATGCGCGACCCCGTAGGACGGCGCATGCGCCGTCCTACGGCCGGGCCGCATGCGGCCCGGCCCAGGCAGGTGCATGCACCTGCCTGAACTGCGATCGCTCACCCCGGCTGATCGAAGCTGACCTCGACGTTCTCCTCCTGCGACGCGCTCCTCGACCTCGGCCGAAGACGTCAGTGCGCGCCGGTCGGCATCGAGCAGCGGATCGGAGAAGAAGCTGCGCGGCCACAGTCTGCGCACGCGCACGACGTTGATCTCGGCGGCGAAGATCGTCAGCTGGGCGCCGAGGTAGAGCCAGGCGAGCAGGCCCGAGACGAGGGCGAAGATGCCGTAGAGGGGTCCGGTGTGCTTCAGCTCGTGGTCGATGTAGAAGCCGCCGAGGTGCTGGAGCAGCTGCCAGAAGACGGCCGCGACGATCACGCCCGGGAGCAGGTCGCGCCAGTGAGACCTCGGCGGCGGTGAGGAGCTTGAAGGCGGTCATGAAGAGCGCGAGGTTGACGACGAAGGCGACGATGATCCCGACGATCACGGCGGGCGCGGCGTGGGAGCTCGAGCCGACGAAGCCGGCGGCGGTCGTGGAGACGACCGACAGCGTGCCGAGGATCGCGAGCATCGCCGAGCCCGCGCAGTCGCGCGGTGAGGAAGTTGGGGCGGTCCTTGAAGGGCACGTGCCAGATGCGGTTGAACGCGTTCTGGGTGGCGCCGGTGATGCCCATGCCGGCGAACAGCGAGCCGACGACGCCGATCGCCAGACGCCACGCCGCTGCCGGTGAGCGAGTGCAGCTTGAGCTGATCGCTGACGATCGGAAACTGCCCGAGCGTGCCGTCGAGGATCCGCTTCTGCTCGCCGGGGTCGCCCTGCAGGACGAAGCCGAGGACCGTCACGAGCACGAGCAGCAGCGGGAACAGCGAGACGAAGCCGTAGTAGGCGATCAGCGCGGCGAGCTGTCCGGCCTGGTCGTCGCCGAACTTCTTGATCACGGCCGCGATGAAGCTGATCCGCGGGCTCCGCTGCTGGCGGCGGTCGAGCGTGCGCAGGCGGTCGGTGATGCTCATCTGAGCTTCGCGCTCGGGGGACAGATGCCGGCCGTGCGCCGAGCGGGTGCAAATTGGAGGGGGGGTCCAGGGAGCCTGAGCAGCGACACCCCTATGTGTCTACCCGATGGGAGCCCAAAAAACGAGGACTGATCGATCAACGGCGCGAGACGACCGGACGTGGCGCGGGTCGGGACCCGGAACAGGAGGTCGCGATCGTGGCCGCGGCGCGACGCGAGCTACTGCTGCGCGTGCACCGTCATCGTCTTCGCAAGGAGGATCTCGAGGACTGCTACAGCCAGAGCGTCCTGGAGATGGTGCTGGCCGTCAGGCGCGGCCGCGTGTTCTCGAACCGGTTGCACCTGGCGCGCGCGATCGAGCAGCGTTTCATCTCACGAATTTTCGATCGTCGACGTGCGATCTCGGGGCGTAGCCCGCTTCAGGCTGCGCTCGAGGAGGCCGAGGAGCTCGGCTGTGAGGAGCCGGGTGCGACGGTCGTGATCGACCGGCGCGCGCAACCCGAGACGATCGTGATCCTGCGCGATGACCTCGATCGAATTCGAGGCCTGGCCGGTCGTCTGACGCTCGAGCAGCGGATGGTGCTCGCCACGCAGGTTGGCCTGGAGATGAGCTGCGAGGAGTTCTGCGGACTCCACGGCTGGTCATCGGAGAAGTACCGCAAGGTCGCTCAGCGCGCTCGGGCGAGGCTCAGAAAGCTGATCACGCTCGAGGAGCAGGGTGTCCCGCAAGGGGAGAGACGGTCGGAGATCTCTACAGGGACCGACCTGTGAAATCCATCCCCCCACTCACAGGTACGTCCCCAGGGACGCCGACCGTCGGTTTGACCGACGACGGCACGGCGATGCCCATCCCGCGCGTACGCGGCCGGAAGCCGGAGCTCTCCCCGCTCTGTCTTCCGGTCGCCCGCGTGGTGCACATCGGGACATTCCGGTGAGCGCGCTCGCGCAGCGCCCGCGGGCGGTCTACCGCGTGTATGACGAGCAAGATTATGTCTCGGGCGCAGTCGGTCTCGACTGCCTCGTGGCGCACAGGCACAGCGGTTGCGGGGGTGTGGCGGTTGCGGTCTCGGCGTTGCTCGTCGCGGGCCTCGCGTCAGCGGCGGTGATCGCGATCCAGGCCTTGCGCGTCTCGGACGCAAAGAGGGTTGCGCACGTTCTCGGTGCGCCGGGCGAGGGTGCGGCGCGTCGCGTGCCGAGCACAGCTGCGCGAGGCGCAATCGCTAGCCTCGCGCGCGGCGTGGAGCCGACGCGGGCGATGCGCGTCGCCGAGGCTCCCCACCATCTCGATGCGCGGTTCACACGGTCATCACCGCCGGCGTCGAGCAGTGCATCTACGGCCCGCACTCACACCCCGCGTCCGGTTGTGAGCGTCGCGGCGCAGGCGACCTCACGAGGCGCCACAGATGCGAGTGACCGGGCATCCGCGGTACGACGCCCCGAGTTTGGCTTTGAGCGCTGAGAACCGATACGCGCGACGGCAGCCGAGGAGTCCCACGGTAACGGTGCGCAGTCGCGCGCTGTGGCGGATACAGCTCGTCCGCGCGCTACCGAGATACGTGCTCGCGGCCCTCTCAGCCGCCGGCCTCGCTGCCAGTTTGCGCTTCGCGATCGCTCCCCCGCATGCTCCGCACGAGGTGCCCGTGCGCGGAGCACAACCGGTCAGGGATGAGGGTGCGGAAGGCTTTGCGACGCTCTTCGCCCGCACGTATCTGAGCTGGGATGCGTCCCATCCACCGCAGGCGAGCGGTCCGCTCGCTGCATTCGCCGGCCCCGGAATCGAAGCAGACGGCGGTATGACGCCTCCGCCGTCGGGCGAGGAGCAGGTGGAGTGGGCCGAAGTCGTCCAGGAACGCGACGTCGGCTCGGGTGTGCGTGTCTTCACGGTCGCAGTCCAGACCGACTCGGCCGGCCTTCTCTACCTTGCCGTCAACGTCGCCAGGTCGCCGGGCGGCGGGCTACAACTGGGCGGCTACCCCGCGCTCGTCGGGGCGCCCACGACGGGGCCCGCGCGAGCGCTTCCCCACCTCACGGAAGTCCGGGACCAGGGGCTTGAGACGGTCCTCGAACGCGCGCTGCGCAACTACCTTGCCGACTCGCCAGGGGAGCTCGCGGCGGACCTCGCCCGCGGCGCTCGCGTGGCCCCGCCGACGCTCGCGCTGAGCCTCGAATCAATCGAGCATCTCGACTGGACGCCGGACGGGAGCTCGGTGCTCGCCCTCATCCGGGCGCAGGACGGAAGGGGCGCGCGCTACACGCTCGCCTACGAACTCGAAGTCGTGCGAGCGCAGGGGCGGTGGGAGATCTCCGCCGTGGAGATGGATCCAGGTGCATAGAACACGACGAAGAGGAGGACAGATGACGACTTTCTGGCGCGGCTCGGCCGCTGTCGCGTTGTGCGGGTGTATCGCGCTTTGCTCGGCGCCGGGCGTGCTCGCCGCCGTCGTCCAGTCGGGTGCGCGCGCCGTGCCCGCGGCGAGCTCGGGCGAACGCGGCTCGAGCTCGCTCGAAGCCGCGGCGAGCAAGGCGGGTAACACCGGACGGGCGGTGGCCATGAGCCTGATCGGGCTTGCGTTTGCGGTCGCTGCCACAGTCCTGGCCTTCCGCAGGGACTTCAAGGAGGCGGCCGGCGTCTTCGCCGTCGGCATCGTCTCGGTGCTGCTGGCGACGCCGGCCGGGTTGAGTCTTCTCCGCGACACGGTCACGTCGCTGTTCGGTGCGCGATGAGTGAGATCCGCTCATACCGGCGCGTGTTCGATCTGGAGCGTCGCGTCTACAGCATCGACTCGCTGCGCCTGAACCCAGGCGGTGTCCCGGTACGGGGCATCGTGTATCTCCTGGCGATCCTCGCCGCCGCACTGGTCGCGACGCGACTTCCGCTGATCGGCTCCGCGATCCGGGTGGTCCCTTGGTACCTGCGCGATCTGGCGCTGCCGGCCGCGGTGGCGAGCGTGCTGAGCCTGCTGCGGGTCGATGGCCGGACGTTTCACCTGACGGCCTGCGCGCTGGTGTCCTACTGGGTCGGTCCGCATCGGCTGACCCGTCTTCGGCGGGCGAGGTCGATTGCGGAGATCTGGCTGCCCAATCCGGTTCTCTTCCTGCCTGACGGCTCCGACGGGCGCATGCGCAGGCTGCGCTACCGGGGCCCCGGTGCGGTGCTCGTGACTTGCGAGCACGAACGTGCTCACGAGCGCCGGCAGCCCTCTCTCCCTACGCGCAATGCCTTGGTGCTGCGGCAGAGCGGCACCGGCCGAGCGCTTGCTGAAGGGAAGGTGATCGCGCTCGCCCGCGGGGCGCGGCTGCTCGTCGAGAGCGCGCGCGAGGAGAGCTCCGCACGTTGAGGGCGCCGATCGAGTTCGTCTATGGCAACTGCGTGTTCGCCTCTGGCGTGCAGGACTGCTGGGCGGCCTTCGTGGTGGAGACAGCCAGCTATGCGTGGCTCAGCGAGGAAGCAAAGCATTCACGCCTGCTGTCGCTGATGGGTGCGCTCGAGGCACTCGAAGCCGATGTGCAGATCCTGCGTGTCGGCCGCTCCTGGACGGCGGCCGGCTACGCGGATGAGGGTAAAGAGCTCCACGGTTCCGATGCCTCGCGACAGGTCGCTGCGCGCGTGCGGCGGGAGTACCTGGAGGAACATCGGCGCCGCCTGCAGGAGCTGGATGCCGTAGCACCGCTCGTCTTTCTGCTCGTCAGCCTGCGTGAGCCAACGCGCGATCTTGCGACGTACGTCTCACAGGTCGCCTCTCGGCACCCACGCGAATGGTGGCAGGACCTGCGCCGGGGCTTTGCGCTGCGCGATCGACGCGTGATGGGCGCGGCGGAGCTCGAGCGGGCAAGGGTGCGGGCCGATCAGGCTCATGCGCGCCTCGTGGACTATCTCCCGGCGCGTCCTGCACGCGGCGTGGAGCTGCAATGGCTCATCCGGCGTACGTTTTGCCGCGGGCTCGGGGAGCCGATCGTCGACGGGTTGCACGAGCCGCGCGCGCTCGCCTTCGAGCGCAACGGCGAGGCGATGCTAGCGCCGCTGGAGGGCGACGTGATGCGCTGGACCGACTGCCACGTCGAGCACCGAGGACGGTCGCTGAGGATCGAGTCCGAGCTCGGCGTGAGCTGGCAGGCACAGCTCGTGCTCGGAGCCCTACCCGAGCGGTTGCAGTTCCCCGGTCCTCGCGCGGAGCTGATGTTCGCAGCGCCGGAAGCGCTGCCGTTTGGCGTCGATCTCTCGCTCAACGCACGCTACCTGCCCAACGAGCTTGCGCTGCGGATCGCGCGTCGCAGGATCCAGGATGCAGACCAGATCGTGCGCGCCGAGTCAGACGGCGAGCAGGGGGTCACAGACCTCGGCTACGAGCGCACGCAGGAGGCGCGGGACCTGCTCGCCTATCTGCAGGCGTCGAGTAAGCCGCCGCTGCTGCGTAGCACGATCGCGATTGCCGTCGGCGCGCGCAGCGAGGAGGAGCTCGAACAGCGCGTCGAGGCGTGCCGCCGCGCGTACGGCGAGGTGCGCCTGCATCGCCCGCTCGGCGATCAGCTGCAGCTATTCCTCCAGCACCTGCCCGCTCAGCGCACACGTGTAGCGGGCTACGACGACACGCTCACGACGGAGCAGGTCGCGGCGATGATGCCAACCGCATCGCACAGCGTCGGATCGCGCACGGGCTTCTATCTCGGCTACACGCTCTCGGGTTCCAGCCAACCGGCGAGGTTCAACCTGCGCGAGGGCTCCGACCGCGATCGTAACGCGACGATTCTCAGCGTCGGTGCCCTCGGCTCGGGCAAGACCACGCTTGCCCAGAAGCTGCAATACGAGGGCTTTCTGCAGGGTGCAAGGGTGATCGACTGCGACCCCAAGGGCGATCACCGCTTTCATCTGCTCGAGGAGGTCGCGCCGCACGTCGAGAGTGTGGCGCTGCGAGCCGATCCCACACTCCGCGGGATGCTCGACCCGCTACGGGTGGCGCCGTCGCATCTCGCGCAGGACGCGACCGTCTCCTTCCTGCGCGACCTGCTGCCGGGACGCGCGGCGCCCGCGTGGGAGACAGCGGTCGTCGGCGCGGTCGATCGGGTGATGCGGAGGGCTGACGATCCGACCTGTCTGGAGGTCGTACGCGCCCTCATCGAAGGCGATGAGACCGACGTTCAAGTTGGCAAGGCGCTCGAGGTCTATGCTCGCTCGGGGCTCACGCAGCTTGGGTTTGCCGAGCGGGGGGTGCAGGCCGCTCCCGTGGGACGGCAGGCGGTGAGCTACCTGTCGATCCGCGATCTGCCGGCGGCGCAGCCAGGGACGCGTCGCTCGGAATACTCGCAATCCGAGCGCGTCGGCGAGCAGCTCGTGCGCCTGATCGCGATGTTCGCGATCCACCTGATGAGCGCCGAGCGCGACCGTCTGAAGATCTTCTCCTTCGACGAGGGCTGGCGCCTGCTGGGAGACCCAGTGGGCCGCTCGCTGCTGAGCTCGCTACAGCGGATGGGACGGTCCGAGCTCGCCGTGCCGATCATCAGTACCCAGCTGGTCGCCGACGGGATGGTGGGGGAGCGCGAGTCGCTCCAGGGCCTCATCGGTGCGACGTTCGTGTTTGGCATGCGCTCGGAATCCGAGGCGGCACGGGCGCTCGCCCTGCTCGACCTGGATCCGGACAACGCACCGATGCGCCGCTACCTGTTGGAGCTCGAAGCTGGACGTTGCCTCTTCCGCGACCACGACGGCCGAGTTGAGGCGCTTCAGGTCGATCTGGTGGTGCCCGCGTTGCTCGAGGCGTTCTCGACCACGCCTGTGGGCTGAGTGGGCGCTCCCCTCCCGTGGCGAATGGGATCTGGCGCTGTCCCGGCGCTGATCGCCGTCGCTCTCGCTACAGCGCCCGCGCACGCCGCTTCACTCCTCGGGCACGCCGCCCGAGCAAACTCGCCGACCCCTGTTGCGCCCCGGCGTGTAGGCGCCCCCCGAGCTCCCAGCGGACCGCCGTTGACGAGCTCGGCGATGGAAGGCGCAGGAGGCGAAGAAGACACCGCGGCGGCTGCGGGCGAACTCGATCCGCTTGTCAGCAACGGTCTCGGCAGCCCGAACTGCGAGCGCTCGCTCCGCGGTGCGCTGCCGCCGTCGAGCCTCCGCAACTGTGAAACCTCGGGCTTTGTCGCGTCGGCCGCGCCGACTGGCGATTACGGCATCGACGTGCACATCGACACAGGCGCGCTCGGTCTCAGTCGCGGCGGTTTGCTGAGCATTGTTCAGAGCCTGCTGCTGACGCCGGCGTGGATGGCGCTGGTGTGGGCCATCCACGCGCTAGTCGTGATGCTCGAATGGTGTTTCACCGTGAATCTGCTCGGCGGTGCGGCGACCGGTGGCTTCGGCGGGGGCCTACGAGTGATGGAGCGCGCATTGACCGAGCCGTGGCTGCCGCTCGCGCTCAGCGTGGCGGCAGTGCTCGCGCTCTACCACGGCCTGATCCGTCGCCGGGTTGCGGAGACCGTGGCCCAGGTGGCCCTGATGGTGGCGATGATGGCGGGTGGCCTGTGGGTGATCCTCGATCCGACAGGAACAGTCGGAGCCCTCGGCCAGTGGGCCGACGAGGCAGCGATCGGCACGCTCGCAACCGCCTCGCAGGGCTCCCCGGCGCAGCCCGGACGCGCGCTGGGCGAAAACCTCGAGAGCATCTTCGCGGCCACCGTTGAAGCGCCCTGGTGCTACCTGGAGTTCGGTGATGTCGCCTGGTGTCGCCGGCCTGAGCGCCTGGACGTGAGCCTCTATCACGCTGGACTACGAATTGCCGCCGAAGAGCAGAGCGGCCTGGGTTGCAAGCTGGCCTCGCTCGTGCCCTGTGCGACACCCGGCAGCGGCATGGCAAAGCTCCTCCAGCGCAGCGCCCAGATGCTCCGCGACGCACGGAGTAACGGTGCGATCTTCCTTGCGCTGCCTGCCAACGGGCCCGCGCGCAACTCGATCAACGACGCAGGCTCGCTGTTGAGGCTCCTCTGTGGCAGTACCAACGCCACGAGCTGTAGCGCGGCGACGGCGGCTCAGGCTCAGTTTCGCACCGAGGGCTCGACCTGGTCGCGCGTCGGTGGACTGCTGCTCATCGCGGCGGGGCTGCTCGGCATGCTGGCGCTGCTCGGATTCCTTGCGTTGCGCTTGCTCGCGGCCGCGATCTTCAGCCTCCTCTACCTGCTGCTCGCACCGGCGATGGTTCTCGCACCGGCCTTCGGCGACGGCGGGCGCGCCCTGTTTCGCAAATGGATCTCCATGCTCGTGGGAGCCATTACGGCAAAGCTCGTCTACTCGTTTTTGCTCGGAGTGGTGATGGCCGTCCTCGCGGCGATCGCGAGCCTCTCGTCGGTCGGTTGGTGGACACAGTGGCTGCTGATGTCCGCATTGTGGTGGGGCGCGTTCATGCACCGCCACCAGGCTCTCGGCGTCGCGTCCGGCGTTCAAGGCCCCGCGCGCGGCCAGAGCCAAGCGATCACCCGGAGGCTTGCCGGCGTGTTGGAGGGGCCGCGTGCGATTGCGGCCAGGCACCGCGCGAAGCGTAGGGGGAAGCCCGCGCCCGTTGTCAAGCCGCGCGCCGACGCGGGCGCAGTCGGACCGTCACTCATCACGCAGGCCGAAGAGCGCTTGCGCAAGATGCCGCGGAGAACGCAGACGCCACGCGCCTCAGCGACGCCCACTCGGAGCCGTGAAGTCGAAGATTCGGTCGCGGCAAAGCGGGCCCAGCTCGATCGCATTCGCCGTGCATCAGATGAGGCGCGTGAGGGCGGGCAGCGCAGGCGCAGCGCCGAACTGGAGATACGTGGCGAGCGCGTCGCGAGCGAGATCGAGAACCTGCGCAGCGCATCGGTGCGCGAGCGAGATGCCGCAGGAGTCTCGCCAACGCAACCCACCGCTGAGCCGGCGCTGCGAGCTGGACTCGATCTCGCCAAGCATGATCGCGGCCCCGATGACGCAGCCTCCGCGAGCCGAGGACAGCAGCGTGACTATGCCGCGCTTGCCTACCTCGCGGGCTACGGGCGCGAGGAGTTCCAGCACCTCGACTCCAAGAGTCGCGGTGCTGCTCGACGCGAGATCGACCGAGCGCTTGCGCTGCGTGAGCAGCTGAGCGAGACACGCCCCCGACCTTCGACTCGCGCGGGGCGACACCCAGCTAACGCGGGATACGAGCCGACGTCGAAGGCGCGGCGCGAGGACGATCGGTCAGCGAAGACCGCGCCACCTGAGCGCCCGGCGCGCAAGCGCTCGCCGCAGTCGATCGTGATGAGGGAAGCACGCGAAGTGCAGGCCGGTCGCAAACGGCAGCTGGGTCGCGATCGGCCATGAGCTCCTCGCTGATCGCCGGTGGCGCGTCACGGGAAGGACGTGGGCCTGCTGAGGGCTCAACGACACGCGCGGGGCTCGCGGGCGCGCTCGCGGTTGTCGTGGCGATGGTTCTCGTGACTGCCGTGATCGCGGCACTCGGCGGCTCCTCGCTTGCGCCGGGAAGCGCCGGAGCCGCGGGAGTGGCGGGTATTTCTCCGACGGCGCTGGCCCTCCGTGAAATCCCGCCCGTAACGCTTCGCCTGTACCAGCGGGCAGCGCAGCGCTACGGCCTCGACTGGACGATCCTCGCGGGCGTCGGCAAGGTCGAGTGCGACCACGGTCGCGACCCCGATCCCTCGTGTTCGCGCGAGGGATCGGTCAACTACGCCGGCGCTGGCGGTCCCATGCAGTTCGTCGCGGGGACGTGGGCTCGATACGGCGTAGACGGCAACGGCGATGGGGTCGCGGACCGCTGGAATTCAGCAGACGCGATCCTCTCGGCGGCCAACTACCTCCGCGCCTCTGGCGCGCCCGGCGATTATCGGGTCGCGCTACTCGCTTACAACGCAGCCGACTGGTATGTAGCCGAGGTCGAGCGCTGGGCATCTCGCTATCGCGGCTCGACGACGGGCGTGCTCGCCGGTGCCTCTGCTTCGCTGCCTGCAGGTGCCAGCCCGACGCCGATCCGACTCGTCGCGGGCACGCGCGCGAGCCTCGCGCCTGGAGATCCACACGTCGCGCTTATTCCCGCGGCGGCGCCGCCCGCAGTGCAGGCGATGGTCGTCGCTGCGAACGAGTTGCAGACATTGCCCTACGGGCCTGGAGGTCATCCCGATCCACGAGGCGCACCTGAAGAGGACTGCTCGAGCACCGTGAACTACATCCTCTATCGCGCCGGCATTCGGCCGATCGCCGAAATTCTCCGTGAGAACCCACTCGCCCAGGATTACGTGCGCTGGGGTGCGCCGGGCCCCGGGCGGTGGGTGACGATCTATGCGACCACGACGCCGACGGCCCACGTCTTTGCGCTGATCGCCGGCCTGCGTATCGACACGAGCCACAACGGCACCGACGTCGGCCCCAATCGCTTCGAAGACGGTCCGCGCTGGCGCATCCTCGACCACATTCCGACGTGGGCGCACTGGTCCGTCCGCCACCCGCCGGGACTGTAAGGTGACTGACATGAGCGATCGCAAGGTCGACTACCTGCTGATCGGCGGCGGCCTCGCCTCGGCCAACTGTGCGCGCTGGTTGCGCGAGGAGGGCGCGACGGGCGAGATCATGCTCGTCGGCCGCGAGCTCGATGCGCCCTACAACCGCCCCGACTGCTCGAAGGGCTATCTGCGCGGAGAGGAGACCCGCGAGGAGCCGCTGTTCCGGCCCGCCGAGTGGTGGGAGCAGCAGCAGATCGAGCTGCTAACGCGCACGAGCGTGACGGCGCTCGACACGCAGGCCCGCACCGCGAAACTCTCGACGAAGGTCGAGGTCGAGTTCGACAAGGCGCTGATCGCGACCGGCGCGAACGTGCGCCGACTGAACGTCGATGGCTGTGAGCTTGAGCAGATCCACTACCTGCGCACGCTTGCCAACGCGGACGCGATCCGCGCCAGCGTCGAGCAGGCCGAGGAGATCGTGCTGATCGGCGGCTCCTACATCGCCTGCGAGGTCGCTGCGTCGCTGACGATGATGGGCAAGCGCTGCACGCTCGTGATGCAGGAGCAGCACACGCTCGAACGTGGCTTTGGCGCGCGCGTCGGCGGCTTCTTTCAGGAGCTGCTCGAAGCGCACGGTGTGAAGATCCACGGTAGCGACGAGCTCGAGCGCTTCGAGGGGCACGAGCGCGTCGCCAAGGTCGTGACCCGCACTGGGCTGGAGCTCGCAGCCGACGCGGTCGTTGTCGGCGCCGGGGTGACTCCCGACATCGGTCTCGCCCAGCGCGCCGGTCTTCAGATCGGCGAACGGGGCGGTGTGCGCTGCTCCTCGCGTCTTGAAAGCTCGGTTTCCGGGATCTATGCCGCCGGTGACATCTGCGAGTACGAGTCTCCCGTCCACGGCGGCGCGGCGATGCGGATCGAGCACTGGGACGTCGCCTTCAACCACGGTAAGACCGCCGCCTTGAACATGCTCGGCCGTGACACCCCCCACGAAGAGGTGCCCTACTTCTTCTCGGTGCTCGGTGACTGGGGCGATCTCGAGTACGTCGGCCCGGCGCAGGCGTGGGATCAGGAGATCGTGCGCGGCTCTTTGGCGGATGGCGCCTTCACGAACTGGTACCTCAAGGACGGCGTCGTGGCGGCCGCACTCAGTTTCGGGCGCGGTGCGGAGCTCGATCATGCGCGCCGCCTGCTCGTCGCCGGCAGCGCCCTCAGCGAGGAGCAGCAGGGCGCGCTGGGTGACACATCGAGCGATCTCGCCGAGATCGCCCCCTAGCCTCGTCAGCTCACGCGTCGTGCCGTCTCGGCGTCGGGTAGGATCGACGCTTCATACGGTCGGTGGTCAAGGGAAGCCGGTGCGAATCCGGCGCGGACCCGCCACTGTGACCGGGGATGCCCACCGTCGCGTGCCGCAAGCGCGCAGCCACCGATCCGCCTCCGGCGGGTTGGGAAGGCTCGGAGGGGTAGGCCCGGAAGCCAGGAGACCTGCCTCCGACCCAAGCCCACAAGCCCTCGTGGAAAGGGGTCGGCTCCATGCTCACATCTCGACGTATCCATATCTGTCTCACTCTGTCGCTCACGCTGCTGCTCGTCGGATCGCTGTGTGGCGGCGCGTCCGCTGTCCCGGTCACGGTGCAGTTGCGCGTAGAGGGATCGGCCGCGACGCTCTATGAAGGAAGCATCACGACCGAAGGTGGAAGCTACGAAACGCCCTCCAGCGGAGGGCAGCATCCCTGCAACTACCGGGACAATGGCAACACAGAAGGCTTCACTCATGGCGGAAACGCCGCTGCCACGCCGACGAGCGCGCTGCACGATGCCGCGCTTGCCTCGGGCTTGGCATTCGACGCCGAATGGTTTGCCTCAAGCGGCGACTTCTTCGTCTCGCAGGTGGGCTCCGATGTCAACCAGAGCGTGCCTCCGTTCGACTCGTGGGGCTACGCGCTCAACGACACAACCGCACAAATTGGAGGCTGCCAGATAGCGCTTGCGCCGGGCAACGAAGTGCTGTGGGCGTACAACTACTTCAATCTCAAGCACCTGCTCGGTCTTTCGGGTCCGCCAGCGGTGAACGTCGGAGCGCCTTTCACGGTGCATGTGCTCGATGCTCAGACGGGTTCTCCGATCGCGGGAGCGTCGATCGGCGAGGTCAGTGGCGGTGTGAGCGCCGCGATCGCGGCGAGTACGATGAGCGACTCCGCCGGGGATGCGACCGTCACCCTCACCGCGCCGGGGATCTTCAAGCTGAAGGCGTCGCAGGCAGAATCGGTCAGATCCAACGGCCTGACCGTCTGCGTGCACAACGGCGCTGATGGCACGTGCGGGACGAGTCTTCCCGGCAGCCAGCCGCCACCTGTGTCGCCGGGCTTGAAACCAGCCGTGACCACCGTGCTGCCAAAGATCGCAGGGATCGCCGATGGTCGTGTCTATCGACGCCGCTCTGCACCGCGGATCCTGCGCGGAAGCGTCACGGTCCCGACCGGCGGGACGCTGCGTCAGGTCCGCATCAGCTTGCAGAGACGCTCGCGTGGGCGCTGCTTCGTCTTCAGTGGCCTGCGTGGCGTGTTCGTGCGCTCTCGCTGCGACCATCGCGCCTTCTTCTCCGTGGGCGGTTCGGAGTCATTCAGCTACCTGCTCCCAACTCGCTTGCCGGTGGGTCGCTACACGTATGAGATCGAGGCGCTCGAAGCCACAGGCCAGTCGACCGCGCCCGTGGGAGGGGTGAGTCACGTGGTGTTCCGTGTCCGTTAGGCACATCGCTACGAGCGTGCTCGTAGCGCTTGTACTCGTGGCCGCAGCGCCGCTGGCGAGCGCCGCGCGTGGTGGAGCGGCGCCACGTGTGGGCTCTCAGCCGGTCGTGCAGGGCATGGTCGTCGGCGTCGGCGGGAGGGTCCTCTCGCCGGCGCGCGCCGTGACGGCGAGCGCGACCAGCCTCAGCGTCGCGCGGCGGACTTGCGCCGTCGCGGCGGCAACGCCGCTGGCGGTGCTCGCCGCGATGCGTCGCGCGGGAGGGCCGGGATACGCGCTGCGCGACTACGGACGTTGCGGCGCCTCCCCGGCGAACTCGGGGCAGCTATTCGTCTACTCGCTCGGCGGCGAGTCCAACCGCGGTCAGAGCGGGTGGGAGTACAAGGTCAACGGTCGTTCGGGTTCGACCGGCGCTGCCGATCCGAGCGGCGCCCTGGGAGACGGGCGTCTGCTGCGTGCGGGCGCGCAGGTGCTGTGGTTCTGGTGCGTGGCGGTCTCCGGCGGCTGTCAGCGCTCGTTCGAGGTGAGCGCCGCGAGCACAAGCGTCGCTCGTGGCGCGCGGCTCACTGTCGCGGTGCGCGCACGCGACAACGAAGGTCGCGCCGCTGCAGCGGCCGGCGCGATCGTCACGCTCGGCAGCGACTTCGCGTCCACCAACGCTTCCGGACAGGCGACGCTGATCGCCCCGAGCTCGCCCGGGCGCTATCAGCTCACCGCGACACGCCATGCGCTCGTGCCCTCCTTCCCGGAGACGATCGTGGTGCGGTGAGGATGCTGCGCGCCACGCTCCTTGCGGCAGTGCTCTGCACGCTGACGCGCTTGCCGGCTGCGGCCTCGGAGCGGGTCCCGCGCCGAGCGCGGTCACGCTGACAGTCACCCGCGACTTCGGCGCGCACGTGCTGAGCCACAACGGCGCCCTGAAGCTGCGCGGGCAGGAGACCGTGATGAGCCTGCTGAGCCGCAACTACCAGATCGCCACCCGCTACGGCGGGGGTTTCGTGCAGAGCATCGACGGTCTTGCGGGCGGTCAGGAGGCGACGCGGCCGATCGACTGGTTCTACTACGTCAACGGCGTCCAGGCCGCGAAGGGCGCGGCCGCCACGAACGTCAGCCGTGGCGATCACATCTGGTGGGACCGCCACGACTGGAGCCAGACCGACGACGTGCCCGCGGTCGTCGGCTCGTTCCCGGAGCCGTTCCTCAACGGCCTCGAAGGCAAGCGCTACCCGATGCGCGTGGAGTGCGCCCAGATCGCGGGAGCAGCCTGCGCCACCGTGAGCGGCGAGCTGCGCACGCTTGCCATCCCTGCCGCCGCAGCCGGTCTCGGCGCCGGCAGCGAGCCGAAATCGTTGCGCGTGATCGTCGGCAGTTGGTCGCAGATCGGCTATGCTGCTCGGCGCGCAGAGCCTCGAACGCGGTCCGCGCGCAAGCGGCGTCTACGCGACGCTTCGCGCGCGACGGGCGCACGCTCACGCCGCTCGACCAGGACGGCCGCTCGGCTCGCAGCGCTGGCCGCCGGCACGGGCCTGATCGCCGCGACGCGACAGGCCGAAGACGCGCCGATCTGGGTCGTCACCGGCACCGACGCCACCGGTGTTGCGCTCGCCGCCAAGTCGTTCAACGAGCGGCGCGCTGCGCGATCACTTCGCGCTCGCGATCACCGCCGCTGGCAACGTCGCGCTGCCGGTGCCATCACGATGAGCCGCATCGCCCCCAGGCGCTCGCTCGCCTACCGCCGTCGCGCGAGCCCGCTGCACGCCGCGCGCGCCTCGATCGCCGCCGCCTACGGCGCGGCGATCGCCACGCGCGGCGCTGATCTCCGAGCACCCGCTGGCTGCTCGCTGCGCTGCTCTGCGCGGTGCTCGCGGCCGCCGCGGCGGCCGGAGTGGGGCGCGAGCTGACGCGGGCGCGCGCTCAGCGCGGCGCTGCCGCTCGCGCTGCTGAGCGTGCTCGTCAACGTGCTCGTCAGCCGCGGCGGGCTGACGGTGTTCGCGCGTCTCGGCGACTGGGGCGTGCTCGGCCAGGTCAACCTGACCGTCGAGGCGGTCGTATACGGCCTCGTCTTCGCGCTGCGCCTGCTGATCGTCACGCTCGCCTGCCTGCTCGTCGTCTGCGCTGCCGACCCCGACGAGCTGCTGTTCGCGGTGCGGCGCATCTCGCCGCGCTCGGCGCTCACCGCGGCGCTCGCCACGCGGCTGCTACCCGTGCTCGGCGCCGACGCGCGACGGCTCGCCGAGGCGCAGCGCGCCGCCCCGACGGCGGCGCCGGCGGCGTGCGCGGGCGCCTGGCGATCCTGCGCGCCACGCGTCGACGGCGCGCTCGATCGCTCGCTCGACGTCGCCGCCGTGCTCGAGATGCGCGGCTACGGAGCGCGCGCGGCGCGGGCGCGCGATCGCGACGCCGCGCTCTCGCGCCACGACCTCGCCTTCGCCGGCTCGGCCGTCGCGATCCTCGCGCTCGCGCTAATCGGTGCGCTCGGCGGCCTCGCGCCGTTTCACGCCTATCCGCTCGCTCAGCCTGCCGCTGGACGGCGCCTGGATCGCGCTCGCGCTGCTGATCGTGCTCGTCGCCGGCGCTCCCGTTCGTCGACCGCCGCGGGATCGAGCCATGAGCGTGCTCAGCTTCGATCGCGTCGGCTATCGCTATCCGGGCGCCGAGCGCGAGGCGCTGCGCGAGGTCAGCCTCGAGATCGCAGCCCGGCGAGTTCTGCGTGCTGGCGGGTCTCTCGGGGTCGGGCAAGTCGACGCTGCTGCGTGCCGCTGCCGGGCTCGTGCCGCACTTCCACGGCGGGAGCTTCGCCGGGAACCGTCTGCGTCGGCGGGCTCGACACGCGCGAGCACGCCCCCGCCGCGCTCGGCGCGCTCGCGGGCACGCTGCTCCAGGACCCCGAGACGCAGGTGATCATGAGCACCGTTCGCGCCGAGCTCGCGCTGGCGCTCGAGAACCTCGGCCACGGCGGCGCCGTGGTCGCGCGCGCGATCGAGGAGACCGCGCTCGCGCTGGGCATCGCGCACCTGCTCGATCGCGCCACAGCCGAGCTCTCCGGCGGTGAGCTGCAGCGCGTCGCGCTCGCGGCCGCGCTCGTCGCGCGGCCGCCGCTCGTGCTGCTCGACGAGCCGACCTCGCAGCTCGATCCCGTCGCGGGCGATGAGCTGATCTGGCAGCTGCGGCGCCTGAACCAGGAGTCCGACACGGCCGTGCTGCTGATCGAGCATCGCCTCGAGCGCTGCCTCGCCGCGGCCGACCGCGTGATCGTGCTCGCCGACGGCGCGCTCGTCTGCGACCGCGACCCCGCAGGCTTCCTCGAGTGGGCCGCCGACGAACGAGCCTGCGCTGCAGACACCGGGCGCGCGCATGTTTCACGAGCTCGGGCTGCATCCCCCGCCGACGGGCGTCAAGCAGGCGCGCGCGACCCTGCGCCGCACGGGGCTGCTCCCGCTCCGGCGCTGCCGAGCAGCCCTGCCGGGGACGCGCCCGCCGCGCCTCGCAACGCGTCGCGGCTCAGCGCGGTGGCTGCAGCGCGGGCGCGCGCAGACCGACGGCGGCGCTTGAGCTGCGACGGCGTCTGGCACGAGCTGCGCGACGGGCCCGCGATCCTGCGTGGCGCCGATCTGCGTCTCGCCGCCGGCGAGAGCGCCGTCCTGATGGGCCGCAACGGCGCCGGCAAGTCCACGCTGCTGCGCCACGCCGCGCGGTCTGCTCGCGCCGACCCGGGGCAGCGTGCGCAGCGCGGGCCGCGTCGCGCTGCTGCTGCAGAACCCTGGCGATTACTTCCTGCACGAGCGCGTCGACGCCGAGGCGCCCGCGGCGGCGCTCGCGCTTGTCGGGCTGGCGAATCTCGCCGCGCGCCATCCGCGCGACCTCTCCGGCGGACAGCGCCAGCGCCTCGCGCTCGCGATCGTGCTCGGCGGCGAGCAGCCCGCGGCGGTGCTCGCGCTGGACGAGCCGACACGCGGGATGGACCGCGCGGCCAAGCGTCTGCTCGCGGGCTGGCTGCGCGAGCGCGCCGCGGCGGGCTGCGCGGTGCTGGTCGCCACGCACGACGCCGAGTTCGCCGCTGACTTCGCCGACCGTGCGGTGCTGCTCGCGGAGGGACGCGTGATCGCCGACGGGCCGATCGCGCGAGATCCTCGCCGGGGGCTGGTATTTCGCGACCGAAACCGCTCGCATCCTCGACGGCGCCGGCGGCGCGCTGCGCCCCGAGCAGGGCGCAGCGCTGCTGCGCGGCAGTGTGCTCGCGACCGCGATCGACGCGCCGCGTCTGCTGGCCGGGGAGGCGCGGCCGTGAGCTGGCAGCTCGGCTCGCTCGCGCTCGTGATCGTCGCGCTCGCGCTTGCCTTCTGGTGGTATGAGCGCTCGCATCCGCCGAGCGAAGCTGCTCGCGGTCGTGGCGACGCTGGCCGCGCTCGCCGCGCTCGGACGCGACGCCTTCGCGGCGATCCCCGACGTCAAGCCGATCACGGCGATCGTCCTGATCAGCGGCCTCGCCTTCGGCTCGGCACCGGGCTTCGCGGTCGGCGCGATCTCCGCGCTGGCCTCCAACATCCTGCTCGGTGAGGGCCCCTGGACGCCCTGGCAGATGCTCGGCTGGGGGATCGTCGGCGTGCTCGGCGGCCTGCTCGGCGCCGCCACCGAGCGGCGCCTGGCGCCGCTCGTGCTGGCGCTCGCCTGCGCTGTGGCGTGCGGAGGTGTTCAACCTGATCCTCAACGTCTCGACCTGGACCGGGACCGGCAATCATTCGCTCGCCGGCTTCGGCGTGGTGCTCGGCCTGGCGCTCGTCTTCGACGTCACCCATGTGGTCGCGAGCTTCCTCTTCGCGCTCGCCTTCGGCCCTGTGCTGCTGCGCATGCTGCTGCGCGTGCGCGCGCGCCTGGAGGTGAGCTGGAGTCCCGTTGCGCAGCCCATCGAGCCTTCGCCGGTCCCCGCCCGGCACCTCGCCGGGCTCTCCTTGCCGCTGGCGCTCGCTGCCGTGGTGGCGCTCGGCGGCACAGCCGCTGGGCGTGCCCACGCCGCGGGCATCCGCGCGGCACCGGCGAGTCGCGGTGTCGCCGTCGTTGCCAGGCTGGACATCAGCCGCGAGCTGGCTTTTCTCGCACGTGCGCAGAACGTTGACGGCGGCTTCGGAGGCGCGGCGGGGCAGACGAGCAGCGAGCTTTACACGGCGTGGGTGGCGATGGGCCTTGCAGCCTCCGGACGCGACCCGCTGAGCGTGCGGCGCGAAGGACACAGCGTCCTCGACGCGCTGCGCGGCGAAGCGGCGAGCCTGCACGGAACGGGGGATCTCGAGCGCACGATCCTCGCGCTGCACGCCTGCGGCGCCTCAGTGCACGCACTCGCGGGTGGCGATCCGCTCGCACGGCTGCTGCGCGCCCGTGCCCGCGACGGCTCCTTCGCTCACCTCGCGAACCTGACCGCCTTCGCGATCTTCGCGCTGCGCGCCGGTGGCTACGGATCGGCAAGTCCGTCCGTACGCGCCGCCGCGCGCTGGCTTGCACGCCAGCAGGAGCGCGACGGTGGCTTCGGCTTCGCTACGAAGGGCGCCGGCAGTGACGTCGACGACACGGCCGCCGTGCTGCAAGCGCTGCTCGACGCGGGCATCCACGGCCACTCCGTCGCCGCAGGGGTGGGCTATCCTGACACGCGCTCAGAACCTCGACGGCGGCTATCCCCAGGACCTTGGTGGGCTCTCCAACGCCCAGTCGACCGCCTGGGCAATTCAGGCGCTCAGCGCTGCCGGACGCAACCCGGACGCGGTCAGGCGCCATGGGTCTCGCTCACCGATCGCCTACCTGGAGAGCCTGGTCGCGCCCGACGGGAGCGTGCGCTACTCGCGCACCGGCGCGCAGACGCCGGTGTGGGTGACCGCGCAGGCGCTCACCGCGCTCGCCCGGCGCTCCTTCCCGATCGGCCCTCCACACGCCCGCATCCGCACCGGCGCCACCGCACGGGTGTCGGCCGTCTCCGTGGCCGGTCCCGCAGCTGCGTCGAGCCAGCGTCGGGCACAGAATCGCTCCGGGCTGATCGTCCGCGCGCTGGCAGCACTCCTCGGTGAGCTGCGCGCATCGATCTCGCGGTTGACGGTTTCAGCCACGCTTTAGGCGTGTCTCTACCCTTGTGAGGATGCAGGGACACGCCTACACGGCCGCTGCCGTGCGCCCGCAGGGTCATGCGAGCGAGTCGCGTCCCGCCTCGCCAAGAGGCGCGCTGGCGATATGCGCGCTGTGCGTAGTCGCGATGGCCTTGGTGTGGAGTGTCGCCGAGCTCGTGCCCGCGGTGCAGGTCAAGGACGCGGCGCTGCTCGACCGCTTCGTGCACGTCAATCAGGGCTCGGTCGAGTGGCTCGCGGGTCACCTCGTGCACCTGCTCGATCCTGGGCTGTTCATCCTCTGGGGCGTCGCGCTCGTTGCGCTCGCGCTTGCGCGCGAGCGGCCGCGTACGGCCGTGGCGATCACCGCCATGATGACCCTCGCGACCGTTTTCCGCGGAGAAGCTCAAGCCGCTGCTGGCACACCGGCACGTGGGCGCCGGCACGGTCTTCATCGGACCGGCGTCGTGGCCGAGCGGCCACTCCACCGCGGCACTCGCGCTCGCGCTGAGCGCCGTGCTCGTCGCGCCCGCGCGCCTGCGTCCCGCTTGTCGCGGTGCTCGCGCTCCTGTTCGCCGCTGCGGTCGGCAGTCTCGCTGCTGATCCGCGCCTGGCACATGCCCAGCGACGTGCTCGGGGGCTATCTGCTGGCGACCTTCTGGGCGGCGCTCGCCGTCGCCGGCCTGCGTGCCGCCGAGCATCGCTGGCCGGCACGCCGGCGAGCCGCCTCGAGCTAGCGGGCCTGCGTGGCGCGGAGGCATTGCTAGCCGGCACGCCCGCGGGCAGCAACCATCTAAGAACCGGGCGGGGGTGGCGCGCTGTCGTGCGCGCCGGGACTCCACAGCGGCTCTGAGCCCGTCTCACCGCCGGGCGCGGTGTTGGCGGCGCGCGCGAGGATGAAGAGCATGTCCGAGAGCCGATTGAGGTAGCGCACGACCTCGGGGTTGACCTCCTCGCCGACGGCGATCGTGCGTCGCTCGGCGCGGCGGCAGACCGTCCGGCAGACGTGCAGGTGGGCGCTCGCTGGCGTGCCGCCCGGGGATCACGAACGAGCGCAGCGGCTCGAGCGTCGCGTTGACCTCGTCGCAGGCCTGCTCGAGCCAGGCGGTGTAGTCGGGGCCGACGCGCAGGCGCGCGCGCGCGGCATCGCTCTCGGCCTCGCCGTCGGAGACAGCGCCGGGGACCGACAGGTCCGCGCCGAGGTCGAGCAGGTCGTTCTGCACACGCGCCAGCCACACGGCGAACTGCTCTGGCATCCCCGGCTGCCAGCAGCGCGAGGCCGATCGTGGAGTTGAGCTCGTCGACGGTGCCGTAGGCCTCGACGCGTGGATGCAGCTTGGAGACGCGGCTCATGTCGCCGAGATGTGTCTCCCCGCCGTCCCCGAGCTTGGTGTAGATGCGGGTCAGGTTCACGGTCATCGCTGCCCCGAGTCTCGCACACCGGGCCGCCGCTCATCCGTGGGATCGGATACGTTCTCGCACCTCGATGAGGATCGGCGTCCCGAAGGAGACCGCGGCGGGCGAGCACCGGGTGGCGCTCGTGCCCGAGGTGGTCAGCAAGCTCAAGGCCAAGGGCCTCGACGTCGTCGTGCAGAGCGGCGCGGGCGACGACGCCCTGCTGACCGACGCGGCCTTCGTCGCGGCGGGCGCGCAGATCACGCCCGACGCGGCCGAGGTGTGGGGCTGCGACGTCGTGCTCACGATCGCCCCGCCCGACCCGCAGGCGATCCGCGGCCTCGGCTCCGGCTCGATCCTGATCGGCTTCCTGGCGCCGCTGACGAGCCCGCAGACGACGCGCGCGCTCGCCGAGGCCAAAGCGACGGCCTTCGCGATGGAGGCGATCCCGCGCATCTCCCGCGCCCAGGCGATGGACGCGCTGTCCTCGCAGAGCAACGTCGCGGGCTACCGCGCTGCGCTGCTCGGCGCCGAGGAGATGGGCCGCTTCTACCCGATGCTGATGACCGCCGCGGGCACGATCCCGCCGGCGAAGGTGCTCGTGCTCGGCGTCGGCGTCGCCGGGCTGCAGGCGCTCGCGACCGCCAAGCGCCTGGGCGCGCGCACGACCGGCTACGACGTTCGTCCCGAGGTCGCCGAGCAGGTCGAATCGCTCGGCGCGCAGTGGCTCGACCTGGGCCTGGAGGCCAGCGGCGAGGGCGGCTACGCGCGCGAGCTGACCGAGCGAGGAGCGCGCCCGCCAGCAGCAGGCGCTGACCGACGCGATCAAGGGCTTTGACGTCGTGATCACGACCGCGCTCGTGCCGGGACGCCCGGCGCCGCGCCTGGTCACCGCCGAGGCGGTCGAAGGCATGAAGCCCGGGTCGGTGATCGTCGACCTCGCCGGCGAGGCGGGCGGCAACTGCGAGCTGACCGAGCCCGGCCAGACGGTCGTGCGCCACGACGTGAAGATCGTCTCGCCGCTGAACCTGCCCGCGACGATGGCCGAGCACTCCTCGCAGCTGTTCGCGCGCAACGTGCTCGCGCTGCTCGACCTGTTCGTCGGCGAGGACGGCGCGCTGCAGCTCGACTTCGAGGACGAGATCGTCAAGGGAGCCTGCGTGGTGCGCGACGGCGAGATCGTCAACCCCGGCGCCAAGGCGGCAGTGGAGGCCCAATGATCATCGCCAGCACGCTCACGACCAACCTCGCGATCCTCGTCCTGGCCGGCTTCATCGGCTTCGTCGTGATCTCGAAGGTGCCGAACACGCTGCACACGCCGCTGATGTCGGGCACGAACGCGATCCACGGGATCGTGCTGCTCGGCGGCCTGCTGGTCGTCGGGCTCTCCGGCAACGGCACGTTCAACAAGATCATCCTCGTGATCGCGATCGCCTTCGGCACGATCAACGTCGTCGGCGGCTTCCTCGTCACCGACCGGATGCTCGAGATGTTCAAGTCCAAGCCCAAGTCCTCGGGCGATGAGGACGGAGAAGTCGTGAGCAGCCTGCCGCTCGCAACGTCCTTCCTGCAGGACCAGAGCTTCCTCGACATCCTCTACATCATCGCCTTCGCGCCTGTTCATCCAGGGCCTGCGCGGGCTTGTCGGGGCCGACGACGGCCGTGCGCGGCAACCGCATCGCCGCGGTCGGCATGGCGATCGCGGTGGTCGCGACGCTGCTCAACGTCAACGAGGGCAACTGGGCGCTGATCGTGATCGGCGTCGCGCTCGGCACCGCGGTGGGCGTGCCCGCGGCGCGTCAGGTGAAGATGACCGCGATGCCGCAGATGGTCGCGCTGTTCAACGGCGTCGGCGGCGGCGCGGTGTTCCTGATCTCGTGGTCTGAGTTCCGCCTCTCAGACGGCTTCACCGCCACACCCGACCTACATCGCGATCTTCTCGCTGTTCGCCGCGATCGTCGGCTCGGTCTCCTTCTGGGGCTCGAACATCGCCTTCGGCAAGCTCCAGGAAATCATCCCCGGACGCCCGATCACGCTCGGCGCCTCGCAGCAGTTCGTCAACCTCGCTGCTGCTGCTGATCGCGCTCGCCTGCGGTGTTGCGATCGCCGCCGGCGAACACTCAGAAGCCCTCTTCATCGTGATGCTGCTGGCGGCGGCGCTGCTCGGCAACGCCGTCGTGTTTCCGATCGGCGGCGCGGACATGCCGGTCGTGATCTCGCTGCTGAACGCCTTCACCGGGCCTGTCCGCGGCGGCCACGGGGATCGCGCTGAACAACCCCGCGCTGATCGTCGCCGGCATGATCGTCGGTGCCTCCGGCTCGATCCTCACGAACCTGATGGCGGTCGCGATGAACCGCTCGATCCCGGCGATCGTCGCGGGCGGCTTCGGCGGCGGCGGAGCCGTCGAGGGCGCAAGCGGCGCGGGCGAGCACGCGGGCACGGTGCGCTCGACGAGCGCCGCCGACGCCGCGATCCAGCTCGCCTACGCCAACCGCGTCGTGATCGTGCCCGGCTACGGGATGGCCGTCGCACAGGCCCAGCACGCCGTGCGCGAGCTGACCAAGGAGCTCGAGAAACGCCAGGTCGAGGTCAGCTACGCGATCCACCCCGTCGCGGGGCGCATGCCCGGGCACATGAACGTGCTGCTCGCCGAGGCCGACGTCCCCTACGACCAGCTCAAGGAGATGGAGGAGGCCAACCCCGAGTTCGGCCGCACCGACGTCTCGCTCGTGATCGGCGCCAACGATGTCACCAACCCGGCAGCCAAGAACACGCCCTCCTCGCCGATCTACGGCATGCCGATCCTCGAGGTCTCCGACAGCCACTCGGTGATCGTCATCAAGCGCTCGATGAACCCTGGCTTCGCGGGCATCGAAAACGAGCTCTACTACGACCCGAAGACGACGATGCTGTTCGGCGACGCGAAGTCGGCGGTGAGCGAGATCACCGCCGAGCTCGCTCAGATCTAGCCCGGCTGCCTCTGCGAGACTGCGCCGTGATCGAGCGGAGCCAGGCCCTCGTGGCGCTGTCGCAGGACGAGTTCGACGTCGTCGTCGTCGGCGGCGGCATCACCGGCGCGGGCGTCGCGCTCGACGCCGCGACGCGCGGCTACAGCGTCGCGCTGCTCGAGCGCGCCGACTACGCCTCCGGGACCTCGAGCCGCTCGAGCAAGCTCGTCCACGGCGGCCTGCGCTACCTGCAGAACTTCGACCTCGGGCTCGTGCGCGAGGCGCTCCTGGAGCGTCAGCTGATGGTCGCGCTCGCGCCGCACCTCGTGCATCCGCTGCCGCTCGTCGTGGCCGCCTTCGACGGCGCGCACCCCGACCGGCTCGTGGGCGTCGGGCCTGAACCTCTATGACGTGATGTCGCGTCGACCGCGTCCGCCGCGCGCGCCGCGGCGCGCCGAGGCGAGCGCGGCGAGCGCGCGCGCGCTGCACAGGCGATGGGGGAGGGCAGCGAGTCCTGGAGCCCCGAGCGCCATCGCGTGATCTCCGGCGAGGAAGTGCTCGAGCTGCTGCCCGCGCTCGCCGCGCGCGAGCCGACGAGCGGCTATCTCTTCTACGACTGCCAGACCGACGACGTGCGCCTCGTGCTGACCGTGCTGGGCGAGGCCGAGCGCTTCGGCGCGGTCTGCGCCAACCGCGTCGCCGTCACCGGCCTGCTCGAGCACGACGGTCACGCCCAGGGCGTCGAGGCGCTCGACGTCGAGAGCGGCGCGCGCTTCGAGGTCCGTGCGGCGAACGTCGTCAACGCGACCGGCGTGTGGGCCGACGAGCTGCGCCCGCAGGAGCTCCACGAGGAGGCGGAGCTGCCGCGCATCCGGCCCGAGTCGCGGCACGCACGTCACGATCCGCCACGAGGACCTGCCGCTCGTCGGCGGCGCGATCGTGCCGGCCGGGGGCGGGCGCTCGATCTTCGCGCTGCCGTGGCTCGGGCACACGCTCGTCGGCACGACCGACAACGACTACGAGGGCTCGCTCGATCACATCGAGCCCTCCGCCGACGACGTCGACTACCTGCTCGACGCCGTCAACGGCTTCTTCGCCACGAGCCTCGGCCCGGGCGATCTGACCGGCGCGTTCGCGGGCGTGCGGCCGCTGATCTCCACGGGCGACCCGAAGAAGTCGGTCGACATCTCGCGCAAGGCCGAGCTGTATGAGACCTCCTCGGGGATGATCACGATCACCGGCGGCAAGCTCACGACCTGGCGGCGGATGGCGAAGATGACCGTCGACCGGATCGTCGAGCGCGACGCCCGCGATGCTCCCTGCCGCACGCACGAGATCCCGCTCGGGCAGGCGATCTCCGCCGATGAGCTGCCACGCGTCGAGGGCGTCCCGGGCGCCTCCTACGAGGCGCTCGCCGCCCGCTACGGTCACGCCGCACACGAGGTGCTCGCGCTCGCGGCTGGCCGAAACGGGGATGCTCGCCAAAGGCGAGCGTCTCCCGGCTTCGGTCGCGGCGAGCTGGCCCAGCCGATCGTGCCCGGGCTGCCCGACCTGCTCGCCGAGGTCGTGCTCGCCGCGCGCCACGAGCAGGCACGCAGCATCGGCGACGTGATGCTCGGCGCACCCGCCTCGGCCTGCTGGCCGCGCGCGAGCTGACGGCTCGCGGCCGGCGCCGGCGGCGAGCCCGGCCCTGTGCGGCGCGTCGCCGATGTGCTCGCCCGTGAGCTCGGCTGGGACGCCGCGCGCCTGGAGCGCGAGCTGGAGCACTTTGCGGCCGAGGCGTCCGCGGAGGGCATCGTCGCCGAGACCGCCCGCGCTGCGCACGCCGACCTGCCGGTCCCGCCGGCGATGCCATGAGCGCACCCGCGCGCCTCTTGCAGGCCGGCGATCTGCGCCTCGAGCTCGGCGCACACCCGCTGCTGATGGGCGTCGTCAACGCCTCGCCTGACTCCTTCAGCGATGGCGGGCTGCACGCGGGTCTCGATGCCCAGCTCGCGCTGGCCCGCGAGCTGCACGACGCCGGAGCGCGAGATCATCGACATCGGCGGCGAGTCTGCCTCGACCGGTCGCCCGCCCGTTGGGGCAGAGTGGGAGATCGAGCTGGTCGCCCCGCTGATCGAGCGCGTCGCCGGCGAGCTCGATGTGATCGTCTCGGTGGACACGTACAAGCCGCAGGTCGCACGCGCCGCGATCGCCGCAGGAGCACGGATCGTCAACGACGTCAGCGGCCTGCGCGACCCGGCGCTCGCCGCCCTCTGCGCTGAGAGTGGCGCGGCGCTCGTGGTGATGCACACCCGCGCCGCGCCGCGCGAACGACGCCAGGACCCCGACCTCTACGGCGAGATCGTCGAGGAGGTGCTCGCCTTCCTCGAGCGAGCGCATCGAGCTTGCGCTTGCGGCCGGCATGCGCGCCGAGCAGCTCGTGCTCGACCCGGGCCCCGATTTCGCCAAGACACCCGCCCAGACGATCGCGCTGCTGCGCGGCCTCGAGCGCCTGCACGAGCTGGGTCGCCCGCTGCTGCTCGCGATCTCCCGCAAGGACTTCATCGGCGCGCTCACCGGCCGCTCCCCACGCGAGCGCCTGGCGGGCACGCTCGCCGCGCTCGGTCACGGCCTTGAGCGCGGCGCGCACATCTTCCGGGTGCATGACGTCGCCGCCTGCGCGGACTTCATCACCGTGCGCGCGGCGCTCTCCGGTGAGCTCGAGCCGGGCAGGGATCTGGCTCTGGGTGAGGAAATCCGCTACGACAGGCTGCTCGCCGATCGGCCCTGACGGTGCTCTTGGACCGGGGCGCGCGGCGATCCCCGGGAGCCAGACGCTACGCTCCAGGTCATCAACGGGTGCCGACCGCTGTCCAACGCGGCCGGACGCCAACCGCCCCTCACAACGAAAGAAGGAACAGCAAATGGCCGTACTCGAGCGCTCCGAGCTGGAGGCAAGCCCTCTCGCCGACCTGCATGCAATCGCCAACCAGGTCGGACTCGACGGCTTCAGGAGACTGCGCAAGGCCGATCTGATTGATGCGATCCTCGGCGAACCGGCGAAGCCGGCTGAGGCTCGCTCCGCGGCATCCGATGAGGGCGAGGAGGATCGTCCCGCCCGCGCCCGTCGCCGTCGCCCCGCCCGCTCGCGCCGCGCGAGCGCGGCAACGAGTGACGGCGAGGAGTCCTCCTCGGCGCAGACGAGCTCCGAGCGCGACGAGGACTCCGCATCCGCGGCACGCTCCAACGGCACCCGCAGGGGCCGGGGGAGGAGCGCACGCGGCGGTTCCTCCAGCAGCGAGGCGAGCAGGGGCTCCGACCGCGCCGACGCCGAGGACGGCGAGGCTTCGAGCGACGCTACGGCGAGGATCGCGGCCGGCGTCGTGGAGGTGCTTGGCAACGGCTCGGCCTTCCTGCGCGTCGACCCGCCCGAGCCCTCCGACGAGGACGTCTACATCTCAGCCGCGCAGGTGCGCCGCTGCGAGCTGGCCTCCGGCGACCGCGTGACCGGCCCGGTACGGACGCCGCGCCGCTCAGAGCGCTATCCGTCGCTCGTCAGGATCGACACGATCAACGGCGCCTCCGCCGATGCCGTCTCCGACGGTGCCCGCTTCGAGGATCTGCCCGTCGCCTGGCCGAGCGAGCGCCTCGCGCTCGACTCCAAGGACCCGACGCTCGAGGCGATCGAGTGGCTCACGCCGCTCGGGCTCGGCTCGCGCGCGGTGATCGTTGGCGGCATGCACTCCGGCAAGACCGAGACCCTGCGTCGCTTGCTCGAGGCGCTCAGCGGACGCAAGGAGCTCGAGCTCAGCCTCGTGATCGCCGGCACGCGACCCGAGGAGATTCAGGAGTGGCAGGAGGGCACGCTCGCACCGAGCGCCGCCGTCAGCTTTGCGGCCTCGGCCGACTCCCAGGGCCAGGCGGTCGAGCGCGCGATCGACGCCGCCCGGCGTGTCGCGGCGCGCGGCGGTGACGCGGTCGTGCTGATCGACAGCCTCGACGGCCTGAACCCCCATGCGGCGCGCAAGGCGCTCGCCGCGGCGCGCAATCTGCGTGAGGGCGGCTCGCTGACGGTGATCGCAACCGCCACGCGCCCTTTCGGCGGCGAGACGACGGTGATCGCGCTCGACCACGCGCTCACCTCCACCGGACGCCAGCCGATCCTCGACCTGGTCCACAGCGGCACGCTGAAACTCGAGCTGCTCGTCGGCGAGGACGGCGCCGCGGCCGTCACCAAGGCGCGCGCGAGCGCGGCCGAGGCTTGAACGGCGCCCCTAGGACGGCGCTGAGCAAGCGAGGCAAGAAATCGAAAGCCCGCCCACCCCGCGTGGCGTACCGATCGGCGTTCGACGGGATCGCCGATCGGCCAGCACGCGAGCGACCGAGGACGCCGCCTCGCGCCGCTCAGCGCCGTCCTAGCGCTTGTAGATGACCCGACCCCAGGAGGGCTCGGGTGCCAGCTCGATCGGCTCGCCGCTGCCCGGCAGCGCCGGGTCGACGGGCTGCACGTAGGCGAAGGTGCCGCTCTGCTCGTCAAAGGCCACCGTCAGCTCGCCCTCCTTGACGCGCTGATCGAGCCAGGCGCCGCGGAAGACGAGGCGCCGCAGCCAGTGCACGAGCGAGCGCTCGGCCGGTCCCACGAGCTCTGGCCAGCAGTCGCGGACGTGCTCGCCGAGCTGTGAGGCGGGCTCCAGGATCTCGCCGTTGACGGCGAGGTTGACGAGGTCTTCGAGCTCCTCCTGGCCGAGCCGGCCGCCGACGAAACCGAGCTTCAGCGCGGCCTGCTCGCAGCGCTCGGAGAAGTCGGTCTCGTTGAAGGTAAAGCGCAGCTCGCCGTATTCGAGCACGAAGTGCTCGCCGGAGTCGTAGTTTTCGCGTCGCGCTGTTTCCATGGCAAATGCCGGGTCACTCGGCCCCGGCTCGTCGGGATCATACGGGTGGTTCCTGCATTCCCCGCTGCGATGCACGGGATTTTGCATCGGCCGCAAAGCAAGCGCCGTGAGCGCTGCAGCGCCCCTCGCAGTCGGCCTATATACGCTGCGGCGAGTGGCACGGCTGAGCCAACACGGGTTGAAGCGCGTTCTCGGCACGAGCGCGCTGTTCTCGACCGCCTACGGCAACGTCGGCTCCTCGATCTACTACGCGCTCGGGCTCGTCGCCTCCTACGCGCTGGGCCTGACGCCGATCGTCTTCTTGATCACCGGCGTGATCTTCTACCTCACGGCCGCCACCTATGCCGAGGCGACCGCGATGTACCCGGAGGCGGGGGGCTCATCGAGCTTTGCGCGTCACGCCTTCAACGAGCTGTGGTCGTTTTTCGCGGCCTGGGCGCAGATGCTCAACTACACGATCACGATCGCGATTTCCGCGTTCTTCGTGCCGCACTACCTCGGTGGCCTGTTCTGGCCGGCGCTCCAGCATGGGCCCGGGGACGTGCTGTTCGGGATCGGCGTCGTCGCGATCCTGTCGGTGATCAACGTCGTCGGCGTCAAAGAGGCCGCCGGGCTGAACATCCTGCTCGCGGTGACCGATCTGGCGACACAGCTCTTGCTCGTGATCGTCGGCATGGTGCTCGTGCTCTCGCCACACGTGTTGATCGGAAACGTCCACCTCGGCATCGCGCCGAGCTGGAAGAACTTCCTTGTAGCGATCCCCGTGGGCATGATCGCCTATACGGGCATCGAGACGATCTCGAACATGGCCGAGGAGGCGCGCGATGAGACCAAGACGATTCCGCGTGCGATTAGGGCCGTGGTGGCGGCCGTGTTCGCGATCTATGCAGCGCTGCCGATGGTGGCGCTCTCGGCGCTGCCGGTGCATAAGCAGGCCAACGGCAGCTACACCTCGCTGCTCGGCACCGACGAGGCACACGGTGGCTTCGCAGGCGACCCTGTGCTCGGCATCGTCAAGCACCTGCACCTCGGCGCGTTGCAGTCGGCCGGGGAGATCTACGTCGGCATCCTCGCGGCGACGATCCTCTTTATCGCCGCCAACGCGGGCATCATCGGCGCTTCGCGCCTGGTCTACTCGATGGGCCTGCACCGCCAGGTCCCCGATCGTCTGAGCCGCCTGCACCCGCGCTTTTCCACGCCCTGGATCGGGATCCTTTTGTTCGGTGGCGTGGCCTGCCTGACGATCATTCCCGGCAAGGCCGAATTCCTCGGCAACATGTACGCGTTCGGCGCGATGCTGTCCTTCACAATCGCGCACCTCTCGGTGATCCGCCTGCGCATCAAGCAGCCCGACGTGCCGCGCCCCTACCGCGGTCCGGGCACGATCCACGTCGCCGGACGCCCGTTGCCCGTGTTCGCGCTGCTGGGCATCTTCGGAACGGGCCTGGCGTTTGTAACGGTCACGATCCTGCACCTCGACGTCGCCGCGGCCGGCGTCTTCTGGCTGGCGCTCGGCATGGGTCTCTACATCGCCTTCCGCAAGCAGCATGGCCTCGATTTGCGCACGACCACGCGTGCGCCGCGCCACGAGCGCCCAGCGGACTTCGAGGAGCTCGACTACAAGACCGCGCTCGTACCGATCTTCGGCGATGACGTGAGCGCCGCGGCGCTGAAGGGCGCCGCCAAGCTGATCGGCGAGAACGGGGTGGTGTATGCGATCTATGTGCTGCCCGTGCCGAGCCAGCTGTCGCTGGAGGCGGGCTTGGAGGAGGAGGAAGCGCACGGGCGCTCGGTGCTCGAGAGCGCGCGCATCCAGGCCAAGCGCTCGGGCATCAAGATCCACACCGGGCTGATCCGCACGCGCAACGCGGGCGCGGCGCTGGTGGATGAGGCGACGCGCGTGGGCTGCGATGTCATCTACTGGTCGACAATCCACGCCCCCGCGGGCGAGCAGCGGATCGGCCCGACGGCGGTCTACCTGCTCAGCAAGCGTCCCTGTCGCGTGATCATCGAGACCGAGACGCGTCCCGATCCGCCGCGCGAGCGCGTGCCCGTGCCCGCTTAGCCAATGCCCGGCGAGCGGATCCTCGTCTGCGACGACGAGCCGCAGATCCGTCGCGCGCTCAACCTGATCCTGCGCGACGCGGGCTATGAGGTGCTGCTGGCTGCGACCGGCGAGGAGGCGCTCGACCGCGCCGCCCTGGCGGGACCGCACCTGGCGATTGTCGATCTGATGCTGCCCGACCTGCACGGCATCGAGGTCTGCCGCAGGCTACGCGAGTGGAGCGAGATACCGATCCTGATCCTGTCCGCGGTCGGCGATGAGCAGACCAAGATCGAGGCGCTCCAGCACGGCGCCGATGACTACGTGACCAAGCCCTTCGGGCCGGGCGAGCTGGTGGCGCGCGTGAGAGCGGCGCTGCGTCGTGCCGGGCGAGACCCCGCCGAGCCACGCGTCGCCGCGGGTGGACTGATCGTGGACCTTGGCGCGCACGCCGTGTGGGCGGGGGAGAGCGAGGTGCACCTGACGCCGATCGAGTTCTCGCTGCTGCGCGTGCTAGCGCTCAATCGCGGCATGCTGATGACCCATCGCCAGCTCCTCAGCGAGGTTTGGGGACCGGAGCACAGCGACGCCACCGCGCTCCTGCGCACGCACATCGCCAACTTGCGCAGCAAGCTCGCAGAGGCAGGCGCCGACACAAACATGATCCGCACCGAGTCGGGCATCGGCTACCGCTTCAGCGCTTAGTTTGCGGCGTCCGTCGCGGGTCGCCTCTTGACAAAATCTTCATGCCGCGACGGCCGATCTTGATGTCAGCTTGACGCGGCCGCGCCTAGCGTGAAAGCGTGCAGAGTCAGGTCGCGGCGAGGGCGGACGGCGCCCGTGGACGGTGCCGATGGCGCGCCTGAGCGAGCACGGCTTGCGCCGCTCCGTGGGCGTCTCGGGGCTGTTCGCGACGGCCTACGGCAACGTCGGCTCCTCGATCTATTACGCGCTCGGGCTGGTTGCGGCACACGCACTCGGGCTGACGCCGCTGGTCTTCATGTTCGCGGGCGGGCTGTTCGTCCTGACCGCAAAGACTTACGCCGAGGGCGCCGCGATGTTCCCCGAAGCGGGCGGCTCCTCATCCTTCGCGCGCCACGCCTTCAACGAGTGGGTCTCGTTCTTCGCGGGCTGGGCGCTGACGCTCGACTACATCATCACGATCGCGATCTCGGCCTTCTTCGTGCCGCACTACCTCGGCGCGTTCTTTCCTGCGCTGACCCACAATCCCGGCGACATCATCGGCGGCCTCGTCACGATCGCGCTGCTCGCCGCGCTCAACATCCGTGGCCTGGGTGAGTCGGCCAAGCTGAACCTGCTGCTCGCCGTCGCCGATCTCTGTACGCAGGTGCTGCTGGTCGTGCTCGGCGCGGTGCTCGTGCTGAACCCCTCGCTGCTGATTCACCAGGTGCACCTCGGCACGGTGCCGAGCTGGAGCGAGGTGATCTTCGCACTGTCGGTGGCGATGGTCGCCTACACGGGGATCGAGACCGTCTCGAACATGGCCGAGGAGGCCAAGGACCCGGGCCACGACGTGCCCAAGGCCGTCAACCTCGTGCTGATCGCCGTGCTCGGCGTTTATGCGGGCATCTCCGTCGTCGCGCTTTCGGCGCTGCCCGTCGTCGAGCACGCCGGTCACTTCTCCACCGCGCTCGGGACCACCTACGAGAACGACCCGGTGCTCGGCATCGTCTCGCGCCTGGGCCTGCACGGCACGGTGCTCTCGATCGCGCGTGGCTACGTCGGCGTGCTCGCCGCGACGATCCTGTTCATCGCCACGAACGCCGGCCTGATCGGCATCTCGCGCCTGTCCTGGTCGCTGTCCGAGCACCGCCAGCTCCCCAGCATCTTCTCACGGCTGCATCCGAGGTTCCGCACACCGTCCTTCACGATCGTGTTCTTCTCGATCCTCGCCGGCGTGCTGATCCTGCCCGGCGAAACGAACCTGCTCGGCAACCTCTACTCCTTCGGCGCGATGCTCTCCTTCACGACCGCGCACGTGGCCGTCGTGGCGTTGCGCATCAAGGACCCGGACCGCGCGCGCCCCTACCGGATGCCCTGGAACGTGCGCGTGCGCGGTCGCGCGATCCCGCTGACGGCGGTGCTCGGCGGACTCGGGACCTTCGCGGCCTGGTGTGCTGTCGTCGTGCTGCATCCTGAGGCGCGCACGATTGGCATCCCCTGGATGCTGGTCGGCATGGCCGCCTACCTCTACTACCGCCGCAGCCAGGGACTCGATGCGAGCAGCCGCCACAAGATCGCGCGCCCGGAGCGTCCGCCGGACTTCGAGGAGCTCGACTACAAGACCGCGCTCGTGCCGATCTTCGGCGATGACGTGAGCGCGCTGACGCTCAAGAGCGCTGCCAAGTTGATCGGCGCCGAAGGCGTGCTCTATGCGATCTACGTGCTGCCCGTGCCGAGTCAGCTGCCGCTGGAGGGTGGCCTCGAGGAGGAGGAGGCGCACGGGCGCTCGGTGCTCGAGAGCGCGCGCATCCAGGCGCGCCGCGCGGGCATCAAGATCCATACCGGCCTGATCCGCACGCGCAATCCTGGCGCGGCACTCGTCGAGGAAGCCGAACGCGTCGGTTGTGAGGTGATCTACTGGTCGACTATCCACGCCCCCGCGGGCGAGCAGCGGATCGGCCCGACCGCCGCCTACCTGCTCAGCAAGCGTCCCTGTCGCGTGATCATCGAGACCGAGAACCGCGCGCCCGTGCGCCCGGAGAGCGCGCTCACGACAGCCTGAGCCGCCCTCGAGTCAGGCGAGTGCTGAGCGCAGCGCCTCCTCCAGCTGAGGGTGGCGGAATTCGTAGCCGAGCACCAGTGCCTTGGCCGGCACGACGCGCGCGCCCGTCGTGACGATTTCGGCCATCTCGCCGTAGAGCAGGCGCAGCGCCAGGGCCGGCACGGGCGCGAACGCGGGCCTTCCCAGCACCCGGCCGAGTACTCGCGAGAAGTCTCGATTCGGCAGCGGCTGCGGTGCTGTGGCGTTTACCGGCCCACTCCAGCGCTCGTCCTCGAGCGCCGCGAGCATGATCCCGAGCAGATCCTCGGTGTGGATCCAGGACATGTACTGCCGGCCGCCGGCGACGGGCCCGCCGATCCCGAGTCGGAAGGGCGGCAGCATCTTTGACAGCGCGCCGCCCGTGGCGTCGAGCACGATCCCGGTGCGCACCGTCACGACGCGCATCCCGAGCTCTTCCGCCTTGGCTGCTTCGCGCTCCCACTCCACGCAGGCCTGTGCCAGAAAGTCGCTGCCGGGAGGCGCGTCCTCGTCGAGCGGCTCCTCACCGTGAGGGCCGTAGTAGCCGATCGCGGAGGAGCTGACGAGCACGCGAGGGCGCTCGCCGATCTGCGATCGCTCGGCGAGCCTGAGACCCTCGATCAGGTTGGTGGTGCCCCGCACGCGGCTTTCGCGGATCGTGCACTTGACAGCGCCGCTCCAGCGCTGTGCGACGGGCTCCCCGGCGAGGTGCACGACCGCCTCACGACCGACGAGCGCCTCCGCGGGCGCCGCTTCGCTCATCAGATCCCAGTGGATCGCCTCGACGGCGCCGAGCTTCTCGCGGGCACGCTCGGGGTTGCGCGTCAGCACGGTGATCTCGTAGTCGCGCGCCCGCAGCGCGGTCACGAGCTGCGGGCCGATCAGCCCGGTCGCGCCGGTCAGCGTGACGCGCCGGACGCTCACCCGTGCCCGTCGCCTGCCATGCCGGCCTGGGCGGCTGGCGTCAGCGTGTCGCCGTGCGCGAAGCCGACCTCGCCGCCCGCAAGCGCCACGCCTGCGACACGCGCCTGATCGGCGACGGCGGCCGCCACGGCGGGCGCCACGTCGCGATTGAAGACGGACGGGATGATGTAGTCCTCGCGCAGCTCGCGCTCGTCGACGATCGCCGCGATCGCACGCGCGGCGGCCATCTTCATCTCCTCGGTGATCGTTGGTGCGCGCACGTCGAGCGCGCCGCGGAAGATCCCGGGGAAGCAGAGCACGTTGTTGATCTGGTTGGGATAGTCCGAGCGCCCCGTCGCCATGATCCGCACGTACGGCGCGGCCTCCTCGGGGTTGACCTCGGGGTTCGGGTTGGCCATCGCGAAGACCATCGCATCGCGGTTCATGCGCGCGAGCGCCTCCGCCGGCAACACGCGCGCGCCGGAGACGCCGATCAGCAGGTCGGCGCCGTCGATCACGTCAGCCGGCGCACCCGCGCGACAATCGGGGTTAGTCGACTCGGCAAACCAGCGCTTGACCATGTTCATCGAGCCGTCGAGATAGTCCTCGCGCTGGATGTGCAGCGCACCGCGCGAGTCGGCGCCGATGATTTTGTGCACGCCCGCCGAAAGCAGGATCTTGGTGACCGCGATTCCGGCCGCACCGAGCCCGATTACGAGCACGTCGAGGTCCTTCAGCTCGCGGCCGGTCAGCTTGACGGCGTTCAGCAGTGCCGCGAGCACCACAACGGCGGTGCCGTGCTGGTCGTCGTGGAAGATCGGGATGTCGAGCTCGGCCTTGAGGCGGTCCTCGATCTCGAAACAGCGCGGCGCGGAGATGTCCTCGAGGTTGATGCCGCCGAAGCCCGGTGCGATGCGCTTGACTGTCTGGACTATCTCGTCCGTGTCCTTCGTGTCGAGGCAGATCGGGAAGGCGTCGACACCGGCGAACTCCTTAAACAGGCAGCACTTGCCCTCCATCACAGGCATCGCGGCGCGCGGCCCGATGTCGCCGAGGCCCAGGACGGCGGTGCCGTCGGAGACAACCGCGACGGTGTTGCGCTTGATCGTGTACTGAAACGCCTTGTCCGGATCGTCGGCGATCGCGAGGCTGACGCGCGCCACGCCCGGCGTGTAGGCCATCGAGAGGTCATCGCGCGTCTTCAGCGGGTGCTTGTTGTGCTGCTCGATCTTGCCCCCGACGTGCAGCAGGAAGGTGCGGTCGGTGGTGTCGATCACCTCGGCGCCCGCGACAGCGTTTATCGCCGCGAGGATCTCCTCCCAGTGCTCGCGTCCGGAAGCGTCGACGACGATGTCGCGCAGGCTGTGGCCGTCGTCCACCTCGACGAGATCGACCGCCCCGACCATCCCGCCGGCCTCGCCGATCGCGGTCGTGACGAGACCGAGGACGCCTTGAGAGTCCTCGAGCTTGACGCGGATGGTGAGGCGATACTGCGCGCTTGGGGTGGCGCTCACGGGTTGAGACTCCTCGGTCGTTTGGCGGCTCGGGATCTTAGGAGGTATGGGCGTGCGGTACATGTTCCGAGTTTGCGGACGTCCTGGCAGCGATGTCGCGGCGCTGCTCATAGAGTGCTCAGACGATGCCCGCCAAGACGACAGCCGACGCGGCCGCGCCCAGCGAGGCTGCTGCCTCCCGGGCGGCCCCGGCGCCGCTGACAGATGGGCGACGACTGTTCCTGATCGACGGGCCGAGCCTTGTCTACCGCGCCTTCTTCGCGCTGCCCGAGTCGATCGCGACCTCGACAGGGGTACCCACCAACGCGATCTTCGGCTTTGCCTCGATGCTCGTGAAGATCGTCACCGAGCACGGCGTTTGCCCGACGGTAGTCGCCTGGGATGCGGGCACCTCGGGGCGTAACGAGCTGTTCGCCGACTACAAGGCTCAGCGCCGCTCGCGCCCGGATCTGCTCAAGCAGCAGTGGCCGGCGATGGAACCGCTGGTCGACGCCTTCGGCTACAGCAACGTGCGCGTCGAGGGTTATGAGGCCGACGACGTGATCGCCTCGCTCGCGCAGCGTGCGCTCGCGGCCGATCCGCCTGTGCCGATCATGATTGTGACGGGCGACCGCGACGTCTTTCAGCTGATCGACGAGCAGGGTCTCGTGAAGGTGATGGCGACCGCGCGCGGGATCACCGACACGAAGGTTTATGACCGCCAAGCGGTGATCGACCGTTACGGCATTCCGCCCGAGCTGATCCCCGACTTCTACGGCTTGAAGGGCGACACCTCCGACAACATCCCCGGCATTCCCGGGATCGGCGACAAGACCGCCAGCGAGCTGATTCAGGCCTACGGGACGCTCGAGGACGTACTCGCCCACGTCGATGAGATCAAAGGCGCCAAGCGCAAACAGAACCTGCTCGAGCACGCCGAGAACGCGCGCATCTCAAAGCAGCTCGCGACCGTGCAGCGCGACGTTGCGGTCGACTTCGATATCGCCGCCGAGGCGATCCGCGAGCCGGACCGCTCGCGGGTGCGCGAGGTCTTCCGCGAGTACGAGCTGCGCGACCCGCTGAGACGCCTGGAGGAGGCGCTCGGCGACCCCGAGGTCGCGGCGCCCGCACCCGCCGCCGAGGTCAAGCTGAGCGGACGTGTTCGTGCCGGCACGCCCGCTGATCTCGCCGGCCTCGGCGCGGTCGCGGAGGAGCTGGCGCTGGTTGTGCGCGAGACCGAGACGCCCGAGGGCGAGCTGTTCGCCGAAGGCGCGCCCTGGCGCTTCGCTGCCGCCGTCGCCGGTCGAGCCTCCGCCGAGGTGCTCGTAGGCGATTGCGATGGACCGGAGCAGGTGGCAGCGGCGATCGGCGAGCGCGCCGTCGTCGTGCACGACGCCAAGGCGCTGCGACTCGTGCCTGCGGGGCTGGCGCACGACACCCTGCTCGGGGCCTTCCTGCTGGAGCCCGCGCGTCGCCGCTTTCCGTTCGGCGAGCTTTGCGAAGAGCGTGGCCTCGCGAGCGACGTCGCCGATCCGTTGGCGGCAGATGCGCTGGCGCTGCGTGCGCTCGCGAGCTGGCAGCGCGAGGAGATCTCCGCGCGCGGCCTCGACGGCGTGATGCGCGACATAGAGCTGCCGCTCGTCGCGGTTCTGCGTGACATGGAGCTGCTCGGTGTGCGCCTGAACCTCGAGCGTCTCGCTGAGATCAGCCAGCGTGTACGCGAGGAGCTGCTCGCGCTGGAAGCGCGAGATCTTCGTGCTCGCCGATGAGGAGTTCCTGATCTCCTCGCCTCAGCAGCTCGGCGAGATCCTTTTCGAGAAGCTCGGGCTCTCGCGCAAGCGCCGCGGCAAGACGGGCTTCTCGACCGATGCACGCGTCTTGCAGGCGATCCGCGCCGAGCACGAGATCATTCCGAAGATCGAGCGCTGGCGCGAGCTCTCGACGCTCGCCAAGACCTATCTCGACGTGCTGCCGGGCGAGGTCGACGAGCGCTCGCGAATCCACACGACGTTCCTGCAGGCGGGCGCGCAGACGGGCCGGCTGGCGAGCACCAACCCGAACATGCAGAACGTGCCGATCCGCACGCCGCTCGGCCGCGAGATCCGTGGCTGCTTCGAGGCCGAGGAGGGCAACGTGCTGATCTCCGCCGACTACTCGCAGATCGAGCTGCGCGTGCTCGCCAACGCCGCCGACGAGCCGGTGCTGAAGGAGATCTTCCTGCGCGGCGAAGACGTGCACACGGCGACCGCCTCGCAGGTCTTCGAGGTCTCGCCTGAGGCGATTGACCCAGGGATGCGCTCGAAGGCGAAGATGATCAACTACGGGATCGTCTATGGGCTCTCAGACTTCGGCCTCGCCGACCGCCTGAACATCCCGCGCGAGGAGGCGAAGGAGTTCATCGACGCCTACCTCGCGCGCTTCACACGGGTCGCCGCGTTCATGGCCGAGACGATCGAGCGCGCCAAGGAGCAGGGCCACGTGACGACGCTGTGGGGACGCCGGCGCCAGATCCCGGAGCTACAGGCGCGCAACTATCAGGTGCGCACGCTCGGCGAGCGCCTCGCGGTCAACACCGTCATCCAGGGCACGGCCGCCGACATCATCAAGCTCGCGATGGTGCGCACGCCACGCGGCACTTGCCGAGCTCGGGTCTGCGAACACGCCTGCTGCTGACGATCCACGACGAGCTGCTGTTCGAAGGCCCCCCCGGGGAGGCTGAGGACGCGAAGGCACTTGTCGAGCGCGAGATGTGCGGCGTATGGGACCGCGACCCGCCGCTCGCTGTCGACGCTGGTGTCGGGCAGAACTGGCTGGAGGCGAAGTGAGCCGCCGTCCGCAAGGTGGCCGATGAGCCGTTCGATCGCGGTGCTCGTGGGCATTGGCGCGGGCTGCCTGGTGGGCATGCAGGCGCCGATCAACTCGCGCCTGGGCAAGACGGTCGGCAGCGTGCAGGCGGCGAGCTTCTCGTTCCTCGTGGGCACGGCCGTCCTGCTCGTGATCGCCGCGTTCGTGCGCGGCGGACTGGGCAACCTCGGTCAGGTCGGACAGGTGCCGTGGTGGGCGCTGATCGGCGGCCTGCTCGGCGCGGTCTACGTCACCGTGGCGCTCGTTGCCGTGCGCACGCTTGGCGCGAGCGGTCTGACGGCTGTGGTGATCACGGGCCAGCTGGCGATCTCTGTCGCGATCGACCGCTTTGGCCTGCTCGGGGTGGCGCGCCAGCCGGTCGGGATGCAGCGCGTGCTCGGTCTCGTGCTGCTGGTCGCCGGCGCGCTGCTCGTCGTGCGCAAGTAGCACGGCCGCGCGCGAGGGCGCCGTGCCTGGGTTCAGCCGAGCGCTGAGCCGCGCGATGCCCCCACGTGCCGTTCAGCCGAGCGCGGAGCCGGGCGACGGCGCCGCGCGTGGGTCAGCCAAGCGCTGAGCGAAACCCCTCGCGCCAGCTGGCGTGTTGCGGCGTCCAGCCGAGCTCGCGCTTGGCCAACGCGTTGCTCGCGCCCTGTCCGACGGTCATCACCCCGACGCCGTAGCTGCCCGCGGCGAGCCTCGCGAGCCAGGTCGGCACGCGACGGGGAGGCGGTGCGCCGAGCGCCTGCGCGAGCGCCGGGATCCACTCCGCGGCCGGCGCCGGATCATCGTCGACGATGTTGTAGACCGCTGGGCCGCCAGCAGCGAGCGCCGCGAGCGTCGCGCGCGCGGCGTCCTCGATCTGGATGAAGGACCACACGCCACCACCCGCGCCCACGATCGGCAGGCGCCTGCGGCGCACATCGGCACCGATCGAGCCCTCTCGCGAGATCGCGCTGCCGGGGCCGTAGAAGTAGCCGTAGCGCAGCACGATGCCGCTCCCATCAAGCACGGTGCGCTCCAACGATTGCACCGCCGCAGCAGAACGCCTGAAGGAGGCGGGCGGCTCGCGCACGAGCGGGTCCTGCTCGCCGTGCACCGTTCCAGGGGGTCCCGGCTCATACACAAAGGCGATGCTCTGCGCGAGGATCTTGCTCGCGCCTGCACGCTGCGCCGCATCCACGAGGATGCGTGTGCCTTCGGTACGCAAGCGGTCGTTGAGCTCGAAGTCGCGCGCTTGCGTGCGCGGGTTGATGCGCGACGGGATCGAGGTGAGCTGGTGGATCACGGCTTCTGGACGCGCGGTAACGATCGCGCGCTCCACGGCCTCGGCGTCGAGCGCATCGGCGATCGCCGGCTCGGCGCCCGCAGCGCGCAGGGTCGTGGCGCGCGCCGTTGAGCGCGTCATGCCCGTTACCTCGTGCCCCGCCGCCACGAGCATCGGTATCAGCGGGCGGCCAATTACGCCCGTGGCTCCCGCCACGAAGATCCTCATCGGGTCAGCCCTCAGGAGGCTGCGAGAGCCGGTTCGGCGGGCTCGGGAAGTACACAGACCATGCCCTCGCTGAAGCCGGCGGGGGTCATGTCGAAGGCGCTGTTGAAGCGCGCTCGCGCATTCTCGAGCGCGATCACGTTTGTCAGCTCGACCATCTGGCGCTCGTCGAAGTGCTCGCGCATGCGAGCAAACAGCGCATCGCTGACGCTCGTCGGCGTGCGGCTCATTCCGGTTGCGTAGTCGAGCACGAGCCGCTCAAGCTCGTCGAACTCATCGCTATCACGGTAGCGGGGCAGAGCGAGCACCTGAGCTTCGCTGATGCCGGCCTGGAGAGCGAAGGCCGATGCGATGTCGCAGCAGAACTCGCAGTTGACAACCGCGGCGGCCTTCAGCTCGGCGAGTGCCTTCAGGCGCTCCTCAACGCGTCTCTGCCTGGCGGTGGCTTGCTCGAAGGCGCCGTAGCCGATCAGCAGGCTCGGCGCGTGCGCATAGACGGCGATGGGGTCGACGTCGCGACCGACCTTGCGTCGGGCGGAGCGGTAGATAAGGCGCAGCAGGGGGCTCGCGCCACGAGTCCGAACTCCTTCGATCCTGGTCATTGCTGTACCTCCGGGGTTTGCATGGATGCGCGCGCAAGCCAGATCAACAGGAGCGAGGAGAGCGCGAGCGAGATGAAGTCGGCCGGCCCGAGCCAGCTGGGATGCGCGGCGTCGATGTCGGCAAGGTGGTTGAGCGCGTGCAGCGTGAACTGCAAGGCCACACAGCAGAGCACCGGGGTTCGCCAGCTCGGACGCTTCACGGCCACGGCGAGCGCGGCGCCAAAGGCGACGTTGAAGGTCGCGGTATCGCGTAGGTAGTGGTCGTTCTGGACGCCGAACGGGCCGATGTCCGAGAAGAAGGTGTGCGGCGCAAAGACCATCAGCGCGGCGATCACGAAGTGGTAGGCGGCGAACACGATCAGGCCGATGCGCAGTGTTGACATGGCCGCTACTCTACCCCAAGGTGGAACCCAAAAAGTGACCAGTTCAGCGCAAAAATCGGGTACCAGTCAAGGCCCGGAGCTGCTCCTTGCGCTGCGCGGCGGACGTCGTCGCGCACAGCTCGAGGACCGTTTGCGCGAGCTGGTGCGCAACGGAACTCTCTCCGCCGCGGGGCCGATGCCGTCCTCGCGCGCGCTCGCCGCCGACCTCGGCGTCTCGCGGCGGCTCGTCGTCGACGCCTACGCCCAGCTCTCTGCTGAGGGCTATCTCGTCACCCGTCCCGGTGCCGGCACGTTCGTGGCGGCCGCCAGCCCGCACGCCCGCGACGCGCCGACGCCGGCAGCGAGCGGCGCTTTGCAGTTCGATTTCTTCCCCGGCGCGCCCGACCTCGCCTCCTTCCCTCGCGCGCTGTGGCTGCGCACGATGCGCGAGGTGCTGACGGCTGCCCCGCCGAAAGCCTTCGCGTATCCCGACCCGCGCGGCGCGCGCGAGCTGCGCTGGGCACTCGCCGCCTACCTGCGTCGCGTACGCGGCGTGGTCGCCGAGCCGGAGTCGATCGTCGTCTGCGCGGGGGCGAGCCAGGGGCTCGCACTGCTCGCGCGCGCGCTCCTGCGCCAGGGCACCACGACGATCGCGGTCGAAGACCCAGGATTGCCGCCGCACCGCGCGCTTTTGTCCTACGCCGGCATGGAGGTGGAAGGGGTGGCGGTCGATGAGGCGGGGCTCGACGTCGCGGCGTTGCGCGCGCCGGTGGTCGTCGTGACGCCCGCGCACCAATGCCCGACCGGTGTCGTGCTCTCGCCCGCACGGCGGCTGGCCCTGATCGAGTGGGCTCGCGCGGGCGGCCTTGTGGTCGAGGACGACTACGACGCCGAGTTTCGCTACGACCGCGCACCGCTCGGCGCTCTGCAGGGCCTGGCTCCCGAGCACGTCGCCTACTTGGGGACGGCCTCCAAGACGCTCGCGCCCGGTTTGCGTCTCGGCTGGCTCGTGCTGCCCGAGTCGCTGCGCGGCGCGGTCGCCGAAGCCAAGGCGATGGACGACCTCGGCTCCGCGACGATCGATCAGCTCGTGCTCGCACGATTGCTGGAGACCTCCGCGTATGACCGCGAGCTGCGCAAGGCGCGGCGACGCAACCGCGTGCGCCGCGACGCGCTGATCGCCGCCGTCGCACGGCACCTGCCGCGAGCGCGGGTGAGCGGCGTCTCCGCGGGCCTGCACGCGCTCGTGCGCCTCGAGCATCCGGTGGGGGTGCTGGAGCTGATGGGCCAAGCAGCGCAGAGCTCGCTCGGGGTTTATCCGCTGACGCTGCACATGATCGAGCCGGCAGAGGAGACCGATGCGCTCGTGATGGGCTACGCCAACCTCTCCGAGCCCGCGATCGAGGAGGGCGTGCGCAGGCTCGCGAGCGTCCTTGCGGAGCTGTAGGAGCGGCGATGACAGCAGACGATCAGCGATCGACATCCGCCGCGCGCCCCGGAGCGCATCCTGTGGTTGCCCGTCGTCTTCCCGCTGCCGTCCCGCTCGCGCGGCTCGCGGCGCGGACCGCGCCGCGAGCGACGCGCACGATTGCGGAGGTTGCGCGCAGCGGCTCCATCGAGGAGCTTCGCGCCGCCAAGCGCACGCTGCTCGTCACCTTTCGCCGCGACGGCAGGTCGGTGCCGACGCCAGTCTGGGCCGTGTACTACGGCGGGGCTCTGTATGTGCGCTCCGAGCGCGCGTCGGGAAAGCTCAAGCGTTTGCGCAACGATGCTCGCGTGCTGCTGGCGCCGTGCACCGCGCGCGGCAAGCCGCTGGGGGCGCCGCTGGAGGCACACGGTTTCGTGGTCTCGCGCGCGCAGGAACCGGCAGCGGAGCGTGCACTCGTAGAGCGTTACGGCTTCGCTCGCGAGTGCTTCGAGCGCACAATGGACATCCTGCGCATCGAGATGTGTTATCTGCGCCTCGAGCCCGGCGCGTGGGAGGGGCCCCTCAGGCGGGAGCGCTGATCGGCTCGTGTCGTGCCGCTGCACGCTGCGCGCCGACGAACGAAGGCGGCGCGATCGCGAGGTAATGGTTGAAAGCCCAGTGTGAGATGCGCCGGCTCTCAAACGCGCGCGTGACCGCGGTCGCGGCGCGGCTCGGCGTGATCTGGCCGATCATGCGCTGCACCGCCAGCAGCCAGCGGAATTTGCGCTCGTGCGCATCGGAGAAGGCGCCGTAGCGCGCGAGCGCCTGCTCGCGCGTGGCGTGGCCACCGACGACCGCGCGCAGCTCGCGGCCGCAGGCCAGCCCGAAGTAGATCGCGGTGCGAATGCCCTCGGCGGTCAGTGGGAGACAGTGCCCGGCCGAGTCACCGGTGAAGAACACGCTGTCCTCGACGGCGCGGCGGAGCTGGTGGGGGATCCAATTGCCCTGATAGCCCTCCGGGGGCATGTCGAGATCGGCGGCGAGGCGGACCGTCGGCTCCTTGACGTGGTGGGCGGGCCAGAAGGAGCCGATGCCGATACGCAGCTCATCGCCGGCGGGAAAGCTCCAGCCGTAGCCCGCGCGGATGTAGTTCGAGTCGAGCCACAGTTCCATCTCCTCGCCACGGCCGGGAGGGTGCACCTCCAGGCCGCGCGAGAGGCGTGCGTTCGGCGGCTGGATCGGCGTTGCGTTGGAGAGCACCCGACGCCAGCCGAGCCCGTCGACAATCAACGGCGCGCTCAGCTCGCCGCGATCGGTCTGCACAACGTGGCCTCGGCGTCCGGTGACGGTCGCGGTCTCGAACTCCAGCTCGCCATCATCCGCCTGGCTCCACATCGCGGCGCACAGCTCGCGATAGTCGAATGTCGAGAAGGTCCACGGCAGCGGCCAGCGTGAGGTCCGGTAGGGGGTGTGGACCGTCAGCTCATCAAAGGTCTGACGCAGCGAGTCGGTCAGCTCCAGCGCCTGGAGCCAGCTCGTCGGTATCCCGCAGGCCGAGGTCTGGCGCTCGCCGATCTCATAGCGGTCGATCATCAGCACGCGCGCGCCGGCTCCCGCGAGCTCACGCGCGACAGCCAAGCCGGCGAAGCTGGCGCCGCAGATGAGCACGTCACAGTCGCGCTCCAGGCGGGTGCGCAACTGTCCGCGCTTCGTCGCTCGAACAGGCATCTACCCGGCAATGATACGGCTGCGCTACGCTTCGCCCGGTGCAAACCTTGATGGAGAACCCTGGGGCTCGCGTTGTCGACGGGTCAAACGGCCTGCTGCTGGAAGTCGACGGCCAGATCGTCCCCAATTACGACGCTACTTTCCGCCCGATCGAGGAGGGCGAGGTCGTCACCGGCCACGTCGTCCGCATCGACAAGGACGAGGTCCTTGTCGACATTGGCTACAAGTCCGAGGGCGTCATCCCGGCGAACGAGCTTTCGATCCGCAAGGCCGTCGACCCGAACGAGGAGGTCCACCTCGGCGAGGAGGTCGACGCGATCGTCATGACCAAGGAGGACCAGGACGGTCGCCTGATCATGTCGAAGAAGCGCGCGCGCTTCGAGAAGGCCTGGCGCCGCATCGAAACCGCGGCCGAGTCCGGCGAGCCGGTCGAGGGCACCGTGATCGAGGTCGTCAAGGGCGGTCTGATCATCGACCTCGGCGTGCGCGGCTTCCTGCCCGCCTCGCTTGTGGATATCCGCCGCGTGCCGAACCTCGACGAGTACATGGGCACGAAGATCGAGACGAAGGTGATCGAGCTCAACCGCTCGCGCAACAACGTCGTGCTCTCGCGTCGCGCGGTGCTTGAGGAGGAGCGCAAGGAGGTTCGCCAGCAGATCCTCGACCGCCTGCAGCCCGGACTCGTCGTGGAGGGCCAGATCTCCAACATCGTCGACTTCGGCGCGTTCGTCGACCTCGACGGCATCGATGGTCTGATCCACATCTCCGAGCTCTCCTGGTCGCACGTCAATCATCCTTCGGAGATCCTCGCGATCGGCGACACCGTGAAGGTCAAGGTGCTCGACATCGACCGCGACCGCCAGCGCATCTCGCTCGGTCTCAAGCAGACCCAGGAAGATCCCTGGCAGCGCATCGTCGACACCTACAACGTCGGCGACGAGCTGGCCGGCAAGGTCACCAAGGTCGTCACCTTCGGTGCCTTCGTAGAGATCCTCGACGGTGTCGAGGGGCTCGTGCACATCTCCGAGCTAGCGCCGCACCACGTCGAGAGTCCGCGCGAGATCGTGCACCCCGGCGATGAGATCCGCGTGAAGATCCTTGAGATCGACTCCGAGCGTCGCCGCCTGTCGCTGTCGGCCAAGCGCGTCGAGGACCAGATTCTGCCCGTCTCGCGACCCGGCGAACCCGAGGGTGCGACCGTGACGGACGCCGGCGAGGAAACGTACGAGCGACGAGGCGCCCGAGGCTGCGGTGGAGCTCGCGGAGGCCCCCGAGGCCACAGCTGCTGAGCTTGTCGAGGCGCCCGAGGCTGCCCCCGAGGTCGCGGCTGAGGCAGAGGTTCAGCGCGGCCGCGGTCGCTGAGTCCGCAGCAGAGGCTGAGACGCCGCCCGTAGAGACCGCGGCGCCGGTCGCCGAGGCTCCCGCTGAGGCGGCTGAGCAGACGCCTGAGATCGACAGCAACGGCGCGGCGCCCGAGGCGTCGGCCGCTGAGCAGCCAGCAGCGCCGGATGAGGCGGCTGAGCCTGAGCTCAGCGCCGAGACCGCGCAGCAGGACTGACCCGGCCTGAGCGACTCCGAGCAGCGGAGCGTGGTGGCGCCGTTCGTCGGGCTCACAGGCGGGATGGGCGCAGGCAAGTCGACAGCGCTCGCGGCGCTGGGACGTCTCGGCGCGGAGGTGCTCTCGACCGACGCGGTCGTACACGAGCTCTACGAGGGCAGCGAGCTGCGCGACGCGGTTGTCGCTCGCTTCGGCCCAGAGGTCGCGCCCGCAGGCGCCGTCGACCGCGCGGCGCTCGCACGACGCGCGTTCGCAGCCGAAGCGGATCGGACTTGGCTCGAGGCACTGATCTGGCCGCTCGTCGGCGCGCGTGTGGCCGGCTGGCTGGAGCAGGTACGTGCGCCGCCGGCCCGCCGCCGCGCGCGGCGGTCGTGGAGACGCCGCTGCTGTTCGAGGCGGGCATGGAGGGGATCTACGACGCGACGATCGCGGTCATCGCCGACGGAGCCGCTGCGCCGCGATCGCGCCGCGGGGCGCGGTCACGCTGTCGCCGACGAGCGCGCCGCGCGCCAGCTTCCGCAGGAGGAGAAGGCGCGTCGGGCAACGTTCGTCGTGCGCAACGACGGCAGCGAGGCAGGAGCTCGAGGCAGGAGCTGTCGGCGATCCTTGACAAGCTAGGAGGATGAGCCAGCGCGTCCTCGGTGCTGTCGTCGCGCTCGCCGCGCTGCTCGTGTGCGGGGCGCTCGTCATCTCGAGCCTGCAGCGAGTGGCGCAACAGCGGTGGGCTGCCGCTGAGCGAAACGGCGATCATCCGCGAACAGGCCGCCGCTAAGCACCTCGACCCCGCGCTGATCGCGGCCGTCATCTACGCGGAGATCAAATTCGAACCGCGACCGTCCTCGGCCGGAGCGCAGGGCCTGATGCAGATCCTGCCCGCGACGGCCTACTACCTGGCGCACCTTTCCGGCGGCAACCGCTTCACCGCCAGCGACCTCGCGAGCCCCGCGTATCAACGTCGCCTACGGCAGCTACTACCTGCGCTACCTGCTCGACCACTACCACGGCAACGAGATGCTCGCCGTCGCCGCCTACAACGGCGGTCTCGCCAACGTCGATCGCTGGGTCGCCCGCGCCGATCGGCGCGGGCGGGCGGCTGACGACGGCCGCGATCCCCTTCCCGGAGACGCGCGAATACGTCGCAGCGTGTGCTCACTGCGCAGCGCGCCTACCGCACGACTTACCCGCGCGAGCTGGGGCTGTAGGACCCCGCACGGCGCACGTGGCCCGCTCGCTACGGTAGAGGGCATGCCCGACTTCAAGCTCGACTCCGTCTTCACGCCGACGGCCGACCAGCCGCAGGCGATCGCCTCGCTCGCCGAGGGCATCGAGCACGGCGAGCGCTTCCAGACGCTGCTCGGCGCGACGGGCACCGGCAAGACGATGGCGATGGCCGGCGTGATCGAGGCGGTGCAGCGCCCGACGCTCGTGATCGCGCACAACAAGACGCTCGCCGCGCAGCTGTGCAACGAGTTCCGCACGTTCTTCCCCGACAACGCGGTCGAGTACTTCGTGTCCTACTACGACTACTACCAGCCCGAGGCCTACGTGCCGAGCCGCGACCTCTACATCGAGAAGGACTCGGCGATCAACCAGGAGGTCGACCGGCTGCGCCACGCCGCGACCGCCGCGGTGTTCGCCCGCCGCGACGTGATCGTGGTCGCCTCGGTGTCCTGCATCTACGGCCTCGGCTCGCCCGAGACCTACGAGATGAACATGCAGATCCTCAAGCGCGGAGAGGAGATCGACCGCGACCAGCTGCTGCGCAAACTCGTCTCGATCCAGTACACCCGCAACGACAGCGTGCTCTCGCGCGGCACCTTCCGCGTGCGCGGCGACACGCTCGAGGTGTTCCCCGCCTACGCCGAGACGGCTTTCCGCGCGACGATGTTCGGCGACGAAGTCGAACGCCTGCAGCACTTCGACCCGCTCACCGGCGAGCTGCTCGAGGACGACCTCGAGCACGTCGCGATCTGGCCCGCGACGCACTACAACGTCAAGGAGGGCACGATCGAGGACGGCGTCGCCGAGATCGGCCGCGAGCTGAACGAGCGCTGCGAGCAGCTCGAGTCCGAAGGCAAGCAGCTCGAGTCCCACCGCCTGCGCCAGCGCACCCAGTACGACATGGAGATGCTCCGCGAGGTCGGCTTCTGCTCGGGGATCGAGAACTACTCGCGGATCCTCGACGGGCGCCCGCCGGGGAGCCGTCCCTACTGCCTGATCGACTACTTCCCGAAGGACTTCGTCTGCTTCATCGACGAGTCCCACCAGACGGTGCCGCAGATCGGCGGCATGTTCGAGGGCGACCGCTCGCGCAAGCAGACGCTCGTCGACTACGGCTTCCGGCTGCCGAGCGCGATGGACAACCGCCCGCAGACCTTCGACGAGTTCCTCTCGATCACGCCCGCAGCTGATGTTCGTCTCGGCGACGCCCGGCGAATACGAGCGTACGCACTCGACGCGCATCGTCGAGCAGATCGTGCGCCCGACGGGGATCGTCGACCCGGCGGTGGAGGTGCGCGAGACCAAGAACCAGATCGACGATCTGATGAACGAGGTGCGCAAGCGCGTCGAGCGCGACGAGCGTGTGCTCGTCACGACGCTGACGAAGAAGATGAGCGAGGACCTCTCCCAGTACCTGCTGGAGATGGGCTTCAAGACGCGCTACCTGCACTCCGAGATCGACACGCTCGAACGCATCCAGATCATCCGCGACCTGCGCCTCGGCGAGTACGACGTGCTCGTCGGCGTCAACCTGCTGCGCGAGGGCCTCGACCTGCCCGAGGTCTCGCTGGTGGCGATCCTCGACGCCGACAAGGAGGGGTTCCTGCGCGGCGAGACCTCGCTGATCCAGACGATCGGGCGCGCGGCGCGCAACGTCGACGGCACGGTGCTGATGTACGCCGACAAGGAGACCAAGGCGATGCGCGCCGCGATCTCCGAGACCGACCGCCGCCGCGAGATCCAGCTCGCCTACAACGAGGAGCACGGCATCACGGCGGCGACGATCGTCAAGGGCATCTCCGACATCGCCGAGTTCCTGCAGGCCGAGTCCAAGGTGCCGCGCGGGCGCAAACGTCGCACGCGCCAAGCGCGGGCCGGCGAGGAGATGCCGCGGCACGAGCTCGAGCGGATGGTCGTGGAGCTCGAGGAGGAGATGATCGCGGCGGCCGACGATCTGCGCTTCGAGTACGCCGCGCAGCTGCGCGACGAGCTGCGCGAGCTGCGTCGCGACCTGCAGGAGATCCGTGCCGAAGAGGCCCCGGCGGGCGAGACCTCGGCGGCGCGACCACCCGCCGGCGACATCGCCTAGGATGCGCGCCGTGGAGTTCGACCGCCAGGCAATCGAACGCAGGGACTTCCCGATCGGCCGCCGCGGCTACGACCCGGCGGCCGTCGATGCCCACCTGCGCGCGCTGGCGGCCGAGTTCGAGGAGCTGCAGCGCGCGGCGGTCACGGGCGGCGCCGACATGTCGCTCGCCTCGACGGCCGGCACCCAGGTGCAGAGCATCCTCGAGGCCGCCGAGACGGCCGCCTCGGAGATCGAGCGACACGCGCTCGACGCCGCCCGCCAGGCGCGCGAGGCGGCCGACCGCGACGCCGAGCGGACCCGCGCGGAGGCGCTCGAGAAGGCCCGCGCCCACGTCGCCGCGGTCGCTCAGGTTGCGGCGACCCTGCTCGAGCGGGTCGGCTCGATGGACGGCGAGGTCAGCGCCCTCGTCGAGAGCCTGCGTGCCGGCGCCGGCCGCCTCGCCGCCGACCTGCCGCCGTCGAGGACGAACATGGGCGAGCTCTACGACGCCGCCTCCGGGCGTGACGCGTCCGAGCCCGAGCGCTGAGCACAACTCGCGTCGTTCGAGACGCAGCTCGAGAGGCGTTGGCGGCTGCACCCGCCCCGGCGCCGTCGACGGCCTCGCCGCCGCAGCCCCAGCCGACGCCGCCGCTCGGCGGCCGCCGACGGCGGCGGCGACGTCGACGGCGCCCGCCTGATCGCGCTCAACATGGCGCTCAACGGCGAGTCGCGCGCCGACACCGAGCGCTACCTGGCCGAGAACTTCCAGCTGCCCGACCGGCTGCAAGCTGATCGACGAGGTCTACGCAGCCGTCGACGGCTGAGCATCGCCTCGTGTGCGCTCCGCGCGCACCCAGAAAAGACGCTACCAGCGAAAGATCACGCAGGCGAACGTCTGTTCGCCGTCATAGAATGACCGGTACATGGCCGCTGGCAACAAGATCGTCGTCTCCGGAGCGCGGGAGCACAACCTCAAGGACATCTCGCTGGAGCTCCCGCGCGATGCGCTGGTCGTGATCACGGGCCTGTCCGGCTCGGGCAAGTCGAGCCTCGCGTTCGACACGATCTACGCCGAGGGGCAGCGCCGCTACGTCGAGTCGCTGTCGGCCTACGCGCGCCAGTTCCTCGGCCAGATGGACAAGCCGGACGTCGACGCGATCGAGGGACTCTCGCCGGCGATCTCGATCGATCAGAAGACGACCTCGCGCAACCCGCGCTCGACGGTCGGCACGGTCACCGAGATCTACGACTACCTGCGCCTGCTGTGGTCGCGCGTGGGCAAGCCGCACTGCCCGATCTGCGGCCGGCCGATCGTCGGGCAGTCGGCCGAGCAGATCATCGACCAGGTGATGGAGCTCGCCGAGGGTACGCGCTTCATGGTGCTCGCGCCGGTCGTGCGCGGGCGCAAGGGCGAGTACGGCAAGCTGCTTGAGGAGCTGCGCAGCGACGGCTTCGCGCGCGTCAAGATCGACGACCGCGTGCGCATGCTCGAGGAGTCGATCGTGCTCGACAAGCGCTACAAGCACGACATCGCGGTCGTCGTCGATCGCCTCGTGATGCGCCACGACGTGCGCAAGCGCCTGGCCGACTCGATCGAGACCGCCGTGGGGCTCGCCGACGGGCTGCTCGAAGTCGAGATCGTCGGCAAGAGCCGGACCCAGGAGGAGGTCGAGCACACCAAGGGCGCGAAGGGCACACGCGCGCCTTCGGCCCAGATCGTCCCCGGCGAGGCGCCCGACCCCGGCACGATCTTCACCTTCTCCGAGCGCTTCGCCTGCCCCGAGCACGGGCCGTCGCTGGTCGAGCTCGAGCCGCGGATCTTCTCGTTCAACTCGCCGCACGGTGCCTGCGACGTGCTGCACCGGGCTCGGCTCGCAGATGGAAATCGACCCGGAGCTGGTCGTGCCCGACCCGTCGCTGTCGATCAGCGAGGGCGCGATCGCGCCGTGGGCCAACAGCGCCTCCAACTACTACGAGCAGGTGACCGAGGCGATCGCCGAGCTCTACGACATCGACCTCGAAGCGCCGTGGGAAGATCTCAGCGACGAGCAGCGCGACGTGTTCCTGAACGGCACGAACGGCGAGCCGGTGCAGGTCACCTACCGCAACCGCTACGGACGCCGACGCTCCTACGCGACGCGCTTCGAGGGGATCGTCACGAACCTGCAGCGTCGCTATCGCGAGACCGACTCGGAGTGGACGCGCGAGAAGATCGAGGAGTTCATGTCGCTGCGCGCCTGCCCGGCCTGCGGCGGCGCGCGTCTGCGGCCCGGAGTCGCGCGCGGTGCTCGTGGGCGGGACGCGGATCGAGGACTTCTGCGCGCTCTCGGCGCGGCGGGCGCTCGAGTGGCTCGAGGAGGTCGAGCTCTCAGAGACCGACCGCCACGTAGCGCGGCTGATCGTGCGCGAGATCTCAGAGCGGCTGCGCTTCCTGGAGAACGTCGGCATCGGCTACCTCTCGATGGAGCGCGCCGCGGCGACGCTGTCCGGCGGCGAGGCGCAGCGCATCCGTCTCGCGACGCAGATCGGCTCCTCGCTCGTCGGCGTGCTCTACATCCTCGATGAGCCCTCGATCGGGCTGCACCAGCGCGACAACTCCAAGCTGATCGCGACGCTCGAGCGTCTGCGCGACCTCGGCAACACGGTGATCGTGGTCGAGCACGACGAGCAGACGATGCGCGCGGCCGATCACCTCGTGGATATGGGTCCGGGCGCGGGCGAGCACGGCGGGCGGATCGTGGCGCAGGGCACGGCCGCGCAGGTCCAGAAGGTCAAGGCTTCGCTGACCGGGCAGTTCCTCTCGGGCGAGCGCACGATCGAGCCGCCGCAGCGCCGACGCACGCCCAGCGGCTACGTCGAGATCCTCGGCGCCTCCCAGCACAACCTGCGCGAGATCGACGTGCACGTGCCGCTCGGCGTGCTCGGCATGCGTGACGGGCGTCTCGGGCTCGGGCAAGTCGACGCTCGTCAACGACGTGCTGTTCAAGGCCGTCGCCAACCGCCTGCACCGTGCGCGCAAGCGCCCAGGTGCGCACCGCGCGATCCACGGCCTCGAGCAGCTCGACAAGATCATCGCCGTCGACCAGTCGCCGATCGGGCGCACGCCGCGCTCGAACCCGGCGACCTACACGGGCCTGTTCGACGTGATCCGCGACCTGTTCTCAAAGACGCAGGAGGCGCGCGTCCGCGGCTACAAGCCAGGGCGCTTCAGCTTCAACGTCAAGGGTGGGCGCTGCGAGGTCTGCCGCGGCGATGGGCAGATCAAGATCGAGATGCACTTCCTACCCGACGTGTATGTGCCCTGCGAGCAGTGCCACGGCAAGCGCTACAACCGCGAGACGCTCGAAATCCGCTTCAAGGGCAAGTCGATCGCCGACGTGCTCGACATGCCCGTCGAGCAGGCGCTTGGCTTCTTCGAGCACATCCCGAAGGTGCGCCGGCGTCTGGAGACGCTCGACGCGGTCGGTCTCGGCTACGTGCGCCTCGGTCAGCCCGCGACGACGCTCTCCGGGGGCGAGGCGCAGCGTGTGAAGCTCGCCACGGAGCTCTCGAAGATCGCCACGGGACGCACGCTCTACATCCTCGATGAGCCCACCACGGGGCTGCACTTCGCCGACGTCCAGCGTCTGCTCGAGGTGCTGCAGCGCCTCGTTGACGCCGGCAACAGCGTGGTCGTGATCGAGCACAACCTCGACATCATCAAGTCCGCCGACAGGCTGATCGACATGGGCCCGGAGGGTGGGGAGGAGGGCGGCATGGCGATCGCGGTAGGCACCCCTGAGGAGGTCGCCGCCGAGCCCTCCTCGCACACCGGGCGCTTCCTCGCCGAGCTGCTCACGCCCGCGGCGAAGGCGCCGCCAAAGGCGGGTCGCTCACCGGCGCGCAAACGGCGCGCCAAGGTCGCCGTCTGATCCCGCAATGGCAGAGCGCTCACGCCAGTTGAAGCTGTGGGCGCAGAAGTGGCGCTGGTATGAGCGCAACTCGCTGCCCTGGAACCGCCTGCGCATCCACTGGGAGCTGCTGCGCCGCGAAGCGTTCGCGCGCTGGCCGCTGCACGGCAACGTGCTCGAGGCGCTCACCGAGGGACGCCTAGAGATCGGCGCCGGGACGCTGCTCGAGCCGGGCGTGTGGATCACCGCGCCGGGTGAGGCGCGCGTACGCATCGGCGCCGGCAGCTTCCTCAACAAAGGCGTGATGATCGCCGCGCAGGAGCTCGTGGAAATCGGCGATCACTGCATGCTCGCCAACGGCTGCTTCGTCTCCGACGCGAGCCACCGCTTTGACGACCCCGAGCAGCCGATCACCTGGCAGGGCTTCGAGAGTAAGGGTCCGACACGGATTGGCGATAACTGCTGGCTCGGCGCGAACGTGATCGTGACGAGCGGCGTGAGCATCGGCGAGCGTTGCGTGATCGGTGCGAACAGCGTCGTGACCGCCGATCTGGAGGCGTTCTCGATCGCTGCCGGCGCGCCTGCGCGCACCCTGCGCCGCGTCGAGTACGTGTAGCGTCCAGCCGATGGATCTTTACGAGGCGATGCGCTGCGCGCCGACGAGCCGCGACTTCAAGTCCGATCCCGTGCCGCGCGAGCTGCTCGTGCGTGCACTCGACGCGGCGCGCTTTGCGCCGAGCGGCGGCAACCGCCAGGGTTGGCGGGTCGTGGTGGTCGAGGACCCTGGGCGCCGCACGGCGCTGCGCGACCTTTACCTGCCGCGCTGGCGCGCCTATCTGGAGCAGACCGGGGGCGCGCGAATGCTCGCCGATCCGGCGAGCTTCGACGCGCGGCGCGTGCGCATGATCCGTCGTGCCGACGAATACGCCGCGAGCCTCGAGCAGGTGCCGCTGCACATCCTCGTCGGCGTGCGTCTCGAGGACCTCGCCGTGACCGACGCGGATCTGCCGCGCCAGAGCATCGTCGGCGGCGCCTCCGTCTACCCGTTCGTGCAGAACCTGCTGCTCGCGCTGCGCGCGGAGGGCCTGGGCGCAGCGATGACGACACTGCTCGTGCCCGCGGAGGCGGAGGTCAAGCAGTTGCTCGAGATCCCCGAGGAGATCGCGCTGGCCGCGCACATCGGCGTCGGCTATCGCGCCGACGCCTGGCCAAAGCAGCTCGCGCGCCGGCCCGTCGAGGAGTTCGCGTTCTCCGAGCGCTACGGAGAGCCGCTCTCCTGACCCGGCCGGCGCCGAGCGGATGGGGCGCTCTCGGGGCCCGGTGGCTCTGCACCGCCCGGCTAGCGCGATACGTGTCTTGAAACCTCAGTCGCGACGAGCGAGCTCGACCTTGAGCTCGGCCAGCTCGGCGGGGTCGATCGAGTAGGTGTGCTCGGGGCCCGGGTAGCGCCGCGCCCGGACGTCCTCGGCGTAGGCGCTGACGCCCTCGTTCATCTCCTGCTGGAGGTTCGCGTAGCGCTTGACGAAGCGCGCCCCGAGACCATCGCGAATGCCGAGCAGATCGTGGAAGACGAGCACCTGCCCGTCGGTCGCCGGGCCGGCGCCGATGCCGATCACAGGGATCTCGACCAGCTCCATCAGCTCCGTGGTGACGGCCGCGGGGATCGCCTCGAAGACGAGCGCAAAGCAGCCCGCGTGCTGCAGCGCGAGCGCCTCCTCGGCGATGCGTGCCGCGGCGATCGCGGAGCGGCCCTGGGCCTTCCAGCCGCCCAGCGCGGTCGCGGTCTGCGGCGTCAGCCCAACGTGGCCCATCACGGGGATGCCCGCGCCGACGATCGCGCGTGCGCGGCGCACGGAGGCCTCGCCGCCGCCCTCGAGCTTGACGGCCTCACAGCCGGCCTCCTTGACCATCCGCATCGCGGTCGTGATCGCCTGCTCGTCGGAGACCTCATAGGAGCCGAAGGGCAGATCGCCGATCATCAGCGGCGTGCTCAGGCCGCGGCGCACGGCGCGCGCGAGCACGAGCATGTCGTCGAGCTCGACAGGCGTCGTGGCGTTGTAGCCGAGCACCGTCGTAGCGGCGGAGTCGCCGACGAGCACGAGGTCCACGCCCGCTGCCTGCGCGGCGCGCGCACTTGGGTAGTCGTAGGCGGTGACCATCACGAGCGGGTCGCCGAGGCGCTTCTTCTCCATCAACAGCGGTAGCGTCATCGGCAGCGCGCCGGGGTCTGTGGGGGTATGGACTGTGGGTCGGCTGGACATCTGCGCTTCCTCTCTGACCGCGGTTGACGCCCGCTCAGGAGAGCAGGGTCGCCACCGCGTCGTCGATCGTGATGATGCGGTTGGTGTCGGCCTCGACGTGCACGACGCGAGGCTCGTAGTGCTCCATCTCGGCGGTCTCATAGGAGCCGTAGGAGATGACGATGATCGTGTCGCCGCGGTGCACGAGCCGCGCGGCGGCGCCGTTTACGCACATCGCCCCCGAGCCGCGCTCGCCGGGAATCGTGTACGTCTCAAAGCGCGCACCGTTGTCGACGTCGACAACGTGGACCTGCTCGTACTCGAGGATGTCGGCGGCCTCGAGCAGATCCGGGTCGATCGTTATCGAGCCCACGTAGTGCAGGTCGCAATCTGTGACCGTCGCGCGGTGGATCTTGGACTTGAGCATCACACGCTGCATGTGCTGAGAGCCTTTCCTGGGGTCGGGGGGTCGGGGTGCTGTTGCTGCTCGGGCGTCAGGATCGCGTTGTCGATCAGGCGCACCTCGCCGAGGCGAGCCGCGATCGCGAGCAGCCCCCCCTCGTCGAGCGTCTCGAGCGGCTCAAGCGTTGCGGGGTCGACGAGCGCCACGTATTCAGGCTCGACCGCGTAGCTCGTCATGGCCGCTCGCGCGGCGTTCACAAGCGCCGCCGCCGAGCGCTCGCCGCTCGCCAGTAGCTCCTCGGCGGCCTGTAGGGCGCGAGGCAGCGCCAGCGCCCGCTCACGCTCGCGGGCGCTCAGCAGCACGTTGCGTGAGGACAGCGCAAGGCCGTCGGGCTCGCGCACGGTGGGACGCGCCTCGATCCGCACGGGCAGGTTCAGGTCGGCGACGAGGCGCTTGACGAGCAGCACCTGCTGGGCGTCCTTCTGGCCGAAGTAGGCGACATCGGGGAGCACCATGCAGAGCAGCTTGGTGACGACCGTTGTGACGCCGCGGAAGTGCCCTGCGCCACGGGCCTCGCCCTCGAGACGCTCGCTCAGGCCAAGGACTTCGACGGCGGTGGCGAAGCCGGGCGGATAGACCTCCTCGACGGATGGTGCGAACAGCACGTCGGCGCCTGCATCCTCGGCCAGCTCGGCGTCGCGCAGCTCATCGCGCGGGTAGCGTTCGAGGTCGGCGTGCTCGTTGAACTGCGCGGGGTTGACGAACAGCGACACCACGACCACGTCGCACTGGCGGCGCGCGTGGCGGATCAGCGAGAGGTGTCCTTCGTGCAGCGCGCCCATTGTTGCGACCAGGCCAATCGCGCGATCGTCGTGCCGCGCGGGCCTCAGCACGGCGCGCAGCCCCTCAACGGTGCGCACGATCCTCATACGCGGCGTGGGGTGAGGTTTTCCGGGCTCATCGGTCTCGGTCCAGTTCCCTTCGGATACCGGCGCGATTTCAGGTTTTGGGGCGTGCCTTCAGATCCATCCCGAGCGAGTCGGTGACGGTCTACAGCAATGGTAGCCGGGTAAGCACAGTTATGGAAGGGGCCGCGAGGCGCGCGTGACCGTTCCCCGCACGGCTCGCTGAGTGGCGTCGTCGCGCGTCAGGGCGCGGGTGCCTGCTCCTGGCCGGCGCCGGCGACGGACTCGATGTGCCCTTGTGTGATCCTGCCGCTGCTGGGCACTTCGGGGTGATGTACACGGCAGAGCTTGTAGCGCCCGTGCTGGAAGCGGCCGAGGCGGTGACAGCCCGAGCGGTGGCATTCGAGGTGCCTGTAGAGGCCGAGCACGAACGCGATCAGCGTAATCGTGCTCGCAAGTTCGACCCAGCTATCGGTGACTACCTGAGGCTGGCTCCAGAACGTCAGCGCGAGGCTCACTGATCTCCTCCTCCGGGAAGCTTTGTTGGCCTGTCCGGCGCACGAGCTTAGCGGCGCAGCCAGATGAAGCCAGGTGGACCGCGCTACCAGGCGTCGAGGTAGGGGCGACGCTTGCCGGGTGTGCGCCACCATTCGCCGCTGTCCGGCGCAAACAGCGATGCGATCCAGCGCGCCGAGTCGGCCGGGTCGATCACGTCGTCGATCTCGCCGTAGGCGGCCATGTTGACGCCGCGGCCGCGCTCGTAAGCGGCGGCGACGGTCGCCTGAAAGACGCGCTCGCGCTCGGCGGCATCCTCGATCGCCTCGAGCTCGCGGCGCATGCCGAGGCGCACTGCGCCCTCAAGGCCCATCGCGCCGAACTCCGAGGTCGGCCACGCGACGGTGAACTGCCCCACCTTGAAGCCGCCTCCGGCCATCGCCTGCGCGCCGAGACCGTAGCCCTTGCGCAGCACGATCGTTCCGGTCGGAACCGAGAGATTCGCGCCCGCGAGGAACAGCCGCGCGAAGTGGCGCACGGTCGCGGTCTTCTCCGCGGCCGGCCCGACCATGAACCCTGGGGTATCGCAGAGGAACAGGATCGGCAACGCGAAGGCGTCGCAGAGTGCCAGGAAGCGTGCGGCCTTGTCAGCGCTGTCGGCGTCGATCGCGCCGCCGAGGTGCGTGGGGTCGTTCGCAACGACGCCGAGCGGGCGTCCTTCGTGGCGTGCGAGCGCGGTCATCATGCCCACGCCGAAGCCGTCGCGCAGCTCGAGCACGGAATCCTCGTCAAACAGCGTCTGCACGATCCGGCGCACGTCATAGACCCGCTTGCGCTGCTCGGGAATCAGCTCGCGCAGCAGCGTCTGCTCGGGCAGCGCGCCGGGCGCGGAGGGCCCCGCGAAGTAGGCGAGGTAACGCTTGGCGAGCGCGACCGCCTCCGGTTCGTCGGCGGCGCGCAGGTCAACGACGCCGTTTGCGTGCTGCACGTCGATCGGGCCGACCTCGCTCGGGTGGTGCACGCCGAGACCGCCCCCCTCGATCATCGCCGGGCCGCCCATGCCGATGCTCGAGTCCTCGGTCGCGATCACGACGTCGCAGCAGCCCAACAGCGCGGCGTTGCCCGCAAAGCAGTAGCCGCCGGCGATACCCACGAGCGGCACGAGGCCGCTCAGCCTCGCAAACAGCGCGAAGGCGCGGCAGTCGAGCCCGGCGACGATCGGCATGTCCACGTCACCGGGGCGCCCGCCGCCACCCTCGGCGAACAGCACGACCGGCAGCCTGCGGCGCTCGGCGATCTCGAACAGACGATCCTTCTTGAGGTGGTTGCGCATCCCCTGCGTGCCCGCGAGCACCATGTAGTCGTAGGACAGCGCCACGCACTCGCGGCCCGCCACGCGGCCGAGCCCGGCGACGAGGCCGTCGGCGGGCGTGCGCGCGATCAGCTCCTCGCGCGAGCGGCGCTGCTCCTGGGCGGCGAACAGCAGCGGTCCGTACTCGAGCAGGCTGCCCTCATCGAGCAGTTCCGCGAGGTTCTCGCGCGCCGTGCGCCGGCCGTGCTCGTGGCGGCGCGCGACGGCCTCCGCGCGCGCCGCGTCGAGACCGATCTCGTGGCGCTCGCGCACGAGGCGCAGGTCCGCGCGCTCCTCGCTTGGCCCGTTCGTGGCGAGCCGCTCGGGAGCGCTCGTCGTCGTGCTGGGCGCGCCGGGCGTGAGCGTGAGCAGCAGCTGACCTTCCTCGACGGCATCGCCGATCGCGACCGCGATCTCGCCGAGGATCCCGTCGATCTCGGCGAGCACTTCGTGCTCCATCTTCATCGCCTCGAGCACAAGCAGTGCGTTGCCCGCGGCGACAGCCTGCTCGGCGGCCAGGGGGATCGCCACGACTACCCCGGCAAATGGGGCCAGGACGGGATGCTCGCTGGGGTTGGGCACCGGGAGATCATCGCTGACGGCAACGCTTGGCGTCCTGTGGCGCGAACGCTGCCGCAATCGCGGGTGCCACGCATTCCACGCAGAGGAACTAGCATGCCGCGCGTGTTCGCAGTGCAGAGTGACGGATCGCCCGAGGCCCGTCGCGAGGCCCTCAAGCAGGTCCTCATGGAGGCGCGTGGCTGTGTGCGCTGCCCGGAGCTGGCGGCCACCCGCAAAACGGTGGTGTTCGGCGCCGGCAACGCCAACGCGGATCTGATGTTCGTCGGCGAGGCACCCGGTGCAAGCGAGGACGAGCAGGGCGTCCCCTTCGTGGGCCGCGCAGGCAAGCTGCTCGAGAAGCTGCTCGAAGAGATTGGGCTTTTGCGGACGGAGGTGTTCATCGCGAACACGCTCAAGTGCCGCCCGCCCGGGAACCGCGACCCGCTGCCGGTCGAGATCGCGAACTGCCAGGACTATCTGCACCGGCAGGTGGCGTTGATCGAGCCAACGGTGATCTGCACGCTCGGCAACTTCTCCACCAAGCTCCTGCGTCAGGACCCCACAGGGATCAGCCGACTGCACGGGCAGCCCGAGGTGCTCGTGCTCGGTGAGAGAGCGGTGCGCCTTTACCCGATCTATCACCCCGCGGCCGCGCTCTACACGCCGCGGATGCTCGAGACCCTGCGCGAGGACTTTGCACGACTGCCCGAGCTGCTTGCGCTCGGCGCGCCGGAGCAGCCGCCGCCGAGCGCTTCGCCGCCGGCGCTGGAGATCGCGCCGGTGGCATCTGCCGCCGCGGAGCCCGAGGATCCGCAGCCAGACGATCAGCTGGGCCTCTTCTAGGAATGCTCTGGACGTTTGTTCGAGGCCACGTCCAACGCTAAATCACCTGCAAAGGAGGGGTTTTTCTGGAAACGTCGAACGAATTTGGACAGGCCCTAAAGTCGGCGGAAAGCGTTGCCGATAGAAATCCTGTCTCCATCCCTCCAGGAGTAACCGACCGGCCCGCGCCCCATTCTCCCGCGGGCCGGTCCATTTAATGGGTCGTCCGGGCGGCGGATGTCGGGCGGGCAGGCTTTAGAGTCTCGGGGTGGCCGCACGCAGTGTCGAAACCGCTGGTCCGCTCGAGACGGAATCCCTCGGCGCGGAGCTGGCGGCCCTCCTGGGCGACGGTGACGTCGTGCTCGTACGCGGCGAGCTCGGGGCCGGCAAGACGACGCTCGTCCGCGGCGCGGCGCGTGCGCTCGGCGTCAGCGAGGCGGTCACGAGCCCGACGTTTGCCATCGGCAACCGCTACAGGGCCGCCGCGGGGACGGTGTCGCATCTGGATCTCTACCGCCTCGAGAGTCTCGAGCAGGAGGACCCGGCGCTGCTCGATGACTATCTCGGCCCCGGCCGGATCGCGTTCGTGGAGTGGCCGAAGCAAGCCGCGCCGGAGCTCGCGGGCGCGTGCATGATCGTGACGCTCAGCCACCGCGGCGGCGACCGTCGCGGCATCGAGATCGTCGAGCTGGTCGGCTGCGGAGAGGGTCTCGAGCGGCCGTGATCGTCCTCGGGCTCGATACTGCCACCGCATCGAGCGCCGTCGCGCTGCGGCTCGCCGATGGGCGCAGCAGCGAGCGGCGCGATGACCCTGTGCCGGGCGCGCACCCGGGCCACGCGACGCGGCTGCTTGAGATGGCGAGCGGCCTGCTTGAGCAGGCCGACCTCGGTTGGTCGGCGATCGATCGCATCGCCGCGGGCGTGGGACCCGGGACCTTCACCGGCCTGCGCGTCGGGATCGCCACAGCGCGCGGCCTCGCCCAGTCGCTCGGTGTCGATCTGCTCGGTGTCTCGAGCTTGCAGGCGCTCGCGGCTGCGGCCCTCGCGGGCGAGGAGGATGGGGGGAGGGAAAACGCCACGATCGCGTGCTCGCGGTGATCGATGCCCGCCGCGGCGAGGTCTTCCTCGCGGCCTATCTGCGCTGCGCGGATGCCGCGCCGCGCGAGCTGCTCGAGCCGGCGGCGCTCGCGCCGAGCGAGATCGCGGCGGCGATCGAGCAGGCCGAGCGAGCGGCGAGCACCCCTTCGAGTTGGCTTGCGGTAGGCGACGGGGCGCTGCGCTTCCGCTCCGAGCTCGAGCGCGCAGGGGCGGTCCTCCCTGCCGATGAGAGCGCCCTGCACCGCGTGAGTGCCGCCGCGATCTGCTCGCTCGCCGCCACGGCTGCACCCTCCGCGCAGCAGCTGCTGCCCGACTACCGCCGCCGCCCGGACGCGGAACTCGCGCTTGAGGGGAGCACGGGCCGCGCATGAGCGAGCGCTCGAGCACCCAGCGACCCGTCGAGCAGAGCCGCCGGGTGGAGATCCGGCGTCTCAGCTACCCCGACCTGCCACAGGTCACGGCGATCGAGCGGCGTGTCTTTCCGACGCCGTGGTCACTTGCGATGTTCGTACTCGAGCTGTCCAAGCAGTCTGGCATCTGCCTCGCGGCGGTCATGCAGGGACGACTCGTGGGCTATCTGATCTGCTCGCGCTACGACATGGTTTGGCATGTGATGAACGTCGCGGTGGACGCCGGGCACCAGCGCCGCGGGCTCGCCTCGGCGATGCTCGCGGAGCTGTATCGGCAGGTCGGCGACCCGCGGGCGCGCTTCACGCTCGAGGTGCGTCCCTCCAACGCCGTCGCGATCCACCTCTACGAGCGCGAGGGGTTCCGTGCGGCGGGCATGCGCCGGCGCTACTACCAGGACAACGGGGAGGATGCGCTCGTGATGTGGCGCACGCCGGCGACGCTCGAGGGCTCGCTCGAGGACGTGCCGAACCCCGGTCGGGTATGACGATCCTGGCGATCGAGACGAGTTGCGATGACACCTGTGCGGCGGTCATCGACGGCGATGGGCGGGTCCGCTCCAACGTGATCTCCTCACAGCAGGCGCACGGACGCTTCGGCGGGGTCGTCCCGGAGATCGCCTCGCGCCAGCATCTCGAGCTGATCAACCTCGTGATCGGCGAGGCGCTCGCGCAGGCGGAGGCGACGCTCGAGAGCCTCGAGCTGGTGGCGGCGACCCAGGGGCCCGGCCTGATCGGGGCGCTGCTGGTCGGTCTCTCCACGGGCAAGGCATTGGCCGCGGCGCGGGAGCTCCCGTTCGCGCCGGTCGATCATCTGCAGGGGCACGTCGCGGCGAACTTCCTGAGGGCTGCTGTTCCCGCGGGATCGGCCGCCGAGGGCGTCGAGGAGCCCTTCGAACCGCCTTTTCTGTGCCTGATCGCCAGCGGTGGGCACACGCTGCTTGCACATGTCAGCGAGCACGACGGCTATGAGGTGCTCGGCCGCACGCTCGACGACGCGGCCGGAGAGGCATTCGATAAGGGTGCGCGGATGCTGGGCCTCGGCTATCCGGGCGGAGCGGCGCTCGAGCGCCTCGCCGCGGGCGGTGATCCCACGGCGTTCTCATTCCCCGGCTCCGCCGCCGAGCGTGCGCGTGGCGGACGCGGAGCTCAGCACCGCGCCTTCGCCGAGGGGCTTGACTTCTCCTTCGCCGGGCTGAAGACGGCGCTGCTCTACACCTTGCGTGAGCTCTCCGCGGAGCAGGCGAGCGCGCGTGCGGCCGACCTCGCGGCCTCCTACCAGGCGGCGATCGTCGAGAGCCTGATGACACGTACCGAGCGGGCGCTGGAGCGCAGCGGCCTCGAGCGTCTGGCGGTCGGTGGCGGCGTGGCGGCCAACGGCGAGCTGCGTCGCCGCCTGCGCGAGCTGCCGCTGAGCGTGCACGTCCCGGATCGCTCGCTCTGTACTGACAACGCGGCGATGATCGCCAGCGCTGCGCGTTTCGGCGAGCGTCTGGCCTACCCCAGCTACCTCGGCCTCGACGCCTACGCCTCGGGCGAATCGCCGCGGTGAGGTCGATCACGGTCTACTCCAAGCCAGACTGCCATCTCTGTGAGGAGGCGATCGCGACGCTGCGCACCTTGCAGCAGGAGCTCGTCTTTGACATCGAGGAGGTCGACATCTCAAGCGACGATCGTCTGCTGCGTGCCTATTTCGAGCGGATTCCGGTTATTGCCCTGGACGGCGAGGAGCTCAGCGACTTCTTCGTGGTGGAGGCGCTCGTGCGCGAGCGTCTAGAGTCACGACGATGAGCTACTCAGAACCGCCGAGCAGCGCTGTGGAGGTCGACCGCGATGGCGGCGGCGTCGCCGTGGAGCGGCTGTCGCTGGGTGTCGCGGCGCGTCTGTCGCGCTACCTGCAAGTGCTGACGCAGGCGAAGAAGATGGGCAAGGAGACGATCTCATCACAGGAGCTCTCCGACTACACGCACGTCAACTCGACGCAGATCAGACGCGACCTCTCGGGCTTCGGCAAGTTCGGCAAGCGTGGCGTCGGCTACAACGTCGAGGCGCTCGTGTCGCAGATCCGCAAGATCCTGCGCACGGCCGGCCAGCACAACATCGCGCTGATCGGTGCCGGTCACCTCGGCAAGGCGATCGCCTCCTCGGAAATCTTCGCCGACCACGGGTTTCGCGTTGTCGCGATCTTCGACTCTGACCACGAGAAGGTCGCCACGCAGGTCGGCAACCAGGCTGTGCGTCACATCGGCGAGCTGCGCCAGGTCGTGGAGGACGAGGACATCGTCGTCGGCGTGCTGGCGGTACCCAACCAGGCGGCTCAGGGTCTCGCCGATGAGCTCGTCGAGGCCGGCGTGAAGATCATCTTCAACTACTCCGAGTCGCTGCTCGACGTGCCGCCCGAGGTGACCGTGCACACATCCAGCCCGGCCGTCGATCTGCTCTACGCGCTGTACTTTTACCTGACCTGAGGGGCTCCGGCGCGCGCCGCGCGCACCAACGCACCGCAACTCACGCGACCGCCGATCAGCACACGATGACCAGCATCGATCTAGACCAAGCCGCCGAGACGTTCGCCGCGGCGAACGACGGGACGGTCGGCATCGAGGAGGAGTTCGCGATCCTCGACCCCGACACGCTCGAGCTCGCGCCGCGCTTTGAGGAGCTGCGCGAGCTGAGTCGCCAGGACGAGGTGCTGCGCGACAGCATCACCGGCGAGCTGATCTCCTCGGAGATCGAGATCATCTCGGGCGTCGGTGAGGACCTGCACGCACGCGCTCGAGCGCCAGCGCGAGCGCCGGCGTCGGCTGTTCGCGCTCGCGGCGGCGCAGGGTGCGGCGCTCGGTGCGACCGGCACGCACCCGTGGGCGGACTATCGCGAGCAGCCGATCATCGACACCGAGCACTACCGGCGCGTCGAGGATGGCCTCCGCTACGTGGCCTGGCGCAACAACACCTTCAGCCTGCACGTGCACCTCGGCGTGCGCGACCTCGACCGCGCGATCCGCGTCTGCGATCGGCTGCGCCCGGTGCTGCCGCTGCTACTGGCGATCTCCGCGAACTCGCCGTTCCTCGACGGACGCGACAGCGGCCTGCACTCCGCGCGCACGCAGAGCTTCACAAAGAGCTTTCCACGCTGCGGCATCCCCGATGCCTTCGGTAGCTGGGCGGCCTATCGCGAGTACATCGAGTTCCTCATGCGTACCAACTCGATCGTCGAGTTCACGCAGGTCTGGTGGTCGGTGCGTCCCCATTTCAGCTTCGGCACCGTCGAGGTGCGCATCTGTGACGCGCAGGCGACGGCGCAGGAGTCCGACGCGCTCGCCGGGCTGATGGTCGCCTGCGTCGCCCAGGCGCTGCGCGACGTCGATGAGCGGGTGCCGTTCGTGGACTCCCCGCCGCGCCTGATCGAGGAGAACATGTGGCGCGCGATTCGCTTCGGGCTCGACGGGCGCCTGATCGATCTCGACGCGTGCGAGGAGTATCCGGCGCGTGCGGCGATCGAGCGGCTCGGGGCCTGGACGGCGCCGGTGCGCGCGGAGCTCGGGATCGACCTCGCCTTCCCTGAGCGTAACGGCGCCCAGCGCCAGCGCCGGATGATCGATGCAGGCGCCACGCGCGAGGAGATCTTTGCTGCTTCGGTGCAGGAGACGAGAACCAGCTATTCGGAGGAGGTAACGGTGTGAGCGCGGATCCAACAGGCACGCAGGGAGGACCCGGAGCGCAGGACCCCGGCCCGTGGGCGCGGGCCAGCCGAGCGAAGAGGAGCTGCGCGCCGCTTATGAGGCCGAACTGAGCCGCATCACGGCGACGGACATGATGGCGCAGTCCGCCGTGTCGCTGCTGAACATCGGTGCTCGTCGACTGGGCGCACCGGGCGAAGGTCAGCCGGGCGAGCCCGCGAGCGCAGGGCCGCCGCTGCGCGATCTCGAGCAGGTTCGCGACGCGATCGACGGGGCGCGAGCGCTGCTGGAGATCCTCGCTCGCCGGATCCCGCAGGAGCTCGCGCCGCTGCGCGACGCGCTTTCGCGCCTGCAGATGGCATACGCGCGGGAGGTACAGCCGGAGGCGGCGGCTGCCGGCGCCGAGGGCGCCGCCGCCCCGGCGGCGAGCCGGTCGGCCGCCGAGGGGCAATCGGGAGCCCCAGCCGAGGGGCAGTCGGGAGCCCGAAGGAGGGCGCAGCCGGCCCCCGGTCCGGCCGAGTCGAGCGGGCGGCTTTGGGTGCCCGGCCGCTGAGGCTGGGCGCGCCGCGGGTGCGCTGGCGGGCATGGCGCTGCGCGGCACGATAGACTCCGCCCGCGTTTGCACCGGGTGGACGCTCGTTCCGAGCGAACCGGACGACAAACGTGCGCGCGCGATCCTCGCGCGGCACGCAAATCAGACCGCGGAGGATTTCTGTTGAGCAGCTTTCTGACGAACCATGGGGTCGTCGTCGCCCTCGTATGCGCCGCCTGTGCGGTGGTGTATGGCCTTGCGACCACCCGCTCACTTCTGGCGCTGCCGCCGGGCAACGACAAGATGCAGAGCATCTCGCTCGCCGTCCAGCAGGGCGCGCGTGCCTACCTGAACCGCCAGTACGCGACGATCGCGGGCGTCGGCGTCGTGGTGTTCGTCGCCCTGATCTTCATCCAGGACATCGCCGTCGCCGGAGGCTTTCTGATCGGCGCGGTGCTTTCCGGCGCGACCGGCTATATCGGCATGAACGTGTCGGTGCGCTCAAACGCGCGCGTTGCCGAGGCCGCCAGGAGCGGCGTCTCACCGGCGCTGAAGGTCGCTTTCCGCGGCGGTGCGATCACGGGCATGCTCGTCGTCGGGCTCGCGTTGCTCGGGGTGGCCGGCTACTACGGTGCGCTGACTTCGATCTTCAACGACAGCCCCAAGACGGCGGTTGACGCGCTCGTCGGTCTCGGCTTCGGTGGCTCGCTGATCTCGGTCTTCGCGCGACTCGGCGGCGGGATCTTCACGAAGGCCGCCGATGTCGGTGCCGACCTGGTCGGCAAGGTCGAGGCGGGCATTCCCGAGGACGATCCGCGTAACCCGGCGACGATCGCCGACAACGTCGGCGACAACGTCGGCGACTGTGCCGGCATGGCGGCCGATCTGTTCGAGACCTACGCGGTCACAGCCGTCGCGGTGATCCTGCTCGGCATCCTCACCTTCCACGAGTCCACGCGTGTGGCGCTGTACCCGCTCGTGATCGGTGGCGTGGCGATCATCGCCTCGATCATCGGCACCTACGCGGTGCGTACGAAAACCGACAACGTCGAGCGCGCGCTGCTGCAGGGCCTCGTCGTCTCGGGCATCATCGCCGCGGCGGCATTCGCGCCGATCACCTACTGGCTGATGCGCAGCCTCACCTTCACCCAGGTCGGTAGCGCGGTCAACACTCCGAAATGGTGGCACCTGTACCTGTGCTCGCTGATCGGGATCGCGGTCACGGCGCTGCTGTTCGGGCTAACCGAATACTACACCTCGACCCGTTTCTCGCCGGTCAAGAAGACCGCCAAAGCGTCGATCACCGGGCACGCGACGAACATCATTCAGGGCTTCTCCTCGGGCCTTCAGGCGACCGCGCTGCCGGCGCTCGTGATCGTGCTCGGCGTGCTCGGCGCGTGGAAGCTCGCGGGCGGCGGCGTGCAGGGCATCTACGGCATCGGCGTGGCGGTCATGGGTCTTCTGTCGCTCACGGGGCTGATCGTCGCGCTCGACGCGTTCGGTCCGATCACCGACAACGCAGGCGGAATCGCTGAGATGGCCGACCTCCCCGAGGAGGTGCGCAAAGTCACCGATCGCCTCGACGCGGTCGGCAACACGACGAAGGCCGTGACCAAGGGTTACGCGATCGGCTCGGCCGTGCTCGCCGCGGTGGTGCTGTTCGCAGGCTTCCAGAAAGAACTCGAGACGAAGGTCGGCCACGTGATCTCCTTCGGGATCAACGAACCGCCCGTCCTGATCGGCCTGCTGCTCGGCGGTCTGATGGTCTGTCTGTTCGCCTCGCTCTCGATCGAGGCGGTCGGCCGCGCCGGCGGTGCGGTCGTCGAGGAGGTGCGTCGCCAGTTCCGCGAGCACCCGGGGATCATGGACTACACCGAAGAGCCCGACTACGCAGCCTGCGTGGACATCGTCACGAAGACCGCTCAGCGCGAGATGATCCTGCCCTCGCTGCTGCCGATCGGCCTGACGCTGATCGTCGGTCTGATCGACCAGCAGGCGCTCGGTGGCCTGTTGATCGGCGTGATCGTCGTCGGCTTCTTCTTCGCGGTGATGATGACCGCGGGCGGTGGTGCGTGGGACAACGCAAAGAAGCTCATCGAGGATGGCGCCTTCGGCGGCAAGGGCTCTGACGCGCACGCAGCGTCGGTGACCGGCGACACGGTCGGCGACCCCTTCAAGGACACGGCGGGGCCGGCCATCAACCCGATGATCAAGGTCGCGAACATCGTCGCGATCCTGATCATTCCGCTGATCACCTGATTTCGAGAGCCGCATGCGGCTCCCACCGGGCAGTGCATGCACTGCCCGGCCGGGTGGCACATGTGCCACCCGGAACGGCGGTGCCGAGAATCTGGCCCCGCGAGGACCTAAGCTCAGATGAGATGAACGGCCAACAGGCGCACCGGATGGGCACGCTCGTGCTCTCGCTGGGGATGATCGCGATCGGCACGGCGCTGATCGTGCAGGTCGCCGGCGGCGACGGCAGCGTGCTCTCGGCGCGCCTGCTGATCGGCGTGCTGTTCCTCGCCGCCGGCGTCGGGCGTGCCTTCGTGGAGATTCGGCGAGGCCGGGGGGCATGAGCGCACCCACGGACGGGGCCGGCGACGCAGCGACGGGAAAGGCCTCGGGCCAGGGCGGGACCGGCGACGCAGCGACGGGAGACACCTCGGCCCAGAGCGGGGCCGGCGACGCGGCGACGGGGGAGGCATCGGGCCAGGGCGGCGCAGCTGGGCGCGTGCTTGGCGCGGGCGAGCGCGTCCCCGCGGAGCTGGCGGCGCGCTCGCGCGTGATCGTCCGCCGCAGCATCGGCTCGCCGATCCTCTTCACGATCGTCTACTCGTCGCTCGCGAGCGCGATCTACTTCTCGCTCGGCGTGATCTCCGGCCACGCGCTGGGGCTCACGCCGCTGGTTTTCCTGGTGGCGGCGCTGTTGTTCACGCTGACTGCGATGACATATGTCGAGGGCGCCTCGCTGCACCAGGATCGCGGCGGCTCGACCGTGTTCGCGCGCTATGCCTTCAACGAGCTCGTGAGCTTCATCGCGGGCTGGGCGATCCTGCTCGACTACATCATCCTGATCGCCGTCACGGCCTTCTCGGCGACGCAATACCTGCGCACCTTCTGGAGTCCGCTCGGCAACCGCGGCGAGGCGCTCGGCCTCGCGCTGGCCTTTATCGCCCTGGTCGTGCTCTCCAACATCCGCGGCTTCGGCGGACGGCGCGCGCGGCGCGTGGGCATCCTCGTCGCGGGCGATCTGGCGCTACAGGGCTTCATCGTGGTGCTCGGGCTGGTGCTGTTCTTCAACCCGCACACGCTGCTCGACCCGATCCATTTGGGTAGCGCGCCGAAGTGGTCGGATCTGATCTTCGCGCTGACCGTCGCGGTGATCTCCTTCACGAGCCTCGAGTCGGCCTCGGGCCTCGCCGGGGAGGTCCGGATCAGCCGTCGCGGCCTCAAGCAGATGATTGCGAGCGGCACCGGGACGGTGGTGTTCCTCTACGTCGGCATCGCGCTCGTGGCGGTAACGGCGCTGCCGGTACACGGTGGACACACCGAACTGGCTACGCGCTACCTCAACGCGCCGATGATCGGTGTCGTCAAGCACGTCCACCCGCACTGGCTCGGACAGGGGCTGCGCTACCTGGTCGCCGGCCTGGCGACGGTCACGCTCGTCGCGGCGGCCAACTCCGCGATGCTCGGGCTCTCTCGGCTGGCCTACTCGCTTTCGACCAATCGTCAGATTCCGAGCGGCCTCGGGCGCCTGCACCCGGTGCGCTCGACGCCCTACGTGCTGATCATCCTCGCGGGTGTGATCGCGGCGGGACTGGTCGTGCCCGAGGATCTCGACTTCCTGATCGGTATCTACGCCTTCGGCGCGACGATCGCCTTCACGATCGCGCACCTCTCGATCTGCCGCCTGCGCTACACCGAGCCCGACCGCGACCGCCCCTACCGCGTGCCGCTGTCGGTTCGCTTCCGCGGTGGCAGCCTGCCGCTGCCGGCCGCGTTCGGCGCGCTCGTCTCGGGGGCGGGCTGGATCGCGGTGCTGATCCTGCACGAGCCGGCGCGCTACGTGGGCTTTGGCTGGATGCTGATGGGGGTCGCTGCTCTACGTCGTCTACCGCCGCGCGGATGAGACCTCGCTGCTGCGCCGCGTGACCGTCTCGCCGCACATCCTGCGCGCCGAGCAGACGCCAGAACGCGACTACGGCTCTGTGCTTGTACCACTATTCGGGACGGACCTCGACGATGACATCGTGCAAACGGCTGCGCTGCTGGTCTCCGGCGAGCCGACTGATGAGGCGGCGATCGACACGGCCACGATCGAGGCGCTGTGGGTATTCGTGATCCCGATGTCGCTGCCGCTCGACGCGAGCCTCCCGGACGCGCAGATCAAACACGCCCGTCAGGTGCTCGCCCGCGCCAAGGCGGTGGGGGAGGAGTACACCGGTGTCCAGGTCGCCACCGCCACCGTGCGCACACGCCGTGCCGGCTACGCGATCGTCGATGAGGCACGCCGCCGCGGCGTCGAGGCGATCGTGCTCGGCGCTGAGGAACCTTCGCTGATCCGTGGTGGCTCGCGCCTGGGCGGGCGCGGCGGCCCGCTCGAGGGCTACGTGGGAGACGTCACCAAGTACGTGATCCGCAAGGCTGCCTGTCGTGTGATCGTGACTGCTCCGGCCGCCCGCGACTCGGCGGTGGAGCAAGGACGGCGGGCAAATCGGGACGGCGCCTCCATCGTCTAACCTGCCGCTATGACCTTCAATTCACACGCATGTTCGTACTGATCGTCGGCGCCGGCCGGGTCGGCTCGGCGCTCGCCAAGTCCGCGCTCACGGCCGGACACGAAGTCTCCGTGCTCGACGCCGACCCACTCTCCCACGAGCGCCTCGACGCCGGGCAGAGCATGAGCTGGGAGGAGTCGGGCGGCCAGTTCACCGTCGGCACGGCGCTCGAGACAGACGCCCTGATCCAAGCCGGCATCGAACGCGCGGACGTGTTCATCGCCTCCACGGCGGGCGATAACACCAACCTCGTGATCGCGCAAATCGCTCAGAGGCGCTTTGGCGTGGAGAAGTCGATCGTCCGCGTGATGGACCCGGCGCGCGCCGAGTGGTACGCGGCGCAAGGCCTGCAGACGATCTCTCCGACCAAGCACGCGATCGAGATGTTCGAAGCGGCGCTCGAGCCCGCATCGTCCCCGCAGGGGGAGGCGGCCTAGTCATGTACGCGATCATCGCCGGCGCCGGCAAGGTCGGGCGCAACCTCGCGCGAGAGTTGATCGGCAAGGGCCACGAGGTCACGCTGATCGAGTCCTCGCGGCCGCGCTACCTCACGATCGAGGAAGAGTACGAGCACGCCGTCCAGTACGGCGACGCGACCGAGCTGTGGGTGCTCGAGCGCGCCGGCATCCAGCGCGCGGATCTCGTGATCGCGGTCACCGGCGATGACGAGGACAACATCCTCGTCTGCCAGGTCGCCAAGGAGAAGTACCTCTGCGACCGCATCATCGCGCGCGTCAACAACCCCCGTAACCACGACACTTTCAGGCTGCTCGGCATCCAGCCGGCGGTCTCGGCGACCGACCTGATCCTGCGCCTGATAGAGCACGAGGTGCCGCGCTACGGGCTCGTGCACCTGCTGGCGCTCGAAGAGGAGCGTCTGGAGATCATCGAGCTGGAGGTGACACCCGACGCGCCCACCGTGGGCGAGCGCGTCGCAGACATCGCGCTGCCCGAGGGCAGCCTCGTGATCTCCGTCCTGCGTGGCGGCTCGGGCTTCGTGCCGAAAGCCGACACGGTGATCGAAGCGGGCGATGAGGTGCTGCTCGTGCTGGACTCTGGCCTGGAGGAGGCGATCACCGAGTTCTTTGCCCCCAACGGGCACCACAGCGCGATCTGAAGCCGCGCTTGCAGGTCTCGCGCGCGGGGGGAGCGCTGCCGAATGATTGGATATCCTTCCCAGCACACTGTCCGGGATAGTCCAATTGGCAGTGACGCCCGGTTCTGGTCCGGGAGATTGGGGTTCGAGTCCCTGTCCCGGAGTACGCCTGCGCCCCGCACAACGTGGAGCGTTCCGCGTTTCTGGGCTGCGACGCGGCGGCGGCTACGCGCGGCCTTGCCGGCCCTCCCTATATGAAATCGTTGCCGGTTAGTACGTAGAGGAACGGCACGAATGGCACGATCGCCGTAATCCCCCAGGCGAGCTTTGCGACGAACCCGAGGTCGCGGCGTCCGAACAGCAGGCTGATCCAGATCAGCACCACGGCAACCGGGTGCAGGATGCAGAGGATGATCTTGAGCAGTTTCTTCATGGCCTCTCCCGTTCGCGGTTGGTGCTCAGCCTAACGGGGGGTTTCCCGCTCCGCCGCAAATGTATCCTTGTGATTTCTGATCCTCGCCGGGGAGGCCGGCGAGGAGCAACTGCGTAGCTTCGCGACGGCGCTGCGCTCGGGTTGCGCTCCCGAGGAGGCCCGCTGAGCACGTGAGCTCAACGCCAGCCAGGCGTCGAGCGGCGTAGCGTTCTCAAACGGGAGAATCAGCAGACATCTCAGATCGCGCCCCCGAGATGAGCGCTGAAGGCTGATGAAATTCGGGTCCGTGGGCGTCGCGGATATGCTGGCGCGCAATGGCCGACCCCGACTCCGACCGCGGAAAACTAGGCAGCGCAGAGGCTGAGGATTGGCTGCTCGGCTTCCTCGAGGAGTTCTCGGCGCTGCCCGACGCCGAGCGCGACGCCGCGATCGACGCGCTCACACCGGAGGCCCGCGGCGCGCTCGTGGCGCTCGCGGAGGCACGCGGGGCGACGGCCGGGACGGACATGCTGCAAGCGCTCGACGCCGGCCAGGGTGGCCTGGATCGGCTGCACGAAGTGGCTGACCCGGTCGACCTGCTCGCCGTCATCAACCTCGCCGTCAGAGAACAGCCGAGCCTCGTCGTGGAGGCCCTGTTCGCGGCTGTCGTGCTGCATCGCCGCTGGGATCAGCAGGAGCCCTCGGCGATCCTCGCGCTGCGTGAACGCTGGCACTGGCACGTCTACGAGCAGATCCCGTCCTCCGAAGCGCGCGGAGACAGCCCACCCTAAGCAGCGGCCTGCGCTGCCCAGTCGCGGTAGAGCTCGTAGTAGCGACCCTCGAGCTCGATCAGCTCGTCGTGCGTGCCCTGCTCGGCGATGCGCCCGTGTTCGAGCACCACAATCCGTCCGGCCTGGCGGATCGTCGAGAGGCGGTGCGCGATCACGATCGAGGTGCGCCCCGCGAGTAGCCGCCGCAGGCCCTGCTCGATGCGCGCCTCGGAGTGCAGATCGACGTTCGAGGTGGCCTCATCCAGCACGAGGATGCGCGGGTCGGCGATCAGCGCGCGCGCGAAGGCGATCAGCTGGCGCTGGCCGGCGGAGAGCTGCGCGCCGCGCTCGCCGACTTCGGTGTCATAGCCACTGGGCAGCTCGGCGATAAAGTCCTCCGCGCCGACGGCCGCCGCCGCCGCGCGGATCTGCTCGGCGTCGGCGTCGGGGCGCCCGAAGGCGATGTTCTCCGCGACGGTGCCCGAGAAGAGGAAGGCCTCCTGGGGCACGATGCCCATCTGCGAGCGCAGCGTGTGACTTGCCACTTCGCGCAGGTCGTGGCCGTCGACGAGGATCGCGCCCGAGCTGGGGTCATAAAAGCGCGCGATCAGCTTCGCCATCGTCGACTTGCCCGCCCCGGTCGCGCCGACCAGCGCGACGGTCTGCCCGGGCGGGATGTGCAGGCTGACGTGGTCGAGCGCCAGCACCTGCTCGACCGGTGGGCTCGAGCCGTTGGCGGCCTGCGCACGTTCGGAGACGGGACGGGTGTAAGCGAAGGAGACATCCTCAAAGCTGACCTCGCCACGGATGCGCCCGAGCTCGAGCGCGTCCGCGCGGTCCTCCAGGTCCGGGCGCACGTCGAGCAGCTGGAAGATCTTCTCAAGCGCCGCCATACCCGACTGGTAGGTCGCATACAGCTGGGAGAGCTGCTGGATCGGTTCGAACAGATTCGAGAGCGCGGCGACGAAGGCTACGACGGTGCCGACCGTGATGTGTCCGTTGATCGCCTGCAGGCCGCCGTAGAGAACGATCACCGCGACGGCGACGCCGGAGAGCATTTCCACGGTCGGGAAGTAGGCGGCGTTGAGCCGCACCGTCGTCATGTTCGCGTCCTGGTTGTCGGCGTTCAGCTCTGTGAAGCGCGCCTCGTGGACTGGCTCCTGGGCGAAGCTGCGGACCACACGGATGCCCGACAGCGTCTCCTGCAGGTAGGCAGTGATCGCGCCGATCGTCTCTCGCGTGCGGCGGAAGGCACCGGCGGAGATGATCCGAAACCACAGCGAGCCGGCGAGCAAAAGCGGCAGCACGCAGAAGGTGATGAGCGCGAGTTTCACGTCGAGGTAGAGCAGGATGCCGATCGTGCCGAGCAGCGTCAGGCCGGCCTGGAAGAGCGTCACCACGGAGTCTGTGACGAGGCTGTCGAGTGCCTCGACGTCGTTGGTCATGCGTGAGATCAGCACGCCAGCGGGGCGGCTCTCGTAAAAGCCGATCGGCAGCGTCTGAAGGTGCGTGAAGATGCGGATGCGCAGGTCGGCGAGGACGCGCTGCCCAACCCAACCGACGAGGAACGTCTGCAAGTAGGTCATCGCCCACACGAGCAGTGCAGAAACCAGGAAGGCGACGACCACGAGTACGAGCGTGCCCGTGTCGTGGCGGTCGATGCCCTTGTCGATCGCGGCCCTCGCCAGCAGCGGCGGTGCGAGCGACGCGGCCGTGCCCACAATCAGCGCGACCAGCATCGCGGCGGCGCGCGCCCGGTAGGGCTTCAGGAGCGCGAGCAGGCCGCGCAGGTTGCGCCCGCGCGTGCCGCGGCTGGCGCGCTCGCCGGTCCACTGCGGTCCGCCCGGGCCGCGGCCTACCATCGGGCTCACAGGCCGCTGACCTCGCGCTCGCGCGGCTTGCGCGTCAGGAAGACCTGGTCGGGCAGGCCCTTTTCGACGATCTCGCGGTAGAGCTCTGAGCTCTCCAGCAGTTCCTCGTGGTCGCCGTGGGCGATGATCTGGCCGTGGTCGAGCACGACGATCTCATCGGCCAGCGAGATCGTCGAGAGGCGGTGCGCGATCACGAAAGTTGTGCGGCCCTCCATCGCCTCGTCGAGCGCGAGCTTGATGCTCTGCTCGGTCGAGGCATCGACGGAAGATGTGGCGTCGTCGAGGATCAGCACGCGCGGGTCGGCGAGCAACGCGCGCGCGATCGCGATGCGCTGGCGCTGTCCGCCCGACAGCGAGAGGCCACGCTCGCCGACACGCGTGTCGAAGCCCTTCGGCAGCGCCTGCACGAAGTCATAGGCCTGCGCGCGCCGCGCCGCGAGCTCGATCTCCGCGAAGCTCGCGGAGGGCCGCCCGTAGGCGATGTTTTCGGCGACCGTGGCCGAGAACAGGAAAGGATCGTCGCTGACGACCGCCACGGCGGCGCGCAGCGAGCGCAGGCTGACCGTGCGGATGTCCGCACCATCGAGCAGGATCTCGCCGGCGCTCGTGTCATACAGGCGCGGTATCAGTGAGACGAGGCTCGTCTTGCCCGAGCCGGTCGCGCCAACGAGCGCGACGGTACTGCCCGCGGGGACATCCAGGTCGATGTCGTTGAGGACCGCGCGCGCGGGGCGCGCGGCGCGGTCGCCATCGAGCGAGATCTCGCGGGGCGCGGCGTAGACGGCGCCGAAGTCGTCGAGTTCGTCGTAGCGCAGGCTCACGCCGCGCAGCTGGACGTGGCCGTTGCCGGCAGGCAGTGGCGGGGCGCCGTCGGGCTCGTTCAGGCGCGGCTCGCGATCGAGGACCTGGAAGATGCGCGCGCCGGAGGCGGTCGCGCGCTGGGCCAGCCCGAGCGTAACGCCGAGCGAGCGCATCGGCCCGATCAGCATGTTCAGGTAGAGGTAGAACTGGCTGAACTCACCGAGCGTGAGGTGCGCGTGGATCACGCTGCGCCCGCCGATCAGCAGCACGGCGGCGAGGCCGAGCTGGGGCAGAAAGCCGATGATCGGGTTGAAGCGCGCCTCCAGGCGCGTGGCGACCATCGACTGATCGAACACGCGCGAGACGCTGTGGCGGAAGCGCTCGAGCTGGTGGGGCTCGCGCGCGAAGGACTTCACGACGCGCACGCCGGAGATGTTCTCCTCGGCGTCGGCGGTGAGCTCAGCGATGCGCTGTTGCACCTCCTGGATCGCGGGACGCGCGCTGCGCCCGTAGCGCTGGGAGATGACCACCACGAAGGGCACGGGCGCCATCGCGATCAGGCCAAGACCGGGATTGATCGCGATCATCGCCACGCCGGCCAGCACGAGCGTCAGCGCTGACTGCAGGATGAAGACGAGGCCGTAGCCGAGGAAGAAGCGCACGGCTTGCAGATCGACCGTGGCCCGTGACATCAGCTGGCCGGTCTGCTGACGGTCGAAGAAGCTCAGCTCCAGGCGCTGCAAGTGGCCGTAGATCAGCTGGCGCAGGTCGTACTCGATGCCGAGCGAGATGCGCCCCGCGATCATGCGCCGCGCATAGGTCAGCGCCCAGCGCACGAGCACCGCGGCGACGATCACGAGCGCCAGTACCAGCAGCGTGTGGCGGTCGTGCGCGCGCGCCGCCAGCTGGTGATGGCCGGCATGGCTGCTGCCGCGCCGGATCGCTTCGACGGCGAGGCCCGTCAGGTAGGGGAGCAGCACGGTCATCACCATCGCCAGCGACGCCAGCGCCCAGGAGATCACGAGACCGCGCTTGTGGGGGCGCAGGAATCCGAGTAGTCGGTAGAAGGTGCTCATAGTTGTGTGGTCAACGATTATCGCATGAGTGCCCTCTGCACATCATCCGTGCGGCTGCTCCTATGCTTGAGCCCGTGCCCGAGTCTGCTCGCGACCAAGGTCTTGGTGGCCGCGCCGGGCTCTGCGACAGCTGCTCACATCAGCAACTCGTGCGCACGACGCGTGGCTCGAGCTTCTCGCTGTGCAAGCGCTCACGCGAGGATCCAGCCTATCCGCGCTATCCGCGTCTGCCCGTTCTGAGCTGCCCCGGCCACGAGCGCCGCGAGCGCACCGCGCCGCCCACAGGCTGAGGCGCGGCGCGTCGGAGCGCCGCGGCGCGTGCGGGCTGAGTCGTGGCAAATCGGGCCGCCGCGGCGCGTGCGAGCTGAGCCTCGCGCATCAGGCCGCCGCGGCGCCTGCGGGCTGGGGCTGCTCCTCGCCCAGCGGCACCTCGGCTCCAGCCGTCGGCCCGTGTCCCGAGCCGACGAAGTCGCGGCTGCGCACGAGCGCGAAGGCCAGCGCCGAGCCAAGCAGCGCGAGCGTTCCCGCGACGATCAGGATGTCGGTGAAGGCGCCCGTGAAGCCAATCCGGTAGGAGGAGATCAGCGCGGCGTGCGCCCCGTGGGAGAGTGAGCCCGCGACGCGTCCGATTTCGCCCGACTCGAGCACGGTGGCGAGCTGACCGTGGGCCGCCGCGAGGATCTCGTGGCTGTGGCCGCTGCGTGCGAGCGCGGCGGTGGTGCCGCTCGTCACGTTGTGTTGAAAGATCGCGCCCAGCCCCGCGATTCCGGTGGCGATCCCGACCTGCCGCGAGGTGCTGTTGATGCCCGAGGCCATGCCGCTGCGCGCGGGCGGCACGACGCCGATCGCGGCGGAGGCAAGCGGCGGGTTGACGAGGCCGACACCGATGCCGGTCAGTACGAAGCCGGGGATCAGCGTCGTCCAGCCCGAGCTTGCATCGACTGCGGTCATGCAATAGAGCCCGACGCCGACGAGTGCCAGCCCGCTGCCGAGCAGCAGACGCACCGGCACGCGCACGGTCAGCCGGCCCGCAAAGGGTGCAACCGCGAAGGACAGCAGCGTTGTCGGGAGGAAGCGCAGGCCCGCCTGTAGGGGGGTGAAGCCGAGCACGTTCTGGATGTACAGGGTGAGGTAGAGGAACATCGCGAAGATCGAGCCCGAGAGCGCGAAGGCGACGATGTTTGCGCCCGCGAAGGCGGGGCGGCGAAACAGCGTGAAGTCGAGCATCGGTCGCTTCTGGGCGCGCTCGACGGCGACGAATGCCACGAGCAGCAGCGCGGCCGCGATCAGCATCGCAAGGATCTGCGGCGAGCCCCAGCCCTTGTCGTTGCCGCGCACGAGCGCAAAAACGAGCAAAAAGAGCGAACCGGAGAAGGTGATCAGACCGAGCCAGTCCACGCCGGTAGCGTCGGGGTCGCGCGACTCCTGCACGCGTGTCAGCGTGAGCGCCACGGCGGCGATGCCGATCGGCACGTTGACGAAGAAGATCCATTCCCAACCGATGCCCGAGGTGATGACCCCGCCTACGAGCGGGCCGACGGCCACGGCCGCACCGGTGACGGCGCCGAAGACGCCAAAGGCCGTGCCGCGATCGCGCCCCTGGAAGGCTTGGGCGAGCAGCGCGAGCGAGGTCGCGAACATCATTGCCCCGCCCGTCCCCTGCAGCCCCCGCGCGAGGTTGAGCATCAGCGCGCTCGAGGAGAGCCCGCAGAGGGCAGAGGAAGCGGTGAAAACGACGAGGCCCGTGAGGAACACGCGCCTGCGCCCGAGCTGGTCGGCAAGCGCACCGGCGGTCAGCAGGAAGGCGGCGAGCGTCAGCGAGTAGGCGTCGACGACCCATTGCAGGTCCTGGAAGCTCGAGTGCAGGGAGCGCTGGATGTCGGGCAGCGCGACGTTTACGACCGTGATGTCGAGTAGCAGCATGAAGATCGCGATCGAGACCGCGATCAGCGTCCACCACTTGCGCTCCATGCGGCCTCCTTTCGCTCTCAGCTGCCGGGGAATCAGCGGCTCGCCAGCACTATATGAAGGGCGCTCGCATCCACCCTGATGCCGGGCGGATCAGCTCGCCGACAGGTGGCGTTCGAGGAACGGGACGACCCGCCGCCACAGCTCTGCGGCGGGCTCGGGTCGGTAGGAGGGGCGGTAGTCGGCAAAGAACGCATGTCCGGCACCCTCATAGACGTCAACCTGGACCTCCTGGCCGCTCTGCGACGCGCGCTCACGCAGCTTCGCGGCGAGCTCGGGCGAGGGGTTCTGATCCTCGGCGCCGACCGCGCCAAGCAGCGGGCAATGCAGATGGTCGGCGAGCTCCAGCGGGGGCGTTGGGCGCTGGGGCGTGGTGTGCTCGTCAAAGCTTGCACGATCGATGAAGCCGCCCCAGCAGTCCACGACCGCGTCGAGACGATCGCTCGCGCAGGCGAACAGCAACGCGAAGCGCCCGCCCATGCAGAAGCCGATGCAGCCGACCTTGCCGCTGGCGTCCGTCCGGGCACGCAGCAGATCGGCGGCGGCCTCGAGATCACCGAGCGCCCTCGCGTCGGACATCGCGAACAGGCGCTTCATCACCGCCTGCATGTCATCGAGCGGCGGCGGGGCGCCTTCGCGCGTGTAGAGGTCTACGCCGAGCGCGGCGTAGCCGAGGTTGGCGAAGCGGTTGACGACGTCGCGGATGTGCTCGCCCAGGCCGCCGGCCTCGTGAATCACGACGATCCCAGGGCGGGGCCCCGCGCTGACGGGTACCGCGAGGTAGGCGTTGACCGGATCGCCGCCGGCGCCCGCGTAGGTCAGCTCCTCGGCGCGGATGCGCGCCGGGTTGGTGAGGGCGCCCGCGACGCCCTCGGGGCTCGGCTTTACCTCAACAGTTGTCATCGTCGCTTGACTCCCTCTCTCGATCAGTGGACGGCGGGGGCCGGGGCGCTCTGCTCGCGCAGCCGGCGCTTGACACGCCTGCGCGTCTCGCCCAGCTCCTGCTCGAGTTTGGCCAGCTCTCCAGCGCGATGGCGCACCAGCTCGAGCTGACGGTCGATGTGCCCCAACGCCTCGTGCAGGAGCTCGCGCTGGCGCTCGGCGTCGACGTCGGCGCGGCGCAGCTGTGCGCGCACCTCCGCGCGTGCCTCCTCGGCGGTCAGCAGCGTCTTGAGCTCCTCGAGCGAGACGCCGAGCAGGTGCTTGAGGCGCATCACCTCGCGCAGCCGCTCGACCTCGCTGTGGGTGTAGAGGCGGTGGCGTCCGGAGGGTCGCTCGGAGGCGTCGGGCAGCAGTCCGATCTCCTCGTAGTAACGAATCGTGCGCGGCGTCGTGCCGACGAGCCGCGCGACATCGCCGATGCGCAGGCTCTGCTCGGTGTCGTGAGCGCTCGCACTCATGGGCGGATGCTCAGCTCGTCGGCGGCGCTGCTGCGCGTGGGGCCGCCGTTGTGGCTCGGCGCGATCGTCTCCTCGCTCACCGGCGCCTGCTCCCAGCCGCCTACCTCCTCGACGTCGGCGCTGAGGACGTGGCGCGGGCGCATCAGGCACACGGCGCTACCGAGTAGCGAGGTCGCGGCGAGCACCCACAGGGCGACATGCATGTTGGCGATGAACGGCGCGAGCTTCTCCGCCGACAGCCCCTTGGCGAGGCCTGAGAAGATCGCGAACAGCGTCGCTTTCGGGATCGCCGAGGTGACGATCGCGAGCACGAAGGCGATCGAGAGCACGGCGCCGGTGTTCTGCAGCAGCGTGCGCGCGCCGGCAGCGATCCCGCGCCGGTGCGCTGGGACTGTACCCATCATCGCGGCGGTGTTGGGGCTGTTGAACATCCCTGAGCCCGCGCCCACGACGAGCAGCCATAGGCCGCTCTGCCAGTAGGCGCTGTGTACCTCGAGGCTCGTCATGGCCGCCAGGCCGACTGCGCTGACGAGCATTCCCAGCGCAGCGAGCGTGCGCGAGCCGTGGCGGTCGGCGTAGAGACCGGCCAACGGCGAGGCGATGAGCATGCCGAGCGCGAGCGGAATCAGCTTAATGCCGGCTTGGATCGGCGAGTTGCCCTGTGCGCCCTGGTAGTAGAAGACGAATAGGAACATCAGTGCAAAGCGTGCCAGTCCGTTGATGAAGGAGGCGGCGCTGGCGGCCGCGAACAGCCGGTTCTTGAAGATGTCGAGGTCGAGCATCGGCGCGCGCGAGCGGCGCTCGATCGCGACCCACAACGGCAGCAGCACGGCCGCGGCGATCAGGCCGCCGATCACGAGACCGTCGTTCCAGCCGCTGATGCCACCGCGCGAGACGCCGTAGACGAGACCGGTGAGGCCAACAACAAAGGTGCTTGTGCCGAGCACGTCATAGCCGCGCACGCTGTCGGGTTTGGAGAGCTCGCGCAAGATCAGCGCCCCCCAGGCGGCGCCGCCGAGTGCGAAGGGCACGTTGAACCAGAAGACCCAGTGCCAGGAGATCGCCACGAGCGCACCGCCGAGCACGGGGCCGAGCACGAGCCCGATCGCCGCGACCATCGTGTTCGCTCCCATTGCCAGCCCGAGTTCCTCCTTCGGAAAGGCGTCGGTGACAAGTGCAGCAGCGTTGGCGAATAGGAAGGCAGAGCCGATTCCCTGCAGGATGCGCCACAAGATCAGCACGGTCGCATCGCCTGAGAAGCCGGCGCCGAGCGAGGCGAGGGCGAACACGAGAAAGCCGCCGACGTAGGCGCGCTTGCGCCCGAACAGATCGCTCAGGCGCCCCGCCATCAAGACGAGCACGGTTGCGGCGATCAGGTAGGCGAGGATCACCCAGACGAGCGCCAGCAGGCTCGTGTGCAGGGAGCGCTCGAGGTCGGGTAGCGCGATGATCAGCGTGCCCGAGTTGGTCGCGGCCAGCAGCATCCCGAGGCTCGTACAGGAGAGCGCCCACCACTTGTAGTGCTCGTGGCCCGCGGAGACGCCGAAGCGTCCGCCGCTGAGACCCGCGCCTGCCCGCTGTGAAGACACCCTGCTGCTCACCGCACGCGCTCCGATCTGGCTCCGGTGGAAACTGACGTGAACGTAAAGATAAGATAGCAGGCACGCAACGGCAGCCACAGGAGTACCTGCGGCGGATAACGCCGCCGCCGGGCCAGCGCCCAACGCCCTCGCGTCCGCATCCGGGTAGCCTTCCCAGACGATGGTCATGCAGGAACAGTCGCGCCGCCTGCGCGAACCGCTGCGCTGGGGTAAGCGTGAGAAGACCGCGATGGCGAGCCTGATCGCGATCGTGGCCGCCGCGCTGATCGCGCTGGTCGCCTACGGGCTAACGAGCGGCACCGCCGCACGCGCCGATTGCATCAGGGTTACGTTCGCGAGCACCCTCGGCGGCGCGGACCTGCATGGATGCGGCGCCCGCGCGAAGCGGATCTGTGAATCGGGCTCGTTTCGGCGCATTCAGCCGGAACTGCGGCGCGCCTGCGAGCACGCCGGCTTTGCCTACCGCCCGCCCAGCTAACAGCGTCTAGACAAATGTCGAAAGCCGTCGGTCAACTGTTGGCCAGGATGGCCCTAGCGGCGATCCCGCATGACGGATTTCATACGCGGACTGTCATTGGTGCGCGGAGCCCGCTCGTGTGGGGGGAGCCGGCATCACAACCACTAGTAGGAAATTGGAGGCCCATGTCCTGGCTGGCATATCCAAGTTGGCTGAACGCGGGAGATAACGCGTGGCAAATGACGGCGGCGACTTTCGTCGGGCTGATGAGCCTGCCGGGTCTCGCGATCCTGTACGGCGGCGTCATGCAGAAGCGCTGGTCGGTCAACAGCATGATGCTCACATTCGTGGCGTTCTCGCTTGTCTTGGTCGCCTGGGTCTTGTGGGCTTTCAAGATGGGCTTCGGCACCCCGATCGGCACCGGTCACGGATTCTTCGCCAGCATGTGGGGGAAGTCGGGAACGGTCCTCTCACAAGGGGCTGAGGAGGGACAGGCAATCATCCCGTCCATCTCCGAAGGTCCGCCCTTCCACTTCCCGATGGCATCACTGGTCTATTTCCAGTTCGTGTTCGCGGGCATCACGCCGATCCTCATGCTCGGGTCCGTCCTGGGCCGGATCAGCTTCAAGGCCTGGATTCCGTTCGTGCTGCTGTGGATCACGTTCGTGTACACAGTCAACGCGTTCCTGATCTGGGGCGGTGGCTACTTCGCCTTCCACGGCGCGCTGGACTACTCGGGTGGTTACGTCATCCACCTCGCGGCCGGCATCTCCGGCTTCGTAGCGGCGGCTGTGATCGGACCGAGGCTGCAGCGAGATCGAGAGGTGGACGCTCCAAACAACCTGCTGATGGTGGCTGCGGGGGCGGGGCTGCTGTGGCTGGGTTGGAACGGCTTCAACGGAGGAGACTCCTACTACGCCGGCGCGAACGCATCGGCGGCGGTGCTCAACACGAACCTCTGCACCGCGGTCGCGATGCTCGTGTGGATCGGCTGGGACTACGCCTTCAAGGACAAGCCGTCCCTGATCGGCTCGGTCAACGGCATGATCACGGGGCTCGTGGCAATCACTCCATCGGCCGGCTTCATTACCGGCTGGTCGGCGATAGCGGTCGGTGTGATTGCTTCGACGATCGTGTGGATGGCGATCAGGTTCCTGAGTCGAGCGCCGGTGTTCCGCAACGTGGACGACACCCTGGGGGTGATCTATACCCACGGGATCGCGGGACTCACCGGGGGCCTCTTGGTCGGCGTGTTCGCGAACTCCAAGGTCATCGAGTACATCGGTGTCGGCGGAGCGAGCAGCCTGCCGGGCAAAGACGGCGTCATCCACGGCAGTTGGACGCTGCTGAGGTGGCAGGCCGAGGCGGGCCTGTGGGTGATCCTGTTCAGCGGGATTATGACCTTCATCCTGTTGAAGATCCTGGGTATTTTCATACCCCTGCGACTCTCCGACGAGGAGTTGGAGATCGGCGATCACGCGATCCACGGCAACGAGGTCTACCCCGCGGACGTTCCCACGCTCGGCGGCCCGCACGCACCGGCATGGCAGCCAGGCGGCGGGGCGGTGCCGGCAGGGGCCTAGCCGGCGGCAAGGACTTCCAGCCCGGGCGCGGCCTCCCCACGGACGCGTCCGGGCCTGGAAGGGCAGATGGAACCTCGATGGCCCCGCTACGGCGGGGCCATCGTCGTTCACGCAGTCCTCCGCCGCGGGCTGCTCCGCGGTGGCGCATCCAAAGGTTCTCCTCGCGATAGACCGCGCGGTCGCGCTCGCGATCTACGCTGAGGAGGTTGAGCGCCCCAGCTACGGCGTAGCGGCCGGAGGCCGGAAAGGACATGTGCGCCCAGCTTTCCCATTGGGCAGCGCCAGTGTCGCAGCGCCTGTCAGCCGATCGGGATCGCGGAGCCGGTCACGGTGCAGGGGTTGCTGGGACCCGAACCGGTCTCGGTCATCTGCAGGCGCACCTCGTAGATCGTGGCACCTGAGGTGAGCTGAATATCGGCGTATAGCTGCTGATTGGCGCCCGGGGTGTTGGCCGTGACACCAGCTTCGCCCATGGCGCCGTTGTTGATGTGGGTGGCGGTGGCAGTCGAGATACCGGGTTCCCCGCTGACCGTCGTGTCGTAGTAGTGACCGGGGCCGAGAATGTTCACGGAGACCCCGAACGTGCACGAGGCGTAGACCGTCCACGGGCCCACGGTGGCGATCGGGAAGGGTGTTCTGGGTCCCACGACGCTGCTCACGATCGGAATCGCCCCCGGACCCTGTGGTCCGGTCTGACCCGCTGCGCCGCTCGCGCCACTAGCGCCCGTCGCGCCGGCGAGACCGGTGGGTCCCTGAGGGCCGATCTGGTTCCAGCGAATCGAGCGCTCGTTGTGGTGACACTTGCCCGCGAGGCGCAGCGCCCCGGTCTGCTTGTTTGCGCATGCCTTGATCACGGGGCCGCCTGGAGAGGTTGCGGCTATCGCCAGCCCACCCGAGACGGCCGCCAGAACGATAAAGGCCACGGCCATCGCCGGCGATGGCAGCAGAGACGACATGATGCGACGCATTCGGGACCTCCCCCGGTCGGGACTCCGGGGACCCAGGTGCCCGGACGTCACCCGGCCAGTATCCCGCCTGCGCAAGCGCGATGCGTAAGCAGCACTCGTCTCGGAGAGGGATGAGCAGGAGCTCACCGGGACGGCTACTGGCTGCTGCTGAGGCTGCGCTGCTCGGTTGCCGCCTGAGCGATGCTCAGGCCAACCGGGCATGCGACGCCGGTGCCGCCGAGACCGCAGTAGCCGCCGGGGTTCTTGGCGAGATACTGCTGGTGGTAATCCTCGGCGTAGTAGAAGGGCCGCTCAGCTCCGCCCTGCAGGATCTCGGTGCTGATCGTCCCGTGCCCGGCCGCGCTCAGCATCTGCTGGTAGGTCTCGAGCGAGGCCGCGGCGGCGGCGCGCTGCTCCTCGTCGGCGTAGAGGATCAGCGAGCGATACTGGGTGCCGACATCGTTGCCCTGGCGCATCCCCTGCGTGGGGTCATGGCCCTCCCAGAACAGCTTGAGCATGGTCTCATAGCTCGTCAGCGCGGTGTCGAAAGCGACAAGCACCACCTCGGCGTGGCCGGTGCGACCGCCACAGGTCTCCTCATAGGTGGGGTTCGGCGTGACGCCGCCCGCGTAGCCGACAGCGGTCGTGTAGATGCCCTCCGCCTGCCAGAAAAGGCGCTCGGCCCCCCAGAAGCAGCCCATCCCAAAGATCGCCACCTGCACGCCGGGCGGGAAGGGCCCCTTCAGGGGCGTGCCGAGCACCTCGTGGCGCTCTGGCACACGCAGTTCCTCGCTGCGCCCGGGAAGGGCGGCCGCGGGGTCGACCATCGTCGTCTTGTCCCCTCCGAAGAAGCGCATGCACTCAGGCTAGCGTGAGCAGACGGTGAAGAAGTCGCGGTCGTCCGGTTCCAAGTAGCGCGTCGCGGAGCGGCTCATCCCGGGCAGGAGGTTCTTGGGTTCTTCAGCGCCGGGGGCGCCGTAGCTGATGAAGCTCACCCAGTAGGAGTTGATGTCGAGCTCCATCGCCCGGACCGCGCCGGCGTGCAGCAGCGTGCGTGCGAGGCTTGCGACCGTCTGGTCTTCGCCGGCGGCGTAGATCAGGTTGCCGTGCCTGTCGATGCCGATTCCCGAGCGCCAGACGAGCACGGCGTTGCCCACGGTCGCGCCCCATTCGGCGCCGTTAGCCAGCGTGGAGTTGAGCTGGCCTTCGTTGACGATCAACGGGAGATTCTGGCGGGCGAAGCTGACGCCGGCGGGAATGCGTGGGCCGTAGCGCCAGTCGAGCACATCGAGGTGGCCGTCGTTGTAGCCGACGAGCGTCGCCTGACCGTTTTGGAGCCTGGCGTAGGTATGACCTCCGACGGCGAAGCCGCCCCTGGAGTCGCTCAGCTTGAAGCCGCTGTTGAAGGTCGCGAGCAGGCGTCCGCGCGCGGCGTGGGGCACCTCCATCGCGCCGCGGGGCAGCGAGACGGAGGGCTCGAGACGGCCGGGGTGCAGCGAGACGACCGTGCGTTTGGTGTTGATCCAGGCCAGGCCCGCCACTACGCGCGGGTATTCGGGCTGGTTGCGCAGCGTGCTGAGCAGCACCGGTGGACTGGCTTCCAAGCCGGGGCGTGTCGCGTGCCAGACACCCTCGCCGGGCAGGGCCGGGTGCAGCATGGCCTGCACACGCGGCGGGCGGTATTCCTTCGCGAGCTTGACGACGCGAGGGGCGCCCCCGACGCCGACTTTCGGTAGCGCACGCAGCGTCGGGCCGCCCTTGCTCGGCGCGGTGAGGCTGTAGTAGATCGACTCGACCTTCGCGACCAGCCCGGCGCCGCCGTTGTCGCGCAGCCACTCGACCGTCCGGATGCCGAGGCTGGAGTTCGAGGTCCGCCCGATCGCCGCCACGTAGGAGAAGGCCGCGGGGATCAACATGGTCACGCTCGCGACGAGCAGGATGCGTCGCAGGCGCATGGCGGCGCTGTTCTGCATGGGTGCACTGTAGGTGCGTCCGCGCCGTTGGGACGCCGGATGGCTATGCTCCTGAGCAGATTCTCACTAAGAGAAGTCTCACTGCGAAATGGGGTTTACCGCGCCGAAAGCGGGCGTCCGTGTGGAATCCTCCCTCGCGTGGGTAGTGGTCCGTGGGGGGCCGGACCTCCTCATGTGACCACCACTTACCGGAGGTTCGATCGATTCACCCGCTCGAAGCAGTAGCGACGGATGAGCAGGTCCAGCCGCAGCCTGCGCCCTCGCCGCCTCGCGTCGTGCCCGAAGCGGCACGAGAACAGGCGGCCCCGGCTCAGCGTGCACCCGCAGCCTTCTCGGCAGGGGTGCTGCTGCGCGCTTGCCGCCCCAGGCAATGGAGCAAGAACCTGCTCGTGCCGGCCGCGCCCAGCGCGGCCGGCGTAATCGATCGACCGCTGGTCGCCCTCCAGCTCCTGGGAGCCTTCGTTGCGCTATGTCTGCTCTCGAGCGCGACCTACCTCGTCAACGACGTGCGCGACCGCGAGCAGGACCGCCTGCATCCGCGCAAGCGCTTGCGGCCGATCGCGGCAGGAGAGCTGACGCCGCGCACCGCACTTCTTTGGGCGGGCGCTCTGGCCACGCTTGGGATCGTGCTCGCGACGCTGATCCGGCCCACGCTCGGGGCGGTTGCCGTCTGCTACCTGCTGTTGACCGCTAGCTACTCGCTGTGGCTCAGGCGCGTGGCGGTGCTCGACATTCTGGCGATTGCCGCGGGCTTCGTGCTGCGCGCGATCGCGGGCGGCGTGGCGACCGACATCTACCTGTCGCGCTGGTTTGTCATCGTGACGGCGTGCTTTGCGATCTTCCTCGTCACAGCCAAGCGCTATGCGGAGCTGCGCGAGCATGCGGGAGCGCCTGCGCGCCCGACGCTGAGGCGCTACTCGTTGCGCGGGCTGCGGGTTGCGCTGCTGGCCTCGGCCGGGGTCGGCTGTGTGGCGTACATCGGATGGGCCGTGACGCGCCCGGCGAGCGTCCTTTGGTACAGCCTCTCGATCGTGGCGCTGGTGCTTTGGCTGGCGCGCTACGCGAAGCTGATCGGCTCGGGCGCTGGGCAGGCGCCGGAGGAGCTGATCCTGCGCGACAGCGTGCTGCTGGCGATCGGCGTCATCTGGGGCCTGCTGTTTCTCGGCGGCGTCTATGCGGGCCACTGAGCTGAGCTCGCCGCCGCGTACGCCGCGGAGCGAGCAGCGGCTGTTGTGCGGATGGGGACGCACCGCGCGCGGACGCAGCCGGGTGTTCGAGGCGCGTTGTGCCGAGGACGTGCAGGCGGTGCTGAGCATCGAGCGCGAGCCGGGGGCCGGGCTGATAGCGCGGGGCGCGGGATGCAGCTACGGCGATGCTGCGCAGAACGATGGCGGCGACGTGCTGGAAATGCGCCCGCTCAACCACGTCGGCGAGGTCGACCGCGAGGCCCTCGAGGTCAGCGCGCAGGCTGGTGCGACGATCGCGCAGCTGATGGCACGCCTGGCCGCACAGGGCTTTGGGCTGCCGATCGTGCCGGGAACACGTCACGTCACGCTCGGCGGGGCGATCGCGAGCGACATCCACGGCAAGAACCATCATCGCGACGGTGGCTTCGCGCGGCACGTGGTCTCGATCCAGCTGTGCACCCCGGCGCAGGGAATCGTGCAGGTCTCGCCCGACTCGGATCCCGAGCTCTTCTTCGCGACGCTCGGCGGCATGGGTCTGACGGGGATCGTCCTCGAGGCGCGTCTGCGTGTCGAGCGGGTCTCCTCACCGTGGGTCAGTGTCGACATCGACCGCACTGATGGCCTCAGCGAGACGCTCGAGCTGATGGGCGCCGGTGAGCGTCACCGCTACTCGGTCGCGTGGCTGGACATGCTCGCGAGCGGCTCACGGATGGGTCGCGCGGTCCTCGCTCGTGCCGATGAGTGGACGGGCCCTGTACCCGCGCGCTCAGCGCTGCGTCGCCGCCCCGTCACGCCGGCCTCCTACCCCGCCTCGTTGCTGAAGGGTCCGGTGGCGACGGTGCCGGGCGGTCTCCCCGACGTGCTGCGACCCGCGGGAGTACGTGCCTTCAACGAGTTGCGCTGGCGCGCCTCGCCGCGACAGGCGCGCGGCCGTCCCGAGGCGCGGGCGCCGTACTTCTTTCCGCTCGACGCCCTCGGCGAGTGGAATCGCCTCTACGGGCCGGACGGCCTGATCCAATACCAACTCGTGATCCCCACCGGGCAGGAGACGGCGCTCGAAGCCGTCTTTGCGCTGATCCAACGCCGGCGCCTGCCGGTCTACCTCGCGGTCTTCAAGCGCTTCGGCGAGACCTTCGGCGGCCCCCTGTCCTTTCCGCTCGAGGGCTGGACGCTCGCCCTCGACATGCCGGCCGGCGCGTCCGGCCTCCGGGACGCCCTGCGCGAGCTCGACGTGCTCGTGGCCGGCTGTGGCGGCAGGGTGTACCTGACGAAGGATGCACGGCTGGGCCGCGAGTCGTTGGAGCTGATGTACCCGCGGCTGGAGAGCTTCAAGGCGGTGTGCGAGCGTGTCGATCCCGCGGGCCTGCTCTGCTCGGACCTCTCGCGGCGCCTGGGGATCGGCGCGGTGGCGCGATGAGCGCAGGGTCGGCGGCCTCGGCGGGGGGCCGTGTGATTGTGCTCGGTGGCACCTCGGAGATCGCGCTCGCGATCGTCCGCGAGCTGATGTCGCGTGCACCGCGCGAAATCGCGCTGGTCGGCCGCGACGCCGACGGTCTTGACCACCGCGCGGAGGAGCTGCGCGCCGCGGGCAGCAAGCGTGTGCTGACGTTCACGGTCGACGCGCTCGAGATCGAGCGACACTCCGAGGTAATCGGCCGGGCGTTTGCGGAGCTGGGCGGGGGGGATATCGTGGTGCTCGCCGTGGGTGCGCTCGGCGCAGAGCGCGGCGGCCTGCCCGAGGACATCACGGCGGCGGTGGAGCTGCTGCAAGTCAACCTCGCGGGCGCCGGCTCGTTGCTGATGCACGCCGCCCAGCACCTACGCGCGGCGCACGGCGGCACGCTCATCGTGCTCTCCTCCGTCGCGGCCGAGCGGGCGCGGCGCGCAAACGCCGTCTATGGCGCCTCGAAGGCGGGCCTCGACGCGCTCGCACAAGGGCTGGCCGACGACCTGCACGAGCAGGGTGTGCGCGTGCTCGTGGTGCGCCCCGGCTTCGTGCACACGCGGATGACGCGCGGCCTGGATGCGGCGCCGCTCGCGAGCACTCCCGAGGCGGTCGCGGCAGCGGTGCTCGCGGGGCTCGACAGTGGCGCACAAACGATCTGGGCGCCACGGCAGCTGCGACTGCTTATGCTCGCCATGAGGATGATTCCCCGCCCCCTTTTCCGGCGCATCAAGCGATGAGCGCGACACATCGATCGGAGCCGAGCGCAGCGCCACCGGCCCGCGCACCGCGGGACATCGCGGTCCTGCAGAGCCGCCGCCGGGCGGCCAACCGCCGCCGCCGTCTCCTGCGCATCGACCTCGCGGTCGGGCTGCTCGTCGGGATCGTGCTACTGCTCGCCACGCCGGGTCTCGCGATCGCGGCGATCCTCGCCGGCGCGGCACTCGCGGCGTGCGTGGTCTCGGTGTTCGTGCAGCGGCGCCGCGCGCGCGGGCGCGAGCCGGGCGTTCGCAGAGCCCCCTAGAGTGTTGCCTGCCCAGCGGTACGTCCTCGCGGGGTCGCGCGCCTGGCGGGGCTCGAGGACGAAGACCGCGATGTCGCGCGAGGTGCGCTCCTCGTAGTCGTCAAAGCCCGCGTACTGCGCGTTCATCTTGCGCCACAGCTCCGCACGCTCCTCGCCCTCTGCGACGCGCGCGCGGACCGAACGGCGCTCGCCGTAGATCTCAACCGCCGCGTCGGCGTTGGCCTTGAGGTTGTAAGACCAGGCCGGCGCACGCTTGTTACCGGCGTTCGAGCCGATCACGATCACGTTCGCGCCGTCGGCGAGGAACACCACGGGCGCGGTGCGCTGCTGTCCCGAGCGTCGCCCGGTGCTCGTGAGCAGCAGCACGGGAGCCTGGCCGACTTTGCCCAGCAGCCGGCCGCGTGTGAGACGGTAGACGGGCACGTTCAGCTTGCCGAGAGCGCGCAACATGCCGGCCGGCATCGACATCGAGAGTTTCGACAGGGCATGGTCGCTGGGCACGCGCGCAAGTATGTCACCGTGCGTGTGCTCGTGAGCGCGGGGCACGGGCTAGAGTCCCCGCGATGGGGGTGAAAGGTACGCCGGTGGTGCGCTACGAGCTCGACGGGCGCATCGCGCGGATCACGCTCGACCGACCTGAGCGAGGCAACGGCATCACGCGCAGGCTCATCGAGGAGCTCGTCGCGTGCGTCGAGCGCGCCGACCTCGACCCGCGCGTGCATGTGCTGCGCACTGTCGGGGAGTGGGCCGGGCTTCTGTGGCGGCTATGACCTCGTCGAGAGCGCCGAGGGGATGGGGGAGGCGGATGTCGGTGAGCCGGAAGGCGGCGCCGGATCGCCGCTTGATCCAGCCGTGATCGCCGCCAATCACGATCCGCGCGAGACGTGGGATCCCGACCATCGACTACGCGATGATGAGCCGCAACGTCCGCGGCTTCATGAGCCTGTTCCACTGCGGCAAGCCGGTCGTGTGCATGGTGCACGGCTTCTGCGTGGCCGGCGGCACCGACATGGCGCTGTGCTCGGATCTGCTCGTGATCGCCGCGGAGGCCAAGATCGGCTATCCGCCGGCGCGCGTGTGGGGCTCGCCGACGACAGCGCTGTGGGCGCATCGGATCGGCGTCCAGCGCGCCAAGCGCCTGCTGTTCACGGGCGACTCGCTGTCGGGCAGCGAGGCGCTCGAGTGGGGCCTCGCGATCGAGGCGCCGCCGGCGTCTGAGCTCGTAGAGCGCACAGAGATCCTGCTCGAGCGGATCGCACGCATGCCGATCAACCAGCTGGTGATGATGAAGCTGCTCGTCAACCAGACGCTCTACGCCCAGGGCCTGCACGCGACGCAGGTACTGGGCACGGTGTTCGACGGGATCACGCGCCACACGCCCGAGGGCTACGCCTTCCAGCGCCACGCAGCCGAGGCCGGTTTCCGTGAGGCGGTGCGCGCACGCGACGAGCCTTTCGGTGATGCGGGACGTTCGACCTTCAAGGGTTAGCCGCGCATCTGCCAAGGTGAGTCCCGTCGCGTTTCTCCGTCTCAGTGCACCTCTCGGCCGTGAGCTCGCGCGCGCTCTGCCGCAGCGGCCGCTTCAACGTGCGCTTCTGGGATGGCACGAGCGTCGCGGCGACCGAGGACGGCGCGCCCACGTTCCTGCTGCAGCACCCGCGCGGTCTTGCCCACTTCATCGCCGCACCGGGCACGCTCGGGCTCGGTCGCGCCTATGTCGACGGCTCGCTCGCGGTCGACGACCTCGACGCGGCGTTCCTGGTCGTCGACGACTGGGAGCCGCCGCCGCTCAGCGTCGCCGAGCGCGCCCGTCTCGGTCTCGCGCTGCTCGCGGCCGCGGCGCGCGGCGGCCTGCCACGCAGGCCCGAGCTCGAGCTGATCCTGCGCGGCGAGCTGCCACAGCGCCGAGCGCGACGCGGCTGCGGTGCGCTACCACTACGACGTCGGCAACGAGTTCTTCGCGCTGTTCCTCGACGAGTCGATGACCTACAGCTGCGCGATCTTCTCGCGCGGCGCGCAGCACGCTCGAGGAGGCGCAGCGCGCCAAGCTGGAGCTGATCGCAGGCAAGCTCGACGCTCGAGCCGGGGATGCGCGTGCTCGACGTCGGCTGCGGCTGGGGGAGCTTCGCGATCCACGCCGCGCGCGAGCACGGCGTGAGCGTGCTCGGCATCACGCTCTCCGAGCCGCAGGCCGAGCTGGCGCGCGAGCGCGTCGCCGACGGCGGGGCTCGTCCGATCAGGTCGAGATCCGCGTCGCCGACTACCGCGGCCTCGAGCACGTCCTCCTTCGATGCGATCGCGAGCATCGGCATGGCCGAGCACGTCGGCGAGAAGCAGATCGACGTCTACGCGCGCACGCTGTTCGCGCTGCTGCGCCCCGGCGGCACGCTCCTGAACCACGCGATCGCCGCGCTCGACCCGCCGCAGACCCGCTCGAGGACCTGTTCTCAACGCGCTACGTCTTCCCCGACGGCGAGCCGCTGCCGCTGTCGCGCGTCCAGCTCGCGCTCGAGCGCGCGGGCTTCCACAGCGAGCACGTCGAGGGCTTTCGCGAGGACTACGCGGTCACGCTACGCCACTGGGCCGAGCGCCTCGACGAGCATCTCGAGGAGGCCGAGCAGCTCGCAGGGATCGAGCGTCTGCGCGTGTGGAGGCTGTATCTGCGCGCCGCCGGGCACGGCTTTGCGACTGGGCTGACGGCCGTCTATCAGGTGCGCGCCCGGCGTCCGGCCTGAACGACTCCGACCGCGCCTGGACGCGCCCGGGTGGCGGGGGCTAGAATGCACGGACCTTGCGGATGTAGCTCAGCTGGCTAGAGCGTCGCCTTGCCATGGCGAAGGTCGAGGGTTCGAATCCCTTCATCCGCTTCATACGAAACCCCCGCAGCTGCGGGGATGGGGGGTGCTAGGTAATCCTAGTCGCCTCCGATGTCGACATGCGATCAGCATGTCTTCGATGATCCAGATTCGCAACGTGCCTGACGCGCTGCATCGTGAGCTGAAGGTCAGGGCAGCTCAGACGGGTATGACGCTCTCCGACTATCTGCTCGCGGAGCTTCAGGCCTTGGCTGTGCGACCGACGATGCGGGAGTGGCTTGCGCGCAGCGAAGGGTGGGCGCCGGTTGAGACAAGTGAGCCGCCTGCAGCCGTGATTGCTGCCGAGCGCGGGCGCACTGCTGCGTGATCGTTGCCGACGCGAGCGCGATGGTGGAGGTGCTCTTCGCGATGCCACGCGCCGGCGAGGTGCGCGCGGCACTCGCGGAGCACTCCGAGTTGCACGTGCCCGAGCACTTCAACCTCGAGGCGCTCTCGGCGCTGCGGCGCTACGGGATTCGAGGCGAACTCACCGAGCTGCGGGCTGCAGAGGCGCTGGCTGCTCTACGTGATCTGCGAACGCTCGCCTATCCCGTGATCGAGTTCGCCGCCGAGATATGGGAGCTGCGCGACACGCTGACCGCGTATGACGCCGCGTATCTGGCCCTCGCTCGTCGGCTGGATATCGAGTTGGTCACGCTCGACGGAGGTCTGGCAGCGGTTGCTGCTAAGGAGGGACGTCTCGTGCAATTGGAGACTGGTGTGTAGCGGGCGGCCGAGTGGAACCGCCCACCGAGACTCCAGCCCGATGACAGGGCCGCTACTTGGAGACCTGAACGCAGGCGATGTCGTACTGCGAAACAGCATGTTCGCTGCCCGCGTGTTCCAACGATGCGGTTTCCGGGTTGCCGGCATACACCTTCCCCGCCTGGCCGTTGGGATTGAACGGTGAACCAGCGGCAGAGATCGACTTGCCCGGTGTCGAGAGTGCTCCGGGAGTAACCCGACATTCGTTGCCGGCTGACACGCCGGGCTGTCCGGCGAGGGCAATCCCCGTCACGCTAAGCCCCAGTACCGCTACTCCGGCTACTGCGGCGAGGGCCCTATGCATCCATTTCATCTCGGCCTCCTGTGTTGTGTCAGCTCCAACGCCCAACTGCGCCTTCCAAACCATTAGACGCCGGCAACGAGCATTTCTTCCCGGCCCGGGCGCCAAACAGGGGTGCTCATGCGGCGCGGCTGCGCGCGGGGCCAACCTCCGCACGCAACGCGAGCGCGCCGCCGAGCTCCCGCGTCCCGACTCGATCGCGCCTGCCGAGGTCCGCGATCGTCCGCGCCACGCGCAGCATGCGCTGCTCGCCCCGCATGCTGAGCTGCGCAGCCTCGCGGGCACCGCGCAGCAGCGCCTCAGCGCCGCTGTCGAGACGCGCGTGCTCACGCAGCAGACGACCATCCATTTCGGCGTTCACGCTCAGCCCGTGAGGTGCGAGGCGCCGCAGCTGGCGCTCGCGCGCCGCCTCGACGCGAGCCCGCGCCCGCGCTGAATCGATCGGCGATCGCTGGGTGCGCTCCCGCTCGCCCGGGCGTCGCAGTGTGACGGTCAGGTCGATGCGGTCGAGCAGCGGCCCGCTCAAGCGTCGGCGGTGGCGCGCGAGGTCGGCCTCGCTACAGATGCACCGATCCCCGTCGTCGGCGTAGCCGCAGGGGCACGGGTTCGTTGCCGCGATCAGCATGAAGCGCGCGGGATACACGGTCGAGTGGCGTGCCCGCGCGATCGTTACGCGACCTTCCTCGAGCGGCTGGCGCAGCGCCTCGAGCGTCGGGCGGGCGAACTCCGAGAGCTCATCGAGGAACAGGACGCCGTGGTGGGCCAGCGCGATCTCCCCGACCCGACCCGCTCGCGCGCCGCCGATCAGCCCCGCGACCGTCACCGAGTGATGCGGTGCGCGGAAGGGACGCCCCCGCGCGAGCCCTCCGACCGGCAGCCCGGCGAGGCTGCGAATCCGGGTCGCCTCGATCGCCTCCGCGCGGCTGAGCGGCGGGAGGATCCCCGGCAGGCGCTGGGCGAGCATCGTCTTGCCCGTCCCGGGAGGACCCGCTCAGCAGGCAGTGGTGCCCGCCCGCGGCAGCGACGAGCAGCGCCTTGACCGCGCGATCCTGGCCGCGCACGTCGGCGAGGTCGGGCTCGCAGACGGCCACACCGTCGCGTGCCGGGGCGCCGCAAGGACGGGGTGGCCTGACGTCCGGCTCGCCGCCTGCGAGCACCCGCACGGCGCTCGTCAGATGCTCGACCGCGGCGACCTCAAGTCCGTCGACCAGCATGGCCTCGGCGGCGCGCGCGGGCGCCACGACGAGCATCGAGAGGCCCGCATGGCGGGTGGCCTCGGCGATCGCGAGCGTGCCGTGCGAGGGTCGCAGCGAGCCGTCGAGTGCGAGCTCGCCGAGCAGCGCCGCGCTGTCCAGGCGCGCGGTCGAGATCTGTCCGGCTGGCGGCGAGGACCGCGCAGGCGAGCGCGAGATCGAGCCCGCAGCCCGCCTTGGGCAGCTCGCCCGGCGCCAGGTTCGCCGTGATGCGCTGCGCGGGAAACTCGAAGCCGGCGTTGCGGATCGCCGCCGCGATGCGCTCGCGCGCCTCACGCACCGCGGCGTCGGCGAGACCGACGATCGCGAACGCGGGCAGGCCCCTGCGCACGTCGACCTCGACGCATACGTGGCGGGCCTGGAGTCCGTCGATCGTGAAGGCGTGCGTACGCGCGAGCATGATCTGTAGGGCTCCTCGGCGGGTGGGAGCGCTACAAGCTAGGCCGCGCTTGGGATGCTTCGCTCGCCCGGGCACGGCGCGGCGCGCAGGCGAGTTTGATGATGTAGGCAGGGCCGCATGCGGCCCTGCCCCGGTGGGCGCATGCGCCCACCGGCGACGCTGCACATGTGCAGCGTCGAAAAGCCTGAGACGTTCTTGCTTGCTACATCCCCGCGGGGTGACGCGCGACGTAGCCGGCCGTCGAGGTCATGCTGCTCGACCAGCGCGTGCCGGTCTCGGCGAGCGCGACGGTGTCGAAGCGTTTGCCGTCCACGACCATGAAGGCGTGTTCGGAGTTCGCGTAGATCGTGATCTCGCGACCGGGGCCGGGTTCGCCGTATGACTCCAGTGCGCTCGAGTCCTCGGGCGAGCTGAGCAGGCCGCCGCCGTGCAGCGCGTAGGAGACCGAGCCCGAGCAGTCATAGCCGGCCGACTGGAAGGAGCCGTGACCGCCGCCCCAGACGTAGGGGCGTGGTGGCGATTTCATCGCCCGCCGCGATCACCCGTGCGACGACGCTCGAGGCTTCGCCGGCCGAGCTGTCGAGCTTTCGCTGACGGAGACGCGCGCGGAGGCGGGCGGCGTCAGCGTGCCCTCGGTTTTGATGCCGAGCACGCTCCAGGTCGCGGGACCGACGACGCCGTCGGGCGTGAGCCCGTGGCGGGCCTGCAGGCGGCGGACCGCGGCCTCGGTGGCGGGGCCGAATTCACCGTCGGGGGTCAGCTTCAGCGCTTTCTGCAGGCGTGCGACGGCGCTGCCGCGAGGCTTCTTCGCCGCCTTCGGATTCGTCGCTCACCGCGGCCGTCGTCGCCTGCGCGTGGTGATGGTGGACGTGCGGCAGCGCGGAGGCGGGTGGCGTCAGCGTTTCCTGGGCGTGGACGCCGAGCACGCTCCAGGTCGCCGGGCCGACGACGCCGTCGACGGTGAGCCCGTGGCGGGCCTGCAGGCGGCGCACGGCTGCCTCGGTCTGCGGGCCGAACTGCCCGTCGACGGAGAGGCGCAGCGCGCTCTGCAGGCGCTGAGACCGCGTCCGATTCGCCGCGCTTCGGAGCTCGTGCTTTCGCCCGAGACGCTCGGCGGCCTGCTTCGCCGTGAACGCTCGTGGCGAAGCTGCGTCGCGCCGCCTTCGCCGCGCAGCGCGGCGAACGTCGCGGGACCGGCGATGCCGTCGACGCTGAGGCCCTTGCTCGCCTGGAAGCGCTTGACCGCTTCTTCGGTTTCAGGCCCGAACATGCCGTCGACGGAGATGCCCGAGCGCCTGCTGGAGCAACTGCACCTGACGGCCTTCGGCGCCGCTGGTGAGCACGATCGCGTGTTCGGTCGTCGTCGCCGGTTCGGGGTTGGGGGTCGTGTCGAGCGTCCCCTGTCCGCTTGCGAGGCTCGCGGTCGGGCCCACGGTGAACGCCGCGAGTGCGCCGAGTGAGACGCGCTTGGCGCGCGAGCTGGCGGGCACGAAGTGCAGCTCGGCGGCGCGGCGGCGAGCGCGCGAGCGCCCCAGCGAGAGCTGCCATGGCTCCTCGTCGGCGAGGTCGCGCAGCGCACGCGCGGCGCTGCTGGAGTCGAGCAGCAGCGACGGGCGCAGGGCGGGACGGCCGGGCTCCTGCGGCGCACGTCCGTGCTGCGGCGTTGCTGCGGCGGGCACGCGAGCGTTCAAGCGAAGCGCTGCCAGTGGTCGTCAACTGCAAGATCACGTGGGGATCCCGACATGCGAGGGCGTCCTTTCTCCATTCCATTGCATGGCGCCTACGGGGTTAGCTGTCGGGCTCGCGTAAGCGTCTACGCTACGCCACACGATGGTGGCGATTCGCCCCCGCAGTCTCTCGACTGCATTGGGTCCCCCGCTCCTCGACCCCGTGGGGTCAAGGACTCGGCACGAACGGGCGGCAAGCTAACAGATTTCCTTGCAAGATGCATTACAGGGGAAGGACTGCAAGGTTTGTTGCCGACGCAAGCGGGGACGCGCGTGCGCCCGCGCTGGTAAGTTCGGTGGCGCATGCGCAAGCAGGGAATCGATCCGCGACTGTTGCTCGCACTGCTCGCCCTGGTGCTCGTCGCCGGTGGGGTCGCGCTGCTGAGCGTCGGTGGCTCATCGGGTAACCGACCAAGAACCAAGTGCCGCGCCAAGCGGGAGAACCGACTTCGACGCCGCCGGGACGCTCACGCCGGTCAAGCCGCCCCGCCGCTGGCGCTTCGCAACTACCTCGGCCAGCCGGTGAACATCGCCTCCTACCGGGGCAAGGCGGTGCTCGTGACGTTCCTCTACACGCACTGCCCGGACGTCTGTCCGCTGATCACCTCGAACCTGCGCGTCGCGCAGAACCTGATGGGCGCGGCCAAGGCGCGCCAAAGCGCAGATCATCGCCGTCTCCGTCGACCCGCGCGGGGACACCAAGAAGGCGATCGCATCGTTCCTCGCAAAGCACGAGATGACCGGTCGTATGCAGTACCTGGTCGGCTCGGCGCGCGAACTGGGCGCGGTCTGGAAGGCGTGGGGCGTGGGCTCAGAACGCGACGCCAAGCAGCCCGAATTCGTCAACCACTCGGGCCTGATCTACGGCATCACCGGCTCGGGCCAGCGGCTGACGATCTACGCCGCGAGCTTTCACCCCAGCGACATCGCCCACGACGTGCCCGCTGCTGGCCGCACGCTAGGAGGAGCCGGTGACGCGGCGGCTGCGACTGCTCGGCGCCACGCTCGCCGCGATCGTTGCGCTCGTGCTGCTCGCGGTCTTCGGACTGGCCGCCAGCCACTGTACCCGCAGCGGTCGCCCGGCCCCGGCGCTGCCGAGCGAACATCTCGCCGGTCCGCCGACCGCTTTGCCGAGCCTGCTCGCTGGAGCCGGCGGTCGCTCCTCGCTTGTGATCTTCTGGGCCAGCTGGTGCGAGCCCTGCGTGCGCGAGGCGCCGGCGATCGAGCGCTTCGCGGCGAGCCCCGCGGGCCGCGGACGTGTGGTCGGCGTCGACTGGAGCGATCGCGCTCTCCGGCGCGCGCGCTTTCATCCATCACTACGCCTGGACCTTTCCGAACCTGCGCGACTCCGAAGGCACGGTCGGCAACAGCTACGGCATGACCGGGCTGCCGACGACGTTCGTGCTCGACGGCAAGGGCCGCATTCGCACGCTCCTGCGTGGCCCGCAGAGCGAGCACACGCTGACAGCGGCCTTGAGCGCCGCCGAACGGGCCTGAGCTGCCCGAGCGCGGGCGCCGTGAGCGGCGTGCGTCAAGTCCTGAACACGAGAGTATTTCTTATTGACAGTTGTGTGGATTGCGGCTAGCCTCCGCGCCGAGGATCGCTGTGAGGGGGAGATGCGGAGGGTCGCGACGTCGGTCGCCCCGTCGGCCTGAGCAGTATCCGCGAGGGAGTTCAGGCGCTCGCGCCCGTGAGGGTGCGGGCTTCGACGACTAATGGAGGCAACTTATGACTGGAAGGATTCCAGCGCGAGCGCTCAGGCTGGCCGCGGCCGGCTGCGGCGCGGCAGCGATGCTGGCGATGTCGGCCGGCGCGGCGAGCGCGAGCGAAACGCTCTACAGCAACCAGCCGGGCAAACCAAAACCGGGCAACGTCGTCTCGATGGCATTCGAGGCCACCTCGACGTCCGAGTTCGGCGGCGAGGTCGAACTCGCGGGCGGCCCGCGCACTGCGCAGAGCATTCTGATCGGGATGAGCAGCTGGGCGTGTGAAACGGGCAGCTCCACGGGTCCGGTCGAATGCGTTACCGCCAAAGGCGCGAAGTTCGAATGGCCGCTGACGGTGAACCTCTACAACGTCGGTCCCGCGAACACGATCGGCTCGCTGATCAAGAGCGTGACGCAGACGGTGCGGATCCCCTTTCGCCCTTCGCAGAACAACAAAAAGTGCACGGGCGAAAGCGCGGGTGCTTGGTATGACATGTACAGCAAAGCGTGCTTCCACGGGAAGTTCGCGAAGGTCTCAGTCAAACTCGGCAAAGTCAGCCTGCCGGCACAGGTGATCGTCACGGTCGCCTACAACACGAGCGACCACGGCGCGGTGCCGCAGCGCCCGCAGCCGTGTAACTCGACGAGCGCGGGTTGCCCATATGACTCGCTGAACGTCGGCCTGAGCGAACCGGAAACGGCAACCGCGACGCCGACGGTCGGCAGCGACCCCGCTCCGGCCGACGCCTACCTCAGCTCCACCTGGGGCGGCGCTTACTGTGACGGTGGCCTGCTCGGCACCGGATCGCTGCGGCCGGACGTCGGCTGCTGGCTCGGCTACCAGCCCTTGCTTGAAATCAAGGGCGTGTAGTCACACGGTCGGGCTTCGCCGTAGTTGAAAGGACGAACCGGGAAGGCCCCGCAACACGGGGCCTTCCCGCGTGTTCAGGCTGTCTTGGAGATAATGAAATCCTAAAGCCGATTATCGAAAGGACCGAACCGTATGCCTTATAGCTGGAACCGTCTGGCGCCACGACGCCTCGCCATGCTCGCAACGATCGCGGGCAGCCTCCTCGCCGGGAGCGGCGCAGCAGCGGCGCAGGGGGCAACGCTCCCCACGCTTTCGCTCACCGTCACGCCCTCTGCGATCAGCGTTGGCGGCACACCGCAGTCGGGTGCGGTCAACGTCGTCGCGACCGCGACGGGCGTCAAGGAAGCGGCCGTCATCCTGTTTGAGCTGAAGCCGGGCGTGAGCGCCTCTGAAGTCCTCGCGTTTCTCGCCACCAAGGCGAGTGCCGACCCCAACACGGCGAACAAGTACGGTGCGATCGTGTTCGATACCGAAGTCGGTTCGGGGCAGCCAGGCGAAGCGCAGACGACGCTCGAGCCGGGTCACTACCTCGCTCTCTCGGCGGAGGGTGAAGGGCCGCCGAAGGCAAACGCGAGCTTCACCGTGACACCTGCGGCGACACCCGCGGTACTGCCCGCAGCGCAGGCCAAGGTACGCTCGATCGACTTCGGGTTCAAGGGGCCGAGCACGCTGCACGACGGCGAGCTGGTCGGCTTCGAAAACGAAGGCTTCCTCGTGCACATGGATCTTGCATTCCCGACGAAGAGCCACAAGGCCGCAAGGAAGCTCGTCGCGGCGCTCCTGGCGGGTAAGCAGAAGCGCGCCCAGAAGCTCATCGCGGGGCCGCCGGTCTCCTTCACCGGTCCGGTCTCAAGCGGCGCCTACCAGCAGCTGACGATCTCGGCCAAGCCGGGCTGGTACGTGCAGGTCTGCTTCATGCAGACCCAGGACGGTCGCGACCACTCGATGCTCGGCATGGAGCGCATCATCAAGATCACGAAGTAGCGCAGGCACGCCCAGGTGGCGCGGCGGTGGAGCAGGCAAGAGCTTCGCGGCCGCGCCACCCGCTGCGCGCCTCAAGGGCCGCAGGGCGGCCCATCAAGTTTGCGCTGCCGGTCCTCGCGGGGCGCCGTCCTTCGATGCTCCACGGCGAGTAAACGGATCGAGTGTGTGACAGCGCGGCTACGGCGACGCGCGCGTTAGGCGCCGTTCGGGCTCGGAAGCTCGACCGCGGGCAGATCGTCGAGGCTGCGCGAGTTCTTCTCGCGCTGGTAGTCGAGGAGTGCCTCGGGGCCGCCGACGCGTAGCTTCTTCTCCGCCCACGCATCGGCGTGGGGGCGCAGCCCCTCAAAGCTCATCAGCGGCACGCCGTATCCGCAGGAGTCAGCGACACGGCTCACGTTCAGCACGACGATCGCGCGACGCGCGTCGGCGACGCCGGGGTCCGCGAAGGCGCAGCGCGCGGCGAGCGCGTCGAAGCGCTCATCGGCGGCCATCACGATCTCCCCGCGGCCGTGCAGGCGCACGATCCGCGGCGGCCCGCTGAACGCGCAGAGCATCAGCACGAGGCGCCCGTTCTCGCGCACGTGCGCGACCGTCTCCGCACCGCTTCCGATCATGTCGAGATAGGCCACGGTGTGCTCGTCGAGGATCGCGAGCGTCCCCATCGGACCCTTCGGCGAGACGTTTACGTGCCCGTCGGCCGCGAGCGGCGCGCTCGCCACGAAAAACAGCGGCTGAGCTGCGATCCAGCCACGCAGATGCTCATCGATGCCGTCGAAGATCTTGCCCATCGCAGCAGGATAGAGCGGCGCGCTCAAGGCGCGAAGCCCAAACCCTCACTCATCGCCAAGCGCGCGTGTGGCGACCGTCTCTCACCGCTTCCATATTGGAACCAGTCGGGCTATCCTTCCGCGATCAAGGGACTGAGGGGTGCGACGAGCAAAACGCCATGGAGGGCGTGATGCGCCTGATCTGTGCAATATCGGTGGCGCTCGCGCTGCTCTGCGCTGTGCTCGCGGGCGAGGCGTTTGGCTCGGGCATCACCAACTCCGGCGATGACCTGCGCACGGGCTGGTACCCCGATGAGCCATCGCTGACGCCCCAGCTGGTGAGCGGCGGCAGCTTCGGTCAGTTGTGGTCCGCGACTGTCAACGGCCAGGTCTATGCACAGCCGCTGCTCGCGAACGGCACGCTGCTGGTGGCCACGGAGAACAACCTCCTCTATGGACTGGACCCCGCCTCAGGTGCGCTGAAGTGGCCCAACCCCGTGAACCTCGGCACGGCATGGAATGCCTCCGACATCGGCTGCGGTGACCTCGTGCCGACGATCGGTGTAACCGCGACGCCCGTGATCGACCCGGCCACGAACACGGCATACCTCACCCACAAGACCTACGTGTCGGGTAGCTCGGGCCCGGCGCGCTGGTACATGGACGCGATCGATCTTGCCGACGGTGCGGAGCGGCCCGGCTTTCCGGTCGCGCTCGAAGGCAGCGCTCAGAACGCGCCCGGACAGAGCTTTCATCCCACGACCCAGCTGCAGCGCCCGGGCCTCTTGCTGATGAACGGTGTCGTCTACGCGGCCTTTGGCTCTGACTGCGATATCCCGCCGTGGCAGGGCTGGGTCTTCGGGGTCTCGACCGGGGGCGCCGTCACAGCACGCTGGGTCTCCGTCGCCAGCGGCAGCGGCGCGGGCATCTGGCAGTCCGGCGCGGGGCTCACCTCCGACGGCAGCGGCACGATCCTCCTGAGTACCGGCAACGGCGGCGCGCCAAGCGTCCCGGTGGCCGGGAAATCGCCGCCCTCGAACCTCGGCGAGTCCGTCGTGCGGCTCACCGTCCAGGGCGATGGAAGCCTCAAGGCGACCGATTTCTTCGCGCCGTTCGATGCGACTTCGCTCGACGGCTGGGACGCGGACTTCGCCTCGGGCGGCGTCACGGGGCTACCCAGCGCCTACTTCGGCACGCCCGAAATCCCGAACCTTGCGGTGGCGGTCGGCAAGCAGGGCTACGTCTACCTGCTGAACCGCGACAACCTCGGCGGCATCGGACAGGGTCCCGCGGGCGGCGATGACGTGGTCCAGCGGATCGGCCCCTATGGAGGCGTCTGGTCTCGGCCCGGCGTATGGCCCGGCGACGGCGGCTGGGTCTACATCCCGACCGCCTCGGGCGGCACGAGCGCCTCGGGGTCCTCCGGGAATCTGCGTGTCTATCAGTACGGGCTCTCCGGCACAGGCTCGCCGACATTGTCGCTGCAAGGCACCTCCACCGATGCGTTTGGATTCTCCTCGAGCGCGCCCGTGATCACCTCGGACGGAACGACGTCCGGCTCGGCGCTGGTGTGGACGGTGTGGGCGCCGAACGGAAGCGGCAGCGGCGCGCAGCTACGTGCGTATGACCCGCTACCCGTAAACGGTCACCCGGTGCTGCGCTGGAGCGCCCCGGTCGGCACCTCGGCGAAGTTCGCCACGCCAGGAGTGGGCGAAGGGCGTCTCTACGTCGGCACGCGCGATGGGCACGTGCTCGGCTTTGGATCGCCTGTCACGCCGGTGCTGACGGGTCCCGCGAGCGACTTCGCGACGGTCACGGTCGGTGAATCCGCGCAGAAGACGGTGACGCTCACGGCCAGCGAAGCGCTCACGCTCTCGAGTCTGGAATCGAGCTCCGCGCAGTTCAGCATCGGCGCGGTGACGCCCGCATTGCCGGCGACGCTCGCGGCGAATCAGACGGTCTCGGTGCCGATCACCTTCACGCCGACGGGCACGGGTCCGATCGCGGCGACGCTCACAGCCAAGACGAGTACTGGCAAGACCGCAACCTTTGAGCTCTCCGGGACCGGGCAGGCCGCGGCCGCGCTGCTCGAAGCGACGCCGACACTGGTCACCTTCGGCGGCACGACGATCGGCGGGCACCTCTCGGGCAGCGTGACGTTCCGCAACGTCGGCGGGCAGCCCTTGAAGGTCGAAGCGGTGCGGATGCCCGCGCCGCCGTTCAGCGCGACCGGTGCGCCCGCGGTCGGCTCGACGATCGCGCCCGGCGCGGCGGTCACGGTGACGGTCAGCTTCGAACCGAAGAGCAAGGGCACCTTCAGCGGCGAAGTCGGCCTCGACACGACAGGTGGCTCGAGCACGGTCGGCCTGTCAGGCAGTGCGGGCGAAGCCGGGAAGCTACAGATCGAAAGCGAAAGCAACGACTACGGCCCCGTGGCGCTCGGTGCGAGCGCGACGCGCTCCTTCACGATCAAGAACACCGGCGAAACGGCGGTCCCGATCACAAGGTCAAAGCCGCCCACCGGGGGCGCGTTCTACGCCACGACGAGCCTGCCGGAGGGCACGAGGATCGAACCGGGAGCGAGCGTGACGGAGGCGGTCACCTTCGCACCGACGGCGCCCGGTGCAACGAGCGACGAGTGGGGGATCAACGGCGAAGACACAACAGGACCGCACAACGTGATCTTCACGGGGACAGGGGTGCAAGCGGGCACCGGGGTCGAAGCGCGCCCACCGCTGGCGAGCACCGCCGCGGCGAGCGCGGTCGCGCAGACCGCCGCGACCCTCAATGCGACGGTGAGCACGGGCGGCGAGGCGCTCGAGGATTGCCACTTCGAGTACGGCAACACGAGCAGCTACGGCGCGAGTGCGCCGTGCGTGCCGATGCCCCCCGCCGACGGCGCGCCGCTGCGGCTGAGCGCCCCGATCACGGGTCTCGTGCCCGGCACGAGCTACCACTTCCGGATCGTCGCGAGGAACGCGACCGCGACCGCCTACGGCGAAGATGTCACGTTCACGACCCTGGCGTCGCTGCTGGCGCCGAGCGCGCTCGCCGGCGCGACGCTGCAAGTCCTGGACACCCCGATCGTTACGCGGCTCCTACCGGACGTGCGGCTCCTGCGAGCGACGCTCGTGGCGAGCAGGCGGGGGGTCGTGAAATTCACGTTGAGCTGTCCCGTGGGGGAGAGCCGGTGTGCTGGGCAAGTCATCTTGCAGGCCCGCGTCGCGGTGCTGAGGGGCACCGGGCGGCGCGTACGCGAGGGCATCCTGCTGACGCTCGCCAAGGGCAACTTCTCGCTTGCGGGGGGTGCGCACGCGACCTTCCAGGCGCACCTCTCCGCGCGCGCTCTCAGGTTGCTAACGGACGCGCATCTGCTGCATGCCCGCGCGACGATTGCGGCGCACGATTCGCTTGGCGCCCTGCACACCGCACGGGTTGGCGTCACGATCCGCGCGGCCGCGCCCCCGCGCTGAGAGAGCGGCGGGGAAGACCGCATCGGCGGCGCGAGAAACTGCGGAGCGCGCGCCGGCCGAAGGGGCCGATGAGAGGGCACATACCCTCGATGAGCTCAGAACGGAGTCGTGAACCAATGCAGGCAACTGCCTCTGTAGCGATGCAGAAGGAGCGCACGATACGCAGCCAAAGGAGCAGCTCACGGCAGCTCGCCGGCGTGCGCGTCGTCGCGCCCGCACCCCACGACTGCCACCGCAATGAACCTACCGGCAGTCGTCTGACGAGCGCCTTCGCCGCGCTTGAAGTCTTTCCCGCGCTCGCCGAGGCGCGTGAGCGGTTGTGCGCTGCGATCTGCGCCAACCACCTCGCTCCCGCGGAGGTCGCGGCGGCGATCGAGTCCGATGTGGCGCTCACGGTCTCCGTGCTGCGCCTCGCCAATCGGGAGCACGCGGGGCCCGGGCGCATCGACAGGGCGCTTGAGGCATTTGAGGTGCTGGGCAGAGAGCGCTTGCTCGCGCTCACCGAGGCACTGCCGACGTTCGATCTCTTGACGGGCGCCGAGGGCTGGGACGCGGCACCGGCACGCTTCCGGCTGCACGCGCTCGCGACCCAGCGCGCCACCGAGCGCATCGCGACCGAGCTGAACCATCGCGGCCGCGAGCGGCTGATGCTCGCGAGCCTGCTGCACGACATCGGCAAGCTCGTGCTGATCCTCGTCTACCCGGGCTATCCCGCGAATGTGCACCGCGGCGCGCGCACGGCCGAGGAGCGCATCCACAGCGAGCGGCGCGAGCTGGGCGTCGACCACGCGCTGATCGGCGGCGTGCTGATCAGGCGCTGGGGCCTACCCGACTCGATCGCGACGCCGATCGAGCGTCACCACAACGCGCAGGCCGAAGGCGACGCGGCGATCCTGCGACTCGCTGACATGCTCGCGCACTACGAGCGCGACGAGCACGTCTCGTTGAAGGCGATGCTGAGCTGTGCGCAGGCCGTCGGACTGGAGCCGGCAGCGCTCAGGCGCGTGATCTGCGAGCTGCCCGGGGCGAGCAGTCAACGCAAGCGACAGGTCGAACCCTGTCCGCTCTCAGACCGCGAGGCAGGCGTGTTGCGGCTGCTCGCAAAGGGCAGCGTCTACAAGCAGATCGCCTGCGAGCTGGGGCTATCGACGAGCACGGTGCGCACCCACCTGCACAACGTCTATGGCAAGCTGGGCGCGGTCGACCGCGCCCAGGCGGTATTGATCGCCGCCGATCGCGGCTGGCTGTAACCACACGGTCAGCGGGAGCGCTCCAGGGGGGTGCTCAGCGCTCGGCGGGAGTGAGGCGGCGCTGTTCGAGCGGATGCTCCACGGCAGCGCCTGTAACGCCGGAGCCGCTGCCCCGCTGGGTGGGCCGAGAAGACAGCGGGGCCTGTTCCAAAGGATGCCCCTGCGCCCGCCCGCGTTCCGCGAGATAGGTCTGAAGCAGCCCCATATCAATAAACCATAGTGCAAACTGATTCGCATCTGCAGAACTAGTAGCTTGCTGCGTCCGGGCGAGCGTAGAAGATGGCGAGCATGGCGCACTACGACGCTGTCCAGCAAAGCTACGGAGACCCCGCGATATGGGCGCTACAGCCTGGCGACGCGGTCGAGCGCAAGATCCTGCAGGCGCGCTACGGCGGGCGCACGCAGGGTGGGATCGGTCCGTCGCGCAGCTCGCCCAACGTGCTCATCTTCTCCGATCCCGCGGCAGGGGAGCCGCACGGCTACTTCGATGGCTGGCGCAGCGATGGATGCTTTCACCACACCGGTGAAGGGCAGCGCGGCGACCAGGAGATGAAGTCGGGCAACGCGGCGATTCTCAATCACGCTGCTGCCGGACGGACGCTGAGGCTGTTCCTCGGCGCGCGCGGCCGCGTCGTCTATGAGGGCGAGTTCGAGCTCGCAGAGGATCGGCCGTGGTACACAACCGACGCGCCTGAAACGAAAAATGGGCCGATCAGGAGCGTGATCGTCTTCCGTATGAAGCCGCTCAACACGACACCCAAGCCGGGCTCCTCGCCGTTGGACCGTGTCGCCACACCAGGCGTTGAGGACGTGCCGATCGAGGAGCAGTGGACGGAGCTGTCGTTTGTTTCCCCGAGCCACGAGCCCCACGAGGCTGAGCGGCGCGAGCAAAAGCTGGTGCTCGCCTTTCGCGATCATCTGCTGGCCAAAGGCCACGAGGTCAGCCGTCTGAAGATCCTCCCGCAGGGCGAGGCAAAGCCCCTGTTTTCAGACCTGATCGACCGAACGAGCGGCACGCTCTATGAGGCCAAGGGAACGGTCGAGCGAGGCGCGATCCGGATGGCGATCGGACAGCTGCTCGACTACAGCCGCTTCCTGACGCCCCGGCCGCACCTGGCGGTGCTGCTGCCCTCCTCGCCGCGGCTCGACCTGGTCGAGCTGTTGCGCGAGTCACAAATCGAGGTGGTCTGGCGCGAGGGCGACCGCTTCGAGAGCTCCGCCGAGAACGCGCCGCGCCCCTGAGCCAGTTAGGCCGCTCGGCGCGTGGGCGCCCGCGGGCAGCGGCTCCGCGCGTGCGATGGGCTGCAGCGCCGGCCGCATGGGATAATTGGGATACCGATGAATGCTCGCTCCGGTCCCGCGGCGATCGCCGAAAGCACGGCGTGGGGTCGCAGCGTCGCGGCTCCGGTCCGCGACTTCCTGAGCACCGAGACGGGCGGTGCGCTCGTGATGCTCGCAGCGACGGTGCTCGCGCTCGCATGGGCGAACGCGGCGCCGCACTCCTACGAGTCGCTATGGAGCACGCAGCTCGGGATCCATCTCGGCAGCGCAGGAATCGAAACCGACCTGCGTCACTGGATCAACGAGGGGCTGATGACGCTGTTCTTCCTGGTCGTGGGCCTCGAGGCAAAGCGCGAGCTCGATCTCGGTGAGCTGCGCGAACGGCGCCGGATCGCGATCCCGGTCTTGGCGGCGGCGGGCGGGATCGCGCTGCCGGTGGCGATCTATCTCGCCTTCAACGCCGGGCGCGTGGGCGCACACGGCTGGGGCGCGGCGATGTCGACGGACACCGCGTTCGCGCTCGGCGCGCTCGCGCTCCTGACGCCGCGCGCGGCGACGCGCATACGCGTGTTCCTGCTCACGCTCGCGGTCGTGGACGACCTCACCGCGCTCGTCGTGATCGCGACGGTCTACACCACACACGTCTCGATGCTCGCGCTGGCGATCGCCGTGGCGCTATTCGTGGTGCTGATCGGCCTGCGCTACCTGCCGATCGCGCGCAGCGCGGTATCGGTGGCGGTGGCACTCGGCCTGTGGGTGGCGATGTTCAAGTCGGGGGTCGACCCGGTGATCTCCGGGCTGGCGGTAGGCCTCGTCACGAGCGCCTATCCGCCCGAGCGCGGCGTGCTCGAGCGCGCCACGGCGCTGACGCGCTCCTTCCGTGAGCAGCCCACACCGGAGCTCGCACGCTCAGCGCAGCAGGGCCTGCTCTCGGCGATCTCGGCAAACGAGCGCATGCAGTACGACCTGCACCCGTGGGTCAGCTACGCCGTGCTGCCGCTGTTCGCGCTCTCCAACGCCGGCCTGCACATCACGGGCACGCTGCTCGACGCGGCGATCCGCTCGCCGATAACGATCGGCATCGTGCTCGCCTACGTGCTCGGCAAGCCCGTCGGCATCGTGGCCGGATCCTGGCTGGCCTCGCGTCCCGCACTGCACGGCCCGCGTCCGCTCGTGAGCGGGCCGGTGCTCGCGGCGGGCGGCGCATGCGCGGGCATCGGCTTCACGGTCTCGCTGCTGATCGCGAGCCTCGCCTTCGGGGGCGAGCAGCTGAGCGAGGCCAAGCTCGGAGCGCTTGCGACGGTGCTGCTCGCGCCGCTGCTCGGCTGGGTTGTGATCAGGGTGATCAGGTTGCTGCCGAGCGCTGTGCGTGCGCGCCAGATCGGCCGCACGGCCATCGACATACCGGACCTCGCCGAGGAAGTCGACCCGGAGCGCGACCACATCCGCGGGCCCCACGACGCGCGCGTGACATTGCTCGAGTACGGCGACTTCGAGTGCCCCTACTGCGGCCAGGCCGAGCAGATCATCCGCGATCTGCTGCTGTCGCTGGGGAGCGATGTCCGCTACGCATGGCGCCACCTGCCGCTCAACGACGTGCATCCCCGCGCGCAGCTTGCGGCTGAAGCTTCTGAGGCGGCAGCCGCGCAGGGACGCTTCTGGGAGATGCACGACGCGTTGCTCGCCCACCAGGACGAGCTGTTGCCGAACGCGCTCTACCAGCAGGCCGAGGAGCTTGGGCTGGACATGGAGCGCTTCGCGGAGGATCTGCGCTCGCACACGCACGCGGGTCGCGTGCTGGCGGACGTGGCGAGCGCCGATGAAAGCGGTGTGTCGGGAACGCCCACCTTCTTCATCAACGGTCGGCGTCACTACGGCGTCTACGACGTCGACGTGCTCACCGAGGAGGTGCGCGCCGCGAAGCGCAGGCTGGTGGCTCAGGTGGCGAGCTAACCGAGTGCAGGCGCGGGGATCAGGCAATTTCAACACGCGGAGCTGAGGGACGGTAGGCGGCTCCTCCGTTGCATTCCCATTAGCGCGATGAGAGACTTGCGCGATGGGGAGCGGCCGCGCGGTGCAGCGGACGGGTGAGCCGATCGATCCGACCTCGGCAGTCGCCCTGGCGATCGCGGATCTCGAGCCGGCGGTCTACTCGGTGTGGCTTGTCGACCGGTTGGCCGGCTACCTCGGTGGTGCGAGGAGATGGGGCTCGGACGCGCACGCGCGCTGGATTGCGACGATGACGATCGGCGTGCTGCCGCCGATTGTCGAGGGCGTGCAGCTTGCGCTCGGCAAAGGCTCCTCCTACCCCGTCACCGCATGGCTCGCCGTATATGCGGCGTTCGCCATGTACCTGATGGTCGTCTCACGCATGATCTTGACGCAGCTGGGCGCGGTGGCACGATCCATCGACACGCTGCTCGACCGCCAGGACTCGCGCGAGCGGGTTGCTGCTTGGATCCGACAGCGATGGCTGTCGAGCAGGTGGCTGCAGCTCGCGTTCTGCACGATCGTCGCGAGCATGGGCACGGGGGGGATGGGCAACGCCGACCACGACTACCCCAGCTTGCACATCACCGTGGCCTGGTACTTCTCGACCTGGCTGACCGTCTTCCTCGCGACCGACGCGGTGAGCTGGGTGCTGCGTTTGATCCTCCTGACCGCACGGCTTAGGCGTGAGGAGAACCTCGCCGTTTCGACGTTCGCGCCGACACAGACGCCGGCGATCCGTGAGCTTCGCGACTTCGCCGCGACCGCCGCGGGCGTGACAGGTGTAGGCATGTTCTTCTTCGCGACCCCGCTGGTCTGGGCGGTCGCATACCTGCTGCCCAGCTATCACAACGCGATCAGACTGCGCACGGAAAGCAGCGTGCCCTTCGCCATCAGCCTCGCGATCGCGATCGCAGCGGTCCTCGCTCCGCAGTACTTCATCGCGACAATCGTCAAGCGAGAACGAAACCTGCGCCTGAAAGAGCTCGACCTACTAATCCCGAAAGGGTCAATCGCACACCTGCTCGACCCGGAAGTCGAAAAGAGGATCGCGCTGTTCAACTCGCTTGCGGCGACGGGAACGTTCTCCGTGAGCTTCAGTGCCTTCACCAAGCAGGCCGCCGGCCTGCTCGCGCCGCTGCCGCCGCTGCTGTTCCCGCTGCTCGTCACCGCGGTCGACCTACAGCCGGGCAAGGACACGACAGCCAAGGCTCACGCGGCGTGCGTGAGATGCGCTGCGCTGCCGGCCGCGCCTCGCGGTCATGCCCGCGCGACTCCAGGCGAAGCGGTCTTCGCTGTCTCGCTTGTCTCGATGGAGCCATACAAAGGCTCTGGGTCTCGCGCGGTCAAGGTCTCCATTCGGCTTGACGACGATCTGCCCGGACGTCTTGGCCAACGCGGCTCGCGGCGTCGGTTCGTGAGCTGAAACGACGGCGATGCTCAAGGGACAGCTTTCAATTACTAGCCAGAGCGGGGTTGAGGCTGTTCCGGGCTGGTTGGTACGCGCTTCCACCGCCTAGTGTACGCGAGGGCTCGAGATTTGAGCGGGATTTGGCTTGCTACAGCGGTAAGGCCTGCGAGGGGAGCGCTTAGCGTACTCCAGGGTTTAATGCTGCGAACTCGTCTGGTGCGGGACTATTGTGGTTAGTTCTATGCCTGACGTAACCGCAACGTCCCTTGCTAGAGGGGTTCGTGTGCCTGGCTACAAGGCTCCGGCTGCCGGGGCTCGGTCTCCGAAGCCGTTCCTCGTGATACCGACGACCGTGGCGCGTAAGTCCGTACGGATTTTCCACGGGCAGGGAAGCACGGCGGCACGCAGCTATCTGACGAATAGCTTCTCGAGCTGGCTCACCCACAGACACCCGAGTATGCGCACGAAGGTCGGCGTTGGGACCGTACTTGGAGTGTTTGTGTTTACGCGCGTTGCAAAAGAACGTCGCATCAATTCCGAGACTAACTACCTGAAAGGCTTTTCGGCTTCTTCTGTTAGGTCGTAGTAATAGGAGTAGACACTGACAATAATGTCAGTTGTAGCGAGGCATACACCTATCACGAGTGCGACCATATCTAGAACGGAATATCGTCAACGATATCGAGGCGCTTCTCCGTAGGTAGAAGTAGTTTGTTCACAGCATCCGTTACTCGTTTGCCGTTTTTCAGAGTGGCTTGCTTCACATATTTGTTTTGAAAGCCCGCGGCCTTGACCTCATAAACTAGCTCCTTGGTCCAAGCCTCCTTGGGTATGTTGGATAGGAGCTGGTACGTTTCACTTGTGTTGTCTAGCGTTTTGCTTGCCGAATAGCGCCTCACAACCGAAGGCACCATCCGGTCGCGGGTCTCTGCGCGTGTCGCAAGAATCTTGAATACGCTTATCGCGGCGGTTGATGGATGAGTGTTCTCATTGAGCTTCACGCCTTGAAACTCGCTAAGGAATCCGTGTGGGTCCACGTCTCGCATGAGCGGCACGACCAGCATTGAACGCGCGAGACAGAACCCGACCTCTTGGTCGCACCACTTGCTCTCGCGGAAGTCCGGGGTTACAAGCGCAGTGGCTGCGTGGCATGTAAGCAGCGCCGATTCAATGACGCGCATCCACTTCTCGGATGGCTCGATGTCGTTATGCGCCACAAAGCACTCAACAAGCACCCGTCCAAGATATTTCTTGATTTCGGCAGCGAACGGCGCATTCGGATGCGTATGGCTGATAAACAAACGAAATGAGTTCTCGTCTTTCCACGGGCCAGGGCCAACGCTGGCCGGAGAGCTCTGGTCGCCATCGGTCGGGTCTAGATAGCGGTCTAGTTCGAGCAATTGCTCGTCATCGCCGCTGGTCTCAATGTGGTGCAGCGCATACTCATAGCGCTGGGGAGCCAAGGAAAAGCCATTGACGTCCTCTCCCCACACATCTCCGCTTGTAAATCCATGCTGGCGCAGGACGAGGTTCATCTCCGCCCAAGGCATCTCGTCATCGGAGAGCATCGTTGCGAGCTTCTTGAGTAGGGGTATGCGTTCGGCTGGCTTCATGCCCGTAATCCTTATCGGATGATGCGGCGGCTGCTCAAGAGTTGGGATATGATGCTAGAAGTTGCATCGGGCTTCCGTCCTAGTGGGCTGGCACCATGCGTCGGCTGTCGTACGCTCGGAAAGGCCAGGCCTAGTAGTAGACGAGAGCGCTACATAGGAGGTGTTCCCTATGGCTAAGAATCCGCCAACTGGGCCATCGCCCCGAAGGCTCATAGAGTCCGCTAGAAACCGAACGTGAAGCGAGGGCATCCGCGATGTCGTCGTCCCGCGGTCGTCGGGCGCGCGCTCCGCCCCCGAAGTCTATGTTTTGGCGGGCGGCTTCAGTACAACTTCTTTTGCCGATCGCCATACCGGTGCATCGCCGGTCTTGACGAGCAGATATTCGACGTCGTCAGGATTGCTCGCTTTCACGCGCATGCCGGCGACGATGAACCCGCCGGGATCGGCACCTGGCTTGATCCAGCTCGCCTCCCAGCCTTTCCCCCATGGCACGATGTGCGTGGGGTCATTTCGCGTCGCATATGCGCGCGCCAGCATGTCGACCGCAAGGACCAGTACGAATGCAGCGATCGACGCGACCAGGACGGTCTCCCTGACGCCTGTACCAACGTGTTCTCCAAAAAGGAATTCGAATGCGGCCTTCCACCAAGTAAGGGCCGCGCCGAGCGAAATGACTCCGGCAGCCCCCAGCGAGACATTCATAACGGGCGCCTTGATAACCCCGGTCTTCGCGCCCCTGTTGGCGATTCTTTCTTTCACTGACGGCATAGGTCCCCCTCAGGCTGGGATACGGCTTGAAGTCTATAGATCGCAGCAATATGCGGCTACGGCATAGTGTCTAGTTGTAAGACCCGAGGAGGTTGTTCAGTTCGTGTAGGCGGGTTCCGGGTGGCTTGTGGTTGAGGGAGCCGTGTGGTCGTCGCCAGTTATAGAGGTCGAGCCAGCCGGATAGTGCTGCGGTGCGCTCGGCGCTGTTGCGGTAGATAGCTCCGTAGGCCCAGCCTCCGAGCATCGTGCGGATGAAGCGCTCTGCCTTGCCATTTGTCTGGGGGCGGTAGGGGCGGGTTCGCCGGTGCTTGATGTGCAGAGTGCGGCACGCGATCGCGTGGATCTTCGAGCTGTAAGCGCCGCCGTTATCCGTGAGGAGTTCCTTCACACTGATGCCGTGTGAGGCATAGAAAGCAACGGCGCGCCGCAGGAAGCCGATTGCGGTGGTGGCTTTCTCGTCACCGAGAACCTCAACGTAGGCCAGACGGGTAGCGTCATCGACGCATATATGCACGAACTCCCACCCGAGATGGTGCGTCTTGCTGTGATAGCCAGCTGTGCCACGCATGTGTCGTCCGCCGGTGACGCGCCAGCCCGGCCTTGAGATCCGGCCGAGCTTCTTGACGTCGATGTGGATCAGCTCGCCCGGGTGCTCGCGTTCGTAGCGGACAGCGGGCTCTAGGCCGAGCCTGCCGAGCTTGCCCATCCCGATCTTGGTCAGTATCCCCGAGACGGTTGTCATGGCCATATCTAGGCACTCAGCGATCTCAGCACCAGTCATCCGCAGGCGCCGCAACGCCGCGATTACCTGGATGCGCTCCTCTGGCGTGCGAGAGGGAGAGTTCTTGGGTGCCGATGAGCGATCCAACAGGCCCTCCCTGCCTTCCAAGCGAAAGCGCGACACCCACTTCCCTGCCGTGCGGTCGCTGACTCCGGCGGCCTCGGCCGCCTGCGCCAGCGACCAACCCTGCATCAATATTCGATCGGCGAGCAGCTCACGTCCCTTGACGCTGAGCCGCGCGTTAGCGTGCAGCTTCATCCGGTTCTCCTTGGTACTGGGTGGGCTAGACACCCCCAGCCTCCAAGGAGACCCGGATGAACAACGTCCTCAGGAACTACAGCTAGCCGCCCGACTGTGGAGGGTGATGTCACTTGGCCGTGAGCCACGGCGGAGATAGGTCGCAAACCGGAGGTCGTGCTGGTGCGACGGCGAGGCCCTCATCTGGTTTCCCCGATACGCGCCGCCGGTCCCATGCCCAGCGGATTAGGCCTGTCGCGACCTCTTAGCTGCAAGCTGCCGTCAGGGCATGCACGGCTTGACACTCGACAGCGGAACAGCCTAGGTTTCGCACGCGGGCCGGGGTCCTTAGGCGCCCGCCTTATGGAGCCGCCGGAGGGGTCCGCAACAGCGTCAACGCAAACAGTCCTTCCGCATCGGTCAACCAACGCACGAGTTCCAGCCCGGTTGCCGCCAGGTCGCTCTCCAGTCGCTCAGGCGTGAACATCGCACTGATCTCCGTCCTCATCTCCTCGCCCGCGTCAAAGTGCACCGGGAGATCGAGAGTGCCGACATGCGCGGAAAGCTCGCGGCGGGCGCGCAGACGCATCTCGATCCACTCGTGCTCCGTATTAAACTGCGCGACGTGGTCGAAGTCTTGGGGGTCGAAGTCCGCACCCAGGTCGCGGTTAAGCACATGCAGCATATTGCGGTTGAACTCGGCCGTGACACCTTGCGAATCGTCGTATGCTGCCTCGAGTATGCGCGGGTCCTTGACTAGATCGGTGCCCATTAGCAAGTAGTCGCCGTCCTTGAGCGGGCCGCCGATCTGGCGCAGGAAGCGCCGGCGGCTGCCGGGGGGGAGGTTGCCAATTGTGCCGCCGAGGAATGCCACGATGCGAGGGCCAATCGCTGCAGGGATCTGATCGAGATGGCGCTCGAAGTCGCCGATAACACCATGCACCACAAGCCCGGGTACTCGGCAGTGAGTGTCTCGGCGCATTCGCGCACCATGCTCTCCGTCACATCGATTGGAACGTAGCGCTCAAGCGTGCCAGCGGCGCTAAGCGCGTCTAGCAGCACTCGCGTCTTGGACGCTGTGCCGGAGCCGAGCTCGACGAGCTCCACCGCGCCGGTAAGCTCTGCCAGCTCGGCTGCGCGTTCTGTGAGGATCGCGCGCTCGCAGCGCGTTGGGTAATACTCAGGCAGTTCGCAGATCTGGTCGAATAGTTCTGCGCCACGGGCATCGTAGAAATGCTTGGGCGGCAGCTCCTTGAGGGGCCGGGTGAGACCATCCAATGCATCGTCGGCCAGAAGGCGCTGTGTGTCACCTAGATAGGACTCGATGCGAATCTCGGGCTTTAGGCTCAGCACGTGTTGAGACACGTGACCGTGCTTAATCGTGCGTGCCGCTCGGTTCAGTCCCCAGGCGTAGCGGACTGCGCACAATGGACGGTCCATAACAGCGGTCAGCTCTTCCGACCACTCTTCCTCTAGATCCGCCACCACATCGGGAGGAAGCTTCTTCGCTGCGGCTTTTACCCGACCCATCAGCAACGAGGCAAGCAAGCCCCTTGCTTCGCCTGCAAGTAGCGAGCTCACAAGCGACCTTACGACGCTAAGGAGTCCTGCCACAAGCGCACCAATCAAGACTTGGGTCATGCAGGTTGAACCTCCGGAGAAGCCCAGCGTCGAGGGAGCGTGGCCGCCTGCTGAACGCTCCGCTCTGAGAGAATGCGCGCCGCATTCAACGTTCCTTGGCCCGTCAACTTATAAAGTCGCCGGCTTCTGCCCCCATCCTCGGAGGGAACCTCGCGGGTTCGCTCTAGCCAACCGTCGACGACCAGTCGATGAAGGAGAGGATAGAGCGTGCCACTACTCAAACTCGTAGCCTCCATGAGCTCCAGCCCATACCATTCGCGATTCAGATCGGCCATCAAGGTCTCGAGAATGGCTAGCAACTGATTAGTGATCCTCTGTGGCATAGATCCTTATTCTACAGACTTGCCTGGACGTTTCGCGGGGCGGCGCATCGGCCGCTTAGAGCTAAAGACATCAACAAAACCATCAAAGAACTTCGCGGCACGTAAAGGAGTCAGCATCAAGGCGATCGTGCTTTCACGATCGTTGGCCTGTTGTTCGCAGCGTAGAGTTGTTCTTCGACCTCTCGTGGTGGCTGTCTTTGCAGTCGAGCGAAACCCGTAGTCGTTACCAGCGACTGAATGAGCACGCGATTGCTCTGACGGTCAGTGCGTTTCGATGAGCTTCACGGGCAGCCCGCGTGGTCCTGCGTTGCGGTTGAGTGGTCCGTCAAGTGTCCAGAGCTCGGCATCGAGTTCTTCGGCGAGGACGATGTAGGCGGCGTCGTACGCGCTCTTGCGCTCGAGCCGCTGAGTCATCGCGACTACGGCAGCAGCATCCTGGAGTGGGTGCAGCACAATCGGGACCGCAGCGATGCGCTGGCAGGCACCGGGGACCTCGGCAGCAGGGAGCTGGCCGGCGGCTACAGCTCGGCTGAGCGCACTGGCGACCTCGTAGGGGAGAAGCTCGGGTGCGTGCAGGATCTCGCCCTCTTCCATCCGTGTGCGCAGCTGCTGCTCGACAGTGCTGGCGCGGCGTTGGTCGAGCGCGAGCACGACGAGGGCGTTGGCGTCGAGGACGATGCTCAAGCGCCGCGCTGTTCGAGCTCGGTGCGCGCCTCGTGTGCGAGCGCCACGCCGTCGATGTTGGGAATTCTCGTGCGTAGCTCCGCTAGCCCTACTAGTGCGCTCTGCAGATCGCCGGTGCTTGCTTCAAGGTCGGAGCGTAGGAGCTCATCGGCGAGCGCGTCCGGCTCGACTCCACGTCGACTCGCCTCTCGTTGCAGCAGGTCGTAGGAGGCCTGCGGCAAGCGAATGGTTCGCTCTCTGGTCGCCATAGCCAAAGTGTAGGCACTCAGGTGGCCGTCTCCGACATCTCTATTGCACCGTGGATGGCTGGTGGTGTGGGCTCTTCGCAACCGTTTCGCGGGCGTCTGCGGACGTAGGGGGTTTTGTAGGGCAGGACCGCGGACGCTGCTTGAGTCAAATGCAGCGCAACCTCCCTGCAAATGAGTACAAGACCTGAGTGGGTGTAGACGGCTTTTGGCGGAAGCTTGGGAGACGGACGATTGTCTGCTGCGATAAAACCCCTGCAAATGAGCACAAAAGTTAGGCTGCGTAAACGGCTTTTGGGGAGCCTTCTGAGAGACAGACAACTGTCTGTGCGGCGAAAACTGTCGATTTGCAGGACTTTTTAGAGGCGACGACCGGAATCGAACCGGTGTAGACGGCTTTGCAGGCCGCTGCGTAGCCACTCCGCCACGTCGCCAGGTAGGCCCCCAAGCGTATCGGGCCGTTGATAGGCTTGGGATCTTCCCAGGGCGATTAGCTCAGCTGGGAGAGCGCCGCCTCGACAAGGCGGAGGTCACTGGTTCGAGCCCAGTATCGCCCATCGAAGAAGTGCCTGCAAATCGTGGGGTGTTGGGGCCAGAAACGGGCGTCGTGGTTCCAATATGGTTCCGTTTGTCGTCAGCAGCTCTCCAGTGCGTCGTGCGAGAGGCGGCGGGCGATAGGCTGGGAGTTGCTGGTGGATCTCGCGCGTAAGAGACGGCTCCGGTCCCGCGAGGGAGAAGGCGAGGAAGTCAGATCAGGGCCGCCCGCCAGCGCTGGTTCGTCAGCGGGCGCTATTCACGAGAGCTTCGCCGAGCCTGCGTCTGGCGAGGTGCTTCGTCGCGGCGCGCTGATGCGTCGATACCGGCGCGTGCTCAAAGTGCCCGGGATCATGCCTGGGCATCGCTTCCACGATATGTGGCACACCTTCGGAACGGCCATGGCGGCGGCGGGGGTGCTGATGCGCACGCTGCAGGAGTGGATGGATCATCGCGACTTGGCCCCGACGCAGCGCTATGCGGACTATGCGCCGAACGAGCGGGAGGTCGAGATGGTCGACCGAGCGTTCGGAGAGGGGATCGATGGCCTGTGGGCTGTCCTGTTCCCGTGGCTCTGGATCATTGGACGGACGCGACGAGCCATTCGGTCAGACGCGTCGCTAGCTGCCCGTCACCCGGCCTCTGCGAACTTGTGATTCGAAGAAGTACCGGCTGCACGTCAACGTGCAGCTCGGGTCCGCGTAGATCCTGTCCGCACGATCACCGACTGGGCGTAACGCAGGGGGAGAAACAGCTATCGCGTCTTGAGCGACCGGATCTCCACCGCGACCACGTCCGGGGTCGGCTGGGACGGCATTGGGCTAGGCGGCTGTGGTGTCGGTGACGGTACTGGAGGCATCTATCCAATGATTGTAATCGCTAGCGCAACCGCAACGGCGAAGATCTCGAACGTCAGCCATTCGATCGCCTTCTTGACGTCGTCGGCTGCGCTCTCGAGCGTCGGTTGGTTCTCGGCGTGTAGCGTGTCGAGGTAAGCAGCGGCGGTGCCCTGCATCTGGGCGAGGTTTGCGCCCGATTCCGCCGCTTGACCCAGGAAGGTGCCCCCTTCAATGCCGGTCCGGAAGTCCTTCGGGAAGAGTGGCTTGAGGCAGTAGCTCGCGCAGATCACGTAAAAGACGGCGGCGCACGCGAATGCGATCGCGGTCCCGGTGGGGCCCTTCCCGAGTCCGACAGCCGCGACCGGGACGACAACTGAAGACGCAGACAGGATCGTCGTTGCCCTTTCGCGCAGTTTGACCTCGGTCTGACGCTGCGCTTCGAACGTTTCTTTCGAGAGTTCGAACGCGAACTCCTCAGGCGTCGCGGGCACCAACACCCCCCGAGTTGCGCGGCGAGATCCACGTGACAGTCATCGGGCCGCCTCCCAGACTCGACGCCGCGAAGAATGCGTCGACGGTGAACAGCCGCTCAACCCAGGTTCTGGCATCGCAAGGTGGTGTCACGTTTGGCGAGTACACGATGCTCGGCTCGGCAAAGTCGTCGATGTCATGAGCTTGACCACGATGATGACGGTCCGTCCGGTCGGGCTAATCGATCCGGCTCGTCAATGGTCGACGCAGATAGTCGATCACTGGTCGACTCGTGGGGTCGTGAGACACAACAGCACCAAGGATGATTGGGAGCGTTGTCGTAGAACGTCGCCGCTCCCATCTGGAGTCTCGGCTCGGGCTATGAGGGCCGTCAGCGGGCCCACTCGTCGGGCGGCACGCCCGGTGTCCAAGCGCTGGTGATACCGCCGCCTTCCTGGCGGAGCCTGTGTCCGTATTCGGCGAGATGCGCGTGGAACGCCAGCTCGTGGCGAGGGTCGTCTGCGGCTACGTCGATCCAGTCGCGCCAGATGACGAGGGCGCACAGCGTCTCGACGTGGGATGCGCCTTCCCACCAGCCGTCCTTGAGGTGCGCGAGAGCCTTCGGGTAGCGCCCGTGTAGGGCGACGATCGATCCCCACATCCGTTGGCGCCATTCTGAGTCGCCCATGACGGGTTCGATCCATGGCGCGTGGCTGTCGAAGTCGAGGTCGTCGTCCTCGATCGCCGCTGGCGTGGCCGCGGCGGTGCGATCCGCGACGGGGTTGTGCTCGGTGAGCTGGCTCACCATCTGGGCGGCGATTCGTGCCACGGGTTCGCCGGCGCGCTCGGCGCGTTGCTTCAGCTCGGCCATTGCTGCGTCGGAAAGCGTGATCTTCAGTCGCTGGCTCATTGGTTCATCTCCGTCTTGATCGGGTCGCGCGATATGCGCCTGTCCTGTTAATGACCGTGGGTCCACGAAAACGGCCAACGAATTTCAGGGCCCGGTCGTGGCCCCGCTCGGGCCCGTGCATCTGGTCTGTACGAGAGACGGAGCAACGCGACGGTGGCTTGTCGTTGCCGCGGAGGGACAGTTGTTGGTCAGCTGCGACGGGTCGATCTGCGCTCGTTCGAGTCGGATCGTGAGCGGAAGCGACGCTGGGTGAGGTCGGCCGAGGTGAGGGGGGCGCGCAGAAATTCGTTGGCCGTTTTTAGCCGCTCACGGTCATAGACACGTGAGGGCCGATTGCCTCGACTGACCTCACCCCCGACTCGGGAGCAACGATGAGCACTCCGACCGTAGATCCCCGCGCTTTGGCCGCTCAGGTCGCTGAGCTGATCGGCCACCAGTCAGCTCCGCCACTGCTCGATGCCGAGCAGGCTGGGCGCCTGCTCAACGTGCCTGCGTCGTGGATGCTGGCGCAGGCCCGCGCCGACCGAGTGCCGCATGTCCGGCTCGGCCACTATGTCCGCTTCAACCGGGACGAGTTGCTCGCCTGGATTGAGCAGCGCTTGACCGGCCCACGTTCTCGCCGAGGGAATCAGCGATGAGTACGGCGATGAGATGTGCCTACGGCCGGGAGTCGTCCTTTTCAAGGGCGCCAGCTAGTTGCCGAAGATCCTTGTCGGCGGCTCGCAGAAGCCTGAGCAAGGTCGACCAACCGACATCGATCCGACCGTGCTCGACGCGGGAGATGTATGTGTCGTCCGTCTTCGACCGCGCCGCCAAGTCCCTCTGTGTCATCCCGGCCTCTTGGCGGAACGCGCGAAGCACCCGCCCAAGCGCTTGCCGGTCTGCGTTCGCGCCGTCGTCGGCCATTGTCTGGATGCTGGGAGAGAAGATCGGACTTTACAGATCGGCCGAATCACGCTACGCTCGGCCAGACAAGAATATGGTCGGGGCGCGGCTAGCACCGCCCCCGACCGTGGCACCGAGAGTACGAGCTCCCGGCGCGCTGGTCACGCTACCAATGTCGGCGCGGCCACTTCGCCCGACCGTCTCCCGGGGCCTCCAACTACAAGGAGGAACCGAGATGAGCAGCAAGTTGACGATTCCCGCCGAGCTGGTGCGCACCCTGCGGATTGGTCTGCACAGCGAGCTTGGTGAGGCTGCGAGCGAGATCGACTCGATCACATACCAGCCTGGCCGCGAGGAGTCCCCGGAGTGGTATGAGGAGCCGCTGATGCAGCTCGACGGTGCTCGGTCGTTGCTCGATGTGATCGGGTGGGGCGAAACGCAGCAGCCGGTGGCGGTCGAGATCGACCTGGCGGAGCATCACAGCGCCCTGTTCGGTGCCCTCCGTGGTCAGGTGCTGATCCACCGAGACATGATCGAGGAGGCGGATCAGGTCGACACCGATCGTGCCGAGCAGGGCAAGCCGCCCAAGGCACCGGCGACGATCGCACGCGCGGCAGCACTGGACCGACTGCTGGCCTCGGCCGAGGTACGAGCGGAAGCACTTGGAATCGACACGTCCCCGCCAGATGACGAGGCGGAGGACAGCGATTCGTGATGACCGCACGGCGCTCTTACGGGTCCGGGCGGGTTTATGTGAGGACCGACGCGGCTGGTCGTGAGACGTTCTATGGGTCGTGGTGGACCAACGGCAGGCGCGTCAAGCGGCGGCTCGGCGTCAAGCGCGCTCGCGGAAGCCGTGAGGGATTGACGGCCGCACAGGCGGAGTCCGAGTTGCGGCGGTTGATGGGGGAGGTGACGCCATCCGCGTCCCGCGGCGAGCGGCTCGACATGGCTGAGGTCGGTAGGCGCTATCGCAAGCATCTGGAGGCGCTTGGGCGCAAGCGGAGCACGCTTGCGGCCGTGGAGATGACACTCCGCGTCTGGATCGAGCCGCAGCTCGGAGGCCGGGCTCTCGACAAGATCAGGCCCGAGGACGTGGAGGATCTGATGCGTGCGATGAGCAAGGCAGGCGTGGGGGTCAAGTCGGTTCGCAACTACATAGGGACGCTCTCGGCGATCTTCAGGTTCGCGATGCACCCGAGGCGAAAATGGGCGACCTCGAATCCGTGCGAGATGATCGACCTGCTGCCTGTGAGGACGAGTGAGGAGATCCGCTTTCTGACGACGGCTGAGGTCGATGCGCTCGCGCAGGCTGCGGTGGCGGGAGAACATCAGGCGCTCGATCGCGCGCTGTATGTGGTGGCGGCGATGACCGGCCTGAGGCAGGGCGAGCTGATCGCGCTGCGCTGGCAGGACGTGGACCGAGAGGCGCGGCGGGTGCGTGTGCGGCGTAGCCATGTGCTGGGTGAGTTCGATACGCCGAAGAGTCGCCGTTCGGAGCGCAGCGTCCCGCTGAGTCGTCGGGTCGCGGGCGAGCTTGACGGCTGGCGGCTGAAGACCCGGTGGGGGAGTCCCGACGATCTCGTGTTCGCCGAGCCGGTGTCTGGGGAGGTACTCCGTCGCGGTGCGCTGATGCGTCGTTACCGGCGAGCGCTGAAGGCCGCAGGCGTTGCGTCTGGTCATCGCTTCCACGATCTGCGGCATACGTTCGGGACTGCGATGGCGGCGGCGGGGGTGCCGATGCGGACGTTGCAGGAGTGGATGGGGCATCGCGACCTGGCGACGACGCAGCGCTATGCGGACTACGCGCCGAACGAGCGCGAGGTCGAGATGGTCGATCGAGCGTTTGGAGACGGGATCGATGGCTGATCGAACGCGTTGCACTCGGAAGCCCGACTGTCCCATCCCCGTGGCCATGGATCATCGAGCCCATGACTAAGGATCGGACTCGCCGCCGCCGTGTCGCGAGCGGCGTGCGGATTGTTGTTGAGCGGTCTAGCGCCCATCCGGTTGAGTACGCGATCATGCTGCTGGTAGAGCGCGGTGGTGTCTGGCACACAGTGCGGACGTTCGATAACGCGCATGCTTCCGACGAGCACCACGAGCATCGCTACGTGGGGTCGGAGAAGCAGCCGCCAATCGTGACGCATGGACCGTCGAATGAGGCGATGTATGCCGCAGAAATCAAGCTCTTGGAGGGCTGGAGCGATATCGTTCGTAGCTGGGAGTCGACACGATGAGCACTATCGACGAGAAGACAGACGAGCTGTTCATGGCCGCTAACCACAGCGACGAGAGTCTGGGCTACCCGGATGACGTTGAGTTCGTCCCTGGCGACAAGGACTGGGCCGACGAGGTGGTGTGGCGCAGTCTCGCCGAGGAGTGCCGTGCCACAGTGATCGTGGATGAGGACATGGAGCTGATGTTGATCCCGTTCCCACGCAGCATCGTGGATCGGTTGCGCGGGTGCGTTCGTGTGCGCGTCACGCACAGACCGCACGGGCACATTGCTGCGTTCGCGACATCAAGCACACTGGGGCGTCACCCGGTGCGCGAGATGCGCGCGCTGGCTCACGCTTAAGACACGCCTTGATTCATTTGGCGAGTTGGTGGTGCATCAGGCGTTGACGCTAGCCAAGCTGCCCGAGGATTAGCCAAATTGGCGAGAGGTAACACGTCTGTATTGGCTCTGTAGGGGGTGTGCTACGCACTCCAGGCTGTTCAGTATGCTCGACCATCTCAATCCTCTGATCTTGGTCCAGCGACTTGCGTCTTGCAGGTAATCGAGGCGCCGATGGCATCCTCAGCGCGTGAAATCTCGTCTCTCACAAGTTCTTGCCGTGATTGTCGCCCTAGCACTGGTTGCGGGTGGAGTCGGAGGACTGGCTTGGCTAATCATCCGGGGCGTCGACTCGAATCCGAGCCTCGTCGGATCACTCGCCACGGCGGGAGCGGCCGTGATAGCTGTTGTCGCAGGTCGGAGCTATGACAAGCGCCGTGATCTGAGGCAGACGCACCGCGAACAGATTGCGCCGCTGTACGCGGAACTAATCGACGTGATCCGAAACGCCGAGGATCACCCCGAAGCCGAGCTGCAAGGGTTCTTCAAGGCGCTGGCTGGGCAGTTGATCATGTCGAGCCCTGCAAGCGTCATTAGGGCCTGGATAGCCTTCAATCGCCATACATGGAACCAAGACGGCGCTGACCGCGAGGGGATACTGCTCGTAGAACGGCTCCTTCGTGAGATCCGCAAGGACCTAGGCCACAGTGATCGAAACCTTGGCCTTGGTGACCTCCAACGGCTTTGGATAACGGACCTTGATGATGTGCTTGGGCCTTTTAAGCCTCCGAGTGATTAGGCCGGTCTCAAGCCCGACGGGCCGCGCGGCGGGCCGCGCGGCTTCATCACCCCTGCCGGACTGCCCACCATCCGTGAGGCATCGCTCGGGGACGCCCTCGCTAACCTAGCCACGACCTTCAAGGGGATGGACCGTGACGAAGTGGTCGCCTTGCGGACTGCCTAGAGCTTGCCGCCGACAGGGAGAACACCGCCGCGCTGAGGCGAGTTGCGCTCTCCTGGCCAACCTCGTGCCCTGGGGGTGACTGTCGGCTTGCTCAGTGTCAATCCGTCATGGTCGAGTGCGGCACAGAGCTGTGCCGCATGGTTTTCGAGCCGGTGGAAGTGCTCGATAGGCGCCGAATCGGGCGCGGGTCCATGCGACCGACGAGCGTTCGACTCGGTGCGGTTAAGGTCTCGCCTCGTCCGGCCGGTCATCGACGGTCGTGGCCGTAGGGCCCTGGTGATCTCGTAGTCGCGTCCCTACTCTTGCGGTTGGTACGCGCGGTCCTACGTTTGCGCCCGGCCTCTATCCGGAGTGTGCCACTCGCTGACCCGTTGCCGGCGAGCTCGACCGGCCCTTCAAGGCGTCGAGCGCCCAGGGCGACGATGACCTCGTGTTCCGACCCGCAGAACTCAGGCCACACGGGCACATTGCTGCGTACGCGACGTCGAGCACACTGGGGCGTCATCCGGTGCGAGAGATGCGCAAGCTCGCTCACGTTTAACGTCGCGGGGAGTGACACGAAGACGATTGAGGCGGCTGGCGATGTCCTTTATCTCGGTCGCGGCGATGCCAACGTGGTGGCAGACGCTTGCTCCGCCCGAGGGTTCGGTATGTCTGCTTCGGGTCCGATGAAGAGGTGATCGCGTGATCCTGACGGGGCCTGCCACTTCCTCACGTGGAGGACGCATATAAAATTGTCGCGGTTGGAGCTACTCGCCAAGCGCCGCGCGGAGCCGGTCCAAGGCTTCGGTGTGCCGCTGCTTCACGTCGTCCTCCAAACACACCGTGAGCGCGAGTGTGATCCGAACCGGATTCTCTTCTGTCCCCTCGGCAGCGAGTTCGGGAAGTCTGGCGACCTGATCCGCTGAGTGTTTTACGAACTCGCGAATCTCTATGAGAGGGCCGTCCAGGAATTCGGCGGTCACGTCAACGAGTTCGCGCCAGCGTGAAGGGACGCTCGTCGAGCGCATGGCGGCGGCTTGGTCGAGAAGGGCGTCGTAAATCGAGACCATGCGTCGAGTGAGGGCTCGAATCTGGTTAGCGTCGCCCGGTTCGCCACGACGTCCGAAGGCTCTCTCGTTCGACTCGGGCGTCAAGATCCGGTCGATGGCGGTGATCTGTCTTGTCAGCCAGTCAAGCTCGCCTTGAAGGTAGTCGGAGACCTCGTCGTCTGCGACTGCTCGTCGAGGGCCGTTTGCGAGGCGCAGCTCGTGGTCCTCCCACTTTGTCTCAAGGCGGCTTAGCCCCTCAACGAGGGTGCCCGCGAAGAGGGCGTACTCCCACCAGTCGGCGCCAGCGGCGATCATTACCTCCTGGGACTCGGTCGTCGTCGGAATGGGCACACGCTCGGGACCGTCGGACTCCTCCACCGACTGAACGACATTTGTGGAGCCGGACGCCGCCTCCATGCCGGCTCGTTCCAGCGCGCTCGAAATCTGATCAGCGACTGCCGGGATGCCTTCGGTCGTCTTGGCGCCAACACGGTCGGCGAGTATCGGCGCTCGCTCGACGATGTAACGCTCGTCTACTTCGTGCCAAACCGGAAGAATCACCTTGGTGCCCGCAGCCACCTCTCGCGCCGCGAGGCCTTGCAACTCACGTTGGGGCCAACGCTTGGCGAATGAAGCTGGGCTGAGAATCGCAACTCCAAACCGGCTGCTTGCGAGTGCCAGTTCGATGTTGCCGCTGAGGCTATCTCCAAGCGTGAGGTCTTGCTCGTCGAGCCACACGGTCCAGCCGCGAGCTTCGAGCGCTTCAGCCAGGGGTCGTACAACCTCGTCCTTGTCCTGCGATGCGTGGCAGATGAACAAGTCCCGACGACGATCCTCGCTCCCCGGCTCTGGCTCGGGCCGCGGAGTCGTGCCCGTGTCGGTACGGCGCTCGCGAAAGAGTGCGGCTATCTGCTGGCCGATATGGGTCGAGTGATAGCCGCCGCGGGACTGGAATGCGTGGTTGGTCCATATCTGATCGGGCGGGGGCAGATGCGCTCCGCCATGCTGCCACCGAAATCCGAGCGCTTTGTCTTGGTATGCGCGCCCGATGACCTCGGCGAAGCCCTCGATCTGCTCGGGCTCGACGAGTCTCTCATCGACGGCAGCCTGAAAGAACCCGAAGGCTTGCCCGTCGAGGACGTTGCGACGGGCAGGATCATCCTCCAAGCGCACAACGAGGTCGAGTAGTTCGGCGACAGTCAACATGCGCACGACACAGTAGGCGAGGCCGACGAAAGCGCGAGGTGCGCATGAGCCAGATCTCGGGCGGGTCCATTTCGATTTCCAGTCGAACGCGCGACGAGTCGCCTGCAAAGACGACTTCTCGTGGTTCCGTTCGTGGTTCCGTTTTGAGCAAATCTCAGCGAATCTGAGCGCAGCTAAGCCCAGTAAACACGGGGGATAGCACCCAAAATGAGCCCCAGGCTGATTTTCGAGCCCAGTATCGCCCATGACAGTGTCGGGGCCGCGAGCCCGTGTGGCTGCCTACGGTGCTGCGATCCGACACTTGGTATCCGGGGCTTTCGCGAGGCGTTTGTCGAGCGTGATGAGAGTGCGGTCGGTGATCTCGGCGAGCGCTACGTAGGTGGCGTCGTAGGTGGAGAGGTTGAGCCGTAGCTCCCAGGCGCGTGTGGCGAGGAGGTCGTAGGGCCATAGCTCGATCGCAAGGTCGAGCAGATCCGCGTGGGCTTGCGCTGATTGATCGGGACTGATCTGGCCGACGAGCTCGTGCCTTCGTATCACGTTGGCTGTCTCGTAAATGACAAGGGCTGGCGCTGCGATCTCCCCGGATTCGACCGCCTGTGTGACCCATTGGCCGTCGGGTCCACTGTCGAGCAACAGTGCCGCCACAGCGGATGCGTCGCAGACGGAGCTTGAACTCACCGGCGCTCGGCGTCGCGCGCCGCGATGATGGACGCTGCGCTTACCGCGGAACCAGTCACTTCAACTCGGGCGCGCGCACGCGCGATCACGTCGCCGACGGGCGGCCGCGCCGCAGAATCGACGAGCATGCTGCGCAGGTATTCCTGAAGGGACTGATGGGCTCTGGCGGCTCGTGCCGCCAGCTCGTCCCGAACATCGTCCGGCACGCCCCGGATCGTGATCGCTACCGTCATGCATGCAATCTAGCAGCACCGCAGCTGATATGCAGGCGCATGCGCTTGTGAGTGATGCCAGAAGGCATTCTGTTTTCCACTGGCTCCGATCGTCCGCGGGCGCTCCACGCAGCATCGACAGGCAAGCCCCCCGGGCGGCATTCGCGCGAGGCTACTCAGCTGGCTGCGAGGGGTCAAAACCGTTTCCTGCAGGGTTTGCCGGCGTCCTTCGCCGTGCCGCTGGGGAGCGCCCTGGCGCCGCCCGCCTACCCTAGCCGCGACACTTCACCGTCGCCCGCGCTTGCCGGCGTTGACCCGACCCATTCTCCGAGCCGATTTCCCACAACGTCCACCCGCGTCCCGCGCAGCCGGTCCCGCCTTGGCGAGCTCGGTGGCAAGCGCTGAGCCGAGCGGACCTGGTGGCACTGGCGGGCGCAGCCGCGCTCTCCTCGCTGCTCAATTTCTGGGCACTGGCTCAGAACGGGTATGCGAACGTCTACTACGCGGCCGGTGTGAAGTCGATGCTGGGCTCCTGGCACAACTTTTTCTTCCTCTCTGCCGATCCCGGCGGCCTCGTCTCGATCGACAAGCCGCCGCTCGGGCTGTGGCTTCAGACGGCGAGTGCCGAGCTCTTTGGCTTCTCTCCGCTCAGCCTGCTGCTGCCGCAGGCGATCGCGGGCGTCATCGCCGTCCTGGCCCTCTATCTGATCGTGCGCCGACGCTACGGCACGCTCGCCGCCACCGTGAGCGCGCTGACGCTGGCGAGCTATCCCGTGTTCGTGGCGGTCTCGCGCGACAACAACCTCGACACGCTGCTGATCCTGCTGATGACGCTCGCCTGCGGTGCCGCCTTGAGCGCGATCGAGACCGGGCGGCTGCGGAGCCTGCTCGCCGCTGCGCTGCTCGTGGGGCTCGCCTTCAACACGAAGGCGCTCGCCGCCGTGCTGGTCGTGCCCGGCATCGCCGCGGGCTACCTGCTGTGCGCGCCGCAGCCGCTGCCTCGGCGCCTCGTGCATCTGCTGCTGGCGGGACTGCTCTGCGCGCTGGTCTCGCTCGCCTGGATCGTCGCAGTCGATCTGACGCCGAGCTCACAGCGCCCGTTCGTGGGCAGCTCGACCGACAACTCTGAGCTCGGACTGGCCTTTGGCTACAACGGCTTTGAACGTGTCGGCAAGCAGAAAGGCGGCCCCGGCCCGGTCGCCAACCGCGAAGTCGCGCCCGCCAAGCAGGCTTCACGATCGACTCGTGAAGCCGCGACGGCCGCCATCAAGCTGCCCGCACCCGTGGCGAGCGTCGAGCCGCGGGTGCCCGTGACGATCACGCGCAGCCCGACCGCCTTCGGCACCTCGCCCGGTCCGCTGCGGCTGTTTCGCCGTGGCTTTGGCGATCAAGGCGCGTGGATGCTTGCCTTTGCGCTGCTCGGCCTCGTCGCGTTGGCGCTGAAGCGTCCCGCGCGGCGCGATCCCGAGCGCGCCGTGCTGATCGTGTTCGGCGGCTTCTTCCTCTGCGAGGTGGTCTTCCTGAGCGCGTCGCGGGGCATTGTGCACCCCTACTACCTCTCGGCCCTCGGCCCTGGCATGGCAACGATGGCCGGGGCTGGGTTCGAGGTGATGCGCCGCGCCGCGCCGCGCGCCGGCTCCCGGCTGATCCTGCTCGCCGCGGTGCTGATTACCGCCGCGGTACAGGTGATGCTGCTGCGCGAAGCCCACTTTCTCGGCATCTGGCAGATCCTGCTGCTGCCGGCAGCCTTGGCTGCGCTGGTGATGATGAGCCTCAGTCGCATGGCAAGGGTCGGCACCGTGGCTGTACTCGCTGTCCTGCTTTCGGCGCCAACGATCTACGCGGCCACGACCTGGAGGCGTCCGGTCGAGGGCACCTTCCCGGCAGCCGGCCCGCACGCCGTCGGGGGAAATGGCGGTGCTGAGCTGAGCCGCGAGCAGTTGACGACCGCTCGAAGCTCTGATGCGCTACGTGCTCGCGCATGGTGCGAGCGGACGCTTCCAGTTGCTGACCGTCGCCTCGCTGACGGCCGACAGTCCGATCCTGCTCGGGCTCCGCGCAGCCGCGCTCGGCGGCTATGGCGGCGTGGACCCGACGCTCGACGGTGCGGGCCTCGCGCGACTGCTCGCAGCCGGGCAGGCGCGCTTTCTGCTGCTCGGCGGCTCCTACGCCTACCTGGGCGGCAACGCCGCGAGTCGTGCCGCCGCGCGCGTATGCCCGCAGGTGCCCTTCGCCGAATGGGAAGGCGCGCGCGCGAACGCCAGCGAAGGCCTTTACCTGGTCGACTGCGCGGGGCACGCCGGCGAGCTCGGCCGTAGCCCGAAGTAGACGCTCGCAGAGCGCGTTCTGCCGGAGATCTTGCAGGCGCTAAACCGCGTCGCGGACGCTGCCGATACCGGTCAGGACCTCGAGGCGCGAGAACCCGCGTCCCCGTAGGTGCAGTACGAGGCGGGGAGCTTGCTCGTCGCCTCGGTTCAGACAGCCGATTCCCGATAAGGGCACACCCGCCGCGAGGCGGGCTCGCAAAGCCAGGGGTCTCTTCGAGACGGCCCAGCTACCGGAAGGAGCCGCATGACCGATCCCCGCCAGCGCCGCCCGTTGCCAGCTCTGATGCTGCTCGCCTGCTCTCTGTTGCTGATTGCCGTCCCCGTCGCGAGCGCGGCTCATCTGGGCACCCATCACGCCGGCTCGCGCTCGCCAGGCACACGCCCGCGCGCCCTGCTCCTGGCCGGGTGGACGCGCGCCAGCGCCGACCGGATGCTCGTCGCTGAGGCAACGCGCCTGACACGCTGTCTCGCGGTCAACCGCGTCAAGCCCGTGCGCTGTGAAGCGAGCCGCAGAGCGCTCCAGCGAGGCGGCGCAGCTCTGGCCCACGCAGAACGTCGCCTCGCTCGCCTCGCGAGTGCTGCGGGCCGTGCCAACAGGCTCTCGGGCAGCGCAGCTCGCACGCTCGGACGTCGCAGCGCCCCGCGGCTGAGCGCAACCGGCGAAACGCTTGACTGGAATGCGCCCGGTGGCGCCAAGACCTTCGTGTTGCGACGCCGCGTTCCCGGCCAGGGCGAGTTCTTCTCGATCATCCACGGCACCTCCACGGTTCCGCCCGCGGTCCCGGGCGCCGCGGTCTTCTACGCGGTTCGCAGCGCTGTGCGCAGGTCCCTGTGGTCCGGCGAGCAGCAGGTCTCCTACGCCTCGTCCGTCGGCGCCGCGGGCATGCGCGCCGCCCCCGTCCTGACAATCGCCGGACAGACGCTCTCCTGGAGTGCAACACCGGGCGTCACGAGCTACATCCTCGTACGACGGCTCGCGGGGCACGCCGCTCGTTACCTCGCGCTCTCTGGCACATCGCTGACGCTCAACGGTCCGGCAGACGCGCGTACCCGCTTCAGCGTGCGGACCGCTGTCGTGGGTAGCGCTTGGGCGACGCCAAAGTTGGCGCCGGTCCCACCCGCAAGCCCCGCCGCGATTCGCGCCGCGGCCCTGCGTGCCGCTGCGGCCGTGCGCGCGGCTGCACACGCCGCCGAAGTGGTCGCGCAGACGCCACCAACCGAATCGCCATTGCCTTCGGGGCTGATCATCGGTGTCGACACGGGCAACTGGCGTGGCAATCTGTTCAACGAACTCTCTGCCGGGGGCATTAGGAACCTCAGGGTCAGTGACCTCTCCAGCGGCGCTGTTGCCGAAGTCGAGGCCGCGGGCTGCTCGATCGCTGTGCTCACCTTCCAGGCGGGCGGCACGATCGCTGGGCGCAACCCCGCGACCTATGCGGCTGAAGTGCTCGCTTACGCCAGGGCGCATCCCGAGGTGCAGCGCATCGAAGTGCTCAACGAGCCCGAGCTGCTTCCCGACTCCCACAACTACGTTGCCTACGTCGCGCTGCTGAAGGCGACCCACGAAGCGCTCGCGACCCTTCCGGCCGCCGAACGCCCGAAGCTGCTTGCCTCCTGGGCGCCGACCTACGGCTTCGGCAAGGGCTGGGCTGCGGCGGGCGGGCTGCCCTACGTGGATGAGGTGGTCGTGCACGCATATGGCGGCGGCACCGGTCAGCACAAAGGTCTCGAAGGCGCACGCGAACTGGTCGCGCAGGCCCGCACCGAATCAGGCAAGCCCGTCGCCGTGACGGAGGTCGGCTGGCCAACCGCGCTCGGCCAGCCCGCGACAGGCGACTCCCAGCAATGGAGCGAGGCTCAGCAGGCAGCCGCGATCACCAGCTTCGCTGCGTGGGCGCACACCCAGCCCTACATCAGCGTCGTGATCTTCTTCAACGCCGTCGACTACGGCACGAATATGTGGTACGGGATCGAGCGAACCAACCGCTCGCACAAGCCGAGCTTCAACGCGCTGGCGCTCGCCGCCGGGTAAACCCACGGCCTGGGTGAACGAGGTCGTGGCTGCGCCGCGCTCGCGCCAGGGCCTGCGCTGAACCGGCATCTGTCCAAAGCTCGCGCGCGGAATGCCGGCCAGGCGGCCCTAACCGTGGATGCCCGGTGAGGTCATGCTGCGGTCATGGCAGACCCCTCTGGAGCCGCCGAGCCACACATCATCGGTGGGCCGACACCGATCCAGGCGCCGCGTGTCGGGGACCTCTATCGCTGGAAGGTGCAGCACGGTCGCGCTGAAAAGCACGTCTACGTGCAGATTGCGAGCGCGCTGCGTCCGGAGGCGTTTGAGGAGCCGCTGCGCTCGGGGATCGAGTCCAAGGGCGAGACCGTGCTCGGCAAGCTCTTGGAGAAAGGCAACGTGCCGACGCGCATCAAGATCACCTCGGGAGGGATCACCGAAGTGGGCACCGACCGTCGCTCGCGTCCCTGCTCGGTCTGAGAAACGCCCGGCGATCCGGCCGCGCGGCAATCATCTTCCGCGCCGGCGCCTGAGAACGAACACCACCGCGGCTGCGACACCGACGGCAACGAGAATCGTGCCGAGCAGCCCGAAGTCTTCTGCGACCTCAGTGATCGAGGGTCCGATCAGGTAGGCGCCGGCGCCGAAGCCGAGCGCCCAGGCGAGCGCCGAGACGACGTTGATCGGCAGAAAGCGCGAGGCGCGCATGTCGTGTATCCCGGCCATCCAGGAGGGCGAGAAGAGCACCGCGATCGCGCCGAAGCGCTCGTAGAAGCGATCTCCGCGTGCGATCAGGGCGAGTCGCAGCTTCAGCAGCGGACCCGCCGCGGTCAACAGGCCGCGCCCGCCCTTTAGGCCGAGCAGCCATCCACTCGCGCCGCCCACGCTCGCGCCGGCCCAGGCGAGTGCGACGACCGCACTCAGATCGAGACGTCCCCGCGCAGCCGCGATCCCGGCCGCGATCAGCGCGGCCTCACCGACGCCGGGAATCGCGACCCAACTCGCGCCGGCCGCCAGGAACACGCCGAGATAGTCGACACCGGCGTGGCGTGCATGATGGTGCGCCAGGCCGATCAGGGCGAGGCTCGTGAGCGATCGCCCGAGGATGCGCATCAGCCCATCCTTACGTGCGCCTACCCCGGAGGCGGGCACCGTGTGCTCAGGCGCTCATGCAGGCGCGGTCGCGCCCCGAAGTCTTCGCCTCATAGAGAGCCGCGTCCGCGCGCGCCATCACCTCGTCGCCCGACTCGCCCGTGCGCCGCGCGGCAAACCCGGCCGAGCATGTCCGCTCGCCGTACATCAGGGTGCGCAGGCGCTCGATCACCTCCGCCGCGCGCGCGGCATCGCAGTCCACCAGCAGCAGCCCGAACTCCTCGCCGCCCAGCCTCGCGAGCAGATCCCCGGTGCGCAGCTGCTCACGCCAGATCGCCGCCGTTTCCTTCAGCAGCCTGTCGCCGGCGGGATGCCCGAAGGCGTCGTTGTACTCCTTGAAGTGGTCGAAGTCGATCATCGCGACCGTGAAACGCTGCTCGGTGGCGAGTGCCTGCTCGATGCGCGCGTCCCACGCGCGGCGATTCGGCAGCCCCGTGAGCGGATCGGTGCTCGCCATGTCGCTCAGGCGGCTCATACGATCGGCGCGTTCGATCACCGCGGCGGCCTCGTGTGCGAGCAATGCGACGACGCTCGTGCGCGTGCCGTCGGCGGTGACGCTTCTGGGCCAGCCGACGACGAGCACGCCGACGGGCTCGGTGCCGCGCATCAACGGCTCGTAGAGGAGCGCGGCGGGCCGGCCACCGGCGATCCACAACTCGACGCTGCCGACGTGCGATTCGACGTCCTCTGTGACAAGGATGCGGTGCGCCGATGCAAAGGCTTCGCTGACCGCGCTCGGTTCGAGCCGCGAGATCTCAACGGGCGGGGCCTCCAGGCCGACCATCGCCGTCGCGCGCATCAGGTTGGTGCCGCGCACCGGCTCGTAGAGGATCGCGATGCTCGCCTCGCCGACCGATCGCGCCGCCTCACACACGTCGCGGCGGGCTTGGGAGCTGCCGAACAGGTCGCGCACCACCTCGTGGACCCGGCCGAGCATGCGCTCGCGGTCGTGTGCGTCACCGGCCTGCTGGCGGACGCTCGCCACGAGGCGGCTCGTCGCCAGCCCGATGATTGCGCTGACGGCCACCGTCAGCAACGCCGCGCGATATTGCGACTGTGGATACTCGGGCGCGCCGATCAGGAGGATCGGCGCCAGGTACACGGCCGCCATGCCGCTGATCACCACGTAGAGCCGACGAAGGCCCTCGCTGTAGAGCGCCGTATAGAAGACGGGGATCAGACAGATCACCCCGACGCCGGAGTTGATGCCGCCGGCTGACTGACGCAGCACCGCGACCGCGAACAGGAAGATCAGGGCCGCGAAGCTGCCGCCCGGGCGCATTGTCCAGATCCGCTGTGCGCGTAGCGCCGAGAGGCCGCCCGCGAGCACCAGCAACAGCGTCGAAAGCGCATAGAGCGACCAGTCGATCGAGCTGCCCACGATGATCGCCGACCACGCCAATACAGAGGCGGCGACAAACGGCGCGAAGCTGATCGAGTACGGCGTTCCAGTCCTGGAATCGAGGTCCATTACCGTTTCTTCGGCACCAACAACGCCTGACTCAAGTCCCGCAAGTCGTCCTGTCGCGGGACCGGCCGAGCATGCCACGCGGGCGTGGCTTCAGGAGAGCAGGCCTGTGCCGGAGCCGGGGTTGCCGGCGAGCGCGGAGCGCGCGCTCAGAACGCCTTCGACGGCGCTCGTGGGTGTCGGCTCGCCCATGAAGTAGCCCTGGGCGAGCGTGCAGCCCATCGTCTTCAGACGCGTCATTTGCTCCTCGGTCTCGATGCCCTTGGCGATCACGCGCAGCGAGAGGTCACGTCCCAGGCTGAGGATCGCCTCAAGCAGCCAGTTGCGATAGTCCTCGTCGTCGGAGGCGGCGAGCTCACTGGGGTCGACCTTGAGGAAGTCGAGCGGCAGGCGCTGCAGGTCCGAGCGGCGCGCGTAGGCGTTGCCGAAGTCGTCGATCGCGATCCTCACGCCCAGATGCCGGATCTCGCCGAGGCGTGCGGCTGCGCCCGCGACATCCTCCATGATCGCCGACTCGCCGATCTCCAGCGTCAGCATCGAGGGCTCGATGCCCGACTGCTGTAGTGCGCGGCGAACATCCGTGGCGAAACCATCGCGGTTCATCTGCTTGGGTGAGACCATCACCGAGACCCCGACGCGGTGACCGGCGACGTTCCAGCCCGCGGTGCGCGCGCACGCCTCCTCGAGCACCCAGCGCCCGATCGGCACGATCAGCCCTGTCTCCTCGGCAGCGGGCAGGAACTCGGTCGGCGTGAGAATGCCCTGCGTCGGGTGCTGCCAGCGGATCAGCGCCTCGAAGCCGATCACCGCGCGCGTGCTCAGATCGCAAATCGGCTGGTAGAGGATGAAGAACTGGCGCTCCTGCAACGCCGTGTTGAGCTCTGCCTCGAGTACCGCCTGGCTCTCGATCACCGAGCGCATGTTGGCGTTGAAGATCGTGTAGCCGTCCTTGCCGGCCGCCTTCGCGGCGTCGAGCGCGAGGCGGCTGTCGCGCAGCAGCTCCGCGGGGTCCTCGTAGCGGCCGTAGGCGACGCCGACGCTGGTTGTGACGAAGAAGCTGGGGCCGAAGCCCGCGAGCACGATCGGCTCGTGCATCGCCTCGATCACGCGTCGTGCCAGCGAGTCCAGGCGTACGCCGCGCGCGGCTGACTCCACGAGGATCACGAACTCATCGCCACCGAGACGTCCGACCGTGTCCTGCGCGCGCACGACGTGCTCGAGGCGCCCGGAGACCGTGCGCAAGAGCTGGTCGCCGGCCTCCTCGCCGAGCTTCTCGTTGACGTCTTTGAACCAGTCCACGTTGACGATCAGCGCGCCGCCGAGCATGCCCGACTGACGTCCCGTACGGGCCAGCATCCGCTCGGCGAGATCGAGCGTCAGCGCGCGGTTGGGGAGCCCGGTCAGCGCGTCATAGAGGTCCTCGCTGGTGCTCATCGGCGCCGGCTTGGCGGCCTGCCTGCCCCCGCGGGCAAACCCGAGTAGCGCGATCAGCAGCCCGAGCAGGACGCTCAGCAGGCAGCCTCCGATCAGTAGCGCGAGTGCGCGACCATCCGCCGCGACGCCCGTTGCGCCGAGTGCCAAGAAGCTCTTCATGCTCCAGCCGCCCTGGAGGTCGGTCGTCGTGCTCAGTGCGCCTGACGCCGGCGTACCGCTCGTGAAGAGCACGCTCGTGCCGCCGGCGCGGTAGCGCAGGCGCGCCGCGCTGCCCGTGTGACCGGCGAGAGCGCGAGCGAGCACTACCCCGGGCTCGAGCACCTGGTGCAGCCAGCCGACGAACGCCGCGCGGCGACCGGCGAGACTGTGCGGCAGCACGCCGCCGCGGTAGACGGGCGTCTCGATGCGCAGCGCCTTCGTCCCGGCGAGCGATGTTCCGGCGTAGTGGCTCGCGCCGGAGTCGCGCAGCGCGAGCAGGCCGGGCGTGCGCACGCAATAGTCGGTACCCGCAGGCAATTGCTTGACCGCGCTGCGCGCGAGACCGGCGAGCGCGAGGCAGTAGACCGAGCGTTCGCCTGGCGGGATGATGTGCAGGCTGCGCAGCGCCGCCGCCGTGCTCGCCGCGGTCTGCGCGGTCGCGGTGGCGGACGCGCCGTGGGAGGTCGAAGTGTTGGTGGCGAGCGGCGCCTTGGCCGGGTGGGGGGCGCCGCGCGAGGCAAAGCCGGCGAGCTGCGTGGCAGCGACGGGCGTCACGAGCTGCAGCTCGGCGAGCTCGGGGTAGCGGTGTGATGCCTTCACCCACTTTGCCCAGGTGTGGAATTCGGCTGCCGAGGCGTCCGGGTGATCGGCGAGGAAGGCGCTGGCGGTAAGCGCGAGGTCTTCCTCGTGCTGGAGTGTCCCTTTCACCGCTGTGGCGATAGCGGCCGCGCTCTGGTGCGCGGAGCGTTCTGCCTGGGCGGCGTCAGAGTGCGCGAGCGAGCGTGAGCCGAGCACGGACGCGAACGCTCCTGCGGCCACACAGAGCAGCGCCGCGAGCAGCCACAGGCCGCGTCTTCCGCCGAGCGGGCCGACGGAGCGCTGTGCGGGCGTGGGGGAGGGGCCGGCGTGCGAATCGGCCGCGGTCGGCGGCTCAGGCGTCGGCTTGGGTGGCTGCACGGGCGGAGGGCCGAAATGCATGACCGAAGCAGTGCTCACGGGCGCAGCGGGTTCACGGGCTGCGCCGCCCTGATCCTCGGGCTGCGGGTGTTGGGGGGTTTCGCTCTCTGACATTGGCTCTGATCGGCTCCCAACCCGAGCGTCTCGCTCGGCTGCTGATCGAGCGACGCGCTGCGCTCGATCTGTGTTGTTCATCGAATTGGACGAATCGCTGAGCGCTCATCGACGGTTTCCCCACCTAACCCAAGGTGTGGTGGCCTCGTGCACCGGTTGTTGCAAAGCTGCGCGCCGCGCGCCGCGCGCCGGCTGCTGAGACGCGCGGCGTGAGGAGCACGTAGGGTCCAGGCATGAGACTTCAACTGCGCAGACACCTCAGCTACGCCAACCTCGCCGCGACGCTCGCGCTCCTGTTCGCGATGAGCGGCGGTGCGCTCGCCGCGAACCACTACCTGATCAACTCGACCCATCAGATCAACCCGAAGGTGCTCAAGCGCCTGAGGGGCAAACGCGGGCCGCGCGGTCCCGCTGGTGTGCAGGGCATCGCGATCCAGGGCCCCAGTGGCGCGAACGGTCTCAAAGGGCAACGCGGCGAACCGGGTCCCGAAGGGCGCGAAGGTCACGAAGGTCTCTCCGCGCTCTCGACGCTTCCCTCTGGACGCAGTGAGAGCGGTGTTTACGGGATTGCCACGCCCGCCTCGACTGGCGTGCTCAAGCAGTCGGTCTCCTTCGGGTTGCGGCTGGGTGCGGGGATCAAGCCGGCGAACATCCAATACACGCCGAGCGCGACGCCGACGACGGACTGCGCCGGACCGGGCAAAGCCGCGCGTGGCTTTCTCTGCATCTACAGCGGCGGTGCCGCGGGCGTCAAAACGCCTCCGCTCGTATTCGAGCCCGAAGATGGCCTTTCGACGGCGGGCACCGGCATCTTCGGCTTCACGCTCGAATGGACCGTCGAAGCTCCCAACGGAGGCGATGTCGGGACCTACACGGTGACCGCGCCCTAGGGGGTGGTGCCTACACTCACACCACGCTGAGCAAGAACAGGAGGTAGCCGGTGCAGGTGGTGCGGATCGATGAGACCGGAGGTCCCGAGGTCCTGCAGCTGGTCGAGGCCGAGCGCCCTGAGCCCGGCGAGGGCGCGGTGCTCGTCAGGGTGCGCGCCGTGGCGATCAACCCGATCGATTGGAAGTATCGACGCGGCCTGATGCCGAAGGACCTGCCCGCCGTGCTCGGCAGCGACATCTCAGGTGTCGTGGAGAGTTCGCGCAGCGATCGCTTCGCGGCCGGCGATGAGGTGTTTGGGCTCGCCGCCAGCGGCGGCTACGCCGAATACGCGGTCTCATCCGCGGCACTGCTCGCGCCGAAGCCTGCCGGCCTCACCCACGAGCAGGCCGCGGCGCTGCCGGTTGCGGGCATGACCGCCTGGCAGGCACTGTTCGACGTGGGCGGCCTCAGCGCCGGGCAGCGCGTCTTGATCGCCGGCGCCGCCGGTGGCGTCGGGCATCTCGCTACGCAGTTGGCGCGCCTCGCCGGCGCGCACGCGATCGGCACCGCTTCGGCGCGCAACCGCGAGTTCGTGCTCGGCCTGGGCGCCGCGGAGTTCATCGACTATGCGAGCGGCGATCTGGCGGCTGTGAGCGACGTCGACGTGGCCTTCGACACGGTCGGCGGCGAAACGACCACAACGCTCCTCGGCGCGCTGCGCGAGGGCGGTGTCATCGTGACGATCGCAGGCGCCCCACCCGAGCAGGCCGCAGCCGAGCGTGGCGTGCGGGCGCAGCTACTCTTGATGAGCGCCAACCCCGATCAGCTCGCGCGGATCGGGGAGCTAGTCGCGACGGGCGAGGTGCGCGTCGAGATCGCAGGCACGATGCCGCTCGCGGAGATCCGCGAGGCGCACGCGCTTAGCGAGTCCGGTCACACACGCGGCAAGATCATCCTCACGCTCGCGTGAGCTTCGCGTTGCTGCTCAGGAGCGCAGCGAGCGCGAGAGGCTGATGAGGATATAGACGGCGAAGCCGAGCCCCAGCGCGCGGCGGAACCAGTTATCGCCATGGCGCGCCTCTTCATAGGCCCAGACGCTCAGCGAGGCATAGAACAGCGCCAACAACCAGCGGTGTCCGCTGCCCGAGCTGAGACGCGCGCCGAGGTCGGCGAGCAGCGCGATCGCAAGCGGCGGGTTGGGAAACTGCACGAGTGGAAACCCGGCCGGCCACTGCCACTTTGTGAGACGCTGCACCAGCCCGACAATAGCCGCAGAAGTCTCGTGTAAAGTGGCGCCCCCGCCACGACCGAGCCTTCGCGATCGGTCGTGGCGAGTCCGCCGCTTACTGCGTAGAGGGGGATGCAGACCGCTTATACCCGAAGTCGCGCGGCTCTAAACAAAAACTTTTCAGGCCCGTGTGTGAGCGCTCGGCGGGCGAGGGCCGCGGGCCACGCTCGAGGCCACGATAGGCCCCTTTACGCGGGCCGCTACGCCTGGGATGATCCTAAGCACAAGATCGTTCGTAGATGTCTAGATGCCAGAGACACGGGGCAGACCTCGCAGGGGGGAGGACCAGGTGAAGGGGGAGCGGAGACTCGCTGAGAGCTTTGAGGTCATACACCCAGGCCACGCGCCGGGCGAGCGCGAAGCGCCCGCGGCCGTGGCGATCGCGGGCGGGCTGTATCTCGTCGGTGCGCTCCTCTGCGCGACGGCGCTCCTACTGCCGCACGTCGGCTCGCCCGTCGGCGTGGTCGCCGTCGCGCTCGACGCGTTGCTCACCGCCGCTGCTGCTGTTCTACGCCGCCGAGCGCGTTCGGGACGGGCTGCGTCTTGCCTTCATCGCGGATTTGTGGGGCGTCGTGCTCATCGCGGTGCTGTGTGCCTCCGGGGGCGGGGCGGCGAGCCCCTTTGCGCTGATCTACTTCTTCGCGATCGGTCACGCCGCGGCCTTCCAGCCGCGCGGACGCTTCGTGCTCGTGACCCTGGCGGGGCTGATCGCGTTCCTGCTGCCGCTGCTCTACGAAGCGCGGCCGTCGAGCACCTTTGGCGCGGTCGCCTGCGTGGGCGTGGTGCTCGCACTGCTGACCTCGGCAGTCGTACACACCGCGCTGAACCGCATGCGCGAACAGCGCCGACGCCTTGAAATCCTGATCGCCGCGAGCTCCGAGCTGGACAAATCGCTCGATCCCGCAGAGACGCTTGAGACGATCGCCAACATGGCCGTCCCGGAGCTCGCGGAGGTGTGCGCGATCGACCTGCTCGAAGAGAGCGGCCGCCTCGGCGGGACGCTCAGCGTGAGCGCCAACCCGGCGCTCGTCGCGACCCTGGGAGCCAGGCGTCCCTCGCTCGCGCTGCCGATGCTCGCGCGCGGGCGCACGCTAGGCGTGATCTCCTTCTGGCATCACGCGGGGGAGGCGCATTTCGACAGTGGACTGCTCGCCGTGCTGGAGGATCTGACCGGCCGCGCGGCGATGGCGCTCGACAATGCACGCCTCTACGCCGAGCGCGCGCAGGTCGCAAAGACGCTCAGACGCAGCCTGATGCCGGCGGTGCTGCCCGCCATCCCGGGTCTTGAGCTCGCGAGCTATTTCCGCCCGATGAGCGCCGGCGAGGAGGTCGGCGGCGACTTCTACGATGTTTTCGGCGACCACAACAGCTGCTGGCTCGTCGTCGGCGACGTTTGCGGCAAGGGCGCCGAGGCGGCTGCGCTGACGGGCTTTCTGCGTCACACCACCGCGGCTTACGCGCGCGAGGGGCGATGCCCGAAGGAGGTGCTCGCGCAGGTCAACCGCGCGATGCTCGAGCAGGACTTCGACGGGCGCTTTGCGACCGCGATCGTCGCGCAGCTGCGTGTCGAGGCCGGCAAGGTCGAGCTGCGCCTGGCCGTGGCCGGGCACCCGGCGGCGCTGATCACGCGCGCCGACGGTCGCGCCGGCGAGCTCGGAGCAAGCGGCACGCTGCTCGGCATCTTCCCCGACCCGGCGATTGAGGAAATCTCAACGGCCCTGGCCGCGGGCGACGCGCTGACGCTCTATACCGACGGGCTGACAGAGGCGCACGCGCCACGTCGGATCGTGACGGTCCCGGAGCTCATCGAGCGCCTGCACCGCGTGCCGCCCTCAGCCGCGCAGGACACGATCGACGCGCTGCTCGGGCTGATCGACCTCGAGCGGCGCATCGCCGATGACATCGCGATCCTGTCCGTGCGCGTGACGGGCGCCGCGGCGCTTGCCCCCGCGATCGCTCTGGGCGAGCGCGGGGCCTGGGCGCGGGCTTAGAACTTGTTTCAAACAGGTTCTTAGACCGGGGGCTCGGCGGGCTGGCCGGGAGCGTCGCTGGGTCCGCGGGCGAGCGGCGCGTAGGCGTCCGGGCGGCGCGTGGTGAGGAAGGGGAACAACTCGAGCCAGTCGCGACGCTCGTCGAGGTCGAGGTCGGCGAGCAACACCGCGGGCTGATCGCGCGGGGCCTGTACGAGCTTGCGGCCGTAGGGGTCGCAGATGAAGGAGGACCCGTAGAAGCTCAGCGGGGGCTCGCTGCCGATGCGGTTGACGGCGACCATAAACATGCCGTTGGCGATCGCATTGCCGCGGATCACCTGCTCCCATAGGGGCTCGGTGTCGAAGCTCGGGTGATCGGGCTCGGAGCCGATCGCGGTGGGGTAGACGAGCAGGTCGGCTCCCTGCAGGCTGTACGCACGCGCCAGCTCGGGAAACCACTGGTCCCAGCACGTCGGCAGCCCCACCTGCGCGTCGCCGAGCGCCAGCAGCGGAAAGGCATCCTCGCCGCCGGGACCGGGGCGGAAGTAGCGATCCTCGTGGTATCCCGCGGTGACGGGGATGTGCAGCTTGCGCGTCCTCGCGAGCAGCTCGCCGCCGGGTGCGACGACGATCGCGGTATTGAAGCCCAGCCCGTCTTCGCCCTCGGCGCGCTCGTAAAGGGAGGCGTGGATGTTTGCGCCCGTCTCCTCGGCCATGCGCGCGGCGAAAGCGTACGTCGGACCACCTGGGAGCTCCTCGGGCTCGAGCCCGAGTGCGCCCGGCCCGGCCGGATCGACGGCGAAGTAGCGGCTGAGCGTGAGCTCCTGTAGGCAGATCAGCTGCGCGCCCTCGCCCCCCGCGATGCGGATCCCGGCCGCGAGCGCCGCGGCGTGCTCCGCGGGATCGGGATGCCAGCGCTGCTGAACGGCAGCGACGCGCAGGGGGATGCGCTCGGCGGCCCGCGTGCGCGCCGGGGAGTCCAGCTGCGCCGTAGCGCGGATCAGGGCGATCTCCGACATCGCGATGACTGTAGGCGCTGTGCGCGCGGGTGCCAACCGGAAAGGATGCGCGAGCGCACATACTGCATCGGATGAGCGCCGCACCGATCGACTCGACCCCGGCTGCCGACGGCTATCGAATGCCGGGCGAGTTCGAGGCACACAGCGGCTGCTGGATGCTCTGGCCGCGACGTCCTGACAACTGGCGCCTGGCAGGCGCGCCCGCGCAGGTGGCCTTCGCGGCTGTGGCCGAGGCGATCAGCGCCTCTGAGCCGGTCACCGTGGGGGTCGCGGACGTCGAGTTCGAGCGCTGCCGCGCGATGCTCGCGGATTCGATCCGCGTCGTTGAGCTCTCAAGCGACGACGCCTGGATGCGCGATGTGGGGCCGAGCTTCGTCGTCGATCCGCATGGCGGCTTGCGCGGCATCGACTGGCATTTCAACGCGTGGGGTGGCCTGGAAGGCGGCCTATATCGCCCCTGGGAGCAGGATGAACGGGTCGCGCGCAAGGTGCTCGAGATCGAAGGCTGCGCGCGCTACCGGGCGCCGATCGTGCTCGAGGGCGGCTCGATCCACGTTGACGGCGAGGGCACGGTGCTCACGACCGAAGAGTGCCTGTTGAACCGCAACCGCAACCCCGAGCTCAGCCGTGAGCAGATCGAGCACGTGCTGCTCGAGCAGCTCGGCGCCGAGCGCGTGATCTGGCTCGGCCGGGGCCTCGATCGCGACGAGACCGATGGGCACGTCGACAACCTCGCCTGCTTCGCTCGTCCCGGCGTGGTGCTGCTCAGCTGGAGCGAGGACCGCTCAGATCCGCAGTATGCGATCGCGCGTGACGCGCTCGCGCGCCTGCAGAACACGCGCGACGCGCGCGGACGCGAGCTCGAGGTCCAGCGGGTGCCGATCCCGAGGGCGCTCACGATCACCGCGGAGGAGGCCGCGGGCGTGCAGCGTGTTGCATCCTCGCAGCCGCGTCGCGCGGGCGAACGGATGGCCGCCTCCTACGCGAACCTCTACATCGCTACGAGCCGCGTGATCTTTCCGCTGCTCGACGAGCGCCTCGACGGGCAGGTTGCAGAGCTGCTCGCCGACTGCTTCCCGGGGCGCGAGATCGTTGGGATACCGGCACGTGAGATCCTGCTCGGCGGCGGCAACATCCACTGCATCACCCAGCAGGTTCCCGCGCGAGCTTAGGATTACCTTGCATGCCGGTCGTCGTGCTCGGCGCTGTCCAGAAACGCGCGCGCCCTGCCGAGAGCGTGAAGAAGCTCGCGATATCTGGGCTAATCAGGCCTAACCACGCCTCTCGCGCGGGGGTACCAGAAACAGATATGACCTTCTAGATGGCCTATCTATAGCTGCGACTGCATACGTTCGACCGCTTCGCCGAGGGCCGTCAGCGTGATCTCCAGGGCCGCGGCGATGCGCACGACGGTCGTCCAGGTCGGGTTCGCGTGCCCGCGCTCGATGCGCGCAAACGCCGCAACAGTGATGCCCGCGCGGTGCGCGAGGTCCTCCTGGGTCTCGCCGCGTTGAGTACGTAGACCTCGCAGGGTGGCGGCCAGAGCCGCGTCCGCCTTCACTGGAGCTGACATTAATCAGAAACATTGCATTTCGCGAGTACCAAGATCCAGTCAGCTGACTGCTGGTACTGTGCTGCTGTCACGCCATCCCCACAGAAGGCGCTGGCGGGCCGGCACTCCCGCGCTCCTGCGCGGGAGTGCCGGCCACCTCTCACGCACGGGTCCTCACAGGTGCGCGTGAGCCGCCCTGAAGGGCGTGCGGCGGCACTGAGGCTAGGGCAGCTCGCCCCGCCTCGGAACGGGCGCCCGCAAGCTGGCCCCCGCGCGCGGCGTCCTGCGGCTACGGCAACTCGGCCGCGCTACGAGCGGGTGCTCGGCAGTCGGTACTTGCGCGAGTTGGGGCAGCGCTCGAGCAATCCCAGCTCGATCAGCGTCTGCGCGTAGCGATGCGCCGTGCTCGGGCTCATGTCGAGGTCGTCGGCGAGTTCGACGATGCCGCGGGACTCTCCCGCCGGTCCAAAGCGGGTGAGGATCGAGAGCCCGCGCAGAAGCGACCGTGACAGGCGGGGGTCGCTCGTGTCGCTCGGCAGGTACCCGCCCTGGACGTCGGGAGTGGGCGCATCGCCGTTGCGAGGCGGGGCTGGGCCCGCCTCGCGCGGCGCGCCCAGCGACTCGGCAATCAACGTCGCGAGGGAGGGCGCGCGGCTATTCGAGGCGGCGCGTACCACCTCGTCGATCTGTACAGGGGAGAGGGTGATGGAGATGGCTTGTGGCTGCTCTGGGCTCATGCGGAGGATCAAAGCATATGCAGACGATTGTCTGTAGTCCTGTTTTTCAGTCTTTCGCATCGACCACGCAATATCGGCATGCTCGGACGGTCCGCCCGCGGCGTTTCGGCAGGCCCGTGAGCGCGGCGGGTAGCCTCCAACGCTGCGATGGCGATCACGGTCACACTTCCCGACGGCAAGGCGCTCGAGCTCTCCGACGGCGCCACGGGCGCCGACGCCGCCGCGGCGATCGGCCCGGGGCTCGCGCGCGCGGCGCTCGCAGTGTCCGTCGCCGGCACCGCCGACGGCGAGAAGCCCGAGGTCCGCGACCTCGCGCGCGAGTTGCCCGACGGCGCGCGCCTGTCGATCGTCACCGCCAGGAGCGATGAGGCGCTCGAGCTGATCCGCCACGACGCCGCGCACGTGCTGGCGGCGGCGGTGATGGATCTCTACGAGGGCGTGAAGATCTCGATCGGCCCGCCGATCGACGAGGGCTTCTACTACGACTTCGAGTTCCCGCCCGGCACGGTCATCTCCGAGGCAGACTTCCCCAAGATCGAAGAGCGCATGCGCGCGCACATCAAGGCCGAGGAGAGCTTCGAGCGCCAGGACGTGCCGGTCGCAGAGGCACGCGCGCGGTTTCTCGCCGAACACCAGGACTACAAGGTCGAGCTGATCGATGATCTGGTGGCAGGCGCTCGGCCGTCAGCGCCCCTGGAGACGGTCTCGCTCTACACCAACGGCCCCTTCACGGACCTCTGCCGCGGCCCGCACGCGCCGAGCACGGCGACTGTCGGCGCGTTCAAGCTCAGCTCGGTGGCGGGCGCCTACTGGCGCGGTGACTCCACGCGCACGATGCTCACGCGCATCTACGGCACGGCCTTCTTCTCCAAGGCCGAGCTCGACGAGCACCTCGAGCGCATCGAGCAGGCCAAGGCGCGCGATCACCGCAAGCTCGGGCGCGAGCTCGGGCTGTTCACCTTCTCCGACGTCTCTCCGGGCGCCGCCTTCTGGCTCCCCGGCCGGCACCGGGCATCTTCAACGCGCTCGTGCGCCTCTCGCGCCAGATGGGCCAGACGCGCGGCTACAGCGAGGTCAAGACGCCGCAGATCTTCGACGCGGAGCTGTGGAAGACCTCAGGACACTGGGGCAAGTACCGCCAGAACATGTTCACGGTCGAGGTCGAGGACCGCGAGATGGGCGTCAAGCCGATGAACTGCCCCGGTCATGCCCACCTGTTCGGCTCAAGCCGCCACTCCTACCGGGAGCTACCGATCCGCTACTTCGAGCCGGGCCTGCTGCACCGCAACGAGGCCTCGGGCGTGCTCCACGGCCTTCTGCGCGTGCGCCACTTCGCCCAGGACGACGGGCACATCTTCTGCACCGAGGAACAGGTCGAGGAGGAGGTCCACGGCTGCCTGGAGATGGCCTTCGACACCTATGCGCTGTTCGACTTCGAGATGACGACTCGAGCTCTCCACGCGCCCGGAGGAACGAGTCGGCACGGACGAGATGTGGGATCGCGCGGAGCGCAAGCTCGAGAGTACGCTGCAAGCGCTCGGGCTCGACTACGAGCTCAACGCGGGCGACGGCGCCTTCTACGGGCCGAAGATCGACATGCACATGACCGACTCGCTGGGGCGCTCCTGGCAGCTGGGCACGGTGCAGCTGGACTACTCGATGCCCGCGCGCTTCGAGCTGAGCTACACGGGCGCGGACAACCAGGAGCACACGCCGGTGATGATCCACCGCGCGATGTTCGGCTCCTACGAGCGCTTCATCGGGGTCATGCTCGAGCACTACGCAGGCGAGTTGCCGCTGTGGCTGGCGCCGGTGCAGGCGATCGTGCTGCCGGTCTCAGACCGCTTCAACGAGTACGCCACGCAGGTCAGAGACAGCTTGATGGGGGAGGAGACGCGCATCGAGCTGCGACGATCGCAGCGAGTCGATCGGGCGCAAGATCCGCGAGGCGGAGCTGCGAAAGATCCCGTACATGCTGGTCGTAGGCGAGCGCGAGCAGGACGTCGGGGACGGTCGCGGTGCGCGAGCATCACGGGGCGGCGACCAGGGCAGCATCCCCGTCCAGGAGTTCGCCGAGCGCCTGGATGGAGAGCTATACTCCTCTGCGTTGAAGCCTCGAAAAACCTCAGAGCGCCGCGTCTAGCATTCACTTGACGCCTGGCCAAACAAGCTAGTGCCGGTCCCCCGCAGGTTCGACCGGCGCCCGCCCGAGCGGGACACGACGAGGATCAACGAGCGCATTCGCGTGCCCGAGGTGCGTCTGATCGACGACGAGGGCAACCAGATCGGCGTGCTGAAGACGCCCGACGCGCTCGTCTTCGCCCAGGAACGCGAACTCGACCTGGTCGAGGTCGCCCCCGAGGCGCGCCCGCCGGTGTGTCGCGTGCTCGACTACTCCAAGTACAAGTACGAGCAGGCGCAGAAGGTCAAGCAGGCGCGCAAGCACCAGCAGCAGATCACGGTGCGCGAGATCAAGTTCCGCCCGAAGATCGCCGAGCACGACTACGACACCAAGAAGCACCACGTCGAGCGCTTCCTCAAGCACAAGGACAAGGTCAAGGTCACGATCATGTTCCGCGGCCGCGAGGTCACCCACCCCGAGCGCGGCACGATGATCCTCGACCGCCTCGCCGAGGAGCTCTCCGAGCTGGGCGTCGTCGAGCAGCGCCCGATGCAGGAAGGGCGCAACATGACGATGATGATGGCGCCCTCCAAAGCGGTGCTGGCGGGCCGTGTCGGTGAGCCCGACGGCGATCGAGCCGCGCGGACGGCGTGCCGATGGCGAGGCGCCCGCAGCCGCGCCGGCAGCCGCAACGGCTGCGGCGAGCTGCGAGCGCGTCGGCTGCGGACCACGCCACCAGGCAACGGTTGCCGCGAGCACGAGCGCGCCGGCGCAGGCCCACGGCGGCTCCCGGCGAGCCCGCAGCCGAGGACGCACGAGTGCCTCCGCAGAGGCTGTCGCGCAGCCCGGCGAGCGATGCCGCGGCGCCGCACCGAGAGCGGTGGGACCGAGGCTGCCGGCACGGCCGTGCCATAATCACCGGCCGAAGCTCATGCCCAAGATGAAGACACATTCCGGCGCGAAGAAGCGCTTCAAAGTCACCGGCACCGGCAAGGTGCGCGGCCGGCACCCCTTCACGAGCCACATCCTCGAGAAGAAGTCGCCGAAAAAGAAGCGCGCGCTGGGCCGCCCGGCGATCATGCACGAGCACGACGTGCCGCGCGTCAAGCGCATGCTGGGGGTGGGCAAGTGACCCGCGTCAAGCGCTCGGTCAACGCACGCAAGAAGCGTCGCGCGACGCTCGAGCTGACGAAGGGCTTCCGCGGCGAGGCGCACTCGAACTACAAGCGCGCCAAGGAGGCGCTGCTGAAGGCCGACGCCTACGCCTACCGCGACCGGCGCAACCGCAAGCGTGACTTCCGCCGCCTGTGGATCACGCGCATCAACGCCGCCGCGCGGATCAACGGCATGAGCTACTCGCAGCTCATGCACGGCCTGAAGCTGGCCGGCGTCGAGCTGGACCGCAAGGTGCTCGCCGACATCGCCGTGCGCGACGCCGAGACCTTCCGACGTTTCGCCGAGGTCGCCCGCGAGGCGTCGGCTGCCTGACCCCGGATCGGCCGGGGCGACCGGCATCGACATCGACAGCCTCCCGGGCGTCGCTCCTGACAAGGACGGCGCCCTTTTTGTTCCCGCGAGACCGCAGAGACCACGAGCAAGACCCAAGATGACGCAGATCGAATCCGCCCAGAACCCCCGCCTGAAGGCCCTGCGCCGCCTGCACACCAAGCGCGAGCGCGCGCGCAGCGGGCGCTTCCTGGCCGAGGGCGAGGACCTGATCGCGGCGGCCGAGCTGGCCGGCCGCCCGGCGCTCGAAGGGCTACCGCCTGGCCGGCTCGGGGCTCGGTGGCGAGGATTTCCTCGACGTCGAGCGCTCCGCGCTCGCGGGCGTCTCCGCGCTCGGCTCCGGCACGCGCGTGATCGGCGTCTACGAGCAGCGCTGGGGCCCGGCGCTGGGGCCGCTGTGCGTCTACCTGCACGGCGTCGAGGATCCGGGCAACGTCGGCACGGTGCTGCGCTCCGCCCGGCCTTCGGCGCCTCCTGTGTGGCGCTCGGGCCCGGCTGCGCGGACCCGCACTCGCCGAAGGCGGTGCGCGCCAGCATGGGCGCGATCTTCGCCGTCGCGCTCGCGCGCGTCGGCGGGATCGGCCGAGCTGCCCGGCGAGCGCATCGCGCTCGACGCGGCGGCGCGGCGAGCCGCTGAGCGGGCTGGCCGAGGCTCGCGTCGGGGAGCCGTCACGCTGCTCGTCGGCGCCGAGCGCGAGGGCCTGCCCGCAGGAGCGTGCTCGCGGCCTGCGAGCGCCGCGCGCGCATCCCGATCGCGGCCGAGTCGCTGAACGCGGCGATGGCCGCGACGGTCGCGCTGTACGAGATGACGAGAGGCCCGCCCGCCCGGGCGGGACAACGATACGGTCCCCGCGTCATGATCGATCGGATCGACGAGCTGCGCGGCGAGGCCGAGGCGGCGATCGCGGCGGCGTCCTCGAGCGACGCGCTCGAGGAGCTGCGCGTGCGCTACCTCGGGCGCAAGGCCGAGCTGCCGCAGATGCTGCGCGAGGTCGCGAGCCTGCCGCGCCGAGCAGCGCGGCGCCGTCGGCAAGGCCGCCAACCAGGCGCGCCAGGCGCTCGAGGCGCTGATCGCAGGCGCGCGGCGCGGAGCTCGCCGGCGAGCGAGCTCGAGCAGCGCGCTGCGCGAGGACGCGCGTCGACGTGACGCTGCCCGGCGCGCCGCCGCAGCCGATCGGGCGCCTGCACGTGCTCAGCGCGACGCGGCGCGAGCTCGAAGACATCTTCCTCGGCCTCGGCTTCACCGTCATGGAGGGGCCCGAGGTCGAGACCGTCCACTACAACTTCGACGCGCTCAACCACAGCCCGACGCACCCCGCGCGGGCGCGCACCGACACCTTCTACGTGCGCGCGAGGACGCGGTCCTGCGCACGCACACCTCGCCGATGCAGGTGCGCGCGATGGAGGCGCACCCGCCGCCGCTGTACGTCGTCATCCCCGGTCGCGTCTACCGGCGCGACTTCGACGCCACGCACACGCCGCAGTTCCACCAGATCGAGGGTCTCGCGGTCGACGAGGACATCACGCTCGCCGACCTCAAGGGCACGCTGCTGCACTTCGCGCGCGCGGTCTTCGGCGATGAGCGCGACGTGCGTCTGCGCCCGCACTTCTTCCCCTTCACCGAGCCGAGCGTCGAGGTCGACGTGTCCTGCTTTCACTGCGGCGGGCAAGGGCTTCCTCGCGCGACGGCTGCGCGCTGCTACCTGTGCAAGGGCGAGGGCTGGCTGGAGGTGCTCGGCGCCGGCGAGGTCGACCCCAACGTCTACGCGCACGTGCCCACGACCGAGCGCGAACGCGCCCGGCTATGACCCCGAGAAGGTGCAGGGCTTCGCCTGGGGGCTGGGCGTCGAGCGGATCGCGATGCTCAAGCACGGCATCCCCGACCTGCGGCTGCTACTACGAGAACGACCTGCGCTTCCTGGAGCAGTTCTGATGAGGGTCCCGCTGCCCTGGCTGCGCGAATACTGCGACCCGCCGCTCGACGTGCGCGCGATCGAGGAGCGCCTGACGATGACCGGCACGAAGGTCGAGGCGATCCACCACCACGGCGTCGCCTCGACCGAGGGCTTCGTCGTCGGGCGCGTGCTCACGCGCCGAGCAGCACCCCGACGCCGACCGCCTGAAGGTCTGCACGGTCGATCTCGGCGAGGGCGAGCCCGCGCACGATCGTCTGCGGCGCGCCGAACGTCGCGGCCGGGCAGACGGTCGCGGTGGCGCGGCCCGGCGCGGTGATGCCCGACGGCACGAAGCTCGGGCAGGCGAAGCTCCGCGGCGTGGTCTCCGAAGGGATGATCCTCGCCGAGAACGAGCTCGAGCTGGAGTCGGCCCGAGCGCAGCGAGGGGATCATGGTGCTCGACGAGATGATCCTCGACGCGGAGCTCGCGCCGGGCACGCCGCTGGCGGAGGTGCTGCCGATCGCGACCGAGGTGCTCGAGCTCGAGATCACGCCCAACCGGCCCGACTGCCTCGGCGTCTACGGCGTCGCGCGCGAGCTGCACGCCGCCACCGGCGCGCCGCTCGCGCCGCCGCCGTGGGCCGAGGACCCGGGTCAGCCCGGCGCGCTCGCCGGCGCGGAGGTCGTGGTCGAGTGCCCGGAGCTCTGCCCGCGCTTCACCGCGCGCGTGTTCGAGGACGTCACGATCGCGCCCTCGCCGCCGTGGCTGAAGGCGCGGCTGACGGCGGCGGGGCAGCGCCCGATCAACAACGTCGTCGACATCACCAACTACGCGATGCTGCTCACCGGCCAGCCGCTGCACGCCTTCGACCTCGACCGCGTCGCCGGCGGCGCGCCTGACGGTCCGCCGCGCGCGCGACGGCGAGCAGGTGCAGACGCTCGACGGCCAGACGCGCACGCTCGACGCGCGAGATGGTCGTGATCGAGGACGCCGACGGCCCGACCTCGATCGCGGGCGTGATGGGCGGCGCGCGCTCGGAGGTCGCAGCCGGACACGACGCGCGTGCTGCTCGAGGTCGCGACCTGGAACGGCCCGAACATCCACCGCACCTCGTGGGCGCTGGGGCTGCGCAGCGAGGCCTCGGGGCGCTTCGAGAAGGGCCTGCAGCCCGAGCAGTGCCTGCACGCGCAGGCGGTCGCGACGCGCGCTGATGGTCGAGCTCTGCGGCGCGACGCGTGGCGCCCGGGCACGATCGACGTCGGCGCGCCGAGCCGCCCGCGGCGCAGCGATCCGCGCTGCGCGAGCGGCGCGTGCAGGCGATCCTCGGCGTGCGCGGTCGCCGCGCGCGCGCCAGGCGGAGATCCTCGCGCGCGCTCGACTTCGCGAGCAGCCGCCGCCGAGGACGGCCTCGAGGTGACGCGTGCCCGCGCTGCGCCGCGACGACGTCACGCGCGAGATCGACCTGATCGAGGAGGTCGCGCGCATCGACGGCCTCGAGCGCCTGCCCGCGACGCTGCCCGCGCGGCGCGGCGCGGCCGGGCGGCTCACGCCACGCCCAGCGCGTGCGCCGCGCGGCCGAGGACGCGCTCGTCGGGCGCGGCCTGCACGAGATCGTCGGCTGGAGCTTCACCGAGCCCGGCGCTGCTCGACCGCCTGCGGCTGCCCGCCGAGCACGAGATGCGCCGCGGTCGTGCGCCGTCGAGAACCCGCTCTCGGAGGACCAGTCGATCATGCGCCCGACGCTGCTCGGCTCGCTGCTCGACGCCGCGCGCCACAACGTCGCGCGCAACGGCCCCGACGTCGCGATCTTCGAGTCCGGGCACCGTCTACCGCGCCCGCGCGACGGGATCCCGCGCACCGGCTCGCCGACGAGCACCACGCGCTCGGCGCGCTGCTGAGCGGCGCGCTCGCGCCGCGCTCCTGGCGCGGCGAGCGCGCTGCAGGCGGACTTCTTCGCCGCCAAGGCGCTGCTCGGCGCGCTGCTCGAGCGCTTCCACGTCGACTGGTCGGTGCGCGCCGGACGCGCTGGCCGTTCCTGCACCCCGGACGCAGCGCCGCGGTGCTCGCGCAGGGCGACGGCCAGAGCCCGTGCGGCTCGGCTTCCTCGGCGAGCTGCACCCGCTCGTCGCCGACGCCTGGGACCTGCGAGCGCACGGCCGCCTTCGCGATCGACCTCGGCAAGCTCGCCGCGCGTCGCGCCGCCGGTCGTCGTCCTTCGCGCGCCTTCGGCGCCTTCCCGGCGCTGCGCCAGGACCTCGCGGTCACGCTGCCCGCCGACGGTGCCCGCCGCGGAGGTGCTCGAGCGCGTGCGCGCGAGCGGCGGCGAGAGCCTCGAGCAGGTCGAGATCTTCGACGTCTACACCGGCGAGCAGGTGGGGGAGGGCCGGCGCTCGCTCGCGCTCGCGCTCACCTTCCGCGCGCTCGAGCGCACGCTCACCGACGAGGACGTCGCGCCGGTGCGCGAGCGGATCGTCGCGGCGCTCGCCGAGATCGGGGGTGAGCTGCGTGGCTAGCGCGCACAGCCGCACGGCGCCGGGCGCGCCGCGCGTGATCGTCGCCGGCGCGACCGGCTTCGCGGGCGCGCTCGCCGCGCACCTGCTGTGGCGCCACCCCGGCTTCGAGCTGGTCGGCGTGACGGGACGCTCGGAGCTGGGCCGCCGCCTCGAGGAGCTCTACCCGCGCTACCGCGTGCCGCTCACGATCGAGGAGCTCGACGCCCGAGCGCCTGGAGCGCGATCGACGCCGCCGTCGTCGCCTACCCGCACGCGGCCGCCGCGCCGACCGTCGCGGCGCTGCGCGAGCACGGCGCGCGCGTCGTCGACCTGAGCGCCGACTTTCGCCTGCGCTCGCTGGCCACCTACGAGCAGTGGTACGGCGAGCACCCGCGCCCGGAGCTGCTCGAGCAGGCCGTCTACGGGCTCACCGAGCTGCACCGCGAGCAGATCGCCGACGCGGCGATCGTCGCCAACCCCGGCTGCTACCCGACGGCCTCGCTGCTCGGCGCTCGCGCCGCTCGCCCGCGCCGGGCTGATCGCCGACGTCGTGATCGACGCCAAGCAGGGCATCTCCGGCGCCGGGCGCGCCTTCGACGAGACCACGCACCTGTCGATGGCGGGCGAGAACATCCTCCCCTACAAGGTCGCCGCGCACCGCCACACGCCCGAGATCGAGGAGCAGCTCGCGCTGCTCGACACGCGACGTCGCGGTCCAGTTCCAGGCGCACCTCGTGCCGCTCGACCAGGGCGAGCTGGCCAGCTGCTACGTGACGCCGACGCGCGCCGTCGGCGCAGCAGAGCTCGCGAGCTGTTCGCCGACGCCTACGCGAGCGAGCCGTTCGTCGAGGTCGTCGACGGCGCCGCCCGGCGTGCGCGAGGTGCGCGAGACGAACTTCTGCCGCCTCTTCGCCGCGGCCGACGGGCACACCGGCAAGGTGCTCGTCTTCTCGGCGATCGACAACCTCTGGAAGGGCACCTCCTCGCAGGCGCGTCCAGAACCTCAACGTGATGTTCGGCCTGCCCGAGACGAGGGGCTGGAGTGAGCCCCGACCCGGCCACGCACCCCGCCGCGAGCCTGCCGTTCTTCCGCTCGCGCTGGGTGCCCGCGCCGGCGCACGTGCGCGAACTCGGCCTGGGCGCGGGCCTGCCGGCGGGCTTCCGCGCGGCCGGGCGTCGCGGCGGGCATCAAGCCGAGCGGCAACCCCGACGTCGGCCTGCTCGTCTGCGACGCCGACGCGCCCGTCAGCGCGGCGCGCTTCACCTCGCAGCGGCACGCCCGCCGCGCCGGTGCTCGTCAGCCGCGAGCGCTGCCGGCTCGACGGGCTGCGCGTGGTCCTCGTCAACTCCGGCTGCGCCAACGCGGCGACCGGCCGGCGCGGCCTCGACGACGCGGCCAAGACGCAGGGCGCCGCCGCGCGTCGCCGCCGGCGTCGACCCCGCCGACGGTCGCGCTCGCCTCGACCGGCGGGATCAGCCAGTACCTGCCCGTCGAGGCGGTGCTCAAAGGCATCCTGCAGGCGCGCGCGCGAGCTCGCCCGCGAGGGCGACAGCGACTTCCAGGCGGCGATCCAGACGACCGACGTGTTCGAGAAGCGCGCGAACCTCGAGGTGCGAGCTGCCCTCCGGCACGGTGCGCCTGAGCGCGCAGTGCAAGGGCGCGGGCATGATCTCGCCGCGCTTCGCCACGATGCTCTGCTTCGTGCGAGACCGACGCCGCGCTCAGCGCCGAGACCGCCGAGCTGCTGCTCGGCGTGTGCGTCAAGCGCTCCTTCGACCGCGCCTCCGTCGACGGGCAGCTCTCGACCAACGACACCGCGATCCTGATGTGCTCCGGCGCCAGCGGCGTCGCAGATCGCGCCCGAGAGCGAGGACGAGCTGCGCTTCGGCGAGGCGCTCGACGCGCTGCTGCGCCAGCTCGCGATCATGATGGTCGCCGACGGCGAGGGCGCCGGGCGGATCGCGCGCGTGGTCGTGCGCGGCGGTCATCAGCGACGGCGTCGAGGCGGCCGCGCGCGCCGTCGCCAACTCGCCGCTGGTCAAGGCCGCGCTGCACGGCGGCGACCCGAACTGGGGGCGGATCGTGCAGGCCGTCGGCGGCGCGCTGCCGGGCACGGCGCCGCTCGCCGTCGACGTCGCGATCGAGGGCATGCAGGTCTGCTCGGCGCGGCGCCGCGATCCCCTACGACGAGGCCGCGCTCGAGCGGCTGTGCAGCGCGAGGAGGTCGAGTACGAGGTCGACGCTGCCCGGCGAGGGCGCCGAGACCGAGGTGTTCTTCTCCGACCTCTCGCACGAGTACGTGACGATCAACGCCGACTACACGACATGAACACGCATGCCGGCGCTGGACTGCGTCCTCGGTCGCTCGCGTGCCAAAGCACGCCACGCTTCCTGCGTCCTTGTCCAGCTTGGCCTGCGTGTCCATGTCAGTTGACTCAACCTTTGGAGGGAACTTCCCATGCGTGACGTCGGCACCCTGCTCGAGGCGCTCCCCTACATCAGGGAGTTCCACGGCAAGACGGTCGTGATCAAGTACGGCGGCGCGGCGATGGAGGACCCGGCGGCTGCGCGAGGAGTTCGCGCGCGACGTGGTGCTGCTGAAGTACGTCGGGCTGAACCCGATCGTGGTGCACGGCGGCGGCCCGGAGATCACCGGCTACATGGAGCGCCTCGGCCTGCCGGTCGAGTTCGTCGGGCGGCCTGCGCGTGTCCGACGAGGACACCGTCGAGGTCGCGAAGATGGTGCTGGTCGGCAAGGTCAACAAGGAGATCGTGCTGCGCCTCAGTCGCCACGGCCAGCCCGCGGTCGGGCTCTGCGGCGACGACGGCTCGCTGTTCCGCGTCGCGCGGCGCGCGCGGCCCCGACGGCGAGGACATCGGCTTCGTCGGGCGCATCGAGCGCGTCAACGTCGGCGTGATCGAGCACATCGCAAGCGACTACATCCCCGTGATCGCCTCGGTCGGCGCCGACCGCGAGGGCAGCTCCTACAACGTCAACGCCGACGAGGCCGCGGGCGCGGTCGCGGGCGCGCTCGGCGCCTACAAGGTCGTCTTCCTGACCGACGTTCGCCGGCTGGCTGCGCCGACCCCGCCGACCCGGCCAGCCTGATCGGCCAGGCCAGCGCCGAGCGGGTGCGCGAGGCGCTCGCCGGCCTGCAGGGCGGCATGCGGCCGAAGCTCGAGGCGTGCGTCGAGGCGATCGACGAGGGCGTCAGCGCCGCGCACATCCTCGACGGGCGGATCGCGCACTCGCTGCTGCTGGAGCTGTTCACCGACGCGGGCATCGGCACGAAGATCGAGGCTGCCGCATGAGCCTCGCCGAGCTGCAGCGCTCGAGCGCGCGAGCGTGATCGGCTCCTACGCGCGCCAGCCCGTCGAGTTCGTGCGCGGCGAGGGCGCGCGGCTGTGGGACGAGCGAGGGCAACGAGTACCTCGACTTCCTGTGCGGGATCTCCGTCACGAGCCTCGGTCACTGCCACCCGCGCGTCGTGGCGGCGGTGCGCGAGCAGGCTCGGCGGCTGATGCACGTCAGCAACCTCTTCTACACCGAGCCCGCGATGCGCCTGGCAGAGCGCCTCTCGGCGTCGAGCCTCGGCGGCAAGGTGTTCTTCTGCAACTCCGGCGCCGAGGCCAACGAGGCGGCGATCAAGCTCGCGCGCAAGGCACGCCGCGGGGGCGACGTGGTGGTCGTGCACGGCGCCTTCCACGGGCGCACCTACGGCGCGCTCTCGGCGACGCCGCAGGAGGCCAAGCAGGCGCCGTTCGCGCCGCTCGTGCCGGGCTTCCGCGCGGTCGCGCCCGAGCCCGCGGCGCTGCGCGCGGCGGTCGATGCGAACACCGCGGCGGTGCTGCTCGAGCCGATCCAGGGCGAGACGGGCGTGCACGTGCTCTCCGAGGAGCTGCTGCAGGCGGCCCGCGAGGCCTGCGACGAGCACGGCGCGGCGCTGATCTTCGACGAGATCCAGACCGGCATGGGGCGCACCGGCACGCTGTGGGCCTACGAGCAGACGGGCGTCGTGCCGGACGCGATGACGGTCGCCAAGGCGCTCGGCGGCGGCCTGCCGATCGGCGCGCTGATCACCGGCGAGCGCCTCGCCGACGTCGCTCGCAGCCCGGCGACCACGGCTCGACGTTCGCGGGCGGCCCGGTCGTCGCGGCGGCGGCGCTCGCGGCGCTCGAGCTGACCGACGACCCGGCGCTGCTCGCGGCGGTGCAGGAGCGCGGCGCGGCGCTCGCCGAGGCACTCGCGGGCTGCCGCACGTCGTCGCGGTGCGCGGGCGCGGGCTGATGCTCGCCTGCGAGCTCGACGTCGCCGCGCCGGCGCTCGTGCGCCGGGCGCTGCTCGAGCAGCGCCTGGTGCTCAACGCGACCGGCCCGACGACGCTGCGGCTGCTGCCGCCGCTGACGATCGCCGAGCGCCGAGCTCGCCGAGCGCCGTCGAGCGGCTGCGCGCCGCGCTGGAGGCCTGAGCAGGTGCGCCGCGAGCTGCCAGGCGGCTTCGAGCTCGACGACGACCGCGCGCGGATCGACGTCGACGCCGTGCACGCCTTCATCAGCGGCGAGTCCTACTGGGGGCGGGGCCGCACGCGCGAGCTCGTCGAGCGGACGATCGCGGGCTCGCTGCGCGTCGTCGGGCCTCTACCGCGGCGCCGAGCAGGTCGGCTTCGCGCGCGCGGTCTCCGACGGCGCGACCGTCGCCTACCTCGCCGATGTCTACGTGCTCGAGCCCTACCGCGGGCGCGGCCTCGGCGTCGAGCTCGTGCGCGAGATCATCGACGGCGGCGAGCGCGCGCAGATGCACTGGCTGCTGCACACCGCCGACGCGACGGCGCTCTACGCGCGGCTCGGCTTCGGCCCGGCCCGCTGCGCTATCCGCTGATGGAACGCCCGCGCGGCTACGATTCCAGCCCGTGAGCGACGCCGAGCCAGATCCCGACGACGCGCACGGCCTCCTACGAGGCCGACCCCGAGCAGGTCCACCGCGTGCTGCTGCTCTACTCGGGCGGCCTCGACACGAGCGTGATGCTCAAGTGGATCCAGGACTCCTACGGCGCCGAGGTCGTGTGCCTGACCGTCAACCTCGGCCAGCCCGGCGAGGACTACGAGGTGATCGAGGGCAAGGCGCTGCGGCTCGGCGCGCTCGAGTGCCACGTCGTCGACGCGCGCGAGGAGTTCGCGCGCGAGTACCTCGCGCCGGCGATCAAGGCCAACGCGCTCTACGGCGGCGGCTACCCGCTGTTCACCGCGCTCGGGCGCCCGCTGATCGCCAAGCTCGCCGTCGAGCAGGCGCGCGCCACCGGCTGCGACACGATCGCCCACGGCTGCACCGGCAAGGGCAACGACCAGGTGCGCATCGAGGCGACGTCGCGACGCTCGCGCCGGAGCTGAAGGTGATCGCGCCGGTGCGCTCCTGGCAGATGGGCCGCGAGGAGGAGATCGCCTACGCGCGCGAGCACGGCATCCCGGTCAAGGGCGGGACCGAGGCCGCGCCCTACTCGATCGACGACAACCTCTGGGGGCGCTCCTCGGAGGGGCGCTGGATCGAGGACCTCGACCACGCGCCCGAGGACGACGTCTTCCAGCTCGTCACGCGCCCCGAGGAGGCACCCGACGAGGCCGAGACTCATCGAGCTCGGCTTCGAGCGCGGCGTGCCCGTCGCGCTCGACGGCGAGCGGCTCGGGCTCGTCGAGCTGATCGAAGCGGCCGCGGAGATCGCCGCCCGCCACGGCGTCGGCATCGTCGACCACATCGAGGACCGGATCGTCGGGCTGAAGGTGCGCGACATCTACGAGGCGCCGGCCGCCGCGGTGATCCTGCCCGCGCACCAGGAGCTCGAGCGGCTCGTCTGCACGATCCACCAGAACCAGTTCAAGCCGCAACTCGACCGCCAGTGGGCCTACCTCGTCTACGCGGGCCTCTGGTGGGAGCCGCTGCGCGACGACCTCGACGCCTACATGGAGCACGTCAACGAGCGCGTCACCGGGCACGATCGGCGCTGAAGCTCTACAAGGGCCACGCGCGCGTCGTGACGCGCTCCTCGCCGAACGCCGTCTACGACGCGAGCCTCGCCTCCTTCGCGGAGTCCGGTGGCCTGTTCTCGCAGACCGCCTCGCCCGGGTTCATCGAGCTGTTCTCGCTGCAGTCGCGCATGGCCTGGCGCCTGCACAACGAGTAGCGCCTGCGGGTAGCATGGCTGCCATGAACGGCAACCGCCTACAAGCTCCTCGGCTACGCCGTCTGGCACGGTGGCAAGTGGTATCTGGGCCGGCGGCTGCCCTCGCGCGCGCGCGCTCGCGCTGTCGGGGCTGGCCGCCGCGGGCGCGCTCGGCGCGCTCGCCGTGATCGGGCGCCGCGCCGCCTGCCTGAGCGGCCCGTCAGCCGCGCGTCGGACGCTGTCCGGCGCGACCCATATTTTGACGGTCGCATGATGGCCGAAGGCAACGAGACGACCGGCGGCGAGCCGGGCAGAGGTGCGGGCGGCGGCGGCCTCGGCCAGGACCCGGCCGGGCGTCGCAGCGAGGGCGACCTGCTGGCCGAACGGCGTGCGCGCCGCGCGGCCGAGAGCGGCGAGGTCGCGCTGACGCGCCGCGCCGAGGCGGCCGAAGCGACCGTGCAGACGCTCGAACGTCACGTCGCGAGCCTGCAGCAGCGCCTGCGCGAGGCCGAGGAGGAGCGCCGGCGCATCGCCGAGCTGCTCGAGGCCGAGAAGACCGCGGCGCGCGAGCGCGAGCACGAGCTGCGCCGCGTCAAGCAGCGCGAGTACGCCGAGCAGCAGCTGCGCGTCGAGGCCGAGGAGCGCCTCGACGGCCTCGACCGCGAGACGCGCGCGGAGAGCGAGCGCATCGCGCGCCGTCTCGGCGCGAGCGAAGACGAGGCGCGCGAGCTCGCCGAGCGCCTCGAGGAGCTCCAGCGCCAGCTCGCCGAGGCCGAGCAGGCGGCGGCCGCCGAGCGCGTGCAGGTGCGCCGCGCCGAGCAGCGAGCTGCACGCGCGTCTCGCCGAGCTCGAGGCGCGAGCGGGCACGATGCAGCAGGGCCTCGAGGCCGAGCGCGCCGCGCGCGAGCGCACCGAGGGCGAGCTCGCGGCGGTGCGCGACGGCCACGCGCCAGATGGAGCGACTCGTGGCGGAGATGAAGGCGATCGTGGAGCGCGTGACGCGTGCGGCCGCCGCGTCGAGCGCCGCGGCTGCCGCGACATTGCCCCGCCGTGCAGGCGACGGGCGCTCGCGTCCGGCGCAGTCGCGGACAGCGAGCCGGGCGCCGAAGATCCCGCGGGCGAGGCGCGCGGGGCGGAGATGGCCGAGGCGCTCGCGGCCGCGGTGGAGCGTCTGCGCGCGCGCGCCGATGCGGCCGCGCACCGAGGATCGCACGCCGCCGTCGGCGACGGTGCCCGAGCGCCGCGGTCACAAGCACAGCCTGTCGCTGATCGGGCGCTTGCGCATAAGACGCAAACAGCGGCGGAGCCGCTGAGCCCGCCGCCGCGCGGATGCCTAGCATGGATCGCTCGTGAGCACCTCCTCCTGCGCCCATCTGCACGTCCACTCCGAGTACTCGCTGCTCGACGGCGCGTGCAAGATCGAGGCGCTCGCGGCGCGCGCCGCGGAGTTCGGACAGCCGGCGCTCGGCCTGACCGACCACGGCGTGATGAACGGCGCGGTCGAGATCTACAAGGCGTGCAAGAAGCACGGCGTCAAGCCGATCCTCGGCTGTGAGATCTACCTCGTCGACGACCACACCGCGGGCTCGATCGGTGCGCACGCGAGCGCAACCACCTGACGCTGCTGGCGGCCGAGCGACGCGGGCTACCGCAACCTCGTCAAGCTCTCCTCGGCGGGCTTCCTGGAGGGGCTGCAGCGCGGCAAGCCGACCGTCGACATGGCGCCAGATCGAGCGCCACGCCGAGGGCGTGATCGCGCTCACCGGCTGTCTGGCCTCGCGCTTCTGCCAGCGGCTGCTCGAGGACCGCCCCGAGGACGCGCGCGCGCACGCCGACGATCTGCTGCGCGTGTTCGGGCCCGAGAACGTCTACTTCGAGGTCCAGAAGAACGGCCTCGCGCCGCAGGACAAGTGCAACGAGGGGATCGTGAAGATCGCGCGCGAGGTCGGCGGCAGCCTCGTCGGCACCGGCGACGTGCACTACCTGCGCCGCGAGGACTACGACCACCACACGGCGCTGCTGTGCGTGCAGACCAAGAGCACGATCGCCGCGCCGAAGCTGACGTTCGACACGAACGAGTTCTACCTGCGCGACAGCGCCGAGATGGTCGCCGCGTTCGCCGAGTGGCCGGAGGCGATCGCGAGCACGCTCGAGATCGCCGAGCGCTGCTCGGTCGAGCTCGAGCTCGGCAAGCAGCTGATCCCGAGCTTCCAGACCGAGGACGGCACGAGCGAGCGCGACTACCTGCGCGCGCGCGTGCAGGAGGGGCTGCGCCTGCGCTACGGCGACCCGCCGCCGGCAGCGGCGCGTCGAGCGCATGGAGATCGAGCTCGACGTGATCGACCGGATGGGCTTCAACGCCTACTTCCTGATCGTCTGGGACTTCGTCAAGTTCGCCAAGGAGAACGGCATCGCGGTCGGGCCCGGGCCGCGGCTCGGCGGCCGGCTCGATCGTGTCCTACTGCCTGGCGATCACCGACGTCGACCCGCTCCAGTACGACCTGCTGTTCGAGCGCTTCCTGAACCCCGAGCGCGTGTCGATGCCGGACATCGACATCGACTTCTCGGTGCGCGGCCGCGAGCGGGTGATGCGCTACGTGACCGAGAAGTACGGGCGCGAGTCGGTCGCGCAGATCGTGACCTTCGGCAAGATGTTCCCGCGCGCGGCCACGCGCGACGCGGCGCGCGTGCTCGGCCACGACTACGGCGCCGGCGACCGCCTCGCGAAGCTGATCCCCGACCCGATCATGGGCCGCTCGCCCTCCTTCGAGGACTGCCTGAAGGCCGGTCAGCCGCTGCGCAAGGCGTGCGACGAGGACCCGACGGCCAAGCAGATCGTCGAGGTCGCCCAGGGCCTCGAGGGGATCGTGCGCAACTCCTCGATCCACGCCGCCGCCGTCGTGATCGCCGACCGGCCGCTGACGGACATCGTGCCGCTGCAGCTCGCCGACGCGGGCACGGACGAGAACGGCGAGCGCGCCTACCGCACGGTCACGCAGTTCTCGATGAAGCCGATCGAGGAAATCGGCCTCCTCAAGATGGACTTCCTCGGCCTGCGCAACCTCGACGTGATCGAGGACGCGCTCGACATCATCGAGCGCTCGACGCGGCGAGCCGCGCCCGGACATGACGACGCTGCCGCTCGACGATCCGCAGACCTACGAGATGCTCGCGCGCGGCGACTCGACGGGCGTCTTCCAGTTCGAGTCCGAGGGCATGCGCGAGGCGCTGAAGAAGGTGCGCCCGACGAATTCAACGACCTCATCGCGCTCAACGCGCTCTACCGGCCCGGGCGCGATGGACCAGATCCCGGTCTACGCGAAGGGCAAGCACAACCCCGAGTCGATCACCTACCCCGACGAGCGCCTGCGCCACGATCCTCGAGTCCTCCAAGGGCGTGATCCTCTACCAGGAGCAGGCGATGCAGATCTCCAAGGAGCTCGCCGGCTTCTCGGGGGCGAAGGCGGACGACCTGCGCAAGGCGATCGGCAAGAAGAACCGCGCGGCGATGGCCGAGCTGAAGCCCGAGTTCGTCGACGGGCTGCCGCGCCTCGAGCACGCGCAGCGAGGTGATCGAGTTCCTGTGGCAGACCAACGAGAAGTCGGCCGACTACTCCTTCAACAAGAGCCACGCCGCCTGCTACGCGCTGATCGCCTACCGCACGGCGTGGCTGAAGGCCAACCACCCGGCCGAGTACATGGCGGCGCTGATCTCCTCGGTGATGTCGACGAAGGACAAGGTCCCGTTCTTCGTCGCGCGCTGCGAGGAGATGGGGATCGAGATCCTGCCGCCCGACGTGAACCTCTCAGACCACGAGTTCACGGTCGTCGACGGCAACATCCGCTTCGGCCTGGACGCCGTCAAGGGCGTCGGCTACCAGGCCGTCGAGGCGATCAAGCGCGCCCGCGAGGAGGGCGGCGAGTTCACCTCGATCTGGGACTTCTGCGAGCGTGTCGACAACCGCACGGTCAACAAGAAGGCGATCGAGGCGCTGATCAAGTGCGGCGCGTTCGGCTCGACCGGCGCGAGCCGCAAGGGCATGCTCGAAGTGCTCGAGCAGGCGCAGGGCGCGGGCCAGAAGATCCAGCAGGACGCGCTGATCGGGCAGGGCTCGATCTTCGACCTGGCGAGGAGCCCGCGGCGGACCAGCGGGGCCGGGCAGGCCGCCGGCGCCGGCGGTCTCGGCCTCGCGCGCCCGGTGCATCCGCCGATCCCGCGCGAGGAGTTCGACCAGCCCGAGCTGCTCGCGGCCGAGAAGGAAGCGATCGGCCTGTTCATCTCCGCGCACCCGCTGAAGGCGGTGCGCGACGTGCTGCGCGCGCGCGTGGACTGCCCGCTCGCGGCGCTCGCCGAGCGGCGCGACAAGGACTGGGTGACGGTCGGCGGGATCATCACCGAGGCCAAGCGCATCCGCACGCGCAGCGGCGACCACATGATGTTCGCGACGCTCGACGACCTCGCCGGGACGGTCGAGATCCTCGTGTTCGGCAAGGCGCTCGCCGAGCACGAGGCGGCGCTCGCGGTCGACGAGGTCGTGCTGATCAAGGGCCGCGTCGACCACAAGGAAGCGGGCAAGACCTGCCTGGTCGTGCAGAGCGTCGAGTCCTTCGCGCCGAGCGAGGAGGAGATCGAGCAGGCGCGCACGCAGGCCAAAGCCGCTGCGGCCTCAGCGGAGGCGATGGCGCGCCCGGTCAGGCTGAGCGTCGCCGCTGCGGATCTGTCGCCGAGCGCGCTCGAGGAGCTCAGACAGGCGATCGCCGACTTCCCCGGGCCGGCTGAGGTGCTGCTCGACATCCACACCGAGGAGGGCACGCGGCGCCTGCGCCTCGGCAAGGAGTACCGCGTCGCGCACACGCCGACGCTGTGTGCGGAGCTCGAACACGCGCTCGCGCCACCGACGCAGCTGGCGTCAGCCGCCGCCGCAGGGCTAAGTCGGCGCTACTGCTTCGCGCGCGCGGCGGCGCCGGCCTGCGGCGCGAGCCCGCTTGCGCGCGGCGATGCCGCGCTCGCGCAGGCGTCCGGCGAGCTCGATTTCCTCGCGCCCGGCCCTTCGCGTTTCTCGCCGGGGGTCTCGAGCACGCAGGGCAGTCGCTGCAGGCCCGGTGCGGCGAGGAACGCGCTACAGCCCTTCTCGCCGAGCTCGCCGGCGCCGACGTTGGCGTGGCGGTCGCGGTTGGAGCCGAGCGGCGTCTGGGAGTCGTTGAGATGCAGCGAGCGCACGCGCCCCTTGCCGAGCGCGGCGCGTGCAGCTACGCAGCGTCGCGCTCATGCCCTTCGCGCTGCGAATGTCATAGCCGGAGGCGAGCAGATGGCAGGAGTCCAGGCATACTCCGAGCCGCTGCTGCCCGCCGGCCTGGTCGATCAGCGCGGCGAGCTCCTCGAAGGAGCGCCCGAGCGTGCCGCCGGTGCCGGCGGTGTTCTCGAGGTGCAGCTCACAGCCCTCGCTCTCGGCGAGTGCCTCTGCGATCGTCGCGGCGGCGCGCGTGATCGCCTCGCCGACGTGACCGGTCTTGGCTGAGCCTGGGTGCAGCACTACGCCGGCCGCGCCGATCGCGTGACCGACGCGCAGCGAGTGCGTCAGCGATGCCAGCGATTTAGCGCGGATGTCGCGCGTCCTCGCTGGCGCAGTTGAGCAGGTAAACGGCGTGGATCAGCACGGCGTCGATCGGGCTGTCGGTCATCGCCTCGCGGAACGCCGCGACGTCCTCGTCGCGGTAGGTGCTCGGACGCCACATCCGCGGCGACTGGTTGAAGATCTGGATCGAGCGGCAGCCGCGCTCGACGCCGCGCGCGATCGCCTTCGGCAGGCCGCCGGCGGGGGAGACGTGTGCGCCGATCAGCATCGGCCGCGGATTATGAGGGTTCGCGCCCGATCGGCGCGCCTGACTGCAGGCGACCCCGGCCCTCCGTGGCCAAGGCCTCCTGGCGGGCTTAGGAGAGCTGCAGGTTGTGCACGGGAAACTCGTGCACGTCCGGTGGGCTGGGAAAGCCACGGTCGCCGAGACCGTGCAGACGTGGCATCAGCCGCTCCTGCACGAAGTTGTCGAACGCCTCGCGCGAGTCCCAGAAGTCGATGATGCCCCAGCCGCCGTCGACGGGGCCGGCCGCGTGGGCGAGCATGCCCACGGGGGGATCTGTGTCTATCTCCATCACGGCGTGTGCCGCGTCGTAGTTCGCCTGCGTACCGCCGCTGAACTTCTGCCTGATCCCTACCGCCATGATCGTCCCCTCATTAGTTGTGCAGATGAGGCTACTCCGTAGGTAAGGTCGGGACATGAGGGTTCGCTTCGCACCATCGCCCACGGGCGCGCTGCACATCGGCGGCGCGCGCACGGCGCTGTTCAACTGGCTGCTCGCCCGACACGCAGGGCGGCGCGCTGGTGCTGCGCATCGAGGACACCGACCGCGAGCGCTCGACGCCCGAGAACGTCGAGCAGATCCTCGACGCGCTGCGCTGGCTCGAGATCGACTGGGACGAGGGGCCGATCATGCAGACCGACCGCTCCGAGCGCCACCAGGAGGCGCTCGCGGCGCTGCTCGACGGCGGTCACGCCTACCGCTCGAACGCGACCGGCGAGGACGTGAAGGCCTTCAAGGAGCTCTACGGCGCCGACCGCGGCTACCGCGGCAAGGACGAGGGGGAGGGAGCGGTGCGCCTGCGCGTGCCCGAAGACGGCGCGACGGTCGTCCACGACGTGATCCGCGGCGAGACACGCTTCGAGCACGTGCATCTCGACGACCCCGTGATCGCGCGCGCGGACGGCTCGGTGCTCTACAACTTCGCGGTCGCGATCGACGATCTCGACGCGCGCATCACGCACGTCGTGCGCGGCGAGGACCACCTCTCGAACACGCCCAAGCAGCTGCTCGTGCTCGAGGCCGCCACGGCGCTCGGCCTCGGCGAGGGCGCGCCGCTACCGCTCTACGCGCACCTGCCGCTGCTGCACGGCCCCGACGGCAAGAAGCTCTCAAAGCGCCACGGTGCGGCCTCGGTGCAGGAGCTGCGCGACGCGGGCTACCTGCCGGAGGCGGTGCGCAACTATCTAGCGCTGCTCGGCTGGGGCACGGGCGACGACGAGAGCGTGCTCTCGACCGAGGAGCTGATCGAGCGCTTCACGCTCGAGCGCGTCAGCCGCAACCCCGCGCGCTTCGACGAGGTCAAGCTGCGCTGGATGAACGGCCTCTACATGCGCGAGCTGCCCGTGCCCGAGCTGACGCGCCGCCTCGAAGCGCTTCACCGGCCGCACGGATCTCGAGCCGCGCGGTTCGGATCAGCCAGGAGAAGATCCAGACGCTCGCGGACTTCTGCCGCTCAGCGGCGCGCTGCTCGACGGCCCCGTCGAGGACGCGAAAGCGCGCGAGCGCTGGCTTGCGACGAGACGGCCGCGCTGCGCTCGCGGATGCGCGCGCGGCGCTCGCGGCGACGGAGCGCTTCGACGAGGAGGGCGTCGGGGAGGCGCTCGCGGGCGTGATTGCAGCGCGTGCCGCCAAGCCGCGCGAGGTCTACCAGCCGCTGCGCGTGGCGCTCGACGGGCGGCGACCGTCTCGCCGGGCATCTTCGAGAGCGTCGTGCTGCTCGGGCGCGAGGAGACGCTCAGGCGTATCGACGCGACCCTGGCGCAGGATTGATTGCAAGGCGCTCAACCGTTCGTCCATAGCTGCCGATAGGACCCCATCGGAATCGCCGGCTCGGATGGCCGGGAACCCAAGGAAGGGGTCAGTGCGTATGCCGGCAACCGCCGCAGCCAAGAAGCTGGACACCGCCAAGCAAACCAAGCAGGTCAAGGCCAAGGTGGCCGGGGCTGCCCCTGCACGGCCCAGCACAGCTTCGGCGTCGACCGGAGAGCGCCACCAGAACGAGGGCCACGGCCGTCGTCTGACGCTGGCCTTCGAGGCGCTCGAGGCGTTCCCCGCGCTCGCCGAGTCCCGCGACCGTCTGCTGGCGGTGGTAACCAAGGATCACGTCGCGACAGCCGACATCGTTGCCGCGGTCGAGTCCGACGTCGCGCTGATCATCGCCGTGCTGCGCCTCGCCAACCGCGTCCAGGAGGGCCGCGCCCGGATCGAGACCGTCGTCGGTGCCGTCGAGGCGCTGAGCCCGCAGACCGTGCAGGCGATCGCCGACGCGCGTGCGCACCTTCGACTTCTTCGAGCGGGCGAGCGTCTGGGACGCCGCGCCAGAGCGCTTCCGCCTGCACGCGCTGGCGACCCAGCACGCGGCCGACCGGCTCGCGGCCGAGGTCGGCTACGAGCACCGCGACCGCCTGACCGTCACGAGCCTGCTGCACGACATCGGCAAGCTCGTCCTCCTGCACGCCTACCCCGGCTACCCCTCACAGGTCCACCGCGGCGCGCGCACGCCCGAGGAACGTATCCACCAGGAGCGCCGTGAGCTCGGTGTCGACCACGCGCTCGTCGGCGGCGTGCTGATCCGCCGCTGGGGTCTGCCGGCAAGCGTCGCGACGCCGATCGAGCGCCACCACAACCCTGAGGTCGAAGGTGAGGCCTCCTTCATCCGCCTCGCGGACATGCTCGCCCACTACGAGCAGGGTGCGCGCGTTTCACCGACCGAGATGCTGCAGACGGCGCGCAGCGTCGGCCTCGGCCCGCAGGAGCTGCGGCGCGTGATGTATGAGCTACCGAGCTCCACCAGCCAGCGCCAGCGCCACGTCGACCCGTGCCCGCTGTCGGGACGCGAGCTCGGTGTGCTGCAGCGCCTGGCGGAGGGCAAGGTCTACAAGCAGATCGCGCACGAGCTGACGCTCTCCACGAGCACGGTGCGCACGCACCTGCACAACATCTACGGCAAGCTCGGCGCCGTCGACCGTGCCCAGGCGGTCCTGATCGCCACCGAGCGCGGCTGGCTCTGAGCGCGCCGCCGGCGCCCGGCGCAATACGATCGGGGCCGGAGCATGATCTCGATCACCAGCAAGTCGCCCTACGCAGTGCTCGCGCTCGCCGAGCTCGGGCGCAGCGCTGGCTCTGAGCCGGTGCCGATCGGCGAGCTGGCGCGCCGGCGCGATGTGCCGGTGCAGTTCCTCGAGCAGCTCTTTGCAGTGCTTAGACGCGCTGGGATCATCAGCTCCCAGCGTGGCGTCAAGGGCGGCTACCGCTTCGCGCGCGAGCCCGCGACCGTCACGGTGCTCGAGATCGTCGAGCTGCTCGACGGTCCGCTCGGGCGCGATGCGCAGGGTCCGTTCGCCGACGCGGCGGCAGCAGCGCGCAAGGTTCTCGAGCAGACGACGATCGCGGATGTGATCGAGCGCGAGCTACGTGAGGCCGGCGCTACGATGTACCACATCTGACTAAATCATCAACCGTACGGCTTGGCCAGCCGCCCAAGATTTGGGCGCGATGATTGACATTGGGGGTTCTGCGGGTAGCCTTTCCACGCAGCAGCCGGCCCTCGATTGTCGGTGGCTGTGGAGAATGGGCTGGGTGGCGACGCCGCCGGCGGGCTACCCGTGAAAGCTATGACGCGACTATGGAGGGTTGCAACATGTGGAGGCCGAGCGGCCTGATCGCCAGCGGCAGGACCAATGCCACGCCGAGCAGACGCTCGGCGGTGCTCGGCATCTGTGCGCGCGCTTTCGCGGCCTCGCCGGCGATCCTCGCGCTGCCGCTCTTCTGTGGCGCGGCAGGGGCGCAGCAGGGCTTGACGCTCGCGAGCTCAGCCGGCGCGGCAGCCGGCGCGGCGACACTCGAAGACGAACCGGAAGCGAAGCTGACGGGTGGCACGGAAGCCGGCTCAGGAGACAAGTTCGGGCTGAGCGTCGCGCTCTCAGCCGACGGGAGGACGGCGCTTGTCGGTGCGCCCCGCGCGAGCAGGCTGGCGGGCGCGGCGTGGGTCTTCACACGCTCGGCGAGCGGCTGGGTTCAGCAGGGACCGAAGCTTCAGGGCCCCACGGGCAGCGAAGTGGCCGCGTGTGCGTCTTCGGAAGACAGCGGCGAAAACGAAGAAGGCGCCGAAGAACCGGATGAATGCCGCTTCGGGCGCAGTGTTGCGCTCTCGAGCGACGGCAACACTGCGCTGGTCGGCGCACCGCTCGCGCGCGGGCATGCGGGCGCCGCGTGGATCTTCACGCGCGCGGGCTCGAGCTGGAGCCTTGCGCAGGTGCTGGGCGACCCCGACCCGGAATTCAAGAGCCACTTCGGCGCCGGCGTGGCGCTCTCGGCCGACGGCCAGCGCGCGTTCGTCGGCGCGCCGGGAGACCACTTCTACCGCGGCAGCGCGTGGGTCTTCACGCGCTCGGCGTCAGGCTGGGCCCAGCAGGCGGGGCCGCTGACGGGTGGGGGCGAGGGAGGCCAGGGACGCTTCGGTCAGAATGTGGCGCTGTCGGGCAATGGCGCCACGGCGGTTATCGGCGCGCCCAGCGATGCGGGCTCGGGCGCAGCCTGGATCTTCTCGGCAGTCGGCTCGAATTGGAGTGAAGTGGGGGGCAAGCTGACGGGCTCAGGCCTCGGTGCGGGGGCGAACTTCGGGGGCAGCGTGGCGCTCTCATCCGATGGATCCACCGCGCTGATCGGCGCGCGCTCGAGCGCCGAAAACAGCGGCGCGGCGTTCGTGTACGCGCCGAGCGCCGGCAGCTGGTCGCAGCAAGGCGCGCCGTTGAAGGGCTCTGAAGAAGCCGGCGAAGAATTCGGCTACAGCGTGGCGCTCTCGGCGAACGGTTCGCGGGCCCTCGTCGGCGCCTCCGGTCACGAAGCGGATACCGGGGCGGCCTGGCTATATGAACGCTCGGGAAGCGGCTGGGGGGCGGCGCAGGAGCAGCTCGAAGCCGGCGGCAGCGCTTCGGCGAGCGCACGCTTTGGCTCGAGCGTCGCGCTCGCGTCGGCCGCGGAGACGATCCTCGTGGGGGGCCGCCGCGACTCGCAGGCGGGGGCGGCGTGGGGGTTCGGGCAGGGCCCGTCGATCGCGTCGGTCACGCCGAGTCGCGGGCCGCTCGCCGGTGGGACGTTGGTGACGATCACGGGCAATAACCTCACGGCCGCGACGGCGGTCAATTTCGGAGCGGTAGCGGCGGCGAGCTTCACAGTCACCTCCAAGCACTCGATCACGGCGGTAACGCCGCCGGGCGAAGGCGCGGTCGCGGTGAGCGTCACAACGCCCTTCGGCACGAGCGCGATCGGGCCGCTGTTCACATATGTCCGCGGCAAAAGCGGCCAGGGCGTGCCGCCCGAAGCAGGATCGCCCGGCACGGGCATCGTGACCTCGCCCACGCCGGTCACGACGCCGCTCGGGAGTGTGCTCGGTTTCAAATCGGCAGGCGGCTGCGCGGTGAGGTTGCTCTCCAGGCACATCGGCGTGAGCTCTCGCGGGCGTGCCGCGGTGCGCCTAAAGGGGAGCGGGACGGGGCGCTGCGCCGGCAAGCTGCGGCTGCGGATCTCGCGCAGGGTCTCCAAGTACAGGTTCGCGCTCAAGACGATCGGCACGGCGGTCTTCTCGATCTCGGCGGGTAGGACGGCGGTAACTCAGGTGAGACTGAACGCAGCGGGGCGCAGGCTGCTAAGGACCCGTCGCGGCCGGCTGAGCGCGAGCTTGCTGCTCGTGCGTCAAGCGCCAACGCCCGCGCCGGCGCAGATAGCACAGGTGCGTTTGGCGCGGACCGCGAGGCACCGAACGGCGCACGCCTGAGCGACTCAAGGGGCCGCTCATGGGAGCGCTCGAAGTGACGGCTGCACTATCGTGGCCGTTATGCCCCGAATCCCGATCAGCATTGCGGAGTTCGTAGGAAGCACCCCGATCGTGGCGCTTCCCCGCCTGCTCGAAGAGACGCCGGCGGCGGCACGCGGCGTCGAGTTGTTCGCAAAGCTCGAGGCATTCAACCCCGGCGGCAGTGTCAAGGACCGGATCGGCATCGCGATGATCGAGGCGGCCGAGGCGGAAGGTCGCATCGAGCCGGGTCGCACGACGATCGTGGAGGCGACCAGCGGCAACACGGGGATCGCGCTCGCGTTCGTGTGCGCCGCGAAGGGCTATGAGCTCGTGCTGACGCTGCCGCAGGGGATGAGCCGCGAGCGCGAGAGCCTTCTGCGCCTCTACGGCGCGCGTGTCGACATCACCGAGTCAATGGGCGGCATGGGCGAGGCGGTCGAGGCGGCGCGCGCGATGGCACGGGGTAGCGATGTGTTCCTGCCCGACCAGTTCTCCAACCCGGCCAACCCCGAGGCGCACCGGCGCGCGACGGGTCCGGAGATCGCGCGGGCGCTCGAGCGCCTCGACGTGCTCGTGGCGGGCGTGGGCACGGGCGGCACGATCACGGGCGTGGGTGAGTACCTGCGCGAGCACGTCAACCCCAAGCTGCACGTCGTCGCGGTCGAGCCGCTGAGCTCGGCGGTCCTCTCCGGTGGTGTTCCCGGGCCGCACCGCATCCAGGGCATCGGCGCGGGCTTCGTGCCACCGGTGCTCAACCGTGAGCTGATCGACGAGGTGATTCCCGTCTCCGACGACGACGCGATCCAGACGGCCTGGAGCTGTGCGAAACGCGCGGGGCTGCTCGCGGGGATCTCCTGCGGCGCGGCGATGTGGGCGGCGCTGCAGGTGGCGCAGCGCCCGGAGTCCGCGGGTAAGCGGATTGTCGTGATGATGCCCGACTCCGGCGAGCGCTACGTCTCACAAGCCTTCTTCGCCCCCTGACGGCACCCGGTGGCTGTCCACGTACAACCAGTACGCGGACAGCCACCGTGCACCGTCAGCTGCTTAGTTCTTTTTCGAAATCTTTAAGGAGCGCCCCCGATGGGGGCGCTTGTGGGGTTCGGGCTGGGACGAGACCGTTGCACGGGCAACCTTCGCCTGGATGGCCGCTACGCTATTGCCATGCCCGGTCCCGAGACGTTCGCGCGGGTGATCAAGGAGCTTCGTTGCGATGTGCTGGCGGCGCGCGACCGCGACCCCTCCGCGCGCGACGTCGGTCGCGTGGAGATCCTCGCGACCTGGCCGGGGATTCACGCGCTGCTCGCATACCGGGTGGCGCACGCGCTGCAGCAGTCGGGCGTGAGGTTCCTGCCGCGCCTGATCTGCGATGATCACACGCACCTTCACCGGGATCGAGATCCACCCTTCCGCGAAGATCGGCCAGGGCCTGTTCATCGACCACGGGGCGGGCGTCGTGATCGGCGAGACGGCGGAGATCGGCGAAGACGTGACGATCTACCAGGGCGTCACGCTCGGCGGCACGGGCTTCGCGGGCGGCAAGCGCCACCCGACGGTGCAGGACAACGTCACGATCGGCTCCGGCGCGAAGCTGCTCGGCCCGATCACGATCGGCCACGGCGCGAAGATCGGCGCGAACAGCGTGGTCATCACCGACGTCCCACCGAACTCCACGGTCGTCGGCAACCCGGGCCATCCGGTGCGCGTCGAAGGGCGCCGCGTCGAGGGGCCGGACGCCGACTGGATCCACCTTCCCGACCCAATCGCCGAGGCGATCCAAGCCCTCTCCGCACGGATCGCGACGCTCGAACGGATGATCGGCGAGCTCTCAGACGGCGAGGCTCAGCCGCTGGCGGAGGTCACGCCGCTGCGGCCGGTGAAGGGGCCGAACCCCGCGGGCGGTTAGCCGGCTGCAACGGCGATCACGATCAGACCCTCGATCCCGGTGAAGTCGGCCGGATTGCATGTATAGAGCGGCAGATCGTGGGCTAGTGCGGTGGCCGCGATCATTGCGTCATAGGCTCGAGCAGCCGGCTTGCGGCCTGCTCGGCGGAGCGAGGCGGCGACGTGACCAAAAGCACGGGCCGCGTCAGCGTCAAACGGGAGCGGCTCGAAATCCACCTCCACTTGCTGCAGAAGTGCTTGGCGGGCGCTTCGCTCGCGAGGATCGCTCGCTGTGAGCGGCCCTGCCGAGAGCTCCGCGAGCGTAACAGCGGTGATCAGCGCCTCGTCTGGGAGGCCACCAATGGTGGGCGCGTGGCCGGCCGCGATCAGGACGGAGGTGTCGAGGACCCCGCGAGGCACCACTGACAACTACTCCGACCGTGCGGGCTCGGCGGTCACAGACTGGCGTCGAGCACGCTGTCAATGTCCGCGCGTAGGGCGTCAGGGTCGACGCCGGGGAGTCGGCGATACCGTTCCAGGAAAGCTTGTGGAGGCAGGCCAGGCCGACGAAGGGCTCGCAGTTCGGCCACGGGTGTTCCCGAGCGCGTGATCGTGATGTGCTCCCCCCGTGACGCTCGATCGATGACGTCACCGCCGTGATTGCGTAGGTCGCGGATGCTGACACTAGCCATGTGCGGTCCAGTGTATCACGCGTGATACAGCTCCGGTTTGTGCGGCGCCGAGCTCTGTCTGCCCGGCAGTAGATGCCGGCAGCCGAACGCGCATCTATGCTGGGCGAGATGCCCGAAAACCCGCACGCAGAGCACATCCAGGAGCTCCTACAGGGCCTCAACGAGCCTCAACGCGAGGCCGTCACGCACGGCGAGGGGCCGCTGCTGATCCTCGCTGGAGCGGGCAGCGGCAAGACGCGCGTGCTTGCGCACCGAATCGCTTACCTGATCTACACCGACCAGGCGCAGGCGGGGGAGATCCTCGCGATCACGTTCACGAACAAGGCGGCCAAGGAGATGCGCGAGCGTGTCGAGCAGCTGCTCGGTCGGGGCACGCGCGGAATGTGGCTACTGACGTTTCACTCCGCCTGTGCGCGGATCCTGCGCGCCGAGGCCGATCGCCTCGGCTACACGCGCCAATTCACGATCTACGACCAATCCGACGCGCGGCGACTGACGAAGCGCTCGGCCGACGCGGTCGGCGTCGACCCCAAGCGCTACACGCCGGCGGCAATCCACAACCAGATATCCGCCGCGAAGAACCGCCTCTGCGACGCGGAGAGCTTTCGCCAGGCGGCGGGCTCTCCGTATGAGGAAATGCTCGCGGACGTCTATGACATCTACGAGCGCGATCTGCACCGCATGAACGCGATGGACTTCGACGACCTGCTGTTCCGCACGGTCAACCTGCTGGAGCTGTTCAGCGACGTACGCGAGCGCTACACAAACGCCTTCCGCCACGTGCTCGTCGACGAGTACCAGGACACCAACCACGCGCAGTACCGCCTGCTGCAACTGCTCGTCGGCGGCGGGCCGCCACCCAAGCGCGGTGGGGAGATGCCCGGCGACAGACCTTCATATGCCGGGCCGGTCGGGCATCGCAACCTCGCGGTGGTGGGCGACGACGCCCAGTCGATTTATAGTTTTCGGGGCGCTGATGTGAGGAATATCCTCGATTTCCAAGATGACTTCCCCGACGCGCGCGTGGTCAAGCTCGAGCAGAACTACCGCTCGACGGAGACGATCCTCTCCGCCGCCAACGCGGTCATCGCGAACAATCGCGGCGGTATCGCCAAGCGGCTGTGGAGCGAGCTCGGACAGGGCGATCAGATCCAGCTACGCGCGCTCGAGGACGAGCACGCAGAGGCACGCTTCGTCGTCGGCGAGATCGAGCGACTCGTCGACGAGGGTGCCTCGCGCACGGAGATAGCGGTCCTCTACCGCACGAACGCGATGTCACGCGTGATCGAGGATGCGCTCGTGCGCCGCGAGATCGCCTACCAGGTGATCGGGGGGACGAAGTTCTACGAACGCGCGGAGATCAAGGACGCGGTCGCCTACCTCTCGCTGCTCGCCAACCCCTTCGACGCGGTCAGCTTCACGCGCATCGTGAACTCTCCGCGGCGCGGGATCGGACAGACTTCGCTGGCACGCGTCGTCGGCTACGCGAACAGTCTCGACATCTCGATCTGGGATGCCGCTGCGGCGCCTGCGGAAATCCCCGGTCTCGGCGCCGCGGCCGTCAAGGCGCTCGACCGCTTCATGGGCACGATGAGCGAGCTGCGCGCGCTGGCCGGGCTGCCGAGCACAGAGGCTGAGGGCGAGGAGACAGCATCGCCGCGCAACCCGGTTGCAATCGCTGAGCTGCTCGAGGCGCTGCTTTCCCAGAGCGGCTACATCGAGGCGCTCGAGGCGGAGCGGACGATCGAGGCGCAGGGGCGGATCGAGAACCTCGAGCAGCTGGTCGAGGTGGGCCGCGAGTTTGACCTTGCGGCGGCGCCCGGGGAGGACACGCTCGAGGTCTTCCTGCAGCAGATCGCGCTCGTCGCCGACGCCGACACGCGCAGCGACGACGCGGGGCTCGTGACGCTGATGACGCTGCACAACGCCAAGGGCCTGGAGTATCCGAGCGTGTTTATCGCCGGCTGCGAGGAGGGCGTGTTCCCGCACTCGCGCGCAATCGACGAGGGCGGGCTGGAGGAGGAGCGCCGCCTCTTCTACGTCGGTATCACGCGTGCGATGCGCCGGCTGTATCTCAGTTATGCGCGACGGCGTGCTGTGTTCGGCGCGCAGACCTTCGGGCTGCCGAGCCGCTTCCTCGATGAGATTCCCGCGGATCTGCTCGAGGAACCCCGCGAGATGATCTTCCGCGCCTCCGCCCCGATGCGTGGCGCAGGCGCCGGTGGCGGCACGCCGCGCGGCGTTGCTGCTCGCGGTGCGGCAGCGCAGGCGCGCTGGAGCGAGGGGGTGTCGGCCGTCAGAGAGCGTGCGGCGGTCCTCGATGCGCCGCGCTTTCGCCTCGGCGAGGACGTTGTGCACGCGGCCTTTGGGGATGGGGTCGTGACGGGTGTTGAGCCGGGTGGCGTGATCGTGGTGCGCTTCGCCGAGGACGGCTCGGAGCGCAAGCTGATGGCGGAGTACGCGCCGGTCAGCCGGCGCTGAGGCCTGCGCGCCGTGGGCGACAGCGCGTAGCATTCGAACACATGAGCGCGACGATCATCGACGGGAAGGCGATCGCCGCACAGGTGCGCGAGGCATTGGCCTCCGAAGTGGCGGCCTTCACCGCCCGGCACGGACGCGCTCCGGGCCTGGCAACGGTGCTCGTCGGCGAGGATCCCGCCTCCGCCGTGTACGTCGCCGCGAAGCAGCGCGCCTGCGGGGAGGTTGGGATGGTTCCCTTCGATCGGCGCCTCCCTGCCGAGGCGGGCTTCGATCAGGTCGCCGAGGTGCTCGAGCGCCTCAACGCCGACCGCGCGGTCAGCGGGATCCTGCTGCAGCTGCCGGTGCCCGCGCACCTCGACGGCCCCACGCTGACGGCGATGATCTCGCCCGACAAGGACGTCGACGGTCTGACGCCCGTCAACGCCGGTCTGCTCTCGCTCGGACGCCCCGGTCTGCGTCCCTGCACACCCTGCGGTGTCCTTGAGCTGCTCGATCGCAGCGGCGTCGAGCTTGAGGGAGCGGATGCGGTCGTCGTCGGGCGCTCGAACCTGTTCGGCAAGCCGATGGCGCAGTTGCTCCTGGAGCGCAACGCGACCGTCACGATCTGCCACTCGCGTACACGCGACCTACAGGCGAGCTGCGCGCGCGCGGATGTCCTGATCGCGGCGGTCGGGCGCGCGCGGCTGATCGGCGCCGACTTCGTCAAGGAGGGCGCGGTCGTGATCGATGTGGGCATGAACCGGCTGACGCCCGAGCAGGCGAACAACAGGAGCGGGCTCATCGGCGACGTCGACTACGCGCCCGCCGCCGCGCGCGCAGCCGCGATCACACCCGTACCCGGCGGCGTCGGGCCGATGACGATCGCCTTCCTGCTGCGAAACACGCTGCAGGCCGCGCGCTATCACGCCGAGCTCGAGCTGCTGTTCGCCGATGCCGAGCGGGGAACTCGACCATGAACGGAGGGGTGCGATGAACGTCAGACAGCTGCGATTGGGCGAGCTGGTCGTGCTCGTGGGCGTCGTGTGTCTCGCCGGGTCGCTGTTTGTGCCCTGGTACTCGGGGTCGCTCGGCAACCTCGATGCGTGGGACACCTTCGGGCCGGCCATGGCCCTGCTACTCGCCTGCCTCTGCGCCGGCCTTGCGATGCTGATCAGCGCACTCGGCGAGCGCAGCACGGCGCTCCCGATCTCCGCTGCGGTGTGGTGCGTGTTGCTCGGTCTGATCGGTCTGATCGCCGCGATCGTGCGTGTGCTCGAGCGTCCCGATCATGCAAGCTCACTCTGCGCTGGGCCGTGGCTCGCGTTGGCCGGGAGCGCCGCGGTTCTGCTCGGCGCATGGCTGGCGATTCGCGACGAACGCCCCTCGCTCTACCGCCCGGCGCATCCCGAACCGCGGCCGCGCCCCTGACCGACGCGGGCCTGGCGCGAGGCTTCGCCGCGGGGCCGACGTGCAGGATTGCCGGCCGGTACGCGGACTTTGTAATAACGGATGCAAACTCCGGCCTGGAGGGCTGGGCACACACCGTGTCGCATTCACCATCGACTCGACGGGGGATCGCGTTCTTCATCTTCCTGTTCTTCTTCAATTGGTACGGAGTGAGCTCCAACATCTCAAGCTTCGCGGGGGTCAACGTGAACGTCAGCAAGAGCGGGCTGGAGCGTCTTTACCAACAGCCGCTGGATCTGGCTGATGACAATCATCGTCGCGAATCGGCGCCGTCGTGGTTGTGGGCGCACGCATCAAGCTCGAAACGCCCGTCAAGCCGAGCGTGATCGTCGCCGGCCTCGGCGCGCTCTCTACGGTTCTGATCTTCTACCGCATCGTTCATCACCCGACAGCGACTGCGAACGTCGGCAACTTTCACGCCTCCGCGGGCATCAAGATCGGTATCTGGCTCGGCCTGATCGCCGCCGCGGGGGTCACCTATGGCGGCTATCTGGCGATGGGAGACGAGGGCACCACGCTCGCCGATGTGCGCGAGCAGGCAAGCGGCGCGATCGGCGGCCTTGGTGGCTCCTCCTCGGCAGCACCCCGCGCGTCGAGCACCACCGCGCCACCCTCCGGTGAGGCTCCACCCACTCCCCAGACGAGACGACCTAGTTCGCGCGCTGAGCAAGCGCCGGCACGGTGCTCAGGCCAAGCTGACGAAATGGGAGACAGATCGCGAGATTCCTTGACCCCGGCGTGGACTTTTGAGGAGACTCGCGGCTGTGGCGTCCAGTATGCGAGACGAGTTTGCTCGTTCAACCCTTGTCCGGTGGGCAACGCTGCTTGGCCTTACCGGCGCTCTGGTCGTCGGTATCTCAGGTTGTGGCAGCGCGGGAGGGTCCTCTGAGGTCGTCGTCGATGTGAACGGCGCGAAGGTCACCAGCGCGATGTTCACGCACTGGCTGTCGGTCGCGGCCGTGAGGGACTACGAACTGACTCCCAGCAAGCCGGTCCCGAAGTGGGTCATCCCAGATCCGCCGCACTTCAACGAATGCGCCACGCATCTGCCTCAGATTCTCCACCAGGCGCCGACGCCGTCCTTAACTGCCAGTCAGCGCAAAGCACAATGTGCGAGTCGTTATCGATCCCTACGAGAACAGGTCCTCAGCGGGCTGATCACTGGCGAGTGGTATATCGCCGAGGGTAAACGACGGGGGTTGACGGCGACCGACAGCGAGGTCAGAAAACGCTTTGAACGGGTCAGGATCAACCTGTTCGGCAGCGTGGCCGCCTTCAATCGCTACCTCCATTACTCCGGGGAAACCGTTGCAGACCAGATGTTCCGATCGAGGATCAAGGTCTATTCCGAAAAGATCGAACACCAATTGGCACCAGCGGGGAACCCGCGGGCCGGCAAGCAGACCTACCCTGAATTTTTCCGAAGCTTCACGCGCCGGTGGGTCGCAAGGACGAACTGTAGCCCAGGATACGTGGTCCCTGAATGCAGGCAGTACAGAGGGCCACTGCCGGCGCGAGGCAGCTTGTTGTAGCCGAGAATCCAGAGGCTCGGTCTGGCGTTTCGTATCGGCTCTACGGGCGCGGCGGGCGCCCCATAGAATGGGCCCGTGATCACGAACGATGAGGTTTTGCACGTTGCCCGCCTGGCCCGCCTGGCCTTGAGCGAGGATGAGATCGAGCCGATGGCGCGCGAGCTTTCGGACGTGCTCGAGCACGTCGCCCGGATCGGCGAACTCGACCTCGATGACGTCGCCCCGACTTTCCACGTCGTGGAGGTAACCGGTGCGCTGCGCCCTGATGAGCCGCGGCTCTCTTTGCCTCGGGAGATCGTCCTCGGCCAGGCGCCGGCCGTGAGCGCTGACGGCTTCAGGGTGCCGAGCCCGCAGGCATGAGTGAGGACGTTCACGAGCTGACGGCCGTCGCCGCGGCCGCGGCGGTTGCCGATGGCTCGCTGTCAGGCGCCGAGCTGTTCGAGACTTATCGGGCGCGTGCCACAGCTGATCGGGTGGCAGGGGAGGAGGGGCTCAACTGCTTCACTTGGGTCGCTGAGGAGGCGCCTGAGGACGGGCCCGGTGACGGGCCGCTGATGGGGTTGCCGCTCGCGGTCAAGGATCTTTTCTGCACGGAAGGGGTGCCGAGCCAGTCGGGCTCGCGGATTCTGGAGGGCTACCTCCCGCCCTACACGGCCACCGCAGTCGCGCGTATGAGCGCGGCCGGCGCGAGCTTGCTGGCGAAGACCAACCAGGACGAGTTCGCGATGGGCTCCTCGAATGAGAACTCCGGCTATGGCCCCGTCCGCAACCCCTGGGATCGCACCCGCGTCCCCGGCGGCTCCTCGGGTGGGAGCGCCGCCGCCGTCGCGGCAGGGCTCGCACCGTGGGCACTTGGGACCGACACCGGCGGCTCGATCCGCCAGCCGGCTGCCCTTTGCGGCATCGTCGGGCTGAAGCCGACCTACGGGGCGGTCTCGCGGTACGGCATGATCGCCTTCGCCTCCTCGCTTGACCAGGCCGGGCCGTTGACCCGCAACGTCGCTGACGCGGCCTTGGCGTTCGCACAGATGACTGGACGCGATCCTTGCGATGCGACCTCGCTTGACTTCCCTCACGCGATCGAGCTGCCAACGGGTGAGCGTCTAGACGGAGTGCGCCTCGGTGTTCCCGAGGAGCTGACCGGCGAGGGAATCGAAGCGGGCGTGAAGGAGGCCTTCCAGACGGCCCTTGCCCGCGCCGAGGATCTCGGCGCGGAGATCCAGCCTGTGCACCTCGCCCACGCTCCGCACGCGCTGGCTGCCTACTACGTGATCGCCCCCGCGGAGGCCTCTTCAAACCTGGCGCGCTTCGATGGCGTGCGTTATGGGCTGAGAAGAACAGATCCCGCTCACCCGGAGGAGCTCGTGGAGATGTACACGCGCACCCGCCACGACGGCTTCGGTGCCGAGGTCAAGCGGCGCATCATGCTCGGCACCTACGCGCTTTCCTCGGGCTACTACGACGCCTATTACGGTCGCGCACAACGCGTGCGCACGAAGATCTCAGAGGACTTTCGTAGCGCCTTCGCCGAGGTGGATTTCATCCTTACGCCGACCGCTCCCACGGTCGCCTTCAAGCTCGGCGAGAAGAGCGGGGATCCGCTGGCGATGTATCTCAACGACTACTGCACAGTGCCGATGTCGCTTGCCGGCATACCCGCTATCTCGATTCCCTGCGGGCTCAGCCAGGGCCTGCCCGTCGGGCTGCAGATCGCCGGACCGGCCTTCAGCGAGAACCGCCTGCTTGATGCTGCCCACGCCTTCGAGCTCGCGCTCGCCTTCGACGGGAGTGTCGCCCGTGTCTGAGGTAGCGACACAGCTAGAGCCGGTTATCGGCCTGGAGATTCACGTCCAGTTGGCGACGGCGACGAAGATGTTCTGTGGCTGTGAGCTCTCCTTCGGCGAGTCGCCCAACACGCGTACCTGCCCCGTCTGCCTCGGTCTGCCCGGGAGCCTGCCGGTGGCGAACGCGCGGGCGATCCACTTCGGCCTGATGATAGGTCTCGCGCTCGGCTCAGAGCTCGCGTCGCGCTCGATCTTCCATCGCAAGAACTACTTCTATCCCGACCTGCCCAAGGGCTACCAGATCTCCCAGTACGACGAGCCCCTATGCCGCGGGGGGCAGCTCGGCGAGGTGCGCATCCACCGGGTGCACCTCGAGGAGGACGCAGCCAAGCTGATCCACGTCGGCGCGAGCGGCCGCATCCACGGCTCGGACGCGTCCATCGTGGACTTCAACCGGGGCGGCACGCCGCTCGCGGAGATCGTCACCGAGCCCGACATTCGCTCGCCCGAGCAGGCAAGCGAGTGGCTGAAGCTGCTGCGCAGCACGCTGCGCCGGCTCGGCGTCAGCGACGTGAACATGGAGGAGGGCTCGCTGCGCTGCGACGCGAACATCTCGCTGCGCCCGGCCGGCTCCAGCGAGCTGGGCACCAAGACGGAGCTCAAGAACATGAATTCCTTCCGCTTCATCGAGCGCGGTATCCGTGCGGAGATCGCCCGCCAGCAGAAGCTCATCGAGGAAGGTGGGCAGGTCGTGCAGGAGACGCTTCACTTCGACCCCGCCTCCGGCGCCATCACCTCACTGCGCTCCAAGGAGGAAGCCCACGACTACCGCTACTTCCCCGAGCCCGATCTGCTGCCCGTCGCGATCGACGATCAGATGCGCAGTGCCGCGGCCGCGGCGATGTCCGAGCTGCCCGCGGCACGCGCGGCACGCCTGCGCGAGGAGCACGGGCTGAGCGAGGAGAGCGCCGAGCTGCTGTCCTTCCGGGGCGAGCTCGGCGACTTCTTCGAGGCCGCCCTCGCCGCCTCCGCGGAGCCCGCGCCGCCGCCGCAGGCGCTCGCGAACTGGCTCACGGGAGAGGTGCTCGGCGGGCTCGAGGACGGTCAGGACCCGGCCGACTCGCCTCTCAGCCCGCAGGCGCTGGCCGCGCTCGTCGGCATGGTTGCGGCCAAGCAGGTGAACGTCGGTGCGGCGCGCGGTGTCCTTGAGAGGCTGATCGCCGAGGGCGGCGAGCCCCAGGCGATCGTGGCGGCGGAGGGCCTTGCTGCGATGGATGGCGGCGAGGAGCTGGCGGGGATCGTCGCGGCGGCGCTCGCGGCCAACGCTGACGCCGCCGAGCGCGTGCGTCAGGGCAACGCCAAGGCGATCGGCCCGATCGTCGGCGCGGTGATGCGCGAGACCAAAGGACGCGCCGACGGGACCGAGGTCTCGCGGCTGATCAACGAGCAGCTCGGGGTCTGAGCCTCGGTCCGCGGCCCGCGGCGACGCGCTCACGTTGCCGCACTCACACTTCGCAGATACGCGCGCAACACATTTTGGACTTTCGGCCAAAGGCAGCGGGCTACCAAGACGCCAATATGGTGCGCATGAACCGGTCAGCAGCCAACTCGAGCGTCTCACCTCCTCGGCGGTTCATCCTGCTGCCCGAGGAGTCCGCGGGCGGGGCACCCCACGGCCCCCGTATCCGCCGTTACAAGCTCACCAGTGTTGGGTCGGGCGCCAACCCTCGGCGTTCCGGCCTCGACAATGCCGATGTCTCTACGGCAGGGACCGCCCGCGAGCTCGGTCGGCTGGGGTGCGTGTAGCGAGTGCCCCTCCATAGTCGTACCGGCTTCCCTCGGCCGGTGCTCCCGGCATGTGCGGCCGGGCAGGGGTTGCATCTTCCTGCTCGGCCGCATTGTCGTTAAGCTGGAGTGACATGGAGGAGACATCGACATCGAAAAGGTCGTTCGGGCGCACCGTGGTCGCGGCGCTCGTGTTCCTCGTGGCCGCCTGGCTGCTGCTCGGCGTGATCGTTCACGTCCTCTCGTTCCTGTTCAGCACACTGATCCTGATCGTCGCCGTCGTGGCCGTGATCTGGGCCCTGCGCGTGCTGCTCTAGAGACGGAGGGCGCCGGTGGCCTACATCGTGATCGCGGTGAGCTTCGGGCTCGCCGGCGGGATTGTGGGCAAGATCAAGGGCAGCTCCTTCTGGCTGTGGTTTCTGATCTCCACGCTCGTGCCCTTCCTCGGGCTGATGGCCGCGATCGCCTACCGCTTCGAGCGCGACGAGCTGCGCCGCCAGTGCCCGAATTGTGGGCGCGTGACGAAGATCTATGACGCGCTTTGCACGCGTTGCGGGGCCGAGCTTGAGTTTCCCGAGGTTGCGCTCTCGCCCGAGCGCTCGCCTGCGCCCGCGCCACACTAGCCGCGCCAGCCGGCCCGGTTAGACCCAGGGAGCTACAACTTTCCGACGGGCGTCTCTATTCGGAGAATCCTTTTCGCGTCCACACGCCTCTTATCTACGTTCCGACACGTCGTCGAGGAGAAATGGAGCGTTCATGGCCTTGCGCAGACCGTCCACAATGCTGGCTGTAGTCGTCCTCGTAGCTCTCGGGTCCTCGCCCAGCGCAACGGCGACGCCGACGGCCACAATCAAGATAACTGCCGTACCAATCCCGGGTTTCCCCGGCACTGGCAACATCCTTGGGGCCGGTGCCATGATCCAGGCCGAGGGCAAGATCACGGGCACCGAATACGGCGGCTTCCCGCCGCCGGTAATCGGGGCCAAGTTCTATGCGCCGGCTGGGGCCAAGCTTCACTCGCAGGGCTTCGCCACTTGTCCGCTGAGCGTGCTCGAAAACAGCGGCCCGAGCAAGTGTCCCAAGCGGTCGAGTGCGGGCCCGAAGGGTTCCGCAGTCGGCGTTGTGAGCTTCGGCGGCGAACGCGTGCCAGAGACGGCGTCGGTGCAGCCGTTCTTCGGCCCCCGCGGGGATCTGGAGTTCTTCGTGGACGGCACATCACCGGCCTTGATTGAAATCGTGGCGAAGGGCAGTGTCGTTAGGACATCCCCGCCGTTTGGTCTGGAGATCATCGGCGAAGTGCCGCTGATCGAAACAGTCCCGGAAGCACCCGACGCATCCGAGGAGCAAGCGACGATCAAGGTTGGCGCCGCTTACAAAAGAGGCAGGAAGACGATCTCCTATATCACGATGCCGAAGACCTGCCCGCGGGGCGGCTTCCCAGTCAAGACGGAAATTGGCTTCCTCGGCGGCGCTACTGCGGAAACTTCATCCAAGATGCCGTGTCCCCGTGAACAGTGATGACCGAAGGGCGCACTCGACCGTGGCCCTCTGAGGAGGTTGTGGTTGATGCTCAAGCTGGAGATCCACGGGCGATCGAAGCGCTGATCGCCGGGTCGCATGCACACGTGCAGCGCTTCGCCCGCACTCTCTGCTCAACACCCGAGGATGCCGAGGACGCAGCGCAGGAGGCTCTAATCATCTTGTATCGAAAGCTCGGAACGCTGCGGGTTGCTGCGGCGCTTGCATCGTGGATGTTTCAGATCGTGCGCAACGAGTGCATCCGCAGATCGCGGCTCGTACTTCACAGACCCCTCGCTCATGCGAAGACCGAGCCTTCAGCCGAAGATGCCGCGCTTATGCGTATGGAGATTGAGCGGATCGTCGACTCGATCGCAGGGCTCCCGGCCGAGCAGCGCGCTGTCCTCGTTCTACGCGACATCTACGGTCTGTCGGGTGCGGCGACGGCACAGGCTCTTGGCCTCGGGCGCGCCGCAATGAAGTCACGCCTGCACCGCGGACGCGAGACGCTTCACGCGGAGCTCAGGGTACCGGTGGCCACGAGGAGTGATACGCACATCGAGGATGCCTGAGCCGGGCCGACGGGCCCGGGATACAGAAGCCCGCGCATGCCGGACTTCGGCTTGCCTAAGCCGGATTTCGGCGTACCTAATCCGGTGCTTGCCATACGCTGTAAGGCGGAGATGAGCACTCGGACGGACACCGTGACCCCGAAGGACGACTCGCTGCTCGCGCGCTGGATCCACCGTGCGGGCTTCGAGGACGAGCGCGACTTCGTGCTGCGCGTCGTGCAGCCCGCGCTCGTGGGGATGATCGACGGCACGGTTTCCTCGCTCGCGCCGATCTTCGCGGCGGCGCTGGCCTCGAGCTCGCGCACGGCGCTGCTCGTGGGCCTCTCGACGGCGCTCGGCGCGGGGGTGAGCATGGGCTGGTCCGAGGCCCTCTCGGACACCGGCGAGCAGACCGGCCGCGGCTCGGCCATCGTGCGTGGGGCGATCACCGGCGGCATGACGACCATCGGGGGTCTTTTCCACACGCTGCCCTTCCTGATCTCAAACGTCAATAAAGCATTGTTCGTGGCGGGGATCGTGGTGGCCGTCGAGCTGTTCACGATCGCCTGGATCCGCAACCGCTTCCTCGAAGTCTCAATGCGCTCATCCCTGCTCGTCGTGACGGTAGGCGGCGCGATCGTGCTGGCGATCGGCGTCGGGATCGGATCCTCCTGAATCGGCGCGCAAAACCGCTGGTACACTGGCTTTTTTCCTCTAAGTGAAGGGAAGGAGGTCGGCAAGATGCGGGCAGTCGATGCCTTGATGGAGTGTTTGAAGGCGGAGGGCGTGGACGTCGTCTTCGGCCTCCCCGGCGGAGCGAACCTGCCGACCTACGACGCCTTCGTGAACGGCGGCATTCGCCACATCCTCGTGCGCCACGAGGCCGGCGGCGGGCACGCCGCCGAGGGCTACGCGAAGGCCACGGGCAAAGTCGGCGTCGCCTTCGCCACCAGTGGACCCGGCGCGACGAACCTGATCACGCCGATCTGCGACGCGATGATGGATTCCGTGCCGGTCGTGTTCATCACCGGCCAGGTGCGTACCGAGCTGCTCGGCACCGACGGCTTTCAGGAGGCCGACACGATCGGCATCACGATGCCGGTCGTCAAGCACTCCTTCATGATCATCGACCCGCAGGAAATCCCGCGCGCGATCCACGAGGCCTTCCACATCGCGAGCTCCGGTCGGCCAGGGCCGGTGCTCGTGGACATTCCCCAGGACCTCTCGCGGGCGGAGATCGACTACGAGCCGGTCGGCGACGTGCGCCTGCCCGGCTATCAGCCGCGCGTGGAGGGCAACCAGAAGCAGATCCGCCAGGCCGCCAAGGCACTCGCCTCGGCGCAGCGCCCCGTGATCTACGCGGGCGGTGGCGTCGTCAACGCCAACGCCTCAGAGGAGCTCACCGCGTTTGCCACGAGCGACCGTTTCCCGGTGACCTGCACGCTGATGGGTCTCGGGGCCTTCCCGGCGCCGCACGAGCAGTGGCTCGGCATGCTCGGCATGCACGGTACGCGCGCGGCCAACTACGCGATGGACGAGGCCGACCTGATCTGCGCCGTCGGGGCGCGCTTTGATGACCGCATCACCGGCAAGCTCTCGGAGTTCGCGCCGCGTGCGAAGTTCATCCACATCGACGTCGACCCGGCCGAGATCTCAAAGAACGTGCCGGCGCACATCCCGATCGTGGGCGACGCCAAGCACGTACTTGCCAAGCTGCTCGAGGAGTACCGCGCGCTGGAGGCCGACCCGGCGCGCCTGGACGCCTGGTGGCACCGCATCGACGGCTGGAAAACCAAGTACCCGCTCGCCTACGAGGACAGCGCCGACAGCGAGATCAAGCCGCAGTTCATGGTGCGCGCGCTGTATGAGGCCACCGGCGGCGAGGCGATCATCACCTCAGACGTCGGCCAGCATCAGATGTGGGCGGCCCAGTACTACGACTTCCCGGCGCCGCGGCGCTGGATCAACTCCGGCGGTCTCGGCACGATGGGCTTCGGACTGCCCGCGGCGATGGGCGCGGCAGTCGGTGAGCCCGAGCGGTTGGTCTGCTGCATCGCCGGCGACGGCTCGGTGCAGATGAACGCGCAGGAGCTCGCGACCTGCGCGCAGAACAAGATCCCGATCAAGGTCTTCATCATGAACAACGGCTATCTGGGCATGGTCCGCCAGTGGCAGGAGCTGTTCTGGGATGGCAAATACTCACACGTCGACATGGGTGAGTTCCCCGACTTCGTCAAGCTCGCCGAGGCCTACGGCGTCACAGCGCTACGTCTGACCGACAAGAACACGCTCGTGCAGGACATGAAGGACGCGATCGCGATCGACGGACCGGTGCTCGTCGATGTGCGCGTCACGCGCGAGGAGAACACCTATCCGATGATCCCTGCCGGCAGCGCCGCGCGCGAGATGGTGGGGTGAGGGTGATGGGCGAACCAGGCACAAAGGCACCGCTGTCGCTCGAGGAGCTTCAGGCCGCCACCAACATGCGCACGGGGCGCAAGCACGTGCTCTCGATCCTCGTCGAAAACAAGTCCGGCGTGCTCACGCGCATCGCCGGCCTGTTCGCCAGGCGCGGCTTCAACATCTCAACGCTCACCGTCGGTCCGACAGAGGACGTGCAGATATCGCGCGTGACGCTGACCGTTGACGGAGCGCTACACCCGATCGACCAGGTCACCAAGCAGTTGCACAAGCTTGTCAACGTGCTGAAGATCCGCGACCTCGAGCCGGCCGACACGGTTGCGCGCGAGCTGGCGCTATTCAAGGTCTCAGCCGACGGCGTGCAGCGCGGCGAGCTCGTGCAGATCGCGGAGATCTTCCGCGGCAAGGTCGTCGATGTGACCAAGCGCGCGATCATCATCGAGGTCACGGGCACGACAGACAAGATCGAGGCGCTCGAGACGATGGTGCGTCCGTTCGGCTTGATCGAGATGATGCGCACGGGTGAGATCGCGATCTCGCGGGGGCGTAGCGAGACCTGAGCCTGCTCGAGACAAGATCCTCCGGGCAGCCCTTCGCGCTCAGCGCCGCCGAGCGCGAGCAACTGCAGGCGCGCCTTGGGCGGGCGCTGGCCCGTGCGCGCTCCTCGGGGCGGGAAACGCTTGCCACGATCTCGATCGCGCTCGACCCTTACGCAGATCCCTCCGAGATCGTCTGTGCCTCACGTCGTCCCGGCGAGCCGTGGTTTCTCTATGAGCAACCCGATCGCGGAGGTGCTGCGCTGGCGACACTCGGCGAGGTGCTCGTGCTGCGCTCCGCGGGCGCTGGGCGCTTCGCGACCGTAGCGGAGCGTTGGCGCGGGCTTGCGGCGCACGCCGTCAGCGATCCTACCTCAGAGCCCGACGGCGTCGGGCCGGTGGCTGTCGGTGGTTTTGCCTTTGCCGATGAGGGCGGCCGCGCGCCCTACTGGCAGGGGTTTGCACCCGCCTCGCTGAGCGTCCCCGAGGTCGCGATCGTGCGGCGCAGCCGCAAAGGCCAGCCGAGCGTGCACCTCACGCTCGCGGCGCTCGCCGCGCCGGATGACACCGTCGAGGAGCTGATCGCTCGCCTTGAGCTGCGTCTGGGTGAGCTGCGAAGCGCACCGCTGCCGCTGCTCGACCCCGCCCCCACGGGACGCTTCCAGGTTGCAGGCGCGATGCCGCCAGAGCACTACGAGCAGGCCGTGGCGCGAGCGGTGGAGCTGATCTCGATGGGCCAGCTCGAGAAGGTGGTGCTCGCACGCGAAGTTCAAGTGCACGCACCGAGCGCTTACGACGCACCAGCGATCTTCGGGGTGCTGCGCCGCGAGTTCCCCTCCTGCTTTGTGTTCTGCGTAGGCCGCGGCTCCTCGAGCTTGATCGCGGCTAGCCCAGAGCTACTCGTGCGCCGCGAGGGCCAGCGTGTGAGCACGCTCGCGCTCGCGGGCTCCACGCGACGCAGCGCCGACCCCGCGGTCGACGCCCACCTCGGTGAGCAGCTCTTACGCGACCCGGGATATCGCGAGGAGCACGCGATCGTCGCCAGGCGCATCGTGCGCACGCTGCGCGCGCACTCCGTGTGGGTCGCTGCTGCACCCGAGCCGGAGCTCGTGCGGATCGCCAACATCCAGCATCTCGCCACGCCGATCCGGGCACAGCTCGCGGCGCCGATGGATGCACTCGAGCTCGTCGGCGCGATGCACCCCACGCCCGCCGTGGGCGGCGAGCCCTTCAGCCGCGCCGCGCCGCTGATTCCCGCCCTCGAGGGTCTTGACCGTGGCTGGTACTCGGGCCCGGTCGGCTGGACCGATGCGGCGGGCGACGGCGAGTTCTGTGTTGCGCTGCGCTGCGCGCTGCTCAGCGGCGCCGTTGCCCGCTGCTATGCCGGCAACGGCATCGTGCGTGGCTCGGAGCCAACCAGTGAGCTGGCCGAGACGGAGGTCAAGCTGCAAGCGCTCCTGCCGCTGCTCAGCGGCTGAGCGCCTCCGCCACGGCCGCCCAAATGCGACGGTGCAGCGCCACGTTCGCACCCCGCTCGCAGGGCACCTCGACGATGCTCGAGCCGGCTGAGGCGAGTGAGCGCTCGAGCGCGTTCCGGAAGCTTGGGAGGCCTCGCACGCGCTCGTGCGAGAGGCCGTAGAGAGCGGCGGCATGGGCGAAGTCGAGTCCAGTCGGGGTTGCGATGTGGTGGGTGTAGATGTCCTGCTCAGGGTGGCTTGGATCCTGCGCGAGCGCCATCTGTGCGCCGGCGACGGGCAGGAAGTCGAAGATGCCACCGCCGTCATTGTTCAGCAGCACGATCGTCAGCCTCAGGCCCAGCCTGCTCGACGCGAGCAGACCGCCGATGTCGTGTGCCAGGGCGACATCGCCGATCAGCAGCACGACCGGCGCACCGTTGGACGCGGCAGCTGCGCCAAAGGCTGCGGAGACGGTTCCGTCGATACCGTTCGCGCCGCGGTTACAGAGCACGCGCGGCGGGTCGTCGCGCGCGGGCCAGAAGGTCTCAATGTCGCGCACGGGCATCGATGAGGCGACGAATAGCGTGCACTCCTCGGGAAGCAGGATCCCGAGCTCGCTTGCGACGGCAGGCTCGGAGATCGGGACGCTACTGAGCACGCCTGTGATCGCCTCGGCCGCGAGACGATCAGCGCTACGCCAGCGCTCGAGCCACCCCTCCGAGGCCGGCCCGATGGCCTCGCCAGCCAACGCCGCCAGCGCGGCGGCCGGCTCCAGTGCGAGGCTGTCGCTGAGCACCGAGTCCGGGTCCTGCCAGGCGCCCTCAGGATCGATTGCGAGCTGGCGTGTTTGCGGGAGGCCTATGAGCCAGGTGCGCAGCGGCTTGGACACGGGCAGGTCGCCAACGCGCAGGATCACGTCGGGAACGAGATCGGTCGTGAAGCTCTGATCGCGTAGCAGGGCGTCGTAGTGGGCGATCGCGGCGGGGCCGCGGCGCGCGCCGGAGAGGGGGTCGGCGAGTAGTGGCCAGCCTGCGGCGAGCGCGAAGGCGGCAGCGCTCTGTCCGAGTGGCGTCTCGCGCTCGTGACGTCCTGCGACCACGACCCCACGGCGAGTGTCTGTGACCAACGCGCTCAGCTCGTCGAGCGCTTTAGGCGCACTGGCCATCGTCGATGCGCGACTGACAAACGGGCGTCCGTCGGCACGTGCGCTGTCGTCCGCGGGCAGCGGAGCCTCGGCGATCAGCGGCTCGCGCAGGGGAAAGTTCAAATGCACGACGCCGGGGCGTCCCTCCAGCGCTGTCCAGTAGGCGCGACAGGCGAGCGTACGTATCCAGCGCAGTTGCCCGGGACCGGCCTTGACCAACTCGACCTCGAAGAACCACTTGGCCGCATCGCCGAAGATCTTCAGCTGGTCGATCGCCTGCCCGGCGCCGTTCTCGCGCAACTCGGCAGGACGGTCGGCGCTCAGCACGAGCATCGGCACGCGCGCCTCGTGGGCCTCGATCACGGCGGGCAGCAGCTCCGCGACCGCTGTTCCTGAGGTGCAGGTGACGGCTGTGGGCAGCTGCGAGGCCTTGGCGAGCCCCAGCGCGAAGAACGCAGCGCAGCGCTCATCGAGGTGAGAGTAGCTCCGCAGCCGCGGCTCGACCGCAAGTGTCAACGCCAATGGTGCCGAGCGCGAGCCGGGAGAGGTGCAGGCTGTGCGTAGACCGCAGCGCACGAGCTCGTCGACGAAGGCCCGCAGTAGGGAGTAGGTGTCTGTGGTCTGGCTCATAGGATGAGGGTGTGCCGGAGACGATCGTGATGCTGCACGGCTTCAGTGGCACCCACCGCGCGTGGGACGGCGTGACAGCGTTGCTTGATCGTGAACGCTACCTGCCTCTGGCCATCGATCTCCCCGGCCACGGCAGCGAGGCAGACGTTGAGGGGCCGATCACGTTCGCAGGCTGCGTTGCGCATGTGCTCGCGCGGGGACCTAAGCGCTTCGTGCTCTGCGGCTACTCGATGGGTGGGCGAATCGCACTACATGTCGCGCTCGCGGCGCCCGAGCGGATCAGCCGCCTGGTGTTGGTCTCCTGCAGCCCGGGCAGCGAGGATCCCGTTGAGCGCGCGCAGCGACGCGAGGCCGACGAGGTACTGGCCCGCGAGCTCGAGCAGCGACCGTTTGAGCAGTTCATCGAGCGTTGGCGTACGCAGCCGCTGTTTGCGCAGGATCCAGCGGAGGCCGGTCGCCTCGCGCGCGAGGATCAGCGTCGAAACCGTCCCGATGCCTTGGCAGCTGTGCTACGTGGGATCGGTACGGGGGAGATGGAGCCGCTGTGGGAGCGCCTGGGCGAGCTCCGGATGCCGAGCGCAATCGTGGTTGGCGATCGCGACTCGAAGTTCCGAGAGCTGGGTGAACGTATGGCGGCGGGTATGGCGGGAGCCGAGCTGGCGGTCGTTCCTGGTGGGCATGGGCTGCTGTTTGAGAACCCCGAGGGGCTGGCGAGCATGCTAAATGGGCTCAGCCCTGCCGGGCTGCCGTTTGATCGGCGCCATCTCGATCTAAACAGTTTTGGAGTTGGAGACGGGGGTTGACGGGGGTGGGGGTGGGTTGAGAGTGTTGGTTTGTCCCGGTGGTCGGGATGTTTGTCCCGGTGGTCGGGATGATGGTTGTTTGGGGAGGGTGTTTGGGTGTTTGGTTTGTGGCTGCTGGGCGGTTGGGGTGTGGGGCGTCGGGTGGTCTGTGGGTTGGTTGTGGGGGTTGGGTTGTTGTTGTTTGGGGGGGTTGGGGTTGCGGTGGGGTTGCCGTTGCGTGTGTTTGGGGGTGGGTTTGGTCCGGCTGGGCCGGGTTCGGTGTTTGAACATGCTGCGGCGGTTGGTGTTGATGGGTCTTCGGGTGCGGTGTATGTGGCGGAGAAGGCGGCTGGGACGGTGGAAAAGTTTAATGCGGCGGGTGAACCTGAAGCGTTTACGGGTGTTGCGTCGGATGTTGTTGGGGGGAAGTTGACGGGGTTTGGGTTTACGGGGTTTCCGGGTGTGAGTCAGATTGCTGTGAATCCGGTGACGCATGTGGTTTATGTTGTTGATCTTGAAGCGAATTCGGTTGTGGCGGTTTTGCCTGATGGGGAACCTGCGAATTTTACGGCTGGTCCGGGGGCGGGGTCTAATGTGCTTGTGGGTTCGGAACCGTGTGGTGTGGCGGTTGATGCGAGTGGGAATGTGTTTGTGAGTTTTGCTGATGGTGTGCATGTGTTTGCTTCGTCGGGTGAAGAAGTTGTGGTGATTGGGGCTGGTGCGGTGGCGGGGGTGCCGTGTAATTTGGCTGTTGGGGGGAATGGGGTGGTGTATGCGTGCCAGTTTGAGGGTGATGTGCGGATGCTTGTTCCTTCTGAAGTGCCGGTGACGGCGTCGACGACGTATGAATTTACGGGTGTGTTGGATGAAAGTGTGGCTACGGGTATTGCGTTTGAGCCTGGCAGGGGTCATGTGTTGGTGGATGAGGGTGAACGTGTCGCGGAATATGATGAAGCTGGTGTGCGTTTGGGTGTGTTTGGGGATAGTGGGTCGGGGAAGTTGGTGAAGTCGGAAGGTATTGGTGTGAATGGTGGGTCGGGTGCGGCGTATGTGTCGGATGGTGAAGGCGCGAAGCAGGTTGAGGTGTTTACTGTGCCGCCGCCGCCGCCGCCGACGGTTGATAGTGCGACCGCGACGAATTTGAATGGTGTGTCGGCGGATTTGAATGTGTTGGTGAATCCGCAGGGTGCGGATACGACTTATCGGTTGGAATATGGTCTGAGCACCGGGTATGGGGGTGTGGTTCCGGTTCCGGATGAAGACATCGGTGCGGGCAGCGCTGATGTCGCCAGGACGCAGCATGTGACGGGGTTGAGCGCGGATGCCGTGTATCACTGGCGTGTGGTAGCGACGAATGCGCGTGGTACGACGACGGGTGCTGATCATACGTTTGTGTATCCGACGGTTGGTGGTGGGTTGCCGGACGGTCGGGCGTATGAGATGGTCACTCCGCCGGTGAAGAACGCCGCGCTGGTAGGCGACGTGTTCGGCAAGGCGTTGCTTCCGGCTATTGCCAGGGATGGGTCGCGGCTGGTGCTTAGTAGTGTGCAGTGTTTTGGTGATGCGGCGTCGTGTCCTGCTGATCGTGATGAGGTGGGTGCGTCGTATGCGTTTAGTCGTGGCTCGGGTGGGTGGGTTGGGAAGGCGTTGACGCCGCCTGCGAGTGAATTTGAAGTGAGTACGGTGGCGAGTGTGAATGCGGATACGGGTGCGGCGTTGGTGAGCGCGCCGACGGGGCCGCCGCGGGGGCAGGGTGAGGATGACTACTACGCTCGTCAGCTCGACGGGACGATGACAGATCTCGGGCCGGTCTCGCCGCCGGAACTCGGTGCGCGCAGCGCGAAAGGGAACGCGAACTTCGCGACGGCTGATATGTCGCATTTGGTGGTGCAGGTGGGTGTTGCAGGCTGGCCGTTTGAAGGTAAAGGCGGGTCGGTGCTTGAGTATGTGGGTGGGCGTGGGCCGGTACCGGTTGGTGTTACGGGGGGTGCGGGAAGCACAAATCTGATTGATGTGTGTGAAACGCGTGTGGGTTCGGGTAATGAAACGGCGGCGTCGAGTTCGGCGTTGTCGGGTCTGGATGTGTCGACGGGGTTGGAAGGTAGAAGAGTGTTCTTTACGGCGATCCGGTGTCCGGAACAGGAAGGGCATGCGGAAGTGCCGGCGAATGAAGTGTATGCGCGTGTGGACGAGAGAGAATCGGTGAAGTTGTCGGGGAGTGAGTGTGGTGGTGGTGGGTTGGTGGGTGAAGTGTCGTGTCGTGGCGCTGAATTGGCGGATGCGGAATTTCAGGGTGCGTCGGTTGACGGGTCGAAGGCGTTGTTGACGAGCACTCAGCAGCTGACGAACGACGCGACAAACGATTCCGATCCGGTCGACAAGGAACCGAACAAACAGTGTGTACAAATGGTGGGTTCGGGTTGTAATTTGTATTTGTATGATTTTGGTCGGCCGGTGGGTGCACGGTTGACGGCGGTGTCGGCTGGTGGTGGTGTGGGTGGTCCGCGGGTGCAGGGTGTGGTGGCGATTTCCAATGATGGGTCGCATGTGTATTTTGTGGCGCGCGGTGTGTTGAGTGGTGCGGTGAACGGTGAAGGTGCTAAAGCGAAGGCTGGTGGCGCGAATCTGTATTTGTTTGAGCGTGATGCTGCTCATCCGGCGGGTGTTACGACGTTCATTGCGACACTGTCAGACGCCAGTGAAGGGCCGGGAGGGAACTTCCTGAAGCAGCCTGATGTGCGGGAGTGGGTGAATGGTGTGGAATGGGCGAATGTGTCGTCTGATGGGCGGTTTGTGGTGTTTTTGAGTCAGGCGCCGTTGACGGGTGATGATTTGCGGGTGGATGGTGGTGGTGCGCAGGTGTTTCGGTATGATGCGGTGTCGGGGGTGTTGATGCGGGTGTCGGTGGGTGATGGTGGGTTTAATGATAATGGGAATGCGGGTGTGGGGGATGCGCGGATTGTGAGGGGTCGGGTGTTGTCGGGGTTTGCGGGTGGGTCGGGGCGGCGTGATCCGTCGATGTCTGATGATGGTGGCCGGGTGTTTTTTATGAGTCCGGTGGGGTTGACGCGGGGTGCGTTGAATGATGTGCCGATCGGGACATTCAACGGGTCGACGGAATTTGCGGAGAATGTGTATGAGTGGGAGTTGGGTGGTGTGGGTGGTTGTCCGGTGGGGCGGGCGGATGGGTGTGTGTTTTTGTTGTCGGATGGTCGGGATGTGAGTGTGGAGCAATCGCCGACGTGTCAGTTGTCGTCGTCGGTGTGTTTGGTGGGGTCTGATTTGTCGGGGTCGAATGTGTTTTTTACGTCTGCGAGTCAGCTTGTGCCGGGTGATACGGATACGCAGCTTGATTTTTATGATGCGAGGGTTTGTACGTCGGTGGATCCGTGTGTGACGGGTGTGCCGCCGGTGTTGGCGGGGTGTGGTGGGGAAGATTGTCATGGGATTCCGGTGGGTCAGCCGGGTGCTCCGTCGGGTGGTTCGGCGTTGTTGAGTGGGCTTGGGAATGTGCGGCCTGCTTCGCCGGGGAAATCTAAGCCGAGGGTGTTGTCTAGGCGTCAGCGGTTGGTGAGGGCGCTTGCGGTGTGTCGTAGGAAGCATCGGCGGGTGGGGCGGTTGCGGTTGGCGTGTGAACGGCAGGCGCGGCGGCGTTACGGCACGAAGGCCGGGAAGGCCGGGGATGCTGGGCGTGGGTTGGGTGTGGTTGGTTTGGGTGTTGGTGTTGGGGGGGGTTTGTGATGCGGGATGTGGTTGGGTTGGTTGATGTTGGGGTGGTGCGGGGGTTGTTGTGTTTTGTGTTGGTGTGTTTTGTGGTGTTTTTGGCTGGGTTTTTTGGGGTGGTCGGTTCGGCGTTTGGTGCGTTGGCTTCTGCTGGGTTTTCGGTTGGGTCGTTTGCTTCGCCGACGCATTTCGCGGTTGGGGATACGGTGGGTTGTGAATCGTCGGTGGTGTTTTGTGATGAATATGTGGTGTCGGTTACGGATGTGGGTGAGTTGCCGACGGATGGGTCGCCTGTGGTTGTGAGGGATGAAGTGCCGGTGGGGTTGCGTGTGGTGTCGGTGCAGTTGCCGGGTGCGGTGTGTTCGACGGTGCCGGTGCGGTGTGAACATTTTGGGGTGTTGGTGCCGGATCAGCGTTTGGAAATGAGTGTGCGGGTCGAGGTTGAATCTGGTGTGTCGGGTGGGTTGCATAATGTGGTGTCGGTGTCGGGTGGTGGTGCTGCGGAAGTTGCGGGGTTTGAGGATAATGTGGTGGGTGGGCCGGCTGGGTTTGGGTTTTCTGAATTTGTGATGCGGCCGGGTGGTGTTGATGGTTTGGTGGATTCTCAGGCTGGGGATCATCCGTATGAGGTGTCGTTTACGTTTGGGTTGAATAATGTGTTGCGGGTGCCGCCTGATGGTGCGGGTGTTGGGAAGACGAGTGTGCAGGATGTGAAGGATGTTGCGGTGGATTTGCCGTTGGGGTTTGTCGGGAGTACTTTGTCGGCGCCTGAGTGTACGCTCGCGCAGTTGTCTTCGCAGCAGGAATGTCCGGCGGATACGCGGGTTGGGATGATCACGACTGAACCGAATACGCTTGCGGGGGTGTTGAGTCCGATCTGGAATTTGGTGCCGGAGAAGGGTTATCCGGCTGAGTTTGGGTTTTTGGATGGGTTGAAGGGGTCGCATGTGTTGTATGCGCATGTGGTGCCGTCGCCTGTGGGTTATGTGTTGGAGACGGTGAGCCCGGATATCGGTCAGATCACGTTGGATCATGTGTTTGTGACGTTTTTTGGGGATCCGGCGAAGCGTGATGGGACGGGGAATGCTGAAGTCCCGTTTTTTACGAATCCGACGATTTGTTCGGCGGTGTCGATGACCGCGACGGCGCATATGGATTCGTGGTTGCATCCGGGGCGGTTTCATGCGGATGGTACCCCGGATTACAGTGATCCTGCGTGGGTGTCTAAGAGCTCTGTTTCGCCGCCGCCGACGGGGTGTAATTTGTTGTCGTTTGGTCCGGAATTGAAAGCGCAGCCGACGACTCATACGGCGGATTCGCCGTCGGGTCTTGATTTTGAGTTGAAGCTCGCGCAGAGTGAGACGGCGGGCACGACCGCGACGGCGCCGCTTAGGGATGCGTCGGTGGCGTTCCCGGCGGGGTTCAGTATCAATCCCGCGGCGGGTGATGGTCTTGCGGCGTGTTCTGAGGCGCAGATCGGCTGGGAAGGGCCTGCTCCGGCGGACTTCAATCGTGAACAGCCGGCGTGTCCTGAAGCGTCGAAGATCGGGGTGTTGGAACTGGAATCTCCGTTGATTCGGGGCGTGTTGAAAGGCGCGATGTACTTGGCGGCGCAGAATGCGAACCCGTTTGGCAGCGTGTTCGGGTTGTATGTGGTGGTTGATGATCCGGTGACGGGGGTGTTGATCAAGATTGCCGGCCGTGCGATCGCGGACCCCGGAACGGGGCAGATCACGGGGGTCTTCAACGAAAATCCGCAGCTGCCGTTCAGTGATTTGAAGCTGCATTTCTTTGGTGGCCCGCGGGCGGAGTTCGCGACTCCTGAGAGTTGTGCGACGTTCACGACGACGAGCGTCCTTGAACCGTGGTCTGCTCCGGACTCGGGGCCTGCGAGTACTCCGTCGGATAGTTTCCCGGTCAACACGGGCTGTGTTGGTGGGTTCGCGCCCGTGTTCACGGCGTTGTCGAGTAACGTGCAGGCAGGTGCCTACACGCCGTTTATCGCGTCGTTTTCGCGGTCTGATACAGACCAGGAGATGGGTGGGCTCAGTGTTTCGTTGCCCCCGGGTTTGGAGGCGAACATCAAGGGCGTCCCGTTGTGTCCGGATGCGAACGCTGCGGCTGGCACGTGTTCGGAAGCGTCTCGGGTTGGGAGCGTGAAAGCAGGCGCGGGGCCTGGCCCGAACCCGTTGTTCGTGACCGGCAGCGCGTATCTCACGGGCCCGTATAAGGGCGCGCCTTATGGCCTGTCGGTCGTCGTGCCGGCGATAGCCGGCCCGTTTAACTTTGGTAATGTTGTCGTGCGTCAGGCGTTGTATATCGATTCGCATGATGCGCACGTGACCGACGTTTCAGACCCGTTTCCGACATTCCTCCGTCCGACTGGTGCGGATGGGAACACGGTTGGTGTCCCGATCCGGCTGAGACGAGTTGATGTGCAGATCGACCGGCCCGGCTTCACGTTCAACCCCACGAACTGCAGCAAGCTGCAGGTATCGGCGACGATGACCAGCACCCAAAACCAAACCACAGGCCTAACAGCACCGTTCCAGGTCACGAACTGTGCCGCACTGAAATTCGCTCCCAAGTTTACGGTCACGACCTCGGGTAAACCCACTAAAGCCGGGGGCGCGAGCTTGAACGTGAAGCTCACAAACCCGGTGGCCCCTCAAGGCACTCAAGCAAACATTGCGTCAGTGAAGGTCGACCTGCCGAAGCAGCTCCCCTCACGGCTAACGACCCTGCAGAAGGCTTGTTTGGCGAAAACGTTTGAAACGAACCCCGCCAACTGTCCCGCAGGCTCAATTATCGGGCACGCTAAAGTGACAGTGCCGATCCTCCCGCTACCCCTCGCAGGGCCCGTGTATTTTGTTTCTCATGGCGGGGAAGCGTTCCCGTCGCTAACGATCGTGCTGCAAGGCAACGGCGTCACCGTTCAACTCGTCGGAGCGACATTCATCAGCAAAAAGGGCATCACCAGCACCACGTTCAAGACGACCCCCGACGTGCCGTTCAACACTTTCGAACTCACGCTCCCCCAAGGCGCCAACTCCGCCCTCGCCGCGAACGGCAACCTCTGCACCACCAAACTCACAATGCCCGCCTTCTTCCACGCCCAAAACGGCCTCCAGCTCCACCAAACCACCCACATCACCCCCACAAACTGCCCCCACAAACACCACAAACACCTCCACAAACACACCCACCACTAACCCCACACACCCCACACGCCCCCCGGACATCCCAGAAACGATGTCCGGGGGGCAAACCCAAACCCGCGCGCATCCCTCGCCCCGGCGGACCGCCGGCAAGCCTCCAACGAGAGACCTCGCCCCGGAGAACAAGCGGCCAGGCGCGGGACCTCCCACCCCGCCGAAGGGGTGGGAGACAATCCTCTGATTGCCTTGACGCCGGCCAAACCCGGCTGTCAGACTAGCTGAGCTATCCCACCAGTCCGAACACGCCACACGGGCCAGGACAAGGGGACGCAACGGGTAGCGCCGGCCCCACAACACCCCACAAACATGCGGGGCACCATGGGAGCCGGCCACTACAAGACAACCATCAAGGAGCAGTATCTCACATGAAACCAGTCAAACTGCTAGGCCTGGCGTTCCTCGCCATCCTCGCAATCAACGCAATCGCACTAACCACAACCGCATCAGCAGTCTTATTAGCCGAATTCTTACCCACACCATCCGCAACCAGCCCCGTCACCTTCACAATCAAAGGTGGCCCAGGCGAACTCGTACCATTAGGAACCGAATTAGGCAACGGGAACAACATCAAATGCAAAGAACACACAGGATCCGGTGAACTCACATCGCCAAAGTTAGGCAAAGGCGAAATCAAATACAAAGGATGCGAAATCACGGCCCTTGGCGCGAAATGTGAAGACTTAACAGGTGGCAGTGTCATCACGGCGAAAGGCGCCCTTCACATTCAGAGTGGGTTCTTAGAAAAAGTCGAAGGCGGCAAATTAGTACCGACCCTGGTACCCGCACTTACGCTGTTACCTGAAGCACTGCACTTCACTTGCGGGATTCTGTTATTCCAGATTCTGTCGTCGTGTGTGGCGGGCGAGCTGTTAGAACCCAACACGTTACTGAAAACGGTGAAAGTGGACTTCAAAGAGGAGAAAGAAACCAAAGGCGACCAGGACATCATAAAAGTCTTCGACAGCGAAGACAAAGAATACGAATGCAAGCTGCTCTTCTCACAAAGCGAGGGTAAAACACAGGACTCCGCGATCGTAAGCGAAAAAGAGTTAGAAATCACGGGATTCACGCAGGGTAAAGCGGCGATTACGGCGTTAATTGACTTCTAGGGTCTGAGCCGTCGTAGTTGTTGTATGTGTTGGCGTGCGGGGCTCCCCTGGTGTTGGACGGGGCCTCGCACGCCGTATCGATCATTTTTAACCATGGGGCGTGATTGGAGGCTTATGATGGCTGTGAGGGTTGGTGTGGGATGTTTAGGCTAGGCGCCCTGAGACGGACGCTGCCGGCTGGGTTGATGCTGTGCACGGCGGCAGCGGTAGCGGTGTCTGGCTGCGGCAGCAGTAGCGGCAGCAGTGGTGGTGTGTCGGGGGGTGTCGCTGTGCGTGTGGGGAACAGCTATACGGTGAGTAAGGCGGACGTAGCGCATTGGGTACCGATAGAGGCGATCCTCTCCCAGGAAGTAGTGCCGAAGGGCCCGATCCCGGTGGGGATGGTCCCCGACCCGCCCGGCTACAACAACTGCCTGGTCTACCAGCGCAAACTCGTGCTGGACAAACCCGGCGAAAAGACGATCCCAAGCAGAAGCCGGCTGCTACGGGAATGCAAGGAACGCTACAACAACACTCGCATACACATCTTGAACCTCCTGACCGTATACGGGTGGCTACGTGAAGAAGCCGCAGCCCACGGCTACAAAGTCACCGACACCCAAGCACAACAACGCTTCACAGAAAACACAAGGCCCGAATTCCCAACCACCGCCGCCTACCAACAGTTCCTTACCCGCACCGGGCTAACCCAAGCCGACGAGCTATGGCGCGTCAAGAACAACATGCTCTCAAACATCGCCGTAGAAAAAATCTTCCCCCACCAACACAGCCTCAAACAAGCCTACCCCGAATTCCTTCTGCGCTGGGCCGCCAAAACAAGCTGCGCCCCCGAATACATCACACCCAACTGCAAACAATACAAAGGCACCCAACCACCCGGACCATAAACACAACCAAAGAGAGCAGCACCCCATGAAAACAATCAAACCCTTGGGAATGGCGTTCCTCGCCATCCTCGCAATCAACACGGTCGCACTAACCACAACCGCATCAGCAGTCTTATTAGCCGAATTCTTACCCACACCATCCGCAACCAGCCCCGTCACCTTCACAATCAAAGGCGGCCCAAGCGAACTCGTACCATTACTATCAAAATTAGGTGAAGCAACCAACATCAAATGCAAAGAACACACAGGATCCGGTGAACTCACATCACCAAAGTTAGGCAAAGGCGAAATCAAATACAAAGGCTGCGAAGTCACGGCTCTTGGCGCGAAATGTGAAGACTTAACAGGTGGCGGCGCCATCACGGCGAAAGGGACACTCCACATTCAGAGTGGGTTATTAGAAAAAGTGGAAGGCGGCAAATTAATACCGACTTTGGTACCCGCACTTGTGTTCTTACCAGAAGAAGTGCACTACACTTGCGGGATCGTGTTATTCCAGATTCTGCAGTCTTCCGAAAATCCGTCGTGTGTGGCGGGCGAGCTGTTAGAACCCAACACGTTACTGAAAACGGTGAAAGTGGACTTCAAAGAGGAGAAAGAAACCAAAGGCGACCAAGACATCATAAAAGTCTTCAACAGCGAAGACAAAGAATACGAATGCAAACTGTTCTTCTCACAAAGCGAGGGTAAAACACAGGACGAGGCATTAGCATCTGAAAAAGAGTTAGAAATCACAGGATTCACACAAGGCAAAGCAGCGATCACAGCATTAATCGACTTCTAAAACCCGAAACCCGTACGGGCGTGCGAGGCGTAAGATGCCTCACACGCCCATCTGGGCGTCAACCAGTGGCGTGGATGCCGAGGCCCGGCGCAGGGGATAGAGGGATGACGCCGCCAGTGTGCGGAAGGGTGTCGGCGAAGTCCTCGAATAGTTCAAGGGTGGCGAGGCCGCAGTGTGGCATCGGTCCTCGTGACGAGAGCGCGGCGGCGGTCTGAAGCGCAGCGGCTATTCCCAGCGGTCCATCAAGCGCCGAGGCAAGATACACGTCGGCGCCGTTGAGGTGCACAAGCGTTGCAGCGGCCACGAGGCCGGTGATGCCGCCACAACGTGTAATCTTGAGGCAGACTGCGTCGGCGACTCCTGCAGTCAACGCACCAAGCTCGCCACTCGTCTCATCGATTGAAACCCGGACAGCGACGCGGGCACGGACCTCGCGCATCGCCTCAACGCCGTGTGTGGGCTCCTCAACGATCTCCAGACCTGTCGAGGAGAGCACCCGAATTGCCCGTACGGCGTCCTCGATGCCCCAGGCGCCGTTCGCGTCGAGACGAAGCGCTGTCTGCGGCCCGGCCGCTGCGCGCACGGCGGCAACCCGGCCTGCGTCGTCGCCTAAGCCTACCTTGAGCTTCAGACATGTATAGCCGTCGGCGACAGCCCGTGCGGCTTGCTCAGCACACTCGGCGCGATCGAGCGCGGTAAGGGTCGCATTCACGGGTATCGTCGCCGCGGGAGAATCGCTCAGCAGCTCCGCGATCGGCTTGCCGGCCCGCCGCCCGGCGCGATCCCACAGCGCGATATCGATCGCGGCGAGCGCCGGCGGAAGGTCATCGACCCGCCGGCAGGCTTCGAGCATCTGCGCCCCGTTGAGCTGCCTGGCGTCGGCCAGCACGGGTGTGTAGGCGTCGAGCGCGGACTGCGCACGGGCGATGCTGATGCCGTCGTATGGCTCAAGCGGTGCCGCCTCCCCGAAGCCGTCGGGTCCGTGGTTGTCGCTTAGGCGCACCTGGATGAGCTCCCGCTGGGTAATGGTGCCATAGGAAGTCTTGAGCGGCCGCTTCAGGCGGAACGTGCGCCGCTCGGTCTCGAGCCTCACGCGCTGATGCCGGAGCTGGCGAGGATCCCGGCTGAAAACAGCAGGCAGAAGACCAGCTGCAGGGCGCCTGTGCCGGCCAAAGCGCCGTTCAGCGCCGGTCCGTCCGTGCGCGAGCGAACCACGCGCACGACCCGCAGCGCCAGCGGCGTGGGTGCCCATGCCAGCAGCAACCACGCGCTCATCGAGCCGAGGATCCAGGGCAGTGGCACCGTCACGAACGCCCCGGCCACCATCCCCACATAGAGCGCCCGGGTACGCGCGCGCCCGAGGCGTACCGCGAGCGTGCGCTTGCCCGCGCGCCTGTCGGTCTCCAGATCGCGCACGTTGTTGACGACGAGGATCGCGCTCGCCAGCAGGCCCACCGGCACCGCGCACACGAACGCCTGCCACGGCAGCTGCTGAACCTGGACGAAATACGAGCCCGCGACCGCCACGATCCCGAAGAACAGGAACACGAACACCTCTCCCAATCCCTCATATCCATATGGTCGCGGGCCGCCCGTGTAGAGCACGCCAGCCAGGATCGAGGCGGCCCCCACGGCGATCAGCTCCGGCCCGGCGACCACGACCAGATAGACGCCACAGCCAACCGCGAGCCCAAAGCTCACGTACGTCGCGAACAGCACCTGGCGGGGGGGCACGAGCCCACCGGCGGTGACCCGCACCGGACCGAGCCGATCCTCGGTATCCGCACCGCGACGCGCGTCGGAGTAGTCGTTTGAGAGGTTCGTGCCGACCTGGATCAGGACCGCTCCCAGAAGCGCTGCCACGAAGGCGAGCGCACGGAAGTGCCCCGCGCCGAGCGCCAGCGAGGTCCCGACGAGCACCGGGGCGATCGCGGCCGGCAGCGTGCGTATGCGGGCGGCCATCAACCAGATGCGCACGGCTCCCACTGTTCAGGCCCGCTTGGGAAAGCGCGAGAAGTCTGGCCGGCGCTTTTCCTTGTAAGCGTCGCGGCCCTCCTGGGCCTCCTCGCTGCCGTAGAAGAGCAGGTTCGCGTCATGCGCGAGCTGCTGAATCCCCGACAGACCATCCTCCGCTGCGTTGAAGCTCGCCTTCAGGAGGCGCAGCGAGAAGGGCGAGAGCGCGAGCATCTCCTTGCACCAGGCGACCGTCTCCTGCTCGAGGCGCTCGAGCGGCACGACCGTGTTGACCATCCCCATCTCGCGCGCTTCCTCGGCGGAGTACCGGCGACAAAGGAACCAGATCTCCTTGGCCTTCTTCGGCCCCACGAGGTTTGCCAGCAAGCCCGCGCCGAAGCCGCCGTCGAAGGAACCGACCTTGGGACCCACTTGGCCGAAGCGGGCATTATCGGCGGCGATCGTCAGGTCACAGACCAGATGCAGGACGTGCCCGCCGCCGATCGCATAGCCCGCCACCATCGCGACGACGGGCTTTGGCATACGACGAATCTGGATGTGCAGGTCGGTCACGTGAAAGCGCCCCGGGCGGTTGGGATCCGGATCGCCGGCCTCGTCGTCGTTCAGGTAGCCGGAGTCCCCGCGCACGCGCTGATCGCCGCCGGAGCAGAACGCGTCGGGGCCCTCGCCGGTCAGCACGATCACGCCGACCCCGGTGTCCTCGCGCGCATCATCCAGGGCCCGTGAGATCTCGATGATCGTGCGCGGGCGAAAGGCGTTGCGCACCTCGGGACGCGCGATCGTGATCTTCGCGATGCCGGCGTCGGGGCCGGCGGACTTTTCGTAGCGGATGTCGGTGTAGCTGCCGCCGGTGGGCGCGGCGACCGTGTTCCAGGTGGTGCTCATATCGCCGAAGGCTAGCTCAGCGCCGCTGCACGGCTAGCCTCTGCACCTGTGATGGTCGAAGCATGGCTCCTCCGCGCCGCCGCAGTATGCCCGGATGTTGTTGCCCTGGACACGCCCACGGGAAGCAGCACCTATCGTGCACTGCTCACGGCCGCGAGCGCGGGCGCTGATGAGCTTGCGGTGCGCGGCGTGCGCGCCGGCGATCGCGTCGCGATCGCGCTGCCGGCTGGGCTCGACTTCGCCTACGCGCTGCATGCGTGCCTGTTGATCGGAGCGATTGCTGTGCCGGTGGACCTGCGCCTGTCGCAGGCTGAGCGGGCGTTGGTCGCCGCGGGCGCGGTCGCCACGATCGATGAGCCGCTCAGCGTGGATCCGGGTTGCGGTGCCTCGCTCGCGTTGAGATCTACACACGACATTGACGCCCCCGCTGTCGTGATCCACACCTCCGGAACCACGGCCGCGCCGCGCGCGGTCGAGCTGACCTACGGGAACCTGCTCTGGAGCGCTATCGGCTCCGCGGTCGCCCTCGGAAGCGATCCCGGCGATTGTTGGCTGTGCGCGCTCCCGCTCTCGCACGTCGGCGGCCTTTCGATCCTCATTCGCTCAGCGATCTACGGCACATGCGCTGTTGTTCACGAGCGCTTCGAGGTTGACCGTGTCCTGTATGCGCTGGGCGCCGGGGGAGTCTCGCTCGTGAGCCTCGTAGCCACTACGCTCACGCGACTGCTCGATGCGGGCCTTGAGGAACCGCCAGCACTGCGCTTTGCGCTCACCGGCGGGGGGCCGGTTCCGGCGGGACTCCTCGCGCGTGCGCAGCAGGCGCGAGTGCCCGTTGCGCTCACCTACGGCTTGACCGAGACCGCCTCGCAGGTCACGACGACGCCGCCGGTTAAGATCCGAGCGGCGCCGACGAGCGCCGGCCCACCGTTGTTCTGTACGTGCGTGAGGGTTGCCGCGGACGATGAGATCCTCGTGCGTGGCCCGACGGTGGCGCCGGCGGCTCTCGCCTCCGATGGCTGGCTGCACACCGGTGATCTCGGTAGCCTCGACGCGCGCGGCGGGCTGCTGGTTACCGGTCGCAAGGCGGACACGATCGTAAGCGGCGGTGAGAACGTCGCACCGGCCGAGGTAGAGGCGGTGCTCGAGGCACATGTGGGAGTGCTCGAGGCGGCGGTCCTTGGGCGCCCCGACGATCGGTGGGGCGAGGCCGTGACGGCGATCGTCGTCGCTCGCCCGGGTGCGAGGCTCGACGCGGAGGACCTCCGTCGCCACTGCGCCGCGACACTCGCCTCCTACAAGGTGCCCAAGCAGTTTGTGATCGCCTCTGAGCCGCTGCCGCGCACGCGCTCGGGCAAGCTTTTGCGGCGGGAGCTCGCTTGAGCTTCGACGCCGACGCCCACCGCGAGTCGAGCCTTGAGAACTGGGAAGAGGCCGCCTCGGGCTGGGTCCGCCGTCAGGAGGCGCTGCGCGAGTTGGCTGCGCCGGTGTCGCACTGGATGATCGCCGCGATCGATCCCCAGCCTGGCCAGCGGGTGCTCGAGCTGGCGGCCGGTCTCGGCGAGACGGCGATGCTCGCCGCGGAGCTCGTCGCGCCCGTCGGCGGCGTGCTCGTCTCAGATCAAGCCGAAGCGATGCTTGCCGGCGCTCGTGAGCGTGCGGAGGAGCTCAGGCTGGGCAATGTCGAGTTCCAGCTCCTGAACGCCGAATGGATCGATCTGCCGCTCGCCAGCGTCGATGCGGTCCTCTGCCGCTGGGGCTACATGCTGATGGCCGATCCCGGCACTGCGCTGGGGGAGACGCGGCGCGTGCTACGCCCCGGCGGGCGTCTCGCGCTGGCTGTGTGGGACAGGCTCGATCTGAACCCCTGGGCCGAGCTCCCCGCCCAGGAGCTAGCCGAACGTGGGCTCACCGCGGCGAGCGAGGCCGGCGTGGCGACGCCCGGGCCGTTCGCGCTGGCGAGTTCGGCGCGGGTTTTCGAGCTCCTTCGAGCAGGCAGGCTTCGCGGAGATCCGGATCGAGACGCTCGAGCTCGTCCGTCGTCATCCGAGCTTCGCGGACTTCTGGGAGATCACGCTCGACCTCTCGCGTAGTTTCCACGACGCCGTTCTGGATCGCCCCGAGGAGGAAATCGCGGAGATCCAAGCTTCGCTGCAGCGGCGCTTTGCTCCCTTCACCTCCGCCACGGGCGAGCTCGCGATTCCAGCGCGCACGCTCGTCGCAGCTGCCGAGGCCTGAGGTTGGATAGCCTGCGCACGATGATCTATGACGACGACGCAGACCTCACGCTCCTCGACGGCAAGACCGTCGCCATCATCGGCTACGGCTCTCAAGGCCACGCCCACGCGCTGAACCTCAAGGATTCCGGCGTCAACGTCGTCGTGGGCTTGCGCGAGGACTCCGCCTCGGTCGCCAAGGCCCGCGAGCAGGGCCTTGAGGTCCTCTCGGTAGTCGACGCCGCGAGCCGCGGTGATCTCGTGATGATCCTCTTGCCCGACGAGCTCCACCACGCGGTCTGGGAGGCGGAGATCCGCGACGGTATCGCCGAAGGCAATATGCTCCTGTTTGGTCACGGCTTCTCGATCCATTACGGCGAGGTCACCCCGCCGGCAGGGGTTGATGTGGGGATGGTGGCCCCCAAGGGCCCCGGTCACCTGGTACGCCGCCAGTTCACTGAAGGTAGCGGCGTACCAGGCTTGATCGCAATTGAGCAGGACGCGACCGGCAACGCCCGTGCGCTCTCGCTCGCCTACGCCAAGGGCATCGGCTGCACGCGTGGCGGCGTGATCGAGACGAGCTTCAAGGACGAGACAGAGACAGATTTGTTCGGCGAGCAGGCAGTTCTTTGCGGTGGGGCCTCCGAGCTCGTCCAGGCGGGCTTCGAGACGCTCGTCGCGGCCGGCTATGACCCCGAGATGGCCTACTTCGAGTGCCTGCATGAGCTGAAGCTGATCGTCGATCTCATGCACGAGAAGGGCTTGGCCGGGATGCGCTACTCGATCTCCAACACCGCGGAGTACGGCGACTACACGCGCGGCAAACGCGTGATCACCGAGGAAACCCGTGCGAACATGAAGCAGATCCTCAAGGAGATCCAAGACGGCGACTTCGCGCGCGAGTGGATCGCGGAGAATCGCGCCGGGCAGGAGAACTTCAAGCGCATGCGCGCCGAACAGGCCGACACGCAGGTCGAGCACGTCGGCGGCGAGCTGCGCGGTCACATGGACTGGATCAAGCCGGCGTTCTGAGCAACGCGGTGCTCGCCTACGTCTTCTGGCACCAGCCCCGCGACCCAGCTGCACGCGCCTCATATGAGCAGGCGCTAACCGCGTTTCACCGCTCGCTCGCGCGCTCCCTGCCCGTCGGCACGCTCGCCTCGACCACACATCGAATCCCCGAGCTGCCCTGGCCTGGAGGCTTGGGAGAGGGCGGCCCTGCCTATGAGGATTGGTATTTGGTCGAGGACTTCGCCGCGCTTGGCGTCCTCAACGAGGCGGCCGTGGGTCGTGGGCACGTGAGCGCTCACGATGAGGCAGCGCGCCGTGCCGGGCCTGGAGCCGCGGGTGTCTATGGGCTGATCGAGGGGGAGCCGTGTGCACAGGCGCTCGGCAGTGCATCGCTCGCGGTTTGGATCGCGCGTCCTGCAGGCTCGAGGCAACGCGAGCTCGCCGAGCTGCTCGGCGACGGCATGGATCCTACGCAGGCCAGCCTGTGGCGCCGGCAGATGAACCTCGGCCCGGCACCTGAGTACTGCCTGCTCGCGGGAGAGCTGCCGAAGGGCGTGGGCGAGGAGCGGCTGCCGACCGGTTGGGTAGCCGTCGAGCTCGCACGCGAGGCGATACGGAGCGGCTGAGTCTCGTCCGCTAGACTCGCAACTCGTCGTCGCGACTGGCGTTCGGGTGGAGTGCACCACCGGGAAGTGACGACGCAGTACCGCCGCGCGCCTGGGCACCCTCAGATCATCGACCATAGCTGCGGTCCGACGGAGCGAGGAGCCCAATGACGACGAACACCGAGCAACAACTTCTGATTCCCGCCGAGCTGCGCCCTAGCGACGGGCGCTTCGGCTGCGGGCCCTCCAAGGTCCGGCCTGCGGCCCTTGCGCACCTCGCCGACGGGGGTGCGGCGCTGATGGGCACCTCCCACCGTCAGAAGCCCGTGAAGGCGCTCGTTGGCGACATCCGCGCCGGCCTCGGTGAGCTGTTCGCGCTACCCGACGGCTATGAGGTCGTGCTCGGCAACGGCGGTGCGACGGCCTTTTGGGACGCCGCCGCCTTCGGTCTTGTGCAGCGGCGCTCGCTGCATCTCGCCTTCGGCGAGTTTTCAAAGAAGTTCGCCTCTGTGGCTGCGGGTGCGCCCTTTCTCGACGATCCAACAATCATCTCCGCAGAGCCCGGCGACGCCCCCGATCCCGCCGCGATCGAGGGCGGTGGGGCAGATCTGATCGGCTGGGCACACAACGAGACCTCGACCGGAGTGATGACCCCGATTCTGCGCCCGAGCGGCGCCGGCGAAGCGCTGATCGCGATCGATGCCACCTCCGGAGCGGGCGGGCTGCCCGTCGACATTTCCCAGACCGACGTCTACTACTTCGCGCCGCAGAAGGGCTTTGCTGCCGACGGCGGTCTGTGGCTCGCGCTGCTCAGCCCAGCTGCGCAGGAGCGGGTAGAGGCGCTGCACGCCTCCGAGCGCTGGATCCCCGAGTTCCTCTCGTTGCACACCGCGCTTGAGAACTCGCGCAAGGACCAGACCTACAACACGCCTGCGCTCGCCACCCTGTTCCTACTCGCCGAGCAGATCCGTTGGATGCTCGACGGCGGCGGCCTTGAGTGGTGCGTGTCGCGCACGCGCGCGTCCTCCGAGCATCTCTACGCATGGGCTCAGAGCGGTAAGCACACGACGCCGTTCGTAGCCGATCCAGCCAAGCGCTCGCTGGTCGTCGGCACGATCGATTTCGACGAGTCGGTGGACGCGGCTGCGCTTGCGGCAACGCTGCGCGCCAACGGGATCGTCGATGTCGAGCCCTACCGCAAGCTCGGGCGCAACCAGCTGCGGGTCGGCATGTTCCCGGCGATCGAGACCGAGGACGTGCATGCGCTCACCGCCTGCATCGACTGGGTGCTCGAAGGGCAGGCACGATGAGCGCGCAGACGCCGGACACCACACAGGGAGGGCGCCCGCGGGTGCTCGTGAAGGAGAAGATCGGGGACTCCGGCATCGATCTACTCAGGGAGCACTTCGATGTCGAGCTCGGCGTCGACTGGAGCGATGAGCAGCTCGCAGAGCGGATCGGCGAGTTCGACGGCATCTTGATCCGCTCGGCGACGAAGATGACCGCCGAGCTGATCGAGCGCGGGACGCGCCTGCGCGCGATCGGTCGAGCCGGTGTGGGCGTCGACAACGTCGACGTGCCCGCCGCGACCAGGCGCGGGATCGTCGTGGCAAACGCGCCCGAGTCAAACGTCGTCACGGCTGCTGAGCACACGATGGCGCTGCTGCTCGCGCTCGCGCGCAACATCCCACAGGCCTACGGTTCGCTGATCGCCGGCAAATGGGATCGCTCGAAGTACTCGGGCGTGGAGCTCTATGAGAAGACGCTCGGGATCCTCGGCTTCGGGCGCATCGGCCAGCTCGTAGCCCAGCGCGCGCGCGGCTTCGGCATGCGCGTCTTGGCTTTCGACCCGTTCGTCAGCGCTGAGCGCTACCGCGACCTCGGCGTGGATAAGGCCGACAGCCCCGAGGACATCTACGCGCAGGCGGACTTCATCACGATCCACCTTCCAAAGACGCCCGAGACCGAAGGCTTCCTCGGCGTGGATGCCTTTGCTGCGATGCGCGACGGGGCTCGCGTGCTGAACGTCGCGCGCGGTGGTCTGGTCGATGAAACGGCGCTGAAGGACGCGCTCGACTCGGGCAAGCTCGGTGGGGCTGCGCTCGACGTGTTCCCGAGTGAGCCGATGACCGAGCACCCGCTGTTCGGCTATCCCAACGTCGTTGTGACCCCACACCTCGGCGCCTCAACAGCGGAGGCGACCGACCGCGCCGGCTACCAGTCCGCCGAGCAGGTCGTCGCGGCGCTGACCGGCGGAGTCGTCTCCACAGCCGTGAACATTCCGGCGATCGGCGCGGAGGACATGGAGACGCTCGGCCCCTTTCTACCACTCGCCACGCAGCTCGGACGGCTGGCGATGGAGCTCGCCGAGAGCAGCTCGGTCGAGCGCATCGAGGCGGCCTTCCTCGGTCGCATCGCGGACTTCGATACGCGCCTGCTCGGCCTCGCGGTGATCGTGGGCGCGCTTGAAGGCCGCACCGAGGAGCAGGTCAACCTCGTCAATGCGCCGACGATGGCCCAGCAGCGCGGGATCGTCTTCGAGGAGAAGGCGGTCTCTGAGGCCGAGGACTTCAACGAGCTGATCCGCGTCACCGTTGTCGCCGGTGGTGAGCGCGTCGCGGTTGCGGGCACCGGCATCGGGCCCAACCAGGTGCCCCATCTCGTGGAGGTCCAGGGGCGGCGTCTGACGATCGAGCTCGAGCCGCATGTGACGGTCTTCCGCTACGAGGATCTCCCCGGCATGATCGGCCGCGTCGGCACGATCTTCGGCGCCCACGGCATCAACATCTCCTCGGCAGCGGTCGGGCACACGCCGGACGGAAGCAGCGGCGGTGAGGATCGACGCCTGGCGGCGATGGTCGTGACGACCGACGCGCAGGTGCCCGAGGCAGTCGTGCAGGAGATCGTCGCATCCGAGGGCTTCGTCAACGGCTGGTCGGTGGAGCTCGGCTGATCGGATAGGGTCACCCGTATGAGGGCGGTGGTGATTACAAAGCACGGTGGGCCGGGCGTGCTCGAGGTGCAGGAGCAGCCAGACCCTCTGCCGGGCGCCGGCGAGGTGCGCATCGAGGTCGCCGCGGCGGGCATCAACTTCGCGGATGTGATGGCGCGAATGGGCCTCTACGCTGACGCACCCAAGACTCCGTGCGTCGTCGGCTATGAGGTCGCCGGCACGATCCTCGAGTTGGGGGAGGGGGTGGAGGGCTTCACACCGGGCCGGCGGGTTTTCGCCGGTACGCAATTCGGCGGCTACGCCTCACAGGTGGTTGCCAAGGCCGGCGATGTCATTGCACTGCCCGATGAGCTCAGCTTCGAGCAGGGCGCGGCGATCCCCGTCAACTACGGAACCGCGTGGGCGGCCCTGATCGGCTTCGGCAGCCTCCAGAAGGGCGAGCGCGTGCTCGTGCACTCCGCCGGTGGCGGCGTCGGCATCGCCGCGACCCAGATCGCCAAGCGCAGCGGTGCCGAGGTCTACGGCACGGCCTCGCCGGGTAAGCACGCTCGCATCACCGAGCTCGGCGTCGATCATGCCCTCGACTACACGGCACCCGGCTGGGAGCTGGGCCTGCCGAAGTTCGACGTGATCCTCGACGCTGTCGGCGGCAAGAGCTTTCGTCTCAGCTACTCGCTGCTGCGCCCAGGTGGCCGGCTTGTCGCCTTCGGCGCATCCTCGGTCGTCTCAGGCGAGCGCAAAAACGTTCTCACCGCCCTGCGCGCCGTCGCGCGCATGCCGCGCTTCAACATGATCAAGCAGATGTCTGAATCGAAGGCTGTGATCGGGCTGAACATGCTCAGCCTGTGGAAGGATCGCGGCACGCTCGAGCCCTGGATCGAGCCGATGCAAGGGCTGATGGCCGACGGAACGGTCAAACCGGTCGTCGCCGGCACGTTCAGCTTCGAGGAAGCAGGCGCCGCGCAGACGATGATCGTCGAGCGGCGCAACGTCGGCAAGGTCGTGCTGACGCCTTGAGACGTACGGTCGCCGCGGTGGTATTCTCAGTAGCTCAGATGTCGTTCCGTAACTCGCTTCTCTCTCTCCTGCTCCCCCCTCGGGGGGAATAGCGCGTGGCGGCCGCGTAGCCGCATACCCAGCAGAGAGGAACGTCAAGCGAGATATAGAAGGAGCACGAACGGCATGAGCACAAGCGAGACACAGCGCGGCGCGGCAAATCGCGTATTGATCTTCGACACGACGCTGCGCGACGGCGAGCAGTCGCCCGGCATCTCCCTGAACAAGCAGGAAAAGCTCGAGATCGCCCATCAGCTGGCACGCCTTGGCGTCGACGTGATCGAGGCGGGCTTTCCGATCACATCACCGGGCGACTTCGAGTCCGTGCAGGCGATCGCGCGCGAGGTCGAAGGACCGGTGATCTGTGGGTTGGCGCGTACGAGCAAGCAGGACATCGAGGCAGCTTGGAACGCGGTCAGGGATTCAGAGCGCCCACGCATCCATACGTTCATCGCGACGAGCGACATTCATATCGAGCGCAAGCTGCAGACGACGCGCGAGGACGTCAAGGGCCAAGTGCGCGCCGCGGTGGCCCAGGCACGCGAGTTCTGCGAGGACGTGGAGTTCTCGCCCGAGGACGGCTCGCGTTCGGACGTGCCCTACATGGCCGAAGTGATCCAGATCGCGCTCGATGAGGGCGCCACCACGATCAACGTGCCCGACACAGTCGGCTACACGATGCCGCGCGAGTACATGGCGATGTTTGAGGAGCTTTATCGGCTGGTCCCGGGCCTGCGCGGTGTGGTCGTCTCGGTGCACTGTCACGACGATCTGGGCTTGGCTGTTGCGAACTCGCTGGCGGGTGTGGAAGCAGGCTGCCGTCAAGTGGAGTGCGCGATCAACGGTATTGGCGAGCGCGCGGGCAACGCCTCGCTAGAGGAGATCGCGATGCTGTTGCACACGCGCGAGCCGAGCCTCGGGTTGTGGACGGGGATCGAGACGACCGAGATCGCTCGCACCAGCCGTCTGGTCTCACGCTTGACGGGCTATCAGGTCCAGCCGAACAAGGCGATCGTGGGACGCAACGCATTTGCTCATGAGGCCGGCATCCACCAGGACGGTGTGCTCAAGGAGCGCACGACCTACGAGATCATGGATGCGATCACCGTGGGCCTGCGCAGCAACTCGATCGTGCTCGGCAAGCACTCGGGGCGTCACGCGCTCAGTGAGGCGCTTCAGGAGATGGGCTTCGAGCTCGATGGCCAGGCATTGAACACGGCCTTCAAGCGCTTCAAGGAGCTGGCCGACCGCAAGAAGCAGGTGACGGCGATGGATCTCGAGGCGCTCGTCACTGATGAGCTACGCGAGGAGATCCCCGGCTATGCGCTTGAGTGGTTTGAGGTCGACGCCTCCTCGCTGCGTCCACCTCATGCGAAGGTCTCGATCACGTTGCCCGAGGGTGGTGCGGCGACCGGGAGCTTCACGGGCGACGGTCCGATCGACGCGGTCTTTCAGGCGATCAACGTCGCCAGCGGGGTCGGTGCGAAGCTGAGCGAGTTCACGATCGGCGCTGTCACCGAGGGGCAGGACGCGCTTGGCGAGGTGTCGATCGTGGTGGAAGCCCATGGGTTCACGGGCGCTGGGCAGGGAGTTTCCACGGACATCATCGACGCTGCCGCGCGTGCGTATGTGCGGGCACTCTCGGTCGCGATGGCACGCTCACAGGCGGGCGAGGCGATCGGTTTGCCCGAAGCGACCCCGTGAGCTGGAGCGGTGATCCAGTCTCGGGAGTTGCCGAGGCTGGATCCAGCCGCTAACTCGCCAAATCTGAGATGAGGCCGGGGGCGGCTAACGGCCGGGCCCCGGGGTACATACGCCTGCGCGGCACACAAGCTGTCTGTGATAACGTACGTATGTATGGCGGACGTGGCCAACCACAGCTGGGATGCGTTCGACTCCGCGGTGATCGGTGCGCGCGTCAAGCTGCTGCGCGAGGCCGCGGGTCTTTCCCTGCGCAGCCTCTCAGAGCGCAGCGGCGTCAGCGCGCCGATGCTCTCTCAGGTGGAGCGTGGGGAGACGAGCCCCACGTTGACGGTCGCGGCCCGTATCGCCGCGGGCCTGGATCTACGGCTCTCTCAGCTGCTGCGCCTCGATGAGGATGGTGCGGTCACGGTGGTTCGCGCGGCGGAGCGCCAACGTGGGGGCAACAAGCGGCGCGGTCACAGCTTCGAGGTGCTGACCTCCGCGCAACCAGGCCAGCGTGCCGAGCTTTCCCGCCACGCGCTTGCTGCCGGCGGGGCGACTGGGGCGAGCGACGATCCACCGATGCACGAGCCCGGAAGCCGTGAGACCGCGCTGGTCGAGCAGGGCGCGCTTGTGCTCGTCTGCGATGGGCGACGCTACGAGCTTGCCGAGAACGACTGCGTGACCTTCGACGCCGACCTGCCCCATCACTTTGAGAACCCGACCGACGCGGAGGCCGTCTTCCTGGCGGTCGTCTCCGCAGGATTGAGGAGGAGCTAGATGCCAAAGACGCTGTTCGACAAGATCTGGGAGGCGCACGAGGTGGCACCAGGCCTCCTCTACATCGATCTGCACCTGGTGCACGAGGTCACGAGCCCACAAGCCTTCGACGGGCTGCGCCTGGCCGAGCGCAAAGTGCGCCGCCCCGACCGCACGCTCGCGACCGCCGACCACAACACCCCGACCGACGGCACGCCGGTAGCGGCGCGCATCAAGGACGAGCTCTCGCGCGTGCAGGTGCAAACGCTCGAGCGCAACTGCGCGGAGTTCGGGGTTCCTGTCTACTCGCTCGGTTCTCCACGCCAAGGGATCGTGCACGTGATCGGCCCTGAGCTCGGCGTGACCCAGCCGGGTATGACGATCGTTTGTGGCGATTCCCACACCTCAACCCACGGTGCTTTCGGTGCGCTCGCCTTCGGCATCGGCACGAGCGAGGTCGAGCACGTACTCGCGACGCAGTGCATGGTCCAGAACAAGCCCCACTCGATGCGCGTGCGCTACGAGGGCGAGCTCGGCTTTGGGATTACCGCCAAGGACCTGATCCTGGCCACTCTGGGGCAGCTCGGCGTCGGCGGAATGACTGGCCATGTCGTCGAGTACGCGGGCCCCGCGATCGAGGCGCTCTCGATGGAGGGGCGCATGACGGTCTGCAACATGACGATCGAGGGCGGGGGGCGCGCCGGCATGATCGCGCCGGATGCGACGACCTTCGCCTGGTTTACCGAGCGCGAGCGCCCGGGGGCGCCACGCGGTGCGGAGCTCGACGCGGCAATCGAACGTTGGCGCGAGCTGCGCAGTGACGAGGGTGCGAGCTTTGATCGCGAGGTCGTGATTGACGCTGCGGCGATCTCCCCGCAGGTGACCTGGGGTACCAACCCCGGCATGGTTCGCGCTGTCATCGACAGCGTTCCCTCGCCCGATGATTTCGACAGCCCTGCCGATCGCGAGGCGACCGAGCGAGCGCTCCACTACATGGCGCTTGAGCCCGGAACCCCGATCGAGCAGATCGCCGTCGACCGTGTCTTCATCGGTTCGTGCACCAACTCGCGCATCGGCGATTTGCGCGCTGCCGCCGAGGTGATCGCCGGGCGTCGCGTCGCGGACAGCGTCAGCGCGATGGTCGTGCCCGGCTCTCAGCAGGTCAAGGCCCAGGCTGAGGCGGAGGGGCTTGATCAGATCTTTCGTGATGCCGGCTTTGACTGGCGTGTCGCGGGCTGCTCGATGTGCCTGGGCATGAACCCCGACATCCTCGCGCCCGGCGAGCGCTGCGCCTCAACTTCCAACCGTAACTTTGAGGGTCGCCAGGGTCGTGGCGGGCGCACGCACCTCGTCTCGCCCCAGATGGCTGCCGCGGCCGCCATCGAGGGCCATTTCGTCGACATCCGCAACTGGAGCTAGGAGCGCACATGCAGCCGATCAGCATCATCTCCGGCAAGGTCAGTCACCTCGACCGCGCCGATGTCGACACCGACCAGATCATGCCCAAGCAGTTCCTCAAGCGCGTCGAGCGCAGCGGCTTCGGCGAGTTTCTCTTCTACGACTGGGCCAAGGAGCCAGGCTGGGACTTGCCCGCCAACCCGATCCTCGTCGCCGGTGAGAACTTCGGCTGTGGCTCCTCGCGCGAGCATGCTCCCTGGGGTCTGCAGGACTACGGCTTCCAGGCGATCGTCGCGCCGAGCTTCGCCGACATCTTCTACTCCAACTGCACAAAGATCGGCCTGCTGCCGGTCGTGCTGAGCGCCGAGGATTGCCACAGCCTCGCGCGGGCAGGTGCAGGCGAGATCGATCTCGAGGCACAGGAGGTCCGCTTCGCCGACGAGCAGGTGCCCTTCGCGATCGACCACGAGATCCGCCACCGCCTGCTCGGCGGGCTCGACGACATCGCGCTGACGCTGCAGCGCTCCGAGACGATCGCTGCCTTCGAGCGCGACCGTGAGCGCAGCGGCCCGATTACAACCGCGCTCTAGGGGGGATTGATGGCACATCGCATCGTCACGCTTCCCGGCGACGGGATCGGCCCCGAGATCATGGCCCCGACGCTCGAGCTGCTGCGCGGGCTCGGGGACTTCGAGTTCGAGGAGCACCTCTTCGGGGGAGCCTCGATCGACGCGCACGGCGCGGCCCTCACCGATGGGGTGCTCGCAGCCTGCCGTGGAGCCGACGCGGTGCTACTGGCGGCCGTCGGTGGTCCGAAGTGGGATACGACCGACCCTGACAAGCCGCGTCCCGAGCAGGGTCTGCTGGGATTGCGCAAGGGCCTCGGGCTGTACGCCAACCTGCGCCCGGTCAAGCCACTACCGGCGCTCTATGAGGCATCGCCCCTGCGGCGCGAGCGGATCGAGGGCACCGACCTGCTCGTCGTGCGCGAGCTCACGGGCGGGATCTACTTCGGCGAGAAGACCCGCACCGCGACCTCCGCAACCGACGTCTGTTCCTACAGCGCCGCGGAGATTGAACGCATTGCCCGCACGGCTTTCGGCGCGGCCCGCTCACGCGTATCGAGCGTAGACAAGGCCAACGTGCTCGAGACCTCGCGGCTGTGGCGCGAGGTCGTGAGCGCGCTGCACACGCGCGAGTTCCCGCACATCGAGCTCGAGCACGTGCTCGTCGATAACGCCGCGATGCAGCTCGTCTCCTCGCCGCGGCACTTCGACACGATCCTGACTGAGAACATGTTCGGCGACATCCTCTCCGATGAGGCCGCGATGTTGACGGGCTCGATCGGGATGCTGCCCAGCGCCTCGCTCGGCGGTGACGGCCCAGGCCTGTTCGAGCCCGTGCACGGCTCGGCTCCAGACATCGCCGGACAGGGAATCGCCAACCCGCTGGCGATGTTCCTCTCGGCCGCGATGATGCTCAGACACGGTCTCGGCCTGGCGGATGAGGCCACCGCGATCGAGTCGGCGGTGGCAGGGGCGCTTGACGACGGCCTGCGTTCACGCGACCTCGGTGGCGAGGCGGGACTTACCGAGGTGACGCAGGCAGTGCTCCGCGATCTGTGATCCGGCGAGCATTTGCGAGTGCGAGACACTGCGCGTTGATGCTTGACTTCGGGGATCGACCAGCACATAGTCCCGCGATATGAAACGGCACCCGAGAGCTAGCTGGTCGCCGCTGCTGATCGCAGGCACGCCCAGCTTCGCGGGGTGTGGCGGCTCCTCGACAGCGGCGTCCAAGTCCGTCTCAACCAACAGCCCGGCTTCCAGCCCAGCACCCGCAAGCTCGCTGTCGCGACAGGCGTTCGTCACCAAGGCAGATGCGATCTGTCAGCGCCTCGACGCGCGCATTGCGCGGGTCAAGGCCAAGAGCGCGAGCCTGCGCGAAATTGAACGCATCGCGCCACCGCACACCGCGCTCGAGCAGGCTGCGGCAAGCGAGCTCGGCACACTCTCGCCTCCAGCTGCGATCGCACGCGAATGGCGGGCAAGCGTGACCTACAGGCGAATGCTGGCCGAAGAACTGCTCACGCTCGTGCAGGCCGCGAAAGCAAACGATTCGGCACGCATCAAAGCGCTGGCCGCATCGAAACTGAGCGTGCACAAGAAGCTCCTCGCAGCGGGCACGCATGCCGGGTTCAAGTACTGCTCGCAGGTCGGTTAGAATCCGGGCCGTGAAGCCCACGGACCTCATCTGGATGAACGGCGAGTTCGTCGCCTGGGAAGACGCCAAGGTTCATGTCCTGACGCACGGCCTGCACTACGGCACGGGCGTGTTCGACAGCATGCGCTGCTACGACGGCGAGCTCGGGCCGGCTGTGTTCCGCAACGCCGAGCACATCGACCGCCTGATCCGCTCGGCCGAGCTCTATTACATGCCCGTGCCCTATTCGTCCGAGGAGCTGCGCGCAGCGACACTCGAGCTGGTCGCGCGCAACGGCCTGCGCTCCTGCTATATCCGCCCACTCGTCAACCGCGGCTACGGCACGATGGGGCTGAACCCGCTCGATGCCTCGGTCGACGTGACGATTGCCTGCTGGGAGTGGGGCGTCTATCTGGGGGAGGACGGTCAGCGCAACGGCGTGCGCGCAAAGGTCTCCTCATGGCGGCGGATCAGCCCCGACTCGCTGATCCCGCACGCCAAGGCCTCCGGGCAGTACCTCAACAGTGTGCTCGCCAAGGTCGAGTCGGTCAAGGCCGGCTATGAGGAGGCGATCCTGCTCGACGATCACGGTCACGTCTGTGAGGGCACGGGCGAGAACGTCTACATCGTGCGCGACGGGCAGATCGTGACGCCCGGCCAGCACAACTCGATCCTCGACGGCATCACGCGCCGCTCGTTGATCCAGATTGCGCAGGACCTCGGTTACACCGTGATCGAGCGCAACGTCGCGCGTGCGGAGATGTGTCTCGCCGACGAGATGTTCCTGTCGGGCACCGCCGCGGAACTCGTGCCTGTACGTGAGATCGATGACCACAAGATCGGTACCGGTGAGCCGGGCGAGGTAACGCGCGTTCTCCAAGCCGCCTTCAATGACGCGATCCACGGGCGCAGCGAGCGCTATCGCGAGTGGCTCGACGTGGTGCAGCCGAACGCGTTGCAGACCCCGAGCGGCGAAGCCTCACCGCAGACGACCACCGCCGGCTAGGAGCCCATGCCCGACATACAGCTTTACGACGCCACCCTGCGTGACGGCATGGGCGGCGGTGGGCTCAGCCTCACCGCGGCGGAGAAGCTGCGCGTCGTGCATGCGCTCGACGAGCTCGGGGTGCACCTGATCGAGGCGGGCTTCCCGGCCTCAAACCCAAAGGAGCAAGAGCTCTTCCAGCTGCTCGCCGCGGAGCGGCTGCAGAGCGCCGAGATCGTCGCCTTCGGCATGACCCGCCGTCGCGACCTGCCCGCCGAGCAGGACGAGGGACTGCGGGTGCTCGCCGAGTGCTTCGCCCCTGCATGCACGCTCGTGGGTAAGGCCTCGGTACTCCACGTCGAGAAGGTCGTGCGTGTCACGCGCGAGGAGAACCTCGCGATGATCGCCGATTCGATCGCCTTCCTCGTGGCAGCAGGCAAGCGGGTGCTGCTCGATGCCGAGCACTTCTTCGACGGCTTCGCGCTCGACGCCGGCTACGCGCTTGACTGCCTGCGCGCGGCCGCCGAGGCGGGGGCTGAGCGGTTGGTGCTGTGCGACACAAACGGCGGCTCGCTGCCGCCCCAGATCCGTACGGCGTTCGCGGTTGTCGGTGAAGCACTTCCGGGTGTGGCGCTTGGCATCCACACTCATGACGACTCGGGCTGCGCAGTTGCAAACACGCTGACCGCGGTCGAAGCGGGCGCGACGCAGGTACAGGGGACGCTCAATGGGATTGGTGAGCGCACAGGCAATGCCAACCTGATCACGATCATCGCCGACCTGCAACTGAAGATGGGAGTGGAATTGCTGAGCGCGGAGCGCCTCGCGCGGCTTACCGAGACAGCGCACTTCGCCGATGAGTTGCTGAATCGTTCGCCCAACCCCGCACAACCATACGTGGGCAAGCACGCCTTCGCACACAAGGCCGGTCTGCATGCCGCGGGCGTGCGCGCGGACGCACAGACCTTCGAGCACGTCGACCCAGCGGTCGTGGGCAACGACCGCGACGTGCTGATCTCGGAGATCGCGGGTCGCGGCACGATCGCCGAGAAGGCAGCCCAGGCGGGCATCGCCGCCGACGAGGGGTTCGCCCAGCGCGTACTCGAGCGCGTCAAGGATCTCGAGCACGAGGGCTTCCAGTTCGAGGCGGCCGACGGCTCCTTCGAGCTGCTGCTGCGCAAGGAGGCGGGGGAGTACGAGCCGCTGTTCCGCCTCGAGTCCTGGCGCGTGACCGTCGAGAAGCGCGCTGACGGGAAGGTTGAGACGGAGGCGACGATCAAGATCTGGCTGGCCGGCGAGCGCTACATCCGCACCACCGAGGGCAACGGCCCGGTGAACGCGCTGGACAAAGCGCTGCGCGAGGCGATCACCGAGATCCATCCGCAGCTGAAGAACATCGAGCTGGTGAACTTCAAGGTGCGGATTCTCGACGAGCGGAAGGGCACGGGCGCAATCACGCGTGTGCTGATCGACGCCTCCGACGGGCATGAGGTGTGGGGAACGATCGGGGTCTCTGAGAACGTGATCGCGGCCTCCTGGGATGCGCTGGTCGACTCGCTGGAGTACGGCATGCAGCCGGGGCGAAGAGGGACGCTCGGGAAGAGCGCGGACGACGTGAGCTCCGCGAGCGGGGTGTAGGTGGGCGAGAATCCGATCCCGCTCGCCCGGCCGGTGCTGGGTGAGGCAGAGGAGCGCGCAGTGATCGAGGTGCTGCGCTCGGGACAGCTCTCACTCGGACCGCGCCTGGAGGAGTTCGAGCGACGCTTCGCCGCGCGCGTCGGTGCGCCGCTGGCGAGCGCTGTCAGCAGCGGCACGGCGGGACTGCATCTGGCGCTGCGTGCGGTGGGGGTGGGCGAGGGCGATGAGGTCATCACGAGCCCGTTTTCGTTTGTGGCCTCGGCCAATGCGGTGCTCTATGAGGGTGCGCGGCCGGTGTTCGCGGACATCGACCCGGTGACGCTCAATCTCGACCCGCAGGCAGCGGCAGCAGCGGTGAGTGAGCGTACTCGCGCGCTCTTGCCGGTGCATATCTTCGGCTACCCAGCCGACATGCCCGCGTTCGAGCGGCTCGCCGCCACACATGACCTCGCGATCGTCGAGGACGCATGCGAGGCGCTGGGCGCCCGCCACGCGGATGGCGCGCCTGTGGGCGGGCGCGGGCATCCGGCGGTGTTCGGCTTCTATGCGAACAAGCAGCTCACAACGGGCGAGGGCGGGATGGTGACGCTCGGCGCCCAGGCGCTGAAGGAGCGCATCGACTCCGAGCGCAACCAGGGGCGCGCGCGGGACATGGGCTGGCTCGATCACGACCGCCTCGGCTTCAACTATCGGCTGTCGGAGATCGCCTGTGCGCTCGGGATCGCGCAGCTCGAGCGCCTGGAGAGCATGCTGCGCAAACGCGCGCGGGTCGCCGCCTCCTACCGGGAAGCACTCGCAGAGATCGAGGGGCTGGTGCTGCCCTGTGAGGACCTAGAGGGAGACATTCGCGGCTGGTTTGTGTTCGTCGTGCAGATGCCGCGCGGGGTCGATCGCATCCAGGTGATCGAGCATCTCGCTGCGGGCGCCATCCAGAGCAAGCCATATCTCCCCGCGATCCACCTGATGAGCTTCTACCGCGAGCGTTTTTCGCATCGCGACGGGGAATTCCCGGTCTGCGAGCAAGTCGCGGAGCGGTCCTTGGCGCTGCCGTTCTACCCTGAGATGAGCGAGGGAGAGGTCGAACGTGTGGGGCTCGCGCTCGGTGGTGCGCTGCAACGCTGACGCTCGTCTCGTGCGGCCCGCCTCTCGCGCTGTCGAGATGAGTTCGACAAATCGAGCAGACGTTCCGTTACGGTGCCCGGCGTTATGGCCCGAGGATTTCAGTTGGCTGTCTGCGTGACTTCGGCACTGCTTGCTCTGTGCGGCTGCGGGAGTGGGGGTGCGGCCGTGGTCGCGCAGGTTGGGGGTGAAGCGATCACGAGCTCTGATCTCGATCACTGGGTCGCCGTCGAAAAAGACCTCCTCGGCGGCTTACCCGTCCAGAAGAGCGTCGTGCTCGGGTATCTGATCGGCTTTCACTGGGTCTTAGCCGAGGCCAAGGAATATGGCTTGCGCGTCAGCAGCGCCGAAGCCGACAAGGAGTTGGCGCTGCTGCAATATGCGCGACGCTCCAAGACACCATCGGACCTGTTCTCAGCCCAGGAGGAAGAACAGCTGTTCTCGGACGACGGTGACCTCCAGCACTTACTGGCCAGTCCGAAGCTCAGTGCTGCGGATCGTGTTTGGCTCGTGAGCCTGCTGACCCTGCTCCCACGCATTCTGACGCAGTTGGCCACCGCCGCGGAAGGCCACATCGGTCAAAACCAGGTGACGAGCTTCTACCGCGATAACGGCGCAAGCTTCGTGGTGCCGGAGAAACGCGACATAGAAATATTCATGACTGTGAAGCAGGCAACGGCAGCGAAAGGCAAGCGCGAAATCCTGGCCGGAAAGAGCTTTCAATCGGTCGTGAAGCGCTTGAACATCGCGCCGGAGGCCGAACACGGCTTAATCATGGGCTTAGCGCGCAACGTGGGAGAGGAAGCCCTCCTCAAGCACTTCTTCGGAGCCCGGCCGCACGTGCTCACAGGGCCTGTAAGGCAGGCGCTCTTCTACGTCTTCAGGGTGGCGAAGGTGTACCCCTCACGCCTTCCTGCGCTATCCGAGGTAGCGGCCTCCATCAAGCAGAAGCTCGCGGAGCGTGAAGCCGCGAACGTGCTCGCGCCGGCACTGCGAGCTCGCTGGCGCGCTCGGACCAGCTGTCGCTCCGGGTATGTAGTGGCGCAGTGCGGCAAGCGCTCGGGCGCCGCGGGCGCTTCCTGAAAGCCGTCGCAGAGTGTTGCCGATCGCAACAAGCTACGGGGCTCCTCGGCCTGCGAAATCCTTTCCAAGCGGCCGCAAGTAGCCAACGGCCATGGGCGCTCGGAGGCGCCGGCGGCTTCGGCTGAGCGGAATGCATCTAAGATAGAGACATTGGTTGACGGATGTCAGCAACCCGGCCTAAGTTGAACCCGCAGGATCATGCAGCACATACGACAACGAAGGGGGACTTCGTGACTGGAAGCAAGAAGCACGGAATGGGCAGGAGCGCGCCGGCCATCCTCACATCGATCATGGCGGCGATCGGGATTATGGCATTCGCCTCGTCGGCATACGCCGTCGAACATCACCCGAAAGGCGAATACGCGCCGTTCGCCGACTGCCCGCTGAGTAATCCGGAAGCGGCCAACTGCATCGTGGCCTCCACGGAAAGCGGGGAATTCGTCATCGGCAAAGAAAAAGTACCGATCGCGAAAACGATCACGCTCCAGGGCGGCATCCATGCATTTGCGACCGGCGAAGAAACATTCATCGGCGCTGAAGACGGCAATACCCTGAGCAAAACCCCTCAAAAAGTTCCCGGCGGGTTGGCGGGCTTGGTCAAATGTAATGAAATCAGCAACTTTCTTGAGCGAATAGCCTGCGAACTCACGTTCGAAAATGGGCTGACAGGCGTGAACGCGACGACCGAACTCGCCGCACCGGCGACCTCGATCCAGCTACACACCTTCAACCTCTTGGGCGCCACGGGGACAGCGCTGTCGCTGCCGCTCAAGATCCATCTCGAAAACCCCTTCCTGGGGAGCAGTTGCTACATCGGCTCAAACGCCCATCCGGTGGTCGTGGAATTCACCACGGGTACGACGAGTCCGCCGCTTCCAAACAAACCGATCACAGGAAGCCCGGGCGAACTCGTGTTCACCGAAGAAGGCAGGATATTGACCATCAAAAACAACGCCTTGGTCAACAACTCCTTCGCGGCACCAAGCGCAGAAGGGTGCGGAGGAATTTTCTCCTTCCTGATTGATCCGCTCATCAACAGCAAAATCGGTCTGCCTGCGGCGGCCGGAACGAACACGGCGATCCTGAAAGGATCGATCAAAATAGCGCTGGCGGAAGCCGTACTCGCCAGCGAATAGCGCTCTGAGGATATAGATCGCTAGAGAGTCTGGGGCCCACGGCAGCTGCCGTGGGCCCCGGGCGCTTGTGCCGCCGATGTCTGGAGTTGGAGACGGGGGTTGACGGGGGTGGGGGTGGGTTGAGAGTGTTGGTTTGTCCCGGTGGTCGGGATGATGGTTGTTTGGGGAGGGTGTTTGAGTGTTTTGGGAGTGGCTGCTGGGCGGTAGAGGCCTTGGTCGTTTGGCGGTCTGTCGTGGGTTGGTGTTTTGTGGGGTGGTTTTGGTTTGCTTGGTGGTCGGGGTGTCGGGGGCTTTTGCGTTGGAAACGCGGCTTTTGGTGGGGGCGTTCGGGGTGGATGGTACTGCGGGAAGTACGTTTGAAATCCCGGGGGCGGTGGGGGTGGATCAGTCGTCGGGTAGTGTGTATGTGGCTGATTTGGGTTCTAATTCGGTTGAGAAGTTCAATTCGGCTCATGAACCTGAAGCGTTTACGGGTAGCGCGTCGAATATTGTGCTTGGCCGGCTTACTGGTCTCGGGTTCCGTGGTTCCTCTGAGCTTGCGGTCGACTCGACGAGCCACAAGTTTTATGTGGCGAGTAATGGGAGTCAGTCTGTGCGGGCGTTCCAGGCTGATGGGGAACCCGCGCTGTTTACGGAAGGTCCTGGTGCTGGTACCAACGAAATCGGGGGCTTTGGCGAACTGCTTGGTGTTGCCGTGGACGCAAACGGCGACATCTATGCCAGCGACTACGTGAGCGGCGTGCATGTATATGCCCCCAGCGGTAAGCCTCTTCCGGTCCTTTCGGACTTCACCAACGGCTATGTCGCTGTCGATTCGAAAGGGGCGGTGTATGTAAACAACTTCGCGAGTGTAGTTGAAAAGTTCACGCCGGCGGAATTTCCCGTGACCGCGTCGACGACGTATACGTCGGCTGGGGTTGTGAATGGGAACCCGTCTAGTACCGTGGCGGTCGATCTTTCCAGCGACCATCTTCTCGCTGACGAGCGCCGTGAAGTCGCAGAGTTTGATGAAGCTGGCTCGCCAGTCGGGACGTTCGGCGGGCAGGGTGCGGGCGCTCTCACGGATTCTGAAGGGGTTGCGGTCAGTTCCGCGGCGGGGCAGGTGTATGTTTCAGATCGGGAAGGTGCCCGTCAGGTTGAGATCTTCGGCCCGTTCGTTGTGCTGCCGGATGTCGTTACCGGCGAAGCGAGCGAAATACTCCCGGTTGCAGCAACGCTCAATGGATCTGTAAACCCTTCTGGTGTAGAAGTCACCGAGTGCCATTTCGATTATGGCACCACGACTGGGTATGGTCAGAGTGCGGCGTGCGTACAGACGGTTGGTGCGGGCACGAACGAAGTCGCCGTAACCGCCAACCTAACAAATCTAGCTCCTGGGGCCACCTATCACTTCCGGCTTGTAGCCAGCAACGCGAACGGAACGAACCTCGGCAGTGACGTCCAGTTCTCGACGCCACCGCCGCCGGTGATCACTAGAGCGACGGTGTCGAATCTGACCGGGACCGCCGCGGACCTGAACGCCAAGGTCAACCCCGGCGGGCTCGCGACGACGTGCACCTTTGAATTCGGCACAAGCACCACATATGGACATAGCTCGCCGTGTAAGCCGCAGCCTGGCGCGGGCACGAGCGATGTCCAAGTGACTGCGCATGTGACTGGGTTGAGCGGGGATACGGTGTATCACTGGCGTGTCGTTGCGAGCAACGCCGCCGGTACCACGACCGGTGCTGATCATACGTTTGTGTATCCGACGGTTGGTGGTGGGCTGCCGGATGGTCGGGCGTATGAGATGATCACTCCGCCGGTGAAGAACGCCGCGCTGGTAGGGGACGTGTTCGCTGGGCTACTCCCAGACATCGCTGTGGATGGGTCGCGGCTGGTGCTTAGTAGTGTGCAGTGTTTTGGTGATGCGGCGTCGTGTCCTGCGAAGCGTAATACGGTGGGTGCGTCGTATGCGTTTAGTCGTGGCTTGGGGGGGTGGGTTGGGAAGGCGTTGACGCCGCCTGCGAGTGAATTTGAAGTGAGTACGGTGGCGAGTGTGAATGCGGATACGGGTGCGGCGTTGGTGAGTGCGCCGACGGGCCCGCCGCGGGGGCAGGGTGAGGATGACTACTACGCTCGTCAGCTTGACGGGACGATGACAGATCTCGGGCCGGTCTCGCCGCCGGAACTCGGTGCGCGCGGCGCGAAAGGGAACGCGAACTTCGCAACGGCTGATATGTCGCATTTGGTGGTGCAGGTGGTGGGTGCGGGCTGGCCGTTTGAAGGCAAAGGCGCGTCGGTGCTTGAGTATGTGGGTGGGCGTGGGCCGATACCGGTTGGTGTTACGGGGGGTGCGGGGAGTACGAACTTGATTAGTGTGTGCAGTACGGAAGTTGGTTCGGGTAATGAAACGGCGGCGTCGAGTTCGGCGCTGTCTGGTAAGGAAGAAGAGACAGGGTTGGAAGGTAGAAGAGTGTTCTTTACGGCGATCCGGTGTCCGGAACAGGAAGGGCATGCGGAAGTGCCGGTGAATGAAGTGTATGCGCGTGTGGATGAGAAGGAAACGGTGAAGTTGTCTGCGAGTGAGTGTGGTGGTGGTGGGTTGGCGGGTGAAGTGTCGTGTCGTGGCGCTGAATTGGCGGATGCGGAATTTCAGGGTGCATCGGTTGACGGGTCGAAGGCGTTGTTGACGAGCACTCAGCAGCTGACAGATGATGCGACAAACGATGCTAGTCAGTTTGATAAATCGCGGGCGAAGTGTGTTGAAATGGTGGGTTCGGGGTGTAACTTGTATTTGTATGATTTTGGTCGGCCGGTGGGTGCACGGTTGACGGCGGTGTCGGCTGGTGGTGGTGCGGGTGGTCCCCGGGTGCAGGGTGTGGTGGCGGTGTCGAATGATGGTTCGCATGTGTATTTTGTGGCGCGTGGTGTGTTGAGCGAAGAAGCGAACCGGGAAGGTGTGAAAGCCAGGGATGGTGGGGAGAATTTGTATGTGTTTGAGGGTGGCGTGGTACGGTTCATCGCGACGCTGTCAGAACTCGGCGAATTGCAGCAGGCGGATTTTGAAGAGTGGTTTCATGGTGTGGAATGGGCGAATGTGTCGTCTGATGGGCGGTTTTTGGTGTTTTTGAGTCAGGCGCCGTTGACGGGTGATGATTTGCGGGTGGATGGTGGTGGTGCGCAGGTGTTTCGGTATGATGCGGTGTCGGGGGTGTTGATGCGGGTGTCGGTGGGTGATGGTGGGTTTAGTGATAATGGGAATGCGGGTGTAGGGAACGCGAAGATCGTTAGGAGTCGTGCGTTGTCGGGGTTTGTTGGTGGGTCGGGGCGGCGTGATCCGTCGATGTCTGATGATGGTGGCCGGGTGTTTTTTATGAGTCCGGTGGGGTTGACGCGGGGTGCGTTGAATGATGTGCCGATCGGGGAAGCGGTGGGGAGGGAATTTGCGGAGAATGTGTATGAGTGGGAGTTGGGTGGTGTGGGTGGTTGTCCGGTGGGGCGGGCGGATGGGTGTGTGTTTTTGTTGTCGGATGGTCGGGATGTGAGTGTGGAGCAATCGCCGACTTGTGTGTTGTCGTCGTCGGTGTGTTTGGTGGGGTCTGATTTGTCGGGGTCGAATGTGTTTTTTACGTCTGCGAGTCAGCTTGTGCCGGGTGATACGGATACGCAGCTTGATTTTTATGATGCGAGGGTTTGTACGTCGGTGGATCCGTGTGTGACGGGTGTGCCGCCGGTGTTGCCGGGGTGTGGTGGGGAAGATTGTCATGGGATTCCGGTGGGTCAGCCGGGTGCGCCGTCGGGTGGTTCGGCGTTGTTGAGTGGGCTTGGGAATGTGCGGCCTGCTTCGCCGGGGAAATCTAAGCCGAGGGTGTTGTCTAGGCGTCAGCGGTTGGTGAGGGCGCTTGCGGTGTGTCGTAGGAAGCATCGGCGGGTGGGGCGGTTGCGGTTGGCGTGTGAACGGCAGGCGCGGCGGCGTTACGGCACGAAGGCCGGGAAGGCCGGGGATGCTGGGCGTGGGTTGGGTGTGGTTGGTTTGGGTGTTGGTGTTGGGGGGGGTTTGTGATGCGGGATGTGGTTGGGTTGGTTGATGTTGGGGTGGTGCGGGGGTTGTTGTGTTTTGTGTTGGTGTGTTTTGTGGTGTTTTTGGCTGGGTTTTTTGGGGTGGTCGGTTCGGCGTTTGGTGCGTTGGCTTCTGCTGGGTTTTCGGTTGGGTCGTTTGCTTCGCCGACGCATTTCGCGGTTGGGGATACGGTGGGTTGTGAATCGTCGGTGGTGTTTTGTGATGAATATGTGGTGTCGGTTACGGATGTGGGTGAGTTGCCGACGGATGGGTCGCCTGTGGTTGTGAGGGATGAAGTGCCGGTGGGGTTGCGTGTGGTGTCGGTGCAGTTGCCGGGTGCGGTGTGTTCGACGGTGCCGGTGCGGTGTGAACATTTTGGGGTGTTGGTGCCGGATCAGCGTTTGGAAATGAGTGTGCGGGTCGAGGTTGAATCTGGTGTGTCGGGTGGGTTGCATAATGTGGTGTCGGTGTCGGGTGGTGGTGCTGCGGAAGTTGCGGGGTTTGAGGATAATGTGGTGGGTGGGCCGGCTGGGTTTGGGTTTTCTGAATTTGTGATGCGGCCGGGTGGTGTTGATGGTTTGGTGGATTCTCAGGCTGGGGATCATCCGTATGAGGTGTCGTTTACGTTTGGGTTGAATAATGTGTTGCGGGTGCCGCCTGATGGTGCGGGTGTTGGGAAGACGAGTGTGCAGGATGTGAAGGATGTTGCGGTGGATTTGCCGTTGGGGTTTGTCGGGAGTACTTTGTCGGCGCCTGAGTGTACGCTCGCGCAGTTGTCTTCGCAGCAGGAATGTCCGGCGGATACGCGGGTTGGGATGATCACGACTGAACCGAATACGCTTGCGGGGGTGTTGAGTCCGATCTGGAATTTGGTGCCGGAGAAGGGTTATCCGGCTGAGTTTGGGTTTTTGGATGGGTTGAAGGGGTCGCATGTGTTGTATGCGCATGTGGTGCCGTCGCCTGTGGGTTATGTGTTGGAGACGGTGAGCCCGGATATCGGTCAGATCACGTTGGATCATGTGTTTGTGACGTTTTTTGGGGATCCGGCGAAGCGTGATGGGACGGGGAATGCTGAAGTCCCGTTTTTTACGAATCCGACGATTTGTTCGGCGGTGTCGATGACCGCGACGGCGCATATGGATTCGTGGTTGCATCCGGGGCGGTTTCATGCGGATGGTACCCCGGATTACAGTGATCCTGCGTGGGTGTCTAAGAGCTCTGTTTCGCCGCCGCCGACGGGGTGTAATTTGTTGTCGTTTGGTCCGGAATTGAAAGCGCAGCCGACGACTCATACGGCGGATTCGCCGTCGGGTCTTGATTTTGAGTTGAAGCTCGCGCAGAGTGAGACGGCGGGCACGACCGCGACGGCGCCGCTTAGGGATGCGTCGGTGGCGTTCCCGGCGGGGTTCAGTATCAATCCCGCGGCGGGTGATGGTCTTGCGGCGTGTTCTGAGGCGCAGATCGGCTGGGAAGGGCCTGCTCCGGCGGACTTCAATCGTGAACAGCCGGCGTGTCCTGAAGCGTCGAAGATCGGGGTGTTGGAACTGGAATCTCCGTTGATTCGGGGCGTGTTGAAAGGCGCGATGTACTTGGCGGCGCAGAATGCGAACCCGTTTGGCAGCGTGTTCGGGTTGTATGTGGTGGTTGATGATCCGGTGACGGGGGTGTTGATCAAGATTGCCGGCCGTGCGATCGCGGACCCCGGAACGGGGCAGATCACGGGGGTCTTCAACGAAAATCCGCAGCTGCCGTTCAGTGATTTGAAGCTGCATTTCTTTGGTGGCCCGCGGGCGGAGTTCGCGACTCCTGAGAGTTGTGCGACGTTCACGACGACGAGCGTCCTTGAACCGTGGTCTGCTCCGGACTCGGGGCCTGCGAGTACTCCGTCGGATAGTTTCCCGGTCAACACGGGCTGTGTTGGTGGGTTCGCGCCCGTGTTCACGGCGTTGTCGAGTAACGTGCAGGCAGGTGCCTACACGCCGTTTATCGCGTCGTTTTCGCGGTCTGATACAGACCAGGAGATGGGTGGGCTCAGTGTTTCGTTGCCCCCGGGTTTGGAGGCGAACATCAAGGGCGTCCCGTTGTGTCCGGATGCGAACGCTGCGGCTGGCACGTGTTCGGAAGCGTCTCGGGTTGGGAGCGTGAAAGCAGGCGCGGGGCCTGGCCCGAACCCGTTGTTCGTGACCGGCAGCGCGTATCTCACGGGCCCGTATAAGGGCGCGCCTTATGGCCTGTCGGTCGTCGTGCCGGCGATAGCCGGCCCGTTTAACTTTGGTAATGTTGTCGTGCGTCAGGCGTTGTATATCGATTCGCATGATGCGCACGTGACCGACGTTTCAGACCCGTTTCCGACATTCCTCCGTCCGACTGGTGCGGATGGGAACACGGTTGGTGTCCCGATCCGGCTGAGACGAGTTGATGTGCAGATCGACCGGCCCGGCTTCACGTTCAACCCCACGAACTGCAGCAAGCTGCAGGTATCGGCGACGATGACCAGCACCCAAAACCAAACCACAGGCCTAACAGCACCGTTCCAGGTCACGAACTGTGCCGCACTGAAATTCGCTCCCAAGTTTACGGTCACGACCTCGGGTAAACCCACTAAAGCCGGGGGCGCGAGCTTGAACGTGAAGCTCACAAACCCGGTGGCCCCTCAAGGCACTCAAGCAAACATTGCGTCAGTGAAGGTCGACCTGCCGAAGCAGCTCCCCTCACGGCTAACGACCCTGCAGAAGGCTTGTTTGGCGAAAACGTTTGAAACGAACCCCGCCAACTGTCCCGCAGGGTCAATCATCGGGCACGCTAAAGTGACAGTGCCGATCCTCCCGCTACCCCTCGCAGGGCCCGTGTATTTTGTTTCTCATGGCGGGGAAGCGTTCCCGTCGCTAACGATCGTGCTGCAAGGCAACGGCGTCACCGTTCAACTCGTCGGAGCGACATTCATCAGCAAAAAGGGCATCACCAGCACCACGTTCAAGACGACCCCCGACGTGCCGTTCAACACCTTCGAACTCACGCTCCCCCAAGGCGCCAACTCCGCCCTCGCCGCGAACGGCAACCTCTGCACCGCAAACCTCACAATGCCCGCCTTCTTCCACGCCCAAAACGGCCTCCAGCTCCACCAAGCCACCCACATCACCCCCACAAACTGCCCCCACAAACACCACAAACACAGCCACAAACACCACCACTAACCCACACCCAGAGCCCCCGAAACACCCGAACGGCGTTTCGGGGGCCACCCACCCCGGGCCACCCACCCCCACACCACGGGCAGCCAGCCCCGGCGATCCTCGCAGCCCCCCCGACGGGAGGGCTCGCCCCGCCCGGGGAAACAAGCAGTCTGTGCGGTCCCATCCCTATAAGAGGGTGGGAGACAATCCCCGGATTGCCTTGACGCCGGCCAAACCCGGCTGTCAGACTAGCTGAGCTATCCCACCAGTCCGAACACTCCACACGGGGCCAGGACAAGGGACACAACGGGTAGCGCCGGCCCCACAACACCCCACAAACATGCGGGGCACCATGGGAGCCGGCCACTACAAGACAACCATCAAGGAGCAGTATCTCACATGAAACCAATCAAACTGCTAGGCCTGGCGTTCCTCGCCATCCTCGCAATCAACGCAATCGCACTAACCACAACCGCATCAGCAGTCTTATTAGCCGAATTCTTACCCACACCATCCGCAGTGAAACCCGTCACCTTCACACTCTCAGGCGGCAAAGGCGAACTCGTACCATTAGGCAACGAATTAGGCAACAAAGAAAACATCAAATGCGAAAAACACAAAGGATCCGGCGAACTCACATCACCAAAGTTAGGCAAAGGCGAAATCATATATGAAGGATGCGAACTAGCCGCGGCAGCCTCAAAATGTGAAACCTTAGAAAGCAAAAAACCCGGTGTCATCACGGCGAAAGGGGCCCTTCACATTTCGAGTGGGTTCTTAGAAAAAGTGGAAGGCGGCAAATTAGTACCGACTCTAGTGCCCGCACTTACGCTGTTACCAGAAGCACTGCACTTCACCTGTGGAATCTTCTTATTCCAGATTCTGCAGTCTTCTGAAGATCCGTCGTGTGTGGCGGGCGAGCTGTTAGAACCGAATGTCTTACTGAAAACGGTGAAAGTGGACTTCAAAGAGGAGAAAGAAACCAAAGGCGACCAGGACATCGTAAAAGTCTTCAACAGCGAAGACAAAGAATTCGAATGCAAGCTGTTCTTCTCACTGAACGAGGGGAAATTACAGGACTCCGCGATCGCAAGCGAAAAAGAGTTAGAAATCACGGGATTCACACAGGGTGGAGTAGCGGTTACGGCGTTAATCGACTTCTAGGGTCTGAACTGTCGTAGTTGTTGTATGTGTTGGCGTGCGGGGCTCCCCTGGTGTTGGGCGGGGCCTCGCACGCCGTATCGATCGTTATCAACCATGGGCGTGATTGGAGGCTTATGATGGCTGTGAGGGTTGGTGTGAGATGTCGAGGCTAGGCGCCCTGAGACGGACGCTGCCGGCTGGGTTGATGCTGTGCACGGCGGCAGCGGTAGCGGTGTCTGGCTGCGGCAGCAGTAGCGGCAGTAGTGGTGGTGTGTCGGGGGGTGTCGCTGTGCGTGTGGGGAACAGCTATACGGTGAGTAAGGCGGACGTAGCGCATTGGGTACCGATCGAGGCCATCCTCTCCCAGGAAGTAGTGCCGAAGGGCCCGATCCCGGTGGGGATGGTCCCCGACCCGCCCGGCTACAACAACTGTCTTGTCTACCAGCGCAAACTCGTGCTGGAGAAACCCGGCGAAAAGACGATCCCAAGCAGAAGCCGGCTGCTACGGGAATGCAAGGAACGCTACAACAACACTCGCATACACATCTTGAACCTCCTGACCGTATACGGGTGGCTACGTGAAGAAGCCGCAGCCCACGGCTACAAAGTCACCGACACCCAAGCACAACAACGCTTCACAGAAAACACAAGGCCCGAATTCCCAACCACCGCCGCCTACCAACAGTTCCTTACCCGCACCGGGCTAACCCAAGCCGACGAGCTATGGCGCGTCAAGAACAACATGCTCTCAAACATCGCCGTAGAAACGATCTTCCCCCACCAACACAGCCTCAAACAAGCCTACCCCGAATTCCTTCTGCGCTGGGCCGCCAAAACAAGCTGCGCCCCCGAATACATCACACCCAACTGCAAACAATACAAAGGCACCCAACCACCCGGACCATAAACACAACCAAAGGGAGCAGCACCCCATGAAAACAATCAAACCCTTGGGAATGGCGTTCCTCGCCATCCTCGCAATCAACACGGTCGCACTAACCACAACCGCATCAGCAGTCTTATTAGCCGAATTCTTACCCACACCATCCGCAACCAGCCCCGTCACCTTCACACTCTCAGGCGGCAAAAGCGAACCCGTACCATTAGGCAACGAATTAGGCAACAAAGAAAACATCAAATGCGAAAAACACAAAGGATCCGGCGAACTAACATCGCCAAAGTTAGGCAAAGGCGAAATCATATATGAAGGATGCGAACTAGCCGCGACAGCCTCAAAATGTGAAACCTTAGAAAGCAAAAAACCCGGTGTCATCACGGCGAAAGGGGCACTGCACATTCAGAGTGGGTTATTAGAAAAAGTGGAAGGCGGCAAATTAGTACCGACTCTAGTGCCCGCACTTGTGCTGTTACCAGAAGCACTGCACTTCACCTGTGGAATCTTCTTATTCCAGATTCTGCAGTCTTCTGAAGCTCCGTCGTGTGTGGCGGGCGAGCTGTTAGAACCGAATGTGTTACTGAAAACGGTGAAAGTGGACTTCAAAGAGGAGAAAGAAACCAAAGGCGACCAAGACATCGTAAAAGTCTTCAACAGCGAAGACAAAGAATACGAATGCAAACTGTTCTTCTCGCTGAACGAGGGTAAAACACAGGACGAGGCATTAGTATCTGAAAAAGAGTTAGAAATCACAGGATTCACACAGGGCAAAGCAGCGATCACAGCATTAATCGACTTCTAAAACCCGAAATCCGTACGGGCGTGCGAGGATCGACCTTCTCGCACGCCCATTGGCGCGACGGCATGCGAGACTCATCAGAGACCAAAGGACATGATGCGACACCACGGCAGACACCTGATCGATGACTGCTGCTCCAGCTGCTGCTGGTCGCTGCGGGCGGGCGGATCGCGGACATACAGGATGTCTCGTCGAGTCTTGGCAGCCGTCGCCAGCTTGACCATTTTCGTAGCTACCGGCTGTGGCGGGGCCGTCGGCGAAACACCCGTCGCCCGGGTCGCCGGCTTATCAATCAGTAAAGCCATGGTGGATCACTGGTCTGCGGCGATCGGTCGCGGGGCAGTACCCGCCACGGCGACGGTCTCTGTGGACAAGCCGGCGAGGCGGCAGGCGCTCGAATTCCTAATCTCGGCCGACTGGCTGGTCGGAGAGGCGGGCGAAGATGGCTACACGCTGTCGGCGAGCGCAGTCCAGCGACGCGCGCAGGAAGCGAGCAGATCCAGCCCAGGGGGTCTCGCGGCGTATCGGCAGACGCTGGCCGGAGTCGGTGAGACGATTGCAGATGCCGGCCTCGAACTTCAGGTGCAGCAGGCAGTGTCTGCGATTCACCGCGTATTCGCCGAACAGGCAGCGAGGATGACGAGAGGCGTGGGCACGGCTAGGGAAGTTGCCGCGTATTACAGGCACCATATTGGCCGCTACGGCCACCCCGAGGTCCGCGAATTTGACCTCGCGGAGGGCTTCAAGAGCGTCGCGGCAGCGCGCGCGTTCGTGAGGCGATACGGCACCGGCGCGCGCTTCGGCAAGATCGCTTTGCACGAGGCGGCCGTACGGCCGACCCGCTTTGATCAGCCTAGAGGGAAAGGGCCTTTGCTACGCGCGATCTTTTCAGCCAAGCTTGGCGCTGTCGGTCGACCGATGTGGCTGAGCCGCGGATACGTCATCTTCATAATTCGACACATCAAGCCGCTCCTCGTCGAACCGTTTCGCAAGGTGCGCGGATCGATAGAAGCGCATCTGCTCGCCGACCCCCGCCGGCAAGCACTTGCCGGATTGCTTGCCGCATACGAACGCAAGTGGACGGCGAGAACTGATTGCAGTCCAGGATATGTCGTACCGAAATGCAAGCAGTATCGTGGCCCGGCGTCTTCCGGAGCAGACACGTTGCGCACGATCGGGAGCGCGCCGACTCCTTAGCGGCAGCCAAGAAGAAATCCCAGCAAGTCGGAGACGGGCCTTGACCGCCCACGAGACGACATGAGACCCTTGGGAGCGATTCCGAGAGTCTGAACGGCTCACGGGCGACGGTAAGGAGGGGACGACAGATGCACCACGGTGTTCGAGTGCTTTACAGGAGTGCGATCGTCACGCTCAGCTGCGCATCGCTCGCGCTGGGAGCAACAGTCGCGAGCGCTGTCGCACAGCCGGCGGCTCACGCCGCGCGCACGATCTCGCTGAACGAGGTCGCACGCCTACGGCTCACGAGCAAGAAAGGCTTCACGCTCAACGAGCAGGGCACAGTCGGCGGGACGATCAAGGGCACTATCTATATTCACCTGCGCCTCGTCTCCAACAACCGCGTCACGGCCGAAGTCAACATCTACCCGTCGAGCGGCTCTCTGACGGGCCACGGATCGGCCAGCTACACCGTTCGAGGCTCGATCGCCTCCTTCTTCGGAAGCCTCGCAATCACCCGCGGTAGCGGCAGCTACGCGCGCGCTCACGCCTCGAGCCTGCGCTTCAGCGGCTCAATCCAGCGTAGGAACGACTCGGTGGCGGTTTTGCTGAGCGGCCCGCTGTCGGTGTAGGGGCTCACGACATGGGCGCCCGTGTCAGTATCGCGGCTCTCGCCGCTACCGCGGCGCTCTGCGCTTTTGCTACCGCTCCAGCTGGTGCACAAGAGAGCGTCGCGCTGCACGCATCCTTCTCGCCCGAGCGTCTCGGCGCGAGCACGACGATCGCCTTTGGCTTTGACATCTCCGCGGTCGAAGGTGGGCTGCCCGCGCCGCTTCGCAGTGTCAGCTTGAGCCTCCCGGCCGGTCTCAACTACCTGAGCTCAGAACTCGGCCTCGCAATCTGCCGGCCCGCGGCGCTGCTTGCGCATGGGATCGAAGGCTGTCCGCCGAACTCGCGCCTCGGCTTCGGCAGCGCCTGGGTCGAGGTGCCGTTCGGCCAGGACTCCGGACAGGAGATCCCACACATCGACGCTGTGATGGGACCGCCTCACAACGGCAACGTAGTCGTGCTCTTCTACGCCGATGGGCGCGAACCCGTCTACGCGCAGATCGTCTTCGCGGGCGAACTGATCTCCGGTACGCAGCTCTTCGGCGGCAGCCTCAACGCCACGGTGCCCCTGATCCCCAGCGTCACCGCCGGCCCGCCCGTGTCGATCGTGCGCGTACGCAGCACGATCGGGCCCGCACACCTCACCTACTACGAACACCGCCGCGGACACACGATCGCCTTCCATCCGCTCGGCGTGTCGCTGCCTCCGCACTGCCCGCACGGTGGCTTCAAGTTCACGGGGCACTTCGCCTTCCAGGACGGCACCAGCCAAATCGCCACGAGCACTGTGCCCTGCCCACGGCACAGGTAGCGCCTGCCGCCATGTTCCTGAACGCCGCCCTGCGCTACTGGCTGCTCGTCTTCCCGCGCACCGCTTTCGAGCTTCGCCGCCTGCGGCGCCGCGCGCGCCAGATCCCTGACACTGCGCTGCGCCGCCTCGCGCTTGAGGCGCTTGCGAAGCGCGCGAACATCGAGGGCGCCGCGGCATTTGCGACGTTCGTGCCCTGGCGCCGGCGAGGTCGTGTGCTGCGTGCCACGGTTGCCTTCCAAGCGGCCTACAACCACGCCGATCTGCTTGCCGAGCAGCCTTCGGCCGACCCCGTGGCTGTGGCACGCCTGCATGCCGCGTTGCCCGCGGCGCTCAGCACGAGCGATGCGGGATGCGAGCGCTATCCCGTGGACTTCGGTAGCGACGACGGCGCCTATCTGGCCGAGCTCGCGCAACGGTGCGGCACGGCGCTGCGCGAGCTGCCTTCGTACGCCGCTGTGCAAGCCGCGGCGGAGCGTGGCGCGGGGCGCATCGCTGCCTTTCAGTGCCTCAGCCTCGGTGAGGTCGGCGAGCTCGAGCGCTGGGTATTGGGAGCTGATGGGGCGCGCGGGCTTGAGTGGTGGGAGCTCGCCGCCGCGACCGGCTCCTCGCTCGTCGTGCACGCCCTGATCGCGCTTGCCGCCGAGCCGAAGGTGAGCGCCGCGCAGGTGGCGGCCGTCGAGGAGACTTACTTCCCGTGGGCCGGGGCGCTTCACTCGCTGCTCGACAGCCTCGTTGACGAGCAAGAGGACCGCGCAACCGGTCAGCTCAGCCTGATCGGCTGCTACCCGTCGCGCGGGGAGGCTGAGGTGGGTATGGCGAGGCTTACCGGCGAGGCGCTCGCGCGTGCGCGTGCGCTACCAGGCGGGCGCCGCCACGCGCTGATTGTCACGGCGATGGCTTGTAGCTACATCGCCGCACAGGAGATATCTTCCTGTGGGCAGGCGGTCGCTCTGCGGGTGCGCGGCGTGCTCGGGTTGCGCATCTGGCTGATACTGCTCATCTTCAAGATCCGCGCTCTCGCTGCGCGTGCGCTGTGCGCTCTTCGGGGTGCTTGCGCCTGGAGCCGCGTGCGGGCGCTCAGCAGCGCGCGCGAGCACGAGCGGGGTGCCGATGCTGGAGTTGCGTGAGCTCGTCAAGCACTACCCGCTGCTCGGCGGCGGTGAGCCGGTGCGGGCCGTGGATGGGGTCTCGCTGTCGGTCGCGCCGGGGGAGATGCTTGCGCTGTATGGCCCCTCGGGCTCGGGCAAGACGACGCTCCTGCTGATGGTCGCCGCGCTGCTAGCCCCAACGGCCGGCGCGGTCCTGGTCAATGGTCGCGACGTCTCCATGCTGTCCGAGCGCGAGGCATCGTGCTACCGCCTGGCAGAGATCGGCTTCATCCGCCAGAGCTTCGACCTTCTGCCAGGCGTAAGCACGATCGACAACACCGTGCTGAGACTGCTCAAGACCGTGCCGTGGCGCGAAGCGCACGCACGCGTGCGGCCGCTGCTCGAGCGACTCGGCCTCGGCGAGCGCCTGCAGCAGCGCTCGGAGACGCTCTCGATGGGGGAGCGCCAGCGCGTGATGATTGCTCGCGCTCTGTCGACCGAGCCGCAGCTGCTGCTCGCCGATGAGCCGACGGGCAGCCTCGACACGCAACGCAGCCGTGAAGTGCTCGCGCTGCTACGTGAGCTCTGTCGCGAGCGCCAGGTCGCGGTCGTGCTCGTCAGCCACGACCCACTGGCCGCCGGCTATGCCGACCGCGTGCTCGCGCTGCGTGACGGGCGCCTGGGCGAGCACCTTCCCGACCCGGGGTTTGTCGCGAGCGACGCTGAATGAGCGGCCTGCCGCATCTGCGATGAAGCCCGGCAACCTGCTGCACCTATATCGCGTGCGCCTGCGCGCGCGGCTCCTGCAGGAGTGCTTCGCGCTCGCCGGGATCGCAGCCGGAGTGGCGCTGCTGTTTGCCTCCCAGGTAGCGAGCGAGAGCCTCTCCAGCTCGGTCGCTGATCTCTCACGAGGGATCGTCGGGCATGCCGGCCTGCAGTTGATCGGCCGCAGCTCGCAGGGTTTCGACGCGCGCCTGCTCAGCCGAGTGCGGGCGATCGACGGCGTGCAGGCGGCCGCGCCCCTGCTCGAAGCAAGCGCCAACGCCGTGGGCCCGCGTGGCAGCAGGTCGGTCGAGCTGATCGGCGCCGACGCGAGCCTTGGGCGGTTGGGCGGCTCGCTCGTGCGCCACACCCACCTGACTCCCTTCGGGGGGATCGGTGCGATCGTGATGCCGGCGCCGCTCGCGCGGGGCCTCGGAGTCGTGAAGTTCGGCGCCGAAGCGACCCTGCAGGTGGGCGGCCGCGTCAGCCAGGCGCCCCTTTACAGCCAGCTCTCCGCGCGGCAGATCGGAGCGCTGATCGACACCCCGATCGTCGTCGCGCCGCTCTTCTACGCCCAGGAAATGGCCGGCCTACCCGGCCGCCTTTCGCGTGTGCTGATCGTCCCTGCGCACGGCCGTGAAGCGGCCGTGCGACGCGCGCTCGTGCGTCTGGCGGGCGGGCGCCTGAACGTCGAGCCGGCAAGCTACGACGAGTCGCTGTTCGCTAAGGCCGCGGCCGCGAGCAACCAGTCGACGGAGCTGTTCGCGGTGATCAGCGCGTTCGTGGGGTTTCTGTTCGCCTTCAACGCGATGCTCCTGACGGTGCCCCAGCGGCGACGACTGATCGCAGACCTGCGCCGCGACGGCTACACCCCGCGCGCAGTGATCGTAGTGCTGGCGCTCGACGCGCTCGTGCTGGGAGCGTTCGGTTGCCTGCTCGGGCTTGCGCTCGGCGAAGCGCTCTCGATTCGCCTGTTTCACTCCAACCCGGGCTTTCTTTCCTCGGGGTTCACCGTTGGCTCGGCGAGGGTGGTGAGCGCACGCAGCATCGCGATCGCCGCTGCGGGAGGGATGATCGCCGCGCTTGTGGCCGTCCTCAGTCCCTTGCGCGACATCCTCTCCCGAGACCCCCTCGCGGCAATTGGTTCCGATGGGCGCGCGGCGAGAGAGGGCACCGCGCTGTGGCTGGCGGCGGCCGGCGTAGCGTGTCTGGCGCTCGCCCTGGTGATCCTGCTGGCGGCGCCCGGCTCAGCGATCCTCGGCATGGTAAGCCTGCTTTGCGCCCTGCTGCTGCTACTGGCGCTCGCGCTCTCCGCTGCGCTCACGCTCGTGGCGCGCATCGGCCGCAGCTTCACAAGCGCAGTGTCACATGTCGCAGTCGCGGAGCTGCGCGCGAGCCGCGCGCGAGCTGTGGCCGTTGCGGCCACGGGGGCGGTGGCGGTGTTCGGTAGCGTCTCGATTCAGGGCGCCCATGGTGATCTGCAGCAGGGCCTGGAAAACGCTGCAAGCGACATGAACGCCTCGACCGACGTGTGGGTCTCGCCCGCCGGGAGTTTCAATCTGCTGATGACCCAGCCGTTTCCCGCCGAGGCTGGCGTACGGCTCGGGCGCCTGCCCGGCGTGTGGGCCGTGCGCCAGTATCGAGGCGCGCTGCTCGACTGGGGACAGCGACGCGTATGGGTGATCGCTCCGCCGCGCGAAGCCGATCCCCTGATCCCGCCCAGCCAGCTCGTGGAAGGAAGCCTTGGACAAGCCTCGCAACGCGTCCGTGCGGGCGAATGGGTCGTTCTCTCCCAAGCGCTCGCGAACGAACACCACGTTCACATCGGACAGCGCTTCACGCTGCCCGCTCCCAATCCCACCAGCTACCGCCTCGCGGCGATCTCCAGCAACCTCGGCTGGGCGCCCGGTGCTGTGATCCTCAACGCCGATGACTTCGCTCGCGCATGGGGGAGCTCTCAGCCGAGTGCGTACAGCATCCTGCTCGACGCGGGCGTCTCACCGGCGCTTGCAAGTCGTGAGATCACACGCGCCTTGGGCCGCAACTCGGGGCTCGTGGTACAGAGCGCAGCCGAGCACGCCGGTAGGCAACGCGCCCTCACGCGCCAGGGGCTGGCGCGCCTCTCCCAGATCGCTTCGCTGATCCTGGTAGCAGCGGTGCTTGCGGTAGCCGCGGCGCTCAGCGCGATGATCTGGCAGCGCCGGCCGCGGCTGGCTAAGCTGAAGCTCGAGGGGTTCTCGCCCGGGGATCTGTGGGCGATGATCCTGCTCGAGAGCCTGGTGCTGATCCTCGTGGGTTGCGCCGGCGGTGCGCTTGTCGGTCTCCTCGGTCAGCAGCTTCTTGACCGAGCTCTGGAGATGATCGTCAACTACCCGGTTGTGCATTCGATCGCATGGGGCACAGCCCTTGAGGGTCTCACTGTTGTCACGGGTGCCGCCGCTGCGATCCTTGCCGTCCCCGGGTATCTGGCCGCACGGGTGCCGGCGGCGCTCGCGCTGTCGGAAAGCTAGCGAGGAGGTGCTGGACGAGCGGGTACCCGAAGGTTGCTGCTTCGAGCGCTCAGAACATCGCCGCTCGCGTGCGCAGGAGCTCGCGTGAGCTCACGTCACAACCCTGCTGGGCTCACTCGATTTCCGCAAGCGTACGCCCGCTGAGAACCGAGCGTGGTGACTCCGCGACGATGTCCGAGCCGGGCCGGGCATGCTCGTCGCGGCGCTTGATCAGCAGCCACTGCGCCTTCTCTCCGCGACCTGTCCGCTGCAGCGCAAAGCCACCCTCGAGCTTCTCGCCATGCAACACGAACACGGCATGCCCGCGCTCGAGCGCCTCCGGCCATGCGACCCGGCCACCCTGTTCGTAGCTGCCACGATCCCAGACGATCACCCGGCTCTCGCCGAGCGTGCCCTCGAAGGCGTTGTGCTCGAGCGAGTGATCGGGTACCGCGACCGCGAGGCGCTTGACCGCCGGGTCGAGCGAGGGGCCCTTCGGTATGGCCCATGAGCGCATCGCACCTCCCAATTGGAGGCGCAGGTCGAAGTGCTCAGCGCGCGCGTGGTGCTGCTGGACGACAAATGCTCCGGCGCTGAGACCGCGGATCGCAAACTGCTCGTGGCCCTCGGCGCGGACCTGTTCGAGTGTCACCGTTGAGACCTCCGCAGGTGGCGGCCCTTCGCGCAGGAACTCCGCCAGCGCTTGCACTGACGCCGCGGCGCCCTCTGCGTGCACACGGACGCTTTTGTCCGTTTCGTTTCGCACCCAACCCATCACCGCGAGCTCGCGTGCACGTTGAACGGTCGCCTCGCGAAAGCCGACGCCCTGCACAGCGCCTGTCACGACGGCACGAATCGCCGCCGGCTGCTCGGTGCCGGAGGAGACGCTACTTCCCGGTCGTGCGGTGCATCGCCGCGCGCGAGTGGCCCGCATTGCCGTGTCCAGTGCTCATCGCGCCGCTTGAGGATCCGCGCGGCGGCCTGGGAGTGCGACGGATCAGCAGATGCAGCGCATGATCATCCGGGGACTCCTCGCTGCGCTCGCCCAAACTCTTGGGGTGAACGGTGCGGAACACCGGCCCCCGCGTTGGGTCGAGGACCGCGACAACGACCTTGCCGCGGCTGGGGGTGTCAAACACGATGCCGTCGAGCTGCGGGCCGTCGCCGAGGAGCTTGACGAGTTCTCCGGCGCTGGTCGACTCCATGAGCACAGCGTATAGGGCGTGGAGCTACGAGGGCGAGGAGTCGGTGCGCGCGCTCGAGCTGTGCGAGCCGATCGATCGTGGCCGGGTCCATACCCTCCTTGAAATAACGCTCGAGCGTCTGGCGAACAGCCGGTTCTGAGGCTCCGCGCAGGCGAACAGTGTCAGCGATGAACGGAGCTTGCGCGCGTCGATCGCGCCGAGGATCGCCTGCGCGCTCTGACTGCGACTGTCGAGCAGGATGCGCGTGCACTCGAGCAGCCGCGCGCCCAAGACCGGGTGTCGCACGTAGGCCTTGGCTTCACGCAACGAGGAGATCGCGTAGCGGCGCGACATCACACTGTCTCCGAGACCAGTGATCTGAGGGAACACGAACCACATCCAGTGGCTTAACTTGCGTCCGGCGCGCAGCTCGGCGACCGCCTGCTCATAGGTGGAGCGCTCGTCCTGGGCGCGCACGAAACGCTCGAGATCTGTGGTCTCGCCGGACACACGGGCACCGTATCGGGGGGCGCACTCGGCGGGAGGCGCTTTCAGTAAGCTCGCCCGATGGCGAGGCGGATCGTGATTCTCGGCGCCGGCTTTGGTGGCCTTGAGCTCTCGACGATGCTCTCGGAGGCACTCGGCGGGAGCGTCGAGGTGACGCTGATCGATAAGAGCGACTCCTTCATCTTCGGCTACTCCAAGCTCGATGTGCTGTTCGGCCGCGCGAAACCCGAGGCGGTGCGCATTCCCTACCGCGCACTGGCGAAGCCCGGCGTGCGCTTCGTGCAGGAGACGGTCACCGCGATCGACCCCGAGGCGCGCACGGTGCGCACCGATGCAGGCACGTACGAGGCCGATGTGCTCGTCGTCGCTCTCGGCGCCGACTACGACCTCGCCGCTACGCCGGGCCTGGCCGAGGCCGACAGCGAGTTCTACTCGGTCGCGGGCGCTGAGCGGCTGGCTGAGAGGCTCCCGGCGTTCACGCAGGGGCGCGCGCTGATCGGTGTCTGTGGTGCGCCCTTCAAGTGTCCTCCGGCACCGAGTGAGGCGGCGCTGCTGCTGCACGACTACCTCACCGAGCGCGGCTTGCGAGACGCCTGCGAGATCTCCTTCGTGATCCCCCTCGGAACCCCGGTGCCGCCCTCTCCCGAGACCTCGCGCGCGCTGGAAGAGGCCTTCGCCGAGCGCGCGATCGAGTTCGTGCCCAACCGCCGCGTGAGCGCCCTTGATGGGGCGCGCGGCGTGGCCGTGCTCGACGACGGCAGCGAGATGGCCTATGACCTCTTCCTCGGTGTTCCCAGGCACTGTGCCCCAGAGGTCGTGGTGGCAGCCGGCATGACCGACGAGGTGTACATCCCGGTGAATCCACGGACGCTCGAGACGCGCTTTCCGGGGGTCTTTGCGATCGGTGACGTGGCCGGGGTCGGGGTGCCTAAAGCGGGCGTGTTCGCGGAGGGCGCGGCACGCGTCGTCGCCGAAGCACTGATCGCTGAAGCCCGGCGTGGCGAGCAGCCGAGCGGCTATCAGGGGCGCGGCTCCTGCTTCATCGAGTTCGGCGCCGGTCGTGTCGGACGTGTCGATGTCGACTTCCTCTCCGGCCCGAAGCCGACGGGAGCCTTCCAGGCCCCCTCAGCCGAGCTGGTGGCCGAGAAGCAGCACTTCGGATCGAGTCGCCGCGCACGCTGGTTCGACCTCTGAATACGAACAACTGTTCCGTCCGAGGCGCCGGTTAGCTTGCTCGTTCCATTTCGACCGGAGGAGCAAGACCATGGCCGTGACCGATCAGGAGAAGGCAGCCAAGGCGCGTGACGCCGCCCTACAGGGTGCGCTCACCCAGATCGAGCGCGAGTTCGGCAAGGGCTCGGTCATGCGCATGGGCGACGAGGGCGCACAGGTGCGTTGCGACGCGATTCCGACCGGGGCGCTCTCGCTCGATCTCGCGCTCGGCATCGGCGGCGTGCCGCGGGGGCGGATCGTCGAGGTCTACGGTCCAGAGTCCTCTGGAAAGACGACGTTGATCTACCACGTGCTCGCCGAGGCGCAGAAGCTCGGTGGCGTGTGCGCGTTCATCGACGCCGAGCACGCGATGGATCCGCTCTACGCGCGAACGATCGGCGTCGACATCGACGAGCTGCTCGTCTCCCAGCCCGACTACGGCGAGCAGGCGCTGGAGATCGCCGACATGCTTGTGCGCTCAGGCGCGGTCGACGTCGTCGCGATCGACTCGGTCGCCGCGCTCACGCCGCGAGTCGAGCTCGAGGGACAGATGGGCGATCAGACGGTCGGTGCGCAGGCGCGCATGATGTCTCAGGCGATGCGCAAGCTCGCGGGCAACCTGAACCGCACCCAGACGCTCTGCATCCTCACCAACCAGATTCGCGAAAAGGTCGGCGTGATGTTCGGCTCGCCCGAGACACAGCCGGGCGGACGCGCGCTGAAGTTCTACGCCTCCCAGCGCCTCGACATCAGGCGCATCGAGACGCTTAAGGACGGCACCGAGGCGGTCGGTAACCGCGTGCGCGTGAAGGTCGTCAAGAACAAGGTCGCGGCGCCGTTCCGCCAGGCGGAGTTCGACATCGAGTTCGGCAAGGGCATCTCGACCTCGGGCTGCCTGATCGACCTGGGACTCGAGCACAACATCGTCTCGAAGTCCGGCTCGTTCTTTTCCTACGGCAACGAACGGCTCGGCCAGGGGCGCGGCAACTCCAAGGCGCACCTCGACGCACATCCGCAGATCGCCAAAGAGATCGAAGAGAAGATCTACGCGGCGCTGAACATCGGCAAGGACCTGGTCACGCCGATCGAGCGCGACAAGGAGGCCACGCCGCCGCCGATCGTCAGTGAACCGGCAGTAGCAGCCGCCTAGCGGCCCGCGGACCTAGCGGGCCGTGGACCGGCGCGGAGCGGCGTCCTCGGTCGCTCGCGTGCGAAGCACGCCACGCTCCCTGCGTCCTTGCTCCGCTTGGTCCACGGCCCGCCAGTAGTGCTCCGTTAGGTTTGAAGAGGTTGTGGTTGGGGGAGCGAACTTTCTTGTCGGCGTTGCCGTCGAGCAAGGGTCAGGATGCAGGCTGTGGGCTGGTCTTTTGCCTGGAGAGCCGGCGCGTGTGCGCGGCCGGCTTGTGGAGTTCGCCTCGGAGATTTCGACTCGATGGGGCGCAAGGATCAGCACTGGTGGGGGAGGTGTATCTGCGCGGGTTGATGCTGAATGGGAAGCGTAAGTCGATCGAGCCGATGGCTGTCCGGCTGCCTGACGGGATGAGCAGTGTTGCAGCAGTTCGTCAACCAGTCGCCGTGGGATCCGGTGCCGGTGACTCCCGCCGTGGGATAGCGTCACACGATGCATCGACTACACGAGGCCAACAATTGGGACCGTGCGTTTGTGGTCGAGATGCGCGTCTCGCGTGAACGCTTTAGAGCAGGCTGCTGCGCGAGCCCGATGCGCCCAGGCTCCAACGTTGGAGGCCTGAGCGCGATCTCGAACTTCCGTGTCTCCCAAGTACGCCGCACGGCGCAGTGTGTAACGTCGCGTTGAAGACACTTGACGACGACAGGCGGGCGGCGCGACCAGGGTACGCCGAGGAGCATGATCCGGCGAGCCGCGGGAGCTGTCACAATTCCGAGCTGAGAGCCGCCATGAGTGCGACACCGGTTATCCGCTATTCACCGGTCCGCTACCGGTTTTACACCGCGACGACTGCGGTCCTCGGCATGTCGCTGTGCGCCTACGGTGTCACTCGCGGCGAAACGACGAGCGGCTTCGTAGGGATCGCGGTGCTCATCTTTCTCGCGCTCTTGCTCCGGGGCGTGATCGACCGAGTGCGGGTCGGGGGTGTCGCCCTGGCTCGGGAGGGCGACGTACTCGTCGGCGGCGAACTGAGGCGACCGCTCCCGGCCAACGGCACCGAATTCGAGATGGTCCCGAACTGGCAGGGCGGTTGGGTTCTCGTCCTTCGCCACGGTGATACGCGTGTGCGGCTACGGGGCGACGGTGGAGGCTGGAAGATCGACGGCCGGCGGCGGGTCACCAAGGAGCTTTTGGAACGGGTCCTCCTTGAAATGGGTCTGACGCGAGAATCTTCACACGTACGCCCGGGCTCGCCCTCTTGATAATAAGTCGGATTGTTCGCCATGATCCATTTAGTGGGTTGCGTCGATCAATGGGTTGCTGTAGATTGCGCGAGTGATCGCGGGAGGCGACCAGAGACCGAATCGGAGCGCGAGCGGGAGCCGGCGGCCTCTTCTGGGCCTGTTCGTCGCGCTGCTGTCGCTGACTCTGCTGCTCGCGCTCCCAGGAGGCGAGGCGCTCGCGCGTGGGCGGTCGGGGAGTCTCGCAGTGCGCGTGACTGGGCTTCCGCCGAGTGTCGCGGCCAACGTGGTCGTGCGAGGCCCAGGATTCTCGGGGGTCCTGAGGCGCTCTCGCACACTGTCGCGTCTCCGCCCGGGGCGTTACCGGTTCACCGTCCGCTCGGTGACGATCCCCGGCGGACACCGCGTGCGCGCAGGGAGCCTCGCGCTGCCCGCTACCGCACCGACGGTCGTGCAGGTTCTCGCCGGCCACCGAGCAAATGCGCGTTTGCGGTACGGCACGATCATCGGCCCTAACGTCCGACGACTCAAGATCAGCCCGTTCAGCGTTCGAGGCAGCCCGGAAAACCCGACGGCGCTTGTTCTCCCGGCCGTGCCGCGGACTAAGGTCGGAATGATCCTTACAGCGTCGCCTTCGGCGAAGCTCCCTGCGGGGCTCTTCCACAAAGTCGTCTCGGTACGGCGTGCCGGAAGGCTGTTCGTTGTGACACTGAAGCCTGCGAAACTGACAGATGCCTTCGCGCAGGTCGCATTTAACTCGACCGTGAACTTCCGTGCCGGGGGCACCGTCGGTGAGGCTCACTCGGCGGGCTTCGATCCGCTCGTTGCGAGTCTCCAGATGAGCGATTTCACCCGCTGCTCGTTGCCGGTTGCCGACTCGTATCTCAACGAGCAGCAGAGCTTCGGTGTCAAGGCGGAAGTGCAGTTCTACGTGCCGACGTTCTTCGGGATACCCGACGGCTTGCCAGAAGGCAAGATCGCGCTGACGGCGAACGCCTCTGCGTCGCTACAGGCTTTGATCAGAAAGAACACCGGCTGCAGCGCGTCGAGGACATTGGCGACCCTGCCGGGCGATATTCCCGTCGGTCCTGTGGTCGTTCCTGTCTTCCTGGAAGTCAGTCTGTTCGGCTCAGCGTCGCTCAGCCAAGATCTCCACGTGCAGGCAAACGCCGGCCTCAGCCTGACGGCCGGGGTGGAATTCCACGGCACCAACATTCACAACATCTCCGGCGCGCACGGCTCTGCCAGCGAGTCGGCGAGCGGCGCCGGAAAGGTTGCGCTCGGCGTGGGCTTCCGGTTTGCGGTTGGCGTCGCGTCGATCGCGGACGTGCATCTGGACGTCAAGCCCCAGCTAGCCTTCGAAGCGTCCCTCGACGGCAACTGCTCGCTCAGTCTGGGCGCGCCGTTCCAGGTCGGAGTCTCGCTCGGGCCGTTTGCGATCAACCAGCCCCTCGGGGGTCCCTCAGCGACCCTGTACCGCTGTCCCAAGCCGCCACCCCCGCCGCAACTGCCGCAGCTCGCGATCACGCAGAGCGCACCATTCGGCGCCTTTCCAAATCAGTCATTCGCATATTCGATCAACGTGAAAAACAACGGGTCCGGGACAGCGCACGCCGTCTCCGTCGTCGACACGACTCCGGGTGAAGGCTCGTTCGTCTCGAGCACGCCTGCGGGAAGCCCCGCGACGCCCGGCCCCGGCGGCACCGAGGCGATTTCGATCGGCGACCTGTCGCCCGGTCAGAGTACGACCGTGACGGTGCAATGGCGTGCGCCCGAAAACCCGGGGACGCTCGTCAACAGCGCCGTCGCGGAGGCTAGCAACGCCGCTCAGGCCGGGCCAGCAACTGCATCCGTTCCGGTGGGGACAACCGGAAACTGCAACCCCTGCGGAGCCGCATCGGCGGGGACGGGCCTTCGCAACCGCGAACACGGCACGATCAGCATCGCGGGCATACCAGCTGGAGCGACAGTGGGGCGTGCCGTCCTCGTCTGGGGCATCCTGTACAACGGTGAAGTTCCGCGGAACACCATCGGCTTCGACGGACATCGGGTTTCCGCAGACGTCACCTCCAGCATCTCCGGTAACCTGTGCTGGAGTGACACGGCCACAGTAGGCTATGCCGCCGATGTCACTCCCTACGTCACTGGGAATGGGGCGTTTCAGATCACCGAACCGCCGAACGGCAGCATTCACGTCGACGAAAACCCATACGGGGAACTGCCTTACACCGACGGAGCGTCGTTGCTCGTGTTCTACAACGGAGGCGGAGCCGACAACCAAGTGCTGAGCGATTTCACGTACAACACCAACACGGACCCGGCGACGGAAGATTCGATCATGCGCAGCTTCAGCGGGATCTCGAGTGTCGGCGGCCCTGCGACGCTGACGCTGGCGGGTCCTGACGGTCAGGCGAACGCCGCAAAGACATTTACGTTCACGGGCTCCGAATCGATTATCGACGAAAATGCCTTCATGGGACGGGCGCCTCAGGACGGGCCGACCTTCACGGGGTACGGCAGCCTGTGGGACGATGAAGAATTCGATGTAACCCCAATCATGCCGGCCGGTCAGTCGATGTTCAGCGTTACGAACGACCTGACCGGCGACTGTATAGGCGTGGGGGCTGCGGTGCTACAGGTCGCTCAATGAGCGTGACTTGCGCGGCCCGTGATTGCGCCAGCGGCCGCCGCGGTCGAAGCTCGTAGCCGCTGACTCACGAGCCCGAGGTTACACCGCGCCGGCAATCTAGCTGCTGCAGCCTCTCTCTCTTCGTTCCGTGACGTGATTTCCGCCGTTGCCGGCCCGCAGCAGGTGACGGCGGTCGCTGCACAGGGCAAGCGAAAGCAGGACGCGCTCGCGGCGGGGGAAGTGGCGGTCGAGGAAGCCCCTTCGGGGAAGCTGCAGCAAGCGGCAAGGACGGAGCGGCGTCAGCGTTTGTTGGCGAGGGTCATCGCCAGCCCGATCACGAGAAACAGCAGAACAACCGCCACGGCCCCGACGATCACTCCCTGAAGGTCGCCAACGGCCGAGCCGATCGCGATGAAGGTCGCGACGGCGAGCATCGCGGGCAGGCCGAACCATGCGGAACCGGGGCGATCCTCCATCGCCGCAGCGTAGCCCAGGCAGGAGAGCGGGTGCACGGACTACGCCGGTACGCTGTGCTCGATGAAGCGCTACCACCTGACGACGTTCGGCTGCCAGATGAACGAGCACGACTCCGAGCGGATGAAGGGGATGCTCGAGTCGCTCGGCTACGAGGAGGCGCAGGAGCGCAGCGGCGCGGATCTGATCCTGTTCAACACCTGCTCGATCCGCGAGACCGCCGACAGCCGCTTCATCGCGCACCTCGGCGAGGCGAAGCGGCTGAAGCGCGAATCGCCCGAGCGCGTCGTCGGCGTGGGGGGCTGCTGGGCGCAGTCGCTGAAGGATGAGGTGTTCGAGCGCTTCCCGTTCGTCGACGTGGCGTTCGGCCCCGGTCAGGTGCACAAGCTCGCGGAGTTCCTGACGAGCGACTCGCTCACGGCGCAGGGCTACTTCGAGTTCGAGGGCTTCACCGGCCACCTGCCGGCGCGTCGCGAGCGTCCGTTCCAGGGCTGGCTTCAGATCAGCGTGGGCTGCAACTGCGCCTGCTCCTACTGCATCGTGCCCTCGACGCGCGGACGCGAGGTCAGCCGCCCGCCGCAGGAGCTCGTCGCGGAGGTGCAGGCGATGGCGGCCGACGGCGTGCGCGAGGTGACGCTGCTCGGGCAGAACGTCAACTCCTACGGTCGCGACCTGCCGAGTGCGGCGCCGCGGCCCGGCGGGCCGGCGGGTACGCGGCGCGAGCAGCGAGCTTCGCGGGGCTGCTCGCGATGATCGACGAGGTCGAGGGCATCGAGCGCATCCGCTACACGAGCCCGCATCCGAAGGACATGCGCGAGGACGTGATCCGCGCGCACGCGGAGCTCGCGAGCGTCTGCGAGCACATCCACCTGCCGCTGCAGTCGGGCTCGAGCCGGATCCTGAAGGCGATGCGCCGCACCTATGACCGTGCGCGCTACCTCGACCGCGTGGCGATGATCCGCGAGCACGTGCCCGACGTGGCGCTCAGCACCGACATCATCGTCGGCTTCCCGGGCGAGAGCGAGGAGGACTTCGCGCGAGACGCTCGAGGTCGTCGAGCAGGTCGGCTACGACAGCGCTTTCACGTTCATCTTCTCGCCGCGGCGCGGCACCGAGGCGGCGGAGATCACCGAGGGCGTCGTGCCGCACCCGGTGAAGGTCGAGCGCATGGAGCGCCTCGTGGAGCTCGTGCAGGCGAGCGCGCGCGAGCGCGCGCAGCGCTTCGTGGGGCGCACCGTGGAGGTGCTCGTGGAGGGCAGCTCGCGCACCGACCCCGACCGCCTGCGCGGCCGCACCCGTCACAACAAGGTCGTCAACTTCGCGGGCCTCGCGGCGCCCGGGCGAGCTCACCGAGGTCGAGATCCTCGCGGCCACGAGCCAGACGCTCACGGGCGAGGAGCGCCTGCTGGCGCAGGACCGGAGCGTAAGCGCGTGAAGATGCGCGCGGCGGTGCTCGAGGAGTTCGGCAAGCCGCTCGTCGTGCAGGAGGTCGAGCTGGCCGAGCCGGGCGCGGGCGAGGTGCTCGTGCGGCTCGTCGCCTGCGGCGTCTGCCACACCGACATGTACACGGCCTCGGGCGTCGATCCCTCGGGCTACGCGCCGACGGTGCTCGGCCACGAGGGCGCGGGCGTCGTCGAGCGCTGCGGGGCGGACGTGACGCCTGCTCGCAGAGGGCGATCACGTCGTGACGCTGTTCTCGCCGCAGTGCGGCGAGTGCGTCCACTGCCGTAGCCCGCTAACGAACCTCTGCCTGGCGATCCGCGAGCAGCAGAACCTCGGCTACCTGCCCGACGGCACCACGCGGCTCTCGCTCGCCGGCGAGCCGCTGCGCCACTTCATGGGCACCTCGACGTTCGCGCGAGTACACGGTGATGCCCGAGATCGCGCTCGCGCGGATCGACCCGGAGGCGCCGCTGGACCGCGCCTGCCTGTTCGCGTGCGGGCTCTCGACCGGGCTCGGCGCGGCGATGAAGACAGCCGCGGTGCGCGAGGGCTCGACCTGCGTGGTCTTCGGCGCGGGCATGGTCGGCCTCGGCGCAGTCGCGGGCGCGCGTCTGCAGGGCGCCGAGCGGATCGTCTGCGTCGACCTGTCGCCCGAGCGCCTGGAGCTGGCGCGCGGTCAGGGCGCGACAGACGTGATGCATGGGCGGCGAGGACGCCGTCGCGCGGATCCTCGAGATGACCGACGGCTTCGGCGCGGACTACACGTTCGAGGCGACCGGCAGCGTCGCGGTGATGCGCCAGGCGGTCGAAGCCGCGCGGATGGGCTGGGGGCTGTGCACCGTCTGCGGCGTGGCCGGACGAGGCGAGACGCTCGACGTCGTGCCGCGCCTGCTGATCACCGGCCGGCGCGTGTGCGGCTCCTCCTTCGGCGGGCTGAAGGGCCGCGATGACGTCCCCGCGCTGGTGCGCCGCTACATGGATGGCGAGATCGACGTCGACCCGTTCATCTCGCATCGCATCAAGCTCGAGGACGTCAACCGCGGCTTCGAGCTGATGGAGGCCCAGGACGGCATCCGCAGCGTGATCGAGCTGTAGCGCTCAGGCGGCGGCTGGTATCGCCGGCAGCGAGCCGTCGCTGAGGCAGACGCGGTTGCGCCCGCCACGCTTGGCACGGTAGAGCGCGGCATCGGCCTCCGAGAAGACCGCGCTGTAGTCGAAGCGCTGCATCGTGCGCCGAGGCTGGCCACGCCAAAGCTCATCGTGACCTGCACCTCGCCGCTGAGGTGCTCGGAGCAGATCCCCTCACGCAGATGCTCGGCGAGCTCGGCGGTCTGCGCGAGATCCGATCCGGGAACAAGGATCAGGAACTCCTCGCCGCCGAGACGGTAGGCGAGATCGAACGCGCGCAGCTGCTTGCGCAGCAGATAGGCGACCTCCTTCAGGACGGCGTCGCCGACGCCGTGGCCGCGCGTATCGTTGATCTCCTTGAAGTGATCCAGATCGGCCGACGATCACGCCGACGGACTCGCCGGTGATCTCCGACTGCTGGGCGAGCTCGAGGACGCGAACGCTTAGCGCCTTGCGGTTCAGCATCCCGGTCAGCTGATCGATCACGGCGTCGCTGCGGTGCTGGATGTCCGAGGCCATCAGCGGTGTGGAGAGGACGGCGACGCAGAGGATCAGCGCGAGCGGTGCGATCACGAGCTCGGGAGCGGCGAGCACGGCGTGCGTGTCGACGCCGAAGCGCGACGGCCAGCGTCAGGGCGATCGCGATGCCCACGCCGGCGACGACGCCGCGCATCGAGAAGCGCGAGCTGAGCGTGATGACAGGGATCGCAAGCCATGACAATGTGGCAACGCGCGGGCCGCCGTCGAGTGCGACCGCGCCGGCGATCGTGATCTCGCTGCCGATCCAGGCCGCGAACATCAGGTTCTCAGGACGGCCCACCTTTGGCATCAGGGCATCGGCGGCGGCGAAGAACAGGCTCGCGGGGAGCAGAAAGAGCAGCGGCCACCAGCCGATCCACGGCGCCACGAGCGTGATCGCCACGGCGAGGATCGCAAAGGTGCGCCTGCGCACGGGACGCACGCGCTCCTCCATGTCGAGCATGCGCTCGCGATCGAAGTCATCGCGACACAGCCACGATGACTGCACTAGGCGCCCCTTCGACGGGCTGAGATCGGTACCCATGTGAAGCTATTCGCTCCGCCCCACGGGATCGATAACCGCGCACCTGGGACTTGGACGGACGTTGATAGGTAGTTTGCCGCACGTTTCTGGAGCGGCTCCCAGCGCCCACAGGCACTCCGTAAACGAATTCCGCATGCTCGACGTTCGTCGGGTGAGGGAATTGGCTCTAGGGAGGCGTGCGTCGAGGATTGACGTTCACGAGCGGCTTGGGGCATATTGCGGATCGGAACGTATTATGGGAACAGGGCCACCCGTGCCGGAGGCACGATTTGGCTTAAAGCTGCGGAGATCAGGCCGACCGGCCGCTACCAACTTGCGTACCGTTCAACGACGATGACCGACCATCTGACAACGCGGGCCCGGAGCGAGTTGATGAGCCGGGTCCGCACTCGCGATACCGCCCCGGAGGTCGCGCTGAGGAGAGCCCTCTGGGCTCTGGGGGTGCGCGGGTGGCGGCTTCACCCGAAAGACCTGCCGGGCCGGCCGGACCTCGTGTTCCGGCGGCATCGGCTGGCGGTTTTCGTCGACGGTGCCTTCTGGCATGGGCACCCCGACCACTACCGAGGCCAATCGGGCGCGTTCTGGGACGAGAAGATCGCCCGTAACAGGGCCCGTGATGAGACGGTCGACGGGGAACTCGGGGGACTCGGCTGGAGCGTGCTTCGGTTTTGGGACTTCGAGGTCGAAAAGACCGCGTCAGAGTGCGCCGAGAACGTCCGACATGCGCTCGGACAGACGGCGAACGGATGTTCGCCGTCTGTCCGCCGCCGCCGGTAGCTTTCCCGCGGTTGCAGCCCTACACGCTCATCGACCTCTTCGCCGGCTGCGGCGGCATGACCCGCGGCTTCCTCGACTCCGGTCGCTTTGAGCCGGTCTTCGCCGTCGAGGTGGACCGGGACGCCGCCGCGAGCTACGCCGCCAACTTCGGCCGGCATATCCATGTCGGCCGGATTGAGCAGGTCGAGGAGTTCCCCGACGCGGACGTTGTGATTGGCGGTCCGCCCTGCCAAGGGTTCTCGCCGTTGAACCGGGACGGGGTCGGGTTCGAGCGCCGCGCCCTGTGGCGCGACTACCTCCGCGCCCTGGACCAAGCTGTACCACGGGCATTCGTGATGGAGAACGTCCCCGAGCTCCTGATCGCACCCGAGTACCGGGAGTTCCGCCGCGCCGCCGAAAAACGCGGCTACACAATCGCAGGCGACGTTCTCAACGCCGCCGACTACGGAGTACCGCAACGCCGCCGCCGCGCGATCGTGATCGGCATGCGCGGCCAGGCGCCCGCGTGGCCCCGTGCGACACACTCTGCACCGGACGCCCCGGCGATCGGTACAGACCGGTGGCGAACGTTCCGCGAAGCGGTCGCCGGCCTGCCGCTCAAGCCGGACGGCCGCAACTGGCACAACGCACGCAACCCGCGCCCGGAGAGCGTTCGCCGCTACCGGGCCGTACCCCGCGACGGGGGCGACCGCTTCCAAATGCAACGAAACCTCGACCGCGCCGGACTCGGCCACCTCGTCCCGAACTGTTGGCGCAACAAGCCCACGGGCACTACCGACGTCTTCGGACGGCTCTGGTGGGACAGGCCGGCCCTCACGATCCGCACCGAGTTCTTCAAGCCCGAGAAGGGCCGCTACCTCCACCCGTCTGCACACCGGCCCATCACCCTCAGAGAGGCCGCCCGCTGCATGTCCTTTCCCGACGACTTCCGGTTCCCGGAGGACCAGTCGATGACCAGCGTCGCCAAGCAGATCGGAAACGCCGTCCCGCCGGCGCTGGCCGCCGCGCTCGCAACGGCGCTTGCGGGGCAGCTCGAAGACTTCCCGAGCGGAGAATCGCTGTCGCGCGAAGCATTCGCTGCCTAGGTGTAGTTCCTGAGTAGGTTGGTTCATCCGGGTCTCCTTGGAGGCTGGGAGCTGCCAAGCACCCCGGGCCAAGGAGAACCGGATGAATCTTCACGCCAACGCGGCGCTCAGCTTGAATAAGCGCCGGCTGCGCAGAGACACTCGACATGGCGCTCTCGACTGTCTCGGGGGTCCTGTTGAGGATCGGGATGGGCAAGCTCAGCCGCTCGGCCTCGAGCGAGCAGTCCGCTATGAGCGCGAGCGATTCGAGATCGAGCAGCTGCTCACCGATAACGGCAGCGCATACGTCTCCGTCGCACACGCTCTTGCTTGTCGCGCTCTCGGGATCCGACACATCCGCACACGCCCATACCGACCACAAACAACGGCAAGGCAGAGGGCTTCATCCGCACAATGCTCGGCGGCTGGGCCTACGCAGCGTCCTACCGCAACAGCGCAGAGCGCACCGCAGCCCCTGACGAAGGCTCTGGCACTACAACCATCAACGAAAACACTCAACCCCAGCCACAAGCCCCCGATCGCTCACCTCAACGAGCGAACCAACCTACTCAGTATCTACGCCTGGGACGGCCGGTCGAGGTCGGTGACCGGGACGGACATGAACTCGTCCTTTCCAAGTAGGGGATACCCGAGCTCACGGACAATCTTGTTCCCGTACTTGGCGCTCAACACCTTGTAGCCGCGCAGAGGGTCGCCCGCGTGTTTGTCGGTGCGCAAGCGTCGCATCGGGTCGCCCTCGCCGACGCGCGCGACGGTGTACACGGCTTTGCGTGGAACGGGGACACCCGGCAAGGACTCAAACAGCCGCGTGATGCGGCGCTGGACCGTCGGTTCCGCCATCACATCGGCTCTCAGAGACGGGTCCATGTTTGCGACGAAGTTCGGTGGGATCGGTGTCGGTGGGACAAGACGGGTCATCGCTTCACGTCCCGCCTTTGAGAGCGTTCGCTTCCGGTCTTGGTTTTTCCCGCCATTCAACCGATCGGGGCTGCACCGGACCAGCCCGACCTGAAACCGGGTTACCCGCTCCAGGCCGCCGACGCAAAGACACAGCTGTCCCACGGCCTCCCGTGGAATCTGCCACACCGAAGTGCCGGACCACTTTATGTCCACGGGAATCCCTTCGATCTCCAAGTCGAGGCGGCCGGATCGCTCCAATCCGAGCTCTGTGCGGATCACGATCTCAAGCTTCGTGCCCACGTAGGTCTTCTCCGTCTTCTCCAGCTGCGCGTAGTCCCAGCGGCCCGTTCGCGGCCCGTCGAGAACCTCGTCGATGCTCTTGCGAATCGCTTCTCCGAAGGACTCGGCGGGAGTTGCGAGCTGCGCCAACAGCCACGACCGCACAATCGCCGGCTCACGGTCCGGCGCTCGGAACATATCGGCCATGCGATGCCGTTCGGGATGCCGTCGGAAAACCCTGCCTCGTGGCCGGCTTGGCTCCGTCGGTCGGGCGCCGGTCCCGAGCGAAGGGTCCCGCCTTCGGCTTGACCGTGGAACGCCCGCGCGGATAGATTGCGGGCGATGTCCAATCCTTCGAATCCTGGGGATACCCGATCAAGTCCGCCTGTCGACACGTGCGACTTCGTCCTCGGCGCGCTGGTCAGATGGGGGCCTCGCGAACAGCTGGGAGTCATCGAGGGGTTGCAAGGCGACGGCGACGGAGATGCGGCCGAGATCGGGTTCGACGACGGCACCAAGAAGATCATCAAGACCGAGGCGGGCGTACTCGAGCGAGTGCGCCTTGCCGTAGGCGACCGCGTCGTGCGCGACGGCGGCCCGCCCGGCGTCATCATCGGGCAAGGCAGTTCCGGGGACTACCCGACGTGGGAGGTCTCCTTTCCCGAAGGTATCAGCAACGTTGCAGAGATCGGTTTACGGCCCGCGCTCGTCCAGGATCCCGTCGACCGCATGCGGCGCAGCCTGCTCGGGTCCGCCGAAGCGTTCAACCTGCGTGCGACCGCCGCCGATTACTGGTACTCCAACGAGCACAGTCCACTCGTATCCCTCTCCCACGCGAGGGTGGACCTGAAGCCTCACCAGGTTTCCGTCGTTCACCGCGTGACGTCCAACTACCCCTACCGGTTCATGTTGTGCGATGAGGTCGGATTGGGCAAGACGATCGAGGCGGCGATGATCATCAAGGAGCTCCGGGCACGCGGCCAGGCCAATCGTGTTCTTGTGATCGTGCCGCCCGGCCTGATCCGGCAATGGCAGTACGAGCTGAAGACAAAGTTCAACGAGCCGTTCGCAATCTTCAATACCGCCACCCTCCGACATCTGAAAGACGAAGGCGTCGCAAATCCTTGGATGTCGAAGGAATCGGTGATCGTCTCGCATACATGGGCATCGGCCGGAAGCGACCGACGACAGGAAATCGCAGACGTGCCGTGGGACATGGTCGTGGTCGACGAGGCACACCACGCTCGCGCCCGAAAAGACGGATCCACGACGCGAACGACCAACCTTTACGCCCTGGTCAGCGACCTCATTGCCCGCCCGGAGGCGGCGCGGCGCGGAGCACTGCTCCTGACTGCCACGCCGCTGCAGCTCGAACATTACGAGCTCTACTCGCTGTGCGACATGCTCAACCCGATCCTGTTCGCATCCGAGGACGACTTCAGCGAACACATGTCGAGCCTCGAGGGCCTGAATCACCTCGCAGAACGACTCGAGAAAGGCAGCCTTCCCACCAATCTGCAAGAGCTCGCCGAGCTCGAAGAAGACGCCGAGCACTTTCTCGACCTCGAGGAGGGCGCCGCCCGCGAGTTGATGCAAGCCGACCCGCGGGAGCTCGCCGAGCAGCTGAAGTCTCTACACCGAGTGAGCGAGGTACTGATCCGAAACCGAAAGAGTGTCGTGGGAGGATTCCAGCCGCGGACAGCCGTGACCTGGGATGTCGAGCTCTCCGAGCACGAGCGGCGCGTGCACGACCTCATGGACGAGGTGCTGGAACGCGGATGGGCACGTGCCGCCGGCACCGGGCAAAACACGGTCGGGTTCCAAATGGTGATCCTGCAGAAGCTGCTCGCGAGCTCCTCGCGCGCCCTGTTGACATCACTCACCAAGCGCCGCGACCGCCTCGTATCCGGGGCGCGTGCAGAGATCGGCGAACTCGAAGCGGAATCGGCGCTTGAGGACGACAGCGACGCAGGCGAGGTCGTCGAAGCCATGGCAGGCGCCGCGTCGCAAGAGGCGAGCGAATTCGACGAGGTAATCACCGAGCTCAAAGCCATTCGCCTCGACATGAAGGCGAAGATCCTGCGGGCCAACCTCAAGAAGCTGTTCGAAGACGAGCCGGACGGAAAGGTGATCATTTTCACCGAGTTTCGTGAGACGCAGGCGATGCTCGAGTCGCTCCTCTCCGCGATCGGCACCGTCGAGCTGTTTCACGGCCGGCTGAAGCCCGAGCAGAAGGACGCGGCAGTGAAGAGCTTTCGCGTCGGGTCGGGTCCGCGCATGCTGGTCAGCACCGAGGCGGGAGGCGAGGGGCGAAACTTCCAGTTTTGCCACTACATCGTGAACTACGATCTGCCTTGGAACCCCATGAAGGTTGAGCAGCGGATCGGACGCCTTGACCGCATCGGTCAGGAGCATCCGGTTGTTATCTTCAACTTCCATGTGAGGGGTACGATCGAGGGACGTATCCTCGAAGTGCTCGAGCGGCGCATCAACATCTTCGAGGATACCGTGGGGGGCCTCGACCCCATTCTGGGAGACGCAGAGGCGGACATTCGAACCGCCGTGAAGCTGGCGGCACATGAGCGGGATGCGGCGATCGACCGGATCGGGCTGCGGCTTGAGCAGGATGTCGAGCGGGCACGCCAAGCAGAAAAGCTCGCTGCCGACTTCATCATGGATGCCAAGAGCTTCGTCGCGGAGATCGTGGCCACGGCGGCGGGCACGCAATCGCCGATCTCGCAGGACGAGTTTGAAAAGTTCGAGATCGCCCTGCTCAAGTCCGCCAACACCTACATCGGCCCGCGGGAGGAAAACGGCGAGCGTCGCATCTACTTTCATGTGCCTTTCACGCTCGAGCACCCGGAGCTCGTCGCCGGGCAGGAGGCGCGCCGCGTGTGCTTCGATCCGCACGTCAACCCGGACTCGGAGCTGGTCGAGTACCTCGGGTTCGGGCATCCGATTATCGACGCACTCGTTCGGCGAACGCTCGATCAGCATCTCGACGGGTCGGCCGCCGTCCGGCGGGTGGACGGAGCCGAGCTGGGAATCGGATCCCCGGGATGGTTGTTCAATTGGATCTTGACCGTGGGGGGACTCTCCTCGCGCCGCTTCGTTCTGCCTGTCTTCGTTCCGGACGGCTCGGACGCGGACTACGACGCCGGGATGAAGCTGCTGAAGTCCTCGCGTGCGTTCGCGCCCGAGGACGTTAAGGGAAACCCTCCGCTCGAGAAACTCGAGGACGCACACGCCCGCGCTCAAGCGTTCGTGAAAAAACGCCACGACGAGGAGCTCGCCGAGGCGCAACGCGAAGCGGCCGCCGGGCTCGAAGACACAACGGGCGCGCACGCACGCCCTCTACGAAGCGCGTGCCAGAGGCGCCCAGGACCGGATCGACGCCTGCTGTGCCACCCTGGCCCGCTTGGAGGAGTCCGACGACGGCCCGCGTCGGCAAGCGATTCCGCTCTGGCAGGCGAATCTGACGCGGGCGCAAGCCGAGCTCGGGATGATTCGCAGCGATCTGGAACGCGCACTGGCTGTACTCTCAAGGCAGACGGTGCCGACGGGCGAGTACTCGCTTCTGAACCTTGCCCGGATCGAGCTCGAGATACCCGGCGAGCAAACGACGCCACAGCCCCCTGAGTTCGCCCAAGCAGGCACAGCGCAATGAGTGATCCCGAAGCCGGCGGGCCCACCGCGCCCGCCGGTGAGGAGTTCGACGGCGTGCGGCCTCGAGACCGGCTCCTGGGGGCACTCCGGCACGAGCTGCTGGGTCCCGGCGGCCCCGACGAGGTGCTGAGCCAGCCACCCGGCACCCGATATCTCGTCGGAATGCTTGCCCCGCGCGGCACGAAGTCGATCCCGTCGAGGACGAGTCGATGGACGCCGAGCAACCCGACGACGGCGGCGCGGAGGAACCCGCGAGAGCCTCGGCGTCACTCGACCCCTCCTCGATAGGCATCTCGTGCGTAGTCGACGAAGCGGTCGGCGCAATCGAGGTAATCGCGTCGTGGGGCGAATACGGCAAGGTCGAGCGAAGCGAAGATCCCACGGAGACGACGGCGATCGATCGCGAGGACGACCCCGACGCCCCGCGTCGGGGACGCACGCAGTTCGACTGGGTTCGAACGCCGATCGAAAAGGAGACGCTGATCCCGGCGACCCCGACCGACAAAGCCGAGTCGAAAGAGCTGGCGGACGGCGTTTGGCTGGAATGGACAGCTCGACGACTCGGCGATGCCCTCGTGATCTCGATCTTCCTGCTCAACAGCCGCGAAGCGCCCGAGGGCAAACGCCCATCCGACGAGCTGTGGCTCTACCAGCCCAAGTTGACGTTGCACGGTACCGGTGCGCCCTTCCTGCCGCGAAGCCGCCTTCGCCAACACGCAGATCCCGACCCCGACATCGCATCCGCGGACCTGATCTATCGTAATCGCCGCGAGTTCGGGACGGGCCACGGTATCGCGGCAAACTGGAAAACCGGCGAGGACGAAAGCCGGGCCGAATCCGTCTGGACCGAAACGATCCCCGACGTGACCGTACGCATCGTGGCGCCAACGGGAGCCGAAAACGCTCCGGCGCTTCACATGGACACGCTTGCCGACTGCGACGGCCCGGAGCTCAAGACGCTCATAGCGCCGATGCTCGATGCCTACGAGACCTGGATCGAGCGACGCGAAGCAGAGCTGGCCGAATTGTCCTCGCTCGACGCCCCGGTTGCCGCCGACCACATGCAGCTCGCACGTCGGTCGCTGAACCGCATGCGCGCCGGCGTCACAGCGCTCGCAAGTGATCCGCACGCGCTCCGGGCATTTCGATTTGCCAATGCGGCAATGGCCGAACAACGCCGCCGCACCGAACGAGTGCTGCACACACGAAGAGGCGAGCCGCCGCCCGCGCAAATTTCAGCGGAATGGCGCCCGTTTCAGATCGGCTTCATGCTGCTTTGCCTACCCGGTCTCATCGACCCCTCCGACGACGACCGCGAGATCGCCGACCTGCTGTGGTTTCCGACCGGCGGAGGCAAGACCGAGGCTTACCTCGGACTTACCGCTTTCACGCTCGCGTACCGACGTCTTCACGGAGACGACGGCTCCTACGACTACTCGACCGGCACGGCCGTCTTGATGCGGTATACGCTGCGGCTGCTGACGATTCAGCAGTTCGGCCGGGCTCTAACCCTGCTCTGCGCTTGTGAGAACTTGCGGACCCGCGCCCCCGAGCTTTGGGGCAAGGAGCGGTTCACGATCGGCCTTTGGGTCGGGCAGTCCGCGACACCAAACAACTACGTGGACGCAAAGGACGCGCTCGAGACGCTCAAGCGAGGCACAGGCGTTTACACAAGCTCGCCCTACCAGATTCTCTTCTGCCCCTGGTGTGGTACCGACATCGCGCCGAACGACTACGTCTCAGACGATGAACTTGAGCGTACGCTCGTCAAGTGCCCCAACCACGCATGCGAGTTTTCTGCGTCGCACAGCGAGCTCGGACTCCCGGCGCTTGTCGTCGACGAGGAGATCTACCGAAACCCGCCGTCGCTGCTGTTGGCGACTGTCGACAAGTTCGCCCAGATGGCGTGGAATGGACGGATCCAGTCGCTTTACGGGCGCGTCCTCCGACGGTGCCCGCGACACGGGTTCCTGAGCACCGGCGAGAAGCACCCGAACTCTCACAACGAAACACGCGGGTTTCCGGCCGTTACCGTCGCGGCGGTAGAAAAGCCGCTCGCGCCGCCCGACCTGATCATCCAGGACGAGCTCCACCTGATCTCGGGCCCGCTCGGCACGCTCGTCGGGATCTATGAGACGGTTGTCGAGGGGCTCTGCGGACGAGAGCACGACGGAAAGCGCGTCCGCCCCAAGATCATCGCCTCGACGGCCACGATCCGTCGAGCAAACCGTCAGATCGAGGGACTGTTCGCTCGTGACTCGGCCGTGTTCCCTCCGCTCGGTCTTACCGCCGAGGACTCGTTCTTCGCACGCGAGACCTCGTCAAATGACCGTCCGGGCCGCCTCTATGTCGGCGTCTATGCGCCCGGCAAGTCCGTCAAGACGGCCCTGGTCCGCGTTTACGCTGTGCTGCTGAGTCGCGCTCTCCGCGAATATGAAGCGCACCCCGACCCGGAGACCGACTCCTACATGACGCTCGTCGGGTACTTCAACTCTCTGCGGGAGCTCGGTGGCGCGATCCGACTCGTCGAAGACGACGTTCCGGCAAGGCTTCGCGTGCTGCAGAAGCGCGGCTTCGGGCCGGGTCGCACCATCTTCGAGCACGAGGAGCTGACGAGTCGTAGACAGAGCTCGCAGATCCCGGCGATCCTCAAGCGCCTTGACCGTACCTTCCTCGACATAGAGTCCGGCGAATATCCCGTCGATGTGCTGCTGGCCTCCAACATGATCTCGGTCGGCGTCGATATAGACCGCCTCGGACTGATGGTCGTCAGTGCCCAGCCGAAGACCAGCGCCGAGTACATTCAGGCGACGAGTCGAGTCGGACGGCTTCACCCCGGCCTCGTGATCGAGGTGTACAACTGGTCCAGACCGCGAGATACCTCGCACTACGAGCGCTTTCGCAATTACCACGAAACGTTCTACCGACACGTCGAGGCGACCAGCGTCACGCCGTTCTCGGCGCGCGCACGCGACAGAGCCCTCCGGGGGGTTCTCACCTCGTACGTCCGGATGGACGACCCGTCGATGGCGGCGGAATCCTCCGCGGACGGGTTCGACACGGACAGCCCGTCGGTGCAGCGCATCGTCAAGGAGCTCGTCGATCGCGCCAAGCTCGTGACCGGTCGCGACGACGTAGCTGCAGAAACCGAACAGCAGCTCGCAAACCTGATCGCCGAGTGGGCACGCAGCGCGGCGCATGATGAGGACCTGGTGTACGCGGGAAGAGGCTTGAAGGTGGGCGACCCCCGAGTGATCCTGCTGAGGCACCTCGAGCAAGACGGCGGACGAGGCATTTGGCCTGTCGCGGGCTCATTGCGTGAGGTTGAGCCTGAGATCGCAGTCGTGTTGCGGGACGGCGCGCCGAGCTGATGGCCGCAGTACAAGCCGGGAAACTCCGCCCGAGCCAGGCGGTCACGCAGCACGGGCCGGGCGCGCTCATCGACCTGCCCAAGCTTTCGATGGTCGTCAGCTCCGCGAGCGATTGGGAGCTCAAGCAGTGCGGCCGCGTCGATGAGCCGCGGCTCGCCCGACGCCTCCACGTAGCGACGTTTCGCAGCCCCCCTTACTTCAATCGCAAGGCCGAGTCGGGCGGCATTCCGGCAACGATTTTCCCGCGCTTCCTCGTCTGCCCTCGATGCCATCGGCTCGCACTGCACGAGAGGTTCTCATTCGAGCCGCACCGATCCGAACCCGAGTACCGTTGCAACGCGCCCGACTGCCGCGGAGACGGCCATGCCGTGGCTTACCCCGCACGTTTTATGGTCGCCTGCTCGAGAGGTCATCTCGCCGACTTTCCCTGGCACGCCTACTCACACGGACCCGATGTGCACTGCGACGCAGATCTGCGCCTCGACGACTCAGGACAGACCGGCGCGATTACCGATCTTTGGATCAAGTGTGACCGGCACAAAGTTTCGAAGAATCTCGGTCAGGCCTTCGGCCAGGCGGGGCGCCGGCGCTTGCCCGTGTGCGGGGGTGAGCGGCCGTGGCTCGGAGACGTCGACCCCGTGCCGTGCACGGAACGACCGAGAGTGCTGCTCCGCGGTGCCTCAAACGCATACTTTCCCGTTATCGAGTCGGCGTTGTCCATCCCGCCTTGGTCTGACCCGCTACAGACGGCTCTCGGTCCCTACGTGGACCAAATGGACAAGCTCATCTCGGTCGAGGACATGGAAGGCTGGCTGAAATACAACAGCGTCCCCGAGCTTGAGACATTCCGGCCGGAGCAGCTTTGGGCTGCCCTGTGCGTTCGCCGCGATGGTGAGGAGGGGACACAGCCGGATCTCCGCGCAGAAGAGTGGCGCGCATTCCAAGCCGAGCCGGGGGCTATCGACGAGAAAGCACAGTTTCAGGCCCGTTCGGTATCGGTCGCTCAAGAAGCAGAGGGTTTCATCGAGCGTGTCGTTCTCCTCGAGCGATTGCGAGAGGTCCGTGCGCTCCGCGGTTTTGCGCGAATCGACCCGATCGCCGATGTCGGGGACCTCGGCGAAGTCGAGGCCCTACAGGGAGGAATGGCTCCCGTGATGCGGGGATCATCACAGTCTTGGTACCCCGGCGTAGAGTTTCGAGGCGAGGGAATCTTCCTGCAACTCCGCGAGGAGATCGTGCGCGATTGGGAATCTCGCGACGCCGTCCAAAAGGCGGCCGGGATGCACGAGGGCGCGCAGCGGGAATGGAACGAAGCCCGGGACCTCGATGTGTCGGTTTCGGTGCCTGCCCGCTATTTGCTGCTGCACAGCCTCGCACACGCCGTTATCCGCCAGCTTGCGCTCGACTGCGGATACTCCTCAACGTCACTGCGCGAGCGGATCTACAGCTCCAGCGACGAGTCGGCCCCGATGGCCGGCGTGCTGGTGTACACCGCCACCTCCGACTCCGACGGCTCGCTCGGCGGCCTCGTCGAGATGGGTCGGCCCGAGGACCTCGGCCCGCTGATTCGGCGCGCACTCGACGACGCCCGCTTTTGCGCCGGCGACCCGTTTTGTGCAGGACAGGAGCCGGCAGGTTCCGGGCAGCTGAACGGCGCCGCATGCCACGCCTGCTTGTTGATCGCAGAGACTGCGTGCGAGGCCGGAAATCGTCACCTCGATCGCGCGACGCTGGTCCCGAGCCTACGTGAGTCACGAACCGCCATCCACCCATGACATTCTCGCCCGGCTGGTGATCGGCAGCCCGAGCGAGCCGATAAGCGCCATAGCGGACGGGCTCGACGACGGCAAGGTGACGACGAGCAGCTCTGCCGTCGGCATCTCCGCGTTGCGCGGGGTCGACTCTCGAACCGCCCGCCGCTGTGCCGAAGCATTCGGCGAGCTGGCCGACAGGGTCGACGGAGCGGATGCCGCGCTTGCCTTACGTGTTGCGCTCGGTCTGCGCCGGGCCGAGCGCCTGGATCGGCCCGAGATCGAGATTGTGTGGACGGGGCCTGAGGCGAAAGGCCCTCTGGTCAGGCCTACGGCGGTTGTAATCGAGGAGATGCTGAAGGGCGTGCGCGAGGCGGGGGAGATCCTCATCGTCGGGTACAGGCTCACCGCGGAGCACGGGTCCGCCATGACAAAAATCATCGAGCTGCTCGGCAACGCGTCCCGGAAGCGGGCGCTGGTGACGTTCATTCTTCACCGCGACGAGGAAGAGCAAAACAGGGCGAATCTCCTTGCGGCGTGGGATCCGGCCGCCATCAAGCCGCGGCTGTTTACCTGGGATCCGTCGGCCGGCTTTCCGTACACAAAGCTCCACGCCAAGGCGCTGGTCATCGACCGCCTCGAGGCGCTCGTGACCTCGGCGAACCTCACCGCGCACGGGCTCCACGCCAACCTTGAGCTGGGCCTCCGGGTGCGTGGCCCGCAAGCCCAAGCGATCGCGTCGCGCTTCGACCATCTGATCGCCTCGGACGTACTCAAGGACTGGAGCGACTAGATCGTGGCTCGGTGGCTTTACTGCAAAAGGAGCTCCTCGGGATCTCTGGGCGCGATCGCGGGCGCGTAGGATGCGTCAACTTCGCGTAGCAATTCGGCGAGAGCATCGGTTCCGTCCGCGCCGCGCTCGATGAGCATCGCCCGAACCTCTTCGGCAAGACGCAGTCCTCCGATCAGGACGATCGGGTAGCGGTCCTCGATCACCTCCCGCTGAGCATTCGGCGTGAAGAAGCTCGTCGTCACGTACACGCCGAGCCATCCTCGACGCAAACGCGCCACGGTCCGCGCGATGTCGTTCGCGTTGGTGCCTCCGGACGGTTTCTCGCACTTCGCTTGCCCCAGGACTACGAGCTTCGCCTTGCCGAACCCGCTTCCTACGTCAAGGCGCCCGATGAAATCAATCCCCTGGTCGGCTGTCGCCCGGGTCAGCCCGCCCATCACGTAGCCGTCGGATCCAGGCGCGATCACGCGCTGAGCGACCGTCTGCGCCAGAGCCTCGAATCGGTGATGTTTGCCCTGCCTGAAGAAGTCATAGATTTGACCGAGGATCCTGGCCTCGGGTGAGGTTGGCTGTGGCAGCTGGGCCGACTTGTCCTCGATGAGTAGCCGCGATACCCGCCTCCTCACGATGTCGGCCGCCGACATACCTGCCGCGATCCATCGCTTCCACGAGTAGGGCGCATGCTCCAAAGTCGCCGGGAGTCCACGCTCGGGTTCACGGCGATGGTTGATCCAGCGCCAGTCGACGGTCTCGGCCTCCCGTGAGACATCGAAGACGAGGAAGTCAAATGCGAAGTTCGCAAAAGTTCCCGCCGCGCGTGCGCTGTACTGCGCGACCAGCTCGACTCCGGTCACGATACCCGCGCCTTCGAATCGGGCGAAGCCCTTCGCCCGCCCCGCATAGGGCACGCGGCGAAAGAACAAGAGTGGAACGCTGCCGCTTCGCTCAGCCGGATCGTTCTGTGCATGCCGCGCCCATGCGGCAAGCAATGCCTTGTTGCCGGGCGTCGTGGCGGGGTCCCGACCCGGCGTTCGGTTGTCGCCGTAGTAGCGGATCCGTCCGTTGTCGACGTCGAACCGGTCCTGCCACGGCGTCTCGCGCAAGCCCACCTTGTGCGGGCTGGACGCCACGAGGATCGCCGGAACACGAGGCCCCTCGGGTGCCTTCACCCGCGCGATCGGATTGATGCCGGACTCGAACGGAATGAGCCGGGCGCCTGTCAGATGAGTGGCCGCATAAAGGTTCACGTGCTCGCCGACATCGACAGGGAGGTGCGCCTTGGGCCGGCCGTCTCGGAACACCTGGCCCATGCGCATCGCGGTCGGGGTACCCGGGGTCATCGGTCGCCCATCGGCCGCGACGAGTTGCCTCGGAGCCGGCGTTCGGCGCGCGCAGCGTCCGGCTCCAGGCGTTCCAGCCGGTAGGTGCTGTTCCCGGTCTCGACGATGTCGTAGCCGTCGCGGAGGCGGAGTTCGCGTACCCGTCGAGCCCACTCCTGGATGCCGCTCATCGCTGCCAGGTCCTCACCGCGGACGTCTTCCCCGACGTGCTGCTGCAGGTAGGCGAGGATTCTTGCCTTGGCACCCTGACCGGGTTGGGCTTTGGGTCGGCGTCCGAAGCAATCCTGCTGGACCGCTTTGAGCTCGGCGATGAACGGGTCGAATTCGTGGCGTTGCGCTTGGCCTGACTCGAGTCGGTCTGCCATGAGAATCAGCCATCGCGCCGTCTCGCGAAGTCGAGCCGCACCTGTCGCCAACCGGGACACAGGGATTCTTTCGGCGACGCCACGGCTTGCCCTTCCAGCTTGAGTGTCCTCGGGGCCGGCCGCCGGCACAGGTCCAGACCCAGCATCACCCGGTAGTAGGAACAACGTTTTCAACTGGACCCAATTCGCCACTTCGGTGGGTCGATGAGGGGGAGCAGCGGCACGCGTCGTAGGACGGGATCCCGGCATCGGCGGCGGTGCCCGGAGCGAGGCTCGGAGCGCCGTCGGACTCTCGCTTCGCCACCGTAAGGGCGACGGCCGCGCCGACGGCCGTCATTGCCAGGCTGACCACACCCTTCAATCACGCGAGTTTGGCTTACTGATGCCGATATCGAGCTGATAATCCGGCCCAAGCGGGAGCTTCAAACTACGCCCTATATAACGCCTATCCGATGCCGGGGATCAACGACTCATCGCGCCAAGTCGAGCGGCTGCTACAAGAGGCGACCGCGGCGGGCGCGACGAGCATCGGCGGGGTCGCGCTGCATCTGCGCAAGGGCGTGCGTGAGATCTTCATGGCGTGGCTTGAGGCGGTGCGGCCGGATCTCCTGCCGCGCTACCGTGAGCTCTACCGGCATGGCGCCTACGCGCCCACTGAGGAACGCCGTCGCCTCGCGCGGATGGTGCGCCGTGGCGAGGGGCCCGGCAGCTTCAGATCGATGGGCGACCGCGACGGCGCACGAGGAAAGGACGCGCTGCCGGTTGGTCACGAAGGCCCGCCGGTAACGCCGGCACCGCGACAGCAGACGCTGTTCTAATCATCTAGCGCTTGGTGCGCTGTCCGGCCTCCATCTGACGGGAGATCTCCTCGGAGCCGATCCGGCGCGCGACGGTGGCGGCGAGCTCCGGTGCGATGCCGGCGAAGGCGGTGCCGGCGCGCAGCGAGAGGGGAGCCACGTCGATCTCGCCGCGGTTACGCTCGATCGCCTTGACGACGGCATTGGCGACGTCCTCGGGCGTCTTCGTGCCGACGCCGGTGGGCAGCTTGACACCGGCCTCGGCGAACATGCCGGCGTCGCTTATAAAGCCGGGGAAGACGGCCGAGACGCCGACGCCGCTGGCGCGCAGATCCGCGCGCAGCGCACCGGAGAAGCCGCGCAGCCCGAACTTGGAGGCGTTGTAGAGCGAGGTCCTGGGAGTGGTTGTCTTTCCGGAGAGCGAGGAGATGAACACGATCTGCCCGCGGCCGCGGGCGACCATCGCGGGGGCGAGCGCGTGGGTGAGGACAATCGGGGCGCGCAGGTTGACCTCGATCGCGCGGTCGATCTCCTCGACGGAGAAGGAGTCCAGGGTGCCGGCTGCGGGCAACGCGGCGTTGGCGATCAGGATGTCGACGTCGCCGGCCTCGCCGATGAGGCGTTGTAGCTCAGGGCGCGCGCTCAAATCAACGGACAGCGCGCGGGCGCCCAACTCGGTAGCCAGCGGCTCGAGCACCTCGCTGCGGCGACCGGTCAGGATCAGCTTCGCGCCGCGCGCGCCGAGTGCGCGGGCGATCGCGTGCCCGATGCCCCCGGTGGCGCCGGTCAACAGCACGGTGGAGCCAGAGATCTGCATGAGCTGTGACCCTACCCGGATGCAGATCATCGCGTTGTTCGGCCCGACGGGCGTCGGCAAGACTGCAGTCGCGGTCGCGCTGGCCTCGCTGCTGCGTGAGCGCGGCGAGGATCCCGTGGCGGTCTCGGCGGACGCGCTACAGGTCTATGCGGGCCTTGAGACGCTCACGGGCGTCGCCACGGCCGCGGAGCAGCGCCGGCTCGAGCATCGCCTGCTCTCCTTCCTGCCGCTCGATGCGACGTTCAGCGTGGGGCAGTACTCAGAGCTCGCGCACGCGGAGATCGACGCGCTGCTCGCCGCTGGACGTCGCCCGATCGTGGTCGGCGGCACGGGCCTGTACCTGCGCGCGGCGCTGTGCGAGCTCGACCTGCGCCCGCCCCCTCCGGAGGGGGTGCGCGAGCGCTGGGAGGCGGCCCTTGCGCTACGTGGCGCGCCGGCGCTACACGGGGAGCTTGACCGGCGCGCGCCTTGGGCGGCGCAGGAGATCGAGCCCAACGACCGCCGCCGCATCGTGCGTGCGCTCGAGCTGTTTGACCTGGGCGAGCTCGAGCCGCCAGAGGGCCCGTCGCAGTTGTGGAGCGAGGAGCTGCGTCATTCCACGCTGCTGGCGGGGCTGACGATGGAGCGCGCAGCGCTGTATGAGGCGATCGACCGGCGTGTGGAGGCAATGATCGCCGACGGCGCCGCGCAGGAGGTGCGCAGCGCGCACGCGGCGGGGGCCTCGGAGACGGCGCGCAAGGCGCTCGGTTTCGAGGAGCTTCTGGCCGGCGAGCAGGAGCGCATGAAGCGTCGCACGCGCAACTACGCAAAGCGCCAGATGACGTGGATGCGCAAGCTCGCGGGGGTACAGACGATCGACGTGACGGGCCGCGAGCCGACTGCGATCGCGCGCGAGATCCTAGACTCCGCCGCCTGATGGAGGGCACGCTTAGATTCGAGAAGTGGCAGGCGCTCGGGAACGACTACCTGATCCTCGAGCACGACGAGCTCAGCTTCGAGCTCACGCCCGCGCGCATCCGTCGCCTTTGCGAGGGGCACTTCGGGGTGTTTGCCGATGGCGTGCTTTTGCTCTCGCGCCCGCGCGATCCGCAGCACGTCGCGGAGCTGCGCATCTTCAACCCGGACGGCTCGGAGGCGGAGCTGTCGGGCAACGGCGCGCGCGAGGCGATCCTCTATCTGCGCCGGCGCGGCTGGACCGAAGAGGACAGCTTCGCGATCGGCACCGCCGCAGGGGAGATCCGTCCGCAGATCACCGGGACGGATACGTGCCGAGTGGACATGGGCCGTGCGAGCCTGACTTCAAAGGACTTCCCCTCAGGCAGCGCGGACGGTCGCGGGTGCGTGCGCTCGGGCGAGCGCGAGTGGGCCTTTCGTCACGTCTCGATCGGCAACCCCCAGTGCGCGATCCACGCAAGCGATGAGCATGAGCTCGAGTCGTTCGATCTCCCGGCGATCGGCCCGGCGATTGAATCGAACGAGCAATTCCCGAACCGCACGAACGTGTCCTGGTACACGCAGTTGAAGGCCGGGGACGAAAGCAAACCGGCGCGCATCCGCGCACGGATCTTCGAGCGCGGCGTCGGCGAGACGCTCTCCTCGGGTACGGGCGCGACGGGCGCTGCGGTGGCCTACGCGCTCGAACACGAGCCGTCGCTGCGTCCGCGTCGGATCGCGGTGCTGCTCGACGGTGGCGAGCTGGAGGTCGAGGTGGGGGAGGAGTTGGAGGTCAACCTGACAGGCTGGGCGCGACCCGTGTTCGCGGGTCGCCTCAGCGAGGAGTTCGAAAAGGAGCTGCATGAGACCGAGTAAGCGCCTGGAGCGCATCCCGCCGTATGCCTTCGCCCAGCTGGAGCGCAAGATCGCCGCGAAGCGGGAGGCGGGCGTGGATGTGATCAGCCTGGGGATCGGCGACCCCGACCGTCCGACGCCGGCGCTGATCGTGGAGGCGATGCAGGAGGCGGTCAGCGAGCCCGGCACGCACCAGTACCCGTCGAACCGCGGTCGCGCGGACTTCCGCGGCGCGGTGCGCGACTTCTACGAGCGGCGCTTCGACGTCAAGCTCGACCCCGAGCGCGAGATCATTCCGGGAATCGGCGCGAAGGAGGCGATCTTCAACCTCAACCTCGCCTTTCTGGATCCCGGCGACTACGCGCTGGCGGCAGACCCCGGTTATCCGGTCTACACGGGCGGCCCGTGGCTGGCGGGCGCGGAGCCGGTGCTGATGGCGCTGGAGCCCGAGCGCGGCTTCACGCCCAATCTCGAGGCGATCGACGCGGAGGTGCTGAAGCGCACGAAGCTGATGTACCTCAACTACCCCAACAATCCGACCGGAGCCGTCGTGCCGGATGGCTTCTTCGCGCGCGTCGTGGAGTTCGCGCAGGAGCACGAGATTCTCGTGGTGCACGACAACGCCTACTCGGAGATCACCTTCGACGGTTATCGCGCGCCGTCGTTCCTGGCGACGCCGGGCGCGAAGGAGGTCGGGATCGAGGTCTTCTCGCTGTCGAAGGGCTACAACATGACGGGTTGGCGCTGCGCGGTCCTAGTCGGAAACGCCGAGGCGCTGGAGACGTATTGGCGCTTGAAGACGAACATCGACTCGGGGCTGTTCGAGGCGGTGCAGCTGGCGGGCGTGGCGGCGCTCTCGCCGGACTCCGACGCGGACGTGGCCGCGATGAACGCACTCTACAAGCGCCGTCGCGATCTCGTCTGCGATGCGCTGAAGAAGATCGGCGTGGACGTCAAGCCGCCGCGCAGCACGATCTACGTGTGGGCGCCTGTGCCCGAGGGCTTTGCGAGCTCGGCGGCCTACTGCGAGCACGTGCTCGAGCAGGCCGGCGTGGTGCTCTCACCCGGCGCGATCTACGGTCCGGCCGGCGAGGGCTGGTTCCGGATCGCGTTGACGACTCCCGATGACCGGCTGCTGGAGGCGGTGCAGCGGCTGGGCGCGCTCGGGGGTTGACGATTTTGGGAGACACGCTCGCGCGTCGGTTCCCACATCGTCTGGGGCGCCGGTCGCCGTGGCCGGTGCCGTCAGGGGAGGTCCTAGACTGAAAGATGGATGGACTGGAGCCACAACGGCCGTGACGGCCGCAGCGCACACGGGGGCGAGGGGTCCCGCAACGGCACCGAGCCGACCCAGCGCGCGCGTCAGCGTGCATTCTGCATCGCGGCGCTGCCGAGTGAGGATGAGAACCTCGAGGAGCTCGGCGAGCTGTTGCGCACAGCCGGCGTGGGTGTCGTTGGCGAGATGATTCAGCGGCGCGAGCTGCCGCACCCGAACACCTACCTCGGGCCCGGCAAGGTCGCTGAGGCAAAGGCTCAGGCGAAGGCCTGCGACGCGAACCTGATTGCCTGTGACGATGAGCTGAGTGCGCGCCAGGAGCGCAATCTGGAGGAGGCGCTCGGCCTGCCGGTCGTCGATCGCACGACCGTGATCCTCGACATCTTCGCGGCGCACGCGGGCAGCGCCGCGGGCAAGCTCCAAGTCGAGCTGGCGCAACTCGAATACAACCTCGCGCGTATGCGCGGCCTGTGGAGCCACCTCGAGCGACTCGGCGGCGGTATCGGCACGAGGGGCCCCGGCGAGACGCAGATCGAGACCGACCGCCGTCTCGCACGCGACCGCATCGCGGCGCTCAAGCGGCGCCTGGAGCACGTGAAGGGCACGCGCGCGGTGCAACGCGCCGAGCGCGAGCGCGCGGCGCTCCCGACGATCGCGTTGGTGGGCTACACGAACGCGGGCAAGTCGACGCTCCTGAACGCGATGACCGGCGCGGAGGTCGGCGTGCGCGATCGCCTGTTTCACACGCTCGACCCGACGACGCGCACGCTGCGTCTCAGCGGCAGGCCGCACCTGCTGACCGACACGGTTGGCTTCATCGCCAAGCTCCCACACCAGCTCGTCGAAGCTTTCGCCGCCACGCTCGAGGAGACGCGCCGCGCGGAGCTACTGCTGCACGTGCTCGACGCCTCCGCGCCGGAGGCGCAGGCAGAGGTCATGCAGCACGCGGTCGAGCAGACGCTCGAGGAGATCGGCGCCGGTGAGCAACCGCGCGTGCTGGTGCTCAACAAGGTCGACTTGCTAAAGCCGCAGGCGCGCGAGGAGCTGCGCTTGCGCCACCCCGAGGCTGTGCTCGTCAGCGGCGTCAGCGGCGCGGGCCTGGAGGAGCTCGGCGCGCGCATCGAGCGCGAGCTGGCGCACATGCTGCGCCGCATGGAGCTGCTCGTGCCCTACGCCGACGGAGGAAGCCTCGCGGAGCTGCACGAGGTCGCAGGCGATGTCACGCGCGAGGACACCGCGGAGGGCGTGCGCGTACGCGCCCTGGTGCCCGAGCGCCTCGCCCAGCGCTTCGCACGCTTCGCCGTCGCCTGAGAGCCTGCTTGTTAGCGCTCGTCGCCGCTGCCGGAGAGCACGCCGCGGCGCTGGCGGGAGAGGAGCTTGTCGAGGTTCGCCTGCGCGATCTCATCGAGGTTCAGATCGAGCTCGCTTGCCAGCTGCGCGACGTACCAGAGGACGTCTCCGAGCTCCGTGGACATCGCGGCGCGGCGCTCCTCGCTGATTGCGCCGCCGTCATCGCGGATCGTCTTCTTGGCGTGCTCGGCGACCTCGCCGGCCTCGCCTGCGAGACCAAGCGCGGGATAGGCGAGCCACGCCTCGCGCGGGTACTGCGCGGTGCGACGCGAGAGGCGCTGGTACTCGGAAAGCTCCAGGCGGCGATCCTATGAGCCTGCGCGAGGGCCCGAAGCCGCCAAACCGCAGTTTGCGAGCTCCGCCTGAGCTCAAGCGCCGGCGGCGCGGCGGGCGCTGAGATGAGTCTGGCGCTCGAGCTCGTCGTCGAGCGCCGCGAGCGGCGCGGCGCCGGGGCCGAGCGCGCGTGCGATCAGCCAGTCGGCGAACCACACGTTCTTGGGCAGCAGCGGGCCGTGCAGGTAGGTGCCGATCGTGTTGCTCGCAGCGGGCACCCTCAACGCCGCTGCGACCGTCGTTGCCGTGGCCGTGCAGCACGCGCCCGAGCGCCGCCTGTCCGGCACCCAGGTAGGTACGCCCGCCGTGGTTCTCAAAGCCCGCGAGCACGCGAGGCTCGCCGCCGTCGTCAAGTGAGACCTCGATCGCGACGTTGCCGATCAGACGCGGGCCGTCCTCGCGCACGGTGTGCACGTCGAGGAGCCCGACGCCTTCGATCTCCTCGCCGCCCAGGCTGTAGGAGTGCCCGAGTAGCTGATAACCGCCGCAGACGCCTAGCACGAGCGCATCGCGCTCGGCGGCCCGTCGCAGGCCGGCGCGCTTATGCTCGATCAGATCCGCTGCGCACAGCCGCTGATCGCGGTCCTGGCCGCCACCGATGTAGTAAAGGTCGTGGCGATCGCCGTCGAGCGGCTCGCCGAGGCCGCTGGCGGCGAGCTCAAAGCCGATTCCCCGCCAGCTGCAGCGCCGCTCGAGCACGAGCAGGTTGCCGCGGTCGGCGTAGATGTTCATCAGGTCCGGATAGAGCGCGCAGACGCGCAGGGTGGGGGCGCGGGGCTCAGGCATCGAACATCACCACCAGGCTGCCGACGTGCTCGTCGGTGGCGGCGATCGTTCGCGTGGCAGCCGGTTGCAGCCCGGCGGCGCGGCCCTCACGGTGCAAGCGTGCGACGCTGACGCGGTCGAGCTCGATCACGTTGCGCTCTGCGGCTGGCTCGCGTGACGACTCACCTGCCTCGGCGGCAACTACGCTGCGCTCGCGCTCGATGCGCACGAGCTCGCGCGTGAGCTGCACGCGCACGGCACGGCTCACGTAGAGGACGCCGTCGATGCGGACGCTCTCGGGTGCGGGACCGGCGCCCGAGCGGGTGCAGTCAAAGGACTCGAGCTCGGTGACGATCGCGCAGGCGAGCACACCGCCGGGCCGTAGGTGGGCGCGCACACGCCGAAAGAACGCGGCGCGCCCAGCGGCGCCGCCGAGTAGCTGTAGCGTCTGCATCGGCGCGAGGCAGAGCGAGAAGTCGCGGCGCTCGAGCTCGAAATCGCGCGCGTCGGCGCAGACAGCCTGGATTCTCGCGTGCGCGCCGGTGCGGCGCTTGAGCGCGGCAAGCAGGACGGCGTCGATGTCGAGCGCTGTGACCTCGGCACCCGCGCGGGCGAGCTCGAGACTCACGCGCCCGCTGCCGGCGCCGACGTCGAGGATCGCGCCGGGCGGGGTCTGCTCGTGCGCTTCGTGCGCGAGCTCGCGCCAGAGCGGCATGTCGGCGCGGTATGCACCGCACTCCAGGTCGTGCCAGATCACGGCTCGCTCGGCGGTGGGGGCGTCCGTGTGCTCTCGCCGACCGGCGCTCAGGACCACGCGCTGCTCGCCTCTCCGCGCGCGATGAGCAGCTCGCGCAAGGCGAGCATCGCGGTGTAGGTCGGCAGCGCATAGAGCGTCGTCCCCTGCTCAGGGCGCGCCCGCGCGGCCTCGTTCAGGGCCTGCGTGAGGTCGTCGCGCAGCTCGATGCGTGCGGGGTCGATGCCGGCGTACTTCAGCCGTGTTGCGAGGTCGGCGGCGCGCGAGCCGCTGCACGTGAAGCGCCTGACGCGTCCGGCGAGTAGCTCGAAGTCGGCGTCCCAGATCCACGACACGTCGCGCCCGTCGGCGATCTGGTCGTTGAGGACGCCCAACAGGTCGTGTTCCCCGGGCTCGAGCGCGAGCGTGCGTAGGACCTCGTTGGTGCCGGCAGGGTTCTTGATCAGCAGGATCTGCAGCTCGCGCGTGGGCGGGGCCGAGGCGCCCTGCGGTGCGAGCGTGAGCGTGACGGTCTCAGCGCGCCCGAACGCCGCGTGGGTGCTCGCAAGGCCATCGGCGATCGTCGCGACGGGGATCTCGAAAGCGCTTGCGAGCGCGGCGGCGGCGAGCGCGTTGTAGACGTTATAGAGGCCGGGCAGCGCGAGCTCGACGTCCGCTTCGCCGCTCGGCGTGCGCAACAGAAAGCGCGCGGAGCGCACGCCTTGCAGGCGCACCTCGCCGGCCGTCACGCTCGGTGTGGGGCGCTGTTGCGCGCAGCTTGGGCAGTGGTAATGGCCGAGATGGCCGAGATAGATCGCGTCGAAGGCGTAGGGTGCGCCACAGCGACGGCAGTGCTTGGCGTCGGCGGCGTGGGCCATTCCGGCGAGCGCGAGACGGTCGTCCTCGACGCCAAAGAAAATGGCGTCGCGATCGCGCGCAAGGTCGGCGATCAGAGGGTCGTCGGCGTTTGCGACGAGCCGCGCTGCGCCGCTGCTCAACACGTGCTCCCAGCTTTCGGCGATCGCGTCGAGCTCACCGTAGCGGTCGAGCTGGTCACGGAAGAGGTTGCCGAGCACGATCGCGCGCGGGCGCAGCTGGGCGGCGAGCGAGGCGAGCCACAGCTCATCGACCTCGAAGATCCCGAGCTCGCCGTCGAGCTCGCCGCCCGGCCGGGTGGCGTTGAGCAATGTCGTAGCGATGCCTCCCGCCATGTTGGCGCCGGCTTGGTTGTGCACGAGCGCGATCCCGGCTTGCCCGAAGATCTCGGCGGCCATCGCGGCTGTGGTCGTCTTGCCGTTGGTCGCCGAGATCAGCACGCTGCCGCGCTTCAGGCGCGCGCCGAGCGTGGTGATTGCTTGCGGCTCCAGGCGCAGCAGGATCTTCCCGGGCGCGCTCGTGGCGCCTCCTCCGCGCAGTCGTGAAAGCGCGCCCACGCCTCTTGCAAGGCCCAGCTTGAAGGCGATCTTCGCCGCCATTACGCCTCGCCCGGCGCCCGCGAGCCCGGAGCGGGCACGCTCGAGGCGGCGGAAGGGGGAGGGGGCTCGGCGAACGGGGCCCCGACGGCATCGACCGGCACAATCATCTGCACGGCGCCGCGCTGGGCGCGCACGCGCAGAGGCAGCTCCCCGATCGGGTCGCCGTCGGCGTAGAGCACGAACGGTCGATCCGCGCTGATCGCGACCTCGGCGGCACGGAAGACGTGCACGTTGGGCATCTGCACGTGCGTTCCGGCGAAGACCTTCGGCAGGTTCGTGAGAAAGCGCAGCCGGCTGACGCGCTCGACGACGACGATCTCGAGCAGCCCGTCGTCCAGGAGTGCATCGGGCGCGAGATTCATGCCGCCGCCGTACGCGCGGGAGTTCGCGACCGCTACCGAGTAGCCGCTGAAGCTGCGCCGCTCGCCGGGAGGATCCAGCTCGATCTCCAGGCGCGCCGGGCGCCAGGAGAGCAGCGCGCGCAGTGCGCCGTAGGCATAGACCTGCCCGCCGAGCCAGGCGGGCGCTTGATTGGCGATGCGGTTGGCATCGCTGTCAAAACCCGCCGAGGCAATCCCCACGTAGGCGCGGCCGTGCTCGTCGCTCGTGTCCTTCAGCACGACGCCGAGATCGATCGCTCGCGGCACGCCGTGGGCAAATGCGGTGCAGGCCGCGATCGCGTCTTCGGGGGCGCCGAGCACCCGCGCAAGGTCGTTGCCGCGGCCGCCGGGGAGGATGCCAAGGACGGCGCCCGGAACGTCGCGCACTGCATCAGCGACTGCGCCGAGCAGGCCATCGCCGCTGAGCGCGAGCACGATCTCACCGGCTCTGGCAGCGGTCAGCGCGAGCTCGCGAGCGTGCCCGAGATCGCGGGTGTCCTCGCGGCGGAGCGTCAGGCCGTGGCCTCGCAGCGCCTGCTCGACAGCGGGCGCGAGACGCGCTGCCTTGCCTGCGCCCGCGGCTGGGTTGACGATCAGGCAGACGGGTCTTGCGAGCATCCGCCAAGCCTAGTGGGGCTGTCTCTGTCTGGCCGCTGCGTGTGCGCTCAGGTCGCAGCCGCGCCTTTGGCGCGGTTGCGCCGGCGCCGTCCGACCGCGGCGAGGATCGCGAGCGCTGCGATTACGACGAACAGGCCGAGCAGGATCCCGGGAGCCAAACCGATGCCGCCGAAGGGCAGCGAGACGAGCTCGACGATGCCGAGGCCGAGGGCGAGCAGCACGATGATGAGCGCGATGATCAGCACGACGCCGCGGGTACGGGCGAGCATGCCGGCGGAGGCGGGGGGGACGAGCAGTCCCATCGCCTGTAGCGCGAACAGCTGGCGGCCGGTCGGCGGGGTCTGGCCAAGGCGCTCGACGGCGCTCTTGAGATCGCCGGCACGACGTTCGGCGAGCGCGAGTGAGGCGTCGGCCATGCGCCGGATCTGCATCCGCTCCTGCGGGCGTGCGGCGGCGATCGCGCGCTGAAAGAAAGCACGGGCTGCCTCGGCGTCGAAGCGCTCGGAGGCGCGCGCGCCGAGGATCGCCATCGCGGCGGCCTTATATTTCGTCTCGGCTTCGAGCTCCTCATCAGAGCGCGACTCGAGGGCCTGAATCGCCTCGAGACCGCCGCGCTGCTCCATCCGCACCTGGCGTTGTTTGGGGGCCATGGCCGGGCATTCTATGGCTTGCCGTCCTGGGGCGTGGGGGCCCGCCCGGCGATTGAGCAATCGCGATCGGCAGGCCGCGCAGCAGGTATGCTCGCCGCGTGCCGAGCCCGCGCCCAATCTCAGCCACGTACCTGCGCCTATGCGTCTGCGCACTGTGCCTGGTGACGTTGCTCGCGCTCGCGGGCATACGTGCGACGGGCGTTTCTGCCGCCGGCTTTGAAGGTAGCGGCGCGGGCAGCCAACTGACCGAAGGAGCACCTGAAACGACGCCGACACAGACGACGGCGACGACCTCGACGACGGAAACGACGAACTCCAAACGCACGATCCTGATCGCGGGGATCGCCGCGCTGCTGCTGCTGAGCGGAATCGCGTTCGTGATCGTGCGCGACGCGCGCCGCGTGGCGCCGGCGACTGCTGAGGAGTTCTCCGACTCGCGCTCCGGACGCGACGCCTCAGTCGCGTTGCGCAAGCGCCGCGCGAAAGCTAAGGCGGCGCGCAAACAGCGCAAACGCACGCGCTGAGCGGGTGCACGAACGCTCCAACGCTGGGCGCCCAACGCTTGACGCCTCGACGCTCAGAGCCGGAGGTCGAGCGGGCTAGGCCACCTCAGCCGGGAATGCGCGCCGGGCGCCCGCCGAGCTTCGTGCGCACCCGCGCGGGAGATGGCGGCGACGGCGAGCCATGAGGCCCACGACGGGGCGTACGCGGCAACGGGCCCCGCGGGTGAGGATCGAGTGGGCCGCCTGGCAGCGCGCGCGATCCGCCGTCCTCTTCGGAGGAGTCCGAGACGTCGGGGGCGCGCATCGACTCGTCGTAGCGGAAGGGAATCCACAGCATCAACGCGGCGATCGGAAGCTTGATCAGCCCAGCGAAGATCACGATCCACAGCCACATCGGCATCCTCAGCCGATGGTACTACTGCACCGTGCAATCGCGACGCGAGGGGGAGTTGGGAGCGCTGGCCGAGCAGATCGGCGGCTGCCGGCGTTGCCCGCGCCTTGTGGCCTGGCGCGAGCAGGTGGCGCGTGAGCGGCGTGCGGCCTTTGCGGATCAGGAGTACTGGGGGCGCCCGGTGCCGGGCTTCGGCGACCCCGATGCGCGCGTGCTCCTGCTGGGCCTTGCGCCCGCCGCGCACGGCGCGAACCGGACCGGGCGCATGTTCACGGGCGACCGCTCGGGGGACTTCCTCTATGCGGCGATGTGGCGCTGTGGCATGGCCGGCCAGCCGACCTCGACGGCGCGCGATGACGGGCTGTGCTTGAGCGGCGCGTGGGTTACGGCGGCGGTCCGCTGCGCGCCCCCGGCCAACCGTCCAACGCCGAGCGAGCGCGAGCAGTGCCTGCCCTGGAGCCTCGGGGAGCTCGCACTGCTCGACTCGCTGCGGGTGGTGGTCTGCCTAGGTGCGTTCGCGTGGGATGCGGCGCTGCGGCTGATGCTCGCGCGCGGCCGGCAGCGCGGGCGCGGCCCGCGCCCGCGCTTCGCGCACGGCGCGGAGCTGCCGGGCGAGCCCTACACACTGATCGGCTGCTACCACCCAAGTCAGCAAAACACGTTTACGGGGAGACTGACCGAGCCGATGATCGATGCGGTGCTCACTCGTGCCGTCGAGCTGGCGGCACCGACATCTGCGAGCCGGCAACCTTGAGCGGGTTCTTGGTAGCGAGATTTATTGCATCCCTGTGAGCGGCGCCGTCGCGCTCTAACCTGGCGGGCGTGCCCTACGCGACCGCCGACGCCCGCCAACAGCTTCTCGACTCGGTGGTCAAAGCGGCGGAGGCCCTTGGCGCGGCACTCGCGTCCTTGACGGAGGCGTATGAGCTGCTCGACGAGAACGCGGCGGAGCGCCTGGAAGAGGAGCTGTTCCGGCCCGTGCAGCTGGCCTATGGGCGCGCACGTCGCACGCAGTCCGAATTCGCTGAGCGCTACGAGCTGCCCGGGCAGAGCTTCGAGCCCGCGGTCCGTGGCGCGCCCTCACACGGCGTCAAGGGCTTTCTGGAGGCGGCTGTTCAGGCGATCGGCGAAGCCGATCTGGGCCTTGCCACGCTGCAGGACTCGATGCTCCCGATCGAGGTCGGCGATCCCGAGCTGCGCGCCGGCCTGGAGCAGGTGCGCACGCTAATCGGACCGCTCTCGGGGCGGACGCACGAGCTGCTGCGCACTTTCGGGCGCTGAGCGCACCTACTCGGAGACGGGGGCGCCGTTGGCGCTGAGCGCGACCTCGATGTTGCCACGTGTCGCGTTGGAGTAGGGACACACGTTGTGTGCGGCCCGAACGATCTCGACTGCCGTCTCGGAGTCAGAGACACCGGGAAGCGTCACCGCGAGCACGACGGACAGCAGAAAGCCGCCTTTACCGTCGGGGGATAGGGCGACCTCTGAGTCGATCGCGACATCTCCGGGGTCGACCTTCGCCCGCCGCGCAACGACACCGAGGGCGCCCTCGAAGCAGGCGGCGTAGCCGACTGCGAAAAGTTGCTCGGGATTGGTCCCGCCGCCTGAGCCGCCCATCTCTGTGGGGAGGCGCAGATCGACCTCGAGCGCGCCGTCGCTGGTGCGACCGTGGCCCTCGGCGCGACCGCCCGTCACGTGTGCCTTGGCTGTGTAGATCGTGTTTGCCACCGTCTGCCTCTCCATGGGGTGCTGGTCAGGCATGATCCTAGATCAAGCGATCTAGCGCTCGGCTGGCGTCGGTGAGCGATGAGCTCGGCGGAGCGCTACCGCAAGGCTGACGCTTGCTCCACCGCCAGTGCTAGACTTAGTCATATGACTAAGTCTGTTGGTGTTCATGAAGCCAAGACCCATTTGTCGCGCTTGCTGGATGACGTGCTTGCAGGCGAGGAAGTCCTCATAACGCGTCGGGGTGAGGCGGTCGCAAGCCTCGTGCCAGCAGGCGCCCGGGCTGCCCGCCAGCTGGGAACTGACCGAGGACGCTTCGTGGTTCCCGAGGATTTCGATGCGCCGCTCTCCGCCGCGGTGCTCGCTGCATTCGAGCAGTGAGGCTGCTGCTCGACACGCACATCTTTCTCTGGCTTCATACGGAACCCGAGCGCGTTGGTGTGCATCTGGCAGCGGTCGAAGATGCTGACACGGAGCTGCTCGTATCAGCGGTTGTCTCGTGGGAGATCGCGATCAAGTTTGAGCTTGGGCGTCTGCCGCTGCCGGAACTGCCGGCGCGTTACGTGCCCGAGCGTCTTCGCGTGATGGACGCAAAGACGGTGCCAATCGAGCACAGACACGCGCTCGCGGTCGCCGGCCTGCCGCCGCTTCACGGCGACCCCTTTGATCGTCTGCTGGTCGCGCAGGCAATGATTCTCGATGTGCCAATCCTGACGGCAGATGCCGCGGTTGCACAGTACGACGTGGCCGCTATACTCGTCGTCTAGTTGACATAACATAGATTATCGAGCGTAGTGCGGTAGTGCATCAGGTTGGATTTGAGCTAGGCGCGGGTCCGTGTGAGGTCTAGGGTCGCTGGCTCATAACCAAGCGGCCCCGGCGCGAGCGCAAACTCAACGCCGGGACCTAGACACGGAGGTACTAGCTCCATGCCTGACCCGGACCCTAACGAGGACTGCCTACACCCGCTGGACGAGCTAGAGAGGAATCTGCTCTATCTGCTGACCCATCCCGAGGAAGGCCAGCCGCTCTGGTCGGTCGAGGACATCAACCGCGAAATGGAAGCGAAGGACGCGCTCGGGCTCGCGCGAGCGCTTCGCCATGCAGGGCTCGTGAACATCACGTCAGACGGCTACGTGTTCGCCACGCGAGCAGGCGTGCGCGTGACGCAGCTGATCGGGCACGTCGTCTAAGCGGCGAGCTGGACGATCTCGGCGGGCGTCCACACATGGTCTGCGATCCCGGCTGCCATCGCCGGAGTGCGCGGATACGGGTTCTTCAACGTGTTGTGTGGACGCCCAAAGTTGTAGTGCATGAAATGCAGCGCCCACGGCTGCGGCATGGTTCTCCAGCTTCTTCGAGAAGGCGTTGGTCAGGCGTGTGAACCGCCGCATGTTCATCCTCATGGTGAGGTTCTGCCGCTCGAGGTAGCTGGTGCTCGTCTTTGACAGGTCCGGGTTCCCGAGCTGCGCCCGGACGTGCATCCCGGTACACGCTGGCGGGCTGTAGCGGCCCGGAGCCACGTTCGTTGACTTGTACTCCTTGATGACCTGCGCCCAATCCACATCGCCCGCAAAGACGAGCCCCACGGCGCCCTTGTAGCTCGCGTGAGCGTCCGTTGAGAGCTGGATGCGGTAGCGCAGCCGGTCGCGTAGATCATCTAGGAACGCGATGCAGTCGCCGGTCTTGCGTTCGCCGAGCAGCCATGTCGGGACGAGCTTGCTCTCCGCGTCGATAGCGACCCAACACCACACGTCACCGACACCGAACTCGTCCTTGCGATCCTCGGGCACGTTCTTGGCCTTGGAGCCGACGAAGCTCCAAATCTCATCGCACTGGACCTCCGTGCTGTGAAGGTCGCGCAGCGTGCGGTCCTGATACTCCGTGCAGGCCGCGCCAACGTCCAGCAGCAGCTTGGAGACGGTGTTGAACGAGCATCCGGCCATCCTGGCCGTCGCTCGCATACTGCTCCCCTCCGTGAGCATGGCGATGATCTGCGCGCGCCGCTCGATGCTCAACCTGTTCATAGTTGAACATTATGCGTGAGCGGTCGGACGGAAAGTTCAGTTTGAAGGGTGGTGCGCTGATTCTGAAGCGACGATCGGGCCTCGCTCGTAGGGCGAATCGATCTCGTAAGTCTTGCCGTGGCCTTCGCGTCGCCGCTGCTGCACAAACTCCCGCACCTCTTGGATCTGCTCGCGATCGAGATCCGGGTTCTGCTCCAGCAGTCGGTCCTCATCTAGCGCGTTCCGGTATGGATCAGTAGCCGACATAACGTCCCCGTGTGTGAACGACAAATACATGGTGCCCGCGCTTTACGCGGTAGTCCGCCAAAAGCCGACAGTAGTCGTGGACCGCAGCTGCTAGCTCCGGCTCAGCACCGAAGTCGTGGATCAGGAGCTTTAGGTCTTTCCGGAGCACCCCCATCGTGATCCCCCGGCTGTGCGAGTGCCATCGTTGTGTGTCGTTCAGCTTCCTGGCAATTTCTTCGGCGCGGTCTTCGCGCATTTTGGGTGTGACAGATACTTCGCGAGTTTCAGTGACTTTCCAGTTTTTGAACTTGTACTTGACCAGCCATTGCTTCAGCAGCGCGATTGATAGCTCGCGCTCCTGCTCAAACTGGTACAGCTCGGCCGGGTCGAAATTTTCGACCAGATCAGTCAGCTCGGCTGCTGTCAGCTTTTTTTCCGCCGACTTCTTGACCAAGCGCTCGTACTGCTCGAGGTAGCCAAGCGCAGGTACCAATCGTTCGGTGCCACGTCTGCGGATCTGCGGATCAATGGGCCCGAGCGTCGACGCATAGTCCATGTAGATCTCATCGCCTGCCATCGCCAGTACGGTCCCGGCCGACATCGCGTAGGTAGGAATAAGGAAGTCAACGTGGCTGTAGTGATGGCGGAAGATGTTGGCCATCCGCTCTGCCACGGTGATCAAGCCTCCTCCCGTCTCCAGAAACACCAAGACCTTTTTCTGCCGAGGCCGTCGCCGCGTCCTGGCTATTTCCTCGACGGCATCCTTGATCTCGTCGTCGGCGGGTTCGTACATCGGCCCGAGGTAGCTGACCACGTGTGCACCTGCTGCAGCTTCTAGCCTCTCGATGCGCGAATCGAGCTGCCCCTCGATAATGAGGTTAGAGTCGCGCTCGGCGGCTGCGGTTTCGGCCGACATCAACGTTCCCAGCGCTTCCGCGCAGCGCTACGGGCAGCCTCGCTGCGTTCCTCGGGTGTCATCTTCTCTGCACGCGCTTTGCCCCCCTTCAAGCCACCCCTGCGACCCAGGGCAACCGCAGCCGGGTCCTTGCCCGCATACGGATCTGGCTCTGCGACTTCGCCAGTGGCGAGATCCACGACCAGCTTCCCGAGCTGGTTGGGGTCGCGCGGACGTCTGCGTGAGCGGTCGGGCATCGGACGCTAGGGTACCACTGGTCCCACCCCTCAACTCATACCACGCTCCCACTGTGGACGGATTGACAACTGCGGGCCGCTCCGCCTCAGATGCCGATGAGGTCCAGCGCCTTTAGCCGCGTTAGGCACGGGGAGGCCCATAGGCGCTCGCCGTGCCTGACGACGACGCGATCAGCGGCGAGCGTCTTGACCGCCGCGACAGCCTCGAAGCCGAGCAGCCGTTCAAGACCGGACAGCTCGCGCTCGCGTTCGAGCACCAAGCGGACAATCTGGCGTTGCATCTCCTCGGCTTGCATCGCCTCGGAACGTAGCCCGTCAAGGTTCGCGCATGGGGCTCAAATCCAAACTGATGCACTACCCGTAGTGCATCAGGTTGATTTCGCGCTAGGCGCGGCGCGCCCCACGGGCTGCGTTCCGAGACGATGCAAGAGTTGGGGCTTATCCGCTGACGCCGGAGGCTCGGGCGTGGCGGTCGCCCGTGACGACTTGATCTAACTTAGTCAGAAATCCGATTCAAGAGGCGCAGAAGGCGCTCCTTGTCGATGCCAGTTGTGCGCACCATGCCGTTGAGTATCGGGTCCCACGCTCTTAGCGCCGTCCACATCTCCGAGACCGGGTACTTCCCTGGCTTGGTCGGGTGGGTCCACACCGTCTGATGACCCTTGCCCTTGTTAGTCGAACACACCCATCCGTCCGCTTTGAGGGCCCCACTTGACGTCCTTTGCCGAAAATGGACCGCGCTTAGGCTTGTTCGCCACGGTTCTGGCGTTTGAGGTGCTTAGGCGGTTGCGAAGCGGAGAAGGCCAGGTGGAACCGCGTAGGTGCTCTCGTCCGTCAGCGGCAGCTTCAACATCGTCCGGCGCAAGGCGCGCGCGAGCGCAGACTCAACCGTGATTTGGAGCCGCAGTTTCGAGGGGATGGGACGCAGCGCATCTGCGAACTCGGCCCCCTCCCCGAAGTAGTCCTGGAGATAGGCGGTCAGTAGTTCGAAGCTCTGCCGCACGGCCTCGGCCCTTGTCTCTCCGCAACCCGTAATGTCGAACTCAAGCAACAGCGCGAACCATTGGGTCTCCTCACGCTTGACGGCGACATGAAGCTCCATGTCATCCGGAAGCCACGCGTCGAAGTCGGCTATCTGCTGATCAGCTGCCAATGAGGTCGTCATACCGCTCCTAGAGGCCATTTATCGGCCCGGTATCAGTGCGGCTTAACGTCCCCACGCGAGCTGCACCTAGTTGACGTGCCTACATAGGTTGTGAACGGTTAGGGGAGGCATCCGGGTCTCTTCCCAGGCTGTGGGTCTGCGAGAACTCACGAGGCTGGGAGGACCCGGATGCAGATTCACGGTAGAGCGAAGCTCGGACCGGCTGGACGGCTGGCGCTGTGCGAGGCGGTGGGAGCTGGGCTGACGTTTCGTCAGGCTGCAGCGCTGTTGAATGTCTCGCCGGCTACTGCGCATCGTTGGTGGCACCGATACTGCGACGCTTCTGCGCAGAAGCGTCATTCATTGACGTGGGCAGCGGACAGATCGAGTCGTCCTCATCGCTCTCCCAGGCTGCTTGATCAGGCTTGCCAGGAGCGGATCTGCGAGACGCGCAGACGCACTGGCTGGGGCCCACGCCTGATCGCAGGCCAGACAGGTCATCCACACTCGACCGTCTGGAAGGTGCTTCGCCGTCATGGCCTCTCGCGGGCACCGGAGAGACTCCGAGATGAGGCGCGTCGCTATGAGTGGCCGTGCCCGGGTGATCTGCTGCACATGGACACCGCCCGCTACGCCCGCTTTGAGCGGCCCGGGCATCGCGTCACCGGAGACCGCTCGCAGCGCAGCCGCAACTGGATGGATCAAGGCACAAGGGTGGGCTATGACTTCGCGCACGCGATCGTCGATGACCACTCGCGCCTGGCCTACGTTGAGCTGCACAGCGATGAGCGAGCACAGACCGTCACAAGCTTCGTTGCAAGGGCCCTCGACTGGTTCGAGACGCACGGCATCACCGTCAAGCGGCTGATGAGCGACAACGCGTGGAGCTACACCCGCAACCGTTCCCTCAGCGAGATCCTCGCCACCCGAGAGATCAAGCACCTACGCACAAAGCCCTACAGGCCCCAGACAAACGGGAAGGTGGAGCGCTTCCACCAAACCATGCGCAGAGAGTGGGCCTACGGCCTCAGCTACCGCTCACACCACCACCGCAACCAAGCCCTGCCACACTGGCTCGAGCACTACAACACACGCAGACCACACAGCGGGATCCAGAACCGGCCACCCATCAGCCGCGTTCACAACCTCCATGGGCAGGACACCTAGATACGAGTATCGCAGCTAGAGCAGCCGTTCGTCAATGGGGCACGCTACAGTCGGTGTATCCGCGCATTCCGGCGATGGCAGCCGCGATCGCAGACCATGTGTGGACGCCCGCCGAGATCGTCCAGCTCGCCGCTTAGACGACGTGCCCGATGATTAAGGCTGTGCATGACGCGCACGCCTGCCCACGTGGCGAACACGTAGCCGTCTGATGTGATGTTGACGATCCCCGCTCGGCGAAGCGCTCGCGCGAGCCCTTTCCCTGGTTTCCATTCGCGGTTGATGTCCTCAACCGACCAGAGAGGCTGGCCTTCCCCATTGCTGCGAGGTGTTCGACCGGCGCTAGGGCACAGCCCTGTGTTGGGATCGTGCTGGACGAGGCCGGCTTTCGTGAGCGAGTGATAGAACGCTCGTAGTGCGGCGCACCGGACCTGGAGGGTGGCGTTTGCGTAGCGGCGGCCCTGGTCGGCGAGGAAGCGCGGCGACGTCAGAGTTCGTAGAGCGCGAAGCAGATCCTATAGATCTGGGTCCGCGTCGATGAGTACAAGTTGGCGATGGCCGCGTTGCCCCCGAACGTCGACTGCCCAGGGTGCGCTTTCTTCCAGATCGCCGCGATGTGGTTCGCCAGCCCGGAGAAGCAGCACATGAACAGTATGCGTGTCGTTTTGGCCGCGCCAATCGCGTTCAGCTGCCCCGTCGCTTCGGCCAGCGTAATGGGCGCGACGCCAGGGACGTTGTTCCACAGGCGCGTGTCGTTCTGCGCTCCGTGCGCGAACAGCACGACGAAATCCCCGGCCGCGCACTGGTAGTTGCTCCCTGTATGAAGGACGATGACGTTGTTGATCTGGGCGCCCACGTTCGGGCCGATCTCGTGGTTGGCGATCTGGTTGAAGAAAGCCTCGAGCTGGCCGGCCTGCTGGTCGAGGTCGCATTTCGGATTCGGGGCGAACGGGATGAGGATGACAAGGTTCGGCACGATAGTTCTCCTGCTCGGAATTATCTCATACTTTAGTGTCGGAGATTGTTGCCGGTGCGAGGCTTAGGAGGACTCGTCGCGCGGCTTGCGCAGCGAGCTCTGGGGGCTCAGGCTGTTCCAGCCGCCTGACGGGCGCTTGCGCTCCCTGCGGCGGCGCTCCCTGTCTCACATGAATGAGACGCCAACGATCTCACATGGATGAGATTGGCTGTCTCAGATCGGTGAGACGCCGCAACGTTTGTGCGACCGACCGCCTAGCTGTCCTGCCCATGGAGGTTGTGAACGCGGCTGATGGGTGGCCGGTTCTGGATCCCGCTGTGTGGTCTGCGTGTGTTGTAGTGCTCGAGCCAGTGTGGCAGGGCTTGGTTGCGGTGGTGGTGTGAGCGGTAGCTGAGGCCGTAGGCCCACTCTCTGCGCATGGTTTGGTGGAAGCGCTCCACCTTCCCGTTTGTCTGGGGCCTGTAGGGCTTTGTGCGTAGGTGCTTGATCTCTCGGGTGGCGAGGATCTCGCTGAGGGAACGGTTGCGGGTGTAGCTCCACGCGTTGTCGCTCATCAGCCGCTTGACGGTGATGCCGTGCGTCTCGAACCAGTCGAGGGCCCTTGCAACGAAGCTTGTGACGGTCTGTGCTCGCTCATCGCTGTGCAGCTCAACGTAGGCCAGGCGCGAGTGGTCATCGACGATCGCGTGCGCGAAGTCATAGCCCACCCTTGTGCCTTGATCCATCCAGTTGCGGCTGCGCTGCGAGCGGTCTCCGGTGACGCGATGCCCGGGCCGCTCAAAGCGGGCGTAGCGGGCGGTGTCCATGTGCAGCAGATCACCCGGGCACGGCCACTCATAGCGACGCGCCTCATCTCGGAGTCTCTCCGGTGCCCGCGAGAGGCCATGACGGCGAAGCACCTTCCAGACGGTCGAGTGTGGATGACCTGTCTGGCCTGCGATCAGGCGTGGGCCCCAGCCAGTGCGTCTGCGCGTCTCGCAGATCCGCTCCTGGCAAGCCTGATCAAGCAGCCTGGGAGAGCGATGAGGACGACTCGATCTGTCCGCTGCCCACGTCAATGAATGACGCTTCTGCGCAGAAGCGTCGCAGTATCGGTGCCACCAACGATGCGCAGTAGCCGGCGAGACATTCAACAGCGCTGCAGCCTGACGAAACGTCAGCCCAGCTCCCACCGCCTCGCACAGCGCCAGCCGTCCAGCCGGTCCGAGCTTCGCTCTACCGTGAATCTGCATCCGGGTCCTCCCAGCCTCGTGAGTTCTCGCAGACCCACAGCCTGGGAAGAGACCCGGATGCCTCCCCTAACCGTTCACAACCTATGTAGGCACGTCACCTAGCTACGGTCAGCGGTCGGTCAACGTGAGCTTGTTTGGGCGAGAAAAGGCATGGGATGCGACGGCTACGGCGAGTAGACGCTCGCTCGGTCGCGAGTTCGGCTGGCTCTGGGCGGCCTATGCGGTCAGCACCTGCGGCACCTGGCTCGCATTCGACGCGTTTCCCCTGATCGCGATCCTTGTGCTGCACGCCGGCCCGGCCGAGGTGTCCGTGCTGGCCGCTGCGGGCCTGGCGGTGGCGGCGGCGATCGCTGTGCCGCTCGGGCCGTGGGTGGAGTTTCGTCGCAAGCGGCCGGTGATGGTCGCGATGGACCTGATCCGCTTCGCGGCGGTTGTGAGCGTGCCCGTCGCGTTCGCGTTCGGCTTGCTCAGCTTTGCCCAGCTACTGGTCGTGTCGGTCATCGTTGGCGCGGCGGACATCGCGTTCAGGGCCGCAAGCGGTGCTTGCCTGAAGGCGCTGGTGGCGCCGGAGGACCTGCTCGTCGCAAACGGTCGGTTTGAGTCCACGAACTGGACGGCCATCGCGCTCGGACCGCCGCTCGGCGGTGCAGCGATCGGGATCTTCGGTCCCGTGGCCACAGTTTTGGCCGACGCCGTGAGCTACCTGCTCTCGGCGCTGGGCATCCGTGCGATCGGAGGCTTCGAGCCGCGACCCACGCAAGCTTCTGTCCCGCGTCCGCGAGCGGGCGAACTGCTCGACGGCTGGCGCTACATCCTGGCTCACCGGACGCTACGCCCGCTGCTTTTCAACACGGTCCTCGTCAACGGCCTGATCATGGCAACGGCGCCTCTCCTCGCTGTCCTGATGCTCGGCCGGCTCCACTTCGCACCCTGGCAATACGGGCTCGCGTTCGGAGCGCCATGCGTCGGCGGCCTGATCGGCTCGCGGCTGGCCCGTCGTCTCGTCCTGCGCTTCGGTCAGCACCGGGTCATGTTGATCGCCGGAGCGCTGCGCGCGTGCTGGTCTGTGGGACTGGCGTTCATACCCTCGGGTCTTCCCGGCATCGTTCTCGTGATCTGCCTGGAGCTCGGCCTCGTGAGCAGCGTGGGCGTCTTCAACCCGGTGTTCGCCACCTTCCGGCTCGAGCAGACCGAGACCGACCGCGTTGCGCGCACGCTGGCCGCATGGTCGGTCATGAGCAACGCGACGATTGCCGCCCTGACGGCCCTATGGGGTGTGCTTGCTGCCCTCACAAGCCTTCGCACGGCGATCGCCCTCGCGGGCGTCTTGATTCTGGCAACCCCCCTCCTACTGCCTCGCGAGCTTGCGTCGCGCTCAGAGCGCAAGCTGGCGCAGGGCGTGGTTTAGCTTCGCTCGCGTGGCCGTTAGAACATCAGTTCAATTTCGATCGCTTTGCCGTTCTGTTTGAAGTTTTCTGTGGTTCCTTCACCTTCCTGCCCAATTTCTTCGAATTTTCCGCCGTTTTTGGAGATTTCGCTGATGCATTTGATGGTTTTTTCCGCTTTGGGCGGTAAGATTTCTGTGATTTCCTGTTTTCCTTTGCTCTGTTTCAGCGAACCGCTGAATGATTTCAGTTTTTTATTCAGCGATGACGGCGGTACCTGGTCGGCCGTGCATCCCCGCTTTTCCATTTTGATGCCGATAGCGGGGCATTCGATAACGAGAGTTTTGGTAATTAAGCCCACAGCGACTGCGATTAATTCTTTACCCAAGAATCCCGACCAGTAGTGGATTTCATCTTTTAAGACGATTTCTCCCGCTTTCGCGCCAATGCTATTGCAGCTAAATCCAAGTGTTTTGCATCCTGTCACAATAGCTTCTCCGTGTCCGTCGTTTGGACCGGTGAATTCGCCTGTGCCGGTAGCTTTTTCACATTGAAGTTTTTCGCTGCTCGCAGTTTCAAAGGAGATTTTCCCGGTAAAGCCCGTGCCCAAGACTGGGCTTTTTTTCAGTCGGTTCCGGTAAGATCTTAGTTTCCGCATACGCCGTCGTTGCGCTGGTGGCTAGCATGATGGCTGCTAGCGCTGCGAGTCCGATAAATCTCATTCTTCCTCCTTGCGACTTGGATGAGCGCGACCCTGCGGTCGCGAGTGATCTGCGATTCTGCTTTGCGGACCTTTTCCAAGTCAAGGAAACGATTGCTTTGTTTCCAGTCAAAAGTCTCCGGAGCTATCGCGACGCCTCACGCCGGGCGACCGCGGTGGGGCTACGCCTGTCAACCGATGCCGTAGTGCCTGCGTGTGTCGCGGAACAGCGTTGAGAGCACCGCTCGGTTGATCGGGTTCGCGGGTCGGTGCAGCGGATGCGGATCGATCGCGATCGTCCATGTGAAGCGGCACGAGTGCGCGCCTGTTGGCTCCACGAGGTAGTCCTCGGCGAGGCTGCGAAACAGCGGCAGGCTCGACTCGAGGGCATAGAAGGACTTACGACGGCCCTCCTCCCAGAGGAAGTAGCGCTCGTTAAGCACCGACGTGCCTGCCAGCATGTGTACCGTGCGCGTGGTGCCGACCCCAAACGGCCGCGGCGAGGTCCAGTTGATGCTGCGCGGCAGGCGGCACCACGACAGTGGGTGCTCGTCGGTCAGCTCGCTCCAGACCAGCGCGGCGCTCTTTGACACCTCGAAGGTATCTGCGAGCCGCACGGGCGCCGTGCTGAAGAACTCCTCATCGACTGGTGCCGCGCTGAACCATGGACGACGCATCCGGACAGCCTATTTGCGAGTCCCACACGGGGCCTGACAGGCGCCGCTCGAGAAGGGTTGACAACTGACGAGATCTTTAAGCGTCTCTGCCACGATAAGGGCATGAATCGCGCTCTGAGACGAAGGCTCGCGCTTGTCGTGGCGATCGCTGCGATCCTCGCCGGGGGCGCCGTGGCTGCGCTCGCTGCCGGTGGTCCACACGCTCACCACAAGCACACCGCTGCCCAACGCTCGGCCCATCGTCATGGTGGCGCAATGCTGCAGGCGGCTGGCAGATATCTGGGCATCGCGCCTACCCAGCTCAGGCAGGAGCTGCAGACGGGCAAGACGCTCGCGCAGCTCGCGGCGTCGAGCGGCAAGAGCGAAGCGGGGCTGATCTCCGCGCTCGTCGCGGCCAAGCGCGCTCGCCTGGCTGCGGCGTCGGCGCACCTCGAAGAAAGGGTCGCGGCGGCGGTCAAACGCGTCCACGGTCGTGGCGCTGCGGGACGCCCGGACGCTCGCGCCGCGGTGCGCGACTATCTCGGCCTCACCCCGCGTCAGCTGCACAGCCGGCTGCTGGCAGGACAGACGCTCGCCCAGATCGCCAACGCCACCCCCGGTAAGTCACAGGCCGGACTGATCGCGGCGATCGTCGCTGCTCGCCAGACGCGCATCAGCGCGGCCTCGGCTGCCGGCAAGCTCACCAAAGCGCAGGCCGATGCCCGCGCGGCGGCGCTCACCCAGCGGGTCACGCAAATGGTCGAAAGACCGCTGCGTGCACACGCCGCCAACTGAGCTCGCCTCACCCTCAAGTCGTTCGGCCCATCAGCCTGGGTGCCCCTCGTGGTCGCCCGCTTGCCGACTTTCCTCAAGAAATCCTCGCCGTGCTTCGATGACCACAGCCTAGGCGCACCTTGAATTAATTTTTGGCATGCCATACTCTTTTTCCATGAGTGCCAAGGAGCTCACCCGCACGCCTGCCGTCGAGGACTACGCCAAGGCGATCTTCGCGCTCGAGTCCCGCAGCGAGCGAGCCGGTCTCGACGAATGCGCTCGCCGAGCGTCTCGGCATCACGCCGGGCTCGGTGTCGGCGATGCTCAAGCGCCTCGACGAGCTCGGCGCTGATCAGCCACGTGCCCTATCGCGGCGTGCGCCTGACCGACGACGGTCGGCGCATCGCGCTCGAGGTGATCCGCCACCACCGGCTGCTCGAGAGCTACCTCGCCGAGGCGCTCGGCATGTCGTGGGATCGCGTGCACGCCGAGGCCGAGGTGCTCGAGCACGTGCTCTCCGAGGACCTCGAGGCAGCTGATCGCGGCGAAGCTCGGCCACCCGACCGTCGACCCCCACGGCGATCCGATCCCGACCGCCGACCTCGAGCTCGAGGAGCCGCCGACGCGAGCGCATGGAGAGCCTCGAGCCGGGCGACGAGGGCGTGTTCGTGCGCGTATCGGACTCCGACCCGGAGATGCTGCGCTATCTCGCCGAGCGCGGCATCGCGCCGGGCGAGCGCTTCGTCGTGCGCGACCGCCAGCCGTTCGGCGGCCCGCTGTTCGTGCGTCTTCGGCGAGCGCGAGCACGCGATCGGCGGCGAGCTGGCCGGCGCGATGCGCGTCGAAGTCGACGTCGCCGCGCGGCACGCGAGCGCGCGCTGGCCGGGAAGGCCGATTGAGCGCATCCGAGGCAGCCGCCCCTCCCCTCCGCGCGCAGCCGCTGCTGAGCGAGGAGGACGCACGCGCGCTCGCGCGACCGCTCGCGCGTCCACCAGGCGCGCGTCGCAGAACAGGCGCTGGCGCCTGCTGTGGCTGCTGGTCGGGCCGGGCATCCTCGCGATGCTCGGCGAGAACGACGGGCCGAGCATGATCGCCTACGCCTCCGACGGGGCGCAGTACGGGCTCGGCTTCTTCGTGCCGCTGATCCCGGTGCTGTTCGCGATGGCCTTCGTCGTGCAGGAGATGTGCATGCGCGTCGGCGCCGTCACCCACCGCGGCTACGGCGAGCTCGTCCTGCAGCGCTACGGGACGGTCTGGGGCTGGTTCGGCGCCGGCGACCTGTGCGCTCACGAACCTGATCACGCTGATCGCCGAGTTCGTCGCGATCCGCGTCGGGCTCGCCTACTTCCACCTCGGCGCCGGCGTCGCCGTGGCGCTCGGGCTCGTGCTCGTCGCTGTTCACCCTCAGCGGCGGGCGCTACTGGCGCTGGGAGCGCACCGTGCTCGGCCTGGCGCTGTTCAACGGGCTGTTCCTGCTCGCCGCGATCCTCGTCAAGCCACACCTCGGCGACCGTCGCCGGCTCGCTGTCCTTCACGCCGCTTCCCGCACGGCAGCCTCAACACGCTGCTGCTGCTGCTCGCCTCGACGATCGGCGCGACCGTGACGCCGTGGATGATCTTCTTCCAGCAGAGCGCCTCCGCCGACAAGGGCATGACGCCCGCGCGACGTGCGCCACGGCCGCTACGACACCGGCGCTCGGCGCGGTGCTCGCGGCGATCTTCGGTATCGGCGCGCTGATCGCCGGTGCGGCGCTGCTGCACTCACGGCGGCTCGGGCATCCAGGGTTTCGCCGGGGCCGGCTTCCCGGCGGCGCTCGCGCACGTCGCCGGCGGCGCTGCCGGAACGGTGTTCGCGCTCGGACTGATCGAGGCCGGCGCGGTCGCGATCCTCACGATCTCCGCCAGCACCGCCTACGCCGCCGGCGAATGCGTCGGCGTCTCGCACAGCTTCAACACCTCACCGCGCGGCGCCGCCGTCTTCTACGCGCGCCAACGTCGGCGTCGCGCTGATCGCCGCCGTCGTGATCCTGATCCCGGGCGCGCCGCTGCTCTCGATCGCGCTGAACGCCAACGTGCTGGCGACCGTGCTGCTGCCCGTCAGCCTCGTCTTCGTGCTGATGCTCGCCAACGACCGGACGCTGATGGGCCGCTGGGCCAACCGGCGCTCCACCAACGCGTTCGGCATCGTCGTGATCGTCTTCGTCGAGCATCTGCGGTGCCGCCTACGGCATCGACTCCTTCCTGCAGACCGTCCATCTGATCGGCGGGCCATGAGTCGGGAGGCACCACCCACCCCCGGGGGACTTGCGCGGGAGGCGCCACCCACACGTGCGGAGTCCGGCCACCACGACGATGAGGAGTTGGTCATGTACCTCGAGCGCGACCAGCTCGTGTCCGCGACCACGCTGCCGGTGCCCCTGGCGAAGCTTGGGCAGCGGGCGATCGTCGGTCTGTGGCTGCTGCGCCTATTCGTGATCCTGCGTCAGCGCGATGGTCATCTACACCTTCATCGCGCGCCTGCACTGAGACCGCGGTGGCGGCTGAGACCCGTCGCGCGCAGGCTCAGCCGAGCAGCAGGCGCAGATCGCGAAGATGCCGACGGCGACGATCAGCGCGCGCAACGCCTGCGGCGGCAACCGGCGTCCGTAGCGCGCGCCGATCTGCGCGCCCACGATCGAGGCCACCGCGATGATCGCCGCGGGGCCCCACTCGACGTGTGCGGCGAACACGAAGTAGACGCCGGCGACGCCGTTGGTGAGCCCGGCGAGCACGTTCTTTAGCGCGTTCGTGCGCTGCAGGTCCTGGGCGAGCGCGACGCCGAGGATCGCGAGCAGCAGGATGCCCTGCGCCGCGCCGAAGTAGCCGCCGTAGACGCCCGTCAGAAAGACCGCGAGCGGCGTCAGCAGGGCGACGTGGCGCTCGAGGTCGATCTCGCGGCCGGCCAGCCGCGCGGGTCAGGCGCGGCTGTAGCAGCGTGAGCACGACGCGCCAGGGCGATGAACACGGGCACGATCGCCTTGAAGGCCGCGGAGGGCAGCACGAGCAGCAGCACCGCGCCGGTGATCCCGCCCGAGAAGCGACATCGCGCCGAGGCGCAGCATCCGCGCGCGCTGGCCGACGAGCTCGCGGCGGTAGCCGATCGCGCCCGAGACCGAGCCCGGCACGAGGCCGATCGTGTTCGACACGTTGGCCGTCACCGGCGGGTAGCCGAACGCCAGCAGCACCGGGAAGGTGATCAGCGTGCCGCTGCCGACCACCGTGTTGATCGTTCCCGCCGCGAGCCCGGCGAAGGCGATCGCGACGATCTCGTGGCTAACGCGCTCACGTCGTCGGGCGAGATCACCCTCTACGGTTGGGGCATGGAAGTCGAGAAGGCTATCCGCACGCGGCGCACGCACAAGGCGTTCGGCGCGCTCGAGCTCGAGCCCGCGACGATCGAGGAGCTCATCGAGCTGGCGCGCTGGGCGCCCAATCACCATCTCACCAACCCGTGGCGTTTCCGCGTGATCGGTGCGCGCACGCGCGAGCAGCTGATGGAGCTCGCCGAGGCCGAGAAGCCCGGCGCGGCGGTTAAGCTGCAGCGCGCGCCCACGCTTGATCGCGGTCAGCGCGCGCCTCAGCGGCGATCGGGCACAGGATCGCGAGGACCTGCTCGCAACCGCCGTTGCCGCCTACCTCGTGCTGCTCGGCGCGCACGCGCGCGGCCTCGCCGGCTACTGGCGCACCGTTTCGCTGCTCGACTCGCCCGCTGGACGCGCGCTGCTCGGGCTCTCCCGCGCGGAGACTCCAGTCGGAATCCTCTATCTCGGCGCGCCCGTACAGGAGCAGCGGATCCCCGATCGTGCGCCCGTCGCGGAGATCCTCAGCTACCTCGACTGAGCTACCTCTCCCCCGCGCGCTAGGTTGAGCGCGTGGCGTCGGCGAGCATCGCGCACGAAATCAGGCGCACCCTGCGCCCGCCCGCGGGTGAGCGCCACGGTCCGCTCCCGCCGTTGATGCTCGCGCTGACGGTCGTGACGGGCGTTGTCGATGCGGTCAGCTATCTGAAGTTGGGGCACGTGTTCGTCGCGAACATGACCGGCAACGTCGTCTTCCTCGGCTTCGCGATCGCAGGCGCTGGCGGGCTCTCGGTCACGAGCTCGCTGACGGCGATCGCCGCGTTTCTCGCGGGCGCCTTCGCCGGCGGCCGGCTGGGCATGCACAGCAGCGCGCACCGCGGTCGCATGTTGCGCGCTGCGAGCCTCCTGCAGGGCGCGCTCGTGCTGGGCGCGCTGGCGCTCGCGCTGCTCACGAGCGAACCGCCCGCCACCGCGGCGCGCTATGCGCTGCTGGTGCTGCTCGCGCTCGCAATGGGCGTGCAGAACGCCGCCGCCCAGCGTCTCGCGATCCCCGAGCTGACGACGACCGTCCTGACGCGGACGCTGACCGGTCTGGCATCCGAAGCGCGCCCGGCCGGCGGCTCGGGCTCACAGCTCGGGCGCCGGCTTTTGGCCGTCGCCGCGATGCTGCTCGGTGCGCTCTGCGGCGCGCTGCTCGTGCTCAACGTCTCGATCGCGGCGGCGCTGGCGCTCGCCTGCGCCGTGGTGCTCGCGGTCGCCGTGAGCGTGCACCTGCTCTCGGCGCCTGGGGCCACCTGGGCACGGGCCTGAAGATGACGGCGGTGCATCAGGCATATCTGCTGCAGGCGCGCCAGATGCAGGCGTTGTCGTTCGCGGTGCATATCCCGCTCGTCTGCTTTGGGATCGCCTTCCCCTCGCTGATCCTGTTCGCCGAGTGGCGCTTCTTGCGCAGCGGCGATGAGCTGTACCGCACGCTCGCGCGACGCTGGACGCGCGTGATGGCCGCGCTGTTTGCGGTCGGCGTGATCACGGGAACGATCCTCAGCTTCGAGATGGGTCTGTTGTGGCCGAACTTCACGGCGCGCTTCGGCAGCGTGTTCGGGCTCGGCTTCGCGATCGAGGGCTTCTCCTTTTTCCTCGAGGCGATTTTCATTGGCATCTACGTCTATGGCTGGGATCGGCTCTCGCCGCGCGCGCACTTCCTCAGCGGCCTGCCGATCGCGTTCGCCGGGGTAACGGGCTCGCTGATGGTGATCTCGGTGAACGCCTGGATGAACCATCCTTCAGGCTTCCGTCTCGCGGGCGGCAAGGTGCTCGACGTGCATCCCTTCGCGGCGTTGCTCGGCAACAGCTTCTTGTGGCCGGAGCTCGCGCACATGTACATCGCGGGCTACATCGTGACGGGCTTTCTGCTCGCCGGCGCCTACGCGATCGAGCTGCTGCGCGCGCCTCGCCGCGCGCCGAGCCGCTATCAACGCACGGCGCTTGCGATCCCGCTGACGATCGCGGCGCTCGCCTCCCCCGCCCAGGTGCTGATCGGCGACTGGGCCGCACGCGACGTGGCCGTCGCACAGCCGGTCAAGCTCGCCGCGATCGAGGGCCTTGCGCACACGACCGCGGGCGCTCCCGAGCACCTGCTCGGCTGGTATAGCGAAGGTCAAATAAAGGCCGGCATCCGCATCCCCAAGCTGCTTTCGCTGCTCGCCTTCCATAACCCGAACGCGGTCGTCAAAGGCCTCGACACGGTCGCGCCCGACCGCCGCCCGCCGGTCAACGTCGTGCGCGTCTCCTTCCAGCTGATGGTCGCGATCGGCACGATGCTCGCGGCGCTTGGCGCCTTCTACCTGCTCGTGCTGCTGCGGCGACGGCGGCTGCCGGAGTCGCCCTGGTTCTACCGCGCGCTCGCGCTCGCCGGGCCCGCATCCGTGGTCGCGCTGATCGCAGGCTGGGTGACGACCGAGGTGGGGCGCCAGCCGTGGGTCGTCTATCGCGTATTTCTCACCTCCCAGGCCGTGACCGGCGCGAACGGCATCCCGGTCGGCTACGCGACGCTTGCGCTCGTCTATCTCGGCGTCGCGGTGGGTGTCGTCTGGATGCTGCGCCGTCTGCGCGCAAGGCCCCTGCCGACACCGGCCACCGCGCCCGCCACGGTGGAGCACTGAGCATGCACCTCTATGAGCTGCCGATGCTGTTCGTGCTCGTCGGGCTGATCCTCTACGTGGTGCTCGCGGGTGCGGACTTCGGCGCTGGACTGTGGCAGCTGCTGGCCGGATCGGGTGCGCGCGGCGTGCGCGTGCGCGAGCACGCGCACGCGTCGATGGCGCCAGTGTGGGAGGCCAACCACGTATGGCTGATTTTCGTGCTCACCGTGACCTGGACGGCCTATCCGGGCGCCTTCGGTGCGATCGCCTCGACGCTGTCGGTGCCGCTGTTCATCGCAGCCGTGGGCATCGTCCTGCGCGGCGCCGCCTACGCGCTGCGCGCGGGCACGAGCGGCGACGGTGCTCAGCAGCGCGCGATCGACGCGGTCTTCTCGCTCTCCTCAATCCTCACGCCGTTTGCGCTTGGCACGATGATCGGTGCGATCGCCTCGCGACGGGTGCCCGCCGGTGCTGCGTTGGGCGATCAGTTCACGAGCTGGCTGAACCCGACATCGATCCTCGTCGGCGTCCTCGCCGTCGCGACCTCCGCCTACCTCGCCGCCGTATTCCTGGCGGCGGACGCCGCTCGCCAGCACGAGGTGGAGCTGGAGCGCCAGTTCCGGGCGCGCGCGCTGATCGCGGGGCTGATCGCCGGCGCGGTTGCGCTCGGCGGCCTGCTCGTGCTGCGCGGCGACGCGAAGCCGCTCTACCACGAGCTGCTGCACGGCGAAGCGCTCGCCGGCGTGCTCGTCTCGCTGCTGGCGGGGCTTGCGACGCTCGCGCTGGTCTGGCGGGAGCGTTTTGAGGCGGCCCGCTACAGCGCGGCGCTGGCTGTCGCGGCGGTGATCGCGAGCTGGGCCTGGGCGCAGAGCCCGACGCTCCTGCCGGGTTTGAGCGTGCAGCGCGCGGCCGCACCCCACGACACGCTCGTAGCCGTCCTCGTCGCGGTCATCGGCGGCGGCGTGATCCTCGCTCCCTCGCTCGCCCTGCTGTTCGGGCTGGTCCTGCGCGGGCGCCTCGATCACGGCGAGAGCCCGCTCGCGCTGGTGCGCGCGTCGGGCGCCTCGCGCGCGGTAGCGAGCATGCTCACGCGGCTCGCGCTTGCCGCCCTGCTCGCGGCCTTCGGGCTGCTCACGATCGCTGAAGGCGGCCTTGCGCATGCGCTCGGCGCGCTCGCGCTGCTCGGCTTCATCGCCTGCGGCTTTATCGCCGCGATGCGCACGCTGCTCGCGGAGGCCGAGCCCGAGGACCCGGCCTCCGCGCGGCGCTCATGACTCGTCGATCTTCTTGCCGCTTGGCGTGAGCACATACCAGGACGCACCGAAGGCCTTTGAGCCCTGCCCGTAAGCGTCGCCGGCGTCCTTGTCCTTGACGAAGTAGTACAACGGGTGGCCCTTGTAGGTGACCTGTTTGCTGCCGTCCGCGCGCGTGATCGTGCCGAGATCGGACGCGACGGCACTCGCGGCGCTGAGCGGCGCGGCGCTCGTGGTGACGGGCGGCCAGACCGCGGCGCAAGGCGCCGGAGCAGGCCGAGGCGGCGCCCTTGTCGGCCTCGAACAGGTACACGGTCAACTTCTTCGGGCCCGCGGCGAGGACCGTACCGAGCTTGTCGTGCTTGCTCGTGATCAGCATCGCGCCGCTGCCCGTGCTGTTCGTGGCCGCCGTTGTGGCGGTCGAGCTCGCGTGGCTGTAGGGCGAGGCGCTTGCTGCGCTCGCCGCGGAGCTCGTGGCGGCACTCGTCGTGCCGGTCGTGCCGGTGCTGCTCGTGCTACTGCTGCCACAGCCTGCCAGCAGCGCGAGCACTACCGCGGCCGCACCGAGCGTTAGCGAGTTCTTCACCTGGACCTCCTGGTAGCTGGAATTCGTCTCGCCGGCTAGATGCCGAAGCGACGCGATCCTTCCCGCGCGGGCGTTCAGGGCTCGGTGTGGACGACCACGTCGGCGATGTCGTCGATGTGCAGGCGCAGCTCCTCCTCGAGCTCGCCCGCGAGCGCGTGCGCGTCGCTGAGCGACTTGCCGACGCCGACGTCGAGCGTCAGGAACAGCACGCGGCCGACGTCGGTGGAGAGCAGCTTGACGAGTTCGAGGCTCGCGGCCGGTGCGCTCGCGCACGAGCCGCTCGATCTCGCGCACCGCCAGCCGTCGGCGCTGCTCGATCGGCGCGATGTGCGCTCAGCGGCTGCTCGAGCGGCTCCAGGTGCGTCTGCACGTCGGCGACCTCGGGGCGCGCGCGGATCTCCCGCTCGACGCGCTCGGCGACCTCGTGCGCGCTTGCGAGATCGAGATCGGCTGGGGAACTTCAGGTGCAGCGAGACGCTCGCCGAGCCCTCCTGCTCGAAGATCGTGATGTCGTGCGCCTCCTTGACGAGCGGCTCGGCGAGCGCGATCGCGAGCACGCGGTCGCGCAGGTCGAGGCCGCGCCGGCGCGGCTCGACGTGGACGACCACGTCGCTGCCGGGCAGCGCGCGCTCGACGGCCGCCTCGATCAGGTCGGCGGCGCCGTGGCCCTCGACGACGGCCTGGCCGGGCGGCACGCTGACGACGACGTCGGCGAAGTAGCGCCCGGCGGACTCGCGCAGGCGCAGCCGGCTCAGCTCGATGTCGACGCCGAGCGCGGCGATCGCGCGCTCGGCGACCGCGCGCGCCTCCTCGGGCGAGTGGTCCATCAGCACGTTCGCGTTCTGACGAGATCAGGCGCAGCGCCGCGAGCAGGATGATCGCCGCGACGATCAGCGCCGCGACCGCGTCGCCCTGGTGGAAGCCCGCGTCGACCGCGAGCAGGCCGGCGAGCACGGCGAGCGAGCCGAGCATGTCGGCGGCGAAGTGGAAGGCGTTGGAGCGCAGCGCGGGGCTGTCGTAGCGGCGTGCGGCGGCGAGCGAGATCGTCGTGCGGCTGAGGTCGAGCCGAGCGCGACGCGCGATCACGGCGAACTGGTACCAGCGGATGTGCGGCGGCGCGGCGGCGGCGCTCAGGTGGCTGATCGCTTCGACGCTCACGAACAGGCCACCGGCGAGCAGGATCGCGGACTCGCCGAGCGCGCCGAGGTTCTCGGCGCGGCGGTGGCCGTAGGGGTGGCCGCGGTCGGCGGGCCGCCCGCGCGAGGCGCACGGCGAAGAACGTGAGCACGGCGGCGATCACGTCGCCGCTGGACTCGATCCCGGCGGAGACCAGCCCGAGGCTGTGCGTCGCGAGGCCGACGCCGAGCTTGATCGCCACGAGCACGCCGGCGACGGCGATCGAGACGAGCGTCGTGCGCCGCTGGATCGTGCGCCTGCTCGCGCTCGGCGTCCTGCGTCATCGCTGGAGCCTAGATGCGGACGCTCCCGGTAAGTGCGCGCAGCGCCATCGCGGGCGGGGCGTATCGTGGAGCGGTGAGCCACGATCACGCGGCCCACAGCACACACGCTCACGGCCAGCGCCGATGCCAGGCGGCTGACGCTGGCGCTGGCGCTGATCGTGGCGTTCATGGGCGTCGAGGTCGCCGTCGGCGTGGTCGCGCATTCGCTCGCGCTGCTCTCAGACGCGGGGCACATGCTCACCGACGCCGGCGCGATCGGCTTCTCGCTGCTCGCGCTGCGCCTCGCGGCGCGGCCGGCGCGCGGCGCGATGACGTTCGGCTTCAGGCGCGCCGAGATCCTCTCGGCGCAGGCCAACGGCGTGACGCTGCTGGTCCTCGCGGCCTTCATCGTCTACGAGGCGATCGCGCCGCCTGTTCGACCCGCCGCACGTGCGCGGCGGTCTGATGCTCGCGGTCGCGCTCGCCGGGCGTGGTGGTGAACCTCGCCGTGGTGCTCGTGCTCTCGGGCGCGAACCGCGAGAGCCTCAACGTCGAGGGCAGCTATCCAGCACATCCTCACCGACCTGTTCGGCTTCATCGGCACGGCGATCGCCGCGGTGGTGATCCTCGCGACGGGCTTCCAGCGCGCCGACCCGCTCGATCTCGCTGCTGATCGCGGCGCTGATGATCCGCTCGGGCGTGATGCTCGTGAGGGCCTCGGGGCGGATCTTCCTCGAGGCGGCGCCCGAGGGCCTGGACCCGCAGGCGATCGGCCGTGCGCTCGTCGCGCAGGAGGGCGTCGTGGAGGTGCACGACCTGCACGTCTGGGAGGTCGGCAGCGGCTTTCCCGGCGCTCTCCGCGCACGTGCTCGTGGCAGCCGACGTGCGACTGTCACGCGGCGCGCCGGGCGATGGAGGCGCTGCTGCGCGAGCGCTTCGGCGCTGGAGCACACGACGCTGCAGGTCGACCACGCCGTCAGCGAGCTGCTGGAGATCGCGCCTGCGCGGCGGGGCTGATGTCGCTGTCGCGCGCCATGATGGGCGCGAGGCTGCCTATGGCGAGACGCGAGGCGACTCGCAGCTAGGCGCCCTGGCCGCTCGGGCGCACGAGCACCTCGTTGACGCTCACGTTGGGCGGCTGGCCGATCGCGTAGAGGATCGCGCCGGCGATGTCCTCGGCCGCGAGCGGCGTCACGCCGGCGAAGCGCTTGGCCATCTGCTCGAGCACCTCGGGGCGGTTGTGGCCGGGCAGCTCGGTGGCGACCGCGCCCGGCTCGATCGTCGTGACGCGCACGCCGATCGCGACGCCCTCCTGGCGCAGCGACTCCGAGAACGCGCCGACGCCGAACTTCGTGAGGTTGTAGACGCCCGAGCCGGCGCGCGCGACGCGCCCCGCGACCGAGCTGACGTTGACGATGTGCCCGGAGCCCTGCGCGCGCATCAGCGGCAGCGCGGCGTGCGTGCAGTAGAGGACGCCGAAGACGTTGGCGTGGATCATGCGCCGCCACTCCTCGGTGTCGGCGCTCTCGATCGGGCCGAGCAGCATCACGCCGGCGTTGTTGACGAGCACGTCGAGGCGTCCCAGCTCGGCGTGGGCGCGCTGCACGAAGGCGCTGCGCCTGGTCCTCCTCGCCGACGTCGGTCGGGCAGCGCGATCGCGCGGCCGCCGTCGGCCGACGATCCGCTGGGCGAGCGCCTCGATGCGCTCGGCGCGCCGTGCGGCGAGCGCGACGGCGGCGCCGGCGCGCGCGCAGGCGAGCGCGGTCGCCTCCCCGATGCCCGAGGAGGCGCCGGTGACCGCGACGACCTGGTCTGGTGAGGTCGATGGCCATTCGCCGAGCTTACCCGTCGCGGCTCAGCGCCGCGTAGGAGCCGGCCGATACGGTCGTGAGCGCCTCGGATCGCTCTTTTCGTCGAATTCGCAGGGTTTTAGCCTGTGGCTGGGCGGGCATTCTCAAACTGCAGCACCAGGCAGGTGCGGGCCCGTCTTGCGTCGAAGCGAGCGTCGAGAAGCCGCCCCGAAGAAGATAATTGACAACGCAACTATCGAGGCGTATAATTCCGACTCCAAGCATCGGATTAGAAGGACGCCAATGTCAGACTCCCCCGCAGACACCACACTAACGCTCGATCCCGCCTCCTGCCCCACAGGACGAGGAGGCGAACGCCGAGGCCGAACGCCGACGGCGAGACGGTCGCTGCCCCCGAGCGGCTGGACAACCCGATCGAGCGCATCGAGGTCGGTGCCGCCGACACGTTCATCCCCGAGGCGGTCGACCAGCTGCTGGCGCACTCGCGCCGCTACCCCCTACTCACCCCGGCCCAAGAGATCGACCTGGCCAAGCGCATCGAGCGCGGCGACCTGCACGCCAAGGAACTGCTCGTCAACTCCAACCTGCGGCTGGTGGCCTCGAACGCCCGCCGCTACCAGAACCAGGGCCTGCCGCTGGGCGATCTCGTCCAGGAGGGCATGCTCGGCCTGATCCGCGCCAGCGAGAAGTTCGACTGGCGCAAGGGCTTTCGCTTCTCGACCTACGCGACGCTGTGGATCCGTCAGGCGATCCAGCGCGGCCTGGAGAACTCCGGACGCACGATCCGCCTGCCCGTCCACGTCGCCCAGCGCTCGCGCAAGGTCGGACGCGTCGAGCGCGAGCTGTCCGTCAGGCTCGGTCGTGAGCCCACGCTCGAGGAGCTCGCCGAGGAGACCGGCCTGCCGATCGAGCAGGTCGAAGAGGTGCGCCACCAGCGTGCGGCGCTCGTCAGCCTCGACCAGCAGATCGGCGAAGACGGCGACACCGCGCTCGGTGACCTGCTGCCCTCCGACGCCGAGGTGCCAGAGGAGACGGCCTGGGACAACGAGCGCGAGCGAATCGTCCACGAGGCGATCTCGCAGCTGCCCGAAACCGAGCGCAAGGTGCTGACGCTGCGCTTCGGCACCGGCCGCGAGGAGCCCCAGACGCTCACCGCGATCGGCAAGCGACTCGGCTTCTCCGCCGAGCGCGCCTCACAGCTCGAGCAGCGCGCGCTGAAGAAGCTCGCAGAGTCGCCCGAGCTCGCAGCGCTGCGCGAGGCGGCTTAGCCCCAACTCTGACCGCATTCACCCCCGGCCCGCCAGACCGTGGCCGGGGGTGGGTGTGGTCTTTTTCTATTTGCGTTCCGACAGGCGCATGCGCCTGTCGGCCGGACGCGCATGCGCGTCCGGGGAATGGCCGCATGCGGCCATTCCTGAATGTGGATACTGAGAGTGTCCCGATGGCCGCTGAGAGTCGGAGATAGAGAGCGTGATCTCCACGACACAGGTCATTGGCCAAGCTTGACCAAGCTTGCTAAGTTGGAGGGCATGAGGGTCAACGTCGGCCAGGCAAAGACGGATCTCTCGCGCCTGCTCGCGCGTGTGGAGGCGGGGGAAGATATCGAGATCGCACGCGACGGAGTGCCGGTGGCTAGGCTGGTCAAGATCGAGCCGATCGAGCGTCCGGGTGAGCGCTTCCTCAACGGCTGGGGTGCTATGGCGGGCCAGATCTGGATCTCAGAGGACTTCGAGTTCAGCGAGCAAGAACTCGATGAGATGTACGCCGAATGGGACGAGGAGAGCGAGGAACTCCCGTGAGGCTCCTGCTCGACACCAACGTGCTCTTGTGGCGTATGCACGGTACTCCGACCTTGGGTAGCGAGAGCAGAGAGCAAGTCGACGGGGCGGAGGAGCTATTTGTCAGCATGGTCTCCTTCATCGAGATCGGCATCAAGGCGGCGGTCGGCAAGCTCCGCGTGCCCCCTGGCCTGCGAGAGCACGTCCTCGATAGCGGTGCGCGCATCCTCGGGCTCTCTCCCGAGCACGGCCTCGGTATCGCCGAGCTACCGCTCCACCACCGCGATCCCTTCGACAGACTGCTGATCGTGCAGGCGCGCGAAGAAGGCCTGACGATCGTGACCTCAGACCGCAGCTTCGCCGCCTACGACGTGCCAGTGGTGCTCGCCAAGCCCTGACCTCACAAGCCTCGACCGGCGCGTGCGGGCTAAGCTTGGCCACGGAGCGGCAGAGGAGGCAAGGCGATGACGCAAAAGAGCCTGTGGGAGCGCACGGTGCAGCTCACGATCGCGGTCGGTGAACGCGTGCTCGCGCCGATCGAGCGCTTTATCGGCAAACGCTCGCTTGTGGGCGACGCCACGTTCTTTGACCCTCGAGAGCTTTCCTTGGGTGGCGGCGCTGGAGGCCACCTGGCAGGTGATCCGCGAGGAGGCTCGAGCGCGTGCTCGAGGACCAGGATGCGCTGCCCAACTTCCAGGACATCTCAAGCGATCAGATCGAGATCACCGACGACGACCGCTGGAAGACCTACTTCCTCTACGGCTACGGCTTCACCGCCGAGCTCGGCGTCGAGACCTGCCCGCGTACCGCCGAGCTAGTGCGTGCCGTACCGGGCATGAGCACCGCGATGTTCTCGATCCTCGCGCCCGGCAAGCACATCCTCGATCACCGCGGCCCCTACAAGGGCGTGCTGCGCTACCAGCTCGGCCTGATCATCCCGCGCGAGGCCGAGGCCTGCCGCATCCGCGTCGGCGAGGACTTCGCCCACTGGGAGGAAGGCCGCAGCCTGATCTTCGACGACACCTTCAACCACGAGGTCTGGAACGACACCGACGAGACGCGCGTCGTGCTGTTCCTCGACGTGCTGCGCCCCCTCCCCTTCCCCGAGTCGCTGATCAACCGTCTGATCCTCAAGGCGATCGCCTACTCGCCGTTCGTGCTCGACGCCAAACGCAACCAGGAAGCCTGGGAAGCGCGCTACCGCGCACGGACGCTGCGAGATGCTTTCCTGCCATTTACCAAGCGGGCAGGTTCTTCGAGGCCCAGCTGTTGAGGATCGTGAACTCGCCGGTAAGGATCAGCACACCGAGCACGATCATCACCGCGCCGCCGACGCCGATGATCACGGGGAAATGGCGCTTGACGATCGCCAGCGCCGAGGTCATGCGCTCGAAGGCGAGCGCGATCAAAAGAAACGGGATCGCGAGGCCGAGCGAATAGAAGGCCAGCAGCAGCGCGCCGTGCGCCGCTGAGTTCGAGACGGCGGCCTGCGTGAGGATCGCGCCGAGCGTGATGCTCGTGCACGGCGTCCAAGCGATCGCGAAGGCCGCGCCCGCGACCAGGGGACCGCCGCGTCCGGCGAGGCGCAAGAGGCTCTCGGAGTGCCACTCGCGGTTGAACAGCGCCACGAACGGCGTCGCCAGGAAGATCACGCCCATCGCGATGATCGCCACTCCTCCGGCTTGCTGCAGCGCGTGTTTGTGGGCGTTGAGACTCGAGCCGATCACCGTCGCACTCATCCCCAGCAGGATGAAGATCGCCGAGAAGCTCGCGATGAACAAGAGACTCGGCACGAGCACGCGCCGCGCCCCTACGCCCTCTTTGAGGTCGGCCGGCGTGACGCCGATCACCGTCGAGAGATAGCCGGGGACGAGCGGCAGCACGCAGGGCGAGAGGAACGAGACGAGTCCCGCCGCGATCGCCAGCGGGATACCGACGCCTGTGGCTGTGTCCGAGGCGGCGAGCACGAGCGCGGCGGCGTGGCCGCTCACGGCGTGCTCTCCCCCATCGCCCCGCGCAATGCCGCGACCTCACGCTCCAGGCGCTCCACGCGCTCAGCCAGCTCGGCCAGATTTATTGCGGCGGGGGCGTGCTCGTCCTCCGGGAGCGCCGGCGGGGGCTGTGAGCGCTGCGACGAGAAGATGCTTGCCTGCTCGGGCGCCTGCGCATCCTCGTCATCGTTGTCCTGCAGCAGCTGCTCGTAGCGCTCCTCCTTCTGGCCCGGGCGGCGCTCCAGGCGCGCGACCAGCTCGCGCTCGATCAGCGCCTCGAGTGTGTCGTGCACCGCTGCCAAATCGGCGAACGCATGCATGCGTTCGGTGCGCTGCTTGAGCTCGCCCGGCGTCTGCGCGCCGCGCAGCATCAGCACGCAGACGATCGCCTGCTCGCCCGCCTGCATCGGCAGCGCTTCGGCGAGCAGGTGGCGATACTTCGCCGTGCGGCTGCCCGCGCCGGAGGCCAGGCGCGTGAGCCCGCGGCGCTCGAGGCGATGTAGGCCGTCGCGGATCGTGCTCTCGTCATAGTCAACGACCGGGTCACGGTTAGTCGACTGGTTGCACGCCAAGCGCAGCGCGTTCAGGGAGAGCGGGTAGGCGTCGGGTGTAGTGCGCTGCTTTTCCATCAGGCAGGCGAGCAGGCGCGTCTCGACCGCGCTGAGCGAGCGCCCCCACCTAAATCGGGGCCGCTCCTGCGTGCGCGTGCTGTCGGCGGCGCTCACAGGGCTTCCCCGGGCTGCGCCGCCGTGTGCGTGTGGCGGCTCGGGATCTGGACACGGAGGGGTCTTTTCACGGCACTTCGGAGGGTAGCCGAGCTGTCTGGCGCGCCTCGCCGTCGCATCGCTGTCCGCGCCCGTCAGCGCCGCGGCGCCCGCTCAGTTCGTTTCGCAGGCCGGCCGGTAGATCCGCCGCGGCACGACGCCCGGCTTTTGGCACAGCGCGCGCGAGACCGCGTGCCAGCGCCCGGCGCGCGCGTGCAGCAGCATTGTGATCTCGGCGACCGGGTTGCCCCGCGCTTCGTTGACCGTGACCGCCGCCCACGCGTAGGCACGCGCGCAGCCGAAGCCGTCGAGGCTGTGGAAGTTTTTCCCCGTCACCGTCGCGCGGACCCCCGCTCGGATCGCGTGACGCGTGCACGGCGCCGATGCCGCGGCCGCGTGCGCGCCGAGGGCCGGCTGGGCGGCGCTCGCGAGCAGCGCCCCGGCCGCGAGCGCCGCGCCAAGATCTCTGATCCAGCCTCTCTTGCTCATCCAGGCCCCCCGGGTCGGTGTTGGCCGCGAACTGCCGCCGGCACAAGCCTATTGCGAACGTGCGCGCCCGCGCGTGAAGCTCATACTGTTGTGCGGCTAGAGTTGGCTCGTGAGCAGTCAACCGTTCGCCCAGGGACGCACGGGTGACGGCCGCCACAGCCCACCACGCGAGCTGCGCCCCGAGGACATCCCCGCGACGCCCGTCTCGCTGCGGCGCATCGGGCGGCTGTTCGCTCCCTACCGCGCGCGCCTCGGCGCGCTGCTCGCGCTGATCTTCCTGGCGGCCGGACTCGGCGTGATCAGCCCGTTCCTGCTGCGCGGCGTGCTCGACACGGCCTACCCGCACAAGGACACGACGCTGCTGGCGGAGCTCGTGGTCGGGATGATCGCGCTGTCGGTGATTACGAGCGTGATCGGCGTGGCGCAGACCTGGATCTCAAACCAGGTCGGCCAGCGCGTGATGCACGACCTGCGCGCGGCGGTCTACGCGCACCTGCAGCGCATGTCGCTCGCCTTCTTTACGCATACGCGCACGGGTGAGGTGCAGTCGCGGATCGCCAACGACATCGGCGGCGTCGACAGCGTTGTCACCTCGACGGCGACCTCAATCGTCCAGAACGTCACGACGGTTGTGGCGGTCGTGGTCGCGATGTTTCTGCTCGACTGGCGCCTGGCGGCGTTCTCGCTCTTCCTCCTGCCGTTCTTCGTGTGGCTGACGCGGCGCGTCGGTGAGGAGCGCCGGCGCATCCAGTCGGTGCGCCAAAGCCGCCTCGCGGACATGTCGACGCTTGTCGAGGAGTCCCTGTCGGTGTCGGGGATCCTGCTTGGAAAGACGATGGGCCGCTCTCCGGAGCTCGTGCGGCGCTTCAGCGGGGAGTCGGAGGAGCTGGCGGACCTGGAGGTCCGGGCACGGATGGCCGGGCGCTGGCGCATGGCCTCGGTGCAGTTGAGCTTCGCGATCATGCCCGCCGCCGTCTACTGGTTCGCGGGCGAGAACATTGCCGCCGGCGGACACTCGATCTCGATCGGAACGGTGGTGGCCTTCACCACCCTGCAGACGCGCGTCTTCTTTCCGATCCAGTCGCTGCTCTCGGTGGGCCTTGAAGTGCAGACCTCCCTCGCGCTGTTCGGACGCATCTTCGAGTACCTCGACCTGCCCGTCGACATCGTCGAGCGCCCCGACGCGCGCGTGGTGGAGAACGTGCGCGGCGATGTGCGCCTCCGCGACGTCTGGTTCCGCTACGGCGACGCGGCACCCTGGACGCTGCAGCAAATCACTGCGGAGATCCCTGCCGGAACGACGACCGCGCTCGTCGGCGAGACGGGCTCGGGCAAGACGACGCTCGCCTATCTAGCCGCACGACTGTATGAGCCCCAGCGCGGCAGCGTGAGCATCGACGGCGTGGACATCCGCGACATCACGCTCGGCTCGCTCGCGGCGACCGTCGGGCTGGTCTCCCAGGAGACCTATCTGTTCCACGCCTCGATCCGCGAGAACCTCCGCTTCGCCTGCCCGCAGGCGAGCGATGAGGAAATCGAAGACGCCGCGCGCGCGGCACAGATCCACGAGCTGATCTCCTCGCTGCCCGAGGGCTATGACACGCCGGTCGGCGAGCGCGGCTACCGCTTCTCGGGCGGTGAGAAGCAGCGCATGGCGATCGCGCGTACCGTGCTTCGCAACCCTCCGGTGCTGATCCTCGATGAGGCCACCTCCGCGCTCGACAACGAAACCGAGCGCGCCGTGCAGCAGGCGCTCGATGAGCTCTCGCGCGGGCGCACGACGATCGCGATCGCACATCGCCTCTCGACGATCCGCGACGCCGATCAGATCCTCGTACTCGACGCGGGGCTGATCGCCGAGCGCGGCACGCACGAGGAGCTCGTCGCGCTCGGCGGGCGCTACGCGGCGCTCTTGAGCGGCGCCGCAGCCCTCGCCGAGGATCGTGCCGCGGTGCAATCCCCGGCCGCGATCATCTGACCCGGGGCGCTCAGGCCACGGCGTCGATGTTCAGTCGTACGTAGTCGACGATCACGGGCTCGCCGAGCGCCGCAAGCACGTCGTCCATGTAGCGCTCGCGCAGCTCCGCGGGGAGCTGCTGCACGTGCGGTCCGAGCACGATCGTGGAGAGAAACTGCCGCGGCTCGGGTGGCTCGCGCGGCGCGGGTTGTAGCCAGCACTCCGCCTGCGCGAAGCCCGCGCTAAGCAGCCGCTCGCGCGTGATCTCAGAGCCCGCGTAGTTCCACGGCGGCTCCCAGTCGCGGAAGTACTCGGCGTAGGGGTCGCGCGCCCGCACCTCGTTCGCGCTTTCACGCAGGGTCGAGATGTTGCCCTTGCCGCCACACTGGGCGACGAGTCGTCCGCCAGGCCGCAGCACCGAGCGCAGCCCGCGAAACAGGCAATCGTGGTCTGCGATCCAATGAAAGGTCGCCGTCGAGAGGATCGCGTCGAGCGGGCGCTCGAGCCTGAGGTCGAGATCGAGCAGGTCCATCACGCGCAGATCCGCGGCGGACCCTAGCCGCTCGCGCGCCGCGGCGACCATCGAGGCCGACTCATCAACGCCGATCACGTGGCCGCGCGGCAGGCGCGCGATCAGCTCTGCGGTGATGCGTCCCGAGCCGCAGCCGGCGTCGAGCACGTGCTCATCGCCGCGCAGCTGCAGGCGCTCGAGCACCTCGCGCCCGAGCGCCTCCATCACGCCCGAGACGCGGTCATAGTCGGCTCCGTCCCAATCGCGCACCGCCATGCCCGGGAACGCTACGCCTCTCGAGCGCGCGCGGCCAGCTCGAGCAGCAGCTTCGAGAGCTGGCCACCCTGCCACGCGAGCGGTGAGCGCGGCGGCGGCCCCGCCTGCTCGACGCTCAGCTCCGCGCCCGGGATCGCGCGCGCGTAGCGTTCGCCGACCGCCAGCGGGTGCCCGGGGTCGACCTCGTCGCGGCTTGCGATCACGAGCGCGGGCACCGTGATCGTGGCGAGCTCTGCGATCTCCTCAAACGGTCGCGAACGCGGCACCACTTCCAGCGCGTCGGCGACGGCGTCGGGGTGCTCGTGCGCGAGGATGCGCTGGCGCAAGACGGTTTCGACCGTCCCGCGCCAAGCCTCGGGTATCGCTTCGAGCTGATAGGCGCCCACGAAGCCCTCAACGCCCCCCTCGCGCAGGCCCGCGGCCAATGCGTCCCACTGCCCGAGCTCCTCGGCGCTGCTCTGCCGGTCTGGCTCGAAGGCGGGCGTAATCAGCGCGAGCGCGGCAACCCGCTCGGGGTGTGCGAGCGTGAAGCGCAGCGCGGTGTGCGCACCCATCGAGGCGCCGGCCAGCAGCGCGCGCTGCATGCCGGCCGCGTCGAGCACGGCCGCCAGATCGTCACTGAGATGCTCGTAGCCGTAGGCGCGCTCGGGGGCGGGCGCCGAGCGTCCGTGGCCCCGCGCGTCGTAGGCGATTACGCGCCCACCGGAGCGCTCGAGCGTGCGTGAGCCCATCACGACGTAGCGGCGCGTCGCGCTGAGACCGTGCAGCAGCACGAAGGGCGCCCCGTCCTGCGCTCCGCGCTCCTCGCCGCTCAGCAGCACGCCCGCGGAGTCGATGCTCAGGGGGTGCGGCTCGTCGCTGCTCACCGGTCGGCGGAGCGTCGCGGGCTCAGGCGTGAACCGCGGCGAGCTCGCGGATTAGCTGAGCCGACTCGGCGGGGCGCTCCCAGAAGAACAGATGCCCGACGCCGTCGAAGATCTCCAGCCGCGCACCGGGTACCAGCTCGGCGATCATGCGGCCGTTGGCAACCGGGAGAAGCTGATCCTCGGTCCCGTGGATCACGAGTATGGGCATTTGCAACTGCGCAAGGCGCTTGCTCGTGTCGTGCCCGAAGATCGCCTGCGCCTGCGCCATCGAGACAGCCAGCGCCACGGCGCGACGCTGCGCGATCGCCAGGAAGTCCGCGTAGGCGTCCTCATCGGCTGCCTTGCGCGCGGAGACGTTGATCTCCCACGAGGCACGGATCGCGCGCTCGCGATCGCCTGAGCGGATCGCCTCGGAAAGATGGCGCATCGCCTCGGGCGTGGCCTGCGCGCTGCCCTCTCCGCCGCAGTAGGTGCAGCCGAGCGTCAGCGTGCGCACGCGCTCGGGATGCGCGAGCGCGAGCTCCTGGGCGACCATGCCGCCCATCGAGATCCCGAGCACGTGGACGGAGTCGAGCTCGAGTGCCGCGAGCAGCCCAGCGGCGTCTTCGGCAAGCTGCGCGATCGAGATCTCACCCTCCAGCCGAGAGCTCGCGCCGACACCGCGATGGTCGTAGGCGATCACCTCGAAGTCCTCGCGTAGCGCGGCGAGGAATGGCTCGCCCCAGTGCAGCGCCGTGCCGCTCATGCCCATGATCGCGAGCAGCGGCGGCCCTGAGCCGCTGCGTTCGCAGTCGAGCTCGATCTCCCCCACGCGCACGATTGACATTGCCAGGGATGCTACAGCGGCAGCGCGAGCTGGGACTCGGCCGAGTCCCTCTCCGATGCGCTTCCTGGCTGCGTCCCGGAGCCATTCTCACCGCCTCCGTCCGCCTCCCTGGTGAGCCCGGCGACGCGCACGCCGAGCAGACGCACGGGCCGCGGCGGCGCGTACTCCGCGAGCAGCCTCAGCGCGTGGGCGGTGATCAGCTGCGCATCGCAGGTGGCACGCGGGACGCTGTGGGCGCGCGTCACGGTCGTGAAGTCATCGAGGCGCACCTTGATACCGATCGTCCGCCCGCTGCGCCCGTTGGCAGCAAGGCTCGCGCTCAGTTCGCCGGCCATCTTGGCGAGCGCTGCGCGCAGCTCGGCGGGATCGTGCAGGTCCTGATCGAAGGTGCGCTCGCGCGACTCTGAGACGACCTTGCGCGCGGCGCCAACCTCCCCGTCGTGTTCGAAGCGCGCGCGCCTGCGCAGCTCGCGCCCGAGGTTCGGCCCGAAGCGCTCCACCAGCAGCTGCTCGGGCGCGGCGGCGAGCGTAGCGAGCGTGTGCAGGCCGAGCTCTGCGAGCCGCGCCTGCGTCTTCGGGCCGATCCCCGGCACAAGCCCCGGCGCGGCCTCGGCGAAGCGCACGCAAGCCTGCTCGCGGGTGAGGGCGAGAAAACCCGCGGGCTTCTCCGCGTCGGAGGCGACCTTCGCGACGAGCTTGTTGGGGCCGATCCCGACCGAGCAGGTGAGCTCGGTCGCGGCCTTAATCTCGGCGAGCACGCGGCGCATCGCGGCGCGCGGCGAGAACAAGCCCTCAAGGTCAAGGTAAGCCTCATCCAAGCCCACGATTTCGACGCGCTCGACATGCGCGCGTACGATCTCCATCATCTGTGCGGAGGCAGCGCGATAGGTCGGGAAGTCTGGGGGCAGAAAGACGGCTTGGGGGCATAGCCGCCGCGCACGTGATGCCGGCATTGCCGAGCCGACGCCGAAGCGTCGCGCCTCATAGCTCGCGGTCGTCACGACCGCACGCGGGCCGGTGCCGGAGACGACGACGGGCAGGCCGCGCAGCTCGGGATGGCGGCGCAGCTCGATCGAGACGTAGAAGGCGTCGGCGTCGAGGTGGGCCACGCACGATGGCATCACGTCCAAGGTAGAGCTAGCGACGGACGTTGATGCGGTGCCGCTCGCAGGGTGCGCCCCGACAAGACAACGGATGTCCACTAAGCATATGCTTAGTGGACGTCAGTAGGCCTTGAGAAAGAGAGACAGGTCGTGTCTGATGTCGAGCCCCCCGCAGATGCAGCCGGCGGCACGCCCCTCGGCGACGGCATCAGCCAGGGCCGGCTGCAGCGGACGCTACCGCTCGTCGCCCTGGGCGCGCGCACGACGGGTGAGGCGATCGTCGCTGGGCTGCGGAGCAAGCTGACGGGTGCGGACTCCAGCGATTTTCACGCGCGCACGGCGGAGCGCTACGTCGAGTTGCTCGGTCGCTCCAAGGGTGCGTTGATGAAGGCGGGCCAGGCTCTCTCCTACACGCCGGTCAATCCCGCGGTGCCTGCTGAGTTCCGATCTGTCTACGAAACAGCGCTGGCGCGCTTGCGCAGCGATGCGCCGCCGATGTCGGGCGAGCTCGCGCGCGCGGTGCTCGAGCGCGAGCTCGGCCGCCGCACGGAGAGCGCTTTTGCCGCGTTCGACTTCGAGCCGCTCGCCGCCGCCTCGATCGGTCAGGTCCACGGCGCCCGGCTGTACGACGGACGCGCGGTCGCGGTCAAGATCCAGTATCCGGGGGTAGCCGAGGCAATCCACGCGGATCTGAAGAACGCCGAGTTGCTGACGACGTTCCTGAACGTGCTGTTGAGCGGCATGTCCTCGCGCAGGCCAAGCTTCGATTTGAACGGCGCCGCGCGTGAGCTGAGCGTCCACATCACCGAGGAGCTCGACTATCGACTCGAGGCGGCCAACCAGGCCGCTTTCGCCGAGCACTTCCGCGGGCACCCATTCATCCGCGTCCCAGAGGTCGTCAGCGAGTTCTCGACCGCGCGTGTCTTGACCCAGGAGCTCGCGCAGGGTCTGTGCTGGGCCGACGCGCTAGAGGCTGGGCAGGAGCTCCGCGACCGGTGGGCAGAGGCTATCTGGCGTTTCACCTACGGCTCCTACAGACGCCTGCAGATGTTCAACGCCGATCCGCACCCGGGCAACTACGTGCTCCACGAGGACGGCGGCGTGAGCTTCCTGGACTTTGGTTGTGTCAAGCGCTTCAGCGGCGAGCAGATCGAGGTGATTGACGCGATCGCGCGCGCCTGCCTGCGCGGTGACGTGCTCGGAACGTGGCGGATGTGCGTGGAGGCGGGCTTCTTTGACTCCTCCGATCCCGTGACTCCCGAGGAAGCGTTCGCCTACCTGCGCGGTGACTGGGAGATGTTCTGGGCGCAGGAGCGGTTCGTGCTGACGCCGGAGTATGTGGCGCGGTGGATCGAGCGTCGGTTCTCGCCCCGCGGCCCCTCGGCCAACGCGCTGCGGCACTTCAAGCTGGCTCCCGAGTACACCTTCGCGGGCAGGATGGAGCTGGTTGTGGTGGCGGTGATCGCGCAGCTGCATCCCGGCAATCGCTGGGGCGCGATGGCGGCAGAGCACCTCGAGGGAGTTGCCCCGCTCACCGCGATGGGCAAGCGCGAGCAGGCGTTCTTTGCGCAGCGGGTGCTGCATGGCTGACGCTCGGCGCCGTGGCTTGACCGAAACACTGCATCCCCTGGTTGTCAGAGACAAACTGTGAGATCATTGGCCCTGAAACTCCTGGAGTGACGGCCAAATTGGGGCCGTCAGAGAGATGGATAGCTCGCCCGGCGAGCGCTCACGGATGGGAGACACAAGGCGATGCCGACTGGCCATGACCGGAGGATGCGAGCTAGGCGCTCGATGCGCGCCCACGCCGCCGCACGCCGTCGCGCGCGGCGCCGACGTGTTGTGGCCCTGCTGAGCGTTCTGGTCCCCAGCATGCTGCTGCTCGGCGCGACGGTGCAGGCGAGCGCCTCGAGCGAACTCTCGCTCGCAGAACGCCAGGCGATCGCCGCCACCAAGCAGAGCGAACGTGCACAGCATGCCTCCGAAAAACGCGAAGCACGCGAAGCGGAAAAGGCAGCGCGCAAAGCCGCACGTGAAGCCGCGATCCGCCAACACAACGAACGCTTCGAAGAAAAACATCCGTTCGGCATCGCCGGCTTCTCCTGCAAACAGGTCACCTGGACATACAGGAACTTCCCGGCGCTGCCGGGCAACACGGTCAGCCAGCAGGTCACGATCGAACACGACCAGAGCACGCGCCTGCATTCGACGTTCGTTTTCGACGGTTCGAGCGCGACGACCACGACCGCGCTCGACGGTCATGCCGGCCACTACCAGGTCGACGCATGGGCGCTGTGGAACACGAACGGCGTCAAGGGGCACTTCGACATCCGCGGCAAGGTGACCTGCCCCCCGGAACCGGCGATGACGCTGGAAAAGCTCCAGCGCATCGGCGCCACGAATGGCTACGCCTCGACACCGTTGAAAGGCGAAGTTGGTCAGACGGTGGAATACGAAATCGTCGTGAAGAACACGGGCAACATCGCGCTGACACTCGGTGGGCTCGCCGACCCGCGCTGCGACGCCGGCACGATCTCGGGAACGCCGCCGAATCCGCTCGCGCCCGGGGCTTCAACGAGCTTCACCTGCACGCACGTCCTGAGCGCGGCCGATCTGAGCGCGGGCAGCTACACGAATACAGCGGGCGAGACCGGCACGCCCGCGGAAGGACCGCCGGTGAGCAAAGAAACGAACACGGTCGTGGTCGAAGTGACCCCGCCGCCCGCGAAACCACCGGCAAAAGAACCCACGACGCCGCCGTCCGGTGGATCGGGCACGCCGCCTGCATCGGGCGTGCTCGGCTTCACCTCGACGCCCACAGGCTCCTCAGGCTCGAGCAGCACGACGAGCTCAAAATCAAAATCGGGCGTGCTCGCCTTCAAATCTGCGTCGGTCCCGTCGCTGGACGGTCCGCGCGGGTGCGTGCGCGCTAGCTTCCACGTGAGCATCCGCGCCGCCGGTGTGCGCAGCGTGAGCTTCTACCTCGACGGCCACAAGCTCGGGACGCTCCGAGCCAGAAACGCGCGCAAAGGCCGGCTCACGCTCCGAATCGACCCCTCGCGGCTGAGCGTCGGCGCACACCGGCTGACGGCGAAGATCACGATGGCGCCGGTGGCCGCGGCGGCGAAGGCGACGCATGCCACGCGCACGAGCACGGTGCTGCGCTGCCGCTCGGCGGTGCTGACGCCCCGCTTCACCGGCTGAGATGCGCTCGCGCCGCGGCGCTCGAAGGCCACGCACGTCGTGGCGTCCGCTCGCAGCGGCGCCGGTGCTCGCGGCGATCATCGCGGCGCTCCTCTCCCCCACGCCGACGCTCGCCGCGGCACCGCCAGCGCGGCAGATCCTCTACAAGCGCCTCTCCGACCTGCACACGCTCTCCTACTGGGCCTACACGGCCGGCGAGACGGCTGTGCGCTCGCGGCCCTCGCCACGCGCGCACACGATCGGGCAGCTGCGTTTCTTCACGATCGACGACCAGGCCGAGCTCTACATCGTGCTCGCCTCGGCGCGTCTGCGCTCGGGACACACGTGGCTGCGGATCGAGCTACCGGGGCGCCCCAACGGCAACACGGGCTGGGTGCCGCGCGCGGCGCTCGGGCCGCTAAACACGGTACGCGGCTACCTCCTAGTCGACCGCACGAGCCTGCGCGCGACGCTTTATCGCGATGGGCACGCGAGCTTCAGCGCGCCGGTCGGCGTGGGCAAGGCGAGCACGGTCACGCCTTCTGGGCACTTCTACGTGATGGAGAAGCTGCGTGCGATCAACGCTCCGGTCTACGGCCCCTACGCGCTCGGCACGAGCGCCTACGCGCCGACGCTCAGCGAATGGCCAGGCGGCGGCGTGGTCGGCATCCACGGCACCGACGAACCGTCACTGATCCCCGGACGCCCTTCGCACGGCTGCATCCGCATGCGCAACGAAGACATCAGCCGGCTGTGGGCGATGATCGCGGTCGGTACGCCGATCGAAATCACGTGAACAGTCGCGAGCAGGGCTCGCGCGCGCTCGCGGCTCGATAGGCTTGACAGAGAAGCCATGGACCTCACCTTCAGCGAACAGGAGACGGCCTTCCGCGACGAGCTGCGCGCGTGGCTTGAGGCGAACCCGCCCGCGCCCGAGCCGAGCGAGGGCGGCGAGGATGCCCACTATGGCTGGCGGCGCGACTGGCAGCGCCGCCTCTACGACGGCGGCTGGGCGGCGCCGGGCTGGCCGACCGAGTACGGCGGACGCGGCGCGACGCTGACCGAGTCGGCGATCTACTTCGAAGAGATCGGCCGCGCGCGCGTGCCGTTTGCGGCCAACACGCTCGGCCTCCTGCTGGGCGGACCGACGCTGATGGTGTGGGGCACAGCCGAGCAGAAGGAGCGCTACCTCGCACCGATCCTCTCCGCGGAGGAGATCTGGTGCCAGGGCTTCTCCGAGCCCGACGCCGGCTCGGATCTGGCCGCGCTGAAAACACGCGCCGTGAAGGACGGCGATGAGTGGGTCGTGACGGGCCAGAAGGTCTGGACGAGCGGCGCGCAGTATGCGAAGTGGTGCATGCTCGTCGCGCGCACCGACTCCGAGGCAGCCAAGCACAAGGGCCTGACCTACTTCTTGATGGACATGGAGCAAGAGGCCGTGCAGGTGCGCCCGCTGCGCCAGATTACCGGTGAGGCGGAGTTCAATGAGCTATTTATCGAGGAGGCACGGATCCCCGACGCGAACGTTGTCGGTGGCGTCGGCAACGGCTGGAAGGTCGCGCTGACGACGCTGATGAACGAGCGCGCGGGGCTCGGCTTCGCGCTGCAGATCCGCCTGCGCCAACTGCTCGACGACCTGATCGCCAAGGCCGCCGAGCGGGGCGTGCTCGAGACCTACGGCGACGCGCTCGCCGAGCTGCACATGCGCTGCGAGTCGATCCGCCTGCTCGCCTGGAAGGGGCTGACCGACGTGGAGCGCTACGGCCAGCCGGGCCCCGAGGGCTCGCTCGTGAAGTGGCTGTGGTCGGACACGAACCAGCGCCTGACCCAGCTCGCGGTCGACATCGTCGGCCCCGAGGCGCTGACGGCAGGCGAGAGCTGGAGCTATGAGCTGCTGCGCGCGCGCGGCAACACGATCGAGGGTGGTACGACCGAGGTGCTCAAGAACATCATCGCCGAGCGCGTGCTCGGGTTGCCACGGCTGAAGGTGGCCGCATGAGCGCCGAGATTTATGGGCTCCGCCCTGCGGGCTGCGCTGGAGGGGTCGCGTAGAGCATGGACTTCGGCTTCACAGACGACCAGCGCGACATCCAGCGCACGGCGCGCGATCTGCTCGGCAGAGCGCGCGAAACCCGAGCGCGTACGCGAGCACGCGGAATCGGACCCACCCGCCCGCACGGACACCGAGCTCTGGCGCGAGCTGTGCGAGCTCGGCTGGCCGGGCATCGCGGTCTCCGAGGAGTACGGCGGTCAGGGTCTCGGCCCGATCGAGCTTTCGATCCTCTGCGAGGAGCTTGGCCGCTCGCTCGCGCCTGTCCCCTTCCTACCAAGCGTGATGGCGGCGACGTTGATCGAGCACGGCGGCTCCCCCGAGCAGCGCGAGCGTTGGCTGCCCGGGCTCGCATCGGGCGAGACGATCGGGGCCCTCGGCGCCGCCGTGGACGGCACCGCCGAGTTCGTGGTCGGCGGCGCGGACGCGCAGGTGCTGGTGCTGATCGAGGATGACGGCTCGGCCCAGGTGCTAAGCGCAGAGGACGCCGAGGTGAGCCCGCTCGCATCAATAGATCCGACGCGCTCGGCGGCGCGCGTGAGCGCGGGCGACGGCGGCGAAGCGCTCCCGGATGGCTGCGCGGGTCTTGGCCGTGCACTCGTGGCCGTCAGCTCCGAGCTCGTGGGCGTGTGCGACAGGGCACTTGAGATGACGGTCGCCTATGTCAAGGAGCGCAAGCAGTTCGGTGTGCCCGTGGGTGCCTACCAGGCGGTCTCGCACCGCTGCGCGCAGATGCTGCTGGAAACGGAGAAGGCGCGCTCAACGGCGGCATTCGCGGCGTGGACGGCTGACGCCGATCCCGAGAATCTCGCGGAGGCGGCGGCGATGGCGAAGGCGGCTGCATCGGATGCCGGGCGTGAGGTCACCGCGAGCGCGATCCAGGCGCACGGCGGCATCGGCTTCACCTGGGAGGCGGACGTGCACTGGCTCTTCAAGCGCGCGCAGATCGACGCGGTGCTGCTCGGCGGCGCCGGGCGTCACCGCGCGCGTCTCGCGGCGATCCTCGCCGAGCGCGTCTCCGCCTCAGCTCCCGCCTGAGCGCGCGGCAATGTCCCGCTACGCAGCTTTCCTGCGCGGCATGAACGTCGGCGGGCACCGCCTCACGAACGAGCTGCTGCGCAGCCACTTCGAGAATCTCGGTTTCGCAGACGTGGCGACGTTTCGCGCGAGCGGCAACGTCGTCTTCGCGGGCCGGCAGCGGCCGCCGGCGCAGGTGCGTGAGGAGATCGAAGCGGGCTTGCGTGAGGCGCTCGGCTACGCGGTCCCAACGTTTATCCGCACGACCGAGGAACTGGACAAGATCGCTGTCCAGCAGCCTTTCGCGCCGCGCCTCGTGGAAGCCTCGGCGGGCAAGCTGCAGGTCGCGCTGCTCGAGCGCCGCGCCTCGGCGAAGGCGCGGCGGGAGATCCTCGCGCTCGCGGGTGACGATGACGAGCTGGCTTTCGGCCGATGCGAGCTCTACTGGCTGCCGCGCGCCGGCGTGCTCGAGTCAGAGCTCGACATGAAAACGATCGAGCGGACGCTCGGTGCGATGACGATGCGCACGAAAGGGCACGATCGAGCAGCTCGTCGCGAAGCACTTCGCCGAGTGACAGCGCCCGCGCAGGCGGCGATGGATAGGCTCAGCGCAGACAGCCACTGAGGAGGGGAAGTCGTGATCGAGCCGCTGCCGCGTGGACGTAATCCGTTCGATGAGACGGGGGTCGTGCGCGACGAGGCTGGCCTCGCCCACTACCGCGATCGCCCGGCCTCGCTGGTGGCGATGCTCCAGGCGAGCGTCGATCGCGACGCCGCCGCGACGGCGCTGCTCGAGGTCGGCGGCGCCTCGCTCAGCTACGGCGAGCTGTGGGAGCGCGCGGCGCGCGTCGCCGGCGGGCTGCGCGAGGCGGGCGTCGAGCGCGGCGATCGCGTCGCGATCCGCCTGCGGCAACGGGATCGACTGGGTGCTCGCGTTCTTCGGCGCGCAGCTGCTCGGGCGCGGTGGTCGTGCCGGTGAACACGCGCTTCACCGAGGAGGAGGTCGCCTACGTCGTCGAGGACTCCGGCGCGAGCTATCACGTTCGTGCCCGGCGAGCCGCTGCCCGAGGGCGAGCCGAGCGTGATCGAGGACCTCGCGCCCGGAGGACCTCGCGGCGATCTTCTACACGAGCGGCACGACCGGCTTTCCCGAAGGGCGCGATGACCTCGCACGCGAACTTCCTGACGAACAGCGAGAACGCGTTCCGCTGCCTGTCGGTCGAGCGCTCGGAGGGCCCGAGCATCTCGACGCTCGTCTCGGTGCCCCTGTTCCACGTCACCGGCTGCAACAGCCAGCTGATCCCGGTGCTCGAGTTCGGCGGCCGCGTGGAGATCCTCTCCGGCCCGCTCGACCTCGACGGGCTTCTTCGAGGCGGTCGGCGCGCACGGCGTCAACCAGCTCGTGTCGGTGCCGGCGATCTACCACGCGGTGATGCGCCACCCGCGACTTCGCAGAGCTCGACGTCAGCCGCGTGCGCTGGATCTCCTACGGCGGCGCGCCGATCGCCGAGAGCCTCGTCGCAGCAGATCAAGGAGGCTTTCCCAACGGCGCGCGTGGGCAACGGCTTCGGCCTCACGGAGACCTCCTCGCTGACGTCGTTCCTGCCGCACGAGGAGGCGGCCGAGCACGCCGACTCGGTGGGCTTCGCGATGCCGGTCGTCGACCTGGCGCTCGATGAGGCCGACGCCGAGAGCGGCGTCGGCGAGCTGCTCGTGCGCGGGCCGAACGTCGTGCAGGGCTACTGGAACAAGCCGCGAGGCGACGGCCGAGACGTTCGTGGACGGCTGGCTGCACACCGGCGATCTCGCGCGCATCGACGACGACGGCCTGCTCTACATCGTCGATCGCAAGAAGGACATGATCAACCGCGGCGGCGAGAACGTCTACTCGATCGAGGTCGAAAACGCGCTCGCGGGCGCGCCCGGCGTCGGCGAGGCGGCGGTCGTCGGCGGTGCCGGACGAGATGATGGGCGAGAAGGTCGGCGCGGTGATCGTCCCGGCCGCCGGCGCGCCGCTCGACGTCGAGGCCGTGCTCGCCCACTGCCGCGCGCACCTCGCCGACTTCAAGGTTCCCCAGTACATCGCCGTGCGCGAGGATCCGCTGCCGCGCAACCCGGGCGGCAAGCTGCTCAAGGCAGCAGCTGCGCGACGAGACCGACTGGGGCAAGCCCGCTTCGCTGACACGAACCCGAGGAGAGTGCGATGCCGAACGTAGAGACCGTGCAGGGACCCGTCGACGCGGCGAGCTGGGGCTCGTCGCTCGTGCACGAGCACGTGCGCTTCCGCGACGAGGCGGTGGCGGCGCGAGTGGCCGGAGCGCTACGACGAGCAGCTCGAGCTCGACGCGGCGCTCGTCGCGGTCGACGCGGCGAAGGAGCACGGCGTGCAGACGATCGTCGACCCGACGGCGATGTTCGGCGGGCGCGACGTGCGCTTCATGAAGCGCGTCGCCGATGCAGACGGGCGTGCAGATCGTCGCGTGCACGGGCATCTACAGCTACGACTACCTCCCCCACTACTTCGAGAACCGCGACGTCGACGTGATGGCCGACCACTTCGTCGAGGACATCGAAGTGCGGCGTCCAGGGCACGGACATCAAGGCGGCGTTCCTGAAGTGCGCAGCGGACGCGGCGGGCGTGACCGAGCACGTCGAGAAGATCCACCGCGCGGTCGCGCGCGCGAGCCTGCAGACGGGCGCGCCGATCATGGCGCACTCGATGCCGGCGGTCGGCGACCGGTCCGCGTCAGGTCGAGATCTTCGAGGAGGAGGGCGTCGACCTGGCGCAAGATCCAGATCGCGCACTGCGGCGACACGCGACGACATCGACTACATCGAGGGGCTGCTCGCGCGCGGCGTGTACGTCGGGCTCGACCGCTACGGCCTTGAGATGTACCTGCCGATCGACAAGCGCAACGCGACGGCGGCGGAGCTGCTGCGCCGCGGGCACGCCGAGCGGCTGATGATCTCCCAGGACTTCTGCGCGACGATCGACTGGTTCCCGCCGGAGGCGGCGGAGATGTTCGAAACGGCCAGGGCGCGATCCGCAACTGGTCGATGACGCTGGTCTTCGAGGAGGTCGTGCCGGCGCTGCGCGAGCTGGGCGTGATGGACGACGCGAGCTTCAAGACGATCTTCGTGGAGAACCCGCGGCGCTGGCTGACGGCCTGAAGCGGGCGGGCGGCTTCCGCACGGGTAGTCTCAGGCGGGAGCGCACAGCAGCTCGGGACCCTCGGCGTCGAGGTCGCCAGCCTTGTTGACGGCCGGGTTGGCGGCGTGCGCGGTGAGGCGCTCGCTCGGCAGCGTCGCCGCACAGCGCGAGCGCGTCCTCGGCGCCGAGCGACGGAGTCGAGCCAGGCGCGCTGGGCCTCTGCGTCGGCGAGGATCACGGGCATGCGGTCGTGGATCGGTGCGGCGACGCGGTTGGGTTTGGAGTCGCAGGTGAGCAGCGTGACGCTCTGCGATCCACTCGCCGTCGATCTTGGCGGGCGTCCACAGCGCGGCGAAGGCGAAGGGCACGCCGCCGTCGACCTGGAAGTAGAACGGCTGGCGCGGCTCGCCGCGCTGCTCGGGCTTCAGCCACTCGAAGTAGCCGTCGGCGAGCTGCAGCGCGCGGCGCGAGGCCTTGGGGATCAGGTCGCGGTAGGCGGGCTTCGTCGCGACGGTCTCCATGCGCGCGTTGATCATCCGCGCGCCGCCCTTGAGGTCCTTGGCCCAGTGCGGGATCGAGGCCCCAGCGCAGCAGGCGCGCCTCGGGCTCGCCCTTGCGGCGCGACGATCGCGAGCACCTGCTCGGTGGGCGCGACGTTGTAGCGGCGCGTGCCCTCGTCGCAGGGGATCGGCACGCGGAAGCGATCGTTCAGTTCTTCGGGCCCGGAGGTGTTGGTGTAGCGCCCGCACATTTCCCCGAGGATATGCACCGGGCAGGTCGCGTCCCGCCGGCCACAGCTAGTTAGCTCCATCTAAATAGCTGTGGCGAGGACGGAACGCATGTACGAACATGTGTTCGTATGGGAAGGCCCTATCGACCTGTCCGCGAGCTCGAAGCGCACCTGGCACGCGGTGAGCTGGAGTTCGCGCTTGCGCTCGCGAAGGCGATCGCTGTCGAACGCGAGCGTCCGCTCGATCTCGCGGTGACCGTGCGCTTCCTGCCCCTGATCGCTAGCGAGCGACCCGAGGACTACGACGTGTGGACGCTGCGCTGGCTGGAGCGCTGGTGCGGGGAGCTGGGGCGCCGCGCGAGCATCGACGACGCGGCAGAGGTTGTGCAGGGCCTGGCGGAGATCCCGGTTGACCCGCAACGGGGCCTGGAGACGATCAAGGCGGTGGGGGCGCGCCACGGTGCTCGTGGTCGAGCGTGAGCGCCTTCGCGCGTTGCGGCCGCAGGCGGTAAAGCACCTGTGGCGCGAGCGGGTGCCCCGCGGGCAGCTTTGGATGCAAGAAGTCCTCGTCCGGGTTGCGCTGCATGCCCAGACGCTCCATCACGCGCTGGGAGCGCAGATTGAGTACGGCTGTGTAGGCGAGTAGCTCACTCAGGCCGAGCGTCTGGAAGGCATAGCCGATCACCGCCCCCGCGGCCTCCGATGCGATCCCTCGTCCCCAGAACTCGCGCGCGAGGCGCCAGCCCAGCTCGACTGCCGGGAAGAACATCAGCGCGGCGCTCTGCTCGCTGGAGAGCGGCGCCGGAAAGTGCTCCATAACGACAGGATCTGCGTTGATCGCGCTCAGCGGCTCGAGGTCCTCGATGCGCCGGCGACGCAGCAGTAGGCGGCTCGTACGCAACTGCGGCCCTCTCCACTGCTCCGTCGGCTGTTGCAAGCGACGGCTCGACTCCCTAGCCGGTGGTGCGCGCGCGGTAGCGGCGCACGGCCAGCGGCGTGACCACGAGCAGCGTCAGGCCACACCAGCCGAGAGCGCTCAGGACGGGATGTTGAAGCGGCCATGCCGCACCGCGGGGCAGCGCGGTGGGATTGCCAAACAGCGTACGCACAGCGGCCGCGGCGGCACTCATCGGGTTGTATTCGGCGACCTCGCGCAGCCCGTCGGGCAGACCGCCGACGGGGACGAAGGTGTTGGCGAGGAAGGTCAAGGGGAAGATCACGATGAAGGCGACGCCGGTAACGGCGTCGGGCGTGCGCGCAATCAGACCGAGCAGCATCCCCAGCCAAAGCATCGTGAAGGCAAACAGCGTCAGCAGAGCAACGCCCGCGAGCGCGTGAGGAATGTCGGAGTGGATACGCCAGCCGACGATCAAGCCGCTGGCGATCATGATCGCCAGCGCCAGCAGTGCTGCGGCCAGATCGGAGATCAGGTGTCCGATCAGGAAGGCCGAGCGCGACATCGGCAGCGAGCGGAAGCGGTCGACGATGCCCTCGGTGAGGTCGGTGGCGATCGACGTCGCGGGCCCGATGATGCCGAAGGTGAGCGTCTGCACGAGAATGCCGCCGAGCAGGTATTCCCGGTAGCCGCCATGGGCGACGTGGATGGCGCCGCCGAAGACGTAGGCGAAGAGCAACACGAACATCAGCGGCTGCACGGTGGCGTCGAGCAGCTTCTCGGGAATCTGGCGCACGTGGGCGAGGTTGCGCCGCGCGAGCACAAGGCTGTCGGAAAGCCCCCAGCGCACGCGCGCGAGAAGGCTCGTGGTCGCGGCGTCCGCGGCGGTGGCGCTCATCGCGCGAGCGCCGCAGCTGGCGCCTCCTCGGCGGCGGCTCCCACAGCGCCGGTGACGGTGAGAAAGACATCGTCGAGCGTTGCCTCGCGGCGATGCACGTCGACGGCGTCAACGCCGGCAGCGTCGAGCGCGCGCACGATCTCCACGAGACGGCTGCCGGCGCGCACGGGCACCGTCACGCGCAGCTCCTCGGCCTCAACGAGCGGCGGTCCGTCGGCGAAGACGTGCATCGCCTGCTCAGCGCTGGCGAGGCCCTCTGCGCTGGGGAGCGTCACCGCGATGCGGTCGCCGCCGACGCGCGCCTTGAGCTCGGCGGGCGGACCGCTCGCGACGATGCGGCCGCGATCAAGCACGATGATCGCATCGGCGAGACGATCGGCCTCCTCGAGGTACTGAGTGGTGAGTACAAGCGTGGTGCCGCCCTCGACGAGCTCCCGCAAGAGGGCCCAGAGGTCGTTGCGTCCTTGCGGATCGAGTCCCGTCGTGGGCTCATCGAGGAACAGCACCGGTGGTTCGCCGACGAGGCTCGCGGCGAGGTCCAGGCGGCGGCGCATGCCGCCAGAGAAGGTCTTGACGAGCCCCTCGGCGACATCGGCGAGACCGAGGCGCTCGAGCAGCTCGGTTGCGCGCGCTCGCGCGAGCGCGCGCGGCAGGTGGTAGAGGCGGCCGACCATCTCGAGGTTGACGCGCGCGGAGAGCAGGCCGTCGACGGTCGCATACTGACCGGCGAGGCCGATCCGTTCACGCACGCGCGCGGCCTCGGCAACGACGTCGAGGCCTGCGACGCGCGCGCGTCCGGCGCTCGGTAGCGCGAGCGTGGTGAGGATGCGGATCGCGGTCGTCTTGCCGGCGCCGTTGTGGCCGAGCAGGCCGAGCACGCTGCCCGCAGGCACGTCGAGGTCAACGTCACGTAGCGCCCACAGCTCGCCGTAGCGCTTGCCGAGTCCTTCGGTGAGGACGCCGCCCGCAGAGGCGCTCTGCACGCTGCGCGAGTCGCTGAAGGAGCTCATCGCAGCAACTTAGCGCTCGTCCCCGCGTGGACGATGTGAGGAGACGCTGCGCGCGGAGTTCAGGCCCGCAGGCTGACGGGCAGGCTCTTGAGCTGGTTGATGAAAGGCGATTCGACGTATGCGGGCTTGCCGGCGAGGGTGATGTTGGGGTAGCGCTTGAGGGTCTCCTCGAGCATGATCTTCAGCTCCAGACGCGCAAGCGCGGTACCAAGACAGAAATGCCTGCCACCCGCACCAAACGCCTGGTGATCTTCCTCACGCGTGATGTCAAAGCGCTCCGGATCCCTGAAACGCGTCTCATCCCTGTTCGATGAGACGTACCACATCACCACCTTCTCACCCTCCCTGATCTTCTGCCCATGCAACTCCGTGTCACACGTCGCCGTACGCCGGAAATGCGCAAACGCAGGGAACATCCGCAACGACTCCTCAACCGCACCCGGAATCAACGACGGATCATCAAGCAGCATCCGCATCTGCACAGGATCTTCCATCAACGCCCGCATCCCACTGCAATACGTCGCCTTCGTACTGTCATTCCCCGCCGCCATCAACAAGAAAAACCCCATCACAATCTCATGTTCCTCAAGCTTTGAGCCATCCACCTCCGCATGCACCAACACACTCGTCAAATCATCTGTCGGGTGCTCGCGTCGCTCGGCGATCAGCTTGCCGCAGCGCGCGAAGATCTCGGGGATGTCTTTGCTGGTGACGCCCTCGATGCCCTCGGGGTTAAGGTCTGGATCCCCTGCACCCAGCGAGCGGTTCATTAGGCGCGCCCAGATCGCGTCGTCCTCCTCGGGGATGCCCATGAAGCTGCCGATCACGCGCGCCACGACCGGCTGCGCTACGTCGTCAACGAGATCGCATTCCTCGCGGCCCGCGAGCCGATCGAGCACCCTGATAGTGATCGCGCGGATCGCATCCTCATGCGCAGCGATGCGCCGCGGCGTGAAGCCCGCCTGGAAGAGCGCCTTGACGCGGTCGTGCTTCGGCGGGTCCATACCGATGAACATCGCCCTCGTCAGCTCCAGCGGCAGGACGGTCGAGACGGCTGTAATGCCGCCCAGTTCTGATGAGTAGGTCCGAAAGTCACGGCTGACGGCGTGAATGTCCTCGGCCGTCGTGACAGACCAGTAGCCCGGCTCACCTGGAAAATCCGTTATCCGCGAGGTCCAGTGCACGGGACACTTGCCGCGCAGCTCTTTGAAGAGCTCGTGTGGAGGACCGTCGACCCAGAGCTCACGCTCACCGACGAGGACGCTTTCGAGATCGCTGTCGACCGCCGCCATCTGGACCTCCGTGATCGTTCCCAATGGACACGTCGATGATACTGGCTGACCAGCCAGTATTGCGCGGGCGCTGCGACTAGCCGCGATTGCGAACTTGGAGCGGCGTGACTCGATGCGGGTCGAGCGGCGTCGCTAGCTGGTGCGGTCGCGAACCTCGAGTTGATTCACGACGAACCGCCCAACGTTCAGCTCGTCCACGTCCAGCGAGCCAATCGCGGCGCGCTTGATCGCCAGACGACCGATCGCGAGGCGTCCGACCGCGACCGCACCGAGCGCGAGCGCACCCCCTGCGAAGGCGCCCACGGCGAGGGCACCGAGCGAGCCGGCGCCGAGCACGCCGGGGGGCTTGAGGCGCGCGAGCGGAGGCTTCTTAGGCCGCGCCATGCGGCTGCTCTTTGGCGAGCGCGTGGCCGGCGAAGCGGAGCATGCTCGTGAGGTGCGCCTGGAGGGTTTCGACGCTGTGATCGCCGGGATAGACCGCGCTTGTCGCGTGGGCGCCGGCGGAGCGCAGCGCGGCGGCAAAGGGGGCGTTCTCGCTCGGGTCGGCGATTTTGTCCGATTCGCCGCCGTAGATGAAGGCGCGCAGGCCGAGCTTGCGGATGATCGGACGGTCGGCGCGCAGCTCGTCTCCGAGGCCATTGAAGAAGCCCAGCCAGCTCTCGACGACGCCGAAGCGGAAGGGGTTGCCGAGCGCGACGTTCATCGCGCCGTAGCCGCCCATCGAGTCGCCGGCGATCGCGCGTGCGCCGCGCGCGGCGACGGTGGGCAGCATGCGGTCGATCAGTTCCTGGACTTCGAGCACGTAGCTCTCGTAGTGCATCGGGCCGATGTTGCGCCAGTTGTTTGCACCCGGACCGCCCTGGATCATCACGGCGATCAGCGGCGGGATCGTATGAGCGGCGATCAATCGATCGAGTTCTTCCTGCAGGCCGATCTGCAGGAAGGCAGTGGCGGGCTGGCTGTTGCCGTGCAAGAGGTAGAGCACGGGGTAGCGCTGGGTGGTGCTCGCGTAGCCCGCAGGCAGGTAGACGAAGAAGGAGCCGCTGTGGCGCAGGGCGACGGACCGATACGTGGCCGTGTCGATCGCGCTGCCGGCGGCGTCGGTGCTGCTGTAGGCAACGAGCGTCGGCAGCGGTGCGGGCGCCGGGGCCCGCGCGCTGACGGCGCTCTGTGCGATCTCGCTCGGCGAGCTCAGCCCGAGCAGCCGCTCGGGGTTCAGCTGGCCCTGGGCGGCAAGCGCGATGCAGACTGCAGCGAGGCAGCTGAGCAGCGCGGCGATCAGGAGCGAGCGCGCGCGTCCCGACGCCGGCGCGGCGGGCGCGGCAACGGGCTCATGGCGCGGCGGGAAGGCCGGCACCCAGGGCGGCGGCAGCGCCTCGGCGGCCGCTCCACCCTGGCCGGGCCAGGTCCAATCGCCCATCGTGTCCATCCACACCTGGGTGCGCGAGATCTTCGTTGCGGAAGGCATCCAGGTGATTCAACGAACCGTGGCGGAGAAACCCAAGCCCTGCATGAAGATGCCCAGCGCGCAAGCGGTCATCCGGTGCTCCACACCTCACCCGTATCGCCGAATCCGATGGCGCGCTTGGTGGCTTCGGTGAGGTCAAATTCGCGACCCGCGACGTAGGGTCCACGATCGATCACGGGCACGCGCACGCTGCGACCGTGATAGCGCAGGGTGACGAGCGTGCCGCAGGGCAGCGTCTTGTTGGCGACGCCGAGCGTGGAACTGGTGAGCGAGCCGCCGCAGGCAAGTCCGCCGCCCCCGCCATACCAAGAGGCGCCGGCGAGGCGATAGACGTTCAGGCGTCCGAGCGGGCGGTGGGCAGCGCGAGCCAAGCTGTCACCGGCAACGCGCAGGCGCACACGCTCGCTGGCGAGGTGGCGCGCGACGTACTTAAGGCGAAAGCGGCCGTGGGCGCCGGTGCGGGTGGCGGCGAGCGTCTGCCAGCCGTGGCGGCCGAGGCTCTGCAGCACGACCTTGCGGCCGGCGCGCCCCGAGAGGTGGCCTTCACGGAGTGTGCCCCTGACGATGGCGCGGTGGTCCATGAGGACGTTAAGTTCTGAGCTGCGCACGCGCAGCGTCGTATGCAGCGGTGAAGCGATAATCGCCGGCGCGACCGAGAGGATCCCGGGCGGGGCCAGAGTCTGCGCAGCGGGCGCAGGCGTCGCGGGGACAGGAACCAATTGAACCTCCTTGCTTGCGCCTACGGGGTTAGCTGTCGGGCTCACGACCGGCAGCACAGGCGCAATGGGCGCGTGTCAGCCGGGCGTTACGGCCGCAGCAGCGGGCCGATTCGCCCCATCCGTGCCGCGTTGATGCAGCCCGGCAGTGGGTCCCTCGCTCGCTCCCAACAACGGGAACGACTCGGCGAGTCGAACAATCGTTCGTACGCTAGAGGGCCTCAGAGGGGTTCTTGTGTGTGCATGGGCACACATGGGTACTACAGGTAGGTATATCCGACATCCGATAAGCGCCCTAGCGTCCTTGGCCCAATCAATCAAGTGGCCGGGGCGACAGCGCAAACTGCCCCCCGGCCGTGACACCAGGAGGTTCCCTGATGCACGACGAGAATATCCGCGAGGACTGCCTGCACCCGCTAGACGAGCTAGAGCGGAATCTGCTCTATCTGCTGACCCATCCCGAGGAAGGCCAGCCGCTCTGGTCGGTCGAGGACATCAACCGCGAAATGGAAGCGAAGGATGCGCTCGGGCTCGCGCGAGCGCTTCGCCGAGCGGGGCTCGTGAACATCACATCGGACGGCTACGTGTTCGCCACGCGGGCAGGCGTCCGCGTCACGCAGCTGATCGGGCACGTCGTCTAGGACTCGCCGCGTGCGCCACGTCGCAGCGCGGGGCGTGGTGCGCGACGGTCCTAAGGATTGGCGGTACCCGATGAGCCTGCGCCTAATCGAGAAACGGCGCAAGCTCGGGGATTACGGTGTCCGTGACGTAGCGGAGGCAGGTCCGGAGCAGGTCGATCACGTCAGTTTGCTTTGCGGCTGGGGGACCCTCCGCGAGGGCTATATGGCGGGAGAGCTGGGCCTGTATCTTCACGGCCTTACCGCTAGGCGACCGGGCGTTCCACCGCAGCACTTCAGCGTCGTTCTCTACCGGCCCCACGTTGACCCTGAGCTGCTTGATGTCGGTGCCCAGGGTAGTCTGAAGGCTCCGCAGCGGGGGTCCGATGGCGGCCGTGTGCAGCTTGCGATGCTTATCGATGATGTCGAGGTCATTGACTATCCAGAGGGGGTCTGCACAGGGGTTGGCCGGAGAACGCTTGTATGGCTGCAATGCCTCTATCCGGGCAGCCGGGCCGCTCGCGACGTATCGGAGCTGGCCCTTGATGCCCTGCGCGTAGAAGTCCTCGACGGACAGTCGGTCGTCGTTGCTGACGGCAACGACGGGGAACAAGATTCGTCGCTGCTGGCCCGCAGGGATGGTCCCGCCGGGGTTTTGCGCCTGGTACCCGTCGTAGGCCAGTCGGTAAGCGATGTGGTCCAATGCGGATCGCAGGTTGTGGACGGCATCCCCGATGAGCAGCGGCCAGCCCTCATCGAACGGCTGGGTGATCTTGGCCCGTACGACTTGGTCGCGGGTTTCGGGCTCGAACTTCTTGACAAGGGTGTAGGCGTCGCTTTGAAGCCACCGCTTGATGGAATACTCGAGGGCATCGATATGGGTTTCCGCCCGGTCCAGCTTGCGGGAAAAGCTCTCTGATGCGAGCGGAGGCAGCTCCGCTTCCGCTAGCGCCTGTTCCTCGCGGGCGGCGGCGCGTTCCGCTTGGATTCGGTTTGCCTTACTCACGCTAGGCTGCCCGTAGATGCCCGACAAGGATCACAGCGCGCAGCCTACTCAGCCGACTCAGCCGAAAGGCCGGGACAAGGACGGCAAGCTATACGAGCCGATCGAGATTCCAGTCCCGAAGGAGGACGATTTCGAGAAGCTGGTGAGGCGCGCCGTGAAGCGCCAGCCGTCGTCAGATGCCGCTAGCGGCTCGGAGGACTAGCTGCTCGAACAGCGCGGTTCCGTAGAGTTTCGCGTTGTAGCGCCACGTGTACTCGTTTAGGTAGGTCTGCAAGTAGGTGGGCGACACCTTCTTGTACGCGCCGCGCATCCCGGTCTTGAGGTTGCCGAAGAATCCCTCGATGGTGTTCGTGTACGTGTCGCCTTCGACGTACCGGCCGGACGAGTGGTTGATGACCTTGTGATCGATGTAGTGGCGGCGAAGCGGTTTGTAGGACGCCCAATCGTCGGTGAACAGGATCGATTCGGGGTTGACGTTCGCCCTGACGGCACTACTAAGCGTCGCGCCGTGCCTTGACTCGATGACGCGGGCGCGCACCCGGCCGCCGCGCTCGACCATCCCGAGAACGGTCGGCTTCGCTGCACGGAACGCCGCCGCCGCGCGCAGCTGCTCAGGGGTCTTGGTCAGGTAGCGCTCCGTACCGTGCGGCTTGCGCGGCTTGCCGCCCCAGGAAGTCTCGTCCACCTCCACGTCGCCGCGTAGCGGCTGCTGATCCTCATCGGTCATCAGGTGCGTGCGGATCTTCTTCATCATGCGGTGAGCCGTCTTGTACGTCACCCCGATCTCGCGCTCCATCTGCTTAGCCGAGACCCCACAGCGAGTGCTAGCCATGACGTACATGACGTAGAACCAAAGCTGGAGCGAGACGGGCGACCCCTCGAAGATCGTGCCCTTCATCGGATGGATATGCAGGCCGCACGTGTCGCACGTGTACGCCGCCCGCGTCTTGGTCCGGTGGAACTTCCGTGTGCGCCCGCATTTCGGGCAGTCCGTGTGGTGGCCGTCCGGCGCGAACCCCTCGCGCCATAGCCGGTCAAGGCACGCGGCATCGTCGGGGTAGCGCTGCATGAACTCCATCAGCGAGAAGTCCGATTCCGAGGACTTCCGACGCTGCGGGTTATCGCGGGTCTTTGGCTTGGGCGCTGCTTTCTCGGGGTCCATGCCACACATTATACATACTTCTACTACATATGTGTGTGCATGGGCACACAACGGCAGTCCGTTCACGGCGACGGAAATGAGAGACAGGTACACAAGTTGGAGGGTCGCTTGGTTACCGTCCGGACGTCATGAATGGATGTGCGAAGCTCCTCGCCACCTGCGCTATCGCGCTCATCGCGACCGCCTGCATGTTGGGCTGCGGTGGATCGTCTGGGGATGCTGCGATCGCCTTAATCGCCGGTCACGCAGTCACGAGTCAGATGGTCGCGCACTGGATGGCGGTCGAGACCGCGTCAGAGGGTCCGGTCGTATCGGCGAAGCCGGCACTGCGACGATGGGCTCTAGGCTTATTGATCTTATGGAGGTGGGCGCTCGGCGAGGCGCACGAAGTCGGTGTGCGAGTCGGGGAGCAGGAAGCCGAAAAGCAGCTGACGCTATCGAGAACGAGCCGTGCGCAGGGCATCGACTACGAATGGTTCCCCCACGAACGCGGGCTGGTGCGATTCTTGACCGCGCCGAAGGTGACGGAGCTTGACCAGCTGTGGCTGGTAAAGCTGGGCATGTTGGCTTCAAGGATCGAGCAGCGGCGTGTGGCGGTCACACGCGCAGCGATCCCGCCCGCCCGTGTGCTCGCTTACTACCGCCAACATCGAGGCCAGTTTTTCGTAGGGGAACGGCGCGACATCAAGGCGATCATGAACAAAAACCGATCGCAAGTCATTGAGGCCAAACGCGAGCTTCAGGCGGGCAGAGCCTTCGCGAGCGTGGAGGAACAGTTCAATCAGAGCATCGAGGGAGGCTTGCGGCTCGGCCGCGCACGCGGCCGTGGCGAAAAGCGCTACGAAAAGGATTACTTCGCTGCTCCCCCGCACGTGCTCGTAGGCCCGTTCCACGAGATTCTCTACTACATCTTCGAAGTGGCGCACATCAGACCCGGCTATCAGCGGACCCTGGCCGAAGTGGAACCGAAAATCCGGCAGCGGCTCGCTACTCAGGACGTGGACAGCACCTTCCAGACCATCTACGAACAGAAGTGGCGTGCGCGTACACGCTGCCGAACGGGATACACCGCCCCAGGTTGTGGGCGCTACGAAGCCGTGATCGCCGGCTAGATCTGCGCTTCCACGAACTTCTGTGCGAACTGCAGCATCCCGAGGCTGATCCAGGGCTGCTGGTTGCTGCGGACGCGCAGCCCGACGTTTCCGTCTGGCTGGATGACTTCGACGATCGTGACCACGTGGCCGATCTGGTAGCCGTCGCCGAAATCCGTTTCGATCGCGTCCATCTGATCGGCGACTTCCTGCATCAGTCGAGTGCGGGGATCGCCTGGGCCTTCGCGCTCGCCTGGTTCGCCTGCATCTGCGCCTGCCATGGGTCTCCTCCTCCGATCGTTTGGCCCTTCGCGCAGGCCATCATCTCATCAGACCTCATGGCGCGAGCGTGACGCTGCCCACCCCGTCGCGGGCCGCGGTCGACGGGCCGACAAGGACAGCGCTCCTAGGGATAAACTGGCCGTGCGGTCAAAGTGACCGAGCGGGGAACGGCGACCCGGGGCCAGGTTTCTCATTCTCCCTGTCTCCGGGTCGCCCTATTTAGGCGTCCTGAGGCTCTCCGTAGCCGTTTTTTCGCGTAGGTCGTTGACTTCTGTGTGTCACACCAGCGAGAATCGAGCGCGATGGCGAACCCTGATCGCTTGACAGCACTAGACTCGACGTTTCTGCACCTCGAGGATCACTCGACGGCGCACATGCACGTCGCCTCCGTAATGGTCTTCGAGGGCTCGGCGCCGACGCTGCAGCAGCTCGTCGACCACGTGCTCGGACGTCTGCACCTCGTGCCGCGCTACCGCCAGCGCCTCGCCCACGTCCCGCTCGGCCAGGGACGTCCCGTATGGGCCGATGACCCGCACTTCAACCCCTACTACCACATCCGCCACAGCGCGCTGCCGAAGCCCGCTGACGAGGCCGCCCTCAAGCAGCTCGCCGGCCGCCTCTTCTCGCAACGCCTCGATCGCTCCAAGCCGCTCTGGGAGATCTGGCTCGTACAGGCGATGGCCGGCAACCGCTTCGCGCTCGTGGCCAAGACGCACCACGCGCTCGTCGACGGAATCTCGGGCGTTGACATTACGACCGTGCTCTTCGACACCGCCCGCGAGCCGGTCGCCACAGCGCCGCCGGCCACGCAGTGGAGCGCCCAGCCGCTGCCCGGCCCGGCGAAGCTGCTCGGCGAGGCGCTGCTCGAGCGCTCGACCGTCCCCGCCGAGATGCTGCGTGGCGGGCGCGCGCTACTGCGTCGCCCGCGCCGTGCGTTCGGGCAGATTAAGGACGGCATCGCCGGCATCAGCGCGACGACCCTCGCGGGCATCAACGCGCCGGCTCCGCCGAGCCCCTTCAACGTCGAGATCGGCCCGCACCGCCGCTACACCTTTCTCGATGCCAATCTCGCGAGCCTGAAGGCGATCAAGGACTCACTCGGCGGCACGCTCAACGACGCGGTCCTGGCCTCTGTCGCGCTCGCTCTCGGCCGCTACCTGCGCAGGCATGGCCACGACACCGAGGGGCTCGTGCTGAAGGCGATGGTGCCCGTATCGGTGCGCACCAAATCCCAGCGTGGAGCGCTCGGCAACCAGGTCGCCGCGATGTGGGCGCCGCTGCCCGTCGGCGTGGAGAACCCCGCCGACTGCCTGCGCACGATCGCCACGGCGATGGAGGACCTGAAGAAGTCCGGCCAGGCCGTGGGTGCACAGGTGCTCACGAACCTCGCGGGCTTCGCGCCGCCGACGATTCTCAGCCAGGCGGCACGCCTACAGCCGCGCCAGCCTTTCTTCAACCTCGTCGTCACGAACGTGCCGGGCCCCCAGTTTCCGCTCTACCTGCTGGGGCGCCGCCTCGAGGTGCTCTATCCCGTCGTGCCGCTCGCCCAGCGCCAGGCGCTGGGCATCGCGGTGATGAGCTACGACGGACACCTCGGCTTTGGACTGCTCGGCGACTACGACGCGCTGAGCGATCTCGAGGCGATCGCCGGGGATCTTAAATGGGCGATCTCCGCGCTCGCCCGTGCCGCCGGCGTGGCACCCACACGCAAAGCCAAAGCGCGCAAGGCGACGCGGGCCGGCGCATCCGCGAACGGTCGCGGCGCCGCCAAGCGCTCCGCCGGCGCAGCCTGAGCGCCTCGGCCGCACGGTGCCAGCCTCGCGCGGCGCCAGGTCATTCGCGCGCACTAACATCGTCGGCCCCTGAGCAGGAGCTCCCGCCGATGCGCCTCGCCCTCTGTCAGATCAACACCACGGTCGGCGACATCGCCGGCAACGCCGAGCGCGTGCGCGACGGCATCCGCGCCGCTCGCGAGGCCGGCGCTGAGCTCGTGCTGTTCCCTGAGCTCGCGCTTACCGGCTATCCGCCCGAGGACCTGCTGCTCAAGGAACACTTTCTCGCCGACGCCGCCACTGCGCTGGGTGAGCTCGCCGCGGAGGCAGCCGACATCGTTGCGATCGTCGGTTTCCCCGAGCGCGCCGAGGATGCCTTCAATTCGCTCGCGGTACTCGCCGAGCGACGCGTCCACGCCATCTATCGCAAGGTCTACCTGCCCAACTACGGCGTCTTTGACGAGCAGCGCTACTTCCAGGCCGGCCCCGGCGGCGCGGTGCTGGACATCGGGCCCCACCGTGTCGGCCTGACGATCTGTGAGGACATGTGGGAGCCGGGGCCGCCCGCGAGTGAGGAGGCGCTCGCCGGTGCCACCCTGATCCTGAACATCTCCGCCTCGCCCTACCACGCCGGCAAGGGCGCGCAGCGCGAGCTGATGTTCGCGCAGCGCGCACGCGATAACCTCGCCTGTGTGGCCTTCTGCGCGCTCGTCGGGGGTCAGGATGAGCTCGTCTTCGACGGACACTCGTGCGTGATCGATCACACCGGCCGCACGCTCGCGCGCGCCGCGCAGTTCGAGCAGGAGATGCTGCTCTGCGACGTCGACCTCGACGCGGCTGCCGCCGCGCGCCTGCGTGACACGGGCCACCGTCCGCTCGCGCGTCGCTCCGAGCGCCGCGCGCTTGAGCTGCCTGCACTCGACGCTATCGCCCCCTCGACCACGGCGCCCTCCCCCACGCCCGCACTACGCGAGCTGCTCGCGCCGGCCGAGGCTGAAATCTACGCGGCGCTCACGCTCGGGCTGCACGACTACGTGCTCAAGAACGGCTTCGAGCACGTCGTCCTCGGCCTCTCTGGCGGGATCGATTCGGCGCTCGTGGCCTGCCTCGCCGTCGATGCACTCGGCGCCGAGCGCGTGAGCACGACGATCATGCCCTCGCCCTACTCCTCGCCGGCGACCCAGGGCGATGCGCGCGAGCTGAGCGCCGCGCTCGGCGTCCGTGTGCAGGAGCTCCCGATCGAGCGCGTGATGGGCGCCTACCGAGAGGCGCTCGCCGAGCCGTTCGCCGAGCGCCAAGAGGATCTGACCGAGGAGAACCTGCAGGCGCGCATCCGCGGCAACCTGCTGATGGCGCTCTCCAACAAGTTCGGCTGGCTCGTGCTGACGACGGGCAACAAGTCGGAGATGTCCGTCGGCTACACGACCCTCTACGGCGATCTGGCCGGCGGCTTCGCGGTGATCAAGGATGTCCCCAAGACACTCGTCTACCGCCTCTGTGCGTGGCGCAACTCGACCGCGGCGGTCGGGGGCAGCCGACTCGTCTCGCACCCGATCCCCGACTCGATCATCGCGCGCGCGCCTTCGGCGGAGCTGCGCCCCGACCAGCGCGACGAGGACTCGCTGCCGCCATATGAGCTGCTCGATCGCATCCTCGAGGGCTACGTCGAGCTCGACCGCAGTCGCGAGCAACTGATCGCGCAGGGGATGCCCGCCGCCGATGTCGACCGTGCGATTCGCCTCGTCGACCTTGCCGAGTACAAGCGCCGCCAGGCGCCACCCGGAATCAAGATCTCCACGCGCGCCTTCGGCCGCGACCGGCGCATGCCGATCACCAACCGCTATCGCGGCTAGCCCGCGGCCGCGCGCCGGTTAACCTGCGCACGTGCGTCTCGCAGCCCTCCTGCCCGCCGGCATCTGCGCCTTCGTGCTCGGCGCCTGCGCGGACACCGTTCAGCAGCGCCCGATTCCCCATAACATCCTCGAGGGCCTGCTCGTCGCGCCCTATCCCGTGTACTGGCTCGGCGCGAGCTTTCGCGGCATGCCCGTGACCGAAGCCACGCACGACCCAGGCGGCGCCTACAGCGTGCTCTACGGCGACTGTCTGCAGGGCGGGCAGGGCACCTGCGTCGCGCCGCTGCGCATCGTCAGCTCGCCCGACAACAGCTTCGTGCCAGGCGGCGATGCGAAAACGCGGACACGGACGATCCGGGGTGTCACTGCGACCGTCGCGGGCGGGGGCCGCACGATCCTGCTGGCGACCGGCAACATCGTCGTCGGCATCTACGCGACCGACGCCGCCGCTGCGAATGCCGCGGCGCGCGCGATCGTGCCGATCAACGCCGTCGCGAGTGCACAGCTGCCTCAGCGCCTGCCCGACAGCGGCTTCGGCTCACGGCCCCTACCTTCCCAGGTGCCCTCGCCGCTGCCGCCCGGCGCCTGAGCTCCGCGCCTGGTGCCGGCGTGCGCCTCGCCTACGACGCGAGCGGATTGGAGCCGGGCGGCGCTGGGCGCACAGCGATCGTCATGCGCGTCACCGCGCACGTCCGCCCGGCATCGTCGCTGAAAGTCACGTCCCACACCCACGTCGTGCGACCGCGATGCACCCGCGCGGCGCGCGCGTGCACGACGCCCTCGGTGACGGGGCGCAGAAAGCTCGTGTTGTTGGCGAGCCCCATCGCCATCTGCCCCTGATCGAGCACGGCCAGCGCGGTCGCAAGCGAGGTCATCGACTCTGCGATCGAGGCATACACGCCGCCGTGCACAAGCCCCGCGGGCTGCTTGAGCTCATCGCGTACCTGCACGCGGGCGCGCACCTCGCTATCCGAGTAGGCCAGCAACTCCAGGCCATAGAGGCGGTCAAAGCCGCGCATCACCGCGTTAATCTGCTCGGCGCTGGCTGTGCCCATCCAGCCGCCACGATAGCCTACGCTCCTCCGCTCAGGCCCTCGCGGGCAACCCGAGGAAGCGGAGCCCCAGACGATGAGCAGATTGGACGAGCTCCCTCCCGACCAGCGCGCGGCGCTCTCCTTGCTACTGCGCCGGCGCAAGAGCTATGCAGAGGTTGCCAAGCTGCTCGGCATCGGCGAGCGCGCTGTACACGACCGCGCACACGCTGCGCTCGCCGTGCTCGCGCCGCAACAGGCGCGGGGATTGCCCGCTGAGCGCCGCGATGACGTGGGCGACTACCTGCTCGGCCAGCAGGCAAGCGTCGCCGCACGCCTGCGCACGCGTACATATCTCGAAGGCTCCGAGCCGGCGCGCTCCTGGGCGCGAGCGATCGCGCACGAGCTCGCGGCGCTCGCCGACGCGCCGCTGCCCGAGATACCGCCCGCGGCGCCCGGCTCATATGACCCGCAGCCCGTCTCAGCGCTCGCCGCGTCGAGCGCTACCGCGACGGGCGCACAGGCAGGCTCGCTCTCTGGTTCGAGCACAGCCGCAGCGCCGAGCTCGCGCCTGGGTGGCGCGTTGCTGCTCGGTGCGATCGTCGTGGGTGTGATCGTCGCGGTTGTGCTGATCACCAGCGGCGGTGGCTCCTCGAAAAAAACCTCGACGCAGAAATCGACGAGCTCGGCGAGCAAAACCGGGCCGACCGTCAGCGCGCAGCTGCCATTGCGCTCACCTGACCCGAAAAGCCGCAGTGTCGGTGTCGTGGCGGTGCTGAGCGAAAAAGAAAAGCGTGCGTTCTACATCGAAGCGCAGAACCTGCCCGAAACCCGCAACTTCTTCTACGCGATCTGGCTCTACAACTCGCCGACAAGCGCCGAGGCGCTCAGCCGCAGCCCCGCCGTCGGCAAAAGCCACAAGCTCGCCGGCGGCTCGACACTGCCCACGAACGCCGCTCAGTTCCACGAAATTCTGCTGACGCGCGAGACCAATCCCCACCCCACGCGCCCCGGCCGCGTGATCTTGAAAGGCGCCTTCAGCCTCGGGCACTGAGCGCGAGCAGCTTACCCGGGTTCATAATGCCCGTCGGGTCCAGCTCGGCCTTCACGGCACGCAGCGTTTGCAGGCTCTGAGCGCCGATCTCCTGCTCGAGCCAGCGCAAGTGGTCGCGCCCGATCGCGTGATGGTGCGTGATCGTTGCACCCGCCGCGAGGATCGCCGCCGAGGCCGCCTCCTTGATCTGCGCCCACTGCCCGAGCGGATCCTCCTCGCGCTGACTTGCAATGAAGGTGAAATAAAGCGAGGCGCCCGTCTCATAGATGTGCGAGAGATGGCACATCACCATTCCCGGTGTGCCGCAGGCCTCGAGCGCAGCGGAGATCGAGCTCGCCACCTGATCGTGTACAGCGAGCAGTTGCGACCACTGCGCGGCTGTCTCGAGCGTCTCGACTATCACGCCGTGCGTGAGCAGTTCATCGCGCAGGTAGGGCGCCGCGAAGCGGCCCTTCAGCCACGCCTGGCCGGGAGAGCGCCCGACCCGCACCGCGCCGCATCCGCGCGCCAGCTCCAGCGCACGCGCGCGACGCTGGGCGACGTCCTGCTCGGAGCCTTCGAAGCCGAAGATCGCCACACAGCCGTCGCTGACGCGACGCGCGCGCAGATAGGCGCCGCCGAGACTTGCTTTCAGCCCATCGCTGCCCGCGAGCGCGAGCGACATGCGCGTCTCGGCCTCGTCTGAGACGCGCGCCACGTCCGGCAGCACGTGCTCCTGCGCGAGCGTGCGCAGCGCCTCCACGCCGGCCTGCAAGCTTTCGAAAAAGAGGCCTTCGTAGACGCGCTGGCGCGGCGCGGTACGCACGCGCAGCGAGAGCTCGCTGATCACGCCGAGCGTGCCCTCCGAGCCGACGAGCAGCTGGCGTAGGTCTGGACCCGCGGCACTTGCCGGCGGCGCGGGCAGCGAGATCTCGCCCGCGGGTGCTGCGAGGCGCAGGCCGCCCACCATCTTGGCGATCGCGCCGTACCCGCTTGAGGCCTGCCCGGCTGAGCGTGTCGCGGCACAGCCGCCGAGTGAGACGTACTCATAGGACTGCGGGAAGTGCCCGAGCGTGAGGCCCTCCTCGGCTAGGCGGCGCTCGAGCGCCGGCGCGCGCATCCCCGCCTGCACGCGAACGGTGTGCGACTCGCGGTCGAGCTCCAGTAGTGCGCCCATGCGGCCCATGTCGAGCGCGATCACAGCGCCGTGCTCGCCACGTAGCGGCGCGACGCCGCCAACGACGCTCGTACCCCCGCCGAACGGCACGACGGCCAGCGAGCGCCGCGCGCACACCTCCAGCAGCGCCCGCACCTGCTCGTGGCTTGCGGGGTAGACGATCGCGTCGGGTGCCCCCTCCGGCTCGCCCGCCCGCATACGCACGAGGTCCGGATAGCCCTTGCCCGCGGCGTGCAACACACGCTGCTCGTGGTCTATGGCGAGCGCCTCAGAGCCGACGATCTGTGCCAGCTCGGCGAGCAGCGTCTGCGAGAGCGCGCTCGCCTCGAGCTTGACCTCCTCGAGCGCGACAGGCACACGCGGCTGCGCAGCGAGGCCGATGTGCTCGCGCAGGAACTCGAGCGCGTGCGCGGGCAGCGCGTCGGGGTGGGCGGGGTCGCCCCATCCCCACCAGCGCATTGCCGGTGTGGCGCTCTCAACTGCCGATGCGCTCGAGCCCATCGAGGGCCTCCTCAAGCGTCGCGGCCGCAGCACGACGGACCATAAAGCTGCCGAAGCGCGGAAAGAAGCCCGTCAGCGTCTGCCTGAGCTCGAGCGTGACCTCTGTCAGGGGGCCGAGCGCACCGAGATCCTCGCGCGTTGCGCGCAGGCGCACATGCGTCTCGGCCGAGCTGAGGACGCGTCCGAAGGGCGTACCCTCGACACGCTGTGACCAGCTCAGCGTCTGCTCCTGCTCGTCGCGGCGCCCCAGCTCGAAGTCGGCGCGCACGATGCGCCCCTTGCGCGTGCGCATCACCTCGGTAAAGGCTCCCGCGACGACGTCCTCGACACGCTCGACGCGTGGCCACCAGCGCGGCAGATGGTGGGGATCGCTGACGATCGCCCACAGCTCGTGCGCTGGGGCCGGGATCGGGCGGCTGCGGCGCGCGGTCGGCATTGCGCGAAGCCTAGGACTCGTAGCTGAGCAGCGCGTGGACCTCGCGGGCTCCCAAGCGCTCACGACCGCCCAGGAACGCGAGCTCGACCAGGAAGCCGCAGCCGACCACCTCACCGCCGAGCTGCTCGACGAGCTCACAGAGCGTTGAGGCGGTGCCGCCGGTGGCGAGCAGGTCGTCGTGCACGAGCACACGCCCGCCGCTCGCCAGGGCGTCGCTGTGCAGTTCGAGCTGGTCGCTGCCGTACTCGAGCAGGTACTCCGCGCTGACCGTGTCGTAGGGGAGCTTGCCGGGCTTGCGCGCGAGCACGAACCCCGCCCCGAGCGCGAGCGCGAGCGCAGGGCCGAGCAGGAAGCCGCGCGCCTCTGCGGCGACGACGTACTCGACGCGCAGCGGGCGCGCGTACTCGGCCAGCAGGCGCACGGCCTCGGCGAGCGCTGCGGCGTCGGCGAGCAGCGGCGTGATGTCCTTGAAGCCGATCCCCGCTCGCGGGAAGTCCGGGATCTCGCGGATCAGCGAGCGCAGCTCGGGCAGCTCGGCCATCAACCTCAGCGGACGATCTTGCGCAGGTCGCGAATCAGCAGCAGGTGCTTGAGGTGGGTGGCGACGGCCGCGAGATTCTCCAGCGCCTCGACGGCCTCCTTGCGTCGCTCGGGGTTGCGCGAGCGCAGCGCCGGCGCGAGGATCTGCTGCAGCAGGTTGGCCTCGCGGTCGGCCGAGGAGCGAAACACGCGCAGGTTGCGCCCGCCCACGCCGTAGCGGGCGAGCTCGGCGACGGCGGCGATGATCTCGCGCTCGGTCTCGTCGAAGTAGCGCACGCCACCGCGCAGCTCGCCCTTGACGACGCCGTACTCTTCGAGCTCGCGCACGAGCTTAGCCTCGGCCTTGGTCTCCTCGAGCACGTCATCGAGCGAGTACAGCGCGCCCGTCGCCTCGCGCACGCTGACGCTCGCACGCCACGGTCGCGCGCCGTCACGCGCGACGCGACCGGGTACCGGCGCGGCCGTATCACCTGAGCGCCCTGCGGCGAGCTCCTGGCGGATCACGCGCAGTGGTAGGAACTCATCGCGCTGCATGCGCAGGATCGTGCGCAGACGAGCCACATCGCCCTGGGTGTAAAGCCGGTAGCCGCCAGGTGTGCGCCGCGGTGTGAGTAGCTTTTGATCCTCGAGGTAGCGGATCTTGGAGATCGAGATGTCGGGGAACTCCTGCGCGAGCGCCTTGCAGACGGCGCCGATCGTCAGCGACTTCTGGCGCTTGGCGAGCTCGACGGGGGCGCCGTCGTGGCCCGCGAGATCGATCTCGAGGCCATCGCTGTCGGCAGGGGTTGCCTGGATCGCCATCAGCGCGCGTGGAAGGTGAGCTTGTACTTGCCGACCTGCACCTCATCGCCCTCCTCGAGGCGATGCGACTCGATGCGGGCGCGGTTGACGTAGGTGCCGTTCAGCGAGCCGCAGTCATCGAGATACCAGTCGCCGCCGCGCGCGATCAGCAGTGCGTGGTCGCGAGAGACCGTCACGTCGTCGAGGAAAACCTCGGAGTCCGGGCGTCGCCCGATGCTCATGCGCTCGCCGTCGAGCGGAAAGCTCTCGCCGACGCGCCCGCCGCCTGCTCGGATCACGAGCGCCGGGCCGTGCGCAGTGCCCTGCCCCATCTCGACTGGGATTAGCTCGCCGGTCTCGTCGATCCGATAGGTCGCCGTGACGGGATCGCTCCCGATCCCGGGCGGCGTCTCAGTGCGTTCGAGCAGCGCGCCGCAGCGCTGGCAGTAGTTCGCGCCCTCGCCGTTGACGAAGCCACACTCGGTGCAGTGCAGGGCCATGCGACGACGCCCTTCCTAAGCCCCGAGCACCGTGGGCGCGGGGCTCACTCCGCACCCTCCGGCTGACGCTGCGCGAGGATGTCGGTGAGCTTCTGGACGTCCTCGCCCGTGATCATAATCTCGCCGTCGTCGTGCTTGTGGCGCAGCCGGTTGACGAGCTCGGCGCGCAGGATGTCGATCTTGCCGTGCAGGATGCGGCGCCTGTAGGAGACCTCGGTCTCCTCCTCGGTGAGCTGGCGGATCACATCTTTCAGTTCGAGATCCGTCAGTGAGCCGAGATCCGGAAACGTCTCGTCCATGTGGCCTCCCCTCTCGCGGACTTGTGCCGGGCGATTGCGGATGCCCGCGGCCGGCCAGAGCGCCGCATTATAGCCCAAACTGTCAGGTTGAGCTTGAGGCTAGCGGGTGGGGCTGGCGCGCAGCTGGGAGATGCTCGAGCGCGCATAGAGAACGGTGGCGTAGAGCGCCATCGCGAGGCCGATGTAGAGCAGCACTTCTCCGAAGCCTTCGAGTCCCGCCATCGCGAAGAAGAAGGAGCCCATCACCGGGGCTACGGCGAGACGTCCGGGCCAGTTGATGCGCAGCTCCACGCCGTGACGCAAGGCGTAGCGGCCTAGGACGAGCATCGTCAGCTCACGCGCTGCGAGCACTGCAAGCGCCCAGCGCGGCAGCAGCCGGAAGTCCCAGCAGACGACGACGCCGGAGACGACGAGTAGGCGGTCGGTGACAGGGTCCATTAGTGCGCCGAGGCGGCTGTACTGGCGCGTCACGCGCGCGGCGATCCCGTCGGCGTAGTCGCCCCAACCGATGACCGCGAACAGCGCGGTAGCAAGGGCACTGTTGCCGTCGTGGCTGGAGAGCGCGACAACCAGAAAAATGGGGATCAGCGCGAGCCGTAGGAAGCCGATCGCGTTGGGAATCGTCCACGGGCGCAGCGGCTCACCCGCCTGGGTCTGCGGCGGTGGTGGTCCCGAGCGGTCCAGCCCGAACAGTCGTCTGACGGTCAGTCGCCGGCTTTGCAGGACCGCCGCAGCGCGCTCGCGTCTGGGCGCCGGCCCGGGGGGATCGCCCGCGCGCTCCCCGTCGGCTAGGGGAGGCTCCGCCACAGCTCGTTCACGGCTTTGCACAGCTGCGTGGGCTCACCGCCGAGCGGCAGGCCGGGCGCCTGTTCGCGGCCGCGACGGACCTGCACCTCAAGCTCACCGGATTCAAGCGAACGGCGCCCGACGGTCAGCCGCAGCGGGCAGCCGAGCAGCTCCGCGTCGGCGAACTTCTCGCCCGGCCCGAGATCGCGGTCGTCGTAGAGGACGTCCACCCCATCAGCGCGCAAGGTCGCATAGACCCCGTCGGCAGCCTCGCGCTCGGGTGTGCCCGGCTTGCCCAGCGTGACGAGATGCACAGCGAAGGGCGCGAGCGCGCGCGGCCAGGAGATGCCCTTCTCATCGGCGAACTGCTCAACCGCGGCGGCGACGATCCGCGCAGGGCCGATCCCGTAGGAGGCCATCCAGATCGGCAGCTCGGCGCCGCTCTCGTCGAGGTAGTTTGCGCCGAGCGGCACGGAGTAGCGCGTACCGAGCTTGAAGATGTTGCCGATCTCGATCGCCGGCTCGAGGCTTAGGGGCTGCCCGTCGCGCGTATAGCCCTCCCCCACCTTCTCCACGCCCGGGCTCGCAAGGGCGACCTCAACATTGGCCGCGTAGCCGTCGCCGAGCACGATCTCATCCTCGCCCGCGGCACACGGCGCCATGTACTCGTGCGCGCCGGAGCCGCCCATCATGCCGACGTCGCCCTCGACGCGGTAGTAGCGCAGGCCGGTGCGCGCCATGATGCGGTCATAGGCGCCGACGTGCAGCGCGTAGCGCTCCTCCATGCCCGCCTGGTCGCGGTCGAAGCTGTAGGAGTCCTTCATCACGAACTCGCGCGTGCGCAGCACGCCAGCGCGGGGACGCGGCTCGTCGCGCTCCTTGACCTGGAAGTGGTAGACGATCTGCGGCAGGTCGCGGTAGGAGCGCACGGTCTGGGCGATGTGGAAGGTCACGGCCTCCTCGTGGGTCATCGCGAGCACGAGCTCTGAGCCCTTGCGGTCGGTCAGCTTGAAGAGCTCATCGATCTCCAGGCGGCCCGTCTTGCGCCACGGCTCGGCGGGCTGCAGCACGGGCATCAGCATCTCCTGCGCGCCGATCGCGTCCATTTCCTCGCGGATAATCGCCACGACGCGCTGATGCACGCGCCAACCCGCGGGCAGCCACGTCCACATGCCTGCGCCCATCTGGCGAATCAGGCCCGCACGCACCATCAGCTTGTGCGAGATCGCCTCGGCGTCGGCGGGAGCCTGCTTCTCGGTCGGCAGCAGGTACTGGGACAGGCGCGTCATCGGCGTCGAGCGTATACGCATTGCAATCCGGAAGGCGTCCTCTGATACAACAGCGAGCAGCCGAAGATCTTCGAATCAGACCAGACAAGGAGCCTGCATATGGCCTATTCCGTACCACCGCTTCCCTACGCCTACGACGCGCTCGAGCCGCACATCGATCAGGCGACGATGGAAGTCCACCACGACAAGCACCACCAGGCTTACGTGGACAAGGCCAACGCCGCGCTCGAGGGCACTGAGTGGGCCGATAAGCCCGTCGAGGAGGTCCTGAAGAACCTCGACAGCCTGGGCGAGAAGAAGGGTCCCGTCAAAAACAACGGCGGCGGGCACTACAACCACAGCCTTTTCTGGGAGAGCATGAGCCCGGACGGCGGCGGCGAGCCCAGCGGCGAGCTGGCCGACGCGATCGCCTCGGCCTTCGGCTCCTTCGCGGACTTCCAGGCCAAGCTCAAGGAAACCGGCGTCAACCAGTTCGGCTCGGGCTGGTCGTGGCTCGTGCACGACGGCTCGGGCCTGGCGGTCGTGGGCTCGGCCAACCAGGACAACCCGATCTCAGACGGCAAGACGCCGCTGCTCGGCGTCGACGTCTGGGAGCACGCCTACTACCTGAAGTACCAGAACAAGCGCCCCGACTACCTCGACGCATGGTGGAACGTCGTCGACTGGGGCAAGGTGGCAGAGCGCTTCTCCGCGGTGTCCTAGAGCCGAGCTCAGCCGAGCTCGTCGTGTGCAGTGCCCCCTCGCACATGTGCGAGGGGGCGGGTGGGCGCATGCGCCCACCCGGGGACCCTCCGCATGCGGAGGGTCCAGACAGGCCGCATGCGGCCTGTCGCATCCCAGGACGCACCGCTCGCGAAGCTTCGTCGCGTCAGCCAGCGAGCTGAGGCGCCTCGGCGGGCGCGCCTCAGGTGCGCGAGAAGCGCCGGCCGGCGACGGGCGAGACGGCCTCGTCCATCGCCACGGCAGGCTCGGCGGCGGGCGTCAGCATCGAGTCCAGCACGGCGCCAGCCATCTCGTCGTTCTCGGCTGCGGCGGCCTCCAGCGCGGCGATCCGCTCGGGCGTCATCGCCGTCTCGTCCTCGTTCTCGGCCAGCCACGCGCGCGCCTCGGCGGCGGCGGTCTCGTCGCGCTCGACCTTCTTGCCGGCCGCGTAGTAGCGGTCGATCTCCTTGAAGAGCTCATCGACGAGCTGCTCGGTCGGCACCTTCTTCAGCGGCTCGCCCTTGGAGTAGATCATGCCCATGTCCTTCGCGCCGGTGATCCCGAAGTCGGCGTGGCGCGCCTCGCCGATGCCGTTCACCGCGCAGCCGAGCACCGAGACCTCGACCGGGTCCTCGTAGGCTTCCAGGCGCTGCTCGACTTCGACCACGACGCGGTCCATGTCGAACTGCAGCCGCCCGCAGGTCGGGCATGCGATCAGCACCGGGCCACGCTCGCGCAGCTTCAGCGCCTTGAGGATCTCCCAGGCGACCTTTACCTCTTCCTCGGCGTGGAAGGTCGAGAGCGAGATACGGATCGTGTCGCCGATGCCATCCGCGAGCAGCGTGCCGAGCCCGACAGCGGACTTCAGCGAGCCCGACCACTTCGTGCCGGCCTCGGTCACGCCGAGGTGCAGCGGATAGGGAATCCGCTCGGCGAGCAGGCGGTTGGAGGCGATCGTGTTCGGCACCGAGGTCGACTTCATCGAGACCTTGAAGTTCTCGAACTCCAGGCGCTCCATCAGCTCGACCGTCTCGATCGCAGCCGTGACCAGCGCCTCGACTGGGTTGTCGTACTCGAGCTGGCGCAGGTGCTTGGGCAGCGAGCCCGAGTTGACGCCGACGCGCAGCGGCGTGCCGCGCTGCTTCGCCAGCGCGATCACCTCGGCGACCTTCTCGGGGCCGCCGATGTTGCCGGGGTTCAGGCGCACGCAGTGCGCGCCCGCTTCGATCGCCTTCAGCGCGAGCGTGTGGTTGAAGTGGATGTCCGCGATGATCGGGATCGGCGAGCGCTCGACGATCGTCTTCAGCGCCTCGGCGTCCTGCTCGCGCGGCACGGCCACGCGCACGATGTCCGCGCCCGGCATCCGCCACCGTGATGATCTGGTCCATCGTCGCCGCGAGGTTCGCGGTCTCGGTCTTCGTCATCGTCTGCACCGCCACGGGCGCGCCGCCGCCGATGGGCACGCTGCCGACGTGGATCTGCCGCTTGGAGGCCATAGGCTTGATTCTAGATGCCTGAGGTCTATGCCTCCGCAAGCGGCCCGCTTGCTCGCCTCGCCGGACCCTTCGCGGCGCGGGCACGCGCACGCCGTCACGCGCAGCTGTTTGGTCTCACCGCTCTGTCTGCCGGTGCCAGGGTGCTCGACGTGGGCTGTGGCGCGATCGGCCTGCGCGCGCTCGAGCCCGAGCTTGACATCACAGGCGTCGACCTCGCCGAGCGCCCCGACTACCCCGGTCCGTTCGTGCGCGCTGACGCCGCCGCGGGGCTGCCGTTTGCCGACGGCGAGTTCGATCTCGTCTACAGCTCGAGCGTGATCGAGCACGTCGCTCCAGAGCGACGCGCGGCCTTCGCGTCTGAGGTGCGCCGCGTCGGGCGCGGCTGGTTCGTGCAGAGCCCCGCCTACTCGTTCCCGATCGAGCCGCACGCGCTGCTGCCGGGGGCGCACTGGCTGCCCCCGCCGATCCGCCGGCGCTACTGGTCGCTGGGTGCGACCGGTGCCTGGGAGGAGATCACGCTGCTGCGCCGCGGCGAGATGGAACGGCTGTTCGGCCCCGCGCGCGCCGAGCGCTTCGCGGGGCTCGTGAAGAGCTGGGTCTGCGTCAGCCCGCCAGGCGGCTGATGTCGTTGCTGACGCCGTTGATCACGAGGAACAGCAGCAGCACGATGCCGACCGAGCTGTAGCGGTACATCGCCAGCAGCGAGATGCGCTTGCCCCGGAGCTTCTCGCCGAGCGACCACAGCACGTGTCCGCCGTCGAGTGGCAGGAAGGGGAACAGGTTGATGACCGCGAGGATCAGCGATAGGAAGCCGAGGAAGACGAAGGCGTCGCCGGGACCGCTGCTGACCTGCTGGGTGCCGATTTCGGTGATGCCGATGATGCTGTGAATTTCGTGGCGGGTCTTGGAGCTCGTGAGCGCATTACCAAAGCCCGTGATCGTGCCGGTCGTCGTGTGCCACATCTCGCTCAGCGCCGCCCCCGCAGCGCCCAGCGCGCTGAAGGATCTGACCGAGCCGAAACCGAAGCCGATCAGCATCCGTTTCGCTTCCTTGCTGTAGCGCGGATAGACCGAGAGGGCAACGTCACGCCCGCCCCTGCGCACCGTCAGCCGCACGGGCGTCTGCGCGCGACAGCCGTTGCCCGGCGTGCCTACGCAGCGGTGTGAGGCGATTGCTGCTCTGGCCGATTCGACCGTCGCCCGACGGCCGTCGACGGCGAGGATGCGGTCGTTGGCCTTCAACACTCCATCCGCCGGCGCACCCGGTTCGACGGCCAGCACCGAGGTGTTCTTCAGGAGCGTGGGTACCGATTCATCGAGCCTGCCGAGCGTCGCCACGCCGTTGAGATTGCCGCTCATCAGCACCGCCCAGAACAGCACGAAGGCGATCGCAAAGTTGACGCCGGGGCCGGCGAGGATCACCGCGATCCGCTTCCAGGGAGCCATGTTGTAATAGGCGCGCCGCGCGACCTCGGGGTCGAGATCCTTGAGCTCTTCCGGGCTCATGCCCGTGATCTTCACGTAGCCGCCCGCGGGGATCGCGCCGATCGCGTACTCGGTCTCACCGCGTTTGATGCGCACGAGCGTTGGCGGGAAGAACAGCGAGAAGCGCTCGACGCGCATGCCGACGGCCTTGGCGACTGTGAAGTGCCCGAGCTCGTGCAGCAGGATCAAGACAATGATCCCAAGCAAGGTCCAGACGAGATTCATGGCCCCCAGTGTGGCAGGCCTGCTCGGTCCTCCAGACCGTGTACAGCCAATCGGTGTGTTCGCGTCGGCCTCAGCTGAGCGCCGCTACCGTCTCCACAGCGAGCTCCCGTGCCTGGCGGTCCGCCTCATACAGCGACTCGAAGGAGCTCACCGGCTCGCCGGCGAGTTCTTCGAGCGCCGCTTCGATCACCGCGGGGATCTCGAGGAAGCGCAGACGGCCCTCGAGGAACGCGTGCACGGCGATCTCGTTTGCGGCGTTCAGCACGCACGGCGCCGTCCCCCCGCGCGCGCGGCCTCGCGCGCGATGCGCAGGCACGGGAACGCCTCGACGTCGACCGGCTCGAAGCTCAGCGTGCCGAGCGTGGGCAGATCCAGCGGCACGACCGGCTGCGTAACCGCCCCTGGTAGGCCACCACCTGAGCCGACGGTCAGAGCGGTGCTCTCGCCGCCGTGTAGAGCGTAGGCGATCGCGATGCGCATGTCGTGCGGCCCGAGGTGGGCGAGCATCGCACCGTCAGCAAGCTGCACGATCCCGTGGATCAGCGACTGCGGATGCACTACTACGTCGATTCGCTCATAGGGCGTGCCGAACAGATGATGGGCCTCGATCACCTCGAGCCCCTTGTTCATCAGCGTCGCGGAGTCGATCGTGATCTTGCCGCCCATCGACCAGGTCGGATGCGCGAGCGCTTGCTTGACGCTCACGTCCTGGAGCTGGTCGCGAGTGCGTCCGCGGAAGGGCCCGCCGCTGGCGGTGATCGTGAGCCTCTCGACCGCGCCCACGGGCTGCCTGGCGAGCAGCTGATGAAGCGCGGCGTGCTCGGAGTCGACGGGGATAATGCGCGCGCCGGTGGCCTCGGCCAGCGCGGTCACGAGCTCGCCGCCGACGACGAGCGACTCCTTGTTGGCGAGAGCCAGGTCGATGCCCTCGCCGAGCGTCGCCACAGTCGGGCCGAGGCCCGCCGAGCCGACGAGCGCGTTGAGCACGAGCTCGGCGCCCGACTCGACGACGAGTCGCACCAGTCCCTCGGCGCCACCGAGCACACGACCGTCGGTCCACGCCTCCGCGGCGCGCGCGGCCGCATCCTGGTCGGCGAGCGCGATCTGGGTGACGCCGTGCAGGCGCGCCTGCTCGATCAGCTCCTGCCAGGAGCGCTCGGCGGAGAGCCCGACGAGCTCAAACTCAGAGCTGCGCGAGCAGACATCGAGCGCCTGGGTGCCGATCGAGCCCGTCGAGCCGAGGATCAACAGCCGCTTCATGCGCCGATCATAGGCGCGCGCCGCCACGCGGGCGGCGGGGAGGGTCTAGAAGTAGCTGAACTGGTCGGCAGGAATGCTTTTCGGGCTGCTGAAACCGTTGGCCGTGGCTTTGACGTTCACGACTTCGGCTTTCGGGTGCGAGGGCGAGACCGCCGTGCAGAGGCTTGTCGAGCTGCAGTTCACGCTCGTTGCGACGCCCGCCGCGAATTTGATCGTCGTCGCCGAGCCGAGCGCGAAGCCGCTACCTGTGATCGTGACGCTCGTGCCGCCCGCCTTGGGGCCGCTGTTGGGGCTCACGCCGGTGATCGTCGGCGGTTTGAATTTGAACAGGTCGGCGCTTGATGTGGCGCTCGTGCCACCGGGCACCGTGACCGTGACATCGACGTAGCCCGAGGTCTCCGCGGGCGTTACCGCCGTGATCGAGGTGGCCGAGACGACTTTGAAGCTCGCCGCGGGCTTGGAGCCGAAGCTGACGGCCGAGGCGCCCGTGAAGCCGGTGCCCGTGATCGTCACCGAGGTGCCGCCCGCGGCGAGGCCCGCTTTGGGCGCGAGTTTCGTGACCGTCGGCGTGACGAGCGCGATCCCGGTGCGCTGCTTGCAGGTGGAGCCTGCGTTGCTCCACTCCTGCTGATACCAGTACTCCGCGCCGTTGATCAGTTGGTTGTAGCGCGAACCGTCGGGGGCGTTGCCGAGCGGTGCGCCGTATTCGCTGGATTCGACAAAGGTGCGGCATTTGTCGCCGTTCTCGGCGCCGACGGAGTCATACCAGGCGTTCAGCTCGGGATCGGTGATCGACTCGTTGTGCTCGTGGCTGAGGCCGCCGAGCAGCGCGGCGTCGGAGGGGCTGTTGTTCGGGTGTTCGCTTGAGTCGCAGCCAGAGATGCCGACCACATAGGGATCGTCCGCGTAGATGATCACGCCGCCCGTGACGCTGATCACGCCGTGGTAGGCGCAGTAGGCGGCGTGGCTCGTACCGGCCGAGCATTCGGTGCCGGCCGAGTCGAAGCACGATTCCACGCCGGGTGGCGTCAGCAGGAAGTACTCGTGCACGAGGTCCTGGGGAAGGCCGTGGCTTTTGACATAGCTCTTGATCTCGGCCTGGATCTGGGTGTCGGTGAGGCAGATCGTGGCGGCTTTGCAGCCGTTTGCGGGATACGGGTCGGTGTCGATGATCGCCCCCGCGAAGTGCGAGTCATAGGCGGCCGCTTCGCCGCTTGAGTTCGTGAACTGCGTGGCGACCGAGTCGACGTTCTGGTCTCCACCGCTGTCGTGCGCGAGATCTTCGAGGTATTTGTTGACGCCGGCCTGATAGCCCGCGGCGTATTCCGGCGAGCCCGCGGGCGCCCAGTAGAAGGTGTAGTTCGCGTTCGAGGTCATCACCGGGCCGCCGTGATAGATCAGGTTGCCGCCGGCAAACGGCTGGAGCAGGCTCCGCGCCTGAGCCTGCCCGCCGCTGCCGCGTAGCGGCTGATAGCTCACGGTCTTGCCGCTCGGGAGTGTGACGATCACGGCCGAGGCGCTCGTGGCTGCGGCGGCGAGCATCGCGGTACTCGCCAGCCCGAGCAGCACCCCTCGCGCGACCCGACCGCCGGTACCGGAACGCCTCCACGCTCCTGCACGGATCCGCCCTCGCGCCATGATGCCCCCTTCTCCTCGTCCTTGGATTCCTCGGCTCTGGTGAGAACGCTACACGTCATCTGTACGTGTTGTCTAGCCTGCCGCTTGCTGGAGCGGCCTAGAAGTAGGTGAACTGGTCAGCGGGAATGTTTTTCGGGCTCCCGACGCCGTTGACGATCGCCTGGACATCCACCACCACGGGTTTGGAGTGCGGCGGCGAGACCGCCGCGCAGACGCTGGTCGAGGTGCATTCGACCCCGGTTGCGGCGATTCCGGCGAATTTGATCGTGGTCGCCGAGCCGAGCGCGAAGCCGCTGCCTGTGATCGTCACGCTCGTGCCGCCCGCTATCGGCCCGCTGTTGGGGCTCACACCGGTGACTGTCGGCGCCTGGTATTTGAACCGGTCGGCGCTCGAGATGGGGCTCGTGCCGCCGGGCACGGTGACCGTCACGTCGACAAGCCCCGAGGTGCCCGGGGGCGAGACCGCTGTGATCGACGTCCAGGATTTCACTTTGAAGCTCGCGGCCGGTGTCGATCCGAACTTGACCGCTGAGGCGCCGACGAAGCCGGTGCCCGTGATCGTCACCGTGGTACCTCCGGCCGCCACACCGGCTGTGGGCGTGAGTTTCATCACTGCCGGGGTCACCACGGCGGTCCCTGTGCGTTGCTTGCAGACGACGCCGACGTTACTCCACTCCTGCTGGTAGTAGTACTCGGCGCCGTTGATCAGCTGGTTATAGGGCGAGCCGTCGGGCGCGTAGCCGAGCGTCAGGCCGAATTCGCTGCCTTTTTCGAAGGTGCGGCATTTGTCGCCGTTCTCTTCCCCGCTGGCCGCGAACCAGGCGTTTAGCTTGGGGTCGGTGATCGACTCGTTGTGCTCGTGGCTGAGCCCGCCCATGAGGGCCGAGTCGGACAGGTTGTTGTTCGGGTGCTGGCCCGTGTCACAGCCCAGGTTTTCGCCCACGTAGGGGTCGTTCGCGTAGACGATGTTGCCGCCTGTCACGGGGATGTAGCCGTGGTAGGCGCAGTAGGAGGCGTTGATGGCTCCAGCCGAGCATTCCAGGCTGGATGCGGAAAAACAGCTTTCGACGCCGGGAGGCGTGAGCAAGAAGTACTCGTGCAAGAGATCTTGGGGCAGCGCGTGGGCTTTCACATAGGTCTTGAGCTCCGTCTGGAGCTGAGCGTCGGTGAGGCAGATCGCCGCCGCGGAGCAGCCGTTGGCGGGGTACGGGTCGGTGTCGATGATCGCCCCGGCAAACGTCGATTTGTATTTGACTTTTTCTGCCGCTGCGTTCGTGTACTGAGTGGCGACGGAGTCGACGTTCTGGTTGCCACCGCTGTCGTGCGCGAGATCTTCGAGGTACTTGTTGACACCGGCCTGGTAGCCGCTGGGATATGCGGGCGAGCCGCTCGGAGCCCAGTAGAACGCGTAGTTCGTGTTCGACGTCATCACCGGGCCGCCGTGGTAGGCGAGGTTTTCGGTGGAGGCGAACGGTCGGCTCAGGGCGGTGGCGCCGTGCAGCGGCTGATAGCTGACGGTCTTCCCGCTCGAGAGCTTGACGATCAAAGCCGAGGCACTCGTTGCCCACAGGGCGAGCATCGCCACGCTCAACAGCGAGACCACGAGCGCATATCGCCTGCCTCCCTTTAGATGGGTCCCCGCACGGTCACGCACCCGCTCCATGATTCCTCCGCTCATCGTCTTGGATTCTTCGACTCCGATGAACGCTACATGTCGCTCGCAGGTGTTGTCTAGATCTGTGGAGGACATAGTGAGCACGACCGCCTGTTCGCAGCTCTCGGCCATACGATGTCAATGCGAGGAGCCGCGTGCTTGGCTCAGGGCACGTATGCCGCCCAGATGTAGTAGCCGACGACGCAGCTGAACAGCACCGCGTCGAGGCGATCGAGCGCGCCGCCGTGCGGCCCGAACAGACCACCCGAGTCCTTCGTCTGGGCCTCGCGCTTGACGAAGGACTCGAACAGGTCGCCGACGGGCGCCACGAGCGCCACGCCGAGACCCAACACGAGCGCGTGCGTGCCCGGCAGCCATTCCTCATAGCGGCCTGCGATCCACACGCCGAGCACGGCGCACAGCATGCCGATCGCAAGGCCCTCGACGGTCTTGTTCGGCGAGATCGTCGGCGCGAGCGGGCGTTTGCCCCACATGCGTCCGCCGAGGTAGGCGCCGGTGTCACCGAGGAAGGTGCCGACGAGCACGTCGATCACGATGCCGAGGCCGTGCGGCAGCCCGCGCAGCAACACCGCGTGCGCGAGCGCGAAGCCGATCCAGTAGATGCCGAGCAGCGTCACGGCGATCGAGCCGACCGAGGGGCGCGGCTGCAGGAGCGTCAGCCCGAAGGTCAACGGCAGCGCCGCGACTGCAACCAGCAGCAGCTGGAACTGATCGCCGTAGAGCGCGGCGAGCAGCAGCGCCGCGAGCGCCAGCAGACCGGCGAGACGCACGGGCCGCGCGCGCTCGTACATCCCGTATAGCTCGTGCATGCAGACGGCGCCGAGCACGAGCAGCCCGAGCGCGAAGATCAGACCGCCTTCGATCACGAGGAACAGCGCGACGGCGATCGCCGGGATCGAGGTGATCGCGCGCGCGCTCAGATCGGAGCGCTGTCGGGAGGGCGCGCGGCGACGGGGCGGGCGAGCGCTGGGGCGCGCAGCCGTCCTCCGTGCGCGGCGCCTTGGCGCACCGCGCGAGCGCGTCGTGCGCCGGGCGGCCGCTGTGGTCCGCTGGACATCGCTTGCGCTTCAGCGCCCGCCGAAGCGTCGCCGGCGCTCGGCGTACTCGCCAAGCGACTGCTCGAGCGCGACGCGCGTGAAGTCGGGCCAGAGCTCCTCGCGGAAGACCAGCTCGGAGTAGGCCGACTGCCAGAGCAGGTAATTGGACAGGCGCCGCTCGCCGCTCGTGCGGATGATCAGGTCCGGGTCGTGCATCTCCGGCGCATACAGGCAGGCGCGGAACTCCTCCTCGGTGGTGCCCGTGAAGCGTCGCGCCGCGTCGAGGATCTCGGCGCGACCGCCGTAGTTGAAGGCGACGAACATCGTGATGTGGGTGTTGGCGGCGGTGAGCTCTTCAGCCCAGCCCATCTGCTCGCCCAGGCGCTCGTCGAGGCTCTCGCGCCGCCCGATGAAGCGCATCCGCACGCCCTTCGGCGTGCAGCTCCGGCGTCTCGCCGGCGATGCGCTGGGAGAACATCTCCATCAGCCCCTGCACCTCGGAGACGGGGCGCGTCCAGTTCTCGGTCGAGAAGGAGTAGACGGTGAACTCCTTCACGCCCAGCTCGGCCGCATCGCGCAGGCGCGCCTTGACGATGTCGGCACCCGCGCTGTGCCCGTCGTTTACGGGCAGCCCACGGGCGCGCGCCCAGCGGCCGTTGCCGTCCGTGATGACGGCGACGTATCTGGCCGTGGACCTCGATGAGTCCTCAGCGGCCGCCGAGGCCCGTTCCCCGGCAGCGCTCATCAGACTGCGAGGATCTCCTCTTCCTTGGCCTTGAGCACGCTGTCCAGCTCGCCGACGCGCCCGTCGGTGAGCTTCTGCAGCTCGACCTCCGCGCGGTGCTCGTCGTCGGAGGAGGCTTCGCCCTCGGCCTTCAGCTCGCGCAGGTGCTGCATCGTGTCGCGGCGCACGTTGCGGATCGCCACGCGGCCCTCCTCGGCGAGGTTGCGCACGACCTTGACGAGGTCGCGGCGGCGCTCTTCGGTCAGCTCGGGCACGACGAGGCGCACCACGTTGCCGTCGTTCGACGGCGTGAGGCCGACGTCGGACTCGTTGATCGCCTTCTCGATCGCCTTGATCGAGGACTTGTCGTAGGGCTGCACGGTCAGCAGCCGCGCTTCGGGGACGGAGATCGTGGAGAGCTGGTTCAGCGGCGTCATCGCGCCGTAGTAGTCGACGATTACGCGGTCGAGCAGCTGCGGGCTCGCGCGCCCGGTGCGGACCGTCGAGAACTCGTGCTGGGCGGTCTCCACCGATTTGCCCATCCGCTCGCCGGCGTCCTTCAGCAGTTCGTCGATCAGGTTCTCAGCGGCCATCTGCCTCTCCTCCGGCTGTCGTTACGAGCGTGCCCACGCGCTTGCCTGAGATTATCTGCGCAAGGCTGCTCTCGTCGTCCATGTTGAAGACGTTCAGCGGCATGCCGTTCTCCATGCACAGCGCGAGCGCGGTCGAGTCCATCACACGCAGCCGCCGCTCGATCGCCTCCATGTGCGTGATTTCGGGGATGAACTCCGCCGTCGGGTCGAGCGCGGGGTCGGCCGTGTAGACACCCTCGACACCGTTCTTGGCCATCAGGATGATCTCGGCGTGTATCTCTGCGGCGCGCAGCGCCGCCGCGGTGTCGGTCGTGAAGAACGGGTTGCCCGTGCCGGCGGCGAAGATCACGACACGACCCTTCTCGAGGTGGCGCATCGCGCGCCGGCGGATGTAGGGCTCGGCGATCTCAGAGACGCCGAGCGCCGACTGCACGCGCGTGTTCGTGCCCGTCTTCTCCAGCGCGTCCTGCAGCGGCAGCGCGTTCAGTACGGTCGCGAGCATCCCCATGTAGTCCGCCGTCGCGCGATCCATGCCCGCGGCTGCGCCCTTCATGCCGCGGTAGATGTTGCCCGCGCCGACCACGATCGCGACCTCCACGCCCTGATCGCGCACCGCTGCCACCTGGCGCGCCACCGCGGCGACGCGCTCGGGGTCGGTCCCGTAGTCGAGATCTCCCATCAGGGCCTCGCCGGAGAGCTTCAGCAGGATCCGTTTGAAGGCAGAGGCCATCAGCGCCAGAGCCTATCCCGTCGGTTCACTGTCGAGTAGTCCGTGGACCAAGCGTGGCAAGGACGCAGGGAGCGTGGCGTGCGACCGGCTCGCGAGCGACCGAGGACACCGCCCCGCGCAGCGTCCACGGGCTACTGGCCGATTGCGAAACGAACGAAGCGGCGTATAACGACGTTCTCGCCGGTCGTCGCGGTCAGCTCGTCGCGCAGCTGCTGCACGGTCTTGCCGTCGAACTTGGGGTTGTGCATCTCCTGCTCGAGCAGCACGATCGTCTGCGAGCCAGGAGTCGAGCTTGCCCGAGACGATTTTCTCGCGCACGTTCTCGGGCTTGTCCGCGGCCTCCTGCTCGTAGATGCGCGCCTCGGCCTCGCGCTGCTCGGCGGGCACGTCCTCGCGGCTGACGTATTTGACCGTCGGGGTGGCGGCGATCTGCATCGCGACCTCGCGGGCGAAGCCCGTGAAGTCCTCGTTCTTGGCGACGAAGTCGGTGTTGCAGTCGACCTCGATCAGCACGCCGACCTTCGATCCCGCGTGCACGTAGGCCTGGATCGTCCCCTCCGTGGCCGCGCGCTCGCCGAGATCCTGGATCTTCTTGCCCTGCTTGACGCGCAGGATCTCGATCGCCTTCTCGATGTCGCCCTCAGCCTCGGTAAGGGCCTTCTTGCAGTCCATCATCCCCGCGCCGGTGCGCTCGCGCAGGGCCTTGACGTCCTTTGCTCCGATCTCGACTGTGCTCATCAGCTGCTCTCCGGTGTTGTCGATTCTGCGTTCTCTGGGGCTTGCGTCATGGGCGGCGTCTGCTCTGCGGGAGCCGCCTCGGCGGCCGGCTGCTCGTCGGCCGCGGTGGGCTCCGCTGCAGCTGGTGTCTGCCCGGCTGCGGGTGCTGTCTCGGTGGCCTCTGCGACAGTGGGCTCGGGCGACGCCGGGGCGGCGGGTGCCTCCGGAGGTGCCGGGGCCTCGGGCGTAGCTGAAGCCTCAGGCGGCGCCGGGGCGGCGGCGACCTCTGGCGTCGCCGGGGCCGCGGGCGCCTGCTCCGTCGCCGGGGCAGATGCGGCGGGGGCGGCCGCCGCATCTTGCGGAGCCTCCGGCGCAGCCGCGGGCGGGGCAGCAGCTGCGGCCGTTCGTGCGGCGGCCTCGCTTGCGGCTTTCTCCTCGGCCTCTTTCTTGGCCTGTTCCTCGGCCTCGCGCTTGGCCTGTTCCTCGGCTTCGCGCTTGGCGCGGGCCTCGGCCTCGATGCGTGCTTTCTCTTCGGCCTCCTTGCGCGCGCGTTCCTCCTCGGCGCGGAAGATCGAGTGGCCCTCGGAGACGACCTGGCCGATCGCCTGCGTGATCAGCGCGCAGGAGCGGATCGCGTCGTCGTTGCCGGGCACCACGAAGTCGATCCCGTCGGGGTCACAGTTGGTGTCGACGAGACCGATGATCGGGATGCGCAGGCGGCGTGCCTCTTTGACGGCGATCTCCTCGGTCTTCAGGTCGATCACGAACATCGCGTCGGGCACGCGCTGCATGTTCTTCACGCCGCCGAGGTTCGCGCGCAGCTTCTCCAGATCGGCCTGCGCGGCCATCCGCTCGCGGGTCGGCAGTAGCGCGAGCTGGCCCTCGGTCTCGTAGCGTTCGAGGTCGTGCAGGCGCCGGATGCGCTGGTTGATCGTCTGGAAGTTCGTCAAGCAGACCGCCGAGCCAGCGGTGGTTGACGAAGGGCATGTCGGCCGCTTCGGCAACGTCCTTGATCGTGTCGCGAGCCTGCTTCTTGGTGCCGACGAACAGCACGGTGCCGCCGCGATGGGCGAGCGCGCTCGCGAACTCCTGCGCCTGCACGAGCGCAGAGGAGGTCTTCAGCAGATCGATGATGTAGATGCCGCCGCGCTCGCCATGAATGAAGCGGCGCATCTTGGGGTTCCAGCGGCGCGTCTGATGGCCGAAGTGGACGCCGGCCTCCAGCAGCTCCGCGATGCCTACGTCAGCCACGGGCTACTCCCTTGTATGTAAGTTGAAAGTCCGCGTGCGTGGATGGTGCGGACCCGGGGCCGGCGAGCTCTCGCTCGCCCCTCCGGGCAGGGCCGCTACCCACTACCGCGCGGGTCGAAGATTCGAATTAGCGACTCAGGATAGCTGTTCGGCCTTCGTCAGGGCACGCTGTAGGTCAGCAGGCAGCGGTGAGATCACCTCGATCGGCTCGCCCGTGACGGGGTGCTCGAAGGCCAGGCGCGTGGCGTGCAGAAACTGGCGCTCGAGGCCAAGACGTTCCGGGATCCCGTACTCGGGATCGCCGGTGACCGAATGCCCGATTGCTTGCAGGTGCACGCGGATCTGATGGGTGCGCCCCGTGTCGAGGCGCAGGCGCAGCAGCGAGGTCTCCGGCAGGGCGCGCTCGAGCGTGAAGTGGGTGCGCGCCTCGCGCGGCGCGGTCCCGTCGATCGCCATCCGTGTGCGCACGCGCGGGTCGCGTCCGATCGGCGCCTCGATTGTTCCTGACCGGGCCGGTGGGCGTCCGTCGACGAGCGCCAAGTACTCGCGCTCGAGCCTGCGCTCGGAGAGCGCGAGCTGTAGTTGGCGCAGCACCTCCGGCGAGCGTGCGACGACGAGCAGGCCCGAGGTGTCACGGTCGAGACGGTGCACGATCCCGGGACGCTCGTTGCCCCACACATCCTCATCACCCTCGATGAGTGGCGCAAGCAACTGCGAAAGCGTGTTCTCGCGGTGCCCGCGCGCTGGGTGCACGACGACCCCCGGGCCCTTGTCGATGACGAGCAGGTGCTCGTCATCGAGCGCGATCGTGAAAGGCTCAGAGCTCATTGCTCTGCGCGGCGTGAGCTGTCGATCAGCAAGAACAGCGCGAGGATGCCGAGCGTGATCGAGGCGTCGGCGAGGTTGAAGGGCGGCCAGCCGAGCGGCAGCTTGATGAAGTCCGTGACGGAGCCCTCGCGGAGCCGGTCGATGATGTTGCCGAGCGCGCCGCCGATCAGCATGCCGGTCGGCAGCCACATCATCGGCCTGGTCGTGTGGCGCGCGAAGTAGGCGAGCAGGATCGCCAGCGCGAGCACGATCAGGATCGTCACGAGCGTCTGGCTGCCCGGCAAGAAGCCGAAGGCGACACCGTGGTTGCGTGTGTTGACGAGCTGGACGCCGGGCAGGAAGCGGCGTTCTTCGCCGGGCACGATCGAGGAGCGCACGGCGTGCTTGGCGAGCTGGTCGAGCACGAGCACGACGAGGAGCACGACGAGCGCCAGCAACCAGGCGCCCGCGGGCCGCTCTGTGAAACGCCGCATCGGGCGCTCAGCCGTGGATGATGCGTTCGACCACGATGTTGTTGATGATCGAGAGCGTGATGATCGCGAGGAGCGCGCTGAAGTCAAAGCCACCGAACTGCGGCAGCACACGACGGAAGATCCGCAAGAACGGTTCGCAGACATCGCGCAGGAAGCTCAGCACGGCGTTGCCGGCGCGGGTGTAGGGCGGCCGTAGTCCCGCCGAGAAGAGTAGCTGGATGACGATGTGCAGGATGATCAGCAGCGTGTAGACGTAGATCAGCGCCGAGAGGAAGTCGGCGATCTGGGTGCGCGCGCTCGCGAGCAGCATCAGCCCTCCGCGAGCACTGCATCGAGGGCAGCGCTGAAGGCGGCGCGCAGGCCGGCGCGCTCGAGCGCGTCCAGGCCCTTCGCGGTCAGGCCGCCCGGCGAGGCGACCTCGCGGCGGATCGCCATCGTGTCGTTGCCGCGCTGGCGCAGCAGCTCGGCAGTGCCGGAGAGCGTCTGCACGACCAGCTCGGCGCCCTGCGCGGCGGGGATGCCCTTGCGCACGCCCGCATCGATCTGTGCCTCGGCGACAAGCGCGACGTAGGCGGGAGCGCAGGACATCAGTCCCATCGCCACGTCGATGAGCGAGTCATCGAGCACGACGAGCGTGCCGAGACTCGCGAACAGGTCTGCGACCTCCCGGTCCAGCGCGGCGTCCTGCGGCGGCGCGGCGGCCTGCACGACGGCTCCCTCACGGACCTCGACGGGCAGCGAAGGGATGAAGCGGTAGACGGGTTTGTCTGGATAGGCCTGCTTCAGCGCGGCGAGCGGCGTCGCGGCGAGGATCGAGGCGATCGCCTTGGCGTGCGGCGCGACTTCCGCGGCGACGGCCTGCAGCTGGGCGGGCTTGTGGCAGAGCACGAGCAGATCGGCACGCTGCGCGACCTCCGCGTTGCCGGCAAGCGCCTCCCCTCCGACCTCCGCGGCGAGGCTCTGCGCACGCTCAGCCACAGGGTCAGAGCACACCAACGGGCTCCCCCACCCACGCGCAAGCGCCCGAGCCATGTTGCCGCAGCCAATAAGTCCTATCTGCATGTGGCCGTCAAGGCTAGCGGTCTGAGTGTGGAGGTCGAGCGGAGTCCGCATGTCGAGATGGAGCGCCTCCTGAGGCGCGAGAGCCAAGCCTGGCAAGGACGCAGTGAGCGAAGTGTGCGGCCAGCACACGAGCGATCGAGGACGCCGCCAGGCGCCGGCTATCGCGTCTCAGGATTGGTTGAAGAAGCCCTTCTCGATGAGTCGGGCTCGCTCCTCGGCTGAGATTTCGACGTTGTGGGGGGTGAGCATGAAGACCTTTTCGGCGATGCGTTGCATGCCTCCGTCGAGGGCGTAGGTGAGTCCGGAGGCGAAGTCGATGAGTCGCTTTGAGAGGTCGGTGTCTGAGCTTTGGAGGTTGAGGATGACGGGGATTGAGTCCTTGAACTTGTCGGCGATTTGTTGGGCGTCGTTGAAGGACTTGGGTATCACGAGGTGTACTTGTACGTCGCCGTTTGTGCGTGTGACGGGTTTTAGGACGGTGGTGCGTTGGCGTGAGCTACGGGCGGGTTGGTCGTCGTCGTCGGCGAAGATGTCCTCGTACTCGTCGCGGCGGCGGCGTAGGCGTCTGACGTTGGGTCGCTCGCGGTAGCGGTCCTCGATCGCGGCCTCGGGGGGTGTCTCCTCTTCGTAGTCGTCGTGATACTCCTCGGCAAGGCCGAAGTAGACGAGCGCACTGTGCCAAGAGTCACGAAAAGCCATCAGAGGGTTCTTGCGTCTTCGCCCAACAAACCGGAATCCCTGCTAATGCTAGTAATTCGCCGCGCTTGAAGGCAGGCGGTGCTGCCGCTCAATGGTACAGGTTCGTGCCGATTCGCACGATTGTCGCACCCTCTTCGGCGGCGATCAGGTAATCCTGGGAGGTGCCCATCGAGAGCTCCGCGAGGCCGCGCTCGGCGGCGAGCTCGCGCAGTGCGGCGAACCAGCGGCGGTTGTCCGCGGGCTTGGCGGCGAGCGGCGGCATCGTCATTAGCCCCGCCACGGGCACGCTCGCGCGCGCGATGAAGTCCTCGAGCTGCCCGGGCGCGATCCCCGCCTTGCCGTCCTCCTCGGCGATGTTGACCTCGATCAAGACGCGCAGCCCGGGTCGCGCGATCTCGCGGTGGCGCTCGAGCTCGCGCAGCGCGGACTCGGAGGCGAGGGAGTGGATCAGCCGCACGTGGGGAACGATTGCGCGCACCCGCCGACTCTGCAGCTGGCCGATGAAGTCCCACTCGAACAGCTCGCCGTGCGCGCTCACCTTCTCCTGCAGGTCCTGTGCGCGGTTCTCGCCGACAAGGCGTATTCCGGCGTCGGCGAGCTTGGGCAGATCCTCGCATGCCACGTACTTGGTCGCGGCGAGCACCGCGACGTCCTCGCGCTTTCTACCGGCACGCGTGCAGGCGCTCGCGAGCTCCTCGCCGATGCGCTCGAGGTTTTCGCGGACTCGTTCAGGGGCGAGCCCCCGGATCAGCTCAACCATGCCACGACCCCCTGGCGGCCAGCGCGCTTGCCTTCGCGGCGATGGGAGAAGTAGCGCTCATCGCAGATCGTGCAGACGGAGACGTTGCGGACCTCGGCAACGCCCGCGGCAAGCAGTCGCTCGTGAGCGATCGCGCGCAGGTCGATGTTCTGCCCGTGGCGGTGGCGTCCGGCGAAGGCCGCATGGACCTCCTCGCCGACCTCATAGCAGCAGGGTCCTGCGCCAGGCCCGACGATCGCGCTGATCTCGCCCGCGCTCAGCTCGCGCAGCGCGAGCACGCCCTCCTCGAGCACGCCCGCGGCGAGACCGCGCCAGCCGGCATGTAGCGCGGCGACCGCGCCTTCGCATCCGAGCGCGACTGGTAGGCAGTCGGCACTCAGGACCATCGCGGCGACGCCGACCAGGCAGGTGGCCTGCCCGTCGGCACGGACGCCATGCTCGGCTCCGACCCTGTGCTCGGCGCCCCTGCTCGCGTTCACCGCCGCGGTGACACGCTCGACAACGGTGCCGTGCTCCTGAAAGCCGCGGGCGATTCGCTCGACACCGATCCGCCGGCGCAGGCGCTCGCGGGCCTGCTCGCCACCGGCACAATTGGCGCCGCCCACGCTCGAGAGGTTGCCGTCGTGGCGCGTGGTGAACAGCACGCGACCGCCCCCGGGCATCTCGAACATGTGCTCGCCGACGCTCATACGCGCGCGCGCAGTGCAGCGTCGAGCTCTGCCTCACGCTCGCGCGCCGCAGCTCTGCCCTCGATGTCTGCTTCTGCTGCGATGTCGAGCTTCCAGCAGAGCGCGGCCGCCAGGCGCCGGCCGATCTCGGGACCCTCGGGCACGCCTGCGGCGAGCAGATCCTCGCCCGTGATCAGCAGCGCGACGTGGCGCTTACGCTCGAGCCAATCGCGGGCGGCGTGCAGCGCCCGCTCGCTGCGCCCGTGCACGCCGGCCCAGGCCCCGGCGAGCGCGACCCCCTCGAGCGACTCCGAGGAGGCGAGCTCGTAAAGCTCTGAGGCAACCTCCACGCGCGCGAGATTCCCGGCGAGGGCCTCCGCGCAGGTCGCGGCGCGCAGAACCCGGTCTCGATCGGCTGCGGTGAACTCGAGCTCGCTCAGCAGCAGGCTCATCTCGTGCTCGGCGCGCTCGCCGAGCACGTGGGCCATCGGCTGAAGCAGCGCGGCGAGCAGCAGAAGATCCGGGCGCGGCTGTCTGCTGTCCCGCGTGGAAGCTTGCTCGTCCGGTAGCAGCGCGCCCGCGCTTGCTGCCAGCTCCAGGTCAAGGCGTAGATGGGGGTTCATAGCGACGAGCAGGCCAAGCTCCTCCATCGTGCCCAGCGCCGCCACGGCGCTCGCTTCGCTCAGCGCGAGGCGCAGCTCGGCGCCGAGTCGCGCTTTCGAGACACTCTTCAGGACCTCGTCCTCGACGGCTGCGCGCGCCAGCTCGGCGGTGTGGGGCTCGAGCGCGAAGCCCAGCCGGGCCTTGTAGCGAGCGAGCCGCAGCAGCCGCGTGGGGTCATCGCGGAAGCTGTGCTCGTGCAGGACGCGCAAAAGCCCGTCGTGCAGATCCTCGAGCGCGTGGGCCGCACAGAACAGCTCTCCCCGCTGCGGTCCGCCGAGTGGCAGCGCGATCGCGTTGACGGTGAAGTCCCTGCGCGCGAGGTCCTCCTCAACGCTGCCGGGCCGCACGTCGGGTAGCGCTCCTGGCGCGGTGTAGGTCTCGGCGCGTCGCTGCGCGATGTCGATCCGACCCGCATCCCAGTCGAGCACCGCCGTCCCGAAGCGCTCGTGCAGCGTTACTTTCGCTCGCGAGCCCCCGCTCTGATCGATCCGGGTGGCGAGATCCGCGGCCAGCTGAGCAGCGCCGTGGGGCACGACCACGTCGAGCTCGCGGGGCCTGCGGCCGAGCTCCAAGTCGCGCACCGCACCGCCCACCGCAGCGATCTCGGCTCCCGTATCGGCCAGCTTCAGCAGCTCGGGCCCACCTGGCTGCTCGGCCAGGGCCTCGAGCAGATCCTCACCGCGCGAGCTCATGCGATGCTGCGCACCGGAATTCCGCTCGCGGCCAGATGGGCCTTGGCTTCGGCGACGCTGAAGCGGCCGTAGTGGAAGATCGAGGCGCACAGGACGGCGTCCGCGCCGGCGCGCAGCGCTTCAGCGAGATGCTCGAGCTCGCCGGCGCCACCGGAGGCGATCACGGGCACGCTGACCGCTTCGCTCACGGCGCTCGTCAGCGACAGGTCATAGCCGTCGCTGGTGCCATCGCGGTCCATGCTCGTGAGCAGAATCTCCCCCGCTCCGCGCTCCACTGCCTCGCGCGCCCAAGCTATTACGTCGCGGCCCGTGGGGGTACGCCCGCCGGCGAGATATGCCTCCCAACTCGCCGAGGCGCCACTCTCCGGCTCAGCCGGCCGGGCCTTGGCGTCGATCGCGAGTACCACGCATTGCGCACCAAGGACGCCGGCAAGCTCATCGAGCAGCTCAGGGCGCTCCAGGGCGGCGGAGTTCACAGAGACCTTGTCGGCACCGGCATCGAGCACCGCCTGGGCGTCGGCGATCGAGCGGATGCCACCACCGATCGTGAAGGGCACGAAAACCTCGTTTGCGGTGCTGCGTGCGAGCTTGGCGATCGTGTCGCGCTTCTCGTGGGTGGCGGTGATGTCGAGGAAGACGAGCTCATCCGCGCCCTCGTGGTCATAGTGAGCGGCGAGCTCCACGGGGTCGCCGGCGTCGCGGATGTCGAGAAATTCAACGCCCTTCACGACGCGGCCGGCGTCGACGTCCAGACATGGGATCACGCGCTTGAAATGCACGCGCTCACCGTAGCCGCTGGATCATCTTTACCGGTGAGCGGACGTCGGGCCGGCTGACGGGGCTCGCGTCATGCATGCCGGGCGTGGCGCTATGTGAGCCGGCCTCCGCACTGCTGCACCACATAGGCGGCGCGGCAGAGCGTTCTAGGCCGCCACTTCCGCTCGAGCGCTTGCTCAGCGAGCTTGAGCACCACGGAGCGCGTATGGGCAATCATCATCATCCGGATCTTCTTCTGAACCTCGGCGAATGCTTGCTGCCTCGGCGGAAAGATCGCTGTCACCTCAAAGAGGTAATAGATTTCTTCCTTGAGCGGACCTACGAGCACGTGCGCCGGCGCAGTGAAGTAGTTGTTTTCGTAGCCGTGGCGTAGACCCCTGCGGGACAAGCCGCGCTTGATTCCACCGACTCCCGGCTCGTCATCCCTCCGGTTCACGACGCCCAGCAAGCTCTTGCCCGAGTCTATTTCCCGCTTTGCGGCATCGCTGTCGGCTTTTTGAAACGTCTCGATGACCGCGACGTCGCGTCGTTCGGGCAGGGCGAAGTCGCGCTTGTGCGCAGCGTAGTAGTTGGCGAGTTGCGCCCGCGAGAGCCCCTCTTCGGCTTCCGATAGCTCCAGCTTTTGTAGTTGTTCGCTGATCATGTGGAGCCTGACGAGCGATACGCGATCAGCGTGTGTCTCGGCCTTGACGGAAACGAGGCGTTCCAGCCCAGGCTTTAGGATGGGCAGACCCTGCTGCTCCTGGAGCTGCAGGAGTTCCAACGCTGTGGCAGCTGCAGCATTGCTGACCTGGATACCTCTTTCGTGGGCCTCGCGTACAGTCTGTGCTGAGGAGATCAAGAAGCGCAGCGCACGCTGCTTCCACGTCAGCCGTTCCGGCGTATCGTGGAAGAGCGCTTGTGTCATCGGAGCGGCTACGGTTTCCCCGAGGTACGCCCAATGTGCGACTGATCCAGCAGTGATCTGTGATGCGCCCACGCGAGCAATCACTTCACCTGAATCGCTGCCGCAGCCGCCCACCCCTCCCAGCGCGATGAGCATCGCTCCACATGTGACTATGGCCCGAACGGGATGCAGCATGGGCTCACCGTAACCAGCGCCCGTCGTGAGGTGGCGAGGTGTTTCTGAGCCCCTGGTTCAGCCGGCGAGCACGGCCTTGCCCTCGGCAACAGTGAAGCGTCCCTCATAAAGCGCGGTACCGACGATCACGCCCTCGAGACGATCGAGCCCCTCCTCTGCCCGCAGCCGCGCAAGCCCCTCCAGATCGGAGAGCGCCCCGATACCGCCCGAGAAGATCAGGCTTCCGGCACCTGTCGCACGCGCGACCCAGACGACCTCCTCGCGGTTGGCGCCGTCGAGCATGCCGTCGTGGTCGATGTTCGTGAAGACGAAGTGGCGCACCCCCTGCTCGCGCAGCCGCGCGAAGGCGTCACGCGCCGGCACATCGCTGGTGCTAAGCCAGCCGTGCGTGGCTACGTAGCCGCCGCGGACGTCGACGCCTACGACGATCCGCTCGGGGTCCTCGCGGGCGAGCACGTCGCCGAGCATCGCGGAGTCGGTGAAGGCGGCGGTGCCGATGATCACGCGGGCCGCACCAGCATCGAGCGCGAGGCGGACAGCGGCGGCGGTGCGCAGTCCGCCGCCGTACTGGACGGGCACGTCAAGCTCGGCGGCGATCCTGCCCAGCGTCTCGATGTTGGCCGGCTCACCGTCGCGGGCGCCGTCGAGATCCACAACGTGCAGTTGTTCTGCACCCGCCTCTACCCACGCGCGCGCGGCCGCGAGCGGGTCTTCGTCATAGACCTTCTTGGCATCGAAGTCGCCCTTCACGAGCCGCACGGCGTTCCCGCCGAGGATGTCGATCGCCGGGTAGAGCCTCACCCTGGGACCGGAGCGGCGGCGAGGCAGAGCTCTGCGAAGTTGGCGAGCAGGCGCAGGCCAGCGGCGGAGGACTTCTCCGGGTGAAACTGCACGCCATAGAAGGAGCCGCGCTGCACGGCGGCAACGAAAGGCTCGCCGTACTCGGCGGTGGCGAGGATGTCGCGCTCGTCGGTGGGCAGCGGCGCGAAGGAGTGCACGTGGTAGAAGGCGACGCGGTCGGGCAACGAGTCCAGAAGTGGTGAGTCGCGGCGCCTGAGCGTCACCTCGTTCCAGCCGATGTGCGGGAGCTTGAGAGCCCCGGCTTGCAGGACGTGGACTTCGCCGGGGACGATCCCGAGCCCCGCCTCGCCGCCACGCTCAGTCGAGGAGTCAAAGGCGAGCTGCAGCCCGAGGCAGATCCCCAAGAGCGGCGTGCCGTCCGCTACGCGCTCGCGCAGGAGCTCATCGAGGCCGAGCTCGCGGAGGTTCTGCATTGCCCGCGGGAAGGAGCCGACGCCGGGGAGTACGAGCCCGGAGGCCGCGCGCAAGGCACTGTGGTCGCTGGTGATGCTCGCGCGTGCGCCGATGTGCGCGAGGGCCTTCTCGACGGAGCGGCGGTTGCCCATGCCGTAGTCGACGATCGCGATATCCACGGGTGTCTGAAGGAGCGGGCTCACGTGCTCAGCGTACCCTTCGTGCTCGGCACGCCCGTCTCGCTTGGGTCGATCGCGACAGCCGCGCGCAGGGCGCGCGCGAATGCCTTGAAGGCGGCCTCGATCATGTGGTGGGCGTTGCTGCCGGTTTCGACGCGCAGGTGCAGCGTGAGCTTCGCGCTGTTGGCGAGCGCGCGGAAGAACTCCTCGGTCAGCTCGTGCTCGAAGCCGCCGGTGGAGCCGGCGGGCAGATCGGCCTCGAACAGCGTGAAGGGGCGCCCGGAGATGTCGAGCGCGCAGCTCGCGCGGGCCTCGTCCATCGGCACGGTGGCGGCGCCGTAGCGCGTGATGCCGACGCGCTCGCCGAGCGCACGGTCGAGCGCCTGGCCGAGCACGATGGCGGTGTCCTCGGCGGTGTGGTGCGCACCGGTCTGCAAATCGCCGCTGACCTTGACGTCGAGATCGATGCCTCCGTGGCGAGCGAGCAGGTCGAGCATGTGGTCGAGGAAGCCGACGCCCGTCTCGCGGGTACCAGCGCCTGTGCTTTCGAGGCCGAGCGTCAGCTGAACGTCGGTCTCGCCGGTGCGGCGCTGGATCGTGGCGGTGCGCGTCATTGGCTGGGATTCTCCACTACTCGCGCCTGCATCGACTCGGCGTGCACCGCAAAGCCCTCGGCAAGGGCGATCGGGGCACCTGCTGCGGCGAGCTTGGCGGCGGCGTCTCCGACGCGCACCTCGGCCATCGTGCGACGGAAATGACGTGGCGAGAGCGCGGAGGCAAAGCGTGCGGCGCCGCCCGTGGGCAGGACGTGGTTGGAGCCGACGAGATAGTCGCCGAAGGCGGTAGCGCTGGCAGCGCCGACGAATAGGCAACCGGCGGAGCGGACCGCGGGCGCGAGCGCCTCGATCTCAGCACCGATCAGCTCGAGGTGCTCGGCCGCGAAGGCGTTGGCGAAGGCGAGCGCCGCGCGCGTATCCCCCACCTCAACGATCGCGAAACGCGCCTCGCCGACGGTTGGGCGCTCGAGCACGAGCCGCCCGAGGGTCTCAGCCAGGCTGTCGCAGAGCGCAGCGCTCGGGGCGACGGCGACGACGAGGCTGCCCTCGCCGTGCTCTCCCTGGGCGAGCATGTCAAGCGCGGCGAGCTCGAGCTCGCGCGCGGCGACGGAGGTATCCAGGGCCACGAGCAAATCGCTCGGGCCGGCGAAGCCATCGATGCCGACCGCTGCGGAGAGCTGATCCTTGGCCTCCTGCACATAGAGGTTGCCTGGGCCGACGATCACATCGACGCGCGCGACGGTCTCGGTGCCGTGGGCGAGCGCGGAGATCGCGTGCGCGCCACCCATGCGGTAGACGCGCTCGACGCCGCAGAGACGGCAGGTGCCGAGGATCACAGGGTCGATCTGGCCGTCGCGGCCGGGCGGCGAGCAGACGGCGACGTCGATCACGCCGGCAGCGCGCGCGGTGACAACGCCCATCACGACGGTGCTCGGGTAAGGAGCGCGTCCGCCCGGGACGTAGACGGCCGCCGAGGCGACGGGGATCTCGCGCAGGGTGATGCGCTGGCCCTGGGCGAGCGTGACGGGCCTGTCGACGCCGACGCCGGCCTCGGCGAGGTTGGCGACGTTGGCGATCGCGACCTGCAGTCCAGCGACGAGTTCGAGCGGGAGCTGCGTGATCGCCGCGTCGAGCTCCTCGGGCGCTGACGACCAGCGGAGCGGGCTCAAGGCCATCGGTGTCGAAGCGGCACACGTAGTCGCGGAGCGCGCGATCGCCCCCGGTGCGGACACCCTCGACGATCGCGCGCACCTCAGCGGCGACGGAGGCACCGCCCGGCAACTAGCGCGCGCACCTCAGCGGCGGCCGCCTCGGGGCCACCCAGCTCCTGCACTCGCGCGGCGTCGAGGCGCTGCAGGTGCATCTCAGCCGCCGACGGGCACGGCGCGCAGACGGCCCAGCAAGTCGTCAATCTGCGCGGCCTTGAGCTTGTGGGAGACGGGGTTGGCGATCAGACGGGCGGTGCAGACGACGATCTCCTCGCGCACGATCAGGTTGTTCTCGCGCAGGGTTGTGCCGGTCGCGGTGAGGTCGACGATCGCCTCGACCATGCCGGTCAGCGGCGCGAGCTCGACCGAGCCCTTGACCTCCACGATCTCGGCCTGGCGCCCGGTCTCCTCGAGGTGGCGCGCGGCGATGCGCGGGTACTTGGTGGCGACGCGCATCACGCCGAGGCGACGCAGCGCCTCGTGCGCGGGATCGGGGCCGGCCTTGCCGGCGAGCACCATCGTACAGCGCCCGAAGCCGAGGTCGAGCAGCTCATAGACCTCCCGGCCGCCCTCGCCGGGAGCGGTGGCTCCTCCGCCCTGCTCAAGCAGCACGTCCTTGCCCGTGATGCCGAGATCGGCGGCGCCCGCCTCGACGTAGGTGGGTACATCGGAGGGGCGCATCGTGATCACGCCGACATCCTCGAAGAGGAGCTTACGATCGTTGGCGCGAAGCTCCTCGGTGTCGAGTCCGAGCGCGGCGAGCAAGTCGAGCGTGCCGGTGAAGAGCGACCCGCGCGGCACGGCGATCGTGAGGCCGTTTATGGGAGGCATGATCGGTTTAGCGCTCACCGACGCTGGTGGGCTGCTTAGTAGCGGAGCCGAGGACCAAAGCGCCCGTGCCGCGCTCCTCGCCCGCCAGGGCGATGTGCAGGCGATCGACCTTCAGCGCGAAGCCGACGGCGGGCAGGCCGCGGCCGAAGCGCCCGAGCAGCTCGTCGTAGCGTCCACCACCGCCGATCGGCGCGCCGAGCGCGGGGTCATAGACGTCGAAGACGGCGCCTGTGTAGTAGCCGATGTTGCGCACGAGGCCGAGGTCGAAGATCACGCGCGCGGCGACGGCAGGCGCGAGCAGCTCGTGGACGTCGCGCAGGCCCATCGCCGGCCCCTGGGCGGCGGCGGGTATGTCGCTGAGCACCTCGGGGCCACCACGGCGCTGCGGAAGGTCGCGCAGCAGCTCGGCGGCCTCGCCGCGCAGACCGGAGTCGGCGAGGGTCTGCTCGAGACCGACGAAGTCACGTGAGACGAGTGCCTCGAGCAGCAGCGGGCGGGCCGCGTCGGGAACGTCGAGGCTGGCCATCAGGGCGGGAAACAGTGACGCATCGCCGAGGCCGACGCGGTAGTCCTTGAGCTCGACCGCGTCGAGCGCGTGGCAGAGCAGCGTGATGGCCTCGGCAGTGCCGCGCGGTGCCGGGGCTCCGATCAGCTCGATGCCGGCCTGCAACAGCTCGCGCGGGTGCCCGCGCTGGGGGCGCACACCGCGGTAGCAGTGAGCGAAGTAGCAGAAGCGCAAGGGCGGCTCGGTGCTGGGGTAGCGCGTGGCGACAACGCGGGCGATCGGCACGGTCATGTCCGAGCGCAGCACGAGCACGGCGCCGGTCTCGTCAAAGACGCGGTAGGCGGGCTGGGCTTCAGCCATGTCCGCGCGCGCGAGCACGGACTCGTACTCAAGCGCGGGCGTGTAGACCTCGCCGTAGCCGTGGCGCTCGAAGACGCCGCGTAGGGTGTCGGTGATGGCGCGCACCTCGCGCGTCTCATCGGGCAGCACGTCGCGGGTGCCGCTGGGAATCGGATGGATCATCGTGGTCCTGAGACTACGCGTGAACGGGCTCGGTGGCCACCCGCTCGATGCGTGCGCCGAGCTCGCGCAGGCGCTCGTCGATGCGCTCGTAGCCCCGGTCGATCTGGCGGATGTTGCCGATCTCCGAGCGACCCTCGGCGCATAGCGCCGCGAGCAGCATGGCCATGCCGGCGCGAATGTCCGGCGACTCAACGCGCTCCCCGCGCAGACGGCGCGGGCCGGTGATGATCGCGCGGTGCGGGTCGCACATCACGATGTCGGCGCCCATCAGGATCAACTTGTCGGTGAAGATCAGGCGGTTCTCGAACATCCACTCGTGCACGAGAATCGAGCCCTCCGCCTGGGTCGCGAGCGCGACGGCGATCGAGGTCAGATCGGCGGGAAAGGCGGGCCAGGGGCCATCCTGGATCTTGCTCTTGTACTCGCCGACGTCGGCCTGCACGACGAGGCGCTGGCCACCGGGCACGATCACGTCGTTGCCGTCGAGCTCGGAGCTCAGGCCGACGCGCTCGAAGACGAGGCGGATCATGCGCAGATCGCCGGGCACGGTGTCCTTGATGCGCAGCTCGCCTCCGGTCACGCCGGCGAGTGCCATAAAGCTGCCGATCTCGATGTGGTCGGGGGCGACATCGTGCTCGCAGCCGTGCAGGCTGGCGGCGCCGTTGACGGTGAGCAGGTTGGAGCCGATGCCTTGTACGTCGGCGCCCATCTTCACGAGCATGCGCGCGAGGTCCTGTACGTGGGGCTCGGAGGCGGCGTTGCCGATGACGGTGGTGCCGGGTGTCAAGGCGGCGGCCATCAGAGCGTTCTCGGTCGCCATCACGGAGGGCTCGTCCATGAAGACGTCGGTGGGGCGCAGTCCCTTGGGCGCGGTGAGGACGATCTCGCGGCCGCACTCGGCCACGGCGCCCATCGCGCGGAAGGCGTCAAGGTGCGGATCAAGACGGCGGCGGCCGATCACGTCGCCCCCAGGCGGAGGCATGACGGCGCGGTGAAAGCGTGCGAGCAACGGCCCGGCGAGCAGGAAGGAGGCGCGGATCAGCTCGGCGAGCTCGGGCTCGAGCGTGACCTCGCTGACACCGGCGGCGCACAGCGCGAGCTCGTTGGGTCCGTGCCAGCCAACCTTCACGCCGATCGCGCGGAGGATCTCGAGCATCGCCTCCACGTCGCGGATGCGTGGCACGTTGCGCACGACGACTTCGTCCTCGGTGAGGATGCCGGCGGCGAGGATGGGCAGCGCCGCGTTCTTGTTTCCGGCCGGAACCATCGTGCCGGAGAGCGGGACGCCGCCTTCGATGACGAACTTCTCCATGAGCGGGGGGCGCCCCCTGCGGCCCAGAATCGGCCCGCCGAGTTGACGCCTGGCAAGCGTAACAGCCATCTCTCCGAGAGAGTTCGAGATCCTTGCCAATCGCCCTGCATGGGCGGCGCCGGCGCTCCAAAGCCGTCCCCCAAGGGCCGCATCCTGCAACTCCGGTTGCAGTGATTCGTGCCGTGTGCCGCTCTACAGAGCCAATTGTGCGGGGAAGGGCAGACACGCACACCTGTTCGTGCGCGTTCCGTCCGCGCCCAGCCGTACCTTACGAACACATGTTCTCCCCATCAAGAACATCACGGCTGGGACAGCGCGCGCTCGGTGCGCTTGGCCTCGTACGCTCCTTCCTGTTGCTCGAGGACGACTGCGACGTCGACTGGGAGGTCGGCCAGGAAGAGCGGATCGAGGTGGATCATCCGCATCGAGCGCCGCTTTGGGCACGGGCCGCCGATACAAGGCGCGCCCGTCGCCGCCCCGGCCAGCCGGCGCCCGCGACCCACGTCTGTCTGTCTCCGCTCGCGCCGTCCGAACACGCCCCCGGGCGTCCGAGGACCACGCGGCACGGACGGCGCGAGCGCGGCGGCGCCCCGCCGGCCTCCCCGGCTGGCTAAGCGATCTTTAGTCTCTCGCTCTGAGCGCCGCTTTCGGAGGCGACGACGCACCTTGAGCGATCGGACGGGAGGACTCACATGGACCAGCGGCTCAGCCTCGTAACGCTCGGAGTCTCGGATCTTGCTCGCGCGCGGGGTTTCTACGAAGCACTCGGCTGGAGGAGCAACACACCGGCGGATCTCGATGTCGTGTTCTTCCAGCTTGGCGGCATGGTCCTTTCGCTATGGGACCGCAAGAGCCTCGCGGAGGATTGCGCGATCGAGGATGGCAGCGGCTTTGGCGGCGTGGCGCTCGCCTACAACGTCCGCGCGCAGGCGGAGGTCGATCGGGCGATCGCGGAGGCGCAGGCGGCGGGTGCGAGGATCACGCGGCGGCCGTCGGCGACGTTCTGGGGCGGCTACTCGGGCGTCTTCCTGGACCCGGACGGGCACCCTTGGGAGGTCGCCTATAACCCTCGCTGGGACGTGGCTGCGGACGGCAGCGTGACGCTTCCTGCTTGAGCGTCCGCGGGCGCGGCGTTCCCCGGGACCGTCATCACGAGAACGGGCGAGAACGAGGTCGGGCGGAAACGACGACGGGCCACCTTGCAAGGTGGCCCGTGTCATTCAAATAAACCGGCGGCGTCCTACTCTCCCAGGCCCTTGCGGGCCAAGTACCATCGGCGCTGAGGGGCTTAACTGCTCTGTTCGGAATGGGAAGAGGTGTTTCCCCCTCGCTAAAGCCACCGGAAAAGGATGAGAGACCACGCGTCTCCCGGTCCTTCAAAACTGCACAGCCGCCACAATGGGTACCGCCCCCCTTCGGGGACACAGTCTTCAACAGAAAATCCGTCAAGCCCTCGACCCATTAGTACCAGTCTCCTACAAACGTTGCCGTCCTTCCAGATCTGGCCTATCAACCTGGTGGTCTACCAGGGGTCTTACTCCCTCGAGGGGATGGGAGAGTTCATCTTGAGGCCGGCTTCCCGCTTAGATGCTTTCAGCGGTTATCCGATCCACACGTAGCTAGCCTGCTATGCCCTTGGCAGGACAACAGATACACCAGAGGTGCGTTCATCCCGGTCCTCTCGTACTAGGGACAAATCCTCTCAACTCTCCAACGCCCACGGCAGATAGGGACCGAACTGTCTCACGACGTTCTGAACCCAGCTCGCGTACCGCTTTAATGGGCGAACAGCCCAACCCTTGGGAGCAACTCCACCCCCAGGATGCGACGAGCCGACATCGAGGTGCCAAACCGGGCCGTCGATGTGGACTCTTGGGCCCGATAAGCCTGTTATCCCCGGAGTACCTTTTATCCGTTGAGCGACGGCACTTCCACTTGCTACCGCCGGATCACTAAGACCTGCTTTCGCACCTGCTCGACTTGTCAGTCTCGCAGTCAAGCTCCCTTACTACCTTTACGCTCTACACACGATTTCCAACCGTGATGAGGGAACCTTTGTGCGCCTCCGTTACATTTTGGGAGGCGACCGCCCCAGTCAAACTACCCGCCTGGAACTGTCCAGCGCCCGGATTCACGGCGCGCTGTTAGAAATCCAATACACCAAGGGTGGTATCTCAAGGTTGGCTCCACACCGGCCGCAACCGATGCTTCAAAGCCTCCCACCTATCCTGAGCGAAATGCACCGAACTCCAATACCAAGTTGTAGTAAAGGTTCACGGGGTCTTTCCGTCTAGCCGCGGGTACTCGGCATCTTCACCGAGACTGCAATTTCACCGAGCTCCTCGTTGAGACAGCGCTGAAGTCGTTACGCCATTCGTGCAGGTCGGAACTTACCCGACAAGGAATTTCGCTTTGACACTGTTACTCCTCAGGCTTCCAATTGCACAACCTGAGTGGACTGAGGCATCTCGCCTCAGCGGGTCGATCATTTCTGTCGACCTCTGCATGTCGCCATGCAGGACGGACCATATCTTGCCCACCAAAAATGGGCCCTGGCGTGTGGTCTCTGAGGGGTCAATCCACCAACACACGTGGACGACTTCCCTGCTGATTGTCCGCACCGGACGCATTGTCACGCCCCTCGCGGGGGCGTAGCGCCGGATACTCGGATGTTCCAGCATACAGCCAGGTTTTACTAAGGCAGCTTGTGAGTCACCTTAGGACCGTTCCTCATGTTACTACTCGGAAAAGCTATCTGTCCCGAGCGGTCCGCTCATTTCTGACGGACTCTCATGGTCGCCCATGAGAGCGGACTATCTCATCCCACGACCGCTCTAGATCGATGGGCTCGGCGTATAGTCTCTGAGGATTCCGTCCATTCGATGTCGTCTCTTCCCGCCGCGGTTCATCCGTTCCCGGAGAGCTAGAACCTGACGGTAGTCCTGGTCGCTGAGACGACCAGCTGCGAGGAGCACGACTGCTTCTCTCCACAGCCGATAGTCCTGCGCCTTCTCGCCCACGATCGGAAAGCGATCGAAGAACGGCACGATGCGGTTGGTGAGATCGGAGAGCCCATTGACCTCCCAATACCAGCCGCCGTTTCCTGCCTGCCGCATGCTCCCGCAGCCAAGGGTCTCTCGAAAGAGATCCAGCGGCACGCGATCGCGCTGCGACACGTTGAAGGCGGCCGAGATCCGGAAGCGTCCAGCCGGGGACGCCGCGTTTGCGACACACGAACATGAAGCTTCCCTCTCCCAGCGCGAATCCGGACAAGAAGCTACCGAGCGAGGCCGGTATGGCCTCGATGGACGGCCTTTCCTGCTGATTGTCCGCACCCGACACATTTTCACGGTACCGCCCGCTTGGGACGGAACTCGTAGTGCGGGATACTCGGATGTTCCAGCATATAGCCGAGTTTTACAACTACCTCGGTCAACTGATAGTTACGGCCGCCGTTTACCGGGGCTTAGCTTCGCTGCTTCGAACCGAAGTCCTAACAACTCCACGTAACCTTCCGGCACCGGGCAGGCGTCAGCCCCTATACGTCGTCTTTCGACTTAGCAGAGACCTGTGTTTTTGGTAAACAGTCGCTTCAGCCAATTCACTGCGGCCCTCTCGGGCTCCACTCGCGAAGAGCTTCACCCTACTGGGGCGCCCCTTATCCCGAAGTTACGGGGCGATTTTGCCGAGTTCCTTAACGAGGGTTATCTCGATCACCTTAGTATTCTCTACTTGCCCACCTGTGTCGGTTTTGGTACGGGCACGCGCTTCCTCCCTAGAGGATTTTCTTGGAGGTATGGCGTCAGGGACTCGCCGGCTTAACGCCAGCTGGCATCGCACCTCAGGTTATGCGGCCCCGCATTTAACAAGGGCCACCCCTACATGCTTACCCCAGGACGACCATCGCCTGGGTTCCCCTAGCCTTCCTCGTCCCCCCATCGGTCAAACGGAAGCGACGTGGTACAGGAATATCAACCTGTTGGCCATCGACTACGCCTTTCGGCCTCGCCTTAGGTCCCGACTAACCCTGAGCAGACGAACTTTACTCAGGAATCCTTGGGCAATCGGTGGAGGGGATTCTCACCCCTCTTTCGTTACTTATGCCGGCATTCTCACTTCCCATGCCTCCACGGCTGGCTTACGCCGCCGCTTTACTGGCATGGGAACGCTCTCCTACCGCGCGATCGACCCGAAGGTCTCACGCACCCGCAGCTTCGGTGACTAGCTTGAGCCCCGTTACATTGTCCGCGCTCGAACACTTGACCAGTGAGCTGTTACGCACTCTTTCAAGGATGGCTGCCTCTAAGCCAACCTCCTGGTTGTCTATGCACTCGAACATCGTTTCCCACTTAGCTAGTACTTAGGGACCTTAGCTGGCGGTCTGGGCTGTTTCCCTTTTGACGCTGAAGTTTATCCCCCAGCAACTGACTCCCGGAGTAAACGTGATTGGTCTTCGGAGTTTGCCTGAAGTCGGTAACCTGGTAGGGCCCCTAATCCAAACAGTGCTCTACGGCCAACACGCAATTTATCCGAGGCTATACCTAAATATATTTCGGAGAGAACCAGATATCACTGAGCTTGATTAGCCTTTCACTCCGACCCACAGGTCATCCGCCCAGTTTTCAACCTAGGTCGGTTCGGCCCTCCACGAGGTCTTACCCCCGCTTCAGCCTGCCCATGGGTAGCTCGCTCAGTTTCGGGTATACCGCCTACGACTATGTCGCCCTATTAGGACTCGCTTTCGCTACGGCTCCGCTCATCGCTTAACCTTGCCGCAGACGAGTAACTCGCCGGCTCGTTATGCAAAAAGCACGCGGTCACAGAACAAGTCTGCTCCCACCGCTTGTAGGCGCGCGGTTTCAGGTACTATTTCACTCCCCTTCCGGGGTACTTTTCACCTTTCCCTCACGGTACTAGTCCGCTATCGGTCACCAAGGAGTACTTAGCCTTGGAGGGTGGTCCCCCCAGGTTCAGTCCGCGTTTCACGGGTGCGGACTTACTCAGGAACGCCTGACAGGAGATCGTGCAGTTTCGTCTACGGGACGGTTGCCCTCTATGGTGCGCGGTTCCACGCGCTTCGACTACCACACGATTTTGTAACTCCTGCCGAGCCGGACACGGCTCGGAACAGGCGCCCTACAACCCCCGACAGACAACGCGTGTCCGCTTACATCTGCCAGGTTTGGGCTGATCCCCTTTCGCTCGCCACTACTCAGGGAGTCTCTGTTGATTTTCTTTCCTCGGGGTACTGAGATGTTTCACTTCCCCCGCTTGTCTTCTCCCGGTCTATGTGTTCAACCGGGGATAACGCCGCATTACCAGCGCTGGGTTTCCCCATTCGGGAATCCACGGGTCAAAGGCTATTCAGCGCCTAACCGTGGCTTATCGCAGCCGTTCACGCCCTTCATCGACTCTTGGTGCCAAGGCATCCACCATGTGCCCTTACTATCTTGACGGTGATCTGGCCCAACGAGACCCGAAGGTCTTGCAGGGCCCGGTGATACCCGTTTTTCAGCCGCCGCTTATCGATGGCGGCTGATGTGGCTTCTGTGCAGTTTTCAAGGACCGTGGAGAGGCGTATAACGCCGGCCGGCCTCCGCGCGTTGATGGTCGCACCGCATTGGCGCGTCCTCGCGGCTACCGGCGGGCGCCGGTCTCTCAAAACTCAACAGCATGCTGGGATAGTTTGCGGCCGATCCGCGTCCTCGCGCCCAAGTAGGGAGGCGCAGACGCTCAGCGGCCATCCAGCCAGGTTCGGTCGACATGCTAGGCCCGATCCGCTTAGTCATCGCCCGGCCTCAAGGGCCGGACGACCGCGCGGGACCCTCTTGCGACGGACCCTGGATCGGGGCACCGCTAGGTGCTCCCTAGAAAGGAGGTGATCCAGCCGCAGCTTCCGCTACGGCTACCTTGTTACGACTTCACCCCAGTCACGAGCCCCACCTTCGACGGCTCCCTCCCTTGCGGGTTAGGCCACCGGCTTCGGGTGTTGCTCACTCCCGTGGTGTGACGGGCGGTGTGTACAAGGCCCGGGAACGTATTCACCGCGGCAATGCTGATCCGCGATTACTAGCAACTCCGCCTTCATGCAGGCGAATTTCAGCCTGCAATCCGAACCGAGACGCACTTTAAGGGATTCGCTCCACCTCGCGGTATCGCAGCCCTCTGTATGCGCCAATGTAGCACGTGTGTAGCCCTGAACATAAGGGGCATGAGGACTTGACGTCATCCCCACCTTCCTCCGGTTTGTCACCGGCAGTCTCGCATGAGTCCCCAACTAAATGCTGGCAACATGCGACGGGGGTTGCGCTCGTTGCGGGACTTAACCCAACATCTCACGACACGAGCTGACGACAGCCATGCACCACCTGTGAAAGTGCCCCGAAGGGAAGACGTGTTTCCACGCCGGTCACTCACATGTCAAGCCCAGGTAAGGTTCTTCGCGTCGCGTCGAATTAAACCACATGCTCCGCTGCTTGTGCGGGCCCCCGTCAATTCCTTTGAGTTTTAGCCTTGCGGCCGTACTCCCCAGGCGGGCAACTTAATGCGTTAGCTTCGACACGGGGGGAGTCGACACCCCCCACATCTAGTTGCCATCGTTTACAGCGTGGACTACCAGGGTATCTAATCCTGTTTGCTCCCCACGCTTTCGCGTCTCAGCGTCAGTCACGTCCCAGCGAGCTGCCTTCGCCATTGGTGTTCCTCCTGATATCTGCGCATTTCACCGCTACACCAGGAATTCCACTCGCCCCTTCCGGACTCTAGCCCGACAGTATCCACCGGCATTCCAGGGTTGAGCCCTGGACTTTCACAGCGGACTAATCGGGCCGCCTACACGCTCTTTACGCCCAATAATTCCGGACAACGCTTGCACCCTACGTATTACCGCGGCTGCTGGCACGTAGTTAGCCGGTGCTTCTTGTGAAGGTACCGTCACTCCGTCCGGCTATTTACCGGAGAAGCTTCGTCCCAACTGAAAGGGGTTTACAACCCGAAAGCCTTCTTCCCCCACGCGGCGTTGCTGCGTCACGCTTTCGCGCATTGCGCAAGATTCCCCACTGCTGCCTCCCGTAGGAGTCTGGGCCGTGTCTCAGTCCCAGTGTGGCTGATCGTCCTCTCAGACCAGCTACCCATCGAAGCCTTGGTGAGCCGTTACCTCACCAACAAGCTAATGGGCCGCGGGCCCATCTCGATGCGGAGGCCGAAGCTTCCTTTCCCCTTGCGGGCACATCCGGTATTAGCCCGAGTTTCCTCGGGTTGTCCCGGTCATCGAGGCAGGTAACCCACGTGTTACTCACCCGTTCGCGGCTCTGCCCCAGGGCAAGCCCTGGTTCGTCGCTCCACTTGCATGTGTTAAGCACGCCGCCAGCGTTCGTCCTGAGCCAGGATCAAACTCTCCGTGAAGAACTTCACGAAAAGCTGTCATTGGTTTGCGCTCGCCTGCCGTGCCTAAGCACGACGAGCTCACGACTGCCGGGACCCATACACCGTGGTCCCGACCCATGACGGGGTACTTCTCTACTTGACTCTTGTACCGCCACGCGGATACACCGAAGTGTTCCCGCTGGCGGGTCGAACCTGGACGCACACCACGATCACGAAACTGATCGTAGATGCGCATGCTGTTGAGTTTTCAAAGACCGCCTAGCCTCACCGAAAGGGCTTCCTTCAGAGGAGACCAATCCGACCCAGCGCCCAGGGGCACCCGCGGGCCGACCGGGGAGTATAGCGCTCGACGCAGGAGGCCGTCAACTCGGCCCTCGGCGACCGGTTCGTCAGGCTCTGGAGCGACGTGGATCTCGCTGGTCGAAGCCTCGCCGTGGGCCCTCACTCGGGAAGTGGGGAGCCGGCGATGAAGAGGAGCCAGACCAACAGCGCGATCACAGCCACGTACACGCTGACCACGACGATCTGCTCGATTGCGTTGGCGGAGGCCCAACGCTCGACGCCCCGCTCGGGTTCTTCGCCGAAGTGGCTCAGCCATTGTGGCCGGCGCGCGGCGCGCGGTGCCTGGATGACGTCGAGGTAGAGATCGTTGATCCGCGTAAGCAGCACTGTCAACGACAAGACGACGACGCCGAGCACCGCCACGACGATCACTACGCCCTTCATGCTGAGGGAAGTCTGGCCCACCAGCCGCGAGCCGACCCAGAGGGCGAGCAGGGGCGCGCCGGTCCAGATGTTGACCGCCACGAGGGCGCTCGCGCCGGCCAAAAGGACCCGCTTGACCACGAGCAATCGAGCCGCCGAGGACTGGGCGTCAGGCATGACCCGCCACCTGACGCTCCTCAAAGAACCTGTGTGCGCGCTTGCCCATCACCGTCTGCGGCGCGGCATTCTCCAAGTGCTCGGCCGTTATCGCACCCCACTGAGCGCCGCCGCCCAACTGCGCGATCAACGATGTGGTCGCGATTTCGACTCGCGCCATCATCGTGTACTCGGGCGACATCGTGATGTGCCGCAGAGCGTTGGCCGAGGGGCCGTTCGGGGAGCATCGACGTTCCAGTCGCCTGGCTGCATGCTCGGGCGTGATCACGAAGCGCTCGTGCGCCCAAAGCATCGCCCAGTCCTCCCGCCAGAAGGCGAATACCTCCTCTGGAGTGACGGGATCGGAGGATCGCCAGAATCCCGCCTCCACGCACGCGCGCCACGTGCCGAGCACGTCGCCACGAAAGCAGGCACGGATGATCGCGTCCATGACGTCCAGTTGGTCGCGACGGAAGCGCTTGACGCAGCCGAAGTCCAGACAGCTCACGCTCCCGTCCTGGTGGAAGATGTAGTTGCCTGGGTGCGGGTCGCCGTGAAACAGATAGAGGTCTCTGAAGGAGCCGTAAACGAAGCGATAGATCGCCTCTGCCCACTGGTCGCGCAGCTCTTGCCCGGCTGCGCGGGCCTCACGCCAGCCCCACCCTCGCACCAGATCTTGAGTCAAGACCCGCTCGCTGGAGAGCTCCTCGATCACCTCCGGGATGTGAATGAACGGATGCCCGCGGTAGTACTCGGCGAACTCCGCCTGATTTGCCGCCTCGCGTCGATAGTCGAGCTCCTCCGCGATGCGTGCGCCCAGCTCCCGGGCGGCGCCACGGAGGTCGAAGTGCAGCCTGCGTGAGGACAGGCTCATCGTCAAGCTCGCGAGAGTCGCCACCAGCTCCGCGTTCTTGAGATCAGCGTGGATAGCAGCGGCCGCTCCGGGGTATTGGATCTTGACCGCGACCTCGCGACCATCGTGCAGCCGGGCGGCGTGGACCTGCCCGATCGACGCCGCCGCGAGCGGCTTCCAGTCGAACTTCGCAAAAGCGCTTGCCGCCGACCGCCCGAGCTCACGCTCGAGCACCGCGCACGCGAGCTCGGGAGCCATCGGCGGCACGTCGCTGCAAAGTCGCGCCAGCGCCGCCTGGTAGATCGGCTGGAGCTCCGCTTCCGCCGTGAACGCGAGTGGTGATAGGCAGAGCATCTGCCCTGCCTTCATCAGGGCGCCCCTGGAGCCGCCCAGCAGCTCGGCGTAGCGCTCCGCTGCGCGGGCATGAAAATCACTGCTGTCCGCGCCTGTCAGCTTGCTGCGCAGCCCAGCCACGACCGCCTCGCCCGCGGTGCGAGCGCTCAGCGCTGCCAGCGGCCCAGTGCGCCGCAGTCGTTCCCTGCCGAGCCTCTCAGGCTTCGACCCATCTACCTCTGAGTGAACGTCAAAGCCAGGCACCAGCAGGGCTCCTCCGGGGAGTACTGATTCTACCTAAGCGTACACTTAGGTAACCGCGCATGTCAAGGACGAGCTGCTCTCAGCAGCTCCCATCCTCAACTGACGCTGCGGCCTGATCTCAGCCTGGAGGGGGACTCGCGCGCAAGCGGCGAAAGCGACGCCTGCCGACCTTCAGGACCTTCCCGTCGGCGTGCTCGCTTGAGACATCGTGCTCGTCGGCGCCGAGCAGTTCATCACCGAGCGTCACGCCGCCCTGGTCGATCAGACGCCGCGCCTCTGAGCGCGAGAGTCCGAACTCCTCGGCGATCAGCCCCGGGAGGTGCAGCGTGCCACCGTCGCTCTGAAAGCTCGCCTCCTCGATCTCCTCCGGTGCTGCCCGCTGGACGAACACACGCTCGAAGTGTGCCTCCGCGGCGCTCGCCTGCTCCTCTGTATATAGCCACGCCACGATGCGCCGCGCGAGCGCCCGCTTGGCATCCCGGGCCGCGCTCGCGTCACCCCCGTCGCCGACGCCTGAGGAACCGCCCAGGAGCTCTGCACCATCCTCGCCCAACAGCAGCCGGTAGTACTCCCCCATCGCCTGATCGGGGATCGCCATCGTCTTGCCGAACATCTCCTGCGGCGCGTCGGTCACGCCGATCTGGTTGCCGAGCGACTTCGACATCTTGCGCCGGCCGTCGGTGCCGACCAGGATCGGCATCGTCATGATCGCCTGCTCAGGCTGCCCGTAGGCGCGCTGAATGTCGCGTCCGAGCAGCAGGTTGAACTTCTGATCAGTCCCCCCCAGCTCGACGTCGGCCTGCACCGCAACCGAGTCATAGCCCTGCAGCAGCGGGTAGAGCAGCTCGAGCATCGAGATCGGCTCCCCCGCGGCGAAGCGTTTGGCGAAGTCGTCGCGCTCGAGCATCTGCGCTGCGGTGCTCGTGCGCAACAGGCCCAGAAGCTCGATCATGTTCATGTCGAGCCACTCGCTGTTGCGCCGCACCTCCAGACGTTCGGGGTCGGAGTCGAGGATCTTCAGTGCCTGGGACTGGAAGCTCGCCGCGTTGACCTCGATCTCCTCGCCGGAGAGGATCGGGCGCAGGCTCGAACGCCCCGAAGGATCTCCCACGCGCGCCGTGTAGTCGCCGATGATCAGCACCACCCGATGCCCCGCGTCCTGGAACTCGCGCAGCTTGCGCAGCACGACCGCATGCCCGAGATGGATGTCGGGGGCAGTCGGATCGATCCCGAGCTTGACCCGCAGCTGACGCTCCTCCGCGCCCGCCTGCTTGAGCCTCGCGGCTAGAGCTCCCTCGGGAAGACTGTCCACGGCGTTGCGGGCCAGCCGCGCAGCGAGTTGGGCAGCCTCCTCGGAGGCTGCATCGGCGGCGTTCGGCATGCACTGCCAATGCTAGACTCTCGCCGTCCGAAGGGTCCCATTGTGCCCGCCGCCGGCGTGGCCGAATCAAGCGGACAGGAGCCTCCAAGCAGCCCGGAGGTCCAGCTCGCAAGCCGCCGATGAGCGATGACGATCGCCCCGACATACCACCCGCTGAGCAGCCCTCGGCCGTAAAGCCTCGCGTCAAGCGGCTTCGGCTGCTGGCGATCATCTTCGCAGTGCTGCTGTTGGGGCTCGTCTCCTTCGTCTTCGGCGTCTTCGTCTCGATCGCCTCGGATCTGCCCTCGCTGACACGCTTCTCTCAGCTGAAGGACGCCAAGAGCTCGGTGTTGCTCGATGACCTCGGGCACCCGATCGGCATCCTCAGCCAGCAGAACCGCGTAATCGTCACGCCCGGACAGATCCCGCAGATCGCCAAGGAGGCCGTGATCTCGATCGAGGACAAGCGCTTCCTCTCAAACGGCGGCATCGATATCCGCGGCATCGCTCGCGCCTTCATCGCCGACATCCGCCACAAAGGCAACGTGCAGGGCGCCTCTACGATCGAGCAGCAGTTCATCAAGAACGCCTTGCAGGCCCAATCGCACCGCACGATCTTCGAGAAGCTCCGCGAGGCCGCGCTGGCCTACCAGCTCTCGCACAAGTGGTCGAAGGAGAAGATCATCACGGCCTACCTCAACACGATCTACTTCGGCAACGGCGCCTACGGCATCGAGGCCGCCGCCGAGACCTACTTCGGCCACGACATCAACCACCTCGGTTGCGGCACGCCCGCGCACCAGCTCTGCGTCGAACAGCTCCAACCCTGGGAGGCCGCGCTGCTCGCCGGCATCATCCAGTCCCCCACGGCCTACGACCCGGCCAACCACCCGATGGCCGCGCGTACGCGCCGCGACATCGTGCTGCGCCAGATGCTCGACCAAGGCTACCTCACGCGACCGGTATACGAAGAAAGCCTCAAGCAGGCGCTCCCCGCGCCGAAAGCTATCCAGGCTCCGCACGAGCAGACCGTCGAAGGCGTCCAGGCCGGCTACTTCACGAGCTGGGTCCAGCAGCAGATCATCGAACGCTACGGCGCGCCGCGCGCCTTCGATGGCGGCCTGAAGATCAAGACCACGCTCGACCTCGGCCTGCAGCGCGCTGCCGAAGGCGCCGTCGGCTCGTACCTCGCCAACCCGAGCGGCCCCACGGCCTCGCTCGTGGCGATTGAAAACTCGACCGGCGAGGTCCGCGCGATGGTCGGCGGGCGCGACTACAACGCAACGCCCTTCAACCTGGCGACTGAGGGCGAGCGCCAGCCCGGCTCCTCCTTCAAGGCTTTCGACCTCGCCGCCGCGCTCGAGGCGGGAATCTCGCCCGGCTCGGTCTGGACCTCCAAGCAGAAGGAATTCCTCGTGCCCGGCACAAACGGCAAGGAACGCTTCATCGTGCACAACGACGAAGGCGCCTACTCCGGGTCCAACACGCTGACAGGGGCGACGGCCTTCTCGGACAACTCGATCTACGCCGAAGTGGGGCTCAAAGTCGGCACCCACAAGATCGCGCTGCTGGCGCACAAGATGGGCATCACGACGCCGCTCTCGACCAACCCCGCGATGACGATCGGCGGGCTCACGGTCGGCGTCACGCCGCTGGACATGGCCCACGCCTACGAGACGATCGCCCACGGCGGGCGGCGCGTCAGCGGCAGCATGGCCCACGTCGGCGATCCCGTTGGAATCCAAGAAGTGGAATCGCCGGGCCGGGCGCTGCCGGACGGTTCCAAGCGCGACACCAACCGCGTGCAGACCCGCGCCGTGATCCCCGCTGGTGTCGCCCAGACAGAGACATCGATGCTCGAAACAGTGCTGCAGTACGGCACCGGTCGCGCTGCCGCGATCGGGCAGTTCGCGGCGGGGAAGACCGGCACGACCTCCAACTACGGGGATGCCTGGTTCGTTGGTTGGGACGCCAAGTACACAGTGGCTGTATGGGTTGGCTACCCCGACAAGCTGATCCCGATGACGACAGATTTCAACGGCACGCCTGTGCTCGGCGGGACGTTCCCGGCGCTGATTTGGCACGACTTCATGACCCAGGCGCTGCAGATCGACAAGACTCGTACCGAGCATGCTAAGGAACCGAGCGGCTCCGAAGCAGGCACGAGCTCGGGGACCTCGGAAACCGCTCCGGCGCCGTCATCCTCCACACGTGGCGAAACGCGGAGCGCTGCGCCCAAGGCAGCAGGAAAGAGCAATGAAAACCCGCCCTCTCCTGCCGGTAAAGGCGGCGAAGCGAGTCCCAACTCAGAACACCCTCCGGCGCCGTTGGCGCCACCTGCCACACACGAAGCGCCAAGCTCGCCGGAAGCACCGGCGAGCCCCTCAGCACCCGCCTCGCCGTCGCCCACCGGCGGCGTGAGCGCCGGCGGCTGACGCGCTTTCGATCTCGAATTCTCTTGAGTATTGATAGATAGCTGGCTGCCAGCACGAGCCGTGCTGCGAGCGGGCGTGCATCCGGACGTCCAGATGGCATCGCTCAATCCGCACATACGATAGATTCCATATCGTGATATCGGGGGCAGGATCGACGCACGATGGAATAGGCACGGCGAAGTTGCCGCGGGGACCGCATTCGCTGACGCGCGAGCAGGTCGCCGACAATCAACGCCGGCGGATCATCGGCGCGATGATCCAGGCGGTAGGCGAGCAGGGCTACCTCGCTACCACCGTGGCTGATGTGATCGCCAGTGCCGGCGTCTCACGCAAGGCGTTCTACGAACACTTCCCCAACAAGCAGGAGTGCTTCCTGCACGCCTTCGACATCGTGATCACGACCGGGCTGCTACAGGCTGCAGAGACATACCGTGGCACCGTGAGCCAAGAGGGTGTCGAGGCGGCGATCACGATGCTGTTCGAACACGCCGCCAACAACCCACCGGCGGTCAGGCTCGTGCTGATCGAGGTCGGCGCTGTCGGGCCCGAGGGCGCCGCCCGGCGCGAGCGGCACATGAAGGCGTATGAAGAGATCCTGGGCGAGTCCCTTGGCCTTGACATGAAACGGCAGCTCGAGCCGCGCCCGATCCTACGCACGCTTGTTGGCGGCATGAACGTGGTGCTCTACGAGATCCTCCAGAGCCGGGGACGTGCCCAGCGACAAGCGGTCGTGAGGGATCTCGCCGACTGGGTCATGTCCTATCACCCCGTACCAACGGCAATCGCCAATCAAACGCTGGGGGACGGCGAGGCACCCCCCGTGCGTGGCGGTGGGCGCGCGCCGGGCACACTCTCGCCACTCCCCACAAACAGCGCGCGTCGAGGTCTGCGGGGCGAGCGTACGAGCTCTCACAGCTACGTGATCCACAACCAGCGCGAGCGCATCCTCGACGCGGTCGCCAACCTGAGCGCGGCGAAGGGCTACGCGGCCGTGACAGTGAGGGATATCGCAGACCAGGCCGCCGTCTCTCTAGACGCCTTCTATGCGCACTTCTTAGATAAGGAGGACGCCTTCCTTGTCGCCTACGAGGTCGGACACCACAAGAGCCTTGCGATCGTCGAGCGTGCCTTCAGCGAGGCACCGGACTGGCGACACGGCATATCGGCAGCGGTAAACGCGCTCTTCGACTTCCTTGCCTGCGAGCCGAACTTCGCCCATCTCGCGCTCGTCGACGTGCTGCTCGCGACGCCGCGTACAGCCGAACGGGCACGCAAAGGCGTGAGCTCCTATGAACAACTGCTCAGCCAGGGAATCGACGAGCTCGACCCCTCACAGCGCCTGCCCGAGCTAGCGGTCGCGGCGATCACGGGCGGCATCTTCGAGCTCTGTGCGACCTACGTGACGCAACAGCACATCACCGCGCTCCCCGAGGCCACCACCGCGGCTACCTACTTCGCGCTCGCCCCGTTCGTCGGGCCTCAAGAGGCCGTGCGCCTCGCCGCCGCTACAGCAGCTCGCCCACATAGCCCACACCGCGGGAGCGCCTAACCAAGCCTGGGCCGCGACACGTGGGGGCTGCCGGCGACGCAAAAGCGCCATGGCAGATCCACTGCCCGCGAGATGCCAACCCTGGGCCCCGCGACGATCGGGAGCCGGAGCGAGCCCGCCATTGCGGGCCAGATGCGCACCCTGCCGGAGCGTAGATCGCTGCCATTGTCGGACAACGACACGCCCAACGCCTGCGTCAACTTGCCGGGCCCGGAGCACAGATGCTCCTCGCTGCTCGGATGGGCTGCGGTGCCGGCAGCGGGCAAGCGCCGCAAGCGCATCAGCTCCACGCCCGCCGTCGGCTGCAGTGCGCGAATCAGCACCGCGGCGCCGATGCCCTCCGGCTCGCAGACGGCATTGAGCAGCGCGTGGATGCCATAAGAGAGGTAGACATAGGCACGACCGGGGGGCCCGAAGAGCGTGGATGTGCGCGGCGTGAGCCCGACGAAGGCGTGGCAGGCGGGCTCGCTCTCGTGGTAGGCCTCTGTCTCCACGATCACGCCTGCAACCCCCGCGTGCTCGACGGTGCAGCCGATCAGCTCGCGGGCGACCTCGAGCACCGGTCGCACATAGAAGTCAGCCCCGAGCGGCTGCACCGAGCACGGTCTGTGCGAGGGCAAGCTGCTCGCGTACACGCACGAGCGAGGTCCCGCCCTCGGACACCTTCGAATCGAGCCACGAGCTCTGAACGAGCACTTCCTGGAACTGCTCGCGATGTTCGGCGAGCAAGGGGCTCACCGCCGCCAGCTGCTCGTCGCTGAGACGCGAAAGATCCTGGTCCACATCGACCGCAGTGCGCACGAGGCGGCCAACGACCCCGTGCGCCTCACGGAATGGCAGACCGAGGCGCACGAGTAGGTCGGCCACGTCTGTGGCTGCGATCAGCTCGTCGCTTGCGGCCGCACGCATACGCTCGCGCTGAAAGCGCACCCCGGCGAGCATGCCGCTCGCTGCCGCGAGCGTCAGCTCGAGTGTGTCAACCGCATCGAAGAGGTGCTCCTTGTCCTCCTGTAGATCCTTGTTGTATGTGAGCGGGAGAGCGTGCATGACGCCATGGAAGGCTGCCAAATGCCCGACGACCCGCGGCGCCTTCGCGCGCAGCAGCTCGGCCGCGTCAGGGTTCTTCTTCTGCGGCATGATCGAGGATCCGGAACTCCAAGCGTCCGACAGCTCGCAGAAGCCAAACTCCGAGCTCGACCACAACACGATCTCCGCGCCCAGCCGGGAGAGATGGGTAGAGCAGGTGGCCGCAGCAGCCAGATAGTCCAAGATGAAGTCCCGGCCCGAGACCGCATCGATCGAGTTCGGCGTTATCTCCTCGAAGCCCAACTGGTGCGCCACCATGCGCCTGTCGGTGTCGAAGTTCACCCCCGCCAAGGCCCCCGATCCGAGCGGCAGCCGCCCGCAGGCGCGCTCGACGTAGGCAAACCGTGAGAGATCTCGCTCAAGCATCCAGAAGTAAGCGAGCAAGTGATGGCCGAGATAGACAGGCTGGGCCCGTTGCAGATGCGTGTAGCCTGGCATCGGCCAGTCGATGTGCTCTTCGGCGCGCTCCAGCAGCACCGACATCAGCGACACGATCGCCCGCTGCGTATCGAGCGAGCGCTCGCGCGTGTACATCACGAGATCTGTCACCACCTGGTCGTTGCGCGAGCGCGCCGTGTGCAGCTTGCCACCGACGCTGCCCGCGATCTCGGTGACCCGACGCTCGATCGCCATGTGTATGTCTTCATCTCCGTCGGCAAAGGGGAAGCGCTGCTCGTACAGCTCGGCTTCGACCGCGCTGAGCGCCGCCAGCAGAGCTTCACGGTCATCGCCGGAGATGATCCCCCGCTCGGCAAGCATCGCGGCATGGGCGCGCGACTGCGCGACGTCCTGGCGCCACAGCCGGCGATCAAAGCCGATCGAGGTGTTCAGCCGCTGGAAATCGGGGTGCTGAGGCTCGTGAAAGCGGGACATGTGATGCTCCTATATCAAGGCCAGCCTCTGCGACTGGCTGGCAAATTGGGCGTCGGGACCGATGGAGGAATATTTGAGCCTCTGATCTCGGCACTGCGCGGAGCCTGCCAGATCGCTTGGGCGAGGTAGCGCCCCAGGCAGCGCAGGGCATCCATGCGTGACTTGCCCTGGGCTTGCTTGCGGGGGAGGTAGTCACGCGCGGGAGAATAGACCCGCCGGTCTCGGCGAGCAGCATTGCTGCGCGGTGAGCCTCCGGCAGTCGGTGAATGCCGGGGGCCCTGGAGCTGTCAGAGAAGCATCATGCTTGCCGATGCGGCTGGTCGAGCGCGCGATGAGCGCGGGGCTGGACGAGCACCTGGGCTATCTAGGAGCCCTCTTGCGCCTCGCGGGAGCACGTCAGCACTCGAGACGCTGCATACCACGCGTGGCTCGATCCTTCTCGACGGCCCGCGTAACCGTGGCGGGACGTTGGAGCTGCCAGACCGTCACGAGACCCGGCAGTGCTTTGGCGGGTCGCACTTACATCCCTGCGCAACCTGGAAGAACCCAAGCCAGCGACCAGTCACCGCAGCAAGCCAGCGTGCGTACTCGCGGTCATACGGCGTACTGACCTTCTCGATCCTCAGGTGATCGACGCCTGTAAGCATTGTACGCAGCTCGCGCTTGGTAAAGCCCTTGGTGCCGAGACTCTCCATATGGTGGTAGAGCACGTCAGCGATCGAGCGTGTCGGCCTTCGACTCAGCGGCCCTTGACGCAGCCACAGTCCGTAGGGTACCCACGCGTGGCGGCTGTAGACCATGATGCAGATGCGGCCACCGGGTCGCGTAACGCGGACGGCCTCCGAGATTGCGCGCGGAGTGTCGGGCGTGTGATGCAGAACACCCCATGAGTACACAACGTCGAAGCTGCCGTCTGCAAATGGCAGGTCCTCAGCGTCCGCGACGCGCAGGTCGGAGCTCAGTCCCTTCGAGCTCGAGCCGACGACGGACAAGCTCCACACCACGCTCTGTGAGATCGATGCCGTGGACATGCGCGCCGGCGCGCGCGAACTGAATGTGATCGGTGCCGAGCCCTACCCCTATCTCGAGTACTTGCTGGCCGCCGGTGGAAGCGAAATCCGCGAAACGACAAATGAAGGGCTCTCGCTCGTAGCGGCGTTGCTCGACCTGCTCATAATACTCGCGTGTCCCCTCCGGCGCCATCGCGTCCCCCGAGCCGCATGGAGTCGCCGTCCAGAAGCGATGGACCTCGCGCTTGATTTGGCCTGTCTGCGCCCTGGATTCGTCTGTCGGCGACACGGGAGGCTCCTAGGCGCAGAAGTGGGGGGTGTCAGGGATTCGCATAGGCGCGGCGATCGCATATCTCTCTGTCGCGACTACCGGCCAGAAGGCATGTCCAGCCCGGCTTCAGCCACGCTGTCCGCGTTGGCGAGCGCCGCTTCGAGATCCGGGATCCCCGGAGCCTGCCTGCACATCTCCACGACGTAGCCCGGACGACAGTCGCTCTTTGCCTTCCAGCGCCCCACCCAAGCCTTCGCGAATGCGGCAAACGCCTGCTTGCGTTTTTCAGTTATCAGCTGCTGTTCTATTTCGCCCCGTACCTCGGTGAAGGGTCGCAGCTTGCTCGGGGTGATATTGGTCATTAGGAAGACGGAATAGAGCTTGGGCCCGAGGAAGTTCGTTGGACCACCGACCGCATGCGGCTTGGTGGCAAAGATCGCGCCCTCGATCGCGCGTTTGGCGGGTTCGGTGTGTAACCAGTGACTACGCGTGAGTGACTCCTGCAGCGCCGGGCGCGAGAACGCGTGTTTCTGCTGCGCTTCGCGCTTGAGCCGCTGCGCGACAGGAAGCGGGAGCTCGTTGATGATTTCGAAATGGCGTTCTTCGTCGATCGTGAATTGGCCCTTGTGGCGTTCGTAGTAGTCGCGAGCCTCTGCCGGTGTGATGCTGACCGTGCCACCGTCTGCGATCCGGCTGAGCGCAGCGGCGGCGAGCTCGGCCTTGATCTCCGTGCGAGCATCCGCGATCGTCTCGCCGCTTGTCTTGAGGAAACCCGCGAATTCTGCCTTGCTCGGGAAACTCGCTTCCTGCGTACTAAGTGCTTTTTCAATGCTCGCCTCCGAGACCGCTGCGCCGCGAGCGGCTGTTTCACCGGTCACCCATGCGGACCACATCAGGAAGCCCAGCGCCCGTTCCTTCGAAGTCTGCCCCGTCTGCGCGACGGGGCTCGGCAGCGTCGCTCCACGGGCTATCACTGTGGTCCAGTGCGCTACAGAGGGCGCCACGATTGTCTCTCCGCCGACACGCACGGCGATGGCGCCCTGATGCACTGCGACAGAGCTCGGCGTGCTACCTGCACAGGAGGATGTGCCGACCCCAGCGAGCAGGAGGGCAAACGCTGTGAGACCTCGCTTCATAGTCGACCGACCCTAACCAGCGCGCCCGCCTGGGTGTTGAGCTGTTTCTCATCCTGATTCACACTATCTGGCTAGACGGCCACCGGCTCTCGGTGAGCAGCGATGACGCGCGCACCACCCGCGGGAGTGAAAGAGACCGAGCTCCTGGCCGCACCCTCCGATCGCGAGTCCGCAGCGCGCAGGTCGAGCCGGCTCAAGACGACCTGCATCACGCGCTTGATCTCGAGTTGAGCAAAGCTCGCCGCGACACAGCGCCGTACCCCGCCACCGAAGGGGATCCACGTGTAGGTTCCCGGCGAGCCCGTCAAGAAACGCTCGGGACGAAAGCTCAGCGGGTCCGGATAAACATCGCGACGGCGATGCATCAGATAGACGCAGGGTGCGACAATCGTTTCGGGCGGTAGTTCATAGCCACCCACCTGCATCGGCTCAACGAGTCGCCGCATCACGACCGGCACCGCAGGGCACAAGCGCAGCGTCTCCTTGACGACCGCGTCGAGGTATTCCTCCTCGCCGGTGAGCACATCCTCGCGCAGGCGCGCGAGCTTCTCCGGATGACGCAGCAGCCGCTCAAACACCCACGCCAGCGACGTGGCCGTCGGGCCGTCGGAGAGCATCGTCACGAGTTCGTCTCGCATCTTCTTCTCGTCGGCCGGCGCGCCGCCCTCGGCGTGCGCGCGCTCGAGCATCGAGTGAATGTCTTCGCGCTCGCCCAAACCACTCGCGCGGCGCTCGTGAACCTCCTCGAGCACGACCTCCTCCAGCCCGGACATCGCCCTGCGAAACCCCGCATTGCCGGTGAGCGTGCGCGAGCCGACTGCTGCAAGCAAGGCCAGCCGCCGCGGCGTGTTGATCCAGTCCGTGAGCTCGACCACGCGCGCACGCAGGCGCTCGCGCCGATCGTCATCGAGATCCTCGAACACCGCGCGCATCACGACCTCGAGGCTGATTGCCTGCATGCGCGGCCACAACGCAAAGGGCTCACCGAGCGGCCAGCGCGAGATTTGCTCTTCAGCAACCCCGCTCATCATTGCGCCGTAGTCCTTCATTCGCTTTCCATGGAAGGAGGGCAGCAAACGTTTACGGTCGTTCATGTGCTGCGGCTCGTCGAGCAGCATCACCGAGCGCGAGCCGAGCAACGGCTCGAGCAGCGGGTTCGCCTCACCAGCACCGGCGCGCAACAGCTCAGAGTCGGTCGTGAACACCTGCTTGACGTGCTCGGGGTCGGTCAGGAACACCCACGGGCGTCCGCGGCGCACATGTAGCGTAAAGAGGTCCCCGTAACGGTCGTAACAGCGGTCCATCATGCCGAGCGGCCGCAGCGCCCAGCCGAGCGCCTGCACGGTGCTGGGAGCACGAGGCCCGGGCGGCAGTCCTGCCGGCTCGTTACCGCGTGACATATTTTGCGTATCGGCCATGTCTCCACACCCCCTTGTTTCACTCATACGTTTCTCTCTCCTTGTCTCATGCCAATGTCTCTGTCCAGAATCGCCCGCAAGCGGCGGGATTCCAGCGACTATCGGCCTTCTGACAGCGGCTGTTCCGGTAAGTGCACTTGCCATTCAAGTGCGTGGGACTTAGGATACCGCGAAAGTTCAGTGGCCGGGATTGGTGGGTTATATAAGGTCAGTGACTATAGGGGCCAAGCCCGGTCCCATGAGCACCAGTACCTTAATCGGTGAAAGGACCGGTCTTAAACACCGGTGATCCGGGTTCGAGCCCCGGCTGGTGCATTGCACAACTCTTACACTGGGGAGACTGCCCATGCCATTTAACCTCTTTGACTTCTTTGAGGGCAGTGATACGTGGGCCGAAACGCCTGCGCTGTGGGCTGCTCGTGCGCCGCGACGCCCACGGGCGGAGTACGACCTGAAGCTTCTGCCGCGATGTCCGGAATGGCGCGAGGACCCGAACTCGCTTGCTGTGCTCGACCGGCTCGATGCACGAGCCGTGGGTGGCAGCCGTGATGCGCGATCGTGACGCCGTGCGGCTGCGCCTGGCCGACAGCTGGATCGAGACCGCGGGTGCTGCGCTCGAGGCCGGCGGCAGCGGCGAGACGCCGCTCGCCGATCTCGCCGAAGGACGGCACTTCTCGGTCCAGTTCTGGGATGCCAACGCGACCAAGGCGCTGCACATCGGCCATCTGCGCAACCTCGCGATCGGCAACGCGCTCGCTGCCGCGCTGTCGCAGGCCGGTGCGCAGGTCGAGCGCCGCAGCCGCATCTCCGACATGGGCCGCGCGATGGGCGAGGCGATGGCCGGCGTGATGCGCAGCGGCCGTCACGCGCAGGGCTGGTCCGACGGCGAGGAGAAGAGCGACCACTTCGTCGGCGCCTGCTACGCCGACTACGTCGCGGCCGGTACGGCGCCGATCGTCGGCGAGCTCGAGGTCGCCGAGGACTCGCTCTCACGCGAGGTGCAGGTGCAGAACGACGACGCCGACGAGCTGATCAAGCGTGTCCTGCAGGGGCGAGCGCGAGGCGCTCGAGCTCTGGTACAAGACGCGCGCCTGGGTGATCGCCGGGCAGCGCAAGACGCTCGCGCGGCTCGGAGTCGCCTTCGACCGCGTCCTGTTCGAGTCCGACTACCTCGCAGAGACGGTCGAACTCGTCGAGGCGCGGGCTCTCGCAGCGGCACGCTCAGACGGCGCGAGGACGGCGTCGTCGTGTACGTCACGGGCTTGGAGGAGCTCGAGGAGGTGCCGCTCGTGCGCGCCGACGGGCTCTCGACGCAGCACGTGCGCTCGCTGACCTACGCGATGACAGCACCCGAACTCGAGGGCATGACCTCGCTGCAGGTCACGGGCTCGGAGTGGGTCGCGCACGTGACGAGCATCCGTAAGCTTGCCCTGGAGCTGCGCCCGGAGCTCAACGGCGGCTTTCATCCGAGCCGCAGCATCTTCCACGGTATGGTCTCGAGCGAGAAGCGCGCGCTCACCTCGAGCGCGGGAGCGCTGCTGATCGACGAGCTCGCCGAGTGGCTCGACGAGCAGATCGACGGCGACCCGACGCGGCGCGCAGGTGCGCCGCACCCACCCGGCTCCGGAACGGATCGCGGCGCAGCTCGCGCTCGGCTACTTCCTGCCCCACCCCGTCGAGCCCCGACATGGACTTCGCGCCCGAGCGGCTGCTGCGCGAGCAGGAGAGCCTCGGCTGGGACCTGGCGCGTGCGCGTGCGCGCCACAGCGGGACGGGCGCCGCCTACGGGCGCCCGGCGGAGGACCCCGACTATCGCTTCGCGGTGGTCCAGTCCGAGCTCTACCGCCGCTACCTGCGCCTCGCGGTGCGAGCGGCTCGACGTGCGCCCGCTCGCCCACTACCTCAAGCACCTGGCGATCTGGTACCTCGAGCGCGAGCGCGGCGAACACGTCGAGCGCGTCGTGCACACGCTGCTCGACCGCAGCGCCCGCGGCCTCGGGTTGGACGTGACGGCGTGAGCACGCTCCTGATCGACAACTACGACTCATACACCTACAACGTCTTTCACCTGCTCGCCGCCGTATCGGGCGAGGAGCCGATCGTGGTGCGCAACGACGTCGTCTCCTGGCGCGCACTCTTACGCTGGGACTTCGACGCGATCGTCCTCTCCCCCGGCCCCGGGCGGCCCGAGCGCTGGCACGACTTCGGCGTCTGCGCCGACATCCTGCGCTCGAGCGAGATGCCCGTGCTCGGCGTGTGTCTCGGTCACCAGGGCCTCGGCCATCTGCTCAACGGCATGGTCGTCGGCGCGCCGACCGTGATGCACGGCCGCCTGAGCGCCGTCAAACACGACGGCAGCGGCCTGTTCGAGGGCATCCCCCAGGACTTCTCGGTCGTGCGCTACCACTCGCTCGCCGTCACCGACGACCTCGGACCGGACGGGCGCGTGACGGCCTGGACGGACGACCGGGGTCGTGATGGGAATCGAACATCGCCGCCGGCCGATGTGGGGCGTGCAGTTCCACCCCGAGTCGGTCGCGACCGAACACGGCCGCCGGCTGTTCGAGAACTTCTATGCGCTCGCGCGCGCACCACCGCCGCTCCCGAGCGCGTCGCGCAGCCGGCGCGCCGGCGCCGCCGCGACAGCCGCCACGCGAGCCGCGAGCCCGCGCCGAAAGGACCACCGCCGGTCGCTGCGCACGCGCACCCTGCCGAGGGCGAGGTCTGCGCCGAGCTGCTGTTCGAGCGCTGTTCGGGACCGCCGAGCACGCGTTCTGGCTCGACAGCGCCGATGCGCCGAGCCGGCTCGCGCGCTGCTCCTTCCTCGGCACGACCGCAGGCGCCGGGCCGCTGCGTGATCGAGTACGACGTCGAGCGCCAGCGCGTCAGCGTGCAGCGCGCAGATGCGACGACGCGAGGAGGCGGGCTCGATCTTCGAGGTGCTCGACGCGCGAGCTCGCCGCGGCACACGCTCGAGCCGACCCGGAGGTATCCCCAGCGGCCTGCTCGGTGGCTACGTCGGCTATCCTCGGCTACGAGTGCAAGGCCGACTGCGGCTCTCCCAACGTGCACAGCTCAGACGTGCCCGATGCGGTGCTGATGCTCGCCAACCGCGTCGTGGCGATCGACCACATCACCCACCGCACACACCTGCTGGCGCTCGGTCAGCCAGGCGAGACTGAGTCAGCGGAATGGCTGGAGCAGTGCCGAGCAGTCACGCGATCGCTACTGGTCGCAGAGCCCGACCGCTCAAGCGCCGACGCCGCCGACCGCGTCGCGATCAGCAACGGGGCGAGCAAACCGGATCAGGTCAGCTTCCGCTGCGGACGCGGGCGTGAGCAGTACCTGGCCGACATCGCCCGCTGCCAGGCAGCACTGCATGCCGGAGAGTCCTACGAGGTCTGCCTGACCGACCAGATCCACACCGACGCCAGCCCCGAGCCGTTTGAGCTCTACCGGCTGCTGCGCCGACGCAACCCAGCGCCGTTCGCGGCCTATCTGAAGCTCGGTGAGCTGACCGTGCTGAGCTCGTCGCCCGAGCGCTTCCTGTCGGTCGACCGCGCGGCGGCGCGTTGAGGCCCGCCCGATCAAGGGCACGGCGCCGCGCTCCCCCGACCCGGCCTGCGACGAAGCAGCTACGCGCGGAGCTGCTTGAGCGACGAGAAGACCTTCGCAGAGCACCTGATGATCGTCGACCTGCTGCGCAACGACCTCGGACGGGTCTGCGAGGTCGACAGCGTGCGCGTGCCGCAGTTCATGGTCGTCGAGCCCTACACGACAGTGCACCAGCTGATCTCGACGATCACGGGCGTGCTCGAGCGCGAGCGCACCCCGGTGCAGTGCGTGCGGGCATGCTTCCCGGGCGGCTCGATGACGGGAGCGCCGAAGCTGCGCACGATGGGCATCATCGACGACATCGAGCGCGAGGCACGGGGCGTCTACTCCGGCGCGATCGGCTACTTCGGCTTCGACGGCAGCGTCGATCTGAGCATCGTGATCCGCACGATCGTGATGCGCCCGGGCGCGACGACGATCGGCGCCGGCGGTGCGATCGTGATGCAGTCCGACCCCGCCGAGGAGTTCGAGGAGATCCTGCTGAAGGCGCGCGCACCGATGGCCACGATCGCGCGAGCGGTCACGGGCAGCGACGCGGCCCGGATGCGTGGACCGTTCGAACTCGAGCCCGTGGCGCCCGGGCGCGCGATGAGCCACTCGACTGCCGAGCCGGCAGACCGAGCCAAGCCGACCCTGAACGCTGTGACTGGCACGTCCGTTGCCGCCCGCGCGCAGGGACGTGCAGGCGAGTCGCCGACGCGCTGTGTCGCAGCTGCTCACCGAGCTCGGCGGCACACCGCCGAGCCGGCGGCGATGGAGCGCGCCGCGGCGCAGCCTGGATCGACCAGGCAGCTCGGCTGCGGTGCTGGTGGCGCAGACGTCCGAGATGGCACCTCGTCGGCGTGCTGGCGGCGAGCTGGCAGAGCAGGCGATCCACGTCCCCGGGCGCTACGCGCTGATCCAGGATCTGTGGGTGGATCCGGCTGGCGCAGCCAGGGCGATCGGAGCGGCGCTGATCGCAGCGCTCTGTCGAGCTGGTCGCGCGAGCGCGGCATCGGCCGCTTCGAGGTGGGCCTCCCGCGCGAGCGCTTCGCGGCGCTCGCCGCGACCGACGTCCTTCTACCGCGCGAGCGGCTTCGCGCCGCTAGGTCCGCGGATGCGCCGGTTGCTCGCGATGAGCGGGCTCGAGCCCTTCCGCGAGCGCCTGGACGCAGCTCGACGAGCAGATCACCGAGTCTGCTCGGGAGACCGCTTCGAAGTCTGTCGCGAGATCGCCGTCCACAAGCGCGAGCACGAGATCCCGATGATGCAGCCCGAGCGCGTCGCCGAGGTCCGTGCGCGCTACCTCGCGCGTGGTCGCGAGGCCGCGTGCCGCCGGACTTCAGCGAGCAGCTCTTCGAGCTGCTGATCGCGGCGACCTGCCAGATGGAGGACGAGCTCATCGCCGCGCCAGCAGCATCACGAGGCCCGCTGAGCCGTGACGCGCACCGACGTTCATCACGCTCGGGCCCGCCGGCACCTGCCACGAGAACGCCCTGCGCCACTATCTCGACTTCCAGGGCCTCGAGCAGAGTTCGAGCTCGAGCTCGTCGACGATCTGCTCGAGGCGATCGTGCGCGGTGCGCGACCGACCGAACACGTTTCTCGTGCAGTGCAGCGCGCACGTGCAGGTGCACCTCGTGACCGAGCGCTACCACGAGGAGGTCTTCGTGATCGACACGTTCATCTACCCCACCAAGGAGCTCGGGCTGATCGTGCGCCGAGACGTCGAGCAGTCCGCGCAGCCTCGGCATCGTCTCCGCCACGAGAGGCTATCTGGACCTCTCACCGTGGGAGGAGATCATCGACCAGCCCTCAAAGCCAGTCGTGGCAGCCAACCTGCTCGCCCGGCGTTTCGACGCCGGGCCTCACGCATGTGCATCACGCCGACGAACACCCGAGATGCTGCGACTGGTCGAGTACTACGGCGCGGTCGACACTACATGGGTGGTCTACGGCGACACAAGCGCTTCCGCGGCTCCGTGATCGGCCAACGTGCGCCATGGCTGTTCGAAGCATCACCGTCAAATCTCGACCTTACGTCACCTAGCACGCACCTGTCGCGCGAGCGACGTATCGAGAGTGCCCGACTAACTGTGTAGGCCCTGAGTCGAAAGGAGACTCATGCTTACAGCGACGCAGGTGCAGATTTGATGTGACCCTGTTTGGCGTCGAGGAGGTACTCGAAGATCTTGCGGGCGAGTTCGATCCTTGTCCGCCGGCGATGCCTGTTGAGTAGCTCGACTTGCATTCTCGCCCAGAACGCCTCCATCATTGCATGGTGTAGGGTGGCTCCACTGCTCCATCGAGTGAGCGAGCCCGACGCTGCGCACCCTCTCGCCGAACGCCCAAGAGGTGAATTGAACGCCCCTGTCGCTGTGAATAATGGCGCGGTCGGAGAGCTTGCGCGCGATGATCGCCATCCCGAGGAAGTTCGTAACGAGCAACGCGGTCTGTCCGCTGTCAATCGACCAGCCAATGACCTCGCGGCTGAACGCATCGAGCACGACGCAACAATAGACCTTGCCCTCGCGGGTGCGATTGCGCTGTGGACGCCCATGATCAACCCGGCCAGCCACACCCGGCGCAGCGCCCGCGCGGAGAGGGGGCGATCCTTACAGTCGTAGAAGCCCGATTCGGCAACCCCGAACATGATCGTGCAGGCCCGGACGTTCATGCCCTGCCCGGCCAGGGACTCGGTCACCGGGGGTAGATACTTTTGGGAAAGCTACATAGAGAAACAGACGCCCCCGACGTACCTAGCCCGCTCCCTGACGAGCCTAGCGTAAGTGTCAGGGCCGCATACGGCCCCAGCGTGGTCCATCGTTAGGGTTTGGCTTTGATGTGTTTTGTGGTGTGTTTTCTCCGCTTGGTTTTGTGGTGGGTGGGTTTGCAGCCTGTGATGATAACGGGGGTGTTTTGGTGTATTTGGAGGCCGTTTTGGGCTTTGAGGAGGGTGGGCATTGTTAGTTTTTGGCCGCAGAAGTTCAGTTTGCCGTGGGGTAGGTTGACGCTGAACTCGGAGTATTTGCCCATGGGGACGTTGACTTCGATGGATTCGAAGGGGACGTCTGGGGTGTTTTTGAAGGTGGCGCTTGTGGTTCCGTTCTTGATGAATGTTTCGCCGGTGAGGTCGAAGGTGATGCCGTAGCCTTTGAGGTGTAGGACGGCGTCGGGGAACTTTGCTGCGCCGTGGGATACGAAGTAGACGGGTCCTTCGAGTGGGACTGGGAGGACGGGTGTGTGGACGATGGCGTGCCCGATTTTGGATGCTGAGGGACAGTTTTCGGGGTTTGTTTCGTATGTTGCGGCGATGCATGCCCTTTGGATGGTTGTGAGGCGGGCTGGGAGTTGCTTGGGGATGCTGAACTTCGCCTCGTTGAACCAGGATTGGGTGCCGAGAGCGTTTTTGGGGTAGCTGATTTTGAAGTTGAGGCTTGCTCCGTTGGCTTTTGAGGCGTGTCCGATGGTGGTGACTTTGATTTGGGGGGTGTATTTCAGGATAGCGCAGTTGGTAACTTGGAAGGGTACGGAGACGGGGAAGCTCGCTCCTTCATCGGATGCGATCGAGCCGGCTAGGGTTAGGGGGCCGCAGTTGGTTGGGTTGAACGTAAAGTTGGGCCGGTTGATGAGGACGTTGACCTTTTGGATTTGGACAGGGATCCCATCGATCAGGTTCGGGATTGTGTGAGGGCCCGTACTGTCGGTCGTGATCGTGAGGTTCGCGGTGTGGGGGTCTACTTCGATCTTTGCGCGCACGACGACGCAGTCGCAGGCGGGCTGGTTGTTCGGGTTCGAGGTGTCGTGCTCGAGGTCGAACGGGCCGGCTTTGACGGGGTTTACGATCGAGAGGCCGAATGGAGCACCAGCGTATTTTTCGGTGATGTAGACGCGTCCGCCCTTGACTGATACGGGGTCTGAGCCGACTCCGGCGCTGACTGTTGTTTCCCCGATCAGGGATTCTGGGCCGCAGGTCCCGGCGTTTGCGTTGGCTTCGTGGCAGAGCTTTACGCCTGAGAGGATGCCCTCGACCCCAGCGGGCATGTGTAGTTGCACAGAGCGCATGTTCTGGTTGCCGTCCGCACGGCTAATCGTGGTCGTGAGCGGGGTGAAGGCTCCCGCGTTGATGTTTGTCGTGCCGCCTACGAGGGCGGGCGCGAACGGCAAACTACCGGCCGGGCAGGGTCCCCCGTTCGGACCGGTCGTAATGTCGAAGGTGGAACTCGAGGATACGGATGGGGTGTCCGACCACGGAGTGAATGATGCGTTTGTGAGGTAGTTGCCGCAGCGTGCGGGAGTAGCTAGGGGTGCACGTTCCCCGCCAAAGAAGTGTAGTTCAGCGTCTTCGAAGGCTAGCTGCGGATTGTTCTTGAATTCTGAGATGAGTTGTCCTGGCGCGCCGCATTGCAGCCCGTCGAGAATCTGCCCAACTGTTTCGCAGAGCGAGATACGGCCTGGGAGCTTGACGATCGTGCCAGTGGCTTTGTCTTCGGCGACGATGTAGGCAGCGAGTAGGCTCCCGAACGGGTTTGCGTTCTGACTCGCCAAGTACACCGAGCCGATCACGGGGTTCTTGATAAGCGGTGAGACGATCCGGGCTGTCCCGATCTTCGATGCTTTGGGGCAGAACCCGAGCGCATCGAGGTTTAGCCCCGGGCTCAACGGTTCCGGTAGCGTCGCGGTGAACAGGTCTGTTTCGTTTTCCGGTTCGCCTACCGGGTTCAGTTTCTGGGCGCCGAGGAATCCGATCTGTCCCGTGCTGCACGATTCCAGGCCGTTACCGCCTGCCGGGTTCACGGTCACCCCTGCGGGCAACGCGACCGTGATGTTCTTCACGGCTGAACTCGCGAAGCCTGCACTGTTTTCGTTGACTTCCTGGGGTACCTTCACGTCGACTTTCAATCCTGTCGAGGTGCTCGCTGACTGCACATCGGGCGATACTTCGATCGATGGGGAGAATGGCAGGGTGTTGCATCCCGAGATTCCGAGTGTACGTTCGAATTCGTCTCGCAGCATATAGCTCGAATGTTCACCGCTCTGCAACGCGACCCCGGAGGGGTGTGCGGCAGTCGGCCAAGAAGACCCTTCAACAGTCGCGGTGAACGGCAGCGAACACGCGGTCGGCATCGTCAAGAACGGCGGTGGCTGCGTATCGGTCGTCGTTTCACACGGGAACAAGCCCGGAGTGATCGTCCCACCACGCAAACACCCCCAGCCCCGCGCGGCATCATGACGTGTATCCCCCGGCACACCCCAAATCGTGACCGTCGAGGAAAGAAAGTTCACAAGCTCGGTAATGTTGTTCACCGACACGGTAACCCCATAATCCGAGCCCGTCCGCACACCCGTGTCAAGGAAAACCGGGGCATGCGCGTACTCAAACCCGAACCGTGCAGGCTCACCAACCGCGGGCGTCATATTGAACACCGGTACCGATACCGTCTGCAGATGAAGCTGGATCGGTTCATCAATCGTGATCGTCGCCGCACCAACCGCTGAATCCTGCGGACAGTGATTCCCCGTGCCGCCCGCCGCGAGTGCCGCGAACTGTTGATCAGTGCACTGCCGCACCGCGGTCGCGTTCCCGATAAACCCAGCCGGCAGACCAAACGACACGTGCCTTGGTAGGGCTGGCGGTTCATGCGACCCTGCGTTCTGGTTCAACGCGAACTCTGTCGTGAACTGAAACGGATGCGACCCGGCCTGAACATCGATTTCCCCGCCCGCACCTTCGGGCACCATCGAGAATTCCTCAGCCCCAAACACCGGTGCCGCAGCATCCACCGGGACACGCCGCGCGACATGCGTCAAAGGCGCACCGCCACCCGACACTTCAACCCGGTTCTCCGTCGCTACCGGCCCCGTGTTCTTCACCTTCACCCGGACTTCGACATGTTCCGAAGTCCTCAACACACCAAATCCAGCACCCGGTTTACCAACAGCGTTTTCGAGGAATTCCATCTGGTCCTGGTGAAGCGTGCACGTCACCGACCCCGACGTCGTAGCACACACCGTCTCTTTGGTAACCGATTCCAAAAAGCCTGCAAGAAACCCGTCAGGCCCGAGATTCAACCCTAGCCCCTCAGTTGCTTGCATCGTGTAGAACGCGACCTGCGGAACACCCCCTTCTTCGACAACACTCAACCCCGCCGGCAACACATCAGCCAAACTCACCGCACCGACACTCGGGCCATCACCAACATTCACAGCCTGCACCGTCACAAGCCCTTCCCCACCCGGAGCAATATTCGCCGGACGCACAGCCTGCACCACATGCCACCACGCACCACAACCCGAACACGAAACCGCGCCAGCCGAACCAGCCCCGACACCCAACCCCACACCACCCACAAGCAAGCATGCTGCAACAAGCAGACCCAGCCGGCCCTTCAAACTCCGTCCCATGACGCTTAGCTTGCTCATCGGCCTGCCCCCTGCCCGTTGCCAGCTTTTCGACCACGCACCCTCGACTTCACCGGCCCGTATTTCTTGCGGGCCTGCTTCACACAGACAGCACGCTTCCTCTTAAACCGCACCTTCCGACACGCCTTCAACGCACGAGCAAGCTTTTCCGCCCGTACCTCCGCGGCCGATTTGACCTTCGGGCCAGGGCCAGGTGTGACATTCCCGCTACCACTAAACAGCTGGCTCGCAGGCGCACCAAACACATCCGGCCGCGGCGCCGGCGCCGCACGACACGAATCCGCCGTACTACACCCCGGCGGCAAACTCACCACACCCGACACGCACGGCACACCAGCCGTACACACATGCGCGTCATACACATCAAGCGCCCCATCCACATCCACACCCGGAGCAAGCTGCGCACCCGTCAAGAAAAACACATCATCGCCCGAACCCGACGCATCCAAAAACGCCGATTCATCACTCGAGCTACCACCCGACAACAACCCAACACAGCCCGCACCAACAGACGGACAGCCAGCCACACCAGACGGCTCAAACTCATAAACATCCGCCCGACCATTCCCATCACCCGCAACCAACCCCACCACACTATTGAAAAACAACCGGCCACTATCAAACAAATACCGCGACCGATACGACGCGAAACCAAGAGTTATCCGTGTCCACCCCGGAATCAAAGCCGCAAGCCACTGGTTACCCCACACGTGCGTCCGGTCCACCAAAGGCGGCGCCCCCGCCACAGACGAAGGCTCGAACATCCCATGCGGCCGGCCCCCACCACACGACACACACACAAGCGAACCCCGTTCACGATCAAACTCAAACACCTCAACATCACGCACACCACTCACCGCATCCCGATTATCAAACCCAGTCAACGACCGCGACGACATAAACGCCAAAAACCTGCCATTCCCAGACACACCAGACGTCATTTCCCCAAGATTTGAACCAAGAGGCTTGGCCTGCCAATCCGGCAAATCGCTATCCGACACCACCGCCACCAGCGAAGTCGCACCCGCCACCACATCACGCACATACACATTACACAACGCACCCAGCATCTGTTCCTTTTCACAGCCGCCGTCGGCAGCACCCGGCGTGAGCGCTCCCGCAGCCACAAAATACACATACCTGCCCGTCGTATCGATCCCGATCACATCACCCAAAACATTCGCAGCCTCATTACGATTCGAATCCACCGTCAAATCCTGCAGACCACACGACAACCGCCCCGCCACAACCTTCATATCACACATATACAGATCCGGCTGCCCCGACCTCGCTGTCGCATCCGGAGTCAACCGCGCTATATCGGTGAAAAATACTCTTGAGCCATCGCTACTCGCGATCTGGAACCGCACTTCCCCGAAGTGGGGGCGCACGCCGCTCGTCGAGGCGTTCAACAACACCGTTTCCTTTCTCGCGAGATCACGCAGCCACAAATGTTCATTGTCCGTTTCGAACACCACCCTCGCGCCATCGTCCGATAGCGCTCCACGTGTCTGTTCGTCGTTGTTGCCTAGCGCCGCACGGGTAGCTGTTTGTATACATGCCGGGCCGCTGCCGCCACACACCGTCGCGGGCGCTTCCGCGATTTCGCTCGCGAGCGTCAGTTTCCCCGCCTGCCACTCGTACAGGTTGCTTTCCGAGGCACCTTGCGTTAGCGGCGGGGTAGCTGCCAGGATCGCCTTGCTCCCATCAGGCGTCAACGCCACAAAACTCGTGCCCCCGACAAAGTCTCCGCCGCCGGGATGTTCTTCTGTGCCTGCGAATTGGGTGCCGGGCGGGGTGTTTGCTTCGGTCACGAGCGGCACGAATTCTTCAGTCGTCAACGGTGTTCGTTCTGGGCTGCTCTTGCGCAGGTAGGGCGTGCGTTCCTTGCGTTCGCCCATCGCCGCTGGGTTGAGTGGTGTCGAGCCGACCGCTTCCAGCGCACCGAGTGAAAGATCGCTCGAGAACGCCAGATATTCAGAGCGTCGCCCCGTGATGACTGCGGAGACCTGTTCATGTGGCGTTGAGATATCGCGGGTAGCCCACACACCCGGCGTCGTCCGTGCCGAGATCAACTGTGTGTTGGCGACGCTACGCGAGCCTGGGGTTCCATTGCTGATCGGAGCTTGCGCGACATATGTCAGGGCGTGTCCGTCTTCGGCTGCCTGAATCATCGCGCCTTCTTCAGCCAGCCCTTCAAGCGGCGAGCCGTGCTTGCTGGGCGGTGAGACCAGTTCCTGCTGGCGACCATCGACGAGCTGTTTTACCGGCGCGGCGGCCTGTGTCGTGAATGTCTCGTCAGGACCTTGCACTTCGCCGAGTTCGTTGTGCGCTACCACCCGGTAGTGATACACAGTCGCCGCAGATAGGCCTTGTAGCTGCACGTGGACGTTCACGCCTTCGCTGCCTGACCCGAACGATTCATCCGAGGCGGGTGCGCTCGAGCCGTAGCTCGTGCTCGTGCCATATTCGAAGTGGAAGCTGCTCGCCACGCCATGCGCGTTCAAGATCGCCTCAAGCCGCGCGCTATCCCCCGTCACTTCCGTAGCCGACTCCGCTTCAACAGATACCGCCGACGCCGTTTCAAACGTAGCATCAGGCCCCGGTGTGGTATGCGAGCCGTCCGTCGCGACAAACCGATAGTGATATACAGTTTTTGGCTGCAACCCACTCACCGCAATACTAACCGGCCGATCGTCAAACAACGAGATCCCCTGAACACTCACCGCTACCGTCACGGAAGGCGTTTCACCCGGTTCACCCGTCAGCGCTCCCGCCTGTGTAGTCAGTTCGCTAACGCTCTGCCCCCCACGGCTGCCAGTGTATTCGACCGCCCATGGGCCGCCCGGTTCACCGCTGACCGCGACCTGCCCCACACCAAGCTTCGCGAGCCCCTCGAGCTTGGCCTGCACTTCACCAGCAGTCGCATTGAACGGTAGTTCCCCCGTTTCTTCACCTTCAAACCCGAGCGTGAACTTACCGCCCGTAGCTTTACTAACCGTCACCGACTGCACCTCGTTCACCGCCGTCAAAGGCGCCCCGCCCGCCACACTGCTCCCATACGCCGCACTTGTCCCATATTCAACGCGGTATTCACTCGCCGTGCCCTCAGGGTTCACGATCGCGTGCGTAACCACACTCCTCGGCAGCACACCATCAACACGCTCACTCCCCGCCACCACCACCGGCCCTTCCGCCGGCACCCCCAACACGACCACCTCTTCAGGCAACAACACATACAGCACACCAAGTTCACTCTTGAACGCCAGCCCACCACTCGGCAAGGGGCTTTCCAGCAGTATCGAGGAGAGCTGCCCTCCAGCCAGCGCATACTCCTGCACATGCTTCTGCACATTGTCATACACAAACAAATCATCGCTCGGGCTGACCGTGATCACAGTCTCATTAGGGTTGGCTGCGGGGTCACGCACGGGCAGGATTTCAACACCAGCCGCACTGTACTCATGCACCCCAGACAGCCCAGACGCAACAACATACAAATGTTTCGCAGAATCGACCGCCAAACCGGTTATCCGCCCAACACCCGGCAACGCGACTTCCCCAATCAGCCCGCCACCAGAATCAAACTTCTGCACCCGGTTTTCATCAGCCACATACACCACACCCGCGTTATCCACCGCGACACCATTACCTTCAAGCCCCGAGAACCCACCCGCAGCGCTTGTCGATTCCCCAGCCTGACACGCCGCCGCTTCCCCCGACGTACAAACATCACCATGCGTATTGCTGTTTACGTTCTTCCCGAACATCAACACGAATCCGCCTTCACCATTGAACTCCTGCACCCGGTTGTTCCCATCATCAACCACATACACAAGCCCATGCGTCAAACCCAAAGAATTATCGATCGCCACACCCGCCGGAAACCCCGCAAACTCCCCAGCACCCGCCCCGCTTTCCCCCGCAACACAAGCTTCCCCCGCGACACACAACCCACCACCCGCAGCGTTCACGTTACGCCCCCACAACCGTTCAAACATCCCTTCCCCACTCCAACGCTCCACACGCAACCCTTCCCGATCAACCACAAACACCTCATGCGAAACCTGATCCACCGCAACACCCCGAGGCCCAGAAAACTGGCCCGCCCCTTCCCCCTCTGAGCCGAACCCCGCGACCGACCCAAACGCAACACCACCAAAACAGCCAGCAACGACCACGCCAGCCAAAACCGCCACGGCAACCGCCGCACGAACACTCCCCCTCAAACCCGCCAAACGCACGTGCAACAAGTTCCGGTCCTTTCAACGAAAACAAGCAAACATCGAGTACACATACTTTTACCCCAACACAAGCCCACACACAACCCCCGTTTCCCACTCCAATCCCGCCCCCACCACTGAGCCGGGCGACGGCATACGGGACTGTCGGGACTGAGCCGCTCCGAGAGTTTTTGGAGGCCGATCTTCTTGAGAGGATTGGTTGATGGGAAACGTCAAAAGGTTTCCGTTGGAGGTGCGTGAGCGTGCGGTGCGTTTGGTGCTTGAGCACCGGGAGGCGTATCCACATAAAATGGGCGGCGATCAAGTCGATCGCCGGGAAGGTTGGCTGCTCAGAGGAGACCCATGAAACGGGGCTTGTGCTCGACACGCTGGAGATGGCGCTCTGGGCACGAGACCACCACGGGCGGCCGGGTCGATAAGGGTCTGATCGCACACTTCGATGCCGGGAGTCAGTACAACGAGCTTCGCGGTCGCCCAAAGGCTGATCGACGCCGGCACTGACCCCTCGATCGGGTCCGTCGGCTACGACAACGCCCTCGCCGAGACGACGATCGGGCTCTACAAGACCGAGCTGATCAACCGCCACGAGCCGTGGAGGACGCTCGATCAGGTCGGGCTCGCGACCCTCGAGTAGGTCGACTGGTACAACCACCGCCGCCTACACACCGCATGCGACAGGCTTCCGCCCGCCGAGTTCGAGCAGACAGGACAGATGCAGATCACACAATAAAAAACCGCCTTCACAACTCTTGGAGCGGTTCAACGTGCTGTCAGAAACAAACCAGCCCATTCCCTTGACCTAGCCACCCAACCCCTGAGAATATCCCACCCGGCACGACAAACGCCCAACCACAACCCGCAACCCAGCGGACAAGAGCCGTGGCCAAGCGTAAACCGACGTGCCAACACAAACCAAACAAAGGAACAACAATGAAACATCTCAAGCTGATCGCCCTCGCCGTCATGGCGCTCGCAGCGATCACCGCAACAACAGCAACAACCGCGCTCGGCGCCCAAGCCGAGGGCTTCTTACCCGCCGCGACCAACTTCATCGGCTCAGGCAGCGGCGGCAAACTCGAAACTTTAAGCGGAAAAGCCATTACCTGCACCAAAACTAACATTTTATCCGGCACGATGGAAACCGACTCACACGGCAAAATGGACATCCACTTCTCAGGATGCACCGCCTTCGGTTTCTTCAGCGCCAACAGCTTAGGCGACAGCGCCGGAACGATCTTATCCATCAACTTATGGTTACTCTGCTTAATCGAACCGAAAGCCTTAAAGTACGGCATCTGGATCGAACCAACCACACCCACCCACATCGAAGCCAGCGGCATCTTAGTCACCGTCCAAGGCGGCATCATCGGCGAAATCGAAGCTAACGCCAGTTCACTCAAAAAGACCTCCAAATTCGCGGAGACAAAAGGCGACCCAACAGTAAAAACGTGCACTGGTGTAGATGGTAAAACCAAAACCGCTAACCAGACAACAACAGAAGACGGCGGCACAGCCTCATCCTCGGGCCTCCAAGGCGAATCCACAACCGAAGCCGAAAACAAAACAACCGCAATCGAAATCATGGACGGCAACTAGCCACCAGTAAAACCGCAACACGCTGTGGGGCAGCCAACGGTTGCCCCACAGCCCTTAACACCACCAACCCAATTTGATGCCCAAACACCCAACGCAAACGCAACTCGCGACACTTAGCGCCCTCCTAGCCATCAGCCTCCTGAGCTGTGGTAACAGCGACGGGAGCGACATCGTCGCGGAAGTCACGGGCGTAGGAACCATCTCAAAGAGCGCCCTCGATCACTGGACACGCGTCGAGCTCATCCTCCAAAACGAATACGTACCAAAACGCCCCGTCCCAAAGGGCGCCATCCCCGACCCACCCACATACCACAACTGCATCACCTACTTACAAAAAACCGCCAGGCAAGCAAACACACCACCACCCCCACCACACACGCTCAAAACCACCTGCGAAAACCGCCAAAAAGAACAACGAGCCAACACCCTCAACAAACTCATCTCCTGGGACTGGACCATCGGCCGAGCACACGCCCTACACATCTACCCCACCAACATCCAAATCCGCCAACAACTAGCCCTCGTCCTCAAAGCCCACACACTCTACGGATCTAACCTCCCACAATACCTCAAATACACAGGCCAAACCATGGCCGACATCATCCTCCGCTCCCGCATCCAATACTACGAGGAGCATCTCACCACACAAAGGAACCACACCCTCACCACAATGCCACACCAACTTACAGAAGCACAAAAGCAAACCACCTACCTCAACACTCACCCCAACCTCACAACCAAATACTGGACCACCAAAACCAACTGCCACTTCCAATACATCGTCTCAGCCTGCAAACAATACAAAGGCCCCGAACCACCCCCCGGCGGCCGAAACTAAACTCAACACCAACACAAACCCGCAAAGCCCCCACCACCCACGATCATCCCAATAGCACGACGTTCCTGTGGGGGCCAAACCCACCAAAGGAACAATCATGAAACATCTCAAGCTGATCGCCCTCGCCGTCATGGCGCTCGCAGCGATCACCGCAACAACGGAGACAGCCGCACTCGGCGCCCAAGCCGAGGGCTTCTTACCCGGCGCGACCAACTTCATCGGCTCAGGCAGCGGCGGCAAAACCGAAACCTTAGGCGGAAAAGCAACTAGTTGCACCAAAACCAGTATCTTATCCGGCACGATGGAAAGCGACTCACACGGAAAAATGGATATCCACTTCTCAGGATGCACCGCCTTCGGCATCTTCAGCGCCAACAGCTTAGGCGACAGCGCCGGCACTGTGTTAGCCATTAGCTTATGGTTACTCTGCTTAATTGAACCGAAAGCCTTAAAGTACGGCATCTGGATCGAATTAGCAACACCCACCCACATCGAAGCCGGCGGCATCTTAGTCACCGTCCAAGGCGGCATCATCGGCGAAATCGGAGCAAACGCCAGTTCACTCAAAAAGACCTCCAAATTCGCGGAGACAAAAGGCGACCCAACAGTAAAATCCTGCACTGGTGTAGATGGTAAAACCAAAACCGCTAACCAGACAACAACAGAAGACGGCGGCACAGCCTCATCCTCGGGCCTCCAAGGCGAATCCACAACCGAAGCCGAAAACAAAACAACCGCAATCGAAATCATGGACGGCAACTAGCCACCAGTAAAACCGCAACACGCTGTGGGGCAGCCAACGGTTGCCCCACAGCCCTTAACACCACCAACCCAATTTGATGCCCAAACACCCAACGCAAACGCAACTCGCGACACTTAGCGCCCTCCTAGCCATCAGCCTCCTGAGCTGTGGTAACAGCGACGGGAGCGACATCGTCGCGGAAGTCACGGGCGTAGGAACCATCTCAAAGAGCGCCCTCGATCACTGGACACGCGTCGAGCTCATCCTCCAAAACGAATACGTACCAAAACGCCCCGTCCCAAAGGGCGCCATCCCCGACCCACCCACATACCACAACTGCATCACCTACTTACAAAAAACCGCCAGGCAAGCAAACACACCACCACCCCCACCACACACGCTCAAAACCACCTGCGAAAACCGCCAAAAAGAACAACGAGCCAACACCCTCAACAAACTCATCTCCTGGGACTGGACCATCGGCCGAGCACACGCCCTACACATCTACCCCACCAACATCCAAATCCGCCAACAACTAGCCCTCGTCCTCAAAGCCCACACACTCTACGGATCTAACCTCCCACAATACCTCAAATACACAGGCCAAACCATGGCCGACATCATCCTCCGCTCCCGCATCCAATACTACGAGGAGCATCTCACCACACAAAGGAACCACACCCTCACCACAATGCCACACCAACTTACAGAAGCACAAAAGCAAACCACCTACCTCAACACTCACCCCAACCTCACAACCAAATACTGGACCACCAAAACCAACTGCCACTTCCAATACATCGTCTCAGCCTGCAAACAATACAAAGGCCCCGAACCACCCCCCGGCGGCCGAAACTAAACTCAACACCAACACAAACCCGCAAAGCCCCCACCACCCACGATCATCCCAATAGCACGACGTTCCTGTGGGGGCCAAACCCACCAAAGGAACAATCATGAAACATCTCAAGCTGATCGCCCTCGCCGTCATGGCGCTCGCAGCGATCACCGCAACAACGGAGACAGCCGCACTCGGCGCCCAAGCCGAGGGCTTCTTACCCGGCGCGACCAACTTCATCGGCTCAGGCAGCGGCGGCAAAACCGAAACCTTAGGCGGAAAAGCAACTAGTTGCACCAAAACCAGTATCTTATCCGGCACGATGGAAAGCGACTCACACGGAAAAATGGATATCCACTTCTCAGGATGCACCGCCTTCGGCATCTTCAGCGCCAACAGCTTAGGCGACAGCGCCGGCACTGTGTTAGCCATTAGCTTATGGTTACTCTGCTTAATTGAACCGAAAGCCTTAAAGTACGGCATCTGGATCGAATTAGCAACACCCACCCACATCGAAGCCGGCGGCATCTTAGTCACCGTCCAAGGCGGCATCATCGGCGAAATCGGAGCAAACGCCAGATCACTCAAAAAGACCTCCAAATTCGCGGAGACAAAAGGCGACCCAACAGTAAAATCCTGCACTGGTGTAGATGGTAAAACCAAAACCGCCAGCCAGACATACACAGAAGACGGGGGCACGGCCTCATCCTCTGGCTTACAAGAGGAAATCACAATCGAACCCGAAAACAAAACAACGGAAATCGAAATCATGGACGGCAACTAGCGACCAGTAAACCCGCAACACGCTGTGGGGCAGCCAACGGCTGCCCCACAGCCCTTAACACCACCAACCCAATTTGATGCCCAAACACGCACATGAACCGCCCGGCAATTTTGGAGGCAGTTGTTATTGAGTGTTCTGTCTTTCTCTTGTCTGCTCGTACTCGACGGGCGAGAGTCGCTCGCAGGCGCTGTGTAGCCCGAGGGTCCCGAGCTCGACTTGGTCGATTCGTCTCCCAGAGGTCCTTGCGTGTTGATCCAGCTCCCTCTTGTAGAGCCCGAGCGTGGAGTGGGTCGACTGGTACAACCACAGACGGTCTCGGCCAGCGCGTTGTCATACCCGCCACCGACGGACCCGATCGACGGATCAGCACCGGCGTCGATGCGACGCAACGTGAACGCAAAGCTGGCGAATTGACAACGTGTCGAGCACCAGGCTCGTATTCATGGGCCATCAGGCGCTCCACTGTGCACCGGGCGACCTGAATACTCTCGCGTTGCAGCTGCCACCACACCCTACGTGCGCCATAGACCCTGAGGATCGCCTTGTGCACCCGCCGGATCTCGCACACCAGCCGCTCATCGTGGACGGCACGCTCCGAGGGGTCGGCCTGCCTGGCCTTCACCGCGTAATACGTCGACGCAGCGACCCCCAAGACTGCAGGTCGGCGACCCCGAACTCATGCCTGTGCGCCGCTCCCGCACCTCCACCCGATACCGCTTGCCCTTGTCATCGCCCAATCCTCAAGCGATCAGGCCCCCAAAATTTCCGGCGCGGTTCACCTCTCTCGCCATTCTGCGCGGGCACAAGGAACTTTCACACGCAGCGGACCGAACCTACGGGGTCGGGCCATGAGAGCTGCGCCGCTTTCTTTGAAACTCACCCCGCACCTGTTGCGGCTCGATGGTTGAGCGGGGCGAGCCGAAGGTCCCGATCCGTCGGATAGCACGCGCAGTCACTCACTCCTATGCACTGTATGGCGCCTTGAAGCCCACTTCACCCAAGGCTCGCCATCCGCACGGCGCGTCTTCACTTAGGATCCCGGCACCTCTATCCCGATGCGGTTTTAGATCAGCAGCCCAGAACACTTCTCAATGCTGCGCAGCGCTAACGTAGCGCCCACCGTTCATTTCCTCGAAAATGACCGCAGGTGACGCTTCCTCTGGGACGGTTGACGCCTTTTTCGCTCTGTACTCCTTGCATCGTAAGACGACAAAACCTGCGTGACAGCTTGTTTTTTTCGTCCACTTGCTGATCCTCTGTAGGAGCACTTGGCCAAACGCGCGTTCGCCTCCCCCGAGGCTCGCGGCTTTACGTTGCGCGTCAGCGGTCAACTTCTGGTTTAGCAGGTTTCTCTTTACCACGTACCGCATGTCCGACAAGCTCCAGCCTCGGTTAGCCAAGTACGTCGCAAACGCCTGTTGGGTCTTGTATCCCTTTTTGATGCTTTCGTTGATCGTTCGTTGGACGTCTTCGTTGCTCACGTGCTTTCCGATTTCCGCGCTCATGCCATCTGCCCAGAGCGCAGATATCAGGTAGCTCAACGCTTCGTCTCGAACGAACCCATATAGGATGTGGCAGCGATGGTCGAGCTGTGCCGCCGTCAGAATTCGTTTGCCGCTTGACGGGCTTGGCGCCAATGTTTTCGCCGCTTTGACGCATGAGGCGTAATCAGGTGGATCTGTTGCCAGGCCAAGAGGCGCTTTACCTGCATTTACCTGGTAGAAGTCGCCACGCACGAACGTTGCTGTCCAATGGTTGAGCATGGATTCCGTTATCGGGGTGCTCCCAACCTCTGCCACCACCGCGTCGCTACTTCCGGATGTGCCACCACACCCGGCCAATAAGGCTCCTAGAAGCACGCCTGCAACGATCAATGCTAGAAACATCGACTTCGACATAAAGCTACCTCTCGCTGTCACGGCTTGGTCATTCCTGTTACCCATCAGCGACACGCTTGAAGTAACGAGGACCGGCGGTCTCTAACCTTTAAATACAGGATTCAGACAGCTCCAACATCCCACGATCTCGGGATCAGGCGACGTTAACTGCAGCCACCGGCACAGTCAAGCAATGTCTCTGTTTCCTAGCCGTGTAAACGACCTCTACTGTCACCACGAAAGCACGTCACCGAGCGTTTCCGCCACGTGTTCCACCTGTGAGGCCGTCATCTGTGGGAAGAACGGGAGCGCCAGCGAACGTGCGGCGACTGCCTCACAGATCGGCAACTCACCGCCCGTGTAGCCGAAGTGCTCGCGATAGAAGCTCATCATATGAATTGCAGGCAGATATGGCTTGCTCTGCACGCGGTCCATCGTGAGCGCCCGAACCGTTTCATCGCGATTGACGCCCTCCGGCAGCTGCGCGATGCCGAACGCGCACGCGATGCCCGAAAGACGGTCGTAGTTGAACCCAAGGCGATCGTGGTCGAGCCGGCCCGTGTCACGCGCGCGGCCCTGGTTTCGCTCGGAGTCGATCCGCTCCTTGATCGCCGGATCCGCCGGCGTGACCATCCCCCCCTCCCCGGTCGTCAGCTCCTTGTTGGCGTAGAAGCCAGCGCTGTGCGGATCTGTGGCGGCAGCGAGCCGCCGTTGGTGTCACACAGCACCGAGCCGTCCGCACCCGCCTCGGCAGCCGGGCGCAAACAGTCGAGCGCATAGCCGGGATCGAGCGCGAAGCCATCGAAGAAGTGCTCCGTGTCGAGTTCCACCCGCTTTCCCGACTGCGACGAGGAAGGGATCGAGTCGGCAATCATCAAGGTTCTCCTCGCGTGAGACGCGCACGACCTTATCCACGTGCAGCACCGAGGCCTTCCCCACGAGTGTGCACACCGGCGCCAAGCAGTCGGCCAGCACCCGCAGCCCTTCAACATGATCAGCGGCGCTCTCGCCCCGACGCGTCATGCCGAACGCGACGACCTCGGCCGCTTCCAGGCGCTCGCCGGCGAGCAGTTCGAACAACTCTTGCTCCTTCGGGTTCGATGCTGGGAAGCCAGCCTCGAGCTGAGCTTGTCCAGCACCTGCACGACGCACAGCTTCTCCTCCGCGGTCAGCGTCAGGCCGCCGCCGCCCAGCCCGTCGCGCAGGGTGGCGTCGTATAGCAGTCGCTCCCATGTGCTCGGCGTTGGCCGAACTCACTGTCGTAGCAGCGTATCCCCTCGAAGACGCCTGTGCCGTAATGCAGACCATGCGTCAGGACGTAGACCGTGGCGCCCTCCCAGGCCACGAACTCGCCGTTCACCCAGACCAGGTCAGAGGGCTCCCCCTCAGCGGATTCTACAGCGTCCTGTGCACTCACACCTGCTGGCAGTCTGTGAACCCGGCGCGTTTGGCCACCGCGCGCAGTTGCGCGTGCAAGCGGATTTTCGAGGGCACCAGCGCTTTTAGTGCCTTTCGATCCTTGGCCTGTGCCGCGCGTCCCAAACGATCGAGTTCGAGCGCGAGCTCCTGCATGTAGCCGAGCATCTGGCGCCACTGGGCTGCAAAGGTCGTCGGCGGCTGAAGCCTGCTGAGGTCGCGCACCCCCTGACTCTCTATCGCCACGCGATAGCGAGTGACCTGCGCGAGCTTCCCGAGCGTAGCGTCCGTGAGCTTTCGTTGGGTGAGCACCCTCTTACCGAGCTGGGCGAGCTCGCGCTTGCAGATCGCGTCGGCCTGGGCGATGAACTGTGGGTCCACCGCTATACCCACTTCCCTGGATTGAGCAGAGCGTGTACTCGACGCCGACGCAGCGTTACTTGAGCTACCGCCACAGCCCCCGACGAGGAGCGCGAGCAGAACGAGAACGTATGCGGCTGAGAGGCTGCGATACATCGGCGCACTATCGCCTGCACGCCCGTCGACGACAAGTCTTGTCTCCCTCTGGGAGCTTAGTTCGACAGTTGCCTGAGCACGGCCTGTAGCGCCTCGGAAGTTCCTGTCCTCCCGCCGAGATCGGGCGTGCGCAGGTCGTCCGCAAGCGCTGCATCGACCACGCTACCGACGGTCGTAGGGATCATATGATCGTCCGTTATCGCAGACTCTCCGGGAAACTGCGTTGGAGGTCCCTACGCCAGGGCGCTCAGAATGCGTCCAACATGAGCGTCCCAGCTGTAACACTCAGCCGCCTCCTTCAGGGCAGCCTCACCCAACCGCGTGCGCAACGCCTGATCATCCAGCAGGCGCGTGACCGCGGCGGCCACAGCGGGGACATCGCCTGGTGCTGTCAAGAGGGCGGTATGGCCATCCTCGAGCACCTCGCCGATCTGCTCGAGATCCGAGGCGACGATCGCTCGACCGAGCCCCATGTATTCGAAGAGCTTCGTCGGAGAGCCGAAGAATCGGCTCCCATCGGGGTTGGGCACGTGTGGCGAGACACACACCTCACAGCTTGCAAGCAACTCGACAGCGCGAGCGTGTGCGACCACGCCGGTAAGCCGAACCCGCTCAGACAGGCCGCGACCCTCGATCTCAGCGGCAACCTCGGCGTAGAGGGGCCCGCCGCCGATCAGCACCCAGCGGGCATCGTCGCGGCACGCGGCGACACGTTCGATCAGCTCGGGCAGGAGCTTGATCCCATGCCAAAGACCAAAGGTGCCCACGAACCCGACCGTGGGCGCCTGCGGGAGCTTTGCGCGCGAGCGCCAGTAGTCCGGCGGATGCGCGCGTGCGGCGGCCAGCTCCTGCAGATCGACGCCGTTCGGGTTGACCAGCACGCGGCCAGGCTCGATCCCCGCCTCGAGCAGCTGGTCCTTAAGCGGCTGTGACACGACGACGATCAGCGAGGCGTCGAGCAGGTTGCGCCGCTCGAGTGCCGCCAGCGTTCGAGCCAGCTGTACACGGCCGCCGCTCCAGTGGCGCTCGGCCCAGATCTCAGAGCCGTTGAACTCGAGCACGAGCGGGACGTTCAGGCGACGCGCCGTCTCCAGGCCCGCGTAGGAGCCGAGCGCATAGCGCTGGTAGACGAGATCGGCGCCCACCTTGCTCGCGGCCGACACGAGATCCCGGGTGTGGTCAAGAAGCGTGAGCCAATGCACGATCTGCAGGATCTGTCGCGGCGGCACCACCTCGCAGCGCGCGCCACGCACACCCTCGGGACGTTCGGGTGCGAACACGCTCACCTCCAAGCCCGCGTCGGAGAGCCCGTTGATGACCCCTGCGGTGTGTGTCGCTGCACCGCCCACCTGAGCACCGAGCCAGCGCAGCGACGGCTCAGCGCGAATGTAGGTCACGCGCCGGATCTCCGCCGCAGGACGTGCGGGTAGCGGAAACGGGGTCGCCGCCACTCGCCGTGCACGCGCCAGCAGGCGCGCGCTGCGCGCGAGCTCCGCACTCAGTCCGGTCGCGAGCGCTCCCACGGCACGCGCGCGCACTGTCGCGCGACCGCCGGCTCGAGCACCGTGGGCCAATCGGACTTCAAAGCGCTTTGCACTGCTGAGCGTCGCAATCGCCAGTGCAGAGGCCTGCACGCCGTTGAGCGCGCGATCGTCACGGAGCACACGCAGCTCCTCAAGCTCCCGATCACGCAGCAGCGCCAGCAGCCGTCCCGGTTCGCGGGCCATGTCGGCAAGCTGCCTGAGCGTGAGGACCTGTTCGCCCTCCGAGCGGGCGATCGTCGGCGCGTTGAACCTGAGATCGACCGTGAGACGCATCTGAGAGATGGAACCATATGAGCGATGAGGCGCTTGCTGCTTGTGACACATCGCTCGCCAGAGCAGGACGGGGGTCCGGCTGCGCGCTGGCGAGCGTTTGTGCGCTACCTACCAGAGCACGGCTGGGAAGTCGAGGTGCTCAGCGCCGCCGAGCGTGTCGGCGCATCGGAGTTCGACCTCGCGTCGTCCTTCGCGGTGAGGGGCCGCGCGACGGCGATGGCACGGCTCGCGCGGCTGAGCGAGCCGGCGTTTCGCCGCGCGGGCATGCGTCCCGACGCCCTGCCGCTCTCGATGGGGTGGGTACCCCGCGGTGCACATATGGTTCGGTGCCACATCGCGCAGCGCCCTCCCGATGTGGTGCTGGCAAGCGGGCCGCCGATCGCCGGCCCGATCGCCGCGCGCCTCGGCGTTGCACCTGCTGTCCCTCTGGTCGTCGAGTTGCGCGACCTCTGGGCCGGGAGCCCGGCATTCGATCAGGGCGGTCAAGCGCTCTCACACATTGAGGATTGGCTGCTGCGCAGGGCGCGCCGCGTGATCGCCTGCACGCCGGAGGCTGTCTCCGACTTGGCCCTGCGCCACCCCCAACTCGGCGAGCGCATCGTGCAGATTCCCAACGGCTTTGATCCGAAGATCAGGGCGATGGCCGGTGCCCATGCAATCGGCGCTCGACTCTCGGAGGATCGACCGCGCCGGCTCCTCACGCTCCTGCACTCCGGCACGCTCACGCCGGCCCGCCCGCTCACGCCGATCATCAGGGCGCTCGCCGATCCACGCCTCGCCGGGAGCGTTCGCCTCCTATTGCACGGGTACCTCTCCCCCGCATCCCGAGCCGAGATTGCGCAAGCGCACGAGAACGGGAGCGTGCAGATCGAGGTGCTCCCGCCCTCACCCTGGCGGGAGGCGGTCCGTCAAATTGCTGCAGCCGATGCCTGTCTGATCGCCCAGGCCCGCGCGGCCGGCGATCAGACAGCAATCGCCGGCAAGATCTATGAGTACCTCGCGCTGGGAAAGCCCGTGCTGTGCGTGACCGATGGTGGCGCCAGCGAGGCCCTGCTGCAGCGCCTCGGAGCCGCTGAGTTGTGCGCGCGACTGGGCGAGCCAGAGACAATCGTCGCGGCCTTGCTGCGCCTGCGCGACGGCGCCATCAGCCCGCCGGCACCTGAGCGACTTGCGCCTTACAGCCGTCAGGTGCTCGCCGGCCGGATGGCGGAGCTGCTCGAGGAGGTCGCAAGCAGCTGAGCACGTCCACGATCCGCTCCGCCGCGTGGCCATCCCAAAGCGGCGGGACGCGATGTGATCGCTCGCGCACCTGCTCGAGCAGCTCGGGCACGTCATCGATGCGCTCGGGTGCGAGCCCAATCAGCAGGTTCGTCCCCATACTCTCGGTGATTGGTCGCTCGGTGTTCTCACGCAGCGTCAGGCAGGGCACGCCGAGAAACGTGGTCTCCTCCTGGATTCCACCGGAGTCGGTCAACACTCCCGCGGACCCGGCGACCAGCGAAAGGAACTCCACATAGCCGACGGGCTCGAGCATCGCCAAGCCCGGAGCATCCGCGAGATCCGGGTCCTGATCGGCGAGACGGGCACGCGTGCGCGGATGCACGGGAAACACGACCGGCATGTGGCGGGCGAGGGCGCGCAGCGCCTTGGCCGCGATCCCCAGCAGCGGGCCGTCGACCAGCGCCGGCCGGTGCAGGGTGACGATCAGGTAGTCGCCAACCGCGAGGCCGTGTCGAGCCGGCGCGTCGAGCGCGTCGATCCGCGCGCGCATCGCCACCAGCGTATCGATCATCGTGTTTCCGACATAGTGGATCAGCTCAGGGTCGCGTCCCTCGGTGAGCAGATGTTCACGCGCCTCTGGCGAGTGAACGAAGAGCACGTTCGAGATCGCGTCGGTCACAACGCGGTTGATCTCCTCCGGCATCGTGCGATCAAAGGAACGTAGGCCGGCCTCGATATGGGCAACCGGCAAGCCGAGCTTCACCGCGACCAATGAGGCGGCGAGCGTCGAGTTCACATCGCCTGGAACCAGCACGACATCAGGGTGCTCTGCAACCAGGATCGGCTCCAAGCGCTCCATCACCGCGGCGGTCTGTCTCGCGTGCGTCCCGGACCCGATGTCGAGACGATGATCGGGCTCACCCACCCCGAGCTCGTCGAAGAAGACCTCCGACATGCTCGCGTCGTAGTGCTGGCCGGTGTGTACCAGGATGTGCTCGAACTCCTGCTCGCGTCGCTGCAGCGCGCTCACGATCGGCGCGACCTTCATGAAGTTCGGTCGCGTGCCCACTACCGAGAGGATCTTTTGCCGTTTAACCATTTGCCTGGGCATCATAGGCACGGGTTCACAGGCTCGCAGTTGGCCAATATGCTGAGTCGCCCGATGGCGCGGCATTCACTACCAACCAAGCGATGAAGCAAATCGTGCTGCGTAACGGCGAGCCGCTCCTCGCCGAGATCCCGGCGCCTTCCCCGCGGCCTGGACACGTGCTCGTGGCCAATGTGGCGTCGGTCATATCGAGTGGAACAGAGCGTGCTGCTGTCTCTGACGGCGGGGGGTCGCTGCCGATGCGGGCAGTGCGCAACCCCGACCTGGTGCGACTCACGCTGCGCCACGCACGTGAGCACGGCGTGCGCGAGACGGTTGAGCGCGTACGTGGTGCGACCTCCGACGACGCCGTGCTCGGGTACGCCTCGTCGGGAACGGTCCTCGACACGGGCGGCCTCGCCGATTTCACGGTCGGGCAGGCGGTTGCCTGCGCGGGCGCCGGTTATGCCAACCACGCCGAGGTGGTGTCTGTCCCGGGCAATCTCATCGCCCCCGTGCCGCCAGGCGTGGCGCTGCGCGATGCCGCCTTTACGACGCTCGGAGCGATCGCCATGCAGGGCGTGCGCCGCGCTGAGGCGTCTTTGGGAGAGCGTGTGGTGGTGATTGGGCTGGGGCTGCTGGGGCTGCTGGGCGTGCAGATCTTGCGCGCCGCAGGATGTGTCGTGATTGGAGTCGAGCCGGACCCCGCGCGCCGCGAGCTCGCAGTCCGGCTCGGAGCCGAACAGGCACTCACACCCGAGGATGGGGTGGCACGTGTGCGCGACTGGGCCGGCGGCGTCGGAGCGGACACGGCGATCGTCGCCGCCGCCTCGTCCTCGAACGCGATCGTCAACGAGGCGGTGGCGATGGTTCGGCGCAAGGGACGCGTCGTACCGCTGGGCGATGTCGGGCTGGCACTCGCGCGCGAGGAGCTGTACGAGCGCGAGGCGGACGTGCTGATCTCGACCTCCTACGGGCCGGGACGCTATGACCCGATCTACGAGGAGGCCGGCGTCGACTACCCGCTCGCCTACGTGCGCTGGACTGAGAACCGCAATATGTGCGAGTTCCTGCGACTGCTCGCCGCACAGCTGGTCACCGTCGAGCCGCTGATCGCGCTCGAGCTGCCCGTTGAGCGCGCGAGCGAGGCATATGCGGCCCTGCGCTCACAGCCTCCGCCGCTCGCGGCGGTGCTGCGCTACGCGGGCGCGCGCACACACACGACGATCGGCGCCAGCGTCGGTGCGGGTGTTCGGCGGGCGTCGCCGTGCGCGGTTTGATTCGTCGCGCGTGATCCGCGTCGGCGTTGTCGGGCCGGGATCCTTCGTGCGCGCGGTGCATCTGCCCAATCTGCGGGCCGACGGTCAGGCTCCGGTCGTGGCCGTGGCGGCGCATCGCGGGACGGTGGCCGGCGATGTCGCCCGCGCCGCGGGGAGTGAGGTCGAGGCGTTCACCGACTGGCATGGCGTCGTCGAGCACCCCGATGTCGACCTGGTGCTGATCGGAACCCGGCATGACTCCCATGCCGAGATCGCCGCCGCCGCCCTGCGTGCCGGAAAGGACGTGCTCCTCGAGAAGCCGCTGGGCCTTACCCGCGAGCAGATCGACGAGGTGTGGGCGGCAGGCCGCACGAGCGAGTCAACGCTCGCAATCGGCTTCAACCGCCCGCTTGCCCCCCTCTCTCAGCGCTTGTACGAAGAGCTCGCCTCGGTCAGCGGTCCGCTGCAGGTGATCATCCGCGTGAACGCCCCACTGCCGGCCGAGCACTGGCTCAACGATCCAGGCCAGGGTGGCGGACGTATCCTCGGCGAGGGGTGTCATTTCTTCGATTACGCCAACTGGCTCTGCGGCATACCGCTGAGCGTGAGCGGCACCGCGACACGCGAGCGCGGCGAGGTGCGCACAGTGCAGAGCGCAAGCATCACCGTCGGCTACGAGAGCGGATCGGTTGCGAGCCTGCACTACTCCGGGCTCGGACCGCTGGGCTTGCCGAAGGAGCGCATTGAGGTCCTGCGCGGCGGCCGTGCGTGGGTGCTCGATGACTTTCAGCGCCTGACCTCCTTCGAGGGGGCGAGCTCGCGCTCCACGACGAAGGGCCAGGGCGACAAGGGGCATGCTGCGCTCCTGCGGGGTGTACTGGCGGCCTGTCGTGATGAACAGCAGCTCGCGCCCAGCCTGTGGGCGGCCTATCTCGCCCAGAGCGTTGCGCTCATGGCCCTTGAAGCAATCAGCTCGAGGACGACGCGCGAGGTGCCGCTGCCAGACCCACGTTAGGCGCGGCGCAGGGCGAGCCGCAGCAGCGCAGTCGTCCCCGCCAAGGTTGGGCGCAGCCGCGATGGACCTCCGAAGTCGCGGGCGAAGAGCCTCACGTGGAGCACGAACACGACCGCATACGCGACCGAGGAGGCCAGCGAGGCGATGTAGGTGCCGTGGCGGGGCAACAGCGTGATGTCAAGGACGAGGTTGATCAAGAGACCGGGAACCCAAACAAGCAGGAGCTCTCGCGGCATCCCATGGGCCGCGAAGTGATAGGCGATCACGTTGAGCGCCCCGAGGAAGTACGCGCCGGGGAGCAGCCACAGAAACAGCGCCACGGCGGGGTGAAAGGCGTTTCCGAACATCAACGTGATCAAGGGTCCGGCCAGCGGCGCGGCAAGGGCGCAGACCACCAGGTATCCCACGGCGACGAGCTGGAACACGCTGAGGCTCAGCTCGCGGTCGGCCGATCCACTGGCCAGTCGCGCGAAAAGATTAACCGAGACAGAGATAGGCAGCAGATACAGGGCATCTGCAAACGCGACCGCAACCGCGTACTGACCGGCCGCCCGCGGCCCCTGGATTCCGTTGACCAGCAGCATGTCGACACGCAAGAGCAGATAAGCGGTCAGCGTGAGCAGGTAAGCGCGTGCCCCATAGCCGATCATGCGCCGTGCGAGCTGGATGTCCAGACCTCGCAGCACGCGACCGTGACGCCGCATTCCCACAACGTAGACGCAGAGCGCGACGATGTGCGGACCGAGCAGGAACACAAGCGCCGCGAGGACGCCGCCGCCGACGAGCGGCAGAACCGTGGCGAGCAACAGCACGGTGAGCAGCGCCACCGCGACCTCGACACCGTTGTAGAGGATCATGCGACCTTCGGCCAGCAGAACGCTCTGCAGAAACAGCGAGCCCAGCAACACGGGCAGCGCCAGCATGCCGACGCACAGCTCGGGCCAACCCACATCTGTGAACGCACCCGGAGCCAGGAGCTTCACAGCGATCCCGATCGCGGCCATCGCCGGACCGAGGATCCCGGCGAGCCACAGCGAGTTACCCACAATGCGCGCCCGCACCTCGGGCTCGCGTGCGGCGAAGTATGGATTCGCCGAGGCTATCCCGCAGGTGCCGAGCTGCAGCAGCACCATAGTCAACGCATAGACCGAAGCCAGCGATCCGCGGCCGACCGGCCCGAGCGAGCGGGCGAGGATCACCGTCGTGGCTGCGCCGAGGACGAGCACACACAACTTTGCGCCCGCCATCAGCAGCACATCGCCGCGCAACCCACGCCGAGTCACAGATTGCGCTACGACTGTTCGCGCTCCGCTCATCGAATGTGTGAGTGCCATCGCGACCCGTTGTAGAAGTGTTGAGGCATTCGGATTATGATGCGCCTCCCGCTCGGCCGCTGTCGAATAATGCCTACCAGCTGCGCGCGGACATGCCATGTGCGGTATCTGCGGAGTCCTAGCGTTCAACGACAGCTTCGCCTGCAACGAGCGGGTGGCCGTAGCCATGCGCGACGAGATGGTGCATCGCGGCCCCGACGACCAGGGCGTATGGATCTCCCCCACCGGCCGCGCCGCGCTTGGACATCGACGCCTATCGATCGTCGATGTCTCTCACTTTGGCCATCAGCCGATGAGCAACGAGGATGGCAGCGTGTGGGTGACTTTCAACGGCGAGATTTACAACCACAGCAAGCTGCGTGACGAGCTCCAGTCCCGAGGCCACCTTTACCGCTCCCACTGCGATACAGAGACAATCGTTCACCTCTACGAGGAGGAAGGCGAGCGCTGCGTGGAGCGCCTCGATGGGATGTTTGCGCTCGCGATCTGGGACGAGCGGCGTCGCCGGCTGTTGCTCGCGCGCGATCGGCTCGGCAAGAAGCCGCTGTATTGGACCAAGACCGCTGAAGGCTTCGTGTTCGCGTCGGAGATCAAGGCGCTGCTGCGCCATCCGGCGATCAGCGCCGACCTCGACTTGGAGGCGTTCTATGACTACCTCACGTTCGTGTGCACCCCGGCGCCGTCGACAATGTTCGCCGGGGTTCGCAAGCTCGCACCGGCCGAGCGAATGACGATCAGTGAGGATAGAGACATATGTAAGTGAAATCTATTGGACACCGATGTCTCCACAGCGAACATCGGATCTTGCGGAGGCCGGCGAGGATGAGCTCAGTGAGCGCCTGCTTGAGCTGCTGCGCTGCTCGATCGCCAAGCGCATGATGAGCGATGTGCCCTTTGGCGTCTTCCTGTCCGGCGGCGTCGACAGCTCGACGAATGTGGCGCTCATGTCCGAGCTGATGTCTGAGCCGGTGCGAACCTTCTCCGTCGCCTTCCGCCAGCACGAGCGCTACAACGAGCTCGAGTACGCGCGCAAGGTCGCGCGGCTGTTCAACACCGACCACCATGAGGTGCTGATCGACGTCGAGGACCTCATGTCCTTCCTGCCGGAGATGGTGCACCACCAGGACGAGCCGATCGCCGACTGGGTCTGCGTGCCCTTGTATTACGTCTCGAAGCTGGCACGCGAGAACGGGACGGTAGTGGTTCAGGTCGGCGAGGGCTCAGACGAGCTGTTCCACGGGTATCAGAACTACATCGACGCAGTGACCCGTAGGCGGCGCTACTGGGAGCCATTCCAGCATGCGCCTGCCCGCGCGCGCGGTCTGATCGCAAGCTCGGCGCTGACGCTCACTCGACATACCGGCCGCGGCCTCTTCCACGCACAGTACGTGGCGGATGCTGCGACCGGGCGGCTGCCCTTCTGGGGTGGGGCCATCTGTTACACCGGCGAGCTCAAGCGCCAGATCCTCGCCGGTAACGGTCACGCCCCTGACGCCTACCGCGTGGTCCAGCGACTGTGGCACGAAGCCGAACGTGACAGTCCCGGGGCAGATCTTCTGCAGAAGATGACCTACCTGGAGCTCAAGCAGCGCCTGGCCGAGCTGTTGCTGATGCGCGTCGACAAGATGACCATGGCGACCTCCGTCGAGGCGCGCGTCCCGTTTCTGGATCGTGAGCTCGTCGAGTTCGCGCTAGCGCTACCTCCAGCGATGAAGGTGCGCCACGGCGTCGGCAAGTGGTTGCTCAAGCGAGCTGTCGGGGGTCTACTGCCGCCTGAGATCGTGCAGCGGCCAAAGCAGGGCTTCGGCGCACCGGTCGCCGAGTGGTTTCGGGGCGAGCTGGGCAGCCGCGCGCAACGCGAGATCCGCGCCTCTACGCTCGCAGAGCGAGGGCTCCTCGACTACGGGCGCATCGATCAACTTTGGGAAGCGCATCGCAGCGGGCGCGCAAACTGGAGCTTTCAGTTGTGGAACCTCTACAACGTCAGCGCCTGGCACGATCACTGGGTGGCCGGCCGTGGCTCAGCCTGAGCGATCGCATGGCGGCCGCTTCGGAGCAGTGCTCGCCTGGGGCGCTCTTTGGGCCATCGTAGGCTCGCTGGCGCTGTACTTCCTCGCCCCCGACCCATGGCCGCTGCAACCCTCGCGAGCGCAGGATCTGCGGGCCTCCCTGACGGTCCTTGAGCACGGCGGTCCGGCGCTGCTCGGATACCACTCGGGCTCCCACCTCCCGTACGCGATTGGCTACTCCGACGATCAGGGCATCTATGTGATCGTGCCGGTGCTGGGCGACTGGCTCGGGGTATCGGACCCGATCGCCGTGTTGCGGTGGCTGTGGATAACTGCCTGGGCAGTTACGCTGCTGTTCAGCGCGATCGTCGCGAGGTCGCTCTTCCGATCGAGCTGGGCCGCGTTGCTTACGCCACCGGCGCTGCTGGCGTGTGCGCTCTCTTTCGGCTTTGGCGATCTCTACTGGATTAGCGCTTGGGTCATCGTGGCGCTGCTCGCGCCGCTGGTTCTGCTCGCCCGCGACAGACCTCGCCACCTGGGGGCAGGGCTCGTGTCGATCGCGTTGATTGCGGGGGCCGCTACGACGGTACGCAGTGCGGCGGGGCTTCCCGTAGCGCTTTCGGCCGCTGCGGTCGCGGTCGTCATGGGCGGGCGCCCGTCGATGCGCGCGGGCCTGACCGTGGCCATCGCCGCGGCCTACCTTGCCCCGGCCTGGATCGTGCTACCGGCGATCCGCGAGCACCGCGACAGGCGCATCGGTGTGAACCTGAGCGCGCAGGAGCCGACATCGCATCCGCTCTGGCACTCGGTCTACATCGGGCTTGGCTACACCCCCAACAACTACGGGATTCACTATTTCGATAGGTATGCTGCCGCCGCCGCGCAGGAGGCGGACCCGGGAGTGCGATACCTCTCGCCGGCCTACTCGAGCGCTCTGCATCGGCAGGTGAACGCCCTGATCGAACACGATCCCGGGTTCGTCCTGAAGGTTGAGAGCGAGAAGGCGCTCGTCCTGCTCTCTCACGCCGCGCGCTACCTGTTGCTGCTGGCGCTTCTACTTCCTGCGGCCCTGACCGCGCGCTATCGAGCGCGCCTGCGGCGGTCTGAGCTCCTGCTGTTCCTACCGGCGCTTGCGATCGGTACGCTCCCGGCGATCCTCGCGGTGCCGTTCCGTGTCTATGAGCTGTCGTTGGACGCACCACTCGGCGCGCTTGTCCTGTTGGCGATCGGCTCAACTGCAGCCCGCGCGCAGAGCGTGTGGACTGCAACCCGGGGAGCCACTGGACTCAATGCCCGTGTCCGGCTGACGCTGGGCACACTGTCGGGCGCCTGGCCGAAGCGCCTGACGGCCGGCGTGCTGCTGTCAGCGATTATGCTGCTCGCCCCGGTCTTGATCTTCGCGCGCCACCTCGAAGCTGAGCACGAGCGCTGGGACCATCGTGTGCGCAACCCGCCCTCAGTCAGGCTAGTCGCCGTCGCGCCAGGCTCACAGGCGGCATCCTGGTGAAGAGCCTGCGCACTGACCTCGTGGCATGGCGACGCCTCGGCCCAAGGAAGGGCACCGCGACGGCTTTGAACCTCACCGCGTCCCAGCTCCTTGGGCCGCCCCGTAGCGCCCGCTTGCGCCTCAGGCCCCTGCACGTGCAGAGAGCAGAGCTGACACGGACGCTCGGCGACAGGGACCCGGTGAGCGCGCTGCGAGGGCTGGCGCTACCGGCGCTGCCCACGGTCGCTGCCTGGGAGCGAGAGCTCGACAGTCTCGAGACCGCCACGCGCGCACGGCTGCTCGAGCGCGCCGAGCTGGTGTGTGCGCACCGCTTCGATTTGCTTGGCTCCGGGGTCACCGACCTCGGTCCTCGGATTGACTGGCAGCGAGACTTCAAGGCGGGACGTCGCTGGCCGGATGCGCATATCTCGCGGCTGCCGGTCGTGCTAGGCGAAGGGTCCGACATCAAGGTCCCGTGGGAGCTTTCGCGCTGCCAACATCTGCCGTTGCTGTCCGCTGCCTTCAGAGTCAGTGGCGAGCAGCGCTTCCTGGCGGAGCTCGGCGCACAGCTGAGCTCGTTCATCGCCACCAATCCTGTCGAGTTCGGGACGAGCTGGTCGTGCACGATGGACGTCGCCATCCGCGCCGCCAACTGGGTCGCGGCGCTGTGCATGGCGATGCCCGCCGCCAGTCGGGCTTCCTGGCTTGAGCCGGCGCTTGCCAGCCTGCTTCTACACTGCCGCTTCATCCGCTCGCACATGGAGTGGGGCGAGGTGCGTGGCAACCACTACCTGGCTGACGTGGTTGGACTGCTGATCGCGTGCGCGCCCTTCTCCGACAGCGACGAGGGCCGTGCTTGGGCCCGATGGGCCACGGCGGCACTGGAGCGCGAGATGTTCCATCAAGTGCGCCGCGACGGCTGCGATCACGAGGCCTCGATCCCCTATCACCGGCTGGTCACCGAGCTGTTCCTGTGCGCCACCCAAGCTGCGGACGCGCTCTGCCCAAAAACGCTTTCCGCCGGCTATCGCGAGCGTTTGCAACGGATGCTCGACTTCGCCTCGGACTACACCCGGCCGGATGGCCTGGCTCCACAGATCGGGGATGCCGATGACGGTCGCTTCCTGCCTTTGGAAACTTACGGAGCCGACCCCCGCGATCACCGCCACCTCTACACGCAGGCCGGGCTGCGCCGGCGTGAGGGATCCGGACACGCCGCCTATCCCGATGGGGGCTGGTATGTGATGCGTCACCGGGGACTGTGGAGCATCGTGCGCTGCGGGGATGTCGGGCTCAGTGGCATCGGTGCGCACGCGCACAACGATCAACTCGCATTCGAGCTGAGCCTCGACAAACAGCCCCTCATCGTCGACCCAGGGTCCTATCTCTACACAGCCGATGCACAGGCGCGCAACGCGTTTCGCTCGACGGCAGCGCACAGCACGCTTGGCATCGGCGGGGCCGAGCAGAACCGTTTGCGCTCGGATTACCTGTTTGCCCTTCCGGAAGAAGCCTGCCCACGAGCCCTGCACTTTGAAACAGACGGTCCGCGCGCGGTCTTCGTGGGCGAGCATTCCGGCTTCCACTCCTTGGCACGCCCAGCTCGTCATCGCCGCGAACTGAAGTTCGAAGGTGCCTCGCGCGTTCTCCAGATCACCGATGCCGCTATCGGCGCCCGCGGTGAGGAGCTTGTGTGGAGTTTTCCGCTCGCGCCATGTTATGCGCGGAGCACGGGTTCTCGTGTCGTGGCCACCTTCCCCGCAGCGCAGTTGGAGATCACAGCTGATGGCGTGATCCTGGAGGTCGGGAGCGGATGGATAGCCCCCTCATACGGCGTACGTGTCCCAGCTCCGGTTGTGCGCGCACGCCGCACTGCACAATCCGATGAAGACATCACGTGCTTCACCCTGACCGTTCGGGGCAGTGCTCCATGAATGACGACGTGACGGTCATCATCACTTGCTTCAACTACGGTAGCTACCTGGCTGAGAGCGTCGCAAGCGCGCTCTCGCAAGAGGGCGGTGAGCCACGGGTGATCGTCGTCGACGACGGATCCACGCAGGCACACACGCTCGTTGAGCTCGATCGACTGCCCGCACAGGTTGAGCTCGTGCGCCAGACGAATGCAGGACCCGCGGCAGCGCGCAATGCCGGCCTGCGGCGCTTGCAGACGCCCTACGCGCTGATCCTCGACGCTGACGATCAACTGGCTCCTGACGCGCTAAAGCGCCTCCGCGGACCGCTCGAGGATGACCTGTCACTCGGGTTCAGCTACGGGCTGATGCGCTTCTTTGGGGAGTGGGAGGGCATCCTCACGATGCCGCCATACGACCCCTACCGCCTGCTGTATCGTCACAACATCGGCTCTGTGGCGCTGACGCGTCGGGAGCTGCTCGAGGACGTCGGCTGGTATGACCCGGCCTTCGACGGATATGAGGACTGGGAGCTCTGGGTCCACGCGCTCGCACGCGGCTGGCGCGGTAGGCGCGTCGAGGCGGTCACGCTCCACTATCGCCGCCACGCGCAAACTACGACTTTCCGCCGCGCTCGCCCGCACTACCGCAGCATCTTCAGGCTCCTTCGGCAAAAGCATTGGGCGCTCTATCAAGGCAGCGGACGGCGGCTGCTACAGGCAGAGTCTGATCTCAGCCCCGCCGGGCGCCTCGCCTACCGCCTGTGGTGGGGCTGGAGACCGCTACCGGCGCGAGTCGAGCTGGCCCTGCAAGCGGCCCTTTGGCGACCCCGGCGAGCAAACCGGCGTCGCTTCGCTCGCGCTAGTCGGTAATCACCGGCGCGAGCTCAGAATCCTCGGCCCCGCTCGCCTCCCTGGATTGAGATCTGATGCATTGCTCCTGCCGTCGTAGGCGCTCTTCGAGCAAGGCCTGGCGCTGAGCGAGGGTCTCAGTTTGTTCGTTGAGACGTGAGACCGCCGAGGAGAAGTGCAGCAGCAGTACCAGGATGAAGCCGATTCCAATGAAGAAGAGCGCATTGGGCGGGTAAATCACGCCAATCGCGTGGCTGATCTTCCTCAGCGCCCCCGTCCAGATGCCGAGAGCAAGCAACACGATCGCCGAGAGCAGCCAGAGCAGTGCGTAGCGCTCCATCAACCGGCGGCGTCGCACCATCTCGAGCACTGTCAGCAGAAGCATCGTCGCCCCCAGGATCGCTACCAGCTGAGTCCGTGCCTGCATCCCGCTCTAGGCTCCCTGCCGGGCACCGACCACGGCTCGCTCGTTCCCGACGGCCGCCGGTCGGCTACGTCCGAGCCCAACAAACAGCGCGAGCAGCACCTTAATCATGTAGTAGGCCGACTTGCCCGTGCTGATCGAGGAGGTACCCCCGCCGCGGGTGTACATTTTCACCGGGATCTTGAGCATGCGTAGGCGATGATGGTGAAGGATCAACACCGCCTCCACCTCGGGGTAATCGTGCGGGTACTCGCGCGCGAAGAGCTCGATCGCGCGGTGGTTATAGAGACGAAATCCCGATGTCGGGTCACTCACACGTGTCCCGACGAGCCGCGAGAGCAAGAAGGCGAAGATATGGATCCCAGCTCTGCGACTGACCGGCGCCGGGTAGCAGTAGTCGTCGGTCAAGAAGCGCGAGCCACACACAACGTCCACGGCTTCAGCCTCCATCGTCATAACCAACCGCTCGAGCTCCATCGAGTCATGCTGGCCGTCTCCATCAACCTGAGCGACAAAGTCATAACCATGCTCGCGTGCGTAGACGAACCCGGTCTGTACCGCCCCGCCGATGCCCACGTTGAACGGCAGCCTCAGCACCTGCGCACCCGCACGCTGGGCAAGCGCGGAGGTGTCATCGCTGGAGCCGTCATCGATCACCAGCGGATCAAAGCTCGGAGCGTGCTTGCGAAGCGCCTCGACGACGGCCGCAATCGTGGCCGACTCGTTGTAGGCCGGCACAACCGCCAAATATAAGGAGCCTTCACTCATACTTGGTGATCACCATGGGTGCCGCAATCAGCGCCATCGTCGTGTCCTTCGCCGACCCCGACGCGACTACGAGGGCAATTGACAGTCTGCTCGGGCAGTCGCTCGCACCCGTCGAGGTGCTGGTCGTAGACAACGACCCGCGCGGTCCGATGGACCGTCATCTGCCCGCCAATGAGGACGCGCCACGTGTACGGGTCCTGCATCCCGGCGCGAACCTCGGCTACACGGGTGCGGCCAACCTCGCCGCACAGGAGGCGCTCGGCGATTGGCTGTTCTTCCTCAATCCTGACGCGAGGGCGGCAAGCGACTGCCTCGAGCGGCTGCTCGAGGGCGTGGATGGCCCGGATGTCTCGATCGTTGGCGCTCAAGTGCTGCTTCCCGATGGACGTATCAACGCCGGTGAGAACCCGATCAACATCGCGGGCGTGTGCTGGTCGGGGGGATACGGCCGGCCCCGCGAGCACGGTCGCACCCGCGATGTTGCCGCAGTATCGGGCGCGGCCATGCTGGTACGACGCACGACATTCCTGGAGGTGAAGGGTATGTGCCCGTTTTTCTTCATGTATCTGGACGACACAGATCTGGCCTGGCGCGTGCGCTTGCGCGGTAGGCGTGTGCGTTACTGTCCGGAGGCGATCGTGGCGCATGAGTATGAGTTCGAGAAGGGTCCCTACAAGTGGTTCTATCTTGAGCGAAATCGCGCCTGGGCGCTACTCAGCAATCTGCAGCTGAGCACGCTTGTCTTTTTGATACCTGTGTTGTTGCTAACCGAGCTCGTCGTGCTGATTCGCGCGGTTTGCGAGGGCTGGCTTACAGAGAAGGTGCGCGCGTGGTTGTTTCTGATTCACCGGCTGCCGCAACTGAGACGCTGGCGCCGGGGCGTGCAGGCGGGCCGTGTCGTTTCCGACTACCGGGTGTTGGAGCTGTTTCGCGGGGGGATCGAGACAGACCTGATCGCCACCCGCCTGCCGAGTTGGGTCAACATCGGCGCCGAGGCTTACCGGCGAGCGCTCCTGCGAGCGCTCAAGGCGAGCGAATCAACGACCGATGCGCTCCGACGCCACTAGCTGTAGAAGCGCCCGACAACGAGCATCTGGCTGAAGATGTCGTGGGCCAGGAAGAGCACGACGAGCACTGCACCGACCGATGCTCCCCAGCGCCGCCCGGCGCCACGAGCTGCGAGGGCAAGCACCACGGCGCCGAGAGGAAGCAGGGGCAGCAGGTAGCGGGGCTCGGCGAAGCCGATGCTTTCGTTTTGGTTGAAGTAAGCACTGCCGCCGATCAGCACCATCAGCCCGACCGCCATGGCGCCATAGATACCAATCTCGACGAGATGCTTACGCAACGCCGAGCGACTGGTGAATAGGCCCCTGAGGCCGAGCGCTGCGATCAGCCCGGCGGGGATCAGCGCGACGTCGTCGACCCAGAGCGGGAACGATGTGTCGAGCCAGCCATAGAACCCGATCGCCTTGTTGAACCAGAGATCGCGGATCGTCGAGAGACCTGGGAAGTAGTTGGTCGTTCCCGGCAGGCGTGGCAGGTAGAACTGCCAGATATAGCTGAGCGCACCGAGGACCGAATGTCCATGTGCGTGCAGAGTGGTCGAGACGATCCCAAGCAGCGGACGATTGGACAGTGCGTTGGCGAGTAGGTAGACGAACAGGGGACTGGCGGTGATCGCGAGCGCGATGCCGAGCGAGGTGTAGGCGGCCCGCCCGCCATTGAGGCGCGCTGCACGGACGCTGAGCATGGCAAGCCCGAGCACGATGCCGGGACTCAAGCCGATGAAGTTCAGCTTTGTCATGAAGCCAACGGCGCTCAGAACGCCAATCACCACTGCCAGCCGACGGGTAAGCCCCCGACGAAACGCGCGGGCGAGGCAGTAGAAGATCGCAGCCGAGACGGCGAACAGCATCGCGTCTGGGTTGACCGCGCCAGTGGAAAATCCGAGCAACGGCGTCAAAGCTGCGCACAGCCCACCAACGGTCCAAGCCCACGGTGTCGCAGGCAAGGTCTCGCGTAGAAACAGGAAGACGAACAGCGCCGTCAATCCCCCCATCAGAGCGCTCATCAAGCGCATCAGCTCGAGCTGATCGAGCAGGGTTCCAGCCGAGGCCAGACCGTACGGAATTGTCTCCAGCAGGTAGTACAGCGGAGGCCCCGATCCCGCTCCCCCGACATCCCCACTGCCAGAGCGAGAGAGGTGTGTGTTGAGGTGCTTCTCGAGCGCCTGCTGTTCCTGGGAGGAGGCGATCGAGCTCTGGTCGGGCCTGCCAGAGAGCTGGGCGGATTTTAGATCAGCCAAGCTGGTTTCCTCATCCGCCGAGTACTTCGTTTTGGTGGAGCTCGGAAGCCGCTGATTCTCGGCCAACAGCTGCGTGTAGGCGAAATGTGATGGCTCGTCCGGGACCTGAAAGGGAGGTGAGACGATCGACCAGCAGCCCCCGTTTATACAAGCCACGACCATGCATACCCAGGCTGCCCGCGGAAGCCTGCGAAGCATTGCTTGAACACCTCGCATACCACGCCCCCGCCTTTGGGGCGTGCGTACTCGCCTCGTCTGTCTGCGTGCAGTTCGTTGCCTTCCGGCTCGTGCTCGCCGCTCAAAGGCCCGCGACCCTACGGATGATGTGCTGGATCCTCTCGCCGGTGCTTGCGTGCTCCCTTTCGCGCCGCGCTTGCTCATCTCAGTTCCTCAACCGTGAGCCGTACCGCGATTGCCCCGACCGCGATCATCATCGCCAGCACCAGAAATGGAAGCAGCCGGCCGCTTGCGGCGTGACCAAACCCCATGTGCTCGAAAATCGAAGGCACCAGAGACAACCATGACTTCGGCCCGCGGCGCAGGTATTCGAGGCTGAGCCTCACGTCCTTGAGACCGAGCTCGCGCGGGGGGTGTTCGCTGAGCGGCACCCCAAGGACTGCGATCGGGTCGACTGTCGGGCCGGCCGCAATGCAAATGCGTGCTATGAGGACCGTCTGGGACAGCGCCCGAATCGGCACGATCACGTTTGCAAGGATGCCCCATCCCGCTGGGCGCTCACCTTGGGCGACAACGCGCGAGCCCGATAACACCGTGATACGCAGCCTCGGACCGGCATCCCCAGAGAGCGCAACCCGAATCGCCGCCGTGTCTCGAGGCAGTGTGGTGGTTTGGCAACTTGTGGCGTTCCCGCGGGTATAAGCGATCGGTGCTTCGGCCGGCACGAAGTTCGTACTGGCGACGATGAGCGGCGCACGCGAGAGCACCACACCGATCGCGATCGCCAACAGCACGATCGCCCCGATCAAAGCAACTTTTACGCTTCGCATATCCCACATATTGGATCGTGGGTCTCTATCGCTATCGCGGGCCGGCGTCAAGCCGAGAGGCTCGCTCCCTCCCCTACGTGTGCCCGCCCGGGCGCGCCGGGTGACGCTTACCGGCCCGCGCAGCCCAGGTCCTGCGCCGCCGCCTGCTCTTCAGACGCCAGCTCATTACAAACACGAGCGTCAGCTGTGATTCGACAGGTGATGTCTCCGATATTGCATGCCGGAAGGGACGGCGATCAGCCTGGGGTGGCCTGCGGCAGCCCGATTGCCTCGCCGGCACGCACGCGGGCCATCGCAACCGAGAGCGCCCGCACGTAGGCGCGCGGCAGCGTCGACGATGTCTGTGAAGCCTCGACCACAACCGCGCCGAGCGTATCCTGGCCCTCGGTGACGGCGCCGATCGTGAGCTCGCTGAGTTTCCTCGGGACACCGCTAGCGACGTTAATCGCCTGGACGACCGTGTCGATCGGCCCACCGCCAGTGAAGCCGCCGGACGCCGATCCGCCGTCTGGGAGCGTGACCGAGACCTTCGCGTGCGGCGGACGTAGCGAGGAGGCGTCACCTCGAACCACTCGCTGGTCATGGGCGCGTCGTCGAACGAGCGCGCAGGCGCTCGCCTTGCGCTCCAATGCTGCCCGGCATCCCCGAACGCGCGACGCACGATTACGAACGTGCAGACACTGCGAGTCTCTATGCCGCGCTGGACATCACGACCGGCAAGGTGATCGGCTCGCTGCACTCCCACCATCCGCGATCGAGTTCGAGAAGCTCCTGCAGACCTCGATCGCGAAGTCCCGGCCGAGCACGACGTGCACGTGATCCTCGACAACAGCTCAACCCACAAAGCGCCAGCGATCGAGAAAATGGCTGCTCGCACACCTCCGCTTCGTGTTGCACTTCACCCCGACCAGCAGCTCGTGGCTGAAACCTCGGCGAGCGCTGGTTCTCAGAGCTCACCACAAGAAGCTGCTTCGAGGCACGCACCGCGCTCCGTGCGGAACAACGAACCCGGCCCCTGTGCCTGGACCAAGACAGCCGGCCAGATCCCCGACTCCATCAGCCCCTGCTGCGACCGAACTGCCGCATCAGGACACTAACTATCGGGCGCCGTTTCATATCGTGTGACTACGTGCCGGTCGATCTCCGAAGTCAATCATCAGCGCGCAATGTCTCGCACTCGCAAATGCTCATCGGATCACAGAGGCGGAGCACCGCCTGCGTCACCTCGGCAAGTCCCGCCTCGCCACCGCCGATTCGATCGCGGAGCCCTCATCCGCCTGGCCGAGACCATGCCTGAGCATCATCGCGTTGGCCTTGTCCACGCTCGATACGCGCGAGCAGGCCGGCCGCTACTGCAACCAAATCACCGCATCAGGATATTGGAGCGTCGCAGAAGAGAGACATCTGCCGCGAATACTTGCATACTCGCCGATCGAGCAATAGGTTTCGACTACAGAATCGATTCCGAGGGTGGTAATAGCATGAAGACGCAAGACAACCGCTGGCGTGAATGCGCATCCTGATCCGCTGGTCCGGGTTGGCGAGTTCGCTTTCTCTCTTCCTATTGCTGGGGACGTTGTCAGGTTGCGGCGCCACGACAAAGCGTGGCAGGACATCTGAAGGCCGTCTGACACCGACGCGAGAGCCCAAGGAACCGCTGCGTACAGTCGGCGAATTCGGGAAACAGGGAACCGGCGCGGGTGAGATGCAGGAACCGGTCGGGATCGCGGTAGATCAGCGCAGCGGCGATGTCTATGTCGTGGATACCCTCCACGTGCGCATCGAGAAGTTCACGAGCACGGGGACGTTTCTGCTGGCTTGGGGCTGGGGGGTCGCTGACGGTAGAACCCGCGCGCTGCAGACCTGTAGGAAGCGATGCTTCGCGGGGCTCGCCGGCGCCGGTTCAGGGCAGCTCAAGTTCCCTGAGGGCATAGCCGTCGACAACGACCCCTCAAGCGCATCTCACGGTGACGTGTATGTGGTCGATATCCACAACCATCGCGTTGAGAAGTTCGATCCTGGAGGCAGGTTTCTGCTCGCATTTGGAGGAGGCGTCAACCAAACGGCGCGCAGAGCGCATAGACGCACCGATGAAGATCGCTGCCCGGTCAGGCGCGACGACACCTGCGGCGCCGGAATCAAGGGAGCAAGGAGCGCAGAGCTCGAACTGAACGTCGAGGGTAGCTATATCGCGGTGGCACCGCATGGCATAGTCTACGTGGGGGATCACAATCGACTGAGGGCGTTCTCCCCAGGGGGTCGATCTCTCTCTCAGATCGTGCTGACTCCCAGGGCGCCGCCCATCGAAGGAAGTTTTGTCGGTGCCGTGAGTGGTCTTGCCATCGACGGGACCGGCAACTTCTATGTGATTCGCAACAGCATCATCGGCGTCAACGAGTACGCGCCTTCCGGCAAGCTTCTACGGACCCTCGAGCGTCTCGGCAAACCCGCCTACCCGGAAGGACCAACCCCCGCACTCGCGCTGGACCCGGCGGGCAACGTCTACATCGACGTCTATGACAACTACACGCACCGCATCGATGAGTTCAACTCGAGCGGCGTCAGGCTCGCAAGCTTCGACAAAGGTCAAAAAGCACCGCCTGGGATTGCCGATAAGGAAGACGGACTTCCGGGCATGGCGTACGACTCGCGCACCAAAGATCTCTACCTGCTCAACGCCGACGTCAACGTCACACCGGTCGTCGAGCGCGTACGCATCGTGGCACCCCCGCGACCATAGCTATCGATCGATCTCTTCCACCGACCGCTCAACTGGAGCGCAGCGTGCTGGACCTGCCGACCCGACGCGAGGACGACGACTGCAGCTGCGCTCGCGAAGATCGGCTGATCCGATTAGGATATGTCCGGTGGAGCAGCAGCCAACACTAGGAGCCGCGTTCGCACGCGCACTCGCCGCTAAGGACCCTGATCGCTTGCGCGATCTGCTGCACCCAGAGATCGAGTTTCGAGCTCTCACCCCTCGGCGTAGCTGGGAGGCGAACGACCCCGAGGCGACGATCGCGATCCTGCTCGGCACCTGGTTTGACGAGAGTGACAAGATCGAAGCGATCGAGCAGCTCGATAGCGACGCCTTCGCAGACCGCCAGCGCGTCGGCTACCGCTTCAGCGTGAGCAACCCCGAAGGCCAGTTCCTGGTCGAGCAGCAAGCCTACCTGTCTGAGCACGACGAGCAGATCGGCTGGCTACGGGTGCTCTGTGCCGGATATCGCCCAGTCTCATTGACTGCGTAGTGCACAGCGTCGCCGGACTCGCAGAGAGTCTATGACCTCGCCCCGTTTGCCGGGAGCGCTTCGTCTTCCGATACCAACGGGCCCTGATACTGCTTGCAATTCTGCGCTACATACCCTGGATCGCAGTCGGTCCGCGCGGTCCACTTGCGGTCGTACGCAGCGATCAGCTTGGCGAGCGCTTGCCGGCGTGGACCGGCGCGCAGTTGTTCCTCGATCAACCCCCTTACCGCACTGAGCGGGTCGACGACGCTCGGCGTGATCTTTCTGAGCATGAACACCGCGTAGTCCTGAAACAGGCGCATCGGGCGACTGACAGCGCCAATTCTCGCAGAGAAGATAGCTCGCAGAAGCAGCCCTCGCCCACCACGGCCCTGAGCGAATCGGCTCGGCCTTTCGTAGGATTTGTAGTTCAAGAACTTGTCGCGGCTTGGGTGCAGCCCTATCCGCCTCACGAACGCCCACCCTGCCGCCATGCTCTTCAGGCTCTCGTCGATGCTAAATGCTCGAACTTCCTTGTGAAGGTAGCGCGCAAGGTGCCCGTTGTAGTACGCGGTCACCGCTCTCTCGGTGACGGCTCCCCGTGTCATCCCGGCCGCCTTAGCAGCTAGCAAGCCATGCACTACGGATGCGGCCCACCGGGCATGCTCTTCGAGTTCAGCGTCCGCCACGGTCTCACCAACCGCGGCGAGCGTCTGCCGAAATTCTGTTCGGCCGCCGGCCGCCGAGTTGCCCTCTTCCTGAACCCGTCTCCTGATCGCGTTCTCGGATAGCTTGAAGCCGCGTTCGGCGGCCTCTCCGACCAGCCAGTCTGCGGAGATCAAGAATGCGATGGCACGCCGTCTCGGCGACTCATCCCGCGAGCTCACCAAGGTCGCGGGAACCGCTCCACGCTGGATCGCGGAGGCCCAATGTTCCACTGTGCCCTTGCTGATTGCCACGCCGGCGACTCGCACGACGGCGGGCGCATCGCCGGAGCCGCCGCAAGCAGCCAATCCGACGGTGACCAACGCGACAGCGGCTGCCCGGATCAGGAAAGTCACCTGGCGAAAGCCGGCGGGTGTGAGACGAGGAGCGACCCCATGACCGGTGTAGGCGACAGCTGTCAACATCTACGAGCTCGCGCCCCCGCCGCTCAGGAGTGCTTCGTCTTCCGACGTCAATGGCCCCTGGTACTGCTTGCATTTCTGCACTACATACCCAGGAGCGCAGTCGGTCCTGACAGTCCACTTGCGGTCATAGCCGGCGAGCAGCCCAGCAAGAGCCCGCCGGCGCGCGATAGCGCTCAGGTGCGCTGCGATCGCGCCCCTCACCGCACTGAGCGATTCGACGACGAGCGGCTTGATCTGCCGAACCACGAATACCGCGTAGTACTGAAACAATCGCATCGGGCGACTTGCGACGCCGACTCGCGCAGAGAAGATCGCGCGCAGGAGCGGTCCCCTCCCGTGGGGTGCATCGAAGCGACTCGGCCTCATGTAAGACTCCTCGAGAGCGAACCCGCTGCGACCTGGCCTGGACCCCATTCGCCTCAAGAAGGCCCGCGCCGCAGCTTCGTCCTTGAAGTTCTCGATGATATTGAATCGTCGGACTTCGTCGTGACGGTAGCGCGCGACGTGCGCTCTGTAGTAGTCAACTACCTCGCTATCCGTGACTGCGCCCCGAGTCATCTTTGCCGCTTCCGCGGCTAGGAGGCCATGAACTGCCGACGCGGCCCACCGGGCATGCTCTTCGAATCCGGCGTCCGCCGCGGTCTCACCAACCGCGGCGAGGGTTCGCTGGAATTCTGTGCCGCCCCCGGCCGCTGATTCGCGCTCTGCTTGGGCGCGTCGTTCAATCTGGCTTTTGGACAGCTTGAAGCCGTGTTCGGCGGCCTCTGCGACCAACCAGTCCGCAGATATCAGGAACGCAATCGCCTGCTTTTGCGGTGACTTGTTCGGCGATCGCACGGAGGTGGCGGGAGTCGCTCCTCGCGCGAACGCCGCGGCCCAGTGATCCAAGGTGCTCTTGTTGATCGTCGAACCAGCGACCCGCACCACATCCCGTTCGTGACCAACGTCGCCGCAGGCGGTCAACCCCACGATGGCCAATACCACAACGATAGTCCCGGCAAGGTGAGCCACGCCGGCGATGGACGAGTTCATGCGATGCACCTTGCACACTGCGCGAGTTCCGCGAACCAGAGCCGCCTGCCGCCTGCGCCCGAGGATGGCGTTTGGACATGCGGGATAATGCGCCCACTCTGCCAGGCGGGCGGACCTCGCGTCAAGGCAATCCGGGCATTGTCTCCCACCCGTCCGGATTGGCGGACGGGACGAGGGTGAGCTACTCGCCCTGTGCCGCCCAGAACACCTCTGCTTCGGTCTCCATAACGGCCAGGCGGCTGTAGCAGTCGGCGATCCCGATCTGCTGAAGCCTACGCTCACTATCGTCTGCGTTCATGATCGTTCGCAACGCCGATGCAAAGCGCGACGCAAGCGCGTGCGCAGCAATCTACGCGCCATACGTGGAGCACACGGTCGCCTCCTTCGAGACGCAGGCGCCGACCACAGCAGAGATGTCCGCACGGATCGAGACCGCCGTCGTCTGGGTCATCGCCGATGATCAGCAGGGCATCCTCGGCTACGCCTACGGCTCTGCTCACCGCGAGCGCGCGGCATATCGCTGGGCGGCGGACGTGGCGGTCTACGTCGCCGCCGAGCACCACCGCCGCGGCATCGGACGCGCGCTCTACGCGCAACTGTTCACGCAGATGCGCGAGATCGGCATGTGGACCCTTTGCGCCGGCATCACGCTGCCAAACGCCTCGAGCACCGGCCTGCACGGCGCGATGGGCTTCCAGCCCGTCGGTACCTACAAGCGCATCGGCTACAAGCACGCCGCCTGGCGCGACGTGCAGTGGTGGCAGCTCGATCTACGCCCCGGCGAGCCCGGGCCGCCAGGCGAGCCCGCGCTCGCGTCCACGCCGCGCTGAGCCGCACGGCCGTTCGTCCACAAGATCGCTGTGCACGCATCGCGCCACCTGCAGCGACCACGCGGCTGCGCACGCCTGCAGCCACGCTCCGCCAAGCACCACAAGACGCACCACGTCGAGCACGCCGCCAAGCAAGCCCACCATCCCTCCCAACAATCCACACAGCCCGCAGTGTGCGAAGGCGACACACGCCGATCGTGCCCTCCAGCGAAAGCGAGCTGTGCAGACGGGTCCTGAACCGGCCTGCGAACCAGGCTCCGCCCCGTTGCCGACTCGGGTGGCGTGCCGCTCGGCAAGGTCGTGACGCCCGAAGCGCAGGGCGAGGAAGCACAGCGAGCAGCGGAAGGCTGCACGTTTGACTCCGAAGGATCGACAGGTCCGAAGGAAGAAGAATGCGAAACCTGCGCGACGTCGGCAGACGAGACGGAGCCGAAAACTAGAGCGCGCAGTAGGCGAGCCGCTCATAGCGTGCGCCCTGCCGTTCGAGCGTCGAGCGATACAGCCCAAGCGTGCACACGGTGAAGCTCAGCTGCGGCGTCGGCACACCCAGCGCCGGCGTCGGCCCTGCTGTGCGCGCGTCGGAGCGCATGCGCGCGACCGTCACGTGCGGCCGTAGCCGGCGGCGGTCTGGCTCCCAGCCGCTCGCCTCGCTCAACGCACCCCCCAGACAGCCGTGCAGCGACGCGAGCGTCTCCTCAGGATCGCCGACGGAGACCGCCAGCGAGCGCGGTCGTCGCGGCGGCAAGAGCAGCGGCACACCCAGCGCAAGCTCGCCGACCGGCTGCGCACAGCGCTCGAGTGCAGTACCTAGCGCGTCGATCTCTGCCACGGGGCGGGTGCCCAAGAAGCACAGCGTCAGATGCAGCGAGCCGGCCCCGAGCACACGCAGCGTGGGCAGCGCGCCGGGTTCCGCTGCGATCGCCCGCGCCCAGCGCACGAGCTCCTCGCGTAGCGCGGCGGGCAGCTCGAGCGCCACGAACAGGCGAGCTCCTGCGCCACGCGCCATCGGCGGAGCCTCAGCCCTCCTGTAGCGCCCGGCGCAGCAGGTGCATCGCGACCGTCGTCGCGCGGTCGCGCACGTCGACTCTGCCGCCGGGCAGGTTCACCGAACGTGTCAGGGGCGCTGCACCCGCGCCCACGACGCTCAACCAGACGAGACCCACAGGCTTCTCCTCGCTGCCGCCACCGGGTCCTGCCACACCCGTGATGGCGACGCCGACATCTGCGCCGAGCCGCTTCCGGGCGCCGGCGGCGAGCGCCTCCGCGACCTCGCAGGAGACCGCGCCGTGACGATCGATCAGCCCGCTTGGCACCCCCGCGGCTGCCACCTTGACATCGTTTGAGTACGCCACGATCGCGCCCCTCACGTAGTCCGAGGAGCCGGGCAGATCGGTCAAGCGCGCTGCGAGCAGCCCTCCGGTGCAGGACTCGGCCGCCGCCACCGTCCGCGCAGGCCTCGAGCCGTAGCCGCGCAGCAGCGCCGCGACCTGCTGATCGACTGTGCTTCCGTCGCTCGAGAAAAGCGTCTCTGTGTGGCGCGAGGCGATCAGTTTCGCGAGCGCCGCATAGGCGTCCGCCGCGTCGGGCTCGTAGCGCGTGACGACCTCGACCTCGCCGCGTTTGAGGCAGGTCGTAACCTCGAGCTTCGCGAGCTCGATGCCCTCGCGCTCGGCGATGCGCAGCGTCTTGGCGATCTCCGACTCCGGGATGCCGAACATGCGCAGCGTCTCCTGGCTATAGACCGTCGCGTCCTTCAGCGCCGCTTTCAGCGCCGGCTGCTCCACAGCGTTGGACCACATCGGCTGTAGCTCGCGCGGCGGGCCGGGCAGCACAAGGACAGTCGGCCCCGTGCCCACCTCGGCGGGCGGCACGATCAGGCCGGGGGCCGTCCCGACCGGCTCGAGCACGCTCGCGCCGACCGGCACCGTCGCCTGCTTGCGGTTGGCGTGTGCGATCGCCTCCGGGTCGATGTCGGGCCAGCGCTTCATCAGCGGGCGCACGATCTCCGCGACCCGTTCCGAGAGTGCCTCGTCGAGCTCCATCACACGTCCCTGGAAGTCGCCGACCACCTCCGCCGTGAGATCGTCGGCGGTAGGTCCGAGGCCGCCGCTCGTGACGATCAGATCGACGCCGCGCTCAGCCATGAAACGCAGCGCCTCGAGCATGTCCTCGGGGCGATCGCCGACGATCGTGGTGTATGCCAGATCCACGCCGAGCTCGCGCAGACGTTCCGCGAGCCACGGTCCGTTGCGGTCGCTGACCCTGCCGGTCAGGACCTCGGTGCCCGTCACCACAATGCCCGCGCGCGCGCTCATGCGGGACTCATTTGCACGTCGGCAGTTGCGCGGCGGGGAGCGGCTGGCGTCCGCGGGCCTTCGTGATCGTGTAGCCGATCGCGGCACTGGAAGACGGCACGCTGCGCGCCTTGCCGTCGACGTACATCGTCACCGCGTTGTTGCCCAGCGTGATCGCAAAGCGCCGCGCGTGGTAGGTCGAGGTCGATTCGCCGGCAGGCAGGTTCAGGCCGGGAATCACCTTGCGGCCGTTGTCGCCGATCAGGCACACGTAGATCGTCGCGGTCGGCTTCAGCGACAGCGCGACCATCGGGCTCGCCGTGCCCGCGCGCTGGGTCGATGAGCCTTTGGCGTGGTGGTGCGTGCGCGCATGTTTGACCCCGGTCGTGGCCTTGGTGATAACCGGGTGTTTGCTCGAGCCGCCCCCGGAGACCAGCAGCACGACGAGCACGACGATCACGAGGCCGATCGCCGCGACCGCCGCCATATAGCCACGGGACGGGCCGCTGGGTCCCTGGCGGCGGCGGTTTCGCTGCGGCGTGGAGACGATCGGCTCGAGCATCGCGTCGCTCGGGCGCTCGTGATGCAAGCGGTACTCCTCGACCAGCGACTTGGCGTCGAGATCGAGCGCTTCGGCGTATGTGCGCAGAAAGCTCTTGACGAACGTCGGCCCCGGCAGCAGGCCCCACTCTTCGTTCTCGAGCGCGCGCAGGTACTTCGCGCGGATCTTCGTCGTGGCCTCGATCTCGGACACGTCGATCCGTTCGCGCATGCGAGCCTCGCGTAGCGTTGCTCCGATCTCTGGCATCTAGGCCAAGAGGCTAGTCGCTGGCGATCGCTGCTGGATTCGACGTGGATTCGAGCGCCGCGAGCACGCGCGGCAGGTCCGCCTCGGCGATCAGCACCTGGCGAGGCTTTGAGCCCTCATAGCCCGAGATCACGCCGCGGCGCTCGAGCATGTCGATCATGCGCCCGGCGCGGGTATAGCCGAGGCGCAGGCGGCGCTGCAACATCGAGGTCGAGGCGGTCTGCATCTCGGCGACGAGCGTGATCGCGTCGCGCAGCAGCGGATCCTCGTCGGGGTCGAACTCATCCGGCGCGCCCTCCACGACCTCGGGCTCGACCTCCTCGAGCAACTCCTCGCGCAGCTCCGGCTCGCCCTGCTTGCGCCACATGTCGGTCAGCTTGGCGATCTGCCCCTCATCGATGTAAGCACCCTGGATGCGCTGCAGGCGCGAGCTGCCGACCGGGCTGAAGAGCATGTCGCCCTGGCCGAGCAGCGACTCGGCGCCGTTCTGGTCGAGGATCACGCGCGAGTCGGTCTGCGAGGAGACCGAGAAGGCGATGCGCGACGGGACGTTCGCCTTGATCATGCCCGTGATCACATCGACGCGCGGGCTCTGCGTGGCGAGCACCAGGTGGATGCCGACCGCGCGCGCCTTCTGCGCGAGGCGAATGATCGAGTCCTCGACGTCAGCCGGCGCGACCATCATCAGATCCGCGAGCTCGTCGATCACGCAGAGGATGTAGGGCAGCGACGGTTCGTCGCGCTTGGCGCGCGCACGGTTCAGCTCGATCAGCGAGCGCGTGCGCGAGAGCGACATGATCCCGTAGCGCGCCTCCATCTCCTTGACGAGGTTCTGGAGCGCGTTGGCAGCCATGCGCGGGCTCGTGATCACCGGCGTCAGCAGGTGCGGGATCGACTCGTAGTGGTTGAGCTCCACCTGCTTGGGGTCGACGAGCACGAGGCGCACGTCGCGCGGCGTGGCGCGCAGCAGCACGCTCGCGAGCATCGCGTTGATCGCGCCGGACTTGCCCGCGCCGGTCGTGCCCGCGACGAGCAGGTGCGGCATCTTCGCGAGGTCTGCTCCGATCGCCTTGCCGGCGACATCCTTGCCGAGCCAGACGGTCAGCGGCGACCAGTCTTTTGGCGGCTCCTGGAAGACGTCGCCGAGGCGCACCATGCGCCGGTGCGCGTTTGGTACCTCGATGCCGACCGCCTGCTTGCCGGGGATCGGCGCGAGGATGCGGATGTCGGTCGCGGCGAGCGCGTAGGCGAGGTCGTCCTTGAGCTGCGCGACCTTGCCGACCTTGATTCCGGGAGCGAGGCGAATCTCATAGCGGGTGATGTGCGGCCCGGCGACCGTGCCGATCACCTTCGCCTGCACGCCGAAATGGCCGAGCGCCTCGATCAGGCTGGTAGCGGTACGAGCCTGTCCGGCGGTGTCGGGCCGTGACTGCTCGGCGCTCGAGCGCGTCAGAAGCTTGGCGGCATCGGGACGCTCCCAGACGAAGTCGGGGTCGTCGGTGACTGCTCCACGCAGCCTGCCCTGCGGCGTCAGCTGCGCCGGATCGGCGTGCGCCACCCCGGCGATCTTCTCCTCCTCTTCCGCTTCTTCGCCGCTGGCGCCCGCGGTCAGATCCTCGGCCTCGGGCTCGAGGGAGGCCTCGGGCTCGACATCCCTTTCCCACGCGGCGGGCGACGGCTCCACGCTCGCGAGCTCATCCGCGGGCTCCTCTTGCTCGCTCCAGTCGCGCGAGGGCGCCTCCACGTGGGTTGCGCGCACGATCAGCTCGCCCGGCCCCTCCGGCGGATGGATCGAGGATGCGGCGGCAAAGTGCTCGTCGAGCTCATCGCGCTCGTCCTGGACAGCTACCCGATCGCCGATCCTCCGCACGATCCGCGTCGTGTCCGCAAGCCCGCTGCCAGTCGCGCGCAGAACCCCCGCGAGCGAGGCTCCGGTCAAGAGGATCACGGCGGCGAGTGCGAGGAATACGACGAGGATGCTCACGCCGACGTCCTGAACGAGGCGATGCGCGAGCTCGTAGAGCCCCTGCCCGAGGATGCCGCCATGACTTTGGAGGTGCACCGAGGTCCACGCGCCGCCGCCATCGCCTGGTCCCGAGCTGAGCCCGAGCGTGCCCGCGGCGAGCGCGAGTGTGATCGCGGCGAACAGCAGGATCGAGCCGCTGCGCAGAGGGCGCACGGCGGGGAGCACGGGGCGCATCAACAGCACACCGCCGCCAAATACCAGCGCTACAGGGGCGAAGACCCGCGCGCGCCCGAGCAGCCAGCCACAGGCGACCGCGGCGCCGTATCCCACGCGACCGCCGGCGGGCGGCCCGGAGCCGTAGAGGACGAAGCCCATGAATACGCCGACGGCGATCACGGCGAGCCCGAGGATGTCGCGCCGGCGCTGGTCGAGCACTGGCAGGCGCGGGATGCCTCCCGCAAACAGCGAGGCCACTCCCCCACGACCGCGCCGCGCGGGGCGTCTGCGTTTCGGCGCGGAGCTGCGCGCTCGCGCTTTCGCGGGCGATTTGCGGGCAGCCGGAGCCCGTTTGCGTGTCGCAGCCATCAGGCGCAACTTCGACGCCAGAGGCCCGGCACCTCCCCGCGGGCCTTACCATCGCTTTACACGTCCGAGATACATAAAGATCCATGAACGACTTCTCCCGCTCCCCGCGCGTCCTCGTCGTCGAGGATGACGAGGACATCGCCCAGGCTCTCCAGCGCTCGCTGCGCATGGAGGGATACGACGTGCGTACCTCGGCCGACGGCCAGGACGCGATCGAGCAAGGCCGCGCTTTCGCGCCGGACCTCGTGATCCTCGATCTCGGCCTGCCTAAGGTCGACGGCATCGATGTCGCACGCTCGCTGCGTGCCGATGACGACGTGCCGATCCTGATCCTGACTGCCCGCGACGCGCTCGAGTCGCGTGTGGAGGGCCTCGACGCCGGCGCCGACGATTACCTCGTCAAGCCCTTCGAGCGCCAGGAGCTGCTCGCGCGGATGCGTGCGCTCTTGCGCCGGCGCCCGCCGCGCGGCTCGGCGCCGTTGCGCGTGGGCGACCTGACGCTTAATGCCGATACGCACGAGGTGCTGCGCGGCGAGCGCACGATCGAGCTGACCCAGCGCGAGTTCGAGCTGCTCGAGTACCTGATGCGCAACGAGCGGATCGTGATCTCGCGCCAGCGATTGCTCGATGAGGTGTGGGGCTATGACCCGTTCTCGACGACGAACACGATCGAGGTGTTCGTCTCAAACCTGCGTCGCAAGCTCGAGGCCGATGGCGAGGAGCGACTGCTGCACACCATCAGGGGAGCCGGCTACGTCCTTCGCGCCTAGGCTCCCCGGCGCGCTCAGGCGCGCCAGTCGTAGCCTGTCGGCAAGCTTCGACAGGCTGCCGATTCGTATGCGCCTGGCGGGCGTCTCGGCGCTCTTGACGTTCGTGATCCTCTGCGCGTTCGCTGTCGCGATCGGCTCGCTCACGGTGCACCGCATTCGCAACGACTTCAACCGCCAGGTGCAGGACACCGCGATCCAGCTCCCCGGCGAGCTCACGATCAACGCACTGCCCTTCCGCATCGAACCGCAGCTCAGCGACTTCGCCTCCAACGAGAACCACGCGGTAATCCGCATCCTCTCCCTCGGCGGCAAGGTGCTCGCGCGCTCGCCTGCCTCCGCCCCGGCGCTCGGTACGCCACAGCTGAACGCACGCACGATCCGCGGCTATCGCGTGCTCAGCCGCCCCGGAATAGTCACCCAGAACGGCGAGCGTGTCGGCGAGGTGATCATCCAGTACGGACGCAAGGTCTCCGACACCGAGGCGACGGTGCGCCGCGTCGAGCTGTTCCTGCTGCTCGGCGTGCTCGCCGGCACCTGCTTCGCCTTGATGGCGGGGATGGCGATCGCGCGTCGCGCGATGGCGCCGATCGCGCGTCTGACGAGCACTGCTGCGGAGATCGCGCGCACGCGCGACCCCTCGCGCGGGATGCCGCAGTCGCCCGCCGAGGACGAGGTATCAGAGCTCGCGCGCACGCTTGAGGGGATGCTCCGTGAGCTCGACGCAGCGCGTGGCGAAACCGAGGCGATGCTCACGCGCCAGCGGCGCTTCGTCGCCGACGCCTCGCACGAGCTGCGCACGCCGCTGACGAGCGTGCTCGCGAACCTCGAGCTGCTGGCAGAGTCCTTGCACGGCGAAGAGGGCGACGCGGCGCGCTCGGCGCTGCGCTCCTCACGGCGCATGCGCCGCCTCGTCGCCGACCTTTTGTTGCTCGCACGCACCGACGCGGCGCGCGTGGTAGCTCGCGAGCCGCTCGACCTCGCGCGGATCGTCGCGGAGGCCGCGGGCGAGCTGAGCCCGGTGAGCGAGGCGCACGAGATCACGCTCGACGTGCACCCCGCGGTCGTGGAGGGCGCGCGCGATGAGCTGCACCGCCTCGTGGTCAACTTGCTCGAGAACGCGCTGCGCCACACTCCCGCGGGAACGGAGATCCACCTCTCGACGACCACGCTCGCCGACGGCCAGGTCGAGCTGATCGTCGAGGACAACGGCCCCGGCATCCCCCCGGAGCTCGTGCCGACGCTGTTCGAGCGCTTCGTGCGCGGCGCGGGCGATGCGGGTGGCTCCTTCGGGCTTGGGCTCGCGATCGTCAGCGCGGTCGCGGTCTCACACGGCGGCTCGGTGACGCTCGAGGATCCCGCCGCGGCAGGTAGCGCGAACGCCACCGGCGCGCGCTTCGTCGTACGCCTACCCGGCTACTCAGACCTCAACGACGACGGGCAGCACCATCGGACGGCGCTTGAGGCGATCGTAGACTAGCTTCGCGAGATCGTCGTGCAGGGCCTGCTGGATCAGGTCCACCTCGCGAATTTCCTCGCTCGCGGAGTGGCGCAGCGAGTCATCGACGGTGCTGCGAATCTCCTCGAGCAGCTCATCGGCCTGGTCGAGGAACGGCACGCCGCGGAAGATCACCTCGGGGTCGGCGACGGAGCTACCGTCCTCGCCGGCGATCGTGACGACGACGATGAAGATGCCGTCGGCAGAGAGCATGCGCCGATCGCGCAGCGCGACGTCCGCCATGTCTCCGATCTCGACGCCGTCGACGAAGATCATGCCCGAGTGCTCGCGCTCGCCAAAGCGCGCGCCGCGCGCGTCGATGTCGAGCGGCAGGCCATTGTCGCCCTGGAAGATGTCCTCGGGCTCGATCCCCACCGCCTCGGCGAGCTGGGCGTGCAGGCGCAGGCGCTTGAAGTCGCCGTGGAAAGGCATCACGTAACGCGGCTTGACGAGGTTCAGCATCAGCTTGACCTCCTCCGCATAACCGTGCCCGGAGGCGTGCACGGGCGCGTCGCGGGGCGTGATCACATCACAGCCGACATGGTAGAGGCGGTCGATCGTCTCGTTGACCGCACGCTCGTTGCCGGGTATCGGCGTCGCGGAGAAGACCACCGTGTCGCCGCTCTTAAGCTCGACCTGACGGTGGTCGCGATAGGCCATGCGCCGCAGCGCAGAGAGCGGCTCGCCCTGGGAGCCGGTCGAGATGATCACGACGCGCTCGTCGGGGAAGTCGTTGATCTCGCGCGCGCCGACGAGCATCCCGTCGGGGATCTCAATGTGTCCGAGGTTGCGTCCAATACCGACGTTCTTGCGCATCGAGCGCCCGACGAGCGCGACCTTGCGATCGAGCGCGTGTGCCGCGTCGAGGACCTGCTGCACGCGGTGGATGTTGGAGGCGAAGCTCGTCACGACGATGCGTCCCTCGCAGCGCGCGAAGACCTCCTCGAGGTGCGGACCGACGACCGACTCCGATGGCGAGAAGCCCGGGCGGTCGACGTTCGTGGAGTCCCCACACAGCAAGAGCACGCCCTCGCGGCCGAGTTCTGCCAGCCGCGAGACATCGGCGGGCGCCCCATCGACGGGCGTCTGGTCGAACTTGTAATCGCCGGTGATCAGCACCGTGCCGAGCTCGGTGCCGAGCGCAACCGCGCTGCAGTCGGGGATCGAGTGCGTCATGTGCACCATCTCAAGCGAGAAGGGCCCCAAGTCGAAGGTCTCCCCCGGGTCGACCTCGTTCAGCTCGACGTCGCGCAGCTTGTGCTCGTCGAGCTTCGAGCGCGCCATCGCGATCGTCAGCGCACCGCCATAGACCGGTGCCTGGAAGCGATCGCCGAGATCGCGCAGTACCCACGGCAGCGCACCTAGGTGATCCTCGTGCCCGTGCGTGATGACGATCGCCTCTATGTCCTCGGCACGCTCGCGCAGGTAGGCGAAGTCGGGCAGCACCAGATCGATGCCAACCATCTCCGGCGTCGGGAAGCGCAGGCCGACATCGACCACGACGATACGACCGTCCTGCTCGACCACCGTCATGTTCTTGCCGATCTCTCCCAGCCCTCCGAGGGGCAGGACGCGCAGGGTCGAGCTCACGCGGGGGTGCCAGTCAACAGTCCGTGGCGTTCGAGCATCGCGCGTACGACAGCGGTCTCCTCGCCGGTGGCCTCCACGAGCGGCAAGCGCAGGCCGCCAACGCCGTGGCCGAGCATGTTGAGCGCCGCCTTCGTGCAGGTCGGGCTCGAGGTCAAAAACAGCGTCTCATAGACGTCGCGCAGCGAGGCGTCGATCTCCGCCCGGCGCTCGGGTTCCTCGACCATGCGGCGCATCTCGTCTCCCACTATGTGACTCGCCACGAGGATGCCGCCGGCGCCACCGAGGTCGAGCGTGCGCGCGAACGTCGCATCATCGCCGGCGTAGAGATCAAGGCCATCGATCAGCTGCAACTCCTGCCCGTTTGCCTGCTTGACGCCCGTGATCCCGTCGATCTGAGCGAGCTCGGCGAGCAGCTCGGGCGCCATGTTCGTCGCGGTCCGCCCGGGGACGTTGTAGAGCAGCACCGGAACCGAGCTGGCCGCAGCAACGGCTTCGTAATGGCGCTTGAGCCCGAGCGGGCTCGGCTTGTTGTAGTAGGGGGTGACGACGAGCACCGCGTCGACGCCGCTCTCGCCGGCACGCTCGGTGAGATGGATCACCTCGCGCGTGTCGTTCGTGCCCGTGCCGGCGATGATCGTCGTGCCGGGGGGACGCTCGGTGACGGCGAGCGCGATCAGCTCGAGCTGTTCCTCGTCGGTCAGCGTCGAGGCCTCGCCGGTCGTGCCGGCGACGACAAATCCGTCTGAGCCGTGCTCGGCGAGATGGTGCATCAGCGCGACGAAAGACTCCTTGTTGACGCGCCCACGCTCGTCGAACGGCGTCACGATCGCCGTGAGAATTGTGCCGAGCTCGTTCATCGGATGCAGTATCTCACGCACATCTCGATTCAGAACAGCACGTTCTCAAGGCCAACCACGGGCGAGCTCTCGAGCGTGGCGACGCGGCGAACCGCGAGCAGCACGCCCGGCATGAAGGACTCGCGCCCGATCGTCTCGTGACGGATGCTGAGCGTCTGGCCGAGATCACCGAGGATCACTTCCTGGTTGGCGACGAGCCCCGGCAGGCGCACGGAGTGGATCGGCGGTGGCGCTCCACCGCTGACCGCCGCCATCAGCTCGGCGGTGCGCGCGGCGGTGCCGCTGGGGGCGTCGATCTTCGCGTCGTGGTGCAGCTCGATGATCTCAGCCTTCTGCATGTAGCCGGCGGCCTCTACCGCAAAGCGCATCATCAGCACGGCGCCGATCGCGAAGTTCGGCGCGATCAGCACGTTCGCCCGGGGACGACCCGCGGCGGGCTGCGCGTCGGCGAGCGGCGCGGGATCGAAGCCCGTCGTGCCGATCACGACGTGGACGCCCGCGTGCACGCAGGCCAGCGCGTTGGCGAGCGCGGTGTCCGGGCGCGTGAAGTCAACGACCACATCTGCCCGCTCGAGCACCTGCTCGAGCGTCGTCTCCAGCAGCGGGTCGGCGCGGCCCACGAGCTCCATGTCATCCGCGCCCTCGACCGCTTCACAGACGGTCTGCCCCATGCGCCCGGCCGCACCCGCGACGGCTACCGCGATCACCGCGCGGCCTCCGTCACGACGTCGCGCTCGGCGGCGGTGCCGAGCGGCTCGATCGCGGCGCGAAAGCGCGCCTCGTCGGGTCCGACACCGGCGACCGAGAGCTGCTCGGACTGGAACAGCTCCGCAGCCAGCTCACGCACTTGCGCGATGTCGACGGAGTCCACGCGTTCGATCATCTCATCAACGGAGAGGATCGGCATCTCGTTCAGGAGCGAAGCGCCGAGGCGGCTCATGCGCGCGCCTGTGGACTCAAGGCCGAGCACGAGCCTACCCTTGAGGTTCTCGCGTGAACGGGTCAGCTCGGCCTCGCTCGCGGGATCCTCCACGCAGCGCTCGAGCTGGCTGCTGAGCACCGCGAGCGCCTCCGCGAGGTTCTCCGGCCGCGTGCCGACATACAGCCCAACCTCGCCCGTCTTCGCATAGAGGTTGGAGTAGGAGAAGACCGAGTAGGCCAGACCGCGGCGCTCGCGTATCTCCTGAAACAGGCGCGAGGATGAGGTGCTACCGAGCACGCCTTCAAGGACGCGCAGCGCAAAGCGGCGCTCGTCGTCGCGCGCGAGGCCCCTACCGCCCACGCAGACGTGGAACTGCTCGGTGTCTTTCTCCAGGAAGCGCACGCGCGGGTTGAAGTCCGGTTGGTCGGGGCTCGGCGCCGTGGGCGAGGGCGCCGAGGCGGGGCTCAGCGCAAGGCTCGCCTCGCGCGCGACCTCCACGCCGCGGGCGAGCTCGACGAGCGCGTCGTGATCAACCGATCCCGCAGCCGCGATCACGATGCTCGCGGGCTGGTAGCGGGCGGCATGGAAGCCTGCGAGTTGCTCACGGTCGACGGAGGCGATCACGTCGGCCGTGCCGATCACCGCGCGGCCGAGCGGATGTGAGCCGAAGATCGCCTTGCCGAGCACGTCGAAGACGCGGTCCTGCGGGTCGTCTTCATACATCGCGATCTCCTCGAGCACGACCTCGCGCTCGGCCTCGAGCTCGCCGAAGCGCGGATGCCAGATCATGTCGCTCATCACGTCGAAGGCGTGATCGAGGTGGCGGTCCAGGACGCGCGTGTAGAGCGAGGTCGCTTCCTTGTCGGTGCCCGCGTTGATCTCGGCGCCCATCGCGTCGAAAATCTGGTCGATCTCCTCCGAGCCGTAGCGCTCGGTGCCACGGAAGAGCATATGCTCGAGCAGGTGCGAGATGCCGGCCTGGCTCTCGAGCTCAGACGTCGAGCCGGTCGCGATCCAGAAGCCGAGCGCCACCGAGCGCACGCTTGGCACGCGCTCGGTGGCAACTCGGACGCCGGAGTCCAGCCTTGTGATGCGATGCTCGGCCGTCAAGATGACCGGGCGCTCAGGCTCAATCGCGCTCACGCCCGTGACGCGGGCGGCCTGAGCCACGCTCGTCGCTGCGACGCGGTCCACGGTCCGAGCGTCCGTTGCGTCCGCCGCCCTCGCGCGGTCCGCGGCTGCCGCCGCCTCCGCCGCCGCCGGTGCCGACGCCCGCGAGCTCCTCGACAGACTTGCCTGCGATATCCGGATCGTCGGCGAGACGCAGGCCGATGCGACCGCGCTCGCGGTCGACCTCGACCACGCGCACGTTGATCTCATCGCCCTTGTTCAGCACATCCTCGACGGCCTCCACGCGCTGCCCTGGCGAGACGTTTGAGATGTGCAGCAGGCCGTCGGTGCCCTTCGCGAGCTCGATGAACGCGCCGAAGGTCGTGGTCTTTACGACCTTGCCGGCGTACTCGTCGCCGACCTCGACCTCCTTCATCATCATCCGCACGCGCTCCACGAGCGCGTCGCCGAGCTCGCCGTTGGCCGAGTAGATCAGCACCTGGCCGTCGTCGTTGACGTCGATCTGCGATTCGAACTCCTCGGAGAGCCCGCGGATCGTTTCGCCGCCCTTGCCGATCAACAGCCCGATCTGCGAGGGGTCGATCTGGATCGTCTGGATGCGTGGCGCGAACTGCGAGAGCTGCTCGCGCGGCGTGCCGATCGTGTCGGCCATCTTGCCGAGGATGAACGTACGTGCCTCTTTGGCCTGGGCGAGCGCGTCGCGCAGGATCTCAAAGGTGACTCCCGTGATCTTGATGTCCATCTGCAGCGCGGTGATGCCACGCTCGGTGCCGGCGACCTTGAAGTCCATGTCGCCCAGGTGATCCTCGACGCCCGCGATGTCGGTCAGGACGATGTAGTCATCGCCCTCCTTGATCAGCCCCATCGCGATACCCGCGACCGGCCGCTTGATCGGCACGCCCGCGTCCATCAGCGACAGCGAGGAGCCGCAGACCGAAGCCATAGAGGATGAGCCGTTGGACTCGAGGATGTCTGAGACCACGCGGATCGAGTAAGGGAACTCCTCGATCGAGGGCACCATCGGCGCGAGTGCCCGCTCGGCGAGCGCGCCGTGACCGATGTCGCGGCGCTTGACGCCACCCATGCGGCCCGCTTCCCCGACCGAGAAGGGCGGGAAGTTGTAGTGGTGCCAGTAGTACTTTTTGGTCTCAAGGCCCAGCGTGTCGATGCGCATCTCCTCCTTCAGGGTGCCCATCGCCACCACGCTCAGCGCCTGCGTCTGCCCGCGCGTGAACAGCGCCGAGCCGTGCGTCCTCGGGGTCACGCCGACCTCGATCGAGATATCGCGGATCTCGTTCTCGGCACGCCCGTCGGGGCGCTTCTTGTGCACCGCGATGCGCTCGCGGATGATCGACTTCTCGAGCTTGTCGAAAGCCATCTGCACGGCCGCGCGCTTCTGCTTGGCCGCGACGAGCTGCTCCTCGGAGGCACCCTCCGGCGCGGCCGGAGCGTGAGCCTCGAGGATCGCCGTCTCGACCGCCTTGGTGGCGTCCTGGCGCTCGAGCTTGTCCTCGACCTGGGTGGCCGCGTCGAGCTCGGAGCCGTGCGAGTCGCGGATCGCGGAGAGCACGCCCTCATCGACCTTGATCGCCTCGAAGATTTTCTTCTCCTTGCCGACTTTGGCGGCGAGGTCGCGCTGCAGCGCACAGAGCTTCTTGATCTCGGCGTGCGCGATGTCGAGCGCGTCGAGGATCTCCGCCTCGGGGATCTCGTTGGCGCCCGCCTCGACCATCAGGATCGCCTCCTCGGTGCCGGCGACGATCAGGTCGAGGTCCGAGGGGGTCTCGGCGTCCGGCAGCATGTCTGCCTCGTTGGGATTGACGACGAAGTTGCCGTCGATCTTGCCGATGCGCACCGCACCGACGGGCGTCGGCAGCGGGATGTCGGAGATCATCAACGCCGTGGAGGCGCCGTTCATCGCGAGGATGTCGTAGGGGTGCACCTGGTCGATCGAGAGCGGGATCGCGACCAGCTGCGTGTCATAGCGCCATTCCTTCGGGAACAGCGGCCGGATCGGACGGTCGATCATGCGCGCGGTGAGCGTGCCCTTCTCGCCCGGGCGACCCTCGCGCTTGAAGAACGAGCCAGGAATTTTGCCGGCGGCGTACATGCGCTCCTCGACGTCCACCGTCAGCGGGAGGAAGTCGACGTCGCGCAGGCTGCCGGCGACGGCGGTGCAAAGGACCATCGTGTCGCCCTGGCGGACGACGACCGCACCGGAGGCCTGCTTGGCCATCCTGCCGGTCTCAAAGGAGATCTCGCTACCGGCTATCTCCGCGGAAACCCGCGTAACAGCATCACTACTCATATTCACTACCTTCCTGTTCCGCCCGTCGGTCGGCGGTCCGTTTCTTTTTCTCTTTATTCCGAACGAACGGAGCTTAGCGGAGCGCGGCCGCGAGGCCTTCGCGCAGCAACTCGACGCCCGGCAGCTCGCCCGGAGAGTCGGCCTGGTAGCTCCAGCGAACGACCCCGTCGGGGCCGGTGATGACGAGCGCACGCTGCGGCAAAGCCGCCCGCGTGCAGCACGCCGAAGGCGCGCAGGCCGCGCCCTTGGGCTCGAAGTCCGAGAGCTGCTCGCTGGAGACGCCGAGCTTCTCCTTGAAGGCCGACTGTGCCCAGCTCGAGTCGCAGGAGACGCCGTAGAGCTCGTTGCCCTGTTCGCGCAGCTCGGCGAGCAGCGACTCATACAGCTGCAGCTGATCGGTGCAGACGGGGCTGAAGGCGAACGGATAGAAGACCAGGACAGTCGTGCGACCGTGCAGGTCCTGCTCGCTGAAGCTCTCGCTGTCGGCACGCGCGAGCGTGAAGCTCGGCGCAGGCGTCCCGGCGGCCAGGACGCTCATCGAACTACTTGCGGAGGCCGAGCTCTTTGATGAGGGCGCGGTAGCCCTCGAGGTCGCGGCGCTGGAGGTAGTCCAGGAAGCGACGACGCTTGCCGACCATCATCAACAGCCCGCGACGCGAGTGGTGGTCTTTGCTCTGCTCGCGCAGGTGCTCGGTGAGGTGGTTGATGCGCTCGGTCAGCAGCGCGATCTGCACCTTGGTGGAGCCCATGTCCTGCTCGTTGGCCCCGAACTTCGAGGCGATCTCGCGCTTGCGCTCAGTTGTGATGGCTGACATCGACGGGCACGGTAGCAGACCGCTGCGGGCCTCAGAGCGCCGCGGTGAGCTCGCGCGTGCGCTGAACGTCGCGGTGCATCTGCTCGATCAGCGCGGCGGGATCCTCGAAGCGACGCTCGCCGCGCAGCCGCGCGATGAACTCGAGACGCAGCGTCTGGCCGTAGATATCGCCCGTCGAAGTCGAGAATGAATGCCTCGATCAGCTCGCCGCGCCCGGTTTCGAAGGTCGGGCGCACGCCGATGCTGACGGCCGCCGGGCGGGGACGAGCGGTGTCCTCATAGGCCAAGCAGGCATAGACGCCGTGGCCGGGGCACACGAGCGCCTCCTCGGGCACGAGGTTGGCGGTCGGGAAGCCCAGCTCGCGACCGCGCTTGTCGCCGTGGGCAACGACGCCGGAGAGCTGGAAGCCCGCACCGAGCAGACGGTTGGCCTCCGCGATCTCCCCGGCCAGCACGAGACCGCGAATGTGGCTGGAGGAGACGATCTCGCCATCGACCTCCAGCAGCGGGTGCACGACGGTCGTGAAGCGCTCATCGGCGAGCAGCAGGCCGGGATCGCCCTGAGCCTTGTGCCCGAAGCGGAAGTTCTCGCCGATCGCGACCTGACGGGCACCGAGCGCGCCGACGAGCACGTCGTCGACGAACTCCGCGGCGGAGCGCTGGGCGAACTCGGCGTCGAAGGGGATCACGATCAGCTCCTGGACACCCAGCTCGGCGAGCAGCTCGGCCTTGCGCTCGAGCGTCGTCAGCAGCTTCGGCGTGTGCTGCGGCGCGACCACCGAGACGGGATGGGGCTCGAAGCGTGAGCACGCTGTCGGCGCCCGCGATGACCTCGCGGTGGCCGAGGTGCACGCCGTCGAAGGTGCCGACGGCGACGCTGCGCACGCGGGGCTCGACTTCGGGCAGGCGAGTCACGTTCACGGACAGAGAGCCTAGTGCCGCGCCAGCTCGAGCGCGCGCTCGAGCGCGAGCACCGGCGCATCGAGCCACGGCTTGCCGCGCGGCGGTAGCGTCGCGGCGTCCTCGACCTCGAACGGCCCGATCGCGGTGCGCCTGCAGCGTCAGGCAGTAGGCGTCGTCGAGATCGGCGATCAGCGAGCGCACGTAGGTGCCGGAGCCGCACTCGATCACGAACGCGGCGCGCGGCGGATGCGTCGGGTCGCCCTCGACGCCGGGCTCGCGCCAGAGCTGCTCGAAGCGCGAGACGGTCACGATCCGCTCGGGCATCTCGAAGCTCTCGCCGCGGCGGGCGCGCTTGTAGGCGCGCTCGCCGCCGATCTTGATCGCCGAGTGCGTCGGCGGGCGCTGGCGGATCTCGCCCGTGGGCAGCGGCGGCGGGTCGGCGGGCAGGCGGCCCGGTCTCGGTGATCTCGCCCTCGGTGTCGCCGGTGCTCGAGCGTGCGCCGAGACGCGCCACGGTCTCATAGCGCTTCGGCAGCTCCATCAGCGCTTTCTGGGCTTTGGTCGCGCGCCCGAGCAGCACCAGCAACAGGCCCGTGGCGAACGGGTCGAGCGTGCCCGCGTGCCCGGCCTTGACGCCGCCGAGCGAGCGGCGCACCGCGGCGACGACGTCGTGGGAGCTCATGCCGGCCGGCTTGTCGATCAGCAAGCACGCCCTCGATGCCCGCCGCGCGGGGCGCGGAGCACTCAGGCGACCGTCGCGGCGGCGTTGCCGTCGGTGCTCGGGTGCAGCTGCGCGGCGATCGCGCCGCGCAGGAACTCGATGAGCTCCTCGCCGCGCGAGCGTCGTGGAGAAGCCGGCCGCGCGACGGTGACCGCCGCCGCCCTGGGCGCGGGCGATGATCGAGACGTCGACGTCGTCGTCGGTCGCGCGCAGCGAGACTTTGTGCTGGCCCTTGCGCTCGCCGCTTGAGAGCTCGCGCACGAGCGCCGCGACCTTCGTGCCGTGCAGCGCGCGCAGCTGGTCGATGATGCCCTCGGAGTGGCTCTCCTCGGCTGCGGCGCGCTCGAAGTCCGCGGCGCTCAGCGCGACCATCGTCAGCTCGCCGGCGTCGATAGCGCTGCATCTGCCCGAGCGCGAGCCCGAGCAGCGCGAGCTTCTCGCTCGGCATGTCCTCATACAGGCGACGGTTGACCTGCGGCGACATCGACTCCGGCTTCGAGCAGCTCAGCGGCCATCAGGTGAGCGCGTGGCCCGGTGTTCTCATACATGAAGCGCCCGGTGTCGGTGATCAAGCCGATGTAGAGCGCCTCGGCCACGGACGGACGTCGCGCTGAGACCGAGACCGTGCATCAGATCCCAGACGATCTCCGCCGTGCAGGAAGCATCGGGCACGACGTAGTTGAGCGTGCCGAACAGCGTGTTGTCGTGGTGATGGTCGATGTTCAGCAGGTGTGCGCCCGTCGCGCAGCACGCTCGCGGAGTTGCGGTCGATGTTGCCGCAGTCGAGAAACACGACGGTGCGCTCGGCGATGTCCTGCGGCGGCTCGGAGATCAGACCGTCGAGCGCGAAGCGCCTGTACTCGTTCGGCAGCGGCAGGTCGTGCGGGCGAGATGAACATCGCGGTGTCCTTGCCGAGCGCGCTCAGCAGTCCCTGCATGGCGACGAGCGAGCCGAGCGCGTCGCCGTCGGGGTTCTCGTGCGTGGCGAGCACGAAGCGCTCGTCCGTCGCGTAGGTGCTCGAGCACGAGCTCGCGGGTTGCCAGCTGTGTGGCCGCGCTCACGAGGGCTCCTCCTGTGCGATCAGCTCATCGACGCGCAGCGCGCGGTCGGTCGTCTCGTCGTAGACGAACTCGAGCGTCGGCGTGCGCTTCAAGCGCAGCTCGCCCGCGAGCCGCGCCTGCAGGAAGCCGTGGGCGCTGCGCAGGCCCTCGAGCGTCGTCTCGCGTTCGGCTCTGGTTCGGAGGGCTCGCCCGAGCGGCCGAGCACGCTCACGTACACACGCGATGGCGCAGGTCTGCGCTTGTCCTGACATCGGTCACTGTCACGAATCCCACTCGTGGGTCCTTCAGATCGCCTGCAACTGCATCACCGATCACCTGACGAACCGCCTCATCGACCCGACGCATACGTCCTGTGCTCATCCTATTCCTCCAATTCCCTGCCCGGCCTCGCGTCCCTGCCACGTGAGGAAATGCTCAGGAGGACAGCTCGCGCTCCACCTGCCGTGTCTCATAGGTCTCGAGCACATCGCCCTCGCGGAGATCCTGGAAGTTCGTGATCACGATCCCGCACTCGAAGCCGCTTGCGACCTCGCGTACGTCATCGTTGAAGCGGCGCAGACTGTCGATCGTCGTGTCGTAGATGACGGTGCCCTCGCGCACGATCCGCACACGAGCGCCGCGCGTGACCTTGCCCTCGGTGACGAAGGAGCCCGCGATCGTCCCGATCCGCGAGGCTTTGAAGAGCTGGCGCACCTCGGCCTGCCCGAGCGGCGTCTCGACCTCGGCGGGCTCGAGCATGCCCTGCATCGCCGCGCGCAGCTCCTCGATCGCGCGGTAGATGACCGCGTAGGAGCGGATCTCCACGCCCTCGCGGTCGGCGATCTGGCGCGCGTCGCCGACCGGGCGCACGTTGAAGGCGAGGATCACGCCCTCCGAGGCCGAGGCGAGCATCACGTCGGACTCGTTGATCCCACCGACGCCGCGGTGGATGATGTTGACCTTGACCTCCTGCTGGGGCAGCTTGGCGATCTCGTCCTCGATCGCCTCAAGCGAACCGGCGACGTCGGCCTTGACGACGAGCCCGAGCTCCTTGACGGTGCCCTCCTGGGCGAGCTTGAAGACGTCCTCGAGCGAGACCTTGCGGCCGGAACGACGCGCGAGCATCTCGGTCTTCAGGCGGTTCGCGCGCTCGCCCGCGAGCTGGCGTGCGCGGCGCTCGTTCTCGACCACGCGCACGAGCTCACCGGCCTCGGGAACGCCGTCGAAGCCGAGTACCTCGACGGGCTGCCCGGGCATCGCGCGCTTCATCTTGTTGCCCGTGAAGTCGTGCATCGCGCGCACCCGCCCGAAGTGCGCCCCGGCGACGAGCGCGTCGCCGACGCGCAGCGTGCCGCGCTGGATCAGGACCGTGACGACGGGGCCGCGTCCGGGGTCGAGCTTGGACTCGATCACCGTGCCGGAGGCCTCCGCGCCGGCGTTGGCCTTCAGCTCCTCGAGGTCGGTGACGACCTGGATCGTCTCCAGCAGCGTGTCGAGCCCCTCGCGCGTCTTGGCGCTGACGTCGACGAACTCGATCTCCCCGCCCCACTCCGCGGGCTGCAGGCCGTGCTGGGTCATCTCGGTGCGCACACGCTCGGGCTGCGCGCCCTCCTTGTCGATCTTGTTGACCGCGACGATGATCGGCACTTCGGCGGCCTTCGCGTGGTCGATCGCCTCCTCGGTCTGCGGCTTGACGCCGTCGTCGGCGGCGACCACGATCACGGCAAGGTCGGTGACGCGCGCGCCACGCGCACGCATCGCGGTGAAGGCCTCGTGGCCGGGCGTGTCGAGGAAGGTGATCTCCTTGCCCGCGTGGCGAACCTGGTAGGCGCCGATGTGCTGCGTGATGCCGCCCGCCTCGCCGGCGACGACCTCGGTCTCGCGGATCGCGTCGAGCAGCGAGGTCTTGCCGTGATCGACGTGGCCCATGATCGTGACCACGGGCGGGCGCTCGATCAGGTCCTCCTCGGCGTCCTCGAAGACCGGCTCGACTTCGACGTCGTCGGCTGCGTGGACGATCTCGATCTTCTTCTCGAACTCGTCCGCGAGCACCTGGATCGCGTCGTCGGAGAGCGTCTGCGTGAGCGTCGCCATCTCCCCGAGCGACATCAGCTTCTTGATCACCTCGGGAACGGCAACGCCGAGGTACTCGGCGATGTCCTTGACTGTCGAGCCCGAGTTGACGCGCGTGAGGTCCGTGGCCTCCATCGCGGAGTTGTCGATCGGCGCGATCGTCTCGTCGTAGGTGCCGCGGCGTCGGCGTCCGCGACGCGGGCGGCGCTGGGGCTGGTTTGAGGGGCCGCCCTGCTGGCGGCGGGAGGCCTGCGAGTCGATCACGACGCGGCGTCGTCCGCCGGGGCCGATGTCTCCCGGTGTGCGCTCGCCGGTGCGCGAGTCGCGCGTGGGACGCACGCGCTCGGCGGCCGCGGCAGCGGCTGCTGCCGCGGCGGGACTCGTCGCGGCGGCGGGTGCCCCACCGGGGCCGGCGACTGTAGGCGTAGGTGCGCCCGCCGGCGTGGGCGACGGCGATCCGGCGCTTGGTGCGGCCGGCGACGCCGGTGCGGCGGCCGAAGCGGCGGCGCCCGTCGGCGCGCTCGGCGTAGGCGCGGCGGCCTTTGTTGCCGGGGCAGCGGTCTCCGCTGTAGGGGCGGCGCTCTTTGCTGCCGGGGCGCCAGGCGGCGCGCCGTTGGCGCTTGGTGCGGTGCCGGCGAGCGCCTTCAACGCGGCGGACTCCTCGACCGAGGACGCGGCGACCTTCGCCTCGACGCCGGCAGCCTTGAGCTTCTCGAGTAGCTCCTTGCTCGAGAGGCCGTGCTCCTTTGCGATTTCGTGTACGCGCTTCTTGCTCATCGACTAACCGATTCTACGAGCTTGGGGTCGAGCGAGACAGCCGAGCGCAGTGCGCGATGCGATCCCGCCGCGCTTGATCGCGCGCTCGAGGCACTCGGCCGCGGGCAGCTCGCGCTGCTCGTCGCGGCAGAGGTAGGCGCCGCGTCCCGGCAGGCGGTAAGCGTGATCGCAGACAGCACGCGCCCGCGGCGCATCGCCCGCGCGCGCGATCGCGATCCGCATCAGCTCTGCCTTCGGGGCGCTCCGACCACAGCCAACGCAGCGGCGCAGCGGCACGTGCGCCGCTATGTTGCCTGCTCCCCGGCCGCCGGCGGCAGCTGCTGACCCGGGAGCTCGCCGCCCTCGGCGAGCAGCGCCTCCTGCGGCTCCAGCGACTCGACCGCGACAGCCTTCTGCGCACCCTCATCGGCCGCGCCGGGGTCCTGCTCGCCATCCTCGGAGGCGAGGTCCGCGACGTTGTCGCTATCGATGTTCGCGAGCGCCTGGTGTGAGTCCAGGCCGCAGTAGCGGGAGTTGGGCAGCGAGGCGTTCGGACAACGTCGACCGTTTGAGAGGACGGCGGCGCAGCGACCCTGGACCTCCTCCTCCTCGTAGCCGTGCTCGGCCTCCTCGGCGGCGAACTCGGTCTCCGAGCGGATGTCCACGCGCCAGCCCGTCAGGCGCGCCGCCAGGCGCGCGTTCTGACCCTCGCGTCCGATCGCCAGCGAGAGCTGGTCGTCGGGCACGATCACGGTTGCCTGCTTGGCCTCGTCGTCGACGAGCACCTCGCGCACGCGCGCCGGCGAGAGCGCCTTGGCGACGAAGCGTGCGGGCTCGTCGTTGAAGGGGATGATGTCGATCTTCTCCCCGCGCAGCTCGGAGACGACCATGCGCACGCGCGATCCGCGCGGGCCGACGCAGGCGCCGACCGGGTCGACGCCATCGGTGTGCGAGATAACCGCGATCTTCGAGCGGTAGCCGGGCTCGCGGGCGACGTTGGCGATCTCCACGAGACCGTCGGCGATCTCCGGGACCTCCAGCTCGAACAGCTTCTTGATCAGCTCGGGGTCGCGCCGCGAGACGATGATCGCAGGGCCCTTCGTGGAGGGTGAGACCTCCTTGATGACGGCCTTGATGCGCTGCGAATGGTCGTAGCGCTCGCCCTCGACCTGCTCGGACTTGGGCAGCAGGGCCTCGACGCGTTCGCGCAGCTGCACGAGCGTGTAGCGCGAGTCTGACTGCTGCACGATGCCCGTGATCAGCTCGCCGACACGGTCGCGGTACTCCTCGTACATCATGTCGCGCTCGGCCTCGCGGATGCGCTGCAGGATCACCTGCTTGGCGGTCTGCGCGGCGATCCGCCCGAAGTCGTCGGGCGTAACATCGCGCTCGTCGATCTGGTCGCGATATTCGGCGAACTTCGCGGGGTCGATTTCCGGTTCCTCGGGTTCGCGCATCTCACCGGTCTCGGGGTCGACGGTCGTGCCCTCGTCGATTGTCTCGACGATCAGGTGCGCCTCAAGACGCTCGGGAATGATCAGTTCGATGACGCGGAAGTCGGCCGTCTCGCGGTCCATCTCCACGCGTGCGTACTTGGCCGAGTCGGGCTGCTTCTTGTAGGCGGAGAGGAGCGCGTCCTCGAGCGCGATCATCAGCTTCTCGGGCTCGATCCCCTTCTCGCGCGCAAGCGCGTGCATCGCCTCAAGGATTTCGCGTGACATAGCTCTACTCCTCGATCAGGTTCGAACGACGAATCTCCGAATAGGGAATCGCGATGACGCCCCCGTCGGCGGCCAAGGTGACCTCATCCTCTGAAGCTCCCACGAGCTCACCCGTGAAACTGCTCGCCGCACGGCGCTCGCTCGCGGGCTCGCCGATCGACAGCGGACGACGTGCGCGCACCCGCGCGCGACGCCCGACGAAGCGGCGGAAGTGGGCGGGCTTGGTCAGCGGACGCTCACTGCCGGGCGAGGAGACCTCGAGCGAGTAGCGCTCACGCAGATCGTTCAGCTCGGCGGTGACGCGCTCGCACATCTCAAGCGTGACGCCCTCGGGATGGTCGATGAAGACGCGCAGACAGCGCCCGCCCAGCACCTCAGCGAGGAGCACCTCGATATCGGGCTGGGTGTCGGCTAGACGCTTCTCGATTTCACTCTGCAGCGGGCTCAAAACTCACTCCTTACGCAAAAAAAGCGGGCGGGCGCCCACTCTCGGTACTGCTACCGGCCCAACTCACCGGTCGAAAGCTGTCAATCGAGCATAGCATTGGCGGGGTCGCGCATATGCGTCTCAGCCGCGTTCGGCGTCGCGCCGGGCACGATCGCGGTAGCGCCTGTAATCGGCGCGCTCGGGACGCAGCGAGCAGGCCAGCGCGAGTGGCTTGCAGGCCTCGTGGTGGCGCCCGAGCAGCTGCATCGAGCGCCCCAGACAGAACAGCGCGTAGTCGTTCGTCGGTGCCCCCGAGGCGACTGCCCCGAACTCCGTGGCGGCGGCCTCGTAGCGCTGCGCATGGAACATCGCGCGACCGAGCGCCTCGCGGATCGAGGCCTTGTCGGGCTCGAGATCGCGGGCTTTGCTCAAGGGCACGATCGCGGCCTCATGGTCGCCGTGATCGAGCAGCTCACAACCCCGCTGATACAGGTCGTAAACGCTCTCCATGAGCTGCCATTTTATCCTCTCGCGCGGAGCCCTTCGACGGCATCGAGGATCGCCTCCGCAATCTCTGCCTTGCTCGTGCGTGCCACCTCGCGGCGAGCGATCTCTCCTGCCTCGCCGACGGAGAGGATCGTGACCTCGTTGGCGTCGACGTCGAAACCGATGTCGGCACGCGAGATGTCGTTGACGACGAGCGCATCGAGTGCCTTTCCGGGGAGCTTTTCGCCGGCGATCTCGACCGCGTCCGCGCCGTGCTCGGCGGCGAAGCCCACGAGCGTCTGCCCCGCGCGACGTCTCGCGCCGAGACCGCGCAGCACATCGGCCGTCGGCTTCAGCGCGATCTCCAACCGCTCGCGCGCGGCCTTCTTGATCTTGCCGTTGGCGGGCTCCGCGGGCGTGAAGTCGGCGACCGCGGCAGCCATCAGCAGCACGTCGCACTCGGGAAAGACCGCCTCGCAGACCGCCTTGAGCTCGGCGGCGCTGGAGACGTCGCGGCGCTCCACCCCCGCGGGTGCATCCAGCGCCACGTTTGCCGCCACGAGCGTAACCACGGCGCCGCGGCGGTGTGCGGCCTGCGCGAGCGCGAAGCCCATACGACCGGAGGAGCTGTTGCCGATAAAGCGCACGCTGTCGATCGGCTCGCGCGTACCACCGGCCGTTATCAACACGCGCAGTCCTGCCATCCCGCCTTGCGGCGTCGCGGCGCGAGCGGTGTCGGCGCGCTCTGCGAGCACCGCCTCGCACGCCTCGAGCAGCTGGGCGGGCTCGGCGAGACGCCCGATCCCCTGCTCATCCTTGGAGGCCAGCCGCCCGACACCGGGCGCGACGATGCGCACGCCTCGCTCGGTGAGCGTGCGCAGGTTCGCGGCGGTCGCCGGGTGCTCGTACATGTGGTTGTTCATCGCCGGCGCGAGCACCACGGGACACGTGGCGGCGAGCGCGCAGCTGCTCAGTAGGTTGTCGGCCAGCCCATTGGCGAGCTTCGCGATCGTGTTGGCCGAGGCCGGCGCGATCAAGAAGAGATCGGCGTTGGCGACGAGCTCGAGGTGGCTGAGCGGATCGTGGCTTGGGGGCTGCTGGTCGGGAAAGGCCCCGCGCGCGGGATCGCGTTGGAACTCGCTGATCAGCACCGGCGCGCCGCTCAACGCAGCGAACGACGCCTCCCCCACGAAGCGCCGGCTGGTAGGCGTCTGCACGACCCGCACGGCATGCCCAGCCCCTGTCGCCAGGCGCACGAACTCAAGCGCCTTATAGGCGGCAATGCCGCCGCTGACGCCGAGCAGGATGCGAGACATAACTCAGGTTGTAGAGCGGCGCGACTGCACAGGCAAGCGGTGGCGCGGGTATTGCGGGTCTGCCGGTGGTTGTGACCTCGCGCTCTAGTCGGCCCAGCTTGCCCGCCAGGGCGGCTGATGAGCAAGTGAGGCAAGGACGCAGGGAGCGTGGCGTGCCGATCGTCGATCGACGGGATCGCCGATCGGCCAGCACGCGAGCGACCGAGGACGCCGCCTCACGCCGCTCAGCAGTCGCCCTGGCTAGCGGTAGTGGTACTTCATCTTACCCCCGGCTACCTCCTCAAGGGCAATCGTGAGGTAGTTTTTCGACGCCGTTTCGATCATCGGCGGCGGGAACTCATCGAAGGTGCCCTCGCCAAGGTTGTGGTAGTAGCTGTTGATCTGTCGGGCGCGCTTGGCGGCGACGATCACGCCGGCGTAGTTTGAGTCGACCTGCTCGAGCAGGCGGTCGATGCGGGGAGAGATCACGGGTGCTTTGCCTTTCCTTGTGGACCATGCAGTGTAGTCGGCGGGCGCGCTTGGCCTTCGGCGCGGGTCAGTCGAGCTCGCCGGTGACGATCGTCGTCAGCTGTTCGAGGGCCTCGTCGAGGCGGTCGTTGATCACGACGTGCGCGAACTCCGGCTGGGCTTTCAGCTCGTGCTCGGCGACCGTCAGCCGCCGCTCGACCTCCTCGTGGTCGTCTGTCCCGCGACCGACGAGGCGCGTGCGCAGCGCGTGCAGCGACGGCGGCGCGATGAAGACCTGGACCGCCTCGGGCATCGCCGCGCGGACCTGGCGCGCGCCCTGCACCTCGATCTCGAGCACAACTGGCACGCCGGCGCGAACGCGACTCTCGAGCTCTGAGCGCAGCGTGCCGTAGCTGCGTCCCGCGTAGTCGGCGTGCTCGACGAACTCGCCCGCGTTGACCTTCGTGTTGAACTCGGTGCGGGTGAGGAAGTGGTAGTCGACGCCGTCGTGCTCGCCGGGCCGCGGTGCGCGTGTCGTCGCCGAGACGGACAGCTCGAGCTGCGGGCACACGCTCCATCAGCCCGCGGATCAGCGTGCCCTTGCCGACCCCCGAGGGCCCGGTGATCACGAATACGCGCGCCACGCCCGTGACGCTAGGGCCAGCGTTGGCGTCTAGTGATGCAGCAGCGAGATCAGCTCCGAGCGCTGGCGCTCGGAGAGGCCGCCGATCGTCTTGCTCGGCGCGATCCGGCAGTGCACCAGGATCTTGTTGACCTTCACGCGGCCGTACTTCGGCACGGCGAGCAGCATGTCGAAGACCTTGGCGGTCTCGACGTACTCGGGCGGCTCCAGCAGCAGCGAGTGGATCGAGCGGCGACCTGACTTCAGGTCGCGCTTGAGCTGCGCACGCTGGATACGTATCTGGTTTGCCCTCGCGAGCGCATCCATACGCTGATTGAGCGACCGCTCAGGGGCCGTCGAGGTGCTCGAGGACGTCGTGCCGGTCGCCGTCGCCATGGGCGGCGAGTCTACACACCAGCGGCGGTCGATCAAGAAAATGTCCCCAATTCATCTCTAGCTCAACTTGAGGTATAGATGCGTCGAGGTTTGTTTATGGTCCGCGGTGGCGTTTGCAGGGGTTTTCGACGGTGCCTATAGCGCCAGCTCGCGGGCGATCTGCGCAGCCACCGCGGGATCACGAAAGCTCTCGGTGCCGACTGCGACGAGGCTCGCGCCAACGTCGATCAGATCGCGTGCATCGCCGGCGTTGCGTACCCCGCCCATGCCGATCACGGGGATCGCCACACGCTCTGCGACCGCCGCTACCTGGGCGAGCGCGACGGCGCGTATCGCTGGTCCGGAAAGGCCGCCGGTGCCGCCCCCCAGCCAGGGATTGCGGCGCTCTGAGCCTCGCGCCGGCGCGAGGGCCGTGGCGCGCAGCGTGTTGATCAAGGAGACCGCGTCCGCGCCCCCCTGCTCGGCGGCCTGCGCGCATAGCGCGACGTCGGCCGTGTTCGGGGTGAGCTTGACGATCAGCGGCTTGCGCGTGCGCGGGCGTACCGCGCGCACGACATCCTCGAGCTGGCGCGGGTCGGCGCCGATGTCGAGGCCCGTCTTGACGTTCGGGCAGGACACGTTGAGCTCGAGTGCCGCGATCTCCTCGCGCCCGTCGCAGGCCTCGAGCAGGCGCGCGATCTCCTCGGCGCTCGCGCCCATCACGTTAGTGATCAGCGCTGGTGCTCTACCGAGCGCCGCCGCCACGCTCGGCGCAGATCGCGGCGAGCTGCGGTAGATCCTCGCGCAGATAACCCTCAAGGCCTTTGTTGGGCAGGCCGATCGAGTTGATCATCCCCGCCGCGGACTCCCACAGCCGCGGCGGCGCGTTGCCGTCGCGTGGCTCCAAGGTGATCGTCTTTGAGACGTAGGCGGCGAAGGGGAAGTCGCCGATAGACGCCTCACCAAAGGCCCGGCGCGCGGCGATCGCGTCGAAGGTCCCCGAGCCGTTGACGATCGGATGTGCAAGCTCGAGCCCGCAGAAGCTGACGCTCATGCGGGGGCGCCCGCGTGCGCGTCGACGTGCGCGAGCTCGGCGGCGTCGATCACCGGACCGTCGACGCAGACGCGCAGGTAGCCGCCGCCGCGGCGCGGCACGACACAGCCGAAGCAGGCGCCGAAGCCGCAGGCCATTCCCGCCTCCAGCGCGAGCTGCGCGGGGACCTCGCGCTCGGCGCAGATCGCGCGCACGCCCTCGAGCATCCCGGCAGGCCCACACGCATAGACGACGGCGTGCGCGTCACGCTCGAGCTCCTCCGCCAGCAGGTCGGTGACGAGGCCGTGGTGCCCGCTCGAGCCGTCGTCGCTGGCCACACGCGCGTCGCTCAGCAGCTCTGCTCCCGCGGTCCGCGCGGCGTCGCGAAAGCCGAGCAGGACGGTTGTGTGCTCGGCGCCGAGCGAGTCCTGGAGGATCGCAAGCGGGGCGATCCCGACACCACCACCGAGCAGGATCGCCCGGCGCCCCTCGGCCGGTCCGCTGAAGCCGCGACCGAGCGGGCCGGTGAGCCACAGTCCATCGCCCGGCTCGAGCTCGCAAAGCCGTCGCGTGCCGGGCCCGACGTCCTCCAGCAGGAAGTGGGTCTCCTCATCGCTGTGGCGCGCGATCGAGAAGGCGCGCGGCAAAAACGGGCGCTGCTCGCCGTCTCCCCCCCAGTCCTCGGCCGCGGCCAGCATCGCGAACTGTCCGGGTGCAGCGCGTGGGCCGTCGTCGGCGACGCGCAGCACACGGTAGGCGCCGAGCACATCGACCGCGCGGACCTTCGCCAGACGACGGCCGAAGGGTGCCTCGCTCACGCCACGCCGGCCCCGTCAGGGCTTGGCGAGGGTCGCCGCGCAGCGCGCACCGCGTGCCGTGCAGCTCCTGCAGGCAGAGCACCTCGGGCTCGCCGTCGCGCTGCGCACGGGCGATCGCGCGCGCGGCGGAGATGCCGGCGGCGAGCGTCGTCAGACAGGGGATGCCGTGGCTGACCGCGGCGCGCCGGATCTCATAGCCGTCGGTGCGCGCACCGACGCCGGTCGGTGTGTTGACCACCAGGTCGACGTCGCCGCGCTCGATCCAGTCGAGCACGTGCGGAGAGCCCTCGGCGATCTTGTTGAGGCCCTGGACGGGCACCCCCATGCGTGAGATCGCCTCGGCCGTACCGTGCGTGGCGACGATCCGAAAGCCGCATTCGTGCAGGCTGCTCGCGACGAAGAAGGCACCTGCCTTGTCGGAGTCGGTGACCGTGATGAACACCGTACCGGCGCTCGGCAGCGGCACGCCGGCGGCAGCCTGCGCCTTGGCGAAGGCTGTCGGGAAGTCGCGCGCGATGCCCATCACCTCGCCCGTCGAGCGCATCTCGGGTCCGAGCAGCGGCATCGGAGCCCTCGAAGCGGTCGAACGGCAGCACCGCCTCCTTGACCGAGACGTGATCGCCGAAGCCCAGGCCCTGGCGCTCCTGTGGCAGCTCGAGCGCGGCGATCGACTCGCCGAGCATGATCCGGCAGGCGAGCTTCGCCAGCGGCAGGCCGATCGCCTTGGAGACGAACGGCACCGTCCGCGAAGCGCGCGGGTTGGCCTCGATCACATACAGCTCGCCGGCGTGGACGGCGTACTGGACGTTGATCAGCCCGACGACGCCGATCGCGAGCGCGATCTCGCGGGTTGCCGCGCGAATCTGCTCGAGCATCTCCTCGCCGAGCGAGTGCGGCGGCAGCACGCAGGCGCTGTCGCCGGAGTGCACGCCGGCCTCCTCGACGTGCTGCATGATCCCGCCGATCCAGACCTCGTTGCCGTCACAGAGTGCGTCAACATCGACCTCAGCCGCGTTCTCCAGGAAGCGATCCAAATAAATATCGCCACCCTCGCCGGCCTCGCGACGCAGGTAGTCGGCCAGTCCCTCGGGTGAGTAGACGATCTCCATCGCGCGTCCGCCGAGCACGTAGGAGGGGCGCACGAGCAGCGGGAAGCCGACCTGCGCGGCGCAGGCGAGCGCCTCCGCCACGGAGCTCGCGGTGGCGTAGGGCGGCGCCTTGTAGCCGAGGCGCTCGAGCAGCGCACCGAAGCGACCGCGGTCCTCGGCGAGGTCGATCGCCTCGACGCTCGTGCCGAGCAGCGGCACGCCCGCGCGCTCGAGCTCGGCGGCGAGTCGCAGCGGCGTCTGTCCGCCGAACTGCACGATCACGCCGAGCGGCTGCTCGACCTCGACCACGGCCAAGCACGTCCTCGAGCGTCAGCGGCTCGAAGTACAGGCGATCGGAGGTGTCGTAGTCGGTCGAGACGGTCTCGGGGTTGCAGTTGACCATCACCGCGTCGCGACCGGACTCGCGCACGGTCATCGCGGCGTGCACGCAGCAGTAGTCGAACTCGATGCCCTGGCCGATGCGGTTGGGGCCGGAGCCGAGGATCACGACCGACTCGCGCTCGCCGCGGCGCACCTCGCCCTGGCCCTTGCGCTCCCAGCCGGAGTAGTAGTAGGGCGTGCGCGCCGGGAACTCCGCCGCGCAGGTGTCCACCGAGCGAAACACGCGCTCGCCCGCGAACGGCGCCTGCGGGTCGAGCGCGAGCGCGCGCAGCTCGCGCAGGAACCACGGGTCGATGCGCGTGCGCTCGTGGATCGGCTCGATCTCGAGGCCGCGGCCGAACAGCTCGAGCACCGTCTCGAAGCGGGCCGGGCCGGGCCGCTCGCAGGCTGTCGAGCAGCTCCTGCTCGCTCACCTCTTCGAGACACGGTGGCTTGTCGAGCTCGCGCGAGCGCAGCGCCTTGGCGAAGGCCTGCCCGAAGGTGCGCCCGATCGCCATCGCCTCACCGACGGACTTCATGTGCGTGGAGAGCGTCGGGATCTGAGCCGGGGAACTTCTCGAAGGCGAAGCGCGGCCACTTCACGACGACGTAGTCGATCGTCGGCTCGAAGCAGGCGGGCGTGACGCCCGTGATGTCGTTGTCGATCTCATCGAGGCGGTAGCCGACGGCCAGCCGCGCGGCGATCTTCGCGATCGGGAAGCCGGTCGCCTTGGAGGCGAGCGCGGAGGAGCGCGAGACGCGCGGGTTCATCTCGATCACGAGGATCTCTTCGGTCTCGGGGTTGACCGCGAACTGGACGTTAGAGCCGCCCGTCTCGACACCCACGGCCCGGATCACCGTGAGCGCCTGGTCGCGCAGCTGCTGATAGAGGTGGTCGGTCAGCGTCTGCTGCGGCGCGACGGTGACCGAGTCGCCGGTGTGCACGCCCATCGGGTCGACGTTCTCGATCGAGCAGACGATCACGACGTTGTCGGCACCGTCGCGCATCACCTCGAGCTCGAACTCGCCCCAGCCGATCACCGACTCGTCGATCAGCACCTGCCCGATCGGCGAGGCCTCGATGCCCTGCGCGACGATCTGCTCGAACTCCGCCTGGGTGTGCGCGATCCCGCCGCCGCGCCCGCCGAGCGTGAACGCGGGACGCACGATGCAGGGCAGGCCGAGCTCGGCGACCGCGCCGGCTGCCTCATCCATGCTCGTCGCGATCACGCTGCGCGGCATGCGCAGGCCGGCCTCGGCCATCGCCTCGCGGAACAGGTCGCGATCCTCGGCGCAGGCGATCGCCTCGTAGTTGGCGCCGATCAGCTCGACGCCGAAGCGCTCGAGCGTGCCGTCGTCGTGCAGCGCCTTGGCGAGGTTCAGCGCGGTCTGCCCGCCGAGCGTGCCGAGCAGCGCGTCGGGGCGCTCGCGCTCGATCACCTGCGTGACGGGACCGGGCAGCAGCGGCTCGATGTAGGTCGCGTCGGCGAACTCCGGGTCGGTCATGATCGTCGCCGGGTTGGAGTTGACGAGCACGACCTCATAGCCCTCCTCGCGCAGCACCTTGCACGCCTGCACGCCGGAGTAGTCGAACTCGGCAGCCTGGCCGATCACGATCGGCCCGGAGCCGAGGATCAGGATCTTCTCGATGTCGTTACGCCGCGGCAATCGCGCGATACCGCGCAGAAAACGGTCGAAGAGATAGAGGCTGTCGTGCGGACCGGGGCCCGCCTCGGGGTGATACTGCACGGTGCCACCGGGCACGTCGAGCAGCTCCAGACCCTCGACGGTGCGGTCATAGAGGTTCACGTGCGACAGTGCCGCCGCACCGAAGTCGGTTTCCCAGCGCACCGGCTCGTCGCTGTCGATCGTGCGCCCGCCGCCCGGCCCGAGCGCCGCGAAGCCGTGGTTCTGCGAGGTGATCTCCACGCGCCCGCTCTGCAGGTCGCGCACTGGGTGGTTGGCGCCGCGATGCCCGAAGGGCAGCTTGAAGGTCTCAAGGCCCACCGCCCGGCAGAGCAGCTGGTGGCCGAGGCATATGCCCCACACGGGCTTGACGCCGACGATCGCGCGCACCGTCTCGACGATGTAGTCGAGCGCCGCGGGATCGCCGGGGCCGTTGGCGAGGAACACCGCGTCGGGGTCCTCGGCGAGCAGCTCCTCGGGCGAGCTCGTGCAGGGGTGAAGCGCGACGCGCGTGCCACGCTGCACGAGCTCGCGCACCATCGAGGCCTTGATGCCCGTGTCGAGGATCGCGATCCGCGGGCCGTCGCCGCTGCCGTGGTGTGTGACCTCGCGCGGGCTCACGACGCGCGCGAGATCCTGCCCCGCCATCGGCGGCTCGGCAGCGATCAGCTCGCGCGCCTGGCGCTCGTCGATCGTGTCGGGGAAGACGCCGCCGCGCATCGCGCCGGCCTCGCGGATGTGCAGCACCAGCGCGCGTGTGTCCACGCCGCTGATCGCGCGCACGCCACAATCGGCCAGCCAATCCAGCCAGCCGCGCTCGGCGGTGGGCGCGTCCTCGCGATTGCAGGCCTCGCGCATGATCGCCGCCCGGGCCCACACGCGCTCTGACTCCATCGCCTGGGCGCTGACGCCGTAGTTGCCGATGTGCGGATAGGTGAAGGTGATCAGCTGGCCTGCAAAGGAGGGGTCGGTCATCGACTCCTGATAGCCCGACATGCCGGTCGTGAAGACCACCTCGCCGACGGCGTGGCCGTCGGCGCCGCAGACCTCGCCGTCGAAGCGCGTCCCGTCCTCCAGCAGCACGTAGCCCGTCGTAGTCATCAGATGATAAGTTTCTGGACGGCCTTGAACTCCGGGGTACCGGCGCGCTCGAGCAGCTCGAACAGCGCCGACTCGACCGTCGAGACGATCGCGCCGGCGCGCTCCATGCGCTCCAGGCCTCGCTCGTAGTCGATGGCGTGGCGCGAGCCGACGGCATCGGCGGGGACATGCACTTCGACACCGTGGCCGAGCAGGTCGTGCACTGTCTGGCTCACGCAGACGTGCGTCTCAAGGCCGCAGACGATCGCCTGCGTGCGACCGTTCAGGCCGAAGCCGTCGGCGCGAGCCGCGGAGAAGACGCTCTTCTCGATCACGGGCTCCTCCTCCAGGCCGATCTCGGGCACGCTCATGCCGAGGCCTTTGGGGTACTGCTCGCTGACGAGCGCGGGGATATCCAGGATGCGAGCGGCCTGCAGGAGCTTCGCGGCCGCCTCGGCGACACCCGCGAAGGAGCCGTAGGGACGAAAGCTCTCCTGCACGTCGATCACGACGAGCGCGGTGTTCTCTCGGGAGAGCAGGCTCATCGCGCGCCCGCCATCGTAAGCGAGCGGTCGCGATGCGCGAGCGCACCTGCGGCGATCGTCGCCATCACGCGGCCACGCAGTCGGCGTCCGGCAAAGCAACAGTTCTCAGAGCGGCTCTCCCAACCGTGCTCCCCCGCCACCCACTCCGCCTCGAGATCGACCATCGCGATGTTCGCCGGCTCACCCACGGCCAGCAGCGGGGCGGGGAGGCCGAACAGCGCGGCGCCGGCGCTCATCCGCTCGACGAGCAAGCTCAGCGCGATCACGCCGGGGAGCACGAGCCCGGTGTAGAGCGCCGCAAAGGAGGTCTCGAGACCGGTCGTGCCCATCGGCGCCTGCTCGAACGGCACCTCCTTCTCATCGCGTGCGTGCGGCGCGTGATCGGTCGCGACGCAATCGAGCGTCCCGTCGTGCAGTCCCGCGATCAATGCCTGGCGATCGGTCTCGGTCGTGAGCGGCGGGTGCATCTTCATGCTCGTGTCGAGACCGCGTACGTCCTCCTCGGTGAGAAGCAGATGGTGCGGTGAGACCTCCGCGCTGACGCTCCAGTCCTTGGCCTTGGCGTGCGCCACAGCCTCGACGGATGCTGCGCAGCTGAGGTGCTGAAAGTGCACGCGTGCATGCTCATAGCCGGCGAGCGCGGCGTCGCGGGCGACCATCGTGGACTCGGCGATCGAGGGAATCCCGGCAATCCCAAGCGCGGCGCTGACCGCACCCTCGTTCATCGCGCCACCGCGGGAGAGCGTCGGGTCCTCCTCGTGCAGCGCGAGCACGCCGCCGCACAGGCGCTGGTACTGCAGCGCCTTGCGCAACATACCGGCGCTGCGCACAGGCTTACCGTCGTCGCTGAAGCCAAGAGCCCCCTCGGCGCGCAGCTCGGCCATCTCGCTGAGCTGCTCGCCCTGCAGGCCGCGCGTGATCGCTGGTAGGAAGCCGACGGGTATGCGCGCCTCGCGTGCGGCGGCGTCGCGCAGCGAGCGCAACAGCGGGGCGGAGTCGAGCACCGGGTCGGTGTTCGGCATCGCTATCACCCCAGCGAAGCCGCCCGCCGCGGCGGCGCGGGTGCCGCTCTGGAGATCCTCCTTGTGCTCGTGCCCGGGTGTGCGCAGATGCACATGCGGATCGAAGAAGGCGGGCATCGCGGTGAGCCGCCCGGCACCATCGATCAGCTCCTGCCCCTCCTGCAACTCAATGCTGCCGGCCGCGGCGAGCTCGACGATGCGCCCGCCCGCGATACGCACGTCCAGGTTCTGATCGATGCCGGCGCGTGGGTCGAGCACGTGGACGTCGCGCAGCAGCAGATCGCAGGGCGGGGTCGGTCCCGCAAGCAGCGGCTCAACAGTGCTCACGCGCGCACCGCAGCGGCCACGGGTGCATCGGCCGCGGCCGCAGTGTGAGCGTCCGCGCGCGGCTCGCGGCTGGCGGCGAGCAGCTCATACAGCACGGCCATCCGCACGACCACGCCGGCCTCCACCTGGGCCGTGATCACAGCCTGAGGCGAGTCGACGACCTCGCCTGAGAGCTCCACGCCGCGGTTGACCGGCCCGGGGTGCATCAGCACCTGCTGCGGCGAGAGGCGCTGAGCGTTGATCTGATACCAGCTCGCGTACTCGCGCATCGATGGCACCCACGTCTCGCTCATGCGCTCGTGCTGCATGCGCAGCGCGTAGACGATGTCGGCGCCCGGGAGCTCATCGAGCGTGTAGCGCACCTCGCAGCCGAGCTCCTCGAAACCGCGCGGGATCAAGGTCGGTGGTCCGGCGATCGTGACCTTCGCGCCCATCCGCTGAAAGGCGAGGACGTTCGAGCGCGCAACGCGCGAGTGTGCGACGTCGCCGACGATCCAGATCGAGGCGCCGTCGATGCCGCCGAGGCGGCGGCGCAGCGTGTAGACGTCGAGCAGCGCCTGGGTCGGGTGCTCGTGCTTGCCATCGCCGGCGTTGACAATCGCGGCGCTGCACCATTTCGCGACGAGCTCGGAGGCACCCACCCAGGGTGTGCGCAGCACGATCGCGTCAGGCTTGTGCGCGCTCAGGGTGAGGACTGTGTCCTTCAGCGACTCGCCCTTCTCGACGCTCGAGCCGCTGGCCGCGAAGTTCACGACATCCGCTGAGAGACGCTTGGCAGCGAGCTCGAATGAGCTGCGGGTACGGGTGGATGCCTCGTAGAAGAGGTTCAGCACCATGCGCCCGCGCAGCGCGGGGACCTTCTTGATCTCCCGATCGGAGACCTCCGCGAAGCGCTCGGCCTGGGCGACGATGCGTTCGATCGCGTCGCGGTCGAGTTCCTCGATCGAAAGCAGGTGTCTCACGCCGACGCCTCCATGATCGCGGGGGCTAGCGGGCCCGAGCCGCCGGAGATCGCAACCTCATCGAGACCGTCCAGCTCGCGCAGACGCACATGCACGTGCTCGGCGCGGGAGGTGGGCAGGTTCTTGCCGACGTAGTCAGGGCGGATCGGAAGCTCGCGGTGGCCGCGGTCGGCGAGCACGGCGAGCTGCACACGCTCGGGACGTCCATAGGCGAACAGCGCCTCGATCGCCGCGCGCACGGTGCGCCCGGTGAACAGCACGTCGTCGACGATCACGACGGTCAGCCCGCTGATGTCGAAGTCGATGTGCGATGCGTGCAAGACAGGCGCGTCGGGGCGCGTGCCCACATCGTCGCGGTAAAAGCCGATGTCAAGATCCCCGAGCGGTACATCGGCGTCGAGCAATTGCTCGAGCAGCCCATGCAGACGCGTGGCGAGGAAGGCTCCGCGGCGATGGATACCGACCAGGGCCGGGACGGGATCGTGAGGGTTGCGCTCGAGGATCTCGTGCGCGATCCGGGTCAGCGCCCGACCGACTTCCTCCTCGCGGAGGACGACCTTCTCGTGAACTTCCATCGATTCCTTCCTGGCCTCGCGGGACCGGGTTAAAGGAGCGCAAGGAATGTATCAGGGGTATGCGACGGGCTCGGTAGCGACAGCTGGCGTGGCGTAACTCACACTGCCGGATCGCGCGCGCCTGGGCCGGCGCGTCAGGTGGATGCGACGGGCTCCGCGGCTGTGGACTGGGCAAGCGCGCGTTCGCGCGCCTGGCGATCGGACCAGCGCTCGAGCGTGGCCGCTCCCCGCTCGGGAAAGGGCACGTCGATCGTGTCGAAGTCTCGCGGCGCCTCGGTGGCAGCGAACACTTCGCGTGCTTGCTCGCGCAGCTCCCCGCCGACATAACGGCTGGAGACGTGCGTGAGGGCCAGCAGGCGCACCTCGGCCTCGCGCGCGAGCTCAGCTGCCTGGCGCGCGGTGCTGTGTTGAGTAAAGCTCGCACGCTCGGCCTCATCCTCGGCAAAGGTCGCCTCGTGCACGAGCACATCGGCCTGGTGTGCGGCGAGCGCGAGCGCCTCACAGGGCGCCGTGTCGCCTGAGAGGACGACCTTGCGACCCTCTCGACTCTCCCCCATCACCTGCTCCGGTTTCACGCCGGCGACCGTCTCGCCACGCTGCAAGCGCCCGAAATCCGGGCCCGGGCTCACGCCGAGACGCTCGGCCAGCGCCGGATCGAGATGGCCAGGGCGGGACTCCTCGACAAACGCGTAGCCGAACGAGCTCTGGCCCTTGTGGCGAACGGGAATCGCGGCGACCATGTAGCCGTCATATGACACCGTCTGCGCCGGATCGAGCTCGGTGATGTTCAGCTCGTAGGGCAGGCGCCCATAGACGATGCGCATCACGCTCATCAGCTCGCCCAAGCCCTGGGGGCCATAGACCGTGAGCGGCTCGCTGCGCTCGCGCAGCGCGAATGACTTGAGCATCCCGGGCAGCCCGAGCCAGTGATCGGCGTGAAAGTGGGTGATGAAAACCGCATCGAGATCGGGGAGCCCCACCGAGCGCAGTAGCTGGCGCTGAGTGCCTTCGCCACAATCGAAAAGCAGCCTGTCCGATCCGTGGCGGATCAGGACCGCGGGCAGACCGCGGCGCGCGCTCGGCACCGAGCCGGCCGTCCCGAGAAAGAACAGCGACATGTCCATACTTGCAACGGTAGCGGCGCAAGGCCCCCGCTGGACGCCCAGGGCGTTGTCCCGGCGCTAAGCTCCGAGCCCGGGACCGCGCCGTCATTGGCGTCGTCTGCGCCCGTAGCTCAGTGGATAGAGCGCTCGCCTCCGGAGCGAGAGGTCGCAAGTTCGAATCTTGCCGGGCGCGTTCCTAAAATCCCTGCTAATCGAGGGTTTTTGCGGCTAGGCAGCTTCTCGTCTCTCGCTCTTGGTGGCCTCGATTTCCTCTCGTCTGCCACTATCTGCCACTATCCCGCCCTCCACTAGGGCTTGCAGCGCCGCCTTCTCGTCCTCGCTGCGTCGCATCGCCTGCCTGTAGACGCGCAGCGCGAGCGCCGGATCGGTGTGCCCCATTTCGTCCATGACCGTGCCGGGGTCCTCTCCGAGCGCGTAGAGCAGCGAGCAGAACGTCCGCCTCAGCGAGTGCGGCGTGAGCTTCGCCGGCAGCGGTGCGAGCCCGTCCGCCTCAAGCCGTTTGTTGGCCGCGCCGATCGTGCCTTTACCCGCGACCTTCTCGCCGTCCTTGACCGTCGCCGGTTTGCCGAGCACTCGAGAGCGGAAGTTATCGGGGCTCTGTTCGCCGCCCGTCGCGGTCGGGAAGACGTAGGCGCTCTGCGCGGCGTCCTGGTGACGCTGGCGCAGGTTGAGCAGCTCGTCTCGCAGCGCACCGCGGATCTTCACGCGGCGAATCCCGGCGTCGGTCTTGGAGCCCGTGCTGATCCATCCGCCCGCAAGGTCGACTTCGCGCCAGCGCAGCGCGCAAAGCTCGTTGATTCGTAGGCCCGCGAAGACGAGCACGGCGAGCATCGCGCGGCGCTCAACATGGCGACGATTCGACGCGGCTTTAGCGTCGAGGCGCCCCGCGGCGTCCAGCAGGGCCGCGATCTGCCCCGCGGAGTCCAGGTAGGAGCGCGTGGGCGCCCGTTCCTTCACTCGGCGACCTTTCCCCCTTGCCGGGTTGCGCGGAAGCAGCTCGCGCTCTACGGCGCGCTCACAGATAGCGCCGAGCAGCGTCACGGTCATGTTGATGGAGCGAGCCGAGAGCGGGTCGTCTTCTGCGAGCTTCACGGCGATGTAACGCTCGACCTCCGCGAACGTCATCGACTCGCCGTCCATTGACAGCTCCCCAAAGTGCGGGATGAGATGCACGTTGAGCCGCCAGTCGTAGTCGGCTTGCGTGTTCGGCGAGAGCTGGTCACGGACTAGCGTCCACCATTCCTCAGCAAAGGCGTGGAAGGTGAGCACCGGCTCGGGCTCGGCGGGTGCCTGCACCGGCTCGGGCGGTAGCCACTGGCCGCGCTGCACGTCCGCGATCGTCTGCGCCAGCTTGCGCTCTGCGGCCTGCGCGCTGATCGCGCCGACCGGGACGTGACGGCGCTTACCGTAGGCCGTGAACCGCAGGTAGCGGTACATGCGGCCGTCCTTGCCCTTGTGCTCGATCACCCTGCCTACGGTTGGCCGTGGCATCAGCTCTCGCCTCCTGTCGCTGGTTGAAGGGTAGTCCTCGGCACGGCGCGCAGGTGTCGCTCTCCCGCCATCGCTAGGCGCGCGCAGCCGCTCTGGCGCAGTTGTCGCGCCCAACGCCCGAACGGCTCCGAACAAGTCGAGCCGGGCGGCGCTGGGTGCTCGGCCATGTACCTCTCGATCAGCAGGCCGATGTCGTGCTCCGCTCGAGCATCCCACTCGGCGGCGCTCATCGCCGCCTCAGATGACGAGCTCGTAGACGCGCTCATTCCTCACCCCCGGCGAATCGGCCGCGAGCGATCTCCTGCTCGATTCGAGCAGCGAGCCCGACGAGCTGCACGCCTACGTCCGATGCTGGCGGCAGCCGGTCCACAATCCGGCCCACGACCGCGACGACCTCGCACATCGCCGCTTCGTCCGTGAGCTGCACCGGAGCTCCACTCGCTCGCGCACCGTCTTCGAGATTGAGCGACCACGTAGCGAGATCCCGCGCGATCGAGGAGCCCTCTGGAGGAGGATTGTCGGCCAGGTATGTCGAGATCCACGCGGCCAGAGCACCCTCGGCTGTGGTGTCCCATTGCTCGACGCTGAGCCTTGACGCGCTCACTGCTCACCCCCGATCTGGCGCAGTACTGATCGAGGCGAGAGCCCGCCAATCCGAAGAAACCCGCGCCGCGACTGCAACAAAAAAGCCCGGTCCTCAACGCCGAGCCCATTGACAGCAAGCGCTTCGGTGAAGCCATCCACGACGCGCTTGCAAGCTGTCGCCATCGGCTCCGCATCGCCGCCGCTCCCGCGCGATGCCTCGCCGCCAACCACGCGGAGACGAGGTGCCTCTGTCCTTGTGGGCGCGCTCATCGATGCACCTTGCCCTTCGCTTGTGGAGCGGGCTCGGGCATTGTCTCGGCTAGAAACGTCTCGAAAGCGGCGCGCACCCGATCGGCCGTCTTAGGTCCGACCCCCTGGACGCGCGAGATGCTGCCATCCTCGAGGGCGCGTTTGAGGTCGCCCACCGTCTTGATCCCGCGCTCAGCGTAGGCATTCGGCGATACCGTGCCACATAGCCACCTTGTAAGCACCGCGAGGGCAGGCGAGCATTTCTCTCGTTCCTGGAGCCATCCCTTGTGGCGGCTGGCCTCCCACAGCGCTTCTAGCTCCCAGGGAGCGCCGCCGTCCGGCGACTCCAGCTCCCCCTTCTCGGAGAGCCGTGCGCCGACCGGGACGAGGCGCCACTCGAGTCCGGCATCCGGCTCATCGAAGCCCTGAGCTTCGATGGCCTTCAACGCTCGCGTGTAGCAGCAGTCGCCGATCTCCTCGCTTCTCACTTCGATCCCGAGCCGGTCCCACTCGTCGCCACTGCGGCGCGGCGCGACGTGAAAGAAGCGCGACGGCTCGGTTTCGTTGTCATCGCGTTTGGCGTAGTCCTTTCTGCCGGTCACGATGTCGATGCGTGCGCGCACGTACTGTTCGCTTGAGGTGCGGATAACGCCGCCGCACCAGTCGCATTGGTGGTGGTACATCAGGACCGCCCCCCCTCGATCTCGCGCAGGAAGGCGCGCGTAGCCTTCAACGCGCCCGCGTGGTCCTCCAGGTCCTCATCCGGCGTCGAGGTGAGGGATTCGCCGAGCAGCATCGCGGCGCTACCGACGAGCGTCGTCAGGTCCTCGGCAGATAGCGGCCACTCAAGGCTCTCCCGGCTATCGTCGGCGAGCACCCTCAAGGCCGCGACTATCGGCTCCATCGAGCCTACGCGGTCAAGCCACGGCCTCAGCACACGCCCCACGTCGGGCGCCATGCGGTCGACCGCTGGCACCTCCTCCCCCGATGAGGCGTGTATCCCCTCAGCGAGGTCCGAAAGCCGCTCACAGAGCGCGTGCGTCACGATCGCGCGCCGGTAAGGCCGAGTGAGATCGAGGATGATCGCCCCGCTCACCTGCGCTGCCGCGGCGCTCATGCCGTCACCTCGACCTTCGCGCAAGCGTCCACGATCCGAGCTTTGAGCGATCGCAAAGCGTCCGCCAAGCGCTCCTTGTGAACATCCCCCTCCGGGTCCAAGCGATCTTCGCCGATGGTCGACTCGATAAAGGCGAGTCCCGCGTTGAGGCTCGAGGTAGTCTCATCGACCGTCGCGAGATCGAACTCTCCGCGCTCACAGGCGACAAGGAGGCGCGCGATGGCGTGCTGGCGCTCCACGCTCGCCGCCAGCTCGCCGACGTACAGGCCGAGCGAGCCCGTGGGGCGCTCATATTCAGGGAGCGCCTTGTAAAGCGACGCAAAGACCGATTCGCGGACGGCCTCTTGCTCATCCTCGTTCAGGGTGAGCGAGCGACCTGCGCGTTCCGCTCGAATCTGCGCCCTGTGACGGTCCGAGCGGGGAATGCTGAGAGCGTGCAGCCGGCGTCCAATCTCCCCGATCGTGCTGCTCTCGCCGTCATGGCTCATCGCGCCTTCCGCGGCGCCTCGAATCAGATCCTCGGCGGACGCAAAGCCGCGCGCAGCCGAAACGGCGGACTCGATGACGGCAACCACGGCCTCGGCGGCGAAATGGTCGATCGCAAGACTCTCACGCTCACATTCCGGGCAGAGGCCCGTGGTGCCGACCGTTACGGCTGGCAGGCCACAGTTGCTACAGCGGGCCGCCAGCGAGACGTGAGATACAAGACGCTCGAGCAGCGCCTCGATCCGCTCTACGCGGCGCGTTCCTTCCTCGATGTCTTCCTCGATTCCCTTCCCCGCCCGATCCTCGCGCAGCGTCTTTTGCGCGCGGGCGACACCTTCTCGCAGGTAGCCGGCCAGCACATGCGCGCGAGCCGGCTCAACGCCGCCAGCCTCCGCGATCTCGTGCAGATCTGCGCAGGCTTTGAGGCCATCTGCGCGAACACGCGCCTCCTCAGCCGTGTACGTAGCGAAGGTGTCTGTCGTGTCGGCCACGTCCCAGGCGCAGAGATTCCCCAACGAGCGGAGCTCTGCCGCGTCCTCGGCCGTGATCTGAATGTCTGTGGTGCTCATGTTCGGATCTCCTGCCTGTTAGGAGGTCCGAGGGAAACGGGCCTTGCAGCGTCGGGATGTGACTCGCCCATCCTTGGCGTTACGCTGCATACGTCCGGGGGGTCTGTTCTCTCGGGCCACGCCCCCGGCTGTTGGTGCAGCGCGGGGGTAACTTGTTTGGTTGCGAGTCACTGTAGCATGTATCCCGCCGTGGTACAATCCCGAGTGTGGTCGACGACTCCCAGCGCACCGCATGGCTTCGAGTGCGCCTACGTCCCGCCGAAGCCGCAACGCTCAAGCGACTGGCCGCCGAAGCGGACGAGCCCGTGAGTGCGGTGGTGCGTCGAGCGATCCGCCAATACGTCGAGCAGGCGAAGCCCGAGCCGCCGAACCCCTAACGTGCAACTATGCGACGTGTACCGCGATTTGGACTAGGGGGCAAAAACGATGAGTGGGGACGGTGAGAGCGCGTCACGCGCCTGTGGTCACTGTGCGGTGATCTCGACCACGGCGGGAGCTTTTTGTCCGGCGTGCGGGAAGTCTTATACGGGGCGTAAACGCCCATCGAAGAAGGTTCGCCACATCGCCTACGGTGCGCTGCTAATAGTCATCCTCGGCACCTCGGCAGCCGCTATCACGATGAAGAAAGCCCACGATCGTAAGATCGAAAGACAGCGACGACAGGCGCATGTCGAACGGGTGCGCACCGAGGCTCTGGCGGCCCGACTAGCGGCCCTCAAACGGCAGGAAGCCGACACAAAGGTGAAAGTCGAGAAGCTCATGCGAAGAACGCTCGAGTCCGGACTCGAAAAGGAAATCGCCAAGTACGCGCGCAAGCTGGTTACGGAAGGGACCCTTGAAGGCCCCATCCTCGGCGCGAGCTGCACGCCCGCAAGTGGGGGAAGCTCCCGCGATCTCAGCTCTAGCACGGGGGGTTATAGCTGCATGGCGATCACCAGGCGCGAAGCGGGCGGCACTTCATCGGGCTACCGCTTTTCGGGAAATATCGACTTTGTTGGCGACTCCTATTCATGGCATTTGGGCGCACCCTAGAGACGGGTGCCAGCGCAGGAGCTCACCAAGTCCCGCAGCTCATCCCTGATCGACCGCAACTCGTCCCTAAATACTCGTGGGTCTGGGTTCCCGCGGAGCGATCTCAGCGCTATGACTCGATCGAGCATTGGGTCCGGCACAGAGATGTGCTCTGCGAGGGCTCTGTTCCATAGGAGCCCGATCTCTTCGTGATTCATCGTCGTCTCATTTGCAGCCTCGAGGGCGCCAATCGCGTCGTCAAATGTGCTGTCGGCGACACGCTTGACGATGCCTGGTGAGACTTCAATCAGATCATCGAGCCGCGCAACTATTTCCGGGGACAGCCGCCCGGTGAAGTCCTTGACCCTCATGGCCCGACCTGCTGGCGGACCGCGCGGCGGGAGCCCTGAAGGCCGATCCCGGCCGTGGCGGCGTTGCCGATCGTCATCAGCACGGCGGGGTCAGACGGGTGGAGCATGTAGTTGTTCTGGATCACCGACGCACGGGCGTTTGGGCCGCCCGCGCCGATGTCCCCGGAGCCGCCGAACACCGCGAGCGCACCTTCGGCGATCTTGGCGGTGCGCGTCGCGAGTTCTGCGCGTTCGTTTGCCTGGTTGAGTTGCGCCTGAAGATCCGGGTTTTCGTTCTGTGCGGTACCGCCCGACAGCGAGTCGAGATTGCTGCGAGCAGTCTTGATCGAGTCGGCGATACTCTTGATCGTCGCATCGCCACCACGAGCGGCGGGTTCGCGCTGCACCTCACCCAAGATCCCTTCGAGGAAGCCCACGAGCCCACCCGCAGCCGCCTTGTCGTCCCCGGTGCCCGGCGTGAGCGCGGCGAGCGAGATCCCCGCTTCGATGCTCCGGAGCTGCGCCGCCTCGGCGTCTGTCATGCCGGAGGCTTCCTCGCGTTCCGCCGCGGGGTTGCTCGGCGTTTCAGCTTCGGTGCCGCCCATTTCGAGTTCTGCGCTCTGGAGGTTGCCCTGCAGCTGCAGCGCGTATTCGCTGCCAGTCTTGACCTGCTTCTGGGCCTTCTTGATGAGCGCCTCGAGCTTGCCGAGCGCACCGATCCGCTTGCCCTTCGCGGTGGTGTAGGCTCCGAAGTCGCCGTGTTCAGCGGCGAGCTTCATGGCGTTGCCCGCGTTGTTGGCTTCGAGGGTGCGCTCGTTGATCTTGGTCTGAAACGCCTTGGCCTCGCGCAGCGTACGGGCCCACTCGAGCATCTGCTTGTGCTCGACCGTGTAGTCGTGTGAGTGCTTCGCCTTGTCGAGCTCCTTCTGCAGTTCCGCGAGGCGTGCTTTGTCCTTGGCTTTCGCAGTGCCCTTCTTGCTCGCGTACTGGAGGGTCCGCTCTGCGGTGTGCACCTTCCCTTCGAGGCTGTGCACTTTGCTCGCCGCTTTGTCGTAGCTCGACTTGGCGGCAGTCTCTTTCTGTTCGATGTCCGATAGGGGCAGCGAGAGCGGCGGGATCGCGTTAGGCACGAGCATCGCATGGTGGCCGGGCTTGGTCTTTCCCTTCTTCCCCGCCTTGAAGCCGGGAACGTTCAGGCCACGTGCCATGTCGAGGAACAGCCCCATCGCGCGGCCCCGGTAGCGGTCCTCCATCGGAATCACGTAGTCGCTCGGGGAAAGGCCCATCAGCGTCGGACGGTCGACACGCACGCCCTTGCCCGAACTCCCGTCGACCACATACTCGGGGCCGCCGCCCTCGCCGACAAGCGCGACTTCTGATTCGCCGCGACCACGACCAGAGGCGTGGCCGGTAGCCTTTTTGATGACGTTTTCGACGGCGGTGAACGTCTTAGTCACAGCGATGGCGATGGTCTTCCCCGAGAGGCCGTCGATGGTGGCCTGCACGGATTGGATTTCCGCACGGACAGAAGCCGCGTTGGAGGACAGCGCGATGCCCTTCGCGCCTGGTACCGCATGAACCGCGCCGGCTAGTTCACTCATTTTCTGCTTCTGACTCGCAGCGTTGGTCACGATCGCGACGATCTTGTGTGCCGGCACCCCATACAGACGATCCTTGAAGGCCTGCACGGCGATCCCAGCCGACGGAGCGGTCGTGATGACCTTCGCCACAAAGGCGTGTTCGCCGAGCCCTGTCAGCTCTGCTGCGAGGTTGCCGAGCTTTGCCTGCGCCCCCTGGTCTTCGAGTTCAAACCGGGCGACGATCTTCCGTGGCGCGCTCGCTTCACCCAGAGCCTTTTGGAGAGCGGCGACACCAGCGACGTTCTTCGGTTCGATCTGGGGGTTCTGCACTTTCGCGTTCGCGCGGTTGAGTGACTCTTGACCGGCGAGCTTCAACGCTTCGAGCTGCACGGACTTTTCGTCCGCCCGGTTCTTGTTTTCCTGCAGCTCCGTCAGCTTCTTCTGCTGCATCGCGCGCTCCTCGGCCGTCGCCGCGGGATGCAGCGCAATCGTCTTTTGGAATGTCGCGAGTTCCTTCTCGGCCGCACGCTGGACCGCTTCGGCCGACTTGAGGTTTTTCTTGTTCGCGGCGTCACGTTTTTCGAGCGATTCCGTGACTTCGTTGTTGGCGCTCTGCGAACGGCTCGCCGTCTCAGCTTCACGGAGGCGCGCGTTGTTGACCGCGTTTTCAGCAGCCGTACCCGTCAACCGTGGGTGCGGGCCGCGCGTTTCACTTTCCGCCTTCTTGCGCTGTTCGATCGCTTCCTTGTGTTCCTGTTCCGCGCGCTGCGCCGCGATGACCTTGCCTAGCGCCTTTTCGTTCTCTTGGCGGACGCCTTCGATCGCCTTCTTGTCTGCGTCCATCGCCGCGGCGTTCAATTCTGCCGCACTGGTGCTGTTGCCAAGATCGCCACCGAAGGCGACGAACGCGGCCCCCGCACCGACAAGCGCCAGGGCCACGAGCCCGGCCGGCCCGACCATCGCGGCGAGATCTGCCGCGAATGCGCCGATGGACGGTGCCGTGTATGCCGCGACTCCAACGGTCGACATGGCGCCCGCGACTGCCAGCAGCATCGGAGCGACGAACATCGCCGCCTTGAACGCGAGGAACCCGCCGACGATCGCTGTCAGCTCGCCCGCGTTGCCGAGCCCGAGTGCCCGGCCAAGGCTGACGAGCGATTCCGCGACCCGTGCGATGACGGGAGCGACGTTGCTGAGTACCTGTCCGAGCGTTTCAAAGCCGCTCGTCAGCGCCGATCCGACCTTCGCCGCGCCACCGCTCTGTATGAACCCGTCGAGGGCGTGTGCTCCCTCGTGCGCGAGCTTCGTGAGCTCCGGCAGCACGATGTCGCCGACGGTGATCGCGAACGCTTCCGCACCCGACTTGAGCTCGCCGAACGCGGCCGCTTCGCTTTTCTGGAATTCGCCCCAGGACTGTGACAGCCGCTTGACGCCGTTGGTCTTGCCGAGTTCGTCGTACTTCTGGCGCAGCCGGTCTGTCTCTGAGATGAGGGTGTGGATGACGGCGGAGGACTTGCCGCCGCCGAAGACTTTGGAGAGGATCGCGTCCTGTTCTTCTGCGGTCTTGCCGCTGTCGCGCAGGTGCGTCTTGAGGTCTTCGATTGCGAGGAGCAGCCCGTTTGGCTGGCGCATGTCGTGCGCCAGCGACGTCGAGGTGAGGCCGATCGATTCGAGCTGTTTGGTCGCGGCCTTCGATGGCGCGGCCATCAGCGCCAGCGTCATCCGCAGGCGAGTCGCGGTGACGTTCGCCGGGGTCGCGTTGTCCGTGACTGTCGCGAGAGCCGCGCCGACGTCCTTCAGTGACAGCCCGGCGTCGTGCGCGGTCGGCAGGATGCCGGTCGCCATCGCCTGCGCGAGCTGCTGCATCCGCATATCGCCGACACCGACGATCGCGTTGAGCTGACCCATCGCGTCCGCGGAGCCGTGGACTCCCTTGATCTGGGAGGCCATCGCGGCGATCATCGCCTGCGTCGTGTCCTGCAGGTCAGCGTTGCCGAGCGCGGCACCCTGGGCGGCGGCCTTCAGCATTCCGAGCGACTGCGCCCCCCGGAACCCGGCGGACTCGATGTGGTAGAGCCCTTCAGCGAGCTGCTGTGGCCCCTGTGGGACTTGCCCGGCGAGGCCGAGGACCTCGGTCTTCAGCTTGCGCACTTCGGCCGCTGAGCCGCCTGCCTGCGTGCTGATCTTCAGCATCTCGCGGTTGAAGGTGGTCGCCTTCGTCGCGGCATACACGGTGGCGGCGCCGAGCGCGAGGATTCCCACGACCGCACCGGTGCGCGCGGCGCTGCCGACCTTGCCGAGGTTCTTCGCTGCCTGGTCGCTGTTCTTGGAGAGGCCGTCCATAGCCTTCAGGGGCACGGCTTCGCTCAGCCGCCTGCCTGACGCTGCAGCCGCATCGTTCGCAGTCGCAGCACGCGCGGCAGCAGCGGCGGCGCGGTCTCCGGCCGCCGCGTATCTCGCTTGCGCAGCGGACATCTCCCTCTCAGCCAGGGCCGCACCGCGAGCACTAGCCTTGACCGCGGCGTCGAACTGCAGGAAGCCACGAGAGTCGAAGTGCCCCTTTAGCGTGGTGGCGACTTGGCCGGCGTCGAGTGCCATCTAGCGCCTCCCCCACACGCAGGGGCGGCGTTCAGACAGGCGCGCAATGACGCCGCAATGGGCCGCTGCGATCTCTAGACGTAGAGCTACATGCCGGGCGGGTTCGCCCGGCTCACTATCGCCTGATTCGCCGCCCGAGTCGCTGCTGCTTCGCCGCGTCGCACGGCGCCCGGCGGGCCTGCCACCACGGCCACGCGACCGCGAACGCTGACCCATCGCCGCGACGCGCGGAGCGCTACCGCTCTGAGCAGCGCCTGGCGCAAGGGTCGTGGTGCGCCAGCACCTGTGGCGCACGGTGCCGTCGTCGGCAACGGTCGCCTCGATGTGTTCATAGCCTGTCCCGGGAGTGCCGCAGACGGTCTCGACCACGTTGGGCTTCGTTGCGCCAGCGAACCAGCTTGCTACAGCCTCAGCAGGCGAGACGCTCACGGGGTCAGCGCATGGAGGACTCAGGGCGTCAAGCATTTGGCACCTCGCGCTCGCGGAAGTCGGCAATGTCGAAGTTGAACGAAAAGGCCACGGCCCCTATCTGCACCGTGAGCAATGGGGCGTCAAGACCGCCCTGGGTGAAATCGGCGCTTGTGAAGCCAAACAACGTCCGTCCTACTCGAAATGCGCAGTCGCGCTGTCCCGGCTCGATGACCCCTGCCGGCAGGTCGCCGATCGCGGGCACCTCATCCTGAGTGAGCAAGGACAGCAACCCCGACACCTCCTCAAAGGGCATCGGGTTTGGTCCGCTTTCGCCCTCGAGCCTGAGAAACGCGAGCCGTAGCTGCACCGGCTCCTGACCATGCGCCTCAAGCGCCCGACATACGCCGTCGAAGTCCAAGAGAGTCGCCTGTGAGCTATCGGGCATTCTGACCCCATTCTCCCGGTCGCACCGGATGCCTCGGGCGCCGCTGCCAGGTGACGTCACACGTCGGGTTCACGAGCCGCCCCCCATGCGTGCGAGGGCAGCCGCCTTCAAAGACTCGGCTCGCCGGTTGCGCTGCGCCTCGTCAGCGCAATGCTTCGCCGACCAGTCCAGGTATTCGCGAGGGGACATCGCGCACACCTTCGCGGCGGCGAGCTGCTCGGCCGTCAGGCCAGCGTTATCGGTCTCAGCCTCAGACATAGTTCGACTCTCCCTGGGTTGCGTTGCCGGATGAACTGCCGTCGTCACAGCGGGCCTCGTCTTCGGCCTCCTGTGCGAGACGGTCGATGTGTGCGATCGTCTCGTCGACTTCCTGCGTTGTCGCGCCGCCCGCGTACACGCCAGCGCCCTCGCTGAGCGGCGCTACGGGCATCGCTGCATCGGGCGCGCAGGCAACGCCGAGCCTCGCCAAGTACCCCCCCTGCGTGCGGACCATGTGGTAAGGCATCCCGCTGCCAACAAGATCGTTGATCGCCGCCTGCGCAGCCTCCATCTCGCTCACCTTCACCAGATAAAGGCGCCGCGCCTTCAAGTACTCGATATCGCGCCTGTACACGCCCGCGAGAGCCGCCAGGCGCTCACGGTGAAGGTCACCCGCGCGGAGCTCGTCGAGGACCTGCGCGAGCGCGTTGGCCTGCATCCGCATCTCATCGAGATCCGCCTCAGCGTCCGCGATCTCGCCGCGCAGGGGTCGCGTGTCACCACCCGCCACGGCGACACGCTCGCGCCGGGCCCTCAGCTCACGCAGAGCCTCGCTCGCGCGGTCGATCTCGTCATCCTTCGCACGCACAGCCTCAGCGGCCGACGCCGCCGTTACACCTGTCTCTGTTGCACTCACGGTCACTCTCTTTCCGGTCGGCCAGCGCCGCCGTTGTTAGCCATGCGCGCCTCGAAGACCGCATGTGTTGGGTTCAAAGAACGTTGAGACGGCGGGGCAAGATCAACGTGGTGATCCCCCACGAGCGTCAAGTCGCCGCGCTGCACCACAGCCGGACCTTCGCGCGGTATGCGGCTTTCTGTGCTCACCGATCCGATTGGACGCTCAAGCAGGGCCACCGCGACGAGAGCCAGCGCGGTCGCGCGGTCATCGTGCCCGCCGGTCTGATGGTCGAAGTGCCACAACCCCGAGCGCGTCTGCGCCAACCGAAGCGCCAGCAGCTCCTCACGCAGCCCCGGCGCCTCATACAGACGCAGCCGCCCCGTGTTCAAGATGGACATGAGCGTCGCCGCGAGCCGCTGCTTAGAGCCCTGCGAGAAGGTGAACTCCTCCGCGCGAATCCCCCGCTTGCGGAGACGCTGCGCCAGGTCGAGCCCCTGCCACGGGTCAAGCCTAAGAGTGAAGCGGAACCGCTCCCACGCCGAGACGATGAACTCCTCGACCTCGGCGAAATCGACCGGATGCGCCCGCGACCCCTGCCACACCTCCATCCGATCGAGCCGGATCACACCATCCCGAACATGCCCGATCGCGAACGCCGTGCGATCGTTGCGAGACCCGAGATCCAAGCCCGCCACATACCCCCGGCGGCCCTTTCGCGCCGTCGCAGACGGCCCCTCAAGCGCGAACGCCAGATCAAGCATCGCCGGGTCAAGGAACGCCCCGTCAGCCTGCGTCCAGCGGTTCAAGAACAGCTGCGCGAACACCGCCTCGGGCAAGCGTGCCCGCTGCTCCGCAAGGCGATCCTCAGCCATCCACGGCGACGGCCCCTCACGCTCCGACACGCGCCACAGCGGAGAGTCCATCGCGTGCTTGAGCACCCCGTAGGCGAAGTGATCGGGGGTGCTCGCCGTCGTCAGCACCGCGAGCCGCGCATCGTCACGCTTGGCGACAGCCGAGCTCGCCGCCTCCCACAGACGACGCGACGCCGGCCCGTCCGTCCAGTTCGCGAGCTCGTCGACGTAGATCCGCCGACTCAGCAGCCCCCACGCACTCGGAGCATCCGCCGCGAGCACCTCGAGCGTCACGCCGGTATCCGGCACCACCACGCGCCGCGACTGCACGTCCAGGCGCGCGCCTATCGCAGGTGTCCTCATCGCAAAGCCAGCGATAGCGTCGATCGCAAGGCCACCTTGATCGCGATCCGCGGCGAGCCAGTGCAGGCGGTCGCCATCCGGCACCGTCAGCAGCTCCGACACCGCCGCGCCGGCGAGGTCGGTCGTCTTCGACGTGCCCCTCGCCCTCGTCAGGTAGTTGTACGGCCGGTCACCTTCGAGCACCTCGCGGGCGTCCTCGATCTGGAAGTCGTAGGCCGCGTCGATCCAGCGACGGTCATCGGCGAGCCTCAGCATTGCCAGCACGTCGAGCGGGCGCATCAGACCGCCGCCTCACCCTCATCGGTCACGGTCGCCTCTGCATCGGCCTGCCTGCCCGCGGTCTCTGCCTCTCGGGCCTCTCGCGCCCGCTGTGCGGCCTCGAGCTTCCTCCCCGAGCGTCCGTCCCTTCGACCGTGCGAGATCAACGCCGAGGGCGACCCTGCTCCGCGGTGTAAGTCCGAGCTCAGCCATGTAGGCCGCCGCCTCTTTGCGTAGCCGGGACTCGAGCTCGACCACGGGACGCACGCGCTTTGTCCGCCTGTCGAACATGCCGCGTTCTGCGAGGTGCTCGGCGATGGAGTCGAGACGGCAGAGCGTGGTCGCCAGCAGCGCGACCATCGCCGAGTCGTGCCGCTGCATCTCGCCCTCCTCATCGCGGAGGGGTACATCCGCGGCAAGGGCGTCATAGATCGTCTGGGCCTTCGCGTCGAGCCTGGCGGCGGCCACCTCGGCGTACCCGCCGTGCGAGAGCGCCCGCTGCTCGCCGGGTTGGATCGGCGTCGAGGGCGCAGGCAGAAGGTTCGCGAGCTGCCGCTCGCGGCGCTCGGGGTCTGAGCTGAGCGGGCTCATCGCGTCCTCTTCCGGGGTCGTGGGGTCAAGATCCCGCCCGGTTGTGGCAGAGGTTGTGGCAGACGGCGCGGTCGCGGCTTCGCATTATGCTCGTTTCCCGCTTGAGCATTGAGATTCGGGCCTTGCGACCGTTCGCTACTGCAGCGAGACAGCGCAAGGCGCGCGGCGATCGGGTCGAACCTCAAGCGCGGACGCGGACCCGAGCCGAGCGGTAGCGCTCCAAGCTCCTCGGCGTGTTCGTAGACCCAATCGCGGGAGACGCCCAGCTCGCGCGCCAGTGTCGCAGCGTCGACCAGCGGTGCTCGAGTGAGCATGGCAGGGGCTAGATCGCCGTTCGTCTTTTCCTCCGAGCGGCCAGCAACGGCGGGGCTTGACAGTTGGGCCGGTGCGCTCATGCCGTCATCTCCGGGCTGTTGGCGATGAGGGCTTCTAGCTCCTCGTCGGTCCTGTCGAGGGGCCTCACGTTTCCCCCACTCTCTATAGAGGGGGGAAACGCTGTGGAGAGCGTGAGGGGTGCGTGTGGCTCTACAGAGCCATTCGTGAGGGGTCGTGAGGGGTGCGTGACCCCCTCACGTTCGGCCTCACGGGGCCTCACGCTGCCTGTTGGGCGGTAGAGCGTCGGGTCGCTTGCCTGGCAAGCAGGAATCTTGACCGCGTGGCCGTCCTTGACGTAGCGGTCGAGCTTGCGTCGTGCCTTCTCGATCTGGCTCTTGGAGGGGTTGGGGCCGTAGACGGCGAGCGCGACGTCTGAGGCGGTGACTCCGCTTGCCGTGGCGCCGTGTAGGACGGTCCATGCGTCGGCTGTCTCGCGGCGCGTGGTGGTGCCGGCATGGTGGTCGTGAGCGAGCTCTAGCGGGCCGATCTCCTCGGCGGGCTGCTTGAGGTGCGTCAGCTCGACGATGGGATCTCCGGGCTCTCCCCAGAGCAGCACGACGGAGCCGGCGCCGGCGGTGATCCAGGTGGAGCCGTACACGTCGCTGAGGCTGGTCGGTTTGCGGTTCTCGCTGGTCGCCTTGCGCTGATGGTGGCTGGCGCAAACCTCGATTCCCTCGGCGATGACGAGTCCGAGCGCGCGTTGCACTGCGGCGCCTACTTCGTCGTTGGAGAGCGGCGCGGCCATGTCCTTGAGGCTGTCCGCGCAGACGGTCCCGATCGGCTCTCCTGCGATCTCGGCCGCCTCGCTGATGAACTCGAGCAGCTTCTCGGGGGTCTTGACGAGGTTGAAGGGCAGCGGCGCGCGCCAGACGATGAGCCGCCCTAGCCGGTCGGCATGAGCGTCCGTCACCATCCGCTTGAAGCTCCGGCTGATCTGCTGTGGCCGATCGAGCGCGAGGTAGAGCGTGAGCCCGCTCTCGGGCTTGACGGGGTAGCCGATGAGCTCGCCCTCGAGTACTCCCGCTCGGCGTAGCGCGAGCTGCTGCATGAGCGTCGTCTTGCCGATCCCTTGGGGTCCGCAGATGAGCAGGCTCTCGCCTTGAGCCCAGAGCACTTCCCGATCACGGCCGAAGATCGCGGGCACGTGGTCGGGTGCGTCGAGCACGAACGAGCGCCCGCTGACGATCTGCCGCCGGCCGGCATCGGAGATCACCCTCACGCGATCACCCGCGCGTAGGGCAGCGAGCGGCGCTGCAGCGAGCGCATCGGCGGGACACCGGCGGCCTGGTGGGCAGCTTCGACGATGAATTCGCGCGCCTGCTTTGCGCTGACCGCGGGCGCGATGAGCGTGCGCGTGCGGATATTCCAGCGGTCGAGCTTGTGCGCGGACAGCTCGACGTGCCACGTCGGGGGAAGGCGGCGATCGCTCACGACTGCCTCCACGAGACGGGCTGATCTTCATCAGATTCGGCGCGCAGCCGCTCGAGGGGTGTCTCCTCAAGATGCGTGGCGGCTAGGGCCTCGGCTTCGGAGCGCCTACCCTCAGCGATCGCTTCTGCGGCCCATCGGCGGCGAAGATCGTCGAGCCGGCTCATGGGGTCGCCACGGGCCACAGGTCGATCTCGGCGCGGGCTCCGCGCTCATCGAGGGGCAGCTTGTGACAGCCAGCGAGACAGACGAGCTGCGAGTCGTCAACGTAAGCCAGTGTGTTCAATGCGTCGAGGATCGCCTTGGCGAGATTGTCGAGATCTGCGCGCGCGCTGGCCCCGACGAAGCGCATGGACGCGGCGAACGGCTCCGCGCTGAGCGTTGGCCTACCGGCCTCCATCCAAGACGCCTGCACGAGCTCCCGGTATGCCTTGGAACGTGCGGGCAGGTAGTGACGACCGCGGCTTGTGCGGCTGCGCTGCAGCGGCACCGGCTTGCCGGCGATCGATAGCCGGATCATGCTGCGACTCGCTGACTGAGCCCGGACCGGATCGTTGCTCGGATTTCAGCGTCGGGGAGTCCCGCGTCTAGCGCCGCCTGGTGGATCACGGGCAGCGCCGTAGCCTCTTCGAGCTCGCCCGCGTCCACCCGCTCAGCGCAGCGACAGGTCGCCCAGAACAATGCCGCGTTTCTGTTGCCCTCCTGCGCTTCTCGGACGGTCCGTGCGAGCCCGTCGAGCACTCTCTCTGGCGGGGCGGTCTGCCCTGGCGCCACCTGGGGCCGGCGCCGTGCGTAGTGGCTGCTGTCGGGCAGCTTGCCAACTACCTCGAGCGCGTCGAACGTCTGCAGCTCGAGCCGCGTGCAGGCGACTGCGCGCGCCGGGTCGTGCTTGTGATTGAGCGTGCCGGCGGGCCGGAGGATGCGCGCCGGGTCGGTTGCGTTCATGTCGCCGCCGAGCGCGAGCGCTATGCGCCTATTGCAGCGCTGTGCGTCGGCCGGCGACAGCGGCCGGCGACTCGGCCAGTAGGCGTGAACACCGCCCGAGCCGCTCTCGATGACGATGGATGGCGCCGGGTCGAAGCTGCGCAGAGCAGCAAGGTCCTCGGCGGTGTCGATATCGGCCCAGAGCGTCCAGACGCGAGCGACCGCTGCGGCCTTCCCTTCGGGCCTCACCCTCGGCGCGACGCCGATGAACACGTTGCGATGTGGCGCCAGCTCGACGATGCGCCGCTTCGCCTCGGCGGCCTGGCGCACTGGGATGAACGCCCGCTCTGGCGCCGGCCTGCCGTCAACGGTAAGGGGTCGGATCTCGAGCAGGCTTGACGCGGGCTCGCTGCCGACGATCGCGGCGAGCTGCAGGGTCAGCGCATCGCCCTGCGGGATCACGTACCCGCTCCCCTCTCATCGGGAGAGATGCAGCCGTATGTGAGCGCGCGAGGCGGTGGTGCAGTTGCTAGGTGGCGGCCGAGCGCTTCGCCCGGTTCAGGATCGCCACCACCGCCACCACTGCCAGAGTCATCGCCACCAGTCGATCGATTGGGAGAGCGTTTCGGGCCGCCGCGCGATGAACGGGAACGCGCGACAGTCTGAGGACGCGCCCTTGCGATGCCAGAGCCAATTATCGATCGCCTCCGCGCCCTCAGAACTCGAGCACGATGGTGGAGTTCTTGGCTTCGGGACGGTAGGCCCAACTTGCGCCGCGTCTCGGCGTCTATTTCCTTCCCCTGAAGGCGCTCATATTCCCTTTCGAGCCTGCGCCGCTTGCTCATTTGGTCCGCGCTGCCTCAAGCGAGTTTACGGCGAGCTCGGCCTGAGCGGCAAGCCACGCGTCTAGGGACTCACGGGGCACACGTATCGTCCGAGGCCCGATCCGCGTGTGGGGGAGCACGCCCATTTCGATGAGTTGATACGCCCGGCGTGCGGAGATGCCCAACTCTGAGGCGACGTCCTTGACACGCATTAGGGGACACGTCCGAGTCGGTGGCAAAACTGTGTCGCTGTGTGTAGTCGTGCGCAGCTCACTGCCCATAGGTCCGAGACTGCCATATGCATGAGGGAGTGCCCGTGACAGATAAGCCGGGTCGCGACGAGATAATCGGGCGGGGCGTGATCACCTTGGTCGGGCACGGGCCGGCAACGGCGGCCGACCGCGTCGACGCCGCGACCCTGCTCGAGTTGCGAGCGTATCTATTGGCAGCCCCGGCGGTACGTGCCCGATTGCTCGCGCTTCAGGCTGTCGATCCGAGCGCACTGCAAGCTGGCGCCTCCGCGCTGAGCAAGGACCTCGACGGCCACCTGTCATGCGTAGAGATAGAGCGCGCGGTGCCTCGCGCGGCGGGCCTCCTATCACCAGGACTCGTGGCAAGCACCGGGACAGTCCGAACGCGGGCTCGCGCGCCCAGCAGCGAGACGGTTCGAATCGTTGCCGAGTCGCTGGCGCTGCGTGCTGAGGGCGCATCGGCGGCAAAGGCAGACGAAACTATCGCCGAATCCTGCTACCGCTGGCGAGCAGACGTCGCCTGCTACCGCAAGCGTCTGCGGGAGGTCGCGGCGCGCCTACGCCCCGAATGAGCGCACGGCTCGATTCCGCGAATACTGGCAGACGGGCGATCTCATCTGCCAGTATCCCCCGGAATCGGCCCCCAATCGCCCCGAATCGGCCTCCGCGTGAGCACGGCGGGAAAGCCCTCTAACACCGCACGCTAGAGCCATAAATCGGCTCTCGCGGCCCATTTGCTCCGCTGCCTCCGGAGCGAGAGGTCGCAAGTTCGAATCTTGCCGGGCGCGCTTGAGTTTTCGGCCGCTAACCGGGCCAGCACGACGGCCCGTCTGCCTTTTCTCTGCCTTTTCCCGGCGGGCGACACGATGATCGAGCCGCCAGCCGAGGAATCTCAACGGCCAACAGCAGGGCACATGATCGTCTTGCCGGTCGGTGTGACGCCAGGCATGAAGATCACACACATGGTGCCCCTGATGCTCCCTTGGGCCGCGCCGCGCGTGCTGGCGACATACGGCTACAGCGCCGAGGATGAGCCGGCCCTGGGGATCGTTATGGAGTGGCTGATCACCTGGCTGCGTACCGTCGAGCCGCTACCCAAGTTCGAACACGAGCTACTGCTGCTGCGTAGATTTAGCAGCGACCAGGCGATCGTGACAGGCCGTCATGCCTACGGCCACCTCAAGCCGGGCGCAGACCCGCCGGATGCAACCGCGATCACGGACGCCGGCACGATCGGAGTCGAGTCCACGGCGCTCACGGCTGGCGACCGCCGGCGAGCACACGGCCTTTTCACGGCGCTGCGACGCCGCGTGCAAGAACAAGAGCCAGCGGCGTTTACAAAGTTGCGCGGCCACACCGTCTACGTGTGGCCTGCGGCGACGGCATCTCTGGCAATACTGCGAGTCGCGGATGCCCATCCCGCACGGATCGCGTCGCGGAACTCCTGCTTCGCCTTGCGATCCGCTACGCCTGCGACCTGATCAATATCTCCGACATCAGCAGTGTCGTGGTCGCGGAACGAGCGCAGCGCTACCTGACGGGTGACGAGGTCGTAGAGGAATAGGACGGCTGCCTCACGCTGGACCTCAATGGCGTGGTTGGCGACTATCGCGTAAGTGATCTCGCTGCCCGCCGCGATCTCGTCTTCGAACTGGCCGTCGTCTCCAATGCTGAGGATGTGGAAGCTGTAGAGCACGAACGGCAGCGTCGGCATGTAACGGACGCTCGCGAGCCGAACGGACAGCTGGGGCTCGGCGCTGCTGGTGACCTCCGCGACGGCGGCTGCTACTTCGCCGAGAGCGACCTGTACGGCCGCGATGTGTGCCCCGTCCGCGCTCTCGACGAAGCCGACTGGGCGTGGGTCGTCCGCTTGGAAGCGGACGGAGGGAAGGACTTCGGGCACCCGTCTACCTTATGCGTGTGCGGCTATGGCGCTTGCGTCACTCGCAGACGCCTGTGCGTCGCCTCTAGTCCGACCGAGGCTCGCTCGTATTCGTCGGATCTAGCCTAAGCGGCTTGGCTCCGTGGTGCTGCCGGCGTCGGTAGCGCTTCGAGCAACGTCCGCGGCAGACGAGTGCTCGCGTCCCATACCTCTATCGCCACGAGCTGATGGGTCGTGCGGTCGTACTCGCGCAGCCCGCCTGGCACCCGCTCGCTCACGACATCATCGGACTCCCCGGTCGGGAACCAAGCAATGTCGGCATCGGTGTCGTAATAGGCGAACATGACCATTCGAGATTAGCGCCCAGACCAGCGCATCAGCTCTCCACTCGCCACGCCGACACGACGCGTATCGTCGTCTCGTCGCTGCCCACCGGATGGTCGTAGATCGCTTCGATCCGCGCTCCTAGCGGAGTCATCGCTCGGATGAGCCAGTCCGCGCGGCCATCGTTGTCCTCTCGCTCGTCGTGGTTGGTGCGTATCGCCTCCTCGACATCGAGGCGATCGAGTCGGCGCTGGGACAGACGCAGCAAAGCGTGATTGGTCCAGATGAACGTCTCGACCGACACGGCCTCAACGACCGACCCTCGACAACCCTGTTCCCGCAAGCATCGCCTGATCGTACGCCCGGCACCCGATGCCGCGGCCGGCTCGCCGAGATCGCCCCACCGCGAAAAGGCAGTCCTGCCACTATCGCCTCGAATCGCCCGCAAACCCACGTCACCGGCGCGGGCCGCCATTGGGGAGGAACCCAGGGAAACCCCAGCTACATGGGGCGTTTCGGGTGGAAGGACCGCGCAAGCCCGGCGCCTCCGGAGCGAGAGGTCGCAAGTTCGAATCTTGCCGGGCGCGTAGCTGGAAGTGCCTGCAAAGGCAGTACTTGCAGCTAAGCCGCCTCGGCGAGAGCTTCGCTCATTGCCTCCTCTTCGGCTCGTTGGCCGCTATTGGCCATAACGCTGCCCTCCACTAGCGCCCGCAGCTGCGCCCTCTCGTGCTCGCTGCGGCGCATTGCCTGCCTGTATACGCGCAGCGCGAGCGCCGGACCGGTGTGGCCCAATTTCGTCCAGGGCCCACGGGCTCTCTTCGCCGCCCTTCGCGGTCCAAGCCCCCTCCGGGTGAAGACGACGTTAGCGCGAATACTCCGCCGGAACCAACCGAACTACTTCCTTCCAACCATCTCCACCGGGAACCGTGTCACGCATCTCGTCATAGGGTGGTGGCCCGTTGAGCCTGTAGTGCACTTCGCAAATGGCCAGCCGATGGAGCACTAGGTTCGTCTCATAAGCTCCACCGATGCGCCGCCATCCAACCGCGTCGCTGCGACTACTCACGCCTCGGCTATGCGCATAGCAGTCAAGAATCGTGTGCTCCAGCTCTCCTAGAGGGTATCGCTCCGACACGTCGCTAAAGCTACATTGCTGGCTCAGCGTCCACCCAACCAAAGTTAGCCAGCAGCTCGCCCACATCCGGTCGCGATAGTCAGACGCAGTGCGAATCATTTCCTCCAGCTGCTGAGCCGGTTCGCGCCGATACCGGCGAGGCACGGCGATGGTCTCAACAATCAGCCACTCGTCCTCGTTGAGAACCTGCTTGGCGACGTCGAGTCGCTGCTCCCGATCAAGCTCTCGACGGAGCACGGGGCCGCCGAGCTCAATTCCACCGTGATAGGCCAGCGCCACCCAAGCGGTCAAGGGGTCGTTTGGGCGCTCGACAGGGGGTGGCTCATCCCCCGTCGCAATTTGCCAAATCGCCGCATCGTCGTCTGCCAGCTCCAGGTGTTCAGTTAGCCGTCCGCCAAAGGCCCAAAACGGTATCTGCACATCGCCTGTAAATGTTGGTACTTCACGAACCGGCTTGGGTGAGCGCACCACGCGCGGCTGATATCTCGATGACTGCTTACCGTCCTCTGAGCCCAGCAGGCGCAGACCGTCCATGCCGGCTCCAAGCGACGAATGGTTTTGTCCCCTACCTTCTGATCGCACGGAGCGTGGGTATACCACAGCTCCAGTTTCCCGGCAAGTCGAAGTTCGAACTTTCGTCGGTATTACGGCAAATGGCGTACCAGCACAGTTTTTCCGTGGCGACATAGCGCCTCCTCAAGGAGTTCCGAATGTTCTACCAGCGCCTGAAGCTCATCGGCCAGGCGCTGCTGCGCGTCTGGTAGGTGATGTTCCACGTACCACTGCATATCCTTCAGTGGTCTCTCGCGGGACAGGGCTGCTAGCCGGCGCCGTTGCGGCCGCAGGCGATTGTGAGCAGCCGATCCGCGCGCGCCGATCAGGTTTAGATGCTCGTCCCGACGGCAACTGTCAGGGCTTTGATGTGCTGCCAAGGCAAAAAGTATCTGACCGCTGAAGCGTCGTGCCTGTGCCGGGTCAGCAACGGCACGAACCGCCATCGGCGAATTCTGTTCTCGAAAGACGATACACCGCTTGGCAGCGGGAGTATCTAGCAGCGCGACTATGTCCGACTGCGGTCTTAGTATTGAGTATCTGATTGACTCTCGATCATTCGTCACCGCCGATACTGCGGCCAAGAAGTCGATGGTGTTCATCTTTGGCTCCTAGTTCGTTGGGGTCGTTGGTTTTGCCATGCAGCAGGTGTTCGCCATCTAGGCACCGGGCAGCCGTAGCTATTAGGTCAGTAGTTTGGGATTGCGTGTTTTTGTCGCCGGTCAGTTCGTTTTCGAAGAATGATTCGCAGGCGAGAAACGGGTTTTCGAGGTCGGTGAAACCATCATGTGGTTGTGTGAACGTGATTTCGCACAAAGACGCCATAGTCCCAGCGATGAGTTCACCCGGTACGTTCAGTGTGCGCAGCTGCGGAGAGTCAGAGCCGATGTAGCAGCGGTTTTCGAGCAGAAATTCACCGAAGTGTGCGACACCCGCCTCACCATTTACCAGTTCGCGAGTCCGGATAGTGCTCAGTACCGCTAGGGCGACGAGCGCCTCGGCTAGAAGCGCCGGTAGTAGGTCGTGATCGAATTGCATTGCTCAACTCACTTTCGTATCGTGAAACGGCCGAGTGATCGACCGTCATCTATTACGTCTCCACGGTTCTAGACGTCTGACCGCACGAGTTGCAAGCGGTGTTTGCGACTCCCAAGATGCGCAAGGTTGTGCCTTTCGACCCAGTCTGAATTTCGGTCGTACACGAAGCGATGCCTGGTCGTTCTCCAGCCGTTTCTCGGGCAGATCTCCGGTCGTTCCCCCGGCCGCTCTCGGGCGTTGACGGCCCATCATGTAGTTGATGCCGAATGCCAGACCATGCAAGCTTCAGCAAGGCGGCGGGCCGCTACGGCCGCCCGGTAGGCCGCCGCTCTCGAAGCGAGCAATAGGGCGCTGAGGGATGGACGGCCTTTCGGCAACCGGAGTACCAGGCTGGTTGATCTTCGCGGTCATCGTGATCGGCGGCCTTCCGACGTTTGGACGGTCGGTGCTGGCGTTTCTACGCGAGCTAGACGACTACCGACGGACCCGCCGCCAGCGTCTGCAAGGAGCGCAGCGCTGCCAGAAGACTTGTCTGGAAGATCTAGCTGACCCTCGCTCAGGCGATCTAGTACTTGCTCCACCGCCGGATTCGAAAGCCACCGTGTCAGACGTCCGGGGGCAAGGTGCCCCGCTTGACCTTCATCGCCCGGTAGCGATCGACCTCGGGAATCGTGATCTGCGACAAGCGCTGAGTCTGGAAGAAGGGCAGCAGGTGGCTCGATAGCTCCCATTCGTAGTCGGGCCGTGTCTTTCTTTCGCCACGCGCCCTTCGTGGACTCAAACCATTCGGAGCTGAGCTCGTGGAACGTCGGGGGCTGCGCGACCTCGGCGACCAACTCGTTGGGAGCAGGCTTTCGGATGCCGCGCCGCACGTCGGCGAGGAGTGGTGGATCGCACGCGGGATTGCGGCGAGGCGATGAACCTCTGCGACGACTGTTCGACGAGGGTCGCGATCTACGGCCAGACCCGGGCGGCCGATGTCTCGCGTGCTCCCATATGCCCGCGCTTGGGCTTCGGTGTAGCCGCTGACGGCAGCTGCCAGAAGAGGAGTGCTCGTAGGACGCACTTTTCAGCCAGCCCGCACGACGCGCTCGCGAATGTCGGTGGAGTCCCCGCCGTTGCCGTCGCGACAGCCGCAACCCTCGCCGTGACTCGGCTCGCAGCACTCGGCCTTGGCGCTTGGCTCACAGCAGCTCCTCTGCACCTCTGGCGCACAACAGGAGCTCGCCGTCGGCTCGGTGGCGGTGGTCAGCTCAGCCATCCGGACAGCTCCTTCAGGGCGTCGGGGATCACGTAGTAGTAGGCCCACAGGCCCTTGCGCTCGGAGTCCACGATCCCGGCTGCGCGCAACTTGCCGAGGTGGTGGGACAGCGTGGGCTGCGAGATCTCGAAAAGCGGTACCAGCTCGCAGACGCAGACCTGGCCGGCGTGCTTGCGCAGCACGTCCACGAGCTGCAAGCGGACCGGGTCTCCGAGGGCCTTGGCGACTTCCGCCATACGCAGCGCGTGCTCACGCTGAACGTCGGGGTAGACGACGGGCTCACAGCAGGGTGAGCCGTTGGCTCGCTTCTGCTTCGGGGAGAGCTGCAAATCGACCGCCATCAATTTATTTATATCAATTAGACTGAGCCATGTCGATGTAATATGATCCCGGCGATGGGGATGGCTTCGATTGCTCGCCGCCTGCTTGCCGAGTTGCTGGGGTCGGCGTTCCTCGCGGCGCTCGTGATTGGCTCGGGCATTGCCGCGCAGACCCTCTCCCCCAACGACGTAGGCCTTGAGCTGTTCGAGAACGCTGCCGCTACCGCCGCCGGGCTATTCACGATCATCCTTATGTTCGGGGCCGTCTCGGGCGGGCATTTCAACCCGGTCGTCTCGCTCGCCGACGCTGCGTTTGGCGGCCTTTCCTGGCGCGACGCGCTGACCTACATCCCGGCGCAGAGCGCCGGCTGTGTGCTCGGCGCGGTGACGGCCAACGGCATGTTCGCGCTCGGCGCCGTGACGATCTCGACGCACCACCGCGCCTCGCCCGCGCACCTGCTCTCCGAGGTGATCGCCACCGCCGGGCTCGTGATCGTGATCTTCGCGCTCGCCCGCACGCGGCGCTCGCACATGACGCCCGCGGCGGTCGGCGCGTACATTGGCGCGGCCTACTTCTTCACCAGTTCCGCGAGCTTTGCCAACCCCGCGATCAGCATCGGGCGCATCTTCTCCAACACCTTCGCCGGGATCGCGCCCGCCTCGGTTGCAAGCTTCATCCTCGCGCAACTCGTAGGCGGCGCGCTCGGCGTGGTCACGATCAAGGCCCTGTACCCCGGCCTCACGCCGGCAGACGCCGCCGACGTGCTGCTCCCCCACGCCGGGCAGCCAGAGCCCGCGAGCGAGCCCGCCACCATCTAGATGGCAACCGTCCTGTTCGTCTGCCTGCACAACGCCGGGCGCTCACAGATGAGCCAGGCGCTGTTCGAGCGCATCGCCGGCGGGCAACACAGCGCGATCTCCGCCGGCACGACGCCCGCCGAGCACGTACACCCCGAGGTCGTGGAGGTGATGCGCGAGCTCGACATCGACCTCGCAGATCGTAAGCCCGAGCTGCTGACGCGCGAGCTGGCCGAACGCGCCGACGTGGTCGTCACGATGGGCTGCGGCGATGCTTGCCCCTACATTCCCGGCAAGCAGTACCTCGACTGGGATCTACCCGACCCGAAGGGCCGACCGATCGCCGAGGTGCGGGCAACGCGCGAGGAGATCAGCCGGCGAGTCGCGGCTCTGATCGAGCAGCTGTCAGACCAGAGGTAGCGGCACAACTCAGCCGAGCACTGAGTCGCCCGTGACGAGCGCGAGCCCTTCCAACGCGCTGACCTTGCGCAGCTCCTCGAGTGCGGGCGCCTCGCCGATCGAGATCCTCACCTCGGCGCCCTCCACGCGCTTGATGGTCTCCGCAAGGTCCCACGCGAAGCGCTCGTCCTCGACCGCCGTGAGATCGCTCAGCACGAGCAGGACCCGCTTGGTGGTGGGGGTTAGGCGCTCGAGCTCATGCTCGATGTCGAGCAGGGTCGGATAGTCGAGTCGGCCGCGCACCCTGAGCACGGTCTCGCCGCCCTGCTCGACGGCCGAGACACCCATGCGACTCGTCTCGCCGCTGCGCACGCGGTGGCGCTCACGTCGCTCTGAGACCTTCACCGCCACCGCGATGATCAACACCGGCGCACTGAAGACCGGCAACGAGACATACCAGTGGCCGAAGTGCGCAAAGATCGGCGTATAGCCGGAAAATCCGACGAGGACTTCCACGCAGCGAGGCTAGACGATCCCGCCCAAGCATGCGCAAGATCCAAGCGCTGCGAAAGCGCAGCGCGTAACCTCCGTAGCGATGCCAATGCGCGTGAAGCGGCTGCTGCTTGCCGTCAGCCTGATAGCGGGCGTAGGCCTGCTCGTCGGTAGCGTTGCGGGCCTCGGCTCGGGGTGCCTGTTCCTCGCGCCCGCGCTCCTGCTGGCGCTGCCGCTACTGGCCGGCCGCTACCTCGGCGCGGAGAGTCTGAGCCGCATCGCCTCTGCACGCTCGCCTCGCCGCCGAGCACTCATGCTTGCGCGAGGACCGCTCACGTGGCGCTTGGTCCCGCCTCGCGGCGGCCTGCTGATCGCCGCCTCGCTCGCGGTACGCCCGCCGCCGCTCAGCGCCGCACGCTGAGAGCAGGGCTGCGCTCGTTGGCGCCGCCCCGTTCTGCCGGTCAGCAGGTCGCCGGCGCATGTGTGTGCCGTCGTGGGCTTCGACGCGCGACGGTAGGTTGCCGAGCAGGAGGTTGGAAATGATGTCGCGTAACGCGCGTGTCGCAGTGCTGGCTGGTGCTGTCGTGGTCGTGGTCGCAGCCTTCGTGCTGATCCGCGGGGGCAACTCCGAGCAGGCGAGCCACACCAGCGGGCACGCCTACATCTATGTCGTCGGCGGCAAGCCCAGGGGCGGCGTCAAGACGATCACTTACAACAAGGGCCAGCAGGTCGAATTCACCGTCGTCTCAGACGTCGCCGATGAGATTCACGTCCACGGCTTCAACCTCAAGAAGGACGTGCCCAAGAACGGCAGCGTCACCTTCAGCTTCCCGGCCAGCGACCAAGGCGGTCATGTGATCGAGCTCGAGCATCGCGGCGCGCAGATCGCCAACCTGGAAGTGCGCTGATGAGCGCTCCGAGCACTCACCTACGAGCCCGTGCGGCCCACGGCCGGTTGCTGCTCAGCGGGCTCGCCGCTGCCGTTCTCGGCGCGCTCGCGCTGCCCGCCCCGGCGCTCGCGCACGGAATCGGTGGCAAGACCGACCTGCCGGTGCCTCGCTGGCTGTTCGCCTGGGCAGCGGCCGTCGTGCTGGTCGTCTCGTTCGTGGCTCTGGCGACGCTGTGGCCGCAGCCGCGGCTCGAGCGCGCCCGCAGCCGCGTTCTCCTGCGCTTGCCGCGCCTGCTCGATCCCGCTCTGCGGCGCGCTCGGCGTCGCGATCTTCGCGATCGTCGTCTACGCAGGATTCGCTGGCGAGCAGGAACTTCCCACCGCGAACCTCGAGCCGACGTTCATCTACGTGATCTTCTGGGTCGGTCTGCCGTTTCTCAGCCTGCTGTTCGGTGACGTCTTTCGTGCGTTCAACCCCTGGCGGGCGCTCGCCCGCGCCGTCGCTTGGCTCGCCGCAAGGGTCCGCACCGAGCGCTCGCCTGCGCATCCCTCGGCCCTACCCGCGCTGGCTCGGGCGCTGGCCCGCGGTCGTCGACGATCCTCGGCTTCGCCTGGCTCGAGCTGATCTATCTCGAACACGACAATCCCAACATCCTTGCCTGGCTGGCCGTCGCCTACGCGGCCGTCCAGTTGGTCGGCATGGCGCGCTACGGCATCGAGACGTGGACCTCGCGCGGCGACGGCTTCGCCGTCTACTTCAACCTCTTCTCACGCCTCTCGCCGCTGCGCTGGTACCGCGATCGTCTGGAAGTGACGCCCGCCGCTCGTCGGGCATCACGGGCCTCGAGCGGCTGCCCGGCACCGTCGCGCTGCTGGCGGCGATGATCGGCTCGACGAGCTTCGACGGGCTCGAGCAGGGATCGCTGTGGATCAACACGCTCTTCCCCGAACTGCAGGGCTTCTTCACCGGCCTCGGCCTCGGCGCCACCGCCGCATCGGAGCTGAGTGGCACGGTCGGCCTGCTCGTCGATGGTCGCTGCTCATCGGCGGCTTCTACCGTCTCGGTATTCGCGGCATGCACTCGATCGATCCGCGCACCCCCGACGGCGTGCTCGCGGCGCGCTTCGTGCACACGCTCGTGCCGATCGCGCTCGCCTACGTCGTCGCCCACTACTTCTCGCTGCTCGTCTACCAGAGTCAGGCGCTCTCCTACCTGGTCTCCGATCCGCTCGGCAACGGCTCGAACATCTTCGGGACCGCGGGCGGCGAAATCGACTTCAGCGTCCTCAGCCCGAACTCGATCTGGTACGTGCAGGTCGCGCGCTGCTGCTCGGTCACGCCGCGGGGCTGACGCTCGCCCACGATCGCGCGCTCGTGCTCTACCGCCAAGCGCGCGACGCCGTGCGCTCGCAGTACTGGATGCTCGTCGTGATGGTCGGCTTCACGAGCCTCGGCCTGTGGCTGCTCTCGGCAACGAGTTGACGCCCTGGGAGCGGCGGTTCAATCCCAGCCGAGACCCTCAAGCTCGCTGGTCGCGTGCTCGATCTGCTCGAGCGTTAGATCCGTGCGCCTGTCCTCGACCATCGCTTGCAGCGCCTCGCCGATGCTCGTCGCCCACACCCTGCGCGCCACCAGCACCTTTCCCGACTCCTCCTCGAACTGGCGCCATTCGAGCTCGACCAGCGGCGCGCGCGACGGCGGTGCGTCGGCGGGCACCGGCGCGCCCCAGCCGTAGAGCGTGAGCTGGGCCTGCCAGCCGTGCGGACAGAGCTCCCCCATGACCGCCTGTGCCCGCCACTCATCCGACACCGGCGCCACCCAGCGCGAGCGTCTGTGCAGATAGATGTAGAGCGCCGCGCTCGCAGCCGCCATTGCCACCATCAGCAGCATGACGACCGCCGTGTCGTGCGCCGGCAACGGGTGCGGCGAGCCACCCTGCGCGCCACTGGCGATCAGGAGCCCTGCGCGCCCGGCAGCGATCATTCCCGCGCCTCCACGGCACCCTCATCAGCCTCGAGAAGCAGTTGCCGGCCGCTCACGCTCATCGCACCCTCCACGGTAGCCCCTCACGCGCGCAAGCTGGACCGATGATCGGTTCGCGAGCGATACAACCGCAGCCTCGATTAGCCTGAAACGATGACCCGGCGCTATCACCGTTTGCTGCTCGCTCTGTCTGTGCTGATGTCGCTCGCCGCAGCGATCGCGACGCTCGCTTCCGCGAGCTCCGCCAAGACGCTCGCGGTGAGCACCGCGAGCGCCCATGTCGTGCAGCGCCAGCCCGCGGCTGGGAGCTGCAACGCGCGCGGCTCAGGACTCCAAGCACTCCCCGACGCGCATTGCACGCCGGGCGCGACCAACCCAGCCGTTACGCCGGCGACGATCGGCGCGACGATCTGTCACGCGGGTTGGACCGCGACGGTGCGTCCGCCGGTCTCGATCACCAACCGCGAGAAGCTCGCGAGCATGGCCGCCTATGGCGAGGGCAGCGCGACCGGCTCCTTCGAGTACGACCACCTCGTCCCGCTCGAGCTCGGTGGCGCGGTCAACGATGCGCGCAACCTGTGGCCCGAGCCCGACTATCCAGTGCGCTCGGGCTTCTACCTCAACCCCAAGGACCGCCTCGAGCGGACGCTGAACCGCCGGGTCTGCGCGCACACGATGAAGCTCTCCGAAGCTCAGCGCTTGATCGCACACAACTGGGTAACGGCGCAGATGCGCTTCGGCTGAGATCTCAGCGCGCCGGATGCGCCGTCCCGACCGGACCTCGGCCGGGACCGCAACCCGCCTCAGGCATGTCCGACTTCGATGCCGAGCGCTCGCCGCAGCGGCCCGCGCATGAACAGCCGGTAGGCAACATCGCTCACCGCCACGGCCGCGACGATGCGACGTGTAAGCCGTCGCAGGTCTCTGCCTGACTCCCCCATTTTGGTTCCTCCTTGAACTCAGATGCGTGGCTCCCCATTCCCTCCACGACCACGCCTGAGAAACGGTAGGGCACCCTCCCCGGCCCGTCAACACGCGCAAGCAGACCCGCCATCAGCCCGCCGCGAGGTCCTGCGCGTAGCGGGCGAGCGAGCGGTGCCAGCGCGCTCACCGCCTCGATCTTCCCGACCGCGCGACGGGCCGATGCATAGCCGCTACAGACGCGCCCCGATACGCTGCCTCGCGATGGCCGACGCCGCCACAATCGCCTCGCTGGCAACCGCGGGTGGCACGCTCGTGCTGGCGGTCGCGACCTTCTCCTCGACTCGCTCGGCCAACCGCGCTGCGCGTATCTCCGAGCAGTCACTGAAGGCGGGGTTGCGCCCGGTGCTATTCAATGCGCGCCCCCAGGACCCGCCGCAGAAGGTCGGTTATGTCGATGAGCATTGGGTGAAACTGCGTGACGGCCTCGCCGCCGTGCAGATCCGCGACGAGCGCCTGTATCTCGCGATCCCGCTGCGCAACGTCGCCTCAGGTCTGGCCGTGCTGCACGGCTGGCACCTATCCGAGCGGCGCGCCGGCGAAGACGAACAACCCTCGCTCGCGGGCTTCCGCCGCCTGCAACGCGACCTCTATGTCCCGGCCGGCGACATCAGCTTCTGGCAGGCGGCGCTGCGCGACCCCGAGGATCCTCTCTACGCCCCCACGCGCGCGGCGATCGAGACGGGCGCAGGCATCAGCGTCGATGTCCTCTACGGAGACCACGAGGGCGGTCAGCGCACGATCACCCGTTTCTTTCTAGCGCCTCGCGCGCAGAGCGAGCGACGAGGAGCCGTGGCTGTGGGCGTGCTCGACCTCGCGCCACTGGAACATCGACCGGGCGGATCCCCGCTAGCGCTGATCTCGCTCGAGGAGCGCAAGCCTTGCACGAGCGTCTCGGCGGCGATCTTGTGCGCGTCGCAGATGCCGCCCAGGTGCAGAAGCGAATCCGTCTCAGCCGCGACCTCCCCGTCGCCGAGGCGCAAGACCAGAGGCGTGCCGGGCGCGAGATCGCTCGCCGCGAGCCCCACCGCGACGTTGACGAGATCGCTCGAGGTGACCGCGGCGATTGCCGCGCAGCGGCGTATGCCGAGACGCTCGAGCGTCTCGCGGTCATCGCCGCGGCCGATCGCGACCGGGATGCCGGCCGCGCGGGCGAGGCGCACGCAGGGGGCGTCGGGATCCTGCTCGACGCCCAGCACCGGGATCTCGAGCCGGCTGAGCTCCTGAGCCAGCCGGAAGCCGACCTGGCCGAAGCCGACGAGCAGCACGTGTCCCCGCGCCGGAGCGGCGCGCGCGCCCAGCAGCGTCGTCAAGCGTGGACGGCTGAGACGGCGCACGAGCGCAGCGGTGAAGATCGCGACGAGCAGCAGCGCAGCGAGCGTGTCGAGCGCGGAGAGCACCTTGAACCATGCGGGCCCCGCGCCGGCGCGCGGGGCGCCCGCGACGGTGGCGACTGAGCGAGTGCTGAAGTAGAGCGCATCGATCAGGCTCTCGTGCAGTGCGATCATCGAGATCGTCGCCTCAAAGACCAACGTCAAGAGCAGGCCGACTGCCAGCCCGCACGAGCAGCCGCAGCGCGTCGTCGACGAGACGCGTGCCCCTCGCACGGCTTCGTCGCGTCAAGCCGGCCGCCGCGACGCAGTGCTCGGCCAGGTCAGCGGCAACCAGTTCTGAGGGCGAGAGCACGTGCACCGCCGGCACGACGTGGCCGAGCTCGCGCGTGATCGTGCGGTCGAACATCGTCACCCACAGCGGCAGATCCGGCCGCAGATGCGCGCTCAGCAGCGTCAGGCGCAGCGCCAGCACGTCATCGCGCGTGATCACCGCGACCGCGCCGAAGCGACGCTCGCCGAGCAGCCTCGCGGTCTCGCTGTCGCTCAGCCCCACCGCGGCCTCGGCGCGCACACCTGCCTGCTCGAGCTTGAGCATCAACGCAGCGGCGAGGCCACCCGCTTCCCCGATCACGAGCACGTTGCCGCGCTGAGCATCTGCAAGGGACATGCGCAAGTATCCCACGACAGCTTCGCGGCAGGCAGTGGGCGCAGCGAAAAACGCGCTGACCGACGGCCACGTGCGGTAGAGTCTAAACGCGCGGTGGGACCTCTTTAGGGGCTCCGTCAGTGCAAGATTCGGCGGAAGGACTCGCCGGCACAGCAGGGCCTCTCAGAGCCTTTGCGCGGTGGGCGGCAGTGCAGCCGGGGGTGGACTCTCGCACAGTTAGTTCATTAATGTGCGGAGGAAACCCATGCCGGATCACGAGCGCGACTCACGTCGCACCGAAAGCCACCGATGATGCCCATAAACCCGATCGGGCTCGACCTACGCGAGCATGATCGCGACGGAGCCCACACCCTCACGCTGGCGGGCGAACTCGACATCGCCTCCGTCCCGGCGCTGCACGCCGCCGTCAACCGTCTCACCGGCGACGACACACGTGCGGTCACAATCGATCTCAGCAAGCTGAAGTTCATCGATTCGACCGGACTCGCCGCGATTGTCTTGGCCGGCAAGATTTGCGAGCAACACGGCTACTGCATTCGCGTTGGTTCCCGGTTCTCCAGCGGTCCAGCGTCTGTTCGAGCTCACGGGCCTGATCGACGTGCTCCCCTTCACCGGCGAGGGCGCTGTCGTGGAGGGCTCCGCCAGCGACCCTTCTGATCGGCGCCACCCGACCCCAAGCTCAGGCTCGTAGGCGTTCGAGGACGCTAGGGTCTGGATAGGTCCGCCAACTGAACGCGGGCGCAAATGATGGGAGTCCAATGAGCAGCAGGTGGAGCGCCGATCAGATCCCCGACCAGCGAGGCCGCAGCGCGGTCGTCACGGGCGCCAACAGCGGCCTTGGTCTGATCAGCGCGCGCGAGCTCGCGCGCGCTGGCGCCGACGTGGTGCTCGCCTGCCGCAACCTTGAGAAGGGGCTGGCCGCACAGCGCACGATCGAAGCGGCGGCGCCGCAGGCGCAGGTGACGCTGGCCGAGCTCGACCTCGGCAGCCTCGCCTCGGTCAAGGCCTTCGCCGATCGCTTCCTCGAAAGCCACGATGGCCTCGATCTGTTGCTCAACAACGCCGGTGTGATGGCTCCGCCGCGGCGCGAGACAGCCGACGGCTTCGAGTTGCAGCTCGGCACGAACCTGCTCGGACACTTCGCGCTCACCGCGCATCTGCTCGGCGCCCTGGAGGGCCGCGCGGGCGCTCGCGTGGTGACGCTCTCCAGCAACGCGCACAAGATGGGCCGCATCGACTTCGACGACCTGCAATCCGAGCACGGCTATCGGCGCTGGTCGGCGTACGGCCAGTCGAAGCTCGCCGACCTGATGTTCTCGTTGGAGCTCGACCGGCGCCTGCGCGCCGCCGGCTCGACGGTCGCGAGCGTCGCAGCCCACCCCGGCTACGCCGCCACGAACCTGCAGACCGCCGCCGCGCCCGCGATCGACAGGCTCGTGATGCGCGCGACGAACCTACTGATGGCGCAGAGCGCCGAGATGGGCGCGCTGCCCTCGCTCTATGCTGCGACCGCGCCGGGCGTGGCGGGCGGCAGCTACATCGGACCCGACGGCATCGGCGAGTTTCGCGGGCACCCCAAGGTTGTCTCGCCGAGCCGCGCTGCCCGCGATCAACAGACAGCCGCGCACCTGTGGGCGGTCGCGGAGGAGCTCACCGGCGTGCGCTTCGCGCTCGCCGGTGTCCCCAGCTCCTCCTGAGAGGCCCTAGCGCAGGCCTATTCCTGATGGCCTGTGAATTCGATGACCTGCTGGAAGGTCGAGCGGTTGGTCCAGCGCATCGAGTAGGGCAGAAGGCCCGGCGCGAAGGTGATCCGCTGCGTGGCCGCTTTCCAGCGGCTCGGGTTGGAGCCCTGCGCAGCTGAGAGCTTTTCGACCGTGGCCTGCATCGCCGCCCACAGCGAGCTGCGACAGGCTTCGAGGCTGCCGTCCCCGCAGTAGTTGCGGCTGTAGGGCGCCGATACGGGCAGACCCAGCTCGCTGCGCAGGTCCTTGTTGACGTAGCTGTACCAGCCGCCGTCGAATGAGGGGATGCTGGCGGGTGCGTTGATCGACTCGAACTCTGGCATCAGTTCGCCGAGGACCGGCCCCAGTACGGCTTCTGCGAGCGGCGTCCAGGCCGCGTCGAAGATCGCCGGGCCGGGACCTTTCGGGCGTTGGTTCGCCGAAACGGCTCGCTTCTTTTTCGTGGACCCACGTATCGACGAGCGCGACGGCCTGTTCGGCCAGCGGGCTCGGCGCGGGGCCGCCGTCGAGCACCTGCTTGATCAGCGGCCAGTCCTGGATACCGCCGAGGTCCGTCGTCGCGGCCCTGTTCATGATCGAGACGTCCCTGGCCTCGGTCATTTTTTCGCCGAAGCCCGTGTAGAGCTGGACGCGGTGCACGGGGCCGTAGTTGTACTGGTCCGAGGCCGCCCCGAATTCAGGCGCGGGCTTGTTGTTCCAGTTTGTGAACAGTTCGCTCGCCGGCGAGACCTCGTGCGGATGCTGTTCCTGGGAGAGGAAGCCCTGCCAGTCGTATTCGCCCGGTCCCCAACGTCGGCAGGCTCGGGTCCGTGCCCGGAGCGAGGATCGGCAGCCGTCCGGTCGAGAAGTAGGCGATGTGTTTGCTGTCCAGGTAGGACATGTTGAACGTCGTCTCGAGCTCGTTCGCGGTCGCGAAGAAGTCTTCGGGCGAGTGCACGACGTTGGAGTCCAGATCGCTGAAGGCGATCTCCCCGACGGGCTCGCGCCCGCGCGTGGAGCGCTCGCGGGCGATCGCATACGGTTCGCCTTTGACCGTGACCGTGCCGCTGATCGGTCCGTGCACGCTTTCTTTGAAGAACACCTCGTGTTCGGGTTCGCCGGGACCAGCGCCGAGCAGACCCGCGTCGACCGTCTTCATCGGGATGCATTCGCCGTCGTAGAGGTAGTGGTCGGAGGAGCGCGTCGGCGGGCTTTCGTCGGGGTTGCAGAGCTTCTCCAGGAACTGCATCGTGTTCTGCGAGCCGGCGCTCGTGAGGCTCCAGGCGAAGTCGCGCCCGCGCCCGATGAACACGTAGGGCGAGATCGGCGCGATGATCCCCTGCGCGTCGATGCCGCCGCCGTGCAGGTCGGCCTGCATCACGATCTCCGGGTAGAAGTAGCCGAGCTGCGGACCCATCACTGCCAACGGGTGCCCGATTTGGTGTGGGCCGCACCGACCACGAGGAAGTTCGACGCCTTGCGCCGCGCCGCCTTGGCCACGGCCGCGGCCTGGACCGCCGAGGCGCTCTGCGAGCCGTGGTCGACGATCAGCGATCCCGGCGTCGGGCCGGTGGGGACCGTGTCGTAGGGGAACGGCTTGGTCGTCGTGACGGGCGCTTCGGGGTCGTTGACCTGGCGCAGATCGCGGAACACCTTGAGGCCTTCGCTCGCGCCGAGTTTGCTCTCGAGGCCCGCCAGCAGGTCGGAGTTGGCGACTTCGCCGCCGCCGCCGTTGCCGAAGATCGAGCCGATGAAGGCGAAGCCCGCGATCGCGTCGCTGAACGTGACCGTGCGCAGGCGCGCCGCGGGCGGCAGCGTCTGCTCGTAGGCGTTGACGCCTTCGACCCAGTTTTCGAGGTCGGCGATGACCTGTTCGCCCTTCGGCTCCCTGTTCGAGCAGCGTGCTCTTCTGTTCGGCGACGTAGCTGAGCGCCTGCGCGCTCGGCGTGAACGAGCGCCCGGTCAGCAGCAGCCCGAAGGGGTTGACGCCGGGGATTTCAAGCGCCGCGGTGTAGGCCGGTCCGAGGCCGAGCCGCAGCAGAAAGCCTCGGTCCTCAGCGGCGATCCAGCCGGAGCCGAACATCACATCGGCGCGCGTTTCGCCGAAGACGTGTGGGATGTCGTGGCTGTCGCGCTGGATTTCGAGGCCTGGCTCGACCCGTGCTCTCGGTGCGCAGCACGGGGCCCTGGACGCCGAACTTCTCCGACAAATAGTCTTCTTCGATGATCTTTGCCGTGACGTTGCCGCGGTGTGGCGTCAGCGCGTCATAGAGCATCCCCTGGTCGGTCGAGAACTGTGTCGGCGGCAGCCCGCCGTCCTCGCCGGGGGCAAGAATCTGGAAGGCCGGCCCGGACAGATCGATCAGCGCGCCGGCAGGGGCCGCGCCGAGCGCCAACAGCACACAGCAGAGGAGCGCTCCGAGCAGCACTCCTCGCGTCCCCCGCGCTCGGCATGCCGCAAACGCGCTCGTCAAAGCTCCCCAGGCTGCCGACATCGCGCCTCCCCACTAGCCGATTAGAAACCGTCATGGTTTCCCGATGACTACCCTCGGCGCGATCCTAGCACCACGCGGAAGCTACAGCTCGAGGTAGCGCAGCACGATGCGTCCGAGCACGATCACGTCGCCATCGCTGAGGTCGGCCTGCTGAATACGCCGACCGTTGACGAAGGTGCCGTTGGAGCTGCGGTCGTCGAGGATCCGCGCCCGGTCGCGTCGCGGCACGAGGATCGCGTGGCGCCGCGAGACCGAGCTCTCGTCCAGGTGCAGGCCGGCCGACATGCCGCGACCGATGTGCAGCGGCTCGCCTCCCAGCGCGATCAACAGGGTGCGCTCAGGGCCCTGAATCTGCAGATAGCGCCCCGGCGCAGCTGGCTCGGCGAGAGCGGCCTGATGGCGGACGCGCTCATCGACACAGGCGGTGGGATCGAACCTCTCGGTCAGCCCGTCGGCGACGGACCGGATCATGGTCTGTGTGGTCATAGGGCTAGCCAATCGCATGCTAGTCACGGGGACCTCAACGGCAGTGAAGAACTTCTGAAATGGCGCAAAATGGACAATTGCCAGACCTTTGTGGGGCGCGCGCGGCGCCTACCGACAGCACCTGCTCGCGTAACCTGAGGGATCATGGCGCACCCTCCCTTCGCCGCCGCGGAGAGCCTCTCCGACGTCATCCAGTTGGGTCCGCTGGCGATCGCTCGCGCTGCTCTACGCCCGGCGCGTCGCATGCGCTCGCTGCCGGCGGGCGCCCGGTCTCCGGCTGGCGTCAGGCGTGCTTCTACTGGCGGCCTGCTCGTGATCGCCGCCGCGCTCACGGGTCTCGGCACGCCGAGCGAGGAACTGCTCTACGCGCACATGATCGAGCACCTGCTGCTCGGCGACATCGCGGCGCTGCTGATCGTGCTCGGCCTCACCGGGCCGCTGCTCGCGCCGATCCTGCGCATCGGCTTCTTCGATCGGCTGCGCGCGCTCTCGCACCCGCGATCGCCTTCCCGCTGTGGGCCGTCGACCTCTACGTCTGGCACCTGCCCGCCCTCTACCAGGCCGCGCTGCGCCACTCCGGCCGTGCACGCGCTCGAGCACGCCATGTTCCTCGGCCTCGGCATCAACATGTGGATGTGCCTGTTCGGCCCGCTGCCGATGCCGCAGTGGTTCGGCAACCTCGGCACGGCTGCTCTACATCGTCGCGGTGCGCCTGACCGGCGACCGTGCTCGGCAACATCTTCCTCTGGTCGGGCACCGTCTTCTACCCCTTCTACCTGCGCGGCGACGCCGTCTTTCACATCTCGCCGATCGCCGATCAGAACCTCGCCGGGGCGATCATGATGGTCGAGGAGTCGCTGCTCACGCTGGGCCTGTTCTGCTGGCTGTTCCTGCGCACCGCGCGCGAGGGCGAGGAGCGCCAGGACCTGCTCGACTTCGCGCGTGCGCGAGGGCCTCGAGCTGAGCGAGGCGCGCGCCGCGCGCGCGGTCGCCGCCGGGCGCGGCGCCGGAGCTGCGCCGGCGCCTGGAGGCACGCGCGAGACGAGCGAGGCCGCGGCCGAGCCCACGGCCGAGCGGATTTAGGATCGGGCGCTACGCTACGCGCATGTGCGCCGGCTGTGCGATGGCGGCGGCCTCGGCCGCGACGGGCTTTCGGACGCTGGCTTCAGACCCACCATTTCGGCTGGCTGACGCCGCGGCGGCTGCGCGCGCTGACGCTCGCCGCGATGTGCGCCGCCGGGCTCGTCTCGACGCGTCGGCGTCAGCGGCTCGAGCTGCACCGCCTGCGCCACGCTCCGCGACCGCTGCACGGCGCCGCGCTGACAGGCCTCGCGGCGGTTCTCAGCCGCCGGCGACGGCCGGCAGGATCGTCAGCTCCGAGCCGTCCTTGACCGGTGTCGCGAGGCCGTCGAGGAAGCGGATGTCCTCGCCGGCGAGGTACACGTTGACGAAGCGCCGCAGCGAGCCGTCCTCGTCGGAGATGCGCGCGCGCAGCTCCTCGAAGCGCTCGAACAGGCCGTCGAGCACCTCCTGCACGGTCGCGCCGTCGACCTCAGGTCTCGGCCTCTCCCCCGGCCGCCGCGCGCAGCTGCGTGGGGATCTTGACGTGACGGACATCAGACGCTCACCGTCCGCGCCGCATCCGCGGCCTCGAAGGCCTCGACGCTCGGCTCGATCGTGCTGCGTCTCGAAGGTGCCGCGCACCGCATCGAGCGTCTTCAGACCCTCGCCGGTGATGACCAGCACGACGCGCTCGTCGGGGTCGATCTCGCCGCGCGCGGCGAGCTTCGCGAGCACGGCCGTCGTGACACCGCCGGCCGTCTCGGTGAAGACGCCGGTCGTCTCCGCCAGCAGCTTGATGCCGGCGCGGATCTCATCGTCGCTGACGGCGTCGACGCCGCCGCCGCTGCGGCGCGCGAGATCGAGCGCGTAGGGGCCGTCGGCGGGGTTGCCGATCGCCAGCGACTTGGCGATCGTGCTCGGCTTGACCGGGCGGCAGACGTCCTGGCCGGCCGCGAAGGCGCTCGCGACCGGCGAGCAGCCCTCGGCCTGGGCGCCGTTCATGCGCGGCAGCTCGCCGTCGAGCAGCCCGAGCTCGCGTCCACTCCTCGAAGCCGCGTGCGATTTTCGTGAACAGCGAGCCCGAGGCGACCGGCACGACGCAGCGGTCGGGCAGCTCCCAGCCGAGCTGCTCGGCGATCTCGAAGGCGAGCGTCTTCGAGCCCTCGGCGTAGTAGGGGCGCAGGTTGATGTTCACGAACGCCCAATCGCGCTCCGCGCACAGCTCGGTGCAGAGGCGGTTGACGTCGTCGTAGTTGCCTTCGACGCCGACCAGGTTGGTGCCGTAGACGCCGGTGGCGAGGATCTTCTGCTCCTCGAGGTCGGAGGGGATGAAGACGTAGGAGTCCATCCCGAGCGCCGCGCCGTGCGCGGCCACCGAGTTCGCGAGGTTGCCCGTCGAGGCGCAGGCGATCGTCTCGAAGCCGAGCTCGCGGGCGCGCGTGACGGCGACCGAGACGACGCGGTCCTTGAAGGAGTGCGTCGGGTTGGCCGCGTCGTTCTTGACCCACACCTCGCGCAGACCGAGGCGCTCCGCGAGACGGTCGGCGCGGATCAGCGGCGTGCAGCCGGCCGGCAGCCCGACGCGGGCGAGCCGCCGCCGAACGGCCCGGGAGGGCCGCCGGGGGCGCCGCGACCGTAGCGAGGCGGCAGGAAGTCGGCGTAGCGCCAGATGTTCTGCGGGCCGCCCTGGATGCGGCGGCGCAGCTCGGCGACGTCGCCGGTGGTGGCACTGTGGTCGTAGGCGACCTCGAGCGGCCCGAAGCACTGCTCGCAAACGTAGAGCGCCTCGAGCGGATACTCCGCCTTGCACTCCTTGCACTGAAGATGACTCACAGCCATTTTGGGGGCTCCTTCGCTATAACCTTCGCCTTGTCACGTGTGGCGAAGAGCGCGAAGCCCGGCCACACATCACCTGGAATTGGCACCTTCCCGCCTGTGACTTGGCGGTGGTTGCCGGGGTTTCGTAGGGCCAGGCCCTCCACCCCTCTGGATGTGTACGTCGATGTAATGCGGAAGCTTAGCAAGGGTATCGGCGAACGCAAGTCGCGCCTTGAGCCGAGCGGACGCTTGGATGAGCTAGCGCCGCCGCGGGTAACGCCGCGCCCGAAGCGGTGTAGGCCCATGCGATGAGTATCCCCGCCAGGAGCTCGAAGACCGCGCCGCAGAGGACGCCGCGGAGAGCGTCGAGCCTTTCCGCTTCGCCTCGCCGGCGACGCGCCGGCGGATGCTGATCATCGTCAACCCCTACGCGACGACTGTCTCCGACCGCCTGCGCCATCTCGTCGTCTACGCGCTGCAGGGGCGCTTCGAGGTCGACGCCGTCGACACCGAGGCGCGCGGGCACGCCACCGAGCTCTGCCGCGAGGCAGCCCACGAGGGCTATGACGTGGTCGTCGCCTTCGGCGGCGACGGCACCGTCAACGAAGCCGCGAACGGCCTGCTCGGCTCCCCCACCCCGCTGTGCTGCCTGCCGGGCGGCTCGGCGAACGTGTTCGGCAAGATGCTCGGGATCCCCGGCGACGTGGTCGACGCCACCGAGCACCTGCTCGCGATGGCCGACGACTGGCGCCCGCGCCGCGTCGATCTCGGCGTCGTCAACGGCCGCTGCTTCACCTTCGCCTCCGGCCTCGGCCTCGACGCGAGCGTCGTCGAGCGCGTCGACTCCAACCCGCGCCTGAAGGCGCGCCTCGGCGCCTACTACTTCACCTGGGTCGCGGTCTCGACCTTCATGCGCCGCTACCTCGTGAGCCCGCCGCGCCTCGAGGTCGCAGGCCGGCGGCGAGACGCTCGACGGCGTCACCGCGATCGTGCAGAACGGCTCGCCCTTCACCTACTTCCAGAACCGCCCGATCGAGATCGCCGAGGCGCGCCGCTCTGGACTCCGGCTCGCTCGACGGCGGCGTGCTGCACCGCGCGACGCTGCTCGCGATGCCCTCATCGCCTGGCGCGCGTTCTCGCCCCGCGCGCGCGTCGCGCGCCACCGCCAGAGTCACCGGCCTCGCGAACCTCAGCGAGCTGATCGTGCGCAGCACCGACGGGCGCCCGCTGCCGCTGCAGGTCGACGGCGACTACCTCGGCGAGGTCGCCGAGGCGCGCTACTCGATCGCTGCCCGGCGCGCTCAACGTCATCTCCTGAGCAGCCGCCTCGCCTCCTGGCAGCCAGCGTGACCGCCTGAGCACCGCTCAGGCGGCTGCGGCGCCCGGCGTGACGCGGTAGGCGTCGAACACCGAGTCGATGTTGCGCAGGCGCGTGATCGCGCCCTTCAGCGTGTGCGTGTCGGCGACCTCGACGACGAAGCGGTTCTTGACCATCGGCGGCATCGACAGGCAGCGCGCTTCCATGATGTTCGCGCCCGACTCCGAGAAGGCGCGCGAGAGATCCTCGAGCAGCCGGTGGCGATCCCAGGCGTCGATCTGGATCTCGACGATGAAGCCCGTCGACTGGTCGCCTTCCCAGGCGACGTTCGCGAAGCGCTCGGGGTTCTTGCGCAGCAGCGTCGCGTTCGGGCAGTCCTCGCGGTGGATCGTGATGCCGCGGCCCGAGCGAGATGTAGCCGACGATCTCATCGCCGGGCACCGGCCGGCAGCACTTGGCCAGGCGCAGCATCACGTCATCGACGCCGTCGACGCGGATGCCGTACTGGCCCGAGGACTTCGTCGGGCGCCGGCGCGCGCGCCCGACGCGCAGCAGATCCGAGGCGGTGTCCTCGCCGTCGGCGGACTCGCCCTGCTTGAGGCGCTGCAGGACCTTGCTGACGACGAGCTTCGGCGAGACCTTCGCGGCGCCGAGCGCGATGTAGAAGTCATCGGCCTTGCGATAGCCGACCTCGCGGATCACGTCGGCGAGCAGCGCCGAGCCGGTGATCTTCTGCGCCGGCAGGCCCTGTTTGCGCAGGTGCTCCTGCAGCAGCTCGCGTCCGGTGTGCTCGGTGTCCTGGCGCGACTCCGCCTTGAACCAGGCCTTGATCTTGTTGCGCGCGCGCGTCGTCTTGACCGTCGCCAGCCAGTCGCGCGAGGGGCCGCGCTCGCGCTTGGCGGTGAGGATCTCGACGATGTCGCCCGAGCGCAGCTCGTAGTGCAGCGGCACGATTTTGCCGTTCACGCGCGCGCCCGACGCAGCGGTGGCCGATCTCGGTGTGCACCTCATAGGCGAAGTCCAGCGGCGTCGCGCCGGCCGCGAGCGACTTGACTTCGCCCTTGGGCGTGAACACGTAGACCTCCTCCTCGAAGAGGTCGGTGCGCAGCGTCTCCATGAACTCGCGCGGGTCGGAGAGCTCCTTGCCCCAGTCGAGCATCGAGCGCAGCCACTTGAGCTTCGCGTCCTCGCCCGCGGCAGCGCCCTCGCCCGTTTGGTGCTTGTAGACCCAGTGCGCCGCGACGCCGAACTCGGCCATCTCGTGCATCTCGTGGGTGCGGATCTGGATCTCCAGCGGCCGCCCCTCCGGACCGATCACGGTCGTGTGCAGCGACTGGTACATGTTGAACTTCGGCATCGCGATGAAGTCCTTGAAGCGGCCGGGCAGCGGCTTCCACAGCGAGTGGATCACGCCGACCGTGCCGTAGCAGTCCTTGACCGAGTCGACGATCACGCGCATCGCGGTGAGGTCGTAGATCTCGTTGAACTCGCGGCCCTTCTTGGTCATCTTCGAGTAGATCGAGTAGAAGTGCTTCGCGCGCCCGGCGATCTCAGCCTGCGATCCCGACCTCGCGCCAGCTCGCTGCGCAGGTAGTCGCCGGCCTCGCTGACGTAGTGCTCGCGTTCGTCGCGCTGCTGGGCCACGAGCCCCTTGATCTCCTGGTACTTGCGCGGGTGAAGCGTCGCGAAGGCGAGATCCTCGAGCTCCCACTTGATCGCGTGGATCCCGAGACGATGCGCGAGCGGCGCGTAGATCTCGATCGTCTCGCGCGCCTTGTCGATCTGCTTCTGCTTGGGCATCGCCTCGATCGTGCGCATGTTGTGCAGGCGGTCGGCGAGCTTGATCAGGATGACCCGCACGTCGGTGGCCATCGCGACCATCATCTTGCGGTAGTTGTTCGCCTGCGCCTCGTCGCGCGACTGGAAGGTGATGCCCGTCAGCTTCGTGACGCCGTCGACGATCGCGGCGATCTCATCGCCGAAACGCTCGCGCACCTCCTCGATCGAAGCCGAGGTGTCCTCGACCGTGTCGTGCAGGAGCGCCGCGCAGAGCGTCTCCGTGTCCAGGCGCATGCCCGCGCAGATGCGCGCCACGCCGACAGGGTGCACGATGAAGTCCTCGCCCGACTTGCGCCGCTGCGCAGCGTGGTGCTCGCAGGCGAACACGAACGCGTCCTGCACGCGCTCGCGGTCGATCTGCACCGAGGAGTCGGCGGCGTGCTCGGAGACGATCGCGAACAGGTCGCTGAGCAGTCGCCGCTCGGAGGCGTTCAAGGTCAGCGACGGCTTCGGTCTCGGCGAGACGGCCTGCTTCGGCGGCGATCCCTGTCCTGCCGGCGGCGCCGCGAGCTGTGCGCTGTTGGGGTCTTCCGCGATCTCCATTACCAAAGGGTAGGGGACCGCCCGCCCGGATTGAAGAGGCGGCTAGGGCAGCGCGAACAGAACGAGCTCACCCGCGGGCTCGGGCGCCGCGGTGCTCGCCGTCTCGAGCTCGGCGATCTCCGGTCCCTGGGGCTGCTCGACGGCGGCCGCCGCGACCGCCGCCGGCTGGGCCCGGCGCAGCACCAGACGTGGCTCGCTGACGCCGTTCCACTCGTTCACCTCGAGCGTGAACGTCGCCTCGGCCGGCACCCCTTCCTCCACCGCCAGGCGCCCGCCGTTGCCGAAGGCCACGGCGCGCGCGCGCGCTCCACGCGACTCGACGGTGAAGCGCACGTGCTTGCCTTCGCCCATCGGACGCGCGTCGGCGAAGACCGCGTCGGCGGCCATCAGCGAGACGGTCGGGTTGCCGCGCCCGAAGGGGGCGAGTTGCTGAAGCTCCTCGGCGAGCGCCATGCTGAGATCCTCGCCGGCGACGATCGCGTCGACGCGCTCGACGCTGCTTAGCTCAGCCGTGGCGAGCACGCCGGCGGCGTGCTCATCGAGCGCAGCGGCAAACGCAGCCACGTTGGCGCGGTCGATCTCGAGCCCCGCCGCTGCACGATGGCCGCCATAGCGCTCCAGCAACGGCGCGCAGGCGCTCAACCCGGCGAGCAGATCGAAGGCCTCGATGCTGCGCCCCGAACCCTTGCCGTGCTCACCCTCGAGCGCGATCACCACGACCGGGCGCCCGCTCTGCTCTACCAGGCGTGAGGCGACGATCCCGATCACGCCCGGATGCCAGTCCTCAGCGGCGATCACGTATGCCGCACGCTCACCCTGCCCGGCGAGCTGTGCTTCGGCCTCATAGCGAATGTGCTGCTCGACCTGGCGACGCTCGCTATTGGCTGCGTCGAGCTCCTGGGCAATCTGTGCGGCACGCAGCGGGTCCTCGGTGAGGATCAGCTCGAGGCCCGCGTCGGCTCTATACAGCCTGCCCGCGGCGTTCAACCGCGGCGCGAGCGCGAAGCCGACTGCACGCTCGTTGACCTTCGCTGGCTCGATCCGGGCAACGCTCATCAGCGCGCGCAGCCCCGGCTTAGCGGTTCCTGCAAGCGCTCGCAGCCCACGGCGCACGAGCGTGCGATTCTCACCGCGCAGCGTCACCACGTCGGCGATCGTCGCTAGCGCCACGAGATCGAGATCCTCGCGCAGTTCCTCTGGATCCCGCCCGGCGGCCGCATAGAGCGCCTGCGCGAGCTTATGAGCGACCGCGGTGGCACACAGCTCGGTGCACGGATAGCCGCACAGCGCGGGATGAACTATCGGAGCTCGTGGCAACGTTCCGTCGGCGCGCGCGGCGTGGTGGTCGGTGACGAGCACCTCCATCCCCAGTTCTCTGGCGAGGGCGACCTCGGCCACGGCGGTGATCGCGCAGTCGACGCTGATGAGCAGCCTGGTGCCTCGCTCGGCGAGGCGGCGCACGGTGTTTGCCGCGAGGCCATAGCCGTCGCTCGCGCGGTCCGGGAGATAGCTGTCCACGTCCGCGCCGAGCGAGCGCAGGGCACGCACAAGCACCGCGGTCGAGCAGATACCGTCGACGTCGTAGTCGCCGTGGATCGTGATTCGCGTGCCCGCGCGAACGTGCTCGAGCACGAGCGCGACCGCGCGCTCGATACCGGCGAAGGCGGCCGGATCGTGTTCCATGTCGGCCGCCAGGAAGCGACGCGCCTCCGGCGGCTCGGCGAAGCCCCGGCGCACGAGCACCTGCCCCAGCGCATCGCTGACACCGAGCTCGCGGCGCAGCAGCGCAACCTGCTCGGGCGGGCACGGCGCGATCTCAAAGCGGCAGCTGTTCACCGGCTGAGACTACGGCCGGGACGGGACGGAACTCCGCGGCGCTGGATTTTGCGCGTTCTTGTTGGCGCGCAGCGGACTGCGGACGACAGCTAGTCGATCGGCGCGGCGTGTACGCCCGCGGCGCGTTCGCGGCGCATGCCCTCGACGTACACGACCGCCATGCCGATCAGCGCGCCCGGGACGGCGTAGAGGATGACCGCGATGTCTGTTGCCTTTTCGCCAGGGACCTCCACGGCGGAGACCTTCAGCGCATAGATGATCATGCCGACGACGATCGCGCCGAGCAGCGATCCGACGAAGGCGCCGACGATCCCACCCCAGAAGCGGTCGGGCAGGAAGATCGTGAAGTGCCAGATCGCGAGGCCCATCATCACCCAGCCGAGCATCCCCATCAGCGTGCCCTCCCGTGTCGCTTGTTGCGCGGGCGTCTGTTCTTCTGGCGCTGCTTGGGATCTTCCTTGAGGACGAGATCCTCCGGCGTCAGGTCGGCGGCGGGGTCGCGCTGCTCTGGCGCGGCCTTCGGCTTGGGTTTGGCGCTCGCCACGCCCGCGCGCCCGGCGCGCGCGGCGCTGCCGTTCCCCTCCTCGACGCCGAGGTCACGCACGAGCTCCTGGAACTCATCGCGCGAGAGCTGAGCGCCCGGCTCCTCGGGAGCGGTGATGCTTCCGCGGCGACTTTTTTTGCGGCTCGGCACAGGATCCACGTCCTCGGGGGTGCCCGCTGCGGTCGTCGCGTAGGCCGGCACCGCGCCGAGCTCGCGCACGATCCTTGCGCGCCGCGAGCGGTAGGCGCCCTCGCGCTCCTTCCAATGTGTCAGCACCGGTGAGGCGATGAAGATCGAGGAGTAGGCGCCCGAGGCGATGCCGATCATCAGCGCGAAGGCGAAGTCCTTCAGCGTTTCCCCGCCGAAGAACAGCAGCGCGGTGACGGGCAGGAGCGTGCAGAAGCTCGTCGCCAAAGATCGCGTCAGCACCTCGGACATCGAGCGGTTGACGATCTGCGAGAAGGCGGCGCGCGGCATCCTCGGGACGTTCTCGCGCACACGATCGAACACAATGATCGTGTCGTAGAGCGAGTACCCCAGGATCGTCAGCAGAGCGGCGACCGTCGCCGTCGTGACTTCCCTCCCCGTGAGCGAGTAGACGCCCGCCGTGATCAGCAGGTCGTGCATCAGAGCGATCAGCACCGGCACCGCGTACTTCCACTCGAAGCGCAGCGCGATGTAGGCGGAGATCACCAACAGCGAGGCGATGATCGCGATGATCGCGCTCTTGGCGATCGTCTTTCCGAACGTCGGGCCGATTGAGGTCGAGGAGAAGTTCTTCGTCCCGGGTGTCTGGCCATTGGCGAACTTGGCGTCGAGCGCCGCGTGTACCTTCTTTACCGAGCTCGGTCCGAGCGTCTTCGTCGAGATCTGAAAGCCCGTGCCGCCGATGCTCTTGTTGACGAACTTCTGCACCTCCGCGTTGCCGTAGCCGGCCGCCGTCATCGCCGCGGCCACATCGCTCTCCTTGACGGGCTTTGCGAAGGCCGTCTGGATGCGTGTCCCGGACTTGAAGTCGATGCCGAAGTTCAGGCCGCTACCGCCGATCGCGAGCGCGCCCACGAGCAGGATCGTGCCCGACAGCGAGAAGAACCACTTCGAGGCGCCCATGAAGTCGAACGTCCAGCCCTTGCCGCGACGCTCGGCGCCGAGCGCGGCGGGGTGCGTGACGAAGCGCGAGCGACCCATCGCGCCGAGCGCGGCCTGCGTGGCGAGCACGGCGGTGAACAGCGAGACGAGCGTGCCAATGCCGAGCGTGAAGGCGAAGCCCTTGACTTCAGCCGTTGCCAGTGCGAACAGGATGAAAGCCGTCATGAAGGTCACGACGTTGGCGTCGACGATCGCCGCGAAGCCGCGCTTGTAGCCGGTGGCGATGCCGGATATCACCGATCTTCCGCCACGTATCTCCTCCTTGACGCGCTCGAAGATCACGATGTTCGCGTCGGCCGCCACACCGATCGTGAGGATCAGCCCGGCGATGCCCGGCAGCGTCAGCGTGATCGGGATCAGCTTGATCAGCGCGAAGAAGTAGATCCCGTAGATGACCAGACCGCCGACCGCGATCGCCCCCAGCACGCGGTAGAAGAGCAGCAGGAACAGGCACACCACCGCGAAGCCGACGAGTCCCGCGATGAGCCCCTGGTTGAGCGCGGTTTTGCCGAGCGTCGCGGAGACCTGCGAGTTGGAGATCAGTTCGAGCTTGATCGGCAGCGCCCCGGACTGGAGCTCGCCGGCGAGTTCCTGCGCGGAGCTGATCGTGAAGCCGCCGGAGATCTGCGAACCGGTCGAGGCGTCGATCCCTTCGGGGTACTTCGTGTAGTCGATCGACGGCGCCGTGATCAGCTGGCCGTCGAGCACGACCGCGAAGTGCTGCTGGGCCGCTTCCTTGCCGACGCCCGGCAGCTGCGCTTCCTGACCGCGTTCGGCGATCGTCTTGGTGACGCCCTGAAAGACGCTCTTGCCGTGGCTCGTGAAGCCGAACGTGACGTTCGGCGCACCCGTGCCGCCGCCGCCTTCGTCGAAGCCCTGCTGCGGGTTCTTGATGTCCGCGCCCGTTAGCACGGGATTGTCGTTGATCACGAAGTAGCTGTTGGGGCTTTTCTGCGTGACCTTGCCCGCGGCGCTTTCAACCGCGCGCGCCTGCACGAGCACCGTGCCCGGGTTGACGCGCACCGCCTTTGTCTTCGCGCCTGCCGGGATCTTTGTTTCGCTGTAGAGGTTCTTTTCGGTTTCCTCGGGCCCGCGCAGCACCTTTTCGTGCTTCGTGTCGAGCAGGTACCAGTCGCCGTAGATACAGCCGCCGACCTGCTTCGGCGTGCAGCCGACGCTCCAGGTCGTGTCCGTTTTGCGCAGCACCGGCGGGCGCTTCGCGGCGCGCAGCACCGCCTGGTACTCGAGCAGTCCGAACTGCGAAGCGCCGGCGTTGGCGCCGCCCGTCGCGGTCGCTTCGGTCGGCGCGGGGTTGCCATCCGCGCCGATCACGTTTGGCTCCCAGTCGTAGAAGTACAGCTGCGCGGTCTTGCCGACCTCCTGTTCGGCGCGCGCCGCGTTGCTGACGTCGGGCAGCGCGACGTCGATTTCGTCCGCGCCGGAGCGCTGGATTTCCGGCTGCGCGACACCGAGCTGGTCGACGCGCTTGCGCATGATGTCGATCGCGCGTTCGAGCGATTCGTTGTCGACTTTCGACTGTGCTGTGGCCTTGCCCTTGTAGACGAGCTCCACGCCGCCCTTCAGGTCGAGCCCGAGGCGTGTCTTTTTGGTCGCGATCATCGCGACCGAGCCGGCGATCAGCCCGGCGACGATCAGCAGGATGAATAGGTTGCGGCGACGGTCGGTCATGCTCTAGAGCAGACTACTTGTCGGGGGTCAACACGAGCAACAGCCCGCCGTCGTCGTCGTAGGCGGGGAACATGTCCGCTTTGGCGTTTGCGGCGACGTCGCGTTCGCCTGCAACCTCGACGGGGACCTCGAGTTTCCGACCCCCCACTCGAGCACCGTCGCGACTGGATCGTCGCCGTTTGAGAAGCGCAGGCCGAGAACCTGATCGACGCGCTGGCCGATCACGTCTTCCTCCTCAAGGCCTGTGAAGGCAAAGGAGTTCTTGCCGCAGCCGACCACGCGACCCTCGCCGTCGCAGACGAAGAACGCCGCATCGGGCGCCGGGTAGTAGTCGTCGAGCAGTTCGAAGAGGAAGGCGAAGCCGCACTTCGTGCAGCCCTTGGGCTGGCGGGTGAAGCCGATGTTGCGATCGAGCTCGCTGGTGCGGTGACCGCAGTTGGGGCAGATGAAGGGATGCGCCATGTGTGTGTCTCTCTACAGACTACGCAAGCCCGCGACCGGAGGCTGCGGTGCCGGACACGGCCGTCACGGAGCTCAAAACAGCGACTGCTCGAGCGCTGAGCGCCGGCTCGAGGCCGAGGTGCTCGAAGGCGGCCGCGGTGGCCGCTCGTCCGCGCGGCGTGCGCTTGATCAGGCCCTCCTGCAGGAGATAGGGCTCATAGACGTCCTCGATCGTGTCCTGCTCCTCGCCAACGGCGACCGCGAGCGTCGAGAGGCCGACCGGGCCTCCCGCGAACTTCACGCAGATCGCCTCGAGGATGCGCGCGGTCGAGACGGTCGAGACCCGCGCTCGTCGACCTCCAGCAGCTCGAGCGCCTGCTGAGCGGCGGCAGCCGTGACGACGCCCTCCATGCGCACCTCGGCGTAGTCGCGCACCCGCTTGAGCAGACGGTTCGCCACACGCGGGGTGCCGCGGCTGCGCGCCGCGATCGCGACCGCGCCATCCTCCTCCAGGCCGATCTCGAGGATCCCCGCGGAGCGTCGCACGATCACCGCGAGCTCAGCCACCGAGTAGGGCTCGAGGCGCGCCTGGATGCCGAAGCGGTCGCGCAGCGGCGTCGTCAGCAGGCCCGTCCTCGTCGTCGCCCCGACGAGCGTGAAGGGCGGCAGCTCGAGCGTCACCACGCGCGCGCCGGCGCCCGCGCCGACGGTGATCGGCAGCCGGTGATCCTCCATCGCCGGGTAGAAGGTCTCCTCGAGCGTGCGCGCGAGACGATGGATCTCATCGACGAAGAACACGCTGCGCGGCTCCAGGGCGGTCAGAAAGGCCGCGATGTCGCCCTTGCGCTCGAGCGCCGGACCGGCTGTCTGCACGAACGGGACTTCCAGCTCGGCCGCCACGATCTGCGCGAGCGAGGTCTTGCCGAGGCCGGGCGGCCCGGCCAGCAGCACGTGGTCGAGCGCCTCGCCGCGGGCGCTACACGCCTCGATCGCGACCGACAGCTGCCCGCGCAGCGAAGCCTGCCCGACGAACTCCTCGAGCCGTCGCGGGCGCAGCGAGCGGTCGAGCTCGTCCTCCGGCACGAGGTAGGGCGTCTGGATGCGGGCGGCGATCTCGCTCATCGGCTCATGATGGCGCCCGCGCCAGGCGTAGCGCCGCACCGAGCAGATCCTCGGCGCTGTCTCCCTCTGCACCGGCGAGCAGCTCCTCGGCCTCCTCGGAGCCGTAGCCGAGCTCGAGCAGCCCCTCGCGCGCAAGTGCCCGCGGCGCCATCGGCTCGCCGCGGCGGGCGATGATCGGCATCCGCGCGGGCGCATCCTCCCCACCGCTTGACGACGACCTTCTCGCGCAGCTCGACGATGATCCGTTCGGCCGTGCGCTTGCCGATCCCCGGCACCGCCTGGAAGCGCGCCGCATCGCCCGCGGCGAGCGCGGCGATCAGCTCCGCGGGTGTCCCGGCCGAGAGCACAGCGAGCGCGACCTTCGGACCGACGGCCTGCACGGAGAGCAGCAGCAGGAACAGCTCGCGCTCCTGCTCGGCGTGAAAGCCGTACAGCGCGAGCGCGTCGTCGCGGACGATCAGATGCGTGTGCAGCGTCACCTGCTCGCCGACGGACGGGACGTGGCGCAGCGTCTCGGCGGAGACGGCCGCGCGGTAGCCGACGTTGGCGCATAGCACCACGACGTGGTCGGAGCGGCGCACCGCGACCTCGCCTGCCAGCAGCGCGATCATGCGCTGAGGTGCGCCAGCGCGCTCGCCAACGGCGCCGAGTGGGCGTGGCAGATCGCGACCGCGAGCGCATCGGAGGCATGATCTGGACGCGGCTCCTCGGTCAGCCCGAGCAGCGTCTTGACCATCCGCGCGACCTGGTCCTTCTGCGCGCGACCGCTGCCACAGACCGCCCCCTTGACCTGCTGCGGCGTGTAGCTCGCGCACGCAAGACCGCGCTGTCCGGCGGCGAGCATCACCACACCGCGCGCCTGCCCGACGGCGAACGCGGTGCGCACGTTCTGCCCGAAGTACAGCTGCTCGAGCGCCATCGCGTCGGGCTCGTGCTCGCCGATCAGCGCCTCGACGGCCGCGTGGATGTCCGCCAGGCGCCGCTCCTGAGCTGCGCCCGCGGCGGTCTGGATCACGCCGCCGTCGAGCGCCACCAGGCGCCCGTCGCGGCGCGCGACGACGCCGTAGCCGGTGTTAGCGAGGCCGGGGTCGATGCCGAGAACGATCACGGTGAGTGATTCTGCGCCCGCGCGCCGGACGCCTGCCTGCCTGGCGGTGCCCGCCGGCGTGCCATACGCTGAGCCCGGGATGGACCAGGGGATCATCGACTTCGCCGCCGAGGGCTTGCTCGACGGTCTGGAGGGGAGCGAACGCGCCGAGCGCCTCGCGCTGCTCGAACAACTCGCCGCCGACGGCGTGCCGCTCAGCGAACTGCGGCGCGCGACCGCGAACGGCACGCTGATGTTCCTGCCCGCGGACCGCGTGATCGTCGGCTCGGACCGCTACACCTCCGTCCAGATCGCCGAGCTCGCCGGCGTCGAGCTCGACTTCCTCGTCAGGGTGCGCCGCGCGATGGGCCTGCCGATCCCCGAGCCGGACGAGGCCGTCTACACCGATGCCGAGCTCGAGGCCTCGCGCATGATCCACATCGCGCGCGACGCGGGCATCACCGACGAGGAGATGCTCGATCTGATGCGCGTGCTCGGTCGCGGCCTCTCCCAGGCGGCCGAAAGCCTGCGTGCGCTTGCCGCTCAAACTCGTGCTCGAGCCGGGCATCAGCGAGCACGAGCTGGCGCAGCAGCTACGCGCGGCCGCGGCGGCAGCTGTACCCGCTGCGTCGACCCGCTGATCTCGAGCCTGCTCGCGCTGCACCTGCGCCACGCCACCCAGAGCGAGGTGATCAGCGCGATGGAGCGCAGCGGCGGCCAGCTGCCGGGCTCGCGCGAGGTCGCGGTCTGCTTCGCCGACCTGGTCGGCTTCACGCGCCTCGGCGAGGAAGTCCCGCCCGATGAGCTCGGGCGCCTGGCCGTGCGCCTGGAAGCGCTCGCCGGGCGATGTCGCCGTGCCGCCCGTGCGCCTCGTCAAGACGATCGGCGACGCGGCGATGCTCGCCTCGCGCCGAGCCCGAGCCGCTGCTCGAGCGCGACGCTCGATCTGATCGAGGCCGCCGACGCCGAGGGCGAGGACTTCCCGCAGCTGCGGGCGGGTGCGGCGCTCGGCCAGGCGCTGCCGCGCGCCGGCGACTGGTTCGGGCGCCCGGTCAACCTCGCCAGCCGCATCACCTCGGTCGCGCGGCCCGGCAGCCTGCTCGCCGAGCGCGAGCTGCGCGAGTCGGCGCGCGACGCCTACCGCTGGTCGTTCGCCGGCGAGCGGCGGCTGCGCGGCATTCGCGAGCCCGTCGCGCTGTACCGCGTGCGCCGCGTCGTGCCCGCGTGACGGCGCACGTGGCGCGAGGCGAGAGCGTGCAGCGCGAGGCGAGCGCGCACAGCGCGACCTACGGACTCAGGCGGGCGCGGGCTCGTGCGCCGGCAGCTGCCCTGCGATGCCGCACGGCTCCGCCAGGGCGCCTCGCCGGAGTCCCACAGGTCGTTGAGCGCGACGGCGTCCTTGTAGGTGTCCATGCACTCCCAGAAGCCCTCGTGGCGGTACGCCGCGCAGCTCGCCCGTCGCGCGCGAGGCGCTCGAGCGGCGCGCGCTCGAGCACGCTGTCGCGCTCGAGGTAGCTCGAGCACGCCCGCCTCGAAGCAGAAGAAGCCGCCGTTGATCCAGTGCTCCGAGCGCGGCTTCTCGCGAAAGCCGCTGACGCAGCTCGCCGCGTCGAGCTCGGTGACGCCGAACTGCAGCTCGGGGCGCACGACGGTCATCGTCGCGAGCGCGCCGTGGCCGGCGTGGAAGTGCGAGCAGCGCGTCGAGGTCGATGTCGGCGACGCCGTCGGCGTAGGTCGCGCAGAAGCGCTCCTCCCCCGCGAGCTCGGTCGGCGAGCAGCTTGATGCGCCCGCCGGTCGGGGTCTGCAGGCCCGTGTCGACGCACTCGACGGTGATCGCACCTCCGGCCAGCTCTCCGCCGCGACGAAGCGCTCGATCAGCTCGCCGCGGTAGCCGGTCGGCGAGCAGGAAGCGCTCGAAGCCGTGCGCGGCGTAGAGGCTGGATCACGTGCCAGACGATCGGCAGCCCGCCGATCTCGACGAGCGGCTTGGGGATCTCCTGCGTGTGCTCCTGCAGGCGCGTGCCGCGCCCGCCGCAGAGGATCACGACGGGCGGGCGGCGCGCGCCGCTAGCCGGCGACACGTTCGAGCACGTCGGCGGAGACGTCGAAGTTGGCGTGCACCGCGCTGACGTCGTCGTTGTCCTCGAGCAGCTCGATCAGCTTCATCAGCGCGCCCGCCTGCGCCTCGTCGACGGGCACGAGGCTCGAGGCGCGGTAGGACATCTCGGCGCTCTCGCATCTCGACGCCCGCCTCCTCGAGCGCCTGGCGCACCGGCGCGAAGTCGGCCGGCTCGGTGATCACCTCGAAGACGTCCTCGTCGGTGAGGATGTCCTCGGCGCCGGCCTCGACGGCGACCATCAGGTCGTCTTCGGAGTAGCGCGTCGGCGTCGATCACGATCGTGCCCTTCTTGTCGAACAGGTAGGCGACCGAGCCGGGCTCGCCGAGGCTGCCGCCGTTCTTGGAGAAGGCGTGGCGGACCTCCGCGCCGGTGCGGTTGCGGTTCTCGGTCAGCGCCTCGACGAGCACCGCGACGCCGCCCGGCGCCGTAGCCCTCGTAGAGGACCGCCTCGATCGCGTCGGCCTCGCCGCCCTCGCCGGTGCCCTTGGCGATCGCGCGTTCGATGTTGTCCTTCGGCATCGAGGCTTCCCTGGCCTTGCGGATCGCGAGGTCGAGCGCCGGGTTGCCGACCGGATCGCCGCCGCCGTCGCGCGCCGCGACCGTGATCGCGCGCGTCAGCTTGGAGAAGTGCGCGCCGCGGCGCGAGTCGACGATCGCCTTCTTGTGCTTGATGCTCGCCCACTTGGAATGCCCGGACATAGCGCCAAGTCTACGAATCCGTCCGCGCGCGAGCGTCGCGCGGACGCCTGCGAGCGGGCGGCGGGCCGCATAGGATGGGCGGCGGATGCCCGCAGACCTCGCCCCCGACATCTTCAAGGCCTACGACATCCGCGGCCTCTACGGCGAGCAGATCGACGGCGACCTCGCCGAGCGGATCGGCGCGCGCGTTCGCGCGCGTGCTCGCGCGCCTCGAGCGGCAAGCCGCGCGCGCGAGCTGCGCGTCGGGCTCGGGCGCGACATGCGCCTGAGCGCGCCCGAGCTCGCGGCGCGCTACCGCGAGCGGCATGCTCGGCGAGGGCGCGCACGTGATCGACGCCGGGCAGGTCGGCAGCGAGATGCTCTACTTCCTCGTCGGCTCGCGCGAGCTCGACGGCGGCCTGATGTGCACCGCCTCGCACAACCCGAAGGCCTACACGGGCGCGAAGCTCGTGCGCGAGGGCGCGATCGCGCTGTCGGGCGACTCGGGCATCCAGGACGTCCGCCGCGAGGTCGAAGCCGAGCTCGCTTGGCCGCGGCCCGCCGCTGGCGAGTCGGCCGCGGAGGGCACGGTCGAGTGAGGTCGACCTCTTCGACGAGTTCCAGGAGGCGGCGCTGCGCTTCATCGACCCCGACGCGGTCGCGCACCGGCCGCGGGCGGCCGGCTGAAGGTCGTGGTCGACGGCGGCAACGGCATGGCCGGCCCGATGGTCGGGCCCGCTGCTCGAGCGCCTCGAGCTCGAGCTGGTCGAGACCTACTGGACGCCCGACGGCAACTTCCCCGACCACGAGCCCAACCCGCTGCTGCCCGAGAACCGCCGGTTCATCATCGAGAAGGTGCGCGCGACCGGCGCCGACCTCGGCATCGCCTGGGACGGCGACGCCGACCGCTGCTTCTTCATCGACGACACCGGCGCGTTCGTCGACGGCGACTTCCTGACCGCGCTGCTCGCCGAGTCGCTGCTCGGCAAGAGCCCGGGCGGAGGCGATCCTCTACGACGTGCGCGCCTCGCGCGCGGTCGCCGACACGGTCCGAGCGGCGGGCGGCACGCCGTACGTCAACCGCGTCGGCCACGCGTTCTTCAAGACGCGCATGCGCGAGGAGGGCTCGCTGTTCGGCGGCGAGGTCTCCGGCCACTACTACTTCCGCGACTTCTACTGCGCCGACTCCGGCACGATCCCGGCGCTGCTCGTGCTCGAGCTGCTCGCGCAGCGAGGGCAAGCGCCTGTCCGAGCTGCTCGCGCCCTACCGCGAGCGCTACTTCATCTCCGGCGAGATCAACTCCGAGGTCGCCGACCCGCAGGCGAAGATGGAGGAGATCGCCGACGCGCTACTCCGACGCGCGCCAGAGCCGACCTCGACGGCATCTCGATCGACTACGAGGACTGGCACTTCAACGTGCGCCCCTCCAACACCGAGCCGCTGCTGCGCCTGTGCCTGGAGTCGCTCGTCTCGCGCGAGGACATGGAACGCCGCCGCGACGAGGTGCTCGCGCTGATCCGCTCGTGAGCGCAGCCGAGGACGCCGAGCGAGCGGCCGAGCGCGAGGCGCTGGCGGTCGCCGCGGCGGCGGGATCCACCGCCTCGCGATCCCGACGCCGTTCATGGTCGGGCGCGTCAACGCCTACCTGATCGAGGACTCGCCGCTGACGCTGATCGACTCGGGGCCGAACTCGGCGAAGGCGCTCGACGAGCTCGAGCAGGCGCTCGCCGCGCGCGGGCCATCGCATCGAGGACATCGAGCTGCTCGTCGATCAGCCACCAGCACATGGACCACTTCGGGCTCGCCTCGATCCTCGCGCGGCGCTCCGGCGCGGAGGTCGCCGCGCTCGCACCGCTCGCGCCGTTCCTCGCGGGCTACGGCGCGGAGACCGACCTCGACGACAGCTTCGCCGAGAGCCTGATGCTGCGCCACGGCATCCCGCCGGAAATCGTGACCGCGCTGCGCGCCGTCTCGGCCGGCTTTCGCGCGTGGGGCTCGGCGGTGGAGGTGACGCGCCCGCTGCTGGCCGACTCGGAGCTGGAGCTGCGCGACCGCACGCTGCGGGTGCTGCACCGCCCCGGCCACAGCCCCTCGGACACGGTCTTCCACGACGAGAGCGCGGCATCCTGCTCGCCGCCGACCACCTGATCGCGCACATCTCCTCCAACCCGCTGCTCGCGCGCCCGCTCGACGCCGGCGAGGAGTACCTCGACCCGCCAAGCGGGCGCGCGCCCGCAGGCGCTCGTCACCTACATGGCCTCGCTCGAGCAGACGCGCGCGATGGAGCTCGCGCTCGTGCTGCCCGGCCACGGGCGCGCCGATCACCGACCACGCGGCGCTGATCGACGAGCGCTTCCGCCTGCACGCGCGCCGCGCGGAGAAGATCCACCGCCTGATCGCCGCCGCAGCCGCGCACGGCGCACGAGATCGCGCAGGAGCTGTGGGGCAACGTCGCCGTCACGCAGGCCTACCTGACGCTCTCCGAGGTGCTCGGGCACGTCGACCTGCTGCTCCGCGACGGCCTCGTCGTCGAGCACGAGGGTGAGCGGCGTAGTGCGCTTCCAGGCCGCCTAGAGCCGCGCCTCGATCTCCGCGAGGTGCGCGACGTTCGCGCGGTCCTCGGCGTCGTCGCTCGGCCTCGGCGGCGAACCAGGCGTCGAGGATCTCGCCCAGCTCGGCCGCGGAGGTCGCGCGCAGGCTGAGCGCGAGCACGTTCGCGTCGTTCCAGCGCCGCGCGCCGGCAGCGGTCGCCGCGTCGAGGCAGAGCGCCGCGCGCACGCCGGCGACCTTGTTGGCGGCGATCGAGGCGCCGGTGCCGGTCCAGCAGCACACGACCCCCTGCTCGGCGCGGCCCGCTGCGACGTCGCGCGCCGCCGCCTCCGCCGCCCAGGCCCAGTCGTCGCGCTCGCCCTCTGCGAGCGCGCCGTGCGCGAGCGTCTCGTGCCCGCGCGCACGGAGCTCATCGCACAGCAGCGTCGCGACTCCCACCCGCTCATCCGCGCTGATCGAAACGCGCATCAGCCCTCACCCCCCGCACACGCGGCCCCGCCAACGCGCGCGGCGACACGCGCGAGGAACATGCGGTGCAGGCGTCGTCCTCGCCCAGCTCGGTGTGGAAGGCGACGGCCAGCAGCTCGCCCTCGCGCGCGGCGACGGGATGCCCGTCGACCGTCGCGAGGATCTCGACGCCTGGGCCGTGCTCGGCGATCCAGGGCGCGCGGATGAAGATGCCGCGCAGCGGCGGCCCCTCGATGCCCGCTGAGCTCGAGTCGGCCTCGAAGCTCCTGATCTGGCGGCCGAAGGCGTTGCGCTCGGCGCGCATGTCCATCAGGCCGAGGTGCTCGCGGTCGAGCATGATCAGCCCGCGCAGGAGCCGAGCATCGGCGTTCCGGCCGCCGCCAGCATCGCGCAGCGGCTCGGCGAGCCCCTCGCGCTCGATGCCGAGCGTCATCGTCGTGGACTCGCCCCCGGGGATCACGAGCCCGTCGAGCCCCTCCAGATCAGCCGGCACCCGCACCTGGCGGGTCTCGGCGCCGAGCCGGCGCAACATCCGCTCGTGCGCCTCGAAGCCGCCCTGCAGCGCGAGCACGCCGATCAGCACTGAGGCGGACATTGTCCCGGCCGCACGCCTGTAGGACGGTCGAGGGTCAAGCTGCCGGGGGACGCAGGGAGCGTGGCGTGCTGGACGATCCGTCGGTCTCGTCGCTCTCGACCGATCGGCACGCGAGCGACCGAGGACGCCGCGCGGCGCCGGCCATCGGCCGTCCTACCAGCCGCGTTGCGCGAGGAGCTGCTCACCCTCGAGCTTCGAGCTCTCGAGGCTCTCCATCGCCGGGCCGAGCCCGCGCGAGGCCTCGGCGACGCGCTCCGGGTCCTGCCAGTGCGTGGTCGCCTCGACGATCGCGCGGGCGCGGCTCGGCGGGTCCTCGGACTTGAAGATGCCCGAGCCGACGAACACGCCTTCGGCGCCGAGCGCCATCATCAGCGCCGCGTCGGCCGGCGTGGCGATGCCGCCGGCGCAGAACAGCACGACGGGCAGGCGCCCCTCGCGTGCGACGACGCGCACGATGTCCAGCGGCGCGCCGAGCTCCTTGGCGGTCGTCGCGAGCTCCTCCGGGCCGAGCGTCGTCAGTCGGCGGATCTCGCCGTTGATCTGGCGCATGTGGCGGACCGCCTCGACGATGTCGCCGGTGCCGGCCTCGCCCTTGGAGCGGATCATCGCCGCGCCCTCGCCGATCCGCCGCAGCGCCTCGCCGAGGTTCGTGGCGCCGCACACGAACGGCACCTTGAAGTCCCACTTGTCGATGTGGTTGCGCTCGTCCGCGGGCGTCAGCACCTCGGACTCGTCGATGTAGTCGACCTCGAGCGCCGCGAGCACGCGCGCCTCCATGAAGTGGCCGATCCGCGCCTTGGCCATCACCGGGATGCTCACCGCCTCCTGGATGCCCGCGATCATCTCCGGGTCGGACATGCGCGCCACGCCGCCGTCGCGGCGGATGTCGGCGGGCACGCGCTCGAGCGCCATCACCGCGGCCGCGCCGGCGTCCTCGGCGACCGTGGCCTGCTCGGGGGTGACCACGTCCATGATCACGCCGCCCTTGAGCATCTCGGCCAGGCCGCTCTTGACCCGGAATGTCGCCTCGTCGCGCATCGGCGCTCAGTCTATCTCGACGGCCACCGTGGACATGCTGCACAGACCGCTGTCACCCTGGCGACGAAGCCCTCTGGCACAGTCGCTCACGTGATTGGCGGCGCGCAACTCGGACACGACGCTGATCTACCGTAGGAAGGAGTCAGAGAGAGCCGGTGTCCGCGGCGTTCGCGGGGGCACTGCTGCCGGGCCTCGGCGCGAGCAGGTACACCGATCGCGGCTGCTGCCGAGCAGCGAGGCTGCTCTCGTACAGGATCGTCGTGAGACGCCTCCGCGAGCAGCGAGCCGTTGAGACTGTGGAAGCCGCCGAGGCCGCCGCCGCCGCTGAGCTGTTCGACGGTCAGGTAGCGTGTGCCAATCCGAGCAGACCGAGCGCCGTCGCCGAGTAGGCCGCAGACAACGAAGTAGGCCATCCCGCCCACGGGGCCGTCAGCGAGGTCCGGTAGCCAGCGCGTGGCGATGAACACGTCCGCGCGCCGACAGCACGGCCGAGGAAGATCAGCGCGGGAACGAGCACGGTCGACCGGCGCCGCGCTACTTCAGCCGGAAGGCCTTGATGCGGTCGTCGTACTGCGCGGTGTCCTGCGCGTAGACGCCGTAGGCGAGCGCCTGGATGATGCTCAGCAGCGCCGAGTGCGAGCGCACGTAGGCGGGGCTGTTGGAGGAGTAGTAGAGCTTGATCTGCGCGAGCTTCGCGACCTCGGAGAGGGTCGCGTCGGTGATCGCCGCGGTCCGCGCCTGGCGGTGGCGGGCGAGCTTCATCGCGCGCACGACCAGCGGGTGCGGACGTCCCGCGGAGAGGCCGATCACGAGCGTCGAGGCGTCGATCCGCCCGAGCCGGCTGAGCGCCTCCTGGGAGGGGCTCGCGACGACGTCGACGCGCAGGTCGAGCAGCATCAGCAGATGGCGCAGGTAGCTGGCGAAGAAGGCCATCTGGTCGGTCCCGGCGACGAGCACCTTCTCGGCGCTCGACGATCGCCTCGATCAGCGCCTCGACCGAGCTGCGCGAGATCTTGCGCGCCGTCTCCTCGACGTTCAGGTGATCGGCCGCGAGCGCGGCCTCGAACTCGTTCTGGTCGAGCGAGAACAGCGGCGTCGAGGAGCCGCCCGCGGGCGCGCCCTCCTTGGCGGCCTTGGCGTTTACGCGGCGGTATTCCTCGCGCGCGGCCGCCTGCAGCTCGGGAAAGCCCTCGAAGCCGAGCGCCTGCGAGAAGCGCACGACCGTCGAGCTCGAGGTGTTGGCGCGGCGTGCGAGCTCCTCGGCGGTCTGGAAGGCCGCCTCGTCGAGATGGTCGACGATGTACTGCGCGACGTCCTTCTGCGAGCGCGAGCACTCCTCGAAGCGAGCCTGGATGTACTTCGAGAGGCTCTGGTGCTCGCTCGTGCCGTTCGCCGGCGCGAGCGGCGCCTCGGGGGTCTTGGTCGCTGAGCGCTTCATCGTCGGCGCTTCTGTTCGACGTCTGCGCCTCGCACTCCTCCCCACAACTCGCCAACTCGATGATCCATCACCGCAGCGGTGACGTATCTAATCTCGATGACGTGCATCCTCCGCGTCCAACCCCGCCTGCAGACAGCACCCGCCGGTCTCGCTCGCCAGGCGCCGTGGCGGCGTGAGGATCGCGATCGTCGGAGCCGGCGTCTCGGGGCTCACCGCCGCGTACCTGCTGCACCGGAGCATGAGATCGTCGTCTATGAGGCGGGTACATACGCGGGCGGACACACGAACACGGTCCGGGTAGACACCCCCTACGGCAGCCATCACATCGACACCGGCTTCATCGTCATGAACGACCGCAACTACCCGACCTTCACGCGCCTGCTCGACAGGCTCGGCGTGGCGCGCCAGCCCACCCACATGAGCTTCTCGGTCAAGAGCGAGGAGGACGACTTCGAGTACAGCGGCACCCCGCGCGGGATCTTCTGCCAGCCGCGCAACCTGCTCAGCGCGCGCTTTCCAGCGCATGCTGCTCGACATGCTGCGCTTCAACCGCCTGCTGCGCCGCGATGCTCGACGAACCGGAGCTCGAGCGCCACGCAGAGGAATCGCTCGGCGAGTTCCTCGCTCGCCACCGCTTCTCGCGCAGCTTCGTCGAGCGCCTGATCGTTCCGCAGGCCTCCGCCGTCTGGTCGGCCGACCCGCGCCAGATGGACAGCTTTCCCCGTGCGCTTCATGGGCGAGTTCTTCGCCAACCACGGCATGCTCGGCTTCCGCGACCGCCCCGCCTGGTCGACGATCCGCGGCGGCTCAGCCCGCTACGTCGACGCGCTCAGCGCACCCTTCCGCGAGCGCATCCGCCTGAGCACGCCGGTCCAGGCGATCAGCCGCGACGCCGAGGGCGTCTCGCTGAAGGCCGCCGGCTCCGAGCCCGAGCGCTACGAGCAGGTCGTGATCGCCACCCACTCAGATCAGGCGCTTGCGATGCTCGAGCGACGCCTCCCCGCGGAGTCAGAGCTGCTCGGCGCGATCCCCTACCAGGCCAACGAGGCGGTGCTGCACACCGACAGCACGCTGCTCCCGCGCCGTCGTGCGGCACGCGCAGCCTGGAACTTCCATCTGCTCGCCGAGCCGAAGCCGCTGAGCACCGTCACCTACTACATGAACCACCTCCAGCGCCTGCATGCGCGCGAGGACTACTGCGTGACGCTCAACCGCAGCGAGGCGATCGACCCCGCGCAGGTGATCCGCAAGATCGCCTACTCCCACCCCGTCTACACGCCCGCCGGCGTCGCCGCGCAAGCACGCCACGCGGAGATCAGCGGCCTCGCAACGCGCACGCACTACTGCGGCGCCTACTGGGGCTGGGGCTTTCACGAGGACGGCGTGCGCAGCGCGCTGCGCGCCTGCGCGCCGTTCGGAGTGAGCCTGTGAACAGCTGCCTTTATGAGGGCCGCGTGCGCCATCGCCGCGAGCACCCCCGCGATGAGTTCAGCTACCCCCTCTACATGGCCTACCTGGACCTCGACGAGCTGCCCGAGCTGTTCGACCGGCGCTGGCTGTGGTCGGCGCGGCGCCCCGCGCTTGCCTGGTTTCGCCGTCGCGACTACCTCGGCGACCCTGCCGTGCCGCTGATCGACGCTGTGCGCGAGCTCGTGCGCGAGCGTGTCGGTGTGCACGTCGATGGGCCGATCCGGCTGCTCACGCACATGCGCTGCTTCGGACACTGCTTCAACCCCGTGAGCTTCTACTACTGCTACGCCGCAACGGGAGCCCGTGCCGGCGAGGTCGCCGCGGTCGTGGCCGAGGTCACGAACACTCCTTGGGGCGAGCGCCACAGCTACGTGATGGCTGTTGCAGCGACGAGCGACCACGGCAGCACGGCGTTGATGAGCGCGAGCTTTGCGAAGGAGCTACACGTCTCGCCGCTGATGGGTATGGAGCACACCTACGACTGGCGGCTGAGCGAACCAGCCGAGCGGCTCTCGGTGCACATCGCCTCCCAGCGTCCAGGCGGGGAGCGGGTCTTCGCTGCGACGCTCGCGTTGCGCCGCCGCGCGATCACCGGCAAGACGCTGGCCCGCGCGCTGGTGCGCTACCCGCTCTTGACGCCGCGGATCATGGCCCGCATCTACGGACACGCGCTACGTCTGCGCCTACGCGGCGCCACCTACTTCCCCCACCCCAGCCGTCCCGCGGCCTCGCGATGAGCACCCACGAGATCACTGCCTCAGCAACGCATGGCAAAGCGACGCTCGCGCGTCCGCAGCGGCGCTGGTTCCAGCGCCCCGGTCGACCACCTCGCGCGGCGCCTTGTGCTGCGCCTGCTCGCGGGGCTGCGCGGTGGGCAGCTCGTGCTGCGTCGAGGAGGGCCGGCGTCTGGAGTTCGGCGAGCTGCTCGGAGAGCGTCCCCTGCGCGCCGTGCTGGAGGTGCGCTCGCCGCGCTTCTACCGCCAGCTGCTGCGCGGCAGCGTCGGCCTGTGCGAGTCCTACATGCAGCGCATGTGGGACTGTGATGATCTCGTGGCGCTGACGCGTATCGCGGCGCTCAATGTCGGCTCACTCGACCGGCTGCGCAGGCTGATGGCGCCGGTGCTCATACCCGTGCAGCGCTGGCTGCGCTTCCTCGTGCGCAACACCGTGGGACGCTCGCGCAAGCAGATCGCCGCGCACTACGACCTCGGCAACGAGCTGTTCGCGCTGTTCCTCGACCCCACGATGATGTACTCCTGCGCCGTCTTCGAGACGCCCGGCGACGAGCCTCGAGGAGGCATCGCTGGCGAAGCTCGAGCGCGTCTGCGCGAAGCTCGACCTGAGCCCCGAGGACCACGTGCTCGAGATCGGCACCGGCTGGGGCGGCTTCGCGCTCTACGCCGCGCAGCGCTACGGCTGCCGCGTGACGAGCACGACGATCTCGCGCGAGCAGCACGCCTATGCGAGCGAGCGCGTGCGCGCGGCGGGCCTTGAGGACCGCGTGACGCTGCTGCTCGAGGACTACCGCGAGCTGCGCGGCAGCTACGACAAGCTCGTCTCGATCGAGATGATCGAGGCGGTCGGCTGGCGGAACTTTCAGACGTTCTTCCGCCGCTGCTCGGAGCTGCTCACCGAGGACGGCGCGATGCTGCTGCAGGCGATCACGATCGATGACCGCGCCTACGAGGTCGAGAAGGCGGGGCGCAGCTTCATCAACACCTACATCTTCCCCGGTGGCTGCCTGCCCTCGATGGAGATCATCTCGCGCTCGCTGGCGCGCGCCACCGACCTGCGCCAGGTTCACCTAGAGGACATCACCGCGCACTACGCGACCACGCTGGCGCACTGGCGCGAGCGTTTCCTCGCGCGCGCCGAGCGAGTGGCCGAGCTGGGCTATGACGAGCGCTTCCGCCGCCTCTGGGAGCTGTATCTGAGCTACTGCGAGGGTGGCTTTCGCGAGCGACGCATCCAGGACATCCAACTACTGCTGGCAAAGCCCGGCAACCGCGCCGAGCCGCTGAACGCGCTGTAGGCTCAGGCGCAGATGCGCCGCAACCTCTACGAAGACCTCCACGAAGACTTCCGCGCGAGCTTTCGCACCTTCCTCGAGCGCGAGGTGATCGGCGATCAGGGCCGCTACGGGCAGTGGGAGCGCGAGGGACTAGTGCCGCGTGAGGTCTTCGCACGCGCCGGGGCCGGAGGCTTTCTGGGCATGGCCGTCGCCGAGCGCCACGGCGGCGCAGGCGCCGAGGACTTCCGCTTGAACCTCGTGATCGGCGAGGAGACACAACGCGCCGCCGTCGGCGGCTTCGGCCTCGGCATCACGCTGCACAACGACATCTGCCTGCCCTACTTCCTCACCTACTGCAACGCCGAGCAGCGCGAGCGCTGGCTGGGTGGGATCGCAAGCGGCGAGCTGATCACGGCCGTAGCGATGACGGAGCCCGGCATCGGCTCCGATCTCGCCGCGATGTCGACCACGGCCAAGCGCGACGGCGATCACTACGTGGTCAACGGCGCGAAGACCTTCATCACCAACGGCATCAACGCCGACCTCGTGATCACCGCCGTGAAGACCGGGGTGGGCGGGCATCAAGACAGACATCGCGGCATCAGCCTGCTGATCCTCGAGCGCGGCATGGAGGGATTTGAGCGCGGTCGCAACCTCGAGAAGATCGGCCAGCACTGCCAGGACACCGCCGAGCTGTCCTTCTCCGACGTGCACGTGCCCGTCGAGAACCTGCTCGGCGAGGAGGGCCAGGGCTTTCTCTACCTCGTCTCAAACCTCCCCCAGGAGCGCCTCTCGATCGCCGCCTCGGCCGTCGCGGCGGCCGAGGCCGCGCTCGGCTGGACGCTCGAGTACGTGCTCGAGCGCAAGGCCTTCGGCCAGACGATCGGCTCCTTCCAGGCCTCGCGCTTCACGCTCGCGGAGCTGCGCAGCGAAATCGAGATCGGCCGCGTCTATATCGACCGCTGCGCGCAGGCGCTCAATGCCGGCGAGCTGACACCCGAGGACGCGGCGATGGCGAAGTGGTGGTGCACCGACCTGCAGGGCCGCGTCGTGGACCGTTGCCTACAGCTGTTCGGCGGCTACGGCTACATGCTCGAGTACCCGATTGCGCGCGCCTTCGCCGACGCGCGCGTGACGCGCATCTACGGCGGCGCCAACGAGATCATGAAGGAGATCGTCGGCAAGTCGATGGGCCTTTAGATGAGGCTCGGCCGAAAGGTCAATACAGTCGAACTCATCGCATGCCCGAGATGCACGCCGTTGAATCGAGCTGGGTTGCCGCGATCGGCTATGACACGGCGAAGCAAGAAGCCTACGTCGAGCTGATCGAGGGCGGCCGTTACGCCTATCTGGGGGTGCCTGCAGAAGTGTGGCGGGACTTCCTAGCCGCAGAGAGCAAGGGCACGTTCGTCAATCTGGTGCTCAAGCCGGGGTATGACTTTCGGCACGCTTGAGCGTCTTTGCCAGCTCCACGAAGTAGTCCAGCGAGGCAGGGTTGGCGAGCGAGTCGATGCTCGCGGCCTGCTCCGGGGCAGCCCCCATCAGGATGCGCTTGACGGGCACCTCGAGCACCTTGCCGGAGAGCGTGCGCGGGACCTCCTCGATCTGACGGACCTCGTTGGGGACGTGGCGCGGCGAGCAGTCCTCGCGGATGCGGCGCTTGATCTGCGCGGCCAGCTCGTCATCCAAGACCGACCCCTCGCGCAGGGTCACGAACAGGATCATCGAAAGCTCGCCGTCCGCCTTGGGGACATCAACCACGAGCGCGTCGAGCACCTCCTCCACCGCACCGGCCGCGCGGTAGATCTCGCTGGTGCCCATGCGCACGCCCTGGCGGTTGATTGTCGAGTCCGAGCGCCCATAGATCACGGCGCCGCCACGCGGCGTGATGCGAATCCAGTCGCCGTGGCGCCAGACGCCGGGGAACATCTCGAAGTAGCTCTCGCGCATTCGCTCGCCATCGGGATCGTTGACGAAGCGCAGGGGCATCGAGGGCATCGGCTCGGTGATCACCAGCTCGCCGACCTCGTCGTGGACGCTGTTGCCCTGCTCGTCCCACGCCTGCACCGCACAGCCGAGCATCCGCGCCTGCAGTTCGCCCTCATAGACGGGCAGCAGCGGGCAGCCGCCGACGAAGGCCGTGCAGACATCCGTGCCGCCGCTCGTCGAGAACAGCCACAGCTCCGAGCCGAACTGTTCATAGATCCAGCGGAAACTCTCCGGCGCCAGCGGCGAGCCGGTCGAGCCGATCGCGCGCAGTGCACCCAGGTCGTACTCGGCGGCCGGTTTCACGCCCGCCTTCTCGGTGCTCGCGAGCAGGCCGGCGCTGAGACCCATGCAGGTGATTTCCGCCTGCTCGGCGAGCGAGAACAGCACGCCCAGATCGGGGTGTGCGGGGCTGCCGTCATAGAGCACGATCGCCGCCTCGCTGTGCAGCGCGCCGACGAGGAAGTTCCACATCATCCAGCCCGTCGTCGTGAACCAGAACATGCGGTCGCCGGCGCGCAGGTCGAGGTGCATGCGCTTCTTCAGCTGCTCGATCAGGATCCCGCCCTGGCTCTGCACGATCGCCTTCGGCAGGCCGGTCGTACCGGAGGAGTAGAGCACCCACAGCGGGTGATCGAAGGGCACCTGCTCGAAGCACGCTGCGGCGCCGCGGCCGCGTTCCATCAGCTCATCCCAGGCGATCGCGTCCGCAACGACCGCACCGGCCTCGGCGCCGGTGTCGAGGTAGGGCAGAACCACGGTGTGCTCCACCGTCGGCAGCTCGGAGAGGATCGCGCGAGCGTTCGCGGTGCGGTCGAAGTCCTTGCCGCCGTGGCGGTAGCCGTCGACGGTCAAGAAGACCTTTGGCTCGATTTGCGCGAAGCGGTCGATCACGCTACGCGCGCCGAACTCCGGCGCTGCACTCGACCAGACCGCGCCGATGCTCGCCGTGGCGAGGAAGGCGATCAGCGTCTCGGAGATGTTCGGCATGTAGGCGACCACGCGATCGCCGCGCTGAACGCCGAGCGCGCGTAGGCCGCCGGCAGCCTCGGCGACGCAGACGCTCAGCTCGTCCCAACTGATCTCACGCAGCGGGCGTAGCTCGGAGCTGTGGAGCACCGCGACCGCCGCCGGATCGCGGTCGACCGCAAGCATGTTCTCGGCGTAGTTCAGCTCAGCGCCGAGGAACCACTCTGCACCGGGCATCGTGCGCGCGCCCAGCACGCGCTCGTAGGGCTTGGATGCGCGCACGCCGCAGAACTCCCAGATATCGGCCCAGAAGTCCTCGAGCTCATCGACCGACCACTGCCACAGCTCCTCGTAATCGGCGAAGGAGCGCCCGTGACGTTCGCCGGCCCAGCGCATAAAGTGAGCGAGCTCAGAGTTCTCGCGCATCTCCGCGGAGGGTGTCCACAAAGGCTGCTCCCGGGCTGTGCTGGACATGCTCGTCTTCTTATATCCGGTTTGCACGCTGGCGAATCGGCGGAGGCGCCCGCGGCGGCAGATATTCTCGGCCGTCGTGGACTTCTCCCGCCTGCGCGACTGCTATCCGATCACCTCGCGCCTCGCCTATCTGAACGCCGGCACCGACGGGCCGCTGCCGAGCGTCGCCGTGCAGGCGGCGCACGCGGAGCTCGAGCGCGAGCTACACGACGGGCGCGCGAAAGCGCACTTCGAGCGGCGCACCGAGCTCACCGACGCTCTGCGCCTCGCCTACGCGGGGGCGTTGGGTTGCGATGCGACGGAGGTGGCGCTCACAACCTGCACGACCGAGGGCATGGCGCTGACGATCGCCGGCCTCGAGCTCGCCGCGGGCAGCGAGATCCTCACGAGCGACGAGGAGCACCCGGGCCTGCTCGGCGCGCTGTCCGCAGCGCGCGAGCTGCGCGGCGTGGAGATCCGCGAAGTGCCGCTCGCGCGGATCGCCGAGGAAGTCGGGCCGAAGACCGCGCTAGTGGCCTGCTCGCACGTCGGCTGGGTGAGCGGCTCGCTGGCTCCCGCTGAGCTTTCAGAGCTGGACGTGCCGGTACTGCTCGACGGCGCACAGGGCGTCGGCGCGGTCGATCTCGACGTGCGCGCGCTCGGCTGCGACGCCTACGCGGGCGCGGGGCAGAAGTGGCTGTGCGGACCCGACGGCACGGGCATGCTCTACGTCGCGCCCACCCTGTTCGAGCGCATCAAGGTCTCACGTCGCGGCTACGGCAACCTCGCCGACCCGAGCGCCGGCCTCGATGCCGCCCTGCACGAGGACGCGCGCCGCTTCGACACGCTGTCGCTGAACGCGGAGACCGTCGCCGCGGCACTCGCCGCGGTTACGCTGCTTGCGGAGACCGGCTGGAGCGCCGTGCATGAGCGTGCGCGCACGCTTGCGGCGAGGCTCGCCGAGCAGCTCGCCGAGCGGGGGTACGAAACCGCGCCACGCGGTCCAAGCACGCTGGTGTCCTTCACGAGTGTCGATCCCGAGGGCGAGCGCGAGCGGCTGGCCGAGGCCGGCATCGTCCTGCGCAACATCCCCGACCGGCCGTGGCTGCGCGCGTCGGTCGGTGCCTGGAACAACGAGGAGGATCTCGAGCGCCTCCTCAGCGCACTGTCACGATGAGGCTCCCCCGGCGGGCCGCCGCCGGGAAGGCGGTAGGGGATGAGAAGGCGGCCGGCGACGGGCAACGCTCGCGTCCGTGGGTCTCGCCACAGCATCTGGGGCTCGTCTTCGCCGTCGCGCTCTCGGCGCTGCTCAACATGCACCGGCTCGCGCAGAACGGCTACGCGAACATCTTCTACTCCGCCGGCGTGCACTCGATGCTGCACTCGCTGCATAACTTTTTCTTCGTCGCCTTCGATCCTGGCGGCCTAATCACGATCGACAAGCCGCCGCTGGCGCTCTGGGTAGCAGGGGGCAAGCGCAAAGATCTTCGGCTTCTCACCGCTCAGCCTGCTGCTGCCCGAGGCGATCATCGGTGTGCTCGCGGTCGCCGCGCTCTACGTGATCCTGGCACGGCGTCTGGGACCCTTCGCCGCCACCGCGGGAGCGTCGGCGATGGCGGTGTTCCCTTCCTTCGTCGCGGTCTCACGCGAGAACGGCGTCGATCCGCTTTTGATTTTGCTGCTCGTGCTCGCCTGCGGGGCGGCGGTGCGCGCGTGTGAAACGGGACGCTGGCGCACGCTGATCTACAGCGGCGTGCTCGTCGGGCTGGCCTTCAACACCAAGACGCTCGCGGCCTTTTTGGCCGTCCCCGGCATCGCTGCCGCCTACATCCTCTGCGCGCCCGTCGCGCCGGCGCGCCGCGCGCTGCAGCTGGCGGTGGCGGGACTCGCTCTCTTCGTGGTCTCCTTCGCCTGGATCGCCGTCGTGGAAGCGACCCCCGCAGCCAAGCGCCCGTTCGTGGGCAGCTCGATCGACAACACCGAGTTGGGGCTGACCTTCGAATACAACGGCGTTGGCCGCGTCGGCGGCCAGTCAGGCGGTCCGAACACGACCGTCGTGCGCCCCGGCGCGCGCGTCCCGGCCAAGGACGCGATCAAAACCAAGCACCATGGCGCGGCGAGCACGCAGCCGCCGACGAGCTTTGCGCCCTTGCGAGGAGCGCCGCCGGTGCCGCACGCCTCCAATCCCGCCGTGACGCGCGGGCGTGCGCGCTACCCAACGCCCTTCGGCGGCGCCCCGGGGCCGCTGCGCCTGTTCGGCGTCGGTCTCGGCGACCAGGCCGGCTGGCTGCTGCCGCTCGCACTGTTCGGCCTGCTCGGCCTGGCGCTGCTCGTGCTCAGCGAGCGCCTCGCCGAGCGCAGCAGCGCCGAGCAGGCACCCGCCGCGGCGGAAGCGGTCGACTCCGAGAGTGCGCGCCCGTGGCGGCGCGACCCGCGGCTGGCAAGCGCGATCGTGCTCGGCGGCTGGTTCCTCGTCGAGGCCGTCGTGCTCAGCACCTCCAAGGGCATCGTCCACCCCTACTACGTCTCGGCGCTCGCTCCTGGCACAGGCGCAATGGTCGGCGCGGGTGCGACCGCGTTCGTCGCGCTCGCCCAAGGACCGCGGCGGCTGTGGGCGCTCGCGCTCCTCGCGCTCGCGCTGGCGGCGACGCTCGCGACCCAGGTGGTGCTGATGCACCGCGAGCACTACATGACCTGGTTCATCCCCGTGCTGATCGCGGGGATGCTCATCGCCGGCCTCATCCTCTTGGCGCTCCCCCGCCTCGCGCTGCCTGCCGTCGGTGTGATGGTTGCGCTCGCGCTCGTCGCTCCCACAGGCTACGCGGCCTCGACCTGGCTGGCGCCCGTCGAGGGCACCTTTCCCGCCGCTGGCCCAAACCAGACGGCAGGCTCGGCCAACGGCTACGGCATCAACGAACGCGACCTCGACATCGATCGCGCGCTGATCGCCTACGTCTCGACCCACCGTCCGGGCAGCCGCTGGGCACTTTTGACGGTCGCCTCCGACACGGCCGCGCCGATGATGCTGCTCGGCCTAAAGGCAGGCGCGCTCGGCGGCTACAGCGGCACCGACCCCGCGCTCGACGGACCCGGGCTCGCGCGCTACGTGCAGCGCGGCGAAGCGCGCTGGGTTCTGCTCGGTGGCGAGTACTCCACGCGCGGGGGCAACCGCGCGACGCAGGCGGTACTGCGCGCCTGCCGGCAGATTGCGCCGTCGGTGTGGAACAGCCCGGTCCCCTACCCCTTCGGGCGCACGCTGTTTGACTGCGCCGGGCGCGAGCGCCAGCTCGCGGCCTCCTAAGCGCTCGTCAAGCTCAGGCTGCAACCGCGAGCTCGCGGTGGAAGGCGCGCGCGAACAGCTCGCGCTCGCGTCCCGCCGCCCAGCGCGGCACCGCCGCCTCGCCGTCGGCGATCAGGCGCAGCTCGACCGTGCCGTCGCTGAGCTCCAGGCTGGTGCTCCGCACGAGCTGATCGCGCGAGCGCTCGAGATCCTCTGCGAGACGCAGCAGCGCCGCGAGGCGATCGAGTCGCTCGACGTCACCCGCGCCGAACAGTGCCGCCATCGGCCCCGGCGCCGGCATGCCCTTGCGGTGATAGCGCGCCGCCTGGGCGATGACCGCGGTCTCCAGCGGCGTGAAGCCCGCGAGGCCGCCGTTGAGGATCAGGTAGCGGGAGTGCTTGTGGTGGTCGTCGTAGTCGATCGACATGCCAATGTCGTGCAACATGCAAGCTGCCCACAGCAGTTCGCGCTCGTGCGGGTCGCCCGGGTGCAGGCCGAGGCGGGCGAGCTCGTCGAACATGTCGAGTGCGAGCATCGCGACGTGCTGGGTGTGCTCCGCGTCGATGTGGTACTGCGCGGCCATGTTCAGGACGCTCGTGCGGCGCACGTCCTCGAACAGCGGCGGGCGCTCCGGGCCCGCACGCTTGGCGAGCAGGCGCTCGAAGAAGACGCCCTCGCGCAGGCCCGCCTCGGTCGTTTCAAGCGCCGCGAAGCCGCCCGCGCCCAATACCGCCTGCACGACGACGGCGCCCGCGAGGATCAGGTCCGCGCGCGCGGGCTTGATCCCGGGAACGCTCGCCCGCTCCGCGGCGGGCAGCGCGGCGAGACGCTCGACGAGCTGATCGAGCGCCTGCGCGTCGATCAGCATGCCCTGCACGCCGTTTGAGGGCAGGCCCGCGGCACGCTGTGCCGCGGCGGCGAGGTTGCGCACCGTGCCGCCGATCCCGACGATACGCCCCTCTCCAGAGCGCCCGGCATCGCTGAGCCAGTCGGCGTGCGCGAGCTCGCCGGCGACGTGCTCGCGCAACTCCTCGATCTGCTTGCGCTTGGCGGGCCCGTTGGGCGGCAGGAAGCGCTCGCTCATCAGCACCGTGCCCACCCGCCACGAGCCCGACTCGCGCGCGAGGCGCGCGGTGACCTGCACGAGCTGCATCGAGCCGCCGCCGAGGTCGAGCACACAGCCGTCGCTCAGCGTCGTGGAGTTGACCGCCGCGAGATAGCCGTAGCGGGCCTCCTGCTCACGGCTGAGCACACGGATCGGCAGCCCGAAGACCTCACGAGCGCGAGCGAGGAACTCCTCGCCGTTCCCCGCGTCGCGGATCGCGCTCGTCGCGACGGCGTCGACAGCGCCCGCGTCGAGACCGCTGGCGTGGCAGAAGTGCGCGAACACATCGAGCGTTGCAAGCGCACGGCGCATCGGCGCCTTGCCGAGCACGCCGCTGGCGAGCAGCCCTTCGCCGATACGCACCGGCTCGTGGATCTCATCGGTGCGTCGCCACCATCCCTCACCCGCCTCGAATACGACTAGGCGGAAGGAGTTCGATCCGAGATCGATGACCGCAAAGCGCTCGTCCGGCTGCATCGATTGAGCGTATTGACAGGGCCGGAGGGCTCAAGCCAACCAGGGCAGGAGCCGCCCCCGGTGCCAGCGGCGCGGCGGTCGGCTCAGCGGCCGGAGGACTTGGCGCGCTTGACCGCATACATCGCGCGGTCGGCGTCGATCATCGCCTGCTCGGCGCTCACGGTGTGCTCATCGATCAGCGCGAAGCCGATGCTCGCGCTGGGGTGCAGCACGTCGCTTCCGAGGTCGATCGTGCAAGCTGGTATTACCCGCGCGAGCCCCTCGGCGACAACCGCGACCCCATCGAGGTCGATGTGCGGCAGGATCACCGCGAACTCATCGCCGCCGAGACGCGCCACGAGGTCGGTTTCCCGTAGCCGTCGGCTCAGCGCACGCGAGACCGCCTTGAGCGTGTCGTCCCCCGCCTTGTGGCCGTGATTGTCGTTGACCTGCTTGAAGTCGTCTAGATCGATCACCATCAGCCCCGCCACCTCGCCGTAGCGCTGCGAGCGGGCGACCTGCAACCTGAGGTCATGCTCGAACAGGCGACGGTTACGCAGACCGGTGAGCGGATCGTGGTCGGCCAGGTGGCGCAGGTGCTCCTCGAGGTCCTTGCGCTCGGAGATGTCCTGTAGCTGCGCGATGTAGTGCAGCGGCGCGCCATCGCGATCGCGCACGAGCGAGACCGAGACGATCGCCGAGACGGTCTCCCCCGCCGCATCGAAATAGCGCTTCTCGACCTGGTATGCCGGAATCTGACCTGCGAGCAGCTGCTCCTGCTCGGCGCGATCGTTATAAACATCATCGGGGTGAATAATCCCGTCGAAGCGCTTGCCGATCAGCTCCTCGGCGGTGTAGCCGGTGATCTCACAGAGCGCGCGGTTGACGAGTAGCCAGCGTCCCCCGCGGTCGAGCAGCCCGGTCCCGATCGGCGCGCTCTCAAAGACCTCCTCAAAGCCACCGGGCGGCTGGCTGGCGATCAGGTCCGCCTGGCGGCGCGCAGTGATGTCGAGTACCACCGCGACCCCTCCCGCGACGCTCGCACCCCCGCTCGCGCCCGCGACCTCGCCGGAGTTCAGACGCAGCGGGCCGGCGTCGACCATCAGACAGTGGCGCTGCTCCGCTGTCCAAATTTCGCGTGAGCGCGTCTCGCCTTCGAGCGCCGAGCGAAACAGCGGCTCGGCGAGATTCCAGACCTCTGCGGGGAAGGCGCTCGCGAGCAGCTGGCCCTCCTGGCAGGCCGTCAGGTCACCGAGCCGCTCGAAGGCATGACCGGCCGTGACGATGAAACGCAGGTCGCGGTCGAATACGAAGATCAGCGCCTCGGGCAACTCGCGCAGGGCCGCGACCGCCGCGTAGTCCGCGTGCGCTGCAAAATTCGCATCGGGAATGAGGGGCTGCTCGGGCTCCACGCCTACCCATCGGCTTTGGCGCGCCGAGACTTGACGATGCAGCGCAATTTTCGCGCCGGAGGGATGACACTTTGCGCGGGCTCCGCGCCGCGTGCTCGCTTCAGGGACGCACGAAGGTGTCAGGATCGGGACCGGTGCGCCGGCCCGCGTCGAGCTCGCCGATCGCCGCCATCTCCGCGTCGCTCAGCTCGAAGCCGAAGACCTCGAAGTTCTGCTCGATGCGCTCCGGCGTGACCGACTTGGGGATCACGACGTTGCCGAGCTGGATCTGCCAGCGGATCACGATCTGCGCCGCCGTGCGCCCGTGCGCCTCAGCCGCCGCGACGATCACGGGGTCATCGAGCACGAGACCCTGCGCGAGCGGGCTCCAGGACTCGGTCACGATGCCGAGCTGCTCGTGCTCGTGGCGCAGACCCTGCTGCTGGAGGTAGGGGTGCAGCTCGATCTGGTTGACGGCGGGCGTCGGCGATCAGCCGCTCGAGGTGCGCGGGCTGGAAGTTGGAGACCCCGATCGCGCGGACCAAGCCCTCGTCGCGCAGCTCGATGAAGGCCTGCCACGTCTCGACATAGCGGTCGTGCGCCGGCACCGGCCAGTGGATCAGATAGAGGTCCACATAGTCCATCTCCAGCCGTGCGAGGCTGGCGTGGAAGGCGCGCCGGGCCTGCTCGTGGCCGTGATCGTCGTTGAAGCACTTCGTCGTGACGAACACCTCGCCACGATCGAGGCCGGCGCCGCGGATCGCCTGCCCGACGGCGGCCTCGTTGCGGTAGGCGGCCGCCGTGTCGATGTGGCGATAGCCCGCTTCGAGCGCGCGCGTGACGGCCTCGTCCGTCTCGTGCGGCGGTATCTGAAAGACGCCGAAGCCGAGCTGCGGGATCTGCGCGCCGCCGCGTAGCGGGATCTGAGGGACCTGGGTCGTGGACGTGTCCATGAGTTTAGGACTGCCCGCCCGCGCTGGGCCCTAACGGGGCGCATAACGAGGGCTTAGCAGGAGGTCCTCGAGCATCACGCTCGCGGCGATCGCCCGAGTCTTTTTTTCTAGGAGCGGCGCAGATGCACGCTGTGGAGCTCGCCCTCGAGAAAGCGCTCGAGCACAGGGGCCGTGAGCGGTCGCGCGAACAGGAACCCTTGCGCAAGGTCGCATCCCTCGCGTTGCAGCGCTTCCACCTGATCGCGGTCCTCGACGCCCTCGGCGAGCGTTTGCAAACCGAGCGCCTTGCCGAGTTGAATCAGCGTGTGTGCGAGAGCTTGAGCCTCACCGGAGCATGCGAGGTTCGTGATGAACGTACGGTCGATCTTCAGCGAGTCGACGGGAAACTGGCGCAGATAGGCAAGTGAGCTGTAGCCGGTGCCGAAATCATCGACAGCGATCCGCACGCCAAGCCGCTTGAGATCTCCCAGCAGCTGCGCGGTGACCTCCGGCCGTCGCATCAGCACCGTCTCGGTGATCTCCAGCGTCAGCTTCTCGGGCTCGAGCCCGCTCCTGCGCAGGGCCTTATGTACCTCCGCGGCGAAGGCTGGGCGCTCGAGCTGGCGCGTGGAAACGTTCACGGAGATGCCCATCGTGTGGCCCATCGCTTGCCAAGCCGCCGCCTGTATGCACGCCTGCTCGAGCACCCAACGGCCGATCGGCACGATCAAGCCGCTCTCCTCAGCGATCGGGATGAAATGGTCGGGCGCGATCACGCCTGTCCGCGGGTGCTGCCAGCGCAGCAGCGCCTCGACGCCCACGACCCGCTCTGTATCGAGATCGAGCATCGGCTGGTAGACGAGAAAAAGCTCCTCGTTCGCGAGCGCTTCGCCGAGGTCCATCTCCAGATGGATGCGATCTTGGGCCGCGACGTGCATGGCCGACTCGAACAGCGCGTAGCCATCCTTGCCAAGCGCCTTGGCCTTGTAGAGGGCGAGGTCCGCGTCCTGCATGAGTTGCTCAGCGGTCCCGGGCATCCCGGTCGCGATCCCGATGCTCGCGCTCGCCGTTACAGCAGCGTGGCCGGGGAGCTCGATCGGCTGGCGCAGCACCTCGAGAATCCGCTCCGCGAGCAGGTCCGGCGTCGCGTCGAAGCCAACGGAGTCGACCAGCATCACAAACTCATCGCCCCCGAGTCGCCCGACGGTGTCGTTGTCGCGCAGCACCGAGCGCAAACGCGCCGCGACCTGACGCAGAACCTCATCGCCGACCCCGTGCCCGTAGCGGTCGTTGATCTGCTTGAAGTCGTCGATGTCCATGAACAGCGCTGTGGCGGGCACACCCAGCCGGCGCGCCCTGGCGAGGATCTGTTCGGCGCGATCCAACACGAGCTCGCGATTGGGTAGATCCGTCAGCGGATCATGGAGGGCGCTGTGTTCCAGTTCTCCGGTCCGCTCGCCGACGAGCCCCCAGGCGCGCTCGCGCGAGCGTGAGAGGACCCGGTAGAGCAAGTAGGCGAGAGCCGTGATCAGCGCCCCCAGCCCGAACGCAAGCAACGCGCGCTCACCGGCAGCAATCGGCCGATCAGCCGTCCCGCTCAGGCTGACCGACCAGCCTTGAGCAAGGGCGATGCGCACCGAGCTGACTCCCGAGCGCCCGCGCTGGCGTGCTCCAGCTTGGCTCAGGGATTCGAGCGGACCACCCGGGTTTTGGTGATCCAAGCTGATCCTGAGCGTCGAGCGCGCGTCGAGCACTCCCTCCACCAGCTCGCGACCGTCAAAGGTCGTGCCGACCGAGCCTGTGAACGCGCGACGGCGCTCCGCGACCGTGCGCAGCGGTGCGCCGAGCCGGTAGACCGCCGCGCCGACCGCGACCATCGACCGCGCCCCATAACCAGGAAGCGGCGTCGCCACGAAGGCGCCAGTGTCGGTGGCCAGCGCTGCGAGCGAGGCAACCGGCGAGCGCCCAATATGCGAGATCACCGGAGCGCAATAGTCGAGCAGGCCGGGATAGAGGCTGATCGCACGAGGATCGCCGACGATTGCGCGCGTCAGGCAGTAGACCTTTCGTCGGCCCGGCGGCAGGATCTGGAAGCGTCCGCCGAGAACCGCGCGAAACGCGGGGTCGCGCTCGGCCTGACCCCTGAACCGCGCCAGCCCCGCAGCCGGTATCGGCTGGATCAGCACCGCGACGACATCGGTCGAAGTGCTGTTGCCACGCTGCAGCTCGTGGTACCACTGCTTGAAGCGTGTCTCGCTGGCCTGCGGCTCCATGATCGCGATCGAGCGCACCGCACGTGTAAGCGAGAGATTCGATTTCAGCCGCGAGGCCAGCGAGTTGCTGAGATCAGCAGCCGTCGATGAGAACGACTTGTGGTTCGCATCCAGCGCACTGGCGCGCCATTCGTAGGCCAGGAACGCGGATGCGGAGAGGCCGACTATGACGATCAGAGCACCGATCACGGCGCCCCGCAAGCGCGCGGAGGACCGGGCAAAGAACGCCGGCGATGAATAAGGAGGCTCCGCCGACGCGCCCGTCAAGGGCCGCCTGATACGGAGGTGCGGCCAAAGCCGCGTCTGCCTCATTACCTCGTCAACGCCATCCAGTTCTATCGGCGAACTATTCGGATACTTGAACTACCGTACTACTTTGGCCCGTATGTCTGCCACACGTGGGTTTCCGCGGATGCTCGAGCTGCCGGCGCAATCTGGACGAACGGTGGAGCAATCTGCGCCCGATTCAAGCTGCGGCAGAAAAGCGTCGGGCTAATAGATAGGTCGAAAAGACCGGGGAGCGATTCCCCCTATATCGCGGTGCCAGACACCGCAGTGAGGAGGCGCCCATGAATGTTGGCGTCCCGCAGACCGAGGAGACCCTTCACCAGGGATCTCCTCCAGCAGGCCGGCCCACGGGCCTGCGTACCACGCACCGCACCGTCCTGGGCCTACTGAGCCTGCTCTCAGCGCTCGCCTTCGCGAGCAGCGCGCTCGCCGCGAACGCACCTGTCGGTCTCGGCTCAGCAGGAAGCTTCTCCGTGCTCGCCGGCTCTACGGTCACCAACACAGGGCCGACAACGATGTTCGGCGACCTCGGCCTCACACCCGGCTCATCGGTCACAGGCGCACCGCACGTGCTCGGTCAAACCCACGTCGACGATGCTGTCGCGATTGGCGCTAAGAGCGCCCTCACAACGGCCTACAACGACGCAGCCTCGCGACCAACAAGCGGCTCTGCCGGCACAGACCTCGCGGGACAAACGTTCCTGCCGGGCGTGCGCACGGCAAGCAGCTCGCTACTGCTCTCCGCGGGAGCGGTCACGCTCGACGCCCAGGGCAACCCCAACGCGGTCTTCATCTTCCAGGTGGGCTCCACGCTGGTCACGGGCTCGAACACGAGCGTCTCGCTCGTCAACGGCGCCCAAGCCTGCAACGTCTTCTGGCAGATCGGCTCCTCGGCGACGCTCGGCACCGGCACTCGATTCATCGGCACGGTCATGGCCGCGGCGACGATCACCGCAAAGACCGCGGCCACGATCCACGGTCGTCTGCTCGCGCAGACGGGGGCCGTCAACCTCGACACGAACACGATCACGACCTCCACCTGTGCAACGGGCGGCGGCGAAATCGGCACGACGACCACCGGCGGTAGCACAGAAACGACGACGCCGGCGGAAACCGCGGCGCTCGCCGAAGCTCAGGCGAAAGGCCCGCTGTCTCCGGTCGGCTCGAGGACCACCATCCAGCAGAGCCGACGCGCGGCCGCTCGTCGTGCCGCGGTGCGTCGTCACCGTCGAGCGCGCGAAACGGCGAAACGGCGCAAACACAGCCGGCCCTCGCTACCGCGCGTACGCGGCGCGTTTACCGGCTGAGCAACCTGGCCGACGGCTGGGCAGCGCTCATCGCTGCCCAGCCGTCAACGCCATGCACACCATCCTCACTCGCTGCCTGCTCGCCGCGCTCGCGTCCAGTTGTCTTTACGCGCACGGCACGAGCGGCGCGCAGGCCGCGAGCAACCACACGCTTCGCCCGGTGAACCAGCTGCTGGCCGTGCTGCAGAGCGACCATCGTGTCCACAGCTCACCGCGAACCCACTCTGCCGCGATCGGCCTGCTAGCGGCGAGGCGGCCTCTCACCGGCGAGGCAACGACCGTGCCGGTACTCGCGCGCTCGCGTGACGCGCGTGGCATCACCTGGCTGCGAGTGCTGCTGCCTGGGCGTCCCAACGGCTCGAGCGGCTGGATCGCACAACAGGGCACGCGGGCACGGATTACCGGCTGGAGCATCCTCGTGAGCCTCGCTCGACGGCGTGTGCAGGTCTACCGCCACGGCGCGCTCACAAGAAGCTTCCGCGCCGTGATCGGCAAGCCCTCGACGCCGACCCCCACGGGGCGTTTCTTCGTCGAGGAGACCTTCCGGATGGTCGCAAGCGAGCCCGGCGGTCCGATCGCGCTCGCCCTCAGCGCCCGCTCGAACACGCTGCAGGAATTCGAAGGCGGCCCGGGGCAGATCGCGCTACACGGCCGCGACGGCCTCGGTGGCACGCTTGGCGCAGCCGAATCGCACGGTTGCGTGCGCCTGGCGACGACCAGCATCGAATGGCTCGGCGCGCACATCGCACCGGGCACGCCGGTCCGGATCGATCGCGGCTGAGAGCCAAGCCCGTGGTAGGCTTGTAACGAAAGCTACTCGCCGCTCTCGCGATCTGTTCGCGCAGGTAGCTCCGCCGGCCCAGTGCCTTCGGCGCCCTCACGGAATCTCTCGACCGCAGCCAAAGCGAGCCCTCCAAGGAGATCCGAATGTCCCGCACCGCACCCGCTTCGCACGCTTCATGAGCGCCAACGCGGGCGATGATCCGGCAAGCCACCGCGACGAGCCGCCGGCCGTCGTCAAAGCGGTCAGCCGCTCGCACCTCGATGAGCTCGAAGCCGAAGCGCGCTATCACCGCGAGCGGCTCGACCTCTATAAGGCCAAGACCTACGGCCCGCGCCTGACGAGCGCCACGCGCTTGCGCGAACTGGAACGAATGCACTCAGGCGCAGCGAGCCGCCTGCGCCGAGCACAGCAGGCGCAGACGGCTCCCAGCCCCAGTGACTAGGGCTTTGCGGTCAGCCACGGCGTGAACTGCACCGTGCCCGTCGCGGTCGTGCAGTGCCCGCCCATGTTCGGGCCCTGCGAGCAGCCCCACCAGTTGTTCGCAGCGTTGACGACCGTGGCGCTGTCGCCGTTGGCGCCAGTGGCGTCGGCCATGAACGAGTTGCCCGAGGCGCTGACCGTCGCCTGACTGCCGCTTTCCTGCGTGACGAACATGCCGGTGCCAGCGTGCACGAACGTGTTGCCGGTCAGCGTCGCGCTCAGATCACCGGACCCGAAGCCGAGCTGGTCGGTCGTCAGGTACGCACCGTAGGTGCCGTGCGGGTCGCTCGTCGTGGCTCCGAGGCCGTTGACGCTGTTACCCACGAACGTCGGCCCCTGCCCCGCGACCGCACCGCCGAAGGCGGCGAGTCCGACGTAGCAGCCCGTGATCTTGTTGGCTTCGACGGTCGCCGAGAGATACGGCACGAACACGAAGATGCCGTAGCCGTCGGTGTTGCATTCGCGCACTTTGTTGCCCTGGATCAGGTCTGCCGTCCCGCCGGAGTCACCGTTGTTGTCGGTGTGCACGCCGCTGCCGGATTTGGTGATCAGGTTGTGCAGGAACTGGGTCCCGGTCGAGTGGTTGGCCGAGATCGCGTCGTTTGCACTTGAGACCTTGTTGTAGGCCATCACGCCGCTGCCGCCGAAGTTGAACATCGCGATCGAGCTCGATTCGCCCTGCACGTTGTTGATCGTGTCGTGGTTGAAGTTGAAGCTACCCCCCGAGGAGGCGTAGATTCCGCGCAGGTAGATGCCCGTGATCTTCACTTTCGAGACGGTCAGGTTGTTGTAGACACCGGCCGCGTGGTTGGTGATGATGCCGTTGCGCGCGTCGATGTCTTCGCCGCCGACGACGACGCCGCTCGTCAGGTTCGGGTTATCCCCTTGCAGGCGCAGGTTTGTGATCGTCACGTTGTCGGCTTCGACGAGCACGATGTTGCTCGCGGTGCCGCCGCAGAGCGAGCCGGGCGAGCAGATCGGCATCGAGGTGGCCGGATAGATCACCGTTTCAACGCCTGAGCCTTTCAACGTCAGCGACTTGTTCACGACGACGTTCTCGAAGTAGCTGCCCGCGCCGATCGTGATCGTCGCGCCGGGCGACGCTGCGTTGATCGCCGCCTGGATGCTCGTGTAAGGACACCCCGAGCTACAGACCGTCTTTGACATGCCCCACGCGGGGCTCACAATCGTCAGGGCTGCGGCAACCATCCCGCCGAGCAGCACGACCCGAATCATCCGTCTCATGTCTCATCCTCCATAACGAGTTGTTTGCAACGTCAGTTACTGCAGTTTCGATTTGCCTTCGACTGCGTTGGGTTTGTCGATGACCGTGTCGCTGTTGGCGCTCACCGTGAGTGCACCGGCAACGCTGTTGTTCGTGACCGTGGTCCCGCCGGAGTTACCGATCACTTTGAGCGAGGCATGGAATTCGTTTTCGTCAACGAGCACGCCTGCCGTGTTGCCTTTGATCGTCACCGTCCCGTAGAAGCTATTCGAGGCGCAGGCTTTGCTGCCTTCACCCATCACAACCGAGCCGCTGCCATTGACGGCCGTGACCGGGCCGCCGACGCTTGCGCCGCAGATGCGCAGTAGGGCTGCTTCTTTGGCATGCAACGAGCCCGACAGCGTCGCGCCCTCGATGTCCAGCGCACCGTGGGGCTTGACGATCACTTCGCCGGCAAGTTTCGCCGTCGAGGTCAGCTCGATCGACTGGCCGGCCTTGACGATCAGCTTGCCTTTGACGGTGCCGCCGATCACCTGCGTGTAGCCCACCTGGGTGGTGCAGGAGTCGCTCGTTTCGTGCCCGACGTTGTCGATCGCGGTTCGCGTGATCGTCTGGGGCCCGGCTTTGCCGGTGTCGATCGCGACCGTGCCGCTCGGGTCGGTGGCCAGACCCGACTGCCCGTCGGAGGCGGTGACCGTGGCTTTGACGCCGCTGGCACCGACCGATACCGAGACCGGGCAGCTGACCTGAACGCTCGGAGGCGAGGCGTCGACCTGCACGCTGAGGCTGCCCGCGGTAGAGACGTTGCCGACGTTGTCGGCGACCGTGCCGCTCGCTTCGTGTGAGCCGTCTGTGTTGAAGCGTCTGCGGCGCGGGCAGCGAGGCGAGGTTGACGCCGCTGCCGGCGCTGCCGTCGGCGAGCAACGGGTCGCCGTTGTCGGTGAAGGACACTGTCACCGCGTCCTTGTACCAGCCGCCACCGCCCGCGTAGTCGGGGGCGCGATCGGCCGCTGCGCTCGGAGCGGCGGGAGCACGTCTTATCGACCTTGATCGGCGAGCGAGGAGGCAGACCATTCGGTCGTGGCTGCTGCGCCGAGGGTCGCTGCCCTGCACACGGTAGTTCCAGGTGCCTTCTTCCTCGCCACCGCCTGTGAATTCGTAGCTGAGCGCAGCGATCGCCGCCGGCGACGGTCGACCATGCTTCGCTCGCGGCGTTGTGGTGCTCGAGCGTGTAGCTGAGGCCGAAGTACTGAACAGGGTCGGCGCCGCGTCCAGGCGAGCGTGAAAAGACCGCTCGCGTTGGGGTTGGTACCGGCCGAGAGCGATCGGAGCGCCGGGGTCGGGATAACCGACGACGGTCGTGCAGGAGCTCGTCGTTTCGTGCCCGACGTTGTCGACCGCGGTCGCGCTGGTGCTCTGTTCACCGGCTTTGCTCGTGTCGATCGGCACCGTCGCCGCTCGGGTCGACTGGCGAGTCCCGACTGCCCGTCGGAGGCGGTCACCGTCGCGTTCGGCGATCGTGCCGACGGGCGCCGATGCCGGGCAGCTCACTTCGACGCTCGGCGGCGAGGCGTCGACCTGCACGCTGAGGCTGCCCGGCGCGGAGACGTTGCCGACGTTGTCGGCGACGGTGCCGCTCGCTTCGTGCGAGCCGTCCGTGTTGAACGTCTGCGGCGCGGAGAGCGAGGCGAGGTTGACGCCGCTGCCGGGGCTGCCATCGGACGAGCAGCGGATCGCCGTTGTCGGTGAAGGACACCGTGACCGTGTCCTTGTACCAGCCGCCGCCGCCCGCGTAGTCGGGCAGCGCGGTCGGCGCTCGCCGTCGGTGCGTTCGGCGCTGTCTTGTCGACCTTGACCGCAGCCGAGGCTTCCGACGGCTTCGCTGCTCGGGCTTTCGTTGCTCTCCGTGACGCGATAGGTCCACGTGCCTTCGCCCTCGGGGCTCCCAGCGGTGAAGGCGTATTCGGTGCTCGTCAGCCCGCTCGCGACGGTGCTCCAGCCGCCGCTGGCGTTCTTGTGTTCGAGCGTGTAGCGTGGGCGCCGTCGCGGCCTGCGAGGCGGTCCAGGAGAGCGTGAAGACGCCCGTTGCGTTCGGGTTCGCGCCGCTCGAGAGCAGCGGTGCGCTGGGCGCCGCCGGGATCACGTTGCGCGCCAGCGTGTAGCCCGGCGGCAGGTACTGCGGCAGCGGCGCCTGGACGAGACCTTCGGCGCTGCCGGGGGCGTCGGTCGTCGGCAGTCGCAGTTCGAGGTTCTTCACCTGGACCGAGTGCGGCGAGGAGGAGTTGCGCGCGTAGGTCGAGTCCTGCGACCAGCAGCTCGAGCTTCACGACGTGCCCGGCATGCGACGTTCCATGCCTGCGGGTGCAGCTGGAAGGTCTGCTTGGTGAAGCCTTCGCCGACGTTCAGCGGCCGGTAGGTCTGGCGACCGATCAGCTGCTCGGTGCCGCCGCCGAGACGTTTTCGTCATACAGGCGCGCGATCACCTGGTCGTTGGCGCCCGGTGTCGAGAATTCGCGCGATCACCGTCGAGGCGCCGTCGATCGTGAAGCCGCCCGCCGGCGCTGCGCCGAGCTTGTAGGTCGGCCGCCGAGGCGTTGTCGCCGGCGGCCTGCGTCGTGCAGACGGTGCCGCGAGGTGAACGGCGTTGGCCGGCGCTGTGCCCGGGGCCTGATCGTCTGTTCGGCGGCGCTGGTGAAGCGGATCTCGCCCGGGGTCGAGGCTCGCCCAGTTGGCGCGCGTCGTGCTCGACTCCCGAGCCGCCCGCGGTCTGCGGGCAGAAGCTCGTGATCGTCGTCACGCCGCCCTTGGCTTCGGCCGGTTCGACGCCTTCGCCTTTGAGGTAGTAGCCGAACCAGGCGTTCTGCGCGGTCTGGAACTTGGCCGTGTCGCGCGTCGAGAGCGGTGCTCGCCGAGCGCGGGTTGTGGCCGAGGTCCAAGTAGAACAGCTGCATCGCCTGGTTCGGGTAGGCCGCGCGGACCTTGTTGTAGTACTTGACCGTTTCGTCGACCGGGAACAGGTCGTCGTTCCAGCCGTTCTCCATCAGCGCCGGAGCGGGCGGCTCGGAGAGGTTGGTGTAGTAGGGGCTGTGGTAGGGCAGCTGTTCTTCCTGCTGGAGCGCCAGCGGTTCGCCGTCGTAGGGGCCGCCGGTGATGTTGAAGTTGTGCCAGGCCGGTGATGTTCGCTTCGGGATCGTTGTTCGATTCGGGCGCGTAGTAGCCGAGCAGCAGAGCCGGCGAGGAACAGCGAGGCGTTCCAGTTGTTCTTTTCGATCCCGAAGCGGTGGTTGCCGAGCATGCCGCTGTAGGGAGCGTTGGCGACGTAGTCGAGCGTGCTGCCGTTGGGCTGCAGCGCCTGGGCGATGTCCGTCCACGGGAATTCCGGCGCGGTGGCGGCGATTTTCATCGGTTTGCCGCCGGGGCTTTCCCACGGGATCAGTTCGTGGTTGGGCAGTTCGACGCGGTCCTTCAGCGAGCCGAGCTGCAGCGACATGCCGCCGCCGTAGCTGCCGCCCGTGGCGCCGATCGCCTGCGGGTTGATGACGCCTTCGTCGGCGAGTTTGCCGAGCAGCGTCTGCACGTCGCGGACCTCGTAGGCGCGCGACATCAGGTGGATGTAGCCGTGTTCGCAGGGCGGCGCCTTGACCGTGTTCGCGGGTTTCGAGGGCGCTCCGCAGGAGGAGCCCCAGCCGCGGTCGGTGATGCTGAAGACGGCGTAGCCTTTGGTCAGCCAGCGCTGCGCGGTCGTGCTGCGAGGGCGTGATCTTGGTGCCGCCCCAGCCGTGGTAGATGCCGACGACGGGGTAGTTGTTGTCGGCGCCCGTGGCGACGGGGAAGGCGACCGACGACGTCGATCGGCGTGCCGTCGAAGCTCGCCACGGTCGCCGGCCCGGAGTTCGGGCACCAGCGCTGGCCGGCGGTCGCGCCCGAGGGCTGCGTCGTGCAGGTCACGCTCCCGAAGACCTGCGTGATCGCGGCGCTCGCCGCGGAGGGAGCCATCAGCCCGACCAGCACACCGGATGACACGAGCAGCTTGCGCAACGGCATATAAAGACCCCTCCGGTTCGTTTTAAACGACAACCGGATGGCGTCCTATCCCCCGCGCAGCTCCACCACGCGGCGTCTGGGCACCACGTCCCCCCGGTTTGACGAAGGTACTCGTAACGACTGGCAGATGTCAACCCCTGCTTGGCCGGGACGGCCCCTCACGCGCACCCGGCGCGCGGAGATCGGGGACGTCAGGTCGCGGTGCGCTCGAGCGCGCGCCGGTAGGCGGGCCGCTCCATGAGGCGCTCGACGTAGCGCGAGAGCTCCTGCGCCAGCTCATGGCCCGTGCGTCTGGTGAAACCGAGCGTCGAGCCGACGAGCACGTCGGCGACGGTGAAACGCTCGCCGAGGAGATAGTCGCTCGCGCCGAGCGCCGCGGACACCGCGCCGGCGCCCGCCTGAAAGCGCGCGAGAGCCTTGGCGGCGCGCTCCGGGTCGCTCTGGGCCTGAACGGCTGCTTCGATCAGCGGCGGCTCAAGCTCAGCCGGGGCAAAGCACGTCCACTGGTAGACCAGCGCACGCGCATGCCTGCCCACGGGCGGGATCAGCTCGGCCTCGGGATGCATGTCGGCGAGGTGCAGGCAGATCGCGGCCGACTCGAACAGCGGTCCCTCGCCGTCATCGAGCACCGGCACGCGCCCGAGCGGGTGACGCGCGAGATGCTCGGCGCCTTTGCCCTCCTCGCGGGTCATCGTCGTCAGCTCGTAAGGCTCGCCGAGCTCCTCGAGCATCCACGCGACGCGGATCGGTCGGCCGGCGTGCTCGCGATGGAAGATGTGCATCGGTACGGACATTACTCGCGCCAGCGCCGGCTCGCGCGGGCGAGCGCTCGCGACCAGCACCGTGAAGGGCAGCACCTCCTGCACCGAACACACATGAGGCGCCGTTGGCCCCTTGCCACCCCTGGCGCGCTAGCGGCCCGGCAACGGCGAGCCCGCGAGGAAGAAGAACCACACGACGAAGACCGTCACGGCGAGGCAAACGCTGGCCATGACGATGTTCTCCAGCGCGTTTGCCCGCATGCCTTCGCCGACCGTCTCACCCTGCGCGTTCATGCTGCGAAGCCAAGTCAGCCGGTTTTCGCGCAGCTTGTGTCCCGTCAGGTGACTGTAGGTCGCGTCGAGCCAGGCCATCGCGAACACCATCGCCGCCACAAGGGTCGCCAAGACGATGACAACCACGAACACGGCTCCCATGCTGAGCGCCTCCTGACCCACGACCTGCGAGCCGACCCAAAGCGCGAGCAGCGGCGCACCCGTCCAGAGGTTGACAGCCAGGAAGGCCATCGTCGCCGCGAGAAGGAGGCGCTTTATGAGGAGGATTCGTGCCCCATGGCCGTGATTTCCAGCGAAGCCGAGGCGACTCAGCCGAGGACGACGGGGTGTACCGTCGCCCCCTCGCCGTTGAGCGCGAGCAGCAGTTGTACCCGCCAACCTCGCCGGCTCCTCGCTGCCAGGCGCGCGCGCCCCGCGCGCGTCAGATGCAAGGCGATGGTGGCCGTGTGCCCGGGCGCGATGTCGAAGCTAGCGGCTCCGAGCACGACCTCGGTGGCCCTGCCATGACCGTGGACGACGCGGAGCACCCTTGCGGTGAGCACGACCCTGCCCCGACAGGGCGCCCCCGTGCAGCTCAGCTCAAGCAGCAGGCGTCGGCCCGAGCGCTTGACGTGCGATCCGCGCAGCGCGAGGTGCGGTGCGGGCGGCGATGACCTAGGCCCAGCTGCGAGCACGCCGCCACCTGCCGCCGCGGTCGAGCCGCTCGTCGTGGTGACGGCGCCCCCCTGTGTTACGGGGGGAGGGATCACGGGGCGCGGCGGCGGCGTCGGGAACGGCGGTTCCACACCGCGTGTGAGTCCAATCAAAGCATCGATCCCAGCTGTCGCGTGACCGGCGGTGACCGAGACCGACACGGCCTTCGCGTAGGTGGCGGCTCCGTTGTAGTACTGGACCGACCAGGGGGCTTCGGGGTCAAAACCAACGACGTAGCTGCCGGCAGGCAGGCCAATCACGGCATATTTCCCGGAGGCGTCCGTTTCCCCGCATTCGACTGCAAGCTTGGGGCTGCTCAGCGCACACACCACGACCCCGGAAAGTGGCCTGCCGGGCGGCCCAACGGAGACCGTGCCTTCGATCCGCCCGCCGAGCTGCAGGCGCGCGTCGATGCCTGACGTTGTGGCCACACCCGCGACCGGCACCTGTGTTGCTTCGCTCGCGCGGGAGACTTCCTTGTAGTACTGCGGGACGTAGTCGAGCGGGCCCTCAGGCGCAGAAAAGAACGCGACCGTATATGCCCCCGCGGGCAGCGCCGTGATCGTGTAGTCGCCCCCCGCGCCGCTCGATGCGCAGCGAAACGTCTGTGCTTCTTCGGAGAACGCGCAGGCTTCCTCGCCTGCGACCGACGCGGCACTCGTCGCGTCAGTGACGGTACCGGCGATCTTCGCGCCGTGGCGAAGATCGGCGTCGATGCCGTGGTCGCTGCTGCCGGGGCCCACGCGCACGAGTTGCGCTTCTTCGATCCGATCGGCCCCGTCGTAGTACTGAGTAACGTAGTCCAGAGCGCCCGCTTGCGGTGAGGCGAATTCGACCAGGTACAGACCGCTGCTCATGCCTTCGAGCACGTAGGTGCCACGCGAGTCGGTGCTTGCGCAGCGGCCGAACAGCCCTTCGCCTTCAGTTTCACTTCCGGCTTCCAGGGCACAGACTTCGATGCCTTCGACGGGCGCGTGGGTGGTGGCGTCGGTCACGGTGCCGCTGATCTGTTCGCCCGGTCGTTCGGCCGTGAGCTCCGCATCGATGCCGGAGGTCGTAACGCCTTCCTGCACGGTAACTCCTTCGGCTTCTGAGGCCAGCGCGCGGCCGTCCCAGAACTGCGCCGGAAACACCGGCTCGAGCATGTCGGGGTTGGAGAATTCGACGTCGTATTCGCCGCCGCGCACGCTGAGCGCATATTCACCCTGGGGACCGGTCCAGACGCAGCGTTGGGCGTGTGTCGCCCTCTCGCTCGCGCAGACGAGCGCGTGGCCGATTGGCTGCTCGCCCGGCGATTCGCTCACCCGGCCGGCGATGACACCGTCGCGCGCGCTGAGCCTGGCATCGATGCCAGCTGTGGTCTTGCCGGCGGTGACCTTCACGCGATTGGCGTTTTCGAAGACTTCCTGGCCGTTCCAGTACTGCAGGCGGTACTGATAGGCATCTTCGACGGGAAGGAATTCGACTATGTCTTCCCCGGTGGCGATGCCTGTGAGGCTGTATTCGCCGTTGCTGTCGGTGGAGGTGCAAAAGCGCGAGGTACCTTCGTCGTCGCAGACCTGCTGTTCCGGCATCACCGCACCCGTCGAAGCGCTGCGCACCTGGCCCGTGATCGTCCCACCGAGCGCCAGCGCGCCGTTCGCGGTGAGCGTCGTGCCCTGCACGACTTTCACGGTCGCCCCTTCCTTGTAGGCCTCGCCGAGATAGGGGCGTTCGAAGTCGAAGAACAGGTGATAGGCGCTCGTTGCAAGACCGGCGAGGACATATTCTCCGTTCGCGTTGGCCGTCGCGCAGCGGTCTTCGAGCGACGGCCCGAAGCCGTTTGCGCAGGCTCGTGCTCCTGCCAGCGGCTTGCCGCTCGCGGCAGCGGTTATATGCCCCACGATCTCGCCGCCTTCGATCAGTTCCGCGTCGACCCCGGCCGTCGTCGCACCAAGCGCGACCTGAGGGTATAGCGCGTATTGGCGCATCGGCGTTTCGGGCAGATAGTTCAGCGGGCCCGGATTGAAGTGGACCTTGTACTGCAACGGCGCGAGTTCCCCGATCCTGTAGATGCCGTCGGCGCCGGTCGTTGCACACGGCTCTTCGCGGATCGGTTCAACCAGCGGGCCGGCGCAGGCTTCCACGCCCGCGATCGGAGCGCCCGATCCCTTCGTCGTCAACGTCCCTTCGATCGAGCCGGACGGCTGCAGGCCCTCATTCGCCGTCGCCGTGCCGCCGGCGGGCACCGCAACCTTCCCCGCTTCCTGCGTGGTGTAGCGCTCATCAAAGTAGGTGTGCCGCACGTAGCCGCTGCCCTTCGGCGCGGTGAACTCCAACACGTATTGTTCCGGCCAAGGGACGGCAACTTCGTAATGCCCGTCGGGGGCAGTCGTTGCGCATGGCTGTTCTCCCCACAGGCGCTGCGCGCACACTTCCACGCCACCCAGCGGAGTGGCGCTCACAGCCGCGGTCACGGTTCCCGCGATCTGCTGGCCTTCGGAGGCGCGAGCCGCGGGGGCGCCAGCCACAGCGAGCGTAAGCAGCGTCGCTACAGGAGCGAGCAGGCGTCCAATGCGCGCACGCCGCAATGCGATTGCGAGCGCCGCGCAGCCAGCGGCCTCCCTGCAGCTCACACGCATCGGGAAAGCATAAGACCCGAGGCCGTCAGAGTCCAACATCTTGACCGGACTCGACGGACACCGACACGAGCACGAGCGCGCCCGATCCGTCGAGCTCAAGTCGCAGCGTGCGCACCCGCGCCCCTCGGCTCGCCTTGACTGGAGGCTCCGTTGCGGCTTGGTCCCAAAGGCCATCATGCAGATCTTGAGCGAGTCTGTTGAGCCGATGCGGGTACGGGACATCCGTGCGGAGGAGGAAGCGCTCCTCGGCCAGGCCGTCCCGTCGTCAGCGGTCAAGAACTGGCTGGCCCGCCATGTCCAAGGCGGTCAAGTGCTGCTCGTTCGGCTGGAACGCGGTCGATATCGATTGGATTGGCCTGACACGCTCCATGCCTGGGGCGTTGCACCTACTGCCATGGCCGGGAGCACTAAAAGTTACGCGGCTCGACTCACTGAGGGCGTTTGGGAGCGTGTCGTACCATCGGGGACCGCTGGCTTGCAGTCGCCATGTAGAAGCTCCGGCGCGGGATCAAGGCCGTTGGGCCATACCACCGTTCGTGCCTCTTCATCGACCTGAACCTGCCGGAAGTACTCGGGATCGCGCAAGGGTTCTCCAAGCGTCCCGTGAAGCAAGAAGGCACAGTCGACGTCGCGCTCAACGCCATCGTTGAACGCGACCCGCAAGTGATAGCCGTCTAGCGGCTGGACGCTGATGACTCGAAGCATCATTTCTCCATGCTAGGGCAGAGGCTCGATCGGCGCCAGCGGCTCCAGCGCCTGGGCGCGCACCCAGTTATCGGTGAGCTCCTCGGTATGAAGGCGTGCCCATCCTCGGACGAGCCTCAGCGCACGCGGCGGGAGCGACCCATTGAGGACCCTCAGCGTGGCGAGCTCGATCTGAGCGACCTCATCGCCGTACTGGGCATGGAAGTGCGGCGGAGGATGATCGGGACGGTACATCCAGATGATGATTCCGTAGAACGTGGCCAAGCGAGGCACCGCGCCATTCTCGGCGACGGCGCGGCGGACATGGCCGACTCCCAGCAGCGGGCGATCGAACTGCTTCCGCGTGGGGTTCGATTAGTGCAGCACCGCTCGTCAGAAGTGGGCCCGCCTGGACTCGAACCAGGGACCTACCGATTATGAGTCGGCAGCTCTAACCAACTGAGCTACGGGCCCGTCACGCCTTCGCGGCCTGCGGCCGTTGGGCGCCCCGGGGACGCTACCCCAGGCGGATGTGGAATGCTCACGCGCCTCGGTCTGTCTCGGGCGGGTTCGGGCAGCTTTCGTTCATCAAGGGAGGGGACCTCATGTCAGCAGCGCGCGCAGCGATCGTCACCGGAGCATCCAGCGGTATCGGCTTGGCCATCGCCAAGGTTCTCGGCGAAGAGGGCTATGCCCTGACTGTCGCAGCGCGGCGCGCCGAGAAGCTCGACGGCGCTGCGCAGGGCCTGATCGCCGAGGGCTTCGACGTGCACTCGATCGCCGCGAACGTCTCCGATGAGCAGGAGATCAAGCGTGTCGTCGAGGCGCACCGCGAGCGCTACGGCCGCCTCGACGTGCTCGTCAACAACGCCGGCGTCGGCGTCGGTGCCGGCGTTGCCGACATCGAGACCAAGCGCTTGGACATGCAGCTCGACATCAACCTGCGCTCGATCGTCCTCTTCTACCGCGAGTCGATGGCGATGCTGCGCGAGGCCGCCGCGCGAGCACAAAAAACGTGCTCGTCGTCAACACCTCCTCGATCTCCGGCAAGCACGGCGAGGCATGGCTCTCGGTCTACTCGGCCACCAAGCACGGCGTCGTCGGCTGGACCGAAGCGATGAACAAGGAGCTCGGCAAAGAAGGCATCAAGTCCACCGCGCTCTGCCCGGCGTTCGTCGACACGCCGATGACCGACTTCGTCAAGGGCCAGGTCCCCGCCGATGAGATGATCCGCCCCGAGGACATCGCCGAGTCCGTCCGTTTCCTGCTGCGCGTCTCGCCCGCCTGCGTCGTCCCCGAGATGATGTTCGTGCGTCCCGGCGAGGCGCTCTAGGCGAGGCGCCCGGCTCCGCTGCCGGCGTGGCGGTCCCGCCTCAAACGGGCGCGCCGACCGGTGAGTTGCGCCCCGCTTCGGGGCTGCGGGTGCTCTTCTCCGCGAGGAATCGCCTGACCACGGGCGACCGTAGACGACGTGCGCGAATCTCCCCCGCCGGTTCGGCCTCACGACGCAGGCGGCGCGTCGCACCGAGCCTGCGACTGCGCAGCTCGCGGTGCTCGTTGATCGCCGCATCGAGATCCGATCCCGTCCCTTGCAGGATGCTGGCCTCGAGCTGCGCGAGGAGAATGCCGCGCTCACGTACCGTCGCCACCCGCGACTTGCCTCGCGCCCGCGTGAAGCGATCCCAGGACTTCGCGAAGGCCAGAAAGTCGGTGCGCCCTCCGCAGCGGTGGGCAGCGAGCATCGGGCATACGCCGCCTAGCTCATCGACGTACGCGCCGATGATGATCCGCTCGTTGCTGCGGACGCCCTCGAGCATCGCCTCGCGCGTGCGTAGCGGCAGACAGTCGATTGCCAGGCGCAGGCGCTCCATCGGGCTGTTGTTGTGGCGGGCGCTCTTTCGCATAGGCTGTGCCCCGCCGCCGAGGGGGTTCTGCGGCTCGCGGCGAGTACCTGGCCAGCCTAGGTCACGCCTTCTCTCTCGGCAACGACTTCCCTCCCTTGAAAGGAAACTTGCACATGAAGCTCGGCGTCCACATCGGCTACTGGGGCCTCGGCCTCAGCTCAGAGGACCAGCTCACCATCGTGCAGGAGGCCGAGCGCCTCGGCTATGACTCCGTCTGGGCCGCCGAGGCCTACGGCTCGGACACCGCGACCGTCCTCGGCTGGCTCGCCGGGCAGACGTCGAAGATCCGTCTCGGCTCCGGCATCTTTCAGATGCCCGGCCGCTCGCCCGCGATGACCGCGATGACCGCCGCGACGATCGACCAGCTCTCAAACGGGCGCATGATCTGCGGCATCGGCTCCTCCGGCCCGCAGGTCGCCGAGGGCTGGCACGGCCAGCGCTTTGCCAAGCAGCTCCAGCGCACCCGCGAGTACGTCGCCGTCGTGCGCATGGCGCTCGCCCGCGAGCGCGTCGAGTTCGACGGCGAGACGCTCGAACTGCCGCTTCCCGACGGCCCCGGCAAGCCGCTGAAGCTGACGATCTCCCCCGTCCAGGAGCGCATCCCGATCTATCTAGCCGCGATCGGCCCGAAGAACACCGCCCTGGCCGGTGAGATCGCCGACGGATGGATCCCGACGCTGTTCTCCCCCGAGCACGTCTCCGAGCTGCGTCCGCTCCTTCAGGAAGGCGCCGATCGCTCCGGCAAATCGCTCGATGACTTCGACATCGCCCCCACTGTCAGCCTGTGCATCACCGATGACCTCGAGGCCGCACGCAACACGATGCGCCCCTTCATCGCGCTCTACGTGGGCGGCATGGGTTCGCGCAAGCAGAACTTCTACAACCAGCTCGTCTGCCGCTACGGCTACGAGGCCGAGGCCAAAGTCATCCAGGACCTCTACCTCGAAGGCAAGCGCGAGGAGGCGATGGCCGCCGTCCCGGATGAGCTGATCGACACCGTCTCACTGTGCGGCCCGAGGGATGTCGTGCGCGAGCGCCTTGGCGTCTATCGCGAGGCCGGCGTCGGGACGCTCGGTGTGACCCCGACGGCGTTCACCGCCGACGAGCGCCTCCAGCAGTTGCGCCTGCTCGCCGAGCTCGCCGCCGACTAGCCCGTGAAGGTGCTGCTGGGCGCTTTCGGCGACCCCGGCCATGCATTCCCGATGATCGCCCTCGGCCGCGCGCTGCGCGCGCGTGGCCACGACGTCACCCTGCAGACCTGGACGCGCTGGCGGGAGCAGGTCGAGGGCGAGGGGATCGCCTTCGCGCCCGCTCCGGAGTACCGCGTCTTTCCTTCCGGGCCCGAGCCGCTCGCCTTCTATGAGGCGATCGTGCACGCCACCCGCGACACGCTCCCGCTCGTGCGCACGCTGCAGCCCGACGTCGCCGTCGCTGACATCCTCACGCTCGCGCCCGCCCTCGCCGCCGAGCTCTGTGACGTTCCCGTCGCGACGCTGATCCCCCACGTCTACCCCCACGGCGAGCGCGACTTTCCGATCTACTCGCTCGGCGCACGCCTGCCCCGCAGCGCTCTCGGTCGCGCGCTCTGGCGACGTGCCCAGAGCCAGGTCGATCGTGGCCTTGAGCTCGGCCGCCGCGAGCTCAACGACACCCGCCGCCAGCTCGGCCTGCCCGTGCTCGAGCATGTCCACGGCGGCATCAGCCGCCGCCTCGCGCTCGTCGCCACCCTCCCCCAGCTCGAGTACCCTCGCAGCTGGCCCGCGCACGTCCACGTCGTCGGCCCGCTGATGTGGGAGCCGCCCGCCGATGACGTCGAGCCGCCGCCGGGGGATCGACCGCTCGTGCTCGTCGCTCCCTCGACCGCCCAGGACCCCCAGCACCGCATGCTCCGCGCGGCACTGCGTGGCCTCGCAGATGCCGACGTGCGCGTGCTTGCCACCTGGAACCGGCGCCTGCCGCCGCGGCCACTGCCCGTGCCCGCGAATGCGCGCGTCGTGGAGTGGATCTCCTACGCGCGCACAATGCCCTCCTGCGATCTCGTCATCTGCCACGCCGGGCACGGCACGCTCGTACGAGCCCTGTCATCAGGCTGTGCCGTGCTTGCCTGCCCCGCCGTCGGGGATATGAATGAGAACGCCGCACGTTTGGATTGGGCCGGGGCCGGTGTACGGCTTCCGAGGCGTTTCGTCTCCCCGCACCCACTGCGCTTGGCGGTGGAACGCGCCCTGGGGGAGGAGTCGATCCGAACGCGTGCGCGGGAGCTCGGCGAGTGGTCGCGATCGCACGACGCGGGTGCACGCGCGGTCGAGCTGCTCGAGGGGATGCCGTTCCGCGGCTAGCCCTTGGAGGGAGTGCTGGGCGCGTCAAGCGCAGCCGTTATGGTGCGCGCCAGCGTGAGCAGACCCGCCAGCGAACGACCGACCGCAACCATGATGGAGGGTGTTCATCCGGCGCGCGTGATCGTCGCTCGCAGCGCCGCGCGGGCGGCGGACTTCACGCGGCGGACCGGCACCAAGCCACGCCTCGCGACGGTGCTCGTGGGCGAGGACCCCGGCTCGGTCCCCTACGTGAAAATGAAGCGCAACCAATGCGAGCAGGCGGGCATCGCATCGCGCCACACGCCGCTGCCTGAGGAGACGACGACCGCCGAGCTGGTCGAGGTCGTTGCAGCGCTTTCGGCAGACCCCGACGTGCACGGCATCCTGCTCCAGCACCCGGTGCCCGCGCACATCGACGAGCGCGCCGCCTTCGAGGCAATCGCGCCCGCGAAGGATGTAGACGGCGTCACGATGCACTCCTTTGCCGCGATGGCCTTCGGCGAGCCCGGGTTTCTCTCGTGCACACCCGGCGGGATCATGCGCCTGCTCGACACCTACGACGTCGACCCGCGCGGCAAGCATGCCGTCGTTCTCGGCCGCAGCCCGATCCTAGGCAAGCCCGCGGGGATGCTCCTGCTCGCGCGCGACGCAACCGTCACCTACTGTCACTCGCAAACGACGGAGCTGCCCGCGATCGTTCGCAGCGGCGACATCGTGATCGCGGCCGTGGGCAAACCCGAATTCGTTCGAGGCGACTGGCTAAAGGCCGGAACCGCAATCGTGGACGCCGGCTACAACGAGGGCAACGTCGGCGACGTCGCCTTCGAGGAGGCGCTTGAGCGCGCGGCGTTCATTACACCCGTGCCCGGCGGTGTCGGGCCAATGACGATTGCGCTGCTGCTCGAGCAGACCGTCCGGGCCGCAAGCGAACAAATCCTTCGAGGCACCTCGTAGCGAAACCAGCTCCGGGGGTGGGACTCGAACCCACAACCAATCGGTTAACAGCCGACTACTCTGCCATTGAGCTACCCCGGATCGCGCTACCCGCATACGCTGCAGGGCACCGGATCATTGTAATGCGGGCGCAGACGCTTGCGCCAGCGAGATCAGCCCTGCCTCCACCTCAGCGTGGCAGTTGCCACACAGAAGCACGCACTTCTTGGCCTCAGATCTCGCCTTCTCGAGCGAGCGTGTCACGCCGCGATGACTCAGCGCGTAGCGCTGCCTCAAGGCGATCCTTATCCATGCACCCAATTGTCATCGACGCCTGGGACGAAACGCTCGGGATCCCGTGCCCTACCCACATAGGCTTGTGAGAACTTTGTGTCTTCTGCGCAATGTGCCCTGCCTCGCCCCTATCCCCCGCCCGTCTTCTCCAAGACGCGCCCGTAGGCGCGATCGAACTCGAGCTTGACCTCGGCGCGGCGGTGCGCGAGATCGCTCACGTCGCCGGCCTCCAGGCCCCGTGCGCGCTGGATCTGGCGGTCCACCCGTGCGAGCTCGAGTTGCAGGCGCTGCACCTCGAGCATCGCGGTGTCTGACTCCTCGCGCCCCGCTTCGACTACGAGCTCGGCCAGCAGCCTCTTGAGCTGCACGTCCTCCTCCAGCGGGACATCATCCCCGGGCGCATCGGCCATCGGCTCGCGCAAATCACCCGCATGCAGGTGGATCGCGGCACGCCGCAGCAGTCCGCTGGAGAAATGCTCGTCGAGATCCAGGCCCGCGAGCGCCTGCGCTCCCTCAAGCGGGGAGGCTATGCAGAGCGCGAGGAACGCACGCTCGGTGTCCTCGCGGCGCGTCATCTCCGCGGGCCGTGCCATGCGTTGCGCGGACTGAGCGGCGTCTCCCTGTGCGCTGCCGGTGTTCTGAGCCCGACCCTGGGGCGAGCCCGAGCCCCCCGCCCCCGAGCTCGGGGCGGTGCCCGCGAGCAGCGTCTCGGCGAGCCGTTCGGGCAGGGCGAGGCGTCCGGAGACGATCCGCGTGAGCTCCATCCGCATCGCGCTCGGCGGGAGTGTCGCAAAGACGGGACGGAGCACCTCGATGATCCGGTCGCGCCCCTCCGGGCTCGCCTCATCGCCCGCGTTGAGTGCGCGCTCGACGCGGAAGCGCACGAAGGCCACGGCCTGCTCGACGAGCTTCTTCATCGCCTCGGCGCCGTCGCGCTGGATCAGCTCTGCCGGGTCGGAGCCGGCCGGCAGCGGTACCACCCGCAGCTCCAGCTTGCGCTTGGCCGCTAGCGTCGAGGCCTTTAGCATCGCCTCCTGACCGGCGCTGTCGGCGTCGAGCGCGAGCAGCACCGTCTGGGCCATGCGCGCGAGCTCGCCGACCTGCTCGCCGGTCAACGCCGTGCCCATCAGGCCGACCGCGTTGCGCATCCCCGCCTGGTGGAAGGCGATCACGTCGGTGTAGCCCTCGCACAGGATCACCTCGCCCGCGCGCGTCGCGTGAGCGCGCGCGAGGTCTGAGCCGTAGAGGTGCAGGCCCTTGTGGTAGATCTCGTTGTCGGAGGTGTTCAGGTACTTCGGCCGCTGATCCTCGCGCATCGCGCGCGCGCCGAAGCCGAGCACACGCCCGCGAATGTCCGCGAGCGGGAACATAATGCGCGAGCGAAAGCGGTCATAGACCTGCCCGTTCTGCTTGGAGCGCTGTGCGAGCCCGGTCTCGTAGAGCTCCGCCTCCGAGAAGCCGCCGCGACGGGAGGCCAACAGCACCCGGTCCCATGCGCTCGGCGCGTAGCCCACGCGGAACTCGCGCAGGATCGCCTCGCCGAGCCCGCGCTCGCTCAGGTACTCCCGCGCGCGCTCGGCCTCACTGGACTCCCACAGGTAGCGCTCGTAGTAGGCGCACGTGCGGTTCAGGAGCTCCAGCAGCCGTTCGCGGCGTTTGCGTCGCTCGGCCGCGCGCGGATCCTCCTCCTCGCGCTGCAACTCCACGCCATAGCGTTCGGCCAGCAGCTCCAGCGCGCCCTTGAAGTCCAGGCCCTCAGTCTCCTGCACGAACGTGAACACGTCGCCCGAGGCCTGGCAGCCGAAGCAGTAGTAGACCTTCTGCGCCGGGTCGATCCCGAACGACGGCGTGCGCTCGTCGTGGAACGGACACAGGCCCTCGTAGCGCGCAGGCCCCGCGCGGCGTAGCTCGGTGCGCGCAGAGACGAGCTCGAGGAAGTCCACCGCGTCGCGTACACGGTCCTTGGAATCGCTCGTGTAGAGGGCCATCGCGGCAACGCTAGCGGGCGAAGGCCTGCGGCACCTGAAGCTCGGTGTAGGCGCGAATGCAGTAGCGGTCGGTCATGCCCGCCAGGTAGTCCGTAACCGCATCCGCGAGCCCCTCCCCGACTGCGACGCCTCCCTCTGCGCGGGCGCCGGGCAACAGCTCGGGGTGATCGCTGTAGTGCTCGAACAGACGCCTCAGCACCGCCGAGATCTTTGCGTGCTCGGCGCGCACCGCGGGGCCGAGGTAGACGCGCTCGAACATGAAGTCGCGCAGCTCGCTCATCGCCGGCCCCGCCTTCGGCCCCTGCACGATCTCCCCGGCTCGCTCGGAGTGCTCGACGAGGTCGTGTACCAGCGCGTCGATCCGCGCCGAGCCGCTGCGGCCGAGCACCGCGAGCGGCTGCGCGGGGAGCTCTGACTCGTTCAACAGGCCCGCGCGCACCGCGTCGTCGATGTCGTGGTTGATGTAGGCGACGCGGTCGATCAGCCGCACGATCCGGCCCTCGAGCGTGTGCGGCTGCGGCGCTCGCGAGGAATGTCCTGCGATGCCCTCGCGGACCTGCGCTGTCAGGTTCAGCCCGGCGCCGGCGCGCTCGAGCTGCTCGACGATCCGCAGCGAGTGCTCGTAGTGGCGGAAGTCGCGTCCGAAGCGCTCTTTCAGGCAGGTGTCGAGCACCTCCTCGCCGATGTGGCCGAAGGGCGGATGTCCGAGGTCGTGCCCGAGGCCGATCGCCTCGACGAGATCCTCGTTCAGTCGCAGCGCCCGCGCGACCGTGCGCGAGATGCTCGTCACCTCGAGCGTGTGCGTCAAGCGCGTGCGGTAGTGGTCCCCGCGCGGCGCCACGAACACCTGCGTCTTGTGGGTCAGACGGCGAAAGGACTTGCTGTGCACGATCCGGTCGCGGTCGCGCTGGAAGGGCGTGCGCAGAGCGCAGTCCGCCTCCTCGTGGACGCGCAGCGCCGGGTAGGAGCGCGCTGCAAGCGGCGAGAGCTGACGTTCCTCCTGCTCGCGTACGCGTGCCTGAAATCCAGCCGCTACGAGATCCTGCTCCTGGGCGACGCTCACGGTCTGGATTCTTGCAGCGCCCGGCGTCGCCTCAGGCTTGGCGATGCCAGTCTTTGCGCCCGCTCAGCCTGTGCACCCAGTGACTCCACGAGCTAGTCGCGCTTGGATCCTCGCTGAAGACCGGCGCGCCACCGCCCGGCTCTGGCAGCCCCGCGGCCTCGGCGGCGTCGATGCTGAGCTCGACGCGGTGCTCGTGCAGCGCGGCGACGTCATCGGCGGCCACGAAGCGCCGGCCCCGGTCGGTGCTGATCACGAGGCCGTGGAAGATGTCCTTCTCGGGCGCCGCCACCACGTGGTGGACGCTTCCGAGCTGCTGCTCATCGGAGCTCATCACCGGCACGCCCTTCTCCAGGACCGTGTACGCGATCGGGTCACCCTCATCCACCGCTCCCACGATACACCGCGCCGGCCGGCATCAGCCGCAGGTGTGCGTGATGCTCGAGCGTCGCGGCGATCGCGCGCTCCACCTGCCCGAGCGCGTGCTCCTGCGCCTCCGGCGCCTGCGCGAGCGATTGCGCGAGCGCGTCGGTCATGAAGCGGTAGGCCGCCTCATCGAGTGCGAAGGAGCCCGCCTCGCAGGCCGCACACACGACGCCACCGGCTGCGCCCGAGAAGCCGATCAGGTGCTCGGGCTCCCCGCAGCTCGCGCATGCCCCCAACTGCGGCGCAAGGCCCGCGGCGAGCAAGAGCTTCAAACGGAAGGCGAGCGCGCCCGACCATCCCGAGGCGAGTGGTGCGGGTTCGCCGGCTCGCTCGTCCAACAGCAGCAGCTGACGGCAGAGCAGATGAAAGACGCCGGGATGTGGCTCGGATGTCTCGAACAGTCGGCCGACGGCATCGCACGCGCGCGCCGCGCCGTCGAGCGCACGTGCATCGCCGCGCAGGCGTGCGTAACCGTCGATCGTCTGTGCGCCGGTGACCGTCAGCAGCTCGCTGCGTCCCTCGTGCAGCTCGATGTGCAGCCGGAAGAACGGCTCCAGGCGGCCCCCGAAGCGGCTGCGCGCACGCCGTACCCCCTTCGCGATCGCGCTCACGCGCCCGCGCGCCGGCGTGTAGATGTGCAGGATGCGGTCTGCCTCGCCGTAGCGCATCGAGCGCAGGACGACCGCTTCGGTCTTGACTGGCCCCGCCATTGCCTCGAGTCTAGGACCAGCCCCGGAGGCCCCGCGCACCCTCTCACGGGCCGCACGCGACTCGGCCATCCATTGCTATATTTTATGAAGTAATGAGTGATGTGAAGCTCTATACGACCGAGCCCTGCTCGTTCTGCGCCCGCGTCAAGGGCATCTTGAGCTCACGCGGCGTGGAGTTCGAGGAAATCAACCTCTCCAAGGATCCCGCCGGGCGCGTCGAGCTGGTGCAGAAGACCGGCATGATGACGTTCCCTCAGGTCGTCGTAGACGGACAGCTGCTCGGCGGCTTCAAGGAGATGCAGGCCGCCCTCGAGAGCGGCCGGCTGGACGAGCTGTTCGCCGCCTGACGCGCGGGCGCGCCTGGCAGCTCTCGCAAACGTAGGTGCCGCGACCCGCCACGACCATCTTTACGATCGTGGAGCCGCAGCGCCCGCACGGCTCGCCCTCGCGCAGATGCACGAGGAACTCATTCTGGAAAGACCCGCGCACGCCATCCACGTGGCGGAAATCATCGATGCTCGCTCCGCGCGCGTCGATGCCCGCGCTGAGTGCCTCGATCACGGTCTCGCGCAGGCGCGCGCACTGCGCGAGCGTCAGCCGCCCGGCCGCTCGCCGCGGATGGATGCACGCGCGAAACAGCGCCTCATCCGCATAGATGTTGCCGACCCCCGCGATCCTGCGCTGGTCGAGCAGCATCGCCTTGATCGGCGCCCTCCGACCGCGCAGCAGAGCGCGTAGGTGCGCCGCCGTGAAGCGCTGATCGAAAGGCTCGAGGCCGAGCCGCGCCGCGAAGAACGCCTCCATGGCCTCCGCTCCGAGCAGCAGCTCGCCCGTGCCGAAGCGGCGCGGATCGACGATCGCCAGGCGGCGCAGCGGCCGCGGGCCGAGCACGACACGTACGCGCGTGTGTGCCGGCTCGGGCTCAGGATCGGCGAGCACCGCGCCCGTCATGCGCAGGTGCTGTGCGAGGTACACCTCATCGCTGAAGCTCCACAGCAGATACTTCCCGCGTCGTCCGAGCGACTCGATGCGCCGCCCCTCGAGCGCGTCGCTCAGCTCCTGCGGCGCGAGCGGGCGCGACCAGCGCGGGTCGAGGATCTCGAGCGAGACGAGCCTTCTGCCCTCGACCAGCGGCGCTAGCTGTCCTCTGATCGTCTCGACCTCCGGCAGCTCAGGCATCGTGCTCAGCTTAGGAAGCTGCGGCCCGCAAGCGTGCTCGCGTGCGCTCCCGTCAGCCACTCCAGCACGCTCGCGCCGACATCCGCGAGTGGTCCGTCGTGGCGGTGCCCGCGTGGCTGCCCACCCGTTTGCTGGCCGTACATCGCGCCCGTGAGCGCCAGCAGCGGAGCGTACTCGCGCGTGTGGTCGGTACCAGGATGCAGCGGATCGACGCCGTGGTCGGCGGTCACGATCAGCAGATCATCTGCGCCGAGACGTGGGAGCAGCAGCCCCAGCGCGTCGTCAATCGCGCGCAGCGCCGCCGCGAAGCCGGCGAGGTCCTTGCGGTGGCCATAGATCTGATCGGTCTCGATCAGGTTGACGAACACGAACCCTCGCTCGTCTCTGTCGAGCAGCTCAGCGACGCTGGCGAGCGCCTCGGCGTTCGTAGCGCCCGCATGGGAGCGCGAGATGCCCACGCCGGCGAACAGATCGCCGATCTTGCCCACGCCGTGCACGGCGACACCGGCGTCCTTTAGCTCCTCCAGGTAACTGCGCCCCGCGGGCTCAAGCGCATAGTCGCGACGTCCCTGCGTCCGCTCAAACGACCCCTCCGTGCCCGTGAAGGGCCGCGCGATCACCCTCCCCACCCCATGCTCTCCGCACATCGTCGCGCGCGCGGCGACACAAGCGCTGTAGAGCTCCTCGCGCGTGAGCCTGTCGGTGTGGGCGGCCAGCTGCAGCACAGAGTCCTGCGAGGTGTAGAGGATCAGCGCACCGCTGCGCAGATGCTCGGCGCCGAACTCCGCGATCGCCGTCAGGCCGTTGTCCGCGCGATTACAGATCAACTCGCGTCCGATCGCCGCCGTGAGCCGTTCCAGCACCTGCGGCGGGAAGCCCGCGGGGTAGGTCGGTAGCGCCCGCGTTAGCGACACGCCCATCAGCTCCCAGTGGCCGCTGATTGAATCCTTGCCTGGCCCCAGCGGGTGCAAGCGTCCGTGGATCACCGGATCGACGGCCGGTGGCACGCCGCGCAGCGCCAGGATCGAGCCGAGGCCGAGCGCCTCCAACCGCGGCAGCTCCAGTCCCCCGAGCGCCTGCGCGAGGTGCGCAAGCGTGTTCGTTCCTGCATCGCCGTAGTGCGCGGCATCGGGCAGCGCCCCGACGCCGCAGGCGTCGATCACGAGCACGATCGCGCGCCGACCGTCGATCGCCTTCACTGCACGCAGCCTAGATGATCGATTCGGCCATCCGGGCCCTCAGCGCTTGGCCCGCGGGTGCGCGCTGAAGTAGGCGTCCTTGAGACGCTCCGCCGATAGGTGCGTGTAGATCTGTGTGGTGGCCAGGTCGGCGTGGCCGAGCATCTCCTGCAGCGAGCGCAGGTCACAGCCTCCAGCCAGCAGGTGCGTGGCGAAGGAGTGACGCAGCGTGTGCGGGCTCATCCGCTCCTGGAGGCCCACGCGGCGCGCGTGTCCCTGAACGATTTTGTAGAGACCTTGGCGCGTCAGCTGCCCACCGCGGCGGTTGAGGAACACACGCTGCACCGCGGCCACTCCGAGCAGCTCGGGGCGACCGCCTCGAAAGTAGGCGCTCAGCGCGCTGAGCGCCGCGCGCCCGATCGGCACGATGCGCTCCTTGGAGCCCTTGCCGCGCGCGCAGAGGATCGCCTCCTCGAGGTCGAGGTCGCCCATCTCCAAACCCACGGCCTCCGAGGCGCGTAGGCCGCACGCGTACATCAGCTCCAGCAGCGCGCGGTCGCGCAGCGCGAGCGGATCGGCTCCCCGCGGCGCCTGGAGCAGGCGGGCGACCTCATCGCGCGAGAGCACGCGGGGCAGGCGTTGCGGCCCTCGCGGCCCGCGCAACTCGGCGGTGGGGTCGTGCTCGATCAGCCCCTCGCGGCGAAGGTGGCGGTAGAAGGAGCGCAGGCACGCGACCTTGCGCGCGAGCGTCGTCGCGGCGACCGGCGCGTGTGCCTCGTCGCCGCGTGCGAGCTCGCTCAGGAACTCGGCCAGATCGCTGTGGGAGGCGCTCTGCGGCGTGAGCGCGCGGACGCGGAGGAACTCGGCGAGCTGGAGCAGGTCGGAGCGGTAGGCCTGGAGCGTGTTGCGGGAGAGCCCGCGCTCGAGCTCGAGGTAGGCGAGGAAGTCCAGCGTCAGCTGCTCCACGCCGCCCGCCGCGCGGGGAGCGGCGATCTCGACCGTGCTCATCCTCCGAGCTTCGCGCCGGGAGCGCTCCCTCCTTGGGGGTGCAACGTGCCATTCAGCCGTCGCGCGAGCCACATCAGCGCGATCAGCGTCTTTGCGTCCACGCACTCTGCAATCGCCTGCTCGAGCTGCGCGAGCGGCCAGCGCACGATCTCGATGCGCTCGTTCTCCTCGCTCTGCGCGCTCGCGTCGTGTAGCTCGGTGGCCGCGAATAGGTGCACGCGCTCGTCGCTGAAGCCGGCGCTCGAGTAGTAGCTGAGGATCGGCTCCCAGCGGGCCGCGCCGCGGCCGATCTCCTCGGCCAGCTCGCGCTGAGCGGCTTGCAGCGGCTGCTCGCCCGCGACGTCGAGGCGTCCCGCGGGTATCTCCAGGAGATCGGGCTCGCCGACCGCCTCGCGCGGCTGGCGCACGAGCCACACCTCGCGATCGTCGTAGGCGAGGATCGCCGACGGCGCCCTGGTGGCGGATCGATCTCGCGCGTCTCCTGCGCGCCGTCGGCGTGGCGGTAGCGCTCGATGCGCACGTCGATTAGCCGACCCGAGTAGACGACATCCGAGGCGACGCGCTCGAAGGCCCGCGGCGAGCCCGCCGCGTTCACGAGCCCTCCGCCGCCCCGTACTCGGCCTCCGGCTGCGTCGCCACGAGCTCCGCGAGCGCGGTCCCACCAGCCAGCGCCGCCCCGAAGAACAGCGGGTCCTGGGCGATGCCGCGCCCCATCGTCTCGTTCGAGAGCCCGCTCGCAGCATATGCAGGCAAATCGACGCCGGCGCGACGCCAGTCGTGGCGGGTGATCCGCACCGGGCGCTCGACGTCGAGCGCGAGCGCTGGACGGGCGGGCATCGAGCCGCCGAAGACCGCGCCGAGCCCCGCGCGCAGGTCGGCGCCGACGGGCGAGCGCATCCCGGCCGGCAGCGCGACCGTGACGGGCTCCAGCAGCAGGTCGAGCACCGTCAGCGTGTGGTGTGAGATCCCGCGGTGGCGCTCGCGATCGTCGCTCGTGGACATGCGCGCCACGAGCAGCGTCGGGCAGCCGAGGGCCAGGGAGACGTGCGCCGAGTCGAGCGCCGCCATACCGCCGTGGCCGAGCACTGAGCTCGAGCCGACGATGCCCGGACCGGGGCCGCAGATCGCGGCATCCCAGCCGAGGCTCGCCAGAGCGTGGTGTAGCGCCCCCGCCGTCGTGATCGCCTCGCCCTCCCCGCCGAACGCCGCACCCGCCGTGAGGTGCCCCGCGAGCAGTCCCTGCTCGCGCAGCGCGCGCACCGTCCGGGAGTGTCCGCCGGGCAGCGCGCCTCCGGTCGTCTGCACGTAGCCGAGGCGAGCGTCGGGAGCACGCTGGGCGAAGGCCCAAGCCACCGCCGCGAGCTGCCCGTGCAGCGCAAGCACCCCCACGGGACGCTCGAGCGGCACCGTCAGACGTGCGTCCTCTACCGGCGCGACCGCGTGCTGCAGGCTCGTGTAGTTGAGCTTCATCACGTTCGCTCCGGGAGCACCGGCGCCGTCGAGTCCGCGCGTGAGGTTGACGTGCACGATGTCAAAGCCGCCCGAGCCGAGCCCCAGGTCGAGCGCCTCGACGTTGACGATCACCTCATCGCCGACTTGCGCGCGCCCAACGAGCGCGACGTCGGCGATCGCGCGGCGCCGTTCCTCCTCACATGTCTTCTCGGCGAGCTCCACGACGAGGCTCTGCTCACCCGCGGGCGCGCGCTTGCTCGCGGACTCGCGGTCGAGGACCGGCGCGTTGCTCGTCCCGCCTGAGGCGGCAGGGACGGGGTCGATCTCGACGACTTTCGCGCGGCGAAGCTTCAGCATCGGCGTGGCAAGCTACCGCGCCGCGTCCTGCGGCGAGCGCTGCCGCCTCATCGAGCAGCGCGAGCGCCACGTCGAGCATCTCCTCGAGCGCCGTGACGCTGACGCGCTCGCCCGGCTCGTGGTTGCGCTCGGTGCCGTTGGCGAGGTTCACCGTCTGAAAGCCCGCGGCGATCAGCGCGTTGGCGTCAGAGCCACCGCCGCTGGAGATCCGGGTCGGCTCGTGGCCGCAGGCACGCAGCGCCGCCTCGGCGACTCGCACGGCGCGGGCTGCGGCGCCGAGAGCTCGATAGCCCGCGAAACTCCGCTGCACGTTGACATCCACGTCGCAGTCGCAGTCCGGCAGGTTCGCGGCCTCGTGGATGCGGTCGACGATCTCGGCGACGAGCGTCTCGGCGCGCTCGTCGTCGAGCGCCCGCACCTCGCCGACGAACGAGCTCCTTTCGGGCGACGACGTTCATCGCGCGTGCCGCCCTCGATCGTGCCGATGTTGACCGTCGTCCCCTCGTCGAGGCGCCCGAGCGGCAGCGAGGCGATCGCACGCGCAGCGGCGAGGATCGCGCTGCGTCCCAGCTCGGGGCGGATGCCGGCGTGGGCGGCGGCGCCGCGGAAGTCGGCCTGGAAGCGGTAGTGGGTGGGCGAGTCGATCACCACCTCGCCGATCGGCGAGGCGTGGTCGAAGACGTAGCCGAAGTCGCTGCGCAGGCTCGCGGCATCGAAGGCGAGCGCGCCCGCGAGCGCCGTCTCCTCGCCGACCGTGAACAGCAGCTCGACGTCCACCGGCGAGCCTTCGCGGCAGATGTGGCGCGCGAGCGCGAGCAGCACGGCGATCGCCGCCTTGTTGTCGGCGCCGAGGATGCCCTCGTTCGCGTTTTCCCAGAAGCCGTCGCGGAGCACCGGCTCGACGGGGGCCTGCAGCGGCACCGTGTCGAGGTGCGCGCACAGCAGCACCGAGGCGCCCGCGGCGGCGCTGCCGTCGCCGCGACGTGCCTGGGCGGGGATGCGGGCGAGCAGGTTGCCGCAGTCTGAGCCCGTGCGCCTGCCCGGCGTCGTCCTCGGCGACCGAAATCCCCAGCGCGCGCAGCTCCGCGATCACCCGCTCGCCGCAGGCACGCTCGCGCCCGGAAGGGCTCTCGATACGGCACAGCTCGGCGAAGGTGCCGCTCAGGTAGCGATGCTCTAGTGCGCCGACACGAGACACCGCCGCGCTGGTGCTCACGGCCGGCTGGTGCTCGCGTCCGGCGCGCTGCCGGCAGCGGCACGAGCGTCCTGCACCCGCACGTCGTCCTCGCCCTCATCGGGGCCGAGCCTCGCCGCATCGGGGTCCCGGGCGAGCCCCGAGCGATCCTCGCGGGCGGCGGCGCGCTCGAGCGCTGCGGCGATGAAATCGCGGAACAGCGGCGCCGGGCGCTCGGGGCGCGACTTGAACTCGGGGTGGAACTGGGAGGCCACGAAGAAGGGGTGGTCTTCGAGCTCGATCACCTCGACCAGGCGCTCGTCGGGCGAGGTGCCCGAGACCTTCAGCCCCGAGGCGTTCGTGAGCCGCTTGCGCAGCAGGTTGTTGACCTCGTAGCGGTGGCGGTGGCGCTCGTAGACGACGGCCTCGCCGTACATCTCCCGCGCCCGCGTGTCGGGGTGCAGCTTGATCGGGTCCGCGCCGAGGCGCATCGTGCCGCCGAGGTCGGCGACCTCCTTCTGCTCGGGCAGCAGGTCGATCACCGGGTAAGGCGTCTCGATGTCGAACTCCGTCGAGTTGGCGCCCTCCATGCCCGCGACGTTGCGCGCGAACTCCGCGACCGCGACCTGCATGCCGAGACAGATGCCGAGGTATGGGATCAGCCGCTCGCGCGCGACACCGGCTGCGGCGATCTTGCCCTCGATCCCGCGCCCGCCGAAGCCGCCCGGGATCAGGATGCCGTCGGCAGCTTCGAGGACCGATCGCGCGTCATCGGCGTCGTCGCTGCTCTCCAGGCTCTCGGAGTCGATCCAGTCGATCTCGACGCGGCTGTCCTGCAGCGAGGCCGCGTGGCGCAGCGCTTCGGAGACCGACAGGTAGGCGTCCTCGAGCTGGACGTACTTGCCGACGAGCGCGATCTTGCACCGTGCGCGAGGCCCGCGCCGAGCGCTCGATCGGCTCGGTCCAGCGCGTCGAGCTCCGGCGCGGGCGCCTCCAGACCGAAGTGCTCGAGGATGAACTCATCGACGCCCTGCTCGTGGAAGGTCAGCGGCACCTTGTAGATGTTGTCGACGTCGCAGGCCGAGACGATCGCCTCGACGGGCAGGCTCGCGAACAGCGCGATCTTCTTGCGGATCTCGTGCGAGAGCGAGCCCTCCGAGCGGCACATCAGCATGTCGGGCGCGATACCGATGCGCCGCAGCTCGTTGACGGAGTGCTGCGTGGGCTTGGTCTTCAGCTCGCCCGCGTGGCCGATGTAGGGCACGAGCGTGAGGTGGATGAACATGCAGCGCCGGCGCCCGACGTCGACGGGGAACTGGCGGATCGCCTCCAGGAACGGCAGCGACTCGATGTCGCCGACCGTCCCGCCGATCTCGGTGATCACGAAGTCGACGTCGCTGGACTCGGCGATCAGCGAGATGCGCTGCTTGATCTCATCGGTGATGTGCGGCACGACCTGCACGGTGCCGCCGAGGTAGTCGCCGCGGCGCTCGCGGCGGATCACGGTGTCGTAGATGCCGCCCGCCGTGACGTTGGAGGCGCGGCTCGTGTTCGCGTCGGTGAAGCGCTCGTAGTGGCCGAGGTCGAGGTCGGTCTCGGCGCCGTCCTCGGTGACGAACACCTCGCCGTGCTGGTAGGGCGACATCGTGCCCGGGTCGACGTTGATGTAGGGGTCGAACTTCTGCAGCCCGACCGTCAGCCCGCGCGAGACGAGCAGCCGCCCGATCGAGGCCGCCGCGATGCCCTTGCCGAGCGAGGAGACGACGCCGCCGGTCACGAAGATGAACCGGGTCTTGCTCGGGGCCTGCGCGTGGCGGTCGGAGTGGTGCGTCATGAGGGCCTGCCCCAGGAGTCTAGTTCGCGCAGCCCCGGAGTCCGTTCCACGAGCGCTGAGATCGAGCGAAGCTCGCCGTAGAGCGTGATCGCGAGCAGCAGCGCGAGCGCGACGAGCTGACCTGTCCCGGACAGCGTCAGCACTAGCCACAGTCCCGCGAGCGCGCCGAGCAGGTTCGCGCCGGTGTCGCCGAGCATCGCGCGCTCGCGCAGGTCATAGACACCGGCGACGAGTGCAGGCGCCACGAACAGGCCGAGCGCCCACAGCGGGCGCAGCTCGGCGGCGCCGATCGTCAGGCCGGCGCCGAGCAGGACGAACGCCTTCGCGGAGCGTCCCGGACGCAGGTCGAGCAGGTTGAAGACGTTCGTCGCGAGCACCAGCACCGCGGCGGCGAGCAGCCAGCGCTGATCGGAGAGGCCCATGTAGCTCGCCGCCAACAGCGCCAGGCCGAGCGAGCCGCCGGCCTTCAGCACCCCGGTCGAGAGACTCGCCCCGCATCAGCGCCGCGCCGTGACCGCGCCAGCCACGCGGCGCAGCGGCAGGCTGTGCGCCCTCATGCGCTGCCGGCGCGAGCGTGTCGTCGATCAGGCCGAGCAGCGAGCACGCCGAGGGCGTAGAGCGCGATCGGCAGCGTCTCGGGGTGCAACGTGTCGCCCGAAGCCAAAGCGCTGGAATGCCATCAGCGGTACGAGCGCGATCAGAGCCGCCGCCGGCACGAGCACGCCGAAGGGGAGTGCGAGCCGGCGTTCGCGGTAGTTGGGGCGCATGTGTCCCGCCTCTTCGAGCATCGCGCAGGAGCGCAGGAGCGATGATCGCCGCGAGCGCCAGCGCGAGGACGAAGGGCAGGGCGTGCATGGCCAGGAAGCTAGCGCCGCGGGCGGACGCGCTTCAGGGCTGGTTGGTGGTGCTCGTGAGCGTCGGCAGCAGCGAGTCGGCGGTCGCCTTCGCGCCGAACGTGCCGTGGTCGCCGGCGAGCGCATAGACGAGCGCGGTCTGCCCCGCGAGCGCGTCGAGATCGTCGACGCTCGAGATCCCCTTTTCCTTGTACCAGGGGACCTGCGAGGTCTCGGTGTTGCTCAGCTCGACCCCCACCGCGGGCACTCCCACCGCGGTGAGGCCCTTGATCAACCCGGACTCGAACAGCGGCTGCGGCTTCGCTCTCCTCAGCGCTCATTTCCGCGGGCTCGGCGCGCATCACGACGAGCCCTTCAAGTCGTGTCAGCTGCCCGTCGAAGGCGCTGAAGCAGGCTCCCTCGTACGCGGCTGAGCAGCTCGCGCGCGACGAGCTGTCCGCCGCTGACGAGCTGGCGGCCGGCGAGCTCGCCGAAGCGTTCGATCAGCGCCGGCGTTTCGGCGAGCGCCGCGTAGTGCGTGCCCGCAGCCGCGCGCGCGAGGCCGGCGAGGTCCAGCGGCTCGCGTACCGCGACGACCGTCGCGAGCGCGCCGCCCGCCTGGCTGACCGCGGCGCGCACGAGCGAGTTGACCTGATCTGAAGAGCCGCCGAGGAACACGAGCCCGACGCTGCGTCCGCTCAGCAGTTCGTGGGAGGCGAGCGGATACAGGCCGTTGGCGAAGGCTTCCTCGTCCCTGAGCCGTTCCTGCAGGCGCCCCGCGCTCGCGCGTGCTTCGCTGACTTCGGAGCTGAGGTTGTGGACGATCCCGTTCTTGGCCGAGGAGACGAGGTTGGAGTCGCCGATCGCGACGCCGATCAGCACGCCCAGCGCGAGGGCGAACAGGACCGCTGCCAGCGACAGCGCGTGATAGCGAAAGTCGAACATCGTGTTGGGTGCGGTGCGGCTCAGCCGCCGGTGCCGAACAGCGCTTGGAGTTTCAGCCACAGCAGTTCCGCGACGTCGCGCAGCGCGGGCGTCAGGCCGATCACGGCGATCATCGCGATCAGGCCCGCGGCGACACGACGAGCAGCGGGGTGAGGCCCGGTCGGGGTTGGTAGAGGCGGCTCACGCCCTTCGCGTCGACGAGGATCTCGCCGATGCGCAGGCGCGTGAGAAAGGTCGAGGACATGCCTTTGCGGTTGCGGTCGAGGAACTCGACGAGGTTGAACTGCGAGCCGACCGACACGATCAGCCGGGCGCCCTTCTCGGCGGCGATCAGCATCGCGACGTCCTGGCTCGTGCCGGGCGCGGGCACGAGCTTGAAGGCGAGACCCATCTCTTCGAGGCGATGACGGCCGGGAGCGCGACCGTCTGGATAGGAGTGCACGACTAGCTCCGCGCCGCAGCGCAGCGCCTGCTCGCCGGCGGAGTCCATGTCGCCGACGATCATGTTCGGCGTCAGGCCCTCCTCGAGCAGCGCATCGGCGCCGCCGTCGACGGCCACGATCACGGGGCGCAGGTCGCGGATGAAGGGGCGCAGCGCGCGCAGGTCGTGCTGATGGCCGACGCCGCGCACGACGACGAGCGTCGAGCGGTCGCGGAAGTCCGTCGCGAAGCGCGGCAGCGGAATCCGCCCGGCGAGCAGCTCGCGCTCCTCGCGCATGTGCTCGATCGTGTTGTGCGCAAAGCGCTCGAGCGCCTCGCCGATCTCCTTGCGCCGGGCATCCGTCTCGGCGAGCACGCGCTCGAGGTCGAGCAGCTCGCCGCGCGCGAGCACGCTGCCCTTGCGGGCCACCTCGCAGGCGATCGGTGCCCCGACGGAGCGATCGAAGCGATCGTCAGCGGATCCCCGTCGGAGACCGCCTTGAAAAGCGAGTCGTCGGGCAGGTCGACGAGCGCGATGCCGGCCTCGACGAGCAGCTGCGGGCCGAGGTTTGGATAGGTGCCGCTGGAGGAGGCTTTGCAGTTGATCACCGCCACCGTGCCCGCCGCGATCAGCTCCTCGGCCGAGACGCGGTCGATGTCGAGATGGTCGATCAGCGCGATGTCGCCGCGCACGAGGTGCTTGACGAGCAGCTTCGTGCGCCGCCCCGGCCGCACCGGCCCGGCGACGGCTCGTGACGGTCGGTGAGCGCCCACCCGAGGCGCGCGCGCCCGGCTCCTGCTGCTGAGCGGGAAGGCTCGATCGCGTTGCGGCCACCTTGCGAGAGTAACGCGCACCGGCGCGACGCGCGCGCTCGGCGACGCCGGCCTGCGCAGCGGCTGCGCCAGGCGCGCTCCGGCGGACGATCAGGCGGCGCGCAGCTCGCGCGCGTGACGGCGCGCGCCGCTGTCGTCCTCATCGGCGCCGAGCATGCGCACGAGCTCGCTGAGGACCTCGCCGTCGCCGAGCTGCACGACGCTCGTGAGCGTCGGCTCGGCGCTCGTGTCCTTGACGATCGAGAAGTGGCGCGCCGCGAGCGAGGCGATCTGCGGCAGATGCGTGATGCAGAGCACCTGGCGGCGCTCAGCCAGCTCGCGCAGCGCGCGCCGACGGCGCGCGCGGTGTGACCGCCGACGCCGGCGTCGACCTCGTCGAAGACGAGCGTCGCCTCGGTGGCCGAGGCGTTGGCCACGCTCATGATCGCGAGCATCACCCGCGAGAGCTCGCCGCCCGAGGCGATCTCGCGCAGCGGCCCCGCCGGCACGCCGGGTTGGGCGCGATCAGGAACTCGACGGCGTCGGCGCCCGCCGGGCCCGACCTCGCGCTCGCTCGAGCGCGACCTCGAAGCTCGCATCCGCCATCGCCAGCGCGGCGAGCTGCTCACGTACCGCCTCGGCGAGCGCGAGCGCAGCCTCCTGGCGCGCGTTGCGCAGCGCGAGCACCTGCGCCTCGAGCCGCTGCGCTGCACCAGCTCGAGCTGCTCGCCTGTCTCGGCGATCGCGCCCTCGGCGCCGGTCAGCTCCTCGCGTCGTGCGCGGGCGCCCTCGGCGAAGTCCAGCACCGCCGCGATGCTGCCGCCGTGCTTGCGCTGCAAGCGCTCGAGCGCCGCCAGGCGCGCTTCGACGCCCTCGAGCGTGATCACGCCGCCCTCGAGGCCCGCGAGCCCGTCCTCCCGCTCCGCGCCGCCCGCGCGCTCGGCATAGTCGCGCAGCTCCATCGCGAGATCCTCAGACTCGATGATCAGCGCTTCGGGCCCGCTCGGCGAGCGCATCGAGCGCCGGGTCGACGCCCGCGAGGCTGTCGAGTCCCGCGACGGCCGCCGCCAGCGAACGTCGCTTCGACGCGGTCCCTCGCCGCCGCTCGGCGCGAGCGCCTCGGCCGCGGATCCCGCCGCCGCCTGCAGAGCGTCGAGCCTGCGCAGGCGCTCGCGCACCGCGAGCAGCTGCTCGTGTTCGTCGGCATCGGGCGCGAGCGTGTCGATCTCGCCGAGCTCGAACTCGAGCAGATCCAGCTCGCGCTCGCGCTGCGCGGCGAGCTCGCCGCAGCTCCGCCAGGCGTCGCTCGCAGCGCGCGCATGCTCCGCGACGGCGCTCGCGCACAGCTCCAGTCGCTCGCGCTGCTCGGCGCCGCAGAGGCCGTCGAGGATCTGCAGCTGGGCCGCCGCGAGCGTGAGCTTGCGGTGCTCGTGCTGGCCGTAGAAGGCGAGCAGCACGCCGGCGATGTCGCGCAGGTCGGCGACCGTGCTTGAGCGGCCGTTGAGGTAGGCACGGGTGCGGCCGTCGGCGCCGACGCGGCGCGCCAGCACGAGCTCCTCGCGCGTCGGGGCTGAGGTGCTCGGCGAGCTCCGCGGGGAGCCCGTCGGGGAGATCGAAGACGCCCTCGACGTAGGCCTCACGCGCGCCGGGGCGCACGATCCCGGCCTTCGCGCGGCCCGCCCAGCAGCAGATCGAGCGCGTGCGCGAGCACCGTCTTGCCGGCGCCGGTCTCCCCGGTGAGCACGTTCAGTCCCGGGGCGAGGCGCAGGTCGGCCCGCTCGATCAGCAGCAGATTCTCGACGCGTAGCTCTTGCAGCATGCGAGCAGGTCTAGCAGCGCGCGGGGACAGATCGCTGTGCGGACGCCGGCGGCGTGAGACCGGGCGCTGGTGGTGAGCGCCCAGAGCTGGTCGTGATGCGCAGAAGGGGCCATAATCCCCCTACCGGGCAGGGAACGGAGTCCAACGCGCCCGTAGAATCACCGGCTCAAGGCATGGCTGCCAACGACCATCAGCGCTCTACGGCGCCGCCCCCGGGCGGGACTGGGTGGCTGTCCGCGGCCGCGCTGCCGACGCGCGCCTAGTCGAGGAGATCAAGCGCTCCGAGCGTCACGGCACCGCGCTGAGCTGCCTACTGGTCGTGATCGAGAACCTCGAGGAGATGACGAGCGAGCACGGCGAGGAGCTGCGCGAGCAGACGCTCGTCTACATCGCCGAGGTGCTGCGCGGCGAGCTGCGCGCCTTCGACCGTGTCGGGCGTGCCGAGCGAGCGCGAGCTGCTGCTCGTGCTGCCGGGCGCCGACGGGGCGCGTGGCGAGATCGTCGCGCGGCGCGTGCTCGACCGGCTGCGCACGATCAAGGTCGAAGCGCGCGGCGCGCGCCGAGCCGCTGCGGATCTCCGTCGGGCTGGCCGCGTGGCGCGACGGCGCGAGCGTCGAGGAGCTGATGACGCGCATGCGCGCCGCGGCGCGACCGCGCAACGGTGAGGACGCCCACGGCAGCGAGGCATCCGCCCTTCAGGAACAGCAATCGCTCACGTAGTCAATCCCAGGCGCCTGGCGCTGACGCGCATCGGCTTGGCGGCGCGAGCAGCTGCGCTCCTGTACGCCTGTCGGCGTCATAATCTCTAGCGGTGCTCTCCGGATCAGAGTTGTGGCTGCTGCGCCTGATGGCCGACCGTGGCCTTGCGCTGCTCGACGCCAGCGCGGTGCTCGTCGTGATCGAGGAGCGCGGCGAGCTGCGCGTCGCCGGCGCCAGCGGCTCGGCGCCGCGCCTGCGGATCGCGCCGGTGCAGGGCAGCGCACTGGGCGATGTCTACCGCGCGGGCAAGGCGCTCGCGCTCGACCGCCCGCGCGGGCAGGAGGCAGCGTGGCTGCACGAACTCGGCCTGGAGGCGCGCGCGGCGCTGGTCGAGCCGCTGAGCATGGAGGGCCAGGGCGGCGGGCTGATCATCGCGCTGCGCAGCAACGGCGGCTTTCGCGGGCCCGACCGCGAGGCGCTCGAAGGCGTTTGCGTCGAGCGTCGCGCAGCGACTCGCGGCGGAGCGCTCGGTCGAGATCGAGCGGCTGCGCTACGGCATGGAGGCGCGCGAGCGCGAGCGCACGCGCTGGGCGCGCGAGATCCACGACGAAAGCATCCAGGGGATCGGCGCGCTGCGCCTGCAGCTGGCCAACGCACGCGACCTCGACGACAAGGAAGCGCTGCAGCGCCGCCGTCGACACGGTGCTCGAGGGGCTCGGCACCGAGATCGACGGGCTGCGCCACCTGATCACCGAGCTTCGGCCCGCGGCGCTCGACGACCTCGGGCTGGCCGCCGCGCTGGAGGCGCTCGCGCGGCGTGCGCAGGCGATGGACGGCCTCGAAGTGAGCACGGAGATCGCGCTCGAGGATGACGGCGACGGGCGGCCGGACGATCGACGACGGGAACCGCCGCCTCGACCCGGAGCTCGAGAGCACCGTCTATCGCATCATCCAGGAGGCGCTCACCAACGTCAGCCGCCACGCGGAAGCGACGAGCGCGGTGATCAGCGTGCGCACGCACGCGGGCGTGCTGCGCGCGGCGGTGACCGACGACGGCAAGGGCCTGCCCGAAGCGGACCGGCTCGGCCCGCGCGGCGACGGCCTGGAGGGCGGCTTCGGGATGGGCGGCATGCGCGAGCGCGCAGAGCTGATCGGCGGCGAGCTCGAGTTCGTGCCCGCGCCGGGGCGCGGCAGCGATGGTGCGCCTGACGGTGCCGCTCGCGGGCCGCCCGGTGGCGAGCAGCAGCTCGACGCGCAGCCAGCTAGTCCTGCGCCTCGTCCTCCCCGCCGGCGTCCCCGTCCTCGCCAGTCATCCTCGCCGTCACTGCCGCCGCGCAGCCAGCCGGCGAGCTGCTGGCCGACCGAGTTGACCGACTCGCCCGCGTCGCGGAAGGCGTCGCGGACGCGCTCGGCGTAGAAGGAGACCGCCTCGCCGCCGTCGCTGCGCGCGTCGACGGGGTCCTCGCGACGGATGTACTCGCCCGAGCCGACGATCCGGTCGAACTCGCCCGAGCGCACCCAGGCCATCAGCTCGTGCGTGCGCTTGACGGGCATCGGGTGCGTCACGCCGAGGTCGAGCATCAGCCGCGTGAGGCGCTCAAGGCCGCCGCCGGACTCGGTGTAGTCGAGGCCCTGGCGCATGAAGGCGTCGAGGTCGAGCTGCTCGGTCATCGCGCCCGCGGCGACGGACATCAGCGTGCGGCAGACGACGAGCGGGTCGCGCGTGACGAGCGCCGCGGCGCGGTCGGCGCTCAGCTCGGTGGCGCGCCCCCACTCCATCAGCGCGGTGCGCACGGGCGTCAGCGGCAGCGGCAGCCGCGCGCTGCGCGTCAGCATCACGAGGATCGCGAGCGCCGTGCGGTAGAGCTGGTGGTCGGCGAGGATGTGCGCCGCCTCGTGCGCGAAGACGGCGCGGCGCTGGGGCGCGTCGAGCAGGCCGCACCAGCTCCGACTGGACGACCACGATCGGGCGCTGCGCGCCGATCGCCATCGCGTTCGGCGAGGGGAACTGCGTCAGGTAGAGGTCGGGCACCTCGGCCATGTCGAGCGTCGCGTAGGCGATCGCGTGCTCGCGCCAGACGTCGCCGAGCTGCTCCTCGCCGAGACGCACCGAGGAGCCGAGATAGCTCTGGCGCAGCGCGCGCTCGTAGCCCAGCTCGATCAGCTTGCGGACGACCGTGTCGAGATACGGGATCGAGCCGAGCGCGGCGGTCGCGGCGCGGTCGGCGGGGTGCTGGAAGGCGCGCGCGGAGATGCCCGTCAGGCGGTAGCCCTCGGTCGGGCACGCTGTGATGCGGGCGGGCTCACTCAAAGGAGCGTAGCGCCGCACTGGCGATGTGGTTCCACGCGGCGCATGCGCCGCGTGGCGGGGTCGTGCATCGGCCCAGCGACGCGCGTACGAGCCGCGGCGCATGCGCCGGCCAGGCAGGGCCGCATGCGGCCCTGCACGACTCGGTGCATGCACCGAGTCGAACAACAGCCTTCCGACTCGGGCGCTAGTCCGCCAGGCCGACGCGGCGCACGTAGGCGGTGATCTCCGCGCGCGAGGAGAAGCCGAGCTTCTCGATCGCACGGGCGCGGTAGGTCTTGACGGTGCGCTCGGCGACGTTCAGCTGCTCGGCGATCTCAGGGTTCGTGTAGCCGTTGGCGATCAGGCGCACGACCTCGCGCTCGCGCTCTGAGAGCGCGACGCTGTCGGTCGCGCCGTCCTCGCCGGTCGCCATCAGCGCGCCGAGGCGCGGATGCAGGTAGTTGCCGCCGGCAACCGCGAGGCGGAATGCCTGCAGCAGCTCGGCCGGCTCGGCCTCCTTGAGCACGTAGCTGCGCGCACCTGCCCGCAGCGCCTGGCGCGCGTACTCGGGGTCCTCGCGCATCGTCAGGATCGCCACCGCCATCGTCGGGTGCGCGATGAAGCAGGCGGGCAGCGCCCCGAGGCTCGAGCCACCCGGCATCGTCAGATCGAGCGTCAGCAGATCCGGCTTGTGCTCCTTGACCTCGCGGATCAGCGAGGGGATGTCGGCGGCTTCGGCGACGACTTCGAACTCGCCCGCCTCGCGCTTGAGCACGGCGCGGATGCCGTCGCGCACGATCGTGTGGTCGTCGGCGATGATCACCCTGATCGGTCGGGTCACTCCCGGTGTTGAAGCCTCCATCGGAAGGCACACCGTAGCGGCTGGGGAGGACCGATCGGTCGGCAGAAGAGGACGACACGATCGGCACCATTGGCCGGATATCGCAGCGCCTGCGCGCCTGTCGATGGTGAACGAGCGATGCTGTCTCGCAAAGCGGCTAACGTGGCGCCATGCGAGTAGCGCTCCAATCTGCGCGCCTGCGGAGGATCGCTTGCTGCGTACGTCGTCAACCGCCTGGGCAGCTGGTTCGGGCTGCTTGCGCTGGCGGTCGCGGTGTTCGATCACACGCACAGCGCGCTCGGCCGTCGCGGGCCTGCTGTTCGCGGGCGAGGCCCTGCCGGCGTTTCTGGTGCCGCTGGTCGTGGCCCGCGCTGGAGTCGAGCCGCGGCAGGGAGATCAGCGCCCTTTACTGGTTCGAGGCGGCCGTGACCGGCGCTCTGGTGGTGCTCGTGTGGCACTTCTGGCTGCCCGCGGTGCTGGTCCTGGTGGCGGTCGACGGCACCGCGGCGCTGGCCGCGAGCGCGCTGCTGCGGGCACGGGTTGCCGCGGTGGCGCGGGCGCAGGTGCTGGCCGAGCTACCGCCGCTCCAGAGCGGGGAGCCGGGCCTTGCCGAGGAGGAGCAGGGTCGGGAACAGCTGATTCACGAGGCCGAGCGCCACGCCAACGCTGCCCTGAACGTCGCGTTCTCGACGACGTTCGTGCTCGGGCCGATGCTCGGCGGCGTGCTCGTGGCCGGCGCCGGCGCGCCGACCGCGCTGCTGATCGACGTCGCGCTCGTTCCTGATCGGCGGTGCGCTCCTCACCGACCTTGTCTCCGCCCACGGCGAGGAGCCAGCGGCGACCTCGGTGCTGGCTCGCCTCGCCGACGCCTGGCGACACATCAACCGGCCGAGCCCGCTGCGCCGCGTGCTGATCGTCGAGTTCGCCGCGCTGATCTTCATCCAGACCGGTGGCCCGATCGAGGTCACCTTCGTCAAGTCGACGCTGCACGCCGGCGACCGCGGGCTCGGGATCCTGCTCGCGGCCTGGGGGGCCGGCTCGGTGGTCGGGCAGCGTCGTCTTCGCACGGCTCGTCAAGCGTCCGCTGCCGGTGCTGATGAGCGCTGGAACGCTCGCGATCGCGCTGGCCTATCTCGGCCTCGCGCTCGCGCCCTCGCTTGCGCTCGCGTGCGTCGCCGGCCTCATCGGCGGAATCGGAAACGGAATGCAGTGGCCGTCGCTGATCAGCGCGGTCCAGCGTCTGACGCCATCGGGCCTGCAGGGACAGCTGATGGGCGCCGCGGAATCGATGAGCGCGCTGTGCCTCGCGATCGGTCTTCCCCTGGGCGGGCTACTGGTGGCGGCGAGCTCCACGCGCACCGCCTTTCTGATCGTCGGCGCGGGCGCCGGCCTGGCTACGCTGGGCTTCACGCAGCTCGGCGGCGAGCGCGCAGAAACGGCTGCCACAGGCTCACAGCTGCCAAACGCAGAGCTCGCGTTCGAGGATCTTCCCGCGGGATACGAAAGCTTCGGCGGTGCGATCGCACCGCCCGCAGACCACGATCGGGGCCTCACCGCACAGGCTTCACAGCACCCGCGATCAGAGCGCGACCGCGGGCAGGCCGTCACGATCGAGGCGCCCCCGCAGTGATCCGGGGCGCAGTGCCCCTTTAGGACGACGCGCCAGCGGCCGTTAAGGGACCAAGAGGTCCTGTGCCGCTATCCAAGCTCACGAGCATCTTGTTCCGTACGTTCGACGCCGCGCTGCTGCTCGGCGTGATCGGCGCAAGCGTCGCCTTCGCGCGCGCATCGGAAGGTCATCCTTTCGGGCTGCTCGGGCTGCTGCTCGCGATCGTGCTCGCGGGGCAATGGCTGAGCGTCGAGGCGCGCGGCGCGCAGTTGAGCGCCTCCGCCGTCGCGCTGGTGCTGGCGATGGTCCTGTTGGGTCCGGTGACAGCCGCCGCGTTCGGCGTGGTCGAGATGGTCATCAGCTCGGCAGTCCGCAGACTCCCGCCCTCGGTATGGCTCAACAACCTCGCGATGTTTGCCGCGGGACCTTTCATCGGCGGCTGGCTGGTTCGCCTGCTCGCGATCGACCCCAAGCAGACCGTCAGCTTCGGCCTAGCCGTGTTCGCCGTCTTCACCGCCACGACCACGCTGACCTACCTGATGTACACGGCGCACGTGTTCGCCGAGCAGGGTTCCTCCTCGGCGCGCAACACGCGCGACCTGCTCTGGACGCTGCTACCGGGCGAGATCGCCACCGGGGCCTTGGCTGCGATCCTCGCCGTGGCGTACACGAAAGCCGGCCTGGGGGTGCTGTTGAGCGCCGTCGTCGTCTTGCTGATCTTCCAGCGCCTGACCGTCGCGCTGCTGCGCTCGGAGGATCGCGCCGACCAGCTCGAAGCGCGCTCGATTCAGCTCGCCTCCTTGCAGTTCGGGGTGCTCTCCACGCTGATGGATGCGCTGACGCTGCGCGACCGCACGGCGGCGCGTCACGCCGCGGCGGTGGCGCGCTACGCGAAGGCGCTTGCGATCGCGGCCGGTTGCGATGAGGCCGAACAGGAGGTCGTACACACCGCGGGGCTTCTGCACGACATCGGCAAGTTCACCTGGCCCGACCGCGTGCTCCATCCCGAGCAGCTGACCGACGAGGACATGAAGATCATCCAACGCCACCCGCAGGACGGCGCGACGCTCGTCGGCAAGCTCGACGGCTACGGCCCTGTGGCCGACGCGATCCTCTATCACCACGAGCGCATCGATGGCGGCGGCTACCCAGCCGGGCTGATCGGCAGCGAGATCCCAAAGAGCTCGCGGATCGTGGCTATCTGCTCAACTTACGACGCGATGACCTCGCCGTCCTCGCCGCGGACGCCGCTCTCACCGGAGGAGGCGATCGCAGAGCTCGGTCGCAGCGCCGGCAAACAACTGGATGGCGAGCTCGTCGCCAACTTCATTGAGATCCTCGAGCAACAGGGGCCGACGTTCGGTCGCGACGACGACGCCCAGTTCGCCAGCGAGTTTGCGTTCGACCAGCGGGTCCGCAGCATGGCCCAGCCCCCTGCGCGCTGAGAAGTAGGGCGAAGGGAGGACACCGCAGCCGTGCGGCGTCCTCCTCGACGCCTGACGTGGTACTACCGTCGTATCTAACCGTGGGGCCAAAGGGCCATGTCGGTCTCCTTCATCGAGATCCAGGATTTCGTCAAATTCGGCGGCCCGTTTGTCTCCATCCACAGACGACCGAGATACCTACCTATGAGTAGGTTTGACCAGGTTATCGAACGATTGATCGGAAAGTCCAGTTTGATTAGGTCTGTGCACGAATGATTGCAGACGCGGAGCTTTGACCATCCGTGCTTTTCCCCTGAATCCATGCGGTTTTCCCGCGCTTGAGCACACGATCGAGGGCCGTTTGGATGCCGTCATGGACGCGCCGACGTCAAGCCTTGAAGGAATCGGCGAGGCGAGCGCGACGGACTGCGGGAGCGGTCAATCCGCACGAAACGTCCGCAAAGTTGACCTGCGCTCAAGTTCTCGGCGCGATCGGCCGAAGCATGGAGCGTGACCCACTCAGCCAGCGCATCCCCCCCACGCAACGACCGGCGTCTCGTCTTCACGAGCTCCCAGGCTGCCCTCTACCTGGGCGTCTCGCTCGCGACGATCCGCCGCTGGACGGACGCGGGCCACATCAGCTGCTATCGCACCCCGGGCGGTCAGCGGCGCTTCTCGCGCGTCCAGCTCGAAGAGTTCATCTCCTCGATGCAGGACGACGGGCCCGCAGCGCCCGCGATCGCCGCGCACCGCGTCGCCTGAGCGAGCCGCGCGGCGCGGAGCCTGAGCTCACGGCACAGAGCCGGCCTCAGCTCGCGAGACGACCGAACTTCTCGCGCAGACGGCGATAGAAGGACGAGTCCGGAAGCTGAGCGAGCGTGCCGAGGTCTTTGACGAAGCTCGCCGCGATCGTCGCACCCGCCTCGATCTCGCCGACCGGGCGACCGTCGACCGCGACGTCGAGCGCCTCGCGCGAGCGGTTGTGGATCGTCAGGCGATCGTCGGGCGCGACCACGAGCGCGCGGGCGCTCATCGAGTGCGGCGCGATGAAGGAGACCACGAAGCCCTCCACCCCCCACGCCATCACGGGCCCGCCGTTGGCGAGGTTGTAGCCGGTCGAGCCGGCCGGCGTCGCGACCACGAGACCGTCGCAGCGCACGCTTCCGGCCTCCTCGCCGTCGAGCGCGTAGGCGAGCTCGGCGACGCGCTCGCCGACCTTGCGGTGGATCGCCACGTCGTTGATCGCCGTGAGGCGTTGCTCGCCGAGCTCGAGTCCGATCCCGGGCAGGTGCAGGAGCTCGAACTCGCCCGCGAAGGCCCGCCGGATGCCGTCCTCGATCTCCTGCGGCTCGACCGTCGCGAGAAAGCCGATCGCGCCGAAGTTGATCGCGAACACGGGCACCCCGGTGCCCGCGTAGCGCTGCAGCGCGCGCAGGATCGTGCCGTCGCCGCCGAGCACGACGCACAGCTCGACGTCGCGCTTCAGCTCCGCGTCGAGCACGAGACCCTCGCGCGGTGCTGAGGGCGTGCTTGCGGTCTCCTCGGGGTCGAAGCGCAGCATGATCTGCGCCTGGGCGGCGCGCTCGATGAGAAGCTCGCAGGGCACCGGCGTGTCCTCGGGGCGGCGGTGGGTGAAGACCGTTACCTCCCTCACGGCTCCACCTCGCGCGCCAGCGCCTCGAGCTCGCCCGCATCGCGCGCGCCGACCCCGCGCGCCGGGTCCGCGAGCCAGATGAAGCGTCTCGCGGTTGCCCTTCGGCCCCGGCAGCCGCGATGAGTGGTAGCCGAGCACCGCTGCGCCGAGCGCTCAGCGCGGCCTCGTCCGGCGCCGAGCAGCGCCTCGCGGCGATCGCCGCCGTCGCGCACGACGCCGCCCTTGCCGACGCGCCCGCGGCCGACCTCGAACTGCGGCTTGACGAGCGCCAGCACGTCGTAGCCGGCTCGCCAGGCAGCCGAGCACAGCCCCGAGCACCTTGTCCAGCGAGATGAAGGACACGTCGATCGTCGCCAGGTCGGGCAGCCCTTGGGGCCCATCTGGCGGAGCGCCGATCGTCTCAGGGGTGAGGGTGCGCGCGTTGGTGCGCTCGAGCACGCGCACGCGCGGATCGATGCGCAGGCGGTAGTCGAGCGTGCCGTAGCCGACGTCGACCGCGATCACCTCGCGCGCGCCGCGCTGCAGCAGGCAGTCGGTGAAGCCGCCGGTCGAGGCGCCGACGTCGAGCGCGCGCCGGCCCGCCCACCTCCAGACCGCTCGCGTCGAGCGCGTTCGCGAGCTTGATGCCGCCGCGCGAGACGTAGCCCGGGCGCGCGTCGAGCGTCACGAGCTCGGTCTCCTCGACCATCTCCCCCGGCTTCTCGGCGCGACGCCGGCCCGCGCCGAGGCGCACCTCGCCCGCCATCACCGAAGCCGCCGCGCGGGTGCGCGACGCGAACAGCCCGCGCTCCGCCAGCAGGGTGTCAAGACGGCGCTTGGGCATCCCCTGCGAACAGTTGCACACGCGCCGAGCGCACGTGCACACGAAGGGCTATGTGAGCGATGTCACACACAATTTGCCGTGGCAGGCGAGCATCATTATCAGTGATCGAGAGTGCAGCATCATCTCTCCTGAATCCCTCCTCCCCGAAACGGCCCGCTTTCCCCGGCGGGTCGTTTCATTTAACGCCGCTCCGGCGCCTCGCTCAGGCGCCGATGATCGCCGAGCCGCCGCGCTGCGCGGGCTGCGTACCGTCGGAGATCGCCGCCAGCACGCGCTCGGCGATGCGCGCGCCGGTGAAGCCGACCTCCTCGTGCAGCAGCGCGGGCTTGCCGTGCGTCACGTAGCGGTCGGGGAGCCCGACGCGCAGGATGCGCGGCGATCGCGCGCGCCGGCCTCGTTGAGCGTCTCCCACACGGCCGAGCCGAAGCCGCCGGCGAGCACGCCCTCCTCGACGGTCACGAGCAGGTCGTGCTCGGCCGCGAGCTGGGCCATCAGGCCCGCGTCGATCGGCTTGGCGAAGCGCGCGTCGGCGACCGTCACCGCGATCTCCTGGCCGCTCGAGCTCCTCGGCCGCCTCGAGCGCCTTGCCGACGCCCGATGCCGTAGCCGATCAGCGCGACGCGGCGCCCGGCGTGGTGGCGCTGCCCTCCTGCGCCTCGCGGAGGATCTCGCCGGTGCCGATCGCGATCGCCTGCGGCCGTCTCGGGAAGCGCCACGCCCGATCCCTCGCCGCGCGGATAGCGCAGCGCGATCGGCCCGTCGTCGTACTCGAGCGCCGTGCGCAGCATGTGCACGAGCATCGCCTCGTCGCGCGGCGCCATCAGCACGATGTTCGGCAGGCAGCGCAGGTAGGCGATGTCGAAGACGCCGTGGTGGGTCGGGCCGTCGTCGCCGACGAGCCCGGCGCGGTCCATCGCGAAGACGACGTTGAGCTTCTGCAGGCAGACGTCGTGGACGATCTGGTCGTAGGCGCGCTGCAGGAAGGTCGAGTAGATCGCGGCCACCGGCTTGACGCCCTCGAGCGCGAGGCCCGCGGCGAACAGGATCGCCTGCTGCTCGGCGATGCCGACGTCGAAGTAGCGCTCCGGCATCGCCTTCTGCAGGATGTTCAGCCCGGTGCCCGAGTTCATCGCGGCGGTGATCCCGACGACGCGCTCGTCGCGTTCGCATTCGCGCACGAGCGCCTCGCCGAAGACCTGCGTGTACTGCGGCGGCGGCGGCTTCGCCGGCTCGCTGCCGGCGGCGGGCTGGACGATGCGCGTCGGCGAGCCGTTGAGGATCGACTTCGGCTTGGCGGCGTGCCACTTCTCCATGCCCTCCAGGCCGCCCGTCCTCGGCCGGCGCGAAGCCCTTGCCCTTGACGGTCGCGATGTGCACGACGACCGGCCGCTCGGCGGCGAGCGCCTCGCGCAGCGCCTCGCGCAGCGCGCGCACGTCGTGGCCGTCGATCACGCCCATGTAGGCCCAGTCGAGCTCCTCCCACCACAGGCCGGGCGCCCAGAAGGCCTTGATCGACTCCTTCAGGTGCGGGCCGAGGCGCTCGAAGGCGGCGCCGATGCCGCCGGGCAGCCGCGTCAGGCCGCCCTCGACGTCCGCGCGCGCGTGCCACAGCTTCGGGTTCAGGCGGACGCGGTTGAAGTAGCGCGAGAGCGCGCCGACGTTGGGCGCGATCGACATGCCGTTGTCGTTGAGCACGACGACGATCGGCGTGCCGAGGCCGCCGGCCTGGCCGATCGCCTCGAAGGCGACGCCGCCGGTCATCGCGCCGTCGCCGATCACGGCGACGACCTGGCCGTCCGCGTCCGGGCCGAGCTGGCGCATCCCCTCCTTGATGCCGACCGCGTAGCCGATCGAGGTCGAGGCGTGGCCGGCGCCCATGATGTCGTGCTCGGACTCGGCGATCGAGCAGAACGGCGCGAGGCCGCCGTACTGGCGGATCGTCGCCAGCTGGTCGCGGCGGCCGGTGAGGACCTTGTGCGGGTAGGCCTGGTGGCCGACGTCCCAGAGGATCTTGTCGCGCGGCGAGTCGAGCAGCGAGTGCAGCGCGACCGCGAGCTCGCAGGTGCCGAGGTTGGCGCCGAAGTGCCCGCCGATCTCGCCGACGGTGTCGATGATGTGCTCGCGCACCTCCTGGGCGAGCTGCGCGAGCTCCTGCTCGGAGAGCCCGTGCAGGTCCTCGGGACCGTCGATGTGCTCGAGCAGGCTCATGAGGTGCGGGTGTAGATGAAGTCGGCGATGCCGCTCGAGCTCCGCCGTGTCGGTCTGCGGCTCGCGGAGCGCCGCCGTGAGCGCGGCACGACCCGAAGCCTCGGCCAGCGCGTCCTGAGCCGTCCGGTGCGACTCCGCGGCGAGCTCCCGCGCGCGCTCGATCCCGAACTCGCTCACGTAGGTGCGCTTGCCGTGACGCTCATCGCTGCCTCGTGGCTTTCCAAGTGCATCGTCGGTGCCGGTCACGTCGAGTATGTCGTCGACGATCTGGAACAGCACGCCGAGCTCGGCGGCGAAGCGGCGGAAGGCGGCTGTCTCGGGTGCGTCTGCGATCCCCGTCAACAGTAGTACGCAGAGCACCGAGGCGCCGATCAGGCGGCCGGTCTTCAGCTCGTGCAGCCGGCGCAGCGCCGGCGGCGCCGGCGGGCGTGTGCGGCGCTGACGTCGGCGTACTGGCCGCCGACCATGCCGTTGACGCCGGTCGCCGCGGCGAGCTCGGCCGCGGCGGCGAGCACGCGCTCGGGCGCGGAGCGCTGGTGGGTGAGCAGGTGGCGGAAGGCCTCCGCGTAGAGGCCGTCGCCGGCGAGGATCGCGACGTCCTCGCCGAACTTCACGTGGCAGGTCGGCTGCCCGCGGCGCAGCTCGTCGTCGTCCATCGCCGGCAGGTCGTCGTGGATCAGCGAGTAGGTGTGGATCAGCTCGATCGCGCCGGCGAGCGGCAGCACCTCGCGCTGCTCGAGGCCGACCGCGCGCGCGGTCGCGAGCGCGAGCACCGGGCGGATGCGCTTGCCGCCGGCGAGCAGCGAGTAGCGCATCGCCTCCTCGAGGCCCGCCGTGAGCGGCTCGTCGGAGAAGCGCAGTCCCGCCAGGTAGCGCTCGACCTCCTCGCGCAGGTGGTCGGGGTAGGTCGCGTTCACGGCGGCGCGGCGGACACCTACAGCAGGCGTGTCCTGGCCGGGCGCCGGCGCCGGCGACCTCGGCGCGCGTGAGCTGCTCGAGCTCGGCCGCCGCCTGGGTCGCGAGCGCGGCGCAGTCCTCGACCATGCGTCGCGGCGGCGTCCGGCGAGAGCTCGCCCGAGCGCAGCTGCTCGGCGGCGCGCTCGAGGCGGGCGATCAGCTCGTCGAGGTGCTCGACGCTGCTCATGGGATGCGGCGCATTCTCGCGCACCTCGCGCAGGACTGCCGCGAGCACGCCGTTGACGAAGCCGGGCGCGTCGGCGCCGCAGAACGTCTTCGCGCTCTCGACCGCCTCCTCGATCGCGCCCTCGGGCGGGATCGGCTCCTCGGCCGGGCGCCGCGTCGGGGTGCAGCATCTCGATCAGCGCGACGCGCATGATGCTGCGCTCGAGCGGCTGGATGCGCTCCACCGCCCAGCCGTGGGCGTGGCGGTCGATCACCGCGTCGAGCTCCTCGCGCGCGGTCGGCCGCCGCGTGCGCGAGCGCGCGCGTGAACAGCGAGGCGTCGGGCCCGAGCGTCTCCGCCAGCGGCGGCCGGTGAGGTCGTGCTGGTAGAGCGCGACGACCGCCGCCCGGCGCTGATCGGAGCGGCGCATCTCAGGCGCGCGCGACGTAGTCGCCGGTGCGCGTGTCGACGCGGATGCGCTCGCCCGGCTCGACGAACAGCGGCACCTGGATCGACCGCGCCGGTCTCGAGCGTCGCCGGCTTCGTGCCGCCGCCCGAGACCGTGTCGCCGCGCAGGCCCGGGTCGGTCTCGGTGACCTCGAGCTCGACGGCGCTCGGCAGCTGCAGGTCGGCGGGCTCGCCGTCGATGAACAGCACGTCGACCTCGCTGCTCGGCGTGATCCAGCGCAGCGCGTCGGCGAACGTCGCCTCCGGCGACGGCGATCTGCTCGAAGGACTCGCGTGTCCATGAAGTGCGCGTCGGTGCCGTCGGCGTAGAGGAACTGCATCTTGCGCGCCTCGGTGCGCACCGAGCGGAACTTCTCGCCGGCGCGGAAGGTGCGGTCGATCACGTTGCCGTCGGAGGCCCGGCGCAGCTTCGTGCGCACGAACGCGCCGCCCTTGCCGGGCTTGACGTGCTGGAACTCGACGATCTTGAAGACCGTGCCGTCGACGTCGATGTGGTTGCCGTTCTTGAACTGGTTGGTCGAGATCAAGAAAATACCTGCAAATAGGTGATTTATGGGCCTTTAGACGGAGCGATCGTCCGTCAAGCGGAAGGGTCGGCAATCCAGACCATGCGTACGCCAAGCAGCTCACCTAGGCGCTCGAAGTGATGATCGTAGTGCAGCACGTCCAGTCCCGAAGTTTGTGCCGCGACGGCGACAGTGAGGTCAGCCGGCGGGAGTCGGTGCGCTCCGTGAGAGCCCTCGTCCGCCAGGTCTCTCATCGCCAAGAGCACGCCCCGCTGGACAGCACGATCGACAGCGATCTCACGCATGCCCGCCAGCGTCCGATCGACTGCGGCGATTCGCTCCGGGCTCGGCGCATCGAAGGTCAACTCGTAGCGCACAGGCCAGCACCAGGCAATGTCGCCACGCTCAGCGGCCGCAAACAAAAGCTCCCGCGCACGCGGAATCCGGCGTGCGAGCATCCATGCGGAGGTGTCGGCGAGGACCGCACCCCGGCCGTCCCACGGCTCGACGCTCACACGCTGCTCGAAGGCGAGTTGAGCCGATCGATCTCATTCAAGTCGAGATCGAACCCGTCCCTGTCCATCGCGGCGAACAGCGCCTCGATCGCCTCACGACGCCCACGCCTGGCCCGAAGCTCCATCTCGGCCCCCTCTATTGCAAGCCTGCGCACCAAAGACGCATCGGCCTCCTGCGTGCCCGTCACGGCGCGCACACGCTCCAGTGCGTCCCCCAGCTCTGGGTCCGCCGTCACAGCGATCGTGGGTGCTTGCTCGGCATGCCGCCCCTAATGTAGCTCGCGGGAGTTACTCTGACGCCTCCGGCTTCGGCATGATCGGGACCGGACAACAGCTCTCGCGCTATACCCCGGCCGTCGTCGTCGTGCCGTTCTAGATCCAGGACACCTGCCCCGTTGTGATCACCAAGTGTGTGATCGTCGGCTCAGCATCAGTCGTCGGATGTGAGGCGAGGGCCCGCGAGATCAATGGCTCGACTTGCGCCGTTCAGCGGCTCATCAGTGCTCGCAGCGCGCCAGCCAGCTGCCCGGGCTGGTCCTCCGGAATCAGCGTGTAGGAGTCGGCTATCTCGACGAGCTCGCCTTGGGACAGGCGCTCTACCAGGCGCGGACCGTGCTCGCGGGGCATCAGCTTGTCCTCGCTAGCCCAGGCCACAAGCGCGGGACGATCGAACGAGCGCAGCTTCTCGGCGGCACCCAGCAACGCGAGGCGCCCTTCGCTGGAACTGCGCACGTACTTGCGCAGATCGCGCCTGACCGCGGACTGCTCGCGCACGGAAGCGAACCAGCAATCCATCACCTCACGTGGCACGGGCCGCTTGCTGAGGTGCCCGAAGGTGCTCGGCAGGCGGCGCAGCGCGTGAAAGCGCAGCGGATAAAGCGCGCCGCTGAGTCCCCCTGGGACCCGCGCGAGGTAGGGCAACAGTCGCGCGGCTCCCTGCGGTGGCACGTTCTCGAAGGCCTCGCACGCAACCAGCGCCAGGCGCGCGATGCGCGCGTCGTGCGCACCTCCGATCAGCAGCTGCGGGCCGCCCCAGTCGTTCATCGCGAGCGTCACCTCGCGCAGCTCGAGCCGCTCGAGCAGCTCGCCGAGCAGCGCCGCGATGGCGCCCATCCTGAGATCCGCCTCGGGGCGCATCGCTTTGCGGTGCGCCCCGAGCGGGAGCGTCGGCACGATGCAGCGGTACTCACCACGCAGCTCGGCGACTACCTTGCGCCAGAGCGAGCCGTCCATGATCAGCCCGTGCGTCAGCACGATCACTGGTCCTGTGCCGCCGCTGTCCTCGTACTCGATCGTTCCCGCCGTCACCTCCACTTCGGGCATCTGTACCTCCTGTGAATCGCTCCGGATTAGATAGATCGCTCTAGTAAGTTTGAGCCTATCATTGCGGTCATGCAAACCGCGAGGGCGAGGGGTCCCAGATGACGACCGGCACCAGGGAGCGGATCATGGACTCGACCGCCGAGCTGTTTCGCCGCCAGGGCTACAACGGCACGGGCGTCAAACAGATCGTGGCCGCGGCCGCGGCGCCGTTTGGCTCCCTCTACCACTTCTTTCCCGGCGGCAAGGAGCAGTTGGGCGCGGAGGTGATCCGCTCCTCGGGAGCGATGTACATGCAGCTGTTCGTCGAGGTCGTGCGCGACGCGCCCGATGTGCTCACGGCCGTCGCGGACTTCTTCGCCGGCGCCGCCGAGACGCTGCGCGAGACCGACTATGCCGACGCCTGCCCGATCGCCACCGTCGCGCTCGAGGTAGCGAGCACCAACGAGCCACTGAGGATCGCCACCGCGGAGGTCTTCGACAGCTGGATCGCAGGCGCGAGCGCCTACTTCGAGCTCGCGGGCATTGCGCCGCAGCGGGCGCGTGCGCTCTCCTACTCGATGCTCTCGCTGCTCGAGGGCGCTTTCGTGTTCAGTCGCGCCTCACGCAGCACCGAGCCGCTCGCCGCCGCCGGCGCCAGCGCGGTGGCCGCGGTACGCTCAGAGCTCCAGGCGAGCCGCTGAGGGGACGGGCGTGCTCCCCTTCAGGAGATAACGGTGAGCGCCTTGGACAGGCCCGTAAGGACCTGTTTGCCGCCCGCCTCCAGGGCCACCAGATCCTCGATTCGCACACCGAGCTCGCCGGGCAGATAGACACCGGGCTCGACGGTCACCACGTTGCCGGCCTGGAGTGGATCGTCCGGGGCTGTGCGAGCGAGGCGCGGCGCCTCGTGGATGTCCATCCCGACGCCATGACCGAGTCCGTGGCCGAAGTGCTCGCCGTGCCCGGCTGCGGCGATGATCGTGCGCGCCACGGCGTCGATCTCGCGTCCGTTGCGCCCGACGGCGAGCGCGTCCAGCGCCTGTTCTTGGGCCTCGAGGACCAGCGCATAGGTGTCGCGTGCGAGCTGAGAGATTCCCTCCCCGGTCGCGAAGGTGCGCGTGCAGTCCGAGCAGTAACCCTGATGCAGCGCACCCCAGTCAATCGTCACGAGCACGTCCTTGGCGATCGGCCGATCGCGCGGCGTGGCGTGGGGCAGCGCGGCGTGTGCGCCGGCCGCGACGATCGGCTCGAAGCTGGGCGCTTCGGCGCCGAGCCGGCGCATCCTGTGCACCAGCTCAACTGCGACGTCGCGCTCGGAGCGCCCTACGAGGCCTCCTTCGAGCAGTCCGCTCAGCGCCTCGTCGGCGAGCTCCGCTGAAGCGCGGAGCAGCGCCACCTCGCCGGGGTCCTTGATCGCACGCAGGCGCTCGATGGCGCCGCTACATGGCACGAGCTCCCAACCCTGCGGCAGCAGCTCAGACAGACGTTGGTGCCCGCGAACGGTGAGTTGGCCATCATCGAAGCCCAGCCGTCCAGCACTCGCGCGGCTCAGCAGCGGCACGAGCGCCTCGAACAGCGCACCGCTTGCGATGTCGCGCTCAAAGCTGTCGGGGACCTGTTCGGCGGACTGCGTGGCGTAGCGGAAATCCGTCAGGAAGCGGTGGCCTCCGAGCTCGTCCGCGAGCGTATCGCCCACCAGCAGAATGAGCGCGTTGCTGCCCGTGAAGCCGCTCAGATAGCGGATGTCGATCAGCGACTCGACCAGCAGCGCCTGCACGTCGAGCTCGCCGAGCTCGCCCGCCAGGCGCTCGGCGCGCCCGCGATCGTGCCTACGGCTGGCCGCGGCACTCATCTGTCGGCCTGCTCGAGGTGGGCGCGCAGCTGCACAAGAGCCTCGCGATAGCCGTCCGGCCCACGCCCCGAAATCGTCGCGAAGCAGAGCTCGCGGATCACCGAGAAACGGCGCCACGGCTCGCGGTTCTCGATGTCTGAGAGGTGCATCTCGAGCGCCGGCAGCCCGGCGATCTCCAGAGCGTCGCGGATCGCCCAGGCGTAGTGCGTCCAAGAGCCCGGGTTCAAGAGGAGCGCGTCGGCCTCGCCACGCAGCGAGTGCAGGTGCTCGACGAAGGCGCCCTCGTAGTTGCTCTGGAAGAAGCGCGTCTGCAGACCGAGCTCGCGCGCCTGCTCGCCAACCTGCGCCTCGAGCTCGGGGAGCGTCAGGGTCCCGTATAGAAGTGGGTCGCGGCGGCCGAGCTGGTCGAGGTTGACGCCGTGCATGACCTCGATGCGATAGCTCACCCCGTTCATGCCATCAGCTCCGCGATCGCCGCGCGCAGCTCGTCTCGGGGCACCTCACAGCCATGCACGACCTCGCCCGGCGCGCGCACGAGCACGAACGGGACACGGGCGCCCGTGCGCTTCTTGTCGTGCGCGAGCGCGGCGAGGATCTCCTCGCCGGAGAGCCCAGAGACCGCCACCGGCAGGCCACGCGCGGCCAACAGCTCGTGCACGCGCTCGCGCAGCGCATCCTGGCCGGAGAGCCGAAGCGCTGCGAGCAAGCCCAACCCGACGGCCTCGCCATGGCGGAAGCGCGTGTAACCGCTGACCGTCTCGATCGCGTGCCCGACGGTGTGCCCGAGATTGAGAACCTGGCGCCGGCCCGCGTCGCGCTCGTCGGCGGCGACGACCGCGAGCTTGGTGCGAATGCAGGCAAAGATCGTTTGCTCGTCTACATCTCCCCCATCCGCGACGCTCTCCCACAGCTCGCCGCCGGCGATCAGCGCCGTCTTGAGCACCTCGACCCAACCGGCCGCCAGCTCCGCGGGAGGAAGGCTCGCGAGCACGTCCGGGTCGACGATCACCCCCACGGGCTGGTGATAGACCCCGACGTAGTTCTTGGCCTGAGGCAAGTCGACACCCGTCTTGCCGCCGTAGGCGGAGTCGACCTGCGCGACGAGCGTCGTCGGCACCTGCACGACCGGGATGCCGCGCTGGTAGGTGGCTGCGCAGAAGCCGGCCAGGTCGCCGACGACGCCGCCGCCGAGCGCGATCAGATGATCGGCGCGCGTCAGCTCCGCCGCGAGCATCTCCTGCCAGACCCGCTCGGCGCTCGCGAGCGTCTTGTGCTGCTCGCCCGCTTCGATCGCAACCGTGCCGGCGAGCTCGCCGAGGCGCGCCGCGTAGAGCCCAGCGACGGTCTCATCGCTCACGCAGAACGCGCGCGAGCGCGATCGTTCCAGCGGCCATAGCGACTCCAGCGCAACGCTCTGCGCAGCGCCGAGCAAGCCGCGGCCGACAATCACGGGGTACTCGCCCGAGGCCGAGCTCGCCCACAGCATGCGCGTGCCGCGCGGCGCCCGCTCGAGCTTGCGCAGCGCGCCAAGCGCGCGTCTGGCACTCGCGAGCGAGGGGCTCGCCAGGATGGCATCGGCGAGTCGCTCATAAGTCCCCCGTCGCTCGGCGTGCAGCGCAGCGAACGTCGCAGGATCCTCGGCGAGTGGGCGCGCGCTGCCCGCCCCGGAGGGCCTGACCCGCTTCCAGGCAACGTCGGAGTCGATGTCCAGCAACACGGTCACGTGGTCCGCGAGCGCGTCTCGTACGCGCCCTGAGAGGATGCTTCCGCCGCCCAGCGCGATCACCTCGCCCGCGCCTGCCTGCTCCAGCAGTCCGCAGACGAGCTCCTCCTCGCTCGCCCTGAACGCCTCCTCGCCGCTGCGCTCGAACTCATCCGCCAGCGAGTGACCGAGTTGCTTCTCCAGCAGCGTGTCACTGTCGAGCGCGCTCACGCCGAGCTCCGTGGCGAGATCAGCCGCGACGGTCGACTTGCCGGCACCCATGAAGCCGATCAGGACGAGTGCCATCCGATGCGCTGTTCATAGGCGCGTACTGCCTCGACGACGTCGTCGATGTGATCGCCGCCGAACTTCTGCCGATAAGCCTCCGCGAGCACGAATGCGACCATCGCCTCGCCCACCACGCCCGCCGCGGGGACCGTGCACGAGTCGGTTCGCTCGCGCAGCGCCGCGGCCGGCGCATGCGTAGCGGTGTCGACCGAGCGCAACGGCTTCGTAAGCGTCGGCAGCGGCTTCATCGCGCCGCGCACGAGCAGCGGCGAGCCGTTGGTCATACCGCCCTCGAGGCCTCCTGCGCGATTGGTCTCGCGGAAGTAGCCGCGCTCCTCGGAGTAGAAGATCTCATCGTGCGCCTCGGAGCCCGGCAGGCCGGCGACCGCGAAGCCGTCCCCCAGCGAGACCCCCTTGAGTGCCTGGATCGAGCAGATCGCCATCGCCAGGCGACCGTCGAGGCGCTCCTCCCAGGAGACGTGCGAGCCGAGCCCGGGCACCAGCCCGAAGGCCTGCACCTCAAAGACGCCACCGAGCGACTCGTTGGCCTTACGCAGCCGGTCGATCTCGCGCACCATCGCCCGCGAGGCATCCGCGTCGAGGCAGCGCACCGGCGAGTCGTCAACCGCGGCGAAGTCCTCCGCCGTGAGCGCCCTGGTCGGCTCGGGCGCGTGCACCGAGGCGATCTGGATCACGTGCGAGTGCACGCTCACGCCGAGCGCACGCAGAAATGCCTTACAGAGCGCCCCGCCGGCGACGCGGGCGGCCGTCTCCCGCGCGGAGGCACGCTCGAGGATGTTGCGCACGTCGCTCTGCTTGTACTTCTGCGTGCCCACGAGGTCGGCGTGCCCGGGACGCGGCAGGTGCACCTCGGCGACGGCCTCCGCGACTGGCCAGGGGTTCATCCGCTCCTCCCAGTTGGCGTAGTCACGGTTTGCGACCTGCAGCGCGATCGGGCCACCGAGAGTGCGCCCATGACGCACGCCCGCGGTGACCTCGGCGCTATCGCGCTCGATCTTCATGCGCCCGCCGCGGCCGTGGCCGAGCTGGCGGCGCGCCATGTCGGTGGTGACGTCCTCAGGCGAGAGCACGAGTCCCGCAGGCAGACCCTCGACGATGCATGTCAAGCCGGGGCCGTGCGACTCGCCGGCGGTGATGAGACGTAGCGCCACGCCCCTAGCTTATTTGCTGGGGGTTCGAGCCTAGTGCCGACTGCGCATGGCGCCGTGGGCGCGGGCTGCAAAACCGCTGTGGCCGGCGAACACGAGCACGCCGGCCTGCGTCGAGGGACGCAGGAAGGGGATCGCCAGCAGTCCCGCCTGACGGAGCAGCTCGCGGCCGATCTTCTGAGTACGCAGTTCGCTCTTTAGCGACGCCGCGGAGGCCGTCTTGGCGGCGATGCTCACGACCCGCAGTTCGTAGACGATCGTTTCGCCGGTCGGTGTCAAGTATTCGAGCTGCTCGTAATGGTCCTTCTGCAGGTCGATCGCCTGGCACTGCGAGGCGTTCGGCAGGCAGCTGCCGTTGCCGTGCAGAATCGCTTCGCCGACGAGCGTGAACGTCGCGCTCTTGCCACCCGCTGTCACGCCTCGGAAGACGAGCAGCGGCTGCTTGGCGGACGGCAGCGCCGTCATTAGCTTGAGGCTCTCATAGGGGGTCAGCTGCGCCGTCAGGGGCGGGGTGCCCGCGGGCACGATCCCGAACAGGGCGGCCACCCGGTAGACCTTCTTCGGCTTTGCCGGCTTGGTCGGTTCGGCGGGAGTTTTGGTTTCTGTTTCGCCTGTCGAGCCCGAGGTCGATTTTTCAGTCGAGCCCGAGGAGCCCGAGCCTGCTCCGGTCGTTGTCGTTGTCGAGGAGCTCGAGCTTGTGGTTGTGCTCGATTCCGTTTTTTCTGAGCCGGGTAGCAGCTTGAATGGATCGTGCGCGGCACCCTTGCGCTGTTCTGCAGCTCCGTTGGTCGTCTCCGCGACGGCGGTTTCACGGTTGGCCGAGCTGACAGCGATTCCGCTGGGTCCGGCGACAGGGCGTGGCACCGCCGCCGTTTCGGTGGAAGTTGAGGAGCCGCCGAGGGCGGCGTAGCCCACCGCGGCGAGCAGAGCGATAGCCACGAGCACGACGAACGGCAGCATCTGCCTGTTCTGGAGGTCAGCCTTCATGGCCTTGAGAAAGTCGTTCATGGTGTCACCCTGGCGATGGCCGGCGCGGTCGGGGAGCTCGCGGCTCCGGTTGTGGTGCTGGCGGGGGTGCTCGTCCCCGGGGGTGACGCTGCTGTCGCGCCGGCGGTCACGCCCTGGCCTGCGGGCAACTGGTACGCGGTCGCCGTGATCGTTCCTGACAGCGTGCGCTTGACCTTCTTGCCCGAGCCTGAGCTGCTTTCAACCGGAACCAGCTTGACGCTCTGAATCGTGAGCAGGCGCCCGCTCACCTTGAGCGTGCCAGAGCTGGTGAGCGTGGTGAACGCGGTGAGCTGCTTGAAAAGATGTTCGAGGTCGAAGAAGCCGCCATTGAAGACAAAGTTGAACGGCATCTGTGAGAAGGCGGCTGCAGCCGCCGTTGACGTCGCGGCGGCCGCAGCGGCACCCGTCGCGACGGTGCCACTCGAGATCGAGTTGAAGTCGACCTGCTGCTGGTTGCTCGCCTGCGCGAGCTGATAGATCAGCGACGGCACTTCCTGTTCAGCCGGAACGGCTTTGCCGAGCTTGACGATCGACGAGTACGCGGAGGCATACTGGGTCTGCGCCGCGCGGGCACCCGAGAGCTCGGTTTCGGCCGTGGCCAGCGCCGCCTTGGCGGACTCCACCTGTGCGGTCAGCTTGCTTGCCTGCTTGCGCTCGGGCGATACAACGAGCATCCAGCCGCCGCCAAGGACGGCGAGCAGGACGACAACGATGAGAACGATGCGATCGCGAGCGGTCATCGTGCCGAGCCTCCAGAGGTGTCTGCGACTGTCGCGGTCGAAGTGATCTTCGCCGTCGAGACGGGGAGCGGATCGAAGGTGATCTGAACGGTGAAGGTTGGGGCGTTTTTGGGGCACGAGCCGCTCGCGCCGCCGGTCGATGCACCCTTCGTCGAGCTCTGCAGCGTGACTCCGCTCGCGCCGTCCATCAGCCGCAGCCTGGTGAGCATCAGCGCGACTTCACGCTGGTTGACAGCGCAACCGGTCAAGGTGAAGGTCGGGAGGCTGCCCGGCGGGGTTGCCGACGCAACCGGGGTGCCGCTTGCCGCGGACGCGGCAGTGGGAGCCGCGGCCGGAGCCGGAGCAGGCGCGGGCGCGGGCGCCCCGGGGGTGCCCGTACCGACAGCGCCGTTGAGCGCGCTGATCGAAACACCCGCGGGAAGCACGCGGCCAAACTCGTGGAAGACGTGAGCCCAGTCGAATCGAGAGTTGACGAGCGTCGCCACGGCCTGTAGTCGTGCTTCGCGCATCGCGATGAAGCTCGTGTAGGGGGCGAGATTCTGAGCAGCGGCCTGGGCCTGCTGCGCTTCGGCGCTCACCTTCGCAACCTGCGTCTTGCGAGCCGCGATCTGGTGGTGCGCGATCCCGTACATCAACGCGAGAGCGGCCACGCCGGCGAGCAGTCCGAGCAGCGCATACGCGCCACCCTCAGATTGCCCCGCGCCGACGGGCGCACCTCCGCGCTGCTCGACGGGGATCAGGTTTACGGCCCTCATTGAACTGCCTCCACCGCGGCAAGGCCGGTGGCGACCGCGAGCCGATGCGGTGAGACGCTGTCCGACACGCCGCCTTCCACGAGCCCAACCTGAGCGCTCTGGACCTCTACGCCGAGCGAAGCCTGAAGCGCCTGCGCGAACCCGGGGATGTCCTGCGCGCTGCCGCTGAGAAGAATGTGAGAAACCTCGCCGCCGCCCTCCTGGGAGCGGTGAAAGTCAAGCGAGTTGCGAACCTCACCGGAGATATCGCGGATGCCGTTCTCGAGCACGCCCAGAACCTCAGCATCGACCTCAGCGTCCCCCACGCCACCTACCGAGACCATTTCCTCATAGCTCATCGAGTCCTCGGGAATAGACGCCTCGGCGTCGCTTGCGGAGCTGTCCTCGCCTGCGGTCTCGCTCGAACCGTCCTCGTCCGTGGCTTCCTCAGCCGCCTCGGGAGGGGCCTCGCCGGCTGGAGCCGGGCCAGCCGTGAGGTCAACCTCGCCCAGCAATGTCCGCGCCTCGATGAGCGCAATGCCGCGGCGCTCGGCCAGTTCTATGGCCATACCCTCCAGGCCCGATCCGACGACGCGCGTGAAGCGACAGATCGGTCCCTCGGCGATGGCCAGGTTCGTGAGCCCGTCGACGTTCAAGTAGAGCACGCGCCCCGTCTGCTCCGGGTCGGTGTGATAGAGCGAGCGGATCAGCGCAAACGCCGAGAGATCGACGCCCTCCGGTGTCAGCCCCGCGCGGCGAATCGCGGCGAGAAGCTTTTCGACCATGTCGCGCTGGGCCGCGACAAGCACCACGCGCTGGCGTGGGCCGGCCGGGGTCTCGACAATCCCGAGGGGATGAAAGTCCAGGACCGCATTACTGAGCGGCATCGGCACCTGCTCCTGCGCCTGAAACCCAACCGCCGCCGCGAGTTCCTTGTGATCGGTGATCGGCGGCAGCTCGAGCGTGCGCAGGACTGTGCGCTGGTTTGCGATACCAACCCGGACGCGCTTGCTCAACCCGCTGGAGGCGAACAGCTCACGCAGGACGTCTCCCAGCGCGTCCTGGTCCATGACTTCGCCGTCGCGGACCGTGTCGGCGGGCAGCGGCAGCGATGCAGCCTCTTCAGCGAGGATCGAGCCGTTGACGCGCGCCTTGACGGCTGCGACGAAACCGGGCTGAACATCAAGGCCAACCACGTCGGCGCCCCCGCGACGCCCGAGGTTGAAGTTCATGTTCATCTTGATGTTGGGTAGTCGGGAGGGAAGTTGCATCGCTTGAAGAGCGTCAGAGCGGAGGGTTGATCGCCCGCAGGTGGGGTATCGGCGTGAGCGCCGCGAGCCTTTAGTGCAAGAAGTGATTGACGTAGACATCCACGAGTGGCTGCCCGGCGAATACGCCCAGGAGGGCACCTAGCGCCAGAAACGGACCGAACGGAACGGCCGTCTTGCGCCCCTCCCGCGCACCCTTGTGAGCGACGATCCCCACCCCCACGAGCACGCCTGAAAGCAGTGCACCGAGAATCGCCGGGGCCACCGCGGACCCAAGGAACAGGCCCATGACGCCGGCAAGCTTGACATCACCCATGCCCATGCCGCCCGGATAGGCGAGCGCGGCCAACAGCAGAAAGCCCCCCGCCGCAGCGCCGGCGATCAGCCGCGTCGGCTCACCGCTCGGATCGAGCGCAAGGCCGACCGCGAGCGCAACGATCGCGCCGAGCGCGGTAATGCGGTTCGGGATGATGCGGTGCTCGAGATCGATCATCGCCGCCGGCACCACCAGCAGGATCAGGAGCACGCTGAGCGCGATCGCGCTGGGCGAGTGGTGAGCAAGGACGGCGCCGACGCAGAGCGCGGCGGTGAGCGCCTCGACAAGTGGATAGCGCGGCGAAATCGGCTCGCTGCAGCTACGGCAGTGCCCGCGCAAGAGCAGCCAGGAGAGAATCGGGATGTTGTCGTAGGGCTTGACCGGCGTCCCGCAGATGGGGCAGTGCGACGCCGGCGTGATCAGCGACTCGTGTCGCGGGAGCCGGTAGGCGACGACGTTCAGAAACGAGCCGATGACGGCCCCGAGCACTCCCGCGAATGTTGCCGCCTCCATGCTGTGATGATCGGCGCCGGCCAGTCAACACTTGAGCACGTCTGCGCAGGCCTTTCTCATCTGTCCCGCTCAGAAACACAAGCGAGGGCGACCCCGAGGCCGCCTCACCTTCCTCGCCCAACTATGAGACTGAGCCGTCCAAACGCCAACGGCTACCACAGGCCGCCTTCGGGACATGCGCCTTTCCCCGCGGTCGTGCATTTGCGCACGATGGCCCCGGTGCCGGTCCGTTCAATCGAGAACGTGTCTTTCGAGGTCACCGCTTCGGATTCCACGAGGTAGCCACCTGCTTTTTCTTCGGCCTTGAGGAGCTTCGCCGACGACGTTTCCTTCAATGTTGGCTCGAGTTCGCCCAGCGCGGTGGCACTGATACCTTTGTATTCCCCGCTGTGGTCAACCGAATACGTCTCGGCCGCCGTCTCGGCGGTACGAGCCTGGACCTTGGCCGACGCGTCGTTGGCCTTGCCCTTCTGGTTCAGGAACGACGGGATGGCGATGGCCGCCAGGATGCCGATAATCAAGATCACGACCAGCAGCTCGATGAGCGTGAAACCACGCTGATCGCTGCGTAGTCTGTGGAAGTTGCAGGACATATTTTTCACCTTTCGACGCAGTGAGCGGCACGAATGAACGCTGCAACCGGACTGTCGCCTCAGCCGTACGGCGAACGAGAGGAGGCGGCCCTAGGGCCGCCTCCTCTACTGTTATTTGCTTCTGCCCGCCGGCCTGTTGCCGACTCTAGGCAGCTACTACCATTTACCGGTGGACGGGCATGCGCCCACGCCGACGGCAGTACAGGTACGTTCGATTTCGCCGCTCGCGATGCGCTTGATCGTGAACTTGTTTTTGGTCGCCACCGCTTCCGACGTGACTTCGTAGGTGGTGGCGGTCGGCGTGGCACCCACCGACAGCACAGCCGAGGCCGTTTCTTTCAGGGTCGGCTCGATTTTCTGGACTTCAGCGAGGTTCACACCGGTGTATTCGCCGTTGTGGTCAGTCGAGTACGTCTCGACAGCCGTCTGAGCGGTACGGGCCTGGACCTTGGCCGACGCGTCGTTGGCCTTGCTCTTCTGGTTCAGGAACGACGGAATTGCGATCGCGGCGAGAATGCCGATGATCAGGATGACGACCAGAAGCTCGATGAGGGTAAAACCACCCTCGTCCTTCGAGCGCTGGCGCAGACGGTAAAGCATGAATCCTCCTAGGATCCGTTTACAAGGACGCCAGCCCTCGGGTTCCACCGCCTTCTGAATAGGCGATACGCGCTCGGGCTAATTCACCTGAACACGCCGGCTTTGCTACGCGCCTTCTGCGACGCTCTGCCCTGGCACTTTTATGCTGGCTTTCGCCCCTGCATCGACCCACACGCCGATCATCTTTAGCTCTGGATGAGAATCCCTGGACATATGAGCACGATGGGCTCTGCCAAGCTCACCCTTTGTGCTGGAACACTGGCGCGCGAGCTCGGCAGCACACCGCCGAGGCGGGGTCAGGTAGTGGGCTCGGAAGCGTCCGCAGGCGCAATGCCAGTGCTCTCGCCCACGGCATCCTCGCGCGGCCAGGCGGCCTGAGCGTCGGTCCCAGGCAGGCGGACGCCGCCGCCTGCACACCAGGGGCAGGTGACCGTGCCGGGCTCGCCGCCCAGGTTGGAGATCACCTTGCCGCTACCTCGACAGGCCATACACTCCCGCGGCTCATGCGCCGCCTCGAGTCTGATCCCCGCTGTCGCTGTCCGCGTCCGCCATCAGGCGATGAGACTAGCGTTCCGCCGATGAGAAGACCCGGGCGAGGTGCCGAGTGGGCGGCTGTGGGCGCCATTACGGTGGGCGCGGCGCTGCTGCGCCTCGTCGCGATCAGCAAGGTATCTCCCGACCCCTTCTACGACGCCGCCGTCCGCAGCATGTCGCTGTCGTGGCACAACTTCTTCTTCGGAGCCTTTGAGCCATCCGGCAGCGTCTCGATCGACAAGCCACCTGTCGATCTGTGGCTGCAGGTCATCAGCGTCAAGCTTCTCGGGTTCAACTCCACCAACCTGAAGCTGCCCGAGGCACTCGCCGGTATCGCCTCCGTGCCACTGCTGCTACGCGGGCGTGCGCCGCATCTGGAACGGCCGTGCCGGCCTCGCCGCGGCGGTCGCGATGGCGGTGCTCCCGGTCGAGGTGATCACCTCGCGCAGCGACACGATGGACGCCGTGATGATGGTCCTGATCGTGCATCGGGCTGCTGTTCATCGTGCGCTCGGCTGAGACCGGGCGCACCGCATGGCTGCTCGCGGCCGCGACAGTGCTCGGCCTCGCCTTCAACGTAAAGCTGCTCGAGTCGCTCGTGGCGCTACCCGGAATCGCGGTGCTTCGCCTATCTCGGCCTGCCCGGCAGCCATCTGCGGCGCCTGGGCAAGGTCGCGCTCGCCGGCGCGCGTCTACGTCGTCGTGGCGCTCTCCTGGCTGACAGCGACGTTGATCGCGCCGGCACACGATCGTCCCTGGGCGATCGGCTCGAGCAACGGCAGCGCCTGGAACGCCGCATTCGTCTTCAACGGCACCGAGCGCCTGGGCGGCAAATCGCCCGGAACCGCAGGGCACCGTCTATGAAGCCGGCCATCGCTATCCCGACCGCTACCCAATCCGAGCGCGACCACATCCCGATCCTGCCGCCCTCCCCCACCCGCCTGCTGGCGCGCATCGGGCCGCTCTCCGGGCAGCGCCTGGGGCTCGAGGCACTGATCGCGCTGCTGCTCGGCATCCCGGCGCTGCTGTGGGGGCTGCGCAGCGAGAGCGATGCCGACCCCGGCCGCGAGCCGGTCTCGGCTGAGCGCCGGCCGCAGAGCACGCACACCGTAGGCGCGAGGCAGGCCCCCGATCACACGGCGAGCGAGGAGCCTCGCCCCAGCGCAGAGCCACGGGCTAGCGAGGTCGCGCCACCGGACCCGACTCAAAGCCGGGCGCGCGTGCGCCGCGCGGCGGCGGGCGGGCTGCTGCTGTGGATGCTCACGGGGATCGTGCTGTTCAGCCACATGGCCCGCCTGCACCCGCGCTACGTCGAGGGCTTCACGCCCGTCGTAGCCGCGATGCTCGGCATCGGCGTCGCCTGGGCCACGGCGGGCGCGTGAGCGCGTGCGCCTCGCGATCCTCGCCGCCGCGTTGCTGATCGCCGTCTACTACTCCGAGCGCCTGCTCTACGGAACGCCGCTGACCTGGTGGGTGTCGCTCGCGGGAGCGCTCGCCGCGATCGCGCCGGCGTGCATCGTGCGTCTGTGGAGAGCCGGCTCGACACGGGCTCCCACCGTGCTCGCGGCGGCAGCGAGCGTGGCGGGCCTCGTGGCGGTGCTCGCCGTTCCCTTGAAAGCCGACGTGAGCGCGATCCAAAGTCACGTCACCGACGCCGGCTACGTCGGCGCGCTGCCGACGGAAGAGCAGCAACTGATCAGCACTTATCTACGCGCCCACCAGCGTAGGGCCCGCTATGAGGTCGCCGCCGAGAGCGCGACGCAGATCGGCTCGCTGATCGTTCAGGACGCGCTCCCGATCCTCGTTCTCACCACCTACAACGGACGCGTCTTCACGAGCGTGACCGAACTGCAGCGGCTCACCGCCCAAGGCGCCGTCCGCTACGCGTTCCTGAACACTTTCTGCACGAGTCACGCCTCGGCCGTCAACCCCGCCTGCTCGGCGCCAGCGAAGTGGGTGCGCGCCCACGCCACCGACGTCTCACGCGCGGCGGGACTGCCACACAGCAAGATCCTCTACCGACTCCCTGGCGTGAGCCCGTGAGCTTCGAGCGGCAATCCGAGCGCTTGGCGACGCTCGCCGCGCAGGCGCGTGCGGCCGGTCGGCTCGCGCTCGACACGGAGTTCATGGGCGAGGGGCGCTACCGCACACAGCTCTGCCTGGTCCAGCTCGCAGTCCCCGCGGGCGAGGAGGTGCAGGAACCGATCGTCTTGATCGACCCGCTCGATGACGATCTCGACGCGACTGCACTCGCCGCGTTGCTCGCCGATCCCGCCGTGCAGGTGGTGGTACACGCCGGACGCCAGGACATCGCGCTCCTGCGCCGGGTCTTCCAGACGGAGGTCGTCAATGTTTTCGACACTCAGATCGCGGCAGGCTTCGCGGGTCTCGGCGCGCAGAGCTCATATGACTCGCTGCTCGGTGAGGTGCTCGACCTACGCGTCGCGAAGACTGCGAGCTTCACGCGCTGGGATGCCCGCCCGCTCTCCAGCGAGCAGCTGGCGTATGCGCGCGGCGACGTCGTGCATCTGCTCGAGCTCGCGGCCGAGCTCGAGCGCCGTCTCAGCGAGCTCGGCCGCCTGGAGTGGGCGCGCGAAGAGTGCGAGCCGCTCGCGGCCTCAAGCGATGAGCGCAACATCGAGACGATCTTTGCGCGTCTACCGCGCATCAATGGCCTGGGTGCCTCGGCGCGACCGGTCGCGCGCGAGCTCGTGCTCTGGCGCGAGCAAACCGCTGAGCGCCAGAATCGGCCCGTCCAGGGCGTCCTCAGCGACGCGACCCTGATCGAGATCGCGCGGCGCAAACCGCGCTCGACGTCAGATCTGGAGCGCATTCGCGGCGTCGGTGGCGGCGCCTCCGGTCGTCGCGGCGAGGAGCTGCTTTCCGCGATTTCACGCGGCGCCAGCCAGCCGCCTGACCCGCCGCCGCAGACATCGCGCCCACCGGCGCCCAAGCCCGACGATGCCCCGCTCGTCGCCCTGGGCGAGGCGCTGCTGCGGGCGCGTGCGCGTGAGGCCGGCCTCGCCTACGAGCTGCTCGCGGCGCGCGCCGACCTGCAGGCGATCGTCGCCGCCGCGCGGTCCGGGGGTGATGAGGCCGAGGTTCGCACGCTGCGCGGCTGGCGTCGCGAGCTCGCGGGCGCAGAGCTGTTGCGCCTGCTCGACGGAGAGGTCTCGCTCACCGTCGGCGGCAGCGCCCAGCGCCGGCGCGTCCAGATCGAACCCCAGCCGAGCGTGCCCTGAGCCGGGCGCTGCGTCTACTGGATGTGGTTGTAGACGTCGAACAGCGGCAGGTACATCGAGATCACGATGAAGCCCGACGATCGCGCCGATCACGATGATCATGATCGGCTCGAGGATCGAGGTCAGCGCCTTGACCGACGCTTCGACCTGTTCCTCGTAGAACTCCGCGACCCGGTCGAGCATCGTGTCGAGCGCGCCGGTTTCCTCGCCGACGCCGACCATGTGGGTCACCATCGCGGGGAAGATCGGCGCCTGTGCGAGCGGCGCGGCGATCGTGCCGCCGCGCTTGACCGAGGCGATCACGCCGTCCATCGCCTCCTCGACCGCGACGTTGCCGCCGGTGCGGCCGGTGATCTCGAGCGCCTGCAGCAGCGGCACGCCGGCGCCCGTCAGCGAGGCCAGCGTGCGCGACCAGCGCGCGACGGCGACCTGCTGGACGATCGTGCCGATCTTCATCGGCACGTGCAGCCGGAAGTGATCCCACTGCTTGCGACCCCAGGTCGTTTTCTTCCACTTGATGAAGCTGACGACGATCACGGCGGTCGTGAGGAACATCAGCCACCAGTAGCCGGTGACGACCTTCGACATGAACGACCGAGACCTGCGTCAGCGTGGGCAGTTCGCCGCCGAACTGCTTGAAGACGCCGACGAAGACCGGGACGAGGAAGGCGACGAGGGCCATCATCACGCCGACCGCGAAGATGATCACGAGGATCGGGTAGATCATCGCCGCTTTGATCTGGCGGCGCAGGGCGGCGTCCTTCTGCAGCTGGTCGGCGACGCGCATCAGCGAGTCCTCGAGCACACCGCCCATCTCGCCTGCCTGCGGTCATCGCGACGAACAGCGGGTTGAAGACCTTCGGGTGGCGCGCCATCGAGTCGCTCAGCGAGAGGCCGGCCTCGACGTCCTTGCGGACCGCGACGATCGTTTCCTTGAGGAACTTGCTCTCGGTCTGCTCCTCGAGCACGTACAGCGCGCGCAGGATGCTCATCCCCGAGGTGATCATCGTCGAGAGCTGGCGCGAGAAGACCGCCAGTTCGGTGGCCTTGACGCGCTTCAGGAAGGCGAGCTCGATCTCTCGCGAGGAGTGCTTGTCGGCGATGTCGAGGACGATCAGACCGCGCTGCTTGAGCTGGTCGGAGACCGCCTGCTTGGAGTCGGCCTCGACCTCGCCGCGGGCCTTGCCGCCGGTGAGGTCGATCGCCTTGAAGACGTAGGTGCTCATGCCTCGCGCCTAGGCCGCGGCCAGCGATGTTCGCGCCGAGCAGTCGCCGCAGCTCCTCGGGCGTGCCGGAGCGCGATTCGGCGAGCTTCTGGGTGATCTTGCCCTGGCGCACGAGCGTCGCCAGCGAGGTGTCCATCGTCTGCATGCCCGCCGCGGAGCTGGTCTGCAGCACGGAGTAGATCTGGTGCGTCTTGCCCTCGCGGATCAGGTTGCGGATCGCGGGGTTGGGCACGAGCACCTCGCACGCCACGACGCGGCCGGAGCCGTCGGCGTTGGGCAGCAGCTGCTGGGTCATGATGCCCTGCAGCGCGACCGACAGCTGCACGCGCACCTGGCCCTGCTGGTGGGCGGGGAACACGTCGATGATGCGGTCGATCGTCTGCGCGGTGTCCTGCGTGTGCAGGGTGGCGAACACGAGGTGGCCGGTCTCGGCCGCGGTCAGGGCGGTGGAGATCGTCTCGAGGTCGCGCATCTCGCCGACGAGGATCACGTCGGGGTCCTGGCGCAGCGCGGCCTTCAGCGCGTCGCCGAAGCTCTGCGCGTCGGAGCCGAGCTCGCGCTGGTTGACGATGCACTTCTTGTGCCCGTGCAGGAACTCGATCGGGTCCTCGATCGTCATGATGTGCTCCTCGCGCGTGCTGTTGATCTCGTCGATCATCGCCGCGAGCGAGGTGGACTTGCCCGAGCCGGTCGGGCCGGTCACGAGCACGAAGCCGCGCGGCTTGCGCGTGAACTCGTGCACCGCGGGCGGCAGGCCGAGCTCGTCGATCGAGGTCAGGCCGAAGGGGATCAGACGGAAGGCCGCGCCGATCGCGCCGCGCTGGTAGTAGGCGTTGACGCGGAAGCGGGCGTGGCCGGGGATCGAGTAGGCGAAGTCGAGCTGCCAGTTCGGTCTCCAGGCGCTGGCGCTGGTCGCCGGTGAGGATCGAGTAGACGATCTCGCGCGTGTCGGAGGTCGAGAGCTTGGGGTATTCCTCCAGCGGCGCGAGTCGGCCGCGGACGCGGACCGTCGGGTGCGCGCCGGAGCTCAGGTGCAGGTCGGAGGCCCGGCGGTTGACGACCTCCATCAGCAGATCTGCGAAATCGATGTCCATGGCGTGCCCATCGACAGAACGATGCGCGACCATTAGGGTCGGCCCCGCCGCGCGGGGAGCCCTGGACGAAGATACGAGCTCAGCCGCCGCTGCCGACGACGCGCGCGATCTCCGCGATCGAGGTGCGGCCCTGGCGGACCTTCTCCAGGCCGTCGTCGCGCAGGCGCATCATGCCCTGGCTCACGGCCACGTCGCGGATCGCCTCCGAGGGCGGCGTTCGAGCGCCATCGTCTGGATCTCGGGCGTGACCTGCATCACCTCGTAGAGACCGACGCGTCCGCGGTAGCCGCTGCCGCCGCAGCGCCGGCAGCCGACGGGCTCGTAGGCCTCGAGCTCCATGCGCGCCTTGTAGCCGCTCTCGCGCAGCACCTTCGCGGGGATGATCGTGCGTCGCTTGCAGTTCGGGCAAAGCATGCGCGCGAGGCGCTGCGCGACGACGCAGTCGAGCGCGGAGGCGACGAGGAACGGCTCGATGCCCATCTCGATCAGCCGCGTGATCGCCGAGGGCGCGTCGTTGGTGTGCAGCGTCGAGAGCACGAGGTGGCCGGTGAGCGCCGACTCGATCGCGATCTGCGCGGTCTCGCGGTCGCGGATCTCGCCGACCATGATCACGTCGGGGTCGGCGCGCACCATCGCGCGCAGCCCGGCCGCGAACGTCAGCCCGACCTTGGCCGAGACCTGCACCTGGGTCAGGCCGCTCATTTCGTACTCGACCGGGTCCTCGACCGTGATGATGTTCTTCTCGGGCGTGTTCAGCAGCTGCAGCGCCGCATACAGCGTCGTCGACTTTCCCGAGCCGGTCGGTCCGGTCACGAGCACCGCGCCGTGGGTCTCGCGGCAGGCGCGTTCGAAGCGCTCGCGCTCGGTGTCGGCCATCCCGAGCTTGTCGAGCTCGACGACCACCGACTGCCTTGTCGAGCACGCGCATCACGACGCCCTCGCCGTGCACGCTCGGCAGCGTCACGACGCGCAGGTCGACGTGGCGCCCGTCGACGACGAGCCCGACGCGGCCGTCCTGGGGCAGGCGCTTGCTCGGCGATGTTCAGCTCGGCCATGATCTTGACGCGCGAGATCGACGCCGGCGGCCATCTTGCGCGGCACCGTCGTGATGTCCTGCAGCACGCCGTCGATGCGGAAGCGGACGCGCATCTCCTTGCCGTCCGGGGCGAGGTGCATGTCGGAGGCGCCGCGCTCGACGGCCTGGCCGACGATCTGGTTGACGAGCTTGATGACGGGCGCGTCGTCGGAGGTCTCGTGCAGCGCGACGACCTCGCCGCCCTCTTCCTCGGCTTCCTCGATGACCGATTCGCCGACGACGTCTTCGAGGCGGTCCAGGCGCGAGACGAGCGCGGCGATGTCGTCGGGCGGCGCGACCGCGACGCGGATCTCGTAGCCGGTCATGATCGCGATGTCGTCGACCGCCAGCACGTTCGAGGGGTCGGCCATCGCGACGAGCAGCGTGCGCTTGTCGGCGAACGCGACCGGCACCGCCTGGTAGCGCTTGGCGACCGTCGGTGCTGACGAGGTTCGCGGCGGACATGTCGACCGGAAGACGCCGAGGTCGAGGTGGTCGAGGCCGTAGCGCTCGGCGAGCGCGCGCGCGAGCCCGTCGTGCGGTGAGCGCGCCGCTGTCGACGAGCACGCGCTCGGGGGTCGTGCCGAGGCTGCGCGAGCTCTCGATCGCGTCGTCGACCTGGCGGCGCGAGGCGAGCCCCATCTCGACGATCACGTCGGTCAGGAAGCGCGGCGAGGAGCCCTTGCGCGACGGCCTGGTGATGCCCGACAACGCTCTCGCTTCACCGTGCGGCGCGAGGTCGGTCCGCCTCGCGCTCACTCGCCGGCACGGCTCGTCGCGTCGTCGGGCTCGAGCTCGATCTGCGGCGCGTCCGTCGGCTCGAGCGTCGAAGCGCCGTCGAGCGCCGTCGAGCTCGTCGCTCCTCGCCGCGCTCGATCGAGATGACCGGCTCGGGCACGTCGCGTCTCGCCGTCGATGCCGAAGATCGCGTGCAGGTCGGCGGGCTCTGCTGAGGGACGTCGCTCATCGCGAGCCCCCGCGCAGCGCGTCAGTCCGGTGGCTGCTCCTGCGCCCGGGCGGCGCGACCATGACCTCGCGCGGAGCCTCCCGGCCGGTCCACAGCTCGAAGCTGAGAGCGCCCTGCGCGACGAGGACCTCGCAGGCCGTCGACCGTCCGCGCGCCATGCGCTGCGGCGGCGGCAAGGAGCGGGGTGGACTGTGCGTGATAGACGAGATCGATGACATGCGAGTACTCGCCGACCTGATCGAACGTCAAACCCAGTTGGTTGAGCGCACAATCCTCAGTGGCCGAGCGTTCGACCCCAGGAGGCCCTGAGCGCCCCTGAAGACCCACCGAGGTGCAGTTGACGAGCAGATCGGCCGGCTCGGCGCGCTCTACGGCGCGCGCGCCCAGATCGCGGGCGAGCGCCTCGCGCGCGCGCGGCGGTGCGGTTCCAGACCGAGACCTCGCGCGGCGCCCGCCGCGAGCAGCGCCCACACCGCCGCGCGGGCGCTCCCGCCGGCGCCGAGCACGAGCGCGCGCATGCCCGCGCGGGGAGACGCCGAGCGCCGCGATCAGGCCGGGGCGTCGGTGTTCTCGGCCGCGATCGTGCCGTCGGCGCGAAAGCTCAGCGTGTTGGCCGCGCCGATCTCGCGCGCGCGGCGGCGCTGGCCTCGTCGGCGAGCGCGAGCGCCGCCTGCTTGTGCGGGATCGTGACGTTCGCGCCGACGAAGCCCGAGTCCGCCCAGCGCGCGCGTCGTCTCCGCGAACAGGTGCGGCGGGCACGGGCAGCGCGCTGATAGCGCCAGTCGCTCATGCCGAGCGCGGCCAGCGCCGCGTTGTGCATCGCCGGCGAGCGGCTGTGCGCGACGGGCCAGCCGAGCACGCCGAGGCGGGTCATCAGCCGTGCTTGCAGCGCGGCGGGTGCCCGCCGTTCTTGGCGACCGCGGCCTTGTAGGCGGCGACGTTGGCTTCGAAGGCGGCGAGCGTGCTGGAGAAGACCTGCTCGCCACAGCCGTCCGCGCCGGCGACGTAGTAGAGGTAGGCGGCGTGGGCCGGGTGCGCGGCGGCATGGATCGAGGCGGTGCCGGGGTTGGAGATCGGCGTCGGCGGCAGCCCCGTGTGGATGCGCGTGTTGTAGCGGCGAGTCGATGTGCAGCTGCGCTTCGGTCAGTTCGTGGGTGTAGGTCGCGATCCCTTTCTGCTGCTCGACCGCGTAGTAGATCGTGGCGTCGATGCCGAGCGGCATCCCCTGCCTTGAGACGGTTGTAGATGACGGCTGCGATCTTCGCGCGGTCGCCGGGAACCTGCGCCTCGCGCTCGATCATCGAGGCGACGGTCAGCAGCTCGTACGGCGTGACGTGCAGGCGCCCGAGCGCGCGCGATCTCGCTGTCGCCGAAGTTTTCGCGGAAGGCGATCAGCTGCTCCTGCACGAGCCGGCTCACCGGCGCTGACCGGGGTTCAGGTCGTAGGTCGCCGGGAACAGGAAGCCTTCGAGGCTCGAGGTGCCGCGAGGCGCGCCGTAGTGCGCCGGGTTCAGCAGCGGCGAGCGCCGCGAGGCGACCCGGTAGCTGCCCGTCAGGCCAGCCTTCGCGGCGAGCTCGGCGATCTGCGCACGCGTCCTGCCCTCGGGGATCAACAGCTTGATGACCTTCGGCGCCGCGACGGTCTTCGTTGGGCCCGTGTTAAACAGCGCGCGCACGACGAGCACCACCGCGGCGATCGCCGCGAGCAGGGCGATCAGAGCCGCCAGGCGCGCCACGAGCGAGCGTCGGCTTTGACGCGCACGTGGGGAGCCGGCGCGGTCGCGGGAGGCGCCAGCAGCCGTGGCGCGCCGCGAGATCGGCCGCTTGCTCGCCTCGATCGGCGGCAAGGACTCGACCGGGCGCGGCGCGCCTTGGATCTCGAGGGGATCCGGCGGCGGTACGATTGGCGCAGGCTCCCGTGATGCAGGACCCCGCAGGGCATGCTCGGGCGAGAGAGGAGTACCGGGCTCGATTGGGTCGGCGTCAGCGTGGACCTCGGGCGAGGGCGGCTCGAGCTCGGACGCTGTGGGCGCGCGCTTGTGCTCGGGCGCCTCGATCTCGGGCTCGGACCGGGCCCGGAGCCCGAGCGGACCAACCTCTGGCATGGGCTGGGACTGGAGCTCGAAAGCGTCAGGCTCAGGCATGGGCTGGGACTGGAGCTCGAAAGCGTCAGGCTCAGGCATGGGCTGGGACTGGAGCTCGAGAGCGTCAGGCTCAGGCATGGGCTGGGACTGGAGCTCGGGCGCCTCGGGTTCTGGCGTGGGAACCGGCGCTTCGAGCTCGGGCTGAGGCTGGAGATCGGGCGCCTCGGGCTGCGGCTCAAAATCGAGCTCCGGCGTCTCGGGCTCTGGCGCCGGAACGGGCGGCGCCGTCAGCGGCGGCTCCGGGGCCTGACCCGCGCGCCGGGCGCGCCGTTCGGCGCGCTCCCGTCGATCGCGCTCGCGCTCCTCGGGGGTGCGTTCGCGCTCTGGCCGTGATCGATCGCCGCGAGACAAGAACCGAGACCTTAACGCGAATGGCTCGCGAGCCAGCTCTCCAGCAGGTGGGCGGCCGCGCGCGAGTCCTCGCTCGTCCTGAAGGACGCCTCCGCACCCTCCATCCGCTGGGCCATGCGCGTGGTGAAGCGCTCGTCGTGCATCTCGACCGGGACCTCAGCGCCGAGACGCTGGGCGAGCCGCTCGGCGAACGCGCGCGTCTCGCGGGTCTGCTCGGTGTCGGCGCCGCTCAGAGAGAGCGGCAGTCCGACCACCACGCGCGTCGACCTCGCGCTCGCGCACGAGCGCGAGCAGGCGCGCCATGCCGCGCTTGCTGGCGGGCCGCTCGACAACCTCCAGCGGCGTGACGATCGTGCCCGTGGGGTCGCTGACGGCACAGCCGCAGCGGGCGCTTCCGTAGTCGAGCGCGAGCACCCTCACCGCGACTCAGCGCGCGTACGCAGGCAGAGCAAGAGGCGGAAGGGTCGCGCGCATCAGCTCGCGAGCGCCGCGGCGATCGCGGCGCGGGCGGCGTCGATCGCGGCGTCCAGCTTCTCCGGGTCGCGACCGCCGGCCTGTGCCATCGTGTCGCGTCCCCCTCCGCCGCCGCCCACGATCTCGGCGGCCGCCTTGACGATCGCGCCCGCCTTGACGCCGCGCTGCACGAGCGCGGGAGCGACGCTCGCGACCAGGTGCACGCGGCCGTCGCAGGCCGCGCCGAGCAGGATCGCCGCGTCCCGCGAGCCGTCCCTTGAGGTGGTCGACGCGTCTCGAGCAGCGCCTTCGCGTCGGCGACCTCGACGACCGCGCGTGAGCACGGGCGCGCCGTCGATCTGCTCGGCCGCGCCCGCCAGCCGCTCGATGTCCACACCGCCCCGCTCCGAGCACCGCCGCCTTGCTTGAGCTCCTTCTCCAGCCGTTTGCGCTCGGCGGCCAGCGCACGCACGGCGCCGGCGCCTCCTCTGGGCGTCCTCGCAGCTGTGTGGCGATCTCGATCGAGCAGGCGGTCGTGTTCGCGCAGCAGCTCGACCGCGGCGGGGCCGGTGACGGCCTCGATGCGCCGCACGTTGGCCGAGCTCGAGGTCTCGCTGATGATCCGGAACGGCCCGATCTCGGCGGTCGTGCGCACGTGGGTGCCGCCGCAGAGCTCGCGCGAGTACTCGCCCTCGCCGATCTGCGACCATGCGCACGACCTCGCCGTACTTCTCGCCGAACAGCGCCATCGCACCGAGCGCGTCGCGCCTCGTCGAGCGTCGTCGTGATCGGCCGCACGGGGTCGTTGCGGGCGATCCACTCGTTGACGCGATCCTCGACGTCGCGCAGCTCCTCGGCGCTCAGCCCCTGGCCGTGGCTGAAGTCGAAGCGCAGCTTGTCGGGACCGACGTAGGAGCCGGCCTGGCGCACGTGGCTGCCGACGCGCTCGCGCAGCGCGGCCTGCAGGAGATGGGTGGCGGTGTGGTTGCACTCGGTCGCGTGGCGGGTCGCGCGATCGACGCGGGCGCGCACCTGCTCGCCCACCTCGCAGCGTGCCCTGCTCGAGCTGCACTTCGACGAGCTGGTCCTCGCCGACGGCGGAAGACGTCCGTCGACCGCGCGCGCGACAGTCGCCGTCGCTCGCATTCGATCGTGCCCGCGTCGGCGACCTGGCCGCCGCCGGCGGCGTAGAAGGGCGACTCGGCGAGCTTCACCAGGTAGCGATGCCCGTTCGCGGCGTCAGCATCCCTCGGCGCCCCGCGAGCTCGCGAGCGGCGCCCGACCGTCGTCTGCCTGCTCCTCGGTCTCATAGCCGGTGAAGCGTGTCGTGAAGCCCGCCTCGTCGGTCAGCTGCGCTAGCAGGGCGTCGTCGCCCGCGCCCAGGCGGCTAGCGGCGACTCCCGCGCCGACGCTCGCCGCGCGGCCGCGCGCGCGCTGCTCGCTCCATCAGGCTCTCGAAGTCGCCCTCGATCGAGAGTCCCTCCTCGGCGAGCAGCTCGCTCGTCATCTCGTAGGGGAAGCCGAAGGTGTCGTGCAGGCGAAAGACCTCGGCGGCTGGCGACGTGAGACGCTCCTCGCGCGCGCGGGCCTGCTCGATGTGCGCGCGCAGCGTGCTCATGCCCTGCGCGAGCGTGCGACCGAAGCCCTCCTCCTCGGCGGCGAGCCACATGTCGGTCGCGTCGGCCTGCTCGTGCAGCTCGGGGTAGGCGCCGCCCATCAGCTCGCGCACGCGCGCGGCGTAGCGCGCGAGGAAGCCCGGCGCGAGCTCGAGCGCGCGGCCCTGCTGGATCGCGCGGCGCATCACGCGGCGCAGCACGTAGCCGCGATCCTCGTTGGAGGGCACGACGCCGTCGGCGGTCAGGAAGGTCATCGCGCGGGCGTGGTCGGCGAGGATGCGCAGCGCGCGGTCGGTCTCGAAGTCCTCGCCGTAGCGCGCGGCCGGAGAGCTCCTCGCCGAGCTCGATCAGCGGCTGGAACTGGTCGGTCTCGAACACCGACTCCTTGCCCTGCAGGATCGCCGCCATGCGGTTCAGGCCGAGGCCCGTGTCGATGTTGTTGGCCGGCAGTGGCTTCAGAGCGCGCTCGCGCCGTTGGATCCGCTCCCGCCGGGCTGCTGGTCGTACTGCATGAAGACGAGGTTCCAGTACTCGAGGAAGCGCTCGTTCTCGCCGCCCGGAAGGTCCTCGGGCGCGCCGTAGTCGCAGGCCGCGGTCGATGTAGAGCTCCGAGCAGGGACCGCAGGGACCGGACGGCCCGGCCTGCCAGAAGTTCTCCGAGCGCGGACAGCGCACGATCCGCTCGGCGCGGGACGCCGAGCTCCAGCCAGCGCTGCGATCGCCTCCTCGTCGGGGCCGAGGCCGAGCCCCTCGTCGCCTTCGAAGACCGTCACCCAGATGTCGCTCTCGGGGAAGCCGAAGACCTCGCGCGAGAGCTCCCAGGCGAGCGCGATCGCCTCGTGCTTGAAGTAGTCGCCGAAGGAGAAGTTGCCGAGCATCTCAAAGAAGGTGAGATGGCGCGCGGTGTTGCCGACGTTGTCGATGTCGACCGTGCGAAAGACCTTCTGGCAGCTCGTCAGGCGCGGCGCGGGCGGCGTCTCGCTGGCCGAGGAAGTAGGGCTTCAGCGGATGCATGCCGGCGACCGTCAGCAGCGCCGAGGGATCGTGCGCGGAGGGCACCAGCGAAGCCGAGGGGATGCGCCGTGTGACCGCGCTCCTCGAAGAAGCTCAGGTAGCGCTCGCGGATCTCGTCGGAGGTCATGCTGGAGGGCATCTTAGGCCGCGTGCTCGGCGCTAGGCAGCGATCGTGCCGTAGCCGACGACGACCTCGCCGCGGTACAGGCAGGCGATCTGGCCGGGGGCGGTGCGCTCGGCCGGCTCGGCGAGCTCGAGCACGAGCGCGTGCGGTGGCGCCCCGGCGCGGTGGCTCCTCGGGCACGCGGCAGGCGAAGCGGCGTCCGTGCGCGCGCACGCGCACGCCGTCGACGCAGCTCGCCGTCGCGGTGCAGCACCGCACCGTCGACGATCAGCTTTCGCGCCAGCAGCCGCTCGCGGGGGCCGACCGTGACGGTGTTGGCGATGCGCGTCGGTCGCGAGCACGTACAGCGGCGCGCGCGCGGAGATGCCGAGGCCGTGGCGCTGCCCGACGGTGTAGGCGTGCGCGCCGGTGTGCTCGCCGAGCGTGCGACCGGCCTCGTCGAGGATCGCGCCCGGGCGCGCTGCCGAGGCCGCCGTGGCGCTCCAGGAAGGCGCTGTGGCGAGTGCCGGCCAGGAAGCAGAGGTCCTGGGAGTCGCGCTTGCGCGCGACCGCCAGCCCGGCGCGCTCGGCGAGCTCGCGAACCTCCGGCTTGTGCAGCTCCCCGAGCGGGAAGCGCAGGCGCGCGAGCGAACTCTCGGCGAGCCCGCAGAGCACGTAGCTCTGGTCCTTGGCGAGGTCAGCGGCCGTGCGCAGCAGCGGCTGCGCGGGCGCCTCCGCGACGCGCGCGTAGTGGCCGGTGGCGAGTGTCTCCGACCCGAGACGGTCGGCGAGCTCGAGCATCGCGTCGAGGCGCACGTTGCCGTTGCAGCGCACGCACGGGTTGGGCGTGAGTCCCGCGGCGTGGTCCTCCAGCCAGCCGTCGACCACGCCGGCGCGAAACTCGGCGCGCAGGTCGATCGAGAGGTGTGCCATGCCGAGGCTGTGTGCGAGCTCGCGCGCGCCGCGCACGGCCTGCGCGGAGCAGCAGCTCAGATCGCCGTCGTTCTCGGGGTCCGACCACAGCTCGAGCGTGACGCCGACCGGCTCGGAGCCGTCCTCGCGCGACGAGCAGCGCGGCGACGGCGCTGTCGACGCCGCCGCTCATCGCGACGAGGGCACGCCCGGCTCGCCGCTGCGAGGCGATGCCTGCTCGCGAGCGGCCGCGCCCAGCGCGCGGTGCAGCGCATCGGCGGCCAGCTCGGCGGCGTGGCGCTTGCTCGGGCTCAGGCCGCCGAGCTCGGCGACGATCTCCGCCGCTCCGATTCGCGCGGCCTCGAGCAGCGGCGTGCCGCGCAGCAGCCCGACGACGGCGCTGCCCGCGGCGATCGTCGCGCCGCAGCCGCTTGCGTCGAAGCCGGCGTCGGCGACTCGAGCCCTCGCCGTCTCGCGGATCGAGGGCGAGAGAGATGCGGATCAGATCGCCGCAGGCGGCGCCGCCGGCGGCGCCGGTGAGTGCGCCGGTCGGGCGAGTGCCCGCGCCCGAGCGGGCGTTCGAGATGGCTCTGGAGATGCTCGGCGCTCGCGCTCACACGAGCGAGTCTAAGGCCAGCGCTGATGCGTTCGGCTAAGCGTGGGGGTGGCGCGCTTCGCTCACGGCCTGCTCGAGCGCGTAGGCGTCCTGCAGCCCGGTCAGCGTCTGCGTCTTGCCATGCTGGCCGACGATCAGGAACGTCGGCGTGCCGAACACCTGGATGCCACGGGTGATCGTTCCGAAGGAGGCGACTTCATCGGCGCCGGCGACGTGCACAGCAAGCCCGTGGTCGCGCTTGGCGAGATGCTCGATGGCACTGCGATCGGCGACGTCGTCGGCTCCCTTGTTGCTCCAGAAGAGCAGCGCGACGATGCGACCCTGAGCGAGCTCATCTTCGACGAGGTGCTCGCGTGCGAGTGAGGGCGCCTTGCCGGACGAAGTGGATGTGCTGCTCGAGTGGGTCGGGGCACTCGTCTTCGTGGGCGAGGCGCTACGCACGGGTGGCGCGGGGGCGCTCGCCGGCGTTGAGGAGGGTGCGGCGGTCGAGGACGATGCCTGGGCTGACTTCTGTTCAAGCTGCTTGGCGTTCTGCTGGGAAGCGGCGACGGCTCCGTGGGCTTTCGCGATCGCTCCGGTCAGGCCCGCAACCCCGGGGGCGGAGCCGTGGTAGGCGCCCGCGCCTTTGCCCGCACTGGATGCAGCGTGCTTCGTTGCAGGCGAGGCCGCTGGGACCGCCGGCGAGTTGGACGTGCTCGAGCTACTGGCGGGCCGGTGTAGCGCGAAGACCCACACGAGTCCGAGCAACGCAACGGCCCCGAGCGCGATCTGAAATGGGCGGGAAATCTGAGCCATCGCCCCCTACTTCGGCATCTCGGCCACAGAAGTTGAACGGCGAGATTTGACGTGGACGGCTGCGCCTTGCCGCGGGGCGCGCTCAGAGGCTGTGGTGGGCGCGCAGCACAGCGTGCACGACGGCGTCCGCGGCGATCGACTGCTGGCCGCCATCCTGGATGTCCTTGAGCGTCGCCCCGTCCGGGCCGACGATCGCGACGAAGCGGGCATCGCAGCGCGCCGGCGTGGCCGAGCTGCCCTTTCAGCGAGCGCCCGCCGAGGTCCATCTGCGCGGAGAGCCCAGCGGCGCGCGCCTCGCTGAGCAGCGCGAAAGCGGTGCGGCGCAGCTCGGCGCCCGTGTCTTGCGAGTGCGAGGAACAGCTCGACCGGCGCCGCAGCCGCGGCGCGCGAGTCGCCGGCGAGCATGATCCGCTCGATGCCCGCCGCCCAGCCCATTCCCGGTGTCGGCGGGCCGCCGAGCTGCTCGACGAGGCCGTCGTAGCGCCCGCCGCCGCCGACCCCGCTCTGCGCGCCGAGCGCGTCGGAGGTGAACTCGAAGACGGTGCGCGTGTAGTAGTCCAGGCCGCGCACGAGCGTCGGGTCGATCTCGTAGGGGACGCTCGCGGCGTCGAGCAGCGCGCGCACCTCGTCGAAGTGCTCGCGGTCCTGCTGCGCTGAGGTGATCGAGCAGCCGCGGCGCGCTCTCCATCACCGCGCGCGTGCCCGGGATGATCGGAGTCGAAGGCGCGCAGCGGGTTCAGCTCGATACGCTCGCGCACGTCGCTCGGAGAGGCTGCTCCTCGTTGGCGCGCAGGTGCGCCTGCAGGCGCTCGCGGTACTCGCCGCGGCGTCTCGGCGCTGCCGAGGCTCGACAGACGCAGGCGCACGTCGCGCACGTGCAGCTCCGCGAGCAGCGTGGCGAGCAGCACGATCGACTCGGCATCGACGGCGGGGTCCTCGGAGCCGAGCGCCTCGGCTCCGACCTGCCAGAACTGGCGGTAGCGGCCCGCCTGCGCGCGCTCGTGGCGGAAGAAGCTCGACAGGTACCAGAGCTTCACCGGCTGGCGGCGCTTGTGCATGCCGTGCTCGACGTAGGCGCGGCAGACGGGCGCGGTGCCCTCGGGGCGCAGCGTCAGCGAGCGCCCGGCGGCGTCGGTGAAGCGTGAACATCTCCTTGCGCACGATGTCGGTGGACTCCCCGACGCCGCGCGCGAACAGCTCGGTGGCCTCGAAGGTGGGCGTCTCGATGCGCTCGTAGCCCGCGCCCTCGAGGACCGCGCGGGCGCGGGCCTCGATGCGCGCTGCGCGCGGAGGCCTCGCTCGCCGAGCACGTCGAAGGTGCCGCGCGGCGCTTTGAGCTTGGAGTCGCTCAACGTCCGTGCGCAGGCGTCTGTGCCGTGGCGGCGGCGCGCGGGAGGCGAGCGCGCAGCTCGCTGAGAAACGGGTTGGTCTCGAGCTCGCGCCCGAGCGTCGTCACGCCCATGTGGCCCGGGTAGACGACCGTGTCGCGCGGGATGCGCGACGATCAGCTCCTCGATCGAGCGCTCGAGCGTCGCCCAGTCGCCGCCGGGAAGATCGACGCGACCGACCGAGCCCTGGAAGAGCACATCGCCGGAGAGCAGCGCGCCGGCAAGCGCGTAGGTCAGGTGGCCTGGGCTGTGACCCGGGGTGAAGTGCACCGTCGAAGTCGATGCCCGGCGAGCGTCAGGCGCTCGCCGCCGGCGAGCGTGTGGTCGGCCTCGTAGCTCTCGAAGGGCCCGAACCCGGGCGGCACCCAGCTCATCACGTCGGCGAGCACGGGACGCTCGATCTGCGGGCAGTAGACGGGGGCGCCGGTGGCGCGCAGCGACGGGCGCGACGGCGCCGATGTGGTCGAAGTGGCAGTGCGTGAGCAGGATCGCCTCGATCTCGACGCCGAGCGCCTCTGCCGCGCTCGAGCAGCCGCTCGGCCTCATCGCCGGGATCGACGATCACCGCGCTCGTAGCTGCCGCCGTCGGCGCGCACGATGTAGCAGTTCTCCTGCACCGGCCCGACGGTGAAGGCGCGTACGTCCGGCGCGCTCATCGCGACGCCTTCCCGCCACCGCCCGATAGCGCCTTCTTGCGCTGGCGACGGTCGTAGACCCACTTGTCGGTGTAGTAGCTGATCGGCACGTACATGATCAGCACGATCGGGAAGAGCGCGATCGCCTGGTTGCCCTGGTTGAAGACGATGATCACGACGAGCAGCATCAGGACCGCGGCGAACATCGCGCGTGTAGAAAGCGCCGCGCCACGTCGGCGGACGGTCGCGTCGGTCGAGCTTGGCTTCGCGCTCGCTGGCGAGGTCGCGCGGCTTGCCGCTCTTCTCCGCGGCGGTCGGCTTGCGTCCCGTGCGCCCGCGCGACTCGACGACACCGGCGGCGTTGCCGCGATGCTTGGTCTGACGCTTGCGTCTGGTCTGAGCCATACCTAGCAGCCTAATGCGTTCTCGATCACATGGCGGGCGGGATCGAAGCCGGGCATCGGCAGATCCTCGGGGAAGCCCTCGAGGGCCGCGGCGGGCGCGAGACCGACCAGCTCGGCGCTCGCGAGCGGCGCGAGCGCGCGCACGCGCCTCGATCGACCTCCGCGAGCGGCAACTCCAGCGGCCGCTCGACGTTCATCGAGACCTGCGCCACGCCGCCCCGGAGAGCCACGCCGATCGCGCGCAGGCCCGGCATCCCGCGCTCACCGCCCTCGCGGACCGCGGCGGCGATCGTGCGCGCGTCCTGCACTGTGGCGGGCGGCGCGAGCTGGAGGTTGAAGGCGACAAGCGGCTCGCGGGCCGCCACGAGCGTCGCGCCCGCGCTCGGGTGCAGCCGCGGAGGGCCGAAGTCCGGCCGCAGCGGAGTCGCCCCCGACTCCCTCGACGCGCGCTCGCTCATTCGTCGCCGCAAGCGCGCGAAAGTCCACCGCGGCGCAGCTCGGCGCGGGTGCGCCAGGAAGCGCGATCCTCGCCGGTCAGCTCCCCGTAGAGGAAGACCGGCACCTCGAGCTCCTCTGCCGATGCGGTCGGCGACGACGAGCGCCTCGGCGCACGCCGCACCTCTCGCCGCCGCCTCCAGGTAGACGATCGGGGCCACGTCCACGGCCCCGACGTGGGGATGCTGCCCGCGCGCCTGCGGATCCTGCCCGCGTCCCATCACATCGATCCGCTCGACGCGTCGCCGCGGCGCCTCGCAGCACCGCATCGGCAAGCACGCCAGGCCGCGCGGCGAGCGTGAATACCGAGCGGTGGTGATCGGGGTCGCAGTGAACGTCAAGCAGGCGGATGCGCTCGATCGCGCCCGACTCTCCGGCTGCGCGAGCCCCCGCGTGCTCGATGCCGAGGAAAGCGTCGCCAAGAGCCCCAACCGTCTCAGCCGAGCGCCCCTCGGAGACGTTCGGTACCGCGAGCAGCATCAGCGGGGTCATAGAGTCGAGGCTAACCGTCCCTGCGGGGCCTGTGTCGACTCCTTCCCTCAGGACGACGCGGCGGCTAAACTCCCCGATCCTCCGGGCCGGAGTAGCTCAGCTGGTTAGAGCAGCGGAATCATAATCCGCGTGTCGGGGGTTCGAGTCCCTCCTCCGGCACTCCTCTTTTGGCTCTGGAATGCGGGTTTGGGGTATAGCCCCGGGGCCGCGTAGGGCGAAATTGGCGAGCAGCGCCTTGAGGACATCACGGCCGACGAGGTCGAAGTGTGGTCGGCGACGCTCGCAGCGAGCGGGATGGCGAACGCGACACGGCTGCGCATCCTCACGTGTCTGCATGGCGTGATGAAGCGCGCCAAGCGCGTCTGGAAGCTGCCACGCAACCCGATCAGCGATGTCGAGAAGCCTACGCAGCGCCATAACGCGATCGAGCTTGAGGTCTTCTCGCCCGAGGAGATCCACGCGCTGGTGCGTGCCGCCGAGTCAGAGCAGGACGCAGCGATCTTTCTGACCGCGGCCTTCACGTGCCTGCGCCGCGGCGAGCTGGTTGCGCTGCGCTGGCGATTCACCCACCGCACGATCCGCATCGTCGCCTCCTACAGTGAACGCGCGCTGAGCACACCGAAGCCGGGCAAGGCGCGCTCGGTGCCGAGGGCGCCCCCGGTCGCCGAGGCGCTCGCGCGGCTGGCCAGCCGCGGCCATTGCGACCAGGAGGACGATCTCGTGTTCCCGGGCACCTTCGGCGAGTACCTCGACGCCTCGGCGCTCTACCGCCGCTACAAGCTCGCGCTGAGCGAGCGGGGCTGCGGCCGCTGCGCTTCCACGATCTCAGGCACACGTTCGGCACGCAGGTCATCTCAAACCCGGCTGTGTCGATCCTCCAGCTCAAGGCATGGATGGGCCACGCGGACATCGAGACGAAGATGAAGTACCTGCACTACGCGCCTCGCCATGGCGAGGCGGACCTCATCGCGGACGCCTTCGTCCAGCCGCAGCCCTCACTCGATCCGGCAACTTTGACGGGTGGCTGCTGATGCCCAGGACCAGCACCTTCTACGGCATCGTGATCCGCATGTACTGGAACGAGCGCGATCATCCCGTAGCCCACTTCCATGCTGAATACGAAGGGCGATACGCGTCGGTAGCAATCGACGGCTCCGTGCTGGCCGGGAGCCTTCCGCCGCGAGCTCTCCGCTTGGTCCGCAGGTGGGCGCAGCTGCACTCCGCCGAGCTACTGGCGAACTGGGAGCACGCTCGTCTGCATGAGCCCCTCGCGCCGATCGACCCTCTACCCTAACATCGAGCCCGTGACCGTAGTTCCCCCACTTGTCCACGTCACAGGCGCCGAGGTAATCGGCGAGCATGAGCTGCGCCTGACCTTTGAGGACGGGACGGTCGGCGACGTGAGCTTCGGCGAGCAGGAGTGGACGGGCGTGTTCGAGCCGCTGCGCGACCCTGCGCGCTTCGCAAGAGTCCAGGTCGAAGCGGGCACGATCGTCTGGCCCGAGGACGCCCTCGACATGGCACCAGAGCCGCTCTACGCCGAGGCCAGCCGGCATCAGGTGGCCCGACAGCCCTAGGAGCTAACCGGCTCTGAGAACGCGTCGCTTCGGAAGCTTGCACGCGCCACGATCGAGTTTTCGCAAGAGCTCAAGCACACTCAAGCCTCGAGCCGGCGAGACGCTGGGATCTCAGCCGACTCGGTGATTCAGCTTGCGAATCTACTTCGCCGCATCTCGGACGGGCGTTGCACCGGCTGACGACACCGCCATGATTCCGCGTGAATCGGCTGCGATCGTCGCCGTTACGGTGCTGCCCTTTGCCCATGCTCCGTTTCGGTGCGAAGCGCCCCTGGCAACGGGGCATCCTCGCCGCAAGCAAGGCTTCCTGGGCGAGCCCAAGCATTGCGGCTATCACCAGGCTGACTGGACCGAATCGCGGCCGAGGGTGTCGCTGCGCCAACGAACTGGCCCTCAGCCCACGTTTGATGCTCTGCTCACAGCGTGTCGATTCGCCCGCTTGTCGGCACGTGACAGCAACTGGCTGTACTGGCTGTTCGCCGACCCGATCGCGTGGAGCCCTGGAACCTGGGAACCAGAGCGGACATGTCAGTTCACAGCAGCAAGTTTCCGGTAACAATTCGCTGATGCCGTTCCTCGGTGAGAATGGCCTGATTAATATCCAGGATGGGTATGGCAATGCCTGCTTTCTTGAACGTGACACGACGATCGACGGCCAGCGCAGCGTAGCCTCGAAGATCGTCAGGGATGGGCAGCGGAGCGAGCCATATGTGGCAGTTGCGCGGTAGCAGGCGGTCAGTGTTCAGGCCACCAGTGGAGCCCTTGATCGTCAAGAGCCGGCGCATCGTATCGTCCGCGCGGAACCGAAGCCGAGACTCGCCTGACCGCACAAGCCAGCACTCGATCTGAATCCCGCGAGCGCCGGGCGGCAGGATTGCTTCCAGATCAGCGTCGGACCGGGAAACCAGGCGATTCGGGCCGTCAGCAAACACATCGCTCCACGGCTGGCCCTGTGGTATCGACATCACCCGACGCTGCGAGAGACTGGCGAGATAAGCATCGGCGAACAGCATGCCGCGATAATGGCTATCGAGAAGCCACTGGAGCTTGTAGAACTGATCGAAGATGTCCTCGTCCCGCGTCAGGATGACTGTGGTTCGGCGCTCGTAGATTGCGGTCAGAAACGCAGTAACAGTTAGAACCTCATCGGTATAGAAGTTGCCGCTGCTGTTATCAGCACGCGCGCCCTTTCGAGCGAGCGGTGAGGCACGCGCACCCAGCTTGTTCACCGCGTCCTGCTTAGCGCGAGTGATCTCCAGGAGGGTTGGAGCGCGCCCAAGTTCGGCTTCCAGCCCGATTTCCGCCGCGCGGTAGACCTTTTTTCGCATCCCCAGCAGGTTCACGTAGTAGTGCAGCGCGCGTGTGGCGTCGTGAGCCCACTGCGTGAAGTCGCAAAATTCCACCGATTGCGCCCCGCTGACCACTGCCCCGGCGGCTGGATGGTCTGGATTGCTCTCGATCCACCCGGCGATCTCCTGGCGCACCTGCGGCAGCACCAGCACGCGACCCGGGACCGAGACCAACGCCGTCCATATACGTAGGTCGAGGCTCCCGTCAAAAAAGCTGCTGTCTGTCACAAATCGCGCCTGGCGATAGTCACCTGAAATACGGGCGGCGATCTCGTCGCCGCCCGGGTGCCGCTCCGGAGTCAGCACAATCTCGAGGCGACTCGGCCGCTGCCAGGCTCTGCGCGGCGCGTCACCGTCTAGCGTCTTCTCGCTGCGAAGCTGATCCTCGAGACGCGTGGCTTTCAGCGACCTAATCATTGATCCTGCCAGCCTAACCGCACCGCTCGACATCTTGCCAGACCGAGCTCGGCGACCAAGTGGCGGAGCTCCACGGGCCAACCGCCAGCCCGTGGCATACCATGGCGAATTATCCAGGCGGCGCAACCGTGCTGCCGTGAAACACTTTGGCAAAGACCATTTCGCCCGGGGCACCCGAATGACCTGTGAACTCTAGCGAAGCGGGTGAGCTGGCGACTGCGGACCGGGCCATAAGGTCGCGTCCTCGTAGTAATTACCGGGCGAGCTGATCCATATCGACGTCAAGAAGCGCAGAGCGCACCACAGCCCTGACGGATGGCTCTGGCACTACAACCATCAACGACGACACTCAGCCCTCAGCCACAAGCTCCCGATCGCTCGCCTCAACGAGCAACCAACCTACTCAGTACCTACAAACCTGCGCCACTAAGCGCCACGGACATACCGCTTGAGCTCAGCTGGAGTCAAGTGCCTTACAAGTAGGGAGTTGGCGGTTCTCTCAACCTGGGCCGCCGACCCGCACGCGTCGCACGCGTAGAGAGTTGAGCCGCTCGAAGACCAGCTCAGAAGCGCTTGCGAGCCGAAATCGATGCCGAAGGTCGTATGGGCAGCACCGAAGCGTTCGACGATCTCGCCGGTGCGTATGTCGTACATGGTGACGCCTCCCAACAGACTCCCGACGATCAGTTGATTGCCCGGCGCAAAGGCGGCGTCAACAGCGTCGCCGGTCGGAAACTGCTCCGCGGATCCGCGGAACCCTGTGTCGCTGACCGGAACTACGACGGTTACTCCGGCTCCGCTCTTGTCTGTCACCAGCGAGTGTCCATCTGGCGCAAACGCCACGAAAATGCCGTCGTCGGGAAGGCCTGGTCCGACCTGCCGGCCCGTTCGTGTGTTCCAGAGCTGCACGCCCAGCTCGGCAGTGGCGAGCAACCGGCCGTCGGGGCTGAACGCGATGTCGCCCCGGCCTCGCAGCGCCATCGCCATTGGGCTGGTGTCATGGCTTCTGAGGATCAGTGGCTGTCCATGGCCGTCGGCAGGTAGCAGGTAGCTGACCCCGTTGGTGCCAGCTGAGGCGATCAGCCGTCCGTCGGGGCTGAACAGAGCTTGCCGGATATTGGTGCCTTTGGGCCTAAAACTCCAGAGGATCCGTCCGGTGGACGTACTCCAAACCGAGATCCCACCGCCCGCGGTGGGCGCTACCAAACGAGACCCATCGGGATCGTATGATGCGGTCTGCCAGATGGATGAGGCGAAGTTGCTCGCAAACGGACTTTCCGCAAGGCTGATACGGCGCGACCCATCGAGGGTCTCGACCGTAATCCCTGACGTCTGGGGGATCGCGACCAAGTTCCTGCGCGCACTGAAGAACGGGGCGCCCGCAAGGTCGGGAAAAGAGCCGAGGGAATAGATTGGGCGAGCAGACGCCACATCGCGAAGCACCAGCGTGCCCCGATTCGAAGCAACAATCGACCGTCGGTCCGGTGTGGGCGCGGCAGGGAAGCCTCCCGAGTTGAGGAGCGACTCGTTGTACAGGGCGTGCCCCGGCAGGGGCTCCCAGATCCGCACTGTGCCGTCGTAGTACCCCGTCGCCAACCGAGTACCATCAGCACTGATGGCCATGCCAATAACCGGCGTCTGCCCATCCGCGAGCAGCGCAAGCTGCTGCCCTGTGTACGGATTCCACAGTCGCGTCGTTCCGTCGAGAGAAGCGGCCACCAGGTAGTCAACCGGCGAGACGAACGCGAGGCTGTCTGCTGGAGATGTGCTCGACGAATGAATGATACTTATCAAGCGACCGCTATCAGTGTCGAATATGCCGATTGTGCCCGAGAAGTAGCCGACCGCAACAAGGGTGCTGTCGGGGCTGAAAGCCGCCGTCTCGATATGACTCCCAGTGAATGACTGGCTCGGATCTGTGATCGCGAGAGTCGCTACCGGATGCCCACTGGAAGTCCATAGGCGCGCCCCACCATCATTCCACGCCGCCACGATTCGCTTGCCATTGGGGCTGAATGCCGCGACGGACGGTGTATCGCGGTAGTCTCCGCCGATCACAACGTACGAGTTGCCGCGATTGAGGGCGATCAGTCCATCATCGAATGCTTGGACGTTGCTGTTCCCGTCTGGGCTGAAGTTGACAAGATCGAGGGGATGGGAATAGGCCAGAGTCACGGTCACAACGGAGCCGGTCTCCGTCGACCATTCGACTGCCTGTCCCGCCGCGGTTGAGGCGACCAGCGAGCTGCCATGAAAGCTGACGCTGAGCACCTGGGCCCGGTGTGGGACTGTCAGTACCGGCAGGGCGGGCCGTAGCGTTCGTAGACTCCAGACGTGTACCGTGCCGTCCAGAAATCCTTGTGCAAGCAGTGTGCCCCGTGCGTTGAAAGCGAGGTCAGAGGCGCCCGCGAAATCGACCTTGCTTGTGCTCCGGTAGTAGTGGGGGTGAGTGGAGCCGCCGTGCCAAAGCACCATCCGGCGGCCTGTCAATACATCCCACAGGCGCACACTCCCGTCGTCGCTGGCGCTCGCGAGGATGTCGGGGTTAGTCGGGTCGAACTTCACCGCCCATACCCGTCCCCCATTGCTGAGGAGGACCCTACGTAGTTGGTCGGCCCCGACGGCTTGACGGAGCGCGAGAACCGCCTCCGGCGTCTGTTTCGCTTTGACTGCGTCCAGTGCCAGCAGCACAGCAAGCTCAGGGTCCGCGTCCAGTTGCGACACTGCCTCGGCCGCCAGCGCGCGCGACTCCGCTATGTGCTGGTTGGCGATCGCGTCCTGACGCTGGATCAGCGCAAATACTGCCAATCCGACCGCGACGACAAAGCCCACCGTCAACCCAGCGACCAGTGCGCGCTGTCGTCGACTCGCGGCATGCCGGCTGCGTGCGATGTACTCGCCTTGCTCACGCGTGGGTGCCTCACGATGTCCCCCCTGCCGCGCGTGCCATGACTCGGCGGCGCGCAGGTCGGCGCCCCGCAGCAGATAGCTGTCGTCACGCCCGCTGTCGAGCCATTCACGTGCGCGCCCGGCAACGCGCGTGTGCTGATCGCGCCACTCGAGATCGGTCCCGAGCGCCTCCGTTAGCCTCCGTACTCCGAGTTCCTCATCATCGCCCTCCCGCAGGAACACCCACTCGACCTCAGCCAGCGCCGGGGGCAAGGCCTTCGGGTCGACATCGCAAAAGAGAACGGGAACAATCAGCTTGTGCAGCGCGAACGCGTCCTCGAGCTCCTGACGACAATACTCAGATTCGACCGAGGTGGGTGTGACGATGAAGATGAACGCATTGCACGCCTCGATCCCCCGCCTGACTCTTTCTCGCCATATCGCGCCACCAGGTATCTCTTCGACGTCCACCCACACATCGTGGCCGTCAGCATGCAATCGATCTCGCAGGCGATCGATCGAGAAGCCGCTCGCAGCCATATTGTCCGCCCGCGCGTATGAAATAAATGCGTCGTACCGGTTGACGCGCTCCGTTTGCGGCTCGTCCCGATCACCGCTGATGCGAGTGGTGGTCGCGCGCAAGGTAGCTGGCCTTTGGCCTAGGCGGAGAGCTCGATGTCATGTATCGACATGACCTCGGCCCAGTCGGCGTTCTCGGTATTCATGAGCCGCCACGTGTCGTGCGCGACCGACTGCAACTGGCCCAGGCTCCTCGCCTCGCTGCCGCGCCGCTCCAACTCGCTTAGCTTGTCACGTGTCCAGCGGTAGCGCTCCGCATGGCGGACGTGCTCACGATGCGCCTCGATGTAGCTCAGCGCCGCACCGAGGGCGGGAAGCGTGATCGTGAAAAAGACAGCTGCCTCGCCCGCCACGTGCAACAGGTGCAGCAACGCGCAAACCACGGTCCCGGCAAACACCACAAAGACCCCACCTCGAAGCAGGTTGTGCCAATGCCGGTGCTGCTTGCTGCGTCGTTCGTGATACTCAATCTGGTCCCCGATCCACGTGTCGACGATCAGGCTCCGCAGCCAGGCGAGGTCGCTGCCCGCAAGCTCGATGGGCGGCCGGCGCTTCCACACCTCATCGACCGCCCGGCGATACCACTCCAACTGAACGATGGGCGGTCGAGCATTCTCAATCTCGTCCGGTCCGCCACCGCTCCCCACGAGACAGCAATCGAGGTCCGCCACCGCCATGACTGGCATTTCTCGAAGTTTCTCGGCTACCGCGCGAAGGGCAACCCAACGTCGATGTGCATGCCAGCGCGCTACATAGATACGACCTATCACTATCGCCGCCATGAATGTTACCTCGAGCCAAGTGAGGATCTCGGTGTGGGGTGCGAGCACCGCGTGTGCCGCCGCGACGGCGACGGCGGCCGCAGCAAGGGTCGCGGTACCAACACCTACGGCCACAACGTAATTGCGGAAGCGTTTGGCTCCGGTGTCTGCTCTGCTGAAAGCAGACAGGACCCATTCCTCCAGGGACCTCGTGATCGCCTCGGCGTGCTCCACCTCAGCCAGTCCCGCTCCGTTCTCGATCAACTTGTCGAGCGGCTTGTATAGGTTCTCCCGACTCCTCGCCATGTTTTGCTGCGCTGCTCGTCGAGGTGGCCGGAAGCGGTTGAAGTGATCGAGCTCCAGGTAGGCTGCGCGCACGTCGTGCCAATCCCGATCCTCGAAGTTCTCTTCGATCTTGCCCGGGATATCAGTGCGAATCACATAGACTGGGAGCCGACGCGCGCCCAGATCAGCATGGTTGACCCGCTGGTGCCGTGGAGTCGTCATCCGGCGCACGAATGACTCTCTTGTTCGAGCGCTGCCGCGGGCATAGCAGATGATTGACGCCGTACCTCCAGCCCCTCTCGCCGGCAGGCCATCCCACAATGCAATCAGTACGTCCGAATGGTCGACCACATCGTGACCGACCAGTCTGTAGCACTCCTCATCAGAGAGACCCTGACTGGCGCTCACCCATATGTGTGATTTAGGTAGATCCTGAATAAAATGATTGAACTCAGTTTTCGAGTCGTGGGTCTCGAAGTCCTTCAGATAGCGATCCTTAGAGAACGGAAGCGGGGCGACGAGATCGGCGGACTCGTCCCGCTTGAGCACAGTACGCGCGACCAGACGATCTGCGCCCTCCGCGAGTGGCGAGACCACCCTGTAGATCAGTGGCGTGTGCCTGGTCCTCACCTTGCTGGCCACCTGGTCGAGGACCGATACCACCGCTTGCTCCAGTTTGGGAACGTCGCTCAGTTCACGATGCCCGGTCACTCCGACCCGCAGCCGAAAGTCGATCTGACTGGCAACGCCGGTCACAGGGGGTCTCATGGTTACAGTAGTGGCACCAGTCAAGCGGATGGTGACGGACGGCTAGGCGTCTGCAGAGACCCCTAAAGGCCTCCAGGAGCACCGCGTCACAGTAGACTACACGACACCGATCCTCCGCTGATCGTGCATGAGCCCCGCGCGGGAACCGCGGAGCTGAGGCTGCCCAGGGGCGAGCACGGGCACCGCTCCGCTTCCGTCAGTCACAGTAAGAGCAACGTGTGGTCGATCTCCGCGGACACGGACTTTGAGACGCTACTCGCCTTGCGCCGTGAGCGATCACCCTCGGTTATGTTGTTTCGCCACGGCAGACAACGACGACCCGAGCAGCAATCGGAGAGATGCTCGCCAATCTTGGGGCAATCGAGCGCGATCTGGCCAACGGCAGCATCGTTGTCGTTGAACCGGACCGGGTCCGGGTTCGGGGGCTCCCGTTGATCCCGTAGGTCAGCTCTCTGCTTGTGGGCGCGAGCAGGCGTGCAAGTCGGCGAGACGAGAGTTGCGTAACGGACGATGAGCGCTCGTCAAGTCGTAGTGCACAGGCGCTTGGCTACGCTTCGGCGCGTGGATCTGCAGCGGCGCATTGCGGAGGGGACGGGTGAGTTCTTGCTCTTCGCGCTGACGCCACCGCGCCTGACGACAGAGCCGGATCACGCCCGTCAGATCGCCGCGAAGACGCTCGAGCGCCTGCGCCCCGTGGGCATCGACGGCCTCGTGCTCTACGACATTGATGACGAGAGCGACCGCAATCCCGAGGAACGACCCTTTCCGTTCCTGCCCACGATGGACCCCGCCGACTACCTCGCTCGCGATCTCGTCGGCTTGGAGGTACCCGCAATCGTGTACCGCGCTGTCAGCAAGTACCCAGAGCAACAGCTTCAGTCGTGGCTCAGCGAACAGGCCCCAACCCAGGCGCTGTCGGTGTTCGTCGGTGCGTCGTCGCGTGCAAAGCCGGTCGCAACCTCTCTGCCGCGGGCCTACGAACTACGGAGTGAGGTGCGCCCGGATCTCCTGCTCGGAGGTGTGGCGATCCCAGAGCGCCACGCACGCGGAGGCGCGGAGCACCTCCGTCTGCTCGCGAAGCAGGCTGCGGGTTGTTCGTTCTTTGTCACCCAGATCGTCTATGACGTCAACGCTGCGAAGGACCTGGTCTCCGACTATCACTACGAGTGCGCCGCTCGTGGCCTCAAGCCGGCGCCGATCGTCTTTACGTTCTCGGTCTGCGGGTCGGTGAAGACACTGGACTTCGTTCAGTGGCTCGGTGTCGATGTGCCGCGCTGGATCGAGAACGAGCTGCGCCACGCGGAGGACACCCTAGAAGCGTCCTACGACCAAGCCGTCGCTACGGCCGTCGAGCTGATCGCATTCTGCCGGCGCGTCGGCGTCCCATTCGGGGTCAGCGTCGAGAGCGTCTCAATCCGCCAAGTCGAGATCGACGCCTCCGTACGCCTCGCAACCCGGCTACAGGCAGAGCTACGTCGCTAATCCGCACCGCATCGCAGGTGCGGCAAGCCACCGGCCACACCGCGCTTTTCCGCTGCAACGAGGCGCGACGCAGTTCGCAAACCCGCTGCCGCCTCGGACGAATTGCAAGAGCCAAGCTCGCGCCTCTGACCTCGCGCTCGGTTCGGTCATCGGAGGGTCCGGCCCCGATGGACACCGTGACCGCGTCGCATTGTGAGCCACGCACCGCATGCAATACCACCGTCCTCAACTCGGCCGCCATGAGCTACGGCGAGCAGGTACTTGAGCCCTCGCTCCGGAGGAGGTAGCCAGTTTTCCGTCCCGAAACTAATACGTGTAATTCCCGGCCGCTATGACCGCTCCCGCGGCGGTGGTGACGGTCACGGGCACTTCGGTACCGGGAGGCGGTTTTACGGCGGGTTCGAAGGCGGGGATCTGAAGTGTCGCGCTCCCTCCGCTCACATCGACGGATTTTGTGAGACCCTTATCGTCTTCTCCGAACCGAACCCACATCGCGACATCTGTCTGTTCGGCTGGTAGGAGACCCGTAACCGCGATCGTGATTTCGGGAGGTTTGCTGTCCGTCACGGGGCTGCTTTGCGGTGGCCTTGCCGGACGGATTGAGCGCCTTGCGCCCGACGTAGCCAACGGCCGAGACACTGGTCAGCCCGAGCAGGACATCGGGAAAGTGCGGCAACCGCTCACTCCTAAATCGGACGCTTCGAGGCGGATCGCCTCGCGGGCAGCGGTCGCAGGCAGCCCGAGGAACACCGCTCGACCAGCTGTCCTACGCCGCCTCTCCTGTTGCATGAGGTACATAACTGTCTCCTTGTTATCAACCATATGCCCCGTTTAGTACTAGCCGTTCGGCCTCATGGAACAGACATATACGGCCGATGCCAAGGTTTGGAAGTCGTTCAAGTGCTGTGAGAGGAAGGTCGCGATGCGCGTTCCGGTTCCACCGACTGGCCCCGTCGAGCATTCACCCGCGCAGCTCCGCCTGCTCGGCGCACTACTCAAGCAACACACCGAGACCGTCCTCGAGCTGACCGTGGGCCGCACCTCCGGCCCCGATCACGAGGTGGACGCGGTCGTCCAGGACAGCTTTGAACGGATTAGCCGCAGCTCGACGATCGCGGTTGCACGCTGGATGGCCGGCGAGGGTCTTGAGGTCGCACGTGAAGCCGGACAGGAAACCTGGGAGATCTTCGGCGAGCTGGCTGCGCACCGAGCCGCTTCGCTGAACGAGGTGACGCGACGGTGCCTGTGCTGGCGCGACTCGATGGCCGAGATCCTGCACCGCGGGACGACGGAGCTCTCGCTCTCCAGCGAGACACTCGCGGAAGCTCTCAATATCCTGCAGTTGAGCCTCGAGTTCAGCCTCGTGCGCATGTGCGAGTGCTTCGAGCTCGAGCGCCGGCGCACAGACGAAGAGCTCAAGCGCCGCGAGGACGAGCTCGCGTTTCTCGCCACACACGACCCGCTCACAGGTCTGCCAAACCGCACGCTGATCCTCGATCGCGTCGAGCAGATGCTCGCGCGCTCACGTCGCAACCAGAAGCCCGTGGCAGCGCTGTTTATTGACATCGACAACTTCAAGAGCATCAACGACACGCTCGGCCACAGCGCCGGCGATGAGCTGCTCCGCGCCGTCTCGGCGCGCTTGGAGGGCGTCGTGCGCGACGTCGATGCGCTGGGACGGCTCGGCGGCGATGAGTTCGTGGTGATCTCCGAAGACCTATCCCTCGCCGCCGGGCCCGAGCTGATCGCCGAGCGCCTGCTGAGCGCATTCCAACATCCCTTCAATCTCGGAAGCGACGGACAGACACGCGTCAGCGTCACAGCGAGCGTCGGCATCGCGACCGCGGATGGCATGTCCGCCGAAGAGGTACTACGCGACGCCGACATCGCCATGTACCGCGCCAAGTGGGACGGCAAGAACCGCTACGCGATCTTCGAGACTGGCATGCAGGACGCGATGCAGCACAACATGGAGCTCGAGATGGACCTGCGCGAAGCGCTCGAAAAAGACGAGTTCTTCCTCGTCTACCAACCGACGTTCGACCTCGGCGAGATGAGTCCCACCGGCCTCGAGGCGCTGATCCGCTGGAATCACCCCACGCGCGGAGAGGTCCAGCCCGACGACTTCATCCCGATGCTCGAGCAGACAGGGCTGATCACCGAGATCGGCAGGTGGGTACTCAACGCAGCCTGCGCCCAGGCCGCCGCCTGGCGCGACCTCGGATATCCGATCGCGATCGCCGTCAACGTCTCCGGCCGTCAACTCGACACCGACGAGCTGATCGAGGACATACGCGAAGCGCTGCGCACAAGCACGCTGGATCCGACCTCGCTGACGATCGAGATCACCGAGACCACGCTGATGCGCAACATCGAGGAGACCGCGCAGCGACTCGCAGAAGTCAAGGAGCTGGGTGTGGGCATCGCGATCGACGACTTCGGCACCGGCTATTCCTCGCTCGCCCACCTCCAGCGCTTTCCCGTCGATGCCCTGAAGATCGACCGCTCCTTCATTTCCGGGCTGAGCCACAACCAGGAGGGCGAGACCCTCCTGCGCACGCTGGTGCAGCTCGGCAAGGCGCTCTCGATCAAGACCTTCGCCGAGGGGATCGAACAGCAACGCGAGCTCTCGCTGCTCAAGGACGAGCGCTGCGACAACGGCCAAGGCTTTCTGTTTGCGCGCCCGCTCGGCGTCGCCGCGACCGAGAGTTTCTTGAAGAACTGGTCCGCGAGCCTTCCCGACCCCGGCGACGGCAATTCCCCGCTCGCGCATCGGGGCCCTCCCGCTGCATCGCGCGAGTAGCCCGCTCAGCACTCGAAAGTCAGTGCTCAAGCGGCAATCCGGGTGGCCGGTCCGATCCGTCCGTGCCTTGCCGCAGGATGCCGGGCTCTTTGACGCGCTCCTCCTCGACATCCCTGCGGGCCTGGCAGCACCACGCCCTCGACCGGCTCGCCTCGTGGCAGGATGGCCCCTTCCTGATCTCCGCCGCCCCCGGCGCCGGCAAGACGCGACCGGCGCTCGAGCTCAGCTGCTCGGCTGCTCGCGCAGCGCGCCGTCAGACGCGTCGCGGTGCTCTGCCCCACGACGCCGCTCACGCGCCAGTGGGCATCGGCCGCGGCCCAGCTCGGCGTCCAGCTCCAGCCCGACGCCGCCGGCCCACAGCCACCACGCGACTTCGACGGCGTCGCGGTGACCTATGCGCGCGTGGCGAGCGATCCGCGCGGCTGGGCGGCACAGGTCTCTGCCGACACACTCGTCGTCGTCGATGAGGCCCACCATCTCGGCGAAGATCTCGCCTGGGGCACGAGCTTTCGCCACGCGTTCGCCGCCGCCCCCCGCTGGCTGCTGCTGTCGGGCACCCCATTTCGCTCCGACGCCACACCGATTCCCGGTGTCCGCTACGACACGGATGGCCTGGTCCTCCCGGACGTCTCCTACACCTACGCCGAGGCTGTGGCCGACGGGATCTGCCGCCCGGTGGCGTTTGTCACCTTCGACGGCACGCTCTCCTGGCGCAGCGGCGACGACGTGATCGAATCCTCCTTCGAGACCGTGCTGACACCGCGCGAGGCCAGCCGCCGCTACCGGACCGCGATCTCGACCGAGCTGCCCGACGGCCTGCCCCGCATCCTGCGCGAGGCGGACGCCAAGCTGCGCGAGCTACGCGCAGCGGGCCACCGCGACGCCGGTGCGCTCGCGGTCGCCGCCGATGGCACGCACGCCCGACGGATCGCCAAGCTGCTTGGCGAGGTGACCGGGCAGGCGCCCGTGATCGTGCTCCACACCGAGGCCGCCGCCGCACGCAAGCTCGCGGCGTTTCGAAGCTCGCGCGAGCCGTGGATCGTGGCGGTGAACATGGTCTCTGAGGGCGTCGACATTCCTCGCCTACGCGTCGGCGTGTATGCCACAGCCGCGAAGACCCCGCTGATCTTCCGCCAGATCGTCGGGCGCTTCGTGCGCACCGTGGCAGGGATGGCCTGCGAGCCGAGCTGGGTGTACCTGCCTGCCGATCAGACACTGCGCAGCCACGCCGCGGAGGTCGAATCGGAGCTACGCCACGCGCTGCGTCGCGAGGAGACCGACGAGGGCTGGCAGGAGCCACGCGAGCGGCGCGCGAGCGAGCCGTCGCCAAGCGCTGAGTTCGTGCCGTTGAGTGCCGAGTTCGCCGCGCAGATGACGCTCTTCGGAGCGCCGTCGCGGCCCTCCGCACCCGCGGAGGCGACTCCTGCCCCAAATGCCCCCGAGGCTCCCCTCGCCGCGTTCGAGCGCCGCGCGCAACTGCGCCTGGAGCGAAGCCGCCTCGTCAGCGAACTCAGTCGTCGCGATCGGCGTAGCCATCGCGAGATCAACACCTGGGTCAACCGCATGGTCGGCCTGGAGCGAGTCGACGCCGCGACGATCAAGCAGCTCGAGCGCTCCGTCGAGGCGCTCGTTGGCGAGCTGACCCGCATCTCGCGAAGGACAGCGTCGCTGTAGCGCGACGATCGCCGACTCTGGCGCTCGCGGCTATTCTCAAGCCCACATACGGAAACACGAGAGGGCGAGGGTGAACGGACGATCGATGCGGAGGGGCTTGCCGGCGGCGCTGCTGCTGTCGCTCTCGGTGCTCGGTGGATGTGGCTCGAGTCATGCCCCCGCCACGACCACGCGGCGCACGAACGCGCCGCCTGCACCTCTGCCGGGGCTGGGGGCCACGCGTGCCAGCTTCCAGGCGGCCCACGGCAGCGGCACCCACGAAGCGCTGGCACAGGAAACGCTCTACACGTTTGTGACCTCCAACGCGGCGGGGCGCATCATCGCCTATCAGGTGACCTATCCCACGACGATGAGCGATATGCAACGCATCGACCTGCTCGGCGGCACCGCACTGCCCGCGGGCGCGATCGTCACCCAGGAAACACCCGTCTGCAAGCTGTGGCGCAGCGTCAAGCTACGTCAGTTGATCGGGCTCGAATATGCACGCGCCACGACCGTACGCAACACCACCAGCGCTCAGATTCGCGCTACATCGATTCCCAGCTGCTGACAGCCTTTATACAGTCGCAAGACGGCAGCAGAACGCGTCTACGCATTTGGAATTTTGTAGACGTCCATGTGTAATTTATCAAGTGTTAAGAATTGGCTTTCAGGTGTCGATCAGCAATCCTGATGTCACAATCTGCACCAGTTGCGATCAATGATCTGCGCAGCCTCGGCCTCGCCCTGAACGCGCGCACCGATGACGTTGTCAGCTCCATGCTCCGGCGAACCGGCGAATCGGAGTGCCGCCTAGAGGCATCAGTCGAGGAGCGTTTTGCCCGTGTGGGCGCTGTGTCGACGGTCGCCGTCGCGCGCTGGATGGCGGGCGAGGGCACCGAGGTCGCCCGCGAGGTGGGACAGGAGTCCTGGCAGATCTTTGGCCAGCTCGCCTCCCAGCGCGCCGCGCCTCTCAACGAGGTGACAAAGCGCTGCCTGCGCTGGTGCGACGCCGCGGGCGAGGTGCTCACCGAGTGCGCCGCCGAGCTCGAGCTCTCGCCGGCCGTGCTAGCTCATGCGATGGCGATGCTCCAACGCAGCCTCAACGTGACGCTCGTGCGCATGTGCGAGTCCTTCGAGTCCGAGCGCCAGCACGCCGACGAGGAGCTCGGCCGCCGCCAGCGCGAGCTCTCCTTCCTCGCCACCCACGACTCGCTGACCGGCCTGCCCAACCGCACGCTGATCCTCGACCGCGTCGAACAGCTGATGGTCCGTGCACGTCGCGACAAAGCGCCACTGGCAGCGCTGTTTATCGACCTCGACAACTTCAAGGCGATCAACGACTCGCTCGGTCACGCCGCGGGCGATGAGCTGTTGCAGGCCGTTGGGGCGCGCCTGACCGCCGCGGTTCGCGAGTCCGACGCCGTCGGGCGCCTCGGCGGCGACGAGTTCATCGTGATCGCCAACGAGTTGCTGCTTGCATCTGGACCTGAGCTGGTCGCCGAGCGGCTGCTCGAAGCGCTCGACCAGCCCTTCAAGCTCGCCGCCGCGGGTACGCCAACCCTGAAGGTGACCGCCAGCATCGGCGTCGCCTCGGGCGATCGCGAGTGTGCCGGCGATCTGCTGCGCGATGCGGATATCGCCATGTATCAAGCCAAGTGGGACGGGCGCCACTGCTATGTCGTGTTCGAGTCCGGCATGCAGACGGAGGTGCAATCGCGCATGGAGCTGGAGATGGATCTGCGCGAGGCGCTCCAAAACGACGAGTTCTTCCTCCTCTACCAGCCGACCTTCAGCCTGACCGACATGAAGCCGACCGGCATGGAGGCACTGATTCGTTGGAACAGCCCTGCCCGGGGCATCGTCCAACCCGACGACTTCATCCCCCTGCTGGAGGAGACCGGCCTGATCACCGAGATTGGCGCCTGGGTATTGGGCGAGGCATGCGCACAGGGCGTGCGCTGGCGCGAATCCGGTCATCCGATCGGCATCGCCGTCAACGTCTCCGCGCGCCAGCTCGACGCCGACTCGTTTGTCACCGTCGTGCAATCCAAGCTGTGCGAGAGCGGCCTCGAACCCGACGCTCTGACGATCGAGATCACCGAGACAGCGCTGATGCGCGACACCGCCGCCACGGCCAAGCGCCTGACGGCCGTCAAGGCGCTCGGAGTGCGGATCGCCATCGACGACTTCGGAACAGGCTATTCCTCGATGGCCCATCTCCAGCAGTTCCCGGTCGACGCCCTGAAGATCGACCGCTCCTTCATCACCCAGATGACGCACAACCAGGAGGGCGAGACGATCCTCCACACGCTCGTGCAGCTCGGCAAGGCGCTGTCGATCGAGACGCTCGCGGAGGGAATCGAGCGCGCGCACGAGCTCTCACTGCTCCAGACCGAGCGCTGCGACAGCGGCCAGGGCTTCCTCTTTGCCCGCCCTCTCGACGCCGAGGACACAGCTGCCTTCCTGCTGAACTGGGCCGCCAACGCCGCCGCGCCCGCGGCACCGCTCGGCTGAGACGACAGCGGCGCGCGCGATCCGCGCGGCGTTGCTAGCGTGGCGCGCGTAGCAGCCCAGTGATCTGCACGGGAGGATTGAGATGGCCAAAGAGTTCAAGGCGTTCCTGCTCAGAGGCAACGTCGTCGACCTCGCCGTCGGCATCGTCATCGGAGCGGCCTTCGGAGCGGTCGTGACGGCGCTCGTACGCGACCTGATCACCCCGATCGTCGCCGCGATCATCGGGGAACCTGACTTCTCCGGCTTGACCTTCACGATTCACCACAGCACCTTCCACTACGGAGACTTCATCAACGTCTTGATCGCCTTCCTCTCGATCAGCGCCGCCGTCTTCTTCTTCGTCGTCAAGCCAGTCAACACGCTGATGGCTCGCCGCAAGACCGGGGTCGATGTCGAGTCCGAGACGCGACCCTGCAGCGAGTGTCTCAGCGAGATCCCGCGCGGAGCACGCAAGTGCGCATTCTGCGCTTCGCCGCAACCCGGCGAGGGCGCGTCCGCGAGCCTGCCCGCGTAGCGCGTGACGACGGCGTCCCCTTTCGTCCATCGCCTGCGCGTCCGCTACGGCGAGTGTGACCCGCAGGGCATCGTCTTCAACGCCAACTACCTTCTCTACTTCGACGTCGCCTTCACCGAGCTCTGGCGCGCAGCGGTCGGGCCGTGGCAGGAGATGGTCGAGCGTGGCGTCGATGCCGTCGTCGCGGAGGCGAACCTGCGCTTCCGCGCACCGGCGCGCTTCGACGATGAGCTCGAGCTGCATGCCGTCGTGACGCGCCTGGGCACGACAGCGATCACAACCCAGATCACAATCGTGCGTGGCGACGAGCAGCTCGTCGTGGGAGTTCTGCGCCACGTCTGCGTCGCTACCGACACATGGGCCAAGACCGACCTTCCCGACTGGGTCCGCTCAGGCCTGAGCCGCTTTCTCGCAGCCGACATCGCCGTCTAGCCGTCGCTGAGCAGAAATCTTCGCAAGATGGGCGAAGCGCCACGCCAGCCACTTGCAATCGCCCGCGTCCGTGCCTAGATTGCCCACAGACGCGATTCCGAGCCGTCAAGAGCGAGGCCACCGAGGTGTGAGGCCGCGCCACCCACCGAAAGGCCCCACGGGCCCAAGGAACGGGTTCCTCAAGCGGCTCTGGGTCGCGTCGTTTTTTTGGGTGCAGCCGCCGAGCTGAACCGCTCCGCCTCGCTCAGCCGATTCTCAGCTTTCTCGACACTTCCTCTGAGGCCGTCGCCCGATCCTGAGATCATCGTGTTGACTGGATCCTCTACCCGAGCCTCGCGCGCCCGAGATCGCATGCCGAGATGACAGACAACGCCGGCACCCACCGCGTGCTCGTCGTCGACGATGAGCCGAACCTCGTCGAGGTTCTGAGCATGGCCCTGCGCTTCCAGGGCTTTGAGGTCGAGACCGCGAGCACCGGCCGTGAGGCGCTCGCGTCGGTCAGCGCCTTCAAACCCCACCTGATGGTGCTCGACGTGATGCTCCCCGACATGGAGGGCTTCGACGTCGCCTCACGCCTGGGCGCACAGCGCACGGGCGTGCCGATCATCTTCCTGACCGCTCGCGACTCGACCGAGGACAAGGTCCGTGGTTTGAGTGGCGGCGGCGACGACTACATGACCAAGCCTTTCAGCCTTGAGGAGCTCGTAGCGCGCATCAGGACGATCCTCAGGCGCACCGGCCAGGCCGATGCCGAGTCCGCCCGCCTCACCTTCCAGGACCTCGAGCTCGACGAGGAGTCGCGTGAGGTCACGCGTGCCGGCGAGCCGATCGAGCTGACCGCGACCGAATACCGTCTGCTGCGCTACCTGATGCTCAACCCGCGTCGCGTAATGACCCGCGCGCAACTGCTCGACCACGTCTGGAACTACGACTTCGGCGGTGACGGGCGTGTGCTTGAGACTTACATCAGCTACTTGCGCAAGAAGCTCGACGCGCATGGCCCATCGCTGATCAAGACCGTGCGCGGGGTCGGATACGCGCTCCAGGCACCACGCGCCTGATGCACTCGCTGCGGGTCCGGGTCCTCGCGAGCGTCCTCGTGCTCTGCGCCATCGGCCTGCTCTCGTTGGCCGCCGTGACCTACACCGAGCAGCGCTCCTTCCTCGAAGGTCGCGTCAACCAAGAGGTCCGCCAGGCCGCCCCCGCGGTATCCCAGCAGCTCGACAAGGAAGGTTTCGCGCCCGCAGACGAGCGACAGCCCTCGACCGAGCAAGGCCAGCAGGGCAACAACCGCGGACGCGGCAACCCGAATGGCGGTCCGGCGCCGATCCTGCCGCCCGGCACCTACGGGCAGCGACGCACGGCTTCTGACCGCGTGCTCCATCACGTCGAATTCAGCTATGCGCAGGAAACCAGGGCCGCCGCGCCCCAGCTGCCGGCGCACGTGCCGCTGAACCGCCTGTTCACGGTCGACTCGACCGGCTCATCAGACCTCCATTACCGTGTCTACGCGAGCCGTGATCCCGAGGACAGCGGTATCACGCTCGTCGCCGTGCCGCTCAGCGAGGTCAAACAGACGCTCAACCGTCTGCTGATCGTGGAGGGACTCGTGATCGCGGGCGTACTCGCCGCCCTCGGTCTGGCCGCCTTCTTCGTTGTGCGCCTGGGGCTGCGCCCGCTCAGTCGCATCGAGGTGACGGCCGGGGAGATCGCAGCGGGCGAGCTCTCCCGGCGTGTGAGCCCCGCGACCACGAAGACCGAGGTGGGCCGCCTCGGCCTCGCCTTGAACGCGATGCTCGACCGCCTTGAGCAGGCGTTCGCCGCGCGCAAGAGCAGCGAGGAGCGACTGCGCCAGTTCCTCGCCGACGCCTCGCACGAGCTGCGCACGCCGCTGGCCTCAATTCGTGGCTACGCCGAGCTGTATCGCATGGGCGCGAGCAGCGACAAGGAGGGCACCGAGCTCGCGATGAAGCGTATCGAGGAAGAGGCGAAGCGCATGGGAGTGCTCGTCGAGGATCTGCTCACGCTCGCCCGCCTGGACGAAGCCCCAGCCTTTCACCGTCAACCCGTGGACCTCTCAGGGCTTGCCCGCGACGCCGTCCACGATGCGCGCGCAACGGCGCCCGAGCGCGCAATCGAGCTGCACGCACCAGATCCCGTGCAGATCTCCGGCGATCCCGATCAGCTGCGCCAGGTGCTCGCCAACCTGATGCGCAACGCGCTGGTGCACACTCCCGCTCGGACCGCGATCGAGGTCGACGTCGCGCAGAGCCCAGCTCTGGCCACAATCAGCGTGCGCGACCACGGCCCGGGCCTTCCCGACACCGAGCACGAGCGGCTCTTTGGACGCTTCTGGCGCGCCGAGCACGGCCGTGAGCGCGGCAAGGCCGGGGCTGGGCTCGGTCTCGCGATCGCGCGCGAGGTGGTGGAAGCTCACGGTGGAGAGATCCGCGCCGAGAACGCCGCCGAAGGCGGCGCAGTCTTCACGGTCCGCCTCCCCCTGTCGGGCTCCTCGGAGCCGCCCCGCGGCTCCTCCCGCTGAGCTTCGCGGCTCTCAGGCAGATCTCAGTCTCCGGCCACGAACGCCTGAGGCTCGGCATCGACACTCGGTTGAGTTCACGCAATTACTCAAACCGAAAGGTGTGAAATGTCCCTTCCGCTCGCCATCACAGTAATCGCTCTCGCCGACATCGCGATCATCGCCCTGCCGGCGTTCGTGATGTCCCGCGCGAGCCAGCTCACTCCCCACCTGATCGCCGGCGATCACCGGCAGCCGCGCCGTCCTCAACCCACCACGCGGGCTCACACCCAGAGGCAGCCCGCGCGCAGCTCTCGCACTCCTGCCTCGACCCCCTCGTGATGCCGACACCACACTGCCCCACGGTGCCTGAGCGGAGCTGGCGATGTAACTCATTCACCCCCCAGCCCTCTCCCAGCTAACTCACAGGCTCACCCGGTTGGATGTGAACATGACAACGACCAGCCTCCTCGCCACAGCCACCGGCCCCCATCTCTTCTGGATCACGAGCCGCGCAGCAGGTATCGCCGCACTGCTGCTGTCGAGCGTCTCTGTGTGTTTCGGCCTGCTGATGGGTGGCCGGCTGAGCAAGGGCCGTAGGCCGGAGCTACGGGTCACCCACGAGGCGCTCTCGCTGGCAACGCTCGCCGCGATCGCCGTGCACGGCCTGACGCTCCTCGGCGACGGCTTCCTGCACCCCAGCCTCGCCGACATCGCCGTTCCGTTTCTCAGTGGCTACAAGACGATCTGGACGAGTACCGGAATAGTCGCCTTCTGGGCGCTGGCGCTGCTCGGACTTTCCTACTACGCTCGCACACGCATCGGGGTGCGGCGCTGGGCCAAGCTACACCGCTTCACCGCCCTGGCGTGGATGCTTGGCCTCATCCACTCGCTCGGCGAGGGCACCGACGCCGGCCAGAGCTGGTTCCTGGCGATGACGGCTATCGCGACCGTACCCGCGCTCCTGCTGCTTGCAAACCGCCGGCTTAGCTCAAACGCAGCGCGCAAGCCGCACACAGCACTCTGAAACACGACACCGTCTCGGTGCTCGCGACGGCTCAGCTTTCTCCCAGCCTCGTGCCACAGAGCTCCGACGCTACTCGCCGAGACTGATCGAACACCCAATCCCGCCCCGACCGGAGTGAACATGAACGAGCACAACCCAGCCCCGCAGAACCCGAGCAAGCCCTCCAGCAAGACTGCAGGCCTGGACCCCAAAACACTTGCCAGAAGCCGTCGCGACGCCCTGCGCCGCCGCGCGCGCAGGATCCGCAGGTCGGTCGCGGCAATCGCCGCCGCGCTCTTCGCCGCGGCCTTCCTGGCCGTCTACGTGCAGCTCGCCTCAGGGCACGACCCCGCGCTCTCGGCGAACGCAAGCACCAGCACCTCCTCTTCCTCCTCCTCCTCGAGCCTGCTCGCGAGCGCCGCCTCGACCAAAGCCGCCCAAACGGCCAAACGAACCGCCGCCGAGGCAGCCGCGAGACGCGCAGCCGCGAAGCGGGCCACAGCAGCCGCGGCGAAGCGCAAGGCCGCAGCCGCTGAAGCCGCCGAAGCCGAACAGTCCAGCTCGACCGAAGCCCGCAGCGAAGCAGGCGCCGCGAGCGAACAGTCGAGCGCCGGCAGCGAAACCGCGACGAGTAGCGAAGCGGAAACCGCGACAAGCGGCGAAGCGGCGACACCCGTGACCACGTCGCAGTCATGAGCGCGCGCGGTGAGGTCATCGAGACGTTCGAGTGCTTCGCCGCGCAGTGCGCCGTCCTCGTGATCGGAGACGGCGCTGACAGTTCCGCCTCGCAGGCGGCGCGCGCGGCCCGCGAGAGCCTGCGCGAGTGGCATTCCGACTTCTCTCGATTCCTCGCGGGCAGCGAGCTCTCGCAGCTCAACCGCGATCCCAGAGCCATCGTGCCGGCCAGCGCTTTGATGTGTCGCCTCGCCCAAGCGATCCACGACGCGGCTGAGCTCAGCGGCGGGCTCGTCGACGCGACGCTGATCGATCGGATCGAGTCGGCCGGGTATCGGCACGATCTCCCCGCGCCGGTGCCGCTCGAGCAAGCGCTCTCGATCGCGCCCGCACGCCGCGCGGCCGGCCCTGGCGGAGCCGGCTGGCGCCGGCTCGCGGTCGACCACCGAAGGCACACGATCACGCGGCCACCGGGATTGAAGCTCGATAGCGGCGGCCTCGCGAAGGGCCTCTTTGCGGATCTTCTCAGCGAACGCCTCGCGACACACGACGGCTTTGCGATCAACTGTGCCGGGGACCTCGCGCTCGGCGGTATCGCCGCGATCGAACGGCCCGTGAAGGTCGCAAGCCCCTTCGACGGGCGCACCCTGCACACCTTCGCGTTGAGCTCGGGCGGTGTCGCGACGAGCGGGATCGGCCGGCGTAGCTGGCTCGATGCGGACGGAGCCCCGGCCCACCATCTGCTCGATCCCGCCACCGGCCGCCCGGCATTCACCGGCATCGTCCAGGTCACCGCCCTGGCGCCGAGCGCGCTCTGCGCTGAGATCCGCGCCAAGAGCGCGCTGCTCAGCGGCCCGCGCCGGGCGGCGCGCCGGCTTCCAGACGGTGGCGTGATCGTGCTCGATGACGGCTCACATCAGCTCATCGAGCCACCACGGACGGTCACGCTCGGTGAGCTCTCCGGCTTTGCGAGCTCACGCGCAGGCTAGGCGAGCGCGGGCGCGAGCAGCTGAGCACTCAGCTCCTCGGCCGGGAGCGGCCGCGCAAAGTGATAGCCCTGTCCGATCTCGCAGCCCAGCCTGGCGAGATATTCGGCCACCTCCGCGCTCTCGATCCCCTCGGCGACGATACCCAACTCGAGGTTGCGCGCGAGATCGATCGTCGAGCGCACGATCGCCTGGGCACGCGTGTCCTCGAGTATGTCGGTGATGAACGACCGGTCGATCTTCAACTCGCTCGCGGGCAGCTTCGCCAGATACTCGATCGAGGCGTTGCCCGTCCCGAAGTCATCGACCGAGACGCCGACGTCCTGTGTGCGCAGCGCCGCCAGCACCGCGACCGCGCGGTCGGGATCGACCATCGCCGCGGTCTCGGTCACCTCCACGGTCAGCGCCCCCGCCGGCACCCGATGGCGCTCCAAGAGCGCCGCAAGGCTGGCTGGGAGCGCCGGATCCAAGAGGTTTCGCGCCGACAGGTTGACCGACATCCTCAGCTGGATGCCCTGCTCGCGCCAGCTCGCCAGTTGCAGCAGCGCAGCGTCGATCACGTGCAGCGTGAGTGGCCCGACGAGCGCGGTCTGCTCGACCAGCGGTATGAAGCGCAGCGGCGCCAGCAGGCCCAGCTCGGGGTGTCGCCAGCGCACGAGCGCCTCTACGCCGATCACGCTCCCGCTCTGTAGGTCGACCTGGGGCTGATAGTGCAGCACGAACTCGCCGCGCTGGAGCGCTCCGCGCACCTCGCCGAGCAGCCGCAGGCTGTCCGCGTCGAAGCGGTCGCAGGCGGGCGAGTAGACCTCAACCCGCGTGCCACGCGAGCGCGCGTGGGCGAGCGCGCGGTCTGCGCAGCGCAGCAGCGTCTCCGCGTCGCGCGCGTGCTCTCCGATCACGCCGATCCCAATACTCGCCTCAATGTTGAGCACGACCCCGTCGAGCACGATTGGCTCACCGATGCTCGCCTGCACCGCGGCCGCGGTATCGAGCGCACCACTGAGGCCACGCGCGCGCGGGCACAACACCGCGAACTCATCGCCGCCCACCCGCGCGACCAACACATCCTCGCCGAGCCCGCGGCCGAGGCGCGCGGCGATCTCACACAGCACCCGATCGCCGTTGACGGCGCCGAGTGTGTTGTTGGTCTCCGTGAAGCGCTCGAGATCGATCAGCAACACGGCCGCGCCGTCGTTACCGCGCTCGCGCGCAACGGTGGCGGCGACGCGCTCGAGGAACAGCGTGCGGTTCGGCAGGCCCGTGAGCTGGTCATGGCGCGCCAGGTGGTAGTTCTCCCGGGCCTGGCCGCGCAGCCGCCGCGAGGCTCGCGCCACGATCCTGTAGAGGATCGCCCATAGCAACGCGAGCCCGATCGCCACGAGCGCAATGATCATGTGCTTGTCGCGCGTCACCGCCGCCGCGATCGGCCGGTAGCTCAGATAGATCTCAAATGCACCCGCGGGGCGCCCGCGGGCAGCGAAGCGCAGCGGCACGTAGACCTCGACAAGCCTGCCCAGCCCCACCTCGCTGGCGGTCTCGCTGTCAGCGCTCGGGTCGATCAGCTGAGCGGGCTTGGGGTGTCCCGCGAGCGCGTCGAGTAGATCGTCACTCGGTGCCAGCGTGCGTCCGATCAGGCTGTGATCGCTTGAGTAGACCACGCGGTGATCGCCGTTCCAGATCTTGATGCGCGCCAGCTCGCGTCTCACCTCCGGCGCATTCAGCTGCGCGTCGAGCGCCGCAATGCTCGTGGCGCTCAACCCGGCGCGCATCGCTCGCCCGCTCAGCCGTGGCTGAATGGCGACCTGCGCAATCAGGCGCCCCGATTGACTCGCGTCGGCGAGCGTCCGTTCGGTGATCTGGCGCTGCAGCACGCTCGCGAGGATGTAGCCGAGCGCCGCGATCGGCAGCAGGCTGAGTAGGGCGACCTGACGGGTGAGGCTCATCCGGCCGCTGAGGCTTCCCTTCTGGCCGCGCACTCGCATGGGGCTCTTTTCGCCATTTGGCCGGCGAAGCTGGAGTCAGAGACACCGATTTCGGACAACAGTCCCAGCCGCGCTAACCCCCCGCCGCATCGCTCGCCACGCGTCCACGCTCGCTCTCGCCATGAGGCTGGGGCGCGGCGGCGGGGACCCCCGCGCGTACGCTGAGCGCAACCGCGATCGCAGCACCGACGAGCGCTGTGGCGATCCAGAACGCCAAGTGATAGCCCGCGGTGAGGGCCGCTACGGAGCTCTCACCGGCGGCGTGCAGGTGCGTTGTGCGCGATGCGGAGAGTGTCGCCAGCACCGCGAGCCCAAGCGCGCCTCCGACCTGCGCGGTCGTGTTGACCAGGCCCGAGGCGAGACCCGCCTCCTCGGGCTTGGTCGCGGACATCGCGAGCGTCATCAGTGCGGGGAAGCAGACACCCGCGCCGATGCCGAGCAGCAGCATGCTGGGCATCACGTCGGGGAGGTAGCTGCCGTGCACCGGCACGCGCGCGAACAGCGCGAGACCGGCCATGATCAGCGCGAGCCCCGGCAGGATCGTCCTGCGCGGACCAAAGCGCATCACGAGCCGCTCGGCGTAGCGCACCGAGAGGAAGCCCATCGCGAGCGTGACCGGCAGGAAGGCAAGGCCGATCTGTAGCGCGTCGTAGCCGAGTACCCGCCGCAGATACAGCGCGCCGAGGAAGAACATTCCGAACATCCCCGCCACCGAGAGGATCTGGATCGTGTTAGCGATCGCGAGGTTGCGCTCGCGGAAGATCCGCAGCGGCACGAGTGGGCTGCGCGCGCGGCTCTCACGTGCGAGGAACGCTGCCAACAGCACGAGCGTCACGCCGGCGAGCGCGAGCGTGCGCCCATCGCCCCAGCCGTACTCGGCGGCGGGCTTGACGATCGTGTAGACGCCGAGCATCAACGCGGAGGTGATCAGCACCGCACCGGGAATATCCGCGCCGGCCGCGAAGCCGATGCCGACGTCGCGCTCCAGCAGCCGCGCCGCCACCAGCGCCGTGGCAATCCCGATCGGGATGTTGACGAAGAAGATCCAGTGCCAGTTGATCGACTGCGTGAGCACGCCACCTGCGAGCAGCCCGACGGCGCCCCCGGCCGAGGCGACGAACGCGTACACGCCGATCGCCCGGGCCTGCTCGCGGGGGTCGGGGAACATCGTCACGATCATCCCGAGGATGACCGCCGAGGTCATCGCGCCACCGATGCCCTGCAGGAAGCGCGCGCCAACGAGCAACCACTGCGTCTGCGCCGCCCCGCACAGCAGGGAGGCGGTCGTGAAGAGCGTGATCCCCGCGAGGAACATGCTGCGGCGCCCGAACAGGTCCCCGAGTCGACCTGCCAGCAGCAGGAGTCCCCCGAACGCGATCAGGTAGGCGTTGACGACCCAGGCAAGGCTCGAGGTCGAGAAGCCGAGGTCTTCCTGAATAGAGGGCAGCGCGACGTTGACCACGGTCGCGTCGAGCACGATCATCAACATCCCCGTGCACAGCACATACAGCGCGATCCAGCGCTCGCGACTCGCGGCGGGCGCTGCGGTGGGCCCATCTCGAAGCTCTGCACTCATGCGCCTCCCTCCCTCTCTACCAGCCTCGTGGCGAGCGTCTCGAGCAGCTCTCGCGTGCCGTGCTCGCGTGCCGCGGGCGTGTCCTGGCCGTCGAGGAAGACACCCTGCTCGATGTAGGTAAGGCGTGTTCCCTGCGCGACCGCCTCGAGCTGCACGCTCGTCAGCGACACCGAGATGCGCGTCTCGTCGCGATACATCTCATATGCATAGACGATCCGCTCGTCGTCAACGATGTCGTAGTAGCGGGCGTTGTAGGTGTAATGCACGCCATCAGGTGTCTTTGCTGTGAGGCGCTCGGCGCCGCCGAGCGTGAAGTCAAGGCTGTAGTCGCTGCCCTGCGCGAACCAGCTGCTCTTGGCCTGCGCGTCGGACCAGGCGGCGAACACGTGCCGCGGCGAGGACGGGTAGATGCGCTCGATCGTGAAGCTCGCCTGCTCGGTGGATCGCTCGCTGACTTGCGTTGAATCGGTCATGTTGGGCTCCTTCTTGGGGGGTCCTCGGGGTGTTCTGAGAGGTACTCGCCGAGACGGTCAAGGCGCTCTTCCCAGCTACGACGACGCTCTGTGACCCAGTTCTCGGCAGCGCGTAGACCGCTCGGTTCGATGCGACATGTGCGCACCCGTCCGACCTTCTCCGATCGTACGAGACCGCTGTCCTCGAGCACGTGCAGATGCTGAACGACCGCGGGCAGCGACATCGCCAGCGGTCGCGCCAGCTCGCTGACCGAGGCCGGCCCGAGGGTGAGGCGCTCGACCATCGCTCGCCGGCTGGGATCCGCGAGTGCCGCGAACAGCAGCTCGACCGGCTCGGGCGCCTGAACGCTGGGAAAATAGTTAAGCACTGACTTAAGTATGGCATACTCGCTGCCGATGCGCGCGCTCGTCCAGAGAGTCAGCCGAGCGGCGGTGCGCGTGGAGGGCGAGCTTCGCGCCGAGATCGGCCCGGGGCTGCTCGTGCTGCTCGGCGTGACCCACGAGGACAGCGAGGCCACGGCGGACCGCCTCGCTGCGAAGATCCTCGCGCTTCGCATCTTCCCCGACGCCGACGGCCACATGAACGTCGCGCTCGGCGAGCGCGAGATCCTCTGCGTCAGCCAGTTCACCCTCTACGGCGACACCAGACGCGGCAACCGCCCGAGCTTCATGGCCGCCGCGCGTCCCGAGCTCGCCGAGCCCCTGTATGAGCGCTTCTGCGAGCGCACCGGCGCCGCGCGGGGCGTGTTCGGCGCGCACATGACCGTCGAGCTCACAGGCGACGGCCCGGTGACGTTGATGCTCGAAGGCTGAGCTAAGCTCCCGCCGCCGCAGCCGCAAAGATCCAGCCATGCGCGAACCCGCCGAGGAGTCCTCCCGCAAGGACCGACTGCTGCCATGGATCGCCGCCGAGCGCGGCTTCAGGGCCGTGGTGCTGATCGCCGTCGGGCTCGTGCTCGTGACGCACCCGCACGCGAACTGGGCGAGCGAAATCTCACGCTTTGCCCAACACCTGGGACTGGATCCGAAAGGCAACTGGTTCAAGAAACTGATCGACAAGGTCAGCAAGATCAAAGCCGACCAGGACGTGATCTTCGGTGCGATCGCGCTCGCCTACGGGGCGCTCGAGGGCGCCGAGGCCTACGGCCTGTGGAGGCGGCGGCGCTGGGCTGAGTGGTTGACGGTCCTCGCGACCTCGCTGCTGTTTATCCCCGAGGTGTGGGAGCTCACCAAAAGCTTGACCGTGCTGAAGCTCGGCGCGCTGCTCGTCAACGTCGCCGTCGTCGCCTATCTGATCTGGCGTCTGCGCCGCGACTAGCGCACTCTGCGAGATCAGCCCCCGACGAGCAAGCGCCCCAGCGCGGCCGCGCCGACGCCCAGGACCAGCCCCGCGAGGAGGTTGAGCGCGGCGAGCCTGCGCGCACCGGCCTCCGCGAGGCGCCGGCTCTCGAGCATCCACGTCGAGAACGTCGTATAGGAGCCGATCGTCGCCGTGCCGGCGAGCAGGTAGACATCGCCGTGCACGCCGATCCCGACGAGCAACCCGAGGATGAACGTGCCGCTCAGGTTGACCGCGAGCGTGCCGAGCGGGAAGCTGCTCAGCGCCAGTCCCTGAACGCGCCTGTCGAGCAGAAAGCGCGCGACGGATGCCAGGCCGCCGAGCAGGCCTACGCTCACCCACAACGCAAGCGAGCTCATCGCACGCGACCCCTCAGGAGCCAGCTCATCGCGGAGACGGCCAGCAGCCCACCGGTCAGGCTGGCGGCGGTGTAGCCAAGCGCGAGACCCCAGTGACCGCCATCGAGCATTCGCAGCAGCTCGACCATCATCGTCGAGAAGGTGCTGAGCGCAGCGCAGAAACCGCTCGTCAAGAAGGCATGCCGGTAGAGAAAGGAGGGCAGGCCCTCCTCAAGGCGCGTGACGAGATAGCCCAGCGCGAGCGCCGCGGCGATGTTGACGGCGAACGTCGCCCACGGCCACTGATCGGAGTGCCCGGCAAGCGCCTGGGCAAGACCTGCACGGGCGAGCGCGCCGATGGATCCGCCGAGGAAGATGGCGAGGAGGTCGGCGCCCTCGACGCGCGTCGCTCCGCGGCGCCTGGGCGGGGCGGACTCGCTTAGCACTGTTGGCAGATCGCGCTCCACGGCATGCCCTCACTGACGCTCGCGTGACGGTGACGTAGAAGCCATCAGTGGACGCTCTGCCGCGGTTATGGAGCGGGCCTCATCGCTGCGGCGCTGAGCATAGCGCCGGCGAGCACATGGGCGGCGCGAGATATATCTCCAGTGGGGGCCTTGGTCGCAATGACCTGATAGACCCCGCGCATGGGGAGCACGGAGAACCCACAGATCAACCCGCCCGCGAGCCGCTCGCGGCGCGTTGCTCTCGCGCTCAGCCTGATCGCGCTCGCCGCGCTTGTCGTGTTCGCGCTCTCGCGCTTGGATCTGCCGCGTATCGGACATGCGCTGATCACCGCGACTCCAGGCTGGATCGCGCTCGCCTTTCTGCTGATGGGCTGCTCGCTCGTGCTGCGCTCAGTCTCCTGGCACCAGACGCTACGCGCAGCGCTGCCGGAGGAGGCGATCTCGCGGCTCGCGGTGGTCCGGGCGACGATGATCGGCGTGATGGCTTCAGCGGTGCTGCCCGGCCGCATCGGCGAGCCCTCGCGCGTGCTGGTGCTGACGCGCAGGCTCGACGGGCCGAATCGGCGCCTTTTGCCGATCGTGGCGGGCACCGTCTTCTCACAGACGCTGATCAACCTGCTCGCGCTCGCGATCCTCGCGGCCGTGACGTTTACGAGCGTTCCGCTGCTGCACGGACACGCCAGCGGCGCAATCACGGCGGTCGCGGTGCCGCTGGCGCTGTGCGCGCTGGTGCTGCTCGGCCCGCGTCTGCTCGCGCTCGCGCAGCGCTCGCGCCAGGCACGGATCGCGCTCACGGCGAACAGGGTCGAGCGCGCGCTGCGCCTCGCGCGCCGTGGATTGATCGTGTTCGCGCGCCCGCGCCACGGCGCAGGCGCGATCACCAGCCAGCTCGCCGCCTGGGCGCTGCAATGGCTGGCGTGTTACATGGTCCTGCTCTCGCTCGGCCTACAGTCGCAGGCCGGCCTCGTCAGCGCCGCCGCGATCCTGCTCGCCGTCAACGTCTCAGCGATCCTGCCCGCGACACCCTCAAACGTCGGCGTCTTTCAGGCCGCCTGCCTGGTCGTGCTCGCCGCCTACGGTGTGGGCTCTGGACCAGGGCTCGCCTACGGGATCATCCTGCAGGCCGTCGAGGTGCTGACCGCACTCGCGCTCGGCATCCCCGCGCTGCTCGGCGAGAACATCAGCTGGAGCGATCTGCGTGCAAGCCCGCGCCGCGTTGAGGACTCAGCCGGCGAAAGCCCGTAGCGACTGGCGCAGGGAGCTGGTCGTCTTCAGCACCGCCGTTGGCTCATAGCCGCAGTGCGCCATACAGTTTTCGCAGCGCGGATCCTTACCGCGCCCGTAGGCGCTCCAATCGGTCGTCTCAAGCAGCTCTTTGTAGGTCTTTGTGTAGCCGTCGGACATCAGGTAGCAAGGGCGCTGCCAGCCGAACAACGAGTAGCTCGGGATGCCCCACGCGGTGCAGTCGAATTCAGCCTTGCCCTCGAGGAAGTCGAGGAACAGCGGGCTGTGGTTCAAGCGCCACTTCTTGCGCCGCCCGTCCGCAAAGGCCTCGCTAAACAGCTTGCGCGTCTGCGAAACACCGAGGAAGTGCTCCTGGTCGGGCGCTTTCTCGTATGCGTAGGCGGGCGAGATCATCATCTCGTCGACTTCGAGGTCATCGTTGAGGAAGTCGAGCACTTCGCGCACCGTTTTCGGTGAGTCGTGCGTGAAGAAGGTCGTGTTCGTCGTGACCCGAAATCCCGCCGCCTTGGCGGCCTTGATCGCTGAGACGGCCTTGTCGAAGACGCCGTCGCGCTCGACCGAGGCGTCGTGGCGCTCGCGCAGGCCATCCATGTGCACTGCCCAGGCGAAATACGGGCTCGGCTTGAAGTTCTCGAGCTTCTTCTCCAACAGCAGCGCGTTCGTGCAGAGGTAGACGAACTTCTTGCGTTTGATCAGCTCGTCGGCGATCACGTGAATCTCGGGGTGAATCAGTGGCTCGCCGCCCGCGATCGAGACCATCGGTGTGCCGCTCTCCTCGATCGCCGCGACCGCCTGCGCGACGGGCATGCGCCGGCGCAGCTCGTGCTCGGGATGCTGGATCTTGCCGCAGCCCGAGCAGGCAAGGTTGCACTGGAACAGCGGCTCGAGCTCCACGATCAGCGGGAACTTGTCGCGTTTGGCAAGGCGCTGGCGCATCAGATACCAACCCATGCGCGTGCTCTGCCTGATGCGGACGGCCATGCGGCTACCTTAGTCGCCCACGGGCAACTCGTGAAGGGCGCCCGCCACGCGCCGCAGCGCGCGCGCCGCGCGCAGCGCGCCGCCGATCGCCTGCGGGCGCATCAGCTCGTGGCTCGGGCTGTCGAGCACGACACGCACGACGCCAAACGGGCGCGTGCCGGCGGCGCGCGCGAGCCACACCGACTCCATGTCCACGCCGATCGCCCCGCCGGCGTGGAGCTCCGCCCGACGCTCACCGAGCGCCAGACGCGAGACGCAGACGACGTTGCCGACCCGCACCTTCATGCCACGGCCCGCGAGCGCGATCAGGAGCTGCTCGGTCATGTCGCAGCGCACGCGCTGCTCCTCGTGGCCTTCGTCCGCGGCTGCATAGACGTGCTCGGCGACGATCACTTCGCCCGGCACCGACTCCGCGTCTAGGCCGCCACAAAAGCCCAGCACGAGCATCCGCGAGGCGGCATGGGCCGCGAGCTCGCCGGCTGCAAGCCGCGCACGCTCGGGGCCCATCCCCGTCTTGTGCACGAGCGCACCGCGCGCAGCTGAGGAGATCAGCAGCGCCTCTAGACGCAGCGGTGCGGCGAGCAGCAGGCGGCTCATGCCGGGCTTCCCTTCGAGCCGGCGCCGCTCGCCGCGAGCGCCACGTCTGCGCGCGGCGTGGCCGTGGCGCAGTGGATGCCCAGCGTGCGCAGCACCGCCGCGGCTGCGGCGTGTCCACTGAGGACAGCTCCCTCGAGCGTCGCCGGCCAGCCTGTGGCTGTCCAGGTCCCCGCGAGCACGAGGCCGCGCAGCGCGCTCTGGGCCCGCGGACGCAGCGCGTTCACGCCGGGGCTCGCGCGGAACGTGGCGGCGTGCTCGCGCGTCACGAGGAAGCTCTCCACCTTTGCTCTGCGCGCGCGCGGCAGCAGCTCTCCGAGCGCCGGCAGGTATAGCTCGCGCAGCGCATCGACGCTCATTGTCATCTCGCGCGCAGCACCCGAGAGCGAGACGGCAAGGTACTGACTGTCCGCGGGAGCACCGGCCGCGCGGGTACGGTCAAAGAGGTATTGCACGGGCGTCCCCACCCCGGCGGCGAAGGGCTCGCTGCAAACCTCGCGGTCATAGAGGACATGCAGGTTGACGATCGGCGAGACGCCAATCCGCGCGAAGCTACGCGCCTGTTCGCCGAGCAGGCGCTCGAGCATGCGCGCGGCGCGCGCGTGCGGCACGGCGACGATCACCGCGTCGGCGCCGAGACCATCGCCCTCTCCGATGACGCCATCCTCGGCCTCGTGCTCGCGCGCACCACCGCCGCGAACCTCGAAGCCCTGGGCCGTGCGCTGCACTTCCTCGGCGCGCCAGCCGAAGCGCACCTGGACGCCAGCCGCCTGGAGCGCCCGCGCGGCCGGCTCGGCGATGATCTGACTGAGCGTGCCGCGGTGAAAGCCGATGTCCCCCGCGCCCGCATCCTCGAGCAGGCCGCGACGGAACACGAACGCACCGAGCGCGAGTGAGGCCTCCGACGCAGGCAGGTTGAGCGTCGGCAGCGCGATCAGATCCCACAGCGCGGCGAGCGCCTGCTCGCCCTGTCCGTGGCGGCCCAGCCATTCGCCGAGCGTGAGCCGATCGAGCCGCAGCTCCTCGCCTGCGCGCTCAGAGCGTCCCGCGCGCATCAGCGCGAGCGCCGCGCGCGCCGCGCCGAGGCGCTGCGAGGGCGAGAGGTGCGGGTAGCGCGCGAGCGCTCCGGCGAGCTGTAGCGGCGCGGGGAGGGCTCCACGCCGCAGCACGAAGGGCGCCGCGCCGGGCTTCAGCACAGGGATCCGCAGGCGTGGCTGCACCTCGACGAGATGGTCGCTGCCGAGCCGCGCCAAAAGCGCACGGTAGGCCAGGCAGCAGCGCAGGAAGACGTGCTGTCCGTTGTCCATCTCAAGGCCCTCGCGCACGAACGAGTAGGCCGCCCCGCCAAGGCGCCGGCGGACCTCGAGCAGCGTCACCTGCGCGCCGGCCTGCGCGCAGTCCAGCGCAGCCGTGATTCCCGCGAGCCCGCCGCCGATGACCGTCACGCGCTGAGCGGAGCTCATGCCCCGCTCCCGAGCATGCCGCGCGCGGCAACCAACGCCTTCTCGTGCGTCGGGAGCGACATGCGGCTCGCGAAGGCCTCCAGCGGATCGTGCTCGATGCGGTCGAGCAGGCGCCTGTAGATACCGGCCATCGCCATCAGACAGGCTGCGCTACGCCAGTCCAGCAGCGGCCCGAGCGTCATTCCGCGCGCGAACCACTCGCGTCCGCGCGCGGCCTCGAAACGCACGAGCGCCGCCATCTGCTCGAGCTCCTCGGCGTGTGTCTCGCGAGTCTGCGGCGCGCCCGCCGCGCGTGCGAGCGCGGCGATCCGCGCCGCTGTGACCGCCTGCCCCTCGTCGGCGTCGTGGAGCAATCCAAAGCGACGCAGATCCTCGGCGGGCAGGTACACGCGCCCGTTCTCGGCGTCCTCGCGGACGTCACGCAGGATGTTCGTGATCTGCAGCGCGACACCGAGATCGTCCGCCCTCGCTTCGGCGTGGGCGAGCCCGCGACGCTCATCGCGCAGACCGAATATCGCCAGGCAGACGCGGCCGATCGCGCCTGCCACGCGGCGGCAGTAGAGCACGAGATCCTCGAAGCTCTCATAGCTCACGCCCGCGACATCCATGCGCACCCCCTCGATCAGCTCGCCGAGCGTGCCCGGCGCCGGCGGAAAGCGCGAGCGTGCGTCGGCGAGCGCGGCCAGCACCGCGTCGTGGTGCTCGCTCGCCACCGGCCGCTCAGCTTCGATCAGGGCGAGCGCCCGCGCCTCGTCGTCGAGCAGGCGCAGCTTCTCATCCGCGGCCAGCGTCCCGTCGCCGATGTCATCGATGCGCCGCGCGAAGGCGTAGACGGCGCTCATCGCGTGGCGGCGCTCGCGCGGTAGCAGGCGGATGCCGTAGTAGAAGTTGGCTGCCTGGCGGCGCGTGATCGCTTCACAGCGCGCGTAGTCCTGCGCGAGCTGCGCCGCGCTGCTCACCCGCCGCTCCCCGGGCGCGCGAGGAGTGTCCTGGCGAGCGCCGTGAGCAGGCGCGCGCGGCTCGCGCGCGGCGTCGCCGCGAGCACGTCATAGCCCGCAGCCTCGATCGCCTCGGCGCCGGCGCGCCCGCCCGCGAGGAATGCCGCGACGGCGATCCGCGCGCGCCCGCGCAGCTCGCCGATCAGGGGTGCGCCAGCGTCGAAGAGCGCCCGGGCACGCGCGACCTCAAAGGCGAGCACCTCGCGCACCGGCGCCGATGCGTGTGGTGCGCGCAACTGCTCGACGCTGCAACCGAAGCGCGCGAGATCCTCGCTTGGGAGGTAAACGCGACCGACGCCAAGATCCTCAGCCACATCCTGGCAGTGCTCGACCAGCTGTAGGCCGCTGCAGATCGAGTCCGACAGGGCCACGCGCGCTGGCGTTGCCAGGCCGAAGACGCCCAGCACCAGCTCGCCGACGGGGTCCGCGGACAGTGCACAGTAGGCGCGCAGCTGCTCCCAGGTCTCATAGCGTGCGACGCGCTGATCGACGCGGTTGGCCTCGATCAGGCGCAGGAACGGCTCTCGCGGCAGCGCCCGCTCACGCAGCGTCGGCTGCAGGCGCACGAGCAGCGGGTGACTCGCAGCGCCCGCAAACGCGAGCTCGAGCTCCTCTTCGAGCCAGTCGAGCGCCGCGAGGCGATCGCCCTCGAGCGTGTCGCCCAGCTCGTCGGTGAGACGTGCGAAGCCATAGATCGCGAGCAGGTCCGCGCGCGTGGCCCGCGGCAACACAAAGCTCGCGACGGGAAAGTTCTCGCTGCCCGCGCGCGCCATCACGCTCGCGGCGGAGGGCACCTCCAGCGATGCCCGATCGCTCGGCTCGACGCCTACGAGCGTCACCCCCGCCGCTCGGAGGCCACCGCCGCGTCGAGCTCGCTCGCCGCGACACTCGCCAGGCAGCGCCCGAGGGCCATGATCGGAAAGGTGAGGCGGTAGAGGTGATAGTTGATGTAGTAGTCGCACGGAAAGCCGGTGCCGGTGTACTGCGGCTCGTCCCAGCCGCCATCCGCGCGCTGGGTATCGATCAGCCAGCGTACGCCGCGCGCGAGGGCCGTCGAGCGCTCACCGACGGCATGCAGCGCGAGCAGGGCCCAGGCCGTCTGCGATGCCGTGCTCGGACCGCGCCCGATCCAGCCCGGATCGTCATAGGAGCGCGGATCCTCGCCCCAGCCCCCATCGTCGTTCTGGTGCTCCTCCAGCCAGACCACGGCGCGGCGAATGCACTCGCTCGCGGGCTCCACACCGGCGGCGATCAGGGCCGGCAGCGCAGCGCCCGTGCCATAGACGTGGTTCACGCCCCAGCGCCCGAACCACGACCCGGCCGGCTCCTGGTGTTCGATCAGCCAGCTCACGCCACGGCGGGCTGCCTCGCCGTCGGCGAGCCCGAGCACGGCAAGCATCTCGACGGTGTGTGCGGTCACGTCGGCGCTGGGCTCATCGATCACCTCACCGAAGTCCAGGAACGGCAGCTCGCGCACCAGCGAGCGCGTGTTGTCGGCATCGAAGGCGCCCCAGCCGCCGTCGGAGCTCTGCATCCCCTCGACCCAGCGCAGCGCTCTGCGGATCGAGCCGTCGAGGCGAGGACGCAGCTCCTGAATCTCCGCGGCCCCACCGTCGGCGAGGCGCGCGAGCGCCAGCGCAACCTCCGCGGTGTCATCAACGTCGGGGTAGTTGACGTTCGCGAACTCGAAAGCCCATCCGCCCGGCGCGAGAGCCGGGCGCGCAATCGACCAGTCGCCGCGCATCGTGACCTCCTCCTCGAGCAGCCACTTCGCGCCGCGCACCATCGCGGGATGCTCTGCCTCGACGCCCGCGTCACTCAGCGCGAGCATCGCAAGCGCCGTATCCCAGACGGGCGACTGGCACGCTTCCAGACGTCGGCTGGCGCCCGCGGGGGCCCCGACGCCGACCGCGTCGTCGTGATCCTCGACCATGAAGGTCTCAAGGCCCTCGAGGCCCCTTCTCATGGCGGGATGCTCGAGGCCGTAGCCGCCGAGATGCAGTGCGATCAACGAGTAGACCCACGGCGGCTGGATGCCACCCCAGGAGCCGTCGCCCTCCTGACGCTCGACGATCCAGCGCTCCGCGCGCGCGATCGCACGGCGTCGTAGCGCGCCGATCGGGTGTGCCTCATAGAGCCGCAGCACGCGATCCAGGCGCTTCAGCCCGCGGGCGCGGCGTGATCGCGGCGCACTCGCGCGCGGCGCGCGCTGCGCGTGCGGACAGTGCAGCTCCGCGAGATCGAACTCGAGCGGGCGCACCGGACGGTGCGCTTTGACGAGTGAGAGCGCCACGATCGTCTGACGTGCCCAGCAGGCGAAGTCATAGACGTTCAACGGCATCCTGCGGCTCAGCAGGATGATCTCCGGGGGCAGCGATGGCACGCGGTCCCACGACCACAGACCGAACAGCGCGAGCCACAGGTGCGTGAAGACGCGCGCGGACTCGATGCCGCCCTGCGAGCGGACGAACTCGCCGGCGCGGAGCATATGCTCGGTCTCGGGCGCGTCACCGGCAAGGCGCAGCGCCCAGTAGGCCTCGATCGTCGTCGAGAGCTCACCGGGGCCGTCGTGAAAGTTCGCCCACGTCCCGTCGGCTCGCTGCTGAGAGCGGATCCAGGCGGCGGAGCGCTCGCTCTCCTCGCGACGGCGCACGCCGAGGAACTCGCGCAGCAGCATGTCCTCGGCGTCCATCGTCACGTTCGTCTGCAGCTCGCCGCGCCACCAGCCGGCCGCGTCCTGCATCGCGAGCAGGCGCTCGCATGCCAGCTTCAGCGCTACCTGAGCCTCGCTGCGAGTCTCCAAGGTCAACACCGCCATAGCGGAAAACTAGATCTTTTTGCTCGGGAACGCCATTTGCGGGGTCAACAATTTCATCACGCACACCCTAAGCGGAATGCCGGGCGTTCCCCGGGACGAGCACCTCAGGCCGCGCGAGCGTGATCACATGCCGGCGCAGCGTCGTCTCGGACACCACGCGCGCAGTCGCCGAACGGAAGCGGTAGACGATCAATCCGTCTACATCCAGTCGTGCGAAAAGCTTGAATCCGGGTGCCGGCGGCCTGCCGGCGGACGCGCGCAGCGGCGCGTAGCCCGTCTCGTCGATCTCGCTGACGCGGACGCTCGCCGTCGGATGGAGATTGTGCAGGCCGGGCAGGTAGTACAGGAGCGGCGCGCCGCCGAGCTCGACGGTCGTGATCGCGCGCGCGGCGTTGCCCCTGCCGAGCGCCCGCGCGAGATCGCGCCAATTGCCGCGTTGCAGCCTCGGGCTGAGATCCACATCGAGCGAGATTGCAAGAAACGCAAGCAACAGCAAGGCCGCGAGCACCGCGCCGATCCGACCCGCGGCCGGGGTGCCGGCGAGCACCGCGATCAGCGCCGTGACGGGAATCATCGCCGCCACGAGGTTGCGCGGCGCGAGATAGTCGGCGCCAAGCAGAGCCAACACGATCGGCACGAGGACGCCCGCTGCGGCCAGCGCCGCCATGATCAGGGCGCCGCGCGGCTCGCGCCGGCTCGCCGCGCCGCGCACGTCGGCGTCCCGGGGCTGCGGCGCGGTCATGCGCCACAGGCCAAAGCCTGCCGCGGCGAGCACGAGCAATGCGATCAACAACTCGACGCCGTGGCCGAGCGGGGCACCGGAGTAGCCCGTGAGGTAGTACTGCGGGATCGCCTGTAGCCGTTCGGAGATCGGCCAGCGCCCGATCCACTGCGTGCCGTGCCCGCCCTGTGCGGAGATCAGCGGCACCAGGGCCAGCCCGACGACCGTCAATGCCACGATCGCGCCGCGCGCCGCGCGCAGGCGGGCACGATCGCGCGCCAGCCACAGCACCATCGGAATCAGCAGGAAGACCGCGAAGTAGTGCGTGAGCAGGGCCACCGCGCCACTCAACGCGAACGCGGCGAGGCGCCGCGGGCTCGCAGGATCGCTGGGCTGCAGGGAAGCGGCCCGCAGGAAGCAGAGGATCACGACCGAGGCCGTGAGCACGAAGCACCCGTAGACGCGCGCCTCCTGGGAATACCACACGAACAGCGGGTTGACGGCCACGATCGCGCTACACAACAGCGCCGCCCGCCGGCCCGCGAGCTCGCGCCCGATCGCCCACGCGACCGCCACGGTCGCGATGCCCGCCAGCGCCGAGGGCAGGCGTAGCGCGACCGGACCGGTTCCCAACAGGCGCGTGTCGAGCCACTCCAGCAGATACCACAGCGGCGGTGAGTTCTCGGTGTGCGCGACGGAGTGCAGCGTCGCCCAGAGGCTCGAGTGCAGCACGTGCACGGGCGTAAAGGCCTCGTCGTACCAGAGACTCTGGAGATCCAGCGTCGAGAGACGCAGCGCCGCCGCGAGCACGAGCAGAGCCGCCAGCGGCGCCCAGCGCGCCATGCGCGAGTCGGCGCGCTCGAACCCCGGTGCGCCGGCAGCGGGGCCGGTGGCGGCTAGCGCGGACAGAAGCCCTCGCTCTTGGTCGAGCCATAACAGCCGTAGCGGTAGCGGCGCAGATCTTCGCTCTTGACCGGTAGATACCAGCCGCCGTAGATCGCGCGGTGACCGTCGATCACCGGGCCCGTCACGGCGAGGCAGATCTGGATCCGCTCTTTGGGCGGTCCCGGAGTCGTGTTGCCGCACACGATGTCGCGGGTGCTGTGGCCAAAGAGGTCCTGTTCGACGGACACGTTCTTGTAGTCGTGCCCCGTGTAGCCCCGCCAGCTCGCGAGATCGGCTGTTAGGCGGTGGTTGACGTGGGTCTGCAGGACGACGTCGTTGATCGTCGCCACCGCCAGCAGCAGCCCGAGGAGCACCAGCAGCGTCGTCTCGATCAGGCGTGTGCGCCCGCTACCCGGCAGCTCATGCTCGCGCGGGCGCAGCGACGCCGGCAAGCGTGCCCCGAACGCTCCAGCGGATCGGGCGGGAGCGCTCATGCGACGGGTGAGAGTAGCGGCGTGCATTGGTGTGCGATGAACAGAATCTGGATCGCGAAGGTCGCCACGAGCAGCCGCCTGTCGCGGCTGATGATCGCCAACGGCAGCGGCCACAGGATGTACCAGGCCAAAAGCCAGGTGCTCGTTACCGAGATCGCGAGCAGCGTCCAGCCCGCCGCCGCGATCCAGTCATAGCCGCGCCAGGTGCGCCACAGCAGGTGCACGACGACGATCACCAGCCCCGCCTTGAGCAGGTCGTGATCGATCGGGAATACGCCCGGCTTGCCGAACAGGTGCGCGATCTCATTGGCGAAGCTGTCGGTCGAGACGAACGCGGCATCGCGGTTCAGCGCCGCGACGACGTCGATCCCGTGGATTCCGAACGCCAAGTAGCCGATCAGCGCACCGGCGAGCAGCATCGCCAGCGCGCCCACGATCGGCGCCAGCCGCCGCCTGGAGACGATCATGAACGGAAGTAGCGCCGCGACCGTGGCCTTCACGAGCGCTCCGGCGACGATCAGCGCTGCGGCTGTACCGTCACGTCGCTGCGACGGTGCGAGCAACGTCAGGCTGACCGCACCCATCATCGCGGCGAGCATGATCAGATCGTTGTGCGCGCCCCCGAGCCCGTAGATCACGTACAGCGGGTTGGCGCCGAGCGCGAGGATCGCCCACACCGGATCGACCTCGCGCGCGCGGGCGCAGCGCCAGGTGAGCGTGAGCGTGACGACGCTCGCCAGCCAGCGCCAGCACCTTCATCCCCCACACGGCGCCGACCACGCCGAGCGGCGCGAGCGGATAGGAAAGCAACGTGTAGAGCGGGCCGTAGGCGGTCGCGACGTGGCGCCAGTCGTGCCCGACGTAGGTGTAGACGGGGTCGCTGGCGATGCTCGAAGGTCCGTGCAGATAGGGGTTCAGACCGTGCTCGACGCCCATGCGCGCGTAGGCGATGTAGCTGAAGACGTCGGTCGAGAGCAGGATCGGCCCGACGAAGACGATCAGGTGCAGAGCGCCGAGCAGGAGCGATCGCCGCTGCGTTTGGAGATCGCTCATCGCCCGCGCTCGGCGCGCCAGCAGCGAGCAGCCCGATGTAGGCGGCGCCGGAGGCGAGCACCGCGATCAGGAAGCTGCGGAAGCCGAGGCGCTCGCCGATGCCCGTGAGCCAGCCCGCGATCGCGGGCGATTTGGGGATCAGCGGCGAGTGCCCGACCGCGCCGTCGAGCACGATCTCGGCGGTCGCCGCCACCAGCACCAGCGCCAGCAGCCCCGCGAGCGCCGGCGCCCAGCGCTCAGAGCGGACGCGCGCCTGTCCGCGCACGCCCTGTGCGGCGACGCTCACGAAGCGCGGTGGCTCACAGTGCGGTCCATACCGTCTTGGTCTCGAGATAGGCGTCGAGACCGTCGTGGCCGTGCTCGCGGCCGATGCCCGAGGACTTGAAGCCGCCGAACGGCGCCGAGGGGTCGACGGCGCCCCACGTGTTGATGTAGACCGAGCCGGCGCGCAGCATCGCGGCGAGCTTGTGGGCGCTTGAGACGTCGCGCGTCCAGACGCCCGCGGCGAGCCCGTACTCGCCGTCGTTGGCGCGCGCGGCGACCTCCTCGAGCGTGTCGTAGGGCGAGGCGACGAGCACGGGGCCGAAGATCTCCTCGCGCGAGATGCGCAGCTCATCGGAGGTCGTGCTGAAGAGCGTCGGCGCGACGAAGTAGCCGCCGAGTCGGTGAGCACCGACTCGCCGCCGGCGAGCACCTCGGCGCCTTCGGCGCGGCCCGCTTCGATGTAGCCCATCACGCGCTCCTGCTGCTCGGCCGAGACGAGCGGTCCGAGCTGCGTCTCGGGGTCCAGACCCGGCCCGAGCCGGGCCGCGCTCGGCGGCCTCGGCGAGCGCGCCCATCACCTCGTCGTAGCGCTCGGCCGGCACGAACAGGCGCGAGCCCGCGTTGCAGGCCTGCCCGGAGTTGAAGTAGATCCCCTGGAAGGAGCCCTTGATCGCGGCGTCGATGTCGGCGTCGGGCAGGATCACGTTGGGCGACTTGCCGCCGAGCTCGAGCGTCACGCGCTTGAGCGCCTTGCCGGCCTTCGCGCCGATCTCGCGCCCGACGGCCGTCGAGCCCGTGAAGGCGATCTTGTCGACGTCCGGATGATCGACGAGCGCCGCGCCGGTCGCGCCGTCGCCGGTGAGCACGTTCAGGACGCCGGGCGGGAAGCCGACCTCGAGCGCCAGCTCGCCGAGGCGCAGCGCGCTCAGCGGCGTCTGCTCGGCGGGCTTCAGCACGATCGTGCAGCCCGCGGCGAGCGCCGGCCCGAGCTTCCAGGCGGTCATCAGCAGCGGGAAGTTCCAGGGCACGATCTGCCCGCACACGCCGACCGCTTCGCGGCGCGTGTAGCAGAGCATGTTCGGCGCGGTGACCGGCAGCACGCTGCCCTCGATCTTCGTCGGCCAGCCCGCGAAGTAGCGCAGGTGCCCGACCGCCCCGTTGACGTCGACGTACTGTGCGAGACCGACCGGCTTGCCGTTGTCGAGCGACTCGATCTGCGCGAACTCCTCGGCGCGCTCTTCGAGCGCGGCGGCGAGCGCGAACATCAGCCGCTCGCGCCCGGAGGCCGGCATCGAGGACCAGGGACCTGACGTGAACGCCTCGCGCGCGGCGGCGACCGCCCGCGCGACATCCTCGGCGCCGGCCTGCGCGATCTCGGCGATCTCGAGACCCGTGGCGGGGTCGAAGCGTCGTGAAGGTCTGCCCGTCGGCGGCATCCACGCGCTCCTCGCCGATCAGCAGCTTGTGCGACTGGGAGATGAACGCGCGCGCGGGCGCGCCGAGCGCGTCGGGGAGAGTGTCTGCGGAGATTGTCGTCATGCAGAGAGCCTACCTCTCCGACACGCCGCGAACGCATATGCTCTGAAGCGATGTCGCAACCATCGAAGGCGGTGCTGATCACAGGCTGCTCCTCGGGCATCGGGCGCGCGACGGCGCTGAAGCTGGTCGGCGTCGGGCTGGAGCGTCTATGCGACCGCGCGCCGACCCGAGACGATCGCCGAGCTCGCCGACGCGGGCTGCAACACGCTGGCGCTCGACGTCACCGACGAGCAGTCGATGAGCGCTGCCGTGGCGAGCGTCGAGCAGGCCGAGGGCGCTGTCGGCGTGCTGATCAACAACGCCGGCTACAGCCAGAGCGGAGCGATCGAGACGGTGCCGCTGGAGGCGGTGCGCCGCCAGTTCGAGACGAACGTCTTCGGCCTCGTGCGCCTCACGCAGTTGGTGCTGCCGAAGATGCGCGCGCAGCGCTGGGGCAAGATCGTCAACGTCGGCTCGATGGGCGGGCGCCTGTCCTTTCCCGGCGGCGGGCACTACCACGCCACCAAGCACGCGTTGGAGGCGATCTCCGATGCGTTGCGCTTCGAGCTGCGCGGCTTCGGTATCGATGTGATCCTGCTCGAGCCTGGCCTGATCACAACCGAGTTCGGCGACACGGCCACTGCGAGCATGACGGCCGTGCAGAGCTCGACAGAGGATCCCTACGCACACTTCAACGCCACCGTCGGCGCCGTCACGAAGGGCGCCTACGAAGGGCCGATGCGCCATCTCGGCGCCGGCCCCGAGCGGGTCGCGAAGGTGATCGCAGCGGGCGATCACGCGCCCCCGTCCCCCGGCCCGGATCACGATCACACCTTCAGCGAAGCTCACGATCGCGACGCGGCGACTGATGAGCGATCGCGCCTGGGACGCGACGATGCGTCGGCAGTTTCCGCCGCCCGGCTGATATGGGTGTGGTTGTCAAGTTTGGGTTGGGGTGGTCGGGGTGCTTGGCGTCTGGCTGTTGGTCATGGCTGTGGTTCGGTGTGCGGGTGGCGGCCGGGGCTGCGAGGGCAGTCATGCTGATATGCGAGGGCTGGGTACCTCAAGACGGTTCTTCGCTGCGCCTGGGCCGCTGTCTAGAAACGAGCGCGCCAACCATGGGTTGGTGCTCATAGCCGGATCGCGGGCCCCGTGTGACGCGGCGCCGGCCGCCACCCCCACACCGAACGGGATGTTCTGTGAGCTCAGTCGGCTTGTTGGGCGATCTCCCAGACGAAACACGCGAGCTCGCGGGCGACCGCGACAGCGACAGTCGTGCGCTTCTTGGCGCGTGCCGTGTCGAGGTGCGTCCAGCGGCGGTGCAGCCGGAGCTGTGCTCGCCACGCGGCCTCGACAGCGGCGGGTGGCTGACCTTTCTGGCGGCGCTTGAGCTTTAGCGACACGCTCGGTGCTCGGCGGTAGTGCCAGGCCGCCTCAACGAGTAGCCGGCGGGCATGAGCGGACCCGGCTTTCGTGATCGATCCCTGCCGGCGTTTGGTTCCGCTGGAGTGCTCGGATGGGACGAGCCCGAGGTAGCTGGCGAGATGCTTAGGGTGCGAGAACGCCGTGATGTCACCGATCTCGGCGACCAGGCCGACCGCCGTCAACGTGTCCACGCCGCGCAGGCAGCGCAAACGGGCGACCGTTGGCGCCCACGGGCCCTCGGTGGACTGCTCGAGGATCAGATCGTCCAGCCGATCGCGCCGTGCGAGCAGCACCTCGTGATGAGCGAGATACTCACCGAAGACGACCTCCAAAAGCGGCTGGGAGAAGCGAACCTTGCTCAGCCATTGGAGGTGGCGCTGAGCCCACGCCTCACCCGGCCCCGTCCAAATCAGCCCGTGACGCAAAAGCAGCTTGCTGACACGATGGCGGGCACTCATCAGATCACCGCGGAGATCCTCACGCGCACGCACCAGATCACGCAACGCCTCAAGCTCGGGCGCCGGCACCACAACGGGGCGCAACTGCCCCGCCGCGTGCAACCGGGCGAGCTTCAACGCGTCACGCGTATCGGTCTTGATCCGATCCCCCGGCTGACGCGGGATCGCACCCGGTGCGCAGACCATCACCTCCACGCCAGCCGCCCTGGCTGCCCGCGCCAGCTCGAACCCTGTCGGCCCGGCCTCATAGACCGCACGCACCGGCCCCGGAAGCGACCGCAGCCACTCGATCGCCGCCGCCGAAGACCCCGGCAACTGTGCCTTCCAGACCTCACCAGACCCCAGCTGCACAGCCGCAGCCGCAGTCTTTCGGGCATGCACATCAAGCCCCGCGAAACAGATACCTTCAACCATGTCGACGCTCCCTTTCCATCGATGCGGTAACCAGCCCGCGACACACGATGCGCGGGAGCGTCGACGATCTCAGCTCACACCGACACCAACCCCATACTGTCTAGGCCGCGACGGGGATACTTGCGAGCGGGCGCCCCACCGCATAGCCCTGGGCGTAGTCGACGCCGTAGCTGCGCAGCATGCTCATCGTCGGCTCATCGCCGACGAACTCCGCGATCGTCTCACGGCCCATGCCGCGCACGACGCCCGCGAGCGCCTTGACGACGAGCTGATCGGTGCGGCTCATGGCCAGACCGCGGATGAAGTCGCCGTCGATCTTCAGGTGGCTGAAGGGCAGGTGCTTGAGGTACTGAAAAGAGCCGAAGCCGGCGCCGAAGTCGTCGAGCGCGACCGCGCAGCCGAGCGCGAGCACGCCGGCACAGAACTCGCGCGCGCTGTCCATGTCGGAGATCGCGGCGGTCTCGGTGACCTCGACCACGAGCAGCGCCGGGTCGACGCCGTAGAAGGCGAGCGCGCGCTCGATGTAGGTGAGCATCGTGCCGTCGGTGACCGACACGGCCGAGACGTTGACCGCGATGCGCACGCCGCGATCGCCGTGCTCGGTGCCCAGCATCGCGGCGACCTTGTCGAGCACCATCCGGTCGATCGCGCGGATCAGCCCGTAGCGCTCGGCCGCGGGCAGGAAGCTGCCGGGTGCGATCAGCCGACCGTCAGCTTCGTCGGCGAGACGCAGCAACGCCTCGTAGTGCGAGACCGCGCCGTCTTGCGAGCGAGACGATCGGCTGGAAGTGCAGCACGAACCGATCCTCGGCGAGCGCGCGGCGCAGCCGTGCGAGCCAGGGGCGCCGGTGCAAGCCCGCGGGCGTGCAGAAGCCTTCGGCCAGCGCGCGCGGGTTGACGACGGCGCCGAAGCGCTCGGGGCGCGGCGTGGGCATGCGCCTCAAGAGCACGCGCGGGGTGGCGTCGCGGGTCGTGGAGCTCAGCATCTCGCGCGTTCTTCGACGGCGCGCGCCGCTCACCTGCGCTCGGGCAAGCGCTGCCGGGCAACCAGCCGCCGAAGCGCGGCGGCGACTCAGCGGCGTCGCTGTAGCTCGGACGGGCGGCGCGCGCGATCTGAGACGACGAGCAGCAGCGCGACGAGCACGAAGTTCATGACCACCGAGGAGCCGCCGTAGGCGACGAACGGCAGCGTCACGCCCGTCAGCGGGATCACGCGCGTGACGCCGCCGACGATCACGAACACCTGCATCGCGACCACGAACGACAGGCCGGTCGCGAGCAGCTTGGAGAAGGAGTCACGCGCGATGCATCGCCGTCTTCAGCCCGCGCGCGACGAACAGCAGGTAGACGAGCAGCAGCGCCGCGCCGCCGACGAGGCCGAGCTCGTTGACGATGACCGCGTAGATCATGTCGCTTTCGGGCACCGGCAGGATCGAGGAGTGGTGCGCACCGCGCAGCAGCGAGCGGTCGAAGCCCGTGCCCAGCAGGCCCCCGTCGGCCTGCGCGAACAGCGACTGCGCGAGCTGGTAGCTGCCGCCGACGGGGCGTTCGTAGAGCGCCGGGTCGAAGGGGTGTTCCCAGGCCAGCACGCGCGCGTGCACGTGGCTGACGTGCCCGGCGACGAACCAGGCGCCGAGCGCGAACAGCACGAGCCCGATCAGCGGGAACGAGAAGCGACCGGTGGCGACGTAGAGCAGCGCCAGGAAGGCGCCGTAGAACATCAGCGAGGTGCCGAGCTCGCGCGTCAGCAGCAGCGTCGCCATCGCCGCGCCCCACACGATCAGCATCGGCCCGAACTGCTTCATCGGCGGGATCGTCAGCCCGAGCACGCGCCGCCCCGCGGTCACGAGGATCTGGCGGTTGTCGCGCAGGTAGCTGGCGAGGAAGATCACGATCGCGACCTTCGCGAGCTCGGCCGGCTGGAAGGAGACGCTGCCGAAGTGGATCGTCGAGGTAGGCGCCGTTGACCTGCTGGCCGATGCCGGGCAGCCGCGGCAGCACCGTCATGCCGATGCCGACGGCCGCGATCGTGTAGCGGTAGCGCTCGAGCACCCCCACCCCGTCGCGCCGCAGCGCGAGGATCGTGGCCGCGAACAGCACCAGCCCGAGCACCATCCACTGCGCCTGCTGGCGCGCGAGCACGGGATCGATGCGGTAGACCATCACGATGCCGACGCTCGCGAGCACGGCCACGAGCGGGAACAGGTAGGGGTCGGCGTGCGGCAGCGCGAAGCGGATCACGAGGTGCGCCGCCAGGCACAGCGCGAGGAACAGCAGCGCCGTAGGTCGAGCGAGACGCTCGAGGCGTGGTTGAGCGTGAGGTTCGTCGAGGCGCCGGGCGTGTTGTTCTCCGCCTGGATGAAGATCGCCGTGAAGCCGGCGATCACGAGCAGCGCGGACGGGCACGAGGCCCAGCAGCTCCCGGTTGCGCGGGCTGAGCACCGATCGAGCGTACCCATCGCTCGCGGCGCGTGCGCGCCGGGCCGCTCGCTAGGCTTGTCGTGAGAGCACGCCGTCGGGGGGACGGCGCCAGTGTGCTCCTCCGTCCATATGAGCTGCTCCTCGCCTACACCCAATGGATGACGAGCGCCCGCCCTCGCTGTGGTGGGGCATGTGGAAGCGCTTCCTGCTCGCGGCGGTGCTGATCGTCGCGCTCAGCGGCGCGGCGACGGCCACGGTCGCGCTGAACGAGGTCAGCGAGCATCGCCGCACGAGGTGTTCCCGCGAAATCGCGAAAATCAAGGCGCCGAAGGGCCTGATCACGCCCGAATACGACGGCGGCCCGCAGACCTTCCTGGTGCTCGGCTCCGACCGGCGCTCGGGCTCGAAGAACTCCGAAGAACGCAACGCGACGCCGCACAGCGACACGATCCTGCTCGTGCGCTTCGACCCCGAACACGGGCAGACCTCGGTGATGTCGATCCCGCGCGACCTGATGGTCAACATCAAAACGCCGCAACGGCGCAGTTCTACGCCAACGAAAAGATCAACGCCGCCTACACGATCGGCAGCAAGCAAGGCGGCACGAACGGCGGGCACGGTGCTGGCGGCGGAAACGATCAAGCGCGAAGTCTTCCCGGGGCTCGAAGCTCAACGGCATCGTCGACGTCAACTTCGCGGGCTTCATCAAGGTCGTCGACACGCTCGGCTGCGCCTACGTGAACGTCGATCACCACTACTACAACCTCAACGTCGGCTCGACCGAAACGGACTACACGAGCATCAACCTCCAGCCCGGCTACCAGAAGCTCTGCTACGAAAACGCGCTCGACTACGTGCGCTACCGCCACACCGACTCGGACTTCGTGCGCGTCGCGCGCCAGCAGGACTTCCTGCGCGCCCTGCGCGAGCAGATCAACCCCGGCGAACGTGCTCGGCCAGATCGAACACGTCGCGAAGGCCGTCGGGCACGCGATCCGCTCGAACTTCCCCGCCTCCGCCGAGCGAGCTGATCCAGCTCGCCAAGCTGATCGCCTTCTCGCAGTCGCAAGCCGCTGCGCCAGGTCACGTTCCAGACGACGAACGTCAACGCGCACCTTCGACGGCGGCTCCTACGTGACCTCGACGCCGGCGCTCGAGAAGGCGACGCTCGACGAACTTCCTCCACGGCGACGAACACGCTCGAGCCTGCCGCACGTCCGAGCCGCACGCCGCAGCCACGCGCGCCAGCACTCACACCACCAGCTCGAGCGCTCGCGCCGCCGCGCCGCGCGCGCGCTGAGCCTCTTCCCGACCACCTCGCGGGCCAGAGCGAAGCCGTCAAAGCCGCGCTCCAGGTCCCCTTCCGGGTGCTCTACCCGACGCTGCAGACCGGCGCGGCCGAGCAGCAGGCGGTGCGCCCGTACGGCCTCAAGGACCAGAGCGGGCGCACCCACCACGCCTACGTGGTCGTCTGGCGCCAGAACACGATCGGCGGCTACTACGACTTCGAGGGCACCGACTGGCTGAACCCGCCGCTGTTCGCGCATGCCCGCAGCCAGAGAATCGGCGGTCGCGAATACAAATTCGTCGACGACGGCTCCCACATCCACGTGGTCGGCTGGCGCTCCGGGCAACGTCCTCTACTGGGTCACGAACACGCTGCTGGAGGAACTCTCCAACGCGCAGATGCTCGCGATCGCGCGCTCTGCCCAGGGCCTGCACTGAGCGGACCGGCCATTTGTGCGCCGGCTCAGCGCGAGGCGGCCGCTGCCTGGTCGAGCGCCGCGTTGACGAGCGCGTCGGCGTGCGGCGTTCTGGGCGCGCGGGACCGTGCGGATCGACCAGCGCTCGAAGCTCGCGCAGCGCCTTCATCGCCTCGCGGTAGAGCGGACGCATCGCCGCGTGCTTGACCTTGTAGAGGCCCTGGACCTGCTTGGCGATCAGCTCGGAGTCGCCGATCACCTCGACCTCGCTCGCGCCCAGCTCGCGGGCGTGGCGCAAGCCCGAGCAGCAGCGCGCGGTACTCGGCGACGTTGTTGGTCGCCGTGCCGAGCAGCTCCGCGTGCTCGCCGAGCACCTCGCCGTCGGGCGTGCTGAGCACGCAGGCGGCCGCGGCGGGGCCCGGGTTGCCGCGGGCGCCGCCGTCGACGTGCACGATCACCTTCATCGCGACGGCATTATGCAGAGCGGCTGGGACGCTGCGCGTGCGTGCTCAGGAGGCGTGCGCGAGCGGCAGCAGATCGCCGGCGACGCGCGCGCGGCGACGGTCGCGCACGATGCGCCGCTGCGTCACGTCCGCGGCGCCGGCGTCAGCGCGACCGTAGCGGGCGCGGCGATCGAACTCGCGACGGTCGACGATCACCGTGCACGTTCGTCGTCGTCCTTGTAGTGCTCGACGAGCTTCGGATAGAGCTCGTCGGCGAGCGGCTTCGGCACCACGCAGTAGATCATCTCGCCAGCGATCTTACTCGCCGCGCGCCAATAAGCAAGCGCGTCGGCTGGCTCAGACGGCGAGCGAGCGCGAGCAGGCCCGCATCCGAGGCGAGCGCGTTTCCGACGCGCTCCTCGCGGGCGAGCTCGCTCAGCTCGGTGCCCTGCGCGAGCGCGCTGCGTCGCAGCGAGGCTCGGCTCGCTGAGGTCGACCTCGTAGCGGTACCAGCAGAGCTCCCAGGCGATCACGATCGCGACGACGCTCGCGAGGTGCTCGGCCGAGCGAACGTTCACGACGGGCGCGCCCGAGCGAGCGCGCCACGCCGGCGATGCGACGCGGGTACTCGCTGCGCGTTGAAGACCTCGACCGCGCGCTCGGGATAGCTCGGCGATCGCGGGGCGAAGGGCTCCTCGCTCGAGCTCACGCCGTCCACCGCGCCATCGCTCAGGAAATCGGCCGGACCCTGAGGTACGGCGGACACGGGCCTGGCCTCGCCCCGCCCGTAGCCCTCGAGAAAATCGTAGGCGTCGTTTGCGAGCTCGCCCGCGCGGGCGGCGGGCGGCTGCTCTGCCTCGGCCCCCGCGGGCTTGCCCGCCTGGCGCAGGCGGTCGAGCAAGCTGCGGCCGCGACGTGCGCGCATCGGCGGCAGCGCGATGTTCTGGCTGTCGCGCTCGCGCAGCCAGCCCTCGTGGGCGGCGCGCGGGGCGCACAGCTCGCAGACCGTGCGCCGTCGCCGGCCGCGAGGAAGATGTCGGGCTGCTCGCCGCGCAGCAGGCGTCGCTCGCAGACATCGCAGGCGACATCGGGCTGCGAGGTGACGATCGTTCGCGTCGCCATGGCCTACCAGGGTAGCCGGGCGCGGTTCGTGGCGCGGCGCCGTACGCTCAGGCGTGCGCGCTCGCTTGCTCGCGCTCGCCGCCCGCCACGATCTTCCGTGCGAGGTGCCCGGGAACCTCCTCGTAGCGCAGGAACTCGAGCGTGTAGTCGCCCTGGCCGGCGGTGATCGAGCGCAGGTCGGGCGCGTAGGTGAGCATCTCGGCCATCGGCACCTCGGCCTTGATCTCGGTCATCGCGCCCGACGGGCTCCATCCCCTGCGGGCGCCCGCGGCGGCTGTTGAGATCGCCGATCACGTCGCCGACGCTCGCCTCGGGCACCGACAGCGTCACGAGCATGATCGGCTCGAGCAGCACCGGGTCGGCCTGCTCCGAGCGCCTGCTTCATCGCCTGCACGCCGGCGAGCTTGAAGGCGATCTCCGAGGAGTCGACCGAGTGGTACGCGCCGTCGAACAGGCGCACGCGCACGCCCTTGCACGGGATAGCCCGCGAGCACGCCCGTTCTGCATCGCCTCGCGCACGCCCTTCTCGACCGCGCGGGATGAACGAGCTCGGGATCACGCCGCCCTTGATCTTGTTGACGAACTCGAAGCCCGGACCACTCTCGCCGTCTGCGAGCGGCTCGATCTCGATCTGGCAGTCGCCGAACTGGCCCGCGCCCGCCGGACTGCTTCTTGTGGCGCCCGTGGCCGTGCGGCGGGCCGCGGATCGTCTCCCGGTAGGGCACGCGCGGCGGCTTGCAGCGTGACCTCGACGCCGAAGCGCGTCGCGCAGCCGGTCGACGATCACTTCGACGTGCACCTGCGAGAGCCCGGCGACGATCTGCTCGCCGGTCTGCGGGTCGCGGTGCAGGTCGATCGTCGGGTCCTCCTCCTGCAGCCGGCGCAGCGAGGCGAGCACCTTCTCCTCGTCGCCGCGGCTCTTGGGCTCGACCGCGAACGCCATCACCGGCGCCGGCAGCTTCAGGCGCGGCATCTCGATCGGCTCGTCGCGCGTCGGCCAGCCAGTCGCCGGCGCGCGTCTCCTTGAGCTTGGCGACCGCGCCGATGTCGCCGGGGCCGAACTCCTGCACGTGCGCGACCTCCTTGCCGGCGAACACGAGCAGCTGGCCGATCCGCTCCTTGACGTGCGCGCGGGTGTTGAGCACCTGGCTGTCGGCGTGCAGCACGCCCTGGTAGACGCGCAGCAGGTTGATGCGCCCGGCGAACGGGTCGGCGCGCGTCTTGAAGACGTAGGCGAACAGCTCGCCCGTCCTCGCGCGCGGTCGAGCTCGACCTCGCCGACTGCGAAGCGCGCCGTGCTTGACCGGCGAGGGCAGGTCCTCGACGATCGCGTCGAGCAGGCGCGTGGTGCCGAGGTTGCGCGTCGCGCACGCCGCAGACGACCGGGAAGATCTTGCCGTGGTTGGTGCCCTCCTTGAGCGCGTCCACGATCTCCTCGTGCGAGATCTCGCTCGCCCTCGAGGTAGCGCTCCATCAGCGCGTCGGAGACTTCGCAGACCTCGTCCATCAGCTTCTCGCGGTACTCCTGCGGCGCGCTCGGCGTGGTCCTCGGGGATCGGGATCTCGCTCCAGCCGCCGCGCTCGGCGGAGTCCTGGCGGAAGGCCTTCATGTCGACGAGGTCGATCACGCCCTCGAGCTCGTGCTCGGAGCCGATCGGGATCTCGGTCGCGACGCACGTGCGGGCCGAAGGCCGCCTTGAGCTGCTCGAGCGTGCGGAAGAAGTCGGCGCGCTCGCGGTCGAGCATGTTCACGAACAGCATCCGCGCGATGTCGAGCTCGGCCGCGCGCGCCCACAGCCGGCTCGTCGTGACCTCGACGCCCATCACGGCGTTGACGACGAACACCGCCGACTCGCACACGCGCAGCGCGCCGAGCGCGTCGGCGACGAAGCTCGGCTCGCCCGGCGTGTCGAGCAGGTTGATCTTGCGCTCGCTGCCACTCGAGCGAGCTCAGCGTCGCCGAGATCGACATCTGGCGCGCCTGCTCGTCGGGATCGGCGTCGGAGACCGTGCTGCGGTCGGGCACCGAGCCGAGCCGGTTGATCGCACCCGGCCTCGAACAGCAGCGCCTCGTGCAGCGAGGTCTTGCCGGACCCTCGATGACCGACGAGGGCGACGTTGCGAATACGGTCCGCTGCGGGGTGCATGAGCACTCCCTTCTCGAGGGGTGCAAGGACGATAGCGCTGGCGAGTGTTCTGCGCCAGCGGCGGGGCCACTCGCTTCGAGGCCCTGGTCGAGCCTGGCCTCTTAGCGAACCGTCCCGCTGTCAGGCAGGAACAAGGATCTTGAGCGAGTGCGCAGAGGCCTGCATCACGAGAGGTACGTCAGCCGCATCATCGCTCGAATAAAGCGCCCAGGCCTCGCCAAGGGCGGTAATCAGCTCATCCATCGTCTCACCCGACGCGAAGAGGCCCGGATGGCTGGGCACCTCGGCCCAATACATGCCGTCCTCGCTGTGCACACGAACTGCCAGTTCCATCTGCTTCGCCATCGCGCGACTCATCATAGGCCCGCCTGGCGGAGAATCGCCCGTTCCAGACTCTTGCCGTAGTCGCGACCTCCGTGCATCGGCAGCGTGATGGGACGTTGGCCCGGCTTGATCATCTTCACGACGTGCTTGCCTCCGCGGCTTTCGCTCCATCCATGCTCGAGGAGAAGCTTGCGCAGCGACTTCTGATTGTGCGCCACGGGTCGCACCGTAGCCAGCGACGGCGATGGCTCTCATCCCTGGAGTCCTCAGTCGTCGAAGGACTCCTCCTGCATCCGCGAGCGCAGGCGCAGGACGGCCTTGGTGTGCATCTGCGAGACGCGCGACTCGGTCACGCCGAGCACCTCGCCGATCTCGCGGAGCGTCAGGTTCTCGTAGTAGTAGAGGGCGATCACGAGCTTCTCGCGCTCGGGCAGCTTCGCGATCGAGTCGGCGATGCGGTCCTTGAGGTCGCCGACGTCGAGCGCCTTGCGCCGGGTCGGGCGCGCCGGGGTCCTCGATCGTGTCCATCAGCGAGACCTGGTCGCCGCTGGAGTCCGAGACGCTCCACAGCTCGTCGAGCGCGACGATCGAGGAGTGCGAGATCGCCAGCAGCGAGTCGTTCAGTTCGTCGACCGTGATGCCCATCTCGTCGGCGATCTCCTGGTCGGTGGGCGCGCGCTGCAGCGTGTGCTCGAGCTTGGCGTTGGCGCGCTCGACCTCGCGGGCGCGGGCGCGCACGCTGCGCGGCACCCAGTCCAGCGAGCGCAGCTCGTCGATGATCGCGCCCTTGATGCGCATGATCGCGTAGGTCTCGAACTTGATCTCGCGCGAGAGGTCGAAGCGCTCGATCGCGGAGATCAGCCGACGAGGCCGTAGGAGATCAGGTCGGCCTCCTCGACGTGCGGCGGCAGCCCGGCGGCGGTGCGCCCGGCGACGTACTTGACCAGCGGCGAGTAGGCGACGACCAGCCGCTCGCGCACGCGCGGGTCGCCGTCGGTCTTGTAGCGCCGCCAGAGTTCGCGCAGCTCGATCGGTTTGACGTTCGTCTCCAGGGTTCCATCCCCCCTGTTTCAGGCCCGAGGGTGACTGCGCGCATAGGCGCTTCTAAGCCGTGGCGGACTCTACCCGAGTGTAAATCTGGGTGCTCGACACGCTGGCGTGCCCGAGCAGCTCCTGGATGCTGCGCAGGTCGGCGCCGCCGTCGAGCAGGTGCGTCGCGAAGCTGTGCCGCAGCGCGTGCGGCGAGCTGCCCGCGCCGACGCCGGTCCGCGGCGTCCAGCGTCGCAGGCGCCGGCGCACGTCGCTCGTGCCGAGCGGCCTGCCCGTCTTGGCGAGGAACAGCGCATCGCTCCCGCGCGAGCCGCGCCGTGTACCGACTCCAGGCACAGCCGGGCTCGCGGCCGCAACTGGCGCCGCCAGCGCACCGCGAGCGCGCTCGAGATAGACGCGCACCGCCGCCATCGCCGGCTCGCCGACCGGCACGAAGCGCGTCTTTCGTCCCTTGCCCTCGACGCGCAGCTGCTCGCCGTCGTGGTCGACGTCGGCCGATCCGCAGCGAGACGAGCTCCTCGGCGCGCAGCCCGCAGGAGTAGGCGAGCTCGAACATCGCGCGGTCGCGCAGCTCGAGCGGGCCGCCCGCCGGGATCGCGTCGAGCAGCCGCGCCGCCTCGCGCGCGCTCAGCACGCGCGGCAGGTGCGTCGCCGCGCCGCGGCGTCGAGACGAGATCGGCGGGGTTCTGGGCGATCGCGCCCGTGCTCGCGCTGGCTGGCGAACAGCGCGCGCAGCGCCGCGAGCTTGCGCGCCGAGGTGCTCGGGGCGGCGCCGCGCTCGGACAGGTGAGCGATGTAGCGGCGCACGGGCTTGGGGCCGATCTCGCCGGGCGCGAGACCCGCGGCGTCGGCCCAGCGCGCGAACTGCGCGAGGTCGCGCGCGTAGGCGCGGCGCGTGCGCGGCGCGCGTCGCGGCGTGCGAGGTCCTCGTCCAGCAGCGCGAGCGCCTCGCGCCCAGGCGCGCGTGCAGCTCTGTCCGCGGAGCCTGGGCGATGTTGCTCTGCCGGCTCAAGCATTCCGTGGCCTAGTTCGCCGCGCCGAGTGCACCGCCTGCATATCTACCCGCCGCAAGGCCCTGCAATCAGACGCGCATTTTCGCCGCGCATGCTGCGCAGAGTAGATTCGCCGTATGAGCACAATCAAGCGAGAGCCCGTCAGCGACGCGCATCCCCGCCGGCGAGGGCGCCGCCGTACGGACCCGTCGGGCGCGCCGCCTGGCTCGACGTCGACTGGCGCGAGCACCAGCGCTGGGTGATCGTCGACGGCACGCCGGTCAACACGATCGAGCTCGGCGAGCAGGGCGATCAGACCAAGCAGCCGCTCGTCTTCGTCCACGGGCTCTCCGGCTCCTGGCCGAACTGGCTCGAGCAGCTGCCCGTGTTCGCGCGCGAGCACCGCGTCGTCGCGTTCGACCTGCCCGGCTTCGGCCACTCGCCGATGCCCGCCGGCGAGATCTCGATCTCCGGCTACGCGCGCATGCTCGACCGGCTGCTCGAGCGAGCTCGGGATCGACGCCGCGGCCGTCGTCGGCAACTCGATGGGCGGCTTCATCGGCGCCGAGCTGGCGATCGCCTTCCCGCAGCGCGTCGAGCGCCTCGTGCTCGTCTCCGCGGCCGGCATCTCGACCTACGGCGACCCGCGCACCGACGCGCGCGATGCCGGCGCTGCGCCGCGGCGAGCGGATCGTGGCCGCGAGCGCGGCCTGGGTCGCCTCGCAAGTCCGACACCGTCGCGCGGCGCCCGCGCCTGCGCGAGGCGACGCTTGCCGTCGTCGTCGCGCCACCCCAGCCGCCTGCCCGCGCCGCTCGCCGCCGAGCAGCTGCGCGGCGCCGGCAAGCCCGGCTTCCTCCAGGCGCTCGCAGGCGATCGTCGACTACGACGTGCGCGAGCGCCTGCCGGAGATCGCCTGCCCGACGCTGATCGTCTGGGGCGACGCGCGACCGGCTGATCAACGTCCGCGACGCCGACGTCTTCGCCGAGCTGATCCCCGGCTCGCGCAAGGTGATCTTCGAGGACACCGGCCACATGGCGATGCTCGAGCGCCCCGCCGCGTTCAACGCGCTGCTGCGCGACTTCCTGGCCGAGTAGCGCTCAGCTGCGTGACGGCGCCCTCGGCGGCGCTGCCGACGAGCTTGGCGTACTTCTGGATCGCCACGTCGACGTGTGTCGTCCGCGCGTGGCGCCGGCGCGTAGGCGGCGAGGCGCGTCGGCGATCTCCTCGTCGGACAGCGCCACGTCGAGCGGCGCGCGTCGACGTCGATCGTGACCTGGTCGCCGTCGGCAAGCGCCCGATCGGGCCGCCCCTGACGGCCTCGGGCGCGACGTGGGCGACCATGAAGCCGTGCGTGGCGCCGGAGAAGCGCCCGTCGGTGATCAGCGCGACGCTCTCGCCCAGCCCCTCGCCGACGATCGCCGCGGTCACGGCGAGCATCTCGCGCATCCCCGGGCCGCCGGCCGGGCCCTCGCCGCGGATCACGACCACGTCGCCCTCGCTGGATCTCTTTGGCGAGCACCGCCGCCATCGCCGCCTCCTCGCCGTCGAACACGCGCGCCGGGCCGCGTGTGCTTGCGGCGCTCGTGCCCGGCGAGCTTCACCACGCAGCCGTCCGGCGCGACGTTGCCGCGCAGGATCGCGAAGCCGCCGGTCGGTTTCAGCGGGTCGATCGAGCGGGCGCACGACGCCTGGCCGTCGGTCTCCGCGGCCTCGGCGGCGTGTTCGCCGATCGTGCGTCCGGTCACCGTCGGCGACGTCGGCGTGCAGCACGCCGGCTTCGCCCATCCGCTTGAGCACCAGCGGCACGCCGCCCGCCTCGTAGAGATCGGTGGCGACGTACTGCCCGCCGGGCTGCAGGTCGCAGAGCAGCGGCGTGCGCTCGGAGATCGCGGTCGAACTCGTCGATCTCGAGCGGCACGCCGATTTCGCGTGGCGACGGCGAGCAGGTGCAGCACGCCGTTGGTCGAGCCGCCGCTCATCGCGACCGCGGCGATCGCGTTCTCGAGCGCCTGCTTGGTGATGATCTCGCTCGGCCGCTGCCCGCGGCGCAGCACGTCCATCACCAGTTCGCCGACCTCGCGGCGACCTCGAGCTTGCGCCCGTCCTCGGCCGGCACCATCGCCGAGCCGGCCGGCGAGATGCCGAGCACCTCGAAGGCCATCGCCATCGTGTTGGCCGTGAACTGCCCGCCGCAGGCGCCCGCGCCGGGCGAGGCGGCCTCCTCGAGCTCGTGCAGCTCCTCCTCGGTGATCTTGCCCGCGGCGATGCTCGCCGACCGCCTCGAAGACCTGCTGGATCGTCACCTCCTCGCCCTTGAACCAGCCGGGGCGGATCGAGCCGCCGTAGAGCATCAGGCCGGGGATGTCCAGGCGCGCGAGCGCCATCACGGTGCCGGGGATCGTCTTGTCGCAGCCGCTGATCGTCACGAGCGCGTCGAAGTGGTGCGCGGAGGCGACGAGCTCGATCGAGTCGGCGATCAGCTCGCGCGAGACGAGCGAGGCGCGCATCCCGGCGGTGCCCATCGTGATCCCGTCGGAGATCGCGATCGTGTTGAGCTCCATCGGCGTGCCGCCGGCTTCGCGGATGCCCTCCTTGACCTTCGCGGCGAGCACGCGGTTGTTGAAGTTGCAGGGCATCGTCTCGATCCACGAGTGCGCCACGCCGACGATCGGCTTGGCGAGATCCTCGGCGGAGTAGCCGATGCCGTGCAGGTAGGAGCGCGCGGCCGCGCGCTCGGGCCCCTCGGTCAGGGCGCGGCTCTTGTGCCTTACGTCGAAGGTGCTCGTCGTGCTCACGCGGCGCGCACATTACCGGGCGCCAGCTCCTCGCGCCCGAGGCGCTGGCGCTCCCAGCGCGCCAGGCGCGCGAGGTCGCGGCGGACCCGCTCGGGCTCGATCTGGCGACCGGGGAGATGCATGTTCGCCTCGCCGATCAGCCGCCGCTCGTCGGCGGTGAGCGCCATCCACTTGGCGAGCACGTCGTCGGAGTGCGGCAGCCGCGCGCTGCCGTAGGGCTTGGAGTGGTCCGGAAAGGCGACGCAGTACTCGTTCAGCAGCTCGCCGCGTTGCGGGCACGTAGGCGACGATCGGCTTGTGCGGGTAGATCAGGTACGCGTAGGCGGGCGCGCCGTCCTCTTCGCCGCGCGAGGGCGCCGTAGACGCGCAGGAAGCCGAGATCGCGATACATCGCCCAGTCGTGCTCGTCGACGCACGAGCGCAGCAGCGCCCGCGCGCGCTGCTCGGCGCGCCGTTCGCGACCGGGGTCATAGCCGGCGCCCGCGAGCGCCCTGCGGCGTAGCTCCCAGACATCTCGCAAGCGCATGAGGGAGCGCGGCGATCGTTGGTCGCATCAGCTCCCAGACGAGCACCACGAGCACGACCGCGCCGGTACCCAGCGCGAGTGCCACCGCGACTAGAAGCGTGCGCCGGGCGCGCCGCCGGCGGCCCGCGGGAAGAAGATCACGCGCTCGGCGTCCCGCGGCACCTCGGCGAAGCTCTTGACGAGCTCGGCCTCGCGGCGCCCGCCCGCTGCCTCTGTGGGCACCGCCGCCCACATGCCCGCGTCGAGCTCGCGGCGGAACGCCTCGATCAGCTCGCGCTCCTGCTCGGGGACCGCCACGTCGCCCTCGGCGAGCACGATCTCGCCATGACCAGGCTTCATACGCAGCAGCTTCATCGTCACTCGATTATGGCAAACCACAGGACCCCCGAGGTCATGTGTCGCGCATCCGCGCCAGACCGATCACGTCCACAGGCCCGGGGCCCTCGCCGATATCGCGCAGGGCGGCCGCGACCGACGCTCCCGCCAGCGAGCGCGCGGTGCGCGCGGCCTCGAGCAGCGGACGACCGAGCGCGAGCTGTGCCGCGAGCACCGAGGAGTGCGTGCAGCCCGATCCGTGCGCCGCACCGTCGGCGTGGCGCTCGCCGTCGATGCTCGACGGCGTGCTCGGCGCCCGCGACTAGCAGCAGATCGCTCGCCCGGCGACGGTGGCCGCCTGTGATCACCACCGCCCGGGGTCCGAGCGCGAGCAGCGCGCGCGCGAGACGCTCGGCCTCCGGCCCTCGTCCTCGCGCGGCGCCTCGGCGCGGTCGAGCAGCGCGCGTGCCTCCGGGAGGTTCGGCGTGAGCACGCTCGCACGCGGCGCGATCTGCTCGATCAGCGCTCGGCGCGCCTGCTCGTCGAGCAGGCGCGCACCGGACTCCGCGACCATCACCGGATCGACCACGACCGGCGTGCCCTCGCGCAGCTCATCGAGCGCCTGCGCGACGGCGATCGTGACCGCGACCGTGCCGAGCATGCCGACCTTGACGGCGTCGGGGGGGATGTCCGCGATGACGGCGCGCACCTGCGCGAGCACGATCTCGGGATCGATCGGAAGGATCGCAGCGACGCCACGTGTGTTCTGCGCCGTGATCGCGGTGATCGCGGAGGTTCCGTGCACGCCGCAGCGCGCGAACGCCTTCAGGTCGGCCTGGATGCCCGCGCCTCCACCCGAATCCGAGCCCGCGATCGTCAGCGCTGTCGGTGTTCGACCCCGCGCGAACATTGGCGCTGTTCGCTGTTCGCCCACGCTGTTTAGACGCCGCCGGACCTTCAGGCGGCCGCGGGCGGCGCACTCAGGCGCCGTCGCGCCGGGAAGATCGAGTAGCTGCCGATCGCCGTGACGAGCAGCCGTCCGTCCTCGTGATGGATCTCCGATTTGAGGATCCCGACGCTGCGGTTGCGGCGGTCGAGCACGGTGCGACAAACGATCTCGCCCTCGACGGCGGTCTGGATGTAGTTGATCGAGATGCTGATCGTGGCGATGTGCTCCTGCTCGTTGGTCTGCGCCCACAGTGTCGAGCCCATGCAGTAGTCCACGAGCGCATAGGTGACGACCCCGGAGAGCAGGCCGCCACGGTTGATCAACTCGGGGCGAATCTGCAGACGGATCGTCTGCGGATCCTCCCAACGCATGCCGATGAAGCTCGTGACACCGTCGAACCCGCGTGGACCCTCGGTTGGAGTCTCCTGCTCGGCCCCGCCCGCGGCCGCTTGCGGATGCGGGTCCCCCTGCGCTGCGCCTGTCGAGTCTTCGGCCACGCTGGGCAGGCTACGCGAGCGCGCGCCGGGCTGCTCGGTGGCAGTTACCCGAGGTAAAGATTTGGCAAAGCGGGGGGTGTTGGGAGGTATCCGCGTTACCCTCGAAATAGTGGCCTTGACGGTTCATCATGTTCTCGATAGATTTAGTGAATATGATCTGGTCGCACGCACCGCTCGCAGGCGCACCCGAGCCTTTCGGGACGCCGATTGCGCCGCCTGTCACGGTGGGCGCCTCCGGGCGATGTCCGCGCCAGGCCTGAGCGTTCGCAGGGCTACACGCACCGGACACGCTCCCCACGCAGTCCGGGGCAACTCTCGGATACGGCCGGCTCGCCGCCCGCCGCATCCGGGCACAAACACCCGATCCAGGAGAGAGAAACCATGCCCCGAATCATCGTCACCACCGACCCCGCACAGCCCCAGGGCGAGGACGCCTCGGTCTTGATGGACGAGCGCGTCCACTCCGTGCACCTCGCCGGCAACCACGCCGCCGCACAGCTCATCGAGCGTTTGGCCTGGGCGATCAGCGATGCCGAGGACGAGGAGCGCGCTCCCGCGCGACCCAAACGCCGTGCACCGCGCGCCGCGGCTGCACGGCCCAGCCGATCGCGTCCCGCGGCGCGCCGGACCGTCAACGCATAACGCCTCCTGTGGGACGGCGGCGCAATGCGTCGCCGTCCCACAGGAGGCCAGATCGCAGCACTCGGTGTTTTTACGGAGCTGACACACTCTTGAAGCGGACTCGACACGAAGCGAAGCCTGCCGACACAGGCTGGGCTCTAGCGTTCGCTCGATGCTCCCGTACAGCCCAACGGTCGGGCACCCGCGAGCCTCGCGGCCCACAACACCACGCCCAGACCAGCGCCGGGCGCTCGGCCGCCGCGGAGAGCAGCTCGCGGCTGAGCACCTCCTGCGTCTCGGGTTTCGTGTTCTCGATCGCAACGTGCGCACCCGCTACGGCGAGATCGACCTGATCGTCTGTGACAGCAGCGTCCTCGCCTTCGTCGAGGTCAAGACCCTCAAGGCCCGTGCCGGCGCCGGTCAGCCCGAGCCGCTAGCGGGCCTGAGCAGAGCACAGCGGGCGCGCCTGCGAAGGCTCGCTGGTGCCTGGCTCAGACGAGTGCAGCAGCGTCCGCGGGCAACAACGCTGCGCTTCGACGCGATCGGCGTGACGCTCGACGAGCGGGGGCGACTGCTGCGCCTCGACCATCTTGAGGGCGCGTGGTGAGAGGGTAGTTGCTCCCTGGTTAGGGAAAGTCTGCTCGCAGGAGATAGCGAGGAACCAGGTCGACGTCGCCGCTAGAGCGCGAGCTGCTGGTAGGCGAGCGACTGAAAGCTCATGCGGTGCAGCGGCGAGACGCCGTTGCGCAAGATCGCTTCGCGGTGCGACGGGGTCGAGTAGCCAACGTGCTCGGCGAAACTCCAACCGGGGTGCAGGACGTCCGCACGGTGCATGTAGCGGTCGCGCGTGACCTTCGCGACGATCGAGGCGGCCGCGATCGCGGCGCTCGTCGCGTCGCCGTCGACAATCGCCCGCTGCGGACGCTCGAACTCGGCGACCGAGAAGCCGTCGACGAGGCACAACACCTCGCCCCGCACCTCGGCCGTCACGCCGCGCAGGGCGTCTCGCAACGCCGCAAGGTTTGTCTTGTGCAGGCCGCGCGAGTCGATCCCGCGCACACAGCGCGAAACGACGTGGACGCGAGCGGCGCTGCGCAACACCATCGGATAGAGCTCCTCGCGCGCCTCTGCGCTGTGCTGCTTGGAGTCGTTCAGTGCGCTCAGCGCACGCAGCTCGCGTGTCGTGAGGGACTCGTAGTCGAACAGCACCGCGGCGGCCACGAGCGGCCCCGCCAGGCAGCCGCGGCCGGCCTCATCGGCGCCCGCGAGCATTCGGTAGCCGAGCCGGCGATCGAAGGCGAACAGGCGCTGGCCGCTGCCGGCGCGACGGGTGCGGCGCCGAGCGCGTGCCGAGGGGCGCGCGGGCCGTTTCGACCTCGCTGCCATCTCGAGCTCCCCGGCAGCTCCTGCGTTAGAGGATGCCGATGCGGTCGATCGGCCAGTAGGTGGCAACAGCTCCGCCGATGATCCAACCGGTGGGGACAGGTCCCCAGAACCTGCTGTCGTCGGAGTCTCCACGGTTGTCGCCCATCATGAACCAGTGTCCGGCCGGAATCTTGATCGGCGTCGGAAAATTGCACTCGGAATTCGGGCCGCACTGGCGAATGTAGCTGTCCTGCTCGGCTACGAACGTGCTCTTGCCGGCCGGACGGCGAAAGACATGCCCACCACGGATGTAGATTTCGTCCCCGGGACCAGCGACGATCCGCTTGATGAAGTTGACGCTCGCCTCCTTCGGGTCCGAGCTTGCACACGCCGCGCCACCGGGCTGGACCAGCTGGGGTCGTGCCCCGCACTGGCTCCGCTCAGCGTCGGCAGGCGGGTGAAAGACGGCGATCTCGCCCACGTGCGGGTCGCTGAAAACCATCCCGATGCGGTTGACGAGCACGCGCTGACCGACCGCCAAAGTCGGTTCCATCGAGCCACTCGGGATCCGATAGGGCTTGATCACCCACGCCTGGATACCAAGCGCAAGGCCAACGGCCACCGCGATGATCACGAGCAGCTCGACGATCTTGTTCGCCAGGGTCTTCGGGCGCGTCTCAGTGTTTTTGGCGCTCGTACCGCGGGCCGATGATCGACCCAGGGCGGCCGTACGCCAGCGGCTAAGCGCTCTGGATGGAGCGGCCATAGAAAGGCTTAGAGGATGCCAATGCGGTCGATCGGCCAGTAGGTGGCAACAGCTCCGCCGATGATCCAACCGGTCGGCACCGGCCCCCAAAATCTGCTGTCGTCAGATTCGCCACGATTGTCGCCCATCATGAACCAATGTCCTGGGGGAATCTTGATCGGCTTGGGGAAGTTGCACTCCGAGCTCGCACCGCATTCGCGAATGTAGGAGTCCTTCTCGCGCACGCCGTTGCGCGTCACATGGCCTTCGTGGATCGAGATCGTGTCGCCGGGACCAGCGACGATCCGCTTGATGAAGTTGACGCTCGCCTCCTTCGGGACTGGCTGCGAGCAAGCTTCTTCGCCGACTTTGACCGTGTGCGGCGTCGGACCGCACTGCTCCTGCTCAGCACCTTCAGGCGGATGAAACACCGCGATCTCGCCCACGTGCGGGTCGCTGAAATCCATCCCGATGCGGTTGACGAGCACGCGCTGACCGACCGCCAAAGTCGGTTCCATCGAGCCACTCGGAATCCGATAGGGCTTGATCACCCACGCCTGGATACCGAGCGCAAGGCCGAGTGCCACGGCGATGATCACCACCAGCTCGATGATCGAGTTGACCATCGATTTCGACCCCTTCTTCTTAGTGGCCTGCCGGGCGGGCGTCTTGCCGGCCTGCGGGCCCGGGCTCACGCCGGCTGATCGCCGACCGGAGCGCCCTCAGCAACGCCACCGGCATCGGCGAGTGACTCCGCAGGGCTCGCCACGGGCTCCGCCGGCGCGTCGGACTCCTGATCCGCGATGGGCTCGGCGACGTCCGCTATCTGCTCCGCGTGTTCCTGACTGGTGTCCGCGACGGCGCCATCGGCGATCGGCTGCTCGGCGGCGGCGTCGAGAACGGCCTCATCGGCGGTCATCCCGTCCGCGTCGGTCGCCTCATCGGGCTTGTGCAGGAGGCCCGGCTGGACCGCCTCTTCAGGACCGGTGTAGCGACGCTCGCGTACGCGGGCGCGCTTGCCGACACGGTCGCGCAGGTAGTAGAGCTTCGCGCGGCGCACATCGCCCCGCGCAGCAACCTCGATGCGCTCGATCTTGGGCGAGTGCACGGGGAACATGCGCTCCACCCCGACTCCGAAGGACTGCTTGCGTACCGTGAACGTCGCGCGCGCACCGTGCCCCTGGCGCTTGATCACGACGCCCTCGAAGACCTGGACGCGGCTGCGCGTGCCCTCGGTCACCTGGAAGTGAACCTTCACGCGGTCGCCCGGCGCGAAATTTGGGACGCGGCGCAACTGCGCGCGCTCGATTGTGGCGATAACGCTGCTCATGAGAGAAAGGATCGCGCGCCTGCTCGACCTTTGGAGGCTCCGTGACGGAACGCTCGGCCTGCGCGAGTCAGCATGGTAGCGAACCGTCGGGCAGCCACGCCTCACCAGCGCTTCGAGCTCAGCCGCAGCCGGAGTCCGGATCAACGCGCCCGCCGCGCTCGCGACTGCGCTCGCGCCGCCAAGCCGCGATCCGCTCGTGGTGCCCGGAGAGCAGCACCTCGGGCACCCGCCAGCCGCGATACTCGGCGGGACGCGTGTAATGCGGATACTCAGGATCGCCCTCGAGCGCCGCGCTGAAGGACTCCTCCGCCGCCGACTCGGCATGGCCCAGCGCTCCCGGGAGCTTGCGCAGCACGGCATCGCAGAGCACCATCGCGGCAAGCTCCCCGCCGCTGAGCACGTAGCGCCCGATCGAGACCACATCGCTTGCGAAGTGCTCGACGATGCGCTCATCAAAGCCCTCATAGCGACCGCACAGGAGCGTCAGCTCGGGCTCGCCGACGAGCTCATCGACAAGTGCGTCGTCCAGCAGCCGTCCGCCGGGTGCCAGCGCAATGACGCGACGGCGCTCGCGCAGCAGAACCGGGTCAAGCGCGTAGTGGGCACGCAGCGCGCTGTCGAGCACATCGACACGCAGCACCATCCCGGCACCCCCGCCGAACGGCGTGTCGTCGACCTGCCGGCCACTCAGCGTGGTGTGATCGCGCGGGTTGACGAACGTCAGCTCCGAGCCACTCGCCAGGACATTCGTGACGTGGCGCTGAGCGGTAAACCAGCCGAACCACTCAGGGAACAGCGTGAAGACGTCGATCTTCACGCGCAGCCCCGCCCGCGCCGGTCGCCGCGCTCGCGAGCCTGCGGGCGCGCAGGCGCGAGGTTGAGGAAGTCGAGGTCGACCTCGATGCGCTGCGCGGCCGGGTCGACCGCGCGCACGGCATCTTTGACGAGCGGCACGAGCACCGGTTCGCCGCCCTGGACGGGACGCACCTCGAGTGCCTCGCAGGAAGGCAGCTCGATCAGACGAGTGACCGTCCCCAAGTGCCGCTCCCCGTCGTGCACGGTGCAACCCTCGAGTTCGTGCGCCCACCACTCGCCCTCGGCCAGCGCCGGCGCCTGGCGAGCATCGACCGTCAGCTCGAGCCCACGCAGCTCCTCGGCGCCGGTGCGATCCTCGACTCCCTCCAAACGCACGATCGGGCGCTGCTCGGTGCCGGCACGACGCACGATTGCCGCGGTGCGCCCCGCCACTTCGAGAAGCGCACCGAGCGTGAGCAGCCGCGCGCGCGGGCGCGTCACATAGAAGCTACCGTCGAGACCGTGCGGGCGCCCGACGCGCCCGACGGGCAGCGGCGTGCCCGCCTCGGAGGATGAGACCCGAGGCTCGCCCGGCTCGCTGGTCAATCGACGATGTCGAGCAGCACGTGGCTGCCCTCGCCGGCGGCCGCTGCTTTGACGACCGTGCGCAGCGCGTGGGCGGTGCGCCCGCCGCGACCGATCACCCGACCGTAGTCCTCCGGGCCGACACACAGCTCGAGCACGATCGTGCCATCGTCCTCCTCGAACTGCTCGACGGCTACGGCCTCGGGGTCGTCGACCAGGCCTTCGGCGAGGTACTCCAGCAACCTGCGCGGGTTCTCGGTGGGCATCTCTGCTGCGCCCAAGACCCTACTAGCCGGTCCGCGTCTCGATGCCCTGGATGCGCAGGAGCTTGCGCACCGTGTCTGAAGGCTGCGCGCCACGCGCGAGCCAGCTGCGCGCGCGCTCCTCATCGATCACGATCGTCGAGGGGTCGGTCTGCGCGTTGTAGTGGCCGATCGTCTCGATCACCCGGCCGTCGCGGGGGGAGCGCTGGTCGGCGACGACCACGCGCCACATTGGATCCTTCTTGCCGCCCACTCGGGTAAGCCTCAGCCTGACTGCCACGGTTTCCTCTCTGCTTCGGATCGGTACATAGGTGTTGCCGAATGTGATTTCGCCACTAAACGTAAGCGAGTCGATGCACATCCAGCGACAGAGCTTAGACGGTGTGCTCCCTCAGCGCGGGATCATGCTCGCAACCGAAACTCAGCGCGCGTTCCGCATCAGCGCGCCGATGTCGGGCATCTTACCGCGCCCGACCTGGCGCATCACCTTGCGCATCTGGCCGAACTGCTTGACGAGTTTGTTGACCTGCTGGACGTTCGTGCCCGAGCCGCGCGCGATCCGCAGACGCCGCGAACCCTTGATCAGCTCGGGACGACGGCGCTCCTCGGGGGTCATCGAGAGGATGATCGCCTGGATGCGGTCGAGCTCGCGCTCGTCGACCTTCATGTTCTTCAGCTGTTGGCCGCCGAAGCCCGGGATCATGCCGAGCAGGCTCGTTAGCGGACCCATTTTGCGGATCATCTTGAGCTGATCGAGGAAGTCGTCGAGGCCGAACTCGTTGCGCCTGAGCTTACGCTCGAGCGCGAGTGCATCGGACTCATCGAACTGCTGCTCGGCCTTCTCGATCAGGCTCATCACATCGCCCATGCCAAGGATCCGCTGCGACATGCGGTCGGGGTGGAAGCGCTCGAACTGGTCGAGCTTCTCGCCGGTGGAGGCGAACAGGATCGGCTTACCGGTGACCGCCTTGACCGACAGCGCGGCCCCCCCGCGTGCGTCGCCGTCGAGCTTGCTCATCACGACCCCGTCGAACTGCACGGCTTCGGCGAAGCTCTGAGCGACGTTGACAGCGTCCTGCCCCGTCATCGCATCCACGACGAGCAGCACGTTGTGGGGTTTGACGGCGTCGCGGATCCGCACGAGCTCCGCCATCAGCTGCTCATCGACATGCAGACGCCCGCTGGTGTCGACGATCAGCACGTCCTTGCCCTCGGTGCGGGCGCGCTCGAGCGCCCACTTAGCGATCTCCACGGGGTCGCGGTCGGTGCCTTGCTCATAGACCTCCGCCCCGGCCTGCGCGCCGACCTTGACGAGCTGATCGACCGCAGCCGGGCGATACACGTCACAGGCGGCTACGGCCACCGAGGAGGAGTGCTCCTCGCGCAGGTGGCGCGCGAGCTTCGCGGTGGCGGTCGTCTTGCCCGAGCCCTGGAGCCCCGCCATCAGGATCACGGTTGGCGGGCGCGGCGAGAAGCTGAGCCCGGCCGAGGCGCCGCCCATCAGAGCCGTCAGCTCCTCGCCGACGATCTTCACGACCTGGTGGCCGGGGTTCAGCTGGCCGATCACCTCGGCGTCGAGGCAGCGCTCCTTGAGCTGGGTCGTGAACTGGCGCACGACCTTGAAGTTGACATCCGCCTCGAGCAGCGCGAGGCGAATCTCGCGCATCGCCGCGTCGACGTCCGCCTCGGTAAGGCTGCCGCGCTGGCGCACCTCGCCGAGCGTGCTCTGTAGTTTCTCCGCGAGGGAATCGAACATGAAGGCTTGATTCTCGCAGCCCCCGCGCCATCTCAGGTGCGAGTGTCCGCCGACTCAGCCGTCGTGGCCAACCTGGGGCGGTGGCGGCGGCCCGGCGCCTCTCCACGCGACGCGTGAGCGCCTCGCCGATCCCGCCGAACGCCTGCGCGAACTCCGAGGGCACGACGAACACCTTGTTGGAGTCGCCTTCGGCGAGCGCGGGCAGCATCTGCAGGTATTCGTAGCTCAAGCAGCTCACGGTCAGGTTTGCCCTCGTGAATCGCCGTGAAGACGGTGTCAATCGCCTTTGCTTCACCTTCGGCGCGCAGGATCGCCGCCTGGCGCTCGCCCTCGGCGTCGAGCACCGCTGCCTGCTGCGCGCCCTCCGCGTTGAGCACGGCTGCCTGCTTGGCGCCCTCGGCGGTGAGGATCTGCGCCTGCTTCTCGCCTTCGGCGGTGAGGATCGCTGCGCGGCGATCGCGCTCGGCGCGCATCTGCTTCTCCATCGCCGTGCGGATGTCCGCCGGCGGGTCGACCGACTTGATCTCGACGCGGTTGATCCTGATCCCCCACTTGCCCGTCGCCTCGTCGAGGACCACGCGCAGCTCGGTGTTGACGTTCTCACGCGCGGTCAGCGTCGCCTCGAGCGTGAGGCCGCCGATCACGTTGCGCAGAGTCGTGACCGTGAGCTGCTCGATCGCTTGCAGCGGGTTGGCGATTTCATAGGTCGCCGACTTCGGGTCGGTGATCGTGAAATAGAGCACGGTCTCGATCCCAACGACCACGTTGTCTTCGGTGATCACCGACTGCGGCGCGAAGTTGACGACCTGCTCGCGCAGGTCCACGAGCGGCTTGACGCGGTCGATGAACGGCGTGACGATCGTCAGCCCCGGCTCGAGCGTGCGGCTGTAGCGGCCGAGACGCTCGACCACACCGGCGCGCGCCTGTGGGATCACACGGATCGAGCGCGACGCGACGATCAGCGCAAACAGGAACACGACGACAACGACGATCAGGATGGCCATGGACGGGGTTTCCTTTCTCGGGGCGCGCGCGAAAGTTCAGCGCATGCAGAGAGTACGCACAATCAGTGCATCACGAGCGCCGTCGCGCCGCGTATCTCGACCACCTCGACACGCTCGCCAACGGGGATCACCTCGTCTTCGTCGTAGCTGCGCGCGGTCCACACCTCGCCACCCTCGATGCGCACGCAGCCGACGCCCTCGTTGTTGGCGATCCGCTCGAGCACCGTCGCGCGCTTGCCCACGAGAGCCGCCGCGCCAGTGCGGATCGCCGGCGGCAAGCGCCGGTGGCGGCGCGCCACCGGGCGTAGCGCCCCGAACACGATCACCGAGGCGAGCACGAACACGAGCACACTCAGCACCGAGGAGACTCCGAGCAGGCTTACGACGGCGGCGAGCGCAGCGCCGAGCGCGAAGGGCAGCAGGTAGAGGCCGCCCTGGTGCATCTCCCCGACGCCAAGAATGCATGCCGCCACCAGCCAGAGAATCCACTCCATGCCTGCAAGATTAGCTCTCCGCGATCAGCGCGCGCGCAAAGTCCTCCGCGTCGAAGGGGCGCAGATCCTCCACGGACTCCCCCACACCGATCAACTTGACCGGCAGCGCGAGCTCGCGCGCGATCGCCAGCGCGATGCCGCCGCGCGCGGTTCCGTCGAGCTTGGTCAGCACCACGCCGCTGACCTCGGCGGTCTGCGCGAACAGCTTCGCCTGGCGCAACCCGTTCTGCCCCGTCGTCGCGTCGATCGTCAGGAGCGTCTCGTGTGGCGCGCCCTCGAGCTGGCGCGAGATCACGCGGCGCACCTTGCCGAGCTCGCCCATCAGGTCCTCCTGGGTGTGCAGGCGCCCCGCCGTGTCCACAATCACGACGTCTATGCCTTTGCTGCGCCCCGCGGCGATCGCCTCGAAGGCAACGGCACCCGGGTCTGAGCCCTCCGGGCCGGTCACGAACTCGGCGCCCGCGCGCTCGGCCCAGCCTGCGAGCTGCTCGCTGGCAGCCGCCCGGAAGGTATCGGCGGCTCCCAGCAGCACGCTGTAGCCGAGCTCCTTGTGCAGATGCCACGCGAGCTTGCCGATCGTCGTCGTCTTGCCAGTGCCGTTCACTCCAACCGCCATGATCACGGTCGGCTTCGCGCGCAGATCGATGCGCCCGTCGCCGACCCGCGCGGTCGCGGCGAGCAGTGCGATCAGGCGCTCGCTGAGCTGCTGTCCGCCCTCCAGCGCCCCTGAAGAGGTCTCGTGCTCGAGCGTCTGGACGACCGAGGCGGTCGTGCTCGCGCCGACGTCGGCCATGATCAGCGCCTCCTCGAGGCGTTCCCAGGTCTGCTCGTCGAGCACGCCGAACAGCGTCGCCTGGATCTCCGAGCCGAGTGCCTGGCGCGTCTTGGCCATGCTCTCGCGCAGCCTGCGCAACAGGCCGCGGCGCGGCGTGGCGCCAGGCTCTGCCCCCGCGTCCTCGCCACCCGCCGACGTGGCGGGCTCAGAAGTTATGAACAGATCGCTCCAGTCGCGCGCCACGGGCCGCGCGACGATAGCAGCGCCGCAGGAGAACCCGACGCTGAGCCCTCAGGCGACCTCGGCGACCGGCTCGGCCTGCTCGCGCTCTTGTGGCAGGCGCCGCGAGAGCACCTTCGACACGCCGTCCTGGCCCATCGAGACGCCGTAGAGCCAGTCGGCCGCCTCCATCGTGCGCTTCTGGTGGGTGATCACGATGAACTGAGCACGCCCGGAGTAGCGGCGCAGCAGCGCCAGGAAGCGGTCGAGGTTCAGGTCGTCGAGCGCCGCCTCGACCTCGTCGAGGATGTAGAACGGGCACGGGCGCGCCAGAAACACGGCGAACAGGAAGGCGAGCGCCGTCATCGACTTCTCGCCGCCGGAGAGCAACGAAAGGCGCTTGGTCGCCTTGCCGGCGGGGGTGATCTCGATCTCGACACCCGGCAGATCCTCCTCGCCGGCGTGCTCCTGCTCGCTTTCGGCCTCAGCCTCGGCTGCCGCCTCGAGTGCCTCGCCGTCGGGCTCGCCGGCGGGCAGCGGCTGACCGCCGAGCACGCCGCGCGGGGCCTGTTCGTCCTTGACGAGGCGCAGCCGCCCGCTGCCGCCAGGAAAGACATCTCCGACGAGCTCCTCGAAGTTGCGCGCGGCCGCCTGAAAGGTCTGCTCGAAGGTCTCCTGGATCTGGCGGTCGGTCTCGCGGATCACGCCGCGCAACTCGCGCAGCGCAGTCTCAAGGTCGCTGCGCTGGCCCTCGAGCTCCTCGACGTGGGCGAGCGCCTCGGCGTACTCATCCTTGGCGAGGGGGTTCACGGGGCCCAGCTGCTCGCGGCGGCGCGTGAGCCGCTCGACGCGCGTGCGCAGCGTCTCGCGTGCCTGCTCGTCAAACTCGGGTACGCCGAGCTGCTGCCCGGCCTCCAGACCCAGCTTCTCAGCGACGCTCGCGAGCTCGAGCTCAGCCTCCGCGGCCTGGTCACGCAAACGCTGAGCCGCCACCTCGGCGCTCGTGACGGCCTCGCCGGCGGCGCGCAGCGCAGCCTGAATCTCCGCCTCCTGGGCCGCGCAGGTCCGCAGCTCACCGGCCATCGCCTCGCCGGCCTGGCGGTCGGCAGCAAGCGCGCCCTCGAGCGCGGCGACGCGCGCCTGCACCGCCGCGGCGGCGCGCTCCAGCGCCTGCGCCAGTCGCCCGGCGCGCGGCGCCGCCGCAGCGTCCGCCGCGAGCTGGGCGCGCAGCTGCGCCACACGCGCGGAGCGCTGGCTGCGCTGGGCCGCGAGGTGCTCCAGCGCCCTGCGCTCGGCTGCGAGCTCGCCCTCGAGCTGAGCGCCGCGCACCGCAAGCGGTCCCTCCGCGGGCGCGGCGCGGCGCTGCTCGATCAGCCACTCGCTGCGGCGCACCGCCTCGGCGCCTTCGCTGTGGCTGCGCTCGCTCTCGCGCGAGGTGCGCTCCGCGGCCGCGCGCACGTCATCGGCCGCGCGCAGCTCGCTCACGGCGCGCTCGTATATGAGCTGCGCCTCATGCTCTGCCTGTGCGGCCTGCTCGGCCGCCGCGACCAGGCGATCGCGTTCGTTGCGCCGCGCGAGTACGCGCTCGCTGCCGCCCTCGCTCAGCTGGCGCACCTCGCCCCAGGCAGCGAACCAGACGCGCCCGCCCGGCGTCGCGGCGATCCCTGCAAAGTCCTTCGGTAGCTCCTCCAGGCGCTCGACCACCCATGCGTCGGCGAGCAGGCGCGCCGCGAGCGCGAGCACCTCCGGCGGACCGCTGAGTAGATCGAGCAGGCGCTGCGCGCCGATCACCGGCGCGGTCGCCGTCGCCGGCTCTGCGCCGTCGCTCGATGCGGCTGATGAACCGGCGAGCAGCGTCGTGCCGCCGTCGGGACCGGCTCGATCGAGCACCGACTCAGCACCCGCGACGTCCTCGACCACAGCCGCGTCGAGGCGGCCACCCAGCGCGGCTGCGAGGGCGAGCTCGTAGCCGTCCTTGACGCGCAGCTCCTCGCTCAACGCCTTCGGCGCGTCCTCGCCGCCGAGCGCGTTTGCGTGACCGCGCAGGAACTGGTTCGCGGCCGCGAGCTCCGCACCGACGCGCGCGGCCTCGCGGCGCGCATCCTGGGTGGCGCGCTCGCTCGCGGAGAGGCGCTCGCGTGCGCTCTCAGCCTCCGCGTCGGCGCGCTCGCGCGCCGCGTGCGCCGCGGCCAGCTCCTGCGCGAGCGTTTCGCTCTGCGCGCGCTGGCGCTCCAGCTCAGCCTCGATCTCGGCGACCTCGCGGCCAACCTCCTGCTCGCGTCGCTCGGCGAGCTCGGCGAGCTCGGCTTCAAGCGCGGCGATGCGCTGCTCGCCGGCGAGCGGCGCATCGTGCTCGCCGGGCCGTGCGCCTTCGGCCTCGAGCGCGGCCAACTCCTGCTCGACGCGAGTGATCCGGCGCGCGAGTGACTCGGCGCTGGCCGTTACCTGCTCGGCGCGGAGCCCGAGACGCTCTCGTGCCGAGCGGCCCTCGTAGACGCGGCGCGAAAGCGCATCGTGGCGCTCAGCGCGCTCGGAGAGCGCCCGCTCGGCCTTCCCACGGCGCTCGATCGTCTGCGCCAGCAACGCCTCAGTCTCCGTGCGCATCCCGCGCGCCTCTGCGACCCGCTGCTCGGCGACGCCGAGCTCCACACGACAGGCCCCGACCACGTCGGTCGCCAACTCCCAGCGCGCCTGCAGGATCTGATGCTCGAGGCGCTCGTGCAGCTCAGCCGCTTCGGCCTGGCGCTTGAGTGGGCGCAGCCGCGTGCGTGCCTCGCGCTCGATGTCCAGGGCGCGATCGAGGTTCTCCTGCGTGCGCTCGAGCTTCAGCTGCGCGCGCCGGCGACGCTTGCGGTGCTTGCCGAGACCCGCCGCCTCCTCGATCAGAAGACGTCGCTCGCGCGGCTTTGAGGTCACGATCGCATCGACTTTGCCCTGCGAGATGACCGAGTGCGTCTCCTTGCCGAGGCCCGTGTCGGAGAGCACCTCGATCACGTCCGTGAGACGGCAGCGCGCGCCGTTGAGCCGGTAGCCACCCTCGCCGGCGCGGTCCAGGCGGCGCACGATCGAGATCTCGCTCAGCGGCAGATCAACGGTGCCGTCGGAGTTATCGAGCACGATCTCGACCTCCGCTGCGCTGCGCGCCTGCACGCCGCGCCCGCCGCCGAAGATCACGTCCTGCATCGACTGTCCACGCACCGCCAGCGGCGACTGCTCGCCCATCGCCCAAAGCACCGCGTCGGTGACGTTCGACTTGCCCGAGCCGTTGGGCCCCACGACCACGCTCACACCCTCGCCGAAATCCAGCCGCGTGCGGTCAGGGAACGACTTGAAGCCGCTCAGCGTCAGGGACTTCAGACGCATATGAACCCGTCAGCCACGATCAGTCTTCCGCCAGTTGCTCGACGGCCGCCCGCGCGGCCTCCTGCTCGGCGTGCTTCTTGCTGCGCCCGCTGCCACGGCCAAGCTCCCGGCCGTCGACGCGTGCGAGAACCGAGTAGATGCGCTCGTGCGGCGGCCCATCCTCGCCGGTGATCTCGTAGTCGACCTCCGCGCCGCGTCTGGCGAGCAGCTCCTGCAGCGCCGACTTGAAGTCCACGGGATGCTCGAGCGCATCCTCGACCTCCGGGCGAAGGCCTCCACGACGGCCTCCGCGGTCCGCTCGTAGCCGGCGTGCAGGTAGCAGGCGCCGATCACCGCCTCGATCACCGAGGCCAGCACGCGCTCGGTCTCCACGAGCGCGAGCGCACTCTCGCCCACGCCCGCGGGCGCAGCCGCGAGCAGCCGTTGCGGAAGTCCTAGCCGCTCGGCCACCGCCCGGCAGGACGGGCCGGACACCGCCTGCGCGCGGATCTTCGTGAGGCGTCCCGCGCCGAAGCGCTCGGCCTCCAGACGCGGGTACAGATGCGTCGTCACGGCCAGACCGAGCACGCTGTCGCCAAGAAACGCCAGTCGTGTGTAGGAGTCGCTGCGCCGCTCGCTCCAGGAGGCGTGCGTGAACACCTGGCGCGCCAGCTCCTCGGGCAGCTCCTCGAGCAGGTCGCCGAGCTGCATCATCGCCCCACATCGGCGGCCCCCGCGTGTGCCAGGACGAAGTCCACCGCGGCGCCGACAGTGAGGATCTGGGCGGCCTGCTCGTCGGACATGCGCAGGCCGTAGGTGTCCTCGAGCTCCTGTACGAGCGTGTACAGATCCAGCGAGTCCGCCTCGAGGTCCTCCTTGAAGCGGGTCTGCTCCCCGATCTGCCCGCCTTCGACGTCTAGCTCGTCGGCGAGATGCTCGCGGATCAGCCCCAACACCGACTCCCGTGTGTGCTCGCTCATGGTTGCGGCACGCTAGCGTCCGGCGCGGACAGCGGCGAGCGCTTCAGCGCGCCCGCCTGCTCCAGCGCGCGATGCGTCTGGCCCACGATGTCGGCCTGTGCGCCCTGCTGCGCGCGCAGGATCGCCTGCGCGAAACCGGCGCGCTTGAAGCGCCCGTGTGGCACGACGCCGAGTCGGCGCAGGCCGAGCAGATAGGCGCCGCCGTTGGCTTCCGGGTCGATCTCAGCGCGGAAGGAGCCGAGCGCGCCGCGCAACAGCGCCCCGCCGAGCTTGGCCCGGGTCGAGGACATCGCGGCCTCGCGGACCGCCCCGAGGATCGTCTGGGAGACGGCCTCCATCAGCTTCAGCGCGATGTTGCCCGTGAAGCCGTCGGTCACAACGACGTCGGCGCGCCCGCCCATCACGTCGCTCCCCTCGACGTTGCCGACGAACTCGAACGCCGCGAGGCCCGGGCCGGCGCGCCCGGCGAGCTCGGCGTGGGTCTCGAGCACGAGCGCGCTGCCGCGCTCGGCCTCCTCGCCGTTTGACAGCAGCCCGACGCGCGGGCGCTCGATGCCGAGCACCGTGTGCGCGAGTGCCGCGCCCATGAAGGCGAACTGCACGAGGTGCTCGCGGCGCGCCTCGGCGCTCGCGCCGACGTCGAGCAGCGTCACGGGGTGACCGGGCACCGGCAGCGGGATCGCCAGTGCGGGCCGGTAGATCCCGCGTGCGCGCTTGATGTTGAAGGTGCCCGCCGCGAGCGCCGCGCCGGTGGCGCCGGCGCAGACGAGCGCCTGCGCCCGTCCCTCGGCGACCGCGCGTGCGGCCTGCACGATCGACGCCGCGGGCGTCGTGCGCGCGGCGCTGACCGGGTCGGCGGCCTTGGCGATCGAGATCGGCGCGTCCACGACCTCGACCCCCTGCGGTACCTCGCCGATCTCCGCGGCGGGACCGAACAGCAGCACGCGGGCGCCCTGCGCCGCCGCGAGCGCAGCTCCGGCCGCGACCTCGCCGGGGCCAAGGTCTGCGCCGTTGCAGTCCACGGCGATCACGCTCGGCCGTGGCGCCTGCGATCCGGGCGCTGGGAGCGAGGACCCGGCCTCGGGCGTCACTGCCGGCTAGTCGTGGTCGTGATCGTGCTCGTGATCGTGCGCGCCCTGCGTCACGATCTCACGGCCCGCATAGGTGCCGCACACGGGACACACCCGGTGGGGACGGCGCGGGCTGTGGCACTGCGGGCACGCGTTCAAGGCAGGCGTGCCGATCTTGTGCTGCGCGCGGCGCTTGGCGGTGCGGCTGTGCGATTGCTTTTTCTTGGGGACGGCCATCGCGGCCCAGAAGGCTACCAGCCCGCCGCGCCGTTACTCGAGCTTCGAGCTCGCGCAGCTTCGCCCAGCGCGGGTCCGGCGCCGCCTCGTGGTGGTGCTCCGGGCCGGCCTCAGAAAGATCGACGGCGCAAACCGGGCACAGCCCCGGACAGTCCTCGCGGCAGAGAATCTTCGCGGGCATCGCCAGCGCGAAGGCGTCGCGAGCCCACGCGGCGAGGTCGAGCATCTCCTCCTTGACGTAAGGGCTTTCGAGCTCCTCGCCGCCGCCGGGCACGTCGACCTCGCGCGAGTCGACCTCGATGCGCGGCGCGGCCGCCTTCAGGCAGCGCATGCACGGCCCGGCGAGCGCCGCCGCGAAGCGCAGGCGCAGCGCGTAGCCGCCGCCGGTCATGCGCGAGATCGTGAGCTCGCTCTGCACGAGCGCGGGCTCGGCGGCGTAGCGCTCGCTGCCCAGCACGAGCGCCTCGATCGGCGCCTGGAGCGTCCACTGCCGGCCCTCGCCAGCGCTCAGGTGCAGGCTCGCGAGGTCGAAATCGTGGGTTGCGCCGGCCATCTCACTCCAGGCTAGCGACGGCCCCAACCCCTTTGCTCAGGCCGCGCCCTGCAACTCGCGCTTGAGGATCTTGCCGGTCGCGTTGCGCGGCAGCTCGCTCGAGGAAAACGACTTCGCGCGGCACCTTGTAGCGGGCGAGGTTCTGCTTGACGTAGGCCTTGATCTCCTCGCCGTCGAGCTCAGCGCCGCCGCGCGGGACCACGAACGCCTTCAGGCGCTGGCCGAACTGCTCGTCGGGTACGCCGATCACGGCGGCCTCCTCGACCCCGGCGTGATCGGCGAGCAGGTCCTCGACCTCGCGCGGGAACACGTTCTCGCCGCCGGTGACGATCATTTCGTCGTCGCGACCGTCGACGAACAGCCGCCCGCCGGCGTCGAAGTGCCCGACGTCGCCGGTGCTCATCAGGCCGCGCACGATCTCCTTGCCGCCGCCACCGGTGTAGCCCTCGAACATCATCTCGTTGGCGACGAAGATGCGCCCGGCCGCGCCGTTTGGCACCTCGCTGCCCGCTGTCGTCGAGCAGCTTCACGACGGTCCCGATCGGCGGGCGCCCGGCCGTGCCCGGCGCGGCGCGCAGGTCCGCGGGCGTCGCGATCGTCGCCCACGCGACCTCGGTCGAGCCGTAGAGGTTGTAGAGCACGTCGCCGAAGACGTCCATCGCGCGGGTCGCCAGCTCGCCCGGCAGCGCCGAGCCGCTCGAGCGCGATGATGCGCAGCGCGCGCAGGTCGTAGCGCGCGATCGTCTCGGGCGCCGAGCTCGAGGATCCGCTGCAGCATCACGGGCACGAGCGCGAGCGTGCTCGCGCGGTGCTGCGCGATCGCGCGCAGCGTGTCCTCGGGGTCGAACTTGCGTCGCAGCACGAGCGTCGAGGCGAGCGGCAGCGCGAGCGTGAAGTGCGCGAAGCCCCAGGAGTGGAACATCGGCGCCGCGATCATCGTCGTCTCGCGCGCGTGCAGCGGGATCTTCGAGAACAGCGCCGCCGCGGGCTCGAGCGAGTCGGGCTGCTTGCGCGCCGCGCCCTTCGGCGTTCCGGTCGTGCCCGAGGTGAGGATCACGACGCGACCCGATTCCTCGGCGGGCGGTCGCAGTTCGGCGCTCGTCGCCGCGCGCGATCAGCTCCTCGAGCAGCGGCGCATCGGGCGCCGAGCCAGGCTCGCTCCAGGCGATGAAGCGCCCGCGCCCCGCGGCGCCCTCGCTGACGAGACCCGCGAACTCCTCGTCGTAGATCACCGCCACGGGCTCCTCGCGCGCGAGCACGTCGGTGATCTGCGGCCCGGCGAAGGCGGTGTTCAGATACAGCGCGCTCGCGCCGAGCTTCGAGCAGGCGACGGTAGCCTCGATGAAGCCGCGGTGGTTGCGGCACATGATCGCGACGCCGTCCCTTGGCGCCGATGCCTGCGCGCGAGAGCTCGTGCGCGAGCGCGTTGGTGCGCGCGTGCACCTCCGCGAAGGTCAGCGTCCCGCGCTCGTCGACGATCGCCGCGCGCTGCGGGATAGCGGGCCGCCGCGCCCGCGTAGGCCGCTGCCGGGGTGGGCCCCCAGCGTCGCAGCGCGGACAGCGAGCGCAGCGCCCGGTCGGGGCGCGTCGGCGCGATCATGCCCGTCCCGAGCAGAGTCCTGACGACGTGGAGCTTCTGCCTTGCGAGCTGCGCGTTCACGGCGGACCTACCACGTGATCCGCTCGAAGCCAGCGTGCTGATCGGCGCGCTCGCCGAGCGTCGGCGGCATGCCGGTCGCACGTCGACCGGCTGCCGCGGCAGGCCGCATGGCGGCTAGCCGACTTCGGCCGGTTCGTCCTTGCCCTGCAGCCGCTCGCGGCCGCGCTGTACCGCGGCGATGAACTTCGAGAGGTTGACCTCGAGCGTGTTGAGGATCTCGTCGGCGTAGTCCTCGGCGCCGAGGCGGATCTCGCGCTCGCGGGCGCGCGCGTCCTCGACGATGTCCTCCGCCGCGCGCTCGGCCTGCTTGGTGACCTCCTCCTCGCCGACGAGGCGCTCCTGGCGCTCGCGCGCGTCCTTGATGATGCGCTCGGCCTCCTTCTTGGCCTCGGCGAGCATCTCCTGGCGCTCCTTGACGATCCAGCGCGCCTGCTTGATCTCCTCGGGGATCGTCGCACGCATCTGGTCGAGGATGTCGTAGATCTCCTCCTTGTCGACACGCACCTGATCGGTCAGGGGCACCGGCTTGGCGTTGTGCACCAAGTCATCGAGCTTGTCTATGAGTACCAGGACATCCATCTAGCAGACCACCTCCGCGGGCTTCCGTCCCATGTTCGTCATGTCAGTTCGTCAGCGTCTCAGCTCTTCCTGCAAGCGCCGTGCGACCTCGTCGGGCACGAGATCGTCGATCCGGCCTCCGAACGTGGCGAGCTCCTTGACGCCACTCGATGACAGGAAACTGTACTGCGGGCTCGCCATCAGGTACACGGACTCGATCTCGGGGTCCTGGCGGCGGTTGAGCTGGTTCATCTCCAACTCGTACTCGAAGTCGGAGATCGCGCGCAGCCCCTTGACGATCGCGCGCGCTCCGATGCTGCGCGCGAAGTCGACCACGAGCGTCGAGAACGGCTCCACGCGGACGGTCGCGCAGATCGGCGAGCGCGCGCTCGATGAAGCCGACGCGCTCCTCGATGCCGAACAGCGACTTGCTCTTGCGCACCGAGCGGTTGACGACTGCGACGACGACCTCGTCGTAGAGGTTCGCCGCGCGGCGAATCACGTCGAGATGTCCGTTGGTGATCGGGTCATAGCTCCCCGGGCAGACGGCGATGGCGTTGTCTGGTCGGGTCATTGGTGGCGGTGGATTGTGATCGAGGTGTCGCCGTAGCGTCTTTGCCGCTCGACCCCCAGCTCGCCTGTCCCCGTAGGCTCCAGCGGCCCGCGCCGGTCGCTCTCGAGCACGACGCGCGCACCGGGCGCCAACAGCGCCGGGAGCAGCGCTCCGAGCTCCTGCGCCCACGCTTGCGCTTGACCGTAAGGAGGGTCGATGAACACGAGATCGTATGTCTCTTTGCCCGCGCGTGCGCTCCGCAGGGCTCGCTGCGGCGTCGATCCGGCGCAGCTCGGCGGCCTGCGCGCCGATCCCCAGCGCCGCCAGATTCTCCGCCAGCACGCTCGCCGCGGCGCCGTCACGCTCCACGAAAACCGCGCGTGCGGCACCACGCGAGAGCGCCTCGATGCCGAGCGCGCCGCTGCCCGCGAACAGGTCGAGCACGCGCGCACCGGCGATCTCGCCGAGCATCGAGAAGAGCGCCTCGCGCACCCGCTCGGCAGGTCGGACGCGTGACCCGACCGGGCGGGGCCTTCAGCCGCCTGCCGCCGAGGCTTCCCGCGATCACGCGCATTATCTAGACAGCGACCGGTCCGGGCTCCTCGGCTCCCAGCCTGCGCTCGAGCTCGATGCCCAAGAGCGCGTGCTCTGCCGCGCTCAGCTCGGGGTCCTCGGCGACGATCGCCTCCGCCTGCGCGCGCGCGCGCTCGAGCAGATCGGCGTCCTCGGGCAGGCGCGCGACCGCGAAGTGTCCGAAGCCCGACTGGCGCGTGCCGATCAGCTCGCCCTCGCTGCGCAGCTCGAGATCGATCTCGGCGAGCCGGAAACCGTCGGAGTGCGTCGACAAGCGCGCGCAGCCGCGCGCCGGCGCGCTGACCCGGGGTACCCACCAGCAGGCAGCTCGAACGGTGCTCGCCGCGCCCGACCCTGCCACGCAGCTGATGCAGCTGGGAGATGCCGAAGCGCTCGGCGTTCTCGATCAGCATCACGGTCGCGTTGGGCACGTCGATGCCGACCTCGATCACGGTCGTGGCGACGAGCACCTGCGCACGCCCGGAGGCGAATGCCGCCATCGCCTCCTGCTTCTCGGCAGGGCGCATGCCGCCGTGCAGCAACGCGAGCTCGTAGCCCTTGAGCTCTGCCTTGGAAAGACGCTCGAGCTCCGCACTCGCGGCCCGCAGCTCAACCTGGGCGCTACCTGCGACGGCGCCGATCGCGCCCGGCGTGGGCTCCTCGGCCTGCTCGATCAGCGGGCAGACGACGTAGGCCTGGCGACCGGCGTCGAGCTCTGAGCGCAGCAGCTCATAGCCCACCGCGCGCTCGGCCTCGCCGCTGATCAGGCGCGTGTCGATCGCCTGGCGCCCGACGGGCAGCTCGCGCAGCTTGCTCGTGTCAAGGTCCGGATAGCGTGCCAGCGCCAGCGTGCGCGGGATCGGCGTGGCCGTCATGTGCAGCGTGTGCGGCGGCGTGGCGCCCTGCGCCTGGGCGAGTGCCGCGCGCTGGCGCACGCCGAAACGGTGCTGCTCGTCGATCACCGCGACCGCGAGCGCGCGGAAGCGCACGTCGGGCTCGATCAGCGCGTGTGTGCCGACGATCAGCGCAAGCTCGCCGCTCGCGAGCTTGGCGAGGATGTCGCGCCGGCGTGCGCGCCGGCGTCGAGCCGCTGAGCAACGCCGCCGCGACCGGCTCGGCGCCCAGCAGGCGCTGGATCGTCGCGAAGTGCTGCTCGGCGAGCGTCTCCGTCGGCGCCATCAACGCCGCCTGGCGGCCGTGCTCGACGGCGCGGAGCATCGCGTACAGCGCGACCACGGTCTTGCCGCTGCCGACCTCCCCCATCAGCAGCCGCTGCATCGGGAAGACCTGCGCGAGGTCGTCGCGGATCTCCGCGATCGCACGCACGCTGATCGCCGGTCGGCGCGAACGGCAGCCCGCTCGTGAGCCAGCGCTCGCTCAGCGTCGGCGCCTCGTCAAGCACCGGCGCGCCACTCTGCGTGCGGCGCCAGCGGCGCCGGCGCAGGAACAGCAGTTGTGTCGAGCAGAGCTCCTCGAAGGCGAGCCGTCGCCTGCCGGTCTCGAGGTCCTCGGCGCTGCGCGGAAAGTGCATCGCCGCGAGCGCGCCCGCTCGCTCGGGGAGCCCGTGCGCGACCCGCGTCGCCGACGGGAGCGCCTCCAGAACGTCGCTCAGCGCCGCGCGGGCACCCTGCACGAGCGTAAGGATCTGCGTCGAGGTCACGCCCTCGGTAGCCGGGTAGTGCGCGACCGCGCTGCTCTCTGCGGCGCCCGCGAGCGACTCCGCAGCGGCGCCCGCCGCGGGAGCGTGGTGTGAGACGCCGAAGCCTCCGCGGCCGTCCGCCTTGCCGTGCAGCAGCAGGCGCGTCCCCGCGGGTAGCGCTCCACGAGCCAGGGCTGGTTGAAGAAGGTTGCACGCATCGATCCGCTCGCGTCAAAGACGGCCGCCTCCACGAGTGGACGCATCCCGCGCCGACGCACCGGGCGCGCACCGATGCGGCGCACCTCGACCGCCACGGTGGCCTGCTCGCCCGCGCGCAGCGCGGCGACCGTACGTGCCTCGCGGCTGTCGCTGGGCAGGTGCTCGAGCAGTTCTCCCACGGTGCCGAGCCCGAGCGTGCGCATCGCGCTCGCCATCTTCTTCGCCCCGACCTCCAGCGGAGTGTCCAGCAGCGACGGACGCGGCCAGCGCAGCGGCGCTGTGAGGAGCTCCTCACGGCTCAGCCCCTGCGTCGAGGCGAAGGCACGCGCCGGGGCGCGAATCCTCTGTGCCGGCTCGTTCAGGGCTCGCGCCGGCTTCTCTGTGGTGCTCGCCGGCATCGCGCGCCCATCATGATCGCGCGGGCGGTCGTAATCCGCGTGCAGGCGCTCCCGCGGCGCTCACTCGGCCGACAGCAGCCACCAGTAGGCCGCTTGACCGCCGTGGCGAAGCTCGAGCTCGATCGCCGCCGTTGACCATCCCCTGCACCTCGCCGAGGCCGATCGGCGCACCTTCGCCGGCGAGCACGCTGATCAGCTCGGGCGTCTCGAACTCCTGGCTTCCGCCCGCCAGCACGCCAAGCACCGCTTCGAGCGTCGCCCGCGGCTCGCCCCACGCGAGCACCTCCTCCTCCACGAAGCCGACTGCCTCCCCGCGCGCGAAGCGTCCCTGCGCATCATCGCGGGCGGCAGGCGCGACCGCGCCGGTGCGTACGCGCCCGAGCGCCTCGCTGAGCGCCTGCCCGTTCTCCTCCAGCGAGCGCTCCAGCGACGAGCGCCACCGCCGCCGAGAGCCCTGCCTGCTGGCTGGTCGTGGGCGCGACCAGCACCTGCTTGTCCGACAGCTTCGCCGCGTGCTCGGCCGCCATGATCACGTTCGCGCTGTTGGTCAACAGCACGACCTCCTCGGCGGGCACGTCGTGGATGCCGGCCAGCAGGTCGTAGGTCGAGGGGTTCAGCGTCGGGCCGCCGTCGATCGTCTGCACGCCGAGCTCGTGGAACATCTCGCTCAAGCCCTCGCCGTTGACGACCGCGACGGCGCCGCAGCGAAGATCGCGCCGCGGCGCCGGCGTAGACACGAGCGCGCCGTTGGAGCCGCGGTGGATCTCGACGGCGCGATCGGAGCCGCCCGTGCTGATCGCCGCGAGCTCCGCCGCGACGTCCAGGCGCTCGTCGCGCTCGGCGACCTGTGCGCGCATGTCGGCGACGTCGAGATGTGAGACCTCGCCTGCCTGCGCGAACACGCGCCGTCGCGCGGGCTCGGGCTCGTCGGTGTGCAGGTGCACCTTCAGCGTGCTCGCGTCACCGACGACGAGCACCGAGTCGCCGAGCTCCTCGAGCGGGCCGATGAAGCGCGCTGCGCTCAGCCCGCTGCCGGTCACGGCGAAGTTCGTGCAGAAGCGGTAGGTGCTCGAGCTGTGCTGCGGGTGGGTGATGCGTGCCGGCGCGTGGTGGTCGAGCTGCGGCGGCGTCTTCGCCGCGCAGCGCGGCCACGACGCCCGCGAAGATGATCGTCAGGCCGTAGCCGCCCGCGTCGACGACGCCGGCGTCGCGCAGCGCCGCGAGCAGCTCCGGGCCGCGCTTGACCGAGTCCTGTCCGGCGTGCACCGCGCTCTCCAGGGCCTCTGCGATCGCCTTGTCCTGGGCGTCGGGCTCAGTCGCGGGACCCAGGCGCGGGTTCTCGGGGCTGTGCGCGACGTCGGTCACGATCCGGTGGGCCATCTCGCGCGCGACCGTGAGGATCGTGCCCTCGGCCGGCTCGCGCACCGAGGAGTAGGCGCGGTCGGCAGCGTTGGCGAGCGCCGCGCCGATCAGCGTCGCGTCGATCAGCTGACCCGGGCGGCTGACGAGCTCCTCGGCGGCGCCGCGAATCAGCTGCGAGAGGATCACGCCCGAGTTGCCGCGGGCGCCGAGCAGCGCCGCGCGCGCGACCGACTGGACGATCTCCTCGCGCCCGATCTCGTCGATCGTGCGCTGCTCGTCGCTGCCCTGCAGGCGGTCGAGCTCGCTCAGCACCGCACGCAGCGTGAGCGCCATGTTGTCGCCGGTGTCGCCGTCGGCGACCGGGAAGACGTTGAGGTCGTTGACCTCCTCGCGGCGCGATTCGAGATGTGCGAGCGCGCCGGCCACGGCGGCGCGAAAGCGGACCAGATTGGTATCGGTCACGCGGACACGTCTATCAGCTTCTGCGGCCGGTACGCGGTGTGCTGGGCGAATGGACGGCCTGCCCGGGGCCCCACCCCGCAATCGAATCGAGCGCCACGTGGCGCTCCCGGCTTCAGAGCGCCTTGGTGACCTTGCCGGCTTTCAGGCAGCGCGTGCACACGTAGACGCGCTTGGGCGCCTTGCCGACGAGGATCCGCACCTTCTGCAGGTTCGGGTCGAAGCGCCGCTTGGTCGCGACCATCGAGTGGCTGCGGCTCTGGCCGAACGCCGGCCCCTTGCCGCAGCTGTGACATACCTTTGCCATGAACGGCGCAGTCTAGCCGCTTGCAAGCTCGAGCGCGCAGCGCCGCCATCCGCACGACCGCCGCGGCGGCGTGCGCGCCCTGGTCGCGCTTGCCGCCTCCGGCGCGCGCGAGCGCCTGCTCCATCGTCTCGCAGGTCAGCACGCCGAAGGCGCAGGGGACGCCCGTCTCGAGCTGCACGCGCATCACGCCCGCGGCGGCCTGCGCGCAGACGAAGTCGTAGTGGTCGGTCTCGCCGCGGATCACCGCGCCGAGGCAGGCCACGCCGGCGAAGCGCCCGCTGCGCGCGGCGTAGCTCGGCGGCCAGCGGCAGCTCGAACGCGCCGGGCACGTCGAACACCTCGACCTCGCGCTGCCCGGCCGCCGCGAACGCCGCGCGCGCGCCCGCGACCAGGCGCTCGGCGAGATCCTCATAGAAGCGCGCGACCGACGATCGCGAAGCCGCGCGCTCACCGCTGCTCCGGCCCCTGCTCGCGGCCCCGGCTCCTCGCCGTCGGCGGGCCCGCGTGCGCTCGTCGTGCAGCAGCTCCTCGTCGAGGTTCAGGCCCTGGTGGTGGAGCGTGTGCCCCATCCGCTGCGCCTTCGTGCGCAGATAGGCCTCGTTGTGCTCGTTGGGCGCGTGCTCGATCGGGATCTGCCCGCTGACCGACAGCCCGTAGCCCTCCAGGCCGCGGATCTTCTTGGGGTTGTTGGTGAGGATGCGGATCGAGCCGAGCCCGAGGTCGACGAGGATCTGCGCGCCGATGCCGTAGTCGCGCAGGTCGGCGGGCAGGCCGAGACGCTCGTTGGCTTCGACCGTGTCGAGCCCGTCCTCCTGCAGGCGGTAGGCGCGCAGCTTGTTGAGCAGGCCGATCCCGCGCCCCTCCTGGGAGAGGTAGAGCAGCACGCCCTGACCCTCGCGCTCGATCATCGACAGCGCCGATTCGAGCTGCTCGCCGCAGTCGCAGCGCAGCGAGTGAAAGACGTCGCCTGTCAGGCACTCGGAGTGCACCCGCACGAGCACGTCGGCGCGCCCGGCGACCTCGCCCTTGACGAGCGCGACGTGATGCTTGTCGTCGACCAGCGAGCGGTAGCCGACCGCCTCGAAGTCGCCGAAGGTCGTCGGCAGCCGCGTCGCGACGACGCGCTCGACGAGCTTGTCGTGGCGGCGACGGTAGGCGATCAGGTCGGCGACCGTGATCATGCTCAGCCCGTGCCGGGCGCAGTACTCGACGAGTTCGGGCACGCGCGCCATCGTGCCGTCGTCGTTCATCACCTCGCAGATCACCCCGGCGGGGTTCAGTCCCGCCAGGCGCGCGAGGTCGACCGCCGCCTCGGTCTGCCCGGCGCGCTCGAGCACGCCCCCGGCGCGGCTCTTGAGCGGGAAGACGTGGCCCGGCTGGACGAGGTCGCGCGGGCGCGCTCTCGGGGTCGATCGCGACCTGGATCGTGTGCGCGCGATCGTGCGCGGAGATGCCCGTCGTGACGCCCTCGCGCGCCTCGATCGAGACGGTGAACGGCGTTTCGAAGGAGGACTCGTTCTTGGCCGCCATCAGGTCGAGGCCGAGCTCGTCGCAGCGCTCGGAGGTCAGCGACAGGCAGATCAGCCCGCGCCCCTCCTTGGCCATGAAGTTGATCGCCTCGGGCGTCGCGAACTGCGCCGCCAGCGTCAGGTCGCCCTCGTTCTCGCGGTCCTCGTCGTCGCAGACCACGACCATCTTGCCCTCGCGGATGTCCTCGATCGCCTGCTCGATCGTCGCGAACGGGGTCGGCCGTCGGAGCGGCTCATGCCTGCGCCTGCATCAGCCGCTCGACGTGCTTGGCGAGGATGTCGACCTCGATGTTCACAAGCGAACCCTCGCCGATCTGGCCGAGATTTGTCCGCTCGAGCGTCTCGGGGATCAGCGACACCGCGAAGCCGTCATCCGTCGCAGCGCGCTGACCGTGAGGCTCACGCCGTCGAGCGCCACCGAGCCCTTCTCGACCAGATAGCGCGTCAGGGCCGGCGCGGCCGCGACCTCCAGCACGCGCGCGAAGCCATCCTCGCGCACGCGGCGCACCGTGCCCGTCCCATCGACGTGACCCTGCACGACGTGGCCGCCGAGGCGATCCTCGGCGCGCAGCGCCAGCTCGAGGTTCACGCGCGCGCCCGGCTGCAAGGGCGCCGAGCGAGGAGCGCGCGAGCGTCTCGTGCATCGCCTGCGCGCGTGAAGCCGGCGACGTCGAGCTCGGTCGCGGTCAGACAGACGCCGTTGACGGCGATCGAGTCGCCCTCGGCGCAGCTCGCCGTGCGAGCGCGGCTCTCGATGCGCAGCGTGGCGCCCTGCTCGTCGCGCTCGAGCCCGCTGACGCTGCCGAGGTCGGCGATCAGGCCCGTGAACATCAGCGCCGTCTCATCCTCCGCTCACCACTCCCGCAGCCGTGCCGAGATCAGCAGGTCCTCGCCGACGCTCTCGCAGTCCATCGTCAGCGCGCGCAGCGCCTCGGAGATGCGCTCCACGCCTTCGCCCTCGAGCGGGTCGCGCGCGGCGCTACCGCCGAGCAGCAGCGGCGCCAGGAACAGCCGGATTTCGTCGATCTCGCCGGCGTCGAGGAAGGCGCCGGCGAGGTGCGGGCCGCCCTCCAGCAGGATCGAGGTGACGCCGAGCGCGCCGAGCTGGTCGAGGCCGAGCGCACCCGCGCGGGCTCGTTTTCGCCGGTCGCCACCAGCACCTGCGCGCCAGCGGCCTCGAGCGCGTCCGTCTCTGAGCGAGCGGCTGCGCGCGAGACGACGACCGTCAGCGGGATCTCCGCCGCCGCGGCCACGCAGCTGCGAGCTGGGCGGAAGCCGCGCGAGCGAGTCGAACACGACGCGGCGCGGCTGGTCGCCGGGCTCGGCGGCCAGCCCGTCGGGCCGCGCGGTCAGCTGCGGGTCATCGGCGAGCGCCGTGCCGATGCCGACGACCACCGCGTCGACCGATGCGCGCCAGCGATGCGCCAGGTCACGGCTGTCCTCGCCGCTGATCCACTGCGAATCTCCGCTGCGCGTCGCGACCTTGCCGTCGAGCGTCATCGCCGACTTGAACAGCACCCACGGGCGTCCGACGCGCGCGTGCTTGCGAAACGCCTGGTTGAGCAGCCGCGCGCTCGCCGCAAGCTCGCCGCCGGCGACGATCACCTCGACACCCTCGTCGCGCAGGATCCCGAGACCGCGCCCGGAGGCCTTCTCGGTGGGGTCATCGGAGGCGACGACCACGCGGCGGATGCCGGCCTGCAGGATCGCATCGGTGCACGGCGGCGTCTTTCCCTCGTGGCAGCAGGGCTCGAGCGACACGTACAGCGTCGCCCCCACGAGATCCTCCATGCCGCACGCCTCGATCGCGTTGACCTCGGCGTGAGCGCCGCCGTATTCCTGGTGCCAACCCTCACCCAGGATCTCCCCGTCACGGGCGATCACGGCCCCGACGACCGGGTTCGGCCTGACCGTGCCCGGTTCCCCTGCGCGCGAGCTCGACGGCGCGCGCGAGGTGCAGCTTGTCGGTGTCGGTGCAGCTCGGCATGGCTGCCATCCAGGATAACCCTGCGCGCCTCGCGGCCCTGTGCGCCGCGCGGGAACGGCTCGACACGCGGGATCTAAGCGGTACAGCGTCCCCCGTGCAGGCGGTAGATCGCGATTGCGGGCCCAGGGCGCTCGTAGGCGAGCGGGTAGTAGTCGAAGCTCCAGTCGAAGTTGAAGGCCACGGCGTGCGCTCCATGCGCGTAGGGAGAGGAGCTGTAGACGAGCTGCCCCTGCGCGGCGAGCGCGCGGTAGTAGGCGATCGCGCGCGGCACCGCGCCGGGGTCGGCGAGCGCGCGCCCGTACTGCGTCGAGCCGATCAGCACCCAGCAGAAGCCCGTGCGCTCGTAGTAGCCGATCAGCTCGGGGGCCAGCGTCGTGACGTAGTTCTCGATCCCGATCTGGTGTGGATTTTCCGGTTCGAAGCGCCCCGTCGTAGAGATGCGCGACTCCAGCGAGGCGTACTTGCACCAGCGGTACTGCGGGCAGGCGGGCGCACCGTGGCGTTCGCTCGCCCAGTCATTTGGCGAGACGGGCTCGGCGACGATCCTCGCGCCGCGCGGGATGTGCTGGACCATCCAGACCCGCGCGAGGTTGCGGGTATCCGCGCGCGAGAGCACGAGACCAGCATGGACGCTAAACACGACGCCCTGCGCGAGCAGCGCGGCGACGAGCAGCGCCGCGAAGACGCCACCCAGGCGGCGTGGCATCGGGCCGGTGTGCTCGCGGGGCGCACCGCCCGTGGAGGCTGCCGGGTCGCTTCCCGGCGCCCGGCGCGCGGCGAGCCGTGCGAGCGCGCCGCGCACGAGCCACACGGCGAAGTAGGCGGCGAGCAGACACAGGATCGGGAAGATCGGCAGCAGCCAGCGTCCGAAGTAGCGGCCCTGCAACCCCATGAAGGCGAGGAACGCAAGCGGCGCCGGCACCAGCAGCCAGCCCAAGCGCGCGTGCGCGCGCCAGATTGCGACGGCGCCCCCCAGCGCGAACAACGCCGGTGCCCAGCCGAGCCCCCAGGTGAGCGACCACAGGTAGTAGACGAGCCCACCCTCCTTGGGGGCGCCGAGCTTGCCCTGCGCTTCGGCTGAGAGCGAGGACTGATGCACGAGCCCGGCATGAAAACTCGAGTAGTCGAGCAGCGCATAGGGATTGGCGATCAAAAAGCCGGCGAGCGCCATCGCACCGGCAACCAAGAGGCCGCCGAGTACACGCCGGCTACGCGCCGCGTCCGCCTCGAGGAAGTGAATGGCCGCGGCCGCGACGAGCGCCAACAGGACGATGCCGGCCGTGTACTTGCTCGCGCAGGCCAGCCCGAGGCCGATGCCGGCGAGCAGGTAGTCGCGCAGGGCACCCCTGCGCAAGACCCCCGCACTACCCAGCAGCGAGAGCGTCAACGGCGCGAGCGTCGGCACGTCGTTGAGCGCGAGGTGCGCGTAGAAGACGGGCAGGAAAGCGACCGCCTCGATCGCCGCCGCGAGCAGGCCCACGGCGCGGCCGAACAGACGCGCGCCGGTGAGGTAGAGCAACCACAGCGCGCCGGTGCCAAGCAGCGCGGCGAGCACCCGCGCGAGTGTGTAGAGATCCTGCGGATGCAGGGTCCAGGCGCGCTTTACGCCGGCGCCGCCGCCATAGGCGAGCGCGAAGAGGAGGTGCAGCAGATAGGTGAAGGCGGGCGGGTTGGCGAAGTAGCGCGGGTTCAAGCCGTGGGCGAACATCGCCACGGCCTTCGGCACGAAGTGCGTGCCCTCGTCGAGGTTGTAGGCGAACGGCAGCCCCTGGCGCAGGCCCCACAGCCGCAGGGCGAGGCCGGCGAGTAGCACGAAAGCGAGCGCCGGCCAAGCCCAGCGACGCTCGCGGGCGTTAGCGGCCACGCTCGGCGGCGCCTCAGCAGTTGTCATATACCGCGTAGTAGCGGCTCGTGTATATCCGCCTGAAGCCCGGCCGCGGCACCTGGTCGCGCGTGTCATCACCAACGTCGACGACGGCCTCCAGAAAGACGGCGCTGCCGAGCGGGTAGACGGCGACGCTGCCCCGCTGCAGTCGTTCTTCCAGCGCGTGCGCACCCTTGGCGACATCCGCGCGCGCTTGGCTGCGGGCGACGATGTCGTGCTGGCCGACGCTGTCGAGGATCCAGCGGGCATCAGGGATCAGCTTGTTGTTCGGGAGCGAGAGCAGCCGGCAGCGTTCAAGCGCGCTCTTCACCGGCGCCGCGGCCAGCGCGCGTGCCAGGCCCTTGTGAAAGTCCTCGTGGTAGGCGAGCGTGTTGCGCAGACTCGAGAGGCTCAGCGTCGTCGCAGCCGAGGTCGCGCCGTAGGCGACGAGCGCGACCGCACCGACGATCCAGACCCGCCGCAGCCACGAACCGGGTAGCAGCATCGACCAGCCGCCGATGAAGACCGCGCAGAACAGCAGCAGCAACGTCGCGGCCCCGAGCAGATATCGATCGATCACCGACGCTCCGCCGGCCCCCTCGAGGAGGAACACGAAGACGAGCAGCCCGAACGCCACGAGCGGCATGAATACCCGCCGGGGAGTCATCCAGATCGCGAGCGCCAGTCCCCCCAACGCCCCGAGGATCACCGGTATCTTGTCGATCCGTTCGGTGAATGTCCACAGCGAGCCGACCACGCTCGCGAAGCCTTTGGTGCGCCCGAGTTCCTGGGCGAGCCCCGCGGTCGCGGTGAGTGAGTACAGCGGGTTGCCCGTGACGATCGCGTCGAGTGCGACCCAGATCAGCGGCGCCGAGGCGGCGAGCGCCAGGTAGAGAAGACGCGTGCGCGTCGAGCGGCGGGCGCCCTCACCGCTGAAGCAGCACCAAAGCCAGTAGACGCCGCTGAGCACCCACGCGTCGGGGCGCAGCAGCCCTGCGAGCGCCAGCAGCACAAGCACGGGCGCGCCGCGCCGGCGTTGCTGGGCCTCCAGCACGATCGCCCAGACGATCAGCGCCAGATAGGAGATGTCGAGATAGCCCTGCGCGGCGAGGTTCTCGAGGAAGAAGCGGCTGAGCAGCAGCAGCGCGGCGATCAGCCCCACAACCGGGCCGAAGCAGACGCGGCCGAGCCGGTACATACCCGCCACCGCGGCCACGAACGAGCCGATCGAGCCGAGCACCATCAACCGCGCGCCGCCGTCGCCGAAGATCGAGCAGAACATGCCGAAGGCGATCGCCAGCGGGTGCTCGGTCGGTCCGCGGTAGACGCGAAAGTCGGGCAGGTGCAGGTGCAGCAGATCGCGGCCCCACAAGAGCGCGTAGAAGGAGTCGTAGGTGGGGTAGGTCGGGAAGGCGAAGTAGCCGATCAGGGCGCCGAGGCACATCGCCGCGAAGGCGATCCGCGCCCACGTGGAGACGGGCATGGCGCGTAGCCGTGCCAGCCGGGTCGAGCCCGGGCTCAGCCGGGTGAGCGTCGCGCTTTCCATCTAGCCTTGGCGGTCTTGGACCCTACCGCCCCGGAACCCGGCGCCGGGCGGCTGGTCCGAACCCTTGGCGCCAAGATCGTGCCCTGCGCTTTGGGATACTGCCGGGAGCCAAGTCTAGGCAATCGAGGACCATGAAGCTCATCATCCAGATCCCCTGCTTCAACGAGGCCGCACAGCTGCCGCAGACGCTCGCCGATCTGCCGCGCGTCCTCGAGGGCTTCGACGTGGTCGAGTGGCTCGTGATCGACGACGGCTCGACTGATGAGACGATCGCCGTCGCGCGCTCGCTGGGCGTCGACCACCTCGTACGCCTGACGAACAACAAGGGCCTGGCCGCGGGCTTTCAGGCGGGGATCGACACCGCGCTGAAGCTCGGCGCAGACGTGATCGTCAACACCGACGCAGACAACCAGTACTACGGCCCCGACATCGCGCGACTCGTCGCGCCGATCATCGACGGCCGCGCGGACATGGTCATCGGCGACCGCGAGGTCGGCGGCATCGAGCACTTCTCGCCGCTGAAGAAGACGTTGCAGCGGCTCGGCTCGTGGGTTGTGCGCCAGGCCTCCTCGACCTCGGTGCCCGACACGACCTCCGGCTTTCGCGCCTACAACCGTGAGGCGGCGATCCAGATCGTGGTCGTCTCGCGCTTCACCTACACGCTCGAGACGATCATCCAGGCGGGCAAGCTGCTCGTCGCGATCGACCACGTGCCCGTGCGTACCAACCCGAAGACGCGCGAGTCGCGCCTGTTCCCCTCGATGGGCGCCTACGTGCGCCGCAATGCGGTCTCGATCTTCCGGATCTACGCCCAATATGAGCCGCTGCGCGTGTTCTGGAGCCTCGCGCTGCTCGTCGGCCTCGTCTCGGTCGGCGTCTGGATTCGCTTCCTCGTCGCCTACATCGAAGGTGCCGGCAAGGGCCACGTGCAATCGCTGATCCTCGGCGCGGTGCTGTTCATCGCGGCCGTCGTGCTGTGGGCGCTGGGCGTGATCGGGGATCTGCTCGCCGCGCAGCGCGTGATGACCCAGCGGACCTTCGAGCGGATGCGCCGCGTCGAGCTACAGCTCGGCATCGCGCCATCGCACTACGAACCGGGCGAGCGCCGCGAGCTCGAGCGCACGGCCGGCGCACCGGACCCCGCGGCGCCCGCGCTCGGCGCGACGGTCGAGCCCGACGGCGCGGCGGAGCAGACCACACAGCCGACCGCGGGCGAGGCGGTGCGGCTGTGAGCGGCGTGACGGTCTCCAAGGACGGCGTGGTAACGGGCAACACCTACGACAAGTACGGCTCGAGCAACCCCGTGGTGCGTCGCCTGATGGGCAACTTCGAGCGCACGCTCGAGGAGCTCTTCACGCTCGCCTCACCCGCCTCGGTGCTCGACGTGGGCTGCGGCGAGGGGGTGCTCGTCCAGCGCTGGGCGCAGCGGCTCGGCAATGGGCGCGTGGTCGGCATCGACCTCGAGGAGGAGTCGATCCAGGCCGGCTGGGCGGAGCACTCCGCGCCGAACCTCGAGTACCGGGTGATGGAGGCCGAGAACCTTCCCTTCGCCGCTGAGGAGTTCGAGCTGGCAAGCGCGATCGAGGTGCTCGAGCACGTGCCCGACCCCGAGCACACGGTCAGCGAGATGGCCCGCTGCGCCTCGCGCCATCTGCTCGTCTCGGTGCCACACGAGCCGCTTTGGCGGATGCTGAACATGGCCCGCGGCGCCTACTGGCCGGCGCTGGGCAACACGCCGGGACACATCAACCACTGGTCGCGGCGCTCGTTTGTCGCGATGCTCTCGCGCCACGGCGAGGTGGCCGAGGTACGCTCGCCGTTCCCCTGGACGATGGTGCTTGTCCGCCTCTAGGGTCTCCCCCGCCCGCCCGACTCGCTCATACGGCAGCGGCGCGCGCATCCTCTCGATCGGGATCGCCTCGACCGGGCTGCTGACCTTCGCTTACTTCTCGATCGCCAGCCACGTGCTCGGCGAAGGTTCGGCGAAGCGCATCGACCTGTTGTGGTCGGTGATGTTCGTGATCATCTCGGTGATCTATCGGCCGATCGAACAGCTGCTCTCACGGACGATCGCCGAACGCCGTGCACGCGGCCACGCCGAGCACTCGATGCGCGTGCCGATGCTGATCCAGGCCGGCTTCGCGCTCGTCTTCCTGGTCGTGGCGCTCACCCTCCACGGCGAGCTCGTCAAGCATCTCTTTGAACGCCACGAGGCGCTCTATGACGTGCTCGTGGTGGGCACGCTCGCTTACGCGGCGAGCTATTTCGCGCGCGGCTGGCTCGCCGGACACGAGCGCTTTGGCCTGTTCGGCGCGCTCGTGCTGATGGAGTCGGTATCGCGCATCAGCTTCGCGATCGCGGTGGCGATCGGCATCGCCAGCGGTCAGACGGCTGTCGCACTGGGGATTGCGGCGGCCCCGTTCCTCAGCCTGTTCGTCGTGCCCGCGGCCTTCGCGCGCAGCCGTGGCGAGCAGGTGCAGCGCGGGGCAGCCGCGCGCGAGCGCGGGCCGCTTGCGATGACCGTCGATGAGGCCGACGCGGCGCTCGCGGGGCCGGGCACCGAGGGGGTGCAGGAGCTCGCCGCCCACGAGGAGATCTCACTGCGGCGCGGTGGTGGCTTCGCGGTGTGGGTCTCGGGCATCATGCTCTCCGAGCAGACGCTGCTGAACGCCGCGGTGCTGACCGTCGATGCGACCTCGCCGAGCCGCACGCTCGCCGGGATCGTCTTCAACGTGCTGCTGATCGCGCGCGCGCCGCTCCAGCTCTTCCAGGCGATCCAAACCTCGCTGCTGCCGCACCTCACGGGCCTTGAGGCGACCGCCGGACACGACGCGTTCGCGCGCGCGATCCGCACGACGATCCTCGCGATCGCCGCCTTCGCCACAGCCGTCGCGCTCGGCTTGCTGCTCGTCGGCCCCTTCGCCCTGCGCCATGTCTTCTTCGGCCAGAACTACGACTACGGCCGCGTCGGGCTCGCTCTGATCGGCGTCGGGATGGGACTCCACCTGACCTCCGGCGCGCTCAACCAGGCAGCGCTGGCGCGTGACCGCGCGCGTGCCGCGGCCGGGTGCTGGGGGCTGGCCGCGGTGGCCTTTGTAGCCTGGATGCTAATCCCCGCGATCGGCGATCAGCTGCTGCGCGCCGAGATCGGCTACGCGGGCGCGACCGCGCTGCTGACCGCGGCGCTGAGTCTGCTTTACCGCCAGGGCATGCGACGGCGAGAACGGCCGTCGATGCTCGCCGCGGCGCGCTAGTCGGCGTCGATCGCCGTGGCGATCGCGGTGTAGGCCGCCGCGGGGTCCGCAGCGTGAAAGATCGCCGAGCCCGCGACGAACACGTTCGCACCGGCCTGCGCGCATTCGCCGGCCCTCTGCGGGTCAATGCCGCCGTCGACCTGGACAGCGACATCCTCGCCGAGGATCGCGCGCAGCCGCGGCAACTTTGCCAGCGAGTGCGCAATGAAGGGTTGTCCGCCCCAGCCGGGGTTTACGGTCATGCACAGCGCCATGTCGAGCATCCCCACGAGCTCTGAGAGCGTTCCCGGAGCGCTCCCCGGGTTGATCGCCACGCCGACGCAGATGCCACTCTCGCGGATCAGACTGGCCGTGTAGGCGGCGTGTGGTGTGGCCTCGACGTGGAAGGTGATCGAGTCCGCGCCCGCCTTGGCGAAGTCGCCGACATGGCGCTCTGGCCGCTCGATCATCAGGTGCACGTCGAGCATCCCCCCGGCCGCGTGCACGTGCTCGGCGAGTGCCTCCACCACGAGCGGCCCGACCGTGATCGGCGGCACGAAGTGCCCGTCCATGATGTCCACGTGGATCACGCGCGCACCCGCTGCGAGCACCTCCTCGACCTGCGCGCGCAACGCTCCGAAGTCGGCCGAGAGAATCGAGGGAGCGACACGCACCCCGCGCAGCAACTCGCGCGGCGCGGTGCTCATCGCGGCCCCTCGATGTCCCTGCCCGCCCCGTATGAGCACGCAGACCAAGCCGGGCAAGGACGCAGGGAGCGAAATGTGCTCAGCACATGAGCGACCGAGGACGCCGATCCGGCGCCGGCATACGCGCTCATACGGCCTGCAACATGGAGTCGCCGCAGTTATTGCACTTGAGGATCGCCGTCGATGACATCCTCACGATCGTGGAGTGCTCGCCGCAGTTGGGGCACACAGAGGTCAGCTCGAAGCGGTGCAGGCAGAACACGCAGCGATAGCGGCCGGGAAGGTTGGTGGGGCGCAGCCAGGGCTCGCCGCAGTTGGGGCACTGGGGCCCGAGATCGATGGCCCGCGCGGGGGCCCCGGGCTCGCCGTCGCTCATCTCAGGGCCGTCGCAGCCGGGCGATGAAGAAGCCGGCGGTGCGGTCGCGGTGAGGGAGCGTCAGCAGCGTGCCGGGGAGCGTGGACGCCGCGCCGTCGCGCCCTGCGAGGGCGAGCGCGGGCAGCTCAGTGGATAGGTCATCGAGGCGAAAATCGGGATTGGAATGCAGGAAGTCGGCGATCGTGCGCTCGTTCTCAGTCGGGGAGATCGTGCAAGTAGAGTAGACAAGCACGCCACCCGGACGGAGTGCCTTGGCTGCGTTGGCGAGGATCGTGCGCTGTAGCGCCTGCATCTCGGCGATCGCCTGCGGGGTCACCCGCCAACGCAGATCTGGGCGCGCCTGCAACACGCCGAGCCCCGAGCAGGGTGGGTCCACGAGCACGCGATCGAAGATCGCGCCCTCGCCTCGCGGTTGTGCGGCGTCGGCGATCTCAACGCGCACAGTGCTCGCACCGAGGCGCTGCGCGGTCCGCACGAGCGCGCCCGCGCGGCGCTTGTCGTGCTCGATCGCGAGCACCTCGCCACGGTTCTGCATGAGCGCCGCGAGATGCGTCGTCTTGCCTCCCGGCGCCGCACAGAGGTCAAGCACGCGCTCATCCGGCTGCGGGTCCAGCAGCCGCGCGACGAGCATCGCCGCACGCGACTGCGCGATGAAGGCGCCCTCCCGCCAGAGCTCTGACGCCTGCACGTCGAAGGGCTCCTTCAGCACAAGCGCCTCGGGAATCGCGACGTCGCGGCCGGTGCGCACCGGCAGGGCTGCCGCGAGGGCATCGGCATCGGTGCGCAGGCTGTTCGCTCGTAGTGCGACCTCACCGGGCTCGTTGTCGCAGGCCATCAGCGCCCGCGCACCCTCGGCGCCGAGCTCCTGCCACCACAGGCGCGCGATCCACTCCGGGTGGGAGTGCATGATCGCGGCGGCCTCGGGGGTTGCCTCGCTGAGGCCGGCGAGCAGCTCGGCGGCGCCCTCGCGCGCGGCGCGACGTAGCACGGCGTTGACGAGCCCGTGGCCGGCGCGCGCGGCGGACTTGGCGAGCTCGACGGCGTCGCCGACGACGGCGTAGTCCGGTGAGCCGCCGAGGTAGAGCAGCTCATATAGCCCCAGCCTCAGCGCCGCCAGCACGGGCGCGTCCAGGCGCGCTGGCGGGCGCCCGGCGAGGCCTTCGATCAGATGATCGAGCGTCAGGCGGCGCTGGACCGTGCCGTACAGCAGCCGCATCGCCAGGGCACGGTCGCGGGGGTCAAGCTCGCGCGCCTCGGCCTGCAGCGCCTGATCGGCATAGGCGCCCTGCTCGAAGACGCGCCTGAGCACCGCGTAGGCGCAGCGGCGAGCGGGGGCGACCTTGGCGGTGGCGCTCGGCACGCCCGCCATCATCCGCTATCCACTGCGGCTCGCGCCGCTCGGCGCGAGCACCGCGGCGAGATCGCCTGCCAGCTCGGCCGCCTCCGGAGCCCGCAGGGTCGCGCTCGTCACCCGCACCGCAGGCGCGCTCTCGCCAAGGCGATAGGGCGCGCCGGCCGCGAGCACCCAGCCGCGTTGCAGCATCGCGGCAACGACGCCGGCCTCCTCGGCGACGGGTATCCACACGTTCAGGCCCGAGGCGCCGTGGGCCGGCACGCCGTGCGCGGAGAGCTGCTCGAGCAGTCGCTCGCGTCGCGCCGCGTACTGCGCTGAGGCACGCGCCACGCGGCGAGCGACCTCCGCGTCACGCCACAGCTCCAGCACGAGCGTCTGCAGGATGTGGCTGACCCAGCCCGGCCCACATTGCTGGCGGCCCTGAACGCGCGCGAGCGTCTGCGCGTCGCCGCTCAGCACGGCCAGGCGCAGGTCGGGTCCGAGCGCCTTTGCGACCGAGCGCGTCGCCGCCCAGTGCTCGCGACCGGCGCTGAGCGTGTGCAGCGGGCTGCCGGCCACCGACCACAGGTGGTCGTCCTCGATCACGAGCGCCTCAGGGTGGCGCGCGATCACCGCTTGCAGCTGCTGGGCGCGCTCGGCGTCGAGCGCCGCGCCGGTGGGGTTCTGCCCGCGCGGGGTGATCACGAGCGCCTTCGCGCCGGCTGCGAGCGCCGCTTGAAGCGCGGCGGGGGTCATTCCGCGGTCATCGACGGTGACCGGAGCGAGCACCAGCCCCTGAGCGCGCAGCAGGTCATAGAGGGCTGCGTAGCCGGGGTTCTCGACGGCTATGCGATCGCCCGGGCGCGTGTGTGCCTGCAGCACGCGCTCGATCCCGTCGAGCGCGCCGCTGACGACGCACAGATGCTCCGCGGCGATGCCGTCGGCGCGCAACTGCTCGCGCGCGTGCGCGGCCAGCTCCGCCAGGACGGGCGCCTCGCCGTAGAGACGCGTCGGCAACGAGCAGTTCGCGAGCGCGGCCGTGATGTCGGGCAGCAGTTTCGGGTCGGGGTTGCCGCGCGAGAGATCGCGCGCGCCGTGTGGCACGGGCGGTGCGATTCGCGGCGAGCCGAGCGGCGCTCCTGCGCCGATCCGCGTGCCGCGGCGCTGTTCGGTGATCACGACGCCGCGGCGGCGCAGCTCGGCGAGCGCCGCGGAGACGGTGACCGGGCTGAGGCCGACCTCCTGCGCGAGGCGGCGCACCGAGGGCAGGCGCTCGCCGGGCGCGATCTCGCCGCGCGCGACCGCCGACTCGATGCGCTCGACCAGCTCGCCTGCGCTTCGTGCGGAGATTCGATACTGTGTTATGACAGTCATTCTTTTGTACTATTACAGATTGGGGGATCGATGTCCAACGCCACCGGGTCCGAGCCGCTCGCCTCGCCCTCCGACCGCGTGAGGCTGCGCCGCAAGCGCGAACGCGGCAGCCACCGCCGCGAGGTGATCGATGCGATCCTCGATGAGGCGCTGATCGCGCACCTCGGCATCGTCGCGCCCGACGGGCAGCCGATAGTCACCCCCACGCTGCACGCCCGCGACGGCGATCTTCTTTACTGCCACGGCGCGGTCGCCAGCCGCACGCTGCGAGCGCTCGATGCGGGCGTGCCGGCCTGCCTGACGGTCTCGCTGCTCGACGGCCTCGTGCTCGCCCGCTCGGCGATGCACCACTCCGCCAACTACCGATCTGTGATGGTGATGGGCACGGCGCGTGCGATTGTGGAGCCGGCCGAGAAGCTCGCGGCCCTGCGCGCGATCGTCGAGCACATCGTGCCAGGGCGCTGGGAGCAGGTGCGCCAGCCCGACGAGAACGAGCTGAAGGCGACCGCGGTGCTCGCGCTGAGGATCGATGAGGCCTCCGCGAAGGTCCGCCGCGGAGGGCCGGTCGATGACGAGCAGGACATGGCGCTCGACGTGTGGGCGGGAGTTCTGCCCCTGTGCACGCGCGCCGAGCCTCCGGCGCCCGAACCCGGCCTCAGAGCAGGGATCAAGCTGCCCGCCAACCTCAGCGCCTATCGCCGACCGGGCTGGGCGTGACCGCGCAGGTAGGCGGCCGCGTCCATCGCTCGCCCACCGGGGGGCTTGACCGTGAGCAGCTCGAGTGCTCCCTCGGCGCAGCACAGCAGCAGGCGCCCCTCGTGCTCATGCAGGCCGGGAGCCCGCGCCGGAGCTTGTGAGTCCTCCTGCTCGGCGTCGTACAGGCGGGCGCGCTCGACGCCCAGAAGCGTCCCGTCCGCGAGCTCCAGGCGGGCACCGATGTGTGGGTGCAGCGCCCGCACGACGCGCTCGAGCTCTACCGCCGGGCGCATCGCATCGAGCAGCCTGTCGGCGGCGAGGATCTTCTCCGCGTAGCTCGCTGCGCTCTCCTGCTGCTCGCGAAACGGTGGCCGCTCATCAAGAGCGCGCACGAGCAGCTCGCCGCCGAGCTCCTGCAGGCGCGCGGAGAGCGTCCCGAAGTCGTCCTCGCGCTCGATCGCCTCGCTCTGCATCAGACACACCGGGCCATCGTCCAGGCCCGCAGTCAGGCGCATGATCGCGACCCCTGTCTGCGCGTCGCCGGCCATCAGCGCGCGCTCGATCGGCGCGGCGCCGCGCCAGCGCGGAAGCAGCGAGGGATGCACGTTCAGCAGCTCGTGCGTCGAGAGCAGCGGCTCCTTGATCAGCGCGCCGAAGGCGCACACGATCACCGTCTGGCGCTCTGGCGTCTGCCCAGGCGTCTGCGCGCCCGCGGCGGAGATCATCTCAAGCGTCTGCACATCGTTGACGCGCTCAGGTTGCGCGAGCGTGACCCCAAGCTGCTGCGCGCACTCGGCGACAGGAGGCGCGACCAGCCGCCTCCCCCGCCCAGCCGGACGATCCGGGCGGGTGATCACGAGCGCGGGTCGGTGGCGCTCACTGCGCACGAGGCGGGCGAGAATCGCGGCGGCGAACTCGGATGTGCCCAGGAAGACGACGCTCAAGATTGCCTTCCCCCCGCGCCGCGCGCTAGGCCGTGCTGAGGGTCGCCTGCGCCTCGCGCAGCGCGCGCATCGTTTCCTTGCGCTCCTGTCGGGAAATGCGATCGAGAATCAGCACGCCGTTGAGATGGTCGATCTCGTGCTGGATGATGCGCGCCTCCAGGCCCTCGGCCTCGATCTCGATCTCCTCGCCGTCTGCATCCTTGGCCTGCACACGCACACGGGCGGCGCGCTCGACGGTGACGTGCACGCCGGGCAGGCTCAGGCAGCCCTCCTGGCCGGCCTCCTGCTCCTCGCTGCTCCACAGAAGCACGGGATTGACGAGCGCTGTCAGCGGATCCTCGGGGTAGGCGCGATAGACGAGCAGGCGGTGCAGCACCCCGACCTGGGTGGCCGCGAGACCGACGCCGAGCGCGTCGTGCATCAGCTCACCCATCCGCTCGACCTCCAGCCGCAGGCGATCGTCGAAGCGCTCGACGGGGAGCGCTGTGGCGCGCAGCACCGGATCGCCGAGCTTGCGTACGTGACGCAGCGCCGCGTCGCGTCGCGCGCGCGTCTCGGCATCGAGCTCCTCGGGCGCGTCGTGCTCGCGCTCGACCTCGACGTCGCCCTCCTCGGAGCTCAGCTCCGCGGCGTCCTCCCTGCCCAGCTCATCTCGCTCTGCGCTCATCCTGCCCTGAGTCTATGAGGCTGCGCCATCGATGTGGAGCGTGCGCTACTGCGGGTCGACGTCGACGCTGAAGCTCACCTCGGTGTGCCTGCGCGTCGCCGCAACGCGGCTGACGGCCTCCCCGACAGCGTCTACCGCCGCGCGCCGCACGGGCGCCTTGACGACGAGCACCTGGCGCTCGCGACCGCGCAGGCGAAACAGCGGTGCGGGCCCCAGGAGCTGCGCGCCAGCGCCGGGATCGCATCGCCTCAACTCCGCGGCCACGTCGTTGACCGCGGCGCGAGCCGCGAGGTCCTGCTCGGCAGCACAGACGATCCGGATCAGGTGCGAGAAGGGCGGATAGGCCGAGCGCGCGACGGCGCTCGAGCTCGCCCGCGAGGAACCCGTCGCTGTCGTGGCGCGCCGCGTGCACGATCGCGCGCGCCTCGGGCGCGATCGTCTGCACGAGCACACGCCCCTCGCCGCCACGACCGGCCCGCCCGGCGAGCTGGGCGATCAGCGCGAACGTGCGCTCCTCGGCGCGGAAGTCCGGGAAGCGCAGCGTCGCGTCGGCGTCGAGCACCACGCCGAGCGCGCACATCGGGGAAGTCGTGGCCCTTGGCGACCATCTGCGTGCCGATCAGCACGCCGCAGTCGGCCGCCTCGAAGCGTCGCAGCAGCGCGCCCACCCCGCCAGCAGGCGCCGTGGTCTGCGCACCGTCGCCCTGCACGCCACCCCCCGCGACGGTGTCGGCGTCGAGGCGAAAGACCGGGAAGGCGCCGTCGTCGAAGACCTTCGCGAGGTCATGCTGCGAGGCGCTCGGTGCCCGCGCCGTGGCGCGCGACGGCGGTCGAGGCGCAGTCCGCGCAGCGCGCCGGGGCGGGCTCGCGATGCCCGCAGTGGTGGCAGGCCACGTAGCCGCCGGCGCGGTGCAGGACGAGCGCGACGTCGCAGTCCGGACAGCTCCAGACGCGCCCGCAGCGAGCGGCAGGAGAGGAAGTTCGACCAGCCGCGGCGGTTGAGCAGCACGATCGCCTTGCCGCGCGCGGCGCGCACGTCGGCGAGCGCCTGCGCGGTCTGCGGATGAAGGCCCTGGCTCTCGCCGCGCATGTCGAGCACCTCGACGGGCGGCAGCGGGCGCCCGTCGACGCGCCGCGCGAGCACCGAGGCGGGCAGCGCGGTGCACGCTCTCCGGGCGCGGCGTGGCGCTGCCCAGCAGCAGCACCGCGCCGCTGCGCGCGGCGCGCTCGGCGGCGACGTCGCGGGCGTCGTAGCGGGGATCGCCCTCGTGCTTGTAGGAGGCGTCGTGCTCCTCGTCGACGACGATCAGCCCGAGGTCGCCGATCGGCGCGAACACCGCCGAGCGCGGACCGACGCAGACGCGCGCCTCGCCTTCGCGCAGGCGCCGCCACTCGGCGTAGCGCTGCGGCGGGGCGCAGCTGCGAGTGCAGCACGGCGACCGTCTCGCCGAAGCGTTCGATGAAGCGCCCGACGATCTGCGGGGTCAGCGCGATCTCGGGAACGAGCACGATCGCGCCGCGACCCTGCGCGAGCGCCGCCTCGGCGGCGCGCAGGTAGACCTCGGTCTTGCCCGAGCCGGTGACGCCGTGCAGCAGCCGCTGCTCGCCGCGCCCAGCCCGAGCGCGGCGAGGAGCGGCGCGAGCGACCTGCTCGCTGCTCGACCGTCAGCGCCGGGCGGCTGCGGCGCCGCGCGCGCCGACGCGCCAGGTGCTCGCGGGCGAGCGACCGCGCGGCGCTTGCGCCCGCTCAGGCGCCGTGCTGCGCCGGGCGGCAGCACGAGGCCGAGCGCGCGCGCGATCGTCGAGCAGTACTCGGCCGCGATCCACTCGGCCAGCGCGACCAGCTCGGCGGCACGCCGAGCTCGAGCGCGCGCAGCGGCGCGAGCAGCTTCTCCTCGGCGACCTCGCTGCGCTCGGCGAGCCCGACGACGACGCCGAGCACCTGCGCGGCGCCCGAACGGCACGACCAGCATCGAGCCGACCTCGACGCCGCCGCGCAGCTCCTCGCGGGAGCCGGTAGTCGAACGGCCCGCGCAGCGCGCGGGCCGTCGTCATCGGCTCGACCTGGGCGATCGTCGAGCGACGCCCGCAAGCTCCAGGGGCGTCCCCTCGAGCTGAGCGGTGCTGGACACCGCCTCGACACTAGAGGGCGCCCCGGTCAGAGGCCGGCGGCGCTGCGCAGCGCGGCGGCCTTGTCGGTGCGCTCCCACGTGAAGTCGTGGTCGTCGCGGCCGAAGTGGCCGTAGGCGGCGGTCTTCTGGTAGATCGGCCGGTGCAGTTTGAGCTCCTCGCGGAAGGCGCCGGGCGCAGGTCGAAGACCTCGTCGACCGCGCGCGCGATCTGCCCGCGCGTGCGGCCCTCCTGCTCGGTGCCGAACGTCTCGACCATCACCGACACCGGGTGCGCGACGCCGATCGCGTAGGCGACCTGCACTTCGGCGCGCTCGGCGAGCCCGCGGCGACGATGTTCTTGGCCACCCAGCGCGCCGCGTAGGCCGCCGAGCGGTCGACCTTCGAGGGGTCCTTGCCGGAGAAGGCGCCGCCGCCGTGGCGGGCCATGCCGCCGTAGGTGTCGACGATGATCTTGCGCCCGGTCAGGCCGCAGTCGCCCATCGGGCCGCCGATCACGAAGCGCCCGGTCGGGTTCACGAGGAAGTTGCGCACGAGCTTCTTCTCGTCGTAGAGCTCGCTCGGGCAGCACCGGGCGCAGCACGTGCTCGAGCAGGTCGGGCTTGATCAGCGAGCTCGGTGTCGATGCCGTCGGCGTGCTGGGTGGAGATCAGGATCTTTTCGATCTCGACGGGCTTGCCGTCCTGGTAGCGCACGGTCACCTGGGTCTTGCCGTCGGGGCGCAGGTAGGGCAGCACCTCGCCCTTGCGCACCTCCGAGAGGCGCTTGGCGAGCTTGTGCGCGAGCGAGATCGGCAGCGGCATCAGCTCCTCGGTCTCGTTGGAGGCGTAGCCGAACATCATCCCCTGGTCGCCGGCGCCGGCGACGTCGAGCTCGTCCTCGTCGGCGGGGTCGTGGCGCGTCTCATAGGCGGCGTCGACGCCCTGGGCGATGTCGGGCGACTGCTTGTCGATCGCGTTGATCACCGCGCAGGTGTCGCAGTCGAAGCCGTAGGCCGGCGTTGTCGTAGCCGATCTTGCGCACCGTCTCGCGCGCGACCTCCTGGATGTCGACGTAGGTCTCGGTGGAGATCTCGCCGGAGACGACGATCAGGCCGGTGTTGACGAGCGTCTCGCAGGCGACGCGGCCGTAGGGGTCGTCGCTCAGCACGGCGTCGAGCACGCCGTCGGAGATCTGGTCGGCGATCTTGTCGGGGTGGCCCTCCGTGACCGACTCGGAGGTGAACAGGAACTCGTTGTCGGAAAGCTCAGTCATGGCGGGTGGAAATCAGCTCCAGGGTCGGGGGACGGGTGGTTGAGACGCCTCGCGGGCGGGGCGGCGAGGTCGCAGAAGTCTATGCGGCGCGGGCGCGTCCGCGCTGCCCGCGCTCGACGAAGTCGATGATCAGCGGCACGCCGTCCAGCCCGTAGCGGGCGCGCAGGCGGTTCTCGATGAAGTAGGCGTAGTCGCGCGTGACGCGCGCGCGCGAGTTGACCTGGATCGCGAAGCGCGGCGGGCGCTCGCCGATCTGGGCCATGTAGATCAGCTTCAGCCGGTGCCCGCTGGCGCCGCGGCGCGAGCCGACGGGCGGCTGGCGCGCCTGCACGGCCTCGGCGAGGAAGCGGTTGAGCTCGGGCGTCGGGATGCGCCCGGCCATGCGGTCGCCGAGCGCGATCGCCTCGCGTCAGCAGGCGCGCGACGTGGCGGCCGGTCTTCGCGCTCGCGGTCAGCACGCGCGGGCGCAGGCGCAGCTTCTCGGCCACGCGCGCCGCGCTCGTGCTCGAGATCGAGCCGCCCGCCGGTGTCGCTGTCGGGGCTCTCCTGCAGGTCCCACTTGTTGAGCACGATCGCGGTCGCGCAGCCCGCCTTCATCGCGAGCTCGGCGATCCGCAGATCCTGCGCGGTGACGCCGTCGGCCGCGTCGCAGACGACGAGCGCGACGTCCGCGCGCTCGGCCGCGCGCTGCGAGCGCAGCGCCGTGTAGTACTCGACCGAGTCCGCGACCTTCGACTGGCGGCGCATGCCGGCCGTGTCGACGAGGATCAGCTTGCGCTCGCCGACCAGCAGCGGCATGTCGATCGCGTCGCGGGTCGTGCCGGCCACCTCGGAGACGATCACGCGCTCCTCGCCGAGGAAGCGGTTGACGAGCGAGGACTTGCCGACGTTGGGACGGCCGATCACGGCGAGGCGGATCGTGTCGTCGTCGGGCTCGCGTTCGCCGGGCGGCAGCAGCTCGACGATGCGGTCGAGCAGATCGCCGGAGCCGAGGCCCTGCGCGGCCGAGACGGCCAGCGGCTCGCCGAGGCCGAGACGGTGGAAGTCGGCGGCCAGCGGCAGCTCGGCGACGCCGTCGCACTTGTTGGCGGCGACGATCATCGGCAGCGGCGAGCGGCGCAGCAGGTCGGCCATCTCCTCGTCGCCGGGGCGCACGCCCGCGCGGGCGTCGACGACGAGCACCGCGACCTGCGGCGTCGGCCAGCCCGGCGCGCGCCTGGTCGCGGATCGAGCCGGCGAGCGGGTCCTCGTCCTCGAAGTCCACGCCGCCGGTGTCGATCAGCGTGAAGCGTGCGCCCGTTCCACTCGCAGTCGAGCTCCTTGCGGTCGCGCGTGATGCCCGGGCGCTCGTGCACGACCGCCTCACGCGTGCCCGTGAGACGGTTGATCAGCGAGGACTTGCCGACGTTGGGATAGCCGACGATCGCGACCTTCATGGGCTCAAGGCCCGGCGTAGGTCCACGAGCTCGACAAGGTGGCCGAGGGCGAGGATCTCAGGATCGCCGGTGTAGATAGGAGCGTCGTGGCGTTGCGCAGTGGCCACGCAACAGGCATCGGCGTAGCAGACGCCACCCGCGGACTTGATGTGGGCGGCGCGACGGACCAGATCCCAATCCGGGTCCTCGACGATCGTCACCGCGCGTACCTGCTCCACGAGCGCGTCTGCCTGCTCGCGCCCGTGGTCGCGCTCGAGCGTGTAGAGAACCTCGCCGAGGTTGATCGCCGACATGACCGCCGCGGCACTGTCGATCGCGGCTTCGACCTCGTCGCCGCACGGGTGATCCTCATAGAGGGCCATCACGGCCCACGCATCGAGCACCACGGTCACGATGCCGTTCGGCTCGACCGGCCGTCCTCGCGCTCACGTTCGCGACGCCGCTCGGCCTCGAGGCCGGCTGTCAGACTGGGAGCACCCGCCAGCGCCCCTCGCAGGCTCGCGAGAATCGCGCGGCGCTCGGTCGCGTCCATCACTGCCTTGCGAATCAGCACACCATCCTGCGCCTCGCGTACGAGCAGCCGATCGCCCGGCTTCAAGTCGAGATGGTCGCGAATCTGCTTGGGAATCACGACCTGACCCTTGGGGCCCATCTTGTAGGTCGTGGCGGCAGAGACATTGGAGACAGTCATACTGACAGTATAACCGACGCCATCTCGCGACTCGCTAGGAGCTGATGCTTGCGAGCGCCACGATCCGCTCCACGACCTGCTCGACGGACAGGCCGCTCGTATCGAGCGTCACCGACCCGGGCGCCGCGCGCAGCGGGCTGTGCTCGCGTGCGCTGTCACGCTCGTCGCGCATCGTCTGCTCGGCGAGCACGGTGTTGACATCGGCCCCGAGCTCGGCCGCGCGACGGCGCGCACGCTCGCCCGCGTCGGCGGTCAGGAAGACCTTCAGCTCCGCGTTGGGCGCGACGACGGTACCGATGTCGCGCCCCTCCGCGACCCAGTCGCCCCGGGCGAGCAGCTCGCGCTGCTTGGCGACGAGTGCCTCGCGTACACCCGCGTCGCGCGCCACCAGCGAGGCCGCCTCGGAGACCTCGGGCGAGCGGATCGCCTCGCTCACATCGTGCCCGTCTAGGCGCACAACGCCCTCCCCTGCGCCCGGCACGCCGGTCAGCTCGATGCGCGCCTCGCGCGCGAGCTCGCCCGCCTCCCGCGCGGGTGCCGCGAGCGAGGCCAGCGCGACGCAGCGATACATCGCGCCGCTGTCGAGGTAGGTGAAGGACAGCCTCCTCGCCAGCTCGCGTGCCACGGTCGACTTGCCGGCGCCGGCCGGGCCGTCGATCGCGATCAGCACAGCGCGGCCACGTCCTCGATGAAGCCCGGGTAAGAGACCGCCGCGGCGTCCATGCCGATGACCTCGACCCCCTCGCGCGAGGCGAGCCCCGCGACAGCGCCGATCATCGCCATGCGGTGATCGCCGTGCGCGTCGATCGTGCCCCCGCGCAGCCCGCCCGTTCCCTGCACGACGAAGCCGTCCGCTGTCGCCTCGATCTCCGCGCCGAGCCCGCGCAGCCCGTCGACCACCCCGGCGATCCGGTCGGACTCCTTGACGCGTAGCTCGCCGGCGCCGCGCACGAGCGTCTCACCCTCGGCGAAGCAGCCGAGCAGCGCGACGAGCGGCAGCTCGTCGATCGCCAGCGGCACCTCGTCCGGTCTCGACCACGGTGCCCTCGAGCGCGCCGTGCGCGACGTCGAGATCGCTGATCGGCTCGCTGCTCGTCAGCTCGCCGCTCTCGTCCTCGAGGTCGCCGAGCACGATCCCGCGCATACGCCTGAGAATGCGCAGGAAGCCGACGCGTGTCCAATTCACGCCGACATCGGAGATCAACAGACGTGAGCCGGGCACGAGCACGCCCGCGGCGATCAGGAAGGCAGCCGAGCTCGGGTCGCCGGGGATGCTGATCGGCTCCAGCGCGAGCTCGTCGGTGTTCACGACGGTCACGTGGCGGCCGTTGCGATGGATCGCGACTCCCGCGCGCAGCAGCAGGCGCTCGGTGTGATCGCGGCTGCGTGCGGGCTCCCCCACCGTCGTCGCGCCATCGGCCGCGAGGCCGGCGAGCAGGATGCAGGACTTGACCTGTGCGCTTGCGACCTCGAGCTCGTAGGAGATCGCGCGCAAGTGCGCGCCGTGGACCTCGAGCGGCGGGAAGCGGCCCTCGCGAGCGCGCAGGTCTGCGCCCATCTGCTCGAGCGGCGCCGAGATCCTGTCGACGGGACGGCGGCGGATCGAGGCGTCGCCGTCGAGCGTGAAGTTGCGCCCCTCCTGAGCGGCCAGCCAGCCGGGCAACAGGCGCATCAGCGTGCCGGCGTTGCCGACGTCGATCGGGCCATCGGTCTCGCGCGCCTCGCGCAGGCCGGTGCCGCGCACGACGACATCGTCGCCGTTGACCTCAACGAGCGCGCCGAGCGCCTGCACGGCCTCGCAGCGTGGAGGTCGTGTCGGCTGCCTGCAGGTAGCGCTCGATCCGCACAGGTTCACTGGACATCGCGCCGAGCAGCGCGGCACGGTGGGAGATCGACTTGTCCGCCGGCGCGCGTACCTTGCCGCTGAGCGCGCGGGCCGGCTCGAAGCGCATGTTCATCGCTCGTGCCTCATGCCCGCACGACCGGGAAGCCGAGGTCGGCGATCAGCTCGCAGGCGCGCTCGAGAGGTTGCTCGCCGGCGATCCACAGCGCGACGACGCCCTGGCTCTCCTGCGGGGAGGGCGCGAGCGCCATGTCGAGGATGTTCACGCCTGCGTCGCCGAGCGCGAGCGCGATCTCGGCGATCACGCCGGGCCTGTTGGGCACCGAGACGCGCAGCTCCTGCACCGGCTCGCCGCCCTCGCCGCCGACGAGCCCGGAGCCGAGCAGCGACTCGCGTTGCTCGCGCGCGCGCTCGTTCCAGTCGTGGAGCGCGGGTGCGCGGCCCTCGGCGAGCCAGCCGCGAACCTCTGCGAGGCGCCCGGCGAGGCCGTCGATGCACGTCGAGCAGCGCGTCGCGGTTGCTCATGTAGATATCGGTCCAGATCGCGCTGTTGGCGCCTGCCACGCGCGTCGCGTCGCGAAAGCTCGGGCCGACGGCCGGCAGACGCTCAGACTTGCCGACCCCTAACAGCTCAGCGGCCTCGCCCACGAGCAGGTTGGCGAGCACGTGCGGCAGGTGCGAGACGCGCGCCATCAGCCGGTCGTGGGTCTCGGCGTCGATCGCGGTGGGACGCGCGCCGAAGCTCGCGAGCAGACGGTGCAAGCGCTCATAGAGCGTCCCGGTGGTGGCGCCCTGGGCGGGCGTCAAATACCACGTGGCGCCATCGAAGAGATCCGCACGCGCGTGCTCGACGCCGGCCGTCTCGGCGCCCGCGAGCGGGTGCCCGCCGACGAAGCGCCCATCCGCTCCGGCTGCCGCGAGCAGGCGCTTGGTCGAGCCGACGTCGGTGACCACGCAGTCCTCGCTCGGCGGCCACGAGGGCCGCGGCGACGGTCGCGGCGAGCGCACCGACAGGCGCGGCGATGAACACGACCGCCGCCTCCGCGACGGCCGCGGCGATGCTCTCCGCGCGAGTGTCGATCGCGCCGAGCTCGAGCGCCCGCTCGAGCACCGCGCCGTCCGGGTCATACCCGCACACCTGGGCCCCCGCCCGTCCCCGCGCCGCCAGGCCGATCGAACCACCGATCAGCCCGACGCCGAGGACCGCGAGCTTCAAGGAGCGTGCCCCGCCTGGCAGCGCATCAGGCGACGCTGAGCGCCTTTCCAGCCGTTTCGGCGGTGCGCCCGACCGCGCTTGCGAACTCCGCGAAGGTATCCGCGAGCAGTGCCTGAGGCCCATCGCATACCGCTTCGTCGGGGTGCGGGTGCACCTCCACGATGATCCCGTCGGCTCCTGCCGCGGCCGCGGCCAGCGACAGCGGCAGCACCAGGTCGCGTCGCCCGGCGGCGTGGCTGGGGTCGACGATCACCGGCAGGTGCGAGAGCTCCTTGAGGATCGGGATCGCCATGATGTCGAGCGTCGTGCGGCGATGATCGGTTTCGAAGGTGCGCACCCCGCGCTCGCAGAGCATCACGTTGGGGTTGCCCTCCTTGAGAATGTACTCCGCCGCCATCAAGAGCTCATCAAGCGTGGCCGAGAGACCGCGCTTGAGCAGCACCGGACAGCCTGAACGCCCGATCTCCGTGAGCAGCGGGTAGTTCTGCATGTTGCGCGCACCGACCTGGATCACATCTGCCACCTCCAGCACGTCGGGGAGGTCGCGCACGTCCATCAGCTCGGTGACGACCGGCAGGCCCGTCTCGGCCTTGGCCTCGGCCAGCAGGCGCAGGCCCTCACCGCCGAGGCCCTGGAAGGCGTACGGGGAGGTGCGCGGCTTGTAGGCGCCCTCCGCGCAGTAGCGTCGCGCCGGCATCGCGCACGACGCGCGCCGTCGCCATTGTCTGCTCGCGTGATTCGACCGTGCACGGCCCGGCGATCAGCGCGAAATGATCGCCGCCGATCTTGCGACCCTGGATGTCGAGCACGGTGCGCTCACCGTGACGAATCTGGGAGGAGGCGAGCTTGTAGGGCTTGAGAATCGGCACGAGGCGATCCACACCCGGCTGGCCCTCGAGGCCGAGGCTTTCGATGTTGACGTCCTGCTCGACGTCGCCGATCGCGCCGATTACGGTCAGCCGGGCGCCCTTGATCGGGTGCGCGATCGCGCCGGCATGCTCAATTTTCTCTATGACCGCGTTAATCTCCTCATCGCTTGCGGTCTCCTGCATCACGATCATCATCGCTTTTTCCTTTCAATCACGCCTGGGATGTTAGAGGTGCCGGTGCTCCGGCAAGGGATCGCGAGAAGGGCGCTTGACACCCGCTTGAGCGGCGCTCGATCCCTTTCGAGGATCCTCTGCGGCAGCCGACACCCGCTCACGACCGGGCCGGGCCGAAGCGCCTAGCTAAATCGCCAGGCGTGATAGGACGACCATGCGCCATAGGCGTCGAGGCTGCGAGCTGATGTGGTAGCCGTCGAGATCATCGGTCGTCGCCACCTTTGTAGCAGAGAAGCGACGCGCGGTAAAGATGTGGGAGACAGCGCGCTCGCGCGCGGACCCTCAGCGCGAGCTGGGTGCGAGCGCCAGCACCTCGCCGAGCGCGTCGAGAAAGCGCACGTTCTCCTCGGGCAGGCCGTAGGTGACGCGCAGCGCGGGCGTCTCGCTGCCGAGCGCCGAGCCGGCGCGCACGAGCACGCCGCGCTCGTGCAGGCCGCGCATGACCTCCGCCTCATCGCGCTCTGCGCCGAGCGTCACCCAGCAGAAGTTCGCCTGCGACTCAGCGACGCCGAGGCCCAGAGCCTGCAGGCGCTCGTCCATCGAGATGCGCTCCGCGACGGTGCGGGTCACGCGATCGATCACGGCGTCCTGGTGGGCGAGCGACTCGATCGCAGCGGCCTGCGCGAGCGCGTTGCAGAAGAAGGGCTGGCGCACCTGGTCGAACGCGCGCGGCAGCTCCTCCGAGCCGCACAGCGCGAAGCCGACGCGCAGGCCGCAGAGCCCGTGGACCTTCGAGAACGTGCGCAGCAGCACGAGGTTGGGGTGCTGGGCGAGCAGATCGATCGAGGCGTCGGGGTCCTCGCAGCAGGTTGAACTCGCAGTAGGCCTCGTCGACGATCACGCAGACGTGCTCGGGCACCTCGGCCACGAAGGCCGCGATGTCGGCGAGCGCCACGGCCGTGCTCGTCGGGTTGTTCGGGTTGCAGACGAGCACGAGTCGCGTCGCGACGGTGATCTCGCTGAGCATCGCCTGGAGGTCGTGGCGCTCGGCGGCGTCGAGCGCGACGGTCACCGCGCGCGCGCCGGAGGCGGCCGCAAGGTGCGGGTAGACCGAGAAGGACGGCCACGCGTAGACGAGCTCGGCGCCCGGCTCGAGCAGCGCCTCGCCGGCCGCGAGCAGGATGTCGCAGGAGCCGTTGCCGATCGCGATGCGCGCTGGCGGGCACGTCGTAGCGCTCGCTCAGCCGTCGCCGCAGGAGCGAGTTGGAGGGGTCGGGATAGCGGTTCAGCGTGCCGAGCGCCGCGATCGATCGCGGCGCGTACCTCGGGCAGCGGCGGGAACGGCGACTCGTTGCTGGCGAGACGCACGAGCGGCTCCTGCTGGGCGTAGCCGCCGGCGGCGGGATAGCTGGGAATGCGCCGGATGCGCTCTGAGAACTCGATCGCCATGCCCGTATTGTGCCGCGCGCATCGCCGCTGTGCCGAGCACGCTCGTTCGAGTCGCGTGCGAGTCGCGGGCTACTGCGCCGCGTCGAGGTCGGCGCGCAGCGCCTTGGCCTCGCCGAGGTAGACGTGCGCGGGCTGATGGCCCTCCTCGGCGTGGTAGTGGATCAGCACCCGGATCACGCGCGGCATCGACCCCGGAACGGGGATCTCGCGCGCGCAGAGCAGCGGCACGCGGTCGAAGCCGACGGCGCGCGCGGCGACCGCCGGGAACTCGGCGTCGAGGTCGTCGGTGGCGGTGAAGATGCAGCTGACGACGTCCGCCGGCGTGAGCTCGTTGCGCTCGCATGATCGCCGCATCAGCTCGCTCGTGGCGTCGAGGATCTGCTGCGGCGTCGTTGCGCTCGACGCTGGTGGCGCCGCGCAGGGCGAACAGTCGCATGGCGGGCGATTCTGTCAGAGCGTGAGCGCGCGCAGGCGCTCGACCTCGGCGCGGCTCAGACGTCGGTGCGCGCCGGGCTGCAGGGCGCCGAGCGCAGCGGGCCGAAGCGCGGTGCGCTGGAGCTCGAGCACCGGATGCCCGACCGCCGCGCACATGCGCCGCACCTGACGGTTGCGCCCCTCGTGGATCGTCAGCTCGATCTCGTCCGTCGCCGAGGCGGCGCACGCGGGCGGGCGCGGTGGGACCGTCCTCGAGCTCGACGCCCTCGCGCAGCACGCGCAGCGCCGCCTCGCCCGAGCGGGCCGCCGCCGAGCTTCGCGCGGTAGGTCTTCGGCACCTCGTAGCGCGGGTGCGTGAGGCGGTTGGCGAGCTCGCCGTCGTTGGTGAGCAGGATCAGGCCGCTGCTGTCGGCGTCCAGGCGTCCGACCGGGATAAAGGCGCAGCCCTGCTGCGGGACGAGCGTCGAGCACGGTCGGGCGCCCGTGCGTGTCGCGCGCGGTCGAGAGCACGCCGACGGGCTTGTGCAGCGCGTAGACGCACGCGCGGCTCGGCGCCCGCGAGCGCGCGCCCGTCGACGGCCACGCCGCTCGCCGTCGTCGACGTCGCGCGCCGGGTCGGTGACGATCTCGCCGGCGACCGACACGCGTCCGGCGGCGATCATCTGCTCGGCGGCGCGGCGCGAGGCGACGCCGGCGTGGGCGAGGTACTTGCCTAGGCGCACGGCCGTTGCCCGGTGTCGAGGCGCATCGGCTGCAACCATAGGCGCAGGACGCCGCGACGCCGCGCTTCGGTGCCCCCGGACCATGGACCTTCAACTGCTCGAGAAGACGCTCGCCGACCGCGGCGAGCCCGCCTTCCGCGCCCGCCAGGTGTGGGCGTGGGCGCGCGCGCGGCGCGGGGGCTATGAGGAGATGACGAACCTGCCCGCCGCGCTGCGCGAGGCGCTCGCGCGGGAGCTGCCGTTCTCGACGCTCGCGCTGCGCGAGGAGGCCCACTCCGACGACGGCACGGTCAAGGCGCTGTTCGCCACCGCCGACGGACGGCCGCTGGAGGCGGTGCTGATGCGCTTCCGGGACGGGCGGCGCTCGATCTGCGTCTCCTCGCAGTCGGGCTGCCCGCTGACGTGCCGCTTCTGCGCGACCGGCAAGATGCGCTTCGCGCGCAACCTCAGCGCCTCGGAGATCCTCGATCAGGCGCTGCACTTCCGCCGCAGCGAAGCGATCGACCACTGCGTCTTCATGGGCATGGGCGAGCCGATGCTGAACCTCGACGCGGTGCTCGCCGCCTGCGAGCGCCTGCCGGAGATCGGCATCACGCACCGTCGCACGACGATCTCGACGGTCGGCTGGATCCCCGGCATCGAACGGCTCGCCGAGAGCGAGATGCCGGTGCGCCTCGCGCTCTCGCTGCACGCCGCCGACGAAGCGCTGCGCTCGGAGCTGATGCCGGTCAACGAGCGCTACCCGCTCGCGCGACGTGATCGAGGCGTGCCGCGCCTTCTACGCGCGCAAGCGCCGCCGCGTGTTCGTCGAGTACGTGATGCTCGCCGGCGTCAACGACCGCTACGAGCAGGCGCTCGCGCTGGCGCGCGTGCTGCGTGGCTCGCCGGGCTTAGCCACGCCGCGAGGCGCCAGTCGATCTTCAAGGTCAACCTGATCCCCTTCAACCCGACCGACTCGGAGTTCACGGGCTCGAGCCGCGAGTCGATCGCCGCCTTCCGCGCGGCGCTCGAGTCGCGCGGCGTTCCGGCCACCGTGCGCCTCACCCGCGGGCGCGACATCGCCGCCGCCTGCGGCCAGCTCGCGGCGAGCGCCGCCTGATCACGCCGAGGGCCCGCCGCCCGCGCGCGCCTCGCCGGCGCGCAGCAGTCGCTCGCGCAGCTCGGCCTGCTCCTCGGGCGTCGGGTCCCAGTGCGCGACGTCGGGCAGCTCGTCGAGGCTGCGCAGCCCGAACAGCTTCAGGAACTGGGTGGTGGTGCGGTAGAGGACCGCGCCGAACTGCGAGCTGCCGGCCTCCTCGATCAGGCCGCGCTCGAGCAGCGTGGCGGTCGCCGAGTCGGCGCTGACGCCGCGGATGCGCGTGATCTCCGGGCGCGAGATCGGCTGCAGGTAGGCGACGATCGCGAGCGTCTCGGCCTGGGCGGGCGTCAGCGTCGAGGCGCGCGGACGGCTCAGCAGGCGCCGGGCGGCGTCCTCGGTGTCGGGGTCGCTCGCGAACGTGAAGCCGCCGGCGAGCTCGCGCAGCTGCATGCCGCGGCGGCCCGGGCGCGTACTCCTCGCCGAGCAGCGCCAGCGCGGCCGCGACGGCGCCCTCGCCGGCCTGCGCGGCGTCGGCCAGCTCGGCGACGCTGAGCGGGTCGGCGGAGAGGAACAGCAGCGCCTCGACGGTGCGCGCGAGCGCGGGCAGCGCCTCGGAATCGTCACGCGGTCCGCGCGGTCGGCTGGCGATCGTCGTGGCGGCTCCTGCGCCGGAGCGCTCACCCGGCGAGCCCTCCGTGCCGCTCCCGCGGCCAGCGCCAGCGGCGGGCCCGGTGCCTCGCGGACGAGCCCGCGCACGGCGATCTCGCCGAAGCTCTCCTGCTGCTCCCAGTCGGCCTCGCCGCGTTTGTAGAGCTCGAGCAGCGCGAACAGCGTGACCGCGACCGTCATGCGGTCGGCGCCGCGCACGGCCTCGTCGAAGCTGAAGGCGCCGCGGCGCAGCAGCCCGCGCAGGTGCGCGAGGCGCTCGGCGACGGAGACGCGCGGCACGCGCGATGTGGCGCAGGTTGATCGCGGGCGGCATGTGCAGCAGCCGTCCGATCGCCTCGCCGAGCAGCTCGGGTCCTGCGAGCCCTCCGCCGGCGCGCAGGATCGTGCGGCGCAGGTGCGCGCGGCAGCGGCGCGTCGACGGAAGCGCACGCCCTGCTCGGCGGCGAGCAGCTCGCCGAGGTGGGCGGCGGCGGCGCGGTAGCGGCGCGCGTCGAGCATCCGCGCGAGCAGCTCCTCGGCGGCCTGTTCGGGCTCGATGTCGAGCAGCTCCTCCTCCTCGCCGCTCAGCATCAGCCGCGACTTCAGCTCGAGCAGCGCGGCGATCAGCACGATGAACTCGGTCGCCGTCTCGAGGTCGAGCTCGCCGCGCTGCTCGAGATGGTCGAGGTAGGCGAGCACGACGTCGGCGAGCTGCAGCTCGAGCAGGTCGACCTCTTCGCGCAGGACGAGCGTCAGCAGCAGGTCGAACGGCCCGCTGAAGACGTCGAGGTCGAGCTCGAGCGCGGCGAGGCTCATGGCCTCACCCCGCGGGGCTGCTCGGCGTGCGGCGCATCGACGCACCGTAGCGGGCGACCCCGACGGGCTTCGCGAGCCTCACGCGCGCGCGGCCCCCACGCCCATGCGCTCGCGCACGTCGGCGAGCGTGTCGCGCGGCGATCGCGCGGGCGCGCGCGGCGCCGTCGGCGAGGATCGCCTCGAGCGCGCGCCTCGTCGCCGCGCAGCGCCTCGTAGCGCTCGCGCACCGGGCGCGAGGTACGTCGACCACGGCCGCGGCGACCGCGGCCTTGAAGTCGCCGTAGCGGGCGTCGGCGAACTCGGCCTCGACGGCTGCGGCGATCGCTGCCGCGCACGGCGGCGAGGATTTCGATCAGGTTGCCGATGCCCGGCTTCTCCGGCGCCGCGGCGGACCTCGCTGCCGGAGTCGGTGACGGCGCTCTTGAACTTCTTCTCGATCGCCTTCGGCTCGTCGAGCACGTAGACGGTGCCCTGCTCGCTGCCGCCGGTCGTCGACATCTTGCGCGTCGGGTCCTGCAGGTCCATGATCCGCGCGCCGACCGCGGGGATGCGGTGCTCGGGCACGACCAGCACCTCCTCGCCGCCGCCGAAGCGCGCGTTGAAGCGCCGCGCGACGTCGCGCATCAGCTCGAGGTGCTCGCGCTGGTCCTCGCCGACCGGCACCTCGTGCGCGCGGTAGGCGAGCACGTCGGCGGCCTGCAGCACCGGGTACATCAGCAGCCCCGCCGAGACCAGCTCGCGCTGGGCGAGCGACTTGTCGCGGAACTGGTGCATGCGCTGCAGGCGCCCGAGCTCGGTGACGCTCGAGAGCAGCCAGGTCAGCTCGGTGTGCTCGCGCGACGTCGCTCTGGCGGAAGAGGATGCAGCGCTCCGGGTCGAGGCCGGCGGCGAGCAGGATCGCGGTCGTGTCGTAGAGGCGCTCGCGCAGCTCGGCGGGGTCGTAGGCGACGGTGATCGCGTGCAGGTCGACGATGCAGAAGATGCCCTCGCCGCGCTCCTGGCTGGAGACGTACTGCGCGATCGCGCCGATGTAGTTGCCGAGGTGCTTGCGCCCGGTCGGCTGGATGCCGGAGAAGATGCGCATGTGCTGCTCGCCGCGCCTAGCGCCGGCGCAGCGCGGGTCGGTGAGCCACGGCGGGTCCCAGCCGCGTGTCGGTCGGGTTGACGTTCGTGCCCGGGCGCGACGATCTCGTCGATCCGGTCGAGCACGCTCGGCGGCAGAGCGTGCGCTCGAGCGCCGGCAGCTGGCTCTCGAGCTGCTCCATCGTGCGCGGGCCGATGATCGCGGCGCGTCACCGCCGGGTGGCGAGGTGACGAAGCGCGAGCGACATCTCGATCAGCGACATGCCGGCCTCCTCGGCGAGCTCGCCGAGCGCCTCGGCGGCCGTCGAGCTTGCGCCTGGTTGGCGGGCAGTCGACATGTCGTAGCGCGGAGGGCAGCATCTGCGCGCGCCGGCTCGACGCCGGGCGACTCGCCGCCCTTGCGCGTAGCGCCCCGACAGCCAGCCGCCGGCGAGCGGGCTCCACGGGATCACGCCCATGCCGTACTCCTCGCAGACCGGCAGCACGTCGGCCTCGATCGCGCGGATCAGCATCGAGTAGGGCGGCTGCTCGCAGATGAAGCGCTCGCGGCCGCGTCGCTCGGCGGCCCACTGCGCCTGCGACGATCTGCCAGGCCGGGAAGGTGGAGCTGCCGATCGTAGCGGACCTTGCCGGCGCGCGACGAGGTCGCTGAGCGCGCCGAGCGTCTCGTCGATGTCGGTGTCGGGCTCGGGGCGGTGGATCTGGTAGAGGTCGATCCAGTCGGTTTTCAGCCGCCGGAGGCTGTTCTCGACCTCCTTGACGATCCAGCGGCGCGAGTTGCCGAACTGGTTGGGATCGTCGTCGCCCATCCTGCCGTGCGACCTTGGTGGCGAGCACGACGAGTCGCGGCGGCCGTCCGGCGAGCGCCTTGCCGACGATCTCCTCGGACTCGCCGCGCGAGTAGACGTCGGCGGTGTCGATGAAGTTGATGCCCGCGTCGAGCGCGCGGTGGATGATCGCGGATCGAGTCCTCGTGGTCGGTGTTGCCCCAGGCGCCGAACATCATCGCGCCGAGGCACAGCGGGCTGACGCTGATGCCGGTGCTGCCGAGTTTGCGGTGCTCGATCGCCATCGCTCAGCCTAGCCGAGCGCCTGGCGGATCACGGGGCGCTTGGCGGCGGCGACCTCGTCGAGCCGGCGCACGGGCGTCGTGTAGGGCGCGCCGCGCGCGATCTCGGGGTCCTCGGCGGCCTCGCGCAGGATCGTCGCGATCGCCTCGGCGAAGGCGTCGAGCGTCTCCTTCGTCTCGGTCTCGGTCGGCTCGACCATCAGCGCCTCGTCGACGAGCAGCGGGAAGTAGACGGTCGGCGGGTGAAAGCCGAAGTCGAGCAGCCGCTTGGCGAGGTCGAGCGTCTTGATCTGGAGCGTCGCGCTTCATCGGGCCGCCGGAGAGCACGAACTCGTGCATGCACAGCTCGCCGTAGGCGAGCGGCAGGTGCTCGGCGACGCCGTGCTCGCGCAGGCGCGCGAGCAGGTAGTTGGCGTTCAGCACGGCGGTCTCGGAGGCGTCCTTCAGGCCGTCGCCGCCGAGCGAGCAGATGTAGGCGTAGGAGCGCACGAAGCAGCCGTAGTTGCCCTGGAAGCCGCGCAGGCGCCCGATCGACTTGGAGCCGACGCCGTCGGGGTCGTGGTCGAGCGCGAAGGTCCCGTCCTCGCGCTGCACGACGACCGGCACGGGCAGGTAGGGGGCGATGCGCTCGGAGACGGCGATCGGCCCCGAGCCCGGGCCGCCGCCGCCGTGGGGCTGGGTGAAGGACTTGTGCAGGTTGAAGTGGACGATGTCGAAGCCCATGTCGCCGGGGCGCGAGAGGCCCATCACGGCGTTGAGGTTGGCGCCGTCGTAGTAGAGCGTCGCGCCGACGCCGTGGACGATCTCGGCGATCTCGGCGATGTTCGGGTCGAACAGGCCGAGCGTGTTGGGGTTGGTCAGCATCAGGCAGGCGACGTCGCTCGTCGGCCTTGGCGCGCAGGTCGTCGATGTCGACGCCGCCGTCGGCGTTGGTCGCGACCTTGACGACCTCGAGGCCCGCCATCGTCACGGTCGCCGGGTTCGTGCCGTGGGCGGTGTCGGGCGTCAGCACCTTGTGGCGGCTCTCGCCGCGGTCCTCGTGGTAGGCGCGCGTCAGCAGCACGCCCGGCGAGCTCGCCGTGCGAGCCGGCGGAGGGCTGCAGCGAGACGTGCGGCAGGCCCGCGATCTCGCGCGAGCGCCTCCTGCAGGTTCCACATCAGCTCGAGCGCGCCCTGCGCGCGCTCGGGGTCCTGCAGCGGGTGCAGGCGCGCGTGGCCGGGCAGCGCGGCGGCGCGCTCGTGCAGGCGCGGGTTGTGCTTCATCGTGCACGAGCCGAGCGGGTAGAAGCCCGAGTCGAGGTCGAAGTTGCGCTTGGAGAGGCCGACGTAGTGGCGCACGATCTCGGGCTCGGAGACCTCGGGCAGCCGCGGCGGCTCGGCGCGGCGGAAGCGCGCGGGCAGCAGCGTCTCGGCGTCGACGGCGGGCACGTCGCTGTCGGGGCACGCGAACGCGCGCCGGCCGGGCGCGCCCTTCTGGAAGATCGTGCGCGCGCGGCTCGCGCTGCATGCGGCGTCGCGCCGCGCGCGGGCGCGAGCGGCGCGCGCCTGTGGCGCGTGGCCGTGCTCGCGGGTGGTGCCCTCGATGCCCGGGTCGGCGTGCAGGTGGTTCTCGTCGATCGGGCTCATGCCGGCAACCGTGGCCTTGCTCGAGCGACGCGTTGCCCGACGGCCGCGATCGCGCGCCCGAGCACGTCGGCGAGGCGGTCGATGTCGGCGCGCGAGCGGCGCTCGGTGATCGCGACGAGCAGCCCGCCGCGGTCCGCGTCGCGGCCGGTGAGCGCGTGCAGGTCGACGCCGGGGTTGATGCCCTCGCTCGGCGCAGCGGCGGCGCACGGCGGCGACGTCGGCGTCGAGGCGCAGCGCGAACTCGCGCACCACCGGCTGCTCGTGGAGCTTCTCGACGCCGTCGAGCGCCGCGAGCGTCTCGCGCGCGTAGTGGGTGCGCGCGAGCAGCAGCTCGCCGAGCTCGACGATGCCCGCGGCGGCCGAGCCAGGTCAGGTAGACGACGCCGGCGAGCGCGTTGAGCGCCTGCGCGGTGCAGATGTTCGAGGTCGCCTTCTCGCGGCGGATGTGCTGCTCGCGGGTCTGCAGCGTGAGCACGAAGCCGCGGCGCCCGTCGACGTCGCGCGGTCTCGCCCGCGATCCGCCCGGGCATGCGCCGCAGGTACTCCTCGCGCGCGGCGAACAGGCCGAAGGACGGCCCGCCGAAGTCGAGGCGGTTGCCGAGCGACTGGCCCTCGCCGACGGCGACGTCGACGCCGCATTCGCCGGGCGCGCTTCAGGATGCCGAGCGTGATCGGGTCGACCTGGGCGATGACGACGGGGTCTGCCGCCGGCCGCGCTTGGCGGCGGCGCTGAGCGCCGCGGCGTCCTCGACGGCGCCGTAGAAGTTGGGCTGGGCGAAGATCGCGGCGCTCGTGTCCGCGTCGATCGCCGCGGCCCACGCGTCGGGGTCGGTGACGCCGTCGCGCAGCGGCACCTCGACGACCTCCATGTCGTAGCCGTGCGCGTTGGTGCGCAGCGTCTCGATCGAGTGCGGGTGCAGGCCGGCGCTGACCACGAAGCGCGCGCGCCGTTGTGCAGCTTGGCCAGGTAGCCCGCGGCGGCGACGGCCGAGGGACCCTCGTAGACGGAGGCGTTGGAGACCGGCAGCCCGGTCAGCTCGGAGATCGCGGTCTGGTACTCGAACATCACCTGCAGCCCGCCCTGGGAGATCTCGGGCTGGTAGGGCGTGTAGGGCGTCAGGAACTCCGAGCGCTCCATCAGCATGTCGATCAGCGCCGGGACGTAGTGGTCGTACATGCCGGCGCCGAGGAAGCTCAGCTCGTCCTCGGTGCTCGTGTTGCGCGCGGCGAGCGCGCGCAGGTGCTCGTAGACGTCCTGCTCGGGCAGCCCGGCGGGCAGGTCGAGCGCGCGGCCGAGGCGCACGCCCGCGGGGATCTGGCGGTCGAAGATCTCCTGCAGCGAGCCGACGCCGATCGCCGCGAGCATCGCGTCGAGGTCCTCGGGGGTGATGGCGGTGTAGCGGCTCAACTACTGCCAGCCTAGCCAGCCAGCGTGCGCCTTGTAGGTGGCGGCGTCCATCAGCGCCTCGCGCTCGGAGGGATCGGACAGGCGCACCTTGACGAGCCAGCCCTCGCCGTAGGGGTCCTCGTTGATCATCGCCGGGTTCTCCGACGAGCGCCTCGTTGACCTCGACGATCTCCCCCGACAGCGGGCGCGATCACGTCGGAGACGGCCTTGACGGACTCGACCTCGGCGTAGGAGGCGTCCTTGCGTGAGCGTCGTGCCGACGGCGGGCGGGTCGAAGAAGACGACCTCGCCGAGCGAGTCCTGGGCGTACCAGGTGATGCCGAGCGTCGCCAGTTGCGGGTCGTCGGCGTCGATCCGCGCCCAGTCGTGCTCGGGGTGGTAGAGCAGGTCGTCGGGGTAGCTGGCCTGCGGCCATTCACGAGCCCTTTCTGTAGAGCGGCTTGTCCTTGACCACGGCGGGGCGCATCTTGCCACGAACGTCGATCTCGAGGCGGGTGCCGACGGCGGCGCGCGCGGCGGGCACGTAGGCCATGCCGATGCCCACCTCCAGGCACGGCGAGAGCGTGCCGCTCGTGACCTCGCCGCCGCCCATCGATCGGGTTGCCCTGGCGCGCGATCCCGGGGCCGTCGATCGTCGAAGGCGACGAGCTTCTCGGCCGGACCCGCCTGCGCGCACGGCGCGCACGGCCTCGGCGCCGATGAAGCCCGTGTCCTCCTTGCAGCACCAGCCGAGGCCGGCTTCGATCGGCCCGCGCTCGACGGCTGAGGTCGTTGCCGTAGAGGTGGAAGCAGACCTCCAGGCGCAGCGTGTCGCGCGCGCCGAGGCCGGCCGGCGTGGCGCCGCGGCGCACGAGCTCATCCCACAGCGCGCCGGCGCGTCCTCGGGGGCGCACAGCAGCTCGACGCCGTCCTCGCCGGTGTAGCCGGTGCCGCAGACGAGCACCTCGGCGCCGCCGAGCCGTCGCGTGCCGGCGGTCATGCGCGCCGGCAGCGGCGAGTCGGAGATCGCCTGCACGAACTCGCGCGCGAGCGGTCCCTGCACGGCGAGCATCGCCCAGTCCTCGATCCGGTCGCTCACCTGCACCTCGGGGAAGTCGCCGGCGTGGCGCCGGAACCAGGCGAGGTCGCGCGCGTGGTTGGAGGCGTTCGTGACGGTCAGGTAGCGCTCGACGTCGAGCCGGTAGGTGAAGAGGTCGTCGAGCACGCCGCCGTCCTCGCGGCAGAGCACGCTGTACTGCGCGCCGCCGAGCGCGAGCTGCGAGACGTCGTTGGAGAGCAGCCGCTGCAGCAGCTCGAGCGCCTGCGGCCCGCTGCGTCTCGATCTCGCCCATGTGCGAGACGTCGAAGATCGCCGCAGGCCTCGCGCACCGCCAGGTGCTCCTGGCGGACGCCCTCGTACTGACACCGGCATCTCCCAGCCGGCGAAGTCGACGAGCTTCGCCCCCGCCGCCACGTGGCGGTCGTAGAGCGGCGTGCGGCGCAGGTCAGGCGTCAGTCACCGGCAGGCTAGCGGCAGGCGCGCAGGCACCCGGCTCAGCGCGGCCCGCGAGGTCGAGGGACGCCCAGATCACGGCAGATCTTGCGTGCGAGCCGGTAGTCGATGATCGCGGTGACGCGGAACGACGGACCACGCGCCAGTCGAGCTGACCCATCTCGTGTGATCAGCACCCTCGTCCTGCATCTGACAGCCCTCGCTGCGGAGGCTGCCGCTCTAGATCGCGCCTCTTCAAGCGGCGATTCGTCAGATCGCAGCGCCTCGGCGCTCGCGGTGATCGTCATCGGCCAGCGGCAGCGGCGAAAGCATCAGTCGCAGCGCGTCGATCACGTTCGCGCGTGCTTCTTCGCGGGTGCGGCCTTGGCTGTGGACGCCCTTCACCTCGGGAATCGAGGCGACGATCCACCCGATCTTCGCCGGGCTCGAAGACGATCGTCAAATCGAGCTGCTCGGGCACTCGCAGAACACGATACCTCCAACTACGACCGCCGGGACAAGCGTTGGACAACCCGGCCCGCTCGAAGCGTTCAGCCGCATTGGTCGGCCTACTGCTAGCGCAGGAACGGCGGGACGTCGATGTCGTCGTCGGAGATCTCGAGGGTCGAGCGCTGGCGGTCGGAGATGCGCGGGCCGCGGTCGGGGCGCCCGCGCGCGTCTCGCGGCGCGCGCCGCGGCCCGGGCGGTGGTCGAAGCCGGTGCCGATCACGGTCACGCGGACCTCGTCGGACATGCTCTCGTCGATCACGGCGCCGAAGATGATGTTGGCGTTCGGGTCGGCCGCGTTCTGGATGATCTCGGCGGCGTCGTTGACCTCGAACAGGCCGAGGTCCTTGCCGCCGGTGATGTTCAGCAGGATGCCGGTCGCGCCGTCGACGGACTCCTCCAGCAGCGGCGAGGAGATCGCCGCCTTGGCGGCGTCCGCGCAGCGGTTCTCGCCGCGGCGGTGCCGATCCCCATCAGCGCCGAGCCGGCGTCCTGCATGATCGTGCGCACGTCGGCGAAGTCGAGGTTGATCAGGCCGGGGATCGTGATCAGGTCGGTGATGCCCTGGACGCCCTGGCGCAGCACGTTGTCGGCCTCGCGGAAGGCGTCGAGCATCGAGGTGCGCCGCTCGACGACCGCGAGCAGCTTCTCGTTGGGGATCACGATCAGCGTGTCGACGACCTCGCGCAGGCGCTCGATCCCCTCGGTCGCCTGGCGGCCGCGCTGGGAGCCCTCGAAGTCGAACGGCCGCGTCACGACGCCGACGGTCAGCGCGCCGATCTCGTTCTTGGCGATCTCGGCGATCACCGGCGCCGCGCCGGTGCCGGTGCCGCCGCCCTCGCCGGCGGTCACGAACACCATGTCGGCGCCCTTCAGCGCCTCCTTGATGTCGTCGCGCGACTCCGAGGCGGCGGCGAGGCCGACGTCGGGGTTGGCGCCGGCGCCGAGGCCCTTGGTCGACTCGTGGCCGATGTTCAGCTTGATGTCGGCGTCGCACATCGCGAGCGCCTGGGCGTCGGTGTTGGCCGCGATGAACTCGACGCCGCGCAGGCCGGCGTCGACCATGCGGCTGACGGCGTTCGTGCCGCCGCCGCCGACGCCGACGACCTTGATCACCGCCAGATAGCTTCCGCTGCTCTCCATGATGGTTCCTGTCCGAAGCCTTCAGTAGGAATTCAGGGTTCGCAGCATACTCGATCGCCGAACCGCCGAGTTGCGCACGTTATGCAGGGATCTTCGCCCTGTCAACGACGGCGTCCAGTCTCGCAACGATCGTTGCAGATCGCCGGACTCTCGACCGCTGCCTGAGGATTGACGCTCGCAGCACCTCAATCTCAAGTTGAGGTTGAGTCGTGCTCAGCCGCCCGGTGCGGGCGCTTCGGAGCCGGCTTCGCCGCTCGTGCCCGTGCTCGATTCGCGAGCTTTCGGTGGAGCTCTGTTCTTCGCCGCGCGTGCTTCGGGCTCTTCCGTCGCGGTCGCGAGCTCGCCGCTTCGCCGCGTGGCGCGCGGCTTCTTCGCTCGGCGCCGCCGCGGCCAGGCCCGCCGCGAGCGCTCGCGACCGTCGATTCGGGCTTGCCGGTGCGTTTCGGCGGCGCCGCGCTTCGCTTTCGCGGAGCCGCGCCCGGCCGCGAAGCCCGCCGCCGGCCGTGCGGGCAGGCGCACGTCGACGTAGAGCGCGCCCGCGGAGCTTGTCGTCGGCGAGCACGCGCGCGAGCGAGAGCCACTTCGCGTGCGGCCGCGTGGCGTCGCCGAAGTAGACGAGCAGACCGTTGTGCATCGCGACCGTCAGGCCCTCGGGCCCGATGTAGGCGCGCGCGACGAGCTTGCCCAGCGGCGGCGGCGCCGCGCCGAGCACCGCCAGCGCGCCGAGCAGAGCGCGATCGTGCAGGTGCGCGCCGGGCGCCGGCGCGACTCCAGCCGCCGAGCGTCGGCAGCGTCGCTGACAGGAGCGCCGGGCCGAGCACCACGCCGTCGGCCGCCACCGCGGTGCGCGCCCCGCCGGCGAGCAGCGCCGCGACCGGCGGCTGCTCGACGACCTCGATCCGGAGGCCGTGCGGGAAGCGCGGATAGGCGCTGACCTCGCGCACGACGCGGGAACGGCGCGACCGCGGCGCGCAGCGCGCCGTCGCGCACGTCGAGCGTGCTCATGTGCGCGCGCCGCTCCGTCCAGCGCCGCTTCGATCGCCGGCGCCTGCGGACCGTGCACGCCGCTGACCTGCACGTGCTCGACGGCGACGAACGAGGAGTGGCGCAGCAGCACGTAGCCGCCCGCACAGCAGCGGCAGACGCGAGCGAGCACGACGAGCAGCGCGATCCGCGCGCCGCGACGCGTCGAGCGCGCAAGCGACGCCGACTCCGGACGCGCACGAGCGCCGCGCGAGCGCGACGCTGCCGCCCACGCGGCGCGTGAGCGCGGCGAGCGAGCCGGACGCGCGACCCGACGGGCGGCGAGCAGTCGACGCAGCGGTGAAGGAGCGCTCCATCTGCAGAACCCTCTTCGACCTCGGCCGCGCCATCCCCTACCGGCTCAGCGCCAGGGAAAGCGCACGTCGCCCGAGCGTCTGCACCTCCGGCTCGAGCTCGACCCCGAAGCGCTCGAGCACGCGCCGGCGCCCCTCGGCCATCACGCGCGATCACGTCGGCGGTGCTCGCCGTGCCCGTGTTCTCGATGAAGTTGGCGTGCTTGGGCGCGAAGCGCGCGCCGCCGACGGCGAGCCCGTTGCAGCCGGCCTCGGCGAGCAGCAGCCCGGCGCTGCGTCCCTCCGCGCGCGGATCCTCGGGGTTCTTGAAGGTCGAGCCGAACGTCTTGATGCCCTGCGGCTGGGCCTCGTGGCGGCGCCGGCGCATCTCCGCGAGCGTCGCCTTGACCGACGCCTCGCGTCGCCGGTGCGCAGCAGCAGCGAGGCGCGCGCGACGATCTCCCCGGCCGTGAGGTTCGAGCTGCGGTAGGCGAAGCCCGAGCTCCTGCGGGCGCGCGGCGCTCGAAGCCCGTCGGCGCGTGGCGATCTCGACCCACTCGAGCACGCGCTCCGAGCTCGCCGCCGTAGGCGTTGGCGTTCATGCGCACCGCGCCGCCGACCGTGCCGGGGATGTTGACGCCGAACTCGATCCCCGAGAGCCCGCCGCGCGCCGCCGCGCGCCGCGACCGCCGGCAGGCGCGCGCCGCCGCCGCAGAGGATCGCGCGTGCCCTGCGACCTCGATCGCCGCGAGCTCGCCGTCGAGCTTGAGCACGAGGCCCGCGACGCCCTCGTCGGCGATCAGCAGGTTCGAGCCCGAGCCGACGACGCTGACGGCGAGCGCCGCCGCCTGCGCCCAGGCGAGCAGCTCGAGCAGCTGCTCGCGCGCTGTCCCGGCGCGCGCGAAGAACTCGCCCGGGCCGCCGGTGCGCACGGTCGTCAGGCGCGCCAGCGGGATAGTCCCGCTCGACGCCGGCTGGGCGCGCCGGGCGGCACGGCTGCGCCGCTCATCCGCGTCGATCAGCGCGCGCGCCAGGCGGTCGACGTCGCCGGCGCCCATCACCACGCACACGTCGCCCTCGTCCGAGCAGTCGCCGCGAGCACCGGCTCGCGCGTCCGCGAAGCTCGGCAGCCAGTAGACGGGCCGCCCGCGCGCCGCGTCGGCGGCCGCCTCGGCGATCAGCAGGCCGCTGACGCCCGGGATGTCCGCGGCGCGCTCGCGCGCCGGGTAGACGTCGAGCACGACGACCACGTCGGCGCGGCGCCAGCGCCGCGCCGAACTCGCGCGCGAGCGAGCGCGGTGCGCGAGAACAGGTGCGGCTGGAAGACCGCCACGAGCCGCTGCGTGCTCGAGCGTGCGCGCGCCCGCGAGCGTCGCCGCGACCTCCGTCGGGTGGTGGGCGTAGTCGTCGTAGACGCGCGCGCCGCGCGGCGCTCGTGCCGAGCAGCTGAAAGCGCCGCCCGGCGCCCGTGAACGCCGCCGAGCCCGGCGATCGCCGCGCTCGCCTCGGCGCCCGCCAGCCGCGCCGCCTCGAGCGCGCCGGCGGCGTTGAGCGCGTTGTGCGCGCCCGGCACCGCCAGCGTCACGTCGTGCCCGCGCCAGCGAAAGCGCGAGCCGCCCGCGTCGAGGCTCGAGCCTCGGGCGCGTCGTAGGCCGACCAGCTCGCCGCGCCCGCGCAGCTCGAGCAGCTCGGGCCGATCCCAGATCACGGCCCGGCGGGGCCCGCGCAGGAACTCGCGCGAACGCGCCGCGCAGCTCGCGCGAGCGAGGCGTAGGTCGCGTGGTGGTCGAGCTCGACGTTCGTCAGCAGCGCGATCTCGACGCTGCAGGCTGAGCATCGAGCGATCCGACTCGTCGGCCTCGACGACGAGCCACTCGCCCTCCCCCCAGTCGCGCGTTCGCGAGCCCGCCGCCGACCGGCGCCGCCGACGAGCCAGCCGGGTCGCAGGCCCGCGGCGCGCAGCGCGTGCACGAGCATCGAGGCGGTCGTCGTCTTGCCGTGCGTGCCCGGCGACCGCGATCGTGCGGCGCAGCGCCGTCAGCTCGCCCAGCAGCTCCGCGCGCGGGCGCTCGGGGAGGCCGCGCTCGCGCGCGGCGCGCGCGCTCGACGTTCTCCGCGCGGACGCGCCGAGGAGTAGACAGCTCGACGTCCTCGCCCGCGGGCACGTTCTCGGCGCCGTGGCCGATCGCCGCGTCGCAGCACGCCGTCGGCGCGCAGCCGCTCCAGATACGGGCCCGGCGCGCCGTCGGAGCCGCTGACGCTCGCGCCGAGCGCGTGCGCGGCGCGCGCGTAGCCGCTCATGCCCGCGCCGCCGACGCCGACGAAGTGCAGGCGCCGCCCGCTCCACGGCCCGCTCGGCGCGCTCACGCGCCGGCCGCCTCGAGCAGCTCCGCCGCGACCTCGCGCGCCGCGTGCGGCCGCGCCAGAGCGCCGCGCCGCGCGCGCCATCGCCGCGAGCCGGCGCTGGTCGGCGAGCAGCGCCGCGACCTCGCCGCCGAGCCGCGCCGCCGCTCAGCTCGCGCGTCGGCGATCACGACCGCGGCGCCCGCCTCGGCCATCCAGCGCGCGTTGGCGCTCTGGTGATCGCCGGCGGCGTGCGGGTAGGGCACGAGCATCGCGGGCAGCCCGTGGGCGGCGATCTCGAACACCGAGCCGCCGGCGCGCGCGACCGACGAGGTCGGCCGCGGCGAGCGCGTCGGCGAAGTCCTCGAGCGGCCAGGTACGCGCGCAGGTCGTAGTCCGCGCGGCAGCTCGCGCGCGGCGAGCTCGGCGTAGTCGCGCCGGCCGCTGACGTGCAGCACGTGAAACGGGCGCGCCCGCGAAGGCCTCGACGGCGGCGAGGTTGATCGAGCGCGCGCCGAGCGAGCCGCCGAACACGAGCACGCAGGTCGCCTGCGGCGGCGACGCCCGAAGCGCGCGCGCGCCGCGGCGCGGTCGCGCTGCGGCGGCGGCACCGGGCGTCCGGTCACGCGGTAGCGCGGGCCCTCGCGCCCGGCGAGCGGGAAGGCCAGGCAGACGCGGCGCGCGAAGCGGCGCGAGCAGGCGGTTGGTCAGCCCGAGGTGGCTGTCGGCCTCGCTCAGCACGAGCGGGATGCGCAGCGTCAGCGCCGCCAGCCCGACGGGGCCCGGCGACGTAGCCGCCGCCGCCCAGCACGGCGTCGGGCGCGAGCTCGCGCAGCAGCGCGCGCGCGCGCGGCAGCGCGCGCAGCGGCGAGCGCGAGCGCGCGCAGCGCGCGCAGCGGGTTGCGTGCGGCTCGAGGCCCTGCGACCGCGATGCGGTGCAGCGGGAAGCCCGCCGCCGGCACGAGCTGCGCCTCGGCGCGCTCGCCGCCGATGAAGGCTGACCTCGGCGCCCTCAGCCCGCAGCGCTTCCGCGACCGCGAGCGCCGGCACCACGTGCCCGGCGGTCCCGCCGGCGGCGATCACGATCCTCCTCGGCGCTGCGCTCACCGGCCAATCGTGCCGGTTCGCGCGCCGCGCGCGTCGCCGCGAGCGCGCTGCGCGGGCGCGCACCGCGCGCACGTGCCCGGTCGCGCCCGAGGCGACGTTCAGCAGCAGGCCCATCGCCGGCGAGCATCACGATCAGGCTGCTCGAGCCGTAGGAGACGAACGGCAGCGGCACGCCCGTCAGCGGCGCGAGGCCGAGCACGGCGAACACGTTGAGCATCGCCTGCGAGAGGATCAGCGCGGTCACGCCGACCGCGATCAGCGCGCTGTAGAGGCTGCGCGCGCGCCTTCGCCGCGCGCAGGCCCGCGTAGGCGATCAGCCCGTAGAGGAACAGCAGCGCGAACACGCCGACCACGCCGAGCTCCTCGGCGATCACGGCGAGGATGAAGTCCGTCGGCGCCTCCGGCAGGTAGAAGATCTTCTGCACCGACTGGCCCGGGCCGACGCCGAACAGGCCGCCCGAGCCGATCGCGATCTGCCCCTGCACGGCCTGGAAGCCGCTCGAGGAGGCGTGCGCCCAGGGGTCGAGGAACGAGGTCAGCCGCGCCCGCGCGTACGGGCGGACGAGCGCGTAGAGCGAACACGAGCGCCGAGCAGCGCCGCCGGCGATCATCGCGAGCTTGCGCATCGGGATGCCCGCCGGCGACGAGCATCGCGCTGATCGTGAAGGCGATCACCATCGCCGTGCCGAGGTCGGGCTGGGTGAAGACCAGCAGGCACGCCGCCGCCGACGACGATCAGCAGCGGTTTGGCCAGCTCGCGCAGGTCGTTGACGCGCTGCGGGCGCTTCGCCAGCAGCGTCGCCGCAGTAGAGCACGAGCGCGAGCTTCATCAGCTCGGAGGGCTGGAACTGCAGCTGGCCCGGGCCGATCCAGCGGCGCGCGCCGTTGATCGCTGACGCCGACGTGCGGGATGTGCACGGCGAGCACGAGCACGAACGAGATCGACCAGCAGCGGCGCGGTGATGCGTGTGCACTTTCGCGACGCCGTCGCGCGCCAGCACGCGCATCACGACGAGCCCGAGCGCGCCGTAGATGAAGAACTTGATCAGGTAGCCGCTGCCGTAGCCGTGGCCCTGCAGCAGCGTCGTCGCCGAGGAGGCGCTGTAGACCATCACCGCGCCGAAGGCCAGCAGGCACATCGTCGCCGTCAGCAGGATGCGGTGCTCGAGCGATTGCTGCGGCGCGCGCGCCACGCCGCGGCCGCGTCCGGCGTCCTTGCGCGATTGACGACCCGCCGTGGCTCGGGCCCGGCGTGCTGCGGCTGCTGGCATCCATGCTCCACTTCGACGCCGAGCGCCGGAAGCCTTCCGTGCCTTGCGGCACGGCCGCGACGACCGGGTCAGATGCCCCGGCTCTGGCGGTAGATCGTGAAGCCGATCGCGCGCAGATCGAGGCGACGATCCAGAAGCGCAGGATGATCTTCGTCTCCGACCACGCCTTCAGCTCGAAGTGGTGGTGGATCGGCGCCATCAGGAACACGCGTCTGCGCGTCGTCTGGAAGGAGATCACCTGGATCACGACCGACAGCGCCTCGATCACGAAGATCCCGCCGAGCAGGATCAGCAGCACCTCGGTCTTGGTCATCACCGCGAGCCCCGCGATCGCGCCGCCGAGCCCGAGCGAGCCCGTGTCGCCCATGAAGATCGTCGCCGGGAAGGCGTTGAACCAGAGGAAGCCGATGCACGCCCCGACCAGGCAGCCGGCGAGCATCGCCAGGTCGAAGTCGCCGCGTGAGGAAGGTGATGCCGATGTAGGCGAGCAGCACGATCGCCGCGCAGCCCGCGGCCAGCCCGTCGAGCCCGTCGGTCAGGTTGACGGCGCTCGTCGTGCCCGCGACGACGAAGTAGATCAGCACCGGATAGAGGGGCCCGAGGTCGATGTGGTAGTCGACGAAGCGCAGCAACAGCGTCGACGGCAGGTGCGCCTCCTGCGTGCGCGATCCACCACAGGCCGAGCGAGATCGCGATCGTGACGCCGAGCTTCGTGCGCGCGCGCAGGCCGAGCGAGCGGCGCTTGACGAGCTTGATGTAGTCGTCGGCGAAGCCGAGCAGCGCGCAGGCGATCGCCGCGCCGAACACGCCGACCGAGCGCCATTCGTAGTTGGTCAGGATCAGGAACGGGACCGAGACCGCGAGGAAGATGATGACGCCGCCCATCGTCGGCGTGCCCGCCTTCTGGTGGTGGCCCTGCGGGCCCGTCCTCGCGGATGTGCTGCCCGAACTCGCGCTTGCGCAGGAACTCGATGAACTTCGGGCTGAGGAAGATGCAGATCAGCAGCGCGGCCGTGCCCCCGAAGAGAATGCGCCCCATTCAGCGCCGCTCCGGGCCGGCGCTCGGCGCCAGACTCGCGCGGTCTCGGTGCGCTCGCTGCAGCAGCGCCGCGGACGCGCTCGAGGCCGACGCCGCGCGAGCCCTTCACGAGCACCGTGTCGCCGTCGCGCAGCAGCCCGGCAGCAGCTCGCGGCCGCGCTCGCCGCGTCGGCGAGCGGCGTGCACCTCGCCCGCCGCCGCGAAGCCGCGCGCCGATCTCGGCGGCCAGCGGACCGACGGTGACGCAGCAGCTCGACGCCGCGCGCGGCAGCGTGCGCGCCGATCTCGCGGTGCAGGCGCGGCGCCTGCGGCGCCCAGCTCGAGCATGTCGCCGAGCACCGCCACGCGCCGTGCGGGCGCCGTCGCGGCCAGATCGTCGATCGCGGCGCGCATGGACATCGGGTTGGCGTTGTAGCAGTCGTCGATCAGCACCACGCCGCCGGGCAGCGCGACGCGCTGCCCGCGCATCGCCGAGAACTCGACCTCCAGGCGCCCGTGCGGCGTCATGCCCGAGCGCCCGCGCGGCCGCGACGGCGGCGAGCAGGTTGCAGCAGGTTGTGAGCGCTGCGTGAAGGACGGCCACAGCACGATCTCCTCGCCGTCGTGGTCGATCGTCACGCTGCCGTCCGTCGCGCTGCTCGCGCAGCGTGCACGTCGCCGCCCTCGCCGAAGGTGATCGTCGTGCAGGTCGCTGCGCAGGTGCGGCGCGAGCAGCGGCTCGCCGGCGGGCAGCACCACGCTCGCGCCGGGACGCAGGCCGGCGATCAGCTCCGCCTTGGCGGCCGCGATCGCCTCCAGCGAGCCGAGCAGCTCGAGGTGCGCCGGGCCGACGTTGACGATCACGCCGACGTCGGGCTCGGCGATCGCGGTCAGCTCGGCGATCTGGCCGCGGCCGCGCATCGCCATCTCGAGCACGAGCGCCTCGACGTCCGCCGCGGCGCCGCGAGCATCGCGAGCGGCAGGCCGATCTCGGTGTTGAGGTTCGCGGGGCTCGCGGCCGTGCGCAGCGCGCCGCGCGAGCAGCGCCGCGAGGATGTCCTTGGTCGAGGTCTTGCCGGTCGAGCCGGTGATCGCGACGACGCGCGCGCCGCGCGCGCCCAGCTCGCGCCGCCAGGCGCGCGCGAGCGCCTGCAGCGCCGGCCAGCGGGTCGGGGTGGGCGAGCACGCGCGCCGCCGCGCCTCGGCTGCTCGGCCGCGCGCGCTGCGGCGTGCTCGCGGCGCGACGAGCACGCCCCAGGCGCCGGCCGCGAGCGCCTCGCGCGGCGTGGGCGCCGCCGTCGTCGCGCTCGCCGCGCAGGCCGACGAACAGCTCGCCGCCGGCGCAGCGCGCGCGAGTCGATCGCGGCGCCGCGCGGGCCGCCGGCGCGGCTCGCGTCGGCCGCCGAGCAGCCGCGCGCCGGACGCGGCGGCGATCGCGCTCGGCGTCCCACTCGCGCATCAGGCGTGCGCTCCCGCGGCGCTGAGCGGCGCGCGCGCCGAGCGCTTCGCGCGCGACGGTGACGTCGTCGAAGGGCACCTTGCGCCCGTCCGCGAACTCCTGTCCCTGCTCGTGGCCCTTGCCGGCGATCACCACGCACGTCGCCGCGCGCGCGCCAGCGACACGGCCTCGGCGATCGCCGCGCGGCGATCCTCGATCGGCGCGCACGTGCGCGCTGCGCGCCGTCGCGCTGGGCGCCGGCCATGATCTCGGCGATGATCGCTCGGGGTCCTCCGAGCGGGGGTTGTCGGAGGTGACGATCGCGACGTCGGCCAGCGCGCGCGGCGATCTCGCCCATCAGCGGGCGCTTGCCGCGGTCGCGGTCGCCGCCGGCGCCGAACACGCAGATCACGCGGCCCGCGCGCCGCGTGCCCGCGTCCGCCAGCTCGGCGGCGGCGCGCAGCACGTTCTCGAGCGAGTCGGGCGTGTGGGCGTAGTCGACCAGCACCGCGAAGTCCTGGCCCGCGTCGACCGGCTCGAAGCGGCCCGGGCACGCGCACGCCGCGCTCGAGCGCGGCGACCAGCACGTCGAGCTCGCCGCCGAGCGCGTGCGCGGCGGCGAGCGCGCCGAGCGCGTTGGCGACGTTGAAGCGGCCCGGCAGCGGCAGCGCGAGCTCGCGCTCGCCGCGCGGGCGTGTGCAGCGTGAAGCGGCAGCCGTCGAAGCCGCAGCGCAGCTCGGTGGCGCTGTAGTCGGCGGGCGCGTCGACCGCGAACGTGCGCACGCCGTCGATCTCGGCGGCGAGCCGGCGGCCGTAGGGGTCGCCGACGTTGACGATGCTGAGCCGCCGGCGGCGCGCCCTCGGCGGGCAGGAACAGCCGCCGCTTGGCCAGGAAGTAGTCCTCCATCGTCGCGTGGAAGTCGAGATGGTCCTGGGTCAGGTTCGTGAAGATCGCCGCGGCGAAGGCGATCGCGTCGGTGCGCCCGAGCTCGAGCGCGTGCGAGGAGACCTCGATCGCGCAGGCCGCGATCGCCGCCGTCGAGCATCGCGCGCAGATCGCGCCTGCAGGTCGATCGCCTCGGGGGTCGTGCGCTGCACCGGGCGCTCGCGGCCGCCGATGACCGACTTGACGGTGCCGAGCAGCCCGCACTGCACGCCGCCGGCCTCCGAGCAGCGCGCGCGCCAGGTAGGCGGTCGTGGTCTTGCCGTTGGTGCCCGTGACGCCCACGACCTGCAGCTCGCGCGAGGGCTCGCCGTAGAAGCGCGCCGCGAGCGGCGCCATCGCGGCGCGCACCGAAGGCAACCACGAGCTCCGGCACCCCGAGCCCGAGCGGGCGCTCGACGACCAGCGCCGCGGCGCCGCTCGCGACGGCCTGCGGCGCGAAGTCGTGCCCGTCGCTGCGTGAAGCCGCTGACGCAGAAGAACAGCGTTCCCGGCGTGACCGCGCGGCTGTCGTAGGCCAGCGCGGCGATCTCGACGTCGCCCTCGGCGTCGCTCAGTGAGTCGCGCGCTCGCCCCCGGCCTGCGCCGGCGCCAGCTCGGCGAGCCTCATCGATCGCTGCTCCGCGGCCGGCATGCGGGTGAGTCTAGTTTCCGCCCCCGCCGGAGCCGATTGGGCTCTACCCGGGCGGGATGCCGAGGTAGGGCAGCGCGAAGCTCATGATCTGCCCGAACGCGGGCGCGGCGACGGTGCCGCCGAAGATCGAGCCCGATCTGCGGTTCGTCGACGACGACCGCGGTCAGCAGCTTCGGGTCGGAGGCCGGCGCGAAGCCGATGAACGAGGCCACGTAGGCGCTTTTCGAGTATTCGTCGGTGAGCGGGTCGATCTTGCTGACGCCGTGCCGGTCTTGCCCGCGAGCTGGTAGCCGGGGATCGAGACCTCGCTGGCGGTACCGCCGGGGGCGAGCACGCCTTCGAGCATGTGCCGCAGCGACGCGCGGTGGCGGTCGAGATGATGCGGTGCCCGGCGGGCAGCGGCTGCGCCTTGCCGTCGACCGCGCCGACGAGTGCGGGCGGGCGCAGGATGCCGCCGTTGGCGATCGCCGCGTAGGCGGTCGCCATCTGCATCGGCGTGACGAGCTCGCCCTGGCCGATCGGCAGGTTGCCCATCGAGGAGCCCGAGTAGTGGTTGAGCGGCAGCGCCAGGCCCGCTTCCTCGCTCGGGAGGTCGACGCCGGTCCGTGCCCCGAAGCCGAAGCGGTGCACCCACTTGTTGAAGCGCGCGCGCGCCCTCGAGCATGCCGATCTTGATCGCGCCGACGTTGCTCGAGCGCGCGAGGATCTGCGAGGTCGTCAGCGTTTCTTCGCCGTGTTCGGTGTCGTCGTGGATCGTGCGGTCGGCGACCTGGATCTGGTCGGGGACGTTGAAGCCGGTGTCGGGCGTGATCAGGCCCTGCTGCAGCGCGCCCGAGACGGTCACGGCCTTGAACGTCGAGCCGGGTTCGTAGTCGAAGCCGACCGCGCGGTCCTGGAGCGCGCCGGGCGGCGCGGCGGCGGGGTCGTTGGCGTTGACCTGCGGCCAGTTGGCGACCGCGAGGATCGCGCCGCTGCGCGGGTCCATCACGATCGCGGTCGCGTCTTTGGGGCTGAAGCGGCTGCGCGACGGCGCCGAGCACGTCTTCGGTGCGCTGCTGGATGTTCGCGTCGAGCGTCAGCGTCAGCGAGTCTCGCCGGGCACTTCCGGGTGCGGTTCGGTGATCGACACGGGCTGGCCGATCGCGTCGCTGACGACGCGCCGCTGGCCGGAGCGCCCGGCGAGCAGCGCGTTGCGCGAGTACTCGAGGCCCGCGAGGCCCTTGCCTTCGGTGCCGACCACGCCGAGCACCTGCGCGGCGAGCGTGCCCGCGCGGGTAGACGCGGCGCATCACCGGCGTGCCCGCGATGCCCGGGATCTTCAGCGCGAGCACCGCCTCGGCCTGGCGTCGCGGGCATGCCGCGGGCGAGGTACACGAAGCCGGTGCGCTCGGAGAGCTTGCGCAGCACGCTCGTCCTGGCGTCTGTCCGAGCAGCGGCGCGAGCTTGCTGCGCGGCGCCGAGCGGGTCGTGTGAGCAGGTAGGGGTCGGCGGAGATGTCGCGCGCCGGCTCGGAGACCGCGAGGTCGACGCCGTTGCGGTCGGTGATCGTGCCGCGCTGCGCGGTCACCGTTTCGTCGGTCAGCTGCTGGTTGCTCGCCGCCTTGCGCAGCGTCGCCGCCGCGCAGGACCGCCGAGATAGGCGGTCCGGCCGGCCGCGAGGACGAGCAGCAGGAAGAACAGCCCGAAGATCGCCCCGATGCGGCGCTGGACGACGGCCACCGCTATCCCGTGGGGCCCGCCTGGGTGCCGCCGCCGGGCCCCGACTTCGCTCGCGCCGGCAGTTGTGCTCGTGACTTCGGTTTCGCTGGGCGTGGGCGCGGGGGCGGGATTCATGGCTCGCCGCGAGCCGCCTTCGCCGCTGCTCGGTTCCGCCGCTGTGTAGCGCCCGTCGAGGCGCCTGCTTCGCCTTCGGGGGACGCGCTCCGCGCTCGCTGCAGAGCTTTCCCCTTCGCCGGGCGGATTCGCTCGCGGAGCCCGATCCCGAGGCTGCGCTGCTCGCGGCCACGCTGTTGGCTGCTGCGGCCGGCGCGCTGAGCACGCCCGCCGGCGTGCGCGAGATCACTGTGCGGCCGTGCGCTGAGGAACTTCAGGCTGCCGGCTGGGACGAGGCTCATGCCGAGCTGTTCCGCCGCGGCCTCGACGCGGCCGCCGGCGGCCAGTTCGGAGTTTTCGATGCTGAGCGCCGCGTTCTCGCGCTGCAGCAGCGCGCTCGCGCTCGAGCGAGCGCCCGATGCCGGCGTTGAGCTTCAGCAGCGCCAGCTGCAGCGTGACGATCCCGATCAGCGCGAAGGCGACGATCGCGATCCAGGCGCGGCCGCGGATCAGGCGGTCGAGCAGCCGATGTGAGCGAGACGCCCTGCGCCAGCTCGAGCAGGCCGAGTAGCAGTCCGCGCTGCGCCCGCGACGGCGCCGCGGCCGGCTGGCGCGGCCGCGCCGGACGGGCGGGACCGGAGACGCGCCGCGGCCGCGGCGCGCGGCACCAGCCGGCGCGGTGGCGGCGAGCGTGCGCGCGCGGACCGCCGGAGCCGCGGCGGGGGGCGTCACGAGGCCACCTCGCCGCTCAGCTTGCGCGCAGCGCGCAGGCGCGCGGAGGCCGAGCGCGGGTTGCGCGGCGACCTCGGCGGCGGAGGGCACGATCGAGCGACGCGCGATCAGCGCGGCCTCGCGGCTCGCGGCCGCAGACGCACACGGGCAGATCCGGCGGGCAGACGCAGCCGCTGCGCGCGCTCGGCGAGGAAGCGCTTGACGCGGCGATCCTCGAGCGAGTGGAAGGAGATCGCCGCGAGCACGCCGCCCTCGCGCAGCAGCTCCCAGGCCAGCGGCAGCGCGCGGTCGAGCTGGCCGAGCTCGTCGTTGACGGCGATCCGCAGCGCCTGGAAGGAGCGCTTGGCGGGATGGCCGCCGGCGAAGCGGGCCGGAGCGGGGATCGCCGACGTTGATCGTGTCGACGAGCTCGAGCGTCGTCTCGATCGGGCGCTGCTCGCGCGACGGCGCACGATCGCGCGGGCGATCGCGCCGGCGTGGCGCTCCTCGCCGAAGTCGCGCAGCACGTGCGCGAGGCGCCGCTCGTCCCACTCGGCGACGATCTCGCGCGCGCTGAGCTGCTGCGCCGGGGTCCATGCGCATGTCCAGCGGCGCGTCGTAGGAGTAGGAGAAGCCGCGCTCGCGCGTGTCGACCTGCATCGAGGACATGCCGAGGTCGAAGTAGGCCATGTCCGCGCGCAGGCCCTCGCTCCGCGAGCAGCTCGAGCGCCTCGGCGTAGCCGGCGCGGATGAAGCGCACCGAGCAGGCAGCTCTCGGCGGCGAGCGCTCGCGAAGCGCTCCTCGGCGAGCGGGTCGCGGTCGATCGCGACGAGCGTGCCCGATCGAGCCGAGGCGCTCGGCGACGAGCCGCGCGTGCCCGCCGTCGCCGAAGGTGCAGTCGATCGCCGTCTGGCCCGGCTGGGGGTCGAGCAGCTCGAGCAGCTCCCCGGCGAGGACGGGCGTGTGCGAGGCGCGCGCGCCGCTGTCGGACTCGCGCGCGCCCTGCGCCGCACGCGCTGCGCGCCGTGCGGAAGCGGTGCGAGCAGCTTCGCCGCCGCGACGCCTGCGCGCGAGCTCGGGCGCGCAGCCCTTCGGTGCCGCGCGACTCGCGAGCCTCAAGCAGCGTCGTCGACACGTGCGGTGACCTCCGCGACGCCGCTCAGCAGCGTCGATCGATGTTCGTTCCAGGCGCCGCGGTCCCACAGCTCCAGGCGGTCGCCGACGCCGACGACGACGACCTCCTTGCGTCAGCGCCGCGTGCTCGCCGAGGAAGCCCGGGACCATGATGCGCCCGGCGGCGTCGAGCTCGGCGTCGTGGGAGCTGCCGTAGAAGAAGCGCTCGAGCTCGGTCAGCCGCGGCGAGAGCGGCGGCAGCTCGGCGAGCGCGCGGCGCGTGTAGCGCTCGTACTCCTCCGGGCGCCACACGCCGACGCACGGCTTCAGGTCGACCGGCATCGCGAGCACCACGCCCTCGGCGAGTGCCGCGCGGTAGCGAGCGGGAACCGTGAGGCGGTTCTTTGCGTCGAGCGTATGGTCGAAGGTGCCACGGAACGGGACCACGTCGTAGAGCTCCAAGTTGATTACCGAGCCGAGGTGGAGGAGTGGGAGGAGCCCCTCCACCCCGGCTCGCTGAGCGCGAACATAACCCACTTTCTCCCACAATGCAACCCCATTTGCACATCTTCTCCCACATTCCCTTCCCGACGACCCTCCAAACGGGCAAAACTCCAACATCCGCGGGCTCGCACAGCGCTGTGACGCTGGGCGCCGCGAACGGCTGCGCCGCATGCAAGACGAGCTGCAGCAACGGCGCTCTGGGACGCCGATTGCAGACGGTCACCGGTTGCGTGACGTCGCCCACTGGGCATACGATCGCTGCCAAGCGCCGCTCCACTCGGCCACCAGCCCGCGAAAGGAACATCAGTTGCCAGCCCGCCGCCCCTCCGCCGAGCAGCTCAGAGGACCGCTGCGCACGGCCACCTTTCGACACTGACGTGCGCCGCGCTCATCGCGACGCTGAGCGGCTGCGGCTCCACGCACCTCGGCGGGCTCGGCCGTGGACCCCGCGAGCGTGACCCAGCCTCGGCGGTGCTCTACGCCGGCGCCGACGTCGGCCGAGCGGCGCAGAGCAAAGCGGCGCGCTCGCGGCGGGCAGGTCGCTTGACCCACCAGGCCAATCCCTACCTGCGCCTGCTCGGCGCACTGCAGAGCCCTGGCTCGCCACAGCTGGACTTCAAGAAGGACGTGGCACCGTGGCTCGGACCCCACGCCGGGCATCTTCCTGACCTCGCTCGCCTCCGCGGAAGCGCTCACGACGCTGCTGCAGCAGGGGTTGCTCGGCAGCGGGACCGCGAGCGGTCTGTTCCCCTTCGCGGCAGGAGGGGCACAGGGCGCGATCGTGCTCGACACCACCGACGCGGCCAAGGCGCGTAGCTTCCTCGACGGCCAGGCCAAGCGCGCCGGCGCGCGCCCGAGCACCTACCGCGGCGTCAGCGTGCAGGCCGGCTCCGAGCGGGGTCGCCTTCGCGCTCGTGCATCGCCTCGCCGTGATCGGCAGCGAGGCGGCCGTACATGCGGTGATCGACACGAGTCAGGGCGCCAGCGCGCTGGCCGGCGCGAGCGGCTACGCGAAGCTCACCGGCGTCTCGCCCAAGGGAGCGCTCGCCCACGTCTACGCGAACCCCTCCGCCGCCGGCGGCAGCCGCACCAGGCCGGCGAGCGGGCTGCTCGGCGTGCTCACGGGCGGCCATCAGGCGAACGTCTCGCTCCTCGCCTCAGCGGGCTCGCTGACGCTCGACCTCGACACGCTCACGCCCACAGGGAGCACGAGCTCGGGCGGGCTGCTCTCAAGCGACCCGGAAGCCGCAGAGCGCTCTTGGCGAACTGCCCGGCGAATCGTGGCTGGCGATCGGCCTCGGCCACCTCGGCGCGAGCCTCGCGGGCGACGTCGGTGCGCTGCACGCGCTCAGCTCGCTGGCAGGCTCGCTTGGCGGCACAGGCGTCGAAGCACCGGCCGCCGCGAGCACGCTCAACCTGAAGTCGCTGCTGGGCGCGATGAGCTCGCCCGCTTGAAGTGCTCGGCGCCGAACAACGCCGCCGCCCGGCGGACTACGCGAGCTGGATGGGCTCGGCCGGGCATCTTCGCCAGCGGCGGCAGCCTGCTGGAACTGAAGGCAGCGATCGTGATCGACTCCAAGAACCCGGCGCGCTCGCGTGCGGCCGTGGACAAGCTCGCCGCGGCGCTGCGCAGATCCGGCGGTGAGCTGCGCAAGGTGCAGCATCCCCGGGACCGACGCGGCGGTTGGCGTGCGCGCTCAGCGGCCTGCCGGTCGTGCTCGACATCGCCGACGGGCGCGACGGCGCCGGGCACACGAAGTTCGTGCTCGGCTTCGCCGAAGCCTCGGTCGAGGACGCGCTACACCCGAGTAGCGCGATGGCGCAGGGCGCGGCAGCGCGCACAGCGGCAGCGAGCGCGCTCGGCGAAGGCATCCAGCCGAGCGTGATCGCTCGACTTCCCGACCGTGCTCAGCCTGCTCGAAGGGGTCGGGCTCACCGAAGACCCCTCGCTCGCGAAGGTCGTTCCCTACCTGCGCGCCGCGAGCACGCTCTCCGGCGGGGGCCACGCGCTGAGCTCAGAAGTGCAGCGCGTGCGCCTCGTGCTCGGCCTGCAGCACGCGGGCGCCTGAGCCCACCGGCTCAGCCGACTGGCGAGACGCTTCAGCCGCCGCGGAGACGCTTGCAGCGGTGTGAGCACGCGGTCGAAGACGGCGTGCCCGCCGCGGACACGGTCGACGCCGTAGCGCGTGAGCGTGGTTTCGCCGTCCGGCTGGATCGAGTAGCGCCCGAGCACCGAGTCGCGGTTGCTGGTCGCGAAGAACTGGTCGATCACGGCCTGGCGGCGTTGCCGTGAGCGCCGGCGCGACGGATCGCGGCGAGCACGACGCTCATCGCCTCATAGCCGTAGAGCACATATGGCCCGGCTTCGCCCGCGAAAGCTGCGGCGGTAGTCAACGAGCACCCGCTGCGCAGAGGGCGGATACAGCGCAGGCGCGAGGATCGGCGTCGTCAGGTAGGTCACGGCGGCGGCTGCGCCGAGCTGAGAGGTGAAGGCTTCGCCCAGCATCGAGCTGGTCCCGAGCAGCAGCAGGTGCGGATCGGCACTGTGCAGTTCGCGCCACAGCGCGACCGCGCCGGGGCCACCGCCACCGGCGAACAGCACGGCCTCGGCGCCGCTTTGCAGCGACCTTTTCGACCTCGCCGGAGAAGGTCGTGCCGGCCGGGGTCGCGATGCTGTCGTGCGCGGCGAGCGCGATGCCCGCCTGTTCGGCGTCGGACGCCGCGATCGTGGCGAGCGGCACCTCGAAGGGGTCCTGATCGTCGATCACGTACACGCGCCGCACGTGCAGCGAGCGCATCAGGCGCCACCTGCGCCGCCGCCTGCACCGGATCGCCGGGCTGCAGACGCCCGAAGTTGCGTCGACCGCTGAGATAGAAGCGTCCCGGCTCGTCCTGGCCGGCGTCGAGTGATGTCGTCAGGCCGACGTAGGGGCTCCCCGGGCTGACCTGGAGGATCCCAGCAGCGTTCATCACGCGGCAGCGAGATCGCCGTGGCGCCTGAGTTGTAGTCGCCGAGATAGGCGATCGTGCTCGGTGTCCTGGGCGGCTGTCTTGGCGTTGCTGGCGGTGACGCCCGCGGACCATTGCCCGGTCGTCGGGTCGGCGTCGTCGAGCGAGACGTAGCCGATCTTGAACGGACCGATCTCGTCCGCCCGCCTGCGAGAGCGCGAGCTTCTCGCCGTTGACGATCTGCTGGGAGACCGCCGCCGAGGGCCCCTGCAGCGGCAGGCTCGAGTAGATCGCGAGCTGGTTGCCGGTCGCTTCGGTGTTGGCGGCACCACTAAGACCACCGCATCCGCTGGCGAGAAGAGCCGCGGCAGCGAGAGCGGCGAGGCCCGGCCAGCGTGCGAGCACCGGGCTCTAGCTGCGTCGGCCGGGGAGGTAGCCGGCGAGGATCTCTCAGCGACGCTCCCACCAAGATGATCGCGGTGGAAAGCAGAAACGCATCGAACCCCTTGGCTCCCAGTGCCCAGAGCACGATCCAGACGACCAGTCCGGCGGTGACGGTGAGTATCAGACCCATGCGCGCGGAATCCTAGCTGGCCCGGGCGAGACCCGCGGCCAGTTCGCCCACGAGCGCCCCCACGGCCGCCGCAGGATCGTCGGCTTCGCCCGCGGCACGCACCAGACGCGTGCCCACGATCACGCCGTCTGCGCCCGCCGCCGCGGCCTGTGCGGCCTGCTCTGGCGTGGCGATGCCGAAGCCCAGCGCGACCGGCGCCTGGGTGCAGGCCTTTGCTTGTGCGAGCACCTCGGCGAACATCTCGCCAAGCGAGCTGCGCTCGCCTGTGGTGCCGACGACCGAGACCGTGTAGAGAAAGCCCTGCGCGTGCGCTCCGATCGCGGCGAGTCGCTCGGGGTCGTGGTCGGCGCCACGAGCGGCACGAGCGCGAGGCCGGCTCGCTCGCAGGCCGCGCGCACCTCGGGCGCCTTCACCCTGGGGCAGGTCGGGGACGATCAGACCGCACGCTCCCGTGCGCGCCAGACGCGCGACGAACGCCTCGACACCCGGCGCGAACACCATGTTCGCGTAACACATCAACACCACGGGCACGCGCGGCGCGAGCGCGCGCGCAACCTCGAGCACGCCCGCGACGTTCGCGCCCGCGGCGAGCGCCGCGGTACCCGCAGCGTGGATCACGGGACCGTCGGCGAGCGGATCGGAGTACGGCACGCCGAGCTCGATCACGTCAGCCCCCGCCTCGATACAGGCTTCGCCGATGCGCACCGACTCCGCGAGCGTCGGGAAACCCGCCATCACGTAAGGCATCAGCGCGGCACGCTTCTCAGTGCTCGCAAACGCTTCCGCGAGCCGCTCGATCCCCGTCGCCTGCAGCGTGCTCACCCCTGCTCCCCCGCAAGCACCTCGGCGAGGTCCTTGTCACCGCGCCCGGAGAGGCACACGAGATCCAGCTCCCCATCGGGCTGAGCGAGCACCCAGGCGAGCGCGTGCGCGGTCTCGAGCGCCGGGATGATGCCCTCCAGACGCGCGAGCTCGCGGAACGCCGCGAGCGCTTCACGGTCGCTGACCGCCACATAGCGCGCGCGGCCGCTGTCGCGCAGGTAGGCGTGCTCGGGTCCCGCGCCCGGGTAGTCGAGCCCGGCGGAGATCGAGTGCGCCTGCACGATCTGCCCCTCCTCGTCCTGCATCACCGCCGAGCGCGACCCGTGCAGGATCCCCGGCCGCCCGCCGACCGTCAGCGGCGCACCGTGCCGAGGAGTGTCGATCCCCTCGCCGGCGGCCTCGACGCCGATCAACTCGACGCCCTCGTCGGCGAGGAACGCCGCGAAGATGCCCATCGCGTTGGAGCCGCCGCCGACGCACGCGACGACGCGCGCAGGTAGGCGACCCTCGCGTTCAAGGATCTGCGCACGCGCCTCATCGCCGATGATCCGTTGCAGGTCGCGCACGAGCGCCGGGTAGGGCGCGGGACCGACGACCGAGCCGATCACATAGTGGGTGTCCGCGACGTTCGTGACCCAGTCGCGGATCGCCGCCGAGGTCGCCTCCTTCAACGTCCTCGCACCGGCGTCGACGGGGCGCACCTCGGCGCCGAGCAACTCCATGCGCTGCACGTTCGGGCGCTGGCGCCGTGTGTCCTCGACTCCCATATAGATCATGCAGCGCATCCCCATCAGCGCACAGACCGTCGCCGTCGCGACGCCGTGCTGGCCGGCGCCGGTCTCGGCGATGATCCGGTCCTTGCCCATGCGCTTGGCGAGCAGCACCTGTCCGAGCGCGTTGTTGAGCTTGTGTGAGCCGGTGTGGTTGAGGTCCTCGCGCTTGAGATATACGGGTCGCCCGGCGCGCTCCGACAGCCCGCGAGCGCGATACAGCGGCGTGGGGCGCCCGCCGAAGTCGCGCAGCAGGGCGCTGAGCTCGGACAGGTAGGCCGGATCCTCACGGGCACTGCGCCAGGCCTGCTCGAGCTCGGCGAGCGCCGGCATCAGCGTCTCAGGCACGAACTGGCCGCCGTAGGAACCGAAGTGGTGCTCGAGCGGACGCTCGCCGATGGGCGCGCTCACGCCGGCTGGCCGATGCTCGTCTGCGGCTGCGAATCCAGCGGAGCCTGCGACGGCACCGTCTGCTCCCGGTCTTCCTGCGCGGGCGCAGCAGGCAGATCGGTCGCGCGCACCGCGTCGATCAGCGCGCGCAGCTTCTCGGGATCCTTGTGACCCGGCGCCGCCTCGGTGCCGCTCGCGCTGTCGACGGCGAAGGGCCTCGTGATCGCGATCGCTTCCGCCACGTTCTCTGCGTTCAGGCCGCCGCTGAGGATCAGGGGGACCTGCGAACGGCGCTCCCCCACGAGCGCCCAGTCGAAGGTCTCGCCCGTGCCGCCGCGCATGCCCTGGCGCTCGACCGCCTTCGCGCGTGCGTCGAGCAGGTGAAAGTCGACGTGGAAGCGCTCCAGGTCGCGCAGGTCCGCCGCCCCCGACACCTGGGCGGCCTTGATCACGCGCGCGCCGGTGCGGCGGCGCACCTCACCGCAGAAGGCCGGTCCCTCATCGCCGTGCAGCTGCACCATGCCGAGCCCGAGATCCTCGACATGAGCGACGATCTGCTCAAGCGGCGCGTTGACGAAGACCCCACACAGCTCGATGCGCCGACGCAGCTGCGCCACGATCACCTGAGCCGCGGCCGGCGAGCAGCGGCGCGGGCTCTCCGCGAAGAAGATCATGCCCAACGCCCAGGCCCCGAGCTCGCTCGCCAGCTCGGCGTCCTCGAGGTTCGTGATGCCGCAGATCTTCACTCGCGTGCCGGCCCGCTCGGGGCTCGGCGGGATATGCGCGGTCTCGACCATGCCCCAACGGTAGCGGGCGCCCGATCTCGGGCGAAGCTAGCCTTCGGGCGTGTTCGGGTTCGGCACGGAGTTGGGGCGCGAGCCGAGCGTGACGGTCACGGTCTTGTGTTCATAGCCGCCTTTGCCGTTGGCGCGCAACAGGCTCACGCTGATCGTGTCGCCCGGCTTCTTGGAGGCCACCGCAGCCGCGAGTTCCTGGGAGCCGCCGATCGCCTTGCCGTCGATTGCGACGATGATGTCGCCACCGACGGAGATCTGGCCGTTTTCGGTGTTCGTCGTGACCGCGCCACCGCGGATGCCGGCCTTCGCTGCGCCGGTGTTCTTCTGCACACTCTGCACGAGCGCGCCGGCTTTGACGGGCAGGTTCAGCGCGGAGAGCGAGCCGTCGATCGTCAGCGATGTCAAGCCCGAGATAGGCGCCGCGCACGGTGCCGCCCTTCTCGAGCTGAGCGATCTCGGACTTCGCCGTGTTGATCGGGACGGCGAAGCCGATGCCGACGCTGCCGCCGCCACTGCCGCCGGTCTCGATCTGCGAGTTGATGCCGATCACACGACCCCCGGCGTCGAGCAGCGGGCCGCCCGAGTTCCCCGGGTTGATCGGGGCATCGGTCTGCAGCACGTTGTCGATCGCAAAGCCGTTTGGTGCGGTGATTTCACGCTGTAGCGCCGAGATCACGCCGGTGGTGAGCGTGCGCTTGAGGTCGAAGGGGTTGCCGATCGCATACACCGGGTCGCCCACCTGCACGCCGCTGGAGTCGCCCAGCGTGAGCGGGTGCAATGTCAGGCCGTCGGTCGAGATGCGTAGTACGGCGAGATCGTTGGAGGGATCCTTGCCGACTATCTGCGCGTTGACGGTCTTGCCTTTTTCGAAGCTGACCGTGACCTTGATCGCATTCTCGACGACGTGGTAGTTGGTGAGGATCGTGCCGTTGGCGGAGATCACGATGCCCGAGCCCGTAGCCACGCCCTGGCGCTGCGCTTCGCCACCGAAGAGGTTGAAGGGCGATTCTGTTTTCTGCACGATCGTGGAGGTCACATAGGCCACGCCGGGTGCATCGCGGACGTAGACTTCGTGCGGGGTAAGCCCGTGGGAGATCTGCGACGCGTTGGTCGGCGCGGCGGGCGCCGCCTGCACGGTGGTGACCGTCGTGCTGTTCTTGCCGAGATCGCCCGCGGCAGCGATCACGGCGACGACGATGCCGCCGCCGATCAGAGCGGAGACGAATGGGATGGCGAACATGCGCTTCATCTCGAGAGAGGATGATCGGCGGGTGTGAAGACTTTCTAAATGTCTCGCAGGTTGTCTCTAAAAGTCGCGCAGCTCGCGCAGCGCCGCAGCGGGGTCGGCTGCGCGCATCAGGCTCTCGCCCACGAGGACCGCGTGCACACCCCGCCCCGCGAGGCGCCGCAGCTGCCCAGCGGCGGCGATGCCCGACTCCGATACGACGATCGTGCCCGCGGGCATCTGCTCCAGCAGGCGCTCTGTACGCTGCAGATCGACGCTGAAGTCGCGTAGATCGCGATTGTTGACGCCGATGATCTCCGCGCCGAGCTCCAGCGCCCGCGCGAGCTCCTCGCCGTCGTGGACCTCGACGAGCACATCGAGCCCGAGTGCCAGCGCCGCGGCGTGCAGCGCTGCTTAGCTCGCGGTCATCGAGCGCCGCGACGATCAGCAGCACCGCGTCCGCGCCGGCGGCGCGAGCCTCGTGCAGCTGGTAGTGATCGACGATGAAGTCCTTGCGCAGCAGCGGCAGTGGGGAAACTGCGCGAGCCGTTTCGAGATCGGCGAGCGCACCGCCGAAGTTCGGTCCCTCGGTGAGGATCGACAGGGCGCCCGCGCCGCCACGCGTGTAGGCGTCCACGATCGCGGCGAGGTCGGGATCCTCGTGAAGGCTGCCGGCCGAAGGCGAGCGGCGCTTGAACTCGGCGATCACGGCGATCCCGGGGCCGACGAGCGCGGCGCGGAAGCGGTGTGCCGGGAGGAGCTCACCGGAGTCTGAGATCGGCAGCGGGCACTCACGCTTGCGCTGCTCCACCGCGACTCGCGTTTCGGCGAGGATGCGATCGAGCACGGTGCCCGTCACGCGTTCGTCTCCATCTGCGGGCGCGCGTTGCTGGCTTGGACATAGCGCGCAAGCGCGCGCGCTGCCTCGCCGTCGGCAAGCGCAGCGCGGGCCGCTTCGACACCTTCGGCGATGCTCGCGGCGCGACCGGCCGCATAGATCGCGGCGCCTGCGTTGATGACGGCCAACTCCTCGCCCGCGGGCGTGCTCGCCCTGGGCTTGCAGGATCGCACGCGTCACGGCGGCGTTCTCCTGGGGCGTTCCGCCGCGCGGCCCCTCACCGCGCGCCGCGCTCGCCGGCTCGACGCCCACCTCGCCCGGGTGAAGCAGGTAGCTCGTGATCTCCCCACCGTTGACCTCGACGACCTTCGTGGGTGCGCTCGCGGAGACCTCGTCGAGACCGTCCTCGCCGGCGACGACGAGCGCACGGTCGACGCCAAGCCGCGCCAGTGCGCCGGCGATCGTCTCCAGGAAAGAGGCATCGGAGACGCCGATCAGCTGCCGCCGCGCACCCGCGGGGTTCGTCAGCGGGCCGAGCAGGTTGAAGATCGTGCGCACGGCCAGCTCACGCCGGACGGGGATCACGAAGCGCGTGGCCTGGTGGTGCGCCGGGGCGAACATGAAGCCGAAGCCCGCCTCCTCGATGCACCTCGCCACCTCCCCCGGTCCGAGGTCGATCCGCGCGCCGAGCGCCTCGAGCAGGTCGGCGGAGCCCGAGCGGCTCGTGGCCGAGCGGTTACCGTGCTTTGCCACGGCACAGCCCGCGCCGGCGGCGATCAGCGCGGCGGTCGTCGAAACGTTGAAGGAGCTGCGCCCCCCACCGGTGCCGGCGGTGTCGAGCAGGTCATCGCGTCCGCTCGGGACGTGCGCGGCGAGCGCGCGCATCGTGCGGGCGAGCCCGGTGAGCTCCTCGACGGTCTCGCCCTTCGTGCGCAGCGCGACCAAGAAGCCGGCGATCTGGATCTCTGAGACCTCGCCGTGCATGATCTCCGCGAGCACCTCGGCGGTCTGCTCGGCGCTCAGATCGCGGCGCGCGGCGAGCGCGTCGATCGCGTTGGTCAGGATCGCGTTGGGCATGCACCGAGCTGGATCCGGGAACGACGAACGCCTCCCCTAATCATCAATGCTTCAAGCATCCGGAGATGATCCTGGATCGAGGAAGTTCCCGAGCAGCTCGCGGCCCTGCTCGGTCAGAACCGACTCGGGGTGAAACTGCACGCCCTCGGCGGGCAGCTCGCGGTGGCGCACCCCCATCACCACGCCGCCGCCGCGCGCTGACTCCTCCAGACAGTCGGGCAGCTCGCCGTCGACGACCAGCGAGTGATAGCGCCCGACTCTCAGCGGCGAGCGCAGGCCGCGAAAGATCGTGCGACCGTCGTGCTCGATCGTGGTCGCCTTGCCGTGCACGGGCGGGTTCAGCATGACGCGTCCCCCGAAGGCCTGCGCGAGCGCCTGGTGACCGAGGCAGACGCCGAGCGTCGGGACGCCCGCCTCGGGCATCCGCCGCACGAGCTCGAGCGTGATGCCGGCCTCGTTGGGGGTGCAGGGACCCGGTGAGATCACGCAGCGCTCATAGCCCGCCGCGAGCAGCTCATCGACGCTCGCGCGGTCGTTGCGCACCGCCTCGACCTCGGCGCCCAGCTCGCCCAGGTACTGGACGAGGTTGTAGGTGAAGGAGTCGTAGTTGTCGAGGACGAGGACCCTCATGTCCAGTCCGCCTGCTCGCAGGCGAGCGCGACGGCGCGCATCGCGGCCTGCGCCTTGGCGAGCGACTCCTCGTACTCGTAGGCGGGCTTAGCGTCGGCGACGGTGCCGCCGCCGGCCTGCACGTGCGCGACGCCGTCCTTGACGACGACCGTGCGGATGTGGATCGCGGTGTCGAGATCGCCGGCGTAGCTGAGGTAGCCGATCGCGCCGCCGTAGCCGCCGCGCTTGACGGGCTCGAGCTCGTCGATGATCTGCATCGCGCGCACCTTCGGCGCGCCGGAGAGCGTGCCCGCGGGGAGCACCGAGCGCAGCGCGTCCATCGCTCCGACCTCCGCGCGCAGCGTGCCCGAGACCGAGGAGACGATGTGCATCACGTGGCTGTAGAGCTCGATCTCCATCAGCTCGTCGACCTTCACGCTGCCGTACTCGCAGACGCGCCCGAGATCGTTGCGCCCGAGGTCGACGAGCATCACGTGCTCGGCGCGCTCCTTCTCGTCGGCGAGCAGCTCCGCGGCGATGCGTCGATCCTCCTCGGGGCTCGCGCCGCGCGGGCGCGTGCCGGCGATCGGCTTCGTCGCGACGTGGCGTCCGCTGACGGTCAGCAGCGGCTCGGGGCTCGCGCCGGCGACCTGGAAGTCGCCGAAGTCGAGGAAGTACATGTAGGGGCTCGGGTTGATCGCGCGCAGGCCGCGGTAGATCGAGAAGGCCTCGACGGGCACGGCGCCGACCAGCGCTGGGAGGGCACGACCTGGAAGGCGTCGCCGGCGTAGATGTACTCGACGATCCGGCTGACCATGCCTTCGAAGTGCTCGCGCGACATGTTCGACTTGAACTCCGGCACCTGGCGCGTCGTCGCGTCTACGGGCTCGCCACGCGGCACCGGCCCGGCGAGGACGCTGCGCACCTCCGCGATCGTCCGCGCCGCCTCGGCGTAGGCGCGCTCGATATCTGGCTCGGCATCGAGGTCAGCGTTGGCGAGGATCGTGACGGTGTGCTTGAGATGGTCGAAGATCACGAGCGCGTCGGAGAGCATCAGCGCCATGTCGGGCAGATCCAGCGCCTCGAGCCGGATCAGCGGGCGGATCGCCGAGCGGCTCGACCGCGCGCACGAGGTCATAGCCGAAGAAGCCGACCGCGCCGCCGGTGAACGGCGGGGCGTCATCGAGCGGGCGCCTGCTCGAAGCGCGCGATGCGCTCCGCCGCGAGCGCGTAGGGATCGCCGCCGTCGGCGAGCGACCAGCGCAGCACCGCGCGCGGCCGGAAGCCGATGAACGACCAGCGCCCCACACGCTGGCCCTGATCGGCGGACTCGAGCAGGAAGGCGGGCTCGCCGGGGTTCAGCGCGCGCAGCTTCAGGAAGGCCGAGACGGGCGTCTCGCAGTCCTCGATGAAGCTGTAGCGCAGCGGGATCAGGTTGTGTGCGCGTGACAGCTCGCGCGCGCGCTCGAGGCTCGGCGCGATCGTCACGGCTGTCTCGGGCGTGCTAGGCGCGACGGCCATCGAGCACCCGCTCGGCGTCGGCGAGCGAGCGGCCGCGGCTGTGCAGCAGCACGAGCAGGTGGTAGAGCACGTCGGCCGCCTCTTCGTCGACACGCTCGTCGGACTCCTCGCGCGCGGCGCGCGTGACCTCCTCGGCCTCCTCCATCACCTTCTCGCCGATCCGCGCCGGGTCGTCGAGCAGCTCCACGGTGTAGGAGCCCGCGGGCCGCTCGCTGGCACGCTGCGCGAGCGTCCGCTCGAGCGCGGGCAGCGTCTCGCACGGGGCACCAGGCTCGAGCTCGCCGCGGTGAAAGCAGGTGCGCTCGCCCGTGTGACAGGCTGGACCGGCGGGCTCGACCAGCGCGAGCACGGTGTCGCCGTCGCAGTCCACGCGCAGCGCGCGCACGCTCTGCACGTTGCCGCTCGTCGCGCCCTTGTGCCACTGCTCGCCGCGCGAGCGGCTCCACAGGTGCAGCTCGCCGGTCTCGCGCGTGCGCTCGAGCGCCTGCGCGTTCATGTAGGCGAGCATCAGCACCTCGCCGCTGCTCCAGTCCTGCACGACGCACGGCACGAGCCCGTCGCGGTCATATGCGACGTGCTCGAGTGGCGAGTTATCGGCAGGCTGGCTCATCGGAGCGATTGTAGGTACCGCTGCTCGACCGCGGTTTGAGACAGACTCCCCCCGATGCAGGCGCTACTCGACCGCAAGCTGCTCGTGATTACCGGCAAGGGAGGCGTCGGCAAGACGACGATGGCCGCGGCGATCGGCGTGCTCGCCGCCGAGCAAGGGCGCCGCACCGTGATCGTCGAGGTCGGCGAGCAGAACCGCATCGCCGAGCTGTTCGGCCTCAGCACAAGGAGGACGGGCGAGGAGTCGCGGCTCCAAGCGAACCTCTCGAGCATCTCGATCGACCCCGACCGCGCACTGCTCGAGTGGCTGCAGGCGCTCGGCGGACGCGTCTCGGGACGGCTGCTCGCCTCGAGCGGCACCTTCCAGTACTTCGCCGCGGCGGCGCCGGGCGCGAAGGAGCTCGTGAGCATGGTCAAGATCTGGCAGATGACGCGGGGCGGGCGCGGTCGCGCGCGCCACGATCTCGTGATTCTCGACGCCCCGGCCACGGGACACGCGCTGGGTATGCTCGGCTCGCCCCAGACCTTCGGCGCGATCGCACGCGTCGGCCCGATCGCCGGCCAGACCCGCCACGTCCAGGATCTGCTCAAGGACCCTGCGCGTACCGCCTACGTGGCGGTCGCGCTGGCGACCGAGATGGCGGTCACCGAGGCGCTCGAGCTGCAGGCCGGCCTCGAGCGTCAGCTCGAGCGCGAGCTCGCGCTGGTGATCGTCAACGGCCTGCTGCCGCGGCGATTCTCGCCGGCCGAGATGACACAGATCGCGAACCTCGAGGAAGACGGCGTCTCGCGCGAGCAGGCCCGCGCGAGCGGCATGAGCGCCGCCGAGGCACGCGCGATGCTGACCGCGGCCGCCCACGCGGCGCGCGCGGTCCATGAGCGCTCGCGCTTTCAGCACAACCAGCTCGCGCGCCTGCGCCGTCGCAGCTTCGAGGTGCTCGGCGTTCCCTTCGTGTGGGGTGACGGCATCGACCTCGAGGCCGTGCGAGAGCTGGCGCACCGGCTCGCACGCAAGCTCTGAAGCTCGCCGGTCCGTGGTGAAGGTGTTTCGCCGCCGCGGAGCTACTGCGGCGCGATGCGGTAGCGACGCGTGGCGGGATCACGCTCGAGCAGGCCGACGGCGAGCAGTGTCGTGACATAACGGTGCGTGGTGCTGGTGTTCATGTCCAGCGTGCGGGCCAGTTCCGCGATCCCTAGGTAGCCGCCATCGGGTGGAAAACAGGAGAGCACCAGCAGCCCTGAGAGCAATGAGCGCGAGAGACGACGATCGTCCATCTGCGCCGGATAGCCCCATTCATCAGAGTCAAGTGAGAGTTTCCAGCGCGGGTCTTTGAGTGCCGAGAGGAGCACCGACATCGTCCCGCCCTCACCGGCCGCACGGATCACCTGGTCGACCTGTGACTTGGAGAGCTCGATACGAACCCGCTCCTGCTCGCCTTCTCCCCCCGTCTCACGCCGCGCGCGCCCGTCCCTGGCCCCGGCCCGCGGCCTGGCTGTTCTCTGGTTTGTCATCTGCGGCGACATCTTCCTTTGCTGTCCCGTGGTGACAAGACGTTTCTGAATATTCATTTCTGAGCAGGTGAGCCGGTTTATCCAGCATCGGCGACGCGCGAAAAGTCGACCGGGCCTCGACCCGTGACATCGTGCGGAGCCTGCGCTCAGATCGCGCGCGCCGTCGCCAGCTTGCGTCTGGAGCCCGCGGCGGGAGCCTCGTGCGGAGCACGCCTGGAGGCATCCTTGATCGTCTCGAGCAGGTCTCGCGCGCTTTGCAGCCATTCGATTCGCGCACGCCACGATGCGATCTCGGTCTCGGTTGCGAGCACCCGCATACGCTGTGACCATTCGTCACTCTGATCGCTGGCCTGAGCTGCCGCGAGGTGCTCCAGCTCGCGCACGCGTGCAACGCACGCGAGTTTCTGGCCGTAGACCATGTCGATCAGTCGCGGGATGTTACGTGGCCGGCAAAGGGCGATCTTCATGTGTAGCTCATCGCGCAGCGGCGGGGTCGGAGACGACCCCAGCATCCATGCCTCGAAGTGCTCGACGCCCTCCACCGTGGCCTCGTAGATCATCCGCGGTGCAGCCCTTCGAGCGGGACCCTGGCCCGCCTCGCGGGCGGCCTGTACATAACCATCGCGACTCAACTGGTCCAGCGCCGAGTAGACGCCCGAGGGCGCGAACGAGGACGAGCCAAAGCGCTCCTCGAGACGCTGCGTCAATTGGTAACCGTAACCCGGACGCTCGATAACGAGGCCCAATATCGCGTACTTCGCCGACATGCCATCCCTTCCCCACGAGGTCGCTCACCTCAGAAGCTATCCCAAACGCAGGCCGAATGCATCCCAAGGGTGGAATGAGTCGTGCTGATTGGAACGCCCCAGAGCTCGATGGCGTGCATCTATCGGAATTATCGAACCACGCCGTACCCGAGCTACAGGTAGCGCAGTGTCTTTCGCTCGTAGCCTCAGGTAATGCCGAGACGGTCGAGCAGACCGTCGTCTGCGCGCCAGTCGCGACGAACGCGAACGGACAGGTCGAGGTGCACCTGGGAGCCGAGCACGCGCTCGAGCTCGCGCCGGGCGGCGACGCCGATCGCCTTGATCATCCTGCCGTGCGACGCCGATCAGGATCCCCTTCTGCGATTCGGTCTCCACCCAGATCAGCGCGCGCACCCGGCGTCAGCCCCTCGCGCGGCGTTTCGAGCTCCTCGACCATCACCTCGACCGCGTGCGGCACCTCCTGGAAGGTGCGCCTGATCACCGCCTCGCGGATCAGCTCGGCGAGCAGCAGCTCGTGGGACTGGTCGGAAGCTCGCGCCGAGCGCGAACATGAACGGACCCTCGCGGCATCAGCGCGGCGAGATGCGCGACGAGCTCGGCGACGCCGGTCCCCCGGCGCGCTGAGATCGGAAAGACCTCGCCGTCCAGCTCCAGCTCGGCCGCCTGCTCGAGCACCGCCATCAGCGCCCCCCGCGCGAGCCGGTCGACCTTGTTGACGGCGATCGTCACCGGCACCGTGCCCGCCGCGAGCGTCCTGGCGATGAAGCGGTCGCCGGGGCCGACGCCCTGCTCGCCGTTGAGCATCAGCAGCGCGGCGTCCGAGCCGTCGAGCTCCTGCTGCACGCGTCGCGCCATGCGCGCGGTCAGCGCATCGCGCGGGCGCTGCACGCCGGGTAGGTCGACGAGCACGATCTGGCAGTCGCCGCTCTGGTGAACGCCGCGGATCGCGCGACGCGTGGTCTGCGGACGATCTGAGACGATCGCGACCTTCTCGCCGACGACCGCGTTGACGAAGGTCGACTTGCCGACGTTGGGGCGCCCGGCAAGCGCGACGAAGCCGCTGCGGCTCATCGCATCGCGGCGAGCAGCTCGGCCTGGAGCGCGAGCATCTCGCCGGCGTCGCTCTCGTGGTCCATGCCGAGCAGGTGCAGCATTCCGTGGACGACCGCCTCGCGCAGATCGGCGGTGTGCTGCGGGCAGATCACGATGTCGCCGAGCTCGAGCGGGACCTCACCCGCGCTCAGCATTCCAGCGCTCGCCTCGAGGCCGTCGATCGGGAACGAGAGCACGTCGGTCGGCGCGTCCTTGCCGCGATGGGCGAGGTTGAGCGCGGTGATCCGCGCCGCGTCGACGAACTCGACCGCGACATGGCCCGCGGCGACGCCCCGGTTCGCCGCAGCCAGCACACACAGACCACGTATCTCGGCCGCGTCAGGCGCCCCCTGCGACACGCTCGAGCCCGAGCACCTCGACCTCGATCATCGCTCCTCAGGCACTGCGGATCGCTGGGCGCACCGCGCCCCCGGCGGGGGTGGCGGGCGCAGCAGAGCGGCCTGGCTCAGCGCGCTGGGTATGGACGTCGTAGGCCTCGACGATGCGCTGCACGAGCTTGTGCCGCACGACGTCCTCGCCACCGAAGCGCACGAACTCGATGCCCTCGATCGAGTCGAGGACGTCACCGACCACGATCAGCCCCGACGGCTGCTCGCGCGGCAGGTCGACCTGCGTGATGTCGCCCGTGACGACCATCCGCGAGCCGAAGCCGAGGCGCGTGAGGAACATCTTCATCTGCTCGGGCGTCGTGTTCTGGGCCTCGTCGAGGATCACGAACGAGTCGTTCAGCGTGCGCCCGCGCATGAACGCCAGCGGCGCGATCTCGATCACGCCGCGCTCGATGTACTGGGAGACCTTCTCGGGGTCGAGCATGTCGTTGAGCGCGTCGAACAGCGGTCGCAGATAGGGATCGACCTTGGCCATCAGATCGCCGGGCAGAAAGCCCAGCCGCTCGCCGGCCTCGACCGCCGGGCGCGTGAGGATGATGCGGTTGACCTCGTGCCGCGAGAGCGCGGCGGCGGCCATCGCGACCGCCAGGAAGGTCTTGCCGGTGCCCGCCGGCCCGACGCCGAAGGTGACCGTGTTGCGGCGTACCGAGTCGACGTAGCGCTTCTGGTTGACGGTCTTCGGCGCGACGCGCAGGCCGCGGTGACTCCAGACGACGTCCTCGAGCACGCGGGCAGGCGATTCGTGGGCGTCGAGTGCGCCCGTGACGGCGGTGATCGTGCCCGGGCCGATCTGATGTCCGCGCGCGATCAGCTCGGAGAGCTCGCGCACGACGCGCTCGCCGATGTGGGTCTCGTGCTCCTCGCCGTCGAAGGTCAGCAGGTTGCCGCGCAGAAAGACCTTGCAGTCGAGGTGCGCCTCCAGCGCTCGCAGCACGGCGTCCTGGCTGCCGGCCAGCTCGGCGGCGACATCGTTGGAAAGCTCGATCTGCGTCCTCATCCCTGCAGCGCAGCCCGCACCAGCGCCGAGACCCGCTTGCCGTCGGCGCGTCCGTCGACGAGCGCCATCGCCTGCTTCATCGCGGCTCCCATGTCCTTGGCGGAGGCGGCGCCGCTGTCGCGCACGGCCTGCTCGACGATCGCGGCGAGCTCCTGGTCGGAGAGCTCGGCCGGCAGGTAGCCGCCGATCAGCTCACCCTCGGCTTCCTCGCCGCCCGCGAGGTCCTCGCGGCCGGCCTCGCGGTAGGCGCGCGCGGCCTCCAGACGGCGCTTGCGCTCGCGTCGCAGCACCGCGAGCTCCTCCTCGCCGCCCTCCTTGGCGGCCTTCTGCAGCTCGGAGAGCACCAGCCGCAGCGCGCCGACGCGCGTCTTCTCACCGGCTCGCATCGCCGCCTGGAGGTCGCTTTTGATCTGCTCGGCTATCGCCATCCACCCATCAGGATACGCCGCTCCGGCGATAGTCTGGAGAAGCTCAGTCGTGCTCGAGCGGCGTCGGGCTGCCCAGGCGACCGGGCGCGGAGGCGTCGCGGCCGAACACCAGCGCGACGTTCCAGTCGACGAGCAGCCGCAGCCTGCGTCCGAGGCCGGGCATCAGCAGCAGGTGGTAGGTGCGGGCGATCAGCCAGGCCGGAAAGCCGCGCCAGCGAATCCCCAGCGTGATCGCGACGGCCTTGTTGCGGCCCAGCTCGGCGACGACGCCTTTGGTGCGGTAGCGGAACGGACGCGCCGTGCCGCCGGCAAGCGCCGCGGCGACGTTCCTCGCGACGAGGCGCCCCTGTCGGATCGCGTGCTGCGCCGTCGGCGGGCAAACCTGCCCCGGCCGTCCCGCGTCGGGAACCGCGGCGCAGTCGCCGATCGCCCAGACGACGCTTTGCCCGCCCTGTGGCGCCCTCGCCCGCGCGATCGACGCGCATCGTGCGGTCAACCAGCACGCGACCGTCGCGATCCAGCGCGAGCCCAAGCTGCGCGATCGCCGGGCTCGGCTTGACGCCCGCGGTCCAGACGACCGTTCGCGCCGCGATCTCCTGACCTGTCGGAGAGCGTCGCGCCGCGCGCCGTGACCTCGGCGAGGGTGGTCTCGGTCATCACCTCGATGCCGCGGCCGCGCAGCTCCGCTTCGGCGAACTCCGAGAGGCTGCGGGGTACCTCCTGCATGATCCGCTCCCTCGCCTCCACGAGCACCCAGCGCATGCCCTGTGCCCGACAGCGCGGATAGAGCTCGATCGCCTGTACCGCGAAGTCCTGCAGCTCGGCGAGCCCCTCAACGCCCGCGTAGCCGGCGCCGACGAACACGAAGCCGAGGTACTCGCCGCGCCGCGCGGGGTCCTCGATCGACTCGGCGATGTCGAGGCAGTTCAGCAGCTGGTTGCGCAGCGCGGTGGCGTCGGAGAGCGACTTCAGGCCCGTGGCGTGCTCGGCGAGGCCCGGGATCGGCAGCGTGCGCGAGACCGAGCCGAGCGCGACGATCAGGTGGTCGTATGCGAGCTCGAGCTCCTCCCCGTCGATCCTCCTCACGCCCAGCACGCCCCTCGCGGGGTCCGCGCCGGTGACGCGGCCGATCATCAGATCGGTGTGACGCAGCTGCGAGCGCAGCGGCACGACGACATGGCGCGGGTCGAGCGTGGCGCCCGCGGCGCCGGGCAGCAGTGGCGTGTAGAGCAGGAAGTTGCCGTCGTTGACAAGCGTCACGTGGGCGCTCTGAGCGGGCAGCAGGCGCTCGAGCGCACGGGCGGCATAGAAGCCCCCGAAACCGCCGCCCGCGATCACGACTTGCCATGCGATGAGGACACAATAGGGTGCAGGCCGTGAACGAGTCCCTCTACGCCGAAGCGCTCGCGCCCTTCCTCGCCGAGGTCGCCCGTCTGCGCCCGGCAGACGGGGAAGTGATCGACGCGCACACCCACCTCGGCCTAGACGAGGACGGACGTTCGCTGACACTGGCGCAGCTGCTCGGTGAGCTCGACGACGCCAAAGCCCGGCGCGCCTGCGTGTTCCCGCTCCACGACCCCGAGCGTCGTCCCGCCTACAGCCTCCCCAACGACCGCGTGCTCGCCTGGGCGGGCGAAAGCGAGGGCCGTCTGCTGCCCTTCTGCCGACTCGACCCCGCCGAAGAAGCTCTCAAGGAGGGCGAACGCTGCCTAGCGGCGGGCGCGCGAGGGATCAAGCTGCATCCGCGCGCTCAGGCCTTCGGCTTTGAGAGCCAGGAGATGGCCGGCATCTTCGCGCTCGCCGAAAGCGCGCGGGTGCCGATCCTGATCCACGCCGGTCGCGGACTGCCGCCGCTCGCCGACGGGCTCGTCGACCTCGCGTTGAGCCATCCCGGGGCGGTGCTGATCCTCGCCCACGGCGCGATCTGCGATCAGGGCATCCTGACGACGCGTCTGGCGGACCATCCGGGCGTCCTCTATGACATCTCCTGTTTCTTCCCGCTCGACGTGATCGAGCTGTTCGCGCGCGTTCCAGCCGAGCGGATCGTGTTCGCCTCGGACCCCCCCTACGGCCTGCCGGCCACCTCGCTGTACATGGCGCTACGCGTCGCCGCCCAAGCAGGGCTGGACGAGGCTACGGTCAAGACGATCCTGGGCGCCACCGTCGCGGGCCTGTTCGACGGTCGTGGCCTACCGCCGATCACGCCACCCCGGCGTGGCTCGGCGATCACGCTCTCGGGGCGCCTGGCGCGTGTCTACAACTATGCAAGCCTCGTCGGGCCCGCACTCTTCACGGGCGTAATAGAGCAGGCGCGAGCGATGCTCGACATGGCGATTGCCGCCTGTCGCGACCCCGAGCCTGGGGACGACGGCGAGGCGCTGGAGGTGATCGGCAAGGCGCTGCGCGCGGCCGACACGCTGATCGACGAAGAGGGCGGCGTGCGCCCTGCGATCGACCTACTGTTTCGCGCGATCGTCCGCGCCGCCACGGAGATTCCCGACGCCGCCTAGACGCACCTGGATTACAGCGAGGCTCGGCTGTTAGCACCCGCCGCATCGGCGCTGAGCCACACGGCTGCCCAGTCGCCTTCGGTCCGGCGCATGCGCTCACGCAGGCCCAGCTGCCCTCCGAAGGCGGCGACGACCTCATCGACCTCATCGCGCAGCAGGCCGCCCGCGATCAGCTGCGCCGGAGCGCGAGGAATCGCCGCGGCGAGCCCAAGCAGCAACGGACGCAGGAGGTTTGCGAGCACCACCGTCTCACTCGGCCCGCTGCTCACAGTGTCGATCCAGGGCAGCGGTTCGCTACGCAGGTCCAAGCGCCGAGTCTCGAGCTCGACATCGTTGACGAGCGCGTTCTCGCGGGCAGCTTCGACGCTCTCCTGCTCGTTGTCGAGGCCGAGCACGGGGGCGAAGCCAAGCGCGGCAGCTGCGATCGCGAGCACGCCCGAGCCGGTGCCGACGTCGAGTACGTGTCCCCGTTGTGGCTGAGCGCAGGCGAGCTCGAGCAGAAGCCCGAGGCATAGTCGCGTGCTGGCGTGGCCGCCCGTGCCGAAGGCCTGGCCGGGGTCGATCACGATCTCCTTTATGCCTGGCTGCGGCGGCGTGCTGGCCGGCTCCCAGGGAGGGCGAATGCGCAGGCTCGCCACGAAGCCATCCGCGCTCCCTGAGTGCGGCGCCTCGATTAGAACGGGACGGTGAAACTCACGCCAGCGTTCGTGCCAGTCGTCGGGAATCTCCGTCGTTGAGATGTCGAGCAGGGCCGTTCCGGAGATGGCGCGTAGATCGGGCAGGCTCGGCAGCTCACCGGGAGCGCCGTAGACGGCATACTCGACCGTGTCGGCGGGCCCGGCGAGCTCTTCAACACCTGCCGGCGCGAGCTCCAACAGCTCCGCCAGGACGAGCTCTGCCTCGGCGCGCGCGACGCGGACGGCGAGCCGGATCACGCGGCCTGGCTGCCGAGCGCACGCCTGAGCTTGGCGAACATCGATTCCTGCGAGCGCAGGTTCTCCTCGGTGAGGCTCTCGTTCAATCGCTCCACGAGCTCGCGTTGCTCGGGCGTCAGCCGGCGCGGAACCAGCACGTTGACTACGACACGCAAGTCGCCCTGTCCGCGCCTAAGTCCCGGCATTCCCGCGCCGCGCACGCTCAGCACCTCACCGGGCTGCGTACCTGCAGGGAGCTCGATCGACGCGCTGCCCTCGAGCGTCGGCACCTCGAGCGTCCCGCCGAGCGCCGCGAGCGGCGCGGAGACATCAAGCGCGGTGATCAGATCGTCGCCTTCGCGCACGAAACGCTCATCCTCGCGCACCCCGACCACGACATATAGGTCACCCGGAGGCGCGCCCGCTTCGCCCTCGTGACCACGACCGCTGAGCCGGATGCGCTGACCATCGGATATCCCGGCGGGTATGTCGACCTCGAGCTCCTGCTTGACCGCCAGACGGCCCCGCCCGCGGCACTCGCCGCAGGGCTCGCGCGGCACGCGACCATCTCCGTGGCAGACGTCGCAGAGCACCGTCCTGACCATCTGCCCAAAGGGAGTGCGGGTCGTGCCCTGCAGTTGTCCGGCGCCGCCGCAGCGCTCGCAGGTCTCGATCGGCGTCCCGGGCTCGGCGCCATTGCCGTGGCAGTGCTCGCAGCGCTTGACCGCCTCATAGGAGACCTTGACCTTCGCGCCGTGCGCAGCCTCGATTAGCTCGATCTCCGCGGCGACGCCAATGTCACCGCCCTGGGCGGGACCACCCCTCCCTCCGGTGCCACCGCTGAAGAAGGCGTTGAACAGGTCGCTGATCGAGCCGAAACCCTCGAAGTTCGGCGCATAGCCTCCGGAGCGCAGCCCCTCATGCCCGTAACGATCGTAAGTTGCGCGGCGCTCGCCGTCAGAAAGGATCTCGTAGGCCTCGGCTGCCTCCTTGAACTTCTCCTCGGCGTCGGGGTCGTGCGCGTTGACGTCGGGGTGCAGCTCGCGGGCCAGGCCGCGAAAAGCTTTCTTGACCTGCTGCTCGGTGGCGTCCCGGCCGACGCCGAGCACCTCGTATGGGTCGCGGGGCATTCGTCTCGACTCAGGTCTCGGCGTATGCGTCCTCGACGAAACGCGAAAGCTCTTGTGCTGCCTCTCGCACCGTCGCGATCGCGCGCGCGTAGTCCATGCGGACGGGCCCGATCAGCGAGACGGTGCCGAGCTTGCGTCGCGCCATCCCGTAGCCGGTGGCGACCAGGGCGAGTGAGTGCATCGCCGGGAGCTCGTTCTCGTGTCCGATCCGCACGTAGACGCCGGGCTCGCCGAGCGCGGTGCGCAGCACCCGCAGCAGCGCCACGCGCCGCTCGAGCAGGCCGATCAGCTCGTTGACGTTAGAGGTGTCAGCCAACTGGGCGGCCTCGAACAGGCGCGCGGTGCCCTCAACGTACAGCGCATCCTCACCCTCCGTGGCGAGGTCTCCGAAGGCCGGTGCGAAGCGCTCGAGGAAGGTCAGCTCGCGGGCGGTGAGGCTCGGGTCGAGCAGACGCTGCTGGAGCATGCGCGCGCCCAGCTCGAGCCCGACGAGACGCTCGTTGAGGTACTCCGCCGCCCAGGAAATGAGACCCGAGTCGACAGCGCGATCGAAGCTCGCAAGCATCTTGGAGACGCTGCCCGTCGAGGTGATGAGGACGACGAGCACGAGCTGCGGCTGCAGCGCGAGCACCTCGATATGACGGATCGTCGCCGTGTTGATCGACGGCGCGGAGACGACCGCGAGCAGGTTGGTCATCTGTGAGAGCGTCTCGGTCGTCGCGCGCATCGCCTCGTCGAGCTCACGCCGGATCAGCGAGAGCTCAAGCGGCTGGCGCAGAGCCGGCAGCGTGCTTTCCGCTGTGAGCATGCGATCGACCACATAGCGGTGCCCGGCGTCCGTCGGGACGCGTCCCGCCGAGACGTGCGGGTGGGCGAGCAGGCCGTACTCCTCGAGCAGCGCCAGTTCGTTACGCACCGTCGAGGGACCGCAGTCGAGCTCGGGATCGGCAGCGATCACCCGTGAGGCCACGGGCTGGGCCGTCCGCAGGTAGTCGTCGACGACCTTGCAGAGAATCCGCTCCTGGCGCGAGCTCAACATGCGGTGATTGTAGGCGGCGTGCGCGGCGGCACACGGACCTCGAAGCTAGAGCTCGAGCTCTGCCTCGGCATTGCGGATGATCTGCTTGCCCGCCTGCTCAGCGACGGTGTCGATCACCGCGCGTCCCTGCGACACCTCGCGCACGGTGCCCGTGACGAGCACCTCCTGCTCAGGCGCGCCCATGCCACGAAACTGCACGGACAGGCGCTTGAGGTGCTCGGGTCCACCCGCCGCCTCGGTCTGCGCGCGCGCCACCTGCGCCATCGTCCAGAGGCCATGCAAAATACGGCCGGGAAGCCCGACTGCCCGCGCGAAATCCTCGTCCACGTGGATCGGGTTGAAGTCGCCCGAGGCACCCGCGTAGCGCACCGTCAGATACTTATCCGGCGTGACCCTGAGCTCGGGGATTGCCTCGCCGACGTTCATCTCTGCCATCTCACTCACACTCCTCGAACGATGTTGGTCCAGGTCCCGCGGCAAACCTGCTCGCCGCGCTGGTTGGTGGAGATGGACTCGAACACGTAATAGCCACGGCCCTCCTGCTCGAAGATGTCCTTGACGCTCGCCGTCGTGCTCACTTCATCGCCCGCGACGACCAGCGGCCCCCACACGAACTCCTGGCCGCCGTGCACCATCATCGCGAAGTTCAGCTCGATCTCTGGGTCGAAGATCGGAGGACCGACCGAGGGCGCACTGAAAACGACCGCGAACATCGGCGGTGCGACCAGGTCGCTGTGGCCGGCCGCGCGCGCGGCCTCGACGTCAAGGTGCACTGGGTTGCTCTCCCCCACAGCACGCGCGTACTCCCTGATCTTCTCTCTGCCTACCGCATAGGTCACAGGCTCGTAGTGCTTGCCGATCGCTTTCGTGTTGACTGGCATCGAGGACTCCTAAAAGGCCGCCTGGATTGCTGTGTGCTGAGTGTGCGCCGTGGGGCGTGCCGTGCGGCGCGCAAGTCTACGCAGTGCGGCTGCAAGGTGTGGGCGCGCCGCGCCGCCCGGGGGCGCACGTGCACTAGACGCAAAATGGCGGGAAGACTCGCGTGGGGACGCTTTGCGGAGCGTCCCCACGGAGCGTCCTCACCGACCGAGCGTCCTTACTGAGCCACGCGAGGGCGCGACAGGCCGGCCACGCTCGCGCCGCCCGCCGACCCGGCGCGCATCTGTCCGAGCCTCAGAAGACCAGCTCACCGCCGCCCTCGCCGGCGGCGCCGATGCCCGCGAGATCGCCGTCCTCGCCCTCGCCGCCATGCGGGCGATCGCCCGGAGGATCGAGGAACATAACGGTGTCAGCGACGATGCTGACCGCCTGACGCTTCTGCTCAGAGCTCTCCCACTCCCGCCACTCCAAACGCCCGTCCACGGCCACCCTGCTGCCCTTGCGCATGAACTCGGCCACGCGCTCAGCGGGCGGGCCGTAGGAGTTCACGTCGAAATAGTTGGGGCGATCGACGTACTCTCCCTCCGGGTCACGATGGCTCGAATTGCAGGCGATGCGCATCGCACAGACGCTGGCTCCAGACGGCAGAGCGCGCAACTCAGGGTCACGCGTCAAGCGGCCGACAAGCACCACGCGATTTATCGAGAACTGGGACATTTGGGCTCCATGTTGGGTCGTGATTGAACCCCCCGAACAGCAAGCTAGAGATCAATGGCGATGGCTCTCTCGAGCAGCGCCTGTTACGCAATCAAGCCGAGCGCAGATGGCTCAAGCAGTGAGATCATCTCCTCGCCTTGGGCAGCGGAGATCGCCCTTTCAAGCGCTCGCCGTACCTCGGCCGATGCGAGGTAGATGACACCATCGACGCAGCCACACCTCGCCCACGCGCGGCAGATCTGGCGGAGCCTCTGCGGCGCCTTGACGGTCAACTCGACCTCAACCGCCACGGGCAACGCTCCGCCACCATGCGCCCAGATGACGAGGTCTGGCCTATGCAGCAAGCGAGCGCCGTCGGGTGCGCGTCCAAGCACGGCGCTTGCCACAGCCATACCCGCATTGTGCTCCTCGCGGCGTAGCTCGCGCTCGCCCATCACGGTATGGCTCGGGTAGAGTCCCTCAAGCGCCGCGGCGACCTGCGCGCAGACGATCGTGTGACGAGCGTTTGCCGCGCTCACGCGGGCCGGCAGCAACCCGCGGGCACCGGCGAGGCGGAGGCCCGCCGTCGTTGCCGAGAACAGCGCCGGGTACTCGGCCAGCGGACGGTGACGCAGCAGCAGTCCCGCACGGGCGGCGGCCAGCAGCCGCGCGCGGGCCGAGGCGACGCTCGTCCGCTCGCGGCTCGCCAATGCCTGTGCCGTGACGGCCCCCATCTGCGCCGCCCAGAGCACGATTGCCACGCGCTCAGGCGGGGGACTCCCATCTACACGAGTCATCTTTGCTCCTTCTTGGTCGAGTTCGATTTCAGTTGCTCGGGTCGGCCCAGCGAGCACGGGACGGCGATGCGGGCGATCCGGGCCCGAGATCCCGCTCCAAGCACGAGTACAGCGCTCCAACCGGTGCCGAGACCCATGATTCGCGTCGGTTCGAGCACCTCGCACGTGCCGCGTGTGCGTGTCGTCCTGCCGTCGCTGTGTTGAGCAACCTTCCAGGTGCCCTCGTTCCCGGCCACCGCGGCTATCAGCTCCGCTGAGGCAGGGACGACCTGACGATGGGCGATCAGCAGCGAGAGATTGCCCATCACCTGCTCGAGCACATGCTCGCGGCCCGGAAGACGGAGGTCTGAGATCTCCTGGGTGCCCAGGATCAGGCTGAATCCGGCGGAGCGCGCTCTCCCAAAAAGCCGCACAACCTGCTCCGCGGCGACAGCCGAGAACTCGTCGACCACGACCATCGTCGGGATCGGAGCGCCTTGCAAAGAGGCCACCGTCGTCTGCAGGTCCTGAACGATCGCCACGCCGATCATCTGCGCAAGCAGGGGTCGCAGGTCCGCTTCGAGACGAAAATAGACGACTGCTCGTTCACGCACCGCCTGGGGCAGGATCACCCGCCGCGCGCACGCCGTATCAGGATCGAGCCATGCGCCAACGTCGGACTCGACAAGAATCGCCAACCGGTCGCGCACGCCGGCCAGATCACGCTGCTGACGGGCCGTGAGCGCGTCCAGATAGGAGAACGTCGCTTCGGCCACCGGTTGAGGGAGTCGGCGCGCCAGGAGCTCGAAGACGCTCTGGCTCGAGTTGCGCGACGATCTCGCGCAGACTGATCTCTGTGCCGCTCGCGCGCAGCGCGCGCACCACGTGGCCCAGGTAGCGCTGCGCCTGACGCAGGTAGTGAGGCTCCGTAAAGTGCTCGCCGGCGAGCACCTTGTCGGCTATCTCAGTGTCGCTGCCACAGGCATACGGGTTGTAGACGCAGGAGCCCGCCGGGGCCCACTCCATGAACGTGTGCCCCGACACTCCGGCCACGCGCGCCAGCTGATCGCGCATCGCGTCATCGCCCTTTGGATCGATCACGATCACGCCCATGCCGCGCTCGATCGCGGCGGTCGCCATTGTGGTCTGCGTGACGGTCTTTCCCGAGCCCGTAGCGCCGACAACGAGCGTGTGCGTACCTCCTCCGGGCCCCGCGAAGGGAATCCTCACCTCACGGCGATGCTCGTCGTGACCGATCACGAGCCCCGGCTTCTCGCGCGTAAGGCGCAGGGAGCTCGCGGGAGTGCTCACCTCCTCCCTGAGCCAGGCGAACAGCGTCCGCACGTGACGGGCTGGGCTGCTCCGACGCGCGGCGAGGTCAGCAAGATCACCCCCCGCGCTCAGGTCTTCGTGATGCCAGCGACGCCCGCGTAGGGTCGCGGTGAGCGCGATCGTGACCAGCACGAGCGTCGCGCCGCCCAGCAGCGAGCGCACCAGCACGATCACCACCAGCAGCGCCGCGCTCCAACTCCAATGCATGTGACGGTCGCGCATGACTCGTGCCGCCAGCACGCCGATCACGAGTCCGATCGAGAGCTGCACAAGTGAGCCCGCGAGGAGATCGATGAGTGCTTCCAGGTATGCGAACGGGCTCTGCGGTTGTTGGGCATTAGTAGTGGGTGAGGGCATTTGCCGCTCCTTTGCTTGGGCCTGCACGCATGCGCACAGGCGGTTGACGCCAGGCATTTGCCGGGCGCGGGAAAGCGCGCAACCGCGCGCGGTCGAACGACCCCGGGTCGCGGCATGCGCCTCTGCTGCCGGAGGGGAGATCCGGCGAGAACTTGGATGGGACTCACGCAGCGCCGCCGGTGGCGGCGAGCACTCAGATCAGCCGGTAGCCGACTCCCCAGACGTTGATCACCCAACGCCTCGTCTGGTCGACCTCGAGCTTGCGCCGCAGGCGACTGGCGTGGCTGTCAACCGTTCGTGTCGATGCGCCGGCGCGATAACCCCAGACACTGCGCAGGAGCTCATCGCGCGTGAACGCACGGGTCGGCTCGCGGGCGAGCTGCAAGAGCAGGTCGAACTCCATGCGGCGCAGCTCGAGCGCTCGATGCTGCAACGTGGCGCTGTGTGTGTAGCTGTCGATGACCAGATCACCGACTTGCAAGCTTCTGGCGTCCTCCCCGCAGGTGCGCGTGCGCCGCAGCACGGCCCTCACGCGGGCGCGCAGCTCAAGATAGCCGGCGGCTCTCGCCAGAAAGTCGTCGGCGCCCGCTTCGAAGGCGCGAAGTACCTCGAGCTCGCTGCCGTGGGCGCCGAGGACGATCGCGGGTAGAGCGCTGTCCCACGGCGCGTGTCCCGATCGCGACCCACGGATCTCCTCCAACAGCGTGAGCGTTCCGCGGGGCGGCTCGATCTCACCCAGGACTGCCAGTTCGGGCGCTCGAGCGCGAGCGAGGATGCGAGCGTGTTCGGCGGATCGCGCGAGCTCGACCGCAAAGTCATCGAGAAGGAGCTGGCTGGCAATCGCGCGTCCGCGGTCTCGATCGGCGTCGATGAGCAGGATCGGCCCCTCGGGGCGAGATCTCACGTCACTTCCACCTCGCGAGGGCTCAGGCCGAGACCCTGCCGTGCGATCAGCGCCAGCACGTCACTGTGAATCCAGCGCGTCGGGGCGCTCCGCCCGCCCTCGGCGAGCAGGCCGATCCGGCGCGCGAGCCAACTCGTCTCGCCGCTCTCGTTGCCCTTGCGGTCGCGCTTGATCCGCCCGCATCGCAGGGCGATCTCGCTCATGCTCTGCCCATGCTTCTCGACGCGCAACAGCACCGTCTCGCGCAGCCTCCGATTGAGCACGATCGGGCTCTCGCGGACACGCACGAGCTCCGCCTCGAGCACGCTCGTAGACACCTTGCCGCCGCCCCTGTGAAGCGCGAGCATCGACGCCGTGAGCGAGCACGTCGGCTCGTAGTGTTCGAGGTTCGCGACGACCTCGCGCAGGCTCACAGTCTGCGCGGGCGCAGCATCCGCGGAGCCCACTCGCGCGATCCAGCGGAGCTCCGGAATGCAGGCCCGCCCCGGCACGAGCTCGAGCGTGTAGGAACGTCCGCGTGCGTCGTCAGGCATCGGCATCTCGGCAACGGTGGGGCGAGCGAAGGCTGAGCCTGCGAGCGCGAGCAGGGGATCGGTCGCGGAGTCCTCCGCGGTGAGCGCCCGGCAGCGACGCGGACCGTGGCGCTGGTCGCGGAGGTACTCCTGACAAAGCAGATCCGCGTTCTCGGGCGGCTCATCGGAGGCGAGATGCGCGAGCAACCTCCGGTCGGCGTGGGTGGCGAGGTCACGGTCGACAACGAGGACCGAGCCACGGGCGCCTGCTCGCGTGACGATCTCACGATCGCGTCCGCTCGCATCGGTGTAGCGGGCCAGCGCGCTCCACTCCCTGGTAGCTGCTTGGAGACAGGGTCGCCGTGGATTGGGATTCGAGCTGTGGGATCGTTCACGCTCGCTGCGGTAGCGCTGGAGCGCATCGGACGGGCTTGCGTGCATTGCTTCCTCCTGATGGGTCGATCGGCGTGCCACTGAACGGGCTGGTGGTGAGAGCGAGCACCTTCGACAGGCACTCGGCGGACAGATCCGCAAGCACGAGTCGTGGGCTTTTCGAGCGCGTCCGGCGAGTCCGAGAGCTCCCTAAGGGGCCTGTCGCCGGCGTCTCAGCTACAGCTCCGCGACACGAGCCAGTTGGCGCGTGAGAGCTTGCGGAGGTCACCTTTGCGAGCAAGGCGAACGCCGCTTTGGAGCGAGTCGCGGGTGCTCGCCGAGGCGAGCTGGGGATGCCGGAATGTGAAGGGGGCGAGCAGTGGAGAGGAAGTGGAGCAGCGCAGGCTAGCTCTCGCCGGCGACTCAACTCCGGTTCACTCGCGAGCAGCAACCGCCCCTTCGCAGTCGACCCTCGCCAACCTCTGCAGTTTGGCTCTGCAATGCGCGATTTCGGGGTGAGATGCCGCGTTTGCCCGGCCTCTGAGCCGGGAGGCGACTGCGGCTTTTCGCCCGCTGGCGGACTGCCAACTGCACGCAGAGAACGGGCAACTGCGATATCCGCCACCCGATCGCATGAGCGCTCGCGCGCCACTTTCGCTGGCAGGCCGATCAACGGCCAGTCTCCGCGATTGGCACGAAGATGCTTCGTGACTCGAGCCGACTCTCGCCTGCGCGCCGATCGCCGCGAGCTTGGGCGATCCGCACGGCCGGCGGCAGGCGAGGGATGCCGTAGGCGAGCAGCGTGCGCTCGTGGAGGTCGCGCTCGGCGACGAACAACGTCTGTTCGCGGCCCTGGTACTCCCAGTCGAAGGGATACTCGCCGGCATATGCACGCGAAGCCCGGAGAACCTGATCGGCGCTGCGCGCGCAGGCGCGGGCGCGAGCGCGGTCACGGCAGATGAACACGACGAGCGGCGTCGCCTCCAGACGCTCGCCGTAGCGCCTCGTGTGCGCCGACCAGCCGGTCAAGAAGTGGTCGTAGCGCTCGAGCTTTGCCGCGCCTCGGCTGCCGAGCAGCCGATCGTCGCGCTCGACGAGCAGATCGATCGCGCCACCGGACTGCGTGAGGGCTCGCGGGATCTCGAAGATCGCCTCGGGGCGCAGCGAGCTGAAGCGCGAGACCGCTACGCGGTCTCCGGTCGCGTTGGCGTGCAGGAAGTCATGGGCCGAGCGCCCGCCAGGGAGACGCAGATCGCCGGGAGCGAGTGCCGAGCGGCCCCCTCCGCGGCCCACTTGAGGCACATGGATAGCTGCTTCCTCGGGGCCGCGGAGGACCACGCGGGACACGCCGAGCAGATCCTCGAGCGCAAGCAGCCAGCCAGCCACGTGGATGTCCTGACGCGCCTGGCAAAAGCGAGCGTGGCCAGCGCCGGAGAGCGCCTCGCTGGTGCGAGCAGCCTCAGAGGAGCGCTCCTCGCCGCGCAGCGGATCCGCTCGCGCCAGCGCACGCTGCCCCTCGGCACTGAGCAGATAGGCCATCGGTACGCCTCCGCCATCGCGGCGGTGAAACTGGAAGCGCTCGACAAGGCCGCCGTCCCAGAGTCGCTTGAGTCGACGCTGCGTCGTGCTCGCGGCGCGCCCGACGTTGTGACGACGATGGATCTGGCTGCTGAGCAGATGCCGCAGCGTCGCGATCGAGCTGAGCATCTCGAGATCGAGCGGCTCGGGCTCGTGCACGCGCGCCCGAGAGGACCGCTTGACCACGCGGGCGCTGTGTGCGCCGTCCATCTCGACCAGCTCGCGATAGCTCAGCACCGGCACGTCCGGCAGCGTGGGCACCTGTGCCGGCGAGCGGAGAGCCGGGTTCTTCACGGCTGAGCTGGCGCCGGGAGTGGGCTGCGAAACCGAGCCGGGACCCGCCGCGCCGCGCTGCCAGTGCGGCTGGCGCAGGTCATCGCGGTGGCGAGCTCCGCGCGCCCGCTGCGCGGCGGCGTGGGCGGCGAGGCGCTCATGGTCGACGGCCATCGGGAGCGTTTGAGCGACGAAGGAGCTCTGGCGGCCGGCAGCCGTGATCCAGCTCGCGACCGCGTGGTGCTTCGGCAGGTGAAGACGAACGTCGGGGTGGCCGAGCGCGGAGAGACGGCCGATTCCAGGCCGCACCGTGTCAGAGAACTCACTCATCGTGAGCGCCGCGGCCGCGCGGGCGTCGCGCACCGAGGATGTCGCGAAGTAGACGCGATGTGCGAACAGGGCATCGAGCTGCTCGCGCACGTCGCGGTCGATCCACTGCGAATCCGTCTGCCAGCAGGCGACGGTCTCGAGTCCCGCCGAGCGCTTCAGCGCCATCGTTTCGGCAAAGCCACGGTTGAGGACGAGCGGCGCCTCGTCGATCTTGAGCGCAACGGCGATCCGCCGCTCGCTGCTCACCAGATCCTGCTGGCGGGCGAGTGCCGCGTCGAGCATGCCGACGAGCAGCTGCATGAGCACCGAGGTGTTACCCGCACCCATTGCGCCGAGCGCACCCTTCACCACGAGCACCTCCGCGCCCGCAATCACCCGGTCGAAATCAACCCGCAGAGCGTCGTTGAGCAGGACGCGCTTGATTGAGGATGAGTTCAACAGGCGGGCGAGCTTGTTGACCGGCGCGTCGAGCTTTGACGTCGTCGTATTGCGCGCATCGGCCAGCTGCGCGCTCAGCTCGTCAGTGAAGAACTGCGATATCTCCTTGAACTCGGGGAGTGTTCGCACATGCGCCCCCACGATGGCGCGATACGCGTAGCCCTCCTCCCCCACCGAAAGCAGACGTGCCGCATCCCACAGGTTCGCGGTCCGGTCATGCGCGAGGACAGCAATGATCGCGTTTCGCAAGTATCGATCCGAGGAGGCACGGATGTCGGCGTCGGTGAACAGGTTCTTCAACGCGGCCACGACGTAGTCGGCGATGACGTCCGCCGGCGCATCGACCGCCAATGGGTTGAAGCCACACGTGGGATGCGCGAAGTCGAGCAGTGTGCAGGTACGCTCGAGCGGCACGGCGCTCACCGCGGCATCGGCCGCATCGCCCTTGGGATCGAGCACTATCACCGCGCAGCGCTCGCGCCGGATGTCCTCCGCGACCGTCGCGACGAGGTAGCTGGACTTGCCCTGCTCGACGGTCCCGGGAACGGCCGTGTTCTGCTTGCGCAGCTCGGCGGCGATCGTGACTGGCCCGATCGCGTCGCGCAGCGTGCCGCCGTCGCGCACACGCACGATTCCCGGGGGTGCCGGGGCAAGCGGGACACCGGAGCGTGCGAACGGAACGGTGAGGTAGTCGAGCGAGGGCAACTGCCACAGCGAGGCGAGCTCGCTCGTCGCGAAAACGCCCTTGCGAAATGAAGGAAGCGGATTGCCCTCGCCGCGACGCACGCGACGCGTGTAAAGCCCGAGCAGGCCGTGACGCAGCGCGGTGCCGCGTTCCATCAGCCTGTTCTCAGCCGTCTCGATGCGCAACTCCGATGCGATCCGCTCGCAGACGCGGCGCTCACCGGCGATGACCCTGATGTCGACGAAGAAGAGGCCGCGATGCTGGACTTCGAGGCCACCCCGCATCTCCGCGTCGTCGAGCATCGATCGGGGCGGAGCGTGCTCGCGTCGGCGGCGTGAGATGCGCTGCTCGCGGCTCTTGAATACATGCTTTGCGAAGGCCTCAAAGAGTACCGGCGTGGGCGTGAGTGCGAACTGCACAAACGCCGGGCTCGCACATCCGCCCATCACGTTCAGCAGCCGGTTGACCGGCGGATGCGGATCGTGCTCGAAGCGATCGAGCACACGCGCTCGGATCACGAAGTCGTGGTGCTTCTTTATGCGCAGCACGACCGGTGGGTCTCCCAGATGCCAGGCGCAGCGGCGCAGCCGACAGCTCGGATACGCGGCTCTAAGCGCCGCCTGCACCGGCGCCTCCTCGCCGACCGGGCAGCTGACCGCAAGCCAAGCCGAAGGTGCGCACGGGTCACCGCCGTGGTGCACCTCCAGCGCCAGCGAGGGCTGTCCGGTCAGCAGGCGCCGCCACCAGCGGCGCAGCATCCGCTTGTGGAGCGCCTCGAACATGCGCAGCAGCGCTTCAGCGTCCGCGTGATCTCCGCGGTATGGCTCCACCAGCAGGCGCACATAGCAACGACGATTTCGCGCAAACAGGCGCGTGAGCGTGACCGCGGCGCCCGCGATGAGCGTCACCCCGAGTAACAGCCGCAATGCCGCGATCCCGCTGAGCGGCTCCCACCTCCAAACGAGGTCGAGTACGTGTGAGAGCGTGCCCGTAATAGCGCCGGGGCCGAACTGAATCGAGCCGCCCGTGCCCTTTCGCTCACGCAGCAGACGGCCCGGTCCACCGCCGAGCAGCCACGCGAGCAGATCGGCCGCGGCGAACGCTGCGAGCACTCCGAGGATCCGCCACAGAAGGAAGCGCAACACGTGCTCGCTCATCCGACCGAAGCGGCCGCATGGGACGTACCTGCGCCTCGAGCGCCCCGCGAGGGGAGATGCCTCGCGGCGGCGCTACGTTTGGGAGGTCAGGCTCAGCGCGGGCGTGTGGCGCGCTCGACCTGCGCACCGCGAGCGGTCAGGTGCCAGGCGTTTGCCGCGCCCTTCTCCTGGCCCTCGCCGCGGTTCTCGACGAGGTTGAGTCGTGCCAAGCGGTTGAGGAGCTTTGAGATCTGGCCCTGATCGATGATTCCTGAGCCTTCGGCGATCTCGCGGTTGCTCGCGCCGGGGTGCTCGGCGATCACCATCAGCACGCGCACGGTGCGATAGGTGAGTCGCATGTTGAGCCCTTCGAGTGGGTCGCGACTGCGCGTCTGGGTGCGCGTCTGCCTGTCCTTTGCAACCTCCAGCGCCGGGCGAGCCAGTTCGCGGCTCGCGGCGCGGGCTCCGAGATAGGGGAGCACGATCATGCTCATCAGCGGCCCGAGCAGATCCGTCAGCGGCTCATCGGCCTCATCCAGCAGGCGCGTGTGCAGCACCGCAAAGACGCCGCCGACAATTCCTTCGGCTGTCACGGCGGGCGGTTCGCGGGTCGTGTTTGTCAGGAAGCGCCCGCGGTCGATTACGGCCGCGATTTCATCGAGCAGCTGCGCACGCCGTTCGAGCACCTTCTCGCCGGCCGCGAGTGCCTCGACCACGCAGAGCTTGGCCAGCCCAGGCTCTTCATCCATGAATATCAGCAGGCGTCCCAGCGCGGCGCGGACGCCCTCTCGCCAGACATCTCCCTCGCGCTCGTAGGCCTCGCGCGCGATCAGTCGCGTCTGCGAGACCGCCTGCTCAAAGGCAGCGAGAAAGCAATCCTCGCGATCGGCAAAGACGTCGTAAAAGGTCTTTCGTGAGACCCGCGCGCGGCTGATCACCTGCGCGACTGTCATGCGCGCGTAGCCGACCTCCTCGACCGCGTCGACCGCCGCGGCGAGCATTCGACTGCGCTGAATCTCCGTGACCTGACCCCGCGGCAGGCCGTTGGGCCCCGGGCGAAGCCTTGGAGTCGCGGCACGTGTCTTGTACATAAATGCCATTAGTTACCCGCCTAATCGTCTGTTTCGCCAGTGTATGTGGGTTGCTTCCACCCGCGCGGCCCAGGGCCCCCGCCGGACAATTGCGCGTGGAGCGGGCCCACACCCGCTCGCGCATGTACTAGAGATTCATGGGTCTGGACGCTTAAGTCGAGGTGCGTCTCCGACTTTTTTCTATTAGTTCGAATGCTCATGCCAGCGTTCGATAAGGCAAACGTCGCGAGATCACCGCTGGCGATCGTCAGTCAATGTCCGGACGGAACAGGTGGCGTTCACAACCCCTCGCGCTCAAGGACGTGGCGGCCGAGGCCGAATAGACCTCTGTGAACCCCTCGCGCAAGCGCCTCGCTCTCTTGCCGGCTCTGGCCGCCGTCGTGCTACCCGCGCTTTCGGGGTGCGCCTCAGAGGCGCCGGCAGGCGCAGCCGCGGCCCAAGCCGGGATCGTAGGAGAATTCTATGAACAGGTAGAAAACGAAGACGACCAATCCGAGGCACGCCAGCGAGCCGCCTTGCAAGAAGGAGGTCCCCAGGCGCTCGAACCAGGCCAGCAGCAGTTGGAAGCCGGACAGCACAAACGCGAACTCGAAGCCGAACAGGAACAGGAATGGAACTGATCAGGAGCGCTCGTGCCGACTCCGAGCGCTGCCAGAAGGACACCGATGGCCTGAGCGTCTCCGCCGCCGCGTGGCGCAACAGGCGACGCAGCGGGCCAACCGCTCCGCGGCCCTCGAGCAGATCGATTCGTACCTCGACTTCCTGCCCCTGCTCGACGATCTCTACGTCACCGCTTCGCTCGAGCAGCGCCAGCGCGCCCGCGTTGTCCGCGAGCACCTGCGCGGTGAATGACCTGATCCCCTCAGCGCGTGCGCGGTCAGCGAGCTCATCGAGCAGCAGGCTTCCAACCCCCATACGCTGCCAATCGTCCGCAACCGCGACGGCCGCTTCGGCAACGTGCTCTGCGATCCTCACGTAGCGCGCGACGCCAACGCCGTTGCGCGTCTGCTCATCGACCGCGACGAGCGCCTCGTGATCGTGATGGTCGATGTCGGTGAGGTACTCCAACTGGCTTTGCGTCAGGCGCACCACGGGCGCGAAGAAGCGCATGTAGCGCGACTGCGGGCCCAGGCGCTCAAAACCCTGTGCCAGAGCGTCGCGGTCGGATGCCTCGAGGGGGCGGATGTGAATACGCCGCCCCTCCCTGAGCTCAATCGCGGTAACCATCGCTGAGACGCTATAGCGAGCAAGCAGCGCAGACGCAACCGGGACTCAAGCGCCGCCGACTGCACGCCGATAGCGAGCGCGGAAGGCCAGTCAGGTCGTCCGGGTAGGGGGCGGCCGCAGGAGCTGATCTCATTCTCCAGCTCCCGGCCGCCCTGAAACCCCGCGGCCGCCTGCGCTCGACTCAGGCCGCGGGGTCTTCGGGCTTCAGCCGCTTGCGGCCCTTCTGGTCAACTCTGCCCGTGCCGATGCACTCGCGGCAGACGATCCACTTGCCCTCTCCCCCGCCTCCGGCGTCCACCAGGTCCAGCCGGCGCCCGTGCACACGGGGCAGCGATCCTTCTCGGGAATCTGTCGGTCGCCTTGAGCCACGTGCCCGAGCATACCCCGAGCGTGGGCTCCTCGCCTGCTCGATCTCGCGCGCGTCGCTAGCGACCCCGCGCGGCCCGACGCTCGCGCTCGCGCTGCCACGCATCCGCATCCGTGACCGGCTCCGCGGGATCGTCGTGAGCATCTCTCTGCAACGGCTCGAATTCGGCACGGCGATCGGCAAGTGTCCTGGCGGAACGCCCGAACCCTCCACCGGACACGGTGCCGAGCAGCGCCACACCAAGCACTCCAACGGCCAGGATGAATGCGGGCCTCTGCGCCGAAGTTGGCCCGACCTCGGCCACGATAAGTCCACCCGCCACCACGACGATGACGAGCCAGCCCACGAGGGTAATTCTGTAGGAGCTGAGCCGCTCCTTGAGTCCTCTCACGCCGTTGAGCATATTGGCGCAAAAGCGCCCAGTTCTCTGGGCGCTTTCTGAGTACCGCTACCGGGATTCGAACCCGGGTTTCCGCCATGAGAGGGCGGCGTCCTAGTCCCCTGGACGATAGCGGCAGGCTTTGCGAGGACTCGAGGCTAGCAAAGTGCCTCACTCAACTTCCAGCGAGCACCTCTGCTGCCCCTACGCAGCCGGTTGACCTCCGCTGCCGAGGGCCCGCCGGCGGCGGGTGCGATATCTTCGCATCCCCACCAGCACGCGGATGTGGCGGAATTGGTAGACGCGCACGGTTCAGGTCCGTGTCCGGGAAACCGGGTGGAGGTTCGAGTCCTCTCATCCGCACCAAAGTCTTCGCACTCAAACCCCGGCCCGTAGAAGGGCCAGAAGTTCCAGCGCCCACGATGACCCGTTCAGGGTCGCGTGGGCGCTCCTCGTTGCGCTGACCTTCGCCTCCGATGACCCGCTGTCGCTCGGCTGTCTCAATGGCGTCTAGCAGCTCGTCGCCGGCCTGTGCGACAACGGCTCGGCGTAGCTCCTCGCCGAGCAGTACGTCGAACGGCTCGGCCAGCTCACCCGTGACGCTGTAGTTGTCATCGATCAGCAGCCGCTTGAAGAACGCGAGATTGAACTGCCGCCTCATCCTGTCCGAGGCTTCGCGGTACGCCCCCTCGCAGTCTCCGGCCCGTGTCAGAGCACGTTGCAGATTCGTCTCGGCTTTCCTAAAGTCAGCCGCTATCTCGGTCAGCCGCCCGTCGATGGCTTCGATGGCCGACGCAAGGCGGTCCTGCTCGCTCTTGAGCAAGTCGAGCGGTACGGCTCCGGCGTAGTGGGCGTCAAGCAACGTCTTGCGCTCGTCTTTGAGCTTGCCGAGCCGTCGCTCCTGTGCTTTGCGTTCGCGCTCAGCGTCAAGACGGAGCTTGGATAGTTCTTCGCCAAGGAAGGCCCGCAGCGCGGCAACCTCTCGCTCGGGAAGCTGCACCGTGCCGTAATGTGCGGCTATGGCGTCCTCGGCCTGGTCTATGCGGATTGCCCGCTGCCGACAGCTCGTCTTGTCGCGTTGCCGTCCAATGCAGATGAAGTACGGGTAGGTGCCCCCTTTGCCTTTGGCATAGGTCACGATTAGCCGACTGCCGCACTGGCCGCGGTAGATGCTCCCTCGGAGGTAATGGGGGTGTTCGCGGTCCTTCTCGCCGCTCAGATGCTTGGCGGTCAGCAGCTCTTGGACGTGCCGGAAGGTCTCCGGCGTCACCAGCGGTTCATGCCTGCCCGGATAGATCACCCCCCGATAGCGCACCATGCCCATGTAGTAGGGATTGCGCAGCAGTTTGTGCAGATGCGAGACAGCCAGCGGCTTGCCGCCTCGCTGGCCCGGTGCAGTCGTCAGCCCGCGCGCTGTCAGCTCAGCCAGCAGCCGCCGGATTGTCCACTCGCCGGTCTCGTATGCCTCAAAAGCCCAGGCCATCAGCGGGCCGCGTAGCGGGTCGATCTCGACCGTGCGGGCTTCGCGGCCGTTGAGCATCTGACGGACATTTAGGTATCCAGTCGGCGCTCGACCGGGCGTGCCGCCGTTCTTGGCCTTCTGCACCGTGCCCTTGATCACCTCATTAGCAAGGTTGCGCGAGTAGAACTCAGCAATCGAACTCATGATGCCGTGCAACAGCAGACCCGAAGGCGTCTGATCGATGTTCTCGGAGACCGAGACCAGCTCAGCCCCGGCCTGCCGGATCGCCATGTTGATTGCTACGTCGTCGGCCCGGTTGCGTGCCAGGCGATCGACCTTATGGACGATGACGTACTTGACGCGGTGCTCGGCCACGTAAGCCAACATGCGCTGTAGTTCCGGCCGATCAGCTGTCTTTGCGGACTCACCGCGCTCCACGAACTCCTCAATCACGGCAGCACTCAGACTGGCCGCCTTACGCTTGCAGCCTTCCCGTTGAGCAGGGATAGAGTAGCCCTCAGCTTCGCCGCCCTTCTCGGCTTGCTCCTTGCTAGACACTCGCAAGTAAATAACAGCCGGGTCGCCTTCGATACGGTCAACCTGCGCGGCTACTGCCATAGACACCTCACCGTCATTGTCTTCACATAAATGTAACCCGATAGCGTTGTTAATTGTACCACAGGCAGTAAAAAAGTGAAAACGAATTTCACACTGTCATCTCACGTAGCACGTCCAAAGCCAGCTCAGCAGTTGTCACTACAAATAGCTGCACGCGCAACTGCCGATCCCGCGCAATCGCCCGGCGTACACGTTCAGCACGAACCTCATCCGGCGCGATCCAACAGACACGCGGAAACACACCGCCATGCGCTGCCTGCTCGTTGCCGGACTGGTAGTAGTCGGCATAGAGCTGGCACTTCCGCACGATCACCGGCAGACTCTCACTACTTCTGTCTATCTCAATGAACCAGCGCAGCTCATAGTCACCACTACCAAGCGCCAGGAATGCATCAGGCCGCAGCCGCCGCCCGTCGAATCCGCCGAACTCCCGCCAGCAGCGCGGCTCGGCCTGAGCCTCCAAAACATCGAGCAGCCCCCGGCGCGAAGCCACGGTTATGTCCACGATGAGCTGAGATATGGCCAGCGTGTGATCAACAAAGCGCAGACCCGGCTCATGCGCGCGCCGCCGTGGCCCCTCCAAACTGAGCACCCGCCCACCCAGCGGCCCGAGCGCCAGCACCAAACCGGCTGAGCCAGCCCGCACACCGCCGATCCGGCGCTCCAAGGAGATCAGCAGTCCGTCGCGCACCAGCCGCGCCAGCACCCGCTGCCGCGCCCGCATCGCCGCCGCGCCAGTCTCATGCTCAGCAAAGTGGATCGCCTCAATCTGGCGGGCACTCATCAGCCGCAGCTCCCCCACTTGCCGGATGATTGCCAGATCGCGCGCCGATAGGCGCTCACGCCACCGCGTCACCCCCCGCGCCGACACGTAGGAGCGCGTCGCTACCGCGCCCCTCACTGCGCTACCTCCCAACACCACTCATTCGTGACAAAAGGGGAGACGACGAAAGGTGTTGTGAGGCGCGCGCCCCGCAACGCGATCCGACGCGTGCCCCCGCCGCCGCGCCACAACCCGACCCTTGTGGGATAGCTCCCACCCCAGCCTCGCCGTGCAACCGCCTGCCGCCGGCCACCGCCACCGCCCGCCCACCGGAAAGTCTGAGACGACCAGTCAAAGACTTTCGTGACCAAAGTTGGCGCGCGCCCAGCGTCAGCGCAGCCCATTCGCACCCGTGCCAGCAACGCGACACGACGAGCGATACGACACCCACTCATTGCTCACTCCCACGGTCACGCCGCCGCGGCGTCAGATCGTCGCCCGCACCCTGGCGACCGCCAAGGAGCTGCGACAGCTCGGCATCGACCTCGGCGCGAGTGACGCCGTAAGCCGCCCGCGATGCCGACCGCACCACCGCCGGATCGCTGAGCATCGGCGCTCCCGGCAGGGTTGCGACACTGCACCACGGCTGTACCGTTCCCGCTGCCACGAGTTGCGCGTAGCCCTGAAACGCGCCGAGGCTCTGGAAGTCCTCAGCCTCAAGGGCGCTGTCTCGCGCCAGCAACCGCGCATCCTCGCTCGCCAGCCGGAAGGCAATCCGCGACTGGGCGTTAGCAAGCACCGCCGAGCGCATATCCGGCCCCAGCTGATGCGCGTACTGGTGCGCCAGCGTAAAGCCGACGCCCAACCCCCGCGCCTGGGCCAGCGCGTCCGCGAAGCTGAGCGGCAGATGCAAATAGTCCTGAAACTCATCAACGTAGACCAAGACCGGATGCCGCCGCTCCGGCGCAATCGCACCACGGCCGAGAATGGCCTGCCAGAGCTGTGCTACTACCAAACTGCCGAGCAGCGCCGAGGTCTCTGGCCCAAGCACACCCTTGCTCAGATCGACCAGCAGAATCTTGCGCTCCGTAAAGATTCGCCGCAGCTCAAAGCCCGGCGCTTGCCCAATCACGGCCCGCATTTCGGGCCTGATGAGCAGCGGCCGTAGCTTGTTCATCACTGGCGCAATGGCCGTCGCTCGCTCCTGCTCGCTCCAGGCTTCATAGGCGCTCCAGAACGGCCCCAGGCCGATCGGATCACTAACACCCGGCACCACTCGCCGCCGAAAGCCCGCATCCGTCAGCAGGAGCGGCAGCGCCGCCAGGCTCATACCCGGCACGCGGGCCAGGGTCAGCAGCGACGCGCCGAGAATGTCATGCGTCCGTGGCCCCCAATGCGCGGCATACAGCGAGTGCAAGGTGCCAAGCAGCTGATCGGCCACTAGCTCGGGGGAGCGACCATCGCGGGCCAGCGGATTCAACCCAACTGGCCGCTCCGTGTCGGTCGGATCGAGCAGCACCACGTCCTTGATCCGCTCAGGCGGGATGCGAGCCAGTACATCAGCGATCAGGTCGCCCTTGGGCTCGATGACCACTACCGCACGCCCGGCGGCCATGTCTTGCGTAATGAGATTGAGGAGCAGCGTTGACTTACCGACGCCAGTCGGCCCCAGCACGTGCAGGTGTCGCAGCGAATCGGCAGGCGCGAGCGCCAGCGGGCGCTCCCGGCCTGGAAAGCTGGCCCGCCCAACGACCCGTCCGTGACGCGGAATCGCTTCGCTCGGCGCGACTGCCCGACTGCCGATCGTCTCCACCGGCAGCTCGCCAGTCGCGCCCATCGGGAAGGCTGCGACCACGGCAAGCTCGCGCACGTTGAGACGCAATGGCCGTCGCCAACTCGCCTGTGCGGCCGTTACTTGTTCGGCACTGATCGAGCGCACCGCCCAGCGGATACCCGGCGCTTCGGCGGTGCGTAGCGCCCCCACGACCTGCCCGACGAGCAGCCGAGCGCGGACCACCGACGCCGCCGTAACGCCGATCCGCCCCACGGCCTGCCAGCCGGGCGTACCCCGCTTGGCCCGCAGCGCGTTCCGCACCTCGACATCAGCGGTGCCCGGTGCTCCGAACGGAGCTAGCAGCAGCGCGCCCAGCCATGACTCTCGGCCCAAGCCCCCTAGCTGGTTCGGTACGGCCATTGCCGCAATTGACCGAGCCAGCACCCATTGCAGGGTCAGCGACTCGCCGCGTGTGACGCCCGCCAACGCCGTCAGCAGCGCCCGGCTGACGCCTGCCGGATCGTCACTGTCGAGCGGTCGGCGCTTGGTGGACAGACGCAGCTCAACCGCGTACTTCACGCTCGGCTCTCGGTCCTCAACTCCTTCCACGCTTACCCCAGGCAGGGCCGCGCGGAGCTGGTCAACCAGGCCCGTCGCCCGCGCCTCGGGCAGCGCCAGGCGATGTTCAACCCGGCCGGGCAAGCCGACCGTCTCCATAACCACTGGCTGCGCGCTACTGGCTGCCAGCAGATGACAAACCTGCTCGACTTGCTCCGGCGTGACCTCGCGCGGCCAGGTCAAGCGATACCACGCAAACGACGGTGACTTCACGCCCCCTCCCGATCCGGGCCGCCACGCTTCGGGCGCTTTGCCTTGCGCTTCGCTTGCTGCTGATGCTCGGCCTCCGCCGCCGCTTCGGCCTGCGCTTGGCTGTACTCCAACTCGATCAGGGCACGCGCCAAGCGCCGCAAGTCAGTTGGCCGTCGAATACCTCGCACTCTAAGCTGGCGATCTTTTCCATGATGATAGGTTCTACTCATAGTGAACCTCCCTTCTCTCCACGAACCGGCGGTTTTTGGCACGCAAAAGCCCGACACCCCGCAGGGGGGCGTTCATCTACATGACGAGCAATACGTCCTAAAACCGAACCGGCGGACTGCTTATGGCAATACCGGGAGAACGACTAGTAAATAATGGTTTGACGTTTCAGTCAATACTGCTTGTGCATTTCACAACACCGATACGACGCCCGTAACCACAAGAAGATTGACCCCTGATAATTCACCATTGCCTCGTGTGATAGAGAACTAGTCGCACGATGACGAAAATCACAGCTAGGATCAGGACATAGGGCATGAGACGCGGCAACTCATTCGCCAATACATCAACGGCAATGGCCGCCGCAACCAGGCCGACAATGACCTGCTCAATGAGCTTGTGGTTGCTGTGCATCAGGGCTCTTGTCTCTCGTTCGCTTCGGCGTGCCGCACGGCCTCGACATAGAGTTGCTGCTCCATGTCCTGAGCCGCCGCCTGCAAGCGGACAGCAGCGTGCAGGCCCTCGCGGTAAGGAGCCGCGAGGTCTGGTTCGGTCGGTGGTGGCGGATTAGGCACGCGCCGCAGTGCCTGCCAGCCGATGAGCCAGAGGACTAGGGCGATGAAACCGACCACAGACAAGATTGCCTCCAGGGCACCGATCATTACGACCGCCCCCTGTCCTGCATCGTCAGGGCTTGGATCTCAGTCACGGCCAGCGAACCGTAGGCCATGAAGATCGCCTGATAGATGTCCTCGCCCATCGGGCTGACCTTGAAAGCCGCATTTGCAGCTCTGGACAGCATGGTGGCGTTCTGCAAGGCGACCGAGGTGGCAAAGGCTCCCGCCTGGATGCGAGCCACCGCCGCGATACCGACCCGCTCGGCCTCGGCGACTTGGCTGTTCAGGCGGGGGTCGGGTTGGATGACTGGTGGGCTGGGTGTGCGGCGAACAAGATTGGACATGGCGTGGTCTTTCCTTTCGGTTCACGGGTCCGCCAATTGGCGGCTGAACCGCAGCATTGAGCACGCCCGAGTTATTGACCAACCTGCAATTCTTGGGGAGCTATGCCGCGCCCACAGTTGCCGCCTCATCTCGTGCCCCGGCAGCCCAAGACCGTGCTGGGTTGGTCAATGCAGAAGCAGCGCCTGATGCACGGCTGGACGGCCAAGCAGGTAGCTGATGCCTTCGTCTGTAGCCCGAGCCATATCTCCCGCGTGGAGCAAGGCAGCAAGCCGAGTCGGGAGCTGGTGCAGTTCTACGAGGACACGTTTGAGGCGGACGGCCTGTTGCTCAGCTTGTTCGAGGTCGCCGAGAGTGCCCCGGAGCAGGAACGGCGTCGAGCGGGCGGTCGGAGGCCAAAGCTCAAGCGAGCAATCCCGGGTGACGCTTCAACCTTTGTGGGCGACACCATCCCCCACGGCTCACTGATGGAGCCGGGCCAAGTGTTCGAGCAGACTTGGACGGTGCGCAACAGCGGCAAGGTGCCGTGGAAGGGGCGGCGGCTGGAACGGCAGGGGCCACTCACGGGGCCGGGCTTGATTAGTTCGCTGCGGTTCGCGGACATACCGGACACGGAGCCGAGAGCGGTGGGTGCAATCACGGCTTGGCTCAAGGCTCCAACCTACGACTGTTCGAGCATCGCCTACTGGAAGATGGTGGACGCGGACGGGGCGCTGTGCTTTCCCGATAGCTACCAGTTGGGGTTGGATGTGTTGGTCATGGTGCGGGGGCAGAGGGCGGATGTTGAGGAGTAGGAGGCACGATTTGGCTGCCAGGCGTGAACTTGACATAATGCCTGTCTCAGTCGCATACTAAAGCTAATGGTACAAAAATCCCAGCGTGGCCGATTGCGTAAGCGCTCGATTCGCAAGGACTACAGGATACGGGGGATTAGGCCGAGTTACTATGCGCCGATTGGTGTGTTCGTGGTCGTGTTATTTCTCTTACTGCCCTTGCCCCCGACATGGTATTTCGGTGATACGGGATTTATGATATTTGGATTTATAGCATTACTCGTTATTTCAGTCGTAGGACGTCTTCTCGGCCCTTCTAGAAGACACTAACTCGGCCACATTCTAGTCAAGGGCGTTTGCAACGGCCTCTACGCAGGGTGTAAGGTGAAAATACTTATCCAAATCAAGCGCAATCTCACTGAAGTCAGTCGAGGAGAGGGCCTTGGCGAGATCGGGAAGTAGTTTTAGGATGCCGTAAGCCGTGCGTGCGGCCTTGAGCTTCTTGATGACATCCGCGCCGGTCTTGAACCCGGCGGGTGCCTTGGGTCCAAACTTGAATGTCTTTAGGTTGTTGAACAGCTTGGCAAGCGGTCTAAGCGACTTCTTCACCTTGCGCAGGTCGTAGAGACCCTTGGTGGTCTTTAGCGCCTTGATGCTTCTGAGTTGGGGCAAAATAATCGCGGCCACAGCTGCGGCACACTCCCCCGCGAGCTTGCTCTGAATCGCTGTGCATTTCAAACTTGCGAGAAGCCTCTTAGCGATACTTCCATGTACAGAACTACATATATTAGACGTAGCAGCGTTCTGACCACCGCCTCCACTTCCCGGTGACAATCCGCTGAGGGAGCCCGAGCCCAGATCGCCGGAGGAGTCCACCGGCGGCGTAGAGACGCCACCTCCCGTCAACGCCTCCTGCAACGCCAACCTATAATCCATAGCCAGTCCTGGCACCGAGAAAGCCGACAGCAACTGCGGGGCGAATGAGGTTTGACCTACCAGATACACGCGCCCGTTATCAGTTGCTAGGCTGTCTAGACCAAAACCTTCATCGGCAGGGTCTGTCACTTGAATCTTAGGCAGCGTTGGCACGTTGGCCTGCTGAGACACAAACTCTACCTGTGCACCGGGGCATTCTCCAGAGACACTCGGGCACGTATAATTGAATGCAGACGGCATGGCGACAACACCATTGACATCGACAGTAGGTGGCAACACTCCGCCGCCGTTGGCCGGGCCAATCGGCCCTTCGGCGTGATGATCCCAGCGGAACCTGCCGGCAGAATCAATTGATGTAAAGTCGGCTGATGGACTCGGCGCGGACTCATCGCGTGCCAGGATAACGCCGCCGTCCGGTGTTGCTGCCAAGAGAGTCGAGCTACAGTTGCGCGCAGTCGTATCTGTCCACGTCCAGGCACGGCCAGTCGGTGTGAACTTGGCGACGCTGACATTACCCCCACAACTTCCTGGGTACCCTGCCAGAAAGACCGAACCGCTAGCACCGCCAGCGTTGCTATAGGCTTGGTAAGCAGATATTGGTGTGCCGGTGGTGTATGAGTTTTGCACAGTACCGTCGTAACCGAGATAGTGAACGCTACTATCAGCGTCTACCACGACGAGACCGCCGGTATAAGCGTACAGGCCGGTGACATCAGAGAATGTTTTGTCGAGCGTGATGACGCCAGTTTGCTCATCAAAGCCGAGAACCTTTGAAGTCACGCCGTTCCACGCTGCGAAGTAGACACTGCCATTGGAGCCAACAACCGGGCCAGTCCGCCATGGTTCAAACCCTCCGGTCGGGGTCGTCCAACGAACATTACCCGAGCTGTCGAATGACTCCACTATCGGATGCAAGGCCGAGTCAACGGTCTGAAGATAGGAATTGCCTTGCGCATCGCCAATACCAGTAGTGCAGCTAGCCGAAGGTTGGAGAATTGACAGCATACTCCAGGCAACTGTTCCACTCGGAGTTATGCTCATACATCCGCTGACAAGGATGTTGCCAGTTGGCGTGACAACGGCAGCCGTGCCGCCAATTGATGTCGGTACTGTCCACAGCGCCCCCGGAAGGGCAAGTGTGAGCACTGCAAGACGAGCTACGGTGCGAAGTATCTTGATCATGGCATGTAGCCTATCGGTTCAGAGGATTGGAAGGCGGCAAGATTATGTTGGCGTCACCCAGCGGACGCTAATCGCTAGTACCAGACTTCCCGTACCGCCTCTTTGCCGTCATGCTGCGCAAATGTCAGCTCCTTGAGTGATTTTGTGCCATGTGCAACCTGGCCGCGGGCATAGGACACGTTAGCTTCGCCAGTGTGATGCTTAGGATTGACGCTGATAGTTACGCTCGTCGGGGTGCCATGACTGATGGAGGCGAGGCCAATTGACTCGACAGCCTGCGTACCGAGCTTGTCTAGCAGTGGCTGAAAGTTCATCGACGGATTATTGATGAGCTTGGCGCGAGGTATGAAACTGTGGCTGGTGTGACCGCCAGGTTTCGGCGCGCAATAGGTGGTGCTCTGACCTGCCGGGATATCGTCTACCCTTTTGGAGGGTGAAACACTAACGCCCTCGCTGGTATATACGCATGGGCCAGATAGCACAAGCTGGCGTGGCCGTACCTCGACGTGCCCTATCGGATGAGGCTCATTGGCGTTCTCCTCCAGCATAATGTTGTAGTAAGTCTCGACGGGTATAACCATGCCAGCAGGCTTGAGGGGATGAGCGTTCGCGGCCAAAGCAGACAGGCAGGAGGCAACTAGCACCGCCACCAAGGCAGCGCCAGACGAACAGGCAAGGCGTAGGGTCATTGGGAGGAGCGCTCCTTGTGGTCGATGGAACGGCAGCGAAAGCGCTGGCACGGGCTTATGTCTCCTTGTCGGACTTACGGGCGATGCCCGTGGGGAGGCACCGCCCGTAAGCTGTTGTGGGGATGACGCGGCGTGTACATTAGCGAGCATGGCGCAGAATGCGCAACTGTATCAAGGGATTGACTATGGGGCGGGCGTAGAGCGTGGGGTATGCCCATCCGTCGCCCTGAGTCTCAAGCCGAGCGTGCCCATGCCTTTGGTGCCCGCGTGCGCTCGGCACGACGAGCCAAGAAGCTGACCCAGCGTCAGGTTGCCGAGCGCATCCCCATGAGCCCTGGCAACCTCTCCCGCCTTGAGAACGGCGAGCATGGCCCACCGGCTGATGAGGTCATCGCCAAGCTAGCGACGATTCTGGACGTCGATGTCGCCGAGCTGTTCAAGCTCGCGGGTCGTGATGTCGGCGGTGCTTCCTTCGAGGGCCAGGTGCTCAGCGAGCTACAGAGCCTACGCCGAGAGATGCAAGCCGGATTCAAGCGCTTGGAAACGGCACTCGCCGCCCTCGCCAAGCCGCCCAAGGCGGACTAATTCTGGGCACCCGCCTCTGCCCTGGTGCCGATCGAGGCGCATTCCCCCAGCCAACAGGAGTGGCCTCGGCGCTTTTGGGATTGGCTGGCGTGGCGTAACACCTCCGCGCTCCCTATAGCGGCAGTCTGCGCATGATCCCGCGTAGGTGCCGTTCTCGACGACTCTCGGGTATAGCCTTGGCACGACCGAACGAATAAAGTTCGCCGCGTAGGTCGGCAGCCCCCAGGCGCTTGAGCTGCTAGCACTTGGCCTGGGGGCTGCCTTGCTCACCCCACTCGACGCATCGTGAGCGCCGAGGCACGTATCTCTAGCTGGTTCGCTGGCCGGAATTAGCTCTGTTTTTTCGCAACGTGCGTACGTTTGCCAGTAGACGCTCGCAAAATGCGGCCTTTTTGTGGTGCTGATTTGGACATTGCATCAAGGCGGGCTGAGTGTCGCGAGGGACCCTTCAAGCACCCTCCCCAGGCTTGACGAAGGGTTCGATAGCTGTCCTACCAAGCGCATCGAAGCAAAAGCCCTGCAAATCGGCAGATTTGTAGACTCCGCGTCGTGGCGCGATCAACGGGCAATGGACGTTGTCATTTGGCAAATCAGTCCCTTTCTGTTGCCAAGGGCCGGAGTCCGGGAGTGGCCCGATGAGCGTTCGATTCGATCGCAGCGGCTGGGAGGTTCGTTGGCTCGATGGATCTGGGCGCAAGCGCTCCAAACGAGGAGCAGTCAGCACGAGCATTTGACGAAGCCCGCGGCCAGGTCGGTCCAGATATCGAGCGCGACTACCTAGGGCTTCACGAGATCCCTCGCTATCTGGATGCTTGTATAGAGGTCTACCGACCGCTGGCGTACTGGAGTTGGACGTCAGCGAGAGGACTCCCGACCAAGTGGGTCTCGAGGTTCCAAGCCGAGACGAGGCGGACGGCCAAGAGGACCGTAGATCGCCTAATCACGCGCCGCGACTCCATGAGCCTTAGACACACTTTTGGAGTTGGTCGCATATGAGAGGCGGGGTCGGTGGTAGCGACGCGAGACGTTGTCGCGTCGGAGTAGTCCCGCAGCGGTGAGGGTGTGCAGGTAGCGGTGGGTAGTCCCGGGCGCGAGCCCCGCCTCCGCGGCAACGGCGGTCAGCTCGCGCTCGCTGCCGTCGGGTGGGAAGCTCGCAAGGATGATCAGCGCCCGCACGATGGTCTGCGAGCAAGCGGTGTCCTTAAGCAACGGTCGCAGGAGCGAGCCGACAACCTCGGGCACGACGCTTGTGACCGCCTCGGCGAGCGCCAGCGGTGCGGTGGCCTGCTCGATGAGCGACTGAACCTGCGCACTGGACAAGGTGAGCGTCACCTCGCCCCCGGGCGCGGCGAGCGCACTGCCGGCCCTCGCGCCGCGGTTAGCCCGAGCGCTCATTGTGGAGGGCGGTACCGTCGTGTGGTTGGGTCGCGCTCGAGTAGGCCGACCTCGACAAGCGTCTGGACGTAGCGGTGCGCGGTGCTCGGATTCAGAACGACCCGCCTAACGACCTCCCCGTTGGCGAGATAGGTGCCGTCTCTCGGGAACGAGGCAAGCAGCAGTAGACCGATCATCAGCAACCGGGCTCGCACCGATAGGTGAAGGCTGGGGACGCTCTCACCGAGGCGCCGGCAGATCCAGTCCTACGCGCTACCCGGCTGCGTGATGGTGGTGGGGCAGCGCCGCGAGCGCCGCTCGCCGTCGTGCTCGGCACGATGGGCTCGTCGCCCAACCGTGTCGGCGTCTCTCGGTCGTGGGGCTTTCGCTGGGTCATTGCGTCCGTATCTTGACGGGCGCAACTTTCGGCTGCTCGGGATTTCCTTCCTAAATAAATAGAAACATTGTTTTATGAATGACGCCTCGCGAGCGAGGAATCAAGGGCGTTTGTGCGACGCGCCCGCAGCACGACGCGACAGCCTGCACCGGGCGTGACGATGACGGTGCGCCAGCGTGCTGTCTCCATTCGCGCGTGCGCGGGCTCTACGTCAAGCCGCTCGAACAACGTGCGAAGGACGGTTCGCATCTCGAGTGTTGCGAGGTGCCGGCCAGGGCATCGCTTGCGACCGCCTCCCCAAGGCAACCACACATCGGCGTCTGGGGGAGCGTCCAGGAAACGCTCCGGCCGGAAGCTTTCCGGTTCGGGGTAGGCCGTCGGGTCGTGCTGCATTAGATGTAGGCAGCCGACGAGGTGCACAGGCGGGTGGTACGTGCGTCTGCCGACATCGATCGCCTTGGCGACGGCGCGCGGGATTGTGAACAAGAACACCGGACGATGTCGCAACGCCTCGTTGACGACGGCATCGAGGTAGTCGTCACCGTCGCGGTCCAGCTCGCGTATTAGGCGTCGTCTTACGTGCCCATGATGTGCGAGTAGTTGTATGGCCCACGCCAGCTCTGAGCCCGTGGTCTCGTGGCCTGCAAGGATGAGCGACATGATCGTGGAGCTCGGATTGGCGAACGCGCTGGCGCCATGCTCGACGTGTCTCGGCGCGATCAACGTTGCGAGTAGTCCACGGTCGCTTACACTGCTGTGCGCACGGTCGACGATCAGTTCCGAAAGCATGTCCTCGACGTCGCGGCGATCTTTAAGGAACTGGCGCCAGAGACGTCTCCACGGTGGCGCGTGTCGAAGCTCCGGCATGTGCAGCGTCAAGCTCGCTGTTATTGAGAACATCGATAGCAGTCGACGATGCAGCTGCTCGAGGCGCTCATCCTCGGCCCCGAAGATCGTCTGAAGGATGACCCGCAACGTCAGCGCCCGTAGCCGCGAGTGCAACGCGACGGGCCGGTTCAGCGGCCATGATGCGATTTCGCGCATGACGATCGCACGTATCTCCTCGCTGCGCTCGTTGACGCGCTCGCGGGGAAATCCGGGGAGGATCGCTCGCCGACCTTCCAGATGGCGCTCGCCATCGGCCAGCATGAACGAATCGTGCCCGACGAGCGGTGCGATGACTCCCCCACCTTCACCAGGACGCAGCACGTCCGGTGGTGCAGTCACGATCGCCCGTATGTCGGTTACGTGCGACATGAAGACCAGCGGCGGTTTGCCGAGCGGGCGAACTGTGAACGTCGGGCCGCACTGTCGGCGGCACCGTCGAAGGTAGCGGTGCGGGTCACGCCAGAACGCATACGTCTGCACCGGAGACGGCAGTGGTGCTCGTGGCGGGAGGACGTCGCGCGATTGGGACCATTCGCGACCTCCGTTGGCTGATTGCATTCTTCTCTCTCCTATCTGGCCTGTTGGTGGTGCACGATGCGCCATGCGCGTAGTACGGGAACGAGGAGTTGTGTCAGCGGCCCCCCGGAGTAGATGAGCGAGCGCGTCTGCGTTCGCCACGCGGGTGCGCGCACACTGTTCTTCGAGAGGTACATCGCCGCCATCGCGCATACGAGCACGCGATGGCGCGCGCCGTGGCGTAGTGACGACGTCTCCGCGAGCGATCGGCAGATTACGTCGCCGATGCGGTGTGCAGCGGCGTCTGGAGAGTCGTAGTGACCGACGTACCGATGTGCGCCATCGCTGGAGTCAACGTCTTGATCGCCGTAGCTGTCAAGCAGCGTGCCGGCAAGTGAGATCCAGGGGAGGTATGCGTGATAGGTCGCGTGCGCGTCGGCGGCGTCGCAGGTCTCCTCGGCGGCGAGCGCTAGGAGCGCGAGGACTGTCAGCCAGGCGCTTGCGGCGCCGGCCAACTCGAACCACGCGAGACCTTGGTCATCAGCGAAGTGGGCCCGCGCCCACGCGCGCAGCAGCCCGTCGCGCAGCACGGGGTCCTCCTCGTGATTCAAGGGAAGAACTTGTGCGAGTTCCGCAGCGTGCGCGATGAACGGACGTACGACATCGAACGAGGGCAGACGCAAGCATGCCTCTCTGCACGCCTGGACGAGCGCTTCGAGGAAGCCGCCGTCGTCGGACCAGGGGTGGTAGCTGTAGTAGTTAGAGAGCGGCAGGCGCGGATCGAGCGCCTCGATAAGCGCGCGGTGAAGCTGCAGACCGTTCAGGATGCCGACAAACGCGCCGCGCTCACTCGCACAGTCGAGGAAGTCGGCGAGCAACTCGAATGCGACGAGCACACGGAGCAGATCGTGAGAGCGTCGTTGCGCGATCGTGGTGAATAGGACTGCGCCGTCGAGGTTGCCGCGCTTGTGTTCGATCACCTCTAGGGCGTCGCAGCGCAGCGCGTCGTCGGGAACAAGGACGGCCAGCGCACGCCATCGCGTAACCTCGCGCGCGCAGCCTCGCAAGCCCCAAGTCAGCTCGCGGCAGACAGCGCGAACGAGCGCCCACGCCGTCGCGATGTTGACGCTGCCGTGTGCGAGCCTACGCCGGCTTGACCATCGTCGCACGCACACGAGAGGCGAAGTATCCGGGTACCGCGACAATTACAAGCGCGGAAGCACTCACGCTCGCCACGCTCGTAAGCGCGATGAGCGGCCCCAGGCTCACGATCAATGGAAAGTCGGTGACACTCCTCAGAGCATGTGACAGCAGCAATTGCCCGTACAAGCCAAACACAGCGCCGATCGAGCAGCCTGTAAACAGAAGCATCATGCTCTCGACGAGCAATATGCGCCATCCCTCTGCCCGCGTGAAGCCCTGACGGCGAATGTTCGCGATCCGCTCGCGCCGCTGCCAGATCATCGAGGTGATCACGCCAGCCATAGCAATGATCGCTGCGCCAAGCACGAGGAGCGCGATTTCTGTCAACCGAGCAAGCCCGTGGTGACTGATGCTCGTCCACAGGTGTTCGCGCTCGGCCGCGGTCTGGACGGCCAGCCCGCTACTTGGGCCGAGCGCGCGCACGACCTCAGCCTTGACTTGCGAGGGAGACGCACCCGCGGTCGTGTCGATCGTCAGCGCGCTCGCCGCTGTCGAGTCCCAAGCGTGTGCATAGTCGTTGGAGTTCATCACGATCGCGCCTGGCGGCCAGCCACCGTTCGTGCTTAGTCCGGCGACGCGGAACGTCGTCGGCTGCGGCGATGGGAGCTTGAACAGGTCGCCTATCTGTAGGTGCAGTTCGGAGGCGACTGCTTCGGAGAGGATCACCCATCCGCCCGTGCGTAGCCGCTCATTCGCCCGCGTGATGTTTCCGACTGTGAGCTGTTGCGGCGGTAGGGGTTGCGTCGCGGTTGGGGGTGGCGCGATCACCCACACGCGCCGATGCCCGACGTCGAGAAAGCTGCCCCGGTACACGCCGACGCTGCGTACGCCGGGGAGTCTCCGCAGCCTGCTTGTCATCGTCGTCGGGAACGCGGTCGTGCCCAGCGTGTTCGCGTCACCCGGCGGAGAGACCCACAAGTCCGCCGCACGATTCCATTCGCGCGCCGTGCGATCGAGGCCGTGTTCGAGGTTGTGTTGAGCCCCGGTGATCGCGACGCTGCCGAACACGGCGATGGCGCCTGTCGCGGCGACCGCGAGAGAGCGCACACGTGTTAGCGGATCACGCAACTCGGCGACCGCCAGCCGAATCGACGTCCAGCCGAGAGGACGCAGCGCTCGCTCGACACCCGCGATAGACGTGTCGAACAACAAAGGCAACAGCGCGAGCATCCCAAGCACCAATGCGACGCTGCCGCCGAGCGCAGCCGACGGACGGAAGATGAGGACCACGGTCGTGATGGCGAGACAGAAGACGCCGCCCGAAAAGCGCACGACGCTCCACCCCCGCACGGGCTGTTCGAGGGAGACCTGTGAGCGCAGCGGTCGAGCAAGAATGTGGCGCAGCGGCGCGAGCACGCCGACGAGCGCAGCGAGCAATCCCGCGCATACTGCCTCGGCCACCGCCAGCGGCGTCACGATGCGCGGCGAGCCAACTGGGAAGGCGAACGACAGGTAGCCCGGTTCGGCGCGAAAGACCTCGATCGACAGCAGCTCGCCGAGCGCAAGCCCGAGCGCGCATGCGAGCACGCCAATCACGACCGCGTCGACGATCAGCACTTGGATGACCTCGGAGCGCTCGTATCCCTGGCGGCGCATCAGCTCAATCAGGCGCCGCCGCTCGGGCACTGTCAGCAACATCGCCGTGAAGGCAAAGAGGAATCCCACAACGGCGCTGATGAGACTGAAGAGGCCCTCGGACTGTTCAGCCGGACCAAACGCGACGGCAAACAGTGTCGCGTCGTTGTCGGCAGGGGCAAGGTTCAGGTGATGTGTGAGCGCGATCGAGCGCAACCCTGCGAGCGCAATTGCGGTGTTCTGCATATCAACCTTGACGAACACGCGCGTGATCTGCCCGGCACGCCCTGTGACCTGCTGCGCATAGGAGATCGGCGCGAGCGCGATCTGGCTGTCGGCAAGCTTGCCGACCTGCTTGTCGCCGAGCGTGGCGCCTATGAACGTTTCGCGGTCGAGACCGCGTACCTGCAGCGTCGCGTTCTGGAACGCCTGCGCGCCGATCGCGCTCGCGATCTGATCGGGCAACCCGATCGCGTGCTGATTCGTCAGCTGCCGCGCCGAGAACTGGCGCAACAGCGGTCCGCCGATGCGCGCGAACCGCGGATCGGCGCCGATGAGATCGATCGACGCGCGCCCCTTTGGGCCTATCACTGTCGCTGCCTGCTCCAGCAGCGGCAATGCTGCGCGCACTCCGCGCAACGCACGGACTTCGCTGACGATGCTTTCCGAAAAGCCCTCGCTGCTACGCCCGTCGAGCTGGTACTGCGTGCCGCCGACAAGCTGGCTTGCAAGTTGTCGCACGGAACCGTCGAGGCTCTGCGAGGCGACCTGGCTGGCAAAGAGAAGTGCGACGCCGACGGCGATACCGAGCACCGCCAGCAGCTCTTGCACGACGACAGCCCGCGCACGTAGCCGCGCGCGCGAAATGAACACGATCTCGCTGGGCCCCATCATGGTCGGTCGGTGTCCGCCGCCGTCACGTCGCGCGGCCGAAGGAAAACGCCGTCAGGGTTGTACTCGTGCAGGCGCCCGTCTCGCAGTTCGTAGGCGCAGTCTGCGAACGCGACTGCTTGTGGGTCGTGCGTCGCGAGTAGCAGCGCCATGTCACGCGACGCGCACAGCTTGCGGAGCTGCCTGAGGATCTCGCGGCTGCGGCGAGTATCGAGGTTGCCCGTGGGCTCATCGGCAAGCATGAGCCGCGGTTCGGTCGCGAGGGCACGCGCGATCATCACGCGCTGGCGCTCCCCCATCGACAGCTTGTTTGTCGGCTGATCCATGCGCTCGGCAAGACCAAGCTCCGCAAGCAGCGGCTCGATCGCTTGCATGGCGTGGCGGGGATTGGTGCGCAACAGCTTGAGCGCCGCGTTTTCACGTGCTCGGGCCGCCGGCATCAGTTCGTTGAGAGCGCCGACGATGCCGACGACTCGCAGCAGGTAGTGTGCGTGCTCCTTTTCGGAAAACGTCGCGATGTCGCGGCCGTCCACGACCACCTGCCCCGCGTCCGGTGCCTGAAAGCCTGCGATGAGGTCAAGCAGCGTCGACTTCCCCGACCCACTCGGCCCGTACAGCGCGACGAACTCGCCGGGGGCGATCGAAAGTGAGACGCCGTCGACTGCATGGACCAGTTCGCGGGCGACCCTGTAGTGCTTGACGAGATTACGCGTCTCAAGCATCGCGGCGTCTCGTGCGTGGCACAACGTCGTCGTCGTCGCGTCGTAGCGGGATCACGTCTCCGGTGGAGACGGGATCGACGCCGCTGTGATCGGCAAGGAGTTGCAATCTGCAACGGTGCAATCGCCATACCCGTAGTGCGCGTGCCGCGGCGCCGTGGTCGGCGACTGCCATCAGCACGCCGCACTCGTGCGCGCGCGCGAAGCCTTCGAGCAGGCCTGCCAGCTCCTGTTTTTGGCGCAGCCCGAATCTGTCCGCGATGTCGTCGAGCAACAGCAGGCGCGGGCGCACCACGACCGCCTGCGCCAGCTCGACCAGGAGACGCTGCCAGTCCGAGAGCTCCTCCCAGCGCAGCGGGGCGCACGCAGCGATGTCGAGCTCGTCCAGCATGGCGCTGACCATCCGACGTCGCTCACGTCGAGTCCATCGGCGGTGCCCGCCATGTTTTGGCGCGGCTGCTGCCATCTCGACGTATTGGCGTACTGGCACGCGCAGGCCCGGCCCGGTTCCTGTGGCGACCCCGACGTCGCTCGCGAGGACGCGCGCAAGCTGCCGGTCCTTCAGGCGCGATACGTCGACGGTGCCAATGGAGACGACACCACGATCTGGCGGCAGGGTCCCCGAAGCGAGACGCACCAGCGTCGTCTTGCCCTGGCCCGCAGCGGCAACGACAGCGACAATCTCGCCCGCCTCGACCGACAGCGACGCGCCTTCAAGGACAGACACGCGGTCCGGTCCGCGATCGAACGCGATCGACACGTCGTCAAGGCGCAAGACCTCAGTCACGGCGCCGGCCCACGGCGTTAGCTCGCGCGCCTTTGCCAACGCGCGCCACTACCACGCTCCTCACCGTCGTGCGCGCGATTGGATACGCCGACGCCCGCCTGATCGGCGATTTCTTCGAGACGTTCCAGCACGACGGTGCAGAGCGCAGCGCGACTCGACCAGTGCAGCGGACCGACGTACCGCCAGGTCTCATGTATTTCCCGCTCAAAGTCTGCTCGTGACTTCGGCCCCTCTTTGCCGCCTTTCTTCCTGATCTCGTGCTTGCGCAACTCCCCGCTTGCATCGGCGTAAAGATCGGTTGCAATCGCTTCTTCGTCGCGAACAGTGCGGATCAGCTGGGGCAAGTCCTCAAGACGCGCCAGCTCAATGCGCCCATAGAGCGCTTGACGGACCGCAGGGATCACGTTCGGCGGACGGAACATCCACGAGCGAAACGCATCATGTCCCTCAGGGATCGCGGCGTACAAATCCATCGAAGCATCCGCACCCGTCGCGTGCCGCGTGCATCGCACACGAGGTTTTTTGCTCTGCTCCATCTGGCGCAACGCGTTATACGCCGTCGACTGTCCAAAGCCCGCGCGCGGGAAGCGCTCGGCAACAGCCTTTGCGTAGAACGCGACCGTCTGATTCGGTCGCTCGATCACGAGCCCCAGCACCGCCATGTGGGCGGGCAGCTCGTCTGAATGCGGACGCGCCATCACTCGCAAAAGCTAGCCGGATTCGTATATAAAGTGTTGTTCGATCTAACAGTTCGAATGGATTAGATCCTAAGGACACGCTCCGTTTGCCTCTTGACTAATGAGTTCCGTTATCCACACCACCCGACGTCGCACACGAACTTTGAGCTTCGCCGCGCTGCTCATGCTGGCCGCGAGCACTGCGACCCCAACGAGCTTCGGGGCCGTGCGCGCACGCGCCGCCCGGACGCTCCGCGCCGTCGACACTGCACATCTGCGCCGCGCCCACTGCTCCTGCAACGCCATCCTCGAGGAAGGCGACGCTAAGGGCGCGATTCCTGGCACCGTGCGCGCCTATGTCATCGTCGGCGCCCCGATCATCTTTCGCTTCACGATCACCGTGCGCGGAGGAGGAACGATCTCCGGGGAAGGGGCGGGAAAACCCAAAGGAAATCCCGCGGAACCGAGCTTCGCGGGCACGATGACCGTCACACGCGGAACCGGCCGCTATCGCCACGCCCACGGTAAAGGCGGCTTCTACGGCACGCTCAACCGATCGACCTTTGCAGCCGTGATGCAGACAACGGGCACGCTCTCCTACTGACATTGTGCGTGCGCGTCGCGCCAGCGCCCTGCGCGGCGTCCTCTGCGCCATCATCGCCGCGGTCATGGCCGCACCCGCATCGGGTCGGGCCGACACCTCCGCGAAGCTGCACGTCGCGCTCATGCCCGAGCAGCTCGGCCGCGGCACGACCATCAAGTTCGGCTTCGACCTTGATGGCCCCGGCGGCAGCGTCCCGCAGCCGGTCACAAAGATCAGCCTGCTCTACCCGCGCGACTTTGGCATCCTCGCAAGCGGGCTGGGCCACGCGAGCTGCACGCCCGCGACGCTCGAAGCGCATGGGCCACGCGGCTGCCCGTCGCGATCACTAATGGGCTTTGGCACCGCGACGGGCGCCGTCCAAGTCGGAGCCGATCGCGTCAATGAGGAAGCCCTAACAGCGGTCTACCTCGCGCCATTTCAGAACGGCGAAATCGCCCTGCTGTTCTTTCTCGACGCCTACTCGCCCCTGTTCGCCGAACGCATCTTCAACGGCGTTCTGCAGTCAGCGCCACCGCCGTTCGGCGGCGCACTCACGATCGACGTGCCGACGATCGAAAGCTTTCCCGAAGGCCCCGACGTCGCTCTCGTGAAGCTACGCTCAACGATCGGGCCACTCGGGATCACTTACTACGAACGCACCCACGGACATTTCGTCCCCTATCAGCCGAGCGGCATCGTGTTGCCACTGCACTGCCCCAAGGGTGGATTTCCGTTCGCCGCTCACTTCACGTTCGCCGACGGTCATCGCCTGACCTCTACCCACAAGGTGCGCTGCCCACGGGGCCGTGGCTAGCGCGCATCCGAGCGCCGCCGAGGGAGCGGGATTACACCGCCACGCTCATCCCCACCCATACCGTGATCCGAGTGATTCGCCATCAGGCGCAAACCTCGACGCTGCAACTGCCACACGCGCACAGCCCGCAACGCGGATGCGTGATCCGAAACGGCCATGAACACACCGCAGCCACATTCACGCGCGAACCCTTCGAGCAGGTCCATCATCGTTTTCTTTTGCGCCAGGCCGAATCCGTCGGCGATGTCGTCCACGAGCAGCAGACGCGGCCGCACAACGACGGCCTGGGCGAACTCGACAAGCACGCGCTGCCAGTCCGACAAGTGTTCCCACCGCAGGCCCGCGCATTCGCTGATGCCTAGCTCCTCCAGCACCGCCGTCGCCATGCGACGCCGCTCGAGCCGACGCCACTTACGACGCCTACCGTCTTTCGGTGCTGCCGCGGCAATCTCGATGTACTCGCGCACTGTAATGCGAGCGTGCGGCCCGGCACCGGTCGCAAGCCCAACATCCCCGGCAAGCGTACGCGCCAACTGCTTGTCCTTGAGGCACGCGACTTCCATGCCATTCACGCAGACCCTACCCCGCTCCGGCACGAGCGTTCCCGACGCAAGCCGTATGAGCGTCGTCTTACCCTGACCAGCACCGCCCACCACGGCAACGACCTCGCCCGCGTCCACAAACAGCGACACGTCCTCAAGGACCGAGACACAGTCGCGTCCACGCTCAAACGACGCCCAAACACCGTCGAGCCGCAAGACCTCACTCACGACACGCTCGACCTTCCAAAAGCCGCATCATCACAACAGCCTAACCTCGTCGACCACGACGAGAAAGAAACCGGTGCGACAACCCCCGAGCCTGCCCGACCAACGAGACACAACGCGTCTGGTGAGCCGCCCTGGGTTTGACGGAGACCGTGATCTGACCCGGTTTATGCACTGGGCAGGTCACCTCACAACTAGCGAACCTCTCGAGATCCGCGACTCGAACCACGCCGCCGCGTAAAGAAGAGCGCAGAATACTTTTAGCTGCCGAGCCTGGATGCAATCGTGGCAACACAGTCATATCGTCCGCTGTGTCCGATGCGTCTGGAACCCGGCCAGAGCGGACGATCTGGACGCTGGCGGACGCATCAGGACGCGTGCTGCACAGTTCAGGTCCGTATCCGGGAAAGCCGGTGGAGGTGCGAGTCCTCTCATCCGCATCACGACTCGTACGTTCTTCCTACAAAGCGATTAGGCGCCGCTTCGATGGCGGCTCGATGCTCGCTGTTTGCCCGAGCATGCGAGCACGATCACCTGCCGATCACCGGCGCCGCCAGCCGCTGACCTGGAGAGCTAGGCCGTGGCCACGCTCAACGAACACCCCCTGCTCAACCTCGCCCTCGGCCTCCTGTGCATAGGCGCGATCGTCGTCGCCTACACGACGGTCGGACAGGCCTCGCAGAGCACGACGAGCAGCACCAGGACGGTACCCGTGCAGCGGGGCGTCGTGCAGTCGACCGTGTCGGGGAGCGGCAACATCCAGGCTTCCAGCCAGCTCAACCTTGGCTTCAAGGCGGCCGGGACCGTCACGCACATCTACGTGACCCAAGGCGAGCAGGTCGTCAAGGGCCAACTGCTTGCGACGCTCGACCCAGAGAGCGCTGAAGTCACTCTCCAGCAGGCGAAGGCCAGTCTCCAGGCCGCCGAAGCTAACCTCGCACAGGAGCAAGAAAGCGAAGGTGAAACCTCCTCGGAAGCGACCGCCACCAGCGCGAGCGCACGAGCAAGCGCAGCCGACACGAGCGCACCGACGCGCGCCCAAACGACCGCAGCCCCTACGAGCAGCCCGAGCGCAACTGCGACACCAACCGTCGCGCCGACGAACAGAGCCACGCCGACAAAAGCAGCAACCAAGAAGGGCAACACGACGGGGACGCCCACAACGAGCACATCCTCCTCCGCAGGCTCACGCCCGAACAGCAGCTCGGCCTCCTCGAGCTCCAGCCTCAGCCCGGCGACGCGCGCGGCTAACCTCGCCTCCGCGCGTGCCGCCGTCAAGAGCGACAAGCTCACCGTTCAGGGCGCCGAACAAGCCGTCCAGGACAGCAAGCTCTACGCGCCCGAGGATGGCACCATCGTCGAGCTCTCCGGCGAAGTGGGTGAAACCGTCACTGCGACGGGCACGAGCAAGGCGTCCACGTCGAGCGACTCCTCAAGCGCCGGCTCCGCGACAGGCGCGACCGGTAGTGCCGCATCCCAGGGCAGCTCCAGAGAATCCGCATCCAGCGCCGCCGCAGGCTCCTCGCCTTTTGCGGTGCTGAGCGACCTCAGCTCGATGCAACTCGTCGTGCCGCTCAGCGAGTCCGAAATCGGCAACGTGAGGGTCGGGCAGATCGCGACCGTGACAATCGAAGCGCTCGGCGCTCGCAAGCTCGCCGCGCACGTGCTGGGCGTCGACCCGCTGGCCACGAGCAGCAGCGGGGTGGTGAGCTACGACGTCACCTTTCAGCTCGATCAGCTGCAAGCGCGGTTGAAAGTCGGCATGAGCGCCACGGCCGAAGTCGTCGTCAAGCAGGCCGAAGGCCTGAATGTGCCGAGCAGCGCGATCTCGGCGGGCGCGGTGACGGTTCTGCGCAGCGGCAAGCGGGCACGTCAAAGCGTCCTGACCGGCCTCGCGGGCGATAGCTCGACGATCATCCTCAGCGGCCTGAGGGCAGGAGAAGATGTGGTCCTGCCGAGCTCGGCGACAGGCTCATCCAAAACGGGCGCGAGGTCACGCCTCGGCGCCCGCTTCGGCGGCGCGGGGCTGGGCGCGGGCGGCGCCATCGTGGGCGGCGGACCCCCCGGCGGCTGATGCGCGTGCCCCGGACCCCGCGGACGCGAGCGGCCGCGCAGTCGCGCGTGCCTCGCGAGTTGCCTCTTGTCATGCGTCCGCGCGCGGACGAGCAGGCCCCCACGCGTGCTGCTGAGCGCCAGCCACCTCCGGCGATCCTGCTGCGCGAGGTCACCAAGACCTACGAGCTCGGACAGATTCGCGTTCGCGCGCTATGGCGCGTCTCGCTGCGGATCGATCGCGGTGACTTCGTGGCGATCATGGGTAGCTCCGGAAGCGGCAAGAGCACGCTGATGAGCATCCTCGGCTGCCTCGATCTTCCGACGAGCGGCAGCTATCGAATCGACGGGCTGGATGTGCACAGCCTGGACGAGGATGACCTCTCCGATCTGCGCAGCCGCAAGATCGGCTTCATCTTTCAGAGCTTCAACCTCGTCTCTCGCACGAGCGCGATCGCAAACGTCGAGCTACCACTCGCCTACGCCGGGGTCGAGCGCCGCGCGCGTCGCCGGCGAGCGGAAGCGGCGCTCGCAGCGGTCGGCTTGTCCGACCGCGCCGAGCACCGGCCGTCTGAGCTGTCGGGGGGCCAGCAGCAGCGCGTCGCGGTCGCCCGCGCGGTCGTTACCAACCCGACCTTGATCCTCGCCGACGAGCCGACCGGCAACCTGGACTCGCGCTCGACCGAGGACGTGCTGCGGATCTTCTCCAGCTTGAACGAGCAGGGACGTACGGTTGTACTGATCACGCACGAGCCCCACGTCGCCGAGCAGGCCAAGCGCGTGATCGGCCTGAGCGACGGGAAGATCCTCGAGGATCGACGCGTGGGCGCCGTGCACGAGGCGCCGCGCGCCCAGAAGTCTGCTCCCGGCGTCCTGGAGTCCCGCCCATGATCGCGTTTGAGACACTGCGCATCGCCTGGGGCGGAATCGGGGCCAACAAGCTACGCTCGGGCCTAACGATCCTCGGGATGACGATCGGCGTCGCTTCCGTGATCGTCCTAATCGCCGTCGGCAACGGTTCCTCCCAAGCCGTAAAGGCACAGATTCAGAGCCTCGGCACGAACGTACTGCTCGTCCTCTCCGGCGCCGGGCGCGGCGGCCCACGGGTCTCCTCGAGCACGTTCTCGCTGACCAAGAAGGACGCTGAAGCGCTGCAGAACCCGGGTCTCGCGCCGGACGTCAAGAGCGCCTCGCCCGTCGTGAACGCTGCGAGCGTGAAGCTCGTCGCCCACAGCACGAGCTACGAACCGTCGACCTTCACCGGCACCACACCCTCCTACCTGACGGCGCACAACTACAAGCTCGCCGAGGGCAGATCCTTCACAGTCGCCGACGTGAGCAAACATCGGCGGGTCGCAGTGATCGGGCAGACCGTGTTTGAAGAACTATTCGCCGGCCAGAGTGCAGTGGGACAGAACGTCAAGGTCAACGGCAGCAACTTCGAAGTGATCGGGGTGCTCGCCGCGAAGGGCTCAAACGGCGCGAGCAATCAGGACGACGTCGTGATCGCGCCGATCTCCTCAGTCCAGGACTCACTCAGCGGCTACGGCGCAATCAACTCGATCACCGTCGAGGGGAGATCCGAATCCTCGCTCAACGCGGCCGAAGCTGAGGTCACGCAGATCCTCGAGGAACGGCACAAGATCAAGAACACCACCGAACCGGGTTTCCAGGTACTCAACCAGGGCTCGCTGCTGTCGACCTCCAGCTCGACCAGCAGCGTCTTTACGACCCTCTTGGGCGAGGTCGCCGCGATCTCGCTGCTCGTCGGCGGGATCGGCGTGATGAACATCATGCTCGTGAGCGTCACCGAGCGCACGCGTGAGATCGGCATTCGCAAGGCGCTCGGCGCTAGACGCTCGGACATCCTCACGCAGTTCTTGACGGAGGCCGTGCTCGTCTCACTGATCGGCGGTCTGGCGGGAGTGGCCGTCGGGGTGATCGCGAGCGAGTTCCCGATCGCCGGCGTGCATCCGCAGATTGCCACCTATTCGATATTTCTCGCCTTCGGCGCGGCGGCGCTTTCGGGCCTGTTCTTCGGAACCTATCCCGCTGCCCGAGCCGCCCGCCTCAGACCGATCGAAGCGCTGCGTTTTGAGTGAGCCAACCTTCCCCAACGAGGAGTCCAAGATGTCCAGCCACGAGAGCACAACACCTGAGCAGCACGCACTCGACTATGAGCACTCGGGGGAGCAGGATGAGTGGCCTGAGGACTCAGAGGAGCTTCCCCTGCGCCCGCGCCGACGGCTCCTCACGCCCGTTCCGCTCGCGCTGCTCGCCGTGCTGCTACTCGCCTGCGGGTTCATCGCGGGCGTTGAGGTACAGAAGGACCAAATGAGCCCGGTCTCCGCGCCGGGCGCGCTGAGCCGGAGCTTTGCCGGTGGCTTGGCTACTGCGGGCGCCGGTGCGTTCGCCGCTGCGCGCCGATCGGGCGCTGCGGGGGTCACGACCGGAGAAGTCTCCTACGTCCGCGGCAACACTCTCTACGTGATCGATAGCCAGGGCAACACGGTAAAGGTCAGCGCCGCCGCCGACTCGAGAGTTACGAAGACAGTTGGTAGCAGGGCAAGCGCCATCCACCCAGGGGAAACTGTCGTTGTCCTGGGCGCTGCCGCCAAGAACGGGAGCATCCGCGCGACCTCGATCAGCGTCGGCTCAGCCACTCCCGGCGGCGCGGGGAGTGCGGGCGTAGCGTCCTCCGCCGCGAGCCCAGCCACCGCGGGCGGAGCCCCGGCGCTGTTCGGAGCAGGCTAGACGTGACAAATCAATCATCAAACAAGGAAGAGCAAATGCCTACCCACCCGAACCTTCTCGCTCAGCCGGCGAGGCGCCATCGCCTCCCGATGCTCGCCGCGCTGTCCGTCCTCGCTGCCTGTCTGATGCTCGCAGCCTGTGGAAGCTCTGGCGGCGGCTCCAGCTCCGCGACGACGACCTCGAACGCCTCCGCAAGTAAAGGCCCCGGCGCAGGCTCAAGCCGCTTTGTGGCGCTCAGGTCATGCCTGCAAAAGCAGGGCATTACGCTGCCCGCGCCCCCGACGCGCGCCCCCCGCCAGCCGGGCGGCCCTGGCGGCGCATTCGGCGGCACGCGCGCGGGCATACATCTGCCGAGCGGCGTCTCCCGGGCCCAATTCCAAGCCGCGCTGAAGAAATGTGGCGCCAGCCGCCGTGGTGGTGGGAGAGTCACCGCGTTCAGCAACCCAGCCGCTCGTGCAGCGCTCGCCAAGTACGCCGCATGCCTGCGCCAGAACGCCATCCACGTGCCCGCACCGAACACGAGCGGCAACGGTCCCGTGTTCAACACCAGGGGGATCGACACCTCAAGCAGCAAGTTCAAAGCGGCGCAGAGCAAGTGCCAGGGCGATCTCAAAGGTGTCTTTACGCGCCGCGGAGGTCCACCGCCAGGCCCATAGGCAGGTGTCCGATTGCGCAGCCAGTGCCGATCGTGGCTGGCTCAGCGCCTAAAGCAAAGAGGCCGCCTGCCCAATGGACAGACGGCCTCTCCTACGAAGCTATGTCGACCGAGGGTCGCTCAGCGGTCGTCTTGGCGTCGCTGGCGCCGCTGCACTGCCACGATCGAGAAGCCCGCGCCCATCAGCAGCAGGCCAAAGCCGAGGCTCCAGCGCAGGTCGAAGCCGGTGAACGGGAGCGTCCCCGTTTTCTCGGTTTCAGGCGTGCTCGTGGGCGTCGAGCTGGTTTTGGACGGCGACGTTTCGTTGGTGCTCGTCGGCGTCGAGGTTTCTTTTTCCGGTGCGGTACCCGTGCTCGGTGTTGTCGGCGTTGTCGGCGTTGTCGGTGTTGTTGGCGTCGTCGGTGTTGTTGGCGTCGTCGGTGTCGTCGGAGGCGTGGGCGGCGTCTGGTTGTAGCCGGACGTTGATTCCGCGGCGAAAGCCGTGGTGGGGCCGACGAGTGCGATCGTCAGCAGAAGCGCGAGCGGAGCGAGCGTCCACCGCCGCGAGACGCGGCTGGATCGCTTCTGGTTCGACGTTACGGCTAGTGGCCTGCTCGAGGCCATGACATCGGTCCGAGTCATGCCAACCTCCCATTGATGGTGTGGTGAACGCTTCGGCTCTGTTGCAGAGCCTCTTCAGTGCTGGTCGCGGCCTTGCTTCTCGGCGAAAACACCCTGTCTCGTTCGCCATGCGAGAGCTATTGCCTGCCTTCTCACGGTCGTAGGTGTATCACCCAATGCGGTCGCCGGGGGCATTATCGCCCCATTTCCCGGCGTCAACGCCGCTCAAACCGCCCAAAAGCTGCTTAAGGGAGCTTCACGCGGCCCTCGAGCTGGTCCTCCGCGAGCTGCGCGCGCAGCACCTTCTTGTCGAACTTGCCGACGCTCGTCTTGGGAATCTCCGCGATGAAGGCGAACTCGTCGGGCAGCCACCACTTGGCCACCCGGCCGCGCAGATGCTCGATCAGCTCCTCGGCGCCGTGCTCGCGCTCCTCGCGCAGCACCACGCAGCAGAGCGGACGCTCCGCCCAGCGCTCGTCGGGCTTGGCGATCACCGCCGCCTCGACCACGTCGGGGTGGCTCATCAGCTCGTTCTCGAGCTCCACCGAGGAGATCCACTCGCCGCCCGACTTGATCACGTCCTTGGCGCGGTCGGTGATCTGCACGAAGCCCTGCGCGTCGACCGCGGCGATGTCGCCCGTGCGCAGCCAGCCCGAGTCGAACTTCTCCTCGCTCGACTCGTCGCGGAAGTAGCCGGCGGCGATCCACGGTCCGCGCACCTCGATCTCGCCGGTCGACTCGCCGTCCCAGGGCACCTCCTCGCCGTCGTCGTCGACGAGGCGCAGCTCGACCCACGGCAGCGGCCGTCCCTGCTTGGCGCGCTGCGTCCCAGTAGGCGTCGTCGTGCTCGCCCTCGGCGGGCCGCGAGAAGGTCGCCACCGGGCTCGTCTCGGTCATGCCCCAGGCCTGGAAGATGCGCACGCCGTGGCGCTCCTCGAAGTCCTTCATCAGCTGCCTCGGCACCGCCGAGCCGCCGCAGGTCGGCGTTCGTCAGCGAGGACAGATCGACCTCCGGGATGCTCGTCGGCGTAGCGCAGCAGGTCGGCGAAGATCGTCGGCACGCAGCCCATCAGCGTCGGGCGCTCCGCGGCGATCAGCTCCGCCAGCGGCTCGGCGCCGAGGAAGCGGTCGGGCAGGATCAGGTCCGCGCCCGGCGAGCGCCGCGCCGTGGGGCAGCCCCCACGCGTTGGCGTGGAACATCGGCACCACCGCGAGCACGCGGTCGGCGCGGCCGAGGCCGAGGCCGTCCTTGACGAGCGTCGCCGTCGAGTGCAGGCTGATCGAGCGGTGCGAGTAGAGCACGCCCTTGGGGTTGCCCGTCGTGCCGCTCGTGTAGCAGAGCGCCGCCGCCTGGCGCTCGTCGAGCTCGGGGTAGTCGAACGCGCCCGGCCCGGCCTCCTCGAGCAGCTCCTCGTAGCGCAGCGCGTTCGGGCAGCGAGCCCGTGTCGCCGTCGCCCATCACCACGTAGTGCTCGACCGTCTCGAAGCTCGGCGCGAGCTTCTCGAGCATCGGCACGAGCGAGTCGTCGACGAAGATCACCCTGTCCTCGGCGTGGTTGACGATGTAGGTGAGCTGCTCCTCGAACAGGCGGATGTTGAGCGTGTGCAGCACCGCGCCCACGCAGGGGATCGCGAAGTACAGCTCGAAGTGGCGCTGGTTGTTCCAGGCGAACGTCGCCGACGCGGTCGCCCTGCTCGATGCCGAGCCTCGCCAGCACGCGCGCCAGCCGGTCGATCCGCTGCGTGCACCTCGGCGAAGCGTCGCACGACTGCCCTCGTGCCAGGCTCGGCGTGGCGTGATCACGCGCGCGTCGGGACTGTTCGTGCGCATGCGCGCGGCGGATGTGGTGCAGCGTCAGCGGAAAGTCGTCCTGCATCAGCCCGGGCAGCATCTGCGTCATCCCCTCCTCGCTCCCTCACGCGCGCGCCAGCTGACCGAGCCCATCGTAGATGCCGCGCGTGCGCTGGGCGATGTCATCCCAGTCGAAGCGCAGCACGTGCTCGGAGGCCTCGGTCACGAGCCGGTCGCGCAGCTCGTCGTCGACGAGCAGCCGTTCGATCATCACGCCGAGATGCTCGGCGTCGCCGCCGTTGAAGCGCAGCCCGACGCGCTCGCCGACCGGCACCACCTCGCGCAGCCCGCCCGTGTCGGCGACGATGCACGGGCAGCCCGAGGCCATCGCCTCGAGCGCGACGAGGCCGAACGGCTCATAGATCGACGGGCACCACGCAGAGGTCGGCGATGCGGTAGAGCGAGTGCAGCACGTCGTCGCCGATCCAGCCGAGGAACGTCCCGTGCTCGTCGAGGCCCGAGCCGCTCGGCCTGCGCCTTCAGCTCCGCCTCGTGCGTGCCGCTGCCGGCGACCAGGAAGCGCACGTCGCCGACGCTCGTCGATCACCCCCGGCAGCGCGTCGAGCGCGAGCTGGAAGCCCTTCTCGTAGACGAGCCGCCCGACGAGCAGCACGAGCTTCTCGTGCGGGCGCGGCGAACTCGCGGCGCAGCGTCAGCAGGTCGCCGCTGGGGCGCAGTTCGCTCGGGTCGACGCCGTTGGGGATCACCGCGACGCGGCGCTCGTCGATGTCGAAGATGTCGGCCACGTGGCCGCGCATGTAGTAGGAGCACACGATCACCGCGTCGGCGCGGTGCGCCATCCAGCGCTCGACCGCAGTGGATGTGCGCCTGCGGCTGGTCCTGCACCCAGCCCTGGTGGCGTCCGTGCTCGGTGGCGTGGATCGTCGTCACGTAGGGCACCCCGAGCCGGTCCGCGAGCGCCGCCGGCGGCCTGCGCGACGAGCCAGTCGTGGCCGTGCACGAGGTCGTAGGAGTGCTCCTGCGCGAGCGCCTCGCCGGCGGCGAGCATGTCCTCGTTCATCTGCTCGACCCACGCGACGAAGCGGTCGAGATCGCGCGGCCAGCTCGGCTCGCGCACGCGATGCACCGTCACGCCGCCGCCGCTCCAGCGGGCCCGGCGCGTCGAGCGCGAATTCTGCGCCCACCCCGCGTGTCAGCACGTCGACGGCCACGCCCTGGCGCACGAGCGCCTCGGCGAGCTTGCGCACGTGCCGCGCGAGGCCGCCCTCGATCACGGGCGGGTACTCCCAGGAGAGGATGAGCACGCGGTCGCTCATGCCCGTGACCCTATCTAGCCCGGCGCGCAGGGAGCCCACGCCAGAGAGCCTCGCAGCCGACGGATGCGCGAGCATAGGAGCGATGAGCGCTCCGCTCCCGATCTTCTACTTCGGCGCGATGTCGCCCTACTCCTGGCTCGCCGCCGAGCGCATCGAGCGACCTGCTGCCCGAGGCGCGCTGGCGCGGCGTGCTCGCCGGCGTGATCTTCAGCGCGCACGGGCGCACCTCCTGGGGCCTCACCGAGCGCGCGTACGCGCGGCCTCGCCGATTGCGAGGCGCGCGCGGCAGAGTCTACGGGCTCGGACCGATCCGCTGGCCGCAGCAGTGGCCGACGAGCGATCTGCACGTCGCACGCGCGATGCTGGCGGCCGAGCGAGCATGGCCTGCTGGAGCGGTTCGCGCTGGCCGCGATGCGGATGGCGTTTCGCGAGGGCGCCGATCTCGCCGACCGTGGCGTCGTGCTCGAGGCCGGGCGCCGCGTCGGGCTCGACAGCGAGCGAGCTCGACGCGCGCGATGGCAGACCCCGACGCTCAAGCACGCGCTGCGCGAGCTCGACCGACGAGGCGCTCGCCGCTGGGCGTCTTCGGGGTGCCGACCGTGCTCGTCGGCGAGGAGCTCTTCTGGGGCGATGACCGTCTCGAGGACGCCGCGCAGACGCTACCGGGCCCAGTCCGGTGCCTGAGCCGCGCGAGCCCCGAGCTCGGGCGCTCGGGGGAGAGGTCGATCTCGAGCTGGCGCGGCGAGGGACGCAGCGGCTCGCTGGTCTGTCGCGGGCGGCCGCGCTTGGCCCAGTGGCCGATCACCTCCCGGCTGCGGCAGCTGTAGTAGTTGACGCGCCTGTCGGTCGGCGCGAGCGCCAGGCCGCCCGGCGCCGGGCCGGTGACGAGCGCGTGGAAGCGCCGGCCTTTGTGGTCGACCTCGACGATGTCGCCGGCCTGGATGCCCTCGAGTCGCATCGCGACTCCAGCACGACCGCCACTCGCAGCAGGCGCGGCGGGTCGTAGACTAGGCTCGGTGCGCTGGCTCGTCGACGGGATGAACGTGATCGGCACGCGGCCCGACGCCTGGTGGCAGGACCGCCACGCCGCGATGCTGCGTCTCGTCGACATGCTCGAGCGCTGGGCCGCGGCGAGCGGCGCGGACGTCACCGTCGTCTTCGAGCAGCCGCCCTCGCCCGCCGATCCGCTCCACCGTGATCGAGGTGGCACACGCGCCGCGCGCCGCGGCGCGACTCCGCCGACGATGAGATCATCCGGCGCCTGCGCAGCGATCTCGAGCCGGGCAGCGTTCGCGTCGTGACCTCCGATCTGCTGGCTCGTCCGACCGCGTCCGCGCGGCCGGCGCGACCGTCGAGCCGGCCGCGCCCTTCCGCGCGCTGATCGAAGGCTGTTGATGGTGCCCGCGACGCGCTACGCGCGCAGCGGCGAAGCGAGCATCGCCTATCAGGTGGCCGGCGACGGTCCGCTCGATCTGCTGTTCCTGCCGGGCTGGATCTCGCAGATCGAGCAGCTCTGGGAGGCGCCCGCGATGCGCCGCTTCCTCGAGCGGCTGGCGGTGCTTCAGTCGCCTGATCCTGTTCGACAGTCGCGGCACCGGGCTGTCCGATCGCGTGCTCGAGGCGTACACGCTCGAGCAGGACGCGCAGGACGCGCTCGCCGTGCTCGACGCGGCCGGCAGCGAACGCGCGGCGCTCTTCACCTACTCGCTCGGCGGGCTCGTCGGCGCGCTGCTGGCCGCCGAGCATCCCGAGCGGGTCGGCGCGCTGATCATGTACGCGTCGGTCGCGCGCACCTCCTGGGCGCCCGACTACGACTGGGCGCTGACGCGCGAGGAGCGCGATGACGCTGACCGAGAGCAACTCCTCCGACCTGGGGCGAGGTCAACAGCCCGGTGCTGGCGATGCTCGCGCCCTCCGACGGCCGATGACCGCGCGCTGGCCGAGTGGCTCGCGCGCATGCAGCGCCTCGCCGCGAGCCCCGCGCGAGGCGCGCGCGATGCTCACGCGCGATGGCCGATCTCGACGTGCGCGACGCGCTGCCCCGCATCACGCGTGCCGACGCTCGTCATGCACCGCCGAGCACGAGCCGCGCCTGGGACGTGCGCCACTCGCGCTACCTGGCCGAGCACATCCCCGGCGCGCGCTACGTCGAGCTCGAGGGGCGCGACTCGTTTCCCGTTCGTCGGCGACAGCGACGCGATCGTCGAGGAGATCGAGGAGTTCCTCACCGGCGCGCGCAGCGGCGGCGAGGTCGTGCGCGACCTGCTGACCGTGATGTTCACCGACATCGTCGACGCGACCGCGCGCGCGGCGCGAGCTCGGCGACGGCCGCTGGCGCGACCTGCTCGCCGCACACGACGCGCGACGTGCGCGCGCAGCTCGCGCGCTTCGGTGGACGCGAGGTCAAGACGGTCGGCGACGGCTTCCTGGCGACCTTCGACGGGCCGCCGTCGCGCGCGCTGCGCTGCGCGCTGGCCATCAACGAGCGCCGCGCGCGAGCTCGGGCATCGAGGTGCGCGTCGGCATGCACACCGGCGAGTGCGAGCTGATCGGCGACGACGTCGGGCGGCATGGCCGTGCACATCGCCTCGCGCGTCAACGGCCTCGCGGGCGCGGGCGAGGTGCTCGTCTCCGGGACCGTCTTCGGGACCGTCGTCGGCGGCCCCTTCAGCTTCGAGGACCGCGGCTTTCACGAGCTCAAGGGCGTGCCCGGTCGCTGGCCGCTGTTCGCACTCGACGGTCAGTAGCCGCCAAGCGGAGACGCACCGGCGCGGCTCAGATGCGCTGCGAGGTCTCCGCGGTGCGCGTCTCGCGAAGCACACCGCATCCTTCGAGATGCTCGCCGATCGCCTCGACAACCCGCGGGTCGAACTGGATGCCCGCGTTGCGGCGCAGCTCCGCGAGCGCCTCCTGGGGCGCACGGGCAGCGTCATAGGGACGCTCGGAGATCATCGCGTCGTAGGCGTCGCAGGCAGCGATGATCCGTGCGCCAAGCGGGATCTCCTCGCCCACGAGCGCGTCGGGATAGCCGCCTCCGTCCCAGCGCTCATGGCTTGAACGAACAAGACGCGCGACGGGGCGCAAAGCGGGTGCGGCGTTGAGGATGCGCTCGCCGATCAGCGTGTGCTGACGCATCAGGCGCCACTCGCTCTCGCTCAGCGGTTCGGGCTTGTTGAGGATCTGGTCGGGGATCGCGAGCTTGCCGAGGTCGTGCAGCTCAGCCGCTCGCCGCAGCTCATCGAGGCTTTCGGAGTTGAACCCGAAGCTTCCTCCCACAGCCATCGCCATCGTGCCGACGTCACAGACATGCTCAGAAAGGCTCGGCTCGCTCTCGTTCAACAACTGCATCAGCACGCTCTGCTGCATCATCACCGTCTGCGCGCGGGCGCGACTGGAGCCGCCACGCACGGCCTTCTCCGCGTACATGCGCTCGTCGGCGAGGTTCAGCGCCTCGCTCACAGAGGCGGCATCCGCAGGCACCGTGACTGCGCCGCATGAGGACGTCACCTCAAAGCCGCTCCCGTGCTCTGCCAACGCCGCCTGAGCCTCCCTCACGACCGCATCCTCGTGCGAGTGCGCGCCGTCCAGAAGCACGCAGAACTCATCACCCCCGAGACGGTAGGCCTCACCCGCCCCGGCAACCGACGCGGCGAGAGATCTACCGAGCCGCACGAGCAGCGCGTCGCCCGCGCCGTGACCGAAGCTGTCGTTGTAGCGCTTGAAGCCATCGAGGTCGAAGAACACGAGCGTCGTCGGATGGCCGTGCCGGCCGCCCTCGATTGCCAGCTCGAGATCCTCCATCAGCCGCCGCCGGTTGCCCAACGCGGTGAGCGCATCCGTGATCGCGTTGTGTGTCTCGCGTTGCAGCATGCGCGCGTTCTGCAGGTAGCTCAGCGCCGCGCGCGTACCCGCCGCGACCATCGCGCCGGCGGCAAGCCCGACCGCCAGCGGCGTGAGTGCCTTGAAGCTCGAGCTGACGAGCAACCCCAAAGCCACAGCGCCGAAGGCCGTCGGCAGCATGATCGTGTGGTTGGAGGCCGTGCTCCGCTTGATCCGTGCGGCGCTCGGCTGCCACGCGCCCAGCGCGAGCAGCGCCATCGACAGCGGCCACATCGTGTCGAGGATGTGCCCTTCGACATAGATGCCGTTGGCTTCCTGGTAGAGAAAGGCCATGTCAGCGCAGGCCGAGACGCCGATACCGAGGCCGAGCAGCAGCCATTGACGCCCCGGACGCCAGCCCGAGAGCGCGAAGCCGAGCGCGATGAAGATCAGCAGCGAGAAGTCGCCCAGCGGATAGGCGAGGTTGATCGCGGCCTGCGCCGAGCTCTCGCTGCCGCCACTGAGCACCGATGGGAAGATCAAATCGGCGCCGAGCGCAGCTGTCGTCAGGCCGACGACGATGCCGTCGAGCCACATCGCAGCACCGACATGGCGGAAATGCGCGCGCATCATCAACGTCAGACCCGCATACCCCGCGGGGTACATCGTCAGATACAGCCCGTCGGCGACCGAGGTTGAAGGCGGCTTGGCGAGGCCGTCCAGCCCTAGCGTCCAAAGCAGATCGCCTGCCGTCCAGGCGATCACCGCGAAGCTGATCAACAGCCACGCCGCCCTGTCCTCCGCGCGGGTAAGCGCCCGCGCGAGGCAAAGGCCCACCGCGACGAGCTCGATCGCCGTGTAGAGCCCGTCGTTCACGAAGCCGTTGAGCCCTGGGCCACCGAGGTCGAAGAGCGCGTGGGCCGCCTGCACGGCAAGCGCCGCCGCGATCGCACCGAAGGCAGCGGGCAGAGTGCGAGATCGGGAGTCGACCAGTGACATGCGAGAGGTTAGAAGCGAGCGGTTATTTCGCCTGCGCCAAACATCGGCTCGCAGGCGCCCGGGCTAAAGACGGGTGCGTCGCATGCGGACGCCGGTAGGCTGCCGACAATGGGGAACGGCCTTCGCGAGCACCTCGACGGATGGGCAGGCGAAGGTCTCGAGCGGACGATCGCCGCGCATCACCGGCGACGCCTGAAGCGCGCCGGGCGCCTGGCGCAGCTCGACCCTCCGCACGAGAGCTCGCTGTGGGTGGCCGGTGACCCCCCGCCGCGCGCAGGCTGCGAGCTCGAGTTGTTGATCGACGGCGCGCAGGCGCTTCCGGCGATCGCCGAGGCGCTCGCAAACGCGCGCTCATACGTGCACATCGCCGGCTGGCACATCACCCCCGCCTTCGGACTGACACGCGATCAGAACGCGCAGCGTCTACGCGACCTGCTCGGCGAGCTCGCGGAGCGGATCGAGGTCCGCGTGCTGCTCTGGGCTGGAGCGCCCGCGCCCCTCTTCACACCGGACCGTGGCGCGGTGCGCAAGGTGCGCGAGGAGCTGACGCGCGGCACGCGGGTGCGCTGTGAGCTCGACCAGCACGAGCGCCCGATGCACTGCCACCACGAGAAGCTCGTGATCATCGACGGTGAGCTCGCCTTCGTCGGAGGCATCGACCTCACGTCCCTTGGCGGCGACCGCTATGACACAAACGAGCACCCGATGCGGGGTCGTCTCGGCTGGCACGACGCCGCGAGCCGGCTGCGAGGCCCGGCAGTGGCAGACGTCGCCGATCACTTCCGCGCGCGCTGGCAAGCGGTCACGGGTGAGGAACTGGCGAGCGCCCCCGCGCCGGACGCAGCGGGCACGCACGAGGTGCAGGTCGTGCGCACGATCCCCGAGAAGGTCTATCCCTTCATGCGCCAAGGCGACTTCCGGATCCTCGAGGCCTACACGCGTGCGCTGCGCAGCGCACGCCAGTTCGTCTATCTCGAGAGTCAGTTCCTGTGGTCGCAGCAGATCGTCGAAATTCTCTCTGAGAAGCTGCGTAAACCACCCAGCGACGAGTTCCGCGTGATCGTGCTGCTACCCGCCAAGCCAAACAACGGCGCCGATACCACCCGCGGCCAGCTTGGCGCGCTCGCCGCGGCCGACGATGGCGAGCACCGCTTCCTCGCCTGCACGATCTCCGCGCGCAGCGGCGGACTGCGGGGCCCGCTCTACGTGCACGCGAAGATCGGCATCGTCGACGACCACTGGCTGACGATCGGCTCGGCCAATCTCAACGAGCACTCTTTCTTCAACGACACCGAGGTCAACGTCGTTGCCTGCGACGCCGAGCTCGCACGCAGCACGCGCCTGCGCCTCTGGGCCGAGCACCTCGAACGTCCTGTGGAGGAGCTCAGCGGCACACCCGCGGAGATCTTCGACGAACTGTGGCGTCCGATCGCAAGCGAGGAGCTCGAGCGCCGCAAGCGCGACGACCCGCCGACCCACCGCCTGCAGGAGTTGCCCGGCGTCTCACGCCGCGCGATGGCGCTGCTCGGGCCAATCGACAGCCTGCTCGTCGACGGCTGAGGCGATCGGCAGTGCCTCAGCCCCCGCCACGACGGCGCCCCTGTAGCGCGCGTAGCAGAAAACCGACCCCGAGCAGCGCCCACACGGCCGCGACCGCCACTACTCCCTTCACACCGGCCAGCCCCGCAACGACAAGGCAGGCCAGCGCGGCGATCAGCGAGAACCGGGCATCGACCATGTCCCCCGATGCTGACGGCTAGCGCGCCATGCGGCGCCGACCCTCCGCGCTTACACCCTGCCGCTACAGCCGCGTGAGCGCCGCCACGAGCGAAGACGTCGCTCGCTGGGACGCCTGTGCTGACGTGCCTGCTGGCGGCGCCGCGGCAGCGTCCCGCGGGCAGCGGCGATCATGCCTGTCTGGGTCCTGTGGCGGCGAGCGGCGTGCATCTCACTCAACTTATCGACCGCTTCGGCTACCACACCAAGACCATGTTTCCGACTCGCGCGGCGAGCACCCGCCGTGGGGCGCTTCGGGACCTTGACAGCAGGCCCCGAGGGCATCTCAGGCGTTCAGCCGGTGTAGACGCGGGAGAGAGACTCCGCGACGCAAACCGGCTTCTCCGCGCCCTCGCGCTCGAAGCTCAACTCGGTCGCGATCTGTGCTCCACCGGGGATGTCCTCGACCGAGATCAACTTCGCGCGCATGCGCACCTTCTCGCCCACGGGCATCGGCGCGGGAAAGCGCACACGGTTAAGGCCATAGTTTATGCCGAAGGCGAAGCCCTCAAACTTGAACATGTCATAGGAGAATCGCGGCGCGAGCGAGAGCGTGTAGTAGCCGTGCGCGATCGTCCCGCCGAAGGGGCTCTGCTTGGCGCGCTCGGGATCAATGTGGATCCATTGGTCATCGCCCGTGACCTGCGCGAACTGGTCAATCTTCTCCTGCGTGACGAGGTGCCAGTCGCTGACACCCAGCTCCTTGCCGGCGTAGGCCTTGACCTCGTCGAGGCCGGTGAGCGTGAGCATGTCTGAGTCCTCCGTTCGTTGTGGGCGCGCCGCACGCGCGCTCGCGGCCGCTCCGATCCTACGCATCGAGCGCTCAGCGCAGTCGCACGCCCCAGCGCGCCGTCCAGGACTCACCCGGTGCGAGCCGGACCAAGCCATCTCCGCTCTGAAAGGCGTTGGAGGCGCAGCTCATCGGCTCCACGGCGAGGCCGCGGCGGCGGCGCTCGGGGGCGAGCGTGTCGCCTGTGTAGATCTGCAGGAAGGGGTAGTGCCGATCGAGCCATAGCTCCGCGCGGCGGCCGTCCGGGGCGCTGAGGTGCACCCAGGCGAGGCCCTGCTCGTCGCGGTCGAGATCGGTGAAGGCGAGGTCGAGACGCTCTGCGCCGATGCGGCGCGGCCGGCGAAAGTCTGCCGCGCCCGCGGCGACCGGTTCGCGGCCGATGGGCAGCCTTCGCTCCGCGTCGACCGTGATCGCGGTCGCGGCCGCGAACTGCAACTCGCACTCATCGAGCAGACCCCCGTCCGCGGAGAGGTAGGGGTGCTGTCCGGCGCCGAAGGGACAAGCACGTTCCCCGACGTTCCTCGCCGTCGTGCTCACCGCCAGACCAGCGTCGCTCAGCGCGTAGTCGATCTTCACCTCGAGCGCAAAGGGATAGCCCGGCATCGGGTGCAAGGCAATGCCCACTGCGACACGATGGCTCTCGCGCTCGAGGACGCGCCAGGCCCGCCAGCGCAGGAGACCGTGGCTCGCATTGTGTCTGGAGGGCTCGCTCAACGCGAGCTGGTAGTCCTCGCCGTCAAAGCTGTAGGAACCGTCGCCCAGACGGTTCGGCCACGGAATCAAAGGCGTCCCATGCGCTCCGTCGCAGATCGCCTTCAGCGGGTAGGGATCGAGTACGTCGCGCCCTTGCGCGCTGTATTCCCGAATGCCACCGCCGACCGCGACGATCGTGGCGCGCTGCTCGCCGTGCACGATCTCGAACTGTTCCCCGGAGGGAGCGAGAAGGCTCATGTCGCGACGATAGCCGGCGAGGCGGGCGCAAGATAACGGCCCGCCCCGGCGCTCACCCACGCCCGATGGGCCTCCCTCAGGGCTGTGCGAGAGGAGCGACCTGGAGCGAACCCCTCCCCCATGCGGGTCAACGTGCGAAGGACGCCGACCCGTACGGAAGGTTACCCGCCAATGCGGTTGCGCAATCACGCCCCGCTCCACTCAAGCGATCGGGCGCGAATCGCCCCGAGCCATAAAGCGATCGCCACGTACGAAAAGGCCTTTGCGCGCGCTGCTGCGGACGAACAGCTCGCCCCGCTCGGCAACCTCGCGTAGCTGAACCTCTCAGACAGAGACAGCCGAAGCGTGGTGGTGCACGTATTGAAGCCACGCAGCAGAGCTGATCGTCGCGACCGCGCGGCCGCTGGTATTCCTGCCGGATCCGAGGTAGCAGAAACCTAGAGGCAGGAGGATCCAGGATGCCTGTTTTTCACATCCATTCACGCGTACGCGTGCGTGTAGCGCTGCTCACGATCGTGCTGGCGACGGTCTCGCTTGGCGTCGCGTCCGCTCGGGCCACGGCCTACCCCAACTCGATGGACGCGCTCGGCGACTCGATTACGCGCGGGTTCAACACGTGCAGCATCGCGTTCACGGATTGCCCGGAAAACTCGTGGGCGACAGGAACGAACAGCAAAGTCAACAGCTACTACCTGCGACTGCTCGCGCTCAACCCGAGCATCAGTGGCCATAACTTCAACGACGCGGTCAGTGGCGCAAAAATGGAAGGACTCAAAGGGCAGGCCGAAAAAGCAGTCACGCGGAAAGTGGAACTGATCGGGATCCTGATGGGAGCCAACGACGCGTGCACGTCCAGCATTGCGACGATGACATCGGTCGCGAACTACCAATCCCAGTTCGAACAGGGCATGAAAACGCTCACGAGCGGTCTGCCTAGCGCGCAAATCAACGTCGGCTCGCTGCCGAACGTCTACCGACTGTGGGAAATCTTCCACACCAACACAAGTGCCGTGAGCACGTGGAACAGCTTGAAAATCTGCCAGTCGCTGCTCGCCAACCCAACGTCGCTGGCGAAAGCCGACGAAGAACGGCGCCTGCAGGTGAAAGGGCGTGAGGAAGAATACGACTCGGCCCTACAGAGCGTGTGCGCGAAATACACGCAGTGCAAGTTCGACAAAAACGCCGGCTTCAAAACGGTGTTCAACACGAACGACGTCTCGACCAGGGACTACTTCCATCCGACCATTGAAGGCCAGGCGCTGATTGCCGGCGTCGCGTGGGAAGCGTTCCCGTTTTAGGTCGGCGAGCGACTAAAGACATCGCTCCCACGGAGGGTGCGTGTGGTCACCGCACCCTCCGATGGGAAGCCCGCTGCTGTACTACTTAGGCTGATAGCGACGAGCGCCAGATAGAGCGCCCATCCGTATGCGGGGAGATTGAGGCCCGCTGCGGGACCAGGCGATGCCCACGTTCCGATCCATAGGATGGTCGCTACTAGGAACGCGACTGGCATGCTCAGCCGGCGAGTGTGAGCAGCGCGGCGAGCTTGGTTCGGTCAATCGTCACGGCTGGCCTCCTTGGCGATAGCTTCCGCGCGGAGCACGAACGCAGAGGGGCGTAGGTCCATCGCTTCTGCGAGTGCGAGCATCGTGTCCAGGTCCGGGTCTAGCTCTCCGCGCTCTAGGGCATGGATGCGCTCGGCCTTGACGCCGGTCGTCGCTGCAAGCTCGGCCACATCGCGTCCTTGCTCGGTGCGTATCTGCTGAAATGCTTCGCCAAGAAGATGCAGGTTCGCGGTCTGTTGATTGTGCTCGGAAACGGAAAAGCTCCCAAATTGCGCTGCAGACGACTGTCTGCGGGCATGATAGCCAATATATGCCCTTACTTTCTCGCGGGCGGCTGAGTAAACCTCTCGCTCATGCCCCCCGAACGGAAAGCCCCACCGCGCTCGCCAACTCACGCAGCGCTCGGCCAGGCGATTGAAGTGCTGATAGCTGAGAACGCCGAGATTGACAAGGACACGGTGTATCGGCGCTCGGGTTTGGATGAGAAGCAGCTTGGTGGTCTGATGAGAGGCACGAGCAACCCGACCTTTGAGACTCTGCTGCGACTCTGTGAAGGTCTGGGCGTCCGCATCGGTGTCCTGATGACGAAGGCGGATGAGCTTGAAGATAAGCGCAAGAATCGCTCGTGATTTACGAGTGATGTTTGACTCCTTTGGTTAATGTGTATCCCGATAAGTGCTGCTCAATCTCGCGCGTCGTAAAAGTCGGCATCGTCTGACCAGTCTTCATCCAGCGTCCTGTCTAGCTTCTCCGACGATTCTTCGAGAGCGGGACGCTCGGGGTGGTCTTGCTCAATCGTGCCTGCGTGCCCTGGCAGCGATTCGCGTGTGATGTATGAGTGTTCATAGAAAATGAGTGGGTGTCGCGCCGGTGAGGACACGACAGCTCATGATTCGGAAAGGACGCAAGCGCAAGCGGGTCCGAATGAACGGCTACTGGTACATCACCCGCGACTTCGATGCGGGAAGCCGCTCGTACACGGGAGCGAACGGATTCTCAAAGCGCTACGGATAGCGGGCTGGCTCGGCTCCACTCGCAGCAAGACCCGACATCCAGGCCAAAGGCGCCTCAAGAATGCCGCCGAGCGACTAGCGTCGAAGATGGCCGACCCCAGAGTGGTTCTCGGGCTATCCGCTGTGCTGTTTGTTAGGACACGTCCGCATAGCTCCATCCGTCCGGCCGACCCCGACAGTCTCTACACAAAATCGCAACACGCGCGCAGTTGGCTTCGCGCTATGACGTAAGCCATGATCACTACCGAGACGCAAGCGACGAGCGGAGGCCGCCTGATGGCTGGAGTGAGTGTGGCGATGCGTTCCCTTATGGTCGGCTGCCTGACTGTCTTGGTATTCTCGACTATCACTACAGGCGCACGTGCTGAATCAACACAGACGATGTGTGTACCGAATAAGCCTAGTAAACCGATCCTGACACCGAATGCTAAAGGGGAATGTCCGACGAAAAAGCTTGTCACATACACTCTCGTTGAACTCGGGAAAGGGGCCGAAGGCAAACCGGGGCCAGAAGGACAGCCGGGACCTGAAGGCAAGCAAGGGGCACCCGGAAAGGAAGGTCCTGAAGGCAAACAGGGGCCAGAAGGACCCGAAGGAAAGAACGCACTTGCAACTAGCGAACTCGCGCTACTCAAGAGTATTTTGCCGTTCATACACTACGTGGCAAAAGGCATTGCCGACAAGCCAACCGTTCAGTTCTCGGGAGTCAACGTCCAAGTTCTCTCTGGCGCTGGCAGTACGAACGCGGCCGTCAACGGGGAGGGCAACCTGGTAATCGGCTACGACGAGAACTCTGAAAGCCACGAACAGACCGGCTCAAATGACCTCGTTCTCGGCGAAGAACAGACCTTTACAAGCTACGCAGGTGTCGTCGGGGGCAACCACAACACCCTATCGGCACCGTTCGCCACAATCCTTGCTGGGCGCGAAAACGAGGTCGCCGCCGAATCTGGGTCCATCGCTGGCGGCAAAGCGAACGTGGTCAGTGCAGAATACGCGACTATCACTGGCGGCCTCGCAAACACCGCCAGTGCAGAATACGCCTCGGTCAGCGGCGGATTCGACAATACAGCCAACGCGATCGATGCGTCGGTGAGCGGCGGCGAGCGTAACACTGCCTCCGCCCAAGCCGCCTCAGTAACGGGAGGTTACGAAAATGAGGCAGCCGCGAACTGGTCATCCGTAGAGGGAGGTGCCGAAAACGCCACCTCCGCCAACTTCTCATCGATCTTTGGCGGACAGGGTCTATCGACCAGCTTCGACTACGAAGCGATCCCCTAGGTCGACCAGGGCGCCGACGGTGCGCTAGCCACGACACGTAGCCCGGCCTGGGTCGGAGAGGCGGCGCGACGCGCCGGCGTCGCCCTACCGGTCGCAGCACACGTCGCTGCTTACCTGAGCGACCATGTCGATGCAGATCGGCCTCCCGACACGGTCGAGACGTGGATGGCAGCGCTACTGCAAGCCATCGAGACGCTGGATCGATCGAGTCTCTGGCTGCTTCTGCAGGCGGGACGCGTTCGGTCGACCGACATTGACGGACTTTGGTCAGAAAACTCCGACGCCCGTCGCGTTGCCGTCGAGGCTCTAGGCAACACGCTTCGAAATGTGGCTGCAGGGAAATTCGCTGGCTGATGTGGGTGGTGCTGCACACGGGACGGAACGCATCGAGAACGCTGGTCGCGGGCAGCGCGATCCTCTGCCACGGACGCTTAGGCTGGTTGAGACTGGCATCGGCTTTGGGCTCGTCCGGGCGGCCGGTCTCCTCGCCGCCGTCCTCGACGTCGCTGGCGAGAACGGTGGTCAGGCGCCGACGGGCGCCTCGCGCGTCGCGCTGAGCGTTTGCCTCTCGCTCTTAGATTCGGTGCGGGCGACCCCGCGGTCTTGTCGTTGATGAGAGCCGGGGCTAGACCTCGGACTGTTGCGGTCGCGCTCCGAGAGCTCATCGGTGCCCCCGACGCTGGGCTCGATGACGCAGCGATGCAGGCGTGGGCGCCGTCGAGATTGCGCGACTTGCCGAGGGCGTTGATCAGATGACCGGAGAGCCTGAGCCCATCGCTCGAGTACGCGACTTTGTAGCGACGCGCGACCAGGCGTGACCCTCCGAACCGGCGTCAAAATCGGCCCGCGCGGACGCAGACTAAGCAGGCTAGACGAACAAGTGTTCCCGTCCGGCTCCGTCGGTAGGGTCACGCGGATGCCGACTCATATAGTCGCCGATCCTCTGGCCCTCCGAAAGGCGCGCGGTGCGTTCTTTACGCCGCCGCCGATTGCGGACTTCTTGAGCCAGTGGGCGATCCGCAGTCCCGACGCCCGGGTCCTGGATCCTACGTGTGGCGAGGCCGTGTTTCTGCTTGCTGCGGCGGATCGCTTGAAGGCTCTGGGAGCCTCGCCCGCTGCCCTGGAGACGCAACTGACTGGCGTAGACCTCCACCAGCCGTCGCTCGACGCCTCAGGCTCACTTCTGCAGGCTGCTGGAGCTGGCGCTCAGCTCGTGTGCTCCGACTTCTTCGAGCTCGCTACACCGGCCCACCTCGGAGATCGGGTCGGCTGGCAGGACGCGGTGATCGGCAACCCGCCCTTTGTCCGCTACCAGGAACACAAAGGCCACGCCCGCAAACGCTCGGTGGCGGCGGCTCTGGAGCAAGGCGTCCGGCTTTCTGGCCTCGCGTCGTCATGGGCGTCAACCCTGGTTCACGCCTCGGCCTTCCTCAGGCCGAACGGACGCCTGGCGATGGTCCTGCCCGCCGAGCTTCTGACCGTCGGCTACGCCGAGCCGATTCGGCGGTGGCTGCGCAAACGGTTCGCCGTAGTCAATCTCGTGATGTTCGAGCGCCTCCAGTTTCACGGCGCTGACGAGAAAGTCGTGCTCCTGGTGGCCCACGGCGAAGGGCCGTGTGACTCCTTCTGCCTTTTCCACGTCGATGGCGCAGATGACCTCGCCGACGTGCATCCCCTGGACCCGGTCGGAGCCACGCCTTCGGCTGAGGGCAAGTGGAGCGACCTGGCTCTGTCGCTCGATGTGCGCCAGCTGTTCCGGTCGGTGAGCGAGCGCATGAACCGACTAGACGATTACGGCGCGCCGACCCTTGGCACCGTGACCGGAGCCAACGACTACTTCGCGCTGTCCGAGGTCACGCGGTTGAAGTACGGCATCGCGGAGAAGCACCTGAGGCGGATTAGCCCACCGGGCACGAAGCACCTCAAGGGGCTTTCGTTCTCCCGCGCCCATTGGGAAGAGCTCAAGCTCTCAGGCGAGCGGGTCTGGTTGCTCTACCCAGAGAAGAAAGCGCGGAGCAAGGGCCTCACGGAATACCTCGCACTTGGGACCGAACGCAACGTCCCCGACGCCTACAAGTGCACGGTGCGCGACCCGTGGTGGCGACCCCCGGCGGTCGCCGTGCCCGACTTGTTCTTCACCTACATGTCGCACCGCTATCCGCGGCTCATCACGAACGCAGCCGACGCCACCTACGTCAACTCCATGCTCGGGGTCCGCCTGAATGACGAGGCACCAGCTGAGACGCGAACCGCTTTGCCGCTGCTTGCCCTGAACTCCTTGACGATGCTCGGAGGCGAGGTCATGGGCCGTGGATATGGAGGCGGCATCCTCAAGATGGAGCCAAGTGAGGCCGCAGGACTGCCTGTGCCAAGCCCAGACGCGCTTGGAAAGGCGTGGCGAACCCTCTCCCCTCAGAGCCCAAACCTCGACGCCGCTCTCAGGCGCGGCGAGTGGTGGACGGTGGTCGCAGAGGTCGACCGCGTTTTGCTCAAGGGTGCTCTCGGACTGAGCAACGACGAGGTCACTGCGATCAGAGATGCGGCCACGCTGCTTCGCGTCCGTCGAACCCGGCAGACTGAGCCGCATCGCGAAGTCATCAAAACCTGACGTTCTCTCCGAGCTCGACGCGGTCCTAGAGGAAGCGGACGAGAGCCTCGCGCCGTGGACGCATCCACCTGGCACGAACGAGGACGAGCGCGACTACGTCCCCGATTACGCCATGTTGCGCGCGCTCCTGGCCGTGCCGATCCAGCAGGGGCACGCGGAAAGCCAGCAGTCCGGCCGCGTCGCGAAGTCCCTCGACGCCTATGTAGCTCACGAGTTGCGGCGGTCAGGCTTCGACCCCGCATCCGTGTTTCCACGACTACGGATGCCGCGCGCTCTGCCTCCGGAGATGGCGCCGGTCGAGAGCGCGATCGAGGAGCTGATCGCCACCGTGGCGGCGCACGAGGAGGAGACCGGCGAGCGGCTTAAGCCGTCGAAGATCCGCTCGTCAATCATGCGCCTCGACCGGGTCAAGCTTGGAGCGTCCGAGACGAATGTGCTCGGTCGCTTCTACAAGAAGCAGGTCGACGCCGTTGTGCTTTCCGATTGGCTCCGAGGGCCCGACGTACTGATCTCCGGCAAGACGCAGTTCTCGAGCTACCTCAACAACAAGAACAATCGCTACGAGGAGGCGATCGGTGAGGCCCACAACCTCCGCGATCGATACCCGCTAGCCGCGATGGGGTTTGCCTACCTTGTCCGCTCGAACGTGTTTGAGGGTGGCGCTTTCGAGTTGCTTCGAGATCTGCTCGTCCGGCTACGTCGGCCCGACGGCCCCTTCGACGCGACGGTCCTGCTTGTAGCTGAGTGGGACGATGCGACCTTGGCCCTGGAGCGGGTGGATGATCCGGCGCCCGCTCTTGCGCTTCCCCGATTCTTTGAGGACTTGCTCGAGGCGGCGATGTCCTACACCCCTGTCGACGTGCATCAAGGCGTTCGCGCGCGAAAGCTCGGTGAGCCACCTGGCGGATTCCCGCCGAGCGAGGACTCGCCGGACGAACCGGCCTAGCGAGCGCGCCCCTAGATAACTAAGCCATGATGCGAATCCCGTCAGCTACTAGAACGTCCAGGCCAAGCTAGTCGAGCGAATCGAGCCACGCACTTGCCAACACCAGTCGAGCTGCGGATGTTGGCATCAGGCCGCGGTCGTGCACGTTCTCGACCGCTCCTCCAGGGTACGGTCGCACCTCCACGCCGCCTCCTGCCTCGTGAGCGAGACCACGGAGCAGGTCTTCGTTATCTCGGCGCCCGCGCCCGGCCGCGACAAACCGAAGCACCTGCTCCCGATTCTCAAAATGAACACCGGCCCATGCAGCGTGCTCATCCCGGTCACGGATTGTGCCGACAGCGTCTAGACTCGCCCAGACTTCATCGAGCGAGAGCTTCAGGCGACACGCGGCCAAAATGGTAGGGCTGAGAGTCAGCCGGGAGCCCTTCTCGTCCTGCTCACGAACCCACTCTCGCCCGATGGCGAGGCACGACGAGTCGAGAACGGCGTCCTCCTCGATTCCCCACTCCTCGTGTAGGCCACCGATGATCGGATCGAGGACGGTTCGGTCTCCTGTCAGAGGCCCCGTAAACTCGCGCGCGTCAACCGACACGCTCTCCTCGAAACTCGCGGACCAGGTGAGTTCGTGGAAATCGACGTCGGGGCTGCGGAGGCCGAACAGGATGAAGCCGTCGCTCGTCTGGACCAGCGGGTGAACGCCAAGGATGCCCGGATATACCGGGCGGCCCCGCACGCCAAAGACGGAGAGGTTCGACGGATGCTCGAGCAGCTTGCCTGAGTTGCTTTTAGCCCAGATGTGCGCGAGCCCCCAATTTGTCGTCCCACAGATGACCTGCTTGGCCGGATTGTCTCCGAGCTGTTTCGGCGCTCCGATCAGCGTCGCCTTTGGTTTGAGCGCATCAACGTCTTCGTCAGTAAGCCGAGCAGAGTCGTAAATGTCGTCAACGTAAGTGAACGCGATCTCCTCACATGCAGTGGGAAGCGTCTTGAACCAGTAGGCGAAGTATTTCCCGAGCCACATGCCGCCTTTCCACCACGTCGCAGCCTGATCGGACGCCGCTTCGTCGAGCTCGCGAGCGAGCCGGGCGCGCCCCTCGTGACATGGCTCGAATAGTTCTGCCTTGCTCATGCCGCCCAGCTCGGGTGGCGGCCGGCGTGCGGGTCGCCCGATCGGAGCGGGAGGCGCCTTGGGCGCAGGCATGACCCGCCAGTCGTCGGGTAGGGCCGACCGAAACTCAGCGAGATGGGTGCTGAGAGTGACGTCGTCGGGCAACGGGCGTCCAAGCTCGCGGAGGCTCCGGTTCACCTTCACGCTGACCTCGGCACGCACCGAGCGCACCAGGTTCCCGATCCGAACATTGGTTTCGGCAATCTCCGGGAGAGGAAGACCGGCCACGAGCGACAGCGCCTGGTCGTGGTATCCGTTGCGTTGAAGCTCAAGGAAGTCGTCCCAGTCAATCCGTACAAGGCGTGGCTCATCGGAACGGCCCGCGAGCCTCCAGCCCGGACCTCCCGGCAGTACGGCTTCGTGCATGGCCAAAACGGTCCGCGCGCGGCTCACTGCGGCGCGCACGTTCTGTTTGGACTCCTCTGGTTTCTCGGCGACCTCTGCCTCGTCCCAGATGCGTGTAGCGAGGCGTTCCCAGTCGAACGGCGCTTGATCGAACACGAGAGCGGACAGGACCGCTGCCGATCCATCGCCTTTAGGAGGAAGCGGATGCCAGTAGCCATCGTTGTCGACGTTCCACAGGCGGAACGGACCAAGGACTTGGATGCGCAGATGACTCATTGCGACGCAGTTTATGGCCGGGGCGTGACAGCGGCGTGACGCCGCCGTGACGCCGTAATGGCCCACTGAGCGTCACGTGTGACGGACTTATTGGGGGTGGAATCGCGTCACGGATGTGTAACGACCGTGCTTTAGCGTCGGTCTCTCTACCGATCACGACCAGGGAGGCCCTAGTGCCGAACAATCTCCCCGTCCGCCGCTCGTCTGGCTTCTTGCCTGCGTTTCAAGGCAACCAGACAGCCAAGCAAGTGGCGGCAATCCAGGAAGCCGCCTTCATTGAGCGTGCGGCCGATGCTGCCCGTCGAGACATCGCGGTACTCAAGGCAGCCGACATCGGCTGCGTCACCCGAGCGAGCATGGATGAGGCCGCCGACATCGTCGGTCGGCTCAGCTCCTACGCAGACCCGCTGGCCGCGCACGCTGCAAGCAAAATCGGCGAAACGGGCATCAACGGGCTGAACGGCTCGCTGCGGCAGTTCATCCGGGAGGGCTGATGGACCCCACCGACAACTACGGGATCGCGCGCCTCGAGCACGCGATCGGACTATGCCGCCGCCTGCTGAAGCAGAACGAAGATCTCCTCGAGCACATTGATGTTCTTTACGCCAAGCTCCGGTGGCTGGGCGAGCAGTACCGAGAGGTACGCGCGGAGCGCGATCAGGCCGATAGCAATCACGCGGTCGCCAGCGAGACCGCTGACATCTTGCTCGCCGCAGATCCAGACGAGTTGGGCACCAGGCGGACGGGATGACGAAGCTCGTCTCCATGATCACATTGATCTTCCTGGTACTGGCAGCGCTCGCCATCGCCGCCCCAAGATCGTGGAGATCGCAAACGCTCTCGTGCCACTCATTGTCGTGGCGGGGTTGATCGCCGGCTTGGTCCAGGTCATCTGGACGCACACGCGGCGGTGGTGACGGATGAGCCTGTCACGACTGACAGAAACTCAGGCTGTTTTTGTGGCCAGGTCTGTCAGGGCGAACATTTACCGAACATCCAAAAAACAGACAATTAAGGCACCAACTATCGGAGGTCACATCATGTAACAGAAAGGGGTGGAACAATGCGTCCGGCTCGAAGAATTGTGGTTAAGGGAGTGCGAAAGCGGGCGGTGTCAACAGACGATCTCGCCTACGCCTACTTCCTCATGGGGAAAGAACTCGTGCAAGAGAAGCGTGAGCGCAAGGCGGCAGAGAAGACCGCGCAACGAGTGGCGCGTCGCGCGAAAGGAAAGACCTCGTGAGCGGCGCCTTCATCAGCTTCCAAACGCGCTCCTGACTCCTGAAGACGCCAGAACCCAGACCTCTTGAGAGACGAGGATTCGACCTTCGTCAAGTGGTGCAGGCAGCCGGAGTCGAATCCTCCTAGCGGCCAGCGTCGAGGATGGCCTCAGTTGCTCGCCGTCGAGCCTGTCGGTCATTCGGCTCCAGCAGCTCGGCCAGCAGACTGTCCAGGGCCTCCCGGTTCGAAACACGTCCCGAACTCCCCGGACTGTGGGACTCGCACTCGCGTCCAGCCCCACAACAGCCGGTCAACGAGCGCCGCTAAGCGCCTCCACCAGCTGCCGAATCCTGTCGGCAGGAACCAAAACCCCGGTCTCCTTCTCGGAGACCGGGGCGGTTCGTCCTTCTGCAAAATGGTCGGGGCGGCCGGATTTGAACCGGCGACCCCCTGCTCCCAAAGCAGGTGCGCTACCAGGCTGCGCCACGCCCCGTACCGCTAAGGGTAGCCCTCGGGCGAGCATTCTGTGACCGGGCGCTCGCTGCTAGCCTCCGCCACCGCTATGGCCGATGTCCAACCGCTGCGCGCCCTGCACTACGACCAGTCCGTCGTCGGCTCGCTGTCCGACGTGGTCGCGCCTCCCTACGACGTGATCGACAACGAGCAGCGCGCCGCGCTGCTGGCGCAGCTCGCCCTACAACGTGGTCGCCGTCGATCTGCCCCAGGGCGAGCCCGATCCGTACGCGGCCGCGGGCGCGCTGTTCGAGAGCTGGCAGCGCCGCGGCGGTCTGGTGCGCGACGGCGAGCCGGCGATCTGGGCGCACACCCAGGACTACACGGGCCCGGACGGGAAGGCGCGCACGCGCCGCGGCTTCTTCTGTCGGGTGCGCATCGAGGACTACGGCCCGGGCAGAGTGCGCCCGCACGAGCGCACGCACCCGGGCCCCAAGGAGGATCGTCTGCGCCTGACGCGCGCCACGCAGGCGAACGTCTCGCCGATCTTCTCGCTCTACTCCGATCCCTCGGGCGCCGCCTGGAGCGCGCTGGCAGCGGCAACCGAGACCTCGCCCGTGGGGCGAGGTCACCGACGGCGACGGCACGGTCCACCGCATCTGGCGCATCGGCGACCCCGACGCGATCGCGGCCGTCCAGCGAGCGACCGCGCAGGCCGAGCTGCTGATCGCCGACGGGCACCACCGCTACGAGACGATGCAGGCCTACGCCGAGGAGGTCGGCGGCGAGGGTGAGCACCGCTACATCCTGATGTGCCTCGTCGCGCTTGAGGACCCGGGGCTGACGGTGTTCCCGACGCACCGCCTCGTCAAGGGTCTCGACGACGCGCGGCGCGAGGCGCTCGAGCAGGCGCTCGCGCGCGACTTCGAGATCAGCGAGGTTCCGCTCGCGGAGCTCACGCCGCAGCCCGGACGCGGTCCGCTCGAGCTCGGCCTGCTCGACCAGGGCGGTGCTCGCGCGCGTAGGCTCACGCTCAAGGACCAGGCGATCGCCGACGCCGCGCTGCCTGATCGCTCCGCGGCCTACCGCGAGCTCGACACGGGCGTTTTGGAGACATTGATCCTGAAGAACGCGCTTGGCTTCAGCGACGATGACATCTCGCACTTCAACGGCATGTTCTACGCGCGCGACACCGACGAGGCGATCGCGATGGTCAGCTCCGGCGACTACGACGCGGCGTTCCTGATGCGCCCGACGCCGGTCGAGCAGGTGCGCGAGGTCGCGGCCGCCGGCGAGAACATGCCGCCGAAGTCGACCTACTTCTTTCCCAAGCTGCTCACCGGGCTGCTGTTCAATCCGCTTGCCTGAAGCCGACCGGTGGGTATCATCAACAACAGGAGCACGACGGAGCAATCGAAGGGGTCGATATGAGCGAGACGCAGGGGCTCACAAGGATGAAAGCCACGCGCGCGCCGCGATGGCAGCACGTTCAGGCACACCGTTCAGGTGCGCGATCACCAGCTGACCGTCGATGAGCCGATCGAGGCCGGCGGCGAGGACACCGGGCCCGACCCGCAGGAGCTGCTTGGCGGTGAGCCTCGCGTCGTGCACCGCGATCACGATGGAGATGTATGCGGCCCGCAAGGGCTGGGACATCGGGCACGTCGAGGTCGACGTCGAGTACAGCCCCGCCGAGCGTGGCTGCCCGACCAAGTTTCAGCTCGTGATGCGCTTCCCCGACGATCTCCCCGAGGAGCAGGTGCAGCGCCTACAGGTGATCGCCGCTAAGTGCCCCGTGCACCGCGCACTCGACGGCGAGGTCATGTTCCAGGAGCGCATTGAGCGCGTTCACCTGGCCGCCTGAGGACCCCACAGCAGCCGCAATCGCTCGAGCAGAGCCCGCCGAGCAGGTCGCGGCGGCCGTACTCGTGCCGCTGTATCTCGCCGCCGAGACCGAGCAGCCTCACCTCGTCCTGACGCGGCGGCGCGCCGATCTGCGCCGCCACGCCGGGGAGATCTCATTTCCCGGGGGTCGCCGCGACGCCGAGGATCTCGAGCTGAGCGACACGGCGCTGCGCGAGGCCCACGAGGAGATCGGGCTGGAGCGCTCGCAGGTGCGCATGCTCGCCGAGCTTCCCCCGACCTCGACGTTCGCGACCAACTACGTGATCCATCCCTTCGTCGGGTCGATCCCCGCCGGCATCGCGCTGGCGCCCTTCGGCCGGGAGGTCGACGCGGTGCTCGAGTTGCCGCTGAGCGCGATCCGGGCGGGCAAGACGCGCACGCAGATCGAACGCCGCGGCATTCGCTTCCAGACCGACGCCTTCATCGTCGATGAGCACCTGATCTGGGGCGCGACGGCGCGCATCATCGAGAACCTGCTCGAACGTCTCCCCGAGGGTGCGGCACCCGAGACCCTCGCCGAGCTGGGACCGGGCTAAACGCTGGCCGCCCCCCGCGCGGGAGCGCGCCCCGCGCGGGCCGCCGCTCAGGCGAGGACCCGGCGGGAGCGCAGCCCGCTGTCAGCTCTGAGCATCAGCCGGTCGGCTGGGGCACGATGCGGATGTAGGGGCGGGGCTCCTCCCAGCCATCCGGGTAGGCCTCTTTGGCCTGGTCGTTGGAGACGGAGCCGGCGATGATGACCTTCTCGCCGGGCTTCCAGTTGACGGGCGTTGCGACCTTGTGGTTGGCGGTGAGCTGCAGCGAGTCGATCACACGCAGCACCTCGTCGAAGTTGCGCCCCGTCGTCATCGGGTAGATCAGGATCAGCTTGACCTTCTTGTCGGGACCGATCACGAACACGTTGCGCACCGTCTGGTTGTCCGCGGGCGTGCGCACGAGCACGTCACCGGAGGTCTCTGACGGCAGCATCCCGTAGAGCTTTGAGACGTTGAAGTCGCTGTCGCTGATGATCGGGTAGTTCGGCGCGGTGCCCTGCGTCTCCTCGATGTCCTTCGCCCACGCCTCGTGGTTGTCGAGGGCGTCGACGGAGAGGCCGATGATCTTCACGTTGCGGCGGTCGAACTCGGGCTTGGCGTTGGCCATGTAGCCGAGCTCCGTCGTGCAGACCGGCGTGAAGTCCTTGGGGTGCGAGAACAACACCGCCCATGAGTCCCCGATCCAGTCGTGAAATTTGATCCGGCCCTCGGTGGTCTCAGCCTCGAAGTCGGGTGCTTCATCGCCAAGTTGCAGCGCCATTTTGTTCCTTTCTGGGACAGCTGTCGCGAACGTCGGACACTATCCTAAAACCTGATCCGCTTTACGGAGATTACTTTCTCAGGATAGCGGGCCGGCTAGCTCCTACGGAGCCGCCGAGCGGCAAAGCTCAGGCGCCGGGCGTCCAGCCCGAAAGGCCGGACCAGGCGCCGCGCAGCTGCGCCTCGGAGACCTCCGCGGCCGGCTTCACGCGCGGCCAGAAAGCGCCCACGACCATCGTCAGCGAGCCGATCAGCGCCAGCCAGGCGCCCTCGCGCAGCGACAGCGCCAAAAGCGGCCCCGCCGGCGTCGGACGGTCGACCATGCGAAAGATCACGAGCACCGCGGCGAGGGCGCCGAGCACGGCGACCGAGGCTCCTGCACCCGCGGGCACCGAGGCGACGGGGCGCGCGAGCGCGAGCATCGAGTCCAACAGCGCGAGAGCGACGAGCGCCAGCAGGACCACGTTCAGATCGTGCAGCACCTGGTGGGCGCTGAGCGCCGCTACCTGCTGCCCGGCGAGGCCGTCGAGCGTGCCGTGCAGGCTGCCTACATAGCTCTGTAGTGAAGCGTTGCCGAACTGCGCCGCGAGCTGACCGCCGACTTCCTGCATGTAGGCGATGCCCGTCGCGGTGATGCTCACGCCATACCAGGGCAGAAACACCGAAATCCCCAGCACGATCGCACCGAGTGCTGAGACCACCAGTCCGTATCGGGAACGATCGCCGGCCATTTGATGCCTCATCGGTTCGCGCCGCCCGAGGCTTGACCATAGGGCGCTCCTATACGCGGCTGAGCAGGTCCGTGACCGCCTTGGCAGCCGCGGCCACCCAGGCGGCGCGATCCTCGGGATCGGCACGCAGATAGGACACGGGGATCGCGTTGCGCTCAGTCAACGTGCGCACGATCTGCTCGCCTGCCACGAGCTGATCGGACGGTGTGCTCGTCCCTCGTGCCTCATAAAGAAAGCCGCGTACCGTCGTGTCGATCGCCTGCGTGAGAAAGAACTCAAGGCGCGTTGAGTGAAGCGCCGCGAGCTCCTGCGCGCTCCCCGTCGCCGTGCCGAGCAGCCAGCAGAGGATCGTGACGCTGTCCAGCGCGCCACGCAGTGTCGCGAGGCGATCGGGCGTGCCGATCCAGCATTCCGCGCCGGTCTGCTCGATCGCCGCGCGGCCCGCCTCGCTGCGGGTCGTAGCCCGCACCGCGTGCCCCTCCCCCACCATCTGCCTGGCGAGCTCGCGCCCGCGACAGCCCCCTCCGACGATCATGATGCGGGCCACGGCTGCGCATCCTATGGGCGCTCGACTAGCATCCGCAGCCCCGTGAGCACCGAGCAATCCCCCGTAACGATGGAGAAGATCGTCGCGCTGTGTAAGCGGCGGGGTTTCATCTTCCCTTCCTCGGAGATCTACGGGGGCGTCGGCTCGACCTACGACTACGGCCACTACGGCGTGCTGTTGAAGACCAACGTCAAGAACGCGTGGTGGCACGCGATGCTGCAAGAGCGCGACGACATCGTCGCGCTCGACTCCGCGATCCTCCAGCACCCGCGCGTGTGGGAGGCATCGGGGCACCTCGCCGGCTTCACCGACCCGCTCGTGGACTGCAAGACCTGCGGACAGCGCTTCCGCGCCGACCATCTCGCCGACCTTCCCTGCGGTCGCAAACCCTCCAAGCACCCCGGCGAAACCGACGAGTGCGAGCTGACGGAGGCGCGCGACTTCAACCTGATGTTCGAGACGACGATCGGCCCCGTCAAGGAGTCCGGCGCGACCGCCTACCTGCGTCCGGAGACGGCGCAGGGGATCTTCATCAACTTCAAGAACGTGCTGCAGTTCTCGCGCAAGAAGCCGCCCTTCGGGATCGCGCAGGTCGGCAAGTCCTTCCGCAACGAGATCACGCCCGGCAACTTCATCTTCCGCACGCGCGAGTTCGAGCAGATGGAGATGGAGTACTTCGTTGCGCCCGCCGAAGCGCAGAAGTGGTTCGAGCACTGGCTCGCAGAGCGCGAGCGCTGGTATGTGGAGCTCGGCATCCGCCCGCAGATGCTGCGCCTGCGCGCGCACGATGCGGATGAGCTCTCGCACTACTCCTCCGGCACGAGCGATGTCGAATACCTGTTCCCGATCGGCTGGTCGGAGCTCGAGGGCATCGCCAACCGCGGCGACTTCGACCTCACCCAGCACGCGCAGTTCTCCGGGCAGAAGCTCGAGTACTTCGACCAGGCCAGCGGCGAGCGCTACATCCCGCACGTGATCGAGCCCGCCGCGGGCGCCGACCGCGCCACGCTCGCCTTCCTGGTCGATGCCTACGACGAGGAAGTCGTCGAGCGCGAGGGCACGGGCTCGGGCGAGATGCGCACCGTACTGCGCCTGCACCCGCGCCTGGCACCGATCAAGGCCGCGGTGCTGCCGCTCGTCAACAAGGACGGCCAGCCCGAGCTCGCACGCGAGGTGCACGCCGCACTGCGCGCCGCCGTGCAGAGCGAGTACGACGACGGCGGCGCGATCGGCAAGCGCTACCGCCGCCACGATGAGATCGGCACGCCGTTCTGCCTGACGGTCGACCACCAGAGCATCGAGGACCGCACCGTAACGCTGCGCGATCGCGACTCCCTTGCGCAGGAGCGCCTGCCGATCGAGGGCCTGGCCGAGGAGATCGCTCGCCGCGTGAGCGCGCCATGGAGCACGCCGAAGCTCCAGAGCGCCTAACGATGGTGATAGACACAGGGCTGAGGCAGGCATCCTCCAGCGTCAACCCCCGCACGCGCACCGCACACGCCAGCCCGCAGGCGCGCCGCCCGCACAACCCGATAGGAGAGCGATGGACTTCGACCTGACAGACGAGCAGAAGCTGATCAAGCAGACCGCGCGCGAGTTCACAGACAAAGAGATCGTCGTGCAGTCGCGCGAAAACGCGCGCAACCACCACTTCGATCTGGAGATCGTCAAAAAGCTCGCAAGCCAGGGCTACCTCGGCGCGATCGTGCCGACGGAGTACGGCGGTGCGGGCCTGGACTACCTCAGCTACGGGCTCGTCGTCGAGGAGATCGGCCGCGGCTGCTCCTCGGTGCGCACGGTCGTCTCGGTGCAGACCTCGCTCGTCTGCTCGGGCATCCTCAGGTGGGGCACGGAGGAGCAGAAGCACTCCTACCTGCCGAAGCTCTGCTCGGGCGAGTGGCTCGGCTGCTTCGGGCTGACAGAGCCCGACACGGGCTCAGACGCGGCCAATCAGAAGACGCGCGCGAAGAAGACCGAGAACGGCTGGGTGATCAACGGCGCGAAGATGTGGATCTCGATGGGCAACTACGCGAAGGTCGCGATGATCTTCGCCCAGACCGACCCCGATCTCGGCTACAAGGGTCTCGGCTGCTTCCTCGTGGACACCGACCAGGCGGGCTACAAACCGTCGCCGATCGAGCACAAGATGGGGCTGCACGCCTCAGACACGGCCTCGATCGCGCTTGAAGACGTCGAGGTCTCAGAGGACGCGTTGCTGGGCACGATCGGCGACGGCTTCAAGATCGCGATGTCCTCGCTTGACTCGGGTCGCTATTCGGTGGCGGCGGGCTGCGTGGGTATCTGCCAGGGCTGCGTCGAGGAGTCCGTCTCCTACGCCAAGGAGCGCGAGCAGTTCGGCAAGCCGATCGCGAGCTTCCAGCTCGTGCAGGCGATGATCGCCGACATGGTGCTGAAGACCGAGGCCTCGCGGATGCTGACCTGGCGCGCGGGCTGGCTGAAGGATCAGGGCCGCCCGAACACGCTTGAGACCTCGATCGCGAAGCTCCACTCGACCGAGGCGGCGGTGGAGTGCGCGAACACCGCAATCCAGGTGCACGGCGGCGCGGGCTACGTCGACGACCACCCCGTCGAGCGCTACTTCCGCGACGTGCGCGTGACGACGCTCTACGAGGGCACATCCCAGATCCAGAAGCTGATCATCGGACGCGCGATGACGGGCATCAACGCGCTCGTGCCCGCCTAGGGCGGGCAACCGGCGACCGTGTCCAACGAGCACGTAGGAGAGGATGAGAAGGCCGGCCAGGCCGGCCGGGAGGGGAGCGCCGCGTCGGTGATCGGCGTGCTGGGAGCCGGGACGATGGGCGCGGGCATCGCGCAGCTCGCCTGTCGCTCGGGCGCCCAGACGCTGCTGTTCGACCCGATCCCCGCGGCGCTCGAGGCGGGCGTGGAGAAGGTCCGCGGGGGGCTTGCGCAAAGAAGCCGCGCGCGGCCGGCTGAGCGCCGAGGAGGCGGCCGCGGCGGGCGAGCGTCTGACGGCCGTTGCGGGGCTCGAGGCGTTCGCGGACTGCGATCTGGTGATCGAGGCGGTGCCCGAGCGCCTGGAGCTCAAGCACGAGCTCTACGCGCAGCTGTCGGAGATCGTCGGCGCGGAGTGCGTGCTCGCGAGCAACACCTCCTCGCTGCTCGTCACCGCGATCGCGGCCGCCGCGAGCCACCCCGAGCGCGTCGTGGGCATGCACTTCTTCAACCCCGCGCCGGTGATGAAGCTGCTCGAGGTCGTCGCCGGCGAGCAGTCCTCCCCGCGGCGCTCGCGCTCGCCGACGCGACGGGTGCGGCGATGGGCAAGAGCGTGATCCGCGCCCACGACGGCCCGGGCTTCCTCGTGAACCGCTGCAACCGCCCCTTCGGCCTGGAGGCGCTGCGCCTCCTGCAGGAGCGGATCGCAGACGTCGAGACGATCGACCGTATCTGCCGCATGGCGGGCGGCTTTCGCATGGGGCCCTTCGAGCTGATGGACCTGGTGGGCGTCGAGACGGGCTTTGAGATCTCAAAGAGCTTCTACGCGCAGAGCTTCGGCGAGCCGCGCTGGCGTCCCTCGCCGATCGCGGCCCGCTACGTGGCGGCCGGGCTCCACGGGCGCAAGACGGGGCGTGGCTACTACACCTATGCCGAGGGTGGCGCCTACCGCGCCGAGGACCCCGGCCCGCTCGACCCCGAGGGCGAGGCCGACGGCGTCGTCGTGATCGCCGGCGAGAGTCCGCTCGCCGAGCAGCTGCGCGGCGCCGCGCGCGAGGCCGGCTATGAGGTGCACTCGCCGCACGAGCCGAGCGGCGGCGCGCTTCCCGCGCTCACGATCGACTGCGACGCGAGCCCCGCCGAACGCGACGGCGACGATGTCATAGCGGGAGACGGCAAGCGAACAGACCACGACGGGAACGGGCGGCACACGCCTGCTGCTGTGCGCACGCGGCTCGCTGAGGCGCGCTCGATCCGGCCGGTAGCGCGGTCGGCTTTCACGCGATGACGCCGCTGGCGAACGCAGGGCTCGTCGAGCTGACGCGCACGGAGAGCTCCTCGCCGCTGGCGGCGACGCGCGCGGAGCGCTTCTTCGCGGCGCTCGGCAAGCACGTCGCGTGGGTCGGCGATGCTCCCGGGCTGGTGCTCGGCAGGATCGTCTGTCAGCTGATCAACGAGTCGGCCTTTGCGCTCGGCGAAGGGATCGGAAAGGCGCGCGACATCGACCTCGGCATGGTGCTCGGCCTCAGCCACCCGCGCGGGCCCTTCGAGTGGGCGGATGAGATCGGGCTCGAGCACGTGCTGACGGTACTCGCGGCGCTCTGCGCGCGAGTACCGCGAGGAGCGCTACCGCCCGGCGCCGGTGTTGCGCCAGATGGTCGCCGCCGGCAAGCTGGGCCGGTACACCGGCGCGGGCTTCTTCGACTACGAGGACTAGCGCCACCTCACGTTTTTTAGCCGCGGCGCGTTATACCCCCAGTGAGCGAGACGCCGCCCCCCTTCCAACGCTTCCTTGACGCCAACGCGACGTCGTGTGGCGCTTTCTCGTCTCCTCGGTCGGCGCGAGCGAGGCGGAGGACTGCTTTCAGGAGACGTTCATCGCCGCGCTGAGCGCCTACCCGCGCCTGCGCGCGCAGTCGAACCTGCGCGCGTGGGTGATGACGATCGCACACAGCAAGGCGACTCGACGCGCATCGCGCTCGCGCGCGACGCGCCGTGCCGGTGTCCGCTCCCGAGGCCGTCGAGATGCGCTCTGCATCGAACGGCACGGACCGCGATGAGGATCTCTGGAACGCGGTCGCCGAGCTGCCCGAGCGCCAGCGCTCGGCGGTAGTGCTGCGCTACTTGGGCGACCTTCCCCACCGCGAGATCGCAGCGGCGATCGGCTGCTCGGAGGAGGCGGCGCGCCGCTCGCTGCACGAGGGACTGAGCAAGCTAAGAAAGGTGGTGCCGGCATGAGCAAGACCAAGGACACCGACGAGAGGACGATCGCGGGCGCGCTCGACCGCGCAGCAACGCGCGCGCAGAAGCGCAGCACGCCGAGCGGCGATACCCGGAAGCGAAGCGCGCGGGCCGCGGCAAGCGCTGCGCAGCGGCTATCCGAGCGGGCGGCCGCGAAGGGACTGGCCGATGTCAGCTACGCGCCGCTTGACTCGCCCTTCGGCCCGCTGCTTGCCGCCTCGACCGCGGACGGCCTCGTGCGCCTGGCCTTTCCCGAGGAGAGCACCGACGCGGTGCTCGAGGGCCTCGCGCTGCGTCTCTCGCCGCGGATCGTCGAGGCGCGCAAGCCGTTCGAGCCGCTGCGACGTGAGCTCGACGACTATTTCTCTGGGCGGCGCCGCGAGTTTCAGCTCGCGCTCGACTGGTCGCTGATCGGCCCCTTCGCCCGCAAGGTCCTACACGTGACCGCCGAGATCCCCTATGGCGGCGTGCTCAGCTACGCGGAGGTCGCCGGCGAGGCGGGCAGCCCACGCGGCTCGCGCGCCGCGGGCAACGCGCTCGGCTCGAACCCGATCCCGATCGTGATCCCCTGTCACCGCGTGCTGCGCAGCGGCGGCGCGCTGGGCGGCTACGGCGGCGGCCTTCACCGCAAGCGTTACCTGCTTGAGCTGGAGGGGGCGCTTACGCCGTCGCTCGGCTAAGCGCCTGCCCCGTTACGGCGTAGTCTCGGCGAGTGGCGCCCACTGCGCTTCGGCGGGATCGCCGATCGGCATGCCTGCCGGGACCGGCACGCCGGGGGTGTCGCGCAGGTACCACTCCGCGTCGAGCGCCGCCTCGCAACCCATCGCCGCCGCGGTGATCGCCTGGCGGTAGGTGTGGTCGACGAGATCGCCTGCCGCGAAGACGCCGGGGCGGTTGGTGCGCGTGGACTTGCCCTCGGTCACCACGTAGCCGTTCTCATCGACGTCGATCTGCCCGCGCACGAGCTCTGACTGCGGCTCGTGGCCAACGGCGATGAAGGTGCCCGAGACGGGGACCTCGAGCGTCTCCTCGGTCTCGGTGTTGATCAGCACGGCCTTGCCGAGCGCGCCGTTCTCGCCGGCAGCGAAGTGATCGACGCGGTAGGGCGTGAGCAGTTCGATGTTGGCCTGCTCGCGCGCACGCTCGAGCATGATCTTCGAGGCGCGGAACTCGCCGCGACGGTGCACGACCGTCACCTTGGATGCGAACTTCGAGAGGAAGATCGCCTCCTCCATTGCCGAGTCGCCGCCGCCGACGATCATCGTCGTGGCGCCCTTGAAGAAGGCCGCATCACAGGTCGCGCAGTAGCTCACACCGCGACCGGCGAGCTCCTCCTCGCCCTCCACGCCGAGCTTCTTGTGCTCGGCGCCCATCGCCAGCACGACCGTACGCGCCTTGTGCTCGACGTCTGAGACCCACACGCTGTGCAGCCCACCCGGCTCGCTTGAGAGCTCGACACGGTCGGCCTGCTCGGTCACGAGGCGCGCGCCGAAGCGCTCGGCCTGGTCGCGGAACTTCTGCATCATCTCCGGCCCCATCACGCCCTCGGGGAAGCCGGGGTAGTTCTCGACGTCGGTCGTCTGCTGGAGCAGGCCACCCCAGGCGAAGCCCTCGATCACGAGCGGGTGCAGGTTGGCACGCGCTGTGTACAGGGCAGCCGTGTAGCCGGCCGGCCCGCTGCCGACGATGATCACGTTCTCGACGTCGCTCATCTCATCTCCAATTCTGACGCTTCGGTGAGCGCCTGCGCGCACTGTCTCTCGTCGCGCTTTACTTTGTATAGTTTAGCACGGCGTATGGCGTTTGAGCGCTCATCTCGAGCTCTGCAGCGCCCCCGCCGGCTCGACTGCTCCGGCGCGGGCATCAGCTTGTGCGGGGTCGCTCTGCTCATCTCGCCAGCGCGCCACCGTGCGCCGCAGCTGGAAGTAGGCGACCGCGCCGGGGAACGTCGGCAGCCAGAAGGAGATCCCACGGTAGGAGAGCACGGCCAGCAGCGCCAGGTTGAAGTCGACGCCGAACGCCGCGAAAGCACCGATCATGCCTCCCTCGACGCCGCCCAAGCCACCGGGGAGCGGCAGCAGGTTGCCGAGCATGCCGACGAAGTAGGCCATCCAGATCACGGTGAAGGGCGGCGGCGTCCCGAAGGCGTGAAACATCGCCCACAGCACCGAGATGTCAAAGCCCCACCACGCCAGCGCCCCGAGTAGACCCCCATTCCGCGAGCGGATCAGATCGATCGCCGTGCGCACCCCGCTGGCCGCGAGCGCCGGCACGGTCACGGCGCGCGCGATCCAGTGCGTCAGGCGCCCGGAACCGGAGGCCCAGCGCTCCAGGCGCCGCTCGAGATCGCCCGGGCAGCAACGCCATCGCCCCGGCGATCGCGAACAGCACCGCAGCGATGATCGCCGGCAGGATCGTGATCGCGAAGGACCCACCGCCAGGAAACAACCCCGAGCCAAGCCCGATGCCGTCGATCAGAAGCGAGGCCGCATAGATCACGTACAGCAGCACCATGAAGGCGACCATCCGGCAGGCCACCAGGCGCGGCTCCATCCCGGAACGGCGCAGCGCCCAGGCGGTGAGCGCCACCCCGCCTGCGCCGGCCGCGGCGAATAGGCGCGTTGCGACGAGGCCGGCCATCGTGATCTGGTAGCTCTCGCTCCAGTCGATCCGCTCGCCCCCGCGCACGAAGACGGCACGGAACAGCACGACATAGCCCGCGAAGGAGGCGATCTCGAGCACGACGCCCGCGGCGATCCACCAGCTGTCGCCACGCTCGATCCGGTGCAGCGTCGTGCCCACGCCCGCGAGCTTCGGCAGCACGAAGTAGAAGAAGGCGATACCCGAGAGGATGAAAACGGCGAACAGCACGATCTGGCGGCGCGTGAGCACCACGCGCGGCATCTCCTCCTCCGCGCGACTCACCTCCTGCCGAGCGGGCGCCGAGACTTGCGAGTCCACCTCCCCCAGTTCTGCCTGCTGCCGCATCGCCCTGCGCTCACCTCCCGTTGTTCTCAGACCGCGTGGGCCCTCGCCTCAAGCGCCGCCACCGCACCTCCCAGGCCGGCGAGCGCCGGTCCGGCCCGTGGTCCCAGCCGGCGAACGGCCACTGTCAGCGCCGTCCCCGCCACGAGGTCCACGAGGTAATGCTCCCCCAGGTAGACCAGCGCAAATCCGAGCGTCGCCGCATACGTGAAGCCGAGCGCACCGGGCACCATGCCCGCCTCGGCGAGCAGGAGCGCAGCCATCACGGTTGTGGCGAAGTGCAGAGAGGGCATCGCGGCGAGGGGGTTGCCTCCGAACACACTGTAGAGCGAGCCCCAGCCGTCCTTCCAGAAGTACTCTCCGTACTCCACCATCATGCGCCGCACCTCGACCGCGCCCGCGCCCGTTTCCTCGTCCACGTCAGCCGCGTACCACGGCGGCGCGGTCGGCGACGAGCCAGTAGAAGCTCGCACCGATGTTGAAGACCGCATAGGTCATCACCGCGGCACGGGTGAAGCGCTCCGGCCGACGCCCAAGGATGTAGAGCAGCGTGCCGTGCGGGACCAGGAACCAGCTCCAATGCGCCCATACGAGCACACGCTCGAAAGCCTGCCATTCGGCGCCCTGCGGACCCTGACGCGCGAGCGCGCGCTGTAGACGCAGCGTCGGCAGCTCGCCGAAGCCGAGCACGCGATCGGCGACGATCGGATAGCGCACGTGCACGCGACTCGCCTGCCCCTCGGCATCGTCATGCGGGGTCTTGTACGCCGCCAGGTATGCCCACATCTGTAGCGCGCACGTCGCCACGTCGCGCCCGCGCGAGCGCGGCACGGCGATGCATAGACCGACGGGTGCCCCGTAGGCAATTGTCTGCAGCACGAGCGGCGGTGCGGGCACGCGCTTACGCACGAGCGGAGCGGCTATGCCGGCCAGCACCATCCCCCATGCGGTTGCTCTGATCGCCTTCGACAGCCGCACTGCGCGGGGAGTATATGAGCGCCCTCAGGTGCCCTACCGCGATGCGGCCCGCACGACGCACCCCGCGGGTGCTGTGCGGGGCGCTCTATTCGCGTACGAGCGAGACGTCATCGCGCGCGGCCGCCGTCACGAGCGCGCCGACGACGGCACTGTGCACGTCTGCCTCGGGGTGCCATTGCACGCCGAGCACGAAGCGCTTGTCGGGCAGCTCGATTGCCTCGGGCACGTCATCGAGCCGGGAGACGCCGCTGACGACGAGGCCCTCACCGAGACGATCGACACCCTGATGATGATGGGAGCGGGTCACATGCTCGAGCTCGCCGGCGGCGCGCGCCGCGAGCGAGCCCGCACTCAGCGTCACATCGTGCTCGGCGCCATCGAAGGAACCGAGCACGCGCCGGTGCTCGCCGTGCCCGACGTGCTCGGGCAGATGTTGGAGCAGCGTGCCGCCGAGCGCGACGTTGAGCAGCTGCATGCCGCGGCAGATCCCGAGCACGGGCAGGTCACGCTCGATCGCGCCGCGCGCGAGCGCGACCTCAAACACGTCGCGGGCGGGAACCGTGTCGTGTGTCTCTGGGTGGGGCTCGGCGCCGTAGGAGGCGGGGTCGATATCGGCCCCGCCGGCGAGGATCAGACCGTCGAGCAGCTCGAGCACCTGATCGGGGTCCTCGGCCACCTCCGGGTCGGGCACCAGCAACAAAGCAACGCCCCCGGCGCGCTGGACGGCCTCGAAGTAGCCGTGCGGGAGCAGCGCGGCCTGCTGATCCCAAACGCTCCAGCGGGCGCGCTCTAGCGCAGTGCAGATACCGATCAATGGCCGTCTCATCCTCCACACCATAGGATCACCGCGCGATGGGCGCCATCTCACGAGGCGAGGCAGTACACGAGACGCGTACCCGATCAGAAGCTTGCACGCGAGAGGAGACCCATGAGTGAGCCCAACCTGCAGCTGGAGACCGTCGAGACGCACGTCGCCGACGGCGTCGCGACGATCGCGCTGAACCGACCCCAGGCGCTCAACGCTTGGAATGCCCAGCTCGGCACAGACATGCTCGCCGCGCTCCGCCACGCGGGCGCCGAGGAGTCGATCCGCGCGCTCGTGATCACCGGCTCCGGACGCGCCTTCTCCTCCGGTGCAGACCTCAAGGACGTGAGCGGCGGCTCAACGACACCCGACGGGCGCCCCGACGTGTACAAGACGCTGACCGAGCGCTACCACCCGATCATGCACGCGATCCGCATGATCCCCAAGCCCGTGATCGCGGCGGTCAACGGCCCGGCGGTTGGCATCGGCTGCTCGCTGGCGCTCTGCTGCGATCTGATCCTTGCCGGCGAGAGCGCCTACTTCCTGCTCGCCTTCGTCAACATCGGCCTCGTCCCCGACGGCGGCTCCTCGCTGTTCGTGCCGACGCGGGTCGGCATGGCGCGCGCGAGCGAGCTGGCGATGCTCGGCGAGAAGCTGCCGGCGCCACAGGCGCTCGAGTGGGGGCTGATCAACCGCGTCCACCCCGACGATCAGCTCATGGCCGAGACCCAGACACTCGCGGCCAAGCTGGCGGCAGGGCCGACACGTTCCTACGCCGGGACCAAGCGCCAGCTGAACAATTGGCTGTTCGCACGCATGGAGGAGCAGCTCGAGCTCGAGGCTCAGATCCAGCAGGAGATGGCCGGCAGCGACGACTTCCTCGAGGGCGCGATGGCCTTCGTCGAACGCCGCCAGGCGCGTTTCTCCGGGAGCTAGCGGACTCGTGTCAAACGTCATCAAGTCGCTCCCGCCCGGGGCTGAATAGAATCCCCGCCGCCTTGGGCGTTCTGCATCATTCCCTGCTCGCGTTCTTCACCCCGCTCTCGGGCGGGTCGCCGAACGCCGACCACATCGACACCCTCTACAAGATCACGCTGTACGTGGCGCTCGTGATCTTCATCCTCGTCGAGGGCGGGCTGATCTACGCGCTCGTCAAGTTCCGTGCGCGCAAAGGTGCGGTCGCCGCTCAGATTCGCGGCAACACGCGCCTGGAGCTTGGCTGGACGACCGCTGCGGCGGTGATCCTGCTGGCGCTCGCGATCCTCACCTTCGCAAAGCTCGGCTCGATTGAGAACCCGCCGAACTCGGGCATCCAGGGCGACAAACTCGCGGGAAGCAGCGGCCTGCTCTACGCCAGCGCCGAGCGCAAACTGCCGCCGAACGGCAAAGCGCTGAACATCCAAGTCATCGGGCGTCAGTACATCTGGCAGTTTGTCTATCCCGGCGCGGCCGAATCGGACGGCCTGGGTGCGCCCTACTCATACGAGGAGCTCGTCGTCCCAACCGAAACCACCGTCGCGCTCGACATCACCTCCTCCGATGTCGTGCACTCGTGGTGGATCCCCGAACTCGGCGGCAAGTTCCAGGCAGTGCCCGGCTACCACAACTACACCTGGTTCAAGATCTCAAAGCCCGGCATCTACCGCGGCCAGTGCGCGGTTCTGTGCGGACGTGGGCACGCACGCATGATCGCCACCGTCAAGGCGCTCCCACCCACGCAGTTCGACGCGTGGCTGACCACGCAGAAGCAGCAGATCACCGAAGCCAACGCCGAAGCCAAGGTCGAGCGCGCCAAGCTGAGCGCGCAGACCGGCGCCGGACAGGTCGAAAACCCCTAGGACATCGAGGAGCCGGAGCGCAACACATGGCCACCTACGTAGCCCCAGTCCCCCAGGTGAGCGCTCAGCGCGCCGAGCGCGAGGCGCGCGGCTGGACGAGCTGGATTACGACGACCGACCACAAGCGCATCGGGATCATGTACATGGTCACGACCTTCATCTTCTTCTGCCTCGGCGGCGTCGAGGCGCTGATGATCCGCTTGCAGCTCGGCTCGCCGAACAACACGCTCGTCACGCCGCAGACCTACAACCAGCTGTTCACGATGCACGGGACGACGATGATCTTTTTGTTCGTCGTGCCGATGATGGCGGGCCTGGCCAACTACTTCGTGCCGCTGATGATCGGCGCGCGCGACATGGCCTATCCGCGATTGAACGCGCTCTCCTACTGGCTGCTGCTCGCGGGCGGCCTCGTCTTCTACGCCTCGATCTTCTGGAACCCGCCGGAAGCCGGCTGGACGAGCTATGTGCCGCTGTCGAGCTCGACGTACACACCGAGCGGCGGCCAGGACGCCTGGATCTACCTCGTCCACCTGACGGGCATCTCTTCGATTCTCGGTGCGATCAACTTCTACGCAACGATCGCCAACATGCGCGCACGCGGCATGAGCTGGGGGCGACTGCCGCTGTTCGTGTGGACGATCCTGACCTACTCGGTGCTGATCATCTTCGCGATGCCCGTGATCGCGGCGGCGGTCACGATGCTGCTCACCGACCGCCACTTCGGCACGCACTTCTTCGACGCCACCAGCGGCGGCTCGCCGCTTCTGTGGCAGAACCTGTTCTGGTTCTTCGGCCATCCCGAGGTCTACATCATGGTGCTGCCCGGCTTCGGTGTGATCTCAGAGATTCTGCCGGTGTTCGCGCGCAAGCCGATCTTTGGCTACAAGGCGATCGCGGCTTCGACGGTAGCGATCGCCTTCTTCGGCTTCTTGACGTGGGCGCACCACATGTTCACCGCGCCGATCCCCGAGGCGATCCTCGTGTTCGTGATGATCAGCTCCTACCTCGTGGCGGTGCCCACCGGCGTGAAGATCCTCAACTGGATCGCGACCCTGTGGCGCGGCACGATCGAGTTCCGCACACCGCTTTTGTTTTGTGTCGGCGGCATGACGATCTTTTTGATCGGCGGCATCTCGGGCGTGTTCCTTGCAACCTTCCCGATCGACTGGCAGGTAAACGAAACCTACTTCGTGGTCGCGCACCTGCACTTCGTGCTGATGGGCGGCGCGGTCTTCACGATCTTCGCGGCGATCTACTACTGGTTCCCGAAGATCACCGGGCGGATGCTCAGCGAGGGCCTCGGCAGGGTCAGCTTCGGGCTGATGTTCCTCGGCGTACTGACGACCTTCTTGATCCAACACGTGCTCGGCCTCGACGGCATGCCCCGCCGCGTCTACGAGTACGACAACGTCGGTCACCTCGGCCTCTACAACGCGATCTCGACCGGCGGCTCTTTCATCCTTGCGCTCGGGGTTATCGTGACGATCGTGAACGTCATACGCAGCCTCAAGGTCGGCGTCGCAGCAGGGCCGGACCCGTGGAAGGCCAACACGCTGGAGTGGTTCACGACCTCGCCGCCGCCCGCTAACAACTTCGACGTCGTCCCGGTCGTGCGCTCGGCCGAGCCGATGAAGGACATCCGCCGCGAGGTCGAGCGACGCAGCCTGGATGGGCGCGACTCGGGCGCCGCGACGGTGCCCGCGGGTAACACGCAGGTCGGTGTGTAGATGAGCGCGGCGCCTCCCACCGGCGCGGCAGGAGCCCTGGAGGTGAGCGGGCTCGGCGTCGCCGGTACGCGTGGCTCAGACCGGGTGCGCCAGCTCGTCAGCGACTACGTCGAGCTGACCAAGCCGAAGGTCCAGTCGCTGCTCCTGCTGACGACGATTACGACGATGTACGTCGCCGGGGATCCCTCGCCGCTGCTCGTGTTCCTGACCTGCCTCGGCGGCTATCTCTCAGCCGGTGGCGCGGGCGCGGTCAACCACTGGTTCGACCGCGACATCGACGTGCAGATGGCGCGCACGGCCACGCGTCCGATCCCTGCGGGACGAATCGCCCCGCGTAACGCGCTGATTTTCGGCTGCACGCTCGCGCTGCTGTCACTGCTAGAGCTTTCGCTGACCGTCAACCCACTTGCCGCGGCGCTGTCCTTCTCGGGCTTCCTCGGCTACGTCTTCATCTACACCGTCTGGCTGAAGCGGCGCACACCGCAGAACATCGTGATCGGCGGCGCCGCGGGTGCAGTCCCGCCGCTCGTCGGCTGGGCTGCTGTGACGGGCTCGGTCGGGGGCACGGCTGTGATCCTGTTCTTCATCGTCTTCTTCTGGACGCCGCCGCACTTCTGGGCGCTATCGCTGCTGATGAAGGAGGAGTACCGCAAGGTCGGCGTGCCGATGCTGCCGGTCGTGCGCGGCGAGGATGAGACGCGCCGCCAGATCCTGCTCTACGCGGTGCTGCTCTACGCGGTCACGCAGCTGCCCTTCTGCGCGGGAGGCTTTGGCACGATCTACCTGGTCTCATCGCTCCTGCTCGGCTTCGGCTTCATCGCCGGCGCCGTGCAGCTCCTGCGCAAGGCCGACCGCCGCTCGGCGCTGCGGCTCTACCTGTTCTCGCTGGCCTACCTCGCGCTGCTGTTCTGCGCGATGGTCGCGGACACCCATCTTTAGATTGGAGCCTGGAGGGCGACACCCGGTCGCGGCCCGGACGGCCGCAAGAGGTATTCTTTACCGCCGATGATGACCCGCCGCCTCGCACGCAAGAACATCCGCACCGGCCTGATCGTCGGCGCGATCTGCATGTTCATGTTCGGCATCACGTTCGTAGTCGCCGCCGTCTACGTCTCATGATCCTGAGCCCGCATAGCGGCGCCGGATCGGCGTCCTCGGTCGCTCGCGTACCGAAGCCGGGTGACACTCCCTCCGCTCGCATCCCCGTTTCGGCCAGCACGCCACGCTCCCTGCATCCTTGCCCGGCTTGCCCTGCGAGCTCAGGATGAGCCCGCTCGATCCAGAGGTGCCGCCCGTCGGCGAGGAGATCCACCTGCCAGGACCCTCGATGCTGCCGGTGCTGACCGCGCTCGGCATCACGCTCACGCTCGTGGGCATCACGACCTTCATTGAGTTCACGGTCATCGGCGCCGTGCTCACGATCGTCTGCGTCGTGCGCTGGATCGGCGAGACGCGGCGCGAAACAGACGCGCTGCCGCTCGACCACAGCGAGAACTAACCTTCGCGGTCAGTCCTCTACTTCGTGCTACGATACATCGCCTAACGAACTAGTTTGGGCTCGCGGGCGAGCATCGCGAGCGCGCACGCGCACAGGGGGCGACGATGGTCAAGCTCGATGAGATCGGACGTTGGTCAGAGCCCGGCCTGCTGGTGCTGGCCAGCCTCGCCGACGGGGAGAAGCACGGCTATGCGATGGTCGCTGACATCGAGGCGATGGCCGGTGTTCACCTTGGCCCCGGCACGCTCTACGGCGCACTCTCCCGCCTGGAGGAGCAGGGCCTGATCGCTGCCCTCCCCGCTGAGGGCCGGCGCCGGCCCTACCGCCTGACCGGCGCGGGAGCCGAGGTCCTGACAACGCAGCTCAGCCAGATCGCCCGCGTCGCGAATACCGGGCTCACGCGGCTGCGCGCGAGCGGCGCGACAGTATGAGCGCCCGCCGCAAGCGGCCCAGCCCGCCCGCACGAGCACTCCTCGCGCTCTATCCGCATCCCTGGCGCGAGCGCTACGGCGCGGAGATGCGCGCGCTGCTCGAGAACGACCCTCCCGGCCCGCGCGGGCTGCTCTCGCTTGTGCAGGGCGCCGCCGTGGCACATCTGCGTCCACGCAGCGCTTGGCGTGACGCGAGCCCCCCGCTGGTGCGCGTGCGCCTCTCGCTGAGCGGTCTGTTCGCTTGCTGGATCGCGCTCTCGGTACTCGGCATGGCCTTCCAGAAGGAGACCGAGGAAGCCGACTTCGTAGGCGCAGCCAGCTATTACGGGCTGCTCGCAGTCGGCAAGGACATGGTTATCGCGGGCGCGCTCGCGGGCGCGGCCACGATCGCCTTTGCGGGACTGCCGCTCGTATGGCTCGCGCTGCGCGACGCCCTCCGGCGCCGCGATCGTCGCCTCGCGCTGCTGCTTGTCTGCCCCCTGCTCGCGATCCTCGCATACGCAGCGGTGAGCCTCGTGCTGATTCGGATCGCGCCCGCGCGCGAGGGCCATTTCGCGCCCGGATTCGTGCTGGGGATGCTTGTGCCTTGGCAGCTCGCCGGCGTGGCCTGCGCCGTTGTCCTGGCGTTCGCTCCGCGCGCCGTGCTCGCGCGCATGACGCAACCGCCGCGCGCACTGCGACGCGCGGCACGGGCCACGCCCCTGCTGGCGGCTGCGACGGTGGCGATCGCCTGTGGCCTGGCGCTCTACACCGCGACGCTCGCGCTACGCGCACCCGCGCTCGCGGGGCTCTCGAGCGGGCCTGTCGGGGCGAGCACGGTCGCGATGCTCGCCGCCGAGAGCGCGCTCGCCGCGGTCATCTGTGTGCCCGCAGCCGTCTGCGCCCGTAGGGCTCTCGCCGCAGCGCGCTGAAACCGAGGTCAGATGGCGAAACGGGCGCGGTTCCCCAAACCGCGCCCGGCCGCCGCGACCAGAGCACACCCGCCCCCAGCGGGTATGCGTCCCTTTACCCCACGGTCGCCTTGTCCGGAACCGGACAGATCGCTCCATCCTCGGTCCAGCAGCGCACGATGTCGCGGACCGAAAGAATGCCGACCGTCTCGGCTCCGTCAAGCACGATCAGGTGGCGAAAGCCGCCGCGAACCATCGCGGCGGCAGCCTCCTCGAGTGACCAGTCGGGCGCCGCGAAGACGACATCCCTCGTCAGATGCTCGGCGACGAGCTCACGGTCGGGGTCCTGCCCGTCGCCGACCGCGACGAGGATGTCGCGCTCGGTGATGATTCCCGGCCCGTTCCCGTCCGGGTCCATCACGACCGCCGCACCGACCATGCGCTCGCTCATCAGGCGCGCGACCGCGCGCAGCGTGTGGCCGGGCCCGACCGTCAAGACCATCCGACTCATGCCTTCGTGAACCTGCATAACGCCTCTGGCTCTCCCTCGGATCCAGTTGACAATCCGCTCTCCTGCGGCTTAGCAACTATTGCCTCAATCTAGTGGCTGGGGCCACGAACGTCAAGGTCCGAGCGATCCGGGGACGGAGGCATTAGGATCACGCTCCCGATGGACAGGAACGTCATCCCAAGCCTCCCCGCCCGCTCCGGAGCTGCTGCTCGTGGGTAGACAGCAGCGCCCGATGGTCGTGGCTGGCGTGTGCGCGGTGATCGCGATCGCGATCGGCATCGCGATCAGCTACGCGATCCACTGGTTCCCGACGCAGGCCTCCACGCAGGCGCACGAAACCGACACGCTCTACCACGTGCTCGTGATCGCCTCGATCCCGATCTTCGTGATCGTCGTGACCGTGATCCTCTACTCCGTCTGGCAGTTCCACATGAAGCCCGGCGAGGAGCTCAAGGACGGGCCTCCGATCCACGGCAACACACGCCTTGAGGTCTTCTGGACGGCGATCCCGACGGTGCTGCTGCTGGGGCTCGTGGGCTACTCCTTCGTGGTGCTGCGCAACAACGAGAAAAAGCCCGCGCGCGAGATCCAGATCGGGGTTACGGGCCAGCAGTTCGCGTGGAGCTATCAATACCCGCCCTCGGTGACCGGCGGCGCGCCGCTGAACAGCGATCAGCTGTACGTGCCCGAGGGCGAGTCGGTCGACTTCGCAATGCACAGCAAGGACGTGATCCACGCCTTCTGGATCCCCGCCTTCCGCCTGCAGGAGGACGTCGTGCCGGGGATCACGACGCACTGGCGCACCACTCCGATCGAGAACGGCAGCTATCCGGTCGTCTGCAACCTGCTCTGCGGGCTCGGGCACTCGCTGATGCGCTCGACCGTGCACGTCGTGCCCGAAGCACAGTTCAAAGCCTGGATCCAGAGCCAGATGGCTGCCGGCTCGAGCAGCACCGGCGCCGGCACCGGCAGCGGGGGGACTACGGGATAATGTGGGCTGAGTCGATGAGCTTCACGAAGGCGACAAGCTGATGGCGGCCAGGTTCCGTGCCCCCGGGTTCTACCGCGCAGCGGTGATGATGCTCGGCGGCGTGCTCTTCTCCGCGGCGCTGACGTGGATCGTGCGCATGGCCACCGGCCACGCCACGTTCCAGCCACTACCTCTCCCCGAACGCGATCCTGACGGTCTCGCTGCTCGCGGTCCCGCTTGCCTTCCTGGTCGGAATCGGCGGCTTTGACTACTGGTTCTACTGGGCGGCCGGGCGCAAGACGCGCCCGGAGGACCACTCCGGCCACGGCGCGACGAGCTGGAAGGACTACTTCCGCATCAACACCGACCACAAGGTGATCGGTGTCCAGTATCTCGTCAACTCGTTCTTCTTCCTGCTCGTCGGTGGCCTGCTGGCGATGCTGATGCGTGCACAGCTGGCCCAGCCCGGCTCGCACTTCGTCGACGGGAACACCTTCAACGGCCTGTTCTCCGTGCACGCCTCGCTCTGATCTTCCTGTTCATGGTGCCCGTCTTCGCGGGCTTCGGGAACTTCGTGATCCCGCTGATGATCGGCGCTCCAGACATGGCCTTCCCGCGCCTGAACGCGCTCTCGTTCTGGCTCTTGCCAGTGGCGGGGCTAATGATGCTGGGCAGCTTCTTCGCTCCCGGGTGGCGCCTTTGCGGACGGCTGGACCGCCTACGCGCCGCTGTCGGTCAACGCGCCGATCGGGCAGACCTTCTTCTCGCTCGGCGTGCAGTTCGCGGGCGCTTCCTCGATCATGACGGCGCTCAACTTCCTCGTCACGATCATCACGATGCGCGCGCCGGGGATGAGCTTCTTCCGTATGCCGCTGCTCGTATGGGCGAACTTCGCGACCTCGCTGCTCGTCGTGATCGCCACGCCCTTCATCGCCGCCTCGCAGTTCTTCGTGCTGCTCGACCGCGCGCTCGGCTTCAACTTCTTCAACGCGGCCAAGGGCGGTGACGTGCTGATGTACCAGCACGTCTTCTGGTTCTACTCGCACCCGGCGGTCTACATCATGATCCTGCCGGGGTTCGGGATCATCAGTGAAGTGATCGCGGTGAAGGCGCGTAAGCCGATCTTCGGCTACCGCATGATGGCCTTTTCGCTGTTGGCGATCGTCGGGCTCGGCTTCACGGTCTGGGCACACCACATGTTCACTTCGGGCATGGCCAACTGGATCCGCATCCCGATGGCGATCACGACCGCGATCATCGCGGTGCCGACGGGCATCAAGGTCTTCTCCTGGCTTGCGACGCTGTGGCGCGGGGTGCTGCATCTCGATACCGCGATGCTGTTCGCGCTCGGCTTCATTACGACGTTCACGCTGGGCGGCATCAGCGGGATCATGCTCGCGATGGTGCCGTTCGACATCCACGTCAGCGCCACCTACTTCATCGTCGCGCACATCCACTACGTGCTCTTCGGCGGCTCGCTGATGACGATCTTCGCGGGGGTCTACTACTGGTTCCCGAAGATGACCGGACGCATGGTCGACGAGCGCCTGGGCAAGTGGCACTTCTGGAGCACGTTCGTGTTCGTCAACCTCACGTTTGGCCCGATGCACATCCTCGGCCTGCAGGGCATGCCGCGACGCGTATCGACCTACGCGAGCCAGTTCGCCGACCTCAACCTGTTTATCTCGATAGCCAGCTTCGGCCTCGGGCTGAGCACGCTGCTGTTCGTCTACAACATCGTCACGAGCTGGCGCGGCGGCCCGCGCGCCGGATCGAACCCGTGGCGCTCCCTGACGCTCGAGTGGCAGGTCTCCTCGCCGCCACCCGTGTTCAACTTCGACCGCGTTCCGACCGTCGTCGGTGGCCCCTACGAGTACGGCGTACCCGGCGCGGTGCACGGCATCTTCGCGCCGGCTCCCACACCGACCGTGGCGGGCGCCGGAGCGGGCGTGGCGCACGCCCCGAGCCAATGAGGGAAGTCCTCGTAGTCGCCAACCGTACGCTCGGCGGCGCCAAGCTGCTCGAGGCAGTGCGGTCGCGCGCGAGCGCGGGCGAGGTGCGCTTTCGCCTGGTTGTCCCCCAGAGCAAGCCCTCCGCGGGGCTCGTGATCTACGACGAGGCTGTGCGCGAATCTGCACAGGTGCGCATCGATCTCGCGCTCTCGGCGATCGCGGCTGAGGGGATCGAGGGGACGGGTGAAATCGGCGACGCCGATCCCTTCCTCGCCACGATGGACGCCGTCGCCACGAACCGGCCCGATGAGATCATCATCTCCACGCACCCCGCGCTTCACTCCGGCTGGCTGCGGCGCGATCTGGTGGAGCGGATCGAAAACGCTTCGGGCCTCCCCGTCGAGCACATCGTTGTCGACCTCGAGCACGAAGAGCCGCCGTTCCGCGTCACGCTCGTGCTCGCGAGCAGGACATCCAGCGGCGAGGAGCTGATCGATCACCTCAGCGAGATGGCCGCGCGCGGTGGCCCGCACCTGTTTATCGCCGTCGTGCCCCAGGCCGACGGCAGCGGTAGTGCACCGAACGAGGCGCGTGCACGCTTGGCGAAGATGCTCGACCGGCTCGCCGCCGCCAACCTGCTCGGCTCGGGCATGATCGGTGACCCGGACCCCTACACGGCCGCGATCTACGCGCTCGAGCTATTCCGCGTCGATGACGTGGTGATCTCCACGCTCCCCGGCGAGCGCTCGGGCTGGCTGCGCTCGAACCTGATCGAGCGCGTCCGCAGCGCCACCTCGGCACGCGTCGAGCACGTTGTCGTAGACACCCAGACCCCCACTCCCGCCTCGGCGGCGTAGGAGCGCGCGATGGAGGCAGCGAGCATCCCCCACCCCGCGGCCGCGCACGGCGAACACGAGCACCACGGGCCCCCGCCCGCGAACCGCAGCTCCCGGGTCGAGCCGGAGCTGCTCGGCATGCTGCTTTTCATCATCTCGGAGATCATGGTCTTCGGGGCGTTCTTCACGGCCTACTTCTTCATCCGCATCGCCAACGGCGACCCTTGGCCGGCGCACGGCACGACGCTGCCGGTCGGCGTGGCAGGCATGAACACCGCGATCCTCGTCTCCTCCTCGTTCACGATCCACTGGGCCGAGCAGGCGATCAAGAAGGGCAACCACTTCGGGCTGAAGGCCGGCATGCTCACGACCTTTCTGCTCGGCTGCTCGTTCCTCTTCATCCAGATCAACGAGTACGCGAACATCGGCTTCGCCCCCCAGGATGCCGCCCAGCAGACGATCTTCTACTCGCTCACGGGCCTGCACGGTGCCCACGTCTTCATCGGGCTGCTGCTGCTGCTGTTCGTGACGATCCGCGCCTTCCGCGGCCACTACTCCGCCGAGGAGCACCGCGGCGTTGAGGTGCCGGGGATCTACTGGCACTTTGTCGATGTGATGTGGCTGGTCGTCTATACCACCGTCTACATCCTCTAACGGTCTGAGGAACGTGGACTCGGCGCGGTGCTGCGTCCTCGATCGCTCGTGTGCAGAGCACACTTCGCTCACTGCGTCCTTGCTCCGCTTGGTCCACGTTCCTCAGACTGGTAGGAGATCATGCTGAACCCCCTGCGCTCCGAGGAGGAGGCTTTCCGCTTCCTGCTTTACGCGATCGGCGTGATCGTCACGATCATCGTGCTCGTCCTAATCCTGCGCGCCGTACTCTGAGGTAGGTGCCGCCGCGCTCTGGCGCGAGAACACGCCCAGTCGCCCGCAAGGCCAGCTCCACACGCCTCTGAGCGCCGTGAGCCAAGCCAGGCAAGGACGCAGGGAGCGTGGCGGGCTTCGCCCGCGAGCGACCGCATCGTCCCCGGAGGGGGAGGACGCCGCCTGGCGCCGCGCTCACGGTGCTCAGGGGTTATTTGACGGTTATTACTCCGTACATCCCCGCCGCGCGGTGCCCGGGCGCCTCGCAGAAGAAGGTGTACTTGCCTGGCGCGAGTTTGACGGTCACGGAGGCTGTGGTCTTGGTCGTAAAGGCGCTTGCGCCGAGCTTTGCACCCGCGGCGGTGGCGCCGTGTTCGCCGGATTCGATCGCGATGTTGTGGGAGACCCCGGAGGTGTTGGGCATTTCGACAACGACCGAGCCTGCGCTCGCAGACGCCTTGCTGCTGACGTAGGCGAGCTGCCCCCTCGGCGAGGCGGCTATCGAGAGCTTGCCGTTCTTCTCCACGGCCGGCTTGCCCGCGCCGGGAGCTTCGACGGCTGTCGCGAGCAGGCCTGGGTCCTTGCCGGTACGGTCGGCGACCTTGGCGACGTAGGCGGCGACATCCTGGACCATCGAGCCGGTCACGAGGTCTTTGGGCATCGCGCCTTCGGGGTTCGGCAAGCGGATCTGGCCTTCGACGACACCGCGCACGGAGTCCCGCTCGAGCCCTTCGGCGAGGCTCGCGCGGAAGGCGTCGTCGAGGTTCGGCCCGACGAGGCCCTTGGTGCTGGCGCGTGCCAGCGTGTGGCAGGAGCCACACTTGGCGACGAATGCCTTCTTGCCGGCGATCAGGTTCGCGTTGTCGGCACCCTTGACCGAGCATCCCGCGGTGCTCACGCCGGCCACGATCAGCGCAGCGAGGAGCGCTGCGCGCGTGCCCGGGCGGGGCGCGCGGCGACTGCATGGGTGGGCGACGGTGTTGGCGGAGCGAATGCTCATAAGCGGGCGGAACACTATCCGAACCGGCGGGTGCCTCGACGGCCCCCCAGGCCCTGCGGCGCCGCCTCTCACGGCTCCTGCAGAGCTGCCAATTCGCCGCGCGCCGCCGCGATCACGCCGTGGGCGACGCGATCCCACGACCAGCGCTCGCGGACCGTGCGCACGAGGCCCTCGCGCGCCTGCGCGCTCAGCGCTGGGTCGAGCTCGAGCCAGTCGCCGATGCAGCCCGCGATCGCCGCCACCGCGCTGTCATCGACGGTGAAGGACAGTGAAGCGGCTGCCGGCGCGGGCACGTTCTGCGCGAGTGCCTCGCTCACCTCCGCGAGACCCGAGTGTGCAGCGCTGACGGGCAGCGCTCCGCAGGCAGCCGCCTCGGCGGCCACCATCCCGAATGCCTCGGGGAAGGTGCTCGGCATCACCAGCGCCCGGCAGGCGGGCATCAGCTCGGCGAGCTCGCCGTGCTCGAGCCGTCCCGTGAAGATGACGCGCTCATCGAGCTGTCTCGCCGCGGCGAGGTAGGCGTCGCGCTCCTCGCCCGCGAGGCCGTCGAGAAAGGCGAGCAGATGCCTGAGCGGATGTGCGGGCGCGTCTGTGACCTCGAGCGAGCGCCCAGCACGCGCGATCTCGCGGGCGGCCTGGAGATCGCCCGCGATCAGCGCGGCACGCAGCTGCTGCAGACCCTCGCGGTAGGCACCGAAGCCGACGACCACAAGCCGCGCGCGGGGCGTGCGCGCTAGCACGAGCGGCCAGGCCGCAAGCAGCAGGTCGACGCCCTTGCTGACGATCAGCTTGCCCACGTAGGCCACCGCCATGTCGCGCTCGGGGTCGAGTTGCGCGAGTGCCTCCGCGGCGGCCGTCCCGTCGCGCGAGAAGGCGCTCTGTGGGGCCGTCTCGCCTGGCCCTGTGACGCGCAGCTCTGCGACGAGCGCGCGCAGGCCGGCCGCCGCTTGCGCGGGCTCGCGGGGAGCGAAGCGCTTTACGTCGACCCCGGGGGGCCCGAGGCGGGTCCGCGCCGCGAGCTGCTCATCGCCCATCACCTCCCACAGGCTCGCAGCCGTGTGCTGGGAGCCGACGAGCACGCCCGCCGCGCCCGCAAGGCCCTCTCGCGCTGGCGCGAGGAAGCGCTCGCGCTCGGGCCTGACCGTGTATTCCAGGGCGCTGCCGTGAATCTTGACCGCGTAGGGCACCCGCCCGCGCAGCGCGCGAGCGAGGATCAGCGGTCCCATTACGAGGTGGTTGGCGAGCGCGACCTCGGCGCGCGCCAGCTCGAGAACATCCTCCACGGCGGCTACGTTCGCCTGCACGTAGGCCGCTATCTCCGCATCGCTACAGGTCGCGAAGGTACGCGCCTCGATGCCCTCGTAGCGGTCAGCAACATAAACGGGGAGTAGACCGCCGATGTTTGGGCGATAGACGACGCAGCGCCCACGCGTCCCCTCCGCGTCCCCCCCATCGCGCAGCTCACGCACGCGCAGCTCACCGTCGTCCCAGTCGCCGACGGCATCGACGAACGCGAGCTGTTCAGCGTGACGATCCTGGCTCAGCAGGTGCACCTCGTGACCGAGGCCGACCATCGCTTCGGCGAGGCGGACGTTGTAGACGTTCGACCCTGTGCCCGCGAGCAGATAGCCGTGGAAGATCAGGACACGCACTCATGCCAACCCTACCCCTCGCTCTAAAGCCGGGGGTGATCGCTGACCGGCGATCCGGGCGAGGTCGTGCAGGCGTTCTGCCACCCTTCAGCTTCGCTAGAGTCCCGCGCATGAGCTCCAGACAGCGCTACCGCCTGCGTAATCCGGCCAGCGGCCGTGAGATCGTGATCGAGGCTGAGCCCGATGAGATCTACCTCGATCGCGAAACCGATGAGCCGCTTGAAGTGACCGGCAAGGTGCTGCCGCTCGCGCCCTCCGGCTCGCGACTGCCGTGGGCGGTCGAGAACCTGCGCTTCTGCCCTTGGTGCGATCAGCTCGCCCAGAAGGACCTGAACGACTGCCCCACCTGCAGCCGGCGCATGGGCCCCACGGCCGCAAGAACCAGCTGAGCGCTGGTGCCACCAGGCAATGTTCTTCTCAAGCTCCGATGACTTTCCCCTCCAAGCTCCCGGGCGGCCGCTGCACTCGCTTGGCCTGCGCACGCTGAGCATGCGGCTGGCGCCCTGTCTCTGCGTGGCCGCGCTCGGGCTCGGCCTCAGCGCGTGCGGCAGCAGTAGCGTCTCTGAAGCGCTGCCCAAGAGCACCCCCAACATCACGCCTCCTGCCGACACGAGCGCTGAAAAGGCCGCCGTGCAGACGACCTCGACCTCGACGACCGCGGCGAAGAAAACGACGACGAGCGGCAGCGAAAGCAGCTCCGAACCCTCCTCGAGTGAAAGCAAAGAATCCTCGGGCGAAAGCGAAAGCGCGCCCGAAGCCACCCCGTCGGGTGGCGCCTCCGCCGAAGCCGAAAAACCGAGCAGCGAAAGCTCCAAAGGCACGAGCGAATCAGGCAACGCAAGTCCGACCGGCGGCGCCAGCGCGCCGTAGTGACCACGCGCCCCAGCGACCAGCTGCCTCGCTGAAGCAGCCGCGCGGCGCGAGCTTCATGCGCCCGCCGTCAGCGTCGCTCGGCTAGGGCGTGGAGATCAGCGTCGCGCTGTAGGTGAGGCGCGCGGTCTGATAGAGGCAGTAGTACTGCACGCTGCTGCCGATCGCCGTGTGATCGGTCTGGGAGCTCGTGCTCGTGCACTGCTTCTTCGGGCGGCTCGCCCGCCAAGAGGTGTCGTTGCCGAAGCCCAGCGAGAGCGCGGGCGCCCAGGAGGGCACGGTGAGCGCGATCACATCACCCTTCTTGACCGGGATGGTCGTTTCCAACGGGAATTGGGCGGTCTTGCCGAAGTACGGCTGGAGTTTGACGAGCGGGCCCTGCGCGACCAGCTTGTAGGTCAGGTTGGGCGTCTTCTGCGCCCGCAAGACGGCGATGCCAGCTTCAGCGGGTCCACCCTCGTTGGCGTTGAAGAACTTGATCTGCGTCGCGTTGGGCTTGCCGAGCGTGATTGTCCAAGCGACGATCGTCCCGGCGCGCGTGGGGCTGAGCGGGTTGCGGACCTTGCCCACCTTGACCTGGAAGCCCGTCGTGCGGCTGACGGCCAGGCAGGGGCTGGTCGGGCAGCTGGGCACCGTGACGGGGCTCGTCACGCCGATCACACCGACTTCGCTGAGCGTCGCCGGCGCGGCCGCGGGCGCGAGCAACGCGAGCAGGAAGCTCGCGAGGATTGCAATATGTATCCGTCTCATCTGGGTCATCTAACACGCCCCCACCCTCGATGTAGCGGTTGATCTATTTCGCTATCGCCCATTGATGTCCTGCGCCGCGGCCGCGATCTCCTCTGTGTCGCCCGCGCTGGGGATCCATGGCAGGCGCAGTGGATCGCCGCTGTAGCGCGGGATCACATGCACGTGAAAGTGAAAGACCGTCTGCCACGCCGCCGCGCCGCAGGCGTTCAGCAGGTTGACGCCGTCGACGTCGAGCGTCTCCTGCATACGTGCGGCCAGACGCTGAGCGGCCCGCGCGACAGCTTCGAGGTCCTCTGTGGCGACGCTCAGCAGATCCGTGGCGTGCGCCCGCGGGATCACGAGCGCGTGCCCGCGCGTCGCGGGAGCGATGTCCATGAAGGCGATCGTGCGCTCGTCCTGATCGACGATCTGGGCGGGCAGCTCGCCCGCGACGATCTTGCAGAAGATGCAGTCGGCCTCGCTCATCGCTCGAAGCCTAGATGTTCCCGACCATCTCGCGCGCGCGGGCCAGCGCCTGCTCGCGGCTGCGCAGCTCGCCGGCGTACTGTCCCTCCGCCAGCGCCTCGAGCAGGCGTCCCACGATCGGGCCCGTCTCGATGCCCAACTCCTGCGCCAGCTCGTCGCCGCGCAAGAGCGGCTGCGGGGGGCCCTGGGCGCGCCAGTCGAGCGCATCGCCGAGCATCGCCCGCGCAACATCCAGGTGCGCTGCAATTGACTTCTGCGCGCGATCGCCACGCGTGGCCAGCCGATCGGCGATCGACAGCAGCGTGACGTCGACCTCGACCGGCGCGCACTCGCACAGATAGGCGAAAACGGTGCGCCGGTCGAGTGGCTGGGGCTCGTGCACGAGGAAGCCGAGGCGCAGGTGATGGCGCACGAGCGCTGCCACGTGCGCGCGCGTGCGCTCACTGCTACGCAGCCGCGTGAGCACCTCGCGCGCGAGCTCCGCGCCCCGGCGATCGTGCCCGATGAAGCTGACGCGCGCGCCGGGATGCAGCTCGCGAGTCAGCGGCTTGGCCGCATCGTGTAGCAGCGCGCCCCAGCGCAACGCCTCGCCGCGGCTCATCTCATCGGCGAGCGGCTCGGCCAGGAGCGCTGCGACCTCGGTTGCGTACGGCTCGATCGCGTGCGCCAGCTCCCTACCTGCTCCGCTTGTCAGCTCGGCGGTGCGGTCGAGCACCTCGAGCGTGTGACCGTGGACGTCGAGGTGGTGAAAGCGGTTCTGCTCAACGCCGCGCAGCGCCTCGAGCTCGGGCAGCACGACGGCGCCCGCGCCGACCTCGCTGATCATCTGAAGGCCACGCCGAGCTTCGGCGGAGGCGACGATACGGCGCAGCTCGGCAAAGACACGCTCGGCCGAGACGCCCGCGAGCGCCGGGGCCGCGCGCGCCGCGCCGCGGCGCGTATCGGGCTCAGGCTCGAACCCGAGCTCGACGGAGATCCGCGCCATGCGCAGCACGCGCAGGGGATCGTCGATGAATGCGCCCGCCCCGGCCATGCGCAGGCGCCGTGCGCGCAGATCCTCGAGACCCCCGAGTGGATCTATCACCTCGCCACCGGCGAGCGGCTCGGCGATCGCGTTGGCCGTGAAGTCGCGTAGCGCGAGATCCTCCTCCAGGCTCGCCCCACGCATCGGCTCGACGTCGACCTGCCAAGAGCGATCGCGGGCCACGACCCGCCATGACCCGAACTCGTCCGAGAGCGCAAAACAGGCGGCCCGCCCGCCGGCGCGCGCTACAGCCTTTGCGGCCTGCGCGGGATCGCCATCAAGGACGACATCGACGTCGACGGTCTCACGACCCAGATGGCGATCGCGTACGACGCCGCCGACGAACCAAGCGCGGGCGTCTGTCAACGCGCTGCGTGCCGCCAGCACTCCAGCGCTCACTGGGCGGACTCCGACGGCGGCGAGAGGGCCCATGGCCCGGTGTCTCAGCACCGCGACACCGTCGCGGTGGTAGAGGCGCGGCACCCGCGGCGTCAGCGCGCACGTGACCTCGTAGTTGATCGTCTCCAGACGGCGAGCCACCTCCTCAGCAGTGATCCGCTCGCTGCCCTGGAAGCCGAGCAGGATCGCGCGCTCTCCGCGTAGGTGCTCGCAATCGGCCTCGTTGCCGAGGTCGACGGTGATGCTGTCCATGCTCACGGTGCCAACCAGCGCCCGGCGGTGACCGCGGATCAACACATCCGCGTTGTTGGAGAGCCCACGCCGCCAGCCGTCGCCGTAGCCGATCGGGAGCACGCCGATGCAGGTGCGCTCCTCGGCCACGAACTGGCGACCGTAGCCCGCGCTCTCCCCCACCTCGCAGGGCTTGGCGTCCGCGACGTAGGAGCTCAGCTCAAGCGCCGGCTCGAGCCCCCGCGCCGCCGGGTCGCGCCCGAAGGGATCCATCCCATAGATCGCGATCCCGCAGCGCACCATGTCGAACTGTGCCTGCGCCTCGCGCAGCAGCGCCGCGCTGTTGGCCGCATGCACGAGCAGCTGCGGCTGTTCCTCCTTGAGGCCGCGCGAGAAGGCCGTGAAGGCCTCGAGCTGGCGAGTGAAGAAGCCGGCATCGCTGAGATCGTCGGCGGTCGCGAAGTGGGACATGACCCCAACGAGCTCAATGCCAGGCGTAGCGCGCGCGAGGTTCGCTACGCGTGTGGCCTCGACAGGGTCGCGCGTGCCGAGCCGTCCCATCCCGGAGTCGAGCTTGACGTGCACGCGCCCGCCGCCCAGCGCTGCGACGCGCGCGAGGTAAGGCTCGCTCCAGACGACGACATCCCCGCCTGCCGCGAGCGCCTGCGCCAGCTCATCATCAGAGAGCGTTCCCATCACAAGGACAGACACCTCAGACAGGCCCGCCTCGCGCAGCTCGAGTAGCTCGAGCGCGCTTGCGACCGCCAGCCAGCGGGCGCCCCCCGCGAGCGCCGCGCGTGCGCTCTGTACCGCTCCGTGCCCGTATCCGTCCGCCTTCACGACCGCGCAGAGCGCCGCGCCGCCGCGCAGCTCGGTACGCAGGCGCGCGCAGTTGCGCGCGATCGCCGCGACGTTCACGCGTGCCTGCGCGCGTCGCGAGATCGCTCGTTGCGGGAGTGGCTCGCTCGCGATCGGCTCAGCCACGCCCGTCTCCTTGGGCGTGTCTCAGGTCGTCGGCGGCGCTGGCCCTCGCGCCCGGTAGCGCTTCGATCACGTCGGAGGCGATCACGCCCTCCGCCGAGCCGAGACGCCGAGCCGCCACACGGCCTGCCTGCGCGTGCAGCCAGACGCCGGCGCACGCCGCCGCGAACGCTTCCATGCCCGCGGCGAGCAGCGCCGTGATGATCCCTGTGAGCACATCGCCGGTGCCCGCCGTGGCGAGCGCCGGGCTCCCGCCCCGGCTGACGGCCACGATGCCCTCTGGGGTGGCGATCACCGTGTCATCGCCCTTCAACACCACGACCGCGTCAGCAAGGCGGGCCGCCGCGCGCACGTGGCGCAGGCGCTCGTGCGCGATCGCCTCGCTGTCGAGCTCAAGCAGCCGGCCGAGCTCGCCGGCGTGGGGCGTGAGCACGCTCGGCGCGCTGCGCGCAGCCAGCTCGCCGAGGCGTCCGGCGTGCGCGTTCAGACCGTCTGCGTCGAGCACCAACGCGATCGACGCGGCGCGCGCCAGCTCACGTGCGAAGGACTGCGCGGCGGCTGTGCGCCCGAGCCCCGGCCCAAGCGCCAGGGCACCCGCGCGGGCGCCTGCCTCGAGCACCGTGGTGAGACCATCGGTACTCAGCGCGCCGTCATGCTCGGGCAAGCCTTGCGTCATCAGCTCGGGCGTTGCCCCCGCCGCGAGAGTCGCCTGTAGCGAGGCGGGCACAAAGACCGTCACATAACCCGCCCCGGCCCGCATGCTCGCCCGCGCCGCCAGCGCCGGTGCGCCACTGAGTCCACGTGAGCCGCCCACGAGCAGCACGTGACCGGAGCTGAACTTCGTGCCCGCTGCCTCGCGCCGCGGCAGCAGCTGCGCCACCGAGTGCTCGAGCAGGCCTACGCTTGAGGCCATCGGCGCACCGCGTGGAATGCCAATGTCGATTACCTCGACCGCGCCTGTGTGCTCCTTGCCCGGGCGGATCCAGAGACCGGGCTTGCCGGCATGCAAGCTGACCGTATGCGAGGCGTGCACCGCGACGCCCGCCACGACGCCGCTCGACGCATTCACGCCACTCGGTACATCGACGCTCACGACGGGCGCTGTGGAGCGCTCGATCGCCGCGATCGCTTCGGCGATCGGACCGTGGGGCGTACCGCTGAAGCCCGTGCCGAGCAGCGCGTCGACGATCATCCCGCTCTGCAGCGGCGCGCCGGAACTCGCCGCATCCTTGCCGGCTGGGGCACCCTCCGACCAGGCGCTGCCGTCCAGGCGCACGGGCGCCTCGCCCGGCAATCGCTCGAGGTTGACCGCCGCGTCGCCCTTCAGCTCGCCCGGCGGCGCGGTGCAGACAACGCTCACGCGGCGCCCCGCATCGCGCAGCAGACGCGCGACCACGAGCCCGTCGCCACCATTGTTGCCCTTGCCACACACCACGCTGACGGGCCCATCGGGCGCCAGGCGCTCGACCGTCCGTGCCACGCCGGCGCCGGCGCGCTCCATCAGCTCGAGGCCTGACGCGCCCTGCCCCTCCATCGCCCAGCGATCGACGGCCCGCATCGTCTCGGCGTCGGGTAGCGGTGTCAGCCAGTCGGGCAGCTCTCCCACGAGCAGCGATGCTAGATGGTTACCAGGACCGCGTCGCGAGCGCTCCCAGCCTGCCTGGAGTCCTGCGGTCCTCGCGTCCCGCTACTCGACCGTGACCGTCTTTGCGAGGTTGCGTGGCTGGTCGACGTTCAGCCCGCGCCTGCGCGCGATCTCGTAAGCCAGCAGCTGCAGCGGTATCACGGCGAGCATCGGCTGCAGCATCCAGTCGATCGCCGGTAGCGTTATGACGGCGTCGGCCTGCTCGCCGATGCGCGCGTTGCCTTCGGTTGCGAGCGCGATCACGCGGGCTCCGCGCGCACGCACCTCCTGCATGTTCGAGGCGACCTTCTCGAGCACCGGCGAGTCCGTCGCGACGCAAACGACCGGCGTGGAGTCGTCGAGCAGCGCGATCGGGCCGTGCTTCATCTCGCCGGCCGCGTAAGCGTCAGTCGCGATGTAGGAGATCTCCTTGAGCTTCAGCGCACCCTCGAGCGCGACCGGCAGGCCGACGTGGCGGCCGATGTAGAGGAAGAACTCGCTCTCCCAGTAGGCCTCCGCGATCGGCGCGACCTGCGCGGCCATCGCACCGAGCACCTCATCGATGCAGTGCGGCAGGCGCTTGACCTCGCCGACGAGCTCGGTCAGGCGCTGCGGCTCGAGCGTCCCGCGCAGCTCCGCCAGGCGCAACCCGAGCAGATAAATCACGGCGACCTGACACAGGAAGGTCTTCGTCGCCGCGACGCCGATCTCAAGACCCGCGCGCGTGAACAGCACGCCGTCTGAGTCGCGCGTGGCCTGCGAGCCCATCACGTTCGTGACCGCCAGCACGCGCGCGCCGCGCTCGCGCGCGAGGCGCATCGCGGCGAGCGTGTCGGCGGTCTCGCCAGACTGCGTGATGCCGACCACGAGGTCACCGCTTCCGACGACCGCGTTGCGGTAGCGGTACTCAGAGGCGATGTCCATTTCGACGGGCACTCGCGCCCACTCTTCGATCGCGTAGCGGCCAATCAGACCCGCGTGGTAGGAGGTTCCGCAGGCGATGATCACGATGCGATTTACGCCCTCGAGGATCGCCTCATCGAGCGTGTCCTGCTCCTGTAGGTCGACGCCGTTGCCGCGTGCCGTGCGGTCGGAGATCGCGTCGGCGACCGCGTCGGCCTGTTCGTTGATCTCCTTCAGCATGAACGTTTCAAAGCCGCCCTTCTCGGCGGTTTCCTCGTCCCAGTCGACGGTCTGCTCCGCGCGCTGCACCGCCTCGCCTGCGGCCGTCATGATCGTGACGCCGTCGGGGCGCAGCACGACGATCTCGCCGTTCTCGACGTACTGCACGCGCCGCGTCTGCGCGAGGAAGGCGGGAACAGCCGAAGCGATGAACTGCTCGCCCTCGCCGCAACCGACCACCAGTGGGCACTCCTTGCGCGCGCCGACCAGCAGCTCGGGCTCGTCGAGGCTCATCGCGACGAACGCGTAGTGGCCCTCGAGCTCCGCATAGGCCGCGCGCACCGCCTCGAGCAGGTCGCCGCTGTAGAGATCGGCGATCAGGTGCGCGATCACCTCGGCGTCGGTCTCGGAGGTGAAGACGCTGCCCTGCGCCAGCAGCCGCTCCTTCAGCGCCATGTAGTTCTCAACGATCCCGTTGACGACGACATGGACGCGATCGCCGCTGTCGTAGTGGGGGTGGGCGTTCTCCTCGCTGACCCGCCCGTGCGTCGCCCAGCGCGTGTGTCCTATCCCTGTCGTCGCGGGACGCTCGGCGACTGCCACCGATCCGCCGCCGGCACCGGCGCCATGCAGCTTCGCTTCAAGCGCGCTGAGGTTGCCGACCGCGCGCACCGCGTCGATCCGTCCCTCAGCGATCACCGAGATGCCCGCGGAGTCATAGCCGCGGTACTCGAGCTTGGAGAGCCCCGCGAGCAGCAGCTCCTGGACGTTGCGCTTGCCAACGTAGCCAACGATTCCGCACATGCGTTCGACGATACCAGCGCCCCTCTGCGCCGGGCAGCTCGCCGGACGCGCTAAGAAGCCAGCTCGCGCTCGACGAGCGCGACCAGGCGCGAGCAGACCTCCTGGGCCTCATCCTCGCTCGGCGCCTCGACCATCACACGCACGAGCGGCTCGGTGCCGCTCGGGCGCACGAGCACGCGCCCGCGTCCCGCGAGCTCCCGCTCGGCCAGTTCGATCGCGGCGCTCACCTCGCGCGAGCGCTCGAGCGAGCCGCGGTCGTGCACGCGCACGTTGACTAGCCGCTGCGGCAGCTTGCTCATCGCGTGACGCTCGCTGAGATCCGCACCGGCGAGCGCCTCGAGCGTCAGCAGCGCGCTTGCAATGCCATCGCCCGTGCGGTTGAAGCCCATGTCGATGATGTGCCCCGACTGCTCCCCGCCGAGCGTCCAGCCCCGTGCACGCAGCTCCTCGAGCACGTAACGATCGCCGACCTGTGTGATCGCCACCTCAACGCCCTCGCTCTCCATCGCCGCATGGAAGCCATAGTTGGTCATCACCGTCACCACCACGCCGTTGCCCCTGAGACGCTCGCTGTCGCGCAGGTGCAGCGTTGCAAGCGCCATCAGCTCATCGCCGTCAACGACCTCGCCGTGGCGGTCGACCGCAAGCATACGGTCACCGTCGCCGTCGAAGGCGAAGCCGATCGCGTGTCCTCCCTCCACGACCCGCTCCGCGAGCACCTGGATGTGTGTCGAGCCACAGCCCGCGTTGATGTTCCTGCCATCGGGTGCGTCGGCGAGCACCCCCACCTCGGCGCCGAGTCGCCTGAAGATCTCCGGCGCCACCTGGTAGGTCGCGCCGTTGGCGCAGTCGAGCAGCACGCGGACGCCCGCAAGGTCGAGTCCCGCGAAGCGCACATGCAGCTCGCGCAGATAGTCCTCCGGCGCCCCGCGCAACTCGCGCACGCGACCGATCATTGCGGGAGCCCGAACGTCCGCTGCGCCGCCCGCGCGCGACGAGGCAATCTGCCCGTCGCCTGCAAGCATCCCGACCCGTTCGAGCTCGGCCTCGATCGCCAACTCGGCCGCGTCGGAGAGCTTGTAACCGTCGCCCGCGAAGAACTTGATGCCGTTGTCCTCGTAGGGGTTGTGTGAGGCCGACAGCACGGCCGCCAGATCGAAGCCGTAGCGGCGGATCAACAGCGGCGCCGCAGGTGTCGGCAGCACGCCGCCGATCAACGCATCGCCACCCGCGGCGCTGACACCCGCAGCGAGCGCCGCCTGCAGCATCTCGCCCGACTCGCGCGTGTCACGCACGATCAGCACCTGCGGGCGCTCGGCGCCGGTGGCGTGCGTTGCAGCGGTGCCGAGCGCGAGCGCGAGCTCAGCTGTCAGGAACTCCCCGGCCGTGCCGCGAACGCCGTCTGTCCCGAACAGCTTGCGGGCTGCGGGCTTCGCCAAGGTCTCGCCTGACGAACCGATGGTCTGTCCCCCTACGACGCGCGTCCTAGCGCTTGGAGAACTGCGGCTTCTTACGAGCCTTCTTGAGTCCCGCCTTCTTGCGCTCCTTCGCGCGCGAGTCACGCGTCAAAAAGCCTCTGCGCTTGAGCTCGCCGCGCAGGTTCGGGTCGGCCTCGAGCAGTGCGCGTGAGACGCCGTGACGCAGCGCTCCGGCCTGCGCTGAGATACCCCCGCCGTGCAGGCGCGCGATCACATCCATGCGGTCCTGGTAGCCGACCGTCTCAAGCGGCTGACGGATGTTGCGCTGCAACGTGTTGCGCGGGAAGTGCTGCTCGAGTGAGCGCCCGTTGACGAGGTAGGTGCCTGTGCCGGGCCGCAGCGTCACCCGCGCGATCGCCGTCTTGCGCTTGCCGGTTGCGCGGTAACGCGCACCCGAGGCAAGGTCGATCGCCGCCGTGGAGATCGGCTCCGCCAGCGTGGCATCCTGATCTTCGTCAGGCTGCTCGCTTGACTCGCCATCCTCCTCGATCGCGTAAGGGTCGACGTCCTCCTGCGCTGCTCGACCGAGCGGGTCGGCGCCCTCGGGCACGATGTCGACTTCGAGGTGAGCACCCGGCACGGCCGGTTTCTCACGCGGCGTGGGCTCCTCTTCTGCATCGGCTTCATCGGCGGCCTCCTGGGCGGCCTCGAGCGCGGCGTCCTCAGTCGAACCTGCGATCTCCTGAGCCTCGGCACTTGGCACCGCGTGACCCTCGCCGGCCGGCTCGACGCTGGCGGGCTCCGGCGCGGAGGGGCCGTCGGCGCTCTCCTGCGCCTCCTGGGCGGCCTCGAGCGCGGCGTCCTCAGCCGAGCCTGCGATCTCCTGCGCGTCCTCGCCCGGCACGGCGTGCTGGCCGTCGGGCTGCTCCTCAGGTGTCTGCTCGTTCTGCTCGTCGGCCATCAGGCCTCAATCTCCAAAGGTTGCGGGTTCTGGGCAACGTGCGGGTGCTCGGGCCCGGCGTAGATCTTGAGCTTCGTGATCTGCTTGCGGGCGAGGCGGTTGCGGGGCATCATCCCTTTCACGGCGAGGCGGATGATCTCCTCGGGTCGCCGGGCGAGCATCTCCTCGAAGGTCCGCGAGCGCAGCCCTCCCGGATAGCCCGAATGGCGGTAGTAGCGCTTGTCCTGGCGCTTGTTGCCGGTCACGTGGATCTTCTCGGCGTTGATCACCACGACGAAGTCGCCCGTGTCGATGTGCGGCGTGTACTCCGCCTTGCGCTTGCCGCGCAGCACGTCCGCGATCTGCGTCGCCAAGCGGCCGAGCGTCTTGCCATTGGCGTCAACGATCAGCCAATTGCGCTCGCGGTCGGTCGGCTTTGCTACGTAGGTCTTTGTCGAGGGAGCCATAACGTGAAAAAGGCCACGCGAGAGCGCGCGGCGCTGGAGGCATCATAGGCGATGTCGGCCGCCTTCGCGGCGAGACATTGCGAGGCGACCGGCGCCACAGGGGTTGTTCGTGCCAGCCCGCGAACGTGTCTCCCAAAAAATGAGACAGCAGCGCACCCAGGCCGCAGGATCGTCGTTCCTGACAAGGACGCACCGAGCGTGGCGTGCCGATCGTGGCCCAGATACGGACCCCGATCGGCCAGCACGCGAGCGAGGGAGGACGCCGTCAGGGGCGACGAGACAAGATCTGGGCTACTCCCACTCGATGGTCCCTGGCGGCTTCGAGGTGATGTCGAGGACCACCCGGTTGACCTCGCGTAGCTCGTTGATCATGCGCGAGGCGATCGTCTCGAGCAGGTCGTAGGGCAAGCGTGCCCAGTCCGCCGTCATCGCGTCGTCGCTCGTCACCGCGCGCACGACCACGACATATCCGTAGGTGCGCTCATCGCCCTGGACGCCCACCGTGCGCACGTCGGGAAGCACGCAGAACGATTGCCACAGCTCACGATAAAGGCCCGCCTTGCGGATCTCCTCCTGCAGGATGTGGTCTGCCTCGCGCAGCACGTCGAGGCGCTCCTTTGTCGCTTCGCCGCCGACGACGCGGATCGCTAGGCCCGGACCGGGGAAGGGCTGACGCCAGACAAGCCGCTCGGGCAGCCCGAGCTCGGCGCCGACCGCGCGCACCTCGTCCTTGAACAGGGCGCGCAGCGGCTCCACGAGGGAGAACTGCAAATCGTCGGGGAGTCCACCCACGTTGTGGTGGGACTTGATCGTTGCCGCTCCTGTCCCGCCGCCTGACTCGATCACGTCGGAGTAGAGCGTGCCCTGCACGAGAAACGCAGCGTCCTCGCCGCCACCGGCCTCGGCCAGCTTTGTGGCCTCCTCCTCGAAAACACGGATGAACTCCGCGCCGATCGCCTTGCGCTTTGCCTCCGGCTCGGTGACGCCTTTGAGCTTGTCCAGGAACCGCGTCTCGGCATCCACGGCTACGAGCGGCACCTTGAAGGTGTCGCGAAAGGTGTTGATGACCTGCTCGCCCTCTTCCTTGCGCATCAGGCCGTGGTCAACGAACACGCACGTCAGCTGCTCGCCGATCGCACGGTGCACGAGCAGCGCCGCTACCGAGGAGTCGACGCCGCCGGAGAGACCGCAGATCACGTTTGCATCTCCCACCTGCTCACGGATGCGGCGGATCTGTTCTTCAACGATCGAGGCCGGCGACCACGTCTGCTCGCAGCCGCACACCTCGGTCAGAAAGCGCGTGAGGATCTCCTGGCCGTATGGGGTGTGGACGACCTCGGGGTGAAACTGGATCCCGTAGATGCCTCGCTCCGCATCCTCGACAGCAGCGACCGGTGAGCTGCTCGAGGAGGCCAGCGCCGTGAAGCCCGGCGGCGGCTCATAGACCGTGTCGCGGTGCGACATCCAACACGTCTGCTCACGCGGCATTCCTTTGAGCAGCACCCCAGGCTCGGACACGAGCAGGTCCGAGCGGCCGAACTCCCCGACCTCCGCCTGCTCCACGCGCCCGCCGAGCGTGTGCACGAGCAGCTGCATGCCGTAGCAGATACCCAGCACCGGAACACCGAGCTCGAGCAGTCCGAGCTCGAGCGGCGGCGCACCCTCGGCGTACACGGAGGCCGGGCCGCCGGAGAGGATGATGCCGCGCGGCTTGCGGCGGGCGATCTCCTCGAGCCCCACGTGGTGCGGCAGCAGCTCGCTGAAGACGCCACAGTCGCGCACCCGGCGCGCGATCAGCTGCGAGTACTGCCCGCCGTAGTCGAGCACGACGATCTCCTGCACCGCCGCGGGCGCGAGCCCGTCTCCCCCCTGCTCGATCGCCGGCTCGACGGCCGTGGCGCCGGGGTCAGTCATTTACGAGAGCGGCTACCTTCCCGTTCGTCGCACCCATGCCGACGCCCTGATCGCGCTGCAGCGCCTTGCCCTCCGTTTGCAACGCCGGTGCGACGACGACCTCCGCACGGTTGAACTCGGCGAGATCCTTGTGCCCGCACGTCGCCATCGAGGTGCGCAGACCCCCGAACAGGTTGAACGTGCCGTCGTTCTCGCGGGCCGGGCCAACCAGGATCTCCTCGAGCGTCCCGTTCTGCGTCGTTGCCACGCGTGCGCCGCGGGGGAGCGTCGGGTGGAAGGTCGCCATGCCCCAGTGGTAGCCGCGTCCCGGCGCCTCGTAGGCGCGCGCCAGCGGCGAGCCGATCATCACGGCGTCCGCGCCGAGTGCGATCGCCTTGGACACGTCGCCGCCGTTGCGCATACCGCCGTCGGCGATCACCTGCGCGTACTCACCAGTCTCCAGCATGTGCGTCGAGCGCGCGTGGGCCACGTCGGCGATCGCCGTCGCCTGCGGCACGCCGATCCCGAGCACTCCACGGGTCGTGCACGCCGCGCCCGGACCCACCCCGACGAGCACGCCGGCCGCGCCGGTGCGCATCAGGTGCAGGCCCGTGTGGTAGGAGGCACAGCCGCCGACCACGACCGGCACATCGAGCGAGGGGATGAACTCCTTCAGGTTGAGTGGCTCAGAAACAGTCGAGACGTGTTCGCCGGAGACGACAGTTCCCTGGATCACGAGCACATCGAGGCCGGCCTCGAGCGCGATCTCGTGGTAGTCGAGTACCCGCTGAGGGGTCAACGAGGCGGCCACGACGACCTTGTGTTCCTTGATCTCACGAATCCGCTGCGCGATCAGCTCGGGCTTGACCGGCTCGGCGTAGATCTCCTGCATCTCGCGCGTGGCGAGCTCCTTTGGCAAGCCTGCGATGCGCTCGAGCTGCTCGTCGGCATCCTCGTAGCGCGTGAAGATCCCCTCCAGGTTGAGCACCGCGAGGCCGCCGAGGCGGCCGATGATCCCGGCCGATTCTGGCGATACCACGCCGTCCATCGCCGAGGCGAGCATCGGTAGCTCGAACTGGTAGGGACCGAGCTTCCACGAGATGTCGATGTCGTCGGGGTCGCGCGTGCGCCGGGAAGGAACAATCGCAATGTCGTCGAATCCGTATGCGCGACGTGCCTTCTTGCCACGTCCGATCTCAATCTCCATCGTCACATCCTCGCAGTCGCCGCGGACGAGAAGACCCCGCACTCGGCGGGGCCAAAGGGGTGCGGCGGAGCGCCGCAGAAGCCTTGTCTGGGGGTACAGCCAAGAGCTTTTGAGCATAGCAATCGCCACACCGGCCCTAATGCCCTTGGATATGCTCGATTGGTATGAGCGACGGGTTGAACACGCGCTATGAGCCGCACGCGATCGAGGCCCGCCGCCAGGCGGCCTGGAAGGCGCGCGAGGCATTCCGCACGCCGCCGCTGAACGAGGATCAGCCGCACCTTTACATCAAGCCCTCCGCGCCGTTCACCTCGGGCAACATCCACATCGGCCACGTCCGCAGCTACTCGATCGGCGACGCCTACGCACGCTTCCGCCGTGCGCGCGGCGAGGACGTCCTGTTTGCCTTTGGCTTCGACGCGTTCGGGCTGCCCGCCGAGCTCGGCGCGATCGCGGGCGGCGTGCCGCCCAGCGAGTGGGTCGCGCGCTGCGCCGAGCACATGACCGGCCAGCTCGAGCGCCTCGGCTTCTCCTTCGACTGGGAGCGCACCTTCGTCAGCTCCGACGCCGTCATGTACCGCTGGTCGCAGTGGCTCTTCCTGACGCTGCTCGAGGCCGACCTGGTCTATCGCGGCACGGGCAACGTCGACTGGTGCGACACCTGTCAGACGACGCTCGCGACGATCCAGGTCGAGGACGGCCTGTGCTGGCGCTGCCACAACCCCGTGCGCCTGATCGAGCGGCCCACGTGGTATCTGCGCCTCAGCGCCTACACGCAGGAGAACGATCGTCGCCTCGCGGAGCTCGCCGGCGGCGGGCGCTGGGACGAGGTGGCACTCGCCAGCCAGCGCTTCGTGCTCGGGCGCGTCGACGGCGTCGAGGTCGACCTCAGCGCAGGCGCGGACGGCCCGTCGCTGTCGGTCTTCACGCCGCACGCCGACTCGCTGGAGCTCGCGCGTTTCGTGCTGCTCTCGCCCAAGCACCCCGACATCGACGCCTGGGCCACCGACCCCGCGGTGCACGCGCGGCCTTGAGGAGCTGCGCTCGGGCGGCCTGGAGCGCAGCTCCCGCGACGCGCGCACGATCGCGTTGATCGACACCGGGCACACGCTGCCCTCGCCGGTGGGCGCCAAGCCGCTGCCGGTGCTGATCTCCCCGGCCGTCGACGGGCGCTTCGGCGCGACCGCCGTGTTCGGGATCCCCGAGCACGACCGCACCGACGAGGTCCTCGCCGAGCGGCTGCCCAGCGTCGCTCGCTGCTAGGCGCAACGGCGCGGGGGCGCCGGCTTCGGCGCGGGGCTCCGGCAGCGTCTCGCGCGCCGCGCGAGGCGGTGCGCTACAAGGCCGATGACTTCTCGATCTCGCGACAACGCTCCTGGGGCACGCCGATCCCGATCGTCTACTGCGAGAGCCACGGCGCCGTGCCGGTCCCGAAGGAGCAGCTGCCGGTGCTGCTGCCGCTGGACATCACGCCGACAGGTACCGGCAACCCGCTGGCCGAGCTCGAGGAGTTCGTGCAAACGACCTGCCCGCTTTGTGGCGGGCCGGCCGAGCGCGAGACGGACACGCTCGACTGCCACTTCGACGCGCTGTGGCTGTGGGTGCCGGTGTGCGTGCCGCGCGAGTCCCGCGAGAAGACGCTCGAGGAGATCCTCGCGCTGGCGGACCTGCGCCACTGGCTGCCCTCCGAGCGCGTGGTGGCGGGATCCGACAGCGGCAACTTCGTCTTCGACCAGCGAATCGTCACCAAGGCGCTGCGTGACATCGGGCCGCTGGCGTTCCTGGGCGACGGCGAGCCCTTCGCGGGCTGCCTGTTTCACGAGATGGTCGTCAGCGACGGACGCAAGATGAGCAAGCACCTCGGCAACGTGGTCGACCCCGACGAGCTGGTCGCGCGCTACGGCGCCGACACAGTGCGCCTGGCGGTTCTCTACGCGGCTCGACCCGCAGCGCTCGCTGAACTGGAGCGACTCGGCGGTGCTGCGCTGCAACCGCTTCCTCACGCAGGTCTGGGAGTACAGCCATCGCATGCTCGCCGAGTGCCGCCGCAGCGACGCCGAGACGGAGAGAGACACCAGCGAGCACCTGCGGCTGAAACTCTCGCAGTGGTGTGAGAACGCGGTGGCGAAGACCACCGAGGACATGGAGAGCCTCGAGATGCACAGCGCGGTGCGCAACGTGATGCGCCTGTTCGACCGCATCAAGGACTTCGAGAAGCGCGTGCTCGCGCGCGATCAGGACGCTCAGCCGCGCCAACCGCGAGGCGCTGCTGGACGCGCTCGCGGTGCTCGCGCAGATGCTCGGCCCGCTCGCGCCGCACATGGCCGAGGAGCTGTGGATCGCGCTCGGGCGCGAGGAGCATGGCGCACAGACGCCGTGGCCCGGCGTATCGTTGGAGGTGCCCGCATGAGCACACAGACCGCACAGAGCCCCCCGGGGGCAGGCCAGCGGACGCGCTCCTGCGCGACCGGGCTTGGCCTGCCATCGCTGCGACAAGCACTACGAGCTCGCCGACACGATCTTCGCCTGCCCGGACTGCGGCAAGGGCCTCGACGTCGTCTACGACTACGAGCTCGCCGCGCGCCACTTCCGCGAAGTCCCGAGCGCCGAGCGGCCCGCACAACATCTGGCACTTCGAGGAGCTGCTGCCGATCGTCGACGCCTCCGCGCAGGCGCGCGTCGGCCAGTTCTCCGGCTACACGCCGCTGATCCGCGCCGACCGCCTCGGCGCCGAGCTCGGACTCTCGAACCTGTACCTCAAGGACGACTCGAGCAATCGCGCCGAGCCTCTCCTACAAGGACCGCGTCGTCTCGATGTCGGTCGCGCGGCTGCTCGAGCGCGGCAAGAGCGAGATCGGCTGCGTCTCGACCGGCAACGTCGGCACCGCCGTCGCCTCGCTCGCAGCCAAGGCGGGGGTCGACGCCTACGTCTTCTATCCGAACCGCCTCGAGGACACGAAGGCGCGCGCCTGCATGGCGCTCGGCGCGAAGGTCTGCCAGGTCGAGGGCAACTACGACGAAGCCAACCGCCGCTGCCGCGAAGTCGCGGAAGCGCACGGGCATGGACTTCGCCAACATCACGCTGCGCCCGTTCTACGCCGAGGGCGCCAAGACGGCCGCCTTCGAGATCGTCGAGCAGCTCGACTGGCAGGCGCCCGACCACATCGTCACCGCGGCCGCCGGCGGCACGCTCTCCTCGCGCCTGCACAAGGGCCTCGGCGAGCTGCAGCTGCTCGGCCTCGCCGAGACCGACGCAACGCGCATCCACATCGCCCAGCCGAGCGGCTGCAACCCGATCGCGACCGCGATCGTCGCCGAGGAGGCGGAGGTCCACCCGGTCACGCCGGAGACCGCCGCGCACTCGCTCGCGATCGGCGCGCCGGGCGACGGCTACCTGGTGATCGACGCCGTGCGCAAACGCGGCGGCACCGGCGGCTTCGCGAGCGACCCCGAGATCTTCGCCGGCATCGACCTGCTCGCGGCGACCGAGGGCCTGCTGACCGAGCCGGCCGGCGGCACGACGATCGCGGTGCTCGAGAAACTCGCCGCCAGCGGGCGCTTCGCGCCTGACGACACGGTCGTCGCGATCATCACCGGCAACGGCCTGAAGACGCTCGACGATCACCCCGCCGAAGCAATGGCCGGCGAAGATCGAGTGCGAGCTCGACGCGATGCTGAGCGCGCTCGGCGAGCTGCAGGGCGGCGAGACGCTGATGGACAGCGCCCGCGCGCCAGCTGCAGCCCTGAGCCGCCGCGTCCAGTCGCCACCGGGCCGTAGTCGGCCTGCGCCCGATAGGCTGAGTCCATGGACGAGCGTGCCCTCGAGGAGAAGCGCCGCGAAGCGCGCCGCGCCGTCGAGGAGGCCGGCGGCGGCGAGTCCGAGGGCTTCGAGCTCGCCGAGCAGGAACTGATCGAACACACCTCCCACGGCGACGGCCACACGCCCGCGCGGATCATGCGCGACGCGGCCGTCCGAGGACGAGGCCGACGGCTGCCTACGGCGAGGCCGACGCGGAGCACAAGGCCGACTGACCCCTCCCAGCAGCAATCCCTTGATTAAAGGCACGGACTTCGTGTTCGTGCCGATCACGAGCTTCGAGCAGGCCGAGGAGTTCTACGGCGAGGTGCTCGGGCTCGCTTGTTCGGCCAAGTATCGCGACGCCATCGGCGGCGAGTTTGAGACCGGAAACCTGACGATCCAGTTGATCGACATGGCCAAGATCGGGCGCGACTTCGCTCCCAACCGCGGCGCGATCGCGCTGCGCGTCGATGACGTTGCACAGGCGCGTGCCGAGCTCGAGACGCGCGGCGTGCGCTTCGTCGGCGAGACGATCGACAGCGGCGTCTGCCATCAGGCGATCTTTGAGGATCCCGATGGCAATCACCTGATACTTCACCATCGCTACGCGCCGAGGGGCTGAGCAGCGGCGATGGGTAGCGCCATGGCGCCGTCCGACGGAGATCGGTCGCGCACATGCTTCGCCGAGGGCGGGTTCACGGGGCAGCAGACAAGCCGGCCCGAGCGTCTCCTGCACGCGCGCCTGGAGCAGATCGACCTGCAGCAGCTGAGCGCGCGGGTCAACCACGACGCGGCCGCGCGCGAGATGTCGTTCCGCTCGGCGGGCGGCGAGCACGCGTTTCGCATCGATCCCGTGCCGCGGATCTTCGACGCCGCCGAGTGGGAGGCGCTGTCCGCGGGCGTGATCCAGCGGGTGCGTGCTCTAGAGCTGTTCCTCAGAGACGTCTACGGCGAGCAGCGAATCGTGCGCGCGGGTGTGATCTCCGCGCAGACGATCACGAGCGCCGAGCACTACGAGCCGGAGTTGCTCGGCATGGGCGACCAGGTGCCGCTGTTGGATAACGGTGGCGGGACTCGACCTCGTGCGTGACAGCGATGGCTCCTTCAAGGTGCTCGAGGACAACCTGCGCACCCCTTCGGGGATCGCCTACGCAGTGGGGACCCGCGAGATCCTCGCGGCCCATCTGCCGCCGGATCCGAGACTCGGCGTGCGCGACCTCGACAACGCCTACGAGCGCCTCGGAGCGGGATTGCGTGGCGCCGCGCTTCCCGAAGCGGGCGATGAGCCTCTCGTCGTGATGCTGAGCGACGGAGAGAGCAACTCCGCCTTCTATGAGCACCTGGCGATTGCCGCCCACCTGCGGCTACCCGTCGTCCAGATCGAGCAGCTCGCGGTCCGTCACGGGCGGCTGTTCGCCAGGCTCGACGACGGCGAGCGAGCCGTCGACGTCGTCTACCGGCGCACCGACGAGGACCGCCTGCGCGATGCGCACGGCGAGCCCACACCGCTTGCAAGGCTGCTGCTCGAGCCACTGCATGCCGAACGCGTGGTGTGCGTCAATGCCTTCGGAACGGGCGTCGCTGACGACAAGCTGCTGCACGCGTATGTTGAGGAGATGATCCGCTTCTACCTCGCCGAGGAGCCGTTGCTGCGCTCGATCCCCACCTACGATCCGGGCCAGCCGGGCGTGCTCGAGATGATCCTCGAGCGCGTCGGCGAACTCGTCATCAAGCCGCGCGGCGGATCCGGCGGCTACGGCGTCGTGATCGGCCCGCACGCGCGTAGCGAAGACATCGAGAAGACCGCCGCCGCGGTGGCCGCGGCGCCTCAGGACTTTGTCGCGCAGGAGATGATCATGCTCTCCACACACCCGACCGTCACCGACCACGGACTCGAGCCGCGTCATGTCGATCTGCGGCCCTTCGCGATCTCCAGCGGCGAGCACGTCGAGGTGCTGCCGGGAGGGTTGACGCGCGTCGCCTTCGACGCGGGCGCGCTGGTCGTCAACTCCTCCCAGAACGGAGGTAGCAAGGACACCTGGGTGCTCGCATGAGCAAGCCGCTGATAGGTGTCACGGTCTCTGAGATCCGGCGCAAGGAAGCCGCGCAGATGGTTCCCCACTCCGAGCCGCTACAGCGCGAGATGACGCTCGGCCTCGCCTACATGCGCGCCGTCGAGCGTGCCGGCGGCCTGCCCGTGGCGCTACCGCCGATCGCGACCGCGAACGTCGAGGCGCTGCTCGATCACCTGTGCGGCGTCCTGCTCACGGGCGGACCCGACCTTGACCCGAGCTTCTACGGCGCCGAGCCGCACGCCGAGCTCGGCCCCACCGATGCGCTCGTCGACGAGTTCGAGCTCGAGCTGTGCCGCCGCGCCGATGCTCGCGGGATGCCGTTGCTCGGCATCTGCCGCGGCGCGCAGCTGCTCAACGTCGCGCGCCGCGGCTCGCTTCATCAACACATTCCCGATCTCAAGCTCGGGCCGATCGTGCACCGCCAGAGCGAGCCGGGCGACCGCACGACGCACGAGGTGCGCGTCGCTCCCGACAGCGCCCTCGCACAGACGACGGGAGGCGGGCCGATGATGGTCAACAGCTTCCACCACCAGGCGATCGATCGCCTCGGCAAGCGGCTGCGGGCCGTCGCCTTCTCGCCCGATGGCCTGATCGAGGCGATCGAGGACGCCGACGCGACGCTCGTGCTCGGCGTGCAGTGGCATGCCGAGACGCTGATCGAGGAAGCGCAGGAGCTCTCCCTGTTCGAACTGCTCGTCGATAGGGGCGCCGAGTTCGCGAGCCGTCGTATGCCACAACGCAAGCCGCCGCACACCCAAGCGGCACCTCCTCGGCGCTCCTGACTCGCGAGCTTGGCTCAGGCTTTGTCGGAGCGTGTGCGCCTGTTGACGCCGCCGTACTTGGCCTGGGGAGACGGTTTGCGTTCCACCGGCACCGGCAGTCCGGCCACGAGATCGTCGATCTTGACCTCGAGCGCGTCGGCGAGAATCACGAGCGTGGTGAGCCGTGGCTCGATGCTCGCCTGCTCGATCCTGCCGATCTCTGTGCGATGCAGTTTCGTGGCGTCCGAGAGCCGCTCCTGCGAGAAGCCTGGCTCCTTCTGCTCTCGCAGGCGGCGCACATTGCGCGCGAACCCCTTGAGAAACTCCGCTAGCTCTGCCTTGTAGGACTCTATTCCGCTCATAAGTTCGTACTCTTTCGGCTGTCAGCTAGAAAATCGACCGTTGTCTAGCTGTCCGTTGTCTAGCTGTGGGTCGTCTAGCTGTCAGCTAGCTCGCGTAGCTGGGCTCTCTATACGAACATATGTTCGCATACTTTCGCGCTTCGTGCAAAGGATTTTCGCGATGCACCGCGAGCGGTCGAGCGGACGCACCGATCCCAATTTTTGGCGCTATGACAGCCGTCTGAGCGATCAGACCGCAGGCCACATAGAAAACCCCGCCGGAGCGGGGTTTTCCTTAGCGGATCGATAAGCCGGATTCTGTCGTTGAACGGCCATCCATCTGAGCGGCCTACCTGGACCTTGGCGGGCAGCCTACAAGCGGTCCGATTTGGCCTTGCATCGGGCGGGGTTTACCCAGCCGCCGCGTCACCGCGACGCTGGTGCGCTCTTACCGCACCATTTCACCCTTGCCGGCCCGCCGTTCACGTGGGACGGCGGGCTTAGGCGGTTTGTTTTCTGTGGCACTTTCCCGCGGGTTTCCCCGGGTCGATAGCTCGACCACCCTGCCCTGTGATGTCCGGACTTTCCTCGAGGGCTCTCGCCCTCGCGGCCGTCTGATCTGCTCAGCAAACGTAGCGCCTCCAAGCGCCTAGTGGAACGGCTGACAGCTAGCCTGCCTCAGCTTGCCAGGCCAGCTCGGGTGCTCACACGCGCCTCAGCAGCCCCACAACGCGACCCAGAACCTTCACCTCTTTGCTGCGGATCGGCTCCATCGCCTCGTTCTCGGGCTGCAGCCGCACGTGGTCGGATTCGCGGAAGAAGCGCTTGACCGTCGCCTCCTCGCCGAGCAGCGCAACGACGACGTCCCCGTTCGTGGCCGTGTCCTGGGGATGCACCACCACGTAGTCGCCTTCGAGAATGCCCGCGTCCTTCATCGAGTCGCCGCGAATGCGCAGCAGGTATTCGCCATCGGCCCCGCCCGCGATCTCGGGCACCGATACGTATTCCTCGACGTTCTCCTCCGCGAGCATCGGCTGGCCCGCGGCGACCGAGCCGAGGAGCGGAAGGCCTTCGCTGCGCAGCATCCCCCGCACGCTGTCCACCGTACTGCCGACAGCGCGATCCAGCAGCTCAATCGCCCGCGGCTTGGATGGGTCGCGTCGCAGCAGCCCGATCTTCTCAAGATTTGCCAGATGCGCGTGAACCGTTGAGGACGAAGCCAAGCCGACCGCCTTGCCGATGTCACGAACCGTTGGTGGGTAGCCGTACTTGGCCGAGTACTTGCGGATGAAGTCAAAGATCTCCTGCTGGCGCTTGGTCAGATCCATGCCTGGATGCCTCCGCGTTCGATTGTCTGTTGCAATTCGCCGAACATGTGTTCGCAATCTAGCGCTAGCCGTGGACGGACGCAAGCGCGGGCACTCGACGCCCACGGGCGGGGCCGGGTAGCCAGGGCTATACTCGCCCACTCTGCGCCCGTGGCGGAATTGGTAGACGCGCAAGGTTGAGGGCCTTGTGGGGAGATTTCCCCGTGGTGGTTCGAGTCCACTCGGGCGCACCAAACGTTCCGTACTAGAACCACCACCAAAAAAGAGGCGGTGGCCGATGCAGCACCCACGGCGAGCCGTTCTGGCTCCCGTGGGTGCTGGTCGTTCTCGATGACCATGCCCTCAGCGGCCCGCGTGCGGATGGTCTGCTCGATGTCGTCTTGCAGCTCCTGATTGGCCCTGACGGCAACTGCTCGCCGCAGCTCGTCGCCCAGCAGCGTGTCGAATGGCTCTGCCAGGTCGCCCTCGACCGTGTATTCGTCGCCGATCAGCAGCCGCCTGAAGAACGCCGAGGTTGAACTGTCGCCCGAGCGGCCCGGCAGCCTCCCGGTAGGCCGTCTCGCAGTCTCCGACCCGTGTCAGCGCCCGCTTGAGATTGCCCTCAGCCTTCTTGAAGTCGCTCTCGACGGGTTGTCGAGCCTGCGAGAACCCGGCGATATGACTGAGACGACGCCGCTGATCACTGCGCGGCGGTCCCAGCCATGGATTCTCGGCACGGCAGGAGTGGCCCTGCCTCAAGAGTTGGCCCTCCTACTAGGGTGGCGGTGATCCGCGGCCTGAATGCGAGGATTGTCTGATGGACGCTGACGAGCGACTGCGTGCTGGCCGTCTGGCGGCGCAGCGGCTGACACCGGCAACGGCGTGCAAGAGCGCCGAGGAAGCGGCGTTGGCTGTAATCGGCGTCCAGGCTCAGGATCTGCGCGCCGCGGCGCTTGCACTGCGCTCGCGCGTGCCCGGCCTCACCCGAAGCGCCGTCCGCGCCGCGCCGCTCCTGCGCACGTGGACGGTCCGCGGCACGGTGCACCTGATTGCGGCATCCGATCGCCCCTGGCTGCACGCGCTATTCGCCGGGCGAAATGCCCGCGTGTTCGGCGCGCGCTTCGCGCGCTTCGGCATCATGGAGGAGGTAAACGCCATGCGCGGGGACGTCGTTGAGCTCTGCGGCGAGCGTCCCCGCGACCGGCCGTCGCTGCTGCGCGCGCTGGTCGAGCGCGGCCACCCGTCGCTCGAGCAGGGTCCGATCAACACATTCGTTCCGTGGCTCTCGACGCAGGGGCTCATCGTCACCGACACTGCCGGCCTGCTGCACGCGGCCGATCCGCCCCCGGCGGTCGACCTCGACGAGGCACTCGCGATCCTCGGCGCCCGCTACCGCGCAGGCTACGGCCCCTGCGACGCAACCGACCTCGCGAAGTGGTCCTCGCTGCCCATCACACAGGCGCGCCGGGCACTCGAAGCCGCCGGACCGCCGAGCGACATTGACCTGTTGCCCACCGATGACACACCGCCCTGCCTGCTGCTCGCCGCCTTCGACACGCTCATGCTCGGCTACCGCACTCGCGAGCCATTCGTCGTCGCCGAGGACGACCATCACATCCTGAGGGGCGGTGGGATGCTCAAACCCGTCGTACTCGATCGTGGAGCAGCAACGGGTACTTGGTCAATCAAGAAGGGCCATCCCGAGCCGGCGTGGTTCGCGCGGCCCACACCCGCTCCGGCGCTCGCCCGCGAGACTGCAGACATCGAACGCTTCCTTGCATCGTAGCTGCGGGTAGCTCCATGCAGCAGGTCGCGCGACTCCCACTTTCGGCTGCGAGCAAGCGCCTTGACGATCCAGCGCGAGACGGTCGCTCTGGACGAGTTACGGTCATCTCGGCACCGATGAGGCCGACTGCCGCTTCATCCTGACGGCCAGTGTGGCATGTGAGGCGTGGACGTTTGCTGGCGCCGGGGCGAACTCCCCTGGGGTGGATCCCCCATCCGCTGGCACCGCATCGCTCCCGCGCAACGGCGCAAGAGACGCTGCTGGCTCATAAATCAAAACACTAGCGAGAGTTGGTATTGCTGTTAGTCTTTCGTGCTGCATGTCCGGAGACCCCGGCTCGACTGAGCGGCATTCGGCTCGTGTCGAGCTGCGGCATCTCCGTTATTTCATCGCGTTGGCTGAGGCGAAGAGCTTTGGACGGGCGGCAGCGGCGCTGGGGATCGCCCAGCCCGCGCTGAGCTAGCAGATTCGCAGGCTGGAGTCTGAGCTGGATGTCGTGTTGTTCGTGCGTGGCAACGATGGATCTCACCTCACCCCGGCGGGCGAGGCATTCCTGCCGGGAGCGTCGGCGAGCATCGCCGACGCAGCACGTGCGATAGCCAGCGCCCAGAGGGCGGGAAGGGGCGAGAGCGGTTGCCTCAACATCGGTTTTATCGGCTCCTCAGCAGACAACTTGATCCCAGCCGCACTACGTCTTTTTGCGAAAGAGTGCCCCGACGTCGAGATCTCGCTCGTCGAGACGAACCTTGCCCAGCTACTGGGATGTTTTGAGCGGGAGGAGCTTGACGTGGCTTTCGTGCGCCGGCCCGTTGACGATCCAACGCTTCTGACCGAGCTCGTGGCGGTGGATGATGTCGTCGCCGTGCTTCCGGACAGCCATCCACTCGTCGCGCAGCAGTCGATCCCGCTCGCTGCGCTCGCGGAGGACGCTTGGGTTGTGCCTCCGGCGTCCGCTTCAAGGGCGTATCGTGAGATGCTGCTCGCTGACTGCAGCCGCAGCGGCTTTGAGCCGACGATCAGCGCCGAGGCGGCGACGCCCGAGGCCATTATCGGCCTCGTCGCTGCCGGAGCCGGTGTGTCCATGCTGCCGAAGGGCTCTCACTCGCTTCCCCGTAAAGGCGTCTGCTCGGTGCCGATTCAAGGTGAGGAGTCGGTGGTGGTCATGGCATGGCGCGAGAATCGTCGGACCCCGATTGCCAGCATCTTCATGAGCCTCGCGCGCCAGATTGCCCATCCCGACGCCGCCAGCCAGAGCGGAGCGGGTCGTCCTCGCGTCCGCTAGATAACACCTGCATTCTGGTGTTACATCGGCTCGTCCGCGAAGTCAATCCACGGCGCGGACCGCGAGCGTGCCTCCAGACTGTGACACACGCGCCACTCACCGCACGCCTGCTTTGGTCTTCCTAGCCACCGATGGGTTTTTGCGGGCGAGCGATGCAGTGAAACCCGAGAGCCTTCTCGTCAGCGTAGAACTTGACTCTGAGGCGGTAGAGTGCTGCGAAGTCATTCTTCAATGCGCCCGGTATATAGCCGGGAGCTCCGGCCGCCTTGCGGATAGCTGCTCGCAGCTTGTCCTCCGCACGTGCATCCGAAACCAACTTGGCGACACGTGACAGCTTGAGGTCGGCCCTCACGAGCGAACGAAAATTTGCTCCCCTCTTCTGTTCTGTTTGAGAGCTAATGGCTCGGCCGTCGCAGTGTATGGTGTCGAAAGCGGCCGCAAGGCGTGCTTCGGCGTTCTTCGTTGAAGACACTCCACCTCCACAGCCCGCCAGGACAGCCGACATACAGCAGACCAGAACAACCGCAGCGATTATCCTCGCTTGAGATCGCCCTAGCATGACGCCCACGCTAGCACCCAGTCTGATCAGCTCCAGCTCCGTGTCATAAGCAACGTGCATGGCCGCATAGCCGACAGATACTAGGCAGCCGATACGCGCGGATGTAGCTTCGGTGGCTATACAGGAACGTCGCGGTGGATAGGCGTCCTTTCGATGCGGCCAGCTTCGTGTCAGTAACCCTGGAGGCTTTTATGCAACGCAGATCGCATCTTCCTACCGTCTTCGTCGTCGCGACCTGCGCGGCGCTTCTCTTGGGGCAAGCGTGGATAGCCTCTGCCGAGGCCTCATCACGTCCGGAATGCCCGGTCGGGGTCAGTCCATATGGTCTTTCATCCGAAGCACTTGCTGCCTGCGGCGATCACCTGCTGCCACGGAGGTCGACGACGACACTCCCGGGCGGTGGCTACCAAGCTAATTACACGGAGTCGAACGGAACGGAAACCTCCGTGACAGTGCCACCGCCGTCCTTCGACGCAGCTACGGCGTCCCCCGCAGAACTGCGGCTCTACGGAATCCCCCCCGAACCGGCGGCCGACTCTCCGGAATACCCGAAATGGAAGCAGATGATCGATGGCCCTATGTACTGGGCGCCTGCGCCCAAAGCTCTCGTCGAAGTGCCACCCGTATCTCGACGCGAAACCGAATCCTCATCGCCCGACTCGGGCGGGCAGACCCCCGAATCACCTTCCAGTGCCACCACAGGCTCCGATAGCCGGTGGTCGGGATACATGGACTGGAACGGCGGCGGCTGCTCTGGGATTTGCTCACCGATCTACACCCATTCCACCGGCTACTTTATTGAGCCCGCGAGCAACAATACGACTCCCGGGTGCACAGAAGTGGCGTCTTACACTTGGGCGGGCATTGGTGGATGGCATGCCAATGCAAGCACCCTCGCCCAGGACGGAACCGGTCAGCAGGCGCCCAACCTAGGTCCCGATGAAGCTTTTTACGAGGTGATCCACCCGAACGAAGGAGGCGGAGGGACGATCGCTACGAAATTCCACGCGAGCCCAGGGCATTATTTCATTGCAGATACGGAATACACAGGTAGCAATAAATACAGTTTTTACATGTATAACTATGAAACGCACCAGCCCTTCCGTACCACCGCGACCGGCGCCCTTTGGGGCAAGACCACTGAGTTTATCATTGAGCGACCTCGTGAACACAACCTTTACAATTTCAAGTCTGTGACCTTTCAAGGGTTTACCAACGGCAAAGCGTTTCGCCAGTATCCAAACGAGCGCATAGATATGCAAAGTGGCGTCTTTGTGAAAGAACAGGGCTTCCTCAACGCCGCCGCACCGACCAACATCATAAACAACTACCAATTCAACGATGTCTTTCACATCTGCACAAAAGCAACGGAAAAGACCATAGAAGAAGAACTGGAAGGCGCCGGCAAAGGAGGGAAACTGCCTCATGCCGTGACGGAAGGCAGCTCTGAACTAACGGGGACCACCGTGAAGCTCAGTGGGAGCGTAGACCCAGAAGGCACGTACACCACGTACCATTTCGAATATGGTACGGAAGCTGAAAACTACAGCGCCGCCACACCCGAGAACAGCGCGGGCGAAGGCTCGATCTCGGTGCCCGTTAGCGTCGCTGTCGCGGGCTTGCAGCCCGGCACAACCTACCATTACAGAATCACTGCAAACAGCGCCGAAGGAACGGCGGTTGGCACCGATGCGACGTTCAAAACGAGTGGAACGCCTCCGCCACCGCCGCCAACCGTGACCACCGAAGGCGCCAGCGGCCTCGGAGCCCACAAGGCCACGCTCGAAGGGAAAGTAAACCCGAACGGCCTGGACACGCATTACTACTTTGAATACAGTCCAAACACAGGTCTGTATGAAAAAGATGCGCCGGCACTACCTGGAAGCGATGCAGGGTCTGGCAGCGTGCCGGTCCACGTGGGCGTCGGAGTGACGGAACTCGCGCCGTACACCACGTACTACTACCGGCTGGTCGCGAGCAACTCGACTGGGACGAGCTACGGCGCGGAAAAGGAATTCACAACCGCCGCGACGGGGACGTTCTCGGCCGGTGCTTACCACACCTGCGCTCTGGTGTCCGCCGGCGGAAGCATCGACTGCTGGGGCGAAAACTACTACGGGCAGCTCGGGAACGGCACAAACAAAAACAACTCGACAAAACCCGTGGCGGTGAGCGGGATTACGACCGCCATCGAAGTGGGGGCGGGCGGAGAGCACACGTGCGCGCTGCTCACCGTCGGTAAAAGCGACTGCTGGGGCTACAACAAGTTCGGCGAACCGGGCAACGGTACGACTAAAGCGAGCACAACGCCGGTGGAAGTGAGCGGGATCAGCACGGCGATCGAGGTGAGCGCCGGCTATGCCCACACTTGCGCGTTGCTATCCAGCGGCAAAATCGACTGCTGGGGCGAAAACGCCTACGAGCAGCTGGGAGACGGCAAAACTCAAAACAGCTCAACGCCAGTAGAAGTGAGCGGGATATCCACCGCGACCTCCGTGACCGCGGGGGGCTTCGGCACCTGCGCGACCCTGTCCGGCGGCACCGTTGACTGCTGGGGCTACGGCGAATTCGGAGAGCTGGGCAACGGCAAAACAGAAAACAGCTCGACCCCAGTCAAAGTCAGCGGCATCTCCAACGCGGTCGCGGTCGCCGCGGTCGGCTATTTCCAGGCGTGCGCGCAGCTTTCCAGTGGCACCATCGACTGCTGGGGCGACAACGAAGATGGCGAACTCGGCAACGGCACCACCACCAACAGCTCCACGCCCGTCGCGGTCAGCGGGATCACCACCGGGGCCGGAGTCGCAGCTGGCGCGTTCCACACCTGCGGGCTGCTGGCCACCAAGAGCCTCGATTGCTGGGGCGAAAACTACTTCGGCGAACTCGGCAACGGCACCACCACCAACAGCTCCACGCCCGTCGCCGTGAGCGGCATCACGACCGCGGCCGGCATTATCGCCGGCACCTACCACACGTGCGGCCGATTGGTCGGTGGCAGCGTGAAGTGCTGGGGTGAAAACGCCTTTGGGCAGCTCGGCAATGGCACTACGACGAACAGCACGACGCCGGTGGAAGTGAGCGGCCTACCGTGAGAGCAATCTTCAGACCGGATACGCACCCAGCTAGGCGCCTGGCGCGTGAGACAAAGACGACATCGAGAGGCAAATATGAGACCTAATCGCCACCCAACCCTGTGGGCCAGAAACGCAGCGCGGTCGGCCGTCGCGCTCGGTATCGCGGTGTTGATGCAGAGCAGCGTGCCCGCCTTGGCTTCGCATACGCGGGCACGCAGTGCGGCACGCACGCTGAGCCTGCGCGACAAAGGGCAACTGCATGCAATCAAAAGGGGTGGCTCGCTGCTGCTTCAAGAAGGACCTGTCTCGGGCACACTGCCCGGCCACGTACATGCACACGTTCTCTATAACGGCGGCCCGATAGTGACAATACAGTTCACGATCAGCACCGCCAGTGGGTCGCTCCGTGGTCACGGGCTGGGCAGACTGAGCAACCCTCGCAGCTCCAGTCCGAGCTTCGTCGGCCCCTTGGCGATCACAGGCGGCAGCGGCCGCTACGCGAACGCCAGTGGCCGCGGCAGACTGTATGGCGTCTTCTATCTCTCCGACGACGAACTGATCTTTCAGCCAGTCGGTCAGCTAAACTATTGACGAATTCGATCCTGGATCGGACGTTAGCCATGTCATTCGCGTGGCTGGGGCTTCCTGATTTTCGCCGTTGTGCTTGGGGCTGGATACGTAGACGGAGCGGCCGCCGCTCCGATCCAAACTGACCCACCACGCCCTCGGCCGCCCAACTGTCGAAGGCTCGATGTCCGGGCGAGCCATTCCCTGAGATCCTCGAGCGAGGTCTGCGTCTGGTGCCGAGGGGCATGATGGGCGCAGTTGCCCGCGGTTCACCAGTCCCGAGCTCAATCGGCTATGGCAACATCGTGGCAGCAGTCGGAATCGAGCTAGTAGCTATCTGCGCGACCCGCAATTGCTCGACTCGCGGTGGGATCTTGTCGACCGCATAGCCTCCAAGCATGGAGCAGCCTGAGCATCTCAAGGTCGTGCGCGGGCTATCCGCCCGCGAGTTGGAACTTCCCCTCGGGCGTCTGTCGTGCGCGTGCCCTGAGGATGGCTTACGCTAGTGGCGGAATGCCCGTCGCCCCGCATCACCGTGTGCTCTACTCGGCGCAAACATGGATGTCGTTCGCGATCGCCAGCCGGTACTTCGCTGATCTTCACTATGTGTGGTGTACTCCGTACTTCAACGGAACCACGCACTATGCCCTGGCACCTCGGGCCAGCCCACCATCATCCACACCCGGTGAGATAGCGAGAGCCCTGAGGAGCGATGTCGACAGCGGCGATCAGCACAGTGCCAAGATCGATGCCAATAAGACAGGACTGCGCCGAGGTGCGCAAGAAAAGGCAGACGCGGGAGTAATCACCGAGGACGCCTTCCGAGACATTGGCATGATCCTGGCGCGCGCATCGATCAACGACTTCCGTCCACTGATCTATGTGATCCCCATCGACGGTATAGCGTCGCTCGTCAACGACGTGCCGATCGAGGACAAGGCCCATCCGCTCGCTGAGGAGTACATCATCACCGAGTTGCCTCGAACGGCGTTCGATATAATTGAGGTCTACTGATGGACATCAAGGTCCCTCCGGCACTAGAGCAGGGTTCAGATCCCGGAGTAATCGTGGAAGCGACCTATTTCGTGATCCGGGTTCTTCGCAACGGGCTTCGCGGGTACGAAACGGCCGAGGTTTCCCCGGAGGGATCCGGTGAGGCATTTCACCTTGCGACGCGCGCGCTCGACGAGATGGGCGTAATGGAGGGCTCAAACCTCAGCGCTCTCCCCAAGGAGCGTCTCGTCGAATATATTGAACGTTTGGAGGCACTCTCTAGCCAGCAGTACGAGGCCTCTGTGGGTGGGTACGACACAGAGCGGGCGACGCAGCTCTTGGATTCTCTTCGTGAGGGCCGAGCCTGAAGCGGTCGCGATCAGAGGTGTGACACCCGACGTTACGAGTCAGCCATGTTGCGGCCGTCTACTTCGCGCTAGACCAGATCCCACACGACGCAGTGGTTGTGACCCTACTGCGGTCGTTCCTCGACCTCTATGAGATCACGACTGCGGGCCACGACGAGGATGAGGCAGCCGCAAGCGTGGACATCTCAGATGACGCACGCCCCGGGATTGCCAGAGGATCTAGCACGCGAGCTAGGTATCAAGTAGACGCGCACGAGCTCTTGCCATCTACGCCGCAGCCTTCTGTTGCTGCCGGGGCCGGCTTGGAGGAGACGTGGCGTGCGGTGCTGCCCGCCGTCATACTTGGACTGTGCGCGGGGCCGGCGATGAAAGCTTCTTCGAGAACCTAGAAACGCACCGCGGGCGCATGTTCGTCCGCGTGATGCGCCATCTCCCCAGCGACCCGCGTTGCGCAATCTGCCGCGCGCCCTATGGAGGAATCGGCGGGAGCCTGATGGGGCGGCTCGGCTTTGCGCCGTCGCGCAAGAACCCGCGGTTGTGCAGCGAATGCTTTGAGAGAGCGCCAATGGGCGGTCTGGAGATGGAGGTGGGGATTCTGTTCGCGGACGTCCGGGGCTTCACCACGCTCGCTGAGCGTCAGGCACCGGACTCGGTCGCGGAGCTGCTCAACCGCTTCTACGCCACCGCCGTCGAGGTGCTCTGCAAGCACGCAATCATCGACAAGCTCGTGGGCGATCAGGTGATGGCTCTCTACCTGCCGCGGATCTTCCCCGGCGAGCCTGCTCAGCACATGCTCAACGACGCGCGCGCCCTCCTCGCAGCCACCGGCTACGGCGAAGGACGTCCCTGGGTCGAGCTCGGGATCGGGCTCGACTTTGGGATTGCCTATGTGGGCAACGTCGGCTCGGGCGAGGTCAAGGACTTCACGGCCATCGGGGATGTCGTCAACACCGCCGCACGCCTTCAGGCAGCCGCGGCGAGCGGTGAGGTCGTGATGTCGAGCCGCGTGCACCACCGCGCCGGCCGGCACGCCGCGGGCGCTGAGCCGCGTGAGCTCACCCTGAAGGGCAAGAGCGAGCCCGAGGTCGCGATGGTCGCGAGCTCTGCCTCACCTGTCAGCTAGCCGCACTCCGCGTGGCGCCATTGTGGTTAGGCCGTCACTGCGCCGCGTCAGCAGCGAGCAAGCGGCTCGCCTATGGTCCATACGACATCGTATGGATGGAGAGCGCCGGACCGGCATGAGACTTCCGAACGCCGCACACGAAGCGCGCCCGTGGCGCATCCGTGAGATCGCCTACGACTTCACGCTCGAAGACGTCTGGGCGCTACCCGTCTACGGCGGGGCCGATGATTTTCAGATTCTCCTGGAGAACGCATTCTCCTTCGATCCCGCCAACTCGCGATCGGTGCCGACGCGCGTGCTGTGGCGCGTTCGCGATCTGCTCGGCATTCTCTTTGACCTCGGCAGGGTCTCGCCGACGGGCGGGAATGCTCAAGCTGAGCCGCAGAGCAAGCTGCCGATTCCCGGCACCGATGAAACCTCGCTGAAGGAGCGACTCCCGCCGGATCTACGCGAGACGATCGCCGACCTTCGGGCCGGGCCGCCGCTGTTCGTACCCCTCTACCGCACCGATGTCGAGTACGCGGCGGAGCTCTCGAACAGGACCGTGCACGGGGTGATCCATCTCGCCTGGGTCGATCAGGGCACAGGTCGCTACCAAGGCCAGATGGCTGTTTACGTCAAGCCACGCGGTTCCCTCGGGAAGGGCTACATGGCGCTCATCAAGCCGTTTCGCTATTTGATCGTCTACCCCGCGCTCATGCGCCAAATCGAGCTCATGTGGGAGCGCCACGTGAGCTCCTGAGCCACGCTCGGCGAGCCAGTCGGTTTCACGACTTCTGCGACACCTCGAGCGCCCTCCGCGTCCGATCGCGGAGCGGCGCTCTCAGGCCCAGGGCCGCGGCTAGGCTGCGGCGGGCTCCGGGTCCGGTCTGACGATCACCGTGTCGGCTACCGGCACGATCTCATCGGCTGCAAGATCGGCGCGCGAGGCGTGCTCGCGAATCGCCTCCGGGCTGCTGGCCTGATAGATGCAGACCGTGCCGACGCTTCCATCGGGCTCCTCTAGAACGTAGCTGCGTATCCAGCGGATATCCGCCGACATCTCCTCGTCGCCGACCTTGCTCGAGCGAGCCGCAGCCGCGCCGAGATCCTCGGCCGATCCCCAGGCTCCGCGTCTCAAGATGACGTACGTGTTCATTGCGCTCTCCTTCGCCTGTTTGCATATATTGATTTATATGATATGCCGACCGACAGTCGGTTTGGCGTAAGATACCATCTCCCCGCATGCCTCGCAGCGACACCCTGAGCCAGCCTTCAGACCGTGCCGGGGCGACCCGCGCGGCGATCGTCCAGGCCGCACGCGAGCTCGTTATCGAGCACGGCTATGACGGCGTCAGCACCGGCCAGGTGCTCACGCGCGCCGGCGTGAGCCGCGGCGGGCTCTATCACCACTTCGCCGGCAAGCAGGAGCTGATGGCAGCTGTGCTCGAGGCCGTCGAGCGTGACTTCGCGGGCCGCCTCGCGCTTGCCATCGCCGACGCACCGGATCCTTTCAGCGCACTGGAGAGGGGGGTTCAGTGGTATCTCGATGAGTGCCTGCGCTCGCAGGAGCTACAGCAAATCGGCCTCTATGAGGGCCGCAAGGAGCTCGGTTGGTTCGCGTGGCGCGAGACGATCGCCCCCTACGGGCTGGAGATGCTGGCAACGGGCTTGAACGGCGCGGTCGAGGCCGGGCAGTTGCAGCCCATCGATCCACATGCGCTTGCGCACCTGATCGTCGCGCTCCTGCACGAGGCGGTGACGATGGTCCTATACGCACCCGAGCCGAGCGCCGAACGCGCGCGGGTCGGCGCGACCGTTGCCGCCGTGATCGAGGGGCTGCGCACGCGTTAGCGAGCCAGCGGCGTGCGCCTTCGCACGCATCGATGATCCGTCCAATCGTCCGAACGTGATCGCGCCGGTCTACTACCCGCGTGCGCCCGCGCAAGCACCACAGCGCGCGTGCGCGCACGACGCGCCGACTCGACGGTAACTGCGTGCCTATCCACTAGGCTCGCCGCGAGAAGCTCGGCTATCGGAGAGCCCGAGCGCAGGCAGATGAGCACCGACCCGCACGCCCCCTCCCCCGTCGATTCCCTCGGCGTCGTCGCCGATGCGCTGGCGCGCGCACCGCAAACGCTCGATCTCGCCTCGCGTCACCTCGACCCCTCGCTCGTTGATGTGCTCGGCATCCTCGGCCTCGACGCCTCCTACACCTCCGCGAAAGGCTCCTACCTCTATGACGCGAACGGCCACGCCTACCTTGACTTCCATACCGGCGAGGGCTTCGCGAGCCTCGGCCACAACCACCCCGACGTGCGCGCAACGCTGCACGCGACGCTCGCCGCGGATTTGCTCGACGGCGTGCAGATCCACTACTCGCCGCTGGCGGGGATGCTCGCCGAGGCGCTGTGTGAGCGCCTGCCCTCCCAGCTCGAGGCGGTGTTTTTCACGAGCGCCGGCGCGGAGGCCGTCGATACGGCGATGAAGTTCGCGCGCGCCGCGACCGGACGTTCGCGGTTGATCTCCTGCGAAAGTGGCTTTCACGGCGTGACGCTTGGACCGCTCTCGCTCGTCGGCGATGAGTTCTTCAAGGAGGGGTTCGGGCCGCTGCTGCCCGGCTGCGAGCGCGTGCCCTTCGGCGACCTCGAGCGCCTGGAGGCTGCCCTCCGCGCGAAGGACGTCGCCGCTTTCATCCTCGAGCCGATCCAGGGGCGCATGGTGACGCTTCCCCCCGAGGGCTATCTGCGCGGCGCGCAGGAGCTCTGCCGTCGCTACGGCACGATGTTTGTGCTCGATGAGATCCAGACCGGCCTCGGGCGCACCGGGCGGTGGTTTGCGCTTGAGCACTGGGGTCTCGAGCCTGACTTCGTGCTCGTCGGCAAGGCGCTCAGCGGCGGCTACATGCCCGTCGCCGCGATGGTCACGAGCCGAGAGATCTACCAGCGCGCGGTGGGCACGCTCGAGCGCAGCTACGTGCATCAGTCGACCTTCGGGCGCAACCGGCTGTCGATGGCGGCGGGGCTTGCGACGCTGCGCATCATCGAGCGCGACGGCCTGCTCGGGCACACCGCGCGCGTCGGCGCGCTCCTGCGCGATGGGCTCCTCGAGCTGCAACGGCGCCACGAGATGATCAAGGAGGTTCGCGCCAGCGGGTTGATGATCGGAATCGAGCTCGGCGCCCCGAGCACCCGCACCGCACGCTTGAGCTGGCGCCTGATCCATCTCGCCAGCGAGGGTCTGTTTCCGCAGCTGATCGTGATCCCGCTGCACCGCGACCATCGCGTGATCACGATGGCCGCCGGCAAGAACGACGTGATCAAGTTCCTGCCGCCGCTGACGCTCTCCGAGAGCGAGGCGCAGGGCTTCCTCGGCGCACTCGACACCGTGCTCGCGGAGTGCCAGAGCAGCTCGAGTCGAAATCTCGCCGTGGTGCGCGAGATCGCGACGAGCACGCTCCGTCGTCGCGCGCGCGCCAAGTCCCGGTGAGCCTCTGCCTGCTCACGGGCGCCACCGGCTTCATCGGCGGACACCTCGCCGAGCGCCTTGTAGAAGAGGGATACGAGGTGCGCTGTCTGGTGCGCCCCACGAGCGACACCTCGCGCCTGCGCGGGCTCGGGGTCGAGACCGTCCTCGGCGAGCTGGGCGAGCCGCGCTCGCTCGCTCGCGCCGCGGGGGGCTGCGAGCTGGTGTTTCACTGCGCCGCGCTCGTCTCCGACTGGGCCACGCGCGCAGAGATCGTCCGCGTCAACGTGGCCGGGACGCACAGCCTGCTCGAGGCCTCGCGGCGCGCCTCGGTGCGGCGCTTCATCCATCTCAGCAGCACAGATATCTACGGCCATCCGGACGGCGGGCCGATCGCGGAGAGCTATACCGCCACGCGCTTTCATAACTGGTATGCGCAGAGCAAGCTGGAAGCCGAGCGCGAGGTCTCACGCGCCGCGTCAGCGCACCGGCTGGAGACGGTGATCCTGCGCCCCGCCACCGTCTTCGGCCCCGGCTCCGTCGACGTCGTCGCTGAGGTCGCGCGCGCGCTGCGCGCGGGGCACATGGTGCTGATCGATCGCGGGCGCCCGATCGCCGGGCTCTGCTACGTCGAGAACCTGATCGACGCGATGCTCCTCGCGGCCCGGCATGATGCAGCGCCCGGGCAGGCCTTCAACATAAGCGACGCGCTGCCGGTGAGCTGGAGGGGATTCACCGACGATCTCGCCGCGGGCCTCGACTGCGCACCCGCACGCTGGAGCGTGCCCTACCCGCTGGCGCACGCGCTCGGCTTCTCGCTCGAGCACGGCTACCGCCTGCTGCGCCGCAGCACCGGGCTGAGCACGCCGCCGCTGCTCTCCCGCCAGGCCGTGCAGGTGCTTGGGCGCGACCAGGACTTCTGCACGCGCAAGGCGCGCGAGATAATCGGCTGGGAGCCGCGCGTCGACTACCCGAGCGCTCTGGCGGCGACGCTCGACTGGCTGCGCGCAGCGGTTTTCAGTCAGTGAGCCGGGCTGCGAAGAACGCGGTGCTCCGATCGCGCGCCGCGGTGCTCAGCTCGCGAGCCGCGCCGTGAAGAACGCGAGGATCTGATCGCGCGCGGCGGTCGTCGGCTGGCCGGCCGCGTCGATCAGGTGTGCCGTCACGACGCTGTGCGGGCTCGCGACGACGTGCTCGAAGAAGGGCGGCGGCGCAGGGTTCGCGGCGCTGTCTGGGAGCACCCGCCCGTCGAAGCGCTCGCCGAGCGCCTGCGCGTAGGCGGCGAAGCGCTCGGCTCGGCAGTGCCGGTCGCCGCTGAAGCGGTAGGCCATCACCGTCAGATCCTCACGCTCCAGGCGCTCGCGGATCGTGCTCAGCTCCGCGGGAGAGATCTCAAGGCCGGCAGGGTCATCGAGCGGCAACGATGGTTGTGAGAGCACCGGCGCGAGCATCGCGGGCTCGAGCATCATCGCGAGTGCGAAGTTGCCCGTGAAGCACATCCCGATCGCGCCCACGCCGGGGCCTGCCGCACTCCTCGTGCGCGAGGCGCGCGAGCGCGCGCAGCCATTGCGTCACGGGGCTCGAGCGGTTCGCCGCGAAGGCGCGGAACTCCGCGCTCACGCACGCGCGCTGCAAGACGGCCGTCCCCTCCTGCACGCCCGGCACCGCGCCGTCGCGCCCGAACAACGAGGGCATGTAGACCGTGAAGCCCGCATCTCTGACCCAGCGGCTGAAGCGTGCAACGTGCGGGCTGATGCCCGGCATCTCCGCCATCACGATCACCCCCGGCCCGCGGCCGCTGACGTGCACGCGCTTGGCGACGCCTTCGAGGGTGATCGTGCGCGCCTGGAAATCCTCCAGGAGGTCGTCCTGTTCGACCCCTGCGCGTGGAGCTTCAGCTGCTTGTGACATCTCGTTCTCCCTTTCACCGCCGACGTGTCCAATGCCCGGCGCGAGCACCCGCACGGTGCACGCCCAAAAATATAGACGATCGTTCATTTATATATTAAGATGGACGTGTGAAGCCCACCTCCCCCCCACGCGAGCCGAGCGATGGGCGTCGCGCGCGTGGTCTGCGCAGCCGTGAGGCCGTGCTCGCGCGGGCGGTGCAGATGGCCTCACGCGATGGCCTCGAAGGTCTCACCATCGGCGATCTCGCCGCCGACCTCGGCCTCAACAAGAGCAGCGTCTTCGCGCTATTCGGCTCGAAGGTCGAGCTGCAGCTCGCGACGCTCGCCGCTGCCCGCGAGATCCTTATCGAGCAGGTGATCGAGCCCCCGCTCGCAAGCCCGCGCGGCCTCGCGCGGCTGCAGGCGATCGGCGAGGCGTGGTGGGCCTACCTTGCCTCCGACGTCTTTGCCGGTGGCTGCTTTCTGTGCGCCGCCTCCGCCGAGATGGATGGACGTCCCGGGGTCGTGCGCGACGCGGTCGAAGCGGTCATGCGCGAGTGGATCGGGGTGCTCCGCGCGAACATCGAGACGGCAATCGCCGCGGGAGAGCTGCGCGCTGAGATCGACCCCGCCGCGCTTGCCTTTCGGCTGAACGCGCTCGGCATGGCCGCCAACTGGCAGCGCCAGCTGATGGGCGACGCGACGGGGATCGCCCACGCACGATCGGCCTGGCAGGCCGAGCTGGCGCGATCGACGCCAGCTTCTAAGCTCAGTCGATGACATCAACTCCTGCGCTCAGCGCCGCGTCGAAGGGCGCACCATTCGAGACCACCACGATCGAGCGCCGTGCTCTGGGCGAGCACGATGTACTGATCGACATCAAGTTCTGTGGCATCTGCCACAGCGACATCCACCAGGTCAAGGACGAGTGGGGTGGCTCGATCTTCCCGATGGTCCCCGGCCACGAGATCGCCGGCGTCGTCGCCGAGGTCGGCTCTTCGGTGAGCAAGTTCTCTCCCGGCGATCATGTCGGCGTCGGCTGCCTCGTCGACTCCTGTGAAGAGTGCGAGCAGTGCCAGGCGGGCGAGGAGCAGTTCTGCGTCAAGAACGCCGTGCCGACCTACAACGGCCGCGAGTACAACGGCGAGCCGACCTTCGGCGGCTACAGCCAGCAGGTCGTCGTTAAGGAGCGCTTCGTCGTGCGTATCCCCGACAGCCTCGCGCTGGACGTCGCCGCGCCACTGCTCTGTGCCGGCATCACGACCTACGTCCCGCTCAAGCACTGGGGGATCAAAGAGGGCTCGAAGGTGGCCGTGATCGGCATGGGCGGCCTCGGACACGTCGCGGTGCAGATCGCCACGGCGATGGGCGCCGAGGTCACGGTGCTCAGCCAGACGCTCTCAAAGCAACAGGACGGCCTGCGCTTCGGCGCCAAGCACTACTACGCAACCTCCGAGCGCGCCACCTTCAAGGAGCTCGCCTCGAGCTTTGACTTCATCCTCAACACCGTCTCCGCCGACCTCGACATCAACAAATACCTGCGCCTGCTGCGCGTCGACGGCACGCTCGTCAACGTCGGCGCGCCCGCCGGCCCGCTCTCCGTACAGGCTTTTGTGCTGATCGGCGGACGACGCAGCTTCGCCGGCTCGGCGATCGGCGGCCTGCCCGACACCCAGCAGATGCTCGACTTCTGCGCTGAGCACGACGTCAAGCCCGAGATCGAGCTGATCGGTGCTGATCAGGTCGACGGCGCCTATGACCGCGTCGAAAGTAGCGACGTGCGCTACCGCTTCGTGATCGACGTCGCGACGATCGGTGCGAACGCCGCCACCGGCTGAGCCGGCTTCGCCTCAGCGCTAACCTGGAGTAATGATGATGTCGATGGCCGAGCCGATGACAGCCCGCGGCGCCCACTACACGGCGCTGCTGGAGACGATCGACCACCAGGGTCCCGCCAAGCTGCACGCGCGCGAGCGCGAACAGCTGCTCGAGGCGGCCGACGCGCTGTTGTTCAGCGAGCCCGAGAACCAGCGTCTGCTGCGCTCCGCCGAAGAGCTAATCGAGTCGCTCGAGGCGAGCGAGCGTTGGTCGGCCGAGAGCTGCGACCAGCTGCGCGAACACCTCTACGGCTGCGATGCTTCAGCCGGGATCGCCTGAGCGCAGGCTCTCAGCGCTTCGGCGGTAGCGAGCGCGCGTAGGCGACGCCGCGCGCCACCCAACGTTCGAGCTGGCTCTTGGTGCGAACGCCCTCGTCCTCAACCCGCAGCCAGCCGGCCATAGTCTTGCCGCGCATCTCGAAGGGATGCGCGTGCGGCTTGGCCAGCAGCGCGTCGGTCTCTCCCGGCTCAACGCGCAACATCAGCCCACCCTGACCGCTCGCCGCGACCGACATGTTGCCGTCGATCAGAAAGGCGAGCCCGCCGAACATGCGCATCTCGCTGACGCCGTCCTGCATCCCGATCAGCTCGCGGATGCGATTGGCGAGATCCTCGTCGTAGGCCATCGCGAGCCGATTGTGCCCGATCTGCGCTCAGCGCGCCGCGGCGCCGCGGCGCTCGTAGGTCAGATGGGTAACGCCGGGGGCCACCACGACGTCGGTGCATTCGAGCTCGACTTCCGCACCTGCGAGGTTCGCAAACAGCGATGCTCCATCTCCCAGCAGGACGGGCACGAGGTGGAGCTGGATCTCATCTACCAGCCCGGCGCGCAGGTACTGCTGGGCGAGCTGGGCGCCCCCCGCGAGCGCGACGTCGCGCTCGCCCGCCGCGGCGCGGGCCTGGGCGAGCGCCGACTCGATCCCGTCGGTGACGAAGTGGAAGGTCGTGCCACCAGCCTTTACCAAAGGCTCGCGAGGGTGGTTGGTGAGAACGAACACCGGCATGTGGAAGGGGGGCTCCTCTCCCCACCAGCCGTCCCACGGGTCCTCTCCCCAGGGGCCGCGCCCGCCGAACATGTTGCGCCCCATGATCGTCGCGCCGACGTTCTCGATCGAGCGCTCGATGACAGCGGTCGATACGTTCACCTCACCCCCCTGGCGGCCGTGCGCTTCACGCCACGCCGCCAGCTCGAAGGCCCACTCGTGCAGCTGCATGCCGCCGACACCGAGCGGGTTCTGCTCGCTCTGCTGCGGACCGGCGATGAAGCCGTCGAGGGATATCGAGATGTGAAACCGCACGCGTGGCACGCCATCACAAGGTAGGCGATCGCAGGCACGACCGCTGGCACGACAGCTTCTAAGCTGGCTGACAGGCGGCCGAGATCCCGATCGGGCGCGAGCAAAGGAGATGTCGCGATGGCCGTGAGCAGCCCCAACCAGATCAACCATGAGCGCGTCGAGGAGCTGACGCGGATCGAGCTCGAGGCGCTGAACGCGCGCACGGCGGGCTCGGCGGCGATGTACGAGCGCGCGCGCCGCTCGCTCAGCGGCGGCGTCGCCTCCTCCTACCAGCTGCGCGATCCCGTGGCCGATCTACCTCGCCTCCGGCGAGGGCGCCGAGGTCACCGACGTCGACGGCAACCGCTACTGGGACTTCCACAACGGCTTCGGCTCGATGGTCCAGGGCCACGCCCACCCGGCGATCGTCGCGGCGGTGCGCGAGCGCGTCGCGCTCGGCACCCACTTCGCGGCCGTCACCGAGGACACGATCGTCGTCGCCGAGAACCTCGCGACGCGCTTCGGCCTGGCGCGCTGGCGCTTCGTCAACTCCGGCTCGGAGGCGACGATGGACGCGATCCGCATCGCCCGCGGCCTCACCGGCCGCGAGACGATCGTCAAGATCTTCGGCTCCTACCACGGCCACCACGACGCCGTGATGGTCTCGATCGGCGTCCCCTACGAGCAGATCGGCGACCGCGAGAACCTCGCCTCGCTGCCCTACGGCGCCGGCATCCCGAAGGCCGTCAGCGACCTCACGATCGCGGTGCCGTTCAACGACGCCGACGCGATGGAGCGGCGCATCGAGCGCCTGATCGCCGAAGACCGCGCGCCCGCCTGCGTGATCATGGAGGCGGCGATGATGAACCTCGGCGTCGTGCTCCCCGAGCCCGGCTACCTCGAGCAGGTGCGCGAGATCACCGCCCGCCACGGCGATCGTGCTGATCTTCGACGAGGTCAAGACCGGCCTCGCGATCGCCGCCGGCGGCGCGACCGAGCGCTTCGGCGTGACGCCCGACATGGTCACGCTCGCGAAGACGCTCGGCGGCGGGCTGCCCTCGGGCGCGATCGGCGGCACCGAGCGCGTGATGAGCGTCGTCGAGGACGGCAGCGTCTACCAGGTCGGCACCTACAACGGCAACCCGCTGACGATGGCCGCCGCGCGCGCGAGCCTCGAGCAGGTCCTCACGCCCGCCGCCTACCGCCACCTCGACGCACTCAACGAGCGCATCCTCGCCGGCTGCGAAGCGGTGATCGAGCGCCACCGGCTGCCCGGCTACGCGGTCGGCATCGGCTCGAAGGGCTGCGTCACCTTCTCGCCCGTGCCGATCGTCGACTACGAAACGTTCAAGGCCAGCCAGGACGTCGCCGTGACCGACCTCGCCTGGCTGTGGAACATGAACCGCGGCATCTACATGACGCCCGGGCGCGAGGAGGAGTGGACGCTCTCGGTGACGCACAGCGACGAGGCGGTCGACGCCTACGTGCAGGCCTTCGACGAGATGGCCGCTGCGCTGAGCGCTTAGCGGCGCGCGCCGCTTAGCTCGCGCTCGAGCCGACCGCCTTCGGGCCGCTTCGACTACAGGCGCCCGACGGGCGCATCTCGGAGTTCCCGCGGGCGATGTGCCGCGTGCGCACCGAGGACGGATGCGTGGGCGTGGCCTGGGTCGAGTGGAACCGCCACTTCTCGCTCGGCTGAGCGAGCGCGAGGAGCTTCAGGCTGCGTTTGCAGACTCCTCGCCGGGACTATCGACGATCTCAAACCATACGCAGTTCCCGCACTGCCGATCGATGCCCCAGCTCGTGGCCTGGCTCTCCACGAGGAACAGGCCGTAGCCGCCCTCCAGGCGATCGGGGTCGCGCCCGACCGCGGTAAAACCCGAACCCTGATCGGTGACCTCGATACGCAGCGCGTCGGGGCCGAGCTGGCGCGCACAGAGCTGGATGTCGCTCTGCGCGGGCGCGTCGGAGTGGACCACTGCGTTGGAGACCAGCTCGGAGACGAGCAACGTGAGCGTGTCGAGTCCCGCGGCGCTAAATTTTTGCTCCTTGGAAAAGCCGGCCACAGCGGCGCGTGCCAGTGACGGTGCCATCGGGTCGCGTTCCAATTTGATTCGCAAGGTCGATCCCTCCTCAGCCTGTGGGCGTTGCTCGGAGTCAGTCATCACGCTGAGCCGGGTCTGGCAACGGCGCGCTGAAGGGCAGCGCCGCATCGGCGCCCGTCATCCTCAGAACCGCATTTGCCGACTCGTGTCGTGATGGGATGAGCGCGAACTCCCACGTCTCGCGGCGGGCTCTCTCGTTGAGCTCGATCAAAAGGCGTAGGCCTGATGAGTCCATAAAGGTCAGGGCGCTCAAATCCAGGGTCAGGGTCGTGGGTTCGCCTCCTAGCCGCTCGTCGACGTGCCGAGCAAGCACCGGGACGGTGCCCAGATCGAGCTCGCCATTGATCCTCAACAACTGGTTTGCCCCATCGCCCTGCTCTCTAACCTCGAAAATGCCTGCTCTCGTCACGTGTCGACCCCTTTCTCGCTCCTCTGCCCGAGCTCTGGCTGTGGTGTACGCCTGCGCAACGCGATCGCCGCCGTATCGTCGGTTTGCGCGCCGATCTGAAACTCTGCCAGGCGCGCCGCCAACCCGCTCAGCAGCTCGGGTGCGCGCGCGCCGCTCAGCTCGGCGAGCACCTTCCGCAGCCTCTGAAGTCCGAAGCGCTCGCCGTCCGCCCCGAGCGCGTCGGTCACGCCGTCGGTGTAACCCAGGAGCGTGCTGTCGGGCTCCAGCACGAGCGCGTGGTCGACCCACTCCGCATCCACGAAGGCGCCTAGCAGCGGGCCGTGCACGCCAAGCTCGCGGATCTCCCCGTCGTGCAGGTAGAGCGGCAGCGGATGGCCCGCAACGGCCAGCAGCGCCGAGTCGTCCTGCAGGCGCAGGCACAGGGCGGTGCATACCGAGAGCTCCGGACGCTGCTTGAGGGTGCGATCGAGGAAGGTGAGCAGCTCCGCTGGGCTCGAGCGGAACTCCGAGGCAGTGCGCACCGTGTGGCGCACGAGTGCCGTCAGCGCGGCCGCCTCGATGCCCTTGCCGGTGACGTCGCCGATCAGGACCATCCAGGCATCGCCCACGGGCCAGATCTCATAGAAGTCGCCACCGACCATGCTCGTCTCGATCGCGGGCAGGTACAGGCTCGCGAGCTCATAGCCCGGGATCTCCGGCAGCTGGTCGGGGAGCAGGCTCTGCTGCAGCGTGCGCGCGATCGTCGAGCGCTGGCTGTAGAGGCGCGAGTTCTCGATCGCGACCGCCGCCCGCGCGGCCGTCTGCTCGGCGAGCGCGAGATCGATCTCATCGAGCGTCCGCGCCGACTCCGCGCTGACGAGCGTCATCGCGCCCAGAACACGGCTGCCCGCGCGCATCGGGACGATCAGCACCGAGCGCATGCCGACCGCGCGCAGCAGCTCGAGATGGCGCTCGTCGACGGCCGCCGCCGCGAGCATCTCATCAGATGATGTAGGGGTAGCGTTCAGCCTCGCCGGTGCTGAGCACGTGCCCGAGCCCTTGGTCGGGGTCGAGCCGGTCGGGGACGTAGCGGCGCAGGTCTTCGGCGAGGCTCAGCCGCGTCGGGTCGATGTGCGCGACCGCGACCGTCTTGCGCGTGCCGTCCTGGTTGAGCAGGTCGACCGCACACCAGTCGGCGATGTCCGGTACGGCGAGCTCGGCGACGTTGCGAAGCGTTTGCTCGTAGTCGAGCGAGGAGGCAAGCGCGGTGCTGGCCTCGGCTAGGAACTCGTTCTGCTGCTCGGTGCGGCGCTGCTCGGTGACATCCTCGATGATCGTGATCGTCGCCTCGGTCTCGCCCGCCTCGTCGAGCAGCGGCGAGGCCTTCAACAGCTGCCAGCGCAGGACCCCGGAGGTGCGGTGCACGGTGCGGATCAGCAGCGGCTCGGCCTCCTCGCCGCGCAGGATGCGCACCGATGGGATGTCCTCCATCACGACCTCGCGCCCATCGGCGCCACGCACGACGTAGTCGCGCATGATCGCCGCCGGCGGCGTGTCGCGCAGCTCTTCCCAGCTGTCGAAGCCGAGTTGATCGAGCGCGGCACGGTTGGCGTAGACGATGCGATCCTCGCGGTCGCGGATCGTGACCGGGTCGCTCAGCGCACCGACGATCGCCTCGAAGCGCTGCTCGCTGCCGCGCAGCGTGCGCCGCAACTCCTCGACCAGCGCTTCACGCTCGCGCTCGCCCTGCGTGCGCTCGCTGATGTCCTGCACGAACGCGTGGAACGACCAGCGCTCGCCGTCGCGCAGCGCCGAGACCGTCATCTCGACGGGAAACTCGCTGCCGTCCGCGCGCAGCGCCGACATCTCGATGCGCCGGTCGAGAACCGGACCCACGCCCTCGCTGAGAAAACGCCGAAAGCCCTCTGTATGCGCCTCGCGAAAGCGCTCGGGGATCACGAGCTCGGCGACCGTCCGCCCCAGCGCCTGCTCGCGACTGCGGCCGAAGATCCGCTCGGCGCTCGGATTCCAGTAGGTCACAAGGCCCTGCTCGTCCATCGCGACAGCCGCGTTGTGCGCGCGGTCGAGGATCAGCTCCGTCAGCTCCGCCGCCATTGCCGAGCATTATCCTCGATCGCTCGCCCTGCGCACAATCTGCAGTACCTTCACGCAGCGTGACGCTCGACGAGTTGAAGGCGGCCGTCGCGGCGGGAACGATCGACACGGTGCTGCTCGCGATGACCGACATGCAGGGTCGCCTGCAGGGCAAGCGCCTGACCGCGACGCACTTCCTCGGCGAGGTCGCCGAGCACGGCGCCGAGGGCTGCAACTACCTGCTCGCCGTCGACGTCGACATGCGCACCGTCGACGGGCTACGAGATGTCCTCCTGGGAGCGCGGCTACGGCGACATGCTGCTGGTGCCCGACCTCGACACGCTGCGCCCGGTGCCCTGGCAGGAGGGCACCGCGATGTGCCTCGCGGACGTCGCCTGGCTCGACGGCACCGACGTGCTCGCCTCGCCGCGCCAGATCCTGCGCCGCCAGCTCGCGCGCCTGGCCGAGCGTGGCTGGAGCGCGAACGCCGGCACCGAGCTCGAGTTCATCGTGTTCCTCGACACCTACGAGGAGGCCTGGCACAAGGGCTACCGCGACCTGCGCCCGGCGAACCTCTACAACGTCGACTACTCGCTGCTCGGGCACCGCGCGCGTCGAGCCGCTGATCCGCCGCATCCGCAACAGCATGGCCGCCGCGGGGATGGTCGTCGAGGACTCCAAGGGCGAGTGCAACTTCGGCCAGCACGAGATCAACTTCCGCTACGCCGACGCGCTGCGCACGGCCGACGAGCACGCGATCTTCAAGAACGGCGCCAAGGAGATCGCGGCCGAGGAGGGCATGGCGATCACCTTCATGGCCAAGTTCGACGAGCGCGAGGGCAACTCCTGCCACATCCACTTCTCGCTCGCCGACGCCGAAGGCCCGCTGTTCGCGCGCGAGGACGACGCTGTTCGAGTCGTTCCTCGCCGGACAGCTCGCGTGCCTGCGCGAGATGACGCTGCTGCTCGCGCCCAACATCAACTCCTACAAGCGCTACGCCGCCGCGCAGCTTCGCGCCGACGACGGTCGCCTGGGGCCACGACAACCGCACCTGCTCGCTGCGCGTCGTCGGGCACGGCGCCGTCGACAGCGCTTCGAGAACCGCGTCGGCGGCGCCGACCTGAACCCCTACCTGGCGCTCAGCGCGATCATCGCCTCGGGCCTGCACGGCGTCGACGCCGGGCCTCGAGCTCGAGCCGGCGCTCGAGGGCAACGCCTACGCCGCGCACGAGCGCCCGCGCGTGCCCGGCACGCTGCGCGACGCGCGCGAGCTGTTCGCCGCCAGCGAGGTCGCGCGCGAGGCCTTCGGCGAGGAGGTCGTCGCGCACTACCTGAACGCCGCCGACGTCGAGCTCGAGGCCTTCCAGGCGGCCGTCACCGACTGGGAGCGCGTGCGGGGGTTCGAGCGGCTGTGAGGCCGCCGCGGGCCAGAGCACGATGGCTGAGCGGCGAGCCGAGCCGTCCGCCGCTGCTCGCCGCCCCGACGCCGTCTTCGCGCCGGTCCGCTCCCAGACGGCCTTCGAGGAGACCGTCGACCGGCTCGGCACGGCGATCAAGCTCGGGCTGCTGCGCGCCCGGCTCGCGGCTGCCCGCCGAGCGCGAGCTGTGCGCGCGGCTGGGGATCGCGCGCTCGACGCTGCGCCAGGCGCTGACCGCGCTGACGCCAGAGCGGGCACGTGTTCGCGACGCGCGGACGCCGCGGCGGCACGTTCGTCTCCGACCCGCAGCCGCCCGCCGACCCGCCGTCGCCGGAGATGCTCGCGCGCAGTGGCGCGAGACCTGCGATCAGCGCCTCGCGGTCGAGCTCGGCGTCGCGGTGCTCGCCGCCGAGCGCGCGCGAGCCGGCGGACCTCGACGCGCTCGACGAGGTCGCCGGCGCGCTCGAGGACGCGCTCGAGGACTTCGCCGCCTACCGCCAGGCCGACATCCGCCTGCACGTCGGCCTCGCCGAGGCGACGCGCTCGGCGCGGCTCGTGCGGCGCGATGACCGAGGTGCAGGGCGCGATGACCGATCTGATCGCCTACATCGCGCACCCGCCCGAGGTGCTCGCCTCCTCGAACGCCCAGCACCGCCGGCTGCTCGCCGCCGTGCGCGAGCGCGACGCGATGCGCGCCGTGCGCGCGATGGCCGAGCACCTGCAGGGCACCGAGCACGTCCTCGCCGGGCTGCTGCCGGGCGGCTGAGTCCGCCGCCTGAGAGCGCCTACGCGATCGAGCTTGGCCAGCTGTCACGGCGCCGGCTGTCGAGATTTTGCGCACAGCTGCACTTGACTTCCGTCCGCGATCGAGCGTATTGTCACGAGCGAAGGACGGATGACCAAACCTTTTCTCACTAGGGGGCGCGTCAGATGAGCACAGCCGCCGGGACCGATGAGCAGCGACGAGCAGACGCCTCGCCGAGCTCGGCTACAAGCAGGAGCTGCAACCGCGGCTGGAGCGGGTTCTCCAACTTCGCGATCTCGTTCTCGATCATCTCGCATCCTCGCCGGGCTGCTTCACGACCTACGGGCAGGCGCTGAAGAACGGCGGCCCGATCGCGATCTCGATCGCGCTGGCCGCTGATCTGCGTGATGATCCTGTTCGTCGCCTTGTCGATGTCCGAGCTCGCCTCGGCGATGCCCGACCGCGGGCGGCATCTACTACTGGGCCTCGAAGCTCGGCGGCGCCGGCTGGGGCTGGTTCACCGGCTGGTTCAACCTGATCGGCCTGGTCGCCGTGGTCGGCCTCGGTGGACTACGTCTCGGCGACGCTTCCTGATGTACCTGCTCGGCCTCTACAAGTCCACTTCATCTTCAACTTCGCCAAGGCCGCCGCGGGCACAGACCTCCACTACACGCGCGCATGTCAACTTCGCGCTGTTCGGCGTGATCCTGCTGCTCGACGTGCTCGTCAACGTCTTCCGCAGCCACCTGGTCGTCGCTCTTCAACGGATCTCGGTGTGGTGGCACATCGATCGGCGTGCTGGCGATCGTCGTGCTCCTGATCGCCGTCCCGAGCCACCACGCGAGCTTCTCCTACGTGTTCGGGCACAAGGCCAACAAGTCCGGGCTTCGGCCACGGCGATGTACTGGTTCTACGTGCTGCCGCTCGGCTTCCTGCTGACGATGTACACGATCACCGGCTACGACGCCTCCGCGCACGTCTCCGAGGAGACGCACGGCGCCGAACGAGTCGGCGCCGAAAGGCATCTGGCGCTCGGTCTTCTACTCGGCGGTGTTCGGCTGGATCGTGCTGCTCGCGATCACGTTCGCGATCCAGCACAGCCACGAAGCCGAAATCTACAAAGCGGGCTTCCCGGCGCTGACGATCATCGAGACGGCGCTCAGCTCGGCGGCGGCCAAGGCCGTGCTCCTGATCTCGACGATCGGGCAGCTGTTCTGCGGCATGGCCTGCGTGACGAGCGCCTCGCGGATGACGTTCGCGTTCTCGCGCGACGGCGCCGTGCCCGGGCACAACCTGTGGCGCCGGCTCGGGCAAGAACCGCACGCCGACGCTGGTCGGTGCTGTTCGTGGTCGTGTTCGCGCTGATCATCACGATCCCGGCGTACTTCCCGAACCACCTCGGCACGCCGGTCGCGTTCCTCGCGGTCACCTCGATCTCGGTGATCGGGCTCTACATCGCCTACACGATCCCCGTCTTCCTGCGCTGGCGCATGGGCGACGCGTTCGAGCCGGGCTCGTGGACGCTCGGCGAGAAGTACAAATGGATCAACCCGATCGCGATCGTCTGGGTCGGCGCTGTGCGTGATCATCTTCTCGCCTGCCGTTCTCGCCCGAAGGCGTGCCTTGGGCAAAGCGGCTTCAGCTGGAACGGCGGTCAACTACGCGCCGCTCGTGACGATCGGCGTGATCGCCGGCGGTGACGATCTGGTACTGCGTCTCGGCGAAGAACACGTTCAAGGGGCCGGTCCGCACGATCGACGAGCTCGACGCCGAACAGGCGCTGCCCGGCGATCGCCGAGGCGCCGTAGGACGAGGGTTGCGCGAGCAGCGTCTCTGCGGCGGTCCGCCCGCGACGGGACGGCTGAGCGCTGAGCGAGCAGCTCTCAGTGCTCGAGCCCGCCACCGAGGCGGTGCTCGCGGAGGTCCCGCGCGCGGGCGTCGAGGAGGTCGACGAGGCGGTCGCGCGCGCGCGCGCGGCGCTGCCGGCGTGGCGCGCGCTCGCGCCGGGCGCGCGCGCGGCGCGCTGCGCGCGCTGGCCGAGGCGCTCGCGGCGCACCGCGAGGAGCTCGCCGTGCTCGAGGCGCGCAACGCCGGCAAGGCGATCGCCGACGCGCGCGGCGAGATGGCGATGGTCGTCGACACCTTCCGCTACTACGCCGGCGCGCCCGAGCGGCTGCTCGGCGACACGATCCCCGTCGCCGGCGGCCAGGCCTTCACCGTGCGCGAGCCGCTCGGCGTCGTCGGGCTGATCACGCCGTGGAACTTCCCGCTGACGATCGCCGCCTGGAAGCTCGCGCCGGCGCTCGCGGCGGGCAACACGGTCGTGCTCAAGCCGGCCGAGCTGACGCCGCTGACGCGCGCTGCGCTTCGCCGAGCTGGCGCTCGAGGCGGGCCTGCCCGACGGGCGTCGTCAACGTCGTCGTCGGCCCCGGGCGCACCTGCGGGCAGCGCCTCGTCGAGCATCCCGACGTCGCGAAGATCGCCTTCACCGGCTCGACCGAGGTCGGACGCTCGATCGCCGCCGGCGCCGCGCAGACGATCAAGCGCGTGACGCTCGAGCTGGGCGGCAAGTCGGCGAACATCGTCTTCGCCGACGCCGACCTCGAGGCGGCCGCCGCGGCGGCGCCGCTCGGCGGTCTTCGGCAACGCCGGCCAGGACTGCTGCGCGCGCTCGCGGATCCTCGTGCAGGCAGCAGGCGATGGAGCGCTTCCTGGAGCTGCTCGAGCGCGCACGTGAAGGCGCTGCGCGTCGGCGACCCGCTCGACGAGGACACGCAGATGGGGCCGCTGATCTCCGCCGCCCAGCGCGACAGCGTCGCCTCCTTCCTCGACGGCGAGGCGCCGGTCGCGTTCCGCGGCAGCGCGCCGGAGGGCCCGGGCTTCTGGTTCGCGCCGACGGTGCTCGCGCCCGTCGACGCCCGGCGCAGCGCGTCGCGCGCGAGGAGGTCTTCGGCCCGATCGCCGCGGTGATCCCGTTCCGCGACGAGGCCGAGGCGATCGCGCTGGCCAACGACACGATCTACGGCCTGTCGGGCTCGATCTGGACGCGCGACGGCGCGCGCGCGCTGCGCGTCGCGCGCGCGGTCGAGACCGGCGTGCTGTCGATCAACTGCGAACACCTCGGTGCGCGTGACGCACGCCGTTCGGCGGCTTCAAGCAGTCCGGCTACGGGCGCGAGCTCGGGCCGCACGCGCTCGACGCCTACACCGAGGTCAAGACGATCTTCTACGCGACGGAGGGCATGAGCACGGAGGGGCGGCTCGCGGGGCGGGTGTGCGTCGTCACCGGCGCCAGCGGCGGCATCGGCGCGGCGACCGTCGAGCTGTTCCAGCGCGAGGGCGCGACGGTCGCGGGCGTCGACCTGCTCGACCGACGCGCCCGGGCGATCTCGTCGCTGCAGGTCGACGTGACCGACGAGGAGCAGGTGCGCGCGATGCTCGCGCAGGTCGCGCGAGCAGCTTCGGGCGGATCGACGTGCTCTTCAACAACGCCGGCATCTCCCCGAACGACGACGGCTCGGTGCTCGAGACGACGCTCGAGGCGTGGGAGCGCGTGCAGCAGGTCAACCTGCGCAGCGTCTTCCTGTGCTGCAAGCACGGCATCCCGCACCTGCTCGAGAACGACGGGCCCGGCGCGCGGCTCGGTGATCAACACCGCCTCGTTCGTCGCCGTGATGGGCGCGGCGACCTCGCAGATCTCCTACACCGCCTCCAAGGGCGGCGTGCTCGCGCTCTCGCGCGAGCTCGGCGTCGAGTTCGCGCGCCGCGGCGTGCGCGTCAACGCGCTCTGCCCCGGCCCGGTCGACACGCCGCTGCTGCGCGAGCTGTTCGCGAAGGACCCCGAGAAGGCCGCGCGCCGGCTCGTGCACGTGCCGATGGGCCGCTTCGCGCAGGCCGAGGAGATCGCCCAGGGCGCGCTGTTCCTCGCCGGCGACGACTCGAGCTACGTGACCGCCTCGACGTTCCTGTCGACGGCGGCCTCAGCGGCGCCTACACGACGCCGCTCGACTAGGTGGTCGATTCCCCGACGCTTGCACCGCCGGACGCACGCCTGATCTTCGCCTGCCGTCGTCCTCGGCCACATACGATGTGAGGATGCTCGGCAGACTCGACCACGTCGGCTATCTCGCAGCGGACCTCGAGGCCTCCGTGCAGGAGTTCTGCGCGCTGTTCGAGCTGCCCGTCGCGCGTCACATCGAGCGCCCGCAGTTCGCGCTGCGCGGCGTCTACCTGGGCGAAGGCGAGGGCAACATCGAGCTGTTCACGTTCACCGCGGATGAGCTGCTCGAAAAGCGCCTGGGCGCCTCGCGACTGGTGCTCGATCACGTCGCCTACGAAGTGTCCGACATCGAGGCGAGCGCAGCGCTGTTGCGACACGGTGGCGCACGCTTCGCCGGGCCGGATCTGCGCTTCGAACTGCACGAGCCGGTCGACCTCGGCGGCGTGCGACACCTCTGGACGATGCCCGAAACGACGTTCGGACAGACGATCCAGATCTTTCAGCGGGGATGAGCTGAAGAGCTCACGCGGAGAGCTCGAGAGCGGCTAGATGAAGCCTGTGATCGAGCGTTTGAGCTAGCGGACTCGGGCGGCGTCCGGGTCGAGGCCGAGGCGCGGCAGAATCTCGCCGAGCTCCCACACGACCTCAGCGCCCGCGCTCTGCAGCGCGTCGGCGTCGCTGTCGGCGGCGTAGCCGAGCACGCGCATCCGCGCGGCGCGCGCCGCGAGCACGCCCGACGGTGAGTCCTCAACGACGACGCAGTCAGCCGGTGCGACACCCATCGCCTCGGCCGCGTGCAGAAAGAGATCGGGGTGAGGCTTGCCGCGGGGCACGAGATGGGCAGAGAAGAGCGCGCGCTCTGCAAACAGCGCACGCAGCCCGGTCAGCTCGAGCGAGAGGCGGATCTTCTCGAGCTTGCCCTGCGAGGCGACACAGACATCCAGTCCCGCCTCCGTGCAGGCCGTGACGGCCTCCGCGGCACCAGGCACCGCGCGCAGCTCACGACGGAAGACCTCCGCGCGATCATGCTCGTAGCGAGCGAGCCAGTCCTGCGGCAGCGCCCTGCCGAGCTTCGCCTCGGCCTCGCTGAGCACCTCGCTGAGGAGCAGTCCCTGGTAGTCGCGGCGCGCCTCTGGGAGCGTCGTTGGCAGCCCCTCGGCGCTCAGCGCCTGGGCGAGCACGTCGTTTGAAATCACCTCGCTGTCGACGAGCACACCGTCGCAATCGAAGATCACTAGCTTGGGCCGCTGCACCGACCCATCCTGACGGGTCGGCTTGCCAGAGCGCGACGCGCTGTTTCACGGAAAGGGCTCGCGCGGCACCTGCGTGCGCTGCACGCGTTCGAGCTCGGGGCGTGCCCTCAGCGGGCGGCGGCGAGCGCGCGTCCCTGCGCGAGACCGGCCTCGATCACCGCGGAGCGACGGCGGTGGTCCATCAGGTTGGTGCCGAGCAGAGCGGCGGTACGTTTGTCGGGGTTGATCGTGGTGACGAGCGCACCACGGTGCCTGAGCGCGAGCGCCTCGGCTGCGACCACGGCGCGCGAGACCGGCCCGAAGGCGCCCGCGATCGAACCGACAGCGACCCGCAACGAGCCGGTCGGATTCAGGCAGAGGACGGACTGACCGCGCCCGACCGCGGCGGTGTCCATGTTGGTGGGACTCCAGACTCCCCCGTCGACGTAGGTATGCGTGCCACAGCGCACGGGCGCGAAGAAGCCCGGGATCGCGCACGATGCCTGCACGGCAACAGAGACGGGCACCTCGCGGTGCCCAGGAGCGCCGAACATCACGCGACGGCCGCTCCCGCGCTGCACGGCCGCGACCCGCAGCCGCCCGTCCCAGCGCACACCGGAGCGATCAACCGCCCTTCCGAGCTCCGCGAGCGAGCGGCGCCCGGTGGGCATCGCGCTCAACGCCGCGCGTCTGAGCAGCGCGCCCCCGGGCGCCGCCAGCGGCAGCGCGAGTGAGGCGATCGGCGCCGCCAGCGTGCTGCCCGCAGACTTGGCGACCTCAATGCTCAGCCACAGCGGGCTGCGGCGTGCGGGGGTGCCCTCCGAGCGCACGAGCTGTTCGCGCGGATAGCCCAGCCACGTGGCCGGCTTGATGCCCGCCACCAGCGCCGCGGCCACGATCGAGCCGGCGGACGTACCGATGTAGAGGCCAAAGCCGCGCGGGTCAAGGCGTCCCTCCTCTTCGAGGCCGGCGAGCAGAGCGTTCATCCAGGCCTCGCCGAGCACGCCACCGCCGCCGAGGACGAGCACGTCAGGAGATCGAAGAATCGCGTCACTCATCCTCGCCTGAGCGTAGCGAGCGGCTAGCCTGCGATCGTGGCCAGCTGGGAGGACGTCAGGCGCATCGCGCTCGCGCTGCCGCAGACGTGCGAGCAGGTCAAGCGCGAGACGCGGCGCTGGCTCATCAAGGACAAGCTGTTCGTGTGGGAGCGCCCGCTGCGACCCAAGTAAATCGAGGCGCTCGCGAGCCACATCCATGCCGGCCCGATCCTGGGGGCGCACGTGGAGCACCTCGGCGCGAAGCAGGCGCTGCTCGCGGAGGATCCAAGCGTCTTCTTCACCACCCCATTCGAGGGCTCCGCGACGATCCTGCTGCGCGTCGACCGCATCTCGACGGGCCTGCGGCCCGATAACCCGGCGCGCCAGGTAAGTGTCGCTGGAAGTGAGCTTTTCTTCCTCGCTGATCGCGCTGAGAAGGATCGAGCTGACGGGATAGAGGCGCCCCCCAAAATCACGACGGGTCCGCGAATCCCGCCAGTCGGCCCGGACAAGCATCGCGCCGCCGGAGATGGCGTCGCCGAGATGCCTAGCCCCCTCCGCCCAGATAGAGTGCCGCGCCTAATGTCCGACGATCTGCTGCGCAACCTGACGCGCCGTTACGGCAAAGTGGACGCGGCACTGATCGAGTCCATCATGGCGCCCGCACTTGTCAAAGTCACGATGGTCGATCGAAGCGTCAGGCGTGCCTCAACGGTACTGGGTGCGCGCGGGCCGTGGACCGCGCCGTTCTCCGTAGTAATCCCGAGCGGTGAGCAGGCATTCTTGACCCGCGGCCGCACTGGAAAGTTCGTGCCCCGAGATTACGTCGAGGGTGACGCACCGTGGCGGGAAATCGCCAAGGGACGCATCCTCCAGACGCCTCGTAGTGCTGACCGCACGACGTCTGGCGAGATCTATGTCGGTGGCAGTAGCTCAAAGGCTCGGCTGACGAAGATCGTCACTGATGAGCTACGCGCCGGTGATTATCTGGAGATCGATCGATATGGAGCTTCGGCCAAGATCACGAGTGCGCTTGTTGAGGCCTCGTTCGTCAGTCATGCCCGACGACACGGGTTTGCCGTTCGCCGAATGCCTGAGGACGTGGCGAAGCACATCGCCGAGTATTTTAACTACGACTTTGAGATCAAACGCGGTGGCGCGAGTGCCCGGGTTGAGGTAAAGAGCTTGTGGGGTACTGACACGACGAAGGCTCGGCTGATTAGATCGCTCGGCCCGAATACACCGACGAGCAGCTGTAAGTTCGAGAGTCAAGATATCTTCGCCGTTTCGTTGTTCCTGCGCACGGGGAACCTCGACGACTGGGCCTTTTGTCGATCAGTATCCAATCTCGATGACCCCGTTTGGGGACTGCCCGTCGCCCGCGTGCGCAAGGGAGGCGAAGCGATCCCGGACCACGTAACACAGAACCCTCCTATTGACACCCCGCCGCAAAACCCCCCCTGGTTCACCGACATCGACTCAGTGTTTACTACGCTCCCGTAGCTTCGGCGGAGAGTTCAGCGACGGCGTGGGTCAATTCACTGCGCGCCTGCTCGTAGCTGGCTCGCGCCGCCATCATCCGGCGGGCGACTTCATCAGCAGCAGCCGCTCCGCTCGCGCGGATCGGGAGCAATACGTCAAGAAGACAGTCATCAGCGATCGCGGGGTATGAAACACCCATATTGTGCCGTGTCAACTGTTCATTGACAAAGTCAGTGCGCAGTAGCTCAGCGAGCACGAGAGGCTCGATGCCATTAGGGCGGAGCACGGCGAAGCCGGTGCTACAAATGACCCCGTCGTCATCGGGAGCCACAACACCGATTGCCCGCCGTTCGGGTCGCACCGTCGCGACGAGCACATCGCCAACACGAACCTGCTTGCGCGCTCGCGAGGGAGCCTCGGACGTGAGGACATGCTTTGCTGATGCCGTAAGGCGCTCACCATCGACGTCGGAGATCTCGATGTAGCGGAACATCTCATCGCCAGCTCTCCGAGGATCAATTCGATCTGTGGCGAGCGTCGCCACGTCGCGGACCCACACGGCGTCCATCTTCGGGGCACTCAACTGGCTCTCGGTGCCTGGTGCGAGCGAGGCGTGAAACCATGCGTCCCACCGTGCGCTGTCGGCGAGGTCAGCAACGAGCCGACCGAATGAAACGGGAGCCCGACCTATCTCACTCATCACCGCCAGGAGGTCATTTCGGTCGTGGCGAACCTTCTGGCGTAGGTTCGCGCGCGTCTCTACGTCGAACCCGACCTCCTTGCACAGTGCGACGTACGCACGGCGTCCTGGGCGCCTAGACTTGCGCAGGGCGAGCACCGAAGTCTTGGTGGCGGTGCCAGCTGCACCAAATGTCCTGGGCGGCAGCGACACGACGGCCTCGATCGTCGCGCGGCGAGACAGGGCACGACGCAAATCCCCATAGAGCCCACGGTTGGTGAGGATGCTGTCAGGGACAACGGCGACGAACACGCCATCGTCGGCCAGCCAGTCTAGGTATCGCTCGACAAAGAGCAGCTCCGAGTCGATCTTTGCCGGTGTAGAAGTTGACCACTCCGAGGCGAGGGAATATTCCGCGATGTCTCCTCCTCGGAACTCGGCACCGAACGGCGGATTGGTGAGAATCAGCGCCGCAGTTCCTTCAAGTGCACTTGTGAGTGCGCCGTCGCTTCCCTCGCGGCCCAGAGCGTTGGCAAGGTGGAGGGACGGCTGGTGGCCGCCCAGTAGCGCAAAATTGGTGAGCGCGAGTCGGATCATGCGATCGGACTTGTCAATGCCGACGAGCCTATGCGTCACCAGCTCGGCGAACCATGCCTCTGATGCGGCACCCGGATGACTGGTCGTCTTGAGGGCTAGCAGTCGCCGGGCCGCTGTCGAGAGAAATGACCCGACGCCGCATGAGGGATCAGCAATACGGCCAGCCTCTGGATCGCCATCAAGCCAGAGCGGAACCGCGTCGGCAAGAAGTGAGAATCCGATCGTCACCATCGTGTCGACGACCTCGGCGGGGGTGAGATACTGGCCCATGTTGCGCTCGTCGGCAAACGAGTCGGACAAGAAGACACCGAAGAAGCCATTGAGGAAATCGGCAGCAATGGGATCGGATAGCGCATCGCGCACCGAAGCGGCGTGTAGATGTCGGAAGGCTTCGCATAGGTCTCGCGCGAGGTCTTCCTCGCTGTCGCCCAGCCTCAGCTCAAGGTCATCAGGGCGCAGCTCGTGCGTGAGTCCAGTGGGTAGGCGTGTCCTGTACGCCTCCGTCACAGTCTCACGGAGGACCGCTGCACGGCGATCGGACGTCACGTAGTCGCCCAAGCCGGTGCCATCCTGTTGAACCTTGTACACGTGAGCAAAGAGCAACTTCGAGATCTCATCAACGGCTTCGCCGCGAGAGCTGAGCCGACCACGCCTATGGAGTGCCTCTCGTATCTCGGTAAGCGTTAGCCCCAGCGCCCTATCCAGCGGAACAGCGGTGCATCCATCGTCGGACGAGATGTTCTGAGCAGACGCAAAAGCGCGCAGACGTCCCTCTTGCGGGGCACGGGGCGCGCTCTTCCCCGAGGCCCAGCGCCCCACTGAAGCAACGGAAACGCCTAGCTCAGCGGCAAGGAACTCCGGGCTCGAACCCTCCAGGAGCCGCTGCGTTAGATTAGCAATGTCGTTTGCAGCCGTGATCCCGTAATGATATCGAAACAGCTACACGGCGTGTAACGCCGTTGGTTGCCGTGTGGGGATACGCGAAGCTCCGGGCATTCCGGCACCAGTGGATGTACCCACCCGAGAACCGACTCCGAGTTGAAGTCATAACGCCCACAAGGAGCGCTTGCTAAGGCACTTCTTGTTCGTGGACGCGGTCACGGTTCCGCCGGTTCCGGCAAGCTTTCTTCGCTACCGATGGGAGGCTGGGTGGGCTCGGTCGAATCGATCGCAAGATAGGCGCACGCAACAACCAGCAGAGGCCCGTTCCCAGGGGCCTCTGCGGGTCTGCTCACGTTCGGATCTCACCCGTTCGCCGGACACCGGCGCAAAGCGTGCGGGGCCAAATGTCGAATCGTCGCACTCAATCCTCGGATGATGATCAGACTGGGGAGCCTCGGGATCGCTCGGCATGTCGCTCGAATCCCGCGGTAGCAGGATTCCAGGGATCCCGAGCGGGATGTCTGACGAGTCGGACGGCGGAAGTGGCGGCATTTCGGGTGGCTCGCCGGATCTCACGCTCATGTTGTGCCTCCACTGCTCGGAGCCTCCGGCAACAGCTTGGCCCAGATCGCCCCGCCCGACTACGAGTCGGAGACATTTAGACCTTTGATGGCCCCCTCTAGCCTTGCTCGATCTGGCATCACCAAGTCGTTAGACACGATCGTGCCCATTTGTCTGGGCCGACGTGGTTGCAGCTGGGCCTCGTCGGGGTAGCGTCAGCGCGGCAGTGTGAATATTGGAAGCAAGTCAACTATACGTCGGGGGTAATAAGGCCCCCCCCCAAAAATTTCGAACTAGGGAGTTTGCCGAATGACTGCGCTCGATCATATCGAGGAGGGGTTCGTCTACCACGACGGGGAGAGCAAGCGGCTATACACGCCGGGGGACGCTGAGCTCGCCGAGGCCGTGCTGCTGCAGCAATGCATCAATTGGGGCTTCGGCCCGCTAAGCATCCACGCGTGTCTCGACACGAGCGTCCCGAGCGTATCGGTCGAAGTTACGTTGCTTGGCTACAAGATTGGGTCGTGCACCCTTTCGCCCAGCAAGCAGGACTGCTCCATCGGCGGTTCGATCGACGGCTTCAAGGCGGAAGTCAAACTAGGGCTGCAGACGAATCCGCTTGCGCTCGTCATCAGTGGCACGCTCTGTGCCCCGTTGGTCGGCTGCAAGTCATTTTCGATCACTATTCCCTTCGGCTTGCTTGAGGACGCATGAGTCGTGTCCACGAGCGACGCGTCCGAGCAGGAGCCTGCGCATGGCATCTCGGAAACCAGGCGCTAAGGACGTGGCGGGCCAGCCACGTCCTTAGCCGCGGGCAATGACCGGTATCGAGCGGCTACATTGACGAAGGGGACGAGCCGGTTGACTCGCTGCTCGGGAGGCTCGACCACCGCCTCGGGGGCTGCCCCACGGTGGTAGCCGTACCGTTGGGAGCCTCGCCGCGTTTGCGCATAGGACACGGCGGCGGCGCGGTCTGTACAGATCCCCTCACCTCGATGACCTTGCCGTCGCTGCCGATGAGCGACGGTCGTCTAGCCGAGACCCCGCAGTGATGATGTAGCCGAGAGGGCAGCTAGGGGGTGGTTTTGGCCTTTTCGATTGTGCCGATGAGGTCATGTAGGGGCTTGGTGCCTCCAGCGATGACCAAGCCTGTGATGAATACATCGAGCCAGCGGGGAGAGGTGCCTACCTGTACAGCACTGAGGAAGCGAAGGCCGAGTGCGAGGCTTAGGGCGACGCCGAGCAGGAGCGCCAGACCGGCCACGATTAGAGCGCGATCTGCCTTGGCTTCGGCTGTGCCGCCGCCGGGCGGCAGTACGAACTCGAGTAGTCGCTCTACGGCCTGCGCGGCGACGTAGAAGCCGGTAAAGAGGACGAACCCTTGCGCTGGTTTGAAGGCCGCGTGCTTGCCGTGGATCAAGATTGCCGCTAGGAGCCCGCCGCCGAGGAGGGTGTATGCGATCAGTCGGGCGGCTGTCGAGGCGACGCCGGTTTCTGGTGGTTCCGGCGGTGGGGGTAGTGCGGCGCCGGCAGGTGGGATCCTTGGGCCGAGCGCGCGGCGAAGTGCTTCTGCAACATCACTGATAGTCATGTGGTCTCCCCCTCCGGTGGGCAGCTAGAAGGTGCGTACAAGGGTCGCTACGGTGACGTGGGGCCAGCTGAGGCCGTTGAAGTTCAGGAGCACGGTTTGGGTGTATTGGAGCTGGAGGAAGGTCCCGCCGGTTTGGTCCTCGATGGTCTCTATCCAGAAGATCGCGGATACCTCTGCCGCATCGGCGTTCGCCTTGATGAAGGGGATGTTCTCCACGCCTCCGTCAGGGTGGGATGAGACGATCAGCACCTCGGTGTGAAGTACTTTCTGGCCTGCAATAGCTTTGCTGAGAACCGAGTTGGGGTCTGTGATCATTGCTTGGGTGATGCTGCCCGGCGTGGGGTCTGTGCGGAACGGGTTGGGGTTGGCGAGGTCATACTCGGGGAAGTCGTTTTTTGTGCCTGGGCCGGGTGCCGGGGTGCCGATGGGGAACGGGACGGTGTTGGCCGGGTCGATTTTGGGGCCAGCCTCGACGGAGAAGCTCTGGCCTGTGAGGTTGATCGCGTCGCCGTGCGGAATTGTCGCGAGCCGCGTCACGGTTGGCCCTGCGGCCGGAACTTGGGTTGCTGGGACTGTGAGCCAGATTCCCGGCTCAATGTGCAGAGCGCCGCCGGGCGGGGTCGCATCACTGATCTGCTGCAAGTAGGTGACCCCGAACAGGTTGATGTCGTTTTGTTGGCTTCCGCGGTTAGGGACGTTGCTACCGATCGAGGTGAACTGGATGTTCTCCTTGGTTCGGTTGAGCTCGAGGAAGATGTCATTGCCCCCTTGGAAGTCGGGGCGAGCGATGAGGTTGAAGCCAAAGCCAGACCAGCGGCCCGGCAGATTCTGAAGCGGACCGAGCTGCTCGGAGAGCGGTCCGCTTGGCGCGACGCCCCGGAATGACGGGATACGGTGCTGGTCGGCGGGCGGTGCCTGCGCGTTCACGAGTGCCCCCTTTGGCCTCGGAAGTTTGCGCTCCTATGCGACGGATAGATGCCTCGCTCGAGCGCTTGGATTGTACGGTGGCAGACTACCTCGAAGTCGGGAGGATTCCAATGGGTGCAACTTGCGTTAAACATGCAAAGTGCGACTTTTGTGAATCATCGGTCGCCGCTTCAGCTTCGCCTTACGACGGTCGACCCAAGGATCTGTCGGCCGTCCCACGTGCCCACCCGTGTCGCTTATCAGTGATCACCCAGTCCAAAACGACAACTGCGCTTTCACACTGCCTTTACAGCACCGAGCGCGGCCCGGACCATCATGCCGCTATGGGTGGCGAGGCGATGGCGTTTAGCTTCATTGCTGAGCTACCGTTGGCGCCGGTAGCCCTTGCCTGTGCGGGAGGTGCATCGTGGGCAGCGTCGTGCGTCCGATGAATCGCTGTTCATCTTGCATCCGCTCGAGGTAGCGACGCTGCTTCACAACACCGGGCACCGTGAGACGGTCGTTGCAGCGGGGGTTCTGCATGACACGATTGAGCACTCGAGTACGGACCGTGGGGGTCTGGCGGTGCGCTTCGGCTCCGAGGTCTCAGCACTCGTGGCGGCGTTGACCGAGGACGCCCGGATCGAGGTGTTTGAGGAGCGCAAGGCGGCGCTGCGGGCGCAGATCGCCGGGTTCGGGAGTGACGCAATCGCGGTCTCCTGGTGCACTATGTCGCGAGTCTTGGAATGTTGGAGGCGGCTGAGCCTGAGCATCCGTTGGTGCGCCAGCTGCGCTTTGAGCTTGAGGCGCTGCGCGTGCTACCCCGAGGGCTGGTCGTATCCCGCCGGGCCGGGGTACTTGGAGAGTCCAGCACCCCTCTGTGAGCTTGCGTTTCGCGGTGCTAGGGTTCGCGGGAGCGGCCCCCGTTTGGGGGTGCCTGCCCCCCTATGCAGTCTCTGACGGTGAGCGGGTCGTGCTGTTGCACTTGGTCGAGGGGAGACCTGGCGGTCGGATGTGTAGACGAATCGTTGCTGTAACCGGTCGGTTGGCCCCTATCGAAATGGTAAACGAAGAAGTTGGTGTGGGCACACCCCGACCATGTGATCCAGCCGGTCTCGACGTCGCTGAGCTGACTAAAGCCAGTAACTGTCGTCTATCGCCCAGATCTGCCCGTGGCTATGGCCTTCGACTTCGCTCGTGTCGACGATGACGGACGCGATCGCGATGGACAGACACACTGTGATCGAGCCGCCGTCAAAGCCCGCCAACCCCACGGAAAGGACGAGTACACCATGAGCGACGAGGCGCTGGAACGACTCAACGAGATCAAGCACATCGTCGTGCTGATGATGGAGAACCGGTCGTTCGACCAGATGCTCGGATACCTCACGAACGACGGGATGCCCGAGGTTCGTGGCCTCACCGGCACCGAGAGCAACCCCGACGGCAAAGGCAACAAGCACGCCGTGTTCGAATGGGGCGCCGAAGAAACGTCCTTCCATCCGCTGCAGGACCCGACAGGCAAGATCCTCGACCCCTGCCACGGCAAGGGCTGCGTCGCCCGCCAGATCGCCGGCAGCAACCAGGGGTTCATCACCAACTTCCTGGAAAGCCGCAAGGACAAGAACGGCAACCACGTCGAGATCCCCGACGAGTACCACGCCCTGCCAATGGGCCACTACGGCGCGCAGCACCTGCCGATGTACGACTTCATCGCCCGCAACTACACGGTCTGCGACGCGTGGCACAGCTCCGTCCCGGGTGACACCTGGCCAAACCGTCTGTTCGCGCTCGCCGGCAAAGAGGGGCCAAAGACCCTCCCGCCGTTGCTGCAACGCATAGAGGAGCGCTTCAAAGACCAGCTGCACCAGCTCGAGGACGCGCCGATCTACGCGGTCGAGGCATTCACCCGACAGCTCGCTGAGGATCAGTGGCGCTGGTACTCCCATGACCCCGCGACGCTTCGCGCCGCCGACGAGAAGTACCGGCACTTCGGCGAGCGTCAGAACTTCGCGTTCTTCGACCGCCAGAAGGTCAGCATCCTCACCCGGCTACTCGAGGAGCCGATCGTCACGGGCTCTAGCTTCCTCGACGACGCAGCCAAAGGGACGCTCCCGCCCGTCTCCTGGATCGACCCGAACTTCATCGACCTGAAAGTCCTCGAGACCGCGTCCAATGACGACCATCCGCCGTCAGACGTGCGCGCCGGCCAGTCGCTGATCCTCGAGACCTACGAAGCGCTACGCAACAGCCCAGACTGGGACGACACACTGCTCGTGATCGTCTACGACGAGCACGGCGGCTTCTACGACCACGTCCCCCCTCCACCATTGGAAATCCAGGACGGCTCCGGGTACGCGACATACGGGGTGCGGGTACCCGCGCTGCTCGTCGGGCCGCGCGTGACCCGCCACGTCTGCCATGAGCAGTTCGACCACACCAGCATCATCAAGACGATCCTCACCCGGTTCGCCGCCCGCCCCGAGCAGGCGATCGCCAACATGGGGCCACGGGTCCAGCACGCACCGCACCTCGGTGTCGCACTCACCGACACACCGCGACGCGACATTCCAGACCACCCCGCTGTGCGGGAGCAGATCGCTGACTGGCGCGCGCACGCGCGCGCACGTCGACGCGGCACCGATCAAGGGCCCTCGATCTCGCCGGACGGTGCCGGGCAGCCGATCGGCCTACACGAGTTCCAGGAGGACTTCGCGAAGTTCACGGTCGCGATGAGGCGAGCTGGGCTTCCCGCCGGGGAGCCGTAGGGCGCTTGGCGGCGCCGGAATCAGGCAAACGGCTTCGCTGCCCCGACGAAGATCGTCAGGACGATCAGCGCGGTCGTGACGAGCGACCCACATCGTGACGGTCGCCGGTGTCGCCTCATGGGCGGACTCGTCGGGCGCCTCGCCATGCATAGACCGTCGTTGCACAAGCGCCTCGTTGAGGTCCGCGCCGGGCTATCGCCCCTGCACGCAAGCGATGCGACCGTCCACCTTCACTGGGGTACCGGCAGTCTACACCTCGATCATCGCCTCACGCGGTCAGGTTCGGATCGGCTCACCTTTCACAACCTCGCCCCAGGGCGCCATCGCGTCGAAGTGATCTTGACCAGCGCCAGCCCGAGCCACGCCGCAACCACGTTCATCGTCCGTGCTCCTACGCCTCTCGCCGTGCCGGTGCAAGCCCAGCCAACGACGGTCTCCACGCCGCCACCCACGAGCACCACTCCGCCACCGAGAACCCCGCCCCCAACCAAGACCGCCACGCCACCCGCGCCGCCACAAGCGAGTCCGCCGCAATCAAATAGCGGCATACCGCAAGGACCGAACGCGGGAGACGGAGATAGCGACAACAACGGCGGCCCGAGCGACGGCGACGGAAACATCTAACGCGCGCGCACGCTCGATCCTCGAGCCTGGGCCACCGAGCATCGTCGAGCAGGGTAGCTACGACCGCGTCCACCCCTTGGGTGCTCGCGCCTCGGGTACCCGGGCTGTCTCTCGATGCTGCGGCCCCGACTCGCCTGCCCGTTGCGGCAGGTCGCGTGTATTCGGTTCAGTAGAACAGGCGTCGAGTTTTCGTCCTGGGCTTATGTTCGGTGCTATCGAGTCAAGCGGAGCTGTGCCGTGACCATGTTCATGCGCGATGGAGGTCTCGCTGTGCCGGTGGAATCGGAGGCTGTGCTCACGCCGAATGTCGAGAGCGGGCTCATGGCGCGGGCTTTGGCGGCTTTGTTTGCCGCGGGCGCGACATTGGCGTTGTTGACGCTCGTGCTGTCGCATTCTCGCAGAGCGAGCGATGTCGGGCTTTTGTTGATCGTGGGTGATGCGTATGTAGTCGCTGCGGTCTTGCTCTGGCGGGCACGCAGGTTGCCGAGCCGTGGGTTGCGGGTCGCGTTGCTGTGGGGTAGCACCCTGATCGCGGGGGTGGCGTACTTCTCGGGACAGAGCCCTAGTCCGTTGGTGTTCTTCTACCTATGGGTATTTCTCTATTCCTCGTATTTCTTTACGGTCACTGAGACAGCCGTGCAGATCGCCTACGTTGGCTTTGCCTATGGTGCACTGTTGGCGGCGCGGCCCCCCGCGGGCGGGATCCCGGAGTGGTGGCTCGTTGGCATGGGTAGTCTGCTGGTGGCGGCGATCCTGGTCCGCGCGATGCGTGCTCGCGCCGAGTCGCTGATAGCAAGGCTCTACGACGCCGCTCTCACCGATCCCCTGACAGGGCTGTCGAACAGGCGGGGCTTTCGCGAGATGCTCGACCTTGAGCTCGAGCGCGCGCGACGAAGTAACACCCCAGTCGCCCTGGTGGTGGGGGACCTGGACCACTTCAGCGAAATCAACGACCGTGTCGGCAGCAACGTCGGCGACGCGGTCTTGCGGCGGCTCGCCCGCATCCTGCAAGACGGCCGACGCCAGCTAGATGGGGTTGCACGGGTCGGGGGTGAGGAGTTCGCGTTGATCCTGCCCGACACCAACGGACACGACGGCCTCATGATTGCCGAGCGTCTGCGCTGTGAGCTCAGCAGACAGTTCCCAGCAGGTGCGATCCGTGTGACTATCAGCTTTGGCGTGGCGAACTATCCCCAGCACGGCGAGACCGCCGGGGCGCTTCTGCGGGGCGCCGACGAAGCCCTCTACGCCGCCAAGCAAAACGGCCGTGACAGAAGCGTTCTCCACGGTCCGGCGCTAGGAGACGGCCAGCGCCAACGCGGCGGTCAGCCTCGAGACATCGCAGCAGAGCGCTTTCTCGCCGTCGTGCTTGACCTGGCCGAGACGGTCGACCTTCGCTTCAGCGGCTCAGCGCGCCATTCAGAGACAGTCGGACGCTACGCAGCAATGATGGCGCAAGAGCTCGGCCTGCTCGGGGAGCGGATCGAGCGGGTGCGCCTAGCCGGAATGCTCCACGATGTCGGCAAGATAGGCGTACCCGACAGCATCCTCAACAAGCCCGGAAAGCTGACCGACGAAGAGCTCCAGATCATCAAAAGACACCCCGAGCTCGGGGCGCAGATCCTCGAGCATCCAAGCCTCACAGACATACGCACGTGGGTTGGCGCGCACCACGAGCGCCCTGATGGCCACGGATACCCACATGGACTTTCAGGCGACTCGCTCCCGTTGGAGGCCCGGATCCTCGCAGTGGCTGATGCCTACGAGGCCATGACTAGCGATCGGCCCTATCGCCCCTCAATCGGCCCCATCGCAGCCAGAGCCGAGCTCGAACGCTGCGCCGGAACCCAGTTCGACCAGCACGTCGTCGACGCCATGATCGCCGTCCTCGAACGCGACAGCCAACACATCGAAGCCACACTCACACAGCTGAGCAGCCAATCCTAGAAGCGGCTGCGCGCAGATCGCAAGCCGAGCCTTCGAGGGCCGTTGGCTTCGTCAGCCGCCGTTGCGGTCGGCACGATTCCGGGTTGCTAGCACCCGCCATTCGGTCGTTTCGGGAGCTTCTGGTCTCATTTTGTGGCGTCCTCGGCCGTTTCTGGCCCGTGAGGGGGCGTTCCTTGGTCTCGCGCAGCTCTTGGACGAGGCGCACGATGATCTCTCATAGAGCGGTGTTAGCCCGCGGGTCCGCCGCTGAGGTCTTACAAACAAGTCTTGGAGATTCTTGTTCCCCCGTTTGCTCCCCGGCCCAACTCCGGAACTTGCCTGTGAGTTACACAAACCGCTGATTTGCAGCCAGTTCTGAGGGGTGAGCGACGGGACTCGAACCCGCGGCCGCCTGGACCACAACCAGGAGCTCTACCAACTGAGCTACGCCCACCACGCGATACGCCCTGAGAGTCTAGCGACGCGCCGGGGCTGCGATTAGGCCGACGAGGCGAGGTTGTCTTCGGCCAGCGCGAGCGACTGGCTGGGCACCAAGCCGGGAGATTGCTCGGCGGCGGCCTTCCAGGCTTCGAGCAGTCGCGTGGGGTCAGAGCCGAGCAGTGAGGCGATCTGGAAACCGAAGGCGAGCGGATCTCCGATCCCCGAGATACCAGCCGACGCCGACTGCGCCTGAGCTTCTGCGTTTGCGGCCCACTGCCGGGCGGAATCCAGCACGCGGTCGGTGACGTCCTCGCTCACGCGCTGCGCAGCCTGCCAGCCGCGGCCCATCGAGAGCTGCTGAAGCGAGAGCTCCGGCCCTTCGAGGATCTTCAGGCGCGCCTCGAGTGGGCTCCAGCGGCGTTCGCCGAAGTCGACAGGGCGATCGCGGATCCAGGGGTCGACGATCGCGCGCAGCTCATCGTCGCCGACGTTGAAGCTACAAAAGTTGTGCGGGAACTGGCGCATCTCAACGTGGAACATGGCTCACAGGCTTGCATGTCTTGCTCGCGTACGCCGCGGCGCCGCGCTTCTCAGCGACCTACCGCTGTGCCTGCACGACCGCGGGAGCAGCGGCGGCCGCGCCAAGGCGCGCGCGCATGATCGCCACCGCCTCAGGATTAGAGTCGATCAGCACGTAGCGCCGTCCCAGTTGCACGGCGACGGCGCCGAGGGTGCCGCTACCCGCGAAGAAGTCCAGGCACCAATCTCCCGGGCGCGTTGAGGCCTGGACCATACGGCGCACGATGCCCTCGGGCTTCTGGGTCGGATAGCCGGTCTTCTCGCGTCCCGTCGTGGGCACGATCGTGTGCCACCAAACGTCCGTCGGGAGCTTGCCCAGCGCGACCTTCTCGGGCGTCACGAGCCCCGGCGCCATGTAGGGCTCGCGGTCGACCTCAGCCGAGTCGAAGTGGTAGGCCGCGGGATCCTTGACGTACACGAGAATCGTGTCGTGCTTCGCGGGCCAGCGACGCTTCGTGCGCGCGCCGTAGTCGTAGGCCCAGATCAGCTCGTTCAGGAAACAGTCACGACCGAATATCTCATCGAGCAGGAGCTTGCAGTGGTGCGCCTCGCGATAGTCGATGTGGAAATAGAGCGTGCCCGTGGTAGCGAGCAGCCGATGCGCTTCGCGCAGCCGCGGCTCGAGAAAGGCGTGATAGTCGGCAAAGCTGTCGCTGTAGGAGGACTCGGCGAGCATCCTGCTTCGGTAGCGCTGGCCCTGAAAGCCCGTGCGCTCACCGGCATCGTCGCGCAGCACCTCGAGCGTCCTGCGTGTTTGCACTCTGCCCGTGTTGAAGGGCGGATCGATGTAGATCAGCTGAAAGACCCCGTCGGAGAAGCCCGCAAGCAGCTCGAGGTTCTCGCCGAGCAGGATCCTGTCGCTCGCCGGAGTGCTCTCGCTGTCCATGCCACAGAGGTTACGGTCGCCGCCCGATGAAGGCGGCCCGCGGGGCTGCTGTTTACTTCAACTCGATGAAGCGATTTCGACGCATCCCTCGCGAACCGGCATCCGAGCCCGTGCGTACTCGCATACGCACGGCCGCCGTGACGCTCGGCCTGGTCGTGGCCTTGAGCGCTGCGATCTCCGCACAGGGCGTGCAGGGCAGCGACGGACACGCCCCCGCGCGCGTCTCGATCTCGCTCGCGCCGGGCGCCCCGGGCGCACCCGTGCCGGGCGCGTTCCTCGGGCTCTCCTTCGAGCTCTCAAGCGCAGCGCAGATCGCCTCCTACGCCGACAGTGGGAACTTCGCGCGCATGCTGCGCTCGCTCGGGCCGGGCATTCTGCGCTTGGGTGGCGCCTCGGCGGACACGCGCGTCGCCTGGAGCGACGCGCGTACGCCACGCCCAGCTTGGGCCAGCAGCGTGCTCGTAGCCGCGGACCTCCGTCGTCTGCGTCGCCTGGCCGCGGAGAGCGGCTGGCGAGTGCTGCTCACGCTGGGTCTCGCCCACTACGACGCCGTTGCCGCGGCGCGCGAGGCAAGCGCAGCGCGCAGGATCCTCGGCGGCCTGCTAGCGGGTATTGAGGTCGGCAACGAGCCCGACTCCTACGGACGGCATGCGTTGCGCACGCTGCCCTGGACGGCCTCGACGTATGAGACCGAGGTGAGCGCCTATCGCCACGCGATCGCCAGGCAAGGAGCGAGCGTTGCGCTCGCCGGTCCAGGGGTCTCGGGGTCCCGAGCGTTCCTGAACTGGGGCGCCGCCGAGGCCCGTCGCCAGCGCCCAGCGCTGCTCACCGGACATCACTATCCGCTGCGCTGCGACTCGGTCCCGCCACCCACGATCGAATCGTTGCTCAGCGAGCGCACCCGCGCGCTGGAGGGCGCTTCATTGTCGCGCTATCTGGCGGTTGCACGGGCGCGCCACACACGCTTTCGGATGGATGAGACCAACACCGTCTCCTGCGGGGGACGCCCGGGCATCAGCGATACGTTCGCCTCCGCGCTGTGGGCCGTCGGTTACATCACGCAGGCGATGGCCGCCGGCGCCGTCGGCATCAACCTCCAGGGAGCGCCCGCCAACTGCGCCGGCTACTCACCCGTCTGCGCGACATCTCCGGCCAACCTCGCCGGCGGAGCTCTACAGGCGCAGCCCGAGTGGTACGCGCTGCTGCTGACCAGCTCGCTGATCGGCGATCGCCCGCTGCACACCAGAATCGTCGCGCCGGAGAAGCCGAATCTCGCGGTCAGCGCGCTGAGGGCAAGCGAAGGCGCGCTGAAGTTCGTGATCACCGAGGACGACCCCGCAGGCTCTGCGGGCGTAGCGCTGCGGTTGCACGTGGGACGCGGCCTGCGCAGCGCGAGCGTGCTCGAGCTGAGCGCACCGGCGCCTAACTCCCGCTCGGGCGTGAGGCTGGGAGGACGTGCTGTTGCGCCAAATGGCTCCTGGAGCCCACCGCAGCACCTGCGTCGCCTCGCCGTACACGGTGGGATGGTCGCGTTGACCCTGCCGGCGGCGCGCGCGGTGCTCGTGACGGTGTCCCCGCACTAGCGCCAGCCCCTCCTACTAGATGTCCTGCCCATGGAGGTTGTGAACGCGGCTGATGGGTGGCCGGTTCTGGATCCCGCTGTGTGGTCTGCGTGTGTTGTAGTGCTCGAGCCAGTGTGGCAGGGCTTGGTTGCGGTGGTGGTGTGAGCGGTAGCTGAGGCCGTAGGCCCACTCTCTGCGCATGGTTTGGTGGAAGCGCTCCACCTTCCCGTTTGTCTGGGGCCTGTAGGGCTTTGTGCGTAGGTGCTTGATCTCTCGGGTGGCGAGGATCTCGCTGAGGGAACGGTTGCGGGTGTAGCTCCACGCGTTGTCGCTCATCAGCCGCTTGACGGTGATGCCGTGCGTCTCGAACCAGTCGAGGGCCCTTGCAACGAAGCTTGTGACGGTCTGTGCTCGCTCATCGCTGTGCAGCTCAACGTAGGCCAGGCGCGAGTGGTCATCGACGATCGCGTGCGCGAAGTCATAGCCCACCCTTGTGCCTTGATCCATCCAGTTGCGGCTGCGCTGCGAGCGGTCTCCGGTGACGCGATGCCCGGGCCGCTCAAAGCGGGCGTAGCGGGCGGTGTCCATGTGCAGCAGATCACCCGGGCACGGCCACTCATAGCGACGCGCCTCATCTCGGAGTCTCTCCGGTGCCCGCGAGAGGCCATGACGGCGAAGCACCTTCCAGACGGTCGAGTGTGGATGACCTGTCTGGCCTGCGATCAGGCGTGGGCCCCAGCCAGTGCGTCTGCGCGTCTCGCAGATCCGCTCCTGGCAAGCCTGATCAAGCAGCCTGGGAGAGCGATGAGGACGACTCGATCTGTCCGCTGCCCACGTCAATGAATGACGCTTCTGCGCAGAAGCGTCGCAGTATCGGTGCCACCAACGATGCGCAGTAGCCGGCGAGACATTCAACAGCGCTGCAGCCTGACGAAACGTCAGCCCAGCTCCCACCGCCTCGCACAGCGCCAGCCGTCCAGCCGGTCCGAGCTTCGCTCTACCGTGAATCTGCATCCGGGTCCTCCCAGCCTCGTGAGTTCTCGCAGACCCACAGCCTGGGAAGAGACCCGGATGCCTCCCCTAACCGTTCACAACCTATGTAGGCACGTCAACTAGCTACTTCCCCCGGATAAATGGCCGGGACTGAAACGGCCGCGTCCGGGTGGGCGCGGCCGAGTCAGGCTTATGGTTTGCCCGGTTGGAGTCGCGGGCTGGTGGGGAGTTTTTCAGTGGGTTCGGATGGCGAGGGTGTCGAGGTCGTAGGCGAGGATCGCCCAGCCGGTCCAGGTTCTCATTCCGTCATGACCCTTCAGTCTGCTTCGGCGTAGCCCGTAGCTGCGCTTGAGGTGGCTGATGCGCCCCTCGATGCCGGTGCGGTAGCGCGCCCGGCGCTTGCGGATTCTGCGTGATCCGGGCTCGTGGTGGCCTGAGAGCTGAATCTGATCGTCGGTGAGGTCGGGGAACGTGTCTTTTGTCGGCCCGGCTTGGAAACCGCCATCGCAGACGATCTCGCGCAGGCGAATCCCAGCTCGGTCGAGCTCGCTGGCGGTCTGCTCCAGCAATCGGTTCTCGCCCGGGTTGCCGGGCGCATGGCCAGCGGGCAGGATGAGCCCGCGGGCACCCTTGCGGGTATTCGCGGTCACCTCGCAGATCTGGGCGACATACCCAAACTCGGTCGGCTTGCCGAGCTTGCCCTTGCGGATCGGCCGAGCGTCCGGATCGCTGATCGAGACGAGCCGGTCGGTGATCTTCAGTCCCCGAGCACGACGGTCGATCTGCTCTGTGACCTTGCGAGCCCGTGCCGCGATCTGCTCGAGCTTGCCGGCTGCCCTCAGCTTGGCGCTCGCGCCACGGCCACGTGCTCGGGCCCTGGCTGCGGCGGCGAGCCGCTGAGCCTCTCTGACCGAGCGTGCGATCAGCCGCCCGGCCTGCTCGTTGAGGGCCATCACCTCCGCTTTGGCTTGCCCCGTGCGCCTCGCCAGCGTCCGTGAGATCGCGCGGACAGCCCGCCCGACCGAACGCGAACGGTCCGTGACCCGTGGTGTCTTGCCCTTGAGCATCGCCGTGAGCTTGCGACCCTCGCGCGCCAGCGCCCGCGCCCCCGCCAAAGCGAGCACTGCATCCGATGGATAGCGAATATCTGCCTCCACAACCGTCGAGTCGATCCTCGCCGCCCGAGCACAAAAACGCGTCTCGCGCTGCGCCTTGGAAATCACGACACGCGTGATCTCCTGCACGACCTCCGCCCCAAGCCGACGCGCAAGCTTGCGCACCGTCGACTCCTCCGGCACGGACCGGTCGATCGCGATTAGACAGAACCGCCGCAGATGCAGCGAGTCCGAGACCTCCCGCACCAGCGTTTCGTAGCTCCAGCCAGTGCGTTGCTTGACGACCATCAGCCGCACGAAACTCGCCATCGAGATCGACGGACGACCACGACCCCGCGCCGACAGCTCCCAGCTCGCCGCGATCGGCGCCAGCAACGCCGGGTCGCTCAGCACCCGATCCAGCCGCACCAAATCGCTTGATAGCTCGCGCACATCGATCGGCAACACCTCGTCCCACAGGGACTCCACCTGCTCGCCACACAGCGTCAGCATCAGACCTCCAACCGGTCGAGAAAGCCCACATAAGCAGGACAAATTCTCTTAAACCCGCCGGACAACACCCCGACTATTTCCGGGGCAAGTATCTAGCGCGGGAGCCCGCCGGCGCCAACCAACTCGACCCACGCGTATCGCCCTGCGCACAGCTCTCGCCACCTTCCCCGCGGGCGCGTCACGAGCTTCGACGCCGCCCCCGTCGGCGTGAGGAATATGCCGTCGAGCACCGCCGCTCCGCCGTCGCCCGGTGAAAGCGTGACACCGCCGCGATGCACCGTGATCTGGTGGCGCCCCGCGGTGAGCTGCACAGTAATCGGCGGGACGAGGTTGGGAACTAGCGAGTTGCCGCTGAGCTGCGCGGCGATTGTCTTCAGCGCACGCCCGTCGAGGCCGACCTGGACGGCGGGCATCAGCTGGCCGCGCAACCACAGCTGCCAGCTGCCCGTGAGCGGAACGTGGATGAGCGCTCGCAACGTGCCTGGGTGGTTCATCACGAGCCCCCGCCGCTCGCGACCCCAATGACGCGGGTGGATCGTGCGCAGGAGCTGAACGGGTAGCTGTAGCGGCATGCTCGCAGCGACGAGATAACCCGCGCCGCTGTTCTTGGCGACGAGGCGCCCGATCGCAGCACACTGCTGCGTGCGCGACCCGCTGAGCGCGCGATGCACCCGCGCCGCGGCGACGCCACTGCGTCGTTTCCACAGCTGGTAGTAGGAGCCCTGCCAGAGCAGGCCGTAGGCGCTCGGAGGACGCGGCGCCGCCGGGTCGCGACGGGTGACGATCAAGGGATAGGAGCGAAGCGCGCTCGGAGCGATGCGATCCAAGCGCAGCGGCTGGCCGTAGCCGCCCGCGGCCGCTGCGAGCGCGGCCGGAGGGTAGACAAAGTCCGGACCTCCTATGTCCAGGTCGCGCAACTCATAGAGCGAGTATTCGTCGAAGTCCGTGAACAGCGTCGGACCTTGGCCGGCGAAGCGTGCGTCGAGCGAGGCGAGCTCCTCGTAGCGGGCGGTCGGGGCGAGGTTGGCGGCGTGGTATTGCAGCGCATCCGATGCGAGCACGCCGCCGCCGAGCGCGAGCGCCAGTGCGGTCGCGAGCATCCAGGAGAAAGCACGCCCCGGAAGCGAGCGCAGCGCAGCCACCCCTCCCCACGCCAGCAGCAGCACCACCGGCGAGGTGAGCATCAGCGCCTTGGCGGCGGCCCAAGTCGAAGCGGACTCGGTGATCACGAACCAGATGAGCAGCATCAGCGCCATCCAGGCCGCGAGCACAAAAGCCCGCCTGCGCAGCAGCTGCACCGCGCCGAGCAGGGCGGCGGCGAGCACGACGGCCATCAAGATGTCCGTCGCCTGCCGTGCGAGCCCGGGAGGCGGCGCGAGCTTGTAGCTACCCCCCAGCCACACCCCCAGCGCCTGGCTGATACGCAGCGGGCTGTGCAGATTGCCCGGGTTGGCGGTGGCGGCGATGTTGTTGGCGACGGAGACCGAGCCGGGCAGCTGGATCCAGGTGGACAGCGCAGCGAGCGCCAGCACGCAGGCCGCGAATGCGACCAGCCGTAGCGTGCCGAGCCGCCGCTCGTTGCCGAGATACCGGCCCGCGATCACGACCGCGAGCACCAGCGAGGCTGCCAGCGCCCATGCGCCGAAAGCGATCCCGAGCGCCGAGACGCCACCCGACAGCAGGATCGCGAAGGGCAGCGCCCGCCGCGCGCCCGCCCCCAGCCAGCGCTCGTGGCAGACGACGAGCACACCCACCGCGAGGATCAGCGCGAGCGCCGTGACCTCCTTGACGGAGCCGAGCAGCTCATAGGCGTAGACGAGCGCCGGAACGACAGCCGTGAGCGCCGCGAGGCCCGCCCAGGCGCCGCGCAGCCCGATTCGCCTTGCCAGCAGCCAGGCCGGCCCCAGACCGCTCGCGAGCATGAAGGCGTTGAACGGCTGAAAGGCCCAGATCAGCGGCAGCCCCAGCAAGGTCGCGCTGCCTCCGAACAGCGTGTCCGCGCCCGAGGGATAGCTGCTGTCGTAGTAGGCGTTGATGAACTGTCCGTAGGAGTTGCGCAGGTCCAGGTGCGCGAAGTGCTGGCCATGGTGGATTAGGTACTCGGCGCCGGCAAGGTGCACAGCCGAATCGGCGAGCGCCATATAGGAGGAGAAGCTCGCTCGCCCCACGAGCAGCACGGGCGCGAGCGCGATCGCGTAGGCGAGCAGTGAAAGCAGGATCACCCCCACCCGGCTCGGTAGCTCGGCCAGGAGCGAGCGCGCCCGTGCGCGGCCGAGCCAGAAGCCGCTGATCGCGACCGCGACCATCACCCAGGGCGTCGCGCGCGCGAGCGGGTAGATGAGCGTGCTCAGCTGCGAGACAGCGATCAGGCCGGCTGCGCCCAACGGGAGTAGCAACGCGCCTGACAGTGATGCGCCACTGCCGCGCTCGAACAGGAGTCCGCTGCCTGCGCAAAGCACCGCCAGCACGCACGGGTAGAGCAGCGTGGTGGCCACAAACATCGAAGCCCCGGCCTGGAGTCGAACCAGCGCCCCGCATCTGGGCGACCGATCGGGGCGATGCGGCCAATCCTATAGGTCGAATTTTCTGCGCCTGGCGTGGGCATACCTTGCGGCGCGCCCTGGCGGGACCAGCCAGGGACGCGCCGCAAGTTCGACCGGGACCGCCACGCTGCGCCATTTCCCGATGGGGATTGGGGGCCTAGACACCGGGAGCGGTCGGGGGCGTTCCCGTCCTATGGGCCTCGAGCGGGGGGCAAGCGAGGCCTGAAGCTTGAGCTACCCCGCCATCTTGACCGTGAAACCACTCCGTCCCGCGCTTGCAAGCGAGCGCTCAGACGCGTTGGCAGGTGCTCGCGACACGCCGAGCGGGGAGCAAGAGCGCGTCGCGAGCCGACGGGACCGCCAGTCTGGGTGGCTCCATCGCCGATTGAGACTCCAGGCCAGGTGAAACCTTCCCGCCCGCGCCCAGACTGAATGTCATCCGCTCTGCCGCAAGCGCGGGATCGCGGATAATGCTCGGATGACACGCGAGCAGTCGCCTGGAGCACGACCGCTGCGCCACCGTTCGCTAACACTGCTCGCCCTGCTCGCGCTCGCTGCGCTGAGCGGCTGCGGTGCCTCGAGCGCGCATGCCCCCGCCGGCCTGCTCATCGCGGGGCCGGGCTTGCAGTCCTCACAGCCTCCCTGGGCACCTGAATACAACCATCTGGCCGAACGACTTCACGCGCTTGGCCTCCCTCCCGGGGGTAGCGAGAAGGTGCACCACCACGCGCTCCTGCATATCTACATCGACGGTCTGCTGAGTCCCGTGGCGGCCAACGTCGGGCTCAACCCCGCCAAACATCTCGAGTCCAGCCTGCACACGCACGACCAGACCGGCGTGATCCACATGGAGTCCGGCTATCCCTACAACTTCACGCTCGGCGACTTCTTCTCGGTGTGGGGCGTCAAGCTCGGGCCCGAACAGGTCGGCGGCCTGCGCGGCTACGGCGGCGATCGCCTGCACTTCTTCCTCAACGGCAAGCCGCTGTTGAACCCGGCCGCGCACATCCTGCACGACAACGACAACATCTCGATCGGCTACGGGCCTTTGAGCAGCTTCCCCCACACGCCGGGCACGATCGCACTCAAGGAGGTCGAGGGCAAGGGCGGCGCGGCGCTGAGCTGCTCGAAGGCGGCCCCCGGGCACAAATCGAAAAGCTGCCTCACCACCTCGCCCTGAGGGCAGGGGACACCCAGCCCAGCGCAACCTGAGAATCTGACGCGACGAGTGGCGCGACCGCGTCGGGGTCGGAGACATTGAGCGCGTGCGCGGCGCCGTGCCACCATCGGCCTCGACACGCCGGTAGCGGCCATCGGGGCCCGCTCGTGGATCTCAACGGCGTGCCGCGGTGCCGCACGGCCGAGCAGTTGCCTGATGCCCCCGGCTGGATTCGAACCAGCGACCCTCGGATTAGAAGTTGCTCCCGACACCTCTAATTTGGCTTATTAGAGCCAAATTAGGTCAAGTCAAGTGGAGCTCCACGGGGACATATTTGCCGAATCGGGGACATGGTTCGGGACATGAAAGATCTTAGTTAGGGCCCCATCGAAGCAGACCAATCTGCGGGCCAGACGACCTATGCAAATGGCCGGCAAACCGTCAGGCAGCCTGAAGCCGATGAGCAGTCGGGGGGGCTACCTCGGCCGGATCGTCAAAGATGTAGAGCACCTCCTGCAGCTTGCTTTCGAGGCGCTTAATGCGCTGCGTCAAGTTGTCTCGATGCTCGCGGAGATCCTCGATCGATCGCTGGTCAGCCCCGCTCTCATAGGCACGCTCGATTGAGTGTTCGACGTCGACGAGCTCAGCACTTCCTTCTCTGATCTCTTGTCCGAGACGATCGATACTACCCGGATCTAGCCGATAGCGACCCTGACTGCTCCCGCGCTGGACGGCAGGCGAATCCCTCATGTTTGTAAGGAAGCTCGCTAGGGGGTCTTTCCCACCCACCGCGTATCCCGCTGCGAGGACCCGCTCAAACCACTCCCTATAGTGGATATCGCTTTCACGTTGGACGAGCCAAAGCAATCTCCCGGCCTCTCGTCGAAGCTCGCCGCCCTTGACGACTCGAACGGACGGCCTGAGAGCAGGTGCCGACGAGGGCGTGTGGTGCCGCTCAATGTTGATGAGCTCTTCGAGCAGTTGCCTGCGTCGCTCATAGCCTTCGGTCTCCTTTTCTAGTTCGGCGAGTTGGCCTAGTAGCGCTGCTCGACGTTGCTCGATCGTGTTCAGCGTCCGACCGAGACGCTCGATCTCACTACGAGCGGTGCGGACCAAGGCGGCACTTGGTGAGGCGGGAGTAGCCATGGAGCTACTTCTAGCGCAGCGTCCCGGCGGAAGGAAGAAGACCCTGTGCAATACCAGGCGGAGTGGTGCAATGGCTGTGGATATCTATCCACAGTTCATAGCTTGCCTGTGGATAGCGCTCAATTCGTTCAGAAAGAGCGGGCAAATGAGGCCCTGTGGATAAGTTTTTCCTGCTCACAGCCTCGAACGACGGACCTAGCGTGGATGTGATAGGCGACGAGCGAAAGGTCATTACATCCGATCCAGGATCTAGCTTCTACGACTAGAAGGAGAAGAGGAGCACCGAGTCAAATATCTCTACCGAGAAAGAACGACGTCAATCACACCCCAGGAGGATGCAGATGCTGACAAACGTGCGCTTCGTTGAGACGCCTAATGGTCCCGTCGTCATCGCCGACGTCGGGGCACTTGTCCTTCTGGATGAGATCGGAGCGAGGCGGCTTCGCCAGAGGCTGAGTCGCGGCCTCGGCAATGCACGTGTGCTCTTGCGATGCCCACTCAACAACTCGATCGCTTTTAGTGGCGATCCAAATCTCCGACGCTACGCCGTCGACCCAGTAGTCGACTCCTTGCCAGTGGTAGGCATCGACTTGGAACCTCAATGGAGCGAGGCAGCATGACGGCCGGTGCTAGCGACCTCGATGAGATACTGACGCTTGCCAGCCGGTGGCAGCGGTTGATCGACGATCTAGACGAGCTCGTAGAGCACGGTCTTGTCCAGTGGTACCCAGACCGGCGATACGCAGGCTCGACGGACCAAGACGTCGTTCAAGAACGATCACTGGTCAGCCGTATGCGGGAATTGCACGCTGCTGGCGTGGAGGAGCAGCTCTACGCCTGACTATCTAGCCTGTAGCCAATCCTCCAGCATGCTCCGCGTAAAGCGGATATGCCTTCCGACGCGTATACCGGGCAGTTTGCCGGTGCGTACTGCGTCGTAGATCCAGCTGGTCTTGACGGCGAGTAGCGCGGCGGCTTGGTCGGGTCGTAGGAGGGGCCCGTCGAGGCTCCGGGTATTGGGTTGGGCTGGTTGGCGTGGTGCGTTTTGGTGTTCATGATCGTGCCTTGTGTGGGTGGTGGATGAGGGTGTTTGTTGGCTGGCCGGTGCCGGGTGTGATGACGATGGCTTGGCCGGTCGGAAGTTGCTTGATGTGGCTTGGGTGGATCAGGTACTCGTAGCCGCGCCGACGGGTGCCGCGGCCTGATGTGCCGGTGGCGATGAGTCCTTCGTCGGTTTGTTGAGTTGTGATCCAGGCGGGCTTGGATCCGGCCATTGCGGCTATGAGCTCGGCGGACTCGGGGACGTTCTGTCGGTGAGCGATCACCGTTTCGACGTTGCCGAGGGTCTGCTCGCGTAGCGCGCCGTCGCCGACGCTCTTGAGGTCTGCGAGCTCCTGCGTGCCGAGGATCAGACTGATTCCCGACGAGCGGGCGCGGCCAAACAGGCGGGCGACCTGTTCGGCCGCGACGGCTGAGAACTCATCGATGAGTACGACCGTCGGGATTGGGTTGGCTTGCTGGCGTGCGACGAGGGTTACGAGGTCGCTGACGATCGCCGCCGCGAGCATCTCCGACAGCAGTGCCCGCCGGTCGGAATCCAGGCGGAAGTAAACGACCGACTGGTTCTGGACGCCTTGTTGGAGGTCGAGCGTGTTGTCGGCTGTGGGGTTGAGCCATTGGCGGATGTCTGACTCAGCGAGAGAATCGAGAGACGATCGCGGACGCCCGCGAGGTCACGGCGCTGGCGGTCACTCAGCGCATCGAGATAGCGCTCCGCCTCCTTGGCTTCGTGTTCTGGGAGCTGGCGTGCGGCGACCTCGAGCTCTCTGGGGTCCATGTGCGCCATCAGCGATGCCGGGGTAACGCGGATGCCGGCTGCATGCATGACCCTGACTGTGTGCCCGAGGTAGCGTTGTGCCTGGCGCTGGTAATGAGGCTCGGTGAACTTCTCCCCCGCGAGGGCCTTGTCGGCGATCTCACTGTCGCTGCCGTGCGCATACGGGTTGTAAGCCAGCGGTCCCTCTGGCGTCCACTCCGAGAACCGGGCTCCCCGTCGCGCGGCTAATGCCTCCAGCTCTGTGCGGAGTGTAGGGTCGCCCTTCGGGTCGATCACAACTGCGCCGTGCCCCGCTTCGATTAGCCTCCCGGCGATCCATGCCTCACTAACGGTCTTCCCCGACCCCGTCGCGCCGAACACAAGCGTGTGCGACCCGGAGGCGTAGCCGACCGGGATCGCAACCGCCATTCCCTTGCGGTCGCGGCCGACGACGAGCCGCCCGTCGTGGATCCAGCCGCCGCGTTTGATCCCGTGCTGCTGGGTCCAGCGGCGGATCACGGCGATGATCCCGAGCCTGTCGCGTGCGACTTCGGCGTGATCAGCACCGTAGGTCAGATCGAGATGGTGCCAACGCGCGCCATGCATGCACGCGAGCACAGACACGCCAGATACGACGAACCCGAGCAGCGATACACCACCGATTAGATAGCCCGCGGGGAGACCGGGCAGCGCCCAGGTCCACCACAGGTGCCGAGCGCGGAGCACGCGTGCTAGCGCCCAGCCGCCGCCCGCGACCAGCAGCGCCCAGGCCGCGAGGATCTTCAACCCGTCCTCAAACGCGTGCATCACGGACCTCCCCACACTCAGCCCAGACCAGCCTCTGGACGTCCTCGAGCGCCAAGACCACGATGCGATTCTCCGCCCGGGCCTCTGCGACGGCGCGGCTCACCGCACGAGCCGGCGCTGACGCCGCGAGGTAATAGACCTGATGTATGTGCCTTGCCCTGGCGTATCCGCGACAGATCGCTGCGAGCCGCCGCGGCGCCTTCACCGACATCTCCACCTCCATCGCCACCACTCGGCCGTCCGGTGATATGAGGGCCAGGTCGGGACGGTGTAACGCCGGGCGCCCTCCCGGCAGCTCCCCCACCCTCACTGATGCGACGAGCTCGCCCCGGTCGCTCTCGGCCGCCCTAATCTCGCGCTCGCTCAACAGCTCCCGACCCGGCAAGCCGCGGTGGAGCGCGGTGGCTGCTGATGCGACCTCGCACGCGTGCTGAAAGCCGCCAGTGCTAAGCCTGTTGATCCCGAGACGCTGAAGGCCACGCCAGCGAAGCCCTCCTGCCGTAGCCAGATACAGACCCGGCTGGCGATACAGCAGCATCCTCTGTGCCAACAACCCTTCCGCCACGAGCGAGCGGAGCCGTGCGTAGCACCAACTGCGACCAATACCGAACCGCGCCATCACATGCTCGGCGCCCGCAGCGCCAATCCGGCCGATCCAGCCGACGATTTCGGCATCTTTCCCGGTCTGCATCAGGACCTCCCAGATCCGATCGACGTAGCTCCTTGAAGCTATGTCGATCGAACCCGACCCGAGACCCCCCTCCCACTTGGTAGGCCCGGGACACGTCTAGCCACTGACTACGAACGCGGCAGTCTGCGGATAAGGGCGGGGCTGACCCAGCCCTACCGGCGCAGTTGGTCCCCGTAGAGCTCTTGCTACGGAACGTTATCCAGCAGCAGCTGAGCGCTGCCTGACCGCAAAACGGACTGCGGAAATGATGGAGGGAGACGCGTTGACGACCTCAATTCGAGGTCGCTTGGGCGTGATCGCGAGCATCCCAAAGGCCTCGTCTGCAAAAGACGGCGAGATCGTGTCGACGCCTGTGCAGTCGAAGATGATGGTCTTCGAATCTAGGTCAAGCGCCGTCGTTCGTAGAATCTTCCCGAGACTCCGGCCACTCAGATCAGGGCCAAGACCCGACAGCTCGACGCGGTAACCCCCATCGACTTTAGAAGCTGATGGTATCGGTCGCTTGGCCCCTGAGGACATCGATGTCTTTGAAGTCGCCACTGTCGTAGATCTCCGTGGTCGTTATCGGCTGAAGGATGTCAAACTCAACTGCAACGAGCGTTCCTGGCCAATAGTAGCCCGTGACCTGTTCTTCGCTCTTCCCACGCACATCTATACCGCCTTCGTTCGATAGAATCAATAGCTCTCCTCCGTTGCGACGCACCAACTGGGAGGCGAGCCAGAGTCCTATTCCCCGCATCTCATCGTCAATTGCCGATACGTTCTTCTCAAGGGCGAGGCTAATGGCCGAGCAGTCATCCTTCGCTCTCTCGCTGTAACGGGGGATCTTTGCGAGTCCGGGGCGGATCCCGCATCCCGTGTCGGCAATGACCAGCTCAGTTTTCCCTGTCTGCGTCGATGACTGCCCGGCCACAAGCGCATCGATGGGCGATTCGGCGTGATAGAAAACGTTCTCGACAATCTCGTTGACGCAACTCGTCAGGCTGTTGCGGGCCGTAGGGTCGACTCCCTCGTAGCGGGCAATCTTGTCCATGATGCGACGGGTCAAAGGTGGTGAGTCGACATCGTTGGCAACATGCGTGACGGGCCAGAAGCTCCGTCGTTTCGTGACCCGTGCGGGGGGTCCGAGGTCCATTCCGAGCTCGCGAAAGAACTGCATCTCTTCGAAATAGCTACGGATCCATTTTCGCTCGGGCAGCAAGATCTCGCTGTCTTCATGCAGTCGCCCGCCCTGGTAGAGGTGCTGCATCGCGGCTGCCAGGATCGTGATGCCTGTAGCGCTGCACTCCCGGATAGAGCGCATGTCGAAAATCACGCGCTGAGGTTCTGCGTGGTTTCGAAGGATCGGCTCCAAGGTCTTGAGAGCGCGACGAATCCCCTTGAAGGTCGCTGACCCAGGCGCCTTGACGACGACTGCGGGATGTTTGGCCTTGAGTTTAAAAGCGCCCTTGCTTGCCATGACTCCCCCTAAAGGAAAGGTGCCCAAATGTCGAACTATCGAGGCGTATGGAGCAGTTTAGCCTAACTGGCCAGCTAAAGCAACTTGAGCAATTAGCCGAAGTATTGTACGATGCAACAGTCCCCCATCAATCGCGAGCTAGGAGCTAGCGGATCATGAATGCCACAGACCGCACCATCGGGGGCGCCGCAACAATGCCTCGTCTGCTCTCCGTCGAGGAGGCAGCCGAACTCTTGGCCGTATCAAGCAGCACTATCCGCAACTGGATCAATGACGATGCGATCCCTTACATCGAACTGCCCTCAACGGGCGGACGACGCCGCTATCGCATCCCGCTCCAAGGGCTGCTCAACACGCTGTCGGGGAACTACGACCTCGCAGCAACGCTGCAGCAACTCAATAAGGCGTCCGGCGAACTAGCCGACGACACCCACCAAGAGCTTCGACGCGGACGCTCTCGGAGACCATCCCGGAACAGCCGTCCGCGCGAGATGGACAGCGCCGACCCCGGAGACATCTTCGAGCACTCAGAAGCCAGATAGGTCTTGGGAGAGCGTGAGACCAGCGGATCACATCCAACCGCTGAACTACATCCGGCCCAGCGCTTAGACTGGCCAGCTAAAGCAACTTGAGCAATTAGCCGAAGTATTGTACGATGCAACAGTCCCCCATCAATCGCGAGCTAGGAGCTAGCGGATCATGAATGCCACAGACCGCACCATCGGGGGCGCCGCAACAATGCCTCGTCTGCTCTCCGTCGAGGAGGCAGCCGAACTCTTGGCCGTATCAAGCAGCACTATCCGCAACTGGATCAATGACGATGCGATCCCTTACATCGAACTGCCCTCAACGGGCGGACGACGCCGCTATCGCATCCCGCTCCAAGGGCTGCTCAACACGCTGTCGGGGAACTACGACCTCGCAGCAACGCTGCAGCAACTCAATAAGGCGTCCGGCGAACTAGCCGACGACACCCACCAAGAGCTTCGACGCGGACGCTCTCGGAGACCATCCCGGAACAGCCGTCCGCGCGAGATGGACAGCGCCGACCCCGGAGACATCTTCGAGCACTCAGAAGCCAGATCAAAATAGTTCCACCAGGTTGCACAATCTGCCGTGTGCCAGATAGGGTGCGCGCGTGCGCCCGCTGGTGCTCGATCCAGGTCTATTGGCAAGCGGCGCACTAGGCGACGAGGAATGCCGTCGCCTGATGGGGCTACTCGCCTACGGTCGGTGGTCTCAGTACATACGTCTAACCGGCCCTGCCGAGGAAGCAAAGATGAGGGAAGAGTTGGGCCTCGTCGGCTCAGGGCTTCGGGGGGGCGTGTCGTCTGCGGCGCTGTTGAACCTAGCCGCAGACCGCCGCGCGGCTATGGCTGCGATCGTGCCACTGGAGACCCCTGACGATCTCGTTCTTGTATCGAGTCGCTGGCTTCGACGAGCTGTAATCAGCGAAGTCCAGGATGCCCGCAACTGGAGACCTTCGGCCGCGCAGACCCCCGAAATCGGAATGGAGACCGCAAGCATCCTCTCCCACATAACGGGATTTGACCTCCCCGAATCTGGCGATCCTGTTGGCCGATCCGCCCGCGAGCAGCTGGTTTGGGTAGCCGCTCAAACGAGTGCGCCGCTCATAACGGAGGACGTCGAGCTCGCACCTCGTGAGAATACGGTGTTCGAGATCACAGATACTGCGAGCGGACGCCCAGCCTACAGCGCCCAGCTTTGGACGTTTATAGAACGCGTCGTCAATCGATATCCATTTTCTCTCGATCAGCTACCTTACGAGCTCCTCGACGTGAGCATCCGCTGAGATAACCCCTACGCCTTGGGAGCAGGGATCGGAGGCAGCCCCCGCGCCCCAGTCGTGTCGGCTCCGTGGAAGTCATTACGGCCATAAATGGCTTTTCGGAAATCCACGTTGAGCAGACGAGCGCCTCTGAAGTTCGCGTCTTTTAGAGAAGCCCTACGCGCGCGAGCGTCGTCTAGGTGCGCACCACACAGCCTACTCGCGAGCAGCTTGGCACGATCTAGCTTCGCCCTTTCGAGGAAGGCACCGGACAGGTCCGACTCCGAGAGGTTCGCGCGACGTAGATCAGCTCCCGTGAGACGTACGCTTCGCAGATCCAATCCCTCAAGCCTCAAACGACCTCGCCCGTCCCACCCTGATCGGCGGCGGCTCAGCACCGTGGCGATCGCCTGAACCTGCGCTGTTACAACCGGAGGCTTGACTTGCCCTTGGGGCAACGGAGTCTGATCTCGAAGAAACCCAACTAGGATTTCCATGATCGGCCAATGATCGCGGCGAGAGTCACGAGCTAGGCGCTCAAGCGCGAAGATCGCGCCGACTTGAGTCGCCTCTGGCTTGCCTGCATCGAGGCTCCCGATCGCCGCTGCGTACCGGTCGGTGATCTGATTCTCACGTGTAAGCCGCACCGTACGCCATGTCAGAAGGCTGCCGGCGACGACCACAAGGACCGCTACTAGTTGGACTCCTGTGGTACGTACTTCATTGCGAGCTTTTAGACGCTCCGTCTCTTGAGGGAGCGCTCCTTCCGCCGCCATGCGCTTGACCTCGGCATCAGAGACCATGAGTCCCGGGGCCGCAAAAAACAAAAAGCCAGCAAGAACAAACGCCGCAGCTACTACGGCTCCCGCCAAGGCAGACGCGCGGGATCGATACATACGGGGGATTATTCCAGTCTCTAGTAGGCAAGCAGCAGCCCGGTCATCGAGCGTAGATAAGACGCGACACCGCACGCGCGCCTGCCTCGCCACATCTAGCCTTCAGATCGCTTGCACGCTCATCCGCCGCTTGATCACTAAGCATCGTCTCGACCTCCTCGCATAGCTATCCCCATTTCGCTCTTGTATCCCCCATTCCACCTCTTCCTCCTTCCTCTGCCTCGTTATCTCACTCATCCCCCACCTCCTTTCTTCCTGGTTTGGTTCTCGACCTCGTGACCCCGATGTTGGGGGTGCGAGGTCGAGAACCAAACCAGGCCACCCGCCCCGGTGGGACGGGCCTTCGCACCGGACTGGGGATCCGCTGTCGAATCCGCACCTGAGTCCGTGACCCAGCTCGCATGCCGGTGGCGTTCTCGGAGCGCGTAGCCTCCGGCGTCTCGCCGTCAAGATGGGGCCTTCGGCCCGCCCTGCGGGCGCCCCTGTCGGGGCCAGTCTTGACTGCGACCCACCTCCGGCTGATCTAGCAATCAGGTTTCGGCTACGCCGAGAACTGCCAGACCTCAACGGTCTGGCCTCTCGTTTGAGGCTCAGTCGGCCCTGCCGACCTCACTGCTCCATGCCGGAGCCGGGACGGCCAGTCAAGCGGCCAAAGGCCGCGACCCCCAACGGGGGTTGACTTGCCGACCCGGCGTAGGCACACGCGCCCGCCCCCACCCGAAACGCTGGTCCCCCCTCACTCGCCGCTCGCGCCGCCCGCTCCTTGCTCAAGGGTCACCGCAAGCTCACGAAGCAACTCGACTTCCCGGACGATCTGCTCTTTCCTCGCTGGCTTGCCGCGTTCGGCTCGCCAGCGGTCGCTCGCCTCGGCCTCCTGCTCCTCAAGCAACGGCAAATAGGACTCGATCGCCTCACGAAGATCCTCGCCATAACGATCGAGGTTGATCTCGACTGGCTCCGACGCGATCACGTCGACATCCCAGCCGAGCGAGTCCAGCAGCACGCAGGCGTGTTCGAGTCGTCTGCGGTCATCGACAAACCAGTCCGGGTTGCGCTCCCGATCAGGCGATGAGAGCGCCTGCGAAAGACCCTCCGCCGCCTCGCTCATCAGCACAAACAACGCTTCTTGAACCGCCGCTATCACCTCGGCGGGAATACTTTCATGGTGTTGCTCATCGGATCCTCCAATCCAGGGATGGAGGCGCCGGGAGACAGCCAGGCGACAACACAGCCCCAAGCCCCGTGTCGGGCTAGGCTGCTCATGCGCCGGGAGCTTCGACTCTCGGTGCCACGCCCCCGGCCGCTCTAACGGCGCGGGGGCACTCTTTTCATTACTCGTTCAGTTGCGGATCAACTGCCCAAACCGCACAGCCGGACGGGACGCGAACACCAACTCGCCACTCAAATGCACGAGCCCCGCCGCATCCAGCCGCACGACCGCATCCGCCGCCCGTAGCTCACAGCCGAGCTCGCGCCCGATCTCCGCGACCGACCACGGCCCCGGGCTGCTCGCGTCGAGCAAAAGCGAAAGCACCACGAACTCCGTCTCATTACCGAGCCTCGAACCGTCCGGCCCAATAGGCTGATCCTGCATGGGAAGGGTCTCCTTTCCGTGCCACGGCCCCGGGCAGTTGGCGCTGCGCCGGGGCCAATATGTATGGGTCGGCCGACCGTACCGAGTTGCTCGCCGAAACTCCAGAAACTCGCCAAAGTTGGCGCGAAAACGTCAGTAGAAGGCCCGATCGAGTTCGGCCACATCAGAGTTTTAGGCCTCAGGGCGACTGATTTGGATACTGCCCGGGAACGTAGATCGTCGATGGTGTTGTCAGCGCACCCGGGTATCGCCTCGCCGGAGGCCGATCAGCGCCGCCCGCGAGGTCTGGAGAGATGGATACTGTGAGGGCATGGACAAGCAGGTCCACATGCATCTCGAGTCGTTGACGCGCGCTATCGAAACCGCTGATCCGATCGGGTTCAGAGAGATCGTGCAGGGCTATCTCGATCTTCGCGGTTATCACGAGGTCGAATCAAAGGACGGCAGGAACGATGGCGGCTCCGACTTCGCGGTGCGCACGCTGGGTGGCAACCCGCTGCCGATGGCGATCGCCTCAACTGTGCAGCAGTCAGGCTGGAAAGGCAAGGTCGCGAGCGACTGCAGACGCGCCAAGGAGGCTTTGGGCCTGACCGACGTTGTGTACATCAGCTCTCACCGTCGACCGGCGGTCGAATTCAACCCGATCGCCGAGGAGCTTTGGGACCAAGACGAGATCCGGGTGCGCTCGGTCGACTCTCAGGCGCTCGCAAGCGTCTTCTTCGAGGAGAAACAGGCGCAGGTCGTACTCGAAGCGGTGGGCATCTCCCTCGACGAGCACAGGCCCGATGCGGTTCAGCGCCCGGACCTCAGCGAGGACGCGGCCTACGCGTTTGCATTGTTCGGCGAAGCCTCCGAGAAGTTTCGCCACTCGGTCGTCGAGCAGACGGTGCTGAGCTATCTCATCGATGCGGACAGCCGATGCGATACACGCCCGGACGTCGAAGCCGGCGTAGCCGACGTGCTGCAACTCGGCGAGGATCAGACAGCGCTAGTCACCTCTGCGATCGACCGGATGCTCCAGCAGCACGCCTGGGACTGACGGACGGGCACTTCACGGTTCAGGAAAGCGTGGTTGAAAGTTTCAAGGTGATTAGGGCACTGCGCGAAAAGCAGTGGAAGGAATTGCTGAAGAAAGTCGACGGCTGCCTGGCGGAGGCCGGGCTAGTGGGAGCTCGCCTGGGAGATCGAGCACCGCACGGACGTTGTGAGGATCTTTTGCACGTGGGACAAACTGCACCTGCAGTTGCACACCGAGAGCGGGCGCGCGCAGTGGCAGCCGCTCGATCCTCCGATGCTCGGCGACGTGCTGATCCTAACGCGGCCGGGCGAAGGCGAGCACCTGATGACCACCGTTGACCTCGCGATGGAGCTGGACCAGGAAGAAGGCCAGCGCGGCGCCGCCGTGTTGGACACCCTCGTGAGGATCGAGCAGGGCAAACTGCACGATGCAGAGCTGGTACGGATGGTGCATGACTTCAGGGACGCCTACATGCAGGCGCTGCGCGACAACGCCGAACCAGAGGACACGGCGGAGGCTTGGTCGGCCTGGAAGAGCGGCAACCGGGATCTGCTACGCCAGCCGGAGCTGCCGCTTGCCGCGGAGTGACCGTAAGCCGTAGCCGTGCACGGCCGCGGCGCGGTTAGTCGCGTGGCTCACGCTCAGACTAGTGCCGGAACGACTCTGGAAGGGCTGGTGGGTGAGGCTTGCTCAACGTTAACGTCGGTTACGAGGGCGCCTCCGCTGTAAGTAATGAGGAGGCGCAGCCATTTGAGCCGACTCAGGCTCAGATGGGCTCACCAATCCCACGCACGTCGCTGTGGGCAGAGCTGCCGAACGCTGCAGAAAACCGACGTGCAGCATCGGCACGCGGCTTGTAGTGCATATAGATCTGGGTCGTTGAGAAGTCCGAGTGCCCGAGCCACTCCTGGACCTCACGAGGATCGGCGGTGCGGATGGCGACACTGCCGAACGTATGCCGCAGGTCGTGGAAGCGCAGCGGTCTGAGTCCGACCCTGTCGCGAGCCTGCTTGAAGCGTCGCCGTAGCGCCGAGCCGTCGAGATACTCGCCGGCCTGCCCCACGAACACGAGATCATCCGGGCCGGTCGTTGAGGTTCGGGCTGCAGGGGGCGTTCTCAGCGGCATTTTAGCGCCCTCTCGGGACATATTGGGGACATATTCGGTCGAACGTCTCCGACCAGAAACAGCAAAAGTCCAGATTTGCTGGGACTTTCTGATGCCCCCGGCTGGATTCGAACCAGCGACCCTCGGATTAGAAGTCCGATGCTCTATCCAGCTGAGCTACGGGGGCGGGTACGCCTGCGACAGTCTGCGCGCTGTCGAGGAGCGGTGTTTGGAGTTTCCATCGTGGCACGTCCTCTGGACCGACGGCAACCGCCCGGTGGGCGGGCTATCCGCCTCGGCTGCACGCATTACTTAGGCACGGTTGAACAGAAACCTGTAAAAGTTGCGCCTATGAGCCCTGTGGAGAGTGACGAAGAGGACCTGACCCGCAAGCAGCGCCGCGAGCAGGCGCGCAGCGAACGCAAGGCGCTCGAGGAAGCCGAGGCCGCCGGCGCGGCGCGGCGCACGCGCCTGACGCAACTGGCCGTCGTGCTCGGCGTCGTGGTCGTCGCGATCGTGGTGGTGCTGATCGCGACCGGCGGCGGCAGCAAAGGCGGGAAACTCGTTGAAAAACCGGCGGAAAAGTCGAGCCTCGTGAGCAAAATCGAAGGTGAGGTTGGCGGTGGCATTGCCCAGAGCGGCAACACCATCGGCGCTCCGACGGCCCCGGTGACGATGCAGTATTTCGGCGATCTGGAGTGCCCGATCTGCAAGGACTTCACGCTCGGCGCGCTGCCCACTCTGATGAAGAAGTGGGTAAGGACCGGCAAGTTGCGAATCGAATACCGCTCGCTTGAGACCGCGACGCGCGAACCTGAAGTCTTCAAAACCCAGCAGGTCGCCGCGCTCGCTGCGGGCAAGCAGAACAAGATGTGGCAGTACATCGAGCTTTTCTACAACCAGCAGGGCGAAGAGAGCTCGGGCTACGTCACCGAAAAATATCTCCAGGGCCTTGCCCAGCAGATCCCCGGCCTGAGCCTTGCGCAGTGGACGAGCGACCGCGGCAACGGTGCGCTTTCGACGCAGATCGCCACCGATGCGCAGGCCGCGAACAACGAAGGCTTCAACGGAACGCCCTCGTTCCTGCTCGGCAAGACGGGCGGCAAGCTAACCAAGTTCGAATACAGCTCCTTGACTGACCCCACGTCGTTCAACGAAGCGATCGAAAAGCTCCTAAAGGCCTGATCGCAATGAGCAACCGCACCCTGAGGATCACGCTGCTGGTCCTTGCGGTGCTCGGGCTCGCGATCGCAAGCTATCTCACCTACGTCCACTACGCGGGAATCAAGCCCGCGTGTACAGCCGGCGAAAGCTGCACAAAGGTCCAGACCTCGGTCTACTCGAAGCTCGCGGGCGTACCGGTGGCCCTGATTGGGCTGCTCGGCTATATCGCGATCGTCTGCTCGCTGCTTGCGCCCGACCGCGAGAATGCGCGCCTGGCGACAATGGCCTTCACGTTGCTGGGCTTTGGCTTCAGCGCCTACCTGACCTATCGCGAGCTGTTCTCGATCCATGCCATCTGCGAGTGGTGCGCGTCAAGCGCCGTGATCATGACCGTGCTCATGTGCCTGTCGGTGTGGCGCTTTCTGCGCGGCGACTCACCAGCAGTCAGGCACGACATGACGCTAAGCGCCAATGACGCCGGCCGGGGCTTGACAGCGCGCTAGTCAATCCGTCCAGTGGTGTATCGCGCTCCCCGGGCAGCGTGCCGGGTGCGCCGAGAGATGTCGGGCATGGGCTTCAACATGACGAGCACCCTTGGCCACGCGAGCTTCGACGCCGCTGTGCGCCCGCACGAAACGCGCAACGGCGAGGCGCGTGTCGCGCGTCTGTTCGAAATGACCAGCGACCTGCTCGCGACGATCTCGTTGGACGGGCGCTTCACCCTGCTGAACCCTGCCTGGGAGCAGCTGCTGGGATGGACGCGCGAGGAGCTACAGGCAGGGTCGATCGAGACCTACATGCACCCAGAGGACGTTGAGCGGACCCTGGCCTTGATGCACCCCGGCACACGCGAGGGCGCACAGCTTGAGAGCTTCACGAACCGCTATCGCCACCGTGATGGCTCGTGGCGCTCGCTGCTGTGGAGCGCGCGGCGCGACGGCGACACTTGGTATGCCGCGGTCAAGGACGTCACCGACCGGCTGTGGCTCGAGCGCCAAGCGCTGCACGACCCGCTCACGAAGCTTCCCAACCGGCTGCTGCTGATGGACCGCGCCTGTCAGGCGCTCACGCGTCTGCACCGCAGCGATGGCGTCGTGGCGATGCTGTTCATCGATCTCGACAAGTTCAAGGCGGTCAACGACAACCTCGGCCACGAGATCGGCGACGCGCTGCTGGTCGGCGTCGCTGAGCGTCTGGCCGAGCTGATGCGCGACAGCGACACGGTCGCGCGTCTCGGTGGCGATGAGTTCGTCGTGCTCGCGGAGGACATCGACAGCGCGGACGAGGCCATAGCCCTCGCCGAGCGCGTGATCGCAGCGCTCGAGCGTCCGTTCCCGCTCGCCACAGCCGAAGTCGCGATGCTCGCAAGCGTGGGCGTGTCGGTGGCGCACCGACCCGAGGCCGACCCCGAGACGATGCTGCACGAGGCCGACGTCGCGATGTACCGCGCCAAGGCTTCCGGCGGGCGTCGCCTGGAGGTGTTCGACGACGGGCTGCGCGAGGAACTCAGCACCCACATCCAGATCGGCGGGCGTCTGCGCGAGGCGCTGCCCCAGCGTGAGTTGCTGCTGGCCTATCAGCCGATCCTCCCGCTCGCCGGCGGCGCCGCCGTGGGCTGTGAGGCGCTCGTGCGCTGGCGCCCCCAGGATGCTGAGCCGCTCCCCGGCGAGGACATGCTGCCCTCCACCTTCCTGCCTCCCGCCGAGGAGAGCGAGCTGATCGTCCAGATCGGCAAATGGGTTCTGCACACGGCGTGCGCACAGGCCGAGGCGTGGCGCCGTCGCGGCATCATGATCCCGATCTCGGTGAACATCTCCGCGCGCGAGCTGATCGAGCTGGACCTGGCCGAGCGCGTGCGCGAGGAGCTCGCCTACTGTCGCCTGCCCGGCCACGCCCTGTGTCTGGAGGTCAGCGAGGACTCGGTGCAGCGCGACCCCGAGCGCGCGCGCGCCGCGCTCAAGGAGGTAAAGCGCCTCGGTGTGTCGATCGCGCTCGACAAATTCGGTTCGGGGCAGTACTCGCTGGGACTTCCCAGCGATCTGCCGCTCGACATCGTCAAGCTCGATCGCGGCCTGATCGAAAGCTTCGACCGCGACAAGGAGCGCCGCGCGATGTTCGCCGCAACGATCGCGCTCGCCCGCGAGGCGGGGCTCACAGCGGTCGCGGTCGGGATCGAGACCAACCGCCAGCTGGCACTCGCGCGCGAGCTGCACTGCGTGATCGGGCAGGGCTTCTTGCTGCACGGTCCAGCCGCGCCCGAGGAGGTCCGCCTCAAGGAGCGGGTCTGGTCTGTAACGTCCGCGCCATGGCGTCCCCGCGTGCGACTGGGCGGCAGCGACCGCCGCTGAACGGCAGCGAGGCGATTGCCCGCCGCAAGCAGGCCGCGGCGAGCGCGGCCGCGGAGCTGATCGAAGATGGAATGCGCGTGGGTCTCGGCACCGGTTCGACGGTCGCCTTCCTGCTGCCAGCGATCGCGGCGCGCGGATGTGAGGGGTTGCGTTGCGTGGCGACCTCGCCCGCGACCGAACAGGCAGCGCTCGCACTCGGCCTGCCGATCGGCACGCTCGATGAGCTCGGCGAACTCGATATCGCGATCGACGGCGCCGATCAGATCGAGCCGGGTGGTTGGCTGATCAAGGGCGGCGGCGGGGCACACACGCGCGAGAAGATCGTTGCCGCCGCTGCACGCCGTTTCGTGGTGATTGCCTCGTCCGAGAAGCTCGTCGGTGCGCTGACGGCTCCCGTGCCGCTCGAGCTGCTGGCCTTCGGCCTCACGTGTACGCTGCTCGCCCTCTCCCCCGCGAGCCTGCGCGATGTGCCCGCTTCGCCCGACGGCGGCCTGATCGCCGACTACGAAGGGCCGATCGGTGATCCGGGCGCACTCGCCGCGAGGCTCAGCGCGACGCCGGGTGTCGTCGACCACGGCCTCTTCGCGCCCGAGCTGACGAGCACGATCCTGGTCGCCGGCGAGAGCGGCGTCGAGGTGCGCGCCGGCGCCAAGCAGGGCGGCTAGATGGTTGATTTCACGAGGGTGTGCCGTTTTTCCGGGGGTGCGGATGGTCGAGTCTGCCGAGAACGCAGGCCGAAGCCCTTGCTACCGATCACAGATCGGCCGGCAAGGGCAAGGCCGAGGACGACGGCAGGCGAAGGCCAGGCGTGCGTCCGGCGGTGCAGCCTCGTGAAATCAACCATCTAGGACCGCTCGAGCGGTCGCAGCTCCTCACTGCAGGGCTTGCTGTGGCGAGCGAGCACACCGTCCTCGCCGATCAGGTAAGCGCCCATCCGCAACAGCGGCGGCGAGTAGACGTGCAGCGTCACCGCCGGATCCGCACCGGCATGGCGCACGCGGTGAATGTCGGTGGGACCGAAGTGGAAGCTCTCGCCGGCCACGTACGCACGCCGGGCCGCAGGACCATCGACGCACAGGCGCTCCTCGCGCACCGCACCGCTGACGACCGCCACAGCGCCCGCGGAGACGTCGTGGTCGTGGAAGCCCGTGTCCTGGTCGTCCATCCAGCAGATCAGCCAGGCCGTCAGGTGCGCGTCGCTTAGCAACTCCTCATAGACCCGCTGGCTGCTGTCGTGCTTGACGAGCTCGATCCACAGTTCGGGCCGATCGGCAAGCTCCTTGACGAACTCCTCGAGCTCGATCGCAGTGAGGTCGCGTCCCCGTGGTCGAGGAATCGCGGCCAGCTCCTCGGCGCTCACCGCCGCGTCATGCGGTATTGCGTGCGGCGGCAACGTTGCGGCATTGACGCCCATCAGGCGAGCACCGCGTTCAGGGAGCCCCAGCGCACGCTGCGAGGCCTCGATCAGCGGGCCCCAATCGAGGGAGGTCGGCTCGCCGTGGCGCCCCGGCTCGACCACGGGACGGTCCGAGCCGTAAAGCAGCTGCTCACGACCGACGAGCAGGCTGAGCGCGCGCACAGCCTCGGGTCCGTAGGAGGACGTCTCATAGAAAACGAGCTGGTCAGCCGGCGCCGCGTTGGGGCCGCCGCGAGAGATCAGGCGCTCAGCTTGCAGCGGCGCGAGGCCCGCGAGCATCGCGAAGATCACACGCAGGCGCGGGTGGGCGCCGCGCCCAGCGGCGATGAACGCATGCCATGCCGCCTGCATGCCGGCGACGTAGCCGGTGAGCGCCGCCCACCACAGCGGGTCCGACAGCGAGCACTCGCCACCGTGGCGGGGGGTCTCCTCGCTCAGCCCTGGACCCGGATGAACGAACAGCGGCGCGTCGTGCACCTCGAGGCGCCGCAGAACACCGCGCAACGCGGCAATCCGCTCGACACCGGCGAGCGCACCTGCGGGCAGCGAGATCCCGACGCAGCCCCGTGCCAGCGCGCGGTCCACGTCATCGGGGTCGGGGCACTCCAGCGCGATCGCGCCCCACACGCCAAAGGGCGCGCCGAGAGCCAGCGCGCCGTCGTGGTAGGCATCGAGCAACGCGAGCGCCTCGCAGCGCGGTAGACGCTCGATGCCGAGGGGACTGGAAAGGCAGATCAGCGCGCCGTCGAGGCTATCGCGCTCGACAAGCGCGCGCCGACCGGCCGACTCCTCGCCGGCCAGATCGATCACATAGGGGCGCTCGCCCGCGAGGTAGAGCACCGTTAGCCCGCTCTCCCGGCGTACGAAGGGCAGCTCACTGCGTGCCGCCAGCGCCTCCACCAGCGGCTCGCTCCAGAAATGTTGATGGACGTCGATCCTCATGTGAACCCTAGTTTGTAGATCAGATTTATGGAGATTAGCACATGACGAGCTCTCGATGTCACGGTGTAGGACGCGCAACAGGACGCCGAGCAGCACTCCACCACCGCACCCCACTCCCAGACACTGGACGGCGGCGAAATTCCTTTCCAAGTCGCGCGGAACTGGGCAGCCTCGACCGCGGTGCGACGCCGCGGCGTGGCCCCCAGAGGACCCGTTCGCGGATGGCTCGAGGCTCCAAAATGAGAGCGCGCACCGGCTGGGCCCGATCCCAGCAGGACCGCTAAAACGGCTCTCGCAAGCGAAAAAGACCCCGCCTTCCGGGGTCTTTTCCTGAGCGGGGGACCGAGGAGTCGAACCTCGCGTTGCGGTTTTGGAGACCACCGTGTTACCGATACACCAGTCCCCCTCGGGGAGTGGATTGTAGGGGCTGACCGCGTCTCGCAAAGCGTCGAAGCGCCGTGCTCGCGCTCAAACAGGACCCTTGCCATGTCAAGGAATCCCGAGTTAGGTCGAGCCGATGCGACCATGACCCCGCTCTGGTCTCCCGCACCGAGGCTCCCATTTGCGACGAGGCCGGCTTCGTCCTGGTCGAGGTCATCATCAGCGCCCTGCTGTTGCGCTGATCGTGATGGGCGTCCTCACTGGATTCGACGTGACCAGCCGGGCGAGTGGCGTGATCTACGTCAGAGGCGGCTGCGAAAAATTCACTCACTTCGACCCGAGCCCCATCTACTCGTTGGACACGAACTGCGGCAACATGTATGTGCACGGCAAATACAAAAGTCCCTCGCGATCGTCGCGCAGAACGACGTGGTCATAAATGGCCCCATCACGACGCCCGTCAACTGCTCGGGAACGCCAACGGGGACCGCGCTGCTCGGGCTGGTCGCCAACAACTTCGTCCGTGTCAGGCTCACGCGAAGAGCACTTCCTCAAGCCCGATCGAAGCGGCATGGTACGTCCAGCGCGAGACGCTGGCGCCCGCTCCCCTGAGCGATCGGCTTTCCGCGCCGAGCACCCGCGTCCTGGCTTCTCGGTCGCGTTCGGCTCGACATAATGCGATGCCTGACGCGGTCGGCGATCCCGCTCGACCGCTAATTGAGCGCTCGCAAGAGCTTGCCCTTTCACCGAGGAGGTGGGCAGATGAGTACCAAGCCGACACTGTACGTGTGTCACGGAGATGAAGGCGGACCGCGGATTCACCCCTGTCGACGTGTCCAAGAGGCGCTTCACGCCGCGGGTATCGAGTACGAGAAGGTCGTCGCCGCGCATGGCAGCCCGATTCCGTTCCTGCGCAAAGGCTCGCGCGAGGAGCTGCGCAAGCAAACAGGCGGGGAGAAGCTGCCCGCCTTGAAGCTCACCGACGGCACCGTCATCACGCCGGCGCGCGCGATCATTCAGTGGGTCGACCAGCAGAGCTGAGCTGGCTGCTCGACGCAAGCGTCACACAACGACCTACGAAGGAGGTGCTCGCGGGTCCGCTACCTGTGCGCTTCGGCTGGCATGTGCGCTTCCTGCGGCATCTGTCTGCCATGGGCCTGTGAGGAGCCCATCGCGCGCATCGCTGTCGCGCCACCGGGAATGGTGAGCATGGGGACGCGCCAAGGTGCGCCGGCCACGCCGAGCGCGAGGGCGGCGAGCAGCGTGGCGACGGCGGCCGTAGCGAGCGCGCGCCAGGGCAAGAGCCGCTCGAGGGCGATCAACACGGCGACCACAACCATCCAGTCGATGCTCATTGCTCCGAGCGCGAACAGTGCGGCCATCAACCCCCAGCAGCACCCCACGCACCAAGCGCCGTGCTCGATCCCGGTATGTAGCGCCCCGCCCAGACCGTCGCGCCAGCCTTCCGTGAGGAATGCGCGCCGGCTTCGACATTTGCTCAGGCACGCTTGCTTGGACGGCGTGAGCTGATAGAGCGCGGCCGCGAGGAGCACGCCCGCCGCGGTGTAGCGGCCCGCGCGATGCCACGCGAAGATCGCACCGTCGAGGTGGCGCGCCGCCTCGAGCAGCGCATAGCCGAGCAATCCCGCGGCGGCCCAAACGGCGAGATAGCCGGCGAGGAACAGCCCTATGTCGCCGGCGTTCGTGCTTGCGCGGTGAGCAGCGCGTTGATGCTGCACGGTGCGATATGCCAGCACCATCGGCATGACGGCCGGGAGCATCATCGCGGCCATCATCACGACCCAGGTGCTGAGAAAGAAACCGAGCGCACCCGGATCTGTTCCGGGACCCGCGTCCATCCCGGCCATCCTCAAATCGGTCGCGACCCACGCCGCGCCCGCCAGCGCAAGCAACGCTCCAGCGAGCGCCGCTTGCCCGCTGAGTTGACCCCAGTCGATCCCTCGGTATGAAGCGAACGGTTGCCGCTCCATGCTCTCAGCCGTATCGCAGGCAGGGAAAGGCACGCTCCGTTCCGCGCCCTCCCGGTGTCATATCGAGCACGCTCCAGAGTGGCCAGATCGCGTCGACATGCCTAGGGTCCTCGCCTTCCTCGCGCGGCGCGAACATCAGCTCGGTGGCCCAGGCATGCCGAAGCTGCTCGCCGTCGCGCAGGAACACGTTCAGAATCGGCATCTGTGCGCCTTCCGCGGTTTCGGCTTGGTAGTCGCGGTTGTAGGCGTTGTTCTGCGAGGAGAGCAGGTGCAGGTTTCGCCATCCACGCTCGCGCGCGAAGGTGCCGATTCGCTCGGGATCTGACTTCGCGACCACGACGACGTTGAGCCGTTGGTCGAGGTGGGCCGCGGCACCGTCGAGCGAGTCGAGGATCGAGGTGCAGGACGCGCATGGCGTCTGCGTGAGCGCCAGCTTGCCCGTCTCACCGGCCGGTGCCGGCCGCGTGTCGCCGGCTGAGCGCGGGAACATGAAGCTGTAGACGACGAGCGTATCCTTGCCCGCCGCGAAGAGCTCTGAGAAGCGGACCTCGCCTCCGCTGCCTGCGACCTCCTCAAAGCGGTAGTCCTCCGGCACGACGCCGCCCAGCGGCAGCGCGCGGCGCTTGGCGGCCACCGCCTCGGTATGCCGGCGCAACTCGATCTCGGCCTCCAGCAGCTCATCGCGTGCGCGCCGATACTCCTCGCTCTCACCCGGAAACCGGGCGGTGTGTAGCGGCTCAGCCATTCTCGTCATCTCCTTTTGTCGTGAGCAGCTCGACGAGCGCTGCGAGCTTGCCGGTCCATCCGGCCGTCGTACGCCTGGCGGTCCGCTCGTCGGCCTCGCCTGTGTGTCGCAGTTTCAAACGGGTCCGTTCGCCCTCGCTCGCCAGCTCGATGAGAAGGCGAGTGCTCGCGGGATCCTCAGCCCCACGCCACGACCAAACCATGCGATGCGGCGATGAGAGCTCGAGCACCTCGCACTCGACCTGTCCCGCACAGTCCGCACGCGGCGTCTCACGCAACGTGAACCGCACCCCAACCCTCGCCTCATAACCATCCGTGCTCATCAGCCAGCGCTCGATCATCCGCACATCCGTCAACGCATGCCAGACGCGCTCGATCGGCACCGGGAACAGCTCATCCATTGAGATGTCCAGCCTCATGGCTGTTCTCCGAGTAGCTGACCCAGCGAGTCGAGCCGGTCGCGCCAGAACTCGCTGTAGCGCGCCGACCAGTCATGCACCTCTCCGAGTCGCGCGGGATGAAGCCGGTAGATGCGAAGCCGCCCCGCGGTCTCGCTGCTGACGAGCTCGGCGCGGCGCAGAATCGCGAGATGCTGCGAGGTCGCTGAGTAGGACAGCCCCGACCCTTCCACGAGCTCACCCACCGCGCGGGGTCCCTCATCCATCAAGTCGATAAGCACCCGGCGATTGCCGTCTGCGATGGCGTGAAAGACGTCTTGACTTGCGCTGGGGCGCGGCATCGCAGTCATTTTAGCAAAACCTAATATGGTGTGGTCGTCGCTTCAGATTCGATGTCGCCCCGCGTAGGCCGGTTGCGGTGGCCGGAGAGTGCCTGTGGTCAACCTGGTAGAGGCCGGTGCAGTGGGCTGACTTAACCGACTGCCCTCGGGATACTTCTGCTCTTTCTATCCCGGCAAATCGGTGCTCTGTGATGCGGCGGTCCGTTTCCGAGCAGTCCCTGCGCGAGGCATGCGGTGTCGCCTGCGGCAGATGGCAAGCAAGCCTCCGCCGAACACGGTCCGGGTTACTGGCTTGGCGGTGCCTTAGCCGGCTTATACAAGCGGGTTGACGCGGTGCTGAGAGCCCTCGCCGCTAATGAGCCCATCGAGATTCGTGTGCCTGAGAAGCCGGAAGCGTCGTTCTCTCATGGAAGCGGAAGACGGTGATTCGTTGTCCCGAGTGCCAGGCGACGGCGATTGTTTCGTAGCGGTGCGGAGACTTGTGGCAAGGCATCATGCCGGAGTCGCCATCGACGGCGGCTGAGCTAGAGACTTGGAGATCATCACGAGGAGTTGCGGCCCGTAGCCGTGTCGCACAAGCGGCAATATACGTCTCGCCCGGTTAGTGCGAATCGTGCTTCAGCCGCGATGGCTCGGATCTCCCCGCGGCCCAACCTTTGTGATAGTAGTTCAGACATGCTGAACGCCGTTGGCGCTGTGGAGCGAGGGGTGCCATTGGCTCAATTCTTGGCCGGAGATGGGGCGTGCAAGGGTCGCTCCAAGCTTCGGTGCCTCTCGGCTTCGAGGCTCGCGGGACTGATTCTGGCGATTTGCCTGCTCGGAGTGCTGCCACCCACGGCCAGTGCGCGAGCCCAGCACCGCCACATCCCAGATCCTTGCTACTCGGCGTTTCCGTCCGCGCACAGCACTACTCGTGGCCGAAGCACGTTCTTCAACCGTCAGCGAAGCGTTCAGCTCGTAGTCTGCGACGGATTTGGCCAGCGCGCCTCCACGCACATGACTGTTACAGCCGGCATGGCGTGCGCGTTGCTCGTGCAGGCAATCCCCCATAAGTATCGCGATGCTGCGTTGTTCCTCGATGGCAGCTGCTCGGGCGCTGCGCTCGCGGCCAATCACGACGCCGAGACAGATCTAGTAGTGGCCTGTGGCTTCACAGCTGATCTACTCGGTGTGGCCGTTAAGGTCGCTGGCCGGCTCGCTGGACTTGCCTGTGCCGCGGCGCCCTCGGTAGGCCGGTTCCTCGCCTCATGGGCCGAGTCGCGTCATGAGCAAGCGATTGCGCGCGCCGTGATACGTGACGGCCGCTGCATCCGCTTCAACAGGCACATCTTCACGCGCTGGGCAGCTGTGCGGTGCGCCAAGAACGACCGTGGCTTCCACAACCTCCCGCATCCTCATCCTCTTCCTCCACCACCTCCACCACCTCCACCACCACCCCCGTCGCCCACGTGGATCTCTCTCCCAGGCACTGCCCTCGCAGTAAGCGATACCGGCATCGTGCTTTCCGAGGACGGCAACGGCTTCACTGGCGGAGGATATCTCTGGGCGATCGGAACGCGTTCCGGCGGGCTGGTACGGATAGCCCTCGCTGAAGGCCTCCCTGCGGGGACAACGCCCGAAGTATCAGGGACGCTTGTCACGGAAGCTTCTCCCGAACATCCGTTGGGGCTCGCCGTCGTCCTACTCGATGTCACCTTCCCAGAAGAAGGCATCAATCCACGCCACAACGAGGGCTACTTTTCCGTATTCGACGTTTCGACGGGTCAGCATCTTGGGACGAGTGCCCCCTTCGAAGCAGAACTTGCGCACGGAGATCAGCTTGTCGCATACATTGGCGGAGCTGTCCGTCTCATCGGTCCCGACTTCACAACGGTAGATGCGGCCGGTAACGTCACACACGCACCACTCCCAGGCGCGGTGTCATTCCCGGTCGGCGCGACTCTGGGAGGCCGTCTGCTGCTTGAGGGCTACGAAGGGGCGGAAGACAAATGTCCCACGGCGTACATCGTTGACGTGGCCACGGAGGCCGTACTGACTAAGACCCCCTGTCTCCACGGCATCGACAACTCTTCGCGCACCTATTTTGACGGTGCCGTGGTGGGAATCCCGGATTCTGGCGCATTCTACGGGACCGGTCCGCTGACTGCCCCGTTGCAGCTCGGTGAAGACACTGCCGAAGCGGGGGTACAAACCACTGAATTTCTGCACCCTGGTCCACGCAGCGATCTCACCGTGGTGCAGAACCAAGGCTACTCGTATTTTGTGTCGACGACGAATTGGCAGACTGTCTTTACTGCGACGCCGAGCCAGCCGCTTCGCGCATTCGGTGTCGCAGACGACGATGTCTGGGTCGATACTTCCCACTGGGAAGGCGTCGAATACGTAGGCGGTCGGATCGTTATTGACGGCCACACCGGGGCGGAGGTCGCTGCTGGCTGGAACGTCTATCCCATCGACGGCGGCACCGGGTGGACTCTCGCCTCGACCGATGAAGGGGATTGCCTCTGCGCGAGCGAGTACCTCCTTCGCAGCAACGGACCTTTGGTCACGTCGCTGTCGACTGCGCCTTGACTAACCGCCCAGCCCGTTTTCAGCACGGCACCCGCGAAAGCGTCGCGTCGCACAATCGGCGCTGCGCGAACCTCTCGGCAGGCTTTGGCTCCGGGACCTTGTCCGCACGAATCAACACGCTTCTACTTGCTTAGTAGCAAGTCGGTGGTCTCGGAGCTTCCTACGCTGCGAGCCACATTTGCCATCTTCCACGACCTGTCTAAGGTCGCTCGGGAGGAGGTGGACGCCTTCTGGCTACTAGGCGAGATCAGGAGCCACGGCACTAAGCTGGAGTCGACCCTTGAGCGCGTTGATGACAGCCCGCAGGGGACGTTCATGTTTGGGATCATGGCCAGCGTTCATGCGTTTCGCTCCCGTGGCGACGCCCAGAAGGTCAGGATGGGATTGGAACGCAAGTTCGCTGACGGCGGCACCCACGGTGCGGCCCGTATCGGCTACCTGAACACTCGAGAGATGCTCAACGGGAAGGAGGTCCGCTCGATCGCCACCGATCCCGAGCGCGTTGAGCTGGTGCAGTTGGGCTTTGAGGCGTTCGCCACCGGCGAGTACTCGATCACGACGCTGCGCGAGATGCTTGAGCAGGTCGGCCTGCGGACTCGCCCAACACCGAAGCGGCCCCCTAAACCGCTCAGCCGCAACGGCGTCTACACGATGCTGCGCGACGATTACTACATAGGGATCGTGACCCGTGCGGGCGTTAAGCGCGAGGGTCGTCACAAGGCGATCATCGATCCAGCGGTCTTTGAGAAGGTGCAGCACGTTGGACGCGCACCGGCTCTCAGGGGATCGCACCAAGAAGTACGCCCACTACCTCAAGGGCTCAATCTTCTGCGGACACTGTGGCGGACGGCTGATCTACGGCCGTCATCGCGGCAAATGGCGGGGTCTATGAGTACTTCAGCTGTCTTAGCCACCAGGCTCGTCGCCCAAGCTGCGGTGCCCGCTACATGGCGGTCGACGCCGTCGAACGTGCCATCGAGCGCTACTACCGCATGATCGAGCTGACGGCCGCCGAGAGCGAGGATGTCCGGCGTGAGCTCAAGGAACAGGTTGGGGTGCGGCTTGAGGTCGCCCGCAAGCAATCCGAGCGCCACAAACGCAAGCTGCGAGATCTCCAGAACGAGCAGCAAAAGCTCCTTCAACTGTTCTATCGAGGCGGCGTCGATGAGGAGGTGCTCCAAGCCGAGCAGGAGCGCATCGAAGCCGAGCCCACCCAAGCCCGCCGCTGGATCGACTCAGCCACCCACGAAGCAGGGGAGACCCAGGAAGCGCTCGATGAGGCACTCTCCATCATCCAGGGCTGTCATGCGATCTACCTGGCTGGCGATCCTGAGCTACGCCGGTTGATGAGCCAGGCGATCTTCACTCGGCTACTCATCCGGACAGACATGCTCGAAGGCGAAGAGGCACCGGTTTACCAGGCCATCCGCAGTCGCAGCGGCTCAACGCCTCACGCCCACACCAAACGGCCCCGAAACGGCCAAGACCCCCGTCTCTCTGGGGGTCTTGGTTCCAACGTCGGTCAATTGGTGCGGGCGAGAGGACTCGAACCTCCAAGGGCTTTCGCCCACCGGCTCCTAAGGCCGGCGTGTCTACCAATTCCACCACGCCCGCGCGGGCCACTCAGACTACTGCCCGCGACCACATGGAGCTCAGTTTGAGCCCTTCGCCCACTCCTCCTCGGGAGCGGTTCGCGTACACACCAGCCTCGTGAGCTTGTATCGTCATGGGCGTTATGGCCGCGACCCCCGAGGGGCAGCCGCGGCGTGATCATCACGCATCCGAACCGCGACAAGGCGGTCGTGCAGGCGACGCGCGCGACGGTGATCCTGCTGCTGCTCGTGAGCGCGGCGCTCGTCCTGATCGTGACGATCGGCGGCTGGAGCGTGCTGCGAGGGCGCGATCCCGGTGCAGATCGGCTACATCGCTCGTCTATCTCACCCTCGCCTTCTTCGCGGGCCGCTGGAACCGCGGCGTGCTTCCCGTCGCCTCCGCGCTCGCGGTGCTGCTGGGGATCTTCGCGCTCGTGGCCGGCCCGGCTGGTTCGGCCGCGACAAAACCGGCTTTGCGCAGCCCGCGCATCAACTCGGGCCTGCTCGGCCTGCTCACGCTGCTGATCGTGCCGGTGCAGATGCTGCTCGTGGCCTTCGCGATGCGCGGCTTCCAGCAGGGCTGGAACGTCGAGCTCGAGCGGCGCGAGCCCGACGCCGCGTGCGGAGGGCTACGCCGACGCGCCGCCACACCCCGCCTGAGCGGGCGGGTATCCTCGCCTGCGTCGACCATCTTGCGGCGGTGGCGGAACGGTAGACGCGGGGCCCTCAAAAGGCCCTGTCCGAAAGGGCGTGTGGGTTCGATTCCCACCCGCCGCATCCAGCTCGCTCGCGGAGCTCAGCTCGCGTCGACGCAGCGCGAGCAGTCGATCGGCTAGCGCGGGCGCCGGACGAGGATGCCCCAGGGCAGTCGCTCGCGCAGCGGCGAGCTCGCGCACGGCGAGACCCGCGCGTTCGCAGATCAGCACGCCCGCCGCGATGTCCCACGGCTTGACCGTGCGCTCGAAGTAGGCGTCGTAGCGCCCCGCCGCGGTCCACGCGAGGTCGAGCGCGGCGCTGCCGAAGCGGCGGATGTCGCGGACGCGCGGCGCCAGCCGCGCGAGCACCTGGGCCTGTGCGCGCGCGCACGTCGGCGTCGTAGGCGAGGCCGGTCGCGACCATCGCCGCCGTCAAGCCCCCGACCCTCTCCGGAGCTCCTCGCCACAGCGCTCACACCGTCCAGCTCGACCGTTCCTGCCGGCCCGAGCAGCCGTGCCGGGCCGATTCGCGCGTCGCCGTGAACAGCTCGTCGCGGTTGGGGTCATAGACGGCGCCCGCGAGCGTGCCCTGCGCGTCGCGCACCGCCACGCTCACGCACCACTGAGGAATCCCGAAGAGGAAGTTGACGGTCCCGTCGAGCGGGTCCACGACCCAGCTGCAGACCGCTCGTGCCGGCGTCGCCGCCGCCCTCCTCGCCGAGGAAGCCGTCCTCGCGGGCGCCTTGCGCTCGAGCAGCTCGCGGATCGCCCGCTCGGAGGCGAGGTCTGCCTCGCTGACGAGATCGGTCGGCGTGCTCTTGCTCGTGATCGCCGCGCTCGGCGCCGCGCGCGCACGCGCTCGAGCAGCAGCCCGCCGGCCATCCGCGCCGCCTCGACGGCGATGTCGAGGAGCCCGTCCTCGTCGCTCACGCGAACCCGGGCGGGCGCTGCTCGGCCCACGGACGCTCGCGCTCCAGCTGCGCGGCGAGCGAGAGGATCGTGCGTCTCGTCGCCCGGCCGCGCCACGAGCTGCACGCCGCGCGGCAGTCCGTCGGCGCCGAAGCCCGCCGGGACCGACGGCCGCGGGCTGGCCGGTGACGTTCCAGACGCCGTTGTAGGGGACCATGCCTGCGACCGCGTTGAGCGTCCAGAGCGCGCCGCGCCCCTGCAGCTGGCCGATGCGCGGCGGCGGCGAGGCGGTCGCCGGCGTCAACAGCAGCTCGTGCTCATCGAGCACGCTGTTGAGCCGTCGACGCGAGCTTCGCCTCGCCGGCGAGCGCGCGCGCGAGCAGCGCCCGCGGGATCAGCCCGCCGAGCCGCGCGAACTCGCGTGTGCGCCGTTCCAGACGCTCCGGATGCGCGAGCGCCGCCGCGTCGTCGTGAGCGCCACGCAGGTAGCGCGCGAGCAGCGCCGGGATCGTGTCGAGACCGTAGTCGGGGTCGCGCTCGCTGAGCTCGTGCCCGAGCGAGCGCAGCAGCTCGACCGTCTCCTCGAAAGCGCGTGCTGCATCGCTGTCGAGCCGCGAGACCACGCCGAAGGGGACACGCCGCGAGTAGGCGATCCGCAGCCGTCCCGGCGCGCTCGCGGCCGCCTCGGCGAAGCCCATCGCCGGTGCCGGCGCGCTGTCGAGGTCGACCGCGGTCGTGCCCGAGGCGACGTCGTGGAACAGCGCCGTGTCGGCGACGCGGCGGCTGAGCACGCCGTTCACCGACAGGCCGTGCCAGCCGCGCGGGCGCGGCGCCATCGAGACGCGCCCGCGCTGTGGCTTGAGGCCGAACAGGCCACACCACGCCGCCGGGATGCGGATCGATCCCGCGCCGTCTGAGCCGAGCGCGGCGCCCACGAGCCCCGCGGCGACCGCCGCCGCACTTCCGCCGCTGGAGCCGCCGGGCGCGCGCTGCAGGTCCCAGGGGTTGCGCGTCGCGCCGTAGGTCGCCGTCTCGGTAAACGGCCACAGGGTGAGCTCGGGCACGTTGGTCTTGCCGATGCACGATCGCGCCTGCCTGGCGCAGGCGGTTTACGACCTCCGCGTCCGCACTCGCCGGCTCGCCGTGCGCGTTCGTGCCGTAGGCCGTCACCTCGCCCGCCACGTCGATGTCGTCCTTGACCGCGATCGGCACGCCCAACAGCGGCCGCTCGGCGCCCGCGGCGCGGCGCGCATCGGCCTGCCCGGCTTCCAGGCGCGCGCGCTCGGCGAAGACGACGCGGAAGGAGTTCAGGCGTACGTCGAGGCGTGCGATCCGCTCGAGGTAGATCTCCACGAGCTCGCTCGAGGAGATCGTCCCGTCGGCGATCAGCTGCGCCTGGCGCGCGATTCCAGCGTAGGCGAGCTCGATCGTGTCCATCTGAGCAGCCAATCTAGCGCCCAACCATCTAGACCGGTGTCACCGCGTTGCGCTTGGCGGGCCAGTCGCGCTGCTTGCGCGCCGCGTGCCCGAAGCGCACGATCAGCTCGGCGCGCAGCGCCTCGGGCTCGATCACCGCATCGATCACGAGCTCGGAGGCGAGGTGCAGGATGTCGATGTCCGCCGAGTACTCGCTGCGTAGCTCCGCCACCTTCGCCGCGCGCTCGCTCTCGTCCTCGATCGCCTGCAGCTGGTTGAAGTAGACCGCGTTGATCGCCGCCTGCGGACCCATCACCGCAATCGAGGCTCCGGGAAGCGCGATGCAGCAGTCGGGGTCGAAGGCCGGCCCCGCCATCGCGTAGAGCCCCGCGCCGTAGGCCTTGCGCACGATCACGCGATCTTTGGCACCGTCGCCTCGCTGACCGCGCTGATCATCTTGGCGCCGTGGCGGATGATCCCGTCGCGCTCGACCTGCGTGCCGATCATGAAGCCCGGGCACGTCGGCGAGGAACAGCAGCGGCACGTTGAACGCGTTGCAGTTCCAGATGAAGCGTGCCGCCTTGTCGGCCGAGTCGGAGAACAGCACGCCGCCCTTGTGCTTTGGCTGGTTGGCCACGATCCCCACGACCTCTCCTTGCAAGCGCGCGAAGCCGACGACGAGCTCCTTGGCCCAACGCGGGTGGATCTCCATCAGCGAGCCCTCATCGACGAGCGCCGCGATCAGCGTCTTGATATCGAACGGCTTGTTCTCATCATCTGGGATCAGCGCCGCGATCGAGCCCCCTTGCGGGGGCGCCGCCGGCTCCTGCCCAGCTGCCACGGGCGGCGTCTGGCGCCAGCTGCCCGGCAAGTAGGAGAGATAGCGCCGCGCGGTCTCGATGCCCTCCTCGTCGCTCTTGACAAGCTGATGCCCACAGCCGGAGACACCGGTGTGCATGCGTGCTCCGCCCATCTCCTCGAGGCTGACCTTCTCGCCGATCACCATCTCCGCCATCCGCGGCGAGCCCAGATACATCGAGGCGTTGCCGTCGCGCATGATCACGATGTCGCAGAACGCGGGTATGTAGGCACCGCCCGCCGCGCTCGGGCCGAACAGCACACACACCTGCGGCACGACGCCTGAGAGCTTCACCTGGTTGTGGAAGATCCGCCCCGCGCCGCGACGACCGGGGAACATCTGCACCTGCTCGGTGATGCGCGCGCCCGCCGAGTCCACTAGGTAGACCATCGGGACTTCCAGCGCCAGCGCGCGCTCCTGGATGCGCAGGATCTTCTCGACCGTCTTCGGCCCCCACGATCCCGCCTTGACGGTCGGATCGTTTGCCATCAGCGCGACCGGCCTACCCGCGATCGCGCCAACGCCGGTCACGACGCCGTCGGCACCGAGCCCCTCCTGATCCCAGTTCGCCAGCAGCGCCTCCTCGGCGAAGGAGCCCTCGTCCACGAGCAGCGCGACGCGCTCGCGCACCGCGAGCTTGCCCTGCTCGCGCGCCTTGTCGTGATGGCGCTCAGGCCCACCGCCGAGTCCCCGTGCGACGGCCTCGCTGAGATCGCTCATCGCGACAGCCTGGGCGGTCGCGGCGGGCGCGAGCGGCGATGCTCGCGCGCCAAGCGCCGCGCGCGGCGCGAGCTCAGGTGCGCTTCGACCGCCTCGAGATCCGGCGCGGGGCCGAACAGGCGCCAGGCGTTGCGCAGCAGCGGCAGGAGGCTGAAGAAGATGACGTAGCCCGGCCAGAAGCCGCCGTCCGCGCCGCTCGCCAGCCAGATCGCGACGCACAGCGCAGAGGCGCCCACCGCGCCGCCAGCCTCCTGCACGAGGCGTCGACGCAGGTGCGTTTTGCGTGCGGCCAAGGCCAGCTCGAGGCCCGCCGGGCTCATCGGCAGATCAGCCTTCAGCGCCTCTATTTCACCGCGCGTCGAGGCTTTGTAGGCGCGCTCGAGACGCTCCTCGAACTCCGTCGTGCTGAGCCTCCCGGCGAGCATGTGCTCGCGCAGCTCCTGTGCGAGCTGCTCGCGGTCGGCGTCGGCGACACGCAGGTTCGAGGAGTCGCCCACCGCGCGGCTCAGAACGCCTGGTTCGGCTTGGGAGCCTCGCCGGAGTAGTCGTAGAAGCCGATGCCCGCCTTGCGCCCATACCAGCCAGCCGCAAGCATCTTGCGCAGCGTCGGCGGCCGCGCGAAGCGTCGCTCACGGAACTCCTCGAACAGTACGTCGCAGATCGCGCCCATCGTGTCCAGGCCGACGAAGTCAGCGAGCGTGAGCGGGCCCATCGGGTGTCCTGCGCCCGCCTTCATCGCCTCATCGATCTCATCGACCGAGCCGACACCCTCTTCGTAGGCGCGGATCGCGTCGAGCATGTACGGCACGAGCAGACGGTTGACGATGAAACCCGCCTTGTCCTTCGTCGGGATCGCGAGCTTCTTCTCCGAGCGCGCGAACTCGAGCGCCGTGTCGAATGCCGCATCGCTCGTGGTCAGGCAGCGCACGACCTCGACGAGCTTCATCACCTGCGCCGGGTTGAAGTAGTGCAGCCCCACGAACTGGTCGGGGCGAGCGGTGACGGCGGCCTGATCGATCACGGCCAGCGACGAGGTGTTCGTCGCAAACACCGCTCCCGGCTTGACGATTTGATCGAGCTCGCACCACATCTCGAGCTTCAGCGCGAGGTTCTCGGTGATCGCCTCGATCACAAGATCGCAGTCGGCGAGATCGCCGTAGTCGACCGTCCCCTGGATGCGCGCGCGCACCTCATCGGCCTCCTGCTGGGTCGACTTCTCCTTTTCGACCGCACGCGCGAGCTGCTTCTCGATCTTGCCGATCCCCTTCTGCAGGGTGGCCTCGTCGACCTCGCGCAGCACCACCCGATAGCCGGCCTGGGCGGCGACCTGGGCGATCCCGTGACCCATCAAGCCTGCGCCGAGCACTCCCACCTTCTCGATCTGCTGCGCCATAAATCCTCCGCTCGAGTTCTTTCCTTGCGAGCCCCAGAGCCTAATGGCCCACCACGCCCCGCGCTGCTCTCGCCCGGGTCGGCGACACACCGGACGCGGCTTATGAACACACGAGCAGGCGGCGGTAGGCTCCTATCTGTAAGCGGCGCGCTGCTACGCGGCGCCCTCCACCACCGTCAGGAGCCAGCGATGAGCATCGTCGTCACCGAGGACCACGGCGCGGTCAGGCACATCGTGCTGAACCGGCCAGAGAAGCGCAATGCGATGAACCAGGAGCTCCTGCTGGCGCTCGGCGCCGCCTTGCGCGAAGCCGCTGCCGATGTCGAGGTGCACTGTGTGGTGCTGCGCGGCGAAGGGCCCGTCTTCTCCGCCGGCGTCGACCTCGGGGAGCTCGCCGCGTCGGCCGGGCAGGTGGGCATGCTGCGTCCCTTCCGCCAGGTCTTCCTCGACTGCGCGAACCTCTGCGAAGAGATGGCAAAGCCCGTCATCTGTCAGATCCACCGCACCTGCGTAGGCGGCGCGCTGGAGGTCGCGCTCGGCTGTGATCTGCGGATCGCCTCAAGCGACGCCCAGCTCGGCCTGCCCGAGGTCAAGTTCGGGATCATCCCCGACGTGGGTGGCTCCACGCGCCTGCCCGCCGTTGTCGGGCTCGGCCGCGCGAAGGAGCTGATCATGACCGCGCGCACGATCGACGCCTCTGAGGCGGAGCGCATCGGCCTCGTCAACCGCGTCGTCGCGCCCGAGGAGCTCGAGCACGCGACGCAGGCACTGGTCGATGAACTACTCGCCAACTCGCACATCGCCGTCGGGCGCGCCAAGCGTGTGATCGACGCCTCCGCGCGTCCGGCGCTCGCGCAGACGCTCGAGATGGAGGTCTCCGTGCAGGAGTTCTGCGTGGCCGCCGCACGCGAGAGCGGCCGCGAAGCGGCTGAGGCCGAGGCCGCGCTCGCCGGCTAGCGTGTCGGCTCCGTCGGCTCTAGCGGCCGTTCCGTCGCCGCCAGAACATCCAGCCGAGCCGCACGGCGAGGGCGACGAGCACCGCGATCGTCCCAGCGAGACCCAACGAGTGCCCCGTATATAGGTACGCCACGGTCATCGCCCGCCTAGCGGTGCCAGTCGACGGGCCCGGCGACGAGCGTGTGGCTGCCGAGCGGACGGCCGAGAATTTCCTGCGCGCGCGCTGAGCAGGCGAGCAACGCGGGCAGATCTACCCCCGTCTCGATCCCCATCTCGTGCAGCATCGAGATGAGGTCCTCGCTTGCGATGTTGCCTGTCGCGCCAGCCGGCACCGGGCAGCCGCCGAGCTCGCCGAAGCTCGACTCGAAGCTCTCGACGCCCGCCTCGAGCGCGGCGAGAACGTTCGCGAGGCCCTGTCCGCGCGTGTTGTGGAAATGGGCGGTGAGCTCAACCTCACCGAGCGCGCCGCGCGCGGCGGTGAAGAACTCGCGCACCTGGCGCGGGTTCGCCATCCCGGTCGTGTCACCGAAGCCGATCTCCTGTGCGCCCGCGTCTTTCAGCGCAGCGGCAATCTCGAGCACGCGCTCAGGCGCGACGTGGCCCTCGTAGGGACAACCGAAGGACGTCGAGATCACCGCCTCGCAGCGCAGCCGCGCGGCGCGCGCGCGGGTGAGCACTTTCTCGAGCCCGGCGAGCGACTCCGCGATCGAGCGGTTCACGTTCTTACGGTTGTGCGTCTCTGATGCGGACATGAACACGTTGATCTCATCGAAGGCCGCGCGGCGCGCCGGCTGCGCGGCGCCCAAGCGCTCGCGCAGCTCAAGCGCGGTGTCGAGCCCGCGCTCGTTGGGGATCAGCACGCTGAGCGCCACCGTCTCCGGCACCGTGATCAGCTCGAGCACGGCCGCCGCGTCGGCCAGTTGAGGGATCACGTCCGCGCGCACGAAGCTCGTCACCTCCAGACGTCTGAGACCAGTGCGCGCGAGCGCGTCGATCAGCTCGACCTTGCGCTCCGTCGCGATCACCTCGGGCTCGTTCTGGAAGCCGTCGCGTGGGCCGACCTCGCGGACCCGCACCGCCCGTGGCAGCGGTTGCTCGGCGGGGCTCATCACATCGACAGGCCGCCGCTGAGGTTCAGCGTCTGACCGGTCGCGTGCGAGACGTCCTCGCTCGCCAAGCTCCGGGCGCTCGCCACGCCGATCCCGCAGGCGCCGCCGGTGATGAGCGCTGTCTTTCCCTCGAGCCTCACGTCTCGAAGCCTATACTCGGCCGCCTTGTCCTCCTCCACGCCCGACCCCGTCGCTGTCATCGGAGCATCCGGCGCGCTCGGCTTCGGCTTGGCGATCCGCCTTGCGCGTGTCGGCGTGCCGATCGCGATCGGCTCGCGCGACGTCGAGCGCGCCCGCGAGACCGCCGAGCGGGCCGCCGCGGCGATCCCCGAGGGCAGCTTCAGCGCTCACGACAACGCCGGGGCCGCGCAGGCAGCTCCGACCGTGATCCTGAGCGTGCCTTTCCGCAACCAGTCCGAGACGCTGACGAACCTCAAGGGCACGCTCAGCGCCGGCCAGCTGCTAATCGACGCGACCGTGCCGCTCGCGGCCGCCGTCAGCGGCAAAGCGACGCGAATGCTCGGCGTCTGGCAGGGCTCGGCCGCGCAACAGGCACAGGAGATGGTGCCCGACGGCGTGCGCGTGGTCTCTGCGCTACACACCGTCAGCGCCGCCTCGCTCACCGATCTCGAGCACCCCCTCGAACAGGACGTGCTCGTTTGCGGCGACGCGCGCGCCGACAAGCGCGAGGCCGCGGCCCTGATCGAGCTGATCGAGGGCCTGCGCTGCGTCGACTGCGGCCGTCTGGAGATGGCGCGCACGACCGAGGCGATGACCGCGCTGTTGATCTCCGTCAACTCGCGCTACAAGGCGCACGCCGGCGTGCGCCTGACGAGCCTGCCCGAGAAGCTTTGGGACTGAGCAAGCAAGGGGTCCTCGTGCTCGCCGGCGGCACCGGCGGCGCGAAGCTCGCCCGCGGCATGCTCGACGCGGTCGGCGCCGATCGCCTGACGGTGCTCGTCAACACGGGCGATGACATCGAGATCTACGGCGCGCACGTCTCCCCCGATCCAGACCTGGTCTCCTTCTGGCTCGCAGACACGATCGACGAGCGCGGCTGGGGTCTTGCCGATGACACCTTCGCCGTCATGGACGCACTGCGCGCGCTCGGCGTCGAGGTGTGGTTCAACCTCGGCGACCGCGACCTCGCCTGGTGCCTTGAGCGTGCGCGCATGCTCGCCGAGGGCCTCACGCCGACCGTGGCGCTGGAGCGCCTCAGCCGGGCCATCGGCGTGAGCGCGACGGTGCTGCCGATGAGCGATGACCCGGTACGCACGTGGGTCCGCACCGCGAGGGCGGGCTGGTGCAATTTTCAGGAGTACATGATCCGCGAGCGCGCCGAGGGCCTGATCGAGGGTGTGGAGTATCGCGGCGCCGAGCAGGCCAAACCGAGTGCGCAGGTGCTCGCGGCGATCGCGGCCGCGGGGACGATCGTGATCGGTCCCTCCAACCCGCTTGCTTCGATCGCGCCGATCCTCGCCGTGCCTGGCATCCGCGAGGCGCTCGCCGCCGCCGCCGCGCCCGTCGTAGCGGTCAGTCCGATCGTCGGCGGCGAGGTCCTGAAGGGACCCACCGCCGCGTTTATGGCCTTTGCGGCGCTCGAATGCAGCGCCGCGGGCGTGGCCGACTTCTACGGCGAGCTGCTCGACGGGATCGTCGCTGATGAGAACGTCGCGCACGTCGCGACGCTACAGACCGACACCCGCATGGACGACGCCGCGGGACGCGCGCGCCTGGCGGCGCAGACGCTCTCCTTCGCCGAAGCGCTCAGACGCTGAGCGCGCCCTCACGCCAGCTGCCCAGCGCGTCCAGCGCAGCCGCGATCACACGTTCGACGAACGCCTCGCGCTCGTTTGCGTGCGGCAGCGGCGTCTCGGGCACCTCGACGCCGAGGAACTCGCAGAGCGGCCCCCAACCTTCGCCCACCTCCCACACGAGCAGGCGCTCCGACGGGACGACGCGCTTGACCGCCTCGTTGTGGGCGTGCATCTGCTCGATCATCTGTTGTGGCTCGGCGTGACCCGCCGCGAAGGTGCCCTGCGGCCCCCAGAACATCCGGTCGACGAGCGTCAGGTAGCGCTCCCAGCGTGGGTCAATCAGCGCGCGTGAGCGTGACAGCAGCGGCATCAGCGTCTCGCCGTGGCACATCGTCCAGATCGTCTCGCGAAAGCTGTGCTCCCACTTGACCGGGTCGCGCACGCTCAGCAGCACCTTTGCGTCGGGGTAGACGTCGATCAGCTCCTCGTAGAAGTAGCCGCCGGGCCAGTCCACGGTGGAGTGATGGCCGGCGAAGATCTCTGCCCAGGCGCCTTGGCCGTCGAGCGCACTCATCCACAGGCCGACCTGGTCGAGGTCGGCGAGCACGTTCACCCAGTGGTAGCAAGGGCCCAGGCCGAGCTCCTCGAGCGCCAGCTTCTGCGTGAGCGTGCCCGTGCGCGGAAGGCCGGCTCCGATCAGGCGAATGTTGGGATCTGGTGCCATCTCCTGCAAGCTCCTCCCTCTCAGATTCTCCCCTCAGATCCGAGAGGATCGAGCGGAGGCGACGCGAAGAACGGCGATGATAACGACGTCGGCAGCCGCGAAGAACTCGATAAGAACGCCGGACCAGGCCGGGAAGCGCCGAAACCTTCAATATCGTAGGGGCCCCAAGCTGGAACGTCCGCCCTGGGCGCCCACCGTCAACCAAGGAGTCCCGACTGTGCAGGACGGCTCGAACCGCAGTCGCGGAGGAACCCAACTCCTCCGTCCGACCAAAGCGACGCGCCGCAGCTTCAAAGCCCGGCGCGCCGGGCCACGTATCACTGGGTTGACGATCTCAGACACCGAGACGGTGCTCTCTCAGGAGCAGGTGCTCGAGCGCCTCGGCCTCGCCGGCGACGAGTTCGCTGAGAGGATCTTCGCGCGCTCTGGCGTCAAGACCCGTCATCTGGACCTGAGCCCGGACTTCCTCGCGCGCACGCTGCAGGGCCGCGCGCTGCAGATCGAGCAGGATCTGATGCAGCACTCGATCAGGGCCGTCGAGGCGCTCGACGTCGATCCGGCACGGATCGGCACGGTGCTCAGCGCGAGCCTCTACTCGCTCGGCGGACCCACGCTCGCCCATCGCCTCGTCGACCACTTCGCGATGGACCCGACCACCGACAAGTACCACCTCACCGGCATCGGCTGCGCGAGCGGCGTGCCGCTGATGAGGCTGGCCGCGCAGGCGTTGCGCGACCATCCTGAGAAGTACGCGCTCATCGTGGCCGCAGAGAGCATGAGCGGAATCCTCACACAGGCCTCACCGGGCGATCACCGGGCGAAGGTGATCGGCTCGGCGATCTTCGGCGACGGTTGCGCCACCGCGCTGCTCTCCGCCGAGCCGCAGGCGGAGGGCCCGACGATCGTCGCCTCGCAGGTACACCAGATCCCCGACTCCCTTGGCGCGGTTCGCCTCGAGTTCAGCGGCGAGGACGGCTACCTGCATCTCGCGCGTGAGCTGCCCGATCTCGCCGGCGAAGGGTTGCAGGAGGTCGTGGACACGTTCCTCTCCCACCACCGCCTCAGCCGCGAGCGGATCGACCACTGGATCGTGCACCCCGGCGGGCGGCGGATCATCGAGAACGTGCGCGACGCGCTCGAGCTCGATGACGAGCTCCTCGCGTCGAGCTGGAGCGCGCTGGCCTCGCACGGCAACGTCGGCACGCCGTCGATCATGTACGTGCTCAAAGGGATGATCGAGCGCGACCGGCCCGCACCGGGCGAACGGGGCCTGATGGTCACCGTCGGTCCCGGCGTGACCGTCGGGCTGATGCTGCTCGACTGGTAGGCGAGGGCTCGCCCTCGCCGCTATCGTCGCCCGGCAGATGCGCACCGCTGCGATCCTGCCCGTCAAGCGTTTTGCCCGCGCCAAGCAGCGCCTCGGCGCGAGCGTCGCGGACGGCCTGCGTCTGGAGCTCGCCGAAGCGATGGTCACCGATGTCCTGGGTGCGCTCGCGCAGACCGCCCAGATCGAGCAGACGATCGTCGTCACGCGTGAGCCCGCGATTGTCGCGGTCGCGCGCGCGCTGGGCGCAACCGTCATCGAGGACAGCCTCGAGAGCGGACAGTCGGCCGCGGTCTCACTCGGCGTCGAGCGCGCGCTCAGCGACGGCATCGAGCGTGTTCTGTGCATTCCCGGCGACTGCCCCGCGCTCGATCCAACGGAGCTCCAGGCGCTGCTCGGGGCCGCCGCGGACGACGACCCGAACGCTTCCCCCGAACCCGCGGTCGTGATCGTGCCCGACCGCCACGGAACCGGGACCAACGGCCTTTTGCTGTGCCCCCCGACGGCGATCGCGCCGAGCTTTGGCCCCGAAAGCTGCGAGCGCCACGAGGCGCTGGCCCGCGCAGCTGGGGTGCGCTGGCGAATCGAGCGGCCGTCTTCGCTGCTGCTCGACATCGACACCGGCGCCGACCTCGCTGAGCTGCGCGAGCGCCTCGCGGATACGCAGGCGCGCGCTGAGCGCACGCGCGCGGTGCTAGGGCGCCCGCGATACGCCCAAGCCCTGTCTGCAACGGGCGGCTGAGCCGAGCGGATGGCGAGCGTCTGTGCCCGCGGGCTCGGGCCGCTGCCCGAGATTCGCACCGGCGATGAGCTCGCGGAGATGATCGTCGCGACGGCGCTTGGAGCCGAGCTGCGCGACGGGCAGCTCGTGGCGATCGCCCACAAGGCCGTCTCGAAGTCCGAGGGCGCCGTCGCGCTGCTGGCCGAGGTCGCGCCGTCACAGCGCGCCGAGGAGCTCGCCACCGATCAGGAACGTGACCCGCGCGCGGTCCAGGTCGTGCTCGATCAGTCCGCTGAGATCCTGCGCTCCGAGCGCGGCGTTTTGATCTGCCGCACACACCATGGCTTCGTGTGCGCAAACGCGGGCGTCGACGCCTCCAACAGCGCCGACCCCGACAGCCTGGTCCTGCTGCCGCACGACCCCGACGCCTCCGCTCGCCGTATCCGCGCGCGGCTGGGGGAGCTCACGGGAGCGCAGCTCGGCGTCTTGATCACAGACAGCTTCGGGCGCGCCTGGCGCCACGGCCAGAGCGATGTCGCGATCGGGCTGGCCGGCATGCAACCGCTGGAGGACTGGCGCGGGCGCCGCGACGCGCGCGGCATGGAACTGCGCGCGACCTGGATCGCGGTCGCCGACGCGGCCGCGGCCGTCGCGGACCTCGCCCGCGCCAAGGATTCGCGCGAACCGGTCGTCGTGCTCGATGGGCTCGAGCGCTACGTGACCGCGGAGGATGGTCCGGGTGCCGTCGCGCTGGTGCGAGAGCTCGACGAGGATCTGTTTCGTTAGTCGGAACCAGGGGTTGTGCGGGGCTGCTCGCGGCCGTTAGGCTGCGACTCAGATGAGAGGGGGGATCTGAGTGCGCAAGCTTCTGCTGCGCACCTTCGCGCTCGCGGCGCTCGCGATCGTGGTGCTCAACTGGACCTATGGTCGGCTGCCCGCCGAGCCGAGGCCGAGCGGCTCCTTCGTGCGGATCGGCGGGTTGCGCATCCACTACCTGGAACGCGCAGGCAGCGGCTCGCCGGTGCTGTTGATCCACGGGCTGCCGGGTACGGCGGAAGACTTCAACGCCGTCACGCCGCTGCTCGCCGCTCACCGCACGATCGCGATCGACCGCCCCGGCTTCGGCTACTCAAGCGGCGGATACGTGTCCTTCGACAGGCAGCTGAGCACGCTGCAGGCGCTGATCGAGCGTCTGCACATTGTGCGGCCGATCCTCGTTGGGCACTCCTACGGCGGCACGCTCGCGCTCGCGTTCGCCGAGCGCTATCCGGGTGAGGTGCGCGGTCTGGTGCTCGTCGACGCGGCCGCCGGCGGCACCAAGGTCGGCGGCTTCGATCTCGTGCAGGCGCATCTCGTGCGCGTGCTGCAGCTGCCGGTAATCCGCCAGATCGCCAACGCCACCTTCGCGCAGTTGCTGGACACGATCTCCGCGAATCAGGGCGACGCGAAGGCGTTTCATCCACTGCCCGTCGCCACGGCGCACCATCACAGGCTGCTTGCGATCAACATGACACACGGCAACCTCGAAGCCTTCGCCGGCGAGCGGCTGGCCGCCAACGGCGTGATCGCGAAGATCGACAAAGGGCTCGCCGCGATCGCCACGCCGAGCGTGGTCATCGAGGGCTCGGGCGATGAACTGGTCAAGCCCACCTACGCGCGGCGCATCGCGCGAGCGCTTCCCAACGCGACGCTCGAGATGCTGAGCGGCGGGCATATGCAGCCCTACTCCCATCCAGCCGCGATCGCGGCAGCTGTCGAGAGCCTCGCGCGCTAGGGACTCGCGCGCGCCCTGAGCGCTCCCAACGCTAGGCGCGCGTGCGCGCGCCCTGCGCCGCTCCCAGCTGCTCGCGCAGGAACGGCAGGATCGCCTGCTCGACGCGCTCGGGGTCATCCTGGAAGGGCCAGTGGCTGCTGTCCTTGAGGATCACAACCTCCTGGACAGCGAAGAACTCGCGCTGACGCTCGGCGTAGGCCGCATCGATGAAGGGGTCCGCGGCGCCCCAGATGACGAGCGCCGGCATCTGCAGCGCAACCGTCGCGGCCCCGAGCTCCTTCGAGGTCTGCCCCGGATCGGGCGTTGCGCGGTAGAGCTTCAGCACCGTCTGACGGGTGGCCCTGTCGTAGTCCTCATACATCTTCTCGACGAACGCCTCCGGCAGGCCGCGGGGGCTCGACTTCTGCATCGCGCGATGCCAGGCGAAGCGCGGGATCCATGCCTGCACCAGCTCGCCGAGCAGCGGCGTGCGCCAGCGTTTGGCCATCGAATGCCACCGGTAGCCGGGCATCACGCCGATGTTGATCAACACGACGCTTGCCCAGGCGTCCGGGTGCTCGACGCCCCACTGCAGCCCGAAAGGGCCGCCGAAGTCGTGCAGCACGAGGTGGGCTCGCTCGATCCCGAGCCCGGCCAACGCCTGATCGAGGAACTCTGCGTAGGCGGGCACGTCGTAGGCAAAGTCCGGTGGAGCTGCGGCGCGGCCAAAGCCCGGCATGTCGAAGGCGACCGCGCGGCCCAGCTCTCCGACGGCCTCGACCAGCGCGGTCCAGTCGCTCGATGAGCCGGGGTTGCCGTGCACGAAGACGATCGCCTCGCGCGCGCCCTCGGGGCCGGCTTCGATCAGCGGCGTCGTTGTCCCACCCGCATCCAGACGCGCGTGGCGCACGGCGCTCATCACAGGCGTCATCACAGGCTCCGCGAAGATGGGTCGCTCCCAGCGGGAGCGATCGCACCGAGTTGGTCCGCCCCGCGCCGTGAGATCGAGCGGCGCACGGTCGTTCTCAGCGCCAGCGGAACGGCGCGCAGCAGCATCTGCGCAGGGCCGATGCTGCGTGAGCCGAAGGCCTCCATGACCGCCCCCAGCCGCTCGTCGTGGACCGCGGAGTTGAACAGCAGCCGCTCCACCGGGCTGAACTTGCGCCCGCTCGTGTAGTCGTAGATCATCATCGCGTGCCCGCGCAGCGCGCGTGTGTGGCGGCGGCGGTAGCGCTTCAGCGCGCCCGCCAACGGCTCGGAGCCGACGAGCGCCGGCGCGACGCTGTCAGCCAGCCAGCCGGCCGATTGCAGCGCCCAGCCGCAGCCCACGCCCCACAGCGGGTCGATCGCGAGCGCGGCGTCGCCGACGAGCGCGAGGCCTGGCGCGCTCGGCGTGTGTGCGACGTTTGTCATGTCGAGCTTGCCCTGCGCCGGTGCGACCATCCGCGAGGCCGCGATCGGTGGCGCATCCGGGAGCGCGCTGATCATCTCAACGAGCGCCTTCTCCGGGTCCTCACGGAAGGGGTCGGCGTGCGCCTTGATCGGCATCGCGGCGTAGAAGGTGAGTCCGCTGTCGGTCGGGAACGCCGCCGCCATGTCCGGATCGAGCATCCACAGCGATGCGTCGGGTGCGCCTTGCGGCGCCGGCCCTTCAAAATAGCCGCCGTAGGCTACGCGGCCGTGCGGAACGGTTTTGCTCGCGACGCCCGCGAGCTTGGCCACGCGCGAGCCGCGACCGTCCGCGCCCACGAGCAGCTTCGAGCTGAGGCGCAGCTCGCCCCCCGCGCTGTTGCGCGCCACCGCACCGCAGATCAGCTCTCCGTCGCGCAGCAGCTCGTGCACGGTGTAGCCGAGCATGAGCTCGACGCCCGGCGTGCTCGCTGCGGCCTCGCGGATCATTGGATCGAGCACCTCGCGGCGCAGGTTGATGCCGCTGCCGACCGCGCTCTCCTTAGGCACCGCGACCCAGCCCCAGGGCATCCGCAGGCGCCCACGTGAGCGCACCGCTCCGGCGCGCATCATCGGCTCGAGCAACCCGATGCGCTCGAGCGTGTCGATCGCCGAGGACTGGATGTAGTGGGTGCAGATGCGCTTGTAGGCGTCGGGGTCGGGGCGCTGCTCGACGAGCACCACGCGCGCGCCCGCGCGCGCGAGCAGAATCGCCGCGGCGCAACCGGCGAGGCTCGCGCCCACGATCACCGCGTCGTGATGAGAGTCCGTTGGGGAACTGTCCTGAGTAGAGCTCGTCTTCGCCGCGGAAACGCTTTCATGCATGATCTCAGCTCCTCGGTCGGCGTCTCGAACACGCGAGACACCTCGACTATAGTACGGAACGTACTATACAGAAAAAACGATGCCAGATCCACAAAATCGAACAATCCGTTTGACGGGAACATCCTACGCGGTGCTGAGCCTGCTCGCGCTGCTCGGTCCCTCCTCGCCGTATGACCTCAAGCAGGCACTCGAAAGCTCGATCGAGAACTTTTGGCCGGTCCCGCATACGACCTTCTACGCCGAGCCGACCCGCCTCGCCGCGGCCGGGCTGCTCTCCGAGCGCCAGGAGCAGGGCGGGCGACGGCGCAAGGTGTATGAGCTGACGGCGGAGGGGCGCGGCGCGCTTGAGCAATGGGCAAGCTCAGGGGGGCTCGCCCCACCGCAGCTACGCGAGGAAGCCGTGTTGAAGATCTTCGCCGGCGGGGACCCGGTCGCGATCTTCGCCGAGCGGCGCGACTGGCACCGGGACAAGCTCGCCGAGCTCGAGGGGTATCTGCAGGCGCTCGGAGCGGATGCGAGTCCGGCGCGAGCGGAGCTACAGGGCGCGCGCGCGAGCCTGCTCGTGGGCGTCAGCTACCACCGTATGCTGCTCGAGGCGATCGAGCGCTTTCTCGACGCTCAGGCCGCTACGGGCAGCTCGTAGCGGCGGCGGATCTCATATAGCGTCGTGCGCTCGGCGGCGGGACGACCCGCCTCGTGGGCGGCCGCGACGAGCTGCTCGGGGTCGAGCTTGGTGCCGTGGTAGCTGCCGGCGAGGCGACTGATCGACTCCTCCATCAGCGTGCCGCCGAGGTCGTTGACGCCCCAGCGCAGCGCCTCGGTGGCGGCGTCGAGGCCCATCTTCACCCAGCTGGCCTGCAGGCTTGGAATCGTGCGCCCAAGCGCGAGGCGGAAGGCGGCGGTGTGCTTGAGGTTCTCCTCGCGTGAGATCTCCTGCACGCCGTGCGTGCGCCCGAGCAGCGTCTGGAAGGGGATGAAGGAGAGCGGCACGAACTCGGTGATGCCGCCCGTGCGTTCCTGAAGCTCGCGCACGACGCGCATGTGCTCGGCGAGCTCCCAGGGCTCCTCGATGTGGCCGAACATGACCGTCGCGGTCGAGCGCAGGCCCGCGTTGTGGGAGGCCTCGATGATCTGCACCCAGCGCGCAACGGGCAGCTTGTTCGGCGAGATGCGCTCGCGCACGCCGTCGTGGAGCACCTCCGCGGCGGTGCCCGGCGTCGAGCCGAGGCCTGCGTCGCGCAGCCGCGCGAACACCTCGCTCGGCGGCAGGCCAGAGATGTCGCACATGTGCGCGATCTCCATCGGGCTGTAGGCGTGCAGGTGCAGCTCCACGCCCTCGCGCGCGGCCGTGGCCTTGGCCAGGCGCAGCCAGCCGAGGTAGTCCTCGAGCGTCCAGTCGGGGTGGATGCCGGACTGGATGCAGAGCTCGCTGGCGCCGTAGGCGAGCGCGTCATGGATGCGCGCGACGAACTCCTGCTCGTCGTGCTCGTATGCGTCAGGCGAGCGCTTGCCCTGTCCGAAGCCGCAGAAGGCGCAGCCCACGACGCAGACGTTTGAGACGTTGATGTTGCGGTTGACGACGAACGTGACCGTCTCCCCCGCGAGCTCTGCGCGCAGCTCATCGGCCGCCTGGCGCATCTCCTCGATCGCCTCCTCGCGCGTCTCGGCGAACATCGCCGTGAGCTCCTCGGAGCTCAGCGCGATGCCCTCGCGGCCCTTGGCGATCGCGCCCGCGACGAGATCGGTGCGGATCGGTGCGGGCGGCTCGGTGCGCCCCGAGCCGCGGCGCGGGATGAAGCTCCAGTACTTGACCTTGATCGTGTCGAGCACCGCGGGGGCGATCCACTCGGGGTCGATGTAGTCCGCGTAGACGCACAGCCGCTCGGTCAGCGCGACGCCGTCGCGCTGGAGCTCCTTGCGCACCTGGTGCGGCGAGGGAAAGGGATGCTCGGGTGAGATGTGATCGCCGTTGGCGCTCAGCCCGCCCAGATCGCTCGCGCCGGCCGCGACGAGCTCGCCCCACCAGTCGGCGAGATTCGGCGGGATCTGGATGCCGACGTCGGGCATCAGGCGGCGCGCCTCAGCGATCAGGCGCTTCATGTCCGCGATGCTCACCGGACAGGCCCAGTCGGGCAGGGGCAGCTCGGGCCGCGGGCGGGTGGGGTCCTCATCAACGCCCGTGCGCCAGTACTCGCGTGCGGCCTCCTCGGCGATCTGTGCGGGCTCCTGGCCGTAGTAGCGCTGGTGGGGAACGAAGTTCTGCAGGATCACCTCCTGGATGTGACCGTGCTCGGCGTGCAGCGCCGCGATCGCCTCGAGCGATTCGATGCGCTCCTGCTCGCTCTCGCCGATGCCGACGAGGATGCCGCTGGTGAAGGGGATCTTGCAGCTCGCCCGCCGCGCGGATCGTCTCCAGGCGGCGCGCGGGATGCTTGGTCGGCGAGCCGGCATGCACGGTCTGCCATCAGGCGCTCTGAGACCGACTCGAGCATCAGCCCCTGCGAGGCGGTGACCTCGCGCAGCCGCGCCAGGTCCTCGCGCGAGAGCACGCCGAGGTTCGTGTGCGGCAGAAGGCCCCGCTCGAGCGCGCGCTCGCAGACCCAGACGACATAGGCGGTGAAGTCCGCGTGGCCGTAGGCGTTCAGGCGTGCGCGGACCTCGGGGTTGACCTCAGGGCGCTCGCCGGTGAGCACGAGCAGCTCCTTGATCTGGCGCTTGGCGGCGCCGTCGAGGATCTCGAGCACCTCATCGGGCGAGTAGAGGTGCGCCTTGTGCGTGGCGAAGGCGCAGTACTTGCAGTAGCACCGGCAGGTCCGCGACAGCGAGAGCGTCAGGTTGCGCGAGAAGGTGACGCGGCGCCGCATGGCTGGAGTCTAGGACGCGACAGACCGCCGGCCTGGCTGGCGATCACCCGGTCAGCCTCCCATTTGGTTCCGGACGGTGCATGCACCGTCCGGTGGAGCGGCACATGTGCCGCTCCAGGTGGGGCCGCATGCGGCCCCACCACGGCAGGATCGTGGATTCGTGCTTGCATCAGTACCCTCGTTGCTCGCCGCGGGCTGCCGTCCGCGGGTGAGGAGCAGCGGTCCACCAGCCCCGGTTTTGACGAGAAAGGGACGAGCGCAACATGAGTGAGAGCGTCAGCGAGAGCGAGAGCCCGGCGATCGAAAGCCCGACTCCCGAGGTGCCCCGTCCCAGGACGAACCACGACTGGTGGCCCAACCAGCTCGACCTGAAGATGCTGCATCGGCACTCCGCGCTCTCGAACCCGATGGGCGAGGACTTCGACTACGCCAAGGAGTTCGCGACGCCTCGACCTCGACGCCCTGCGCAGCGACCTGATCGAGCTGATGTCGAGCTCTCAGGAGTGGTGGCCGGCGGACTACGGCAACTACGGACCGCTTTTCATCCGCATGAGCTGGCACGCCGCGGGGACCTACCGCATCACCGACGGGCGGGGCGGTGGCGGCAGCGGCGCACAGCGCTTTGCGCCGCTGAACAGCTGGCCCGACAACGCGAGCCTCGACAAGGCGCGCCGCCTGCTGTGGCCGATCAAGCAGAAGTACGGCCGCAAGATCTCCTGGGCCGACCTGCTCGTCTACACCGGCAACGTGGCGATGGAAGTCGATGGGCTTCCAGACCTTCGGCTTCGGCTTTGGGCGCGAGGACATCTGGGAGCCCGAGGAGATCTTCTGGGGCAGCGAGGAGGAGTGGCTGGGCGAAGGGCGCTACAGCGGCGAGCGCGAGCTGGCCAAGCCGCTCGGCGCCGTGCAGATGGGGCTCATCTACGTCAACCCGGAGGGTCCCGGGGGCAAGCCCGACCCGCTCGCGGCCGCCGTGGACATCCGCGAGACGTTCGCCCGCATGGCGATGAACGACGAGGAGACCGTCGCGCTGATCGTCGGCGGCCACACCTTCGGCAAGACCCACGGCGCCGTCGATCCGAGCAACCTCGGCCCCGAGCCCGAGGCCGCCCCGCTCGAGCAGCAGGGCTTCGGCTGGAAGAACAGCGCCGGCAACGGCAACGGCGCCGAGACGCTCACGAGCGGCCTGGAGGGCGCGTGGACGAACGAGCCCACGCGCTGGGACAACGGCTTTCTGGAGAACCTCTATCGCTACGACTGGGAGCTAACCAAGAGCCCCGCCGGCGCGCAGCAGTGGACCCCGAAGAACCCCGAGGCCCAGGGCACGGTGCCCGACGCTCACGACCCCTCAAAGCGCCACGCGCCGATGATGTTGACGACCGACCTGGCGCTCAAGCTCGACCCCGTCTACGGACCGATCTCGAAACGCTTCTATGAGAATCCCGACCAGCTCGCCGAAGCGTTCGCGAAGGCCTGGTACAAGCTGCTGCATCGCGACATGGGCCCCCTGTCGCGCTACCTCGGCCCCTGGATCCCGCCCGCGCAGATCTGGCAAGACCCCGTTCCCGGAGTCGATCACGAGCTGATCGGCGACGCGGAGATCGCATCGCTGAAGGAGCAGATCCTCGCTTCGGGGCTCTCGATCTCGCGACTGATCGCCACCGCCTGGTCGGCGGCGGCCTCCTTCCGCGGCACCGATATGCGCGGCGGCGCCAACGGCGCGCGGATCCGCCTTGCGCCGCAGAAGGACTGGGAGGTCAACGAGCCTGCCGAGCTCGCCACGGCGCTCGGAGCGCTTGAGCAGATTCAGCAGGAGTTCAACGACTCGCGGGCGGGCGGCAAGCAGGTCTCGCTGGCCGATCTGATCGTCCTCGGCGGATGTGCCGCCGTCGAACAGGCAGCGAAGAATGCTGGGCACCAAATCTCAGTCGCGTTCGTCCCCGGGCGCACGGACGCATCCCAGGAGCAAACCGACGCGGATTCCTTCGCCGTGCTCGAGCCGACCATCGACGGCTTCCGCAACTACTTCGGCGCAGGCCAAGATCTCCCCCTCGAGCATGGGCTGCTGGAACGGGCCTACATGCTGACGCTGAGCGCTCCGGAGATGACCGTCCTGATCGGCGGCCTGCGTGCGCTCGACGCAAACTTTGGGCACTCGGCACACGGGGTCCTGACCAAGCGGCCGGGGACGTTGAGCAACGACTTTTTCCTCAACCTGCTCGACATGAGCACGGAGTGGAAGCGGGCTGGCGAGAACCTATATGAGGGGCGCGATCGCGCGAGTGGCGAGGTCTCCTGGACCGCCACCGCGGTCGACCTCGTGTTCGGCTCGAACTCCGAGCTGCGCGCGCTAGCGGAGGTCTACGCCTGCGACGACGCCGGCGAGAAGTTCCTCCGCGACTTCGCCGCCGCCTGGGAGAAGGTCATGGACCTCGACCGCTTCGACCGATCCTGACCGGGCGCACCGCCACCGGCGTCTACCTCGCCCGGCACGGGCAGACTGCCTATAACCGCGAGGGGCGCTTCCAGGGCCATCTGCCCGTGCCGCTCGATGAGACCGGCCGCGCTCAGGCGCACGAACTGGCCGAGCGCGCCGCCGCGCACGACTTCCGCGTGCTCTGGTGTAGTCCTCTGCTCCGCGCCCGCGAAACGGCCGACATCGTGGCCCAGCGGATAGGCGTTGGGCCGCGCGAGGACGCGCGCCTGATGGAGACCGACGCCGGCGACTGGACTGACCGCAGCTTCGTCGATGTGCGTGGCGAAGATCCCGAGCGCTTCGACGCCTTCGCCTCGGCCGATCCGGACTTTGGCTTTCCCGGCGGCGAGTCCTTCAGCGAACAAGATGAGCGCGTCAACGCCGCCCTGGCGGAGATCGAGAGCGGCACCTTGCCGGCGCTCGTCGTCTGCCACGGGATGGTCATCCGCGCCGCGCTCACACGCCGCGCCGGGCATCGCTCCGAACGCTTTGAGCGCGTCGCCAACGCCGCGCTCGTGCCGCTCGACCCGGCCTTGGTCGAGCGCTCCGCTGACCTCGGCGGCGGTGCAGCAACGACGCCGAGCTGAGCGCCGCGGCGAGCCTTGGGCTACTCGGCGATCTTCGCCACGCCGTTTACATCCTCGCCGGCGACGATCAGGAACTCGTTGCGCGCTCCTGCACGGCGCGCTTCGCGATGCGGGCGGTACTCATCGCTCTCATAGAACTCATCCGCCGCCTGCTTCGAGGGCCACTCGATGATCAGCACCACCTGGGCCGGCGTGCGCTCACCCTCGATCTGCTCGATCGTTGCCGTGCGCGCCAGATAGTGCCCGCCACGGCGTTCGACCATCGGCGTGACCTCGGCCACGTAGTCACGGACCCACGACGAGTCGGTGATGTCCAGTTCGGCAACCGCGTAGTGCTTCATCAGACCTCCTGGCTCGGGTTCGTACGCTTCGCGCGACATAGCCTCGCTCAGTCGCCTCACCTCTCACTCTGGAACGATGACAGACACCCGCAGACTTACCGTTTCCGCGATGTCACCCGGCGTCTCGCGCGCCATGCTAGCCTGCCGGCCGGCCATTCCGTATAAGTGAACTCGTCAATTGGGGGGAACTACATGAGGGGACGCACCGTGTCGCCGGGGACAGTCATTGCCTGCCTGGCCCTATTTTTCGCGCTGGGCGGGACAGCAATAGCTGCCCATCACTATCTGATCACCAGCACGTCCGAGATCAAGCCAAGCGTTCTCAATGCGCTTCGTGGTAAAGCCGGCGACGGGGGCCCTGCTGGACCTCAGGGCTCTCAAGGACCTACAGGTCCCCAGGGGGCCGCAGGTGCCGAAGGACCTCCGGGCGCTCCGGGCACTCTGGGCGCTTCGGGTGCCGCTGGCACAGCTGGTCCGATGGGACCGCCAGGACCCGCCGGCCCGGTGAACACGAGCACGCTTACAGAAATCGAAGGTTTCAATAATCCGATGCCAACGAGAACAGAAAAGGGCGCCGAATCTGAACTCGAAGGAATCGAAGGCTCGGCAGCTGTATGTCCGATCGGCCAGCATGTAGTGAGCGGCGGCATCAACGTCTTCACTGGTAAGTCCGGTGCCGTAGCCGCTGAGCTGAGCGTAGCCTCGACAGATCGCTCTGCATGGATAGTCATTGCAGCCAATAGCGGCGAAGAAAAAGGCGAAATCGAAGCCATCGCCTACTGCGCTGGCACAGGTAAGGCTGTCGTTGCATCGACCATGCTACCTGCCGCTAGACGCCATACCGCACTCGTTGAAGAGAAACGCTTGATGGTGAAGTTCGCGCGCCGGCTGAACAGGCGTCGCACTAGTTAACCACTACGGATGGCCGCTGGCGAACCAGTGATGATCAGGAGCAGCGCTCAGCTGGTGCCAGCGGCCCTATCTACGTAAACCTGCAGCGCCTGAGCCGCGGCCGGCGCGGCATGAAAGGACAGCGTCGGTCCCTGGTCCACCCAGACCTGCGCCACGTCCTTGTGCCTGCCGCCGAGCGCAGCCCCGAGGATCTCGCTCAACCCGAGCGAGTAGGCAGTAACTCGCTCTTCGACGGCGGCGCCTACGGCTCGCGTGTGCGAGGACGTCCAGAGCAACAGCTCGCTCGTGCAGAGCACGATCTGCATCTTTGCGATCGCCGCCGAGAGCGGGGGTCCCTGCCAGCTACCAAACGTTGGCGGTAACACACGCAGAAAGGAGCACGTGCGCTCCTGGACCTGATGCTCGCCGCTCGCGCTGAAATCGTCGTAGGAGACGCAGACACCGACATCGTGCTCGTCGGGCAGAATTCTCGCGAGAGCCTCGATGATCGCATCCTGCTCGGTATCCGGGATGCCGGACAGGAAGCCGATGCGCTCCAGCGTGTCGGCGATCGTCATCCGCTCAGCCGCGGAGCTCCCTTCTTCGAACGCCACGCCGGCTAATGCTAAGCGTCCAGGAAGCGTCGTAGCGCAACCCGCTGAGAGCCCTCAGCGAAAGATCACGCAGCCGGTGCTCGCGTGCGCGATCAGCCGCCCATCGGACTCCGCACACAGGCGCGCCTCGGCCGTCGCGGTGCGCCTGCCCACGTGCACGACGCGTCCGTCAGCGAGCACCCGACCGGTGTCCTTGCCCATCGCGCTGATGTAGCGCACCTGTAGGTCGGTGGTCGTGTAGCCGACGCCCGCCTGGAGCGTGGTGTGGACCGCGCAGCCCATGCACGAGTCGAGGATCGTCGCGGCCACGCCGCCGTGGACCATTCCGATCGGGTTGTACATCCACTCCGCAGGCTCGATCGCGAAGACCGCGTGACCATGCTCGGCCTCGGTGATCGTGAAGTCGAGCAGACGCGCGATCGGCGGGGGCGCCAGCGTACCGGCGACGATCTGCTGGATGTACTCCAGGCCGGCCAGCTCGAGCCCCACCGCCGCCGTCGCCGCCGGGTCCTCCCACGTAAAGCTCCGCCGGCGCGTGGTGCCGCGTGCCTGCGTGCGCGCACTCACGCGACCTCCTCGATGACGAGCGGCTCGGCGATCAGGGGGTCCGCGATCGGCTCGGAAATGATCAGCACGCCAAGGCGGCCGCGCACGGGCGGTCCGATCGCCGCCAGCGCGAGCCCCGTCGCAAGGCCACCCGTTACGGTGATCAGCCAAGCGGTGTGGAAGTCTGCCGCGTTGCGCGTCGCCGTCCCCAGCACCGCTACGAGGATTGCCACCCCGAGCGCCGCGCCGATCTGGCGACCCATCGTGAGGATCGCCGCGCCGGTGGCGAAGCGCTCCGGTGCCAGCGAGGAAGCGCCCGCCCCGGTCAGCGTCGGGATCACGAGACCCACGCCGGCACCGCCGATCATCGATCCCGGCAGGTACTCCGTGAGGAAGGCCGGATGATCGCCCGTGCGCGTGATGAACCAGACCGACCCGGCCGCGAACATCAGCGAGCCGATCACGCCCGGCAGCCGATAGCCGTAGCGCGCGCCCAAGCGTGCCGATGGCACGCTGAAGGTGGTCGCCATCGCGGGTCCCGGGAACAGCATCAGCCCGGCCGTGAGCACGCCCTCGTGCCACACCGACGTCAGAAACAGGACGCCGGAGAGCAGCATCGCGCCGAAGCCCGCAAAGAACAGCACCGAGGCGCCAACCGCGAGACCAAAGCTGCGCACACGCAGCATCTCCGGCTCGACGATCGGTGCCGGGTGACGTTCCGAGCGCCACCAGATCGCGGGCAGCAGCAGCGCGGTCACGATCAGCAGGGAAAGGATCACCGCTGAGCTCCAGCCCCATTCCTGGCCCTTGACGATCGCCACCACGAGTGCGCCGATCGCGACGATCAGCGCGCCCGCGCCGAGGATGTCGGGTCGCGCCGCGCTCCGCTCACGGCGCTCGGCGAGCGTGCGAATGCCAAACGCCAGGCCGAGCAGCCCGACCGGCACGTTGACGAGGAACACCAGACGCCAGTCGGCTTGCACGAGCAGACCGCCGAGCGGCGGCCCTGCTGCCGCCGCGATGCCGCCAGTGGCGGCCCACACGCCGATCGCGACGTGACGCTCGTGGGGAGCGAACTCGGGGAGCATCAGCCCAAGCGAGGTCGGCAGCATCAGCGCACCGCCGATCGCCTGCACGATACGAGCCGCGATCAGGAAGCCCACCGACGGCGCAAGCGCACAGGCCGCGCTGGCCGCCACAAACACGCCCAGCCCGAGCAGGAAGGCGCGCTTGCGCCCGAAGGCGTCGGCCCAGCGTCCCGCCGGCACGAGCAGCGCGGCGAAGACGATCGCGTAGCCGCTCAGGATCCACGAGAGCGAGCCGAGCGAGGCGCCGCCGAAGTGGTGGCCGATCGCCGGGAAGGCAATGTTGACGATGAACAGATCGAGGCTCGACATGAAGACCCCGACACAGACGATGAGTGAGACGCGCCATTTACGTTGCATGACGAAACCGACCATATCACAACGGTTGCATCACGCAACTTTCTCGGCTATGCTCCAGCCAAGGTCATGCTCGGAAACCAGTACACAAGCCAAACTTGCAGCATCGCCGGCACCCTTGAGGTGGTCGGCGAGCGCTGGTCGCTGCTGATCGTGCGCAACGTGCTGCTCGGCCTGCGCCGCTTTGACGAGATCCAGGAGAACCTCGGGATCGCGCGCAACGTGCTGCAAACGCGGCTCACGCGACTGATCGAGCAGGGCGTGCTCGAGAAGCGCCTCTACCAGGAGCGCCCGCCGCGCTACGAATACCGACTGACCGAGAAGGGCCTAGACCTGTGGCCGACGATCGTCGCGCTGATGCAATGGGGCGACCGTCACGCCGCCACCGCGGCCGGCCCACCGGTGCTGCTCGAGCACCGCAACTGCGGCGGTCCGGTCGACGAACACCGCATCTGCGAGCGCTGCGGCGAGCGCCTGTCGGTGCGCGATGTGCGTGCGCACGCCGGGCCGGGCGCCGCGCCGCAGCATCCGCTGCGCCGCCGCGCGCAGGCCGAGGCGGCCTAGAGGATCTAGAGCAACCCCGCGACGAGCACTGCCCCTTCGCGTGCCATGCGCGAGCGCGGCACGACCAGATCGAAGCCCGCCGCCTGCGCGCGCGTGCGTACCGCGGCCTCGACATGCGAGTAGAACGCAAGCGTCTTCATCGATCCGAGCAGCCCCTCGGCGGCGAGCGATTCGCGAATCGTCGATCCATCCAGACGATCGTCGGTGAGGTCTGCGATCAACACGGCGGCATGCGGCGCGCTCTGCTCGAGCAGGCGCGCGCGTAGCCGCCGCTCGTCGCTGATCAGCTCCAGCTCGTGCCCAGCCATCGCCATGTCGGCTTGCAGACGCGAGCCGAACAGCAGATCGGCGCTCAGCGCAAGCAGCCGCGCCATCGCTACTGCGAGCGCAGGCGACGGAACTCTTCGCGCGCTGACTGCGGGCGGCCCCACATCTGTGTCACCTCGACGCGCCCGCTGCGCGTCTCGCGCAGCACCAGCTCCGCTTCGATGCCCGCGTCGTCGAGCAGCCCGAGCGCCCCGTGCACCGCTTGCGCCGAGGCGGCGTGGCCGAAATGATGCGCGACGAGCAACCGCCAGTGCCAGTCGTGATGGGAGTAGGGGCGCGCGTTGCAACTCGCCAGGTACAGCGCCGCCTCGACATAGCGAGACTCATCGGCGATGCGCATGTCCAGCTCCAGGTCCGTCCAGTCCTCGGGCAGGGAGTCGACGATCTGCTGGAACATCGCGGCGAGCGGCATTAGAGCGAAGCCTAGCGTGGCTATTCTCGGAGCCATGGCGGGCACCGACACCCACACCTCCGATCGCGAGCGCGAGGCGCTGATCGGCGGCTGTGCGCTGCTTGACCGCTCCGAGCGCGGCAAGCTCGCGCTGTCGGGCAGCGGCGCCGTCGAGTTTCTCAACGGCCAGGTCACCAACGAGCTCACGACGCTCGCCCCGGGCGACGGCTGCTATGCGGCCTTCCTCACGCACAAGGGCAAGATGCTCGGCGACCTGCGCATCCTTACCGTTGGCGAGAATGCCGAGGCGACGCCGACCGAACTGCTGCTCGACACCGAGCGCTCCGCGCTTCAGGCGCTGTTCGACATGATCCGGCGTTTCAAGGTCGGCTATGAGGTCGAGCTGCACAAGCGCACGCTCGAGCTGGGGCTGCTGTCGCTGATCGGCCCCGAGGCTGGCGCGATCGCGTTCGGCGAGGGCGCGAAGAGCGATGCGCTCGGCGCCGTGGAGCACGCCCACAGGGAGATCGAGATCGGCTCGATCCGCGTCCGCGCGGTGCGCACCGATCTCGGCATCGACCTGCTGTGCGCCGCCGCCGATACCGAGGCGCTGGTGAGCGCGCTGCGCTCACGCGGCGTGCTGGACGTCAGCGAGGAGGCCACCGAGTGCCTGCGCATCGAACGTGGCCGCCCGCGCTACGGCGTCGACCTCGACGACAGCGTGATCCCTCAGGAGGCGGGTCTTAACGAGCGCGCAGTGAGCTTCACGAAGGGCTGCTACGTCGGTCAGGAGACCGTCGCACGGCTGTTCTACAAGGGCAAGCCGAACCGTCACCTACGCGGGCTACGCAGCGCGACGCCGCTCCCGCGCGGCGCCCAGATCTTCCTCGGCGAGCGCGCCGTCGGTCAGATCTCAAGCAGCGCCCTCTCCCCCACGCTCGGCCCGATCGCGCTCGCGCTCGTGCGCCGCGAGGCCGAGCCGGGCAGCGTGGTGAGCGTCGGCGAGGAGGCTTGCAGCGCCGAGGTGCTCGAGCTCCCTTTCCCCGCCCTCTGAGCGTGGCGGCTCAAGCTCCAGAGGAGATCAATCCGATCCGCGTTTGCGTCGTTTACGGCGCAGCACAGCGCGTGCCGCCGCGACATCCCCCAGCACGAGCAGCACGAGGCCCGCGATGAGGAGCGCCGCTGTGCTGGACATGACGCGGATGCTCCCACAGCTCCGGCTGCCGGGATAGCTGTGTGTGATGCATGACACAGAGGTAACCATTGTGCGAGCGATACAGTTGCACACATGCAAGCAATCTCTGCCCGGCTCGGCACCGCCCGCCAGACACTGACACGCGACATGTTCGCGCTCGCGGCCTACCTGCTGCGCACGGCCAACGTTGGCACCTTCAATGCGATCGCCGAGCTCGACCTGTCCTTCACGCAGATCAAGACGCTGTGCGCGCTTGAGGCCGACGGCGAAGAGCGTTCTGTGAAGGCGCTTGCAGAATCGCTCGGGGTCTCGCTGCCGGCGATGAGCAGGGCCGTCGATGGTCTCTTTGAGCGCGGCCTGGTCCGACGCGATGAAGCGCTCGAGGACCGGCGCATGAAGCGCGTGCGCCTGACCGACGCCGGGCGCAAGGTGCCGCAGGCACTCAACGACGCGCGCCTGTCGGCGCTCGCCGAGCTGATGGATTCATTCGGCGAGGACGAGGCGGACGCACTCCAGCAGGCGCTCGAGCTGATCCTCGCGCGCCGTCCAGACATAGCGGCCTACAGGCCCACCGAGAAGGGAGCCGGCCGATGACCGAGAGAATCAGATCGCTACAGATGAACGAGGACAACCGCCGCTGGTGGGCGCTCGGCGCGATGTGCTTCGCCCTCTTCATGATCATGCTCGACAACACCGCGGTAAACGTCGCGCTGCCCTCGATCCAGCGCAGCCTGCACGCCTCCACCTCCTCGCTGGAGTGGACCGTCAACGCCTACACGCTCTCCTTCGCCGTGCTGCTCGTCACCGGCGGGCGCCTTGGAGACCTGTTCGGGCGCCGCAAGATCTTCCTGGCCGGCGTCGTCGTCTTCGCCGGCTCAAGCGCCGCGATCGGCTTCTCCACAACCGACACCTGGCTCGTCGCCTGGCGCGCGGTGCAGGGCGTCGGCTCGGCGATGATGATGCCCGCGACGCTCTCGATCATCACGAACGCCTTCCCGCCTGCCGAGCGCGGCAAGGCGATCGGGACCTGGGCCGGGGTTTCGGCGATGGCGCTCGCGATCGGGCCCGTCGTCGGCGGCCTGCTCGTGGAGAGCGTCAGCTGGCAGTCGATCTTCTTCCTCAACCTGCCCGTCGCCGTGGGCGCCGTCCTGGTCGCGCTGTTCGCCGTGCGCGAGTCGCGCGATGAGACGGTCGCACAGCGCATCGACCTGCCGGGTGTGGCGACGCTCACGGTCGGGCTGGCCGCGCTCGTGCTCGCGCTCGTCGAGGGCAACAACTGGCACTGGGGCTCTGGACGCGAGATCGTCCTGTTTGCGGTCGCGCTCCTCGGACTCGGCGCCTTCGGCGTGGTCGAGCACCGTCAATCCTCGCCGATGGTCGACTTCGGCTTCTTCCGCTCGCGCACCTTCCTCGGCGCCAACATCGTCGCCTTCATCGTCAGCTTCGCGATGCTCGCGATGTTCTTCTTCATGGCGCTCTACATGCAGAACGTGCTGCACTTCTCGCCACTACAGGCAGGCGTTCGCTTCCTCCCCTCGACGCTGATGATCGTCGCGCTCGCCCCATTCGCCGGGCGCCTGGCCGACCGCGTGGGGCCGCGCCCGCTGATCACCTTCGGCCTGCTCGCCGTCTCGGGAGCGCTGCTCTGGCAGTCACAGCTCACGGCCACGAGCGGCTACGGCACGCTGCTGCCCGGCTTCATGCTGATGGGCATCGGCATGGCCTTCGTGATGTCACCGATGAGCATGGCCGCGATGAACGCTGTCGCCCAGGCCAAGGCCGGGGTCGCCTCCGGAATCCTCTCGATGAACCGGATGGTCGGAGGCACCTTTGGCGTCGCCGTGCTCGGCGCGATGGTCGCGACGCTCGGGCGCTCCAAGCTCGACCAGCTCCTGCCCTCCGTGCCCGCCTCCACGCGCGCGCAGCTCGCCGACGGGCTCGGCTCGGGCGCAGCGCCGCACGGCGTCTCGCTACAGATCCTCGAGGCCGGTCGCAGCGCCTTCATCTACGCGCTGCAGGACGGCCTGCGTCTCGGCTCGGCGGTCGCCCTACTCGGTGCGCTCGCTGCCTGGTTGCTGATCGCGCAACGTAGCGGCGAGGCGGATGGGCCGCCGCTGGCGCTCGGCGACCAGTCGGCGAGTCTCCCTGAGCTCGCACACGAGCACAGCACCGCGCGCGAGCCCGTCGGCGTGTGAGCAAGTCGGCGGGCTACTCGGGTACGCCGCTGGCCAAGAAGCTTGGCGTGCGCGCCGGCGATGGGCTGCTGCTCGTGGCCGCTCCGCCCGGCTGGAGCGTGCCTGATCGGCCCGAGGAGGTGAGCGTCACGGCCGAGCCCCACGGCTCCGGCGCAGAGCAGCACGCCGCGGTGATCGTCGCCTTCCACACCGAGCTCGCGACGCTGCGCCAGAGCATCCCCGCGCTCGCGCCACGGATCTTCCCCGAGGGCGCGATCTGGGCCGCCTGGCCACGGCGCGCCGCGGGCCACGACAGCGACATCCGCGAGCAGGATATCCGCGACATCGCCCTGCCGCTGGGACTCGTCGACGTGAAGGTCGCGGCGCTCGATGAGGACTGGTCGGGGCTGCGTTTGGTGTGGCGGCGCGAGAACCGTTGAGCGGGCGCGATCTACGCCGCCCACCTCGCGTCCCGCGAGTATTTGGATGGGCCGCCACACCGCAAAGCCCGCCCCCGGTAGGATCTGGCACCTAACCCGACCCCGACCGACGAGGTTCCAACGCACGTGGCAATTGATCTGCAAACAGTCTCATCCGTTGATGTCGAGCCGGGCGAGCTGCCCAAGACGATGGCCGCCTGGGTCATCCGCGAGGAGCGCTACGGCGAACCAAAGGACGCCTTCCAGCTCGAGGAGATCGAAGTGCCCGAGCCGGGCGCCTTCGAGGTCATCGTGCGCGTGATGGCCGCGGGCGTGAACTACAACAACGTGTGGGCTGCGCTCGGCAAGCCCGTCTCGGTTATGCGCTACGGCGACCACCCCGAGTTCGGCCACCACATCGGCGGCTCCGACGCCTCCGGCGTCGTCTGGAAGGTCGGCGCGGGCGTGACGCGCTGGAAGCCCGGCGATGAGGTCGTCGTGCACTGCAACCAGGCCTCCTACGAGGACCCCGAGGTCCACGGCCTCGACCCGATGGCCGCGCCCTCGCAGAGGATCTGGGGCTATGAGACAACCTGGGGCTCCTTCGCGCAGTTCACTAAGGTCCAGGCGCAGCAGCTACTGCCCAAGCCCAAGGCGCTGAGCTGGGAGGAGTCGGCCTCCTACGGGCTCGTCTACTTCACCGCCTACCGCATGCTGATCACGCGCTGCAAACTCCAGGCCGGCCAGAAGGTCCTGATCTGGGGCGCGGCCGGCGGTCTCGGCGTGTTCGCGACACAGATCTGCGCCGCCGCGGGCGCGCACAGCGTCGGGGTCGTCTCCTCCGCTGAGAAGGGCGAGCTGGTCAAGCGCCTCGGCGCCGTCGACTACATCGACCGCGGCGAGTTCGACGGGATGATGCGCACGGGCACCGAGAGCGAGGAGGAGGAGGCCGCGCGCTTCAAGGTCTCCCGCGCCTTCGCCAAGCGTGTCAAAGAGCTGCTTGGCGACGCGCCCGACATCGTCTTCGAGCACGTCGGCAAAGCGACCTTCCCGACGTCGGTCTTCACGGTCAAGCCGTTCGGCAAAGTCGTGATCTGCGCCGGCACGACGGGCCTGGACCTCGACTTCAACGTCGCCTACCTGTGGATGCGCCAGAAGGAGATCCTCGGCTCGCACTTCGCCAACGCGTACGAGTGCACGAAGGCCAACGAGCTGATCGAGAGCGGCCAGATCCAGCCGGTGCTGTGGCGTACGCTCGGCTTCGAGGGCGTCGCCGAAGCGCACCAGCTGATGCTCGAAAACAAGCATCTCGGCAAGATCTCGATCCTCGTCGGCGCGGACTCCGAGGGCCAGGGCAAGACCGCCGATGGACCCGGCGCGATCCACGCGGAGGTCGGCGCCTGATGGCCGGCACGGTGATCGTCCCGTGGTATGCGACGGGCTTTCGCGCCGATGACTTCGAGCGCGAGCTCGGCGCGGTTGCCTCGACGGCACTGCGTTACGGCGCCAGCTCATACGCCGTCTATCGCTCCCAGGACGATCGCTACCGCTTCCAGCAGCTCGCCGCCTTCGAGGAGAAACTCGACTGGGAACGCTTCTGGGAAGGCCAGGAGATGAGCTACTTCCGCGCAGTCCACTCCAGCTGGTACCAGGTCCCGGTGCTCTACGGCTGGTGGGACCTCTCAAGCAGCGGAGGGCTCAGCGCCGAGGCGGCCGAAGCCACCAACGGGCACGCCAACGGCATCCAGACCGTCGAGCGCTAGCGACAGCAACAGACAGAGGGACCAGCGCCCGCGTCCGCGCGGTCTAACCCTGCTCCAGCGGCGCCATTGTGAGCCCCGCGCCCTTCAGCTGCTCCCAGTAGTGCTCGGCCGTCTCCTGGTGGCCGCTGTAGACGACCGCGCGCCCGGAGCTGTGGATCACGTTGGCGATCTCCATGCCGCGTGCGAGCGTCACGCCGGGGATGAAGCGCGCCAGCGTGCGAGCCACGTGCTCGAAGGTGTTGTGGTCGTCGTTGCGAACGATCACCCGCCACTCGCCGCCCAGGCCCGTGCCGGGGCCGCCGCTGCGGGGAGCCTCGATCGTCTGATCCATCGCCGGAAGGATAAAGCCCGCGGCGCGACCGTACAATGTTGATATGAGCGCCGAGAACCCGCCGCGCCTGCCCGAGCGTGACCGTCCCTGGATGATGCGCACCTACGCCGGGCACTCCACCGCCAAGGCGTCCAACGAGCTCTATCGAGGCAACCTCGCGAAGGGCCAGACGGGACTCTCGGTGGCCTTTGACCTCCCCACCCAGACGGGTTATGACCCCGACGACGAGCTCGCCCGGGGCGAGGTGGGCAAGGTCGGCGTGCCGATCTCCCACCGCGGCGACATGGCCGCGCTGATGGATGGCATCCCGCTCGGTGAGATGAACACCTCGATGACGATCAACGCCACCGCCGCATGGCTGTTGGCTCTGTACATCGTCGCCGCCGAGGAGCAGGGCGTCGCCCAGGAGATGCTCCAGGGCACCACGCAGAACGACATCATTAAGGAGTTCCTGGCGCGCGGCACCTACGCCTTCCCGCCTGCGCCCTCGATGCGGCTGATCGCGGACATGATCGCCTACACCGTCGAGCACGTCCCGAAGTGGAACCCGATCAACATCTGCTCCTACCACCTGCAGGAGGCCGGCGCCACGCCCGTACAGGAGATCGCCTACGCGATGAGCAACGCGATCGCCGTGCTCGACGCCGCACGCGAGCGCGTCGGGCGTGCCGAGGACGGCGAGGCGCGCATGGAACAGGTTTTTGGACGCATCTCTTTCTTCGTCAACGCCGGCGTGCGCTTCATCGAGGAGCACGCCAAGCTGCGTGCGATGTCGATCCTTTGGGAGGAGCTCGGGCGCGAGCGCTACGGCGTCGAAGACCCGCGCCACCTGCGCTTCCGCTACGGCGTTCAGGTCAACTCGCTCGGGCTGACCGAGGCCCAACCCGAGAACAACGTGCAGCGGATCGTGCTCGAGGCGCTCGCCGTCACACTCGGGCGCGACGCCCGCGCGCGCGCGATCCAGCTGCCGGCCTGGAACGAGGCGCTCGGCCTGCCTCGCCCCTGGGATCAGCAGTGGTCGCTGCGCATCCAGCAGATCCTCGCCTTCGAGACCGACATCCTCGAGTACCCCGACATCTTCGAGGGCTCGAAGGTCATGGAAGGGCTCGTGGATGAGCTGCTCGAGGGGGCCCGCGCCGAGATGTCCGTCGTCGCCGAGCACGGCGGCGCCGTGGAGGCCGTTCCCTACATGAAGGCCGCGCTCGTCGACTCCCACCGCGAGCGCATCGGGCGCATCGAGCGCGGCGAGCAGATCGTCGTCGGGCAGAACCGCTACACCGAGTCCGAGGTCTCCCCCCTGACCGCCGATGCCGAGGGCGGCATCCTCGTCGTGGATCCGGCCGTGGAAGCGGAGCAGGTCGAGGCCGTGCGCCGCTGGCGCTCCGAGCGCGACCAGGGAGCGGTCGATCTCGCGCTCGCGCGACTTGCAGAGGTTGCCGGCGATGAGACACACGCCGAGAACCTGATGAGCGCGACGATCGAGGCCGCCCGCGCCGGGGCCACCACGGGCGAGTGGTCGCGCACCCTACGCGAGGTCTTCGGCAGCTACCGCGCTCCCACCGGCGTCGGCGAGGCCGCCGCGGCCCCCGGCAGCGAGGAGCTCGCGGAGCTGCGCAGCGAGGTCGCGCGCTTGCAGGAGACGCTCGGGCGCCGACCGAAGATCCTCGTCGGCAAGCCGGGACTTGACGGGCACTCAAATGGCGCCGAGCAGATCGCCGTGCGTGCGCGCGACGCCGGGATGGACGTCGTCTATGAGGGCATCCGCCTGACCCCCGCGCAGATCGCCGCCTCGGCCCTGCAGGAGGGGGTGCACGTGATCGGCCTCTCGATCCTCTCGGGCTCGCACCGTGAGCTGATCCCGAGCGTGATCGAGGCGCTGCGCGAGGCCGGCGTGCAGGCTCCCGTCGTCGTCGGCGGCATCATTCCCGAACAGGACGTCCCCGCGCTACGCGAGGCCGGCGTGGCGGCGATCTACACACCCAAGGACTTCGACATCAACCGCATCATGCGCGACATCGTGGAGCTGGTGGGAGCCGGCGCCGAGGAGTCGCTGCTCGCCACAGGCGGCGCCTCCGCCAACGGCGGCGCGTGAGCGAAGCACCGTTGGGCGGTTCAGGGATGCGACCGCAGGGAGTGTCTCCCGGTTCGGCGGGCGGGGTCGGGGCCGCGATCGGCGCGCGCCTGCGCGCCCGTGACCTGACCGCCGCACCGGCCGCTCTCAACCTGCTCGAGAGCACCGCTCCGAGTGACCGCGAGCAGGCCGCGGCCCTCCTCGGCGAGGTGTCCCCTGCAGCGCTCGGCGGGGAGGCGCCCGCGCACGTGATCGGCGTCACCGGCCCTCCGGGTGCGGGCAAGTCGACGTTGCTCTCTGCGCTGCTACACAGCTGGCGCGAGCGGGACTGCTCGGTCGCGATGCTCGCCGTCGATCCGAGCTCGCGACGATCGGGTGGGTCGCTGCTCGGCGATCGCGCGCGCATCGACTTCGACCCGAGCGATCGTGGCGTCCTGATCCGCTCCACGGCCGCGGGGGAGCGTCTCGGTGGCCTGGCCTGGGCGACACGCGCCGCCGCGCATGCGCTCGCGGCCGCCTTCGACATCGTCGTGATCGAGACGGTCGGCGTCGGGACAGGCCGAGACGGAGATCGCCGACGTTGCGGACACGGTGCTGGTCGTCGTTCAGCCAGGCGGCGGCGACGTGCTGCAGTTCCTGAAGTCCGGCATCATGGAGATCCCCGACGTGCTCGTCGTCACGAAGGCCGACCTCGGTCAGATCGCGCTGAACACGCGCCGCGACCTGAGCGCCGCGCTGCGCTCACTCGGTGCCCGCTCGACGCCGGTGCTCGCGCGTGTCCTCGCTTCCTCCGCCGCGCGGCATCGAGGAGCTCGTGCAGGCGCTCGAGGAGCACCGCGCGGGACTCGACATCGGGGCGAGACGCCTGCACGCGCGCCGTGCGGGCGCGCTGCTGGAGTTCACGCACGAGCACGGCGAGCGCGGGCTGCGCACGCTCGGCGGGCGCAGCGTCGCCGAGCAGCTGTTGCAGAGTTTGCCCGCGGACCTGGAGGTCCCGGCGCTGCTCAGGGCCCTCGAGCGCAAGCAATCGTGAACGCAGCGCCAGCCCCGCGAAGACGTGGCAGGATGGCGCACATGATCCGTGATCTGCTGATCATCGTTGCCGCCTTCGCAGTGGTCAGCGCACTCGCCGGCTTGCTCGGGGCGCCGAACCTCGGCACGGCGCTGTCCTTCGGCCAAATGGCCTTCGCCGCGAGCGCCGTCTACGTGCTGCTCAAGCGCTGAAGGTGGGCGCATCTGCGCGCTGGCAGTACCGCTACCGGCATGTAACGCCCACGCCGCACGCGAGACTGTAAGCAGAGCGCCATGATCGTCCTCCTAGGCTTCGCGATACTCGCCGGCGCCGGCACCGCGCTGTCCCCGTGCGTGCTGCCCGTGCTGCCCGCGCTGCTCTCCGCCGGCGGCGTCGGCGGCAGGCGCCGCCCGCTCGGCATCGTGCTCGGGCTCTCGATCACCTTCACGATCACGATCGTCGGCGTCGCCAACGTCGTCGACGGCGTCGGGCTCGGCAGCGATCCGCTGCGCGATGTGGCGATCGCCGTGCTGCTGGCGTTCGGGCTCGACGCTGCTGCTGCCGAGCGTCGCCGCGCGCCTGGAGGCGCCGCTCTCGCGCCTCGCGCGCTTCGGGCCGCGCACGAGCGGCGACGGCTTCGCCTCGGGACTGCTCGTCGGCGGCGCGCTCGGCTTCGTCTACACCCCCTGCGCGAGCCCGATCCTCGCGGCGGTGATCTCGGTCAGCGCGGCGTCGGGCAGGACCGTCACGCTCGCGCTCGCCTACGCCGCTCGGCTCGGCGGTCGTGCTGCTCGCGCTCTCGCTCGGTGGCCGGCGGCTGTTCGAGCGCATCCGCAAAGCCGGGCGCGGCCCGGCCGCTCCAGCGCGCGCTGGGCGCGATCATGATCCTCACCGCCGTCGCGATCCTCACGAACCTCGACGTCAACTTCGACCAGTTCGTCGCGCGCCACATCCCCGACGTCAACCTCACCGCGTCGCTCGAGTGCTCCTCGGCGATCACTGGGCGCCTGCACGAAATCACCGGCCGTCAGGCCAAGTTCGCGCCGGCCAACGGCTCCTCGGCCTGTCACGGCTCGGCCACGAGCGTGCACACGGCCGCGCCCGGCGCGAGCCGCTCGACGCTGCTCGCGACGGCGCACTCGCTGCGCGACCTCGGCCAGGCGCCGGAGTTCACCGACACGCAGCGCTGGTTCAACACGCCGGGCGGACGAGCCGCTGTCGCTCAGCTCGCTGCGCGGACGGGTCGTGCTCGTCGACTTCTGGACCTACACCTGCATCAACTGCATCCGCACACTGCCCTACCTGAAGGCGTGGGACGCCGCCTACCGCCGCGACGGCCTGACGATCGTGGGCGTCGAGACGCCCGAGTTCGCCTTCGAGCACGACGCGGGCAACGTCGCCAACGCGATCAGCCAGTTCGGCCTGCGCTACCCGGTCGTCCAGGACAACAACATGGGCACCTGGAACGCCTACGGCAACGAGTACTGGCCCGCCGACTACCTGATCGACGCGGGCGGCCAGGTCCGCTACGCGGCCTTCGGCGAGGGCGACTACGACAAGACCGAAACGGCGATCCGCGCGCTGCTGGCCGAAGCGGGCGCACCGGTCGGCGGCAAGGGCCACCCGCAGCGGCGTGATCGTGCCCTCTCGCGAAGCAACCCCCGAGACCTACCTGGGCACCGAGCGCGCGCAGGGCTGGATCGACGGGCCACGGTCGGGCCTGCACGACTACGGCGCCGCGCCGACAGGCGCGCTCGCCACCAACGACTTCGCCTACTCGGGCAGCTGGAACATCGCCGGCCAGCCCGCCACAGCCGTGAGCGGCAGCCGGCGTCGACGTCGAGTTCCAGGCCAAGAACGTCTACCTCGTGCTGAGCTCCCCGGCGAACGCCGCTGCCGGTGCAGGTGCTGCTCGACGGCCGGCCGATCGCCGCGCGCGACGCGGGCGCCGACGTGCACGACGGCGTGGTCACGGTGCGCCGCCAGCGGCTCTACACGCTGGTGTCGCTAGCACGCAACGAAAGGCATCGCCTTTCGCTGCGCTTCGCACCTGGCATTAGCGCGTACGCCTTCACGTTCGGGTAGGAGCACCACTAGCAAGCCTGCACGGCGCATGAAAAGAGCCCCGCGGCTGACAGTGCCGCGGGGCTCTTCTGCTCCCTCCGCGGGCTAGTGCTTCTTGCCTTTTTTCGGCACGCAGGTGTGGAACGTGCGCCCGTCGCCGAACAGCTGGCCCGGTCGATGAGGTCGTGATCAGTTCACACGTGGAAGGTGCCCTTTGGCAGCCCGCGGAGGTCGACGAACGAGTGACGCTTGCTGAGCGGACCCGATTTGACGAGCTTGCCGTTGATGCGGACTTCGATGTGCACCAGCTTGACGTGCTTGGGCGCGCGCGGGTGGACGATGAAGTGGCGCTTGCTGACGCATTTCTTGCTGGAGGGCAGACCCAGTTTGGAGGAGTGGCGCGCCACGACGAGCTTCTCGCTGCCGCAGGCGCTCACGGACGCCTGGTTGTTGATGTCCCCCGAGTAGGTCGCAAGCCAGTAGTAGGTACCGGCCGCGAGCTTGCTCTGCGGAGCCGACGGGCCCGCAGCACCGTTGCTCACCGGCGCGCCGCCTGCCTGCGTGACGAGCTTGGTGCACGCTGCATCGCTGTAGATCGCGTAGGTGACTTCGCCGGTCGACGTCGCCGCTGCGACGCCTGCAACGGTCGCCGAGTCGGTTACAGGCGTCCCCTGCGCGACGGTAACCGTCGTCCCGGTCTGGCCACCACCTGAGAGGGCCGTCGTCAGCGTTGTCGGGCTGCCGACCATGATCGTCTTACCCGTCGGCGGCGACTCCAGCCCGAAGTAGCTGGACGCGCCCGGCGCCAGCGGCGGTGAGAAGTTGACGAGCGCCGCTGTTTCCAGTTGGCGGCGATGCCGGTGAAGTAGGAGCCTGGACCCTCATAGCCGGTGACCGCGTCACCGCTTGCGCCAAAGCCGACGATCGCCGCTCGTGAACGTCACCCCCGCCGGCTCGCCCGCCGGCGACGGGAAGGCGCAGGAGGAGCTGCCTTCCGAGGTGCACGGCGCGCCAGCGTTTTCGTTCGGGGTCCCGGAGCTGTCCTTCGCCGCGATCACGCAGCCAGGTGCGTTCGGGCCGGTGCCGGGGTGGCAGATGCCGTCGAACTCGAAGCCGAAAAGATCGTTTTCGGCAGACAGCGGAATCGAGGCGATCGGCTTGGAGGAGCTGTTCTGGATGCCGATCAGCGCATCGTCTTCACCGTCGTAGGGGCCCTGCGCCGGGTCCTGTGCGACCTGCACGCCTTTGTCGGTGACCGTGATCAGGAACTGGCAGCTCGTGTCATGGTTGACCGGCGGGCATTGCGCGAACGCAGCGTTGGCGCCGGCGGGCGCCAACAGCATGATCGCCAGCACCGCACACGAGCCCATCAAGATCGCCACACGCCGCATGTCTACCCCCGTCGGAAGTTTGAAGAGCCTCGACGCAGGGCGCGTGAGACCTGGTTATAAGCGCAAATTTACACGCGTGGGGAGACCGATCGGAGGAATAATCGGGTCTCGGAGAATCGCTCTGCAAGCGCCGCCCCGCCCAACACCCAGACGGTGCCTACAATGCGCTACATGGAGGGCTCGATGGCCGAGACAAGCGCGCGCAGCTGGCTGCGCTGCTACCGCTGCTGGTCGCAGGACCTCGAGGTGCAGGTCCACTACGAGGGGATCCACAAGATCGACCCCGACACGCGGCGAGCGCGCCGAAGTCGTCGACGAGCTCCAGGAGGCGGTCGTGCAGTGCCTGGACTGCATGCACGACCAGCCGCACCTCGGCTTCAACAACGGGCGCGTCGAGCCGATCGAGGACCGCTGGGAACGGATGATCGCCGGCACCCCCTGGGTCGCCTCCTGCACCGTCACCGTCGACTCCGAAGACGTCGAGACCTGCTCCGGTCCCGAGGCCGGCGACGCGCTCTCCTACGCCGCCTTCGGCGACCACGGCGTGCGCGAGTTCTTCACCCACGTGCGCTTCCACAAGCACGAAGACGACGCGCGCATCATCGTGCACCTGCTCGTCGAGCTCTACGCGCGCTCGCTCGAGGAGGCGACCGAGGTGCTCGAGTCCTCCGCGCGCGGCTCGCTGACGATCACCTCGCTGGCCGAGGAGTCGCGCCCGCCGGCAGCGGCAGGCGAGACCCACGGCCACGACTAGCCTAGAGGGCCGCTGGCGCTGCGCGAGGCGGCGTCCTCGGTCGCTCGTGTGCGGGTGCACACTTCGCGGGGCGGGCGGGCATTCGAGTCTTGCCTCGCTTGGCCATCGACCCTCTAGGGGCCGCACCTGCCTCGGGAGCGTCAGCCCAAGCGCTCTTCGAGCGCGTCGAGCTGGGCGTTCAGCTCGGCGGGCAGGTGGTCGAAGCTGGCGAGGTGCTCGCGGAACTGGGGCAGCTGCGCCTTCCACTCCTCGGCGTCGACGCGCAGCAGCTCGCGACATCGTCCTCGTTCGGAGACGTCGAGGCCGCGCGTGTCGATCCCGTCGGCGCCGACCGGCGGGATCAGCCGATCGGCGTCTCGCGTCGCCGCGCCGTGCCCGGCGCAGCGCGCGAACACCCACGCGAGCACGCGCGAGTTCTCGCCGTAGCCCGGCCACAGGAAGCGGCCGTCCTCGTCCTTGCGGAACCAGTTGACGTAGAAGATCTTCGGCAGCTTGGCGCCCTGGCGTGCGCCCGATCTCCAGCCAGTGGGCGAAGTAGTCGGCCATGTTGTAGCCGCAGAACGGCAGCATCGCGAACGGGTCGAAGCGCAGCTCGCCGACGGTGCCGGCCGCGGCGGCGGTCTTCTCCGAGCTCATCATCGAGCCGAGGAACACGCCGTGCTCCCAGTCGAGCGCCTCGGTCACGAGCGGCACGACCGTCGAGCGCCGGCCGCCGAACAGCATCGCGTCGATCGGCACGCCGGCCGGGTCCTCCCACTCCGGCGCGATCGCCGGGTCCTGCGACGGCGGGCGTCGTGAAGCGCGCGTTCGGATGCGCCGCGGGCGTCTCCGAGTCCGGGCGTCCAGTCGTTGCCGTGCCAGTCGATCAGGTGCGCGGGCGGCTCGTGCGTCATGCCCTCCCACCACACGTCGCCGTCGTCGGTCTTGCGCGCAGTTGGTGAAGATCGAGTTGCGCTCGATCGTGCGGATCGCGTTCGGGTTGGTCTCCTCGCCGGTGCCGGGCGCGACGCCGAAGAAGCCGGCCTCGGGGTTGATCGCGTACAGGCGGCCGTCGTCGCCGAACTTCATCCAGGCGATGTCGTCGCCGATCGTCTCGACCGTCCAGCCCTCGAGCGTCGGGATCAGCATCGCCAGGTTGGTCTTGCCGCAGGCGCTCGGGAAGGCGCCGGTGATGTACTTGACCTCGCCCTCGGGCGAGGTCAGCTTGAGGATCAGCATGTGCTCGGCCATCCAGCCCTCGTCGCGCGCCATCACCGAGGCGATGCGCAGCGCGAAGCACTTCTTGCCGAGCAGCGCGTTGCCGCCGTAGCCCGAGCCGTAGGACCAGATCTCGCGCGTCTCGGGGAAGTGCACGATGTACTTGTTCTCGGCGTTGCACGGCCACGGCACGTCCTCCGACGCCGTCGGCGAGCGGCATGCCGACCGAGTGCAGGCAGGGCACGAACTCGCCGTCGTCGCCGAGCGCGTCGAGCGCGCGCTGGCCCATGCGGGTCATGATCCGCATGTTCACGGCCACGTAGGGCGAGTCGGTCAGCTGCACGCCGACGTGGCTCTTGTCGGAGCCGAGCGGCCCCATCGAGAACGGCACCACGTACATCGTGCGGCCGCGCATCGAGCCGCTGAACAGCTCGCTCAGCGTCTCGCGCATCTCCGCCGGGTCGCGCCAGTTGTTGGTCGGGCCGGCGTCGTCCTCGGTCGCCGAGCAGATGAAGGTGCGGTCCTCGACGCGCGCGACGTCGCCGGGGTCCGACAGCGCGAGGTAGGAGTTCGGGCGCTTGGCGTCGGAGAGGCGCTCGAAGGTGCCCGCGTCGACCAGCTCCTGGCAGAGCCGGTCGTACTCCTCGGCCGACCCGTCGCACCAGTGGATCTCGTCGGGTTCGGTGAGCGCGGCGACCTCCTCGACCCAGGCCAGCAGGCGCTCGTTCTTGGTGGGGGCGGGAACGGTGGTGTTCATCGGCTGCGGGCGGCTCCTTCGTTGGCGGCGGGATCGACGCGCGTGGCGATCTTCGATCGGCGGGACTGCCTCCCAGGCCGGTTTCGGCTCTGGGAAACAGAAAACGCCCATCCGTGGGCGAGACCGAAAGCGTATCGCACGCCTCCAGAATCTCGGCCAATGCGGCGCCGTGCTACTCGACGTTGCCCTCGGCGTGCGACGGGTCGCCCGGGACTCTTGCGCGGCACGAGCACCAGGCGCTTGAACTCCGCCACGAGCACGCCGTCCTGGTTGAGCACGCGCGTGTGCACCTTGACGGTGCCGCGGTCGGGCTTGGAGCGCGACTCCTTCTTCTCCAGCACCTCGGACTCGCAGAACAGCGTGTCGCCGTGGAAGACCGGCGCCGGGATGCTTGAGCTCTTCGGTGGCGAGGTTGGCGATCGCCTTGCCGCTGACGTCGCGAGACCGACATGCCGAGCGCGAGCGAGTAGACGAGCGGGCCCGACGACGACGTTGCGCCCCTGCTGCGATTTGGCCGCGTACACGTCGTTGAGGTGCAGCGGGTGGTGGTTCATCGTGATCAGGCAGAACAGGTGGTCGTCGGACTCGGTGACCGTCTTGGCGGGCCAGTGCTTGTAGACGGCGCCGACCTCGAACTCCTCCAGGTAGCGGCCGTAGGGGTGCGCGCCGCTGGCCTCGCGGGCGGCCTGCTCGGTCTCGACGGATTGGGTCTCGCTCATGGGTCTCCTTGGCTGATTGCGGCGCGGAACTCTAGAGAGCTCGCCCGCCGCTCGGGCAGCCGCGCGGCGATACGGTGCAGGCTCCAGACAACTCTAGGAGAGCACACTTGCGCAACCCCCGCGACTTCTTCAAGCCCCTCGCCATCGACGCCCCCGAGCCGCTGCGCGAGATCCCCTTCAAGCCCTCGCGGATGATCCACTTCCTCGACTTCTCCAACGAGAAGATGGTCGCGAAGGTGCCCGACATCGCGCCGAAGGTCGACATCCTGCTCGGCAACCTCGAGGACGCCGTGCCGCTCGACAAGAAGGAGGCCGCGCGCGCCGGGCTGATCAAGGTCGGCAGGAGATGGAGCTCGGCGACACGGCGCTGTGGACGCGCGTCAACGAGCTCGCCTCGCCGTGGGTGCTCGACGACCTGACCCAGCTCGTCGACCGAGATCGGCGACAAGCTCGAGGTGATCATGGTCCCCAAGGTCGAGGGCCCGTGGGACATCCACTACGTCGACCGCCTGCTCGCGCAGCTCGAGGCCAAGGCCGGCCTCGAGCGGCCGATCCTGATCCACGCGTCCTCGAGACCGCGCAGGGCGTGGCCAACCTCGAGGAGATCGCCGGCGCCAGCCCGCGCATCCAGGGCATGAGCTTCGGCCCGGCCGACCTCGCCGCCTCGCGGCGCATGAAGACGACGCGCGTCGGCGGCGGGCACCCCGGCTACCGCACGATCGCCGACCCCGACCCCGAGAACCCCGACGCGCCGCGGCCGAGCTACCAGCAGGACCCCTGGCACTACTCGATCGCGCGCATGGTCGACGCCTGCACGTCCGTCGGCGCGCTGCCCTTCTACGGCCCCTACGGCGACATCCGCGACGACGAGGGCTGCGAGACGCAGTTCCGCGCCTCCTTCCTGCTCGGCTGCGTCGGCGCCTGGTCGCTGCACCCGGGCCAGATCGCGATCGCCAAGAGCGTCTTCTCGCCCGACCCCGACGAGGTCGCCTTCGCCAAGAAGGTGATCGAGGCGATCCCCGACGGCCGCGGCGTGCACATGATCGACGGCAAGATGCAGGACGACGCGACCTGGAAGCAGTGCAAGGTGATGGTCAACCTCGCCGAGATGCTCGCCCGAAGGATCCCGAGCTGGCCGAGGCCTACGGGTTGCCCGGCGCCAGGCGGCCGAGCCGAGCCCGCCGCCGCCTGCGCCGCCGTATAGGCTTCCGCGCCGCATGAGGTTCTTCGAGTACGAGGCCCGCGAGATCGTCAAGCGCGCCGGCATCCCGGTCACCGACTACGGCTTCACGACCGACGCCGCCGAGGCGCGCGAGATCGCCGCAGCGGATCGGCGGCCCGACCGTGATCAAGTCGCAGGTGCTCACCGGCGGGCGCATGAAGGCCGGCGGCGTCAAGTTCGCCGACACGCCCGAGGAGGCCGAGAGCCACGCCCGCGACATCCTCGCAGCTCGAGATCAACGGCCACATGCCGCGCGGCGTGCTCGTCGACCCGAAGGCGGAGGTCGAGCAGGAGTACTACGCGGGCGTCGTCTGGGACGGCACGCGCAAGCAGCCCGTGATGATCTTCTCGCCCGTCGGCGGCATCGACATCGAGCAGGTCGCCGAGGAGCAGCCCGAGAAGGTCGGGCGCCGGCACTTCTCCAACATCCTGCCGCTCTCGCGACTTCGAGGCCAAGGAGGTGATCGCCTCGACCGGCGTCACCGGCTCGGCGCTGAACAAGCTCGTGCCGATCGTCACGCGCCTGGCGCAGCTGTTCGTCGAGAACGACATGATGCTCGCCGAGATCAACCCGCTCGGGCGCCTCGCCGACGGCTCGTTCGTCGCGCTCGACGCGCACATGGACATGGAGAACGAGGCGCGCGGGCGCCACAAGAAGCTGCTCGCCGACCTCGGCGTCGGCGACGAGGAGACGCGCCAGGCGCGCGAGGCGACGCCGTTCGAGCTCGCCGGCGAGGAGGTCGACGCCACCGACCACCGCGGCGTGGCCGGCAACGTGACCGAGTTCGACGGCAACCTCGGCCTCGTGATCGGCGCCGGCGGCGGCTCGCTGACGCTGTTCGACGCGGTCCGCGCGCACGGCGGCAAGCCCGCCAACTACTGCGAGATCGGCGGCAACCCCTCGGTCGCCAAGGCCTGCGGCCTGGCCAAGCTCGTGCTGCAGAAGCCCGGCGTCGACAAGATCGCGGTGATGATGTCGATCGTCTCCAACACGCGCGTGGACATCGTCGCGCGCGGCGTGATCAAGGCCTGCCTGGAGCTCGGCCACGACCCGGCCGAGAAGATCGCGATCTTCCGCATCCCCGGCGCCTGGGAGGAGGAGGGCTTCAAGATCCTCGAGAAGTACGGCGTCGACTACGCCGACCGCTCCGTCTCGCTGAACGAGGCCGCGCGGCGCGCCGTCGAGAAGATCGAAGGACCGCCGCGCCTGCCGCATGAGCATCCTGATCGACGCCGACACGACCTTCATCGTCCAGGGCATCACCGGCCGCGAGGCCGTCAACCTGACGCGCGAGTGCCTCGACTACGGCGCCGGCGCGAAGATCGTCGGCGGCGTCACGCCCGGGCGCCTCGGCCGCGAGGTGCACGGCGTGCCGGTGTTCGACACGGTCGCGCAGGCCGTCGAGCACCACGGCGCGCCGATCGACGGCTCGGTCGTCACGGTCCCCCCCGCCTTCACCAAGGACGCCGTGTTCGAGGCGATCGAGAACGGCGTCAAGCTGATCGTGATCGTCACCGAGCGCATCCCGCGCCGCGACGTCGCCGAGATGGTCGAGCTCGCGACGCTGCGCGGCGCGCGCATCATCGGCCCGAACTGCCTCGGGATCATCGTCCCCGACGTGATCAAGATGGGCGGCATCGGCGGCCCGGCGAAGAACGCCGCGCAGGCCTACACGCCCGGCCCGATCGGCGTGATCTCGCGCTCCGGCGGCATGACGACCGAGATGTCCTCGACGCTCAGCGCCGCCGGCCTCGGCCAGTCGACCGCCGTCTCGATCGGCGGCGACGCGATCATCGGCTCGACCTACGCCGAGCTGATGCCGCTGTTCGAGGCCGACGAGCAGACGCAGGGCATCGTCATCTACACCGAGCCGGGCGGGCGCATGGAGGCCGAGCTGGCGCGCTGGGTCACCGAGAACAGCTCGCGCCTGCCGATCGTCGCGTTCATGGCCGGGCGCTTCATGGACGAGATGCCGGGCATGAGCTTCGGCCACGCCGGCACGATCGTCGAAGGCAAGGAGGACACCGCCTCCGAGAAGATCGCGCGCCTCGCGGAGGCCGGCATCACGGTCGCCGAGCGGATCGAGGACATCCCCGAGATGATCCGCGACGAAGATCGCCGAGAGGAGCGCGGCATGAGAAGCGACGGGATCTTCATCGCCGTCGAGGTCGACGACGCGGCCGCCGCCGACGCGGAGCTCGCGCGCCGAGCTGACCGAGGCCTGCCCGGTCGACATCTTCGCCCAGGCCGACGACGGCACGCTCGAGATCGTCGAGCAGAACCTCGACGAGTGCGTGCTCTGCCGCCTGTGCCTCGACGCCGCGCCCGCCGGCGCCGTGAGCGTCATCAAGCTCTACGACGGCGACGCGATCCTCGCCTGAGCGAGCGACACCTCGCCCGTACAGTCAACTCCAGCGCGCAACACGGCGGCTGACAACCGCGCTATGGTCCATCCTGGTGCCATGAACGAAAACTTCTCCCTCATCGTGATGTGCCTGTTCCTGCTCGGCTCGCTCGCGTTCCTGGCCGAGCAGCTCACCTCCTACCACTGAGCGCGCGGCGCGCAGGCGCGGCGATCGCACGCTATGCGGAGTGGTGGCGCGCCTTGCGCGTGCGCTCGCGCTCCTGCTGGCGCTCGACGACGTTGATGATCAGGCGCAGGAACTGCTCGGGTCCGGAGGCCTTCGCCTGGCCGTAGGTGAAGGCCTCGATCCAGTCCGCCACCTTGCCTTCGCGGGCCATCACGTTGAAGAACTCGCGGCGCATGTCGACGCGCACGCGCGCGTCGGCGGCCGGACCCTTGGTGACCTTCACGCCGGGCATCTCCAGGCGGAACTGCTGCACGTCGCCGCGCCCCTTCAGCTCGACGCCGACGACGAGCTTGATCGGCTCGAGCGCCGGAACTTCCCCGATGAAGCGGCGTGTCGCAAGCTCGATCAGAGCCTTGGCGTCGTCGGCCATGTAGGTCTCTCCCCTCCTGAGGCCGTCGTCGGCCTGTCGCGGTTCGTGTCAGATCTTATGACGCTGCAGCAGCTTGCGCCCGATCACCATGCGCTGGATCTCCGAGGTGCCCTCGCCGATCAGCAGCAGCGGCGCGTCGCGGTAGAGGCGCTCGATCTCGTACTCCTTGGAGTAGCCGTAGCCGCCGTGGATGCGGAAGCACTCCTCGACGCAGAAGCGCCCCGCCTCGGAGGCGAACAGCTTGGCCATCCCGGCCTCGAGGTCGGAGCGCTCGCCGGCGTCCTTCAGGCGCGCCGCGCGCTGCGTGAGCAGGCGCGCCGCGTCGACCTGCGTGGCCATGTCGGCGAGCTTGAACTGGATCGCCTGGTGCTCGGCGATCGGCTTGCCGAAGGTCTTGCGCTCCTGGGAGTAGCGCAGCGCCAGCTCGAGCGCGCGCTGGGCGATGCCGACGCCGCGCGCGGCGACGTTCACGCGGCCGACCTCCAGCGCGTCCATCATCTGCGCGAAGCCCTTGTTGAGCCCCGCCTCCTCGCCGCCGAGGATGTTCTCCGCCGGGCAGTTGTAGCCGTCGAAGACGAGCTCGGTCGACTCGACGCCCTTGTAGCCCATCTTGCTCAGCTTCGGCGGGACCGTCGAGGCCGGCGTAGGCGCCCGTGTTCTCCCCGACGCCGCCCTCCTTCTCGGCGATGAAGCAGGTCATGCCCTTGTGCGCCGTCTCGGCGTTCGGGTCGGTCTTGACGAGCACGAACACGAGGTCGGAGAGCAGGCCGTTGGTGACCCACATCTTCTGGCCGTTGATCTCATAGGCGCCGTCCTCGCCCTTCTTGGCAGACGTTTTGATCGCCTGCACGTCGGAGCCGAGCTCGGGCTCCGACAGCGAGAAGGCCGCGCGGATCTCGCCGGTGGCCATGCGCGGCAGGTACTTCTCCTTCTGCTCCTCGCTGCCGAACTTCATCAGCAGGTAGGAGCCGATGAAGTGCGTGTTGATCACGCCCGAGATCGAGATCCAGCCGCGCGAGAGCTCCTCGACGATCATCGCGTAGGTCGTCAGGTCGAGCCCCATGCCGCCGTACTCCTCGGGGATCGTGACACCGAACAGGCCGAGCTCCTTCATCTGCTCGACGATCGGCTCCGGGAAGGAGTCCTCGTGGTCGTAGTGCTCGGCGTTGGGCAGGATCTGCTCGTCGACGAACTGGTGCACCATCTCGGTGATCGCGCGTCTGCTCGTCGGTCTTCTCGGTGTACGGGGCGGCTACGGCCATCTTGTTAGAGCTCCAAGGTCGCTGTTTAGTTCTTTCCAGGGAGAATACCGGCGTGAACTTCGCGCGCGAGATCCTCGCAGAGTCGCGATCCGCGCGAGCTCGCGCTGCTCGAGCTCGCGCGCGAGGGCTCACGGCGCGAGTGGAGCTTCGGCGAGATCACCGAGCGCTCGGCGCCGCCTCGCCGGGGCGCTGCGGGCGCTCGGCATCGGCCGCGGCGACGTCGTGATGACGCTGATCGGCAACCGTCCCGAGTGGGTGCTCGCGATGAACGCCTGCTTTCGCATCGGCGCCGTCGTGCTGCCCTGCACCGAGCAGCTGCGGGCCAAGGATCTGCGGCTGCGCATCGCGGTGGCTCAGCCCGCGCTGATCCTCGCCGACGAGCGCAACCGCGGCGAGCTGGAGCAGGCGGCTAGCGGCGTCGAGGTGCGCTATGTGCCCGATGCGGCACTGTTCGACTACGACGCCCGCCCCGTTCGCCGAGCTCGCAGCAGAGCGATCCCTGCCTGATCACCTTCACGAGCGGCACGGCCGGCGAGCCGAAGGCGGTCGTGCACGCACAGCGCTACCTGCTCGGACAGCGCGTGCAGGCCGAGCACTGGCTCGGGGCGCGCACCGGCGAGCTCGTCTGGTGCACGGCCGCCAGCGGCTGGTCGAAGTCGGCCCGCAACGTGTTCATCGCCCCCTGGCTCTCCGGCGCCGCGCGCGCTTCTGCACGACGCGCGCTTCGATCCCGCACGAGCGCCTCGAGCTGCTCGAGCGCGAGCAGGTGCACGTCCTCTGCATGGCGCCGACCGAGTACCGCGTGATCGCCAAGCGCGCCAGGCTGCGCCCGCTCGGCCCGCTGCGCGCGATCGTCGCCGCCGGCGAGGCGCTGAACCCGGAGGTGCTGCGTGCCTGGAAGGAGGCCACCGGCCTTGAGATCCGCGACGGCTACGGCCAGACCGAGACGGGGCAGCTGACCGGGGCGCCCCACGAGGAGCCTGCCCGTCCCGGCTCGATGGGACGGGCGCTGCCGGGCGTTGAGCTGTCGATCGCTGAGGGCGAGCTGGTGCTCGACCCGACGACCGTGCCGACGTTCTTCCTCGGCTATCTCGGCGAGGATGTGCAGCGCGAAGGTGATGGCAGCTGGCGTGTCGCGCGACCGCCGCGAGGCCGGTCCCTGGCGGACCGGCGACCGCGTCCATGAAGCGGACGGATGGCTCTACTTCGAGGGCCGCAGCGATGACGTGATCGTCTCCGCCGGCTATCGCATCGGACCGTTCGAGGTCGAGTCCGCGCTTGTCGCGCACCCCGCCGTCGCCGAGGCCGCGGCGGTGGCAGCGCCCGACGAGGAGCGCGGCGCGGTGGTGCGCGCAGTCGTCGTGCTGCGCGACAGCACGCTGGCGCGGACCCCGGAGCTCGTGCGCGAGCTGCAGGAGCACGTCAAGCGTGAGACCGCTCCCTACAAGTACCCGCGCATCATCGAGTTCGCCGCGGAGCTACCGAAGACCGCCTCCGGCAAGGTCAGGCGGGCCGAGCTGCGCGGGGAGTGAGGCGCCGGGCTCCCCGAGGGGGGCGGGAGACCGGCGCCCCGTCTCGGTCGCTCAGGCAGCCTGAGCGACGGGCTCGGGCGAGCCGTACTCGCGGCCGAGCTCCTGCTCGATCTCCTGGCGCACCGTGCCCGCGGGCGGACGCAGGATCAAGAAGCCGGCGAGGATCCCGCCCGCGACGCAGATCGCCGCGACCACGTAGGCGAGGTGATAGCCGCCGGTCAGCGCGGCCAGCACCGAGTCTCCGCCGGCGCTCAGTGCCTTCGTGTGGTCGGTCGCGATCGTGCCGAGGCTCGCCAGGCCGATCGCCCCGAACAGCTGCACCGAGACGTTGATGATGCCCGAGGCCAAGCCTGCATCGCGCTTCGGCGCGTCGGCCATACCGATCGTCAGCAGCGGCAGGAACGACGCTCCGGCGCCGAGGCCGATCAGCAGGAACGCGAAGAACAGCCCCGGGAAGTAGCCCGCGTGGATGCCCGCGGTGGACAGCAGCAACAGACCCGCCGACGATCGAGGCGAGCCCCGCCGCCAGCGTGTTCAACGCGCCGAAGCGTTCCGCCGCCCGTGCGGAGAGGCCGAGCGACATCACCGCGATCGAGGCTGTCAGGGGCAGGAACGCCAGCCCAGTGTTGATCGCGTCGTAGCCGAGCACCCGCTCGAGATAGAGCGAGCCGAGGAAGAAGGCCGAGAACATCCCTGTCACGAGCAGTCCGCGCACGAGGCTCGAGCCCATCAGCATGCGTAGCCGCAGCACACGCAGCGGCATGATCGGGTTCTCAAGGCGCGACTCCAGCGCAAGGAAGGCGCCGAGCAGCACGAGCGACACGGCACCCACGCCGAGTGTCCGCGCGGAGAGCAGGCCGAATTCGGTCGACTTCACGATCGCGAAGGCTCCCGCCATCGTCGCGAGCGTGATCAGCGCCGAGCCGAGCCAGTCGACGCCACCGGCGATACCGATGCCCTCGTTCTCGACGATCAACGCGCGGCCGAGCACGAACGCGATCAGCCCGATCGGAACGTTCACGAAGAAGATCCAGTGCCAGTCGAGCGACTGGGTCAGAACGCCGCCCGCGAGCAGCCCGATCGAGCCGCCACCGGCGGACACGAAGGCATAGAGGCCCATCGCTTTGGCCTGCTCGGCGCGCGCGGGAAACTCGGTGACGATGATCGCGAGGATCACGCTCGAGGCGACCGCCCCACCGATGCCCTGCAGCAGCCGCGCTCCGATCAGCAGCACCTGGCTGTCGGCAATGCCGCACAGCACCGAGGCGACGGTGAACATGACCAAGCCAGTAAGGAACACGCGCTTGCGTCCCACCAGGTCGCCGAACCTGCCCGCGAGCAGCAGGAAGCCGCCGAAGGTGATCAGGTAGCCGTTCATCACCCAAGTGAGGTTGCCCTGGGAGAAGTGCAGGTCACTCTGAATCGAGGGCAGCGCGACGTTCACGATCGTCGCGTCGAGCACCATCATCAGCTGGCCGAGGCAGAGCACCGCGAGCGCGAGCCAGCGGCGGCGCTCGCGACTCGACGGCGCCGCGGGCGCGGCGCCGCTGTCGGCTTGGGTAGGAGCGTCGCTACGACGCAAACGCAGGCCGCGCACGGCGCGTGCCGTGCGCTTCTCCCCCGTCGGCGCCGCGGCCGCGGTCTGATGCGCGGAGGCCCGCGCGCGCTCGGCGTGTGCGAGCTCGGCGGCGTAGGCCTGCTCGGCCAGATGCACGCGCTCGGGCGCAGATCGCTGCGTCGATGCGAGCCTCTGGCGCCGGGGGATGAGCCTGCCGGGTGTGCTGGGCCTGCGGATTGTGATCGTGGTGCTCATGTGACTCCTTCAGGTTGCGTAGGAGCACCATATCATGGATGATCCTTGATTCAGGGATCATCGCTGAAAAATTTATAATCGTTGCTATCCTGATAACAGATTCCGAACTGATGACAGGTGATGCAATGACAGGTATAGTCAGCGATATGGGTCAGGAGAGCGGTTGTACGCCCGGTTCGATGGTGCTGATGTCACGCTTGGCCAAGCAGTTCTACAGGCGTAGCGATGAGCAGCTACTCGGCATGCACCTGCGTCATCTGGTCGCGCTCGCCTATGTCCGCGACCACGACGGGTGCCCCCAGCAGGATCTCGCTGACGCGTTCTGCATGGACGCCAACAACGTCGTGCTGCTGCTCAACGAGCTCGAGGAGATGGGCTACACGACGCGGCTGCGCGACCCCAAGGATCGCCGCCGACACGTGGTGCAGCTGACGAGCAGCGGTCGCAGCGCTCTGGCCCATAGCGAGCGCGCGCAGAGCGCGATCGAGGACGAGGTCCTGCAGGCGCTCGACCCGGACGAGCGTAGGACTCTGCGCCAGCTTCTCTCGCTCGCGTTGCGCAGCGTTGAGCCCGTCGAGGACGGCGAGGCCTACAGCGCGACGATCGCGTCGATCTCCACCTGAGCGCCCTTCGGCAGCGCGGCGACGCCGACTGCGACCCGCGCGGGCGCCTCCTCGCCGACGAAGAACGAGCCATAGACCTCGTTGACCTCGGCGAAGGCGCCCAGATCGGTCATGTAGACGGTCAGGCGAAGCGCGCGCGCGAGCGTGGTACCAGCAGCCGCGCAGACCGCCGCGAGGTTCTCCAGACAGCGCCGTGCCTGCTGCGCCGCGTCGCTGCCGACGATCTCGCCGCTCTCGGGGTCCAGCGGAATCTGCCCGGAGCAAAACAGCAGCTCGCCGCAGCGCACCGCGTGGCTGTAGGGCCCAATCGCCGGCGGCGCACCGCTGGCCTGGATGATCTCGCGCGCGACCACGTCGAGGACCCTAGCGCGAGCCTCGCCGAGCGTGCGGCGATTCGAACCACCCAAGCATGTAAGTTCCGATTGTGCGATCTCGGCGACTCGTGACGACGGTAAGCGTTTCTGCGCTTTTTGCGCTGGGCTCGCTCACATCCGCCGCCCATGCTCAGATCGCGTTCTCGCCGTGCGGGCAGAGCAACGACTTCGCCTGCGGGCACCTCACCGTCGCACTCGATCCCTCCGGTGTGGCACCGGGCACGGTCACGCTCGCGATCCGTCGCCATCGTGCCCCGGTTGGCGAAGCGCGCAGCGCGATCGTCGCGCTCGCGGGAGGACCGGGACAGTCGGCGATCCCCTTCACCGAAGACTTCAAGCGGGTGCTCGGAGGGCTCGCGGCGACGCGCGATCTGCTCGTCTTCGATCAGCGCGGCATCGGCTTCTCAGACGCGCTCTCCTGCCACGCTTCCGAACGCCCCGACCTGTTCACCTCGACTGGGAGCTTCATCGAAGCCTGCGCGGGACAGCTCGGGCCTGCGCGCTCACTCTACGCCAGCGAGGACACCGTCTCCGACATCGAGGCGATCCGCGTGGCCGGCGGCTATGAAAAGCTCGTGCTCTACGGGACGAGCTATGGCACGAAGGTCGCAGAGCTCTACGCCCAGCGCTTTCCCAATCACGTCGAAGGGCTCGTGCTCGACTCAGTCGTCACGCCGGATGGCCCCGAACCGCTTGAGCAGAGCACGTTCGCCGCGGTGCCGCGGATCCTGCGTCAGATCTGCGCCGCGCATGCCTGTGCCCACATCACCGCCAACCCCGTCGGCGACCTGGCGAGGCTCGTCGCGCACGTGCATCGCGCGCCGCTGCGCGGCCGCGCGATCGAGCCGAACGGGCATCCCCACGAGGTCTCGGTGTCGGCCCCTGATCTCATCGGCGCGCTGCTCGCGGGCGACTTCTCGCCCGGCGTGCGCGCCGAACTGGTGACCGCCACAAGCGCGGCGGTGCACGGCGACAGCGCCCCCCTGGCGCGCCTGTTCGGCAGCTCCCAGCGCGGCGAAGACGGCGAACGCGAAGACTTCGACGCACCGCTGTTCCTGGCCACCACCTGCGAAGACGAGCGCTTTCCCTGGAACCGCACGAGCAGCCCGCACGCACGTCTGACGCAGATCGCCGTCGCTGCCCGCGCGCTACCCGCCGCCGACTTCGCTCCCTTCACAGCCGCCGACGCCTTGCAAGCGGGCGATTCTCAAGCATGCGCCTTCTGGCCCTACACGACGCCGGCACCGCCTCTGCAAAGCACGCCCCTCCCCTCCGTGCCGAGCCTGATCCTGAGTGGCGCAGAGGACCTGCGCACACCAACCGCCAACGCTCGCGCGGTTGCCGCGGAGATACCCGGCTCACACCTGCTGATCGTCCCCGACACGGGGCACTCGGTGCTGACCACGGAGTCCTCCCCCTGCGCGCGCAACGCACTCAAGGCCGTCTTCGCCGGTCACGCCGTGCGACCCTGCCCGCCGATGCCCACACCCGCGCTCCTGCGCCCACCGCCTTTGCCGCCAACGCGCCTGGCGAGCATCGCCCCCGAGCGGGGCTCCTCGGGAACGCCAGGCCGCGCGCTTCACGCGGTGGCGCTGACGCTCACAGACCTCGCGCGCGGCCTCGTCAGGCAGCTGATCGAATCGGCGTCCGAAGGAAGCCTGTTCTCGCTGTCGAAGCTGCGGGTCGGGGGATTGCGCGCCGGCTGGGCCGAAGCTGGGATGAAGGGAATCGTCCTGCACGACTACTCCTACGTGCCGGGTCTCGCGCTCGCGGGCAGCCTCGATCGCGGCACGATCGATCTGCACGTGGTCGGTTCCGCGGCGCTCAGGGGGACGCTGCGCAGCGGCAGTCATGGCTCGCTCGTCGGCACGCTCGGCGGGCAACGTGTCGTGCTGCCGGCGAGTTCGCGCGCGACGGCAGCTATTGTCGGCTCCGATGCCCAGGTGCGCCTCCCTTCCGGTCCTGGCGGTGCTGGTATCCGCGCTGCTCTTGGCCGTCTGGCCCGCGCGTTCGCAGGCCACCGCGGCTGAATTCGTTCCCTGCGCGAAGAGCGCGACCTTCTCGTGCGCCTCGGTGCCGGTCCCACTGGACCGAACTGGTGCCCTGTCCGGAACGGTCGTATTGAGCGTCGAGCGTCGCCTCGCCGCGACTACGCCCAGCCGTAGCGCAGTCGTCGCGCTCGCAGGCGGCCCCGGACAGGCGGTGCTGCCGCTCGCGGATTTCATCGCCCAGGCGATCGCACCGGCGCTCAGCACGCGTGATCTGTTGCTGTTTGACCAGCGCGGCACTGGAGCCTCAGATCCGCTCAGCTGCAACGCGCTCGCACATGCAGGCTCGCAGGCGGCCAGCGAACCCGGCGAACTCGTGAGCCGTTGCGCGCGCGAACTGGGACCCGCACGTGGCGACTTCACCACCCGGGAATCGGTCGCCGACATCGAGGCGCTGCGCCAGGCGGGGGGCTATGAAAAGCTCGTGCTCTTCGGCACCTCCTATGGCACCAAGGTCGCGCTCGAGTACGCCGAACGCTACCCGCAGCACACCGAAGCGCTCGTGCTCGACTCGACCGAGACCCCCGAAGGCCCCGAAGCCTTTCGCCTCAGCACCTTCAAGGCGATGGCCCCGGCGCTGCGCGAAATCTGCTCCCACCACGCCTGCGACGGGGTTAGCGCCAACCCCGTCGGCGACCTCGCGCGGCTCGTCGCACGCCTGCAACAGCGAGCGCTCAGCGGCCGCGCCTACGACGGGCGCGGGCACGCTGTGAAGGTTACGGTGACGCGCGCTGACCTCTACGGCCTGCTGCTCGCCGGCGATCTCGATCCCGCGCTGCGCGCGGAGGTCCCGGCCGCGATCCACGCCGCGCTCGGTCACGACACGGGCCCACTGCTGCGCCTGCAGGCACTCGGCGGCGTGGGCACCGGCCAGGAAGAAAGCGGCGACGTAGACCTGACGCTGTTCGTCGCCACCTCCTGCGAGGAGACGTCTTTTCCCTGGAGTCGCAGCGCGCCCGCCGCGACCCGCCTCGTGGAAGCCGAAGCCGCGCTCAATGCCCTGCCCAGCAACGACTTTTACCCCTTCGACCCCGAAGCAGGTCTGCTCGATCAGACGATCCCGCTGTGCCTCTCCTGGCCCGACGCCGCCTCCGCGCCGACGCCACCCCAAGCGCTGCCCAACGTGCCGGCGCTGATCCTCTCCGGGGGTCAGGATCTGCGCACCCCGACCGCCAACGCGCGCAGCGTCGCGGCACGGATCCCCGACGCCCAGGTCCTCGTCGTTCCCTACACCGGGCACTCCGTGGTCGGCAGCGACGTCACGAGCTGCACCAAAACGGCGCTCGCGGCGTTCTTTGCGGGCAGCCCCGTCAGCCCGTGCCGGGACACCGCCAACCACTTCCCGCCCGTGCCGATACCACCGCTCGCGGCGAGCCGCCTCCCGACGAGCGGCGGCCTCGGCGGGACGCCGGGACACACCCTGACGGCAGGCGTGAAAACGATCCGCGAGCTTGAGAGAACGATCGTCCTGCTCGGCATCGCCTTTGGACAGGTCCCCGTGGGCGCGCGCTTCGGAGGACTGCGCGGCGGTGACGCGTCCGTCACCAAGAGCGCCGTGATCTTCAATCGCTACTCCTACATCCCCGGCGTAGAGCTGAGCGGCGTCGTGCCGCTGAAGCTCCTGCTCAAAAGCGAAGGGCCTTCCGGGACGCTCACGGTGTCCGGATCGAGTGCCGCATCCGGGCGTGTGCGGCTCAGCACCGGGCACCGCTTCAGCGGGGTGCTCGGCGGACACAGCTTCGCGGTGCGCGTCGGCGCGCGGGTCACTCGCGCGGGGCTCGATCCCGAAGGCGAATGGCCGGCTCTGCTGCCACCGTTGCCGGCCCTGGCCCGTCTGCCTTGACGAACGCGCTCGCCGCCGAGAGCTCCCCCTATCTCCGCCAGCACGCGGAGAACCCGGTCGACTGGCTCCCTTGGGGCGCACCCGCGTTCGCACGCGCGAGCGCGGAGAACAAGCCGGTGCTCGTCTCGATCGGGTACTCCTCCTGCCACTGGTGCCACGTGATGGAGCGCGAGTCCTTCGAGGACGAGGCGACGGCGCGGTTGATGAACGAGAGCTTCATCTGCGTGAAGGTCGACCGCGAGGAGCGACCCGACGTCGACGCGCTCTACATGGAGGCCGTACAGAGCATGGCTGGGCGCGGGGGATGGCCTTTGAACGTGTTCCTCACCCCCGAGCAATTGCCCTTCTACGGCGGCACCTACTTCCCGCCCGATCCACGCCACGGCATGCCCGCTTGGACGCAGGTCTTGCAGGCCATCGCCGAGTCCTGGGAGGCCAACGGCGCGGAGATCCGCGCCAGCGGTGAGCAGTTGCGCGAGCAGCTCTCCGGGGGCGCACGCCTGGCCCCCTCGGAGGCGCCGCTACAGCCGCAGGCGCTGAGCACAGCGCTCAGCCGGCTGCGCGAGAGCTTCGATGCGCGCAACGGCGGCTTCGGTGGCGCGCCCAAGTTCCCGCAGGCGTCGACGATCGAGTTCCTGCTCCTGGGCGACGGGAGCGAGATGGCGCTCACGACGCTACGGGCGATGGCAGGCGGCGGCATCCACGACGTGCTTGGCGGCGGCTTTGCGCGCTACAGCGTCGATGCGAGCTGGACAGTGCCCCACTTCGAGAAGATGCTCTACGACAACGCGCTGCTCGCGCGTGCCTACCTGCACGGTTGGCAGGTGTCTGGAGATGAGCTGTTGCGCTCGGTGTGCACCGACACGCTCGAGTGGGCGCTGCGCGAGATGCACGGCCCCGAGGGCGCGTTCTTCAGCGCCCTGGACGCCGACTCCGAGGGCGTCGAGGGGCGCTTCTACGTGTGGCGCGTCGCGGAGCTCCGAGAGCTGCTCGGTGAGGACGCAGAGGCCGCGATCGCCTGGTTCGGTGCGAGCGAGGCGGGCAACTTCAGCGACCCGGCGCACCCCGAGCCGGGTCTCAACGTCCTCCAGGACCGAGATCCCCGCCCGCCGCCCGAGCAGCGCGAGCGGATCCGCGCGACGCTGCTGGCGGCACGCGAAGCGCGCGTGCGCCCGGCACTCGACGACAAGCGCCTGACGAGCTGGAACGCGCTGATGATCAGCGCGCTCGCGGACGCCGGCGCGGCGCTCGCGGAACCCCGGTATCTGGAGGCGGCCGCGCACTGTGCTGAGTTCCTGCTCGCCGAGATGCGCGATGAGAAGGGGCGTCTGCTGCGCAGCTACAACGACGGCCACGCCAAGATCGGCGCCTACCTCGAGGATCACGCCTTCCTGCTCGAGGCGCTGATCGCGCTGTTTGAGGCGAGCTGCGAGGAGCGCTGGTATGAGCAGGCGATGAGCCTTGCCGAGCAGCTGGTCGCGCGCTTCGCCGACCCCGAGCGGGGCGGCTTCTTCTCGACAGCTGCCGACGGCGAGCAGCTGATCGCGCGGCGCAAGGACCTCGAGGACTCGCCGATCCCGGCCGGCGCCTCAAGCGCCGCGCTCGGCCTGCTGCGTCTCTCGCAGCTCAGCGGCGAAGCCGAGCAGGAGCGACACGCCGTCTCGGTACTCGCGCTGCTGCACGAGATCGCCCCGCGCCACCCGGGCGCCTTCGGTCACCTGCTGCAAGCCCTGCACTGGTACTTCGCTCCCGCGCGGGCGATCGCCTGCGCGGTGCCCGGCAGCGCCCCGACGGCGCCTGGCGCCTGACTAGAGAATCGACAGGTAGCGGTCGAGCTCCCACTGCGTGACGTCGACGCGGTAGTCGTCCCACTCCTGGCGCTTGATCTCCACGTAGCGATTGAACATGTGCTCACCGAGCGTGCGGAGCACGAGCTCTGACTCGGCCGTGATCTCGATCGCCTCGCCGAGGCTCTCCGGCAGCTGCTCCACGCCGAGGCGCTTGCGCTCCTCGCCGGAGAGGTGGTACAGGTTCTTCTCCATCGGCTCGGGCAGCTCGTAGCCCTTCTCGATCCCCTCGAGGCCCGCCTGCAGGAGCGCGGCGAAGGTCAAATAGGGGTTGCAGGCGGGATCGGGGCAGCGCAGCTCCATGCGTGTCGCCTGCTCGCGGCCCGGGTGATACATCGGCACGCGCACGAGCGCCGAGCGGTTCCGACGCGACCAGGCCACATAGGTCGGCGCCTCAAAACCTGGGACCAGACGCTTGTAGGAGTTCACCCACTGCGCGAAGATCGAGCAGATCTCGCGCGCGTGCTTGAGCTGGCCGGCGATGAAAGCCTTGCCGACATCGGAGAGGAAGTACTGATCGTCGGGGTCGTAGAAGGTGTTCTTGGCGCCGCTGAACAGCGACTGGTGGGTGTGCATCCCCGAGCCGTTCTCCCCGAACAGCGGCTTGGGCATGAAGGTCGCGTGCCAGCCGTACTTCATCGCGATCTCCTTGACCGTGATGCGGTAGGTCATGCAGTCGTCGGCCATCTTCAGCGCGTCGGCGTAGCGCATGTCGATCTCGTGCTGTGAGGGCCCGACCTCGTGGTGGGTGTACTCCACGTGGATGCCCAGCTGCTCCAGCGCGAGCACCGTCTCGCGGCGTACGTCTGAGCCCGCGTCAAGCGTCGTCAGATCGAAGTATCCGCCCTGGTCGAGCACCTCTGTGGATTTGGAGTCTTTGAAGAGGAAGTACTCGAGCTCCGGTCCGACGTTGAAGGTGTCAAAGCCCATCGCCTGCGCGCGCTCAAGCGCCCGCCGCAGCACGTGCCGAGGGTCGCCCTCGTAGGGTGTTTTCTCGGGCGTGATCACGTCGCAGAACATGCGCCCTACCCCCTGCTCTTCTGGACGCCAGGGCAACACCGCGAAGGTGCTCGGGTCGGGCATTGCGATCATGTCGGACTCCTCGATCGCGTTGAAGCCAGTGATCGAGGAGCCGTCAAAGCCCATCCCCGCCTCGAACGCGTCGTCGAGCTCGGCCGCGTTGATCGAGAAGGACTTCAGCTGGCCGAGAATGTCCGTGAACCAGAAGCGAATGAAGCGGATCTCGCGCTCGGCCACGAGCGCCTTGACGTCCTCCGCGGTTTTCGGCTGGTCAGGCATCGAGGCGGACCCTAGCCGATGGCCCCGGCGAGGCCTATCGACGGATGGCTAAGAACCTGTTCTAAAGCTTGGGTCAGTGCCCGGCGACCGCGGCGACGAAGCTTGCGACCTCTTCGGCTTCCTTGCCCTGGTAGAGCAGGGCAGGCATCTGGCCCAGGCCGCGCGCGCGGCCTTCGGTGATCGCACCGAGCACGAGCGCCTTGCGCCCTGCGGGCGTGGCGATGTCGACACCCACCCGCACGTCAAGGTCGGGCCCGACGCGCCCGACGGACTTCGTCGCGTTCAGCGTGTGGCAGACCGCACAGGCGCGCGCGAAGAGTTCGCGGCCCTTCTGCTGTTCGCCGTTGAGCCTGACACCGCCCGAGGCGACGCTCGCCTTGTGCTCGCCGTTGAAGGCCAAGACGATCGCGGGCACCGCCAGGCCGAAGACGAACAGGACGATCACGCCGAGCGTGATCAGCCGCTGTCCGGGCTTGGCTTCGGTGTGCAGCGTGCGCCGTGCACCGCCCGGACCGCCACGCATGGCGATGAAGAAGACACCGACGCCGAGCAGCGCCCAGAAGATGACAAACGCGATGAGCATCGCGCGGGAACATATCGCGTGGGGGCACAGAACGGTGCGTCCCAGCTTTATGTACCGCGAAGCTAGGACGCTAACCTGGAAGGAGTCGGCAACCTGAAGGAAGTGTCTGCAGAGCCGTGAGCATTCTCCGCCGCCTCCCCCTCTATCGCCTGCTGCTGCTGAGCGCTGTGGTGCTCGCAGTGGGTATTGGCGCAACCGCGATCGCGCTCGCGCTCGGGTCGGCCTCCAAGCCGCCGCAGAAGCCGCTTGCGCAGGCGCTGCACGACGCGCTTACGGGCCCCAGCGTCGAAGGTGTGAGCGCAAACGTCACGCTGACCAACCATCTGCTCGAAGGCGCGAGCCTCGCGAGCGACTCCGGCCAGGGCGGCGAAATCGCCTCCAGTCCGCTGCTGGCGGGCGCCTCCGGACGGCTCTGGATCGCCAAGGACGGTCGCGTGCGCCTCGAGCTGCAGGCAGAAAAGGGCGACACGCAAGTCCTCTACGACGGCAGCACCCTGACGGTCTACGACGCCGCCTCGAACACGCTCTACCACTACAAGCCGCCCGCTCAGGCAGGCTCCTCCTCGCCGCCACCTACCGCGACGCACAGCCACGAAGCGCCGAGCGTGACCAAGATCGAAGAAGCGCTTGCGCACATCGACAAGCACGCGACGCTCTCCGGCGCGACCCCGGACAACGTCGCAGGAGCACCCGCCTACACGGTGCGCGTCTCGCCCAAGCAGAGCGGGAGCCTGCTCGGCGGCGCGGAGCTGTCCTTCGATGCGGCCAACGGCGCGCCGCTGCGTGCCGCGATCTACTCGACGACGAGCAGCTCGCCCGTGATCGAATTGGCCGCCACCGAAGTCTCCTTCGGAGCGGTGGCGGACTCGGTCTTCTCCTTCACGCCTCCGACCAACGCGAAGGTCGAAGAAATCGCCGCTCCCACGGGTGGCAAGGACGCGGGGAGCGGAGCCGGCGATCAGAGCACCAAGCCGACTCTCACCACGCACGGCGAAGGCCCCGCGACGACAGCCGTCCTTGAAAGCAAGCTGCCGGCCGACAAGCAGGGCTCAAGCTCGACGCTCGAAGGGCTACCGAAGGTCACGATCAACGGGAGCAGCGCAAGCGAGTTGCGCACCGCGCTCGGCACGGTCCTGACCTTCGAGCGCGCCGGCGTGCGCTACGTTCTCGCCGGTTCGAACACACCTGCCGCGATCGAGGCTGTTGCCCGCGGCCTCTAGCGTTGACGCACAGGCCCCGCCGGTCAAGGCGCGGGGACTCGTCAAGCGCTACAAAGACGTACTTGCGGTCGATCACATCGACCTCAACGTGCGTGCCGGCGACGTCTATGGGTTCCTTGGCCCCAACGGCGCCGGCAAGACGACGACGCTGCGCATGGCACTCGGCCTGATCACCCCGACCGAGGGCACCGTCGAGCTGTTCGGGCGCAACCCGCTGCACGACGGCGCCCGCGCCCTGGACGACGTCGCTGGTTTCGTGGAGGCACCCCGGTTCTACCCTTACCTGAGCGCGCGCAAGAACCTCGAAATGCTGGCCGCGCTCGATGGCGATAGTGCTCGCGCGCGTATTCCCGAGGTGCTCGACATTGTCGAGCTAGCGCCTCGCGCCAAGCACCGCGTCGGCGGCTATTCACACGGCATGCGCCAGCGTCTGGGCATCGCCGCGGCGCTGCTGCGCCGCCCGCGCCTGCTGATGCTCGACGAGCCGGCGACAGGCCTCGACCCCGCCGGAATGCGCGACATGCGCCTGCTCATCAGGCGCCTCGCGGACGAGGGCATCACGGTGTTGCTCTCAAGCCACCAGCTCCCCGAGGTGCAGGAACTCTGCGACCGCGTCGCGATTGTCGAGTCCGGCCGCGTCGTCTACGAGGGCGCACTCGCCGACCTGCGCCGCCAGGGCGGCGGCGGCTACCGCCTGCGCACCACCGACGACGCACGGGCGCTCGCGATCCTGAGCGAACGCGACGGCATCTCCCACGCGCAGGCGGGCGAGCACGGCCTCGGCTTCCAGGCCGATGAGTCCGACGTAGGTGCCCTCTCGCTCGCGCTCGCGCAGGCGAACGTGGGAATCCTCGCGCTCTCCCCGGAACTGGCGACGCTCGAGGACCTGTTCTTCCGTCTCACCGAGAGCGGTACGGGCACAACGCCCGCGAGCGACACCGAAGCAGGCGGCGCCGAAGCAGAGCAGCTGGTGCAGAGCCGATGAGCAGCGTCGCCGCCTCCACTCCGCTGTCCGCCGCACAGCCACGACGGCGGCGCCCTTCGACCTTGACGGTCTATCGCTGGGAGCTGCGCAAGCTCATCTCGCAGAAGCGCACATACATGGGTCTCGGGCTCGTGATCGTGCTGCCCCTGTTCTTCGTGATCTTCCAGAACGCCCACCAGCACCATGACCGTGGCGCGGAGAACATCTTCGCCTCACAGATCACCCAGTCGGGACTGGCCACGCCGGTACTGATGTTGCTGTTCCTCTCGGTCTTCATGCTGCCGCTCGCCGCCGCGCTCGTCGCCGGCGACGTCGTGGCCAGCGAGGACGGCAACGGGACGCTGAAGACGATCCTCACGCGCTCGGTGAACCGCGGCCAGGTGTTCGCCGCGAAGACGCTCGCCGCGATGAGCTACGCCGCGCTCGCCGTCTTCCTCTCAGCCGCCGTCTCGACCGTGGCCGGCGTGATCTCGTGGGGCTTTCACTCGGTCACGACCTTCTCGGGCACCGTCGTCAGCGCACCCGAAGCGCTGCTGCTGGTGTTCGCCGCCAACGCGATCTACCTGATCCCGCTGTTCACCGTCGTCAGCGTCGGCGTGCTGCTCTCGACCGTCACACGCAACAGCGCGGCCGCCGTCGTGGGCACGATCGGCGTCGTGATCCTGCTCGTGATCGTCGCGCAGATCCCGGGGCTGGAAGCGATCAAGCCCTACCTGCTCGACGAACAGTTCGAGAACTGGCACGGCCTGCTGCGCACGCCCACCGACTGGGCTCCGATCATCCACTCCGCCTGGGTCTGCGCCCTCTACGCGGTGCCCGCGCTGCTCGCCGGCTATCTCGTCTTCCTGCGCCGCGACGTCGCCGGCGGCTAGTCGCTACAGCCAGCTAGGAGACCTCGGCGGCCTGTTCGACCACCGAGAGCTCAACATCGCCCATCAACCGTCGCGCCTCGCGCGGGTCGATCAGCCCGGCGCCGAGGCGCGCCGTTGACTCCGCGCCACAGGCCACGCCGAAGCGTAGGCACTGATCGGGTGCGCGACCTTCATAGCGCGCCGCCAGATAGCCCGCCAAGAAGGCGTCGCCGGAGCCGCGCTTGGCGATCGGCTCGCGCTGCTCGACACGCGCGCGCTTGAGAAAGCGCTGCCCGTCAACGAGCACCTGCGCGAAGCACCCGTCGGGCAGCGTCATGATCGCCTCGCGCGGACCCAGCGCGACGATCTCGCCGACCGCCAGCGAGCGCTCCTCCTCGGTTGCAAACTCGTGCCCGACGAGCTCCTCCGCCTCGAGCACGTTCGGCGATACGACATCCGGTTCGGCGCGCACCGCCTGACGCAGAGGCTCGCCGTCGGTGTCGATCACGGTGATCACGTCCAGTCGCTCGAGGTCTCTCACCAATGACGCATAGAAGTCGGGGTCCACGTCCCTCGGCAGCGAGCCCGCAAACACCACGATCGCGGCGCCACGGGCCAAATACAGGAGCTTGTCGCGAAATAGCTCGACCTCGCGTGCGGAGACGGCAGGGCCACGTTCGTTGATCTCGGTTTGATCGCCCGTCGTCGGGTCGAGCACCGATGTGTTCGTGCGCGACTCCTCGCGGATCCGAACGAAGTCGTTGAGGATCGACTCCTCCGTGAGCTGCTCGACGATGTGCGTGCCGGTCGCCCCGCCGGCGAACCCCGTAGCGATCACCGGCTGGCCCAACGCCTTCAGCGTCCGCGCGATGTTGACGCCCTTGCCGCCCGCCATCGTGCGCTGATCGACGGTGCGATGGCGTCGTCCCAGCCTGAAGTTCGGTACCGCCAGCGACTTATCGATCGCAGCGTTGAGGGTGACCGTGATGATCATTCTGGCGCTCTGAAACCCTTCCGGCTCGCCCCAACTGCTGACGATGCCCTGGCGTGCACGACACACAGGCTAGCGGAACGATCCGCCACCGCTGACAGCACCTCGGGAGGCCCCCGGGAGGGCCAGAGGGCCGCTCAGGCTGGGGCTTGGACCTGCCGCGAGAGCTCCCAGGCCGCGGCGCGCAGCCGCTCGGCCTCGGCGCGGGCCGCACTCGCAGGCCCACTCTCGCTGCTCCTGTGCGCCTCGGCGATGCTGCGCGAGGCGCTCACCAGGCCGCCCGCGACCCCCGCGGCGAAAGCGGGGGCGAGGTCCTCCACGCGACCCCCTTGGGCGCCGATGCCGGGGAGCAGGAAAGTGGCGGCACCCATCAGCTCGCGAGCGCGCACGAGGTGCTCAGACCGAGTCGCGCCCACAACCGCGCCGACGTCCGCCAGGCCGCAGTCGCCCAGCCCGTCCCGGCCAAGCTGATCGACGAGGAGCGCGATGCGTTCCCACACCGTCCCCGGCGAACCCGACAGCTCGAGATCCTCGAAGTCGGCCGCGCCCGGGTTGGAGGTCCGCACCAGCACGAGCACCCCCGCGCCGCTCGCCCGCGCCGAGCGCACGAAGGGCTCAACGGCATCGGCGCCCATCAGCGGGTTGACCGTGACGAGATCGGCGCCAAGGCCGTCCAGATGGCCGAAAGGACTCTCGAGGCCCCCCAGTAGCGCGCTCGCATAGGCGCTCGCACTGACGTCGATGTCGCCGCGCTTGGCGTCTGCGATCACCAGCAACCCGCATTCCCGCGCGTGCTCGGCGAGCTCGCCGAGCAGCGCCCAACCACTCGCGCCGAGCACCTCGAAGCGGGCCAGCTGCAGCTTGACCGCGACACACGCCTCAGCGGTCGCGTCGATCAACGCGCGACAGTGGCCGAGCACCGCTCGTGCGGCGCGCTCGCGCGGCGTGCCCGCGGAAGCCTCACCAGTGTTAGCGGAAGGCCACAGCGAGCCCAGGTCGGGATCGATCCCGAGCACGAGCTGTGATTCGCGCTCGGTTACACGCGCGGCGAGCGTGTCGCCGAATGACCGTGCCGTTGTCAGCGACCCTTCACCGCGCTCTTCAGCCCGCTCCCGGCCGTGAATCGCGGCACCCGCGAGGCGGCGATCTGGATCCGCTCACCCGTGCGCGGGTTGACGCCCGCGCGAGCCCCACGCTCGCTGACGTGAAACTTCCCGAACCCCGACACCGTCACCTCGCTGCCCCGACGTAGCGCGTCTTCGACGGTGGCGAGCACCGCGTCGACTGCACGCGAGGCGTCTGTTTTGGTCAGATCGGCGCGATCGGCAACCTGTTCCACCAGCTCGGACTTCGTCACTTCCGCCCTCCTCTTTCGTGAAACCGTTGCGGCGAAGCTAACACCGCGTGCGGACAGGCGCATCGGTAACAATACGCCGATGGCGGTCAACCGCATCGCATGGATCGTGACGGTGCTCGTCGCGCTCGTGACCGCCCTGTTGCTGCTGCTCTCGGGCTACACCGGCTACGCGGGCCTCGGCGTCGCGGTCGCGATCTCCGCCGCGATCAACCTGCTCTAGCGCGCCGTTCCGAAAGTTCTGGCGGTTCAGGCGGAGCCGACTTACGGTGCCGGTGGACAAGCGCAGCGACCATAGCCGCGATCAGCATGAAGATGACGATGCCCGCAATCAGACGGTAGGACCGGTGAGGTATCGCAGTTGCCGGGAAGTTGACAGTGGCGCGTGCGCTGCGTTCGAGCAGTCCGCTGCGGAGGGTCACCAGCGCGTGCCACGGGCCGTCGGGTATCTGTTTGTCCAGCATGATCACGATTGGCTCGGTCGCGCCGATCGCCAGCGTGGTACCGAGGTTGGCTGCGAATGGCCCGGCACTGAGGCCAGCTGGGCCGTGCGAGAGCTGTAGGGCTCCGCTCATATCGAGTGCTCGGCCCCCGGTATTGCGGACGCTCGCGACGAGCACTGGCTGACCACCGGGTGAGCGTTTGCCGGTGAGCGAGTCGATCGTGAAGTTGGATGCGGGCGCCCCCCCGGGACCGATGGAGATATAGAGGCGGATGCCGACGCGACTCACGCGGGTTATGCCGCCACCGGCGGGCGCGGCGGAGCGCGTCTGGGCCCACACGACACCGTACTGTTCCCCGGGGGGCGCGTTGCGAGGAACGGCGATAGTCACGGTGGCGATTGCGTGCCCACCGGAGATCACCTCGGAGGAACCGGGAAGAACCGATGTCCACCTCGACAATTCACTGGCAGTGTCCGCGACGGAGCCTACGAACGCGCTATTGCTGATGACGGCGGGGGCGGGGTAGGCGACGATATGCAGGCTCGATGCTGTCGTGTTGGAGATCTCGATCCGGCGGTGGAGGGTCGTCCCCGGCTGCAGATGATCGACGATGTAGAGACGCGCTCTGGGATCGCCGTGTGCGCTCAGCGGGACGTCGAGCAACTGCACACCGATGCTGCCATCCATGATGGCTCGCGCCCTCGGGATCGGCGCCGCGCTCGCCACGCTGACCGGTGCGCCAATCGCGACCGTAACGACGACGACGGCCAGGACCCCTCGCGTGAGGTGGCGCAATCGTACGGCCACCCGTCCGCGCGATTGCCTGGATGAGCGAACATGCACGATTACGAAACGGACTGCGTGATCGTTCCGGAATAGACGCCAGCGGCCATCCCTCCCGCGACAAAAACGTTGATCGTGGGGTCCCAGGTCGCGGAGTTATCGCCCGTGATCGCGGTCGCGGTGACGGCAGGTACTACACCAGCGAGGTTGGTTGGGTTGTTCGCCGTGAAGGTCGCCGTGCCGACCTTTGTGATCGCCCCGGCGGTGTAGCCGACCGCGGCTGCTCCGATCGTCGGCCCCGAGGTCGGCGTGAAGGCTGTGGAGATGACCGTCGCGACCCATCCGGAGCCGGCGGCGGCGGCGCGCGCATCGCTCACCTGAACTTCGCCCAGCCGGCCGCTGATGGTCCCGCCGGAGACAGTGTTTTCCCGCGTTCCAAGATTCCCGGCATCAACCGGCACGGTCATCGACAGAGCTCCGCCCGTGACGGTCACGGTGGCCGATGTTTCCCCCGCGGAGGCGGGACCGGCGAGGCCGAGCATGAGTGCTCCAGCGGCACCGGCCAGCAGCAGGGCGCGCATTCGCGTGCGTGTCATGGTGGTCCTTATCTCCGCAAACGCATGCGGCGAGGGGTAACTCTTAGTCCATCGACGGCTGGGAGCAGTCACGATCCCGTAGTTACCCGCATTCGTGAATGTGGACTTTGTGCGTCGCTGGGAAGACTGCTCTAGCGAGCGCGCTGCTCAAGCCACGCGCGCAGCTCGCGCGCGGCACGTCCGCGGTGGCTGATCTCGTCCTTCTCGGTCGCGCTCAGCTCGGCCATCGTCCGCTCCCCCGCGCCATCCACGGGGAGGAACACGGGGTCATAGCCAAAGCCGCCCTCGCCGCGCGCGTCCGCCGCCATGCGCCCTGCGCAGCGTCCTTCGAAGATCTGCTCCACCCCCGCCGCGGGATCGACGAGCGCGATCGCACAGACATATTCGAGCGCGCTGTCGGAAGGCACCTCGCGGATCAGCTTCGCGAGGTTCTCTTGATCACTTGCCTGCTCACCGGCGTAGCGCGCCGAACGCACTCCCGGCGCGCCATCGAGCGCCGCCGCCGCGATTCCCGAGTCATCGGCGATGCTGAGTCGTCCCGTCGCCGCCGCGGCCGCGCGCGCCTTGCCGAGCGCGTTCTCGGCGAACGTCTCGCCGTCCTCCGGGGGCATCCGCACATGCGCGGGCAGCGCGTCGATCCGCCAGCCATCGCCCGTGTCCTCGCCGAGCATCCGCTCGAGCTCGCCGCGCTTGTGCTCGTTGTGTGTCGCCAGCAGCAGCCTCACGAGGCCGTGGCGATCGCCTGCTCCTGGATCGCGCGCAACTGCTCGATGCCCTTCGCGGCGAGCGCGAGCAGCTCATCGAGGTGCGCGCGCGAGAGCGGCGTGCGCTCAGCCGTGGCCTGCACCTCCACGAGCCCGCCTTCGCCCGTCATCACCACGTTCGCGTCGACCTCCGCCGTGGAATCCTCGGGGTAGTCGAGGTCGAGCAGCGCGGCGCCGTCGATCATCCCGCAGGAGACCGCAGCGACCGAGCCGGTCAACGGCGAGCCCTCGAGCTTGCCCTTGGCGCGCAGCGCCTCACAGGCGAGCGAGAGCGCGACGAAGGCGCCTGTGATCGAAGCGCAGCGCGTACCGCCGTCGGCCTGCAGCACGTCGCAGTCGAGGTAGATCGTGCGTTCGCCGAGCGCCGCGAAGTCGATCACACCGCGTAGCGAGCGTCCGATCAGACGCTGGATCTCGACCGTGCGACCGTCCTGGCGTCCGCGCGTCGCGTCGCGCTGCTTACGCTCACCGGTCGAGGCGGGCAGCATCCCGTACTCGGCCGTCACCCATCCACGCCCGCGTCCGGACATCCAGCGCGGGACGCTCTCCTGTGCTGATGCGGTGCAGATGACGCGCGTCTCGCCGATCGAGATCAGGGCCGAGCCGGTGGCCGTGCGCATGAAACCGGGCTCGATCGCGCTCGGGCGCAGCTCGTCGGTAGCGCGGCCATAGCTGCGCGAGGAGTCGGCTGGCATCTGTCGCATCATTCCAGAGCGATACGGTCGGGGCGTAGTGCGCGCGCTCGTCCTCTCAAACATGCTCCCCGACGCCGCCCACCCCGAGCGCGGCCGCTTCGTGCGCGATCAGGTAGGCGCGTTGCGCGAGATCGAGGGTCTTGAGGTCGAGTTTTATGAGTTCGAGCCAGGCGCGGCGGCGCTCACTCGCGCCGCGCGCGATTTACGAGCCCGCCACGGCGGCCCCTCGACGTTTTCGCGGCGGCCCGCCGCTGCGCCGTTCGATGTCGTGCACGCACACTTCGGCCTGACGGCCTGGCCCGCGCTGGCCGTGCCCGCACGAGTACGCGCGCTCACCGTCCACGGCACAGACCTCAGTCACCCGCGTACGCGGGTCGCCACCACCTTGGCGCTCAGCCGCGTCGACCTGCTCGCGGCGGTCTCGGCAGAGCTCGTGCACGAGCTTCCGAGCGCGCGCGCACGTCAGCGTGCGCTCGTGCTGCCCTGCGGCGTCGACACCGAGCGCTTTCGTCCACTTGAGCGCATCGCCGCGCGCCACGAGCTGGGTCTCGAGCCGCATCGGGCGATGCTTCTCTTTCCCGCCGATCCCGGCAGAGCGGAGAAGCGCTACGACCGGGCACTCGAGCTCGCCCGCGCCGCGGGTGTCGCGCTCTACGCGCTCGGCGGCGTGCAGCCCGACAGCGTGCCGCTGTGGGTCAACGCCGCAAACGCGGTGCTCGTCCCCTCCGAGCGCGAGGGCTTCGGCCTGGCCGTACTCGAGGCGCTCGCCTGTGAGGTACCGGTGCTCGCAACCCCAGTTGGCATCCATGCTGAGGCGCTCGAGGGCGTCGCGGGAGCACTGTGCGCACCGTTTGAGCTTGCGGACTGGCAGGCGGTACTCGTGCCACACCTCCGCGCGGCCGATCCGCGCATCGCGGGGCGGGCGCACGCCGAGCGTTTCTCCGCGAGGGCGATGGCCGCGCGCGTGGCCGATGCCTGGCGTGCAGCGCTGCAACACGCGCGGTGACGGTCTGGGTAGCATGAATTGGTCGTGGATCAGATATCCGGTACGACTCCCATAGACGCCCCGGCGCAAACGCAGCAGGAGGGCCCGCCGACAGATGTGGCGAGCGGCCCATCTGGGTTCGGCTCGCGTGGCCGCGCCCGTCGCCGTTCGCGTTTTCTGCGCAAGGCGCGCGAGCTCGGCTACCGCGACCTCGGCGGCCTCGTCTTCAACCTGCACCGCTTCGGGCAGCGCAACGACGCGCTGGTCCTTGCCAAGCTGAACACGCTCACGCAGATCGACGCTGAGCTGCGCACGCTCGAGAACGCCCTGCAAGAGCGCGAGCCCGTCACGGTTCTGCGCGAGGCCGGGATCACGGCGTGCCCGCGCTGCGCGGCGATCCACAGCAGTGAAGACCGCTTCTGCCCGCACTGCGGCCTGTCGATGGCGCGCAACGTCGATCTGCCGATCGCGGGAGCCGCGGTTGCCACGCCGCCCGCGCCGGTGCCCGGCACGGGAGCCACTCCCGCGGCACCCGCCCCAAGCGCGTCTGCGGCACAAGCGACGCCCGCGACAGCACCCGCCGCACCCCAGGCCACGGCCTCGACACCGCCACCGCCAACACCGCCGGTCACGGCGCCCCCTGCTCCAGCTGTGCCGCCGCGCGCGGCTGACCCTGCGCCCAATACGCCGAATGCGATCGCAGCAGGCCGCGAGGAACCGACCGAGATCATTCACCCAGGAGCACCCGGCCCGTGAGCATCGCGACCGCCCCCGCCGATTCCCAGGGCGGGGTGCCCGGCCCCGGCCGAGCAGCAAGCGCGCCCGGCGAGAGCTGTCCTCTGTGCGGCGCTCCGCTTCACCCGGAGCAGGAGTGGTGTCTGCGTTGCGGTGCGGCTGCTCGCACCCGACTGGCGGCATCGCCCAACTGGCGTACCCCTTTGCTCGGCGCGATCGTCGTGGCGGTGCTCTCGCTCGGCGTGCTCGCTGCCGCGCTCGTGAAGCTGGCGGGTGACACGGGGCCGGCGACGCCACCAACGACGAGAACGCTCACGACGACGCCCCCCTCCGCGCTCGCGCCACCAACTACCGCCGTGCCGAGCACACCGACCGTGACCACCACAGCGCCCGCCGCGCCGGGCGCGAGCACGCCGACGACGACCCCGACGAACACGACGCAGAGCAAAACTGGTGCGACGCTCCCTCCAGGCAGCTCTGCGGCTCCTCAGAAAACACCGGCGAAAGGCCTCGCGGGGCTCAGTCCGGCGCTCAGCAAACGACTCCTCGAACTGAGCCGGCGCCAGGGCGGAAAAGGCAAGTAAACGCTCCCTACGGCGAGGATCCAGGAGGCTGACGTCGTGGTCGTCGGTGCCGGCGCCGCGGGGCTCTATGCCGCGCTGTGCGCAGCTCGGGAGCGCGCCAGCGTCGTGCTGATCTCGGCCACCCCGCTGGCTCAGACAGCGAGCTACTGGGCGCAGGGCGGCCTCGCCGCTGCGCTTGGCGGCCGACGACAGCCGCGAGCTGCACCTGCGCGACACCGAGATCGCGGGTCGCGGCCTGGTCAGGCGCTCGGCCGCCGAAATCCTCGTGCGCGAGGCGCCCGACTGCGTCAACGACCTACAGGCGCTGGGCGTCAGCTTCGACGCCGACCGCTTCGGGCATCTCGCACTCGGACTCGAGGGCGGGCACTCGGTGCGTCGCGTCGTGCACGCGGGCGGCAGCGCGACCGGCCGGCGCGTGGTGCGCCAGCTCTCGGCGCTCGCCGCCGAGAACCCTCGTATCACGGTGCTCGAGGGCACGCGTGCACAGGCACTGTGGACCGATCGCGACGCCTCGATGCCACGCTGTCGCGGCCTAGTCTGTGACGACGGACGCGTTTTCAGCGCTCGTGCCGTCGTGATCGCGACCGGCGGCGCTGCGGCGATGTGGGCACGCACGACGAACCCACCGGGCTCGCAAGGTGTTGGCATGCTGCTTGCCCAGACGGCCGGTGCGGCGCTCGCGGATCTCGAGCTGATGCAGTTCCATCCCACCGCGGTAATCGGCGTGCGCGGGCGCGAGGGCTACCTCGTCACGGAGGCGATCCGCGGCGAGGGTGCCACGCTCCGCGGCCCTGACGGCGAGCGTTTTGTCGACGAGCTCGCACCGCGCGATGAGGTCTCGCGGGCGATCCAGGCGCTGTTGGCCGAGACGGGCGCGAGCTCGGTGGGACTCGACATGCGCGCGATCGACCAAGCCCACTTCCCCAACGTGATCGCCGCGTTGCGCGAGGCGGGTCTTGATCCATCACGCGAGCTGATCCCGGTTGCGCCGGCCGCCCACTACATGATGGGTGGGATCGCCACCGACCTCGACGCACGCTCAAGCGTGCCGGGCTTGTATGCCGTCGGGGAGTCCTCCTGCACGGGCCTGCACGGCGCCAACCGCCTGGCATCGAACTCGCTCAGCGAGTGTTTCGTGTTCGCCCGCCGTGCGATCGACGACGTGCTCGCGCGCAGCGCTGAGACATTCGCTCAGCCGGCGACAGGCGAGCTCGAGCGCTTGCGCGCGATGCCCCCGCCGCCGCGCGCCGACGCCGCCATCAGAGCCGCGCTGTGGCAGGACGCGGGTGTCGTTCGCAACGAGGAAGGCTTGCGACGCCTGCTCGACGCTTCCCACCCGCTCGCGCGGCTGATCGCACAGGGTGCGCTGGCTCGTCAGGAGAGCCGCGGAGCGCACCTGCGCTCGGACTACCCGGAGCGCGATCCCGCGCTCGAGGGACGCCACGCCGTGCTCCGCGCGGAGCAGCCGATCGCTTGGGAGAGCTGGAGCTAGCAGGGCGCGCAGCCGCCGCGGACGTGGCGGCCACATAAGAAGTTGGCGGCCCGCTCTTTATCTCGATCCTTTCCTGCCCCTGAAGTGTTGTGAGGGTTGGAAAGGTCTATGGGGGGAATGGAGTCTGTTGGATTGGCGGGTGTGCTCCGAGGCCAATGTCCAGCGACAGAGAGGGTGAGGAGTAGTCCCATGTACCAGTTCAGCCGGGCCATATATCGAGAGCTCGCTGCGGAGATCCTTGAGCCGCCGCTCGGCACTCCCCCCGCGAAGAATCACGCCGCTGTACTGCGCGCCTGCGAGCAGGTCATCACGCGCCTGGCCACCGACCGTCATTACTTCGCACGACCCGCGCGCACGCTCTTCTGCGACATCCGCAGCTACTTCCCGATGGGCGCGCAGGGCCACGTCTACAGCGTCGTGACGCGCTACATGGGCTACGCGCAGCGCTTCCTGATCGAACATCCCCACGAGGGCTACACCGCCGTCAGCGGCGCCCCGCCGAAGTGCCGTGCCACGACGCGCAAGGGCTCGGCCTGCCAGCGCACGCCGTTGCCGCACAACGGTTACTGCCCGTCTCATCAGCATCTCGCCGACACCGAGGACCGCGAGCTCGTAGCCGCCGCCTGAGCGGGCCGTCCTACGCCCGCGCTCGCCGCGCTCCTGGCCTAGGCTGGGTCGATGCTCCTCGGCGTCGATGTCGGCGGCACCTTCACCGACGCGGTGCTGCTCAGCGAGGATTGGACGCTGTACACCGCCAAGGTGCCCACCACCCCGCAGCACGAGTCGATCGCGGTGCTCGAGGCGGTCCGCGTCGTGCTCTCGCGCGCCGGTGCTCGCGCCGAACAGGTCGAGCGTTTCGCGCACGGCATGACGGTCGCCACGAACGCCCTGCTCGAGGGCCGCACGGCGCGAACCGCACTGCTCGCCACCGCAGGCTTCACCGACGTGCTCGAGCTCGGCCGCCAGAACCGCCCGCATCTCTATCGTCTCTGTGAGGCATCCGCCGCCACCACTGGTCGCGGCGGAGCTGCGCTTTGCGGTGCCGGAGCGAATGGGGCCGGAGGAAATGCTTCAAGAGCTCGCGCCGCTCTCCGCGCGCGCGTTGGTCGAGCGACTCGCGCGCGAGCGCCCTGAAGCGGTCGCGGTATCGCTGCTTCATTCCTACCGCGACGGCACCCACGAGCACCTGCTGGGGGCGCTTTTGGCGGAGCTCATACCCGACGCGCAGGTCTCGCTGTCATGCGATCTGGTGGGCACCTTCCGCGAGTACGAGCGCACCGCGACGACCGTGCTCGACGCGGCCCTCTCGCCGCTGCTCGCCAGCTATCTGGCGCGACTTTCAGAGGATGCGCGCGGCGTAGGCTTGCGCGAACCGCTCGTGATGCAGTCCTCAGGCGGCCTCACCGAGGCCGCGCACGCCGGCGCCCATGCAGCGCTGACCGTGCTCTCCGGACCGGCAGGCGGCGTTGCGGGCGCGCTGATGCTGGCCGAGCAGACCCAGGAGCCACGAGTGCTCTGCTTCGACATGGGCGGCACCTCGTGCGACGTCTGCCTGATCGAGGAGGGCAACGTCAGCGAGAGCGCCGAGCGCACGGTCGCCGGACGGCCGCTGTCGCTACCGGCGCTCGACATCCACACCGTCGGCGCCGGCGGCGGTTCGATCGCATGGCGCGACTCAGGCGGCGCGCTACGCGTGGGACCCGTCTCGGCCAGGGCCGCATCCGGGACCGGCGTGCTACGGGCGCGGCGGCGAGCGCCCGACGGTCACCGACGCCAACCTTATGCTCGGCAGGCTGCTCGAGGACGCACCGCTCGCCGGCGAGATCGTGCTCGACCGCGGCGCCGCCGAGCAAGCGATCGCGAAGCTCGCGACGGAGCTGGCACTCGAGCCGCTCGCCTGCGCGGAGGGGATCGTGCGCGTCGCGGAGGCCGAGATGCTCGGCGCTTTGCGTGTGATGAGCATCGAGCGCGGTATCGATCCGCGTGGTTTTGCGCTGATGCCCTTTGGCGGCGCCGGCCCGTTGCACGCAGCGGCGCTCGCGCAGGAGCTCGGCATCACCCGCATCCTGTGCCCACGCAGTTCCGGAGTCCTGTGCGCGCTCGGGCTCGCAGCGGCCCCACCGCGGCGCGACGTGGCTCGCACGGTCATGTTGCGCGGCGATCAACTATCCAGCGGCCACCTGCTCGAGCTGCGCGGCGCGCTGCTGGATCGCGCGGCGGCTGCGCTGGGCGAAGCCCCCGAGCGCGCGCGTGTGCGCCACGAGCTGCGCTACCGCGGCCAGTCCTTCGAGCTCGTCGTCGAGGAGGAGCTGGCCGTCGCCGGCGGGGGACTTGGGCTCGGTGCACAGGAGCTGTGTGGGGCCTTCGCCGAGCTGCACGAGGCGCGCTACGGCTATCGCGACGAGCATGCCGAAGTCGAGCTGGTCACGACGCGGCTGTCGGTTTGGGGAAGGGCACCGATGCTCGCAACGCCCGCCCGACTGGATACCGAGCCCCGCACCGAAACACGCCGCATCGTCTTTGGCGGCGAGGCGCTTGAGGCCTGTGTGATCCGTGGCGAGCCCGTGCCGGGGACCCTGGTCTCGGGTCCCGCGCTGCTGGCGATGGCTGACTCGACGCTGCTGATCCCTCCGGGCTGGAGCGGCGAGAGCGACGCCCACGGCACCTTTCACCTGCTGCATGAGGCGCGCTCGTGACGCTCGATCCGATCGACCTCCAGGTCATCAGCGGCGCGCTGCGCGCCGCCTGCGAGGAGATGGGCGTGGTGCTGATCCGCGCCGCGCACTCCTCGAACATCAAGGAGCGTCGCGACGCATCCACGGCGCTGTTTGACCTCGACGGGCAGATGGTCATGCAGGCCGAGCACATCCCGGTGCATCTGGGGGCGATGCCCGCCGCCGTCGCGGCGGTCCTCGGCGAGCACCACCGCGAGGGGGTCTCGTGGATCCTCAACGATCCCTTCGCGGGGGGCACCCACCTGCCCGACATCACGGTCATCACCCCAGCCTTCTCGCGCCGCGGCGAGCCGCTCGGCTTCGCCGCGAGCCGCGCCCACCACGCCGACGTGGGTGGGCGCCTCCCCGGCTCGATGCCGGCCGACTCTCGCAGCCTCGCCGAAGAGGGCGTCGTGATCTCCCCGCGGCCGCTGGATGCGAGCGCGATCGAGGAGCTGAGCGCGCGCATGCGCCAGCCCGCGGAGCGTCGCGCCGACCTGCGCGCCCAGCTAGCGGCGAACCGCACAGGCGCGCTGCGCATGCGCGAGCTCGCTGAGAAGCTCGGCCGCGAGCGCCTGCGCATGGCGACCGATGCGGTTCTCGACTACTCCGAGCGCCGCACACGCGCATGCCTCGCGGCGATTGCGGACGGGGAGCGCGTGGCCGAAGATGTGCTCGAGACGGCCGACGGAGAGCTGCGGCTACGCCTCCGCGCTGAGGTGCGCGGCGAGCGCCTGCTGCTCGACTTCGACGGTAGTGCGGCGCAGCACGAGGGCAACCTCAACTGCCCGCTGGCTGTGACGCGTTCGGCGTGCCTGTTCGCGGTGCGCGTGCTGAGCGACCCGGACATCCCGCCGACCGCCGGCGCCTACCGCCCGATCGAGCTGCGCGTGCCGCGCGGCAGCGTGCTCAACGCGCTCCCCGGCGCCGCGGTGGCGGCGGGCAACGTGGAGACCTCCTCGCGGGTCGCGGATCTGGTCCTGAGCGCCTTTGGGGCAGCCCAGGGACAGGGCACGATGAACAACCTGACCCTCGGTAGCGCGGACTTCTCCTACTACGAGACGCTCGGCGGAGGCCAGGGCGCATGCCCGCAGGCAGATGGGCCGAGCGGCGTGCACGTCGCGATGAGTAACACGCTGAACACGCCTATCGAGGCTCTGGAGCGCGCTTTCCCACTGCGCGTCACCGAGTACGCGCTGCGCCGCGGCTCCGGCGGCGCGGGGCGCACGCGTGGCGGCGACGGCGTGATCCGCGAGTTGGAAGCGCTGCGTGAGATGAGCTTCTCGTTGATCGCCGAGCGCCGCCGCACGAGACCCCGCGGAGCATCGGGAGGCGAGGACGGCATGACGGGACGCGACCTTCTGGATGGGCGCCAACTGCCTGGCAAGCTCACCGGCGCGCTGCAGGAGGGGCAGCGGCTGCGCATCGAAACGCCCGGTGGGGGAGGATTCGGGGATGCCCACACACGCGATGAATGAGCGCATCGGCTTCCTCGGCCTCGGCATCATGGGTTCGCGCATGGCCGCGAACGTCGCGCGCGCCGGCTTTCCGCTGAGCGTCTGGACCCATACCCCCGGCAAGGCCGAGCGCTGGGCCGCCGAGCACGGCGCCGAAGCATTCGCGACACCAGCCGAGGTCGCAGCTCGCAGCGAGATCCTCGTGAGCATGGTGGTCGACGGCGCGCAGGTCGCCTCGGTGCTGCTCGGCCCGGGCGGCGTGATCGAGTCCGCGCACGAGGGACTGCTGTGCGTCGACATGTCGACGATCGCCCCCCCGGACACGCTACGCATCGGCGCCGCGCTGCGCGCGCGGGGGATCGCGATGCTCGACGCACCCGTGACCGGCTCCTCGCCGCGTGCCGAGGACGGAACGCTGACGATCATGGTCGGCGGCGATCAGCAGGAATTCGCCCGCGCACGCCCGCTGCTGGAGACAATGGGCGGCCTGATCGCGCATGTCGGTGAGCTCGGCCAGGGCGAGCGTCTGAAGCTGATCAACAACGCCCTCGGCGCGGCCAATGCCGCGGCGATGGCGGAGGCGCTGCTGCTCGCGGACGCCTGCGGGATCGACCTCGACGCCTTCGTAGAGGTGGTCTCCGCCGGCTCGGGTGGATCGGCCCAGCTGACGTTGAAGTCCGCGGCGATGCGCGCCCACGACTACACCCCGCTGTTCAAGACCGCGCACATGCTCAAGGACGTGCGCCTGTGCCTCGAGGAGGCTCAGGCCGCGGGTGTGCCGTTCCCCGCCGCGGCGCACGCGCGCGACCTGCTGAGCGCGACGATGGCGCGCGGGCACGCCGAGCAGGACTATGCGGCGCTGATCGAGGCAGCCGAGGGCTTCGCCGCCCGACGTCTATAGCGACGCTGCGCACTGTTCACTCCCACCGACACCGCGCGCAATCCTGGTCGATTAGCCAGTCAATCGCCCCCGAGAGCTCGTCAGTCGCCGAAAAAGAGGGCTATTTGCAGGCGATTTGGGATTTTCGCTCAGGTTTCGTATCCTTAATGGGTCGGCGCGTCTCCCACCCGGGCGGCGCAGCCCGAGCAGGTCAGATGTTTCCTCGTCACACCGCCGGTTCCCGTTTATGCCAATTGCTTTCAAAGAATGGGCTGTCACCGTCCGCGCCCTAGCGGAAGGGGAGCAGCTCATCACCCTCCGTAAGGGCGTGCTACCGCCCGGCGAGAAGCCTTTCCGGCTCGCGCACGAAAGGTTCTTCCTTTACCCCACCTTCGATCACCAGCCGGGCGACCTGGTGCGCGAGTCTCACCAGCCCGAGCTGCGCCGCGCGCTCGAGGAGGGCGTTTGGAGCGACGGCGAGCCGCCGCTGCACAGCTTCGTCTCGGGCGCCCCGCTGCAACAGCCAGATCGCGTGCGAATCCGCGCCTGGGCTGAAGTAACCGACCATTTCACAATCGTCGACCCGCGCTGCGTCGATGCGCTCTCACCCTTCTACGTGTGGACGCCCGACTACGCCGAAAAGCGCCTCGGTTGGCGCGGACGCCAGCCGCTGCACGTGCTGCTGCTGCGCACCTACCGCATCCCCCGGCCGGTGACAGTGAAGGTCAAGGACGAGTACACCGGCCCGCACGCCTGGGTCGAGCTGCAACGCGAACTCCCCTTCGAGGGCACGCCCGTGCTCTCCGACGCCGAGTTCGAGCGCGCCGCGGAGGAGATCCGCTCGATCACCTCAGAGGCAGCAGGCCAGCCCGTCCTCGTCTAGTCGCTCTCGTAGGCCAGCGCTTCGCGTGCCGCCTGGGCGCCGGACTCGGGGACCAGCACTTCGCGCGGTCCTGCCGCCATGAATTCAGCGACGTCGAAGCCACCCGCGCGACGCACCATGCTCGGGATGCCCTCCTCGAGCAACAGGCCCGCGATGAACTCCGCCTCCGGCTGGGAGCCCGCGCGCGCGACCTTCACGAGCGGTCCCTCGGCGTACTGGGGCTTGATCTTGCGCGCGGTCGTGCGGCGCGCGCTGTCCGGTCGATCAGGCTCATCGCTCGCCTCGTGCACCAGTGGCATGCCGCACGCCTCGCAGAAGCGCTCGCTCGGCGGATAGGCACGCGCGCAACTCGGACAGAGGATCTCCGCGCCCGCCATCAGCGCACCTGGAGTGCGACCTCCTGGACCTCTCCCCCTTCGATCAGATAGCAGCGCACCTCGGGCTGCTCCTCGGCGAGGCCCACGATCACCCACTCCAGTCCCGGCCAGTTGGCAGCGAAGTTGATGTCTGTCTGGGAGGGATAAGGCGCGGTGTGGGTATGGGAGTGGTAGATCGCACCGAGATCCCAACCCTGCTCTTCGAACGCGTCGATCGCGTGCAGCACCTCTTTGCCGTCGATCTCAAAGCGCTTGCGGCTGGCGTAAACGTTGGTGGCGCGATGCACGCGCTTTGCCCGCGGCTGCTCCTCGCCGGGCTCAGCGCCGTAGGCGATCATGCCGCAGCACTCCGCGTCGTACTCCTCGCGGGCGTGTGCGATCACATCATCCAGCAGGTCGGCCGCGACGATCATGGCGCGAGGGCGGGGCTCGCTACCACCAGACGGTCGACTCGAGGTTCTCGACCTCCTCGACCGGCAGCGTGTAGATGCCGCTGGAGAGGTACTTCCAGCCGTCATCCGCGACGACGAAGACGACGTTACCCTCATCGAGCTCGCCGGCGATGCGCACCGCGATGCTCGCGATCGCGCCTGTGGAGACACCTGCGAACAGGCCCTCCTCATCGAGCAGGCGGCGCGTCCAGACGATCGCATCGTGGTTTGTGACGAAGATCTTGCGGTCCAGGAGCGAGATGTCGATGATCGGCGGGATGAAGCCGTCATCGAGCGAGCGCAGCCCCTGCACGGGCTCGCCCTGCATCGGCTCGGCCGCGACGATCTTGACCGCGTCGCCGAACGTCTCCTTCAGGCGCCGCCCGTTGCCCATCAACGTGCCGCCCGTGCCTAGCCCCGCGACGAAGGCCGTGACCTCGTCGAGCTCTTCGAGGATCTCGAGCGCCGTGCCGTTGTAGTGGGCATTCGGGTTGGCCTGATTGCCGTACTGGTAGGGCATGTAGCAAGAGGGATCTTCGGCCGCCATCTCCAGCGACATCGCGACCGCTCCATTGGAGCCCTGATCGCCTGGCGAGTAAACGATCTCCGCGCCGTACATGCGCAGCAGTTGGGTGCGCTCGGGCGTCACGTTCTCGGGCATCACGACCTTGAGCTTGTAGCCCTTGCGCTTGCAGATCAGAGCCAGCGAGATGCCCGTGTTACCCGAGGTCGGTTCGAGGATCGTCTGACCGACCGAGATCGCGCCTTTCTCCTCCGCGTCCTCGATCAGCGCGCGTGCGACGCGGTCCTTGACCGATCCCGTCGGGTTGCGCGACTCGAGCTTGGCCCAGATGCGCACGCCCGGCTTGGGCGAGAGGTTCGGCAACTCGACGAGCGGCGTGTTGCCGATCGACTGCACGATGTCGCCATAACGACCTCCGCAGGGCCGATTGCTGAGCCTCTCCGCCGCCATTACTTCACGGAATATAGCGGTGTGCTCGCACTAGACCGAGCGCTCTGCACGGCGGGCATCGCAGGGCGGCGTGCGGCGTGCGGAACTTTGCTCAACCCGATCAGCTGCCGATGTCTCTAGATCCTCGTGCTGCGCGCATGCACGCGGACGCTCGCCGCGAGCCCCGCGTAGCGCAGGCGCCGTCTGACAGCTGACTGGCCACGTAGCCAGTCAGCCACTAAGATCCGTTCGGGCACCGCGACAGAGGGAACTTGCGCATGGCTAAAGGACAGAAGGGCTTTGACTATGACTGGCTCGTCGTGGGCTCGGGCTTCGGCGGCAGCGTCTCGGCGCTGCGCCTCGCCGAGAAGGGCTACTCCGTGGGCGTGCTTGAGTGCGGCCGGCGCTTTGCCGATGACGAGTTCGCAAAGTCGACCGCAGACCTGAAGCGCTACTTCTGGAATCCGCGCCTGGGGATGAAGGGCATCTTCCGGCTGACGACCTTCAAGGACGTCTCGGTCGTCTCCGGCTGCGGCGTCGGCGGCGGCAGCCTCGGCTACGCCTGCACGCTGTACGTGCCCCCGAAGGCATTTTTTGAGGATCGCCAGTGGGCGCAGATGCAGGACTGGGAGAGCGCGCTCGCGCCGCACTACGCCGAGGCGCAGCGGATGCTCGGCGTCGTGCAGAACCCCTACGAGGACCCCGCCGACCAGCTGCTGCGCGAGCTCGGCGAGGAGCTCGGCGTCGGGGACTCCTACAAACGCACGCCCGTAGGGATCTACTTCGGCGAGCAGGGCAAGACCGTCGCGGACCCCTTCTTCGGTGGCGAGGGGCCCGACCGCACCGGCTGCCATCTGTGCGGGCGCTGCATGGTCGGCTGCGTGCACGGCGCGAAGAACACGCTCGTGAAGAACTACCTGTGGTTCGCCGAGAAGCGCGGAGCGCAGGTCTCCCCCGAACGCACCGTCGTCGACATCCGTCCGCTCGGTGCGGCCGACGGCAGCGAGGGCTATGAGGTGGAAAGCGTCCGCTCCGGAGCATGGCTGCGCAAGGAACGCTGCGTCCAGCGCGCGCGTGGCGTGGTCGTCGCGGCGGGTCCGCTGGGGACGAACAAGCTGCTCCAGCGCTGTCGCCTGGAGGGCTCGCTACCGCGTATCTCGACCCGTCTGGGCGAGCTCGTGCGCACGAACTCCGAGTCGATCCTGACGGTCACGGTGCCCGAGGACTACCACGACGATCTGATCAAGCGGGTGGCGATCACCTCCTCGATCTACCCCGACCCGAACACGCACATCGAGACCGTCACCTATGGCGACGACGGCGACTCGATGCGCATGCTCTACACGCTTCTGACCGGCGATGGCACGCGCGTCACACGACCGCTGAAGCTGCTCGCACAGATCCTGCGCCACCCCAAGCGTCTGGCACAGGTGCTTTTCGCCAAGCACTGGTCGCGGCGCACGATCATTCTGCTCGTGATGCAGACGCTCGACAACGCGATCGCGCTACGCCCACGCAAAGGGCCCTTCGGATCCTTCTGGCTGCAGACCGAACAGGACCCCGAGCGCCCCAACCCCACCTTCATCCCGATTGCCAATCAGACCGCCGAATGGTTCGCCAAGCGCACCGGGGGCATCGCCCAAAGCTCCTTCACCGAGGCGATGTTCAACATCCCCTCGACCGCGCACATTCTCGGCGGCGCGGTCATCGCGCCCGATCCCAGCGAGGGCGTGATCGACGCCGATCAGTGCGTCTTCGGCTATGAGAACCTGCTGGTCTGCGACGGCGCAGCGATCCCTGCAAACGTCGGTGTCAACCCGTCGCTGACGATCACCGCGCTGGCCGAGCATGCAATGAGTCGGATCCCGGCCGCGCACGTTGTAAGCGAGCCGAGCAATCCCGACGAGGCGCTCGCGGCTAAGCCCTAACGTTCGCGATCGTCGGGCTCCGTGAGGGCGGCGATGTCTTCGAGATCGACCTGCCGCGCGCTCGCGCGCTTCATGCTGATCAAATCGTCGCGACCGGCTACCGCGAGCTGGAGATCACCGAGGCGGACCTCCAGCGCACGCGCGCGCAGTTGCTCGTAGGGCGGCGCACCCGGGGCATCGTGGAGAACGTCCAGCGCGCCATGTCGTGTCGCGAACTGCCACAGGGTCGCGCGCGGCAGCATCGCTGCGTCGAGCTCCAGTCCCTCGCCACCGGGATTCAGCGCAGCCGCACCAAGCTCGCGCAAAGCGTCGGCTAGGCGGGCGAGGTTGCCCGACTCGGGCCTCGGATAGACATCGATGTCGACCGTCGTGCGTACGTGGCCGTGTGTCTGGACTGCGAGGCCTCCGACGATCACATATTCCACATCGTGCCTAGCGAGTGTCTCGAGGATTCGTTCCGCATCGAGCGGCGTCTCACGCTCCATTGGCCGCCTCTTTCCCGGCCACACGCAGACGGCCGGCCAGCCGGTTTGCGGAGATCGCAAGCTCCAAGCGTTCAGCCGGCTGGCGTCCGCGCGAGGCGGCGAGGTGCACGGGGTCCCATCTCCCCCTCAGCCGCTGCGCACGCAACTCGGGCTCATAGCCCATCGCCAGCAGCAACGCGCGCACGGTCTCCCAGTTCGGAGCTGCCAGCCCCTGCTCGATTCGAGAGACCGCCGCCTGCGTCAGGCCGGCGCGGCGAGCCAGCGTGCCTTGGCTAAGACCCGACCTGTGGCGATGCTCGCGTATGAGAGGCCCGGGCTTCATATACTCAAGTATATCAATCAAATTCGGCCATCGACGCTAAATCCCTCCGCTTCTCACGCTGCTCTCGTCCAAGTCTCAGAATCTTTGGTGATAGTGGAACCAAGTAGTCTCCGCGCGTGGAACCCCAGGCAAAGGCGCTCCCCGGACGATCGATCGTGCTCAAGTCCACGCCCCATCTCACACTTCGCGCCCGCACTGCGACGCTCCTGTCGCTCGTCCTTTTGCTGCTCGCGAGCTCCCCCGTCACGAGCGCGAGCGCGAGACACCACCCCAGCCGCCCGCACGGCGGCCGATACCACGGTGTGCACCGCCGGGGTGGTCACGTGCATCGCGCCTGGCCCCGCACAGGACGCCCACCGCGAAGCGCGCTCGCACGCTGGCTGGCGCGCCAGGTCGGGCCGGCACGCCTGCTCCCGTGCGCGAAGCGCCGGCTGCACAGCCACGGCTTCTGCGGACGGCGAGGCGTCGTGCTGCACCCAAGGCACTCGCTCTTCGCAAGCCTCGCCCGCGCTGAAGTAGGGGCGCCGCTGGCGAGCATCGCGGACCTCGCGCCCACCGGCGGTGAAGGCCGCCTCGCGCTGGTGCGCTCCTATGAAATAGCCGCGGAGGACCCTTCCTACGAACGACTGCTCAACTGGTCGTGGACATATGACTCGGCCCTATCAGCAGCCGCCTTCGTCGAATCCGGAAACCTGACGCAGGCCCAGCAGTTGCTCGACCAGCTAACCGCGTTGCAAAACAGCGACGGCTCGATTGACTTCGCCTTCAACGTGGCCACTGGCGCGGGCGTGCCGCTGTCACGATCGGGCACGATCGCGTGGCTCGGGCTCGCGGCCGCCGCCTATGACGCGGCCTCTAAATCCAGCCGCTACCTCACAACCGAGAAGCTCGCGGCGAGATACCTGCTCTCGCTGCAAGGAGCCAACGGGTTGCTTCGCGGCGGGCCCGACGTGAGCTGGGCCTCCACTCAGCACAACCTGATCGCCTACAGCTTCCTGGTCCACCTCGGCAGCGAGCTGCAAGGCAACGGTGAAGCGAGCGCGGCCCTGAGCGACCTCGCGGCGGCGAGCCGGATCAGCGCCGCGATCGAAGCCGACCTGCTCGTACAAGATCCAACCGGCACATGGTTCCGCCAGGGCCTCAACGACGAAGTCCAGTCCGTCGACGTGCAAGCGTTGGGGGCGATGTATCTCCTGGGCGTCGGCAAGCCGCAACTCGGCCTCGCGGTGCTCGCCCACGCCCAGAGCACCTTTGCGCTGAGCGGGCGTTCGATCGTGCTCTCCTCGGCGCCCGAGGCCTACAACATGTCCTACTCCTCCCTCGGGCCCTTCACCGGCTATCGCCCCTATGCCGGCACTGAAGCGCCTGACGTACTCTGGTTCGAGGGGACGGCTGAGATGCGGATGGCGAACGCGGCCTTCCGACAGAGCACCACGGCACTCGACCACAGCATGACGCAGTGGCAGGCACTCACGCCCGCCAGCGGCGGCGCACCGCTGCAGTCTGACCAGACCTTCACAAGCACTCCCTATGGTGTCGAATACCACGTCTGGCCTGCTGCGGCCGGCGCTGCCTGGGTGCTCCTGGCCCAGAGCGCCTCGACCTTGCTCGCACCCGCGCACCGCTGATCAGCAACGGGACCATGATCTCGGGCGCGACCCGCTCGGACCCGAACCAATGCCTTGAGCGCGCGGCTCAAGAAGCACGCGCGAGCGATGGCTGCACGTGCGCGTGCACCGGTATTGGATGCACGTCTGCGTCGCGCGGCTTGATCAGCGTGGCGCCAAAGACGTCGACCACCACCGGGTCAAACTGTGTGCCCGCGCAATGCCTCAGCTCGAGCATGGCCGCTGCCGGGCTGAGCGCAGCGCGGCCGGGTCGCGGCGAGGTCAGCGCGTCGAAGGCGTCACACACGGCGATGATCCGCGCGCCGATCGGGATTGCATCGCCGGCGAGTCCGTCGGGGTAACCCTCCCCGTCGTAGCGCTCGTGGCTCGAGCGTACAAGCGGCGCGATCTGCGCGAGATCCGGCGCCGCGCGGATGATCCGCTCGCCGATCGTGGTGTGGCGGTTGACGAACTCCCGCTCCTCACGGCTCAGCGCTTCGCCGCTCTCCAAGAGCGTGTCCGGGATCGCGACCTTGCCGATGTCGTGCAGCTGTGCGGCGAGGCGAACGTGCTCGATCAGGTGGGGCGCGAGGCCCAACGTGCGGGCCACCTCCTCGGCGAGACTCATCACTGCATCGACGTGAGGCGCAAGCCCGGGACGGAGCTCGATGAGGGTCTGCAGCAACACGTCCTTGCTCTGCACAATCGAGGATGCTCGCGAGCCGTGCTTGTGCGAGTACAGGCGCGTGTCGGCCATGTGCAACGCGCTCTCGGCCGTTGGCGCCTCGGTGGGGATCGCGACGGCGCCGTATGCGCCAGTGATCGCGAAGCCCTCGCCCCGCTCACACATCGCCGCCGCCGAGCGCAGCTCCGGCGTGACACCGTTTCGCACCTCGCCGAACCAGATCGAGCAGAACTCATCGCCGCCAAGCCGGTAGGCGGTGCCGCCCCCCTCGACCGCAGCGCGCAGCCGCGTCGCGATGCGCAACAGCAGCGCATCGCCGGCTGGGTGACCGAAAGTGTCGTTGTAGGACTTGAAGCCGTCGAGGTCGAGGAGCACAAGCACGGCCTGCCGGCCCGAGGCGATGATCTCATCGAGGTCGCTCATCAGCTTGCGGCGGTTGCCGAGGCCGGTTAGGAAATCGGTGGTCGAAGCTTCCTCCAGTTGCTTATGCGTGGCGCGCATCTGCGCACGGACATCCTCGTTCAGCCGCCAGGTTATGAGCGCCGCCACGCCGGCCGCCGCGACGAACGCGGAATGGACCGCAGCCCAGGTCCAGGGGTGCGCCCACTCGGTCGCCCCGTCGAATACCGCGTGCGGATCGAGCGTGCCAAGAACGCCGTGGTGGACGAGCACGAAGCCGACGGCCAGCAGGAACGTCATCCAGTCCTCGTACATCGTCAGCACGATGATCAGCACGAAGAAGTAGAAGTGCCACTCGATCAGTCCACCCGAGTCGTGGATCAGCAGCGCGGCGGCGACGAGCAGACCGAGCGAAGCGCAGATGGTGCGAAGCTTGCGCGAGAGACGCGGCGCTGCTCCCAGAGCGCCCAGCACCGTCAGAGCCAGGCAACCGTCGATCTGGTGGACCACGCTCGAGCGAGCGCTCACCCCCGCATAGACCGCGATCGCGACGACGTTCAACCACAGCAGAGCCATGATCCCCGTGTGGCGTCTGCGCCAATCCTCGACCGGGAGCGAGCCGCCGTGCGGGAGCGCATGACGCAGCCGTGCCATCAAGTCGGTGAGCTTGAGCATCAGCCCGCGTGCGCGCCGACGCCGAATAGGGATGTGAGGAGCAGCATCGCGACGATCGCGGGCGTGGCTCGCTCGCTGAAATATCTGGCGGCCGGCAGACGGGGCGCCATCACGACACTCCAGGCAGCGAGAATCACAACGAGCTCACCAACGGACTCCGTGAGATCGGCGACGCCCACGGACTCTGGGGTCCAGACACGCGGACCAATCGGCACGCCTACGGTACGCGAGAGCACCCACAAGCTGAGCACTGCGAGGTTGAATCCGCACCCGCACAGCAGCAGGCGATCTGAAGGCCGGCGGAGAATCAGGGCTGCCCACGTCATCTGCGTCACGGTCAAGAGCACGAACACCAACGTGTAGAGCGGAAACTCGTCGAAGTGATCGACTGCGGCGCCGAGATGGATCAGTCCCCCCATACACGCCAATGCGGCCACAAGCGTGAGGATGCTCTCGCGCGAGGATCTGCTGCGGGCAAGATCGTCCTCCGCGGTGGCACTGAGCCCTACGAATCTCCCGAATACGCTTCTCGCCATGCGAGCGCATCGGCAGCGGCGAGGACGTGAGCAGCCGTGGAAACCCGCGCTCACGAGCGGGGAGCTACTCAGCCCGCAGTGGGTGGCACCCCGATCGGCTACGGCTCAGTGCTTGAAGATGCGCCGCTCGCTCGTGGTCAGATGAACCGCTGTGGCGGGCGCAGTGAGGAGGCCGCGAGCACTGCGCAGGCGCAGCACTCCAGCGCCACCGAAGACGAGCGGCACGTTGATAACACCGTGGCTGTCGGCGTGAAGATGCACCATGATCCGCCATCCCCCCACGCCACCTCGACGCTGCAGCTCTGCACCTTCTCCGGCGCTCTCCATGAGCGCCCACACTCGTATGTGGTGCCGATCGAGCCGCAGAGGGTCGAACGGGAGCGTGAAGCCCCGCAGGAACGCCTTCGGCTGTGCTGCTTCGGGGTCGCCGTCGGTCGCGGCGCTATAGAGACCGGCCGGCCGCGGATATTCCACCGCGGCCCCCGTCGGCGTAGCCGCTCGCACGGCGGGAAATGGGTCGATCAGGAATTGCCATTGCACGAGCGACACGCCGGCGATCCACAGCCTGTGTAGCGCACGTGAAATCCAGCGAGCCTGGCGCCCCGGCACAACGCCCGCGGAACTCTGAGGCGCGCTTTCCCAGTTGAGCTCGGTCACCCACACCGGCTTGTTAGCAGCCGGCAGGATCGTGCCGAGCCGCTCAGCACGGGCGAGTAGGGCGGTGACCTTCGCGATATCTGAGATCGCCACATCAAATGCAGAGCGCGCCACGCGGTCGGGGTCTCCGACCGACAGCGGATGGAACGCGAGCACATCGAAATGTGCCGGATCGGTACACGCGCTTTGCGCCGGCCGGCCCGCCGCGCTTCTCAGGCAGAGCAGCGATCTCAAGAAGGACACGGGCGCCATGCGCCCCACTCCTGTCGGATCGCCGTCGGGCGCAAGTCCGGCCGTGACGACCAGCGCACCGGGCTGCGCTGACTTCACACCTGCATAGAAGGCGTTGAGCATCTGCCGGTAAAGCTGCGGCGAGAATGCGACCCAGTGTCCTTCCTGCGCGATCCACTGCGGCTCGAGGTAGTGCGGCAGGTTCGGCTCATTCCAGGCCTGGAAGAAGCGCACACGCGGAAGCAAGGAGCCCGGCACGAGCGGATCGGCGAAGCCGCCGCTGTAGCGGCTCGCAAGCGCCGCGGCGAAGTCTTCGAGTGCTGCCGGGCTCGGCGCCCAGCTGCCGGGGTATGCGTAGGCCCATCGCCCCGGCGCCTCGGCAAAGGTGGGAGCGTGCGAGACGACCAGCAGCGGCGCGAGCCCCGCCGCGGCTGCGCTGCGCACCGCTGCGTCAAGCCGAGCGAAGTCATAGGCCGTTGAAGCCGGATCGCGCGCCTGGAAGCCCGCTGGGGGCGAGGCAGCCACCACTCCACTCCAGTCGACCGGGATGCGCACAGTCGAGGAGCCCGTTTGGGCGATCCGCGCGAGCGCGAGCGCTCTGACACGTACGTCGCCATTTAGCAACTGATTGCCATCCGAGACGCCGCGCCTCAAGCCTCCGTGCGGGAAGGGTCCGTCGAGCATCGCGCGATTCTGCGCGAGAGCAAGCCGTGCGTCGGTGTGTGGCGGCGCTCCACCCCAACGCGGCTGCACTCCGAAGGGCCGCGGCGGTCCTTCCGGGCCGCTGCGCGAGGGTATCGGCAAAACGGCGGGCGGCAAGAGCCACACCACCGCGCTCAGCGCGAGCCCGAGCGTCCGTCTGAGCGGTGCCGGGCGTCTAGCGATGAAGCGTGACCGACCTGCGCCCCAAGCTCAGCTTGGCTCCAGACGTGCTGCGAAGCGTCGTGATCAGCACGGCGTGGATCCGCTTGGCGTCTTTGAGCTTGCGGCGTCCGCGCTTGGTGGGCCGCAGTACGACGGTCACCTTGCCCGCACTCTTAGCCGTAGCCAAGCCACGAGCCAGCAGAACTGCGGCCTTGCGATGGTGTTTACCTACCGCCGAGGCAAACGCTGGGAGCGTTCCACCTCGCGCGAACAGATCCTCGGTAATGCTACCTGCCTGGTTGATCGTCACCTGGATGCGCAAACCCGATTTGAGCAGAGCGTGGATGCTCGTCTGTAGAAGCTTGAAGATCGAGCCCTGAAGTACCGGCGGTGGTGGTGGAATCACTGGCGGCGGTGGCGGCTGAGGACAAGCGCCGACGGGCCGCTGGAATTCGCTTTTGTAGGTATAAGTGGCTTCACCAGCGAGCGACGATTTGAGCGACTCGGCCGCGCCAACGGTCTGACCGAGCGCCAATGGCTTCAGGAAGCTTCCGCCAAATGTCGTCCCCGAAAGAGATTTGACCTGGGCTTCCCCGAAGGCGGTCTGGTGAAGGCTGAACTGACCGTAAGGTTTGAGCACAAGTTCCTTTGCGAAGTAGAAGCCTTCCACCGTGTTGCCCAAAGAGTTCTCACCCGAGAAGTTCGTCGAGCCAGCGCAGACGGTTGCATCGATCGCCGGTAGACCGTCGTACACCACAGATCCGATCAGCGTTCCCACCGGCGATTCCAAAGTCACCACGTCCCCGACCTGAGGTACCTGCGGGATCCCGGCCGAACCTGTTTCCACTTCCCGATAGACGGTGACGCCGCCGCGGATGATCGAAACAGCCACCTCCGCCGACGGTTCCACGTGCCCGCTCGTGAAGGCGACCGGATCGTATTCAGGCATCGTCGTCTCGCCCTCGCTGATCTGCAGCGAGTAGCGTGGCCCGTGGGGCGAGCTAGCAGCCGCTGGGGCCACAAGAATGGCGAGCAAAACCGAGACAGCCGCGCACCCGACAGAGACCCGCATTATGCGGCCGATGTCCTGGTTAGCGCCAAAGAGGCGCACGGCGAAGCTGGCTGTTCTCATCGGAGTTCTGACAGATCGCACGCAAGCTGGCGACGCGTTAGCGAACACTTCAGAAATTGGACGAGAAGGCTAACGAGCGCGTCGGCGGAAGCGCGCGTACTTCAGCAGCCGCCGGCCATCGCCGGCAGGATGACCAGCGTGTCGCTCTCGCCTACAGCCGTGTCGAGCCCGTCGAGCACGCGCACGTCCTCGTCGTTGAGGTAGACGTTCACGTAGCGATTGAGCTCGCCCTCTGAGGAGAAGAGCTGGCTCTCGGTGGCGGGGTGGTTCGTGGCGAGGTCGCGCAGCACCTCGCCGACGTTGGCGCCTGATGCGCTCAGCAGCTTCTCTCCGCCCACCGACGCGCGCAGCACCGGGGGTATCTTGATCGTGGCCATTGCGTGCTCAGACTACCCGGCTGCGGCGCAGAACGCCTCGTAATCGGGGAACACGCCGAGCTCCTCATCGCGAATGTCCTCCGGGTCGCGTGAGCAGATCGGGCACTCGGGGTCGCGGTGGACCTTGACCTCGGTCAGCGTCGCGCCGAGCGCGTCGTAGAGCAGCAGCCGCCCGATCGCAGGCTCGCCGATGCCGAGAATGAGCTTGACGACCTCGGTGGCCTGCAGCAGACCCATCGTGCCGGGGAGCACGCCGAGGACGCCGTTGGCGCCGCAGGACGGCGCGAGCTCGGCCGGTGGTGGCTCGCGGAACAGGCAGCGGTAGCAGGGGCCCTCGTAGGGCTTGAACACCGATAGCTGTCCGTCGAAGCCGAGGATCGAGGCTGAGACGACTGGGATCTGCAAACGCACGGTTGCATCGTTGAGCAAATAGCGCGTGGGGAAGTTGTCGACGCCGTCGACGATCACGTCGTAGCCCTCGATGATCTCCATGATGTTCGAGGCGTCGATGCGCGTCTGGTACTTGACGACATCGACGTCGGGGTTGATCGCGCGGATCGCCTCCTCGGCGGAGTCGACCTTCGGAGTGCCGATGCGCGCGGTCGTGTGGATCACCTGGCGCTGAAGGTTTGAGAGGTCGACGACGTCGTCATCGACGATCCCGAGCGTGCCCACGCCGGCTGCGGCCAGATACAGGGCTGTCGGCGAGCCGAGGCCCCCTGCGCCCAACAGCAGCACCTTCGCGTCGAGCAGCTTCTGCTGTCCGTCCGCACCGATCTCGGGGACGAGCATGTGGCGCGAGTAGCGCTCCCGCTGTTCAGGAGTGAGCGCACGCGGCACCTTGACCTCATAGCCGCGGTCCTTCCACAAGGTGATGCCGCCCGTCATCGAGCGAACGTGCTCGTAGCCGAGCTCCTCCTTCAGCGTGCGCGCCGCATAGGCCGAGCGGTTACCTGACTGGCAGTAGAGGATGATTTGCGTCGAGCGGTCGGGAACGACACCCTCGATACGTGTCTCCAGGTAGCTGCGCGGCACGTGCTTTGCTCCGGGCAGGTGGCCCGCGCTGAACTCGTCGGTCTCGCGCACATCAACGACGGCCACACCCTCGTCAATCAGCTCCTTGACCTCGGACGGGTCGACCTCTTCGATCTGGCTCTTGACTTGGCGGAGCAGCTCCGCGCCGGAGGGACTCATCTGAAACTCCTAAACCACGCTCGGGATTTATGGACTTCAAAAAGTGTAGCGCCCTTCTCCGCGGGTTTGAAGCCCTCCCCGGCGCCTCCGCGAGATGCTCAGCTCACGAGCAGGTAGCGGAAGCCGACAGCGCTCGGACTGGCCGCACGCGAGCCACCGAACGAAGCCTTCGCCCGCCAGCGTCCGACAGCCGGCGGCGCGAACTGAATGCTCGCGCGACCGCCGCGCTCAAAGGCGCTCTGCTGGCGGTAGAACTGCCAGCCGAAGACTGGGTCGAAGCGTTCGATCTGCACGGTCACCGGTCCGGCGAGCGCCGGCGCGACGGCAACGTCGATCGCCAGTGGCTGCCGCGCGTGGGCGTCGCTCGAGGAGAAGGAGATCGCCGTCGTGGTGATCGTCCGCGACTCGCGAGTGAGCGTGAAGTCACCGGCGCTGACGCCGCGTGCAGAGACGACCGCGTAGTAGCGCCCGCGGCGCAGCTGGTGCTGGAGGATTTGCGGGCCGCTGCCACCGCACTGGCATTCGATGACGTTGCCGTTCTGGCCGCGGAGCTGCAGGTTGAAGTCAGCGGCTATTGGCGCCTGCAGCTTGAGCGTGAGGTTGGAGTGGCTCCCGACATCCAAGCGGTAGAGCCTGAGCACGTGGACACCGCCCCCGTTCAAGCGCCCGTGTGCCCGCGCGTAGTTCGCCAGTGCCAGACCAGGAGCCGTCTCCGCTGAGCTCGCCGCTGCCACTTGCAGATGAAACCGCTGCACGCCTGTGTGCGACAGGCGTGGTGTGATCTGCACGATGTAGCGCCCGCCGGCGCCGGCGCCGGGCGTGAACAGACGGTAGCCCCCGCACGTGATGTGCTCAAGCGGCGAGCCTTCTTCAAAGGAGCGCGTGCCCGGTGCGTAGAGCGTGGCGCTCACACACCCACCAGCGGTACGGTTGGCGAGATTGATCAGGTAACTCACGCCGGCGCGCATGTTCACCGAGTAGGCAGCGTTGATGTTCTGGATGCGGTCGACCTGTCCGCTCGCCCCGGCCGGAGCGAGCGGCTGACCGGGCGGGTTGACGGCCGGCGTCGGCAGGAACACGTCGAGCGTGAACGGTGCGAGCATCGAGCCGGCAAGCGCTGCCACGCGGATCAGGTAGACCCCGTTCTTGGAGGTCTTGAACGACAGCGAGGCCTTGCCGTGCGGGTCCGTGCGATCGCAGCCGAGCGACTGCAGCTGGGAGCGCACCGTGTGGTACACGTCGATCGTCCCATCGAGCGCACCGCCCGCAGCGAGATCGACGGCGACGCGCTCGGCGGAAGGCGTACGCAGCGTGTACCAAACCGAGCTCGCTGTGGCGATGCCACAAGTCGATTCCGCTTCACGTAGCTCCTGGGTGGCGCCGACGGTCGTCCCGGTGAGCGTCGCGGGCAGACTGTGCACGGGCTGGGCGTTGGCGAGATCGTCGTTCGCCGGCGTGGGTACTGGCGTTTCGAGTGCCCCGGCAAGCGCCGGCGAGCATGCCGCCAACGTCAGCCCAAGCACAACCCCGACAAGCGTCCTGGACAATGTCCGCATTTCCCCCGCCCTTCCCTGAGTTTTGATTCGCGCGCAGCGGCGCCCCGGTTCCTGCCATTCGAACCCCGAGACATCCCCGGAGTTGCGCGCCGCCCGCCGCTGATCTGACGCCGTCACAGCGTCCGCCTTACGCTGCGCCGATGCGTCCCCTGACCCGGACCGCCGTGATCCTGCTCGCCGCCCTGCTCGTGCTCGTGTTCGCGCTCGTGATCATCCTGCGCGACCCCGGTCGCTCCTCGAAGCTGAGCACCACGCTCACTAGCCCAGCCTCACGCTTCGAAGGCGCTGCGCTTCCGCTCGGGGCTCCAGCGCCGGACTTCACGCTGCGCGACCAGGCTGGACACGCCGTCTCGTTGCGCTCATCGCGTGCGGGAGTCACGGTCCTGGCCTTTCTCTACGCACGCTGCGGCGCCGCCTGCATCGTCATCGCCCAGCAGATCCGCGGCGCGCTCGATGAGCTCAAAACGCCAGCTCGTGTGCTGATCGTCAGCGCCGACCCCCTCGGCGACACGCCGGCAAGCGTACGCCGCTTCCTAGCGCAGGTTTCGCTGACTGGGCGCGTCAGCTACCTGAGCGGCCCGCTCGCGCAACTGCGCAGGATCTGGCGCGCCTTCGCTGTCACTCCCGCCAGCGCCGGGCGTGCGTCCTTCGATCGCTTCGCCACGGTCACGCTGCTCGACCCGCAGGGACGTCGCCGGGTGCTCTTCCAGTCCGAACAGCTGACGCCCGAGGCACTCGCGCACGACATCGGGAGCCTGGATGGAGAGCCCATCCACCCCTGATACCCTAGCTGGCAGGTAGGAATTTTCGAGATGATGTTTTCAACCAAGGCCGAGTACGGCGTACGTGTGATGGTCGAGCTCGCCCGGCGTGCCGGTGAGGAGCCGATTCCACTCGCCGAGATCGCCGCCCACGACGGCCTACCGCTGGCCTATCTCGAGCATCTCGTGGCGCGACTACGCAAGGCTGATCTCGTGACCTCGCGGCGTGGATCGCGCGGCGGCTACATGCTGGCGCGTCCCCCCGCCGAAATCACGATGGCCGAGGTCGTCGAGGCGCTCGAGGGCTCGATCGCACCGATCGAGTGCATCTCCGAGGCGGCTGACGGCTCGATCGTCTGCTCACGCGAGGCTGACGCCAGCCACACCTGCCCCACGAAGCTGTTGTGGACGCGCGTGCGCTTCTCGATCGTCACGACCCTGCGCGAGACCAGCCTCGCCGACCTGCTCGGCCCGACGATGCCCGTCGGGCCCGAACTTCCAACCCTGCAAATCGGGGTGGGTGGGCATCCCATCCCAACCGGAGCCTGAACGGAGAACATGGCCGACCTAGAGATCACAGACCTGCACGTCCGCACCGAGGACCGCGAGATCCTGCGCGGCGTCGACCTCGAAATCAACCGTGGCGAGATCCACGCGCTGATGGGCCCGAACGGCTCGGGCAAGTCGACGCTCGCCAACACCCTGCTGGGTCACCCCTCCTACGAGATCACGCAAGGCTCGATCAAGTTCAAGGGCGAGGACATCACCGAGCAGGAACCTCACGAGCGCGCGAAGGCAGGGCTGTTCCTCGCCTTCCAGTACCCCGTCTCGATCCCGGGCGTGTCGGTTGCGAACTTCCTGCGCATGGCGATCAACGCCAAGCGTGAGGAGCCAATCCAGGTCAAGGAGTTCCGCAACCAGCTCCAGCACGCAATCGAGCTGCTCGACGTCGACAAAGCCTTTACCTCGCGTCATCTCAACGACGGTTTCTCCGGTGGTGAGAAGAAGCGCGCGGAGATCTTGCAGATGGCGATGCTTGCGCCCGACATCGCGATCCTCGATGAGACCGACTCGGGGCTCGACATCGACGCGCTGCGCACCGTCGCGGAGGGCGTGCAGAAGCTGCACGACGAGCAGGGGCTCGGCGCGCTGATCATCACCCACTATCAGCGCATCCTGCACTACGTAAAGCCCGAGTTCGTGCACATCCTGATGGAGGGACGAATCGTGCTTGAGGGCGGCGTCGAGCTGGTCGAGCGCCTCGAGCGCGAGGGCTATGACCAGATTCGCCAAGAGGTTGGCGCAAGCGCCGTCGCAGCCGGTGACGACGGTGTCTGAGGCGGACACGGCGAACACAGGCAACGGTGCCGCGCCGGTCCAGGCCAAGGCCGGACGCCACCGCGAGGCGAGCCTTTACCACGCGCTCGCGGGCGCGGGCGCGGGCGACGGGCGCACGCTCGTAGACCTTCGCACAGCCGCGCTCGAGGTCTTTGAGAGCTCCGAGCTGCCGATCTGGCGACGCTCGGGCTTCTGGACGACGAGCCTCGCAAGCCTCGACCTCGACGCGCTCGACGTGGACGCCGCGGCCGCCGGTGTACCGGAGGTCGTGAGCCGCACCGTCCCTGACGGGCCACGCGCCGGGCGTATCGTGCAGAGCGCCGGGCAGACCGTGCACCTGGAGCTCGCTGCGGGCCTCGCCGAGCAGGGCGTGATTCTCTGCTCCCTGGAGGACGCCTTCCGCGATCACCCCGAGCTCGTCGGACCCTGGTACTCCAAGCGCCTGACGATTGATCGACACAAGCTCGAGGCCGCCAACGCCGCACTATGGCGCGCCGGCGCTTTCCTGCACGTGCCCGCGGGCGTGAGGATTGCCGAGCCTCTTGAGGTCGTCTACGCGATCGAGCACGCCGGCATCGCCCAATATGGGCGCACGCTGGTACTCGGCGGGGTGAACAGCGAGTTTCGCGTGCACGAGTACGATCTGGCCGAGGATTTCGAGGGGCAGGCACTGCACGCCGGTGCCTTCGAGCTCTATCTCCAAGATGGCGCGCGCTGTCGCCTCGCGCAGTTGCAGGATTGGGGCGCGGGCGAAGTCTTCGATGTCTCAACGCGCTTCGTCGGCGTCGGGCGCGATGCCTACTGCCACTGGCTGCCGGCGCTACTGGGCGGACACCTCGTCCGCCAGCACCTAGAGCTCGCCGTCTCAGAGCAGGGTGGCGACATGGCCTTCCGTGGGCTGCTCTTCACCGAGGAGCATGAGCATCTCGACGTCTTCGCTGTCGACCTGCACGAGGCCGGCCCTTCCGGCGGCGATGTGCACTGGCGCGGCGCAGCGACCGGCGAGAGCCGCGCGAGCTTCGAGGGGCTGATCCAGATCGACCCGGGCGCGCAGCAGACGCACACCTACCTGCAGTTCCACTCGATGATGCTCTCGCCGAAGGCGCGTATCGACGCGATCCCCTCGGTGCTCGTGTCAGCTGATGACGTCTCGGCCTCGCACGGCGGCACCGTCGGCGAGCTTGACGAGAACGCGATCTACTACATGCAGACCCGCGGTCTCGATCGCCCGGCAGCGGTACGCGTGATCGTGGAGGGCTTCTTCGAGCCGCTCGTCGCCGAGATCGGCGACGAGGCGCTGGAAGAGGTCGTGCGCGGCAAGGTCGCACAGAAGCTGGCGGCGGCTCGCGCAGACATCGAGGCCTATGCCACCAGTCGCTGAGAGCCGTCTTTTTATGGAGACCCCCTCCGGGGGTCGGGCGGGCGTGCGTGCTGACTTCCCGATCTTTGCGCGCAGATTCGATGGCCACGAGCTGATCTATCTCGACTCGGGCGCCACATCGCAGAAGCCCCAGGTCGTGATCGACGCGCTGGCCGATCACCTGCGAAGCCACAACGCCAACGTGCATCGCGGCGTTTATGCCCTCGCCCAAGAGGCCGACGCGGCCTACGGCACGGCGCGCAACAAGGTCGCCGCTTTCGTGGGTGCCGAGCCACAGACGACGATCTTCACCAAGAACGTCACCGAGGCGATCAACCTGATCGCCTACTCCTGGGGCCGCGCGAACGTGCACGCGGGCGATGCGGTGCTGATCACACAGATGGAGCACCACGCGAACATCGTGCCCTGGCAGGTGCTCTGCCGCGAGCGCGGCGCGGAGCTGCGCTACCTCGAGGTCGACGAGCGAGGCGAGCTCTCACTCACGGCGCTCGACGCCGAGCTGGCGCGTGGCGACGTCAAGCTGGTTGCCTTCGCACACGTCTCAAACGTCCTCGGCACGATCAACCCAGTCGCCGAGATGACCAGGCGAGTTCGCGCCGCTGGCGCCATATCGCTCGTCGATGGAGCGCAGGCCGTGCCGCAGATGCCCATCGACGTGGGTGCCCTGGACGCGGACTTCTACGCCTGGACCGGCCACAAGGCGCTCGGGCCGACCGGTGTCGGCGTGCTGCACGGGCGCCGCGCCCTGCTCGAGCAGATGGAGCCATTCCTGACGGGCGGTGACATGATCGCCTCGGTCGACTTCCAGTCGGTGACGTGGAATGAGCTGCCCTACAAGTTCGAGGCCGGCACACCGCCGATCGCCGAGGCGGTCGGGCTCGGCGCCGCCGTCGACTACCTGTCGGACCTGGGTATGGAGAACGTGCGCGCACACGAGCGCGCGCTCACGGCTTACATGCTCGAGCGCCTCGCCGAGGTCCCCGGCCTGCGCGTCGTCGGGCCACCCGAGGCCGAGCATCGCGGCGCGCTCGCCTCGTTCACCCTCGAGGGCATCCACCCGCACGACGTCGCCGAGCTGGCCGATCGGGGCGGGGTCTGCATCCGCGCCGGGCACCACTGCGCGCAGCCGCTGATGCGCTGCCTCGGCGTCGGCGCCACCGCCCGTGCCTCGCTGAGCGTCTACAACCAACCTTCCGACGTTGACGCGCTCGTCCGCGCGCTGATCGCCGGCCGCGAGATCTTCGGCCTCTAGGCATGGACGACCTCTACCGCGACTACATCCTCGAGCACTACAAGCGCCCAAAGAACTTCGGCGAGCTCGAGCCGCACGATCTCGAGGCGCTCGAGCACAACCCGCTGTGCGGCGATGAGCTCGGCGTGCACATTCTCGTCAAGGACGGCCGGATCGAGGATCTCCGCTTTCACGGCCATGGCTGTGCGATCTCCCAGGCTGCCGCGTCGATCGCCTCCGAGGAGCTGAAGGGCATGAGCCTGGAGAACGTCGGCGAGCTCGACGCGGACTGGATGATCGACCTGCTCGGCATTCCGGTCTCGGCCACGCGGCGCAAGTGCGCGCTGCTGAACCTGAAGGTGGTCAAGGGCGCCGTTACCGGCGACAACGCCTGGCCGGCGTGAGACGCGTCGCAATCGTCTGATTATCTTGGGGGCCTGGTGCTCTCCCGACTCCAACCACTCCACCTGTAGATGACCATAGTATGATGACCATGGTCATGACGGTAAGATCCATATCCGCGAGCGAGTTCAAGACCAAGTGCCTGGCAATACTCGACGAGGTCTCCGAGACAGGCGAGGAGATCCTCGTCACCAAGCGCGGGCGAGCGGTCGCGCGGGTCTCGGCGGCGAGCGAGCCGGCTAGCCTGCTGGGGTCGGTCACCTTCAACACCTCCGACGAGGAGCTGATCGAGCCACTCGACCTCGAGTGGGACGCCTCCACGCCCGCGTGATCGTCCTCGACACCCACGTGTGGCTGTGGTGGCTCGCCTCCCCGCAACGTCTCTCCAGCGCCGCGCGGCGGACGATCGAGCAGGAATCCAGGATCGGCGTCTCGACCCTCAGCGCATGGGAGCTCGCGATGCTCGTCGCTCGCGGGCGCGTCTCGCTGGATCGCGAGGTCGGCCTGTGGGTCAGGCAGGCGCTCGCCGAGCCGCGCGTCGAGCCGCTCCCGCTCGACGCGGAGGTCGCGGTCGCGGCCGGGCTGCTCGACGCGAGAAGCTTCCCTGGAGACCCGATCGATCGCCTCATTTACGCGACGTCACGCTCGATGGGCGCGACGCTCATAACGCGCGACGGGGCCATCCGCACCTTCGATCCCGCCTCCACGCTCTGGTGAAGGCTGCACGGCCCGATACAATTCCTAGCTCAGCGCACAGGATTCGCAAGCGAGGAGCCTCATGGCCACGATTGACCGCACGACCATCGCCAAACCCAGCCCGATCGTCGAGGACGAGCAGGGTCAGCTTCGCGCCCGTCAGGGCATCTCACGCGAGGTGGTCTCAGAGCTGTCCAAGATCAAGGGCGAGCCCGACTGGATGGCCGAGAAACGGATCAAGTCGCTGGAAATCTTTGAACGCAAGCCCGTTCCCACGTGGGGACCGGACCTCAGCGGCCTGAACCTCGACGACCTCGTGCTCTACTCGCCGCCAACCGCGGGGCGCTTCAACAGCTGGGACGAAGTGCCCCAGGAGATGAAGCAGACCTATGAGGACCTCGGCATCCCCCAGGCCGAGCGCGAGCACCTCGCGGGTGTCGTCGGCGTGTGGCGCCAGGAGCCTGTCTATGAGGGCCTGAAGGAGGAGTACGCCAAGCAGGGGATCCTGTTCTGCTCGATGGACACTGCGATCACCGAGTACCCCGAGCTGGTGCAGAAATACTTTATGAACAAATGCGTGCCGCCGCAGGACAACAAGTTCTCGGCGCTGCACGGCGCGGTGTGGTCGGGTGGCGCCTTCTGTTACATCCCCAAGGGCGTCAAGTGCGACCTGCCATTGCAGTCCTACTTCCGGATGGAGGGTGCCGGCGAGGGCACCTTCGAGCACACGCTGATCGTCGCCGACGAGGGCTCTGAGGTGAACTACATCGAGGGCTGCACCGCGCAGACCTACAGCGTCAACTCGATGCACTCCGCGGTCGTCGAGATCTTCGTGCACGAGGGCGCCAAGGCGCGCTACACGACCGTGCAGAACTGGTCCAAGGACGTCTACAACCTCAACACCAAGCGCGCCGTCGTCGAGGCCAACGGCACCGTCGAGTGGGTCGGCGGCTCGATGGGCGCCAAGTACGTGATGCTCTACCCCGGCTCCTACCTGATGGGCGAAGGCGCCCGCGCCGATCACCTGAACGTCGGCGTGGCGGGCAAAGGCGTCCACAAGGACACCGGCGCCAAGGTCGTGCACCTCGCGCCCAACACGACCTCCAACATCCTCGCCAAGTCGATCTCCAAGGACGGCGGCATCATGGGCTATCGCGGCCTCGTCAAGATGGGCCACAACTCCGCCGGCTCCAAAGCCCGCGTGCAGTGCGACGGCTTGATGATGGACGGCGAATCACGCTCGGACACCTGGCCGGACATTCAGATCCAGAACCCGCACGTGACCGTCGCGCACGAGGCCACCGTCGGACGCATCTCCGACGATCAGCTCTTCTACATGGGCTCGCGCGGCTTCACCGAGGACGAGGCCGCCGCGATGATCGTCAACGGCTTCATCGAGCCGGTCACCAAGGAGCTGCCGATGGAGTACGCGGTCGAGCTCAACCGGTTGATACAGCTAGAGATGGTCGGCTCCATCGGCTGAGAGGGCCGATGGCCGGCGCCTGGCTGCGTCCTCGGGCGCTCATGTGCGGAGCACATTTCGCTTCCTGCGTCCTTGCCACGCTTGACCCTCGACCCTCTCAGGAGCGCTCAAACCTCACGTGCGCGCCCCGGTAGACCGAATCGTCGCGCCGCTGTTTCCCACGAAGCTGCCTTGGGTGAACGTGGTCGGGGGCGGGCAGGCGAGCATTATTCAGCGCGGCAAGCCGATGCTGGTCGAGTTTTGGGACTTTTGCCGGCCCAACTCGATTCGCACGCTGCCCTATCTGAAGGCGTGGCATGAGCGCTATGCGGGCGATGGGTTGCGCGTGATCGGCGTGCACTGCCCGGGCTTTGCGCCATCGAAGGACGAGCAGGCGGTGCGCGACGCGGTCGTGCGACTCGGTGTCGAGTACCCGGTGCTGATCGACAGCGAGTTCGAGGTCTGGCAGGACTACGGAAACGAAGGCTGGCCCGCGCGCTACCTGTTCGACGGCCGTGCGCGGCTGTTCGACTACCACCACGGCGAGGGTGGCTATACCGAAAGCGAGCTCGCGATTCAGGAGCTGCTCGGGGTCGCGCGCGAGACGCTTGCACCGGTGCGTCCCGAGGACGCACCGGACGCACGGCTTCACCTCCAGAGCAGCGATCAGCCGGGTGCGTATAGCGGCCCTTATGAGGGGGGCGGCGTTTGGGCGGTGCTCTCCGGCGAAGGCCCGCTGCGCGTCAACGGCGAGACCATCGACGTGCCAGGACCCGGTGCCTACCCGCTGCTCGAGCACGCACGCCACACCGCAGGCGTGCTCGAGCTGAACGCAGCAGAGGGCCTGGAGGTGCTCGCCACCTGCTTCACGCCCGGCCTGCTCTAATCGGTCTGCGTCACCGGGCGGATCTGCGCGCGTAGCCGGTCCTGCAGCAGCCGCAACACTTTGGGCGGACCGGACTCCTCGACGAGCACGCAGCCACCGGGCCAGTAGGGGCTCTCGCCGGGCGTGTCGGATAGGAAGATCGAAGCGTAGGTCCAGCTGCCGGTGTTGACGAGGCGCGCGCCGAGGCGCCCGCGCCACTCGTTCTCGTCGTCTCCCGGCAGCGGACCGGTGCGGTGGGTATGACCGAAGACCACATATGCATCGCCGAGCTCCAGCCGCGCCGCGACCTCACCCATCGCAAGCAGGCCGGCGCGGCCCAGCTCGGCGGTTGAGACCTCGGCCTTCAAGGGGCCGAGCCCGGCGCGATTGAGGGCCGCGACCGCCAGCGGGAAGCCGAGCACAAGCGCGCGCCTGCGTAGCGAGCGCAGCGTCTTGGCGCGGTCCAATCCGCGCGGCCTGGCTCGCGCCTCCTGACCGCCGAGATCGCCCCCTCCCCGCAAGGTGCGCCACGCGCTCACCGTCGCGATCCCGTTGAGTGCATCTCCCGTGCGCTCCTCGCGCGCCACCGCATCGCGCCAAGCAAACACCGGCGAGCCCATCGCCTCGTAGTCACCCACGCTGTCAAAGCTCGCGGCTGAGCGGCCGAGCAGCCGGCTCATCAAGCCGACGCTCAGGCGCTCGAGCGTCGGCACGGTCAGGTGCGAATCGAGATAGTGCCCGTGGGTTGCATAGACGTCCGGGCGAACCCACAGCCCCGGGTAGGCGACGCGGGTGCGCGCTGGAGCCGCCCACTCGGCGATCCGCGCAAGCGCGGGCGAGGCCGCCGCGGGATCGAGCAACTGCTCGGGGCCGAGCGGTGGCGGCACCCCGTCCAGGCCACGTGCGAGGAGCCACGGATCGATCAGGGCGTGATCGTGGTTTCCGGCCGTGATGATGAGCTCGCGGCCCGACAGCGCCTGGCCGAGCTCCTCGAAGAAGGGCCTTGCGCCGACCATCGCGTCGCGCATCGGTCCGTGGCGCAACTCGAGCACGTCGCCGAGCAGCACGACACGCTCGACCTCGGCGGCGAGCTCGAAAAGCGGCGCGCGCACATCCGCGCGGCGCAGCAGATCAGCGCCAGAGACAGCGCCGAGGTGCAGGTCGGAGAGGATCAGCGTGCGCATCGTCGTCAGCGGTCTTCGTGACTGGCTCGGGGCGCTCGCACCGGCGCCCACTGCGCGACAGGCGTCAGGGGGTCCCAGCCACCCCGGCTGGCGTACCGCCGCCGAGCGCTTCGCGGATCTGCTTGGGGAGCATGAAGCGCACGTCCTCGCGCACGACATCGAACTCCGAGATGTCGCTCACGCCGCGCGCACGGAAGAAGTCCACGAGCTCGCCCACCAGGTTCTCGGGCGCGCTGGCTCCCGAGGAGATGCCGAGGACACGTACGCCCTCCAACCACTCCTCCTGCACCTCGCCGACGTTGTCGATCAAATGCGACGCGGTGCCACAATCGCGCGCGACCTCGACCAGTCGCACCGAGTTCGATGAGTTGCGCGAGCCAATCACGAGCAGCAGATCGCAGCTTGCGGCCATCTGCTTGACGGCCGCCTGGCGGTTCGTGGTGGCGTAGCAGATGTCGTCCGTGCGCGGACCGACGATCTTCGGGAAACGCTCCCGCAGACGGTCGAGGATCGCCGTCGTTTCATCCACCGCGAGCGTCGTCTGTGTGATGTAGGCGACGCGCTCGGGATCCTTGATCTCGAGCTTCGCGACATCCGCCTCCTCCTGCACGAGCACGATCCGCTCGGGCGCCTCGCCCATCGTTCCTTCGACCTCCTCGTGTCCGTCGTGACCGACGAGCACGATCGTGTAGCCCTGCTCGGCGAAGCGGACGGCCTCGCGGTGGACCTTGGTGACCAGCGGGCAGGTTGCGTCGATCGTCTGCAGGCTGCGCTCGATCGCGCCCGCGCGCACGCTGGGTGCGACACCATGGGCGGAGAACACGCAGACCGCGCCCTCGGGCACCTCGGTTGCCTCCTCGACAAAGATCGCGCCCCGTTCGCGCAGCGTCTCGACGACGTGCTTGTTGTGCACAATCTCCTTGCGCACGTACACGGGCGCGCCATGCAGATCGAGCGCGCGTTCAACCGTCTGCACGGCTCGATCGACGCCCGCGCAGTAACCCCGGGGCGCTGCGAGCAACAGCTTCTCGACGTTGTTAGCCATGGGCGTCATTGTAGGGGGCGTCTCGGTACGCTAAGCGCTGATGCCCCAGCGCCACCTCGATAGGTTGACACCGGTAGACGCGTCCTTCCTGCACCAGGAGGGGCCTGTCTCGCACATGCATATCGGCGGTCTGACGATCATCGAAGGGCCGCCGCCGAGCATGGAGGAGTTCCTCGAACAGATCCGTCGGCGCCTGCATGTGGTGCCGCGCTACCGCCACAAGCTCGCCTACACCGCCCTCGACAGCGGCCGGCCGGTGTGGATCGATGACCCGAGCTTTAACCTCGAGTACCACGTGCGCCATACCGCGCTGCCCGAGCCGGGTGGCTGGGAGCAGCTGCAGGACCTCACCGCACGGATCTTCTCGCAGCAGCTCGACCGCTCAAAGCCGCTGTGGGAGATGTGGCTGATCGAGGGCCTCGAGCAGGACCGCTTCGCACTGATAACGAAGACGCACCACTCGCTGATCGACGGCATCGCGGGCGTCGACCTGGCGACCGTGCTGTTCGACCTCTCCCCCGACCCACCGCCGCTACCAACCTCGGGACGTCCCTGGCAGCCACACGCCGAACCCGGCACCGCACACCTGCTCGCCAGTGGCCTGCAGGGGGCGCTGCGCACGGGCCTCACGCTCGCTGAGGGCGCGATCGACGCGTTGACACACCCCGAGCGGGCTTTGACGCGCGCCCGCGAAGCCGCGGAGGGCGTCGGCGAGATCATCTGGGCCGGCCTGAACCCTGCTCCGGAAACGCCGCTCAACGTGCCAATCGGCCCGCACCGTCGCTTCGTCGGCGTGACCAGCCAGCTCGCTGATCTGAAGGCCGTCAAGAATGCCTTTGGCGGCACGGTGAACGATGTTGTGCTCGCCGTTGTCGCGGGTGCGCTGCGCTCGTTCTTGATCTCGCGCGGGCGGCGCACCGCCGGCGTGGAGATGCGCGCGCTCGTACCGGTCTCGGTGCGCACTGAGGACGAGCACGACGGCGGCGGCAACCGCATCGTCGTGATGCGCGGCCCACTGCCCGTCTACATCTCAGATCCGCTCAACCGCCTGCGCTTCGTCTCAAACGCGATGGACGGCTTGAAGGAGTCCAAGCAGGCACTCGGCGCGGAGGTCATCTCAGGCGCGCAGAACTTCGCGCCACCGACGATCCTCGCCCAGGCGTCGCGGTTGAACTTCTCCACGCGCCTGTTCAACCTGATCGTTACGAACGTGCCCGGACCACAGTTCCCCCTGTACGTGCTCGGACGCGAGATGCTGCAGGCGATCCCCGTCGCCTTCCTGCCCGAAAACCACGCGCTCGCGATCGCGATCATGTCCTACAACGGTCAAATGAACTTCGGGCTGCTCGGCGACTTCGACGCGCTCCCCGACATCGACATGATCGGCGAGAACATCGCTGCCGAGTTGGCGACCCTACTAGCCCTGGCGCGCAAGTCCGCACCGGCCGCCGTCTGAGCGGTGGCTCAGTAGCCGAGCGCGAACTTCGCGTCCTCGCTCATCAGCTCCGGCGACCAGGCCGGCGTGAAGACCATTTCCGAGGCGACGCTCTTAACACCGTCGAGTTCGCCGACGAACTCTTCGATCTGTTCGTTGACCTGCGGGCCGATCGGACAGCCGGGCGTCGTCAGCGTGAAGGTGACCTTGACGTTGCCCTCAGCCAGCTCGACACCATAGATCAGCCCGAGCTCCACGAAGTCCAGACCCAACTCGGGATCGATGACGTTGGACAGCGCGTCCATCACGTCTTCCTCGCTCAGCGTCGTGGTGGACTCCTCAGCCATAGCGGCCATTCTAGCCGTGGGAGCGGCCGGCCCTGGCGCGCAGGGGCGTCTATCGACGTCCCGGCGGGCGCTCGGCGCGTGCCGCGAGCAGACCGGCATCCGCGCGACGGATCAGATCGTCGGCGGAGTCGGTCTCGAGCAGGGTCGCGAGGCCGACCGTGATTGAGCCCCCGGTCGGACCGCGGGCCAGCGCTCGTGCCACCTCAGCAAAGCGCAGGCGCGCGGTCCGCGCATCCGCGCCGGGTAGCACGCACACGAACTCATCGCCGCCGTAGCGCATGACCAGGTCATAGGAACGCAGATATGTGCCGAGACATTCGGCCACCGCGCACAGCAGCCCATCACCGGCGAGATGACCGTCGCTGTCGTTGACCCGCTTCAGACCGTCGACGTCAACGAACGCAACGATCAAACCGCCGCAGCGGCGTCGGGTGCGAGCGATCTCCTGGCCGAGTTGCTCCATCCCAGCACCACGACGCCGAACGTGGGTCAGCTCCTCGATGCACGACGCGGCGCGATCTCGTGCAGCGTCCGCGCGCTCGCGCGCCGCCACTAAACGGTCGTATGCCGCCAGTGTGCGCTCCGCGGCGGCCTTGCCGCGCTCGAGGCTCGCTTCGACTAAGTCGTTCGCGGCACGGGCACGGCGGCGGTCGCGTGCGAGCTCGGCGGCCTTTCTCTGACTCGCAAGACGCCGCCACGAGCGAGAGGACGGCGCGGGGACACCACGTGGGGGGTGGCGCCCCCGCGCCTGTTTGAGCGGCGGAGGGGGATGGAGTGTGCCTCCGCGCTGCCCTGGACGCCGGCCCAGGCACTGGGGGGCGGCGGTCCAAGCCTGTCGCTGAAAATGGGATCGCGACCTGTAGCCATGAGCAATGACCGGCGGTGCGCGAGCTCAGGCGTCCGCTCCGCAGGAACCCCGATGGTGACCCGACCCGATCGCTACGCGCATAGTCGCTCCCCTTCTGACGACTGTCTGCTCGGATCAGAAATGAGGCGGCCACATGTGACCGCGAGCCTGCTCCGCTCTTGTTGGCGCAATCCCAAGCACTGCTACAAGCCGCACATGCGGAATCGCTGTGCGCGCGATGGTAGCATACCCGCCGCGCATCGTCCGCACAGACTGACGCACTTATTCGAATGGCTGACTTGGACGCGAATTCCGATGCCGAGCGGCATCGCCTCACGGGTGGACACCTCCTGGCGGCCATCTCGACGAGCTTTGTGCGCATTCTGCGGGAGCATTACGGTCGCGGCCCGATGAAGGCGAAGACCTACGCGCTCGACGACATCATCGTGGTCGTGATGCGTGGTAGCGGCTTCACAGCCCTCGAGCAAACGATCATGGACAGCGGACAGCCCGAGCGCGTCGTCGCGATGCGCGAGGACTTCCAAGCGGTGATGGCCAAGCGCTACGAACAGACGATCGCCGAGCTCACCGGTCGCCAGGTGCTCGCTTTCCTCAGCCAGGCGCACGTCGAGCCCGACATCACGATGGAGATCTTCTTCGTCGATCGCCCACTCGAGGGCTTCGGCGCCGTCGAGATCAGCGAACCTGAGTAGCGCACTCCTCGCGGCTATCGGCCCCGCAGGGCAAGCGAGACAAGGCGCAGGGAGCGTGGCGTGCTGGCCGAAACGGGGATGCGAGCGGAGCGAGTGTCTTCCGGCTTCGGTACGTGAGCGACTAAGCACGCAGCGTCGCACCGCCATGTTGGACGATCTTCGATCGGTCGCTAGTTGTCGCAGCCGAGGCGATCCCACATGTACAGCTGGATGCACTCGTTGGCGAGCTCGATCGCCCGCTCGCTGGATAGCCGCGGCAGCACCGTGTCGAGCGCCTGATCCTCGGCGACGCCCGCCTGGAAGGCTTCCTCCCCGCGAAAGCCCGCAGCGATCTTCAGCGCCTCCCGGCGGTTGTCGCCGAGGCTCGGGAACACACCGACGAGGAACTCTGTGTTGGGAATCGGTTGCCCGACCTCGAGCGAGGCGTGCCACGCGGCGAGCAGGTGCAGATCGTCCTCATCGAGATCCGCGATCGCCTTGGCGTAGTGGACCGACAGTTCCTGGTCGGGGATGTCGTCGACCCAGGCACGCACGACCTCGCCCACGAGCTGACGGCGCGCCTCGCGACCGACTGACTCCGCGATCACACGGATCGCATCCTGAGGCTCGATGAAACAGAGTGGCATCGCGACTCCCGGTGGGTTAGGAACAGCTGACCCACGAGACTGTAGGTGGCCGTGTGGACGGCATTCCGAGCGCCGAGGGGCCGGCGCGCCCGCAAGCGTGACGAGCGCGCTGACGGCGACGTTCTCAGAGGCCGAGCGCCGCCTCGGCGTGCCCGAGAACCGCGTCGTCGGTGCCTTCCCTGATCACGCCCACAACCGCACGATCGGGGCTGCCCCAGTTGGCGAGCGCGAGGTCGAGCGCTTCGATCGGCACCGCCAGCGCCTGTGCGAGTGCCGCCGCGCGGCGCTCCAGCAACAGCGGATCACCGATCCCGAAGACGCGCTTGGCTGCCACCGTCGTGGCCTCCGCGCCCGCCGCGACGCCGGAAAGCTGCAGCGAGCCGGCTCGCAGCTCATAAAGACCGAGCCGACCGAGCGTGACGAGCAGTTCATAGCGTCCGGTGCGGCCCAGGCCCGGGAGCGCAAGACGCTCAAAGAGCCGCTCGAAGCGGCGCTCGGCGCTCCAAGCCGGATCGCCCGCGAGCGCCTTTGCCTGCGACGGTCGAGCGCCGCCCGTGCGTCCGACCCACTGGCGATAGGCCAGCAGAGTCTCCGCACCGCGCGCGGCGACATGCGAGCTGCGAGGACCGAGCGGGATGCCCTCGAGTGTCGGCATCGGACCCTCCGCCGCCAGCGTCGGAGCCTGCTCGAGCACCGCACGGATGCCCGCAAAGGGGTCCACCGGGTCCTCCAGCGGAGAGAGGTAGGCGATCAGGAAGCAGATCCAACTGGCCCGCTCGAGATCGGCCGTCGCGAGCTCGTGCGCCTCTGCGTAGAGCCCCGGAGGTTCGACCTCGAGCATTCCCAGGCGCGCGTTTGCGAAGGAGATTTCCTGCGCGAGACGCCTTGCGTCTGCGGTCGCGCGCACGCCCCGGATCAGGCTCGAGCGATAGCCGTCGTCCTCGGCGCGACCCTCGCGACGCACCCGCAGGCTCTCGCCGCGCGTGCCACGACGGCGCCCGCCCTCGCCACCGTGACGGGCCGACTTGGCGCCGGAGGACGCTCGACGCGAAGCGCCTGCGGGTGTCGCGCCCGGCAGCGTCTTGCTGCAGATCGGACAGCGCTCTAGAAAGCGGTTGTGGCGGCAGAACGTCGGCATAGGGGCGGAGGCGCAGATCCCTTCCCGCGAGCCCGCGCGGCGCCCGCTACCCGCTCCTTGGTGAGCGCGTGAAGGTAGTCGTCGAAGTCAACCTGGATCGTGTGCCGCTTCGAGGCCACATAGCGCTCGCGCATCGCGCCGCCCGCGGGACTGTCCGACGGGTTCTCGATCGCTTGATCCACAAGGCCCAAGCCTAGAAGAAAGCCGGCGGCGATAACGCCATTGCGGACCATTCGCGCGTGGCGGGTGGAACGGGCAGCTGCTCGCCCGCCCGGTGCCCTGCGCAGGCGAGTCGGAGCTCTAAGCCGCGCCGATGCCGGGACCGACGTGCTGCGGCGGACCCTCGGGCCCGCTGTCGGCGTCGGCGTGGCCCGCGAGCGCCTCGTCGCGCGGGCCGCCGTCGTCCAGGCCCGCGAGATAGCGGTCAACCATGCGCGCGCATTGACGGCCCTCGTTGATCGCCCAGACGATCAACGACTGTCCGCGGCGAGCGTCGCCGGCGGCGAAGACGCCGTCGACAGAGGTGACGTAAGGCTCGGCTGTCTTGATATTGCCGCGAGGGTCCTTCTCGACGCCGAGCTGGTCGAGCAGCGCCTGCTCGGGGTGCAAAAAACCCATCGCCAGCAGCACTAGCTGGGCGGGGAGCTCGCGCTCGGTGCCTGAAATCGGCGTGAACGGCGGCTGTGACTCTGCTTGGGAGATGTGCAGCGCAGCGACCGCGCCGTTACCGTCGTCGGCGAAGCGAGTGGTGGTGACCGAGTAATCCTGCTCGCCGACGCCCCTGCGCTTGGCCTCCTCCATCGCGTAGCTGAGGCGGTACTTCAGCGGCCACTGCGGCCACGGCGTACGATCGTCAGGACGCTGCTCGGGCGGCTCGGAGAGCAGCTCCAGCTGAACGATCGAGCGCGCGCCCTCGCGCAGCGAGTTGCCGACGCAGTCCGCACCCGTGTCACCGCCCCCGATCACCACGACGTCCCTGCCGCGAGCGCTGATCTCGCGCTCGGCGGGCGGTTGGGGCACGGTCGGCTCGGGGCCAAGCTCGCGCGCCACCCAGCGATTTCGCTGGTAGAGGTACTCCATCGCGAAGTGCACGCCGTCGAGCTCGCGACCCGGCACGTCGAGCTCGCGCGGCACGCGCGATCCGGTGGCGAGCACGATCGCATCGAAACGCGCGCGCAGCTCCTCCACGCTCACGTCGCTTCCCACCTCGACACCGCAGCGCAGCTCGACGCCCTCCGCAACCATCTGCTCGACGCGGCGCTGCACGACGGTCTTCTCGATCTTGAAGTCCGGTACACCGAAGCGCACGAGCCCGCCGATCGCCTCGTCGCGCTCGAACAGCGTCACATTGTGGCCCGCGCGGCGCAGCTGCTGCGCGGCGGCCATACCCGCCGGCCCGGACCCGACGACGGCGACCGCACGGCCGGTTTCACGGCGTGCGTGCGGCGGCTGAGGCCTCACCCAGCCCTCTGCCCAGGCGCGATTGATGATCGCGTTCTCGACCTGTTTGATGGTGACCGCGTCGCCCTCGCGAATCTCGAGCACGCACGCCGCCTCACAAGGCGCAGGACACAGACGGCCGGTGAACTCGGGGAAGTTGTTCGTCGCATGCAGTTGTGCGATCGCATCCTCAAAGCGGTCGCGATAGACGAGGTCGTTCCAGTCAGGGATCAGGTTCCCGAGTGGGCAGCCGTTGTGGCAGAAGGGCACGCCGCAGTCCATGCAGCGCGCTCCCTGCTCGCGCAGCTCCTCGACTGGACGCTGTAGCTGGAACTCGCGATAGTCCCCGGCGCGCTCGAGCGGGTCGCGCTGCGGAACGCCGTGGCGCTCGATTTGCAGGAAGCCGCCCAGCTTGCCCATCAGGCTCCGGTCTCCCCGACCGCGTCGAGCGGGCGGCGGGACTCCGGCACGCCGTTCGCGGCGGCCCTCGCGGCGAGCTCCGCTGCCTGCGCACGTTCGCGCAGCACGCGCTTGTAGTCGTGCGGCATCACCTTCACGAAGGCGCCGCGGTCAAGCAGCTGCTCCCATTCGCCGAGCACGCGCGCCGCGACCGGCGAGTCGGTGCGCGCGTGGTGCTCCTCGATCAACGCGCGCAGCTCGAGCGCGTCGGCGCTCGAGGGCTCCTCAAAGCCGACCATGCCCATGTTGCAACGCCGCGCGAAATTGCCCTGCTCGTCGAGCACGTAGGCGACGCCGCCGCTCATTCCCGCCGCGAAGTTGCGTCCCGTGGGGCCGAGCACGACCACGCGCCCACCTGTCATGTACTCGCAACCATGATCGCCGACGCCCTCAACGACCGCGCTTGCGCCCGAGTTGCGCACCGCGAAGCGCTCGCCCGCAAGGCCGCGGAAGAAGGCGCGCCCCGCGGTGGCCCCATAGAGCACCGTGTTGCCGACGATCACGTTCTCCTCGGCCACGAAATGCTCGCCCATACCCTCGCGCGGGCGCACCGCAAAGACGCCGCCGGAGAGCCCCTTGCCGGCGTAGTCGTTGGCGTCGCCACGCAACGTGAACGTAACGCCCGGCGCCAGCCAGCCGGCGAAGCTCTGCCCGGCTGAGCCCTCGAAGTCGACGACGATCGAGTTCTCCGCCAGGCCGCCAGCGCCGCAGCGCTCGGCAATGTGGCTCGAGAGGATCCCCCCGACGCAGCGGTTGCGGTTGCGGATCTCGCGTTCGAGCTTGACCGACTCGCGCCGTTCCAGGGCGAGCTGCGAGCGCTCCACGAGCTCCCAATCCAGCGCGTCGGAGAGCACCTCTGGCGGCGCTTCCACGCGCCGCCGCGGCGCGCCGTCAGGGAGCTCGATGTGCTTGAGGATGTGGCTCAGGTCGACGCCCTTCGCCTTCCAGTGCTCGATCGCGTCGGCGGCACCGAGCAGGTCGACGCGACCGGTCGCCTCGTCGAGCGTGCGCAGGCCGAGCGAGGCGAGGATCTCGCGCACCTCCTCGGCGACGAAGAAGAAGAAGTTGACGACGTGCTCGGGTGTGCCCTTGAAGCGCTTGCGCAGCTCGGGGTCCTGTGTGGCGATGCCGACCGGACATGTGTTGAGGTGGCAGGCACGCATCATGATGCAGCCCGTGGCGATCAGCGGCGCGGTTGAGAAGCCCATCTCATCCGCACCCAGCATCGCGGCGATCACCACGTCGCGGCCCGTCTTCAGCTGCCCGTCAGTCTGCACGATGATGCGCCCGCGCAGGTCGTTGAGCAAAAGCGTCTGCTGTGTCTCGGCCAGGCCGATCTCCCAAGGCACGCCCGCCGCCTGAATCGAGGACAGCGGCGAGGCGCCCGTGCCACCGTCGTGACCGGCGATCAGGACGCGATCGGCGTTGGCCTTGGAGACACCCGCGGCGACCGTGCCGACGCCGACCTCCGAGACGAGCTTGACCGAGACCTGTGCTTTGGGGTTGGCGCAACGCAGGTCATAGATCAGCTGCTTGAGGTCCTCGATCGAGTAGATGTCGTGGTGCGGCGGCGGTGAGATCAGCCCGACGCCGGGAGTCGTGTGGCGGATCGAGCCGATGTACTCGTCGACCTTGTGCCCCGGCAGTTGGCCACCCTCGCCGGGCTTGGCGCCTTGCGCCATCTTGATCTGTAGCTCGTCGGCGTTGACGAGGTAGTGGATCGTTACGCCGAAGCGCCCCGAGGCGACCTGCTTGATCGCCGAACGGCGTCGGTCGCCGTTGGCGTCGGGCAGAAAGCGCGAGGGGTCCTCCCCACCCTCACCCGTGTTCGAGCGGCCGCCGAGGCGGTTCATCGCGATCGCAAGCGTCTCGTGCGCCTCGCGCGAGATCGAGCCGAGGCTCATCGCGCCGGTGCAGAAGCGCTTGACGATCTCACTCGCAGGCTCGACCTGCTCGAGGCCGATCGGCTCGCGCTCGTCGCTGCCGCCGATCTTCAGCAGGCCGCGCAGCGTCGCGCGGCGCGCAGCATCCTCGTTGACGAGATTTGCGTACTCGCGGTACTTCGCGAAGGCAGGGCTTTCGCGCACGTGCGCGTGCGCTGCCTGATCGCCCTTCAGGGCCGCGCCGACATCACCGTTAACGCCGCGCACGGCGTGCTGGACCAGCGCGATCGTCTCGGGGTTCCACATGTGGTGCTCTCCGTCACGGCGCCATGCGTAGACGCCGCCCACGGGCAGCAGGTCGTCATGCGGAGCCGGATAGGCGCGCGCGTGGCGCTCAAGCGCCTCGGTGGCGAGTGCCTCCAAGCCGATCCCGCCGATGCGCGAGGCGGTGCCCGTGAAGTGTCGATCGATCAGCTCGCGCTCGAGACCGACTGCCTCGAAGATCTGTGCGCCACGGTAGGACTGGATCGTTGAGATGCCCATCTTGGAGATCGTCTTGAGCAGGCCTTTGCCGATCGCTTTGACGACGTTCTGCGCGGCCTGCTCAGCGCTGATCGGCTCCTCGCCCCCGCCCGCGAGCGAGCGCTTGATGCGCCCTTCGAGCACGAGCATGTCCAGTGACTCGAGCAGCAGGTAAGGGTTGATCGCGCTGACGCCGTAGCCGATCAACGTCGCGAAGTGGTGTACCTCGCGCGGCTCGCCCGACTCGAGGATCAGCCCGGCGCGCAGCCGTGTTCCCTCGAGCACTAGGTGATGGTGCACCGCCGCGACCGCCAGCAGCGAGGGGATCGGCGCGCGGCGCGGACCGACAGAGCGGTCGGAGATGACGATGATGTTGATGCCTTCAGCGATCGCCTCGTGGGCCTGGTTACAGATGCGCTCGATCGCCGCGCTCATGCCCGCAGGACCCTCAGCGACCGCCCAGGTGCTGTCGAGCGTACGCGCCGCATAGACGTCGTGTTCGACGTGGCGCAGCGTCTCGAGCTCGCGGTTGAGCAGGATCGGCTGGTCGAGCAGCAGCTTGTGCGCGTGCTCGGGCGTTTCGTCGAACAGGTTGCGCTCGTTGCCGAGCGTCGTCGCGAGGCTCATCACGATTTCCTCGCGGATCGGGTCGATCGGTGGGTTGGTCACCTGCGCGAACAGCTGCTTGAAGTAGGAGAACAGCGGCGGCGCCTGGTCGGAGAGCACCGCCAGCGCCAGATCGTTGCCCATCGAGCCGATCGGCTCGGCCGCGTCGATCGCCGTCGGCGCGAGCAGCACGCGCAGGTCCTCCTGGGAGTAGCCGAACACGCGCTGTCGCAACGGCAGCGGCTGGTCGGAGATCGTGACTTCGCTCGAGGGCGGGAGCTCTGAGAAGGGGACGGCGTTGCGCGTGTACCACTCTCCGTAGGGCTTGTGCGCGGAGACCTCGCGCTTGACCTCCTCGTCCTCGACGATGCGCCCGCGCTCGAGGTCGACGAGGAACAGCTTTCCTGGCTGCAGGCGCCCGAGGCGGCGCACCTGCTCGGGCGGGATGTCGAGCAGGCCCGACTCCGAGCCGAGCACGACATGACCGTCTGTGGTCTCCACCCAGCGGCCGGGACGCAGGCCGTTGCGGTCGAGCGTCGCGCCGACGACACGCCCGTCCGTGAAGGCGACCGACGCCGGCCCGTCCCAGGGCTCCATCAGGCAGGAGTGGAATGCGTAGAAGCCCTTCAGGTGCTCGGGCAGATCGTCGCGGTCGCGGAACGCCTCGGGGATCATCATCATCGCCGCGTGCGGCAGCGAGCGTCCCGCGAGCATCAGTAGCTCGAGCACGTTGTCGAAGGTCGCCGAGTCGGAGTTGCCGGCGCTCACGACCGGCAGGATTCGTTCCAGGTCCTCGCCGAACAGCTCGCTGCGCAGCTCGCTCTCGCGGGCGCGCATCCAGTTGACGTTTCCCATCACGGTGTTGATCTCGCCGTTGTGGCAGATCACGCGGTAGGGGTGCGCCAGCTCCCAGCTGGGGAAGGTGTTGGTCGAGAAGCGCGAGTGCACGAGCGCCAGCGCGCTCTTGCAGCGCTCGTCGCGCAGGTCCTCGTAGAAAGCCGCGAGCTGGTAGCTGATCAGCATGCCCTTGTAGTTGATCGTGCGCGAGGAGCTCGAGGTGATGTAGAGGCCCGGCTCCTCGGCCTGCAACTCGCTCACGCGCCGGATCACATAGAGCTTGCGCTCGAAGGCATCCTGGTCGTTCTGCTAGCTCGGCTCCGGCGCCGACGAACAGCTGGCGAATCACTGGGCGGCAGGCGCCAGCCACCTCGCCCGTCTCCTGCTCGTTGATCGGCACCTCGCGCCAACCGAGCACCTGCTGCTCGAGTTCCCCGACAGCGTGCTCAAGCAGCGCTTCCAGGCGTGCGCGCCGCTCGGGGTCGGTCGGCAAAAAGCACATCAGCACGCCGTATGCACCGGCCGGCGGCAGCTCGAAGTCGACGACCGCACGCATCAGCTCGTCGGGCATCTGCATCAGGATCCCCGCGCCGTCGCCGGTCCGGGGATCGGCGCCAGAGGCTCCGCGATGCTCGAGGTTCTCAAGCGCGGTAATTGCGCGCGAGACCACCTCGTGCGTCGGACGGTTGTCCAGACGCGCGACCATGCCCACCCCACAGGCATCGTGCTCGTAGCGGGGGTCGTACAGTCCGACGGCCTTTGGCGGCTGCTTGTTGTGCGAATGCATGGAAGTGCTCCCTTGGGGCGGTGCATCCCGCACGGAGGGCGGATATGCCCGGGGGAAGGGCATGGCCACCGACGCGCAGGCAGGCGGGCACCTGAGGCGGAGCCAGAAAGCGTAGCAGCGAAAAGGCGCCAAAAACCAGCGCCTCGCGAAACTCTTAAGCGCGCCGATATCGCCCTTTCTATCGGCCTGCAGAGCCTTTAAACGACCGCTTCCGACGCCGTCGAAGCCTGCGCGGGGTCCTCGCGCATGGTCTGCGATTCATCCCACGAGCACAGCCCTCCCCTGCCCGGGCAGGTCAGGCAGAGCCCACGGTGCGGATGTGGGCTGACGCTGAAGGCGCTCTCACGGACGCGCTCGAGGCGTTGCTGGAGGTCGCCTTCGAGTCGCTCACGCTCGCCGGCCGTGTAGCCGGCGCACACCGGCTCCGAGGGCCGCTCGAGAAACCAATGCACGATCTCCACGCGCGCTGCGCCCTCGCGCAGAACCGCGAGGGCGTAGAGCAGGCGCTGGACGGCATACTCGCGCGCCACGAGCGTCTCGAGCGCGGCCGTGGCGCCGATCTGATCGCTCTTGTAGTCGAGCACGAGATAGCCGCCATCCGCCTCGCAGGCGAGCAGATCGATCACACCGGTCACGAGCGCGCCGTCGGCGCCGAGCGTGAACGCGAATGGATGCTCGCGACGAACCCGCTCGGCGGTCGCGATTCGTCGCGCGAGCGGGGCGAGCGCGGCCGCTTCGATCAGCGCAGCGATCTGCTCGCCCTCGCCGGCGCCCAGGCGTATGCCCAGCTCGCGGGCGAGACCTGCGATCTGCGTGGCGCTCGGCGCGGCGGGGGCCTTGAAGTCGAGCGACTCCAGCAGCTGATGCACGAGCGTCCCCCGCGCTCTCGCGCCGGCCCCCCTGCACCCTGCTGCGCACGTGCCGCCGCGCGGTCCTCGGCGAGGCCGAGCGTGCGTTCGAGGTAGAAGCGATAGCCGCAGCGCTCGAGCTCGCTGAGCGAGCTGTAGCTGAGCGTCGCGAGACCCGCGGGCAGCGCCGCCACCTCGGCCGCGGCTGTGCCGGCAGAGACGGGCGTCAGCGGCCACTCGCCATCCTGCGCCGCGGAGCCCGGGGCGCCGCGTCCCGCCTGCGCTTCGCGCGGCGGGCTCAGCGTTTGCCCGCCGCGCGGACCCGCGCCCGCGTCGGCCACATGCGTCGCGGGCATATTGAGGTGGCAGCGAATACTCCCAAGGCCAGCCGCGCCGACCGGGAGGTCGTGCACGCCCGCGGCGCCCGCCAGCGCGAGTATGGGCAGCTCGCTGGAGAGCGCCGGAGCGAGCCAGGAGATCGGCGTCGCCCCCTGGCGCGGCTCCGGCCAGCGCTCGAAGTCGATCGCGCCACTCAGCACGATTCGCTCGCGCGCGCGCGTCATCGCGACGTAGAGGATGCGGTCCTCCTCCTCCGCCTCGGCGCGACGACGCTCCTCGGCAAGCTGCTCATATTCGAGCGTCGGCGTCGCCTTGCCGCCGTCGAGGCGCACGAGCTGCAAGCCGACACGCCGACCGTCGAGGAGCAGATCCGGCATGCGCGTGTTCGGCGCCCGGCCGAGATCGGCGACGCAGACCACGGGGAACTCAAGCCCCTTGGCGCCGTGGATGCTCATCAGGCGCACCGCGTCGGGCTCGACACCCTCGACCGGTGCGTCTGACTCCGAGGCGCCGGCCGCCCTCATCAGGTGCTCGACGTGGTCGAGGAACCCACGCAGGTCGCGTCCTTCTCCGGCTTCGAAGCGGCGCGCCAGGCGCAGCAGCTTGTGGATGTTGGCCAGCCGTCGCTCACCCCACTCCAGACCCAGCACGTATCGGACATAGTCACCGGCTGCGAGCGCGCGCTCGATCAGCTGGGAGATCGTGTGACGCGAGGCGAGGGCGCGCTCTGCCTCCAGCTGCTCGCAGAAGGCCGTCAGGCGTCCGCTGTCGGGCTCGGCGAGCAACTCCTCACGGGCACTCTCCAGCGCTGTCTCCCAGGCGCCATGCCTGCTCGCACGCGCCGTGAGAGCGAGCAGCGCGAGCCCGTCGCGCGAGACACCGACGAGCGGCGAGGCGAGCACCGCATACAGCGCCCCCTCGTCGAGCGGGTTGGCCAGCGCGCGCAGGTATGCGAGCAGATCTCCGATCTGCTGGTGGCGCCAGAAGCCACCGACGGCGGCAAGCGTGCGCAGTCCGCGCAACTGCAGCGCGCGCTCGTAGACGTCGAGGTCGCCCAGCGCGCGCAGCAGCACGACGACCTCGCCGGCCCGGACTCCTCGGCTCTCGACCAGCGCGCCGATGTGGCTCGCGAGCATCCGTGCCTCGGCCTGGCGCCAGAGCGGCGCCGCGGGCAGCCCCTCGGCGATCTCGGCGGCGAGATCGCCGTGCTGATCCCAGCCCACGCGGGTACTGAGCAGGAGCTCGACGCGAGGCTCCTCGCCACCGTCCTGTGCGTCCTGACGACCGGCGTGCAGCGGCGTGAACTCCGTGAAGCGCTCCGCAAAGACGGCGTTGACGAGGTCGAGCAGGGGCGCGCGCGCGCGGAAGTTGCTCGTCAGCGCGAGGCTGCGCTCCTCCAGCGCGAGCTCGGCCCGGCGAGCACGGAACAGACCCACCTCGGCGTGACGGAAACCGTAGATCGACTGGAGCTCATCGCCGACCGTGAACAGGTTCTCGCGCTCCAGCGCGCGCAGGATGCCGAGCTGGCGCGGGTTGGTGTCCTGGAACTCGTCGACCATCAGTAGCTCAAAGCGCTGCGACCATGCGCTGCGCACGCCCGGGCGCCGCTCGAGCAGGTCGCGCGCGAGCAGCTCGAGGTCGTCGAAGTCGAGCGCTCCGCGCTCGCGCTTGAGCCGCTCGTAGGCGGCCGTAAAACCGGCGAGCAGCTCATCGAGCAGCGCACACGTCGCGAGCGCCTGGGGATCGAGCTCGCCGGCGGATCCACCCATTACCGCGTCCTCCAAGGGTGGCAAGTGTGGCTCGCGCTGACCACGGCTGCGCAGCTGCGCGTGCACGGCGACGATCATCGCCTGCACGCGATCGGCCCCGTAGGCGGCGAGCAGATCGACCGCCGGCTCGGGCTCGGATCTCGCCAGGAAGCCTGCGAGCGCGACGCTGAAGGCGCGCAGACGCAGTCGCCCGGCAAGGCCCTCCTCGAGGATCGTGAAGTCGGGATCGAGCCCCGCGAGCACTGCGTTGGCGCGCAGCAGCCGCGCGCAGAACCCGTGAAAGGTGCCTATGAAAGCCGCCTCAGTATCGCGTGCGCTCTCGCGCTCGCCGAGCTCGAGGAAGCGTGCACGGACACGCTCGCGCAGCTCGCCGGCGGCGCGGTCGGTGAAGGTGAGGGCGAGGATCTTGCCCGGCGCCAGCCCGTCCTCGCGCACCGCGCGCACAAAGCGCTCGACGAGCACCGAGGTCTTGCCGCTGCCCGCGGCCGCCGAGAGCGAGAGCGGCTCGCCGCGACGAGCGACCGCGCGCTCCTGCTCCTCGGTGAGCGAGCTCATCCCTCGCAGCGACAGATCGAGGGATACATGCAGCCGGAGCCCTGATAGCCGCAACTCCGCGGACGTGCCTCGAGCTCGCCACGCGCCGCCTCGCCGGCCGCGCCGCGCGCCGCCGCGAGCGCGGCGCCGAGGATCTCGCGCACCTCCGCGTGCTCGCGCAGCTCACCGCGCACACAGTCGAGTTCGATCCCTGCCTCCTGCTCGAGCACACCGCGCGCGCGCAGGTCCCCGCCCGACAGCGGCTGATAGAAGCCGCCCACAGCGCTGACCCCGAGGAGCTGCTCGACCGCGCTCATGTAGAGCGCGACCTGGAGCTTGTTCTCCCCGAGCCACCGTGCGACGGGCGGCGCCTGGCGCGCCTTGTAGTCGTAGACGACCGCCTGGCCGTCGTCGTCGACGTCGACGCGATCGATCCGGCCGCGCATCCGCACACCATCGCCGAGGTCGAACGCGCGCAGCGCGCTGCCCTCGCCGTGCGCGTCCTCGCTGTCGAAGCCGAAGCCGAGCTCCAGGGCGCTCGGCTCGAGGGCGCTGGCGATCTCCGCAGCGTGCTCGAGGTAGCGCTCGAGATCCGAGCGCAGCCGCCGCAGCGCTCCTGGCCTGCGCTCGGGTGCGCTCGAAAGCGGAAACTCGTCCACGTTGCGCTCGAGCGCGCCGTGCATGTGCTCGCGTGCGAGCGCGAGGCGCGCGCGGCGTGATCCGCGCGGAGCCCGTGTCGCGGCGCAGACCCTCGAGCGTGTCCTTGAGGACCGCGTGCGCAAGGCCGCCCCGCTGCAGCGGCTCCGCCTGCGGCTCGAAATCCCCGGGGCGCAGCAGGCGCTCCACGAACCATCGCACCGGACACGCGAGCCACGTCTCAAACGACGAGGCCGACCAGACGGCGCCGGCGAGATGCGCCAGCACACGCTCGTCGCCGAGGTGCGCCTGCGATGGCGCGGGCGCGCTCGCGACCAGCGAGGGCTGGCCCCAGCCGACCGCGCCGAGCGCCCGGCGCCTGCGGCGCTCGGCGAGATCGGCATCGAACAGGTCGCAGAGGTCATCGACGAACAGCGATCGCGCGCTCGGCTCGCCGTCGTCGTCGGCGACGTGCCAACTGAGCACGAGCAGCTCCTCCGGCCGTGAAACCGCCGCGTAGAAGAGGTAGCGCTCGGCGGCCAGCGGCTCCTCGTGCTCACCGAGCCTCAATCCCGAGGTTTCGCTCAGACGCCTGCGCTCGTCTTCGGAGAGCAGCGCCTGCGGACGCGGTCGGGCGGGGAAGACGCCCTCCTGAAGGCCGCAGAGGAACAGCGCCCGCACGCGCCGCGCGCGCAGCGCGAGCGGGTCGAGCACAGCCACCGCGCCGGGCCCCGGACGCTCACCGCTACGGAGCTCCAGACCGCCAAGCACGCGCGCCAGGGCACCTGCGTCCTTGGGCGCGAGCCGCGCGTCTAGGCGCGCGAGCTCGCGCAGCTCCTTGAGCGCGCGACGCACGGTGAGCGCGGCGCGCGCCTCGTCCATCTCATCGGCTGCGAGAACGCTCGCCGTGGCGCGACGCGGCGCGGCGAACAGCCGGCTCAGCTCGCGCTCGGTGCGCTCGAACAGCGCCGTCGGCGAGCGCGCCGCGGCGGCAGCGAGCTGATCGATCGTCTCAAGCGGCCAGTGGCGCTCCTCCCACAGCGCGCGGCCCGCGACTGCGCTCGACGAGCCCCGAGCGCCGTGCCCTCAGCTCGAGCTGATCGGCGAGCTCGGGGCGCTCGAGCAGTCCCGGAGAGCGCAGCCACGCGAGCAGATCGCCGAGCTGCGCCTCCTCGCCACCGGAGGCGCCGGCCGTCGGCCGCGGGGCGGCACAGCGCAGCAGGCCGATCAGCGCGCGACCCAGCGCGCTGTCGCCGAGGCGCCTGTCGCGCTGCAGCGCGTAGGGGATGCCCTCGGTGGCGAACACCTCGGCGAGCAGATCCTGCGTCGCCGAGCCCGCGCGCAGCACGACGGCGATCTCCTCGGGCGCGCATACCCTCGCGCAGCAGAGAGCCGATCTCGCGCGCGACGAGCTCGAGCTCGGCGCGCTCGCCGCCGCCCTCGAGCAGACGCACCGCGGCGCCCGCGTCGGCGCGGGGCGCCTCGACCTCGAACAGCGAGCGCTCGAGGTGGTGCAGCGCGGCGCGCGATCGGCGCGCGTAGTACTCGGCGCGAGCGGGCAGATGCGTGCCTAGCGCAGGCCAGCGGCTCGAGCGCCGCGAAGCTGGCCGCGCGCCCGGCGAACGCGGCTGCGCCCGGGCTCGTAGGCCAGCGACACCGTGACAGGAGCGTCGAGCACACGTCCGAGCGTCTCGATCGCATCGAGCTGCAGGCGCGTGAGATCGTCGAAGCCGTAGAACAGCACGGGCGTCCCGCCCCACAGCCACGGGCGCCGACGCAGCGTGTCGAGCGCCTGCACCGCACGCTGCTCGGCGTCGAGCCGCCGCATTGCCGTTCAAGCGCTGCTCGTAGCGCGCGATACAGCGCGCCCGAGCTCAGCGCGCGAGGCCGCCGCGCCATCCTCGCCAGCCCACGCCTCGAGTGCCCGCGCAAGCGCAGCGGGTGTCACGCGGCGCACGCGCAGCTCGGCGAACAGCTCTGCGAGCGCGCGCACGAACCCAGGTGCCGCTTCCGTGCCGCCTTCCTCGGCGACGGCCGTGCCAGCAGCTGCTCGCGGGCGAGCGCGCCGAGCACCGGCTCGCGCACGCCCGCGCGCCGGATCAGCTCGGCGATTAGCCCTCGAAGCGCTCCACGCGCACGCCGAGCACCACCGCCCTCGCCGGCCAGCTCGCGCAGGTAGTGCTCCGCGTCGACGCGCGTCGGCACGACCAGCAGCGGCTCATCGCCGCGGGCCAGATGGGCGCGCAGCGCCTCCATCACGAGCTGGGCCTTGCCGGCGTTGGCGGGTCCGGTGATCAGCGTGATCGGCACGGAGCCCATCCTGGCGCACCGTGCCGACGCGCTCCCGGCGCGGGCGCTCCTACATGCTGCGCGCTCAGGCGGCGCTGTGCTCGGCGACCGCGGTGACCGCTCGCGTCCCGCCGCCCTCGGCAGCCGCGTCGGACTCGACCTCGGGCGGTTTGGCGCCCTCCTTGGCCCAGACCTCGTCGAACTCGACGCGCCATTTGCCCTCCTCGGTCTGGCTGAGCGCCAGATGCGCGCGGAAGCTGCGCCCGCTGCGCCCGCGAAAGCCGGTCACGGCCTGCGCGGTGTAGCCGGTCTTGATCAGCTCGCGCGCGATCGCCAGCGGCAGCGTCTTGCCGGCTTTGGCCTTCCAGATCACGAAACCGCAGCCCGGGTCCTCGCGCGCCCAGCAGGAGTAGCCCTTGCGGTTCTCGACGATCTCGTGGCCGCAGACCGGGCACGGACCGAGCCTGGCGCGCGGGATGCGCACGTCTTTGAGCGTCTCGTCGAGCTCCTTGACGGTCTCCTCGGCGAAGCCCGCGATGTCGCTCATGAACTGCTTGCGCGAGTCCTCGCCGCGCTCGATCTTGCCGAGCCGCTGCTCCCAGCTGCCGGTCAGACCGGGTGAGGTGAGCGCGTGCTCGTTGAGCAGCCGGATCACGTTGAGCCCCTTCTCGGTCGCCACCAGCGCGCGTCCGTCGCGCTCGATGTAGCCGACGGTGATCAGCCGCTCGATGATCGCCGCGCGCGTGGCGGGAGTGCCGATCCCCGAGTCCTTCATCGCCTCGCGCAGCTCGTCGTCGTCGACCAGCTTGCCGGCCGTCTCCATCGCGCCGAGCAGCGAAGCGTCGCTGTAGCGCCGCGGCGGTTTGGTTTCCTTGCGCGCGCTCTCGATCTCGCGGGTCTGCACCTGCTCGTCCTGCCAGCAGGCGCGGCAGCGTCTGCTCGGCCGCCTCGTCCTCCTCGCCGCGTGCCTCCGCAGCGTCGGCTTTGGCATCGGCTGAGATCTCGTCGTAGACGCCGCGCCAGCCGGGCACGAGCAGGAGCTTTCCGCGCGTGCGGAACAGGTGGGAGACCTCGCCGTCGGCGGCCGTCACGGTCGTCTCCACTTTCGTGTTCTCGAAGACCGCCTCGGGGTGGAAGACCGCGAGGAAGCGGCGCACCGCCATGTCGTAGATGCGCCTGTCGTCCGAGCCCATTTTCTCGAGGTTGTGCTCGGAGCGCGTGGGGATGATCGCGTGGTGGTCTGTGACCTTCTCGTCGTTGACCACGCGACCCAGCGGCAGCACGTCGAGCGCGGTCACGTAGTCGGCGCCTTTGCGGTACTCGGGACGGGCACCCGACGAGCTCGGCGATCGGCTTGATCTCCTCGACCATGTCGGTCGTCAGGTAGCGCGAGTTGGTGCGCGGATAGGTCAGCGCCTTGTGCTCCTCATAGAGACGCTGCGCGGCCGCGAGCGTGCGCTTGGCGGAGAAGCCGTAGCGGTTGTTGGCCTCGCGCTGGAGCGTCGTGAGGTCGTAGAGCATCGGCGCTTTCTCGCGCTGCTCCTTCTTCTCGAGCTTCGTGATCGTCCCCGTTTGGCCGCTGCACGCCGCGACGATCGCCGCGGCCTCCTGCTCGGTGCCGATGCGCGGGCCTTTGGTGTTTCCGGGGCTGCCGGGCGGCGCCTGGTAGTGGCCGAGATAAGTGCGCTCGCCGGCGGCTGCCTCGCCCTCGAGCGGCCCCGCGGCGAAGGTCGCGTCGACCAGCCAGTAGGGCTCGGGCTTGAAGGCCTTGATCTCCTCCTCGCGGCGCGCGACGATCGCGAGCGTCGGCGTCTGCACGCGCCCGAGCGAGACGGCACCGTCGAAGGAGCTGCGCAGCCGGATCGTGGCCGCGCGGGTTGCGTTCATACCGACGATCCAGTCGGCCTCCGAGCGCGAGCGTGCGGCCTCCTCGAGGCGCTCGAACTCCGCGGCGGGGCGCAGCGACTCGAGCGCGCTTTTCATCGCTGCGTTCGTCATCGAGTTCAGCCACAGCCGTTTGACGGGCTTTTTGCCTTTGGCCTTCTCGAACAGGTAGGCGAAGATCAGCTCGCCCTCGCGGCCCGCGTCGCAGGCGTTGACGACCTCTTCGATGTCCTCGCGGCCGAGCTGTTTGGTCACGACCGACATCTGCTTGCGCGAGCGCTCATCGCGCACGACGAGTTTGAAGCGCTCGGGCACGATCGGCAGATCGCCCATCCGCCAGCTCTTGAATTTGGCGTCGTAGGCTTCCGGTTCGGCCAACTGGACGAGGTGCCCGACCGCCCAGGTCACCACGTGATCGGGTCCCTCGAGGAAGCCCTCCCCCTTCTTGAAGGTGCCCGGGCAGCACGCGCGCCAGGTCCTGCCCCACGGAGGGCTTCTCGGCGACTAGGAGCGTCTTGGACATGGCGGCAGCGTAGCGGGTGGTGTTTGCGCGGCTTCGCCGGCGCGAATCGAGCTCGCGATCGGAACGCGGTTACCCGCCGACCGGAGCACGCGGATTGTTTCCCCAGAAGACCTGCGTGCCGAGCATCCCAATCAGGGTCACAAGCACGAGGTTGAGCACCATCGACTTGGCCGTCGCCCTGCCGACGCCAACCGGCCCACCGCTGGCGTTGTAGCCGTAGTAACAGGCCACGAGCACGATCACGGTGGCCATCGCCATGCCCTTGATCAGGCTGAAGAGCACGTCTCCGGGATTCTGATACTGCCAGAAGATCAGCAGGTAGCCGCCTGAGGAGGTGAAGCCGATCTGCTTGACGACGGCGAGGTAGGAGCCGATGAACGCGATGCCGATCCCGCCGATGTACATAAACGGAAGCACCAGCCACGCAGCAAGCAGGCGCGTGGCGCAGAGGAAGGTCATCGAGCTCACGCCCATGACCTCCAGCGCGTCGATCTCCTCGGAGATGCGCATCGCCCCTAGCTCGGCAACGATCCCGGTCCCGACCTTCGCGGACATCATGTAACCGAACGCGTAGGGGATCCCCTCGCGCAGGTTGCACCAGGCCGCGAACAAGCCGGCGTAAGACGGGGCGCCCTGGGACTGGGTGAAGTACGCCCCCTGGATGCCGCATGTGCCGAGCCCGATCAGGAACACAAGCGCCCAGATCACCACAGTCGAGCCGATGATCAAGATGCCCGCCTGACGCAGCGCCTCGCCGAAGAACCGCAGCACCCGAAGACCCCAGACTTCGCCGACGATCGTGCCCGTGAAGCGCGCGATCTCACCCGCAGCGGCGAGCCATAGCTTCGGCAACGCGAGCAGTTCGCTCACTTGATCACCAGAAGGCTGGGATGGGTCGCCAGAATCGTCTGGATGAAGACGTAGTTGAAGGCTCCGAACCCGAGGAAGGAGATCACGACCGCTTCATTGACAGCGCGTCCGACACCCTCGGCGCCACCGGAGGCCGTCATGCCCTTGTAGCAACAGACGATCGCGATGATCGCCCCGAATATCGTGCTCTTGAGCACCGAGCCCCACAGGTCGGTTGTGGTGGCGTTGTTGAACAACGTCGTCCAGAACGGTCCGAGCGAACCGCCCTTCTCGAGCTCCGCGATTATGCCGCCGAAGATGCCGAACAGCAGCGCGTAGATGTCGAACAGCCCAGTGGCAACCATCAGCGCGAGAAAGCGCGGCACGACGAGGTTCTTGACCGTGTCCACGCCGAGCACCTGCAGCGCGTCGAGCTCCTCACGAACCTTGCGCGCGCCGAGATCGGCGGTGATCGAGGTGCCGGCGATGCCGGCGACGACGATCGAGGTGATCAACGGTCCGATTTCGCGGATCGCGGCTACCACGAAGAAGCCGCCGAGTTGATCGAGCGCGCCGATGATCGTCAGGAAGTTCGCCGCTTGCAGGCCGGCCGCGCCGTAGCTGATCGCCGCGGTCGTGATGAGCAGCGGAAACCACACGAGCCGCAGCGTGAACAGGAACTGGGAGACGAGCTCGCCACCGTATGGGTAAGGAGGGCGAACAGCGGAAACGAGGGTTCGGCTCGTGAGCAGGACCATGTCGCCGATTTCCTCGAAGAAGTTGCGCGCGGGGGCAGCGAACCGTGCGGAGAGCCTTCCCGCCGCTCCCGGAGCCCGTGTGACGCGCTCGACCTGCTCACCCTGCCCCTTCTCATCCATATTAATAGTGTACTAGTTGACCAGCACACTAGGCATCTTCCTCATCGCCCGCTACCGTTGAGCTATGAGCGTCAACCCCGATGCCGCACTCGGCGTGTCCACCCCCGAGGAGTTCGGGTCGATCGAGATCGACCGCGACGCCGAGGTTCCGATCGGCGTCCAGCTCGCATGGGCGCTCAGATCTCGGATCGATGACGGTCGCCTCGTACCGGGCCAGCGCCTCCCGGGACTGCGCGAGCTAGCGGAGGTGAGCGGGGTCAACGTAAACACCGTACGTACCGTGTATCAACGCCTCGAGCAGGAGGGTCTGATCGACAGCCAGCAGGGCAGCGGCACGTTCGTCACGGCAGCGCCGCCACGGCGCTCCTCGGTCAGCGCGATTGCCGCCAGCGCCGCGCGCGAGGCGCTTGAGACCGGCGTCGACCCACGCGAGGTGGCCGCTGCGCTCTACGTCGCACCCGAGGTGTCTCCTACCGAGGCCGACGCGCGAGCACTGCGCAGGCGCCTGCTACGTGCCCAGATCGGCGAGCTCGAGCGCACGCTCGGCGAGATGGAAGCCGCCCATCCGGGCGTCTCACCCGCACCGGACCCAGGACGGCGAGGGATCGGGCCGGCGCTGCTCAGCGTCGAGGAGCTCGAGCAGGTCCGCGGCGTACTGCTGCACCGCCTCGCCGCGGCTCAAGCGCGACTCGAGGAGCAGCGCGACGCTCGGGCAGCCGAGGAAGTCTCGACCGCGAAAGCCCCACGAGCGAAACCTGCTCCCGCGCCCGCGCCTACTACCGCGGCGGCCGCGAAACGCAAGCCCTCGCCACGGCCGAGCACCCGGCCGGCGCCAGCGGGCACCTGACTCAGCCGGCGGCGCAGCGCCCCGTATCGAGGTGCGTGCCCGCCCGGGCTCTCAGCTCAGCTTCGCGCAGAATGCCATCGACAGTCTCGTTGGCGACACCGTAGCCACCCTGCGGGCGCCCGCCCACGGTGGCGGCGAAGACGGTCGTGAGGACCCTTCCCGCACCATCGACCAGCGGGCCGCCGGAGTTGCCCGGTCGCACGCGCCCGCGCAGCGGTGTCAGCAGCCGCCGCACTGGACCTTCGCCATAGGCGTTGTCGGTGAGGACGGTCTGGGTGCGCCCGATGCGCCCAGGCTCGACGTCGAATGGGCCGTTCTCGGGATAGCCGAGAATCGCGCCCGGCGTGCCGGAGGCCGGTGTGGCGGCGCTCGCAAGGACCGGCAGGTTGAGCCCGGGCACCTCGAGTACCGCGATGTCGTGCGTCGGATCGAAGGCGAGTGCTTGCGCCGGGAGGCTCGGCGGATGCCCGGCGACCTGTACGGTTGTGTCCTGCTCGCCGGCGACGACGTGCGCATTGGTGATGACGATCCCGGGGGCCGCGACCCAACCCGAACCCTCGATCGCCAGCCCACAGGCGCTCCCGTCGACGCGTACAACGCTGCGCGAAGCGCGCCTAACGGCGGCTGTGTGCGCGATCGCAGGCTGCGGCGCTGCGACATCGGGAGAGGGGCCGGTGATCGAGGGCAACGGATCAAGACGCGAAAGCGCGTTGAGGATCGCGCCGGACGGGGGCAGCACCTCGTTCAGCCGGCGCAGGATCGCCGAGCGTTGGATGTCGGCGCGTAGCTGTCCTGCCCCCGGCGCCTGCCCCGCGACGGCCGCGGCGATCCATACGATCCCGAGTGCAACTGCCGCGCCGAGGGCCGCGCCGAGGAGCCCGTCGAGCAAGCCGAGCCCGGGGATGATCAGCGTGCGCCGCAGCCGAAAGCCGAGGCCCTCGAGGCCGCTCGCGAGGATCGCGCCGGCAAGCAGCGCACCGACGAGCCCGAACGCCGGCGCATAGGGGGAGGACGAGCCGCGCGGCAGCAGTAGAGGACCCAGGCGCGTTCCGAGGAATGCACCAAGTGCGAAGCCTGCGAAGGAGAGCACACCGACGATGAAGCCCTGCCGGAACCCGAGCAGCGCCAGGACGACCGCGAAGCCGAGAATGATCCAGTCCAGCTGACTCACCTGCCATGTTCTACAAGCTCCTTGACTGAAACCCCACACCAGCTGCGATTGCGGCGCGCGCGTCCGGTGCTTGCGCTCGCCGCGGTGGCGTTTGCGACCGGCGCGATCGTCGGCTCGGGACACAGCGCCTCGCCCGACGCCAAGCTCGCCGATCGCTTCGTGGCGGCTTGGGCGCGGGCGGACTACCGAACGATGTACGGGGAGATCGACATCGCCTCACAGCAGCGGGTCTCCGCGAGCCAGTTCGCCGCGGCCTATGAACAGGCGGCGAGAGCCGCAACGACGACGCGCTTGCGTGTCCTCGGCCGCGCGCGGCGCTCGAACTCGCTCCTCGACGTGCCGGTGCGGGTCAGAACACGTCTGTTCGGCACGCTTTCGCTTGACTTCGCGCTCAGGATCGAAGACTCCGGCGAAGGACCGCGCGTACGCTGGTCGCACTCGCTGACCTTCCCGGGCATGCGCAATGGCGAGCTTTTGAGCCGGCGCACGACGCTCCCTCCTCGCGCGACGCTGCTAGCGCGCGACGGCACGGTGCTGGCGCAGAGCGACTCGCAAGCGGGATCGAACCAGACCCGCAGCTCGCCGCTCGGTGAATCGGCCCATGCGGTCCTCGGCGAGGTCGGCCCGATACCGGCCGCGCGCCTGGCAAGCCTCGAAGCCGAAGGTGTCCCGACCGACGCGACCGTGGGGGTTAGTGGCCTCGAGCGGGCGCTCGACGACCGCCTGCGCGGCCGCCCCGGTGGCGAGCTGCTCGCCGGGCGACGGCTGCTCGCCTACGCCGCACCGCGCGGCGCAAAGGCCGTGCACACCTCCATCTCCCCCGCGATCCAGCAGGCCGCCGTGACGGCGCTCGGCGGGCGCCTTGGCGGCGTCGTGGCGATGACGCCCTCCGGCGAAGTGCTGGCGGTCGCGGGGATCGGACTCGAAGGCCTGCAACCGCCCGGCTCGACCTTCAAGATCATCACGCTCACGGGTGCGCTGGAAGCACACATCGCGACGCCGCGCACGGTCTTCCCATACGCCTCCTACGCCACGCTGGACGGCGTCAAGCTGAACAACGCCAACGGCGAGAACTGCGGCGGCAGCCTGGAGCTGGCGTTCGCGGTCTCCTGCAACTCAGTCTTCACTCCCCTCGGAGTCAAACTCGGCGCGCCACGTCTGGTGGCGACAGCTGAACGCTTCGGCTTCAACCACCCTCCAGGCCTTCCCGGCGCGGCCACGAGCACGCTGCCGAGCGCGACCGCGATCCAGGGCGAACTCGATGTGGGCTCGACGGCGATCGGTCAGGGCCAGGTGCTCGCGACGCCGCTTGAGATGGCAAGCGTTGCGACAAGCATCGCCGACGGCGGGCGCAGGCCGCAGGCGAGCTTCGTGCCGGTCCACGCGCCTAGCGACGACATTCGGGTCACAAGCGCTTCGGTGGCGCACACTGTGCGCAGGCTGATGACCGACGTGGTGCGCCTCGGCACGGGCACCGCGGCGGCGATCCCAGGGGTAACAGTCGCGGGCAAGACGGGCACCGCCGAATTGAAGACAACGTGCAGCGCGGCCCAGGAAGCCACGAGCTCCGGCGAAGGCGAATCGGAAAAGCGCAACTGCGCGGAAGCAGAAAGCGAAACGAGCAACACCGACGCCTGGTTCGCCGCCTTCGCGCCGGCGCTTCATCCGCGCATCGTCGTGTGTGTGATGCTCGTCAAAGACGGCGCCGGAGGCGACACCGCGGCGCCTGCGGCGCGCGGCGTGATCGAAGCTGGACTGCGCGCGCTGCGCTAGATGGTTGATTTCACGAGGGTGTGCCGTTTTTCCGGGGGTGCGGATGGTCGAGTCTGCCTAGGACGCAGGCCGAAGCCCTTGCTGGCGGCAAGGGCAAGGCCGAGGACGACGGCAGGCGAAGGCCAGGCGTGCGTCCGGCGGTGCAGCCTCGTGAAATCAACCATCTACACGTCGAGCTCGGCTGAGGCCGTCTGCGAGGCGTTGCTCGGGTCGACGATCTTCAGCTCAAGCGGGCGGTTGTCGAGCGAGACGGTCTGGATCCGGTAGAGCAGCAATGCCCCCTGGGTCGGGCCCGAGTTGGCGCTCGTGTCGGCGATCGGAAGCTGCCCTTTGGCCGGCACCACCACGCCGGGGCGGTAGGCGAAGGGGTTCGTTTGATTGGGCACGATCGGGATGTAGGTGTTGCCCTGGGTATCTGAGATCGTCAGTTCGTTGGCCGCGGGGTGCGGTTCCGAGGAGTTGTTGTAGACCTGCACGAACACCGCGAACCACTCCTGGCCGGGCGCGAGCTGGCGTTCGGAGGCACTCAGTCCCTGCAGGTAGGCGACATCCTCGCTGTTCGTGGGGTTCAGCTCGCGCGAGAGCTGCACCTCGTAGCTGAGCGGGCCAACGTCGAGGTAGGGAGCGTTCGCTCCGGACTCGCCGGCGTAGGTACCAGTGCTGACCTTGGAGTGCGAGTCGCCACAGGCACTGAGCACGAGCGTCGCCAGCAGCGCGAGCGCGAGGAGCGGGAACTTGCACGGGCGGAGGAACATGCGACGCGGCAGTCTATCCGCCGGCGACCGTGACACGCCGCCCGCGGCCCTCCCCGCGCTCGAGGATGCCGCGCAGCCGGCGCATCGCCCGCTGATTCTTGCGCCGCAGCCACGCTTTCGCGCCGAGACCCTCCATCAGCTTGTCCGAGAGCGTCACGGGGATCGTCTGCAACGTGAAGCGCACGCGCGTGCTGCCGGCGCTGCCCGCAGCGAGCTCGTAGACGCCGAGCGTGCGGATGCGGTTGTTCTTGCCCGTGCGCCCGACCTCGACGATCCGGTGTGGGCGCTCGACCTCCGAGAAGGTCACATCGCCCCAGCTGAAGCGGTTGCCGGGGGCCTTGACGCGGAAGCGCGCGCCGGCGCCGCGCCCCACGGAGTCGATCCGCGTGAGGTGCCAGTCGACCAGGTAGTGGTCGGTGAACTCGGGGTGGTTGGCGATGTCCTGGAGGTAGTCAAAGACCTGCTCGCGCGGAGCGGACACGACGATCGAGACGGTCAGAGGGTCCACGAGAAGCGCAAGTCTATTGGCCGCAGATGCGCGGGCGCGGCGTGGTCCGGCAGGGTTAGGCGGCGCGCGCCGTGAGTCGGACCGTGTGGCCGTGCTCACAGTGCCTGACGAGCCTGCTCGCGAGCGGAGCCTCGCGGCGCGCGGGACGGCACAGCTCGCAGACCATGCGCTCCTGGGCGCTGCCGTAGAGGTGTACGTGCTCGCCCGTGAGCGGCGTGCGCCCGCAATCCGCGCAGCTGCTGCGATCGGCCTCCAGCGCACCGAGACCGCGCCTGAGCAAGACTCGCTCGAGCAGCTCTATGTGGGAGGCGGAGGCTGACATCGCCCTTCGGATTTCGGCGTAGACCCCGGCGCTCCTGCCTCGGGCGCAAAGCTGCAATGCACGCCGCGATCGATCGTTTGACGGACCCTCGATGGGGGTATTGACGTGGTGCGTCGAGCGGGTTTGGGGCAGCGCTCCACCCTTCCGGCAGATTCGGTTATTTAGAATCAAGGACTATTTGACACGCTTGTTATGATCGGCACGAGTGTCACCCGGCGAGGGAGCGCCCCCTTGGTTGCAGCGAGAGAAGAGGGAGGAGCAAGACATGCAGTCACTCACCGCAGGTACGTTCGTGGGAGCGGGGTCTTTCCGTTGTAGGAGCTGCGGCTATACGCTCGCGCTGTCCTCCTCAGATGCGCTGACCGACTGCCCGAGTTGCGGCAGCACGGACTTTTCCCGAGCCTCGCTGTTCAGCACCGAGCGCATCGCCTCGGGACTGGGCCGCCAGCGCCCGGATGCCTCGTTGATCGAGCCCGCTGCCGATGATCACGACGAGCAGCTCACCCGTGCGCGCGAGCAGATCGAGCAACCCGGCGAGTACCTCTGCTACCAGGAAAGCGACGAGCTGCGGACGGTCGCGCTGACGCGCGAGTGGACACGCATCGGGCGCAGCCTGGCCGCGGACATTCGCTTCGATGACCCCACGGTCTCGCGCCGCCACGCACTGATCGTGCGCCAGCCCGACGGCGTGCGGCTGCTCGATGACCGCAGTCTCAACGGCGTCTTCGTGAACGGCGAGCGCGTCGACGGCAAGACGCTCGCCGATGGCGATGAGATCATCGTCGGGCGCTACCGGCTGTACTTCCTGAGCATCGCCTCCGACGCCGACTCCTCGCTGCCAGACGCTCACCAGGGCACGCTTCACCCGATCAGCTGAGGCTCCCCGCGGACGCTCCGAGCACCACCGCACCTCGCGCTGCGCTCGCCGCGTAGTATCGCGCCCATGGCCCAGACGATCGCCGTCCTCTCGCAGAAGGGAGGCACCGGGAAGACCACCACGGTTCGCACGCTGACCGATGTGATGCGCCGCTGTGGCGTGCGCACGCTCGCCGTGGATCTGGATCCACAGGGCAACCTGTCCGACTACTTCGACCTGCCGACAGACGTGGAGCCGACCGTCGCCGATGTCCTCTCTGGCCGCGCAAAGGCGGCCGAGGCGATCCATGAGGACATCATCCCGGCCAACCTGAGCCTCGCCGAGGCAGAGCTGATGCTCGGCGGCAAGATGGGCCGCGAGCTGACGCTGAGGCGCGCGCTGGCGAAGGCGACGGGGGATTACGAGCTCGTGTTGATCGACTGTCCTCCGTCGCTCGGCCTGCTCACGGTCAACGCGCTCGTCGCCGCCGACCACGCGCTGATCACCGCTGAGGCGCAGTACTTCGCGCTCCAAGGAGTCGAGCAGGCAATCGAGGTTGTCGATCTCGCACGGGAGAGCCTGAACCCCGAGCTGGCGCTGCTCGGGATCGTCCTGAACCTCGCCGACATCCGCACGGTGCACTCGCGCGAGGCGCTCGCCTCGCTACAGGAGCGCTTTGGCGAGGCCGTCTTTCAGACGGTCATCCGCGCCTCGATCGCCTACGCGGAGTCGGCCGAGCGGGCGCGCTCGATCCTCGACCACCGTCCCGATCTAGGAGCCGACTACATCGCGCTGGCCGACGAAGTGCTCGGCCGCCTGTCCGGCTTCGGCGCCGCGCGAGGGCGCCTCAAAAAGCTCGCTCAGAGCTCACCGACGTAGGCGCCCTGCGGCTCGAAGGAGGCGCGCAGTAGCGTCGCCCATCCCTCGATCTCGGCGCTCAGCGCCTCCGCGACGGCGCCCGTCTGCTCATAGAAGCACCACACGAGCACGGTCGGCCCGGCACCGGAGATCGTCGCACCGAGCGCGCCTAGCTCGCGCGCCCGACCCATCAGCTCATAGGAACGTGGGAACAGGTGCGAGCGGCGCTCTTGATGCAGTTGATCATGGAGCCCGCGTCCCAATAGGTCCCAGTCCCCACGCGCGAGCCCGAGCATCAGCAGGGCCCCGTGCGCGACGTTGAAAACCGCCTGCTCGATCGGAACCTCCGCAGGCAGCGCCGCGCGCGCCGCGCGCGTGCGCACCGCCTCCGTGGGCACCACCGCCAGCGCCTCGAGGCCGGTGGGTGGATCAAGACGCGTGGCCTGCCCATCGGCGCACACGACAAAGCCGCCGTAGAGCGCCGCGGTGACGTTGTCGGGATGACCCTCCATCGCGCTCGCCTCGGCGAGCAAATCAACGTCGAGCTCGAACATGTGATCCGCGGCCATCATCCCGGCGACGATCGCCGCGGCGCTCGAGCCGAGCCCGCCTGAGAGCGGGATCTCCGAGCGAATGCGGAAGGTGAAGCCGTCGGCGGGATGCAGCTGCTCGAAGGCGCGCACGCAGAGGTTCTCGCGCCCGCGCGCCACCGCGAGATCGGTCTCGACGGCGAACTCGCCGGTCTCCTCGACCTCGAGCTCGAGCTGCAGCGCGAGCGCGGCGGCCATACAATCAAATCCGGGCCCCAGGTTCGCCGAGGAGGCGGGGACCCGAACAACCCGCCTACGGATCACCCAGCACCGCTTCCTCGATCGCCTGCGTGTCGACCGCGCATTGGATGATCCTGCCGTCGTTGTTGGCCATCGCCGTATCGGGGTCCTTCAGACCGCGACCGGTCAGCACGCAGACAACCTGCTCAGCCCCGTCGGCGCCGTACTTGAGCAGCCCCGCCACCGACGCGGCGGAGGCGGGCTCACAGAACATCCCTTCGCGCGAGGCGAGCAGGCGGTAGGCGTGGAGGATCTCCTTGTCGCTGACGACACGGATCGCGCCACGTGAGTCGGTGGCGGCGGCCATCGCGTCCTCCCAGCGCACGGGATTGCCGATCCTGATCGCACTGGCGACCGTTTCGGGGTGCTCGATCACCTTGCCCTCGACCAGCGGCGCGGCACCTTCGGCCTGGAAGCCGAACATCTTCGGCGCTGCGCCCATCTCGCGGAATCCCCGCCAGTAGGAGGTGATGTTGCCCGCGTTGCCGACCGGGATGCAGAGTGCTTCGCAGCCCCCCTCCAGGCCCTCGTGGATCTCGAAGGCGGCGGTCTTCTGGCCTTCGATGCGAAACTCGTTGACCGAGTTCACGAGCGCGATCGGGTGCGTGTCGGTGAGCTCGCGCACGAGCGTTAGCGCCTGGTCGAAGTTGCCCTTCAGCGAGATCACGCGCGCGCCGTGCACGAGCGTCTGGGCCATCTTGCCCGCGGCGATCTTGCCCTCCGGCACGATCACGGCGCAGGTGATGCCCGCGCGTGCCGCGTAGGCGGCAGAGCTCGCCGCGGTGTTGCCGGTCGAGGCGCAGATCACGGCCTTCGCGCCGTCGCGCACGGCGGCAGAGACCGCACAGGTCATGCCGCGATCCTTGAAGGAGCCGGTCGGGTTGGCGCCCTCGAGCTTCAGGCGCACGGTCGCGCCGACCATCTCTGAGATCACCGGCGCGCGCAACAGCGGCGTGGAGCCCTCCTGCAAGCTGACGAGCTTGTCGCCCGGCTCGAAGGGCAGCCGCTCGTAGTAGCGCTCGATCAGGGGAACGTGCGTGCCCGAGAAGGCGGCGCCTTCGACGCGCGGCAGCGGTACGGGCGCGGGCTCTTTCATACGAACTCCTCTTCGATCACACGAATCGTCCTGGGGGTGGAGCTCACGAAGTCGAACTCGCCGACCCGTGCCATCGCGGCGCGCAGGCTCGACTCGAGCACGGGATGGGTGACCATCACCAGGCGCGCGTTTTCGCTCATGCCACGCTGCACGACCGACTTGATCGAGACGCCGTGCTCCCCCAGAACCTGCGTCACCGACGCGAGTACCCCTGGGCGGTCGGCCACGTCGAGGTGCAGGTAGAAGGCACTCTCGACATCCTCGACGAGCGCCAGCGGTAGCGGCGGAGCGGGCGGGCGGGCGCCCCCGGTCATCACGCTGACGACGTCGCCGAGCACGGCGCTCGCGGTCTGGCGCCCCCCCGCACCCGGACCCGACAGCGTGATCTCGGTGATGGTCTCCGACTCGACGGTGACGGCGTTAAATGAACCGTTGATCGCAGCAAGTGGATGCCCGGAGTAGAGGAACGTCGGATGCACGCTCACCGACAGTCCGCCCTGGCGGCGCTCGGCGGTGCCGATCAGCTTCAGGCCAAGGCCGAACTCGCGCGCGTACTCGAGGTCGTCGCGGTGGAGGTGCTCGATGCCTTCGTAGCGCACCTGGTCGAGGTGCACGGGCGAACCGAACGCCAGGCGCGCGAGGATTGCCATCTTCGCGGCCGCATCGCGGCCGCTCACGTCGTCGCTCGGGTCCGCCTCGGCGTAGCCGCTGCGCTGCGCCTCCGCGAGCGCCTCCGCGTAGCTCGATCCACGTGTCATCTCGGTGAGGATGTAGTTGGTGGTGCCGTTGACGATTCCGTGGATCCGCTCGATCGGCGTCGCGGAAAGCGACTCCTCGAGCACCCGCACGACCGGCACGGTCCCCGCGACCGCCGCCTCGAAGCGCAACCGCACATCGTGCTCACGCGCCGTCTCAAAGAGCTCCTCGCCGTGCTGTGAGAGCAACTGCTTGTTGGCTGTCACCACATGCTTGCCGGCGCGCATCGCCTGCAGCAGGTACTCGCGCGCCGGTTCGATCCCGCCCATCACCTCGACTATCAGATCGGCGTCGCCGAGGATCTCGGCGAAGTCGCCGCGGCTGCGTGTCAGGACACCGCCGAGCTGCGGCCTGCGGCCGTTGAAGCGCTCGATCTCCTCGGCGCGCTCCTCTAGCAGCGCGGCAAAGGCCGCGCCAACGGTGCCGAACCCCAACAGGCCGACCGTGAAGGACCCCTGCTCGCTCATCGCCCAACCTCCGTCGAGGGCACGTCGCGCGCAGTCAGATCCTCGAGGCGCTCGCGCCTTACGACCACGCGGGCCTGTCCGTCGCGGCAGAAGATCACAGGCGCGCGTGGCACGCCGTTGTAGTTATTGGCCATCGCGTAGCCGTAGGCGCCGGTTGCGGGCGTGACGATCACATCGCCCGGGTGCGGATCGTCCAGGCGCGCCGCGCGCACGATCACATCCCCGGACTCGCAATGCTTGCCGGCGAGCACGCAGGCGGTCTCGCCGCCGAAGCGGTCGACAACGTGGGCTTCGTAGCCGGCGCCGTAGAGCATCGGGCGCAGGTTGTCGGACATGCCGCCGTCGACGGCGACCCAGCGCGAGACGTTCTGCTTGACGCTCTCGACTGTGTAGAGCGTCACAGCGGCGTTTGCGCAGAGCGAGCGCCCCGGCTCGATCAGCAGCCGCGTCTGCGGATCGATCCCGGCGCCGTCCACGGCAGCGAGGACCGCCCCTACGTACTCCTCAATCGTGGGCGGCGTGGGCTGATCCTCGGTGTAGGACACGCCCAGGCCGCCACCGAGGTCGAGCACGGGGAAGCTGCCGAGTCGCGCCAGCTCGAGCGCGGCGCGGCGAAAGGGCTCGAGGCTCAGGAGCTGTGAGCCAATGTGCGCGTGCAGGCCCTGTAGCGCAAGGCCGTCGCTCGCTTCGACACGCGCGATCGCCTCACCGGCAGCGTCCATCGCAAAGCCGAACTTGGAATCGGCCTGACCGGTGGAGATCTTCTCGTGTGTCTCACCCCGCACGTCGGGAGTAACGCGCAAGAGCACGTCCTGGCGGGCGCCCTTGCTGGGCGTGGCCTCGCCGATCAGACGCGTGAGCCGCTCGATCTCATCGAAGTTGTCGAGCACGATCAACCCCACACCGTGCTGGAGCGCCATCCGCAGCTCGTGCTCTGACTTGGCGTTGCCGTGCAGCACGATGCGCGCGGGCGCAAAGCCGGCGCTCAGAGCGAGGTGCAGCTCACCGGCTGAGGCGACGTCGCACCACAGGCCCTCGCGCGCGAACAGCGCGAGCACGGCGCTACAGGGAAAAGCCTTGGAGGCGAAGACCACGTTGAGGTCCTCGCGACGCGCCTCGCGCGCGGCGGCGAGGAAGGCGCGCGCGCGGGTGGTGAGGTCATCTTCAGCGACCACGTATGCGGGTGTGCCGAACTCGCGCGCGAGCTCTAGCGCGTCGCAGCCTCCGACCTCCAGACGGCCGCGTTCATCGAGGCGACTGGCGAGCGGGAAGGCTCGTGAGAGTGTCGTTCCGGTGACCATAGGCCGCTGATTATCGCGTGCCGGCTCGCGAGCTCGTCGGACGGCGCCTCAGGCGGTGCTCGCCCGCAGCGCTGCGGTGCCGCCGCGGCTGAGCAGGACGGCGAGCCAGCAGAGGCCGATCGCGAACAGCCCCAGGCTCTCGAGCTGCGGTGGCGTGAGCCCGATGAAGACCTCGCTGTTGCGGCGCACGAACTCGACCAGGAAGCGCTCGAGGCCGCTGCCGATCAGATAGAGCGCGAACACGACGCCGGGCCGCACGCGGTCGCGCAACTTCCATAGCGCGTAGGCGAGCAGGCACATCGCGAGCGTCTCGTAGATCGGCGTCGGCTGCACGCGCACTCCCGGTGGCGTCGGCACCGTGCCGTGCGGGTATCCCATCGCCCAGGGCAGGTTCGAGCGGATCCCGTAGTCGCCGTCACCAGAGACCTGGCAGCCGATGCGTCCGATCGCGTAGCCGAGCGCGAGGGCGGTCGCGCACATGTCGAGCGTGCGCAGTTCGAGCACGCCGCGCCAGCGCATCCAGCCGATCACGCCGACCGCGCCGCCGACCGCGCCGCCGTACCAGACCAGGCCAGATCCCGAGAAGACGCTGCCGAGCAGGTCGTGTTTGACCTGATTGAAATTTTCGATGAGGTAGTAGCCGCGCGCGCCGACGATGCCGCCGATAAGCGCGGCGAAGACGATCTCATAGGCCCAGTCGGCCGGACGGTCGAGCTCGCGCAGGCGTCGCGCGACGAGCATGCCGCAGGCGATGAAGCCCAGCGCGAACATCACCCCGAAGGTCTTGATCGAGATTCCGAGGAGGTGGATTTCAGGCTTCATGGCGTACGGGTCGCGGACATCGGCGGCGCGCACGCACTTTAGGGCACAGCTATCTCGTTCTGCCACAATCAGCGCCGATGGCATCGCGACGTTCGAGCTTCGGCAAAGACACGGGTCTGCAGGCGCGGATGATCTTCACGCTGTTCCTGCTGGGTCTGGTCTACGCGATCTTCGTCGGCGTGCTTTTCGCCGCGGGTGCGGGGGCGGGGATCATCGTGGTCATCGCGGTGGTGCTGCTCGTGCTGCAGCTGTTTACCTCGGACAAGCTCGCGATGGCGACGATGGGCGTCAAGGAGGTCTCACCCGCCGCCGAGCCGGAGCTACACGGAATCATCGAGCGGCTGTGCGTGCAGGCCGATCTGCCCAAGCCGCGCGTGTGCGTGATGGAGACCTCGATGCCGAACGCTTTCGCAATGGGACGCTCGCGCAAGTCGACGACCGTGTGCGCGACGCGCGGCATCCTCGAGCTGCTCTCCCCCGCCGAGCTCGAAGGCGTAATGGCGCACGAGATCACGCACGTCATTAACCGCGACGTGATGGTCATGACGCTCGCAAGCTTCTTCGCGACGCTCGCCTCGACGATTGCCCAGTTCGCGCTGTTCTTCGGCGGTGGCTATGGCGATGAAGAAGAGGAGCGCGACATCATGGTCGTCATCCTCGTCTCGGTGCTCGTCTACGCGGTCTCCTTCCTGCTGCTACGCGCACTCTCGCGCTACCGCGAGTTCGCCGCCGACCGCGGCTCGGCGGTGCTGACCGGTCGCCCGAGCGCGCTTGCTTCGGCACTGTTGAAGATCAGTGGCACGATCGAGCGCGTGCCCACCCAGGACCTGCGCACGGCGGAAGGCATGAGCGCATTCTTCATCATCCCGGCGCGCGCGAAGAAGTCGCTGATGAACATCTTCGCCGACCACCCGCCGCTGGAGCAGCGCCTGGCCGCCCTGGAGCGCCTGGAGGCCCAGCTGCAGGGCGCTGTCTAGGGTGGGCCTGCGCGACATCCTCACCGGCCGCCACGCCGTCAAGGGGCCCGCGCCCGATCGCCTGTTCGCGATCTCCACCGCCTACGTAACGCTGCAGGCCGAGCATCAGATTGAGCCGGCAGGCAGCGCCGCGATCGTCTTTCAGGCGCTCGCGACGAGCGACTTCGAAGCGACGATCCACGAGATGGAAGAAGTCGTCGCCGCGACCGGCGGCGAGAGCGCCACGAAGGTCTCAACCCAGGACGACAGCTACGGCTACCGTTGGATGGTGCTGCGCAACCCAGCGGGAGCACCGAGTGTCGAAGACCTCGCGGTGGGCATCAACGCGGTGGCGGGCTCGATCGAGACCGCCGGTTATGGAGAGCGGCTGCTGTGCGCCGTGTTCGCCTTTGCGGACGCGCGCAAACGCCGGATCTACTTCATCTATAACTACAAGCGCGGCAGCTGGTATCCATTCGTGCCCGAAGCAGGCAGCGCGCAAGAGCGCTCCACCGAGCGCGAGCTACAGATCAAGGCGCAGATGTCCTCAGAATTGCCGATCGAGCCCGAGATCGAGCGCTGGTTCCCGCTGTGGGGAATCCCAATCTAAGCCGGGCCGACCGGCTCTCAGTCTGGGATCAAGCCCTCGCCGGTGAAGTCCCGGCCGGCCTCCTCGAAGGAGATGTCGGCCGGAGGGATGATCACGTCCGATCCTGAGAGATCGTCTTCGCCGAGCTGCTCGCCCTGCTCGCGCACGTAGTCGAGCAGCTTTGCGAAGGCCTCCGTAAAGCCATCCTCCTGACCGCCTTCGACGATCGCCACGACGGAGTTCTCGAGCTCGTTGAGGCGCTCGCGCTCGCCGTCGTCGAGCCGGTATTGCCCCTCACCTGAGATGCGGACGATCATGCCTGGCCGCTCTCGCTCGGCTCGCTCTCGCCGGAGGAGATCTGCGGCGCCGCGGCCGTGGATCCCGCGCCGAGTTCGGCCTTCATCTTGCTCAGCTCGTCATCGACGGCCGGCTGGCTTGAGAGCTGCTTGAGCTGGCGGTCGATGTCGTCTTCGCCGGAGCCGAGCTGCGTGACGTCGTCGAAAGTGCCGGCCGCTTCGAGCTCTTGCACCGCGTCCGCGCGAGCGCGCATGTTTTCGGTCTTGTCGACCGCGCGCTGCATCGCGAGGCCCACGTCGGCCATCTGCTCGCCTACGCCCGTCGCGGCCTCGGAGATGCGCACCTGGGCCTCCGCGGCGGAGTACTGCGCCTTGATGACCTCCTTCTTGGTGCGGAAGGCTTCGATCTTCGCGCGCAGTTTCTGCTCCGAGTCGATCAGCTTCTGCTGCTGATCCTCGAGTTCGTGCACCTGGCCGTCGAGCGATTGCAGCTCGGTCTGCGCCACGTTCTTGCGTTCCAGCGCGGTGCGCGCGAGGTCCTCGTTGCCCGCGGCGAGCGCTTGGCGCGCCTGCGTGTCGAGCTTGACGACGCTCTGCTGAAGCGAGCTTTCCTGCATCTGCAATCGCTTCTTGGCCGTCACCACGTCGGCGATGCCCTTCTTGACGTTCTGCAGCTGTTCGACCTGCTTCTGATAGCTGTAGTCGAGCGTCTCGCCGGGGTCTTCGGCGCGGTCCAAAAGTTTCGAGACCTTCGCCTTCACGACGGTAGACATGCGCCCGGAGAGGCCGGCCATCTGATCCTCCTATTGCGGTTCTGAGAGGCGGCCGACCGGATGTCGGCTCACGCCCCTAGACTAGCCGACCGCACTTAGAAGCCGAGCGGGTGGCGCACCGCATAGCCACCGTTACCCTGGCGCAGCGGACGCCAGCGAGGACCCTGCTGGTTTGACGGGTCATCCGCGGCGCTCGTGTCCAAGCGCAGACCCGCGACCGTCATATAGGCGTGGCCGGCGTTGGAGAAGACCGTCACCCAGCGCCCGATCCCGTGCGAGCCCCAGTGCATGAATTCACCGGAGTCCTCGGGCGTTGCCAAGAGGCTCGCGCCGTGCAGCGCGAACGACACCGTGCCCGAGCAGTCATAACCCGGTGAGGTGAAGGAGGCGTGGCCGCCGCCCCAGATGTAGGGAAGGCCGACGATCTGGTTGCCGGCCCAAACCATCGCCTGCACTGAGGCGGGCGCCGACATCGGCGCCGCGGCGAGACCCGCGATGTAGCGCGCGCGGATGCCCGGCACGAGCAGCTCCGGCGTGGCCGGCGTAATCACACCGACGACGCTTCCGCCCGTCGCATTGTCGACCTGACCGGCGCTCGCCACGGGCTGATAGGGAACGACTTCCCCCGTCACGGTCTTCATGTAGACCGGACCGTGGTAGGCGAGGTTCGGCGAGTGGGCCGTGACCGGCGCGAGGTGCAGCGCCGGAGCCGGGCTCGCAGTCTGCGTCGGGGCGCTGGGGGCGGCCGATGCTCCGCCGGTGCTGGCGGCGAGGGCGCTAGGCGCTCCGAGCGCCGCGATCGTCAGGCTGCAGATGACGGCGCTTATGGTAGGAAACCGCAAAATGAGGGTACGGAACAGCAAGACAACAACCTCTTTCGTCGGCCTGCGGGGTTAGCTGACGGGCTAGCGCTGAAAGAGCCTGCGCTTCTCACGGTTCCACCGCGAGATTCGCCCCAACAACTTGGGTCCCCCGTTCTCTGACTCCTTGCCAGAGACTCGGCGTTCGCGGGGGCACGCTAGCAAACTGCAAGGACGCTTGCACCGCTTGCATGTCGGTTCGCATCCCAAACCCGCAATAGCCAGGCCTTTTCGCAAGCTCGGGCTCCGGCGCGAACGCTAGTGTCCTCGCCGATGCGCACCGCCCGCCCTGGAACGCTGCTGGCCGCGCTGTGCGGTGTTCTCCTGCTCGCCGGCTGTGGCAAGGGCACGCGCGCCGTTACGGCGCCCAGCCGCGAATCGCCCAACAAGGTCGCGCCGGTCGGCGCCAAGGGTGCGGCGAGCCTAACGACGCGTAACACCACGCGCCTCGGCGGCGTGAACGTGGCCGCCGATGCGGCGTCGGTCGCGCGCACGGTCTACCCAGCGCTCACACCCGCCACGCGACCAGCGCTCGTGCTGCTGCTCGACGAGCGCGACTGGCCGGCGGCGTTGGCGGCCTCGGTGCTGGCAGGGGCCCCGCTGAACGCCCCGGTGCTGTTCAGCGACGGCAACTCGCTGCCGGACGTGAGCCGCGAAACGCTCGAAGCGCTCGCGCCACTCGGCGCGCCGGCGCTGGGCGGCGTGCAGGTTCTGCAGCTCGGCACCGCGGCATCACTCCCAAAGGGCTATCTGACGCGCACGCTCACGGGCGCGCAGCCGGCAGAGCTCGCCGTGTCGGTTGCGGAACTGTTGCGCCAGAGCGGCGCAGCTGCCGCGCGCCAGGTGATCGTGCTGCCCGCGGGCGCGACCCGCGCGCTGGCGATGCCCGCGGCCGGCCTCGCGGCCGAGAGCGGCGCGCCGATCCTGTTCGTGACTCAGGCCGGCGTACCCGCCGCGACGGCCAAATTCCTGGGCAGCCTCAGGCACCCATCGATCTACACGATCGACTCGCCGCAGATCGGCGCCTCCACCCTCGCCGCGCTGCGCCACTTCGGCCAGGTCAGCGACATCGGCGCGGGTAGCGAAGGCAGCGGCGCCACCGCCGGCGCGATCGCCGTCGCACGCTTCACCGACAGCCAGTTCGGCTGGGGCGTCAAAGAACCGGGCCATGGCCTTGTCTTCGCCAACGCCTCGCGGCCTCTAGATGCGCCCGCCGCGGCGCCGCTCTCGGCGACGGGCGACTATGGCCCGCTGCTGCTGCTCGAAGGCGCCGCGCAGATCCCGACGCCGCTGGCGAGCTACCTCGGCGACATCCAGCCCGCCTACACCCCGGCCTTCAACTTCAGGCCGGTGCGCGGCGTCTACAATCACGGCTGGCTGATCGGCGACGAACATGCGATCTCGGCCGTGACGCAGGCCGAACTCGACTCACTGCTCGAGATCAGTCCTCGCAAGGCGAGCTCCGAACCGTCCGTCTCGCAGGTCGAATAGAACGTCGAACTGAAAGGCACGATGAGCCAAGCAGAGGATCCCCGCCGTCTCCAGGCCGATGAGGCCACGCTCGAGGACGTGCGGCAGCTGATGGGTGCCTCGACACCCCATTTCGCTCTACAGCTGCGCAATCGCATCGCCAAGTTGATCGCGCCGTTGGCGCCCGATCATCCCGCGCGCGTGGAAGGCGAGCGCGAGATCGCGCGCCTGCAGCAGCTCGGTATCAGCGGCGAGACACGCGGCGAGGGGGCCGCCGAGGGCGAGCGCCCACTCCCATCGCTCAGCCTCGCTGCGCCGTCCGCTCCCGCAGAGACCGCCTGAATGGTTGATTCCGCGAGGTTGCGCCGCCGCACCAACGGGCGGCCTCGCTCTGGTGCCTAGCGACGCCCGGCAAAGACGCGCTCCCTGCGCGCGTCCTGAAAGCGCGCGCGCAGGACACGGAACAGCACCGCGAACAGTGCGCCGTCGATCGGCAGCAGCGCCACGTTCAGCCAGCGCGGCACCGTCGTCTGCGACTGCGTGACCAGGATCACGAAAGTATGGAAGGCGAGCGGCGGCAGCAGCGAGAGCAGGATCGCGTGCGAGCGAAAGCCGCTCAGGTGCTCGCGCAGCGTGACCTCGATCGTGCCGAGCATCACCGCGGCGATGCTCGCGATCAAGAGCGGGGTGCCGCGGTGTGCGAGCCCGCGGTTCCAAGCCACGACGGCGCCGATCGCGCCGGCGAGGATCAGCAGCTCAGACAGCGGAAAGGGATGCCAGGGGGAGTGCGGGCGCTCGCCCACCGAGAGCGCGTCGGAGAGGCCACCCGCACGTCCCGTGCTCGCGCGCGCCTGATCACGCGGGCGAGCACCGCCGCGCGCGGTCGATCGCGAGCGTGGCTGCTCCTTGACGATGGCCGCCGCCTGCTGCTCGCCCGCATGCGCCTGCGCGGCCGCAGCAGCTCCTGCGCCCGACCCAGGGGGCGGTCGCCGCTTGCGGGTACGGCCACGTCGGCTGTTGCGCTTCGCCACGGCGTCAGTGGCCGGGCCGGAGTTCAGCACGCCACATTGACGTCGATCGTAGCGCCTATCCTTCGCTTGATGTCCACGCTCTCCTCGCCCGCGCCGACCGAGGGCTCGGGCATTCCCGACAGCACGCTCGCCGGACCGTTTCCAGTCGGTGAGTACGCCGCGGCCCTGCGGCGCCAGCTGCGCTCCTTTACGCGCGTGCAGCTGATGGGCGAGCTCGTCAACCTGCGCCCGTCGCGCGCGCGCGTCTACTTCGAGCTACGCGACTCAGGCGGCGCGATCCCCTGTAGCGCCTGGCGCGAAGACTGGGAGGCGATGCTCGCACGCGGCGGCGGCGTGCCGGCGGAGGGCATGCAGGTGGTCGTGGCCGGCGGCTGTGACTACTACCCCGGTAGCGCCACCTCATCGCCCGGCTTCTCCTTCGCGGTGCGCGACTTGCGCATCGCCGGCGAGGGCGATCTGCTTGCGCGCATCGAGCGGCTGCGCAAGCAGCTCGACGCCGAGGGCCTGCTCGAGCGCCAGCGCGCGCTCGCACGAGCGGTGCTGCCGCGCACGATCGGCGTGATCACCGGCGAAGGTGGCAAGGCACGCGATGACGTGCTCGCGGCGCTCACGCGACGCGGCTGGGCGGGGCGGCTCGTGTGGGGCTTCGCGCCGGTGCAGGATCGCCACGCAGCGCCTGCGATCGTGCGCGCGCTCGGTGACCTCGCGGCGGTCGCGGGGGTCGAGGTCGTGATCGTTGCGCGCGGCGGTGGCTCGCTCGCCGATTTGCTCTGCTTCTGCGACGAGACGCTCTGCCGCACGGTGGCACTGCTCGGCGTCCCCGTGATCGCCTCCGTGGGACATCACACCGACCACACGCTGCTCGACGACGTCGCCGCGGTCTCCTGCTCAACGCCGACGCACGCGGCCGAGGCGGCCGTGCCTGTTGACTGTAGTCGCGCGCGCCTGGAGCAGATCGCGGCCGCCGCCCGCCTGCGCGAGCACGGCCGCCGCGCGGTGCTGGCCCGTGCGCGCCACCTCGCGCAGCTCTCGCGCGCGCCGGCGGAGCATCTCGAGCGCCAGCGCGGTCGTCTGCACCAGCAGCTCCGCGAGATCCGCGCGGGCTCCAGGCGGCGCCTGGAGGCCGAGCGGCGCCTCGGCGAGCGTCGCGCGCTCGTACTCGCGCGCAAGAGCGCCTCCTCGCTGCGCGACTGCCGCGAGCGTCGTCCACGCGAGCTCGAGCGCCTACGCATGGCGCTGATCGGCCACGACCCGCAGCGCACGCTCGAGCGTGGCTACGTGCTCGCCACCTCCGCGCAGGGCGAGCCGCTCACCAGCGCCGACTCCGCAGCGAGCGCACGGGAGCTGCGTCTGCGCTTCGCCGATGGCACGCTCGACGCGAGGATCTCGTGAGCGTGCCGCCGAGCAGCGCGGGCGAGGGCGCGCCGTCGGGAGTCTCAGGGGCTTCGCAGCCGCTCACCTACGAGGCGGCCTCGGCGCGCGTCGAGGAGATCATTCGCCGTCTGGACTCCGGTGAGGCGAGCCTCGATGAGACGCTCGCGCTGCTCGGCGAGGGTAAGGGCCTGATCGAGCTCTGCGCGGCGCAGCTGACGGCTGTCGGTGATGCGCTCGAGGAGCTGCGCCTGGACGATCTCGTCGAGCGCCTGGAAGGCGAGGCCCGACCATGAGCACCTGGGATCTCCTCGCTGGGCTGCCGGTCGAGATCGAGGACTACTCGCTCGAGCCGCTGCAGGCGAGCGTCTCAAGCGACTTCGAGCGCAAGAGCACCGTCATCCACCTGCGCGGCGGCGGCGAGGAGGGCCTCGGCGAGGACGTCACCTACGACGCGCTCGACCACGAGATCATGCAGGCGGCCGGACCCGTGCTGGCGCTCGCCGGCAGCCACACGCTCGGCTCCTTCAGCGAGCAGCTCGCAGCGCTGTCGCTGTTTCCTGAGCCGCCGCAGCGCGAGGTCTCAGCGCGCTATCGCACGTGGGCCTATGAATCGGCAGCGCTCGACCTAGCGCTGCGTCAGGCGAGCACGAGCCTGCACGAGGTACTCGCTCGCGAGCCCCGGCCGGTTCGCTTCGTGGTCTCGTTGCGCCTCGGCGAGCCACCGACACTCGAGCCGCTGCGCCGGCGCCTGGATCCTTATCCGGGCCTGCGCTTCAAGCTCGACCCGACAAGCTCCTGGGATCAGGGGCTGATCGCCGAGCTGGTCGCGACCGGCGCTGTCGACTCGGTCGACTTCAAGGGCTACTACTCCGGCTCGATCGTCGACCAACCCGCCGACCCGGTCCTCTATCAGCGCGTCGCCGAGGCATTTCCGCACGCCTGGATCGAGGACCCCGCGCTCACGCCCGCGACCGACGCGGTGCTCGCGCCGTCCCGCGAGCGCTTCTCCTGGGACGCGACGATCCACTCGATCGCGGACATCGAGGCGCTGCCCTACCCGCCGCGCATGGTGAACATCAAGCCTTCGCGCCTCGGTGGCCTGCGTAACCTGCTCGACGCCTACGACTACTGCGCCGAGCGCTCGATCGGCAACTATGGCGGCGGGCAGTTCGAGCTCGGTGTCGGACGCGGCCAGAACCAGTACCTCGCCGCCATGTTCCATCCGGACGCGCCCAATGACGTTGCACCGACGGGCTTCAACCTGCCCAGCCCGCCTCCGGGCCTGCCGTCGAGCCCGCTGCCGCCGTCGCCCTCCCCAACGGGCTTTCGCTGGGGCTGAACCCCGCGAACGGCGCAACTTCTGTGGCGCCTGCACGTTTGCGCAGACAGAGTCGATAACGTCGAAATCGGCCAGTCGGGCGCTCCTCGAGCCCGACATGCACGGCAATCGGCACGGGCAGAGAGGTTTTGCGAATGTCGGCGAGCACCGCCGCCCACAAGCCAATGGCGTATCTCGCGACGGCTCTCGCTGCGCTGCTTGTGCTTGCCCTGAGTCCCGCGCGCGCAGCGCACGCGGCCAGCTCGGGCGGCACCCAGGCCGTCGGCGAATCGGCGCTCACAAGCGCGCCCGCCGCGAGCGGACCGACGGGCAAAGCCAGCCTGCACGTGACGAGCGTGCGGATCTCGACGGTCAGCTGCACGCCCACCAGCCGCTGTAGCGGCAACCCACACCAGGTCTCCACGCATGGCACGCTGCTGATCGCCGGCACGGGACTCAAGCCGGGCATGGTCCTCGCCTTCCCGCACGCGCCGGGCGCGCGCCTCAGCCGCAGCTCACCGGCGTCGCGCCTACGCAAAGCGAGCGCAGGTTTGCTCGTCACCGTCCCCGCGAGCGCCCACTCGGGCCACATCATGGTGCTGCTCAGCCACGGGCGCTACACGAGCTCCTATGGACCGATCTACGTCTACCGCCACGCCCTGCACCCGCCCGCGCCAAAGGTGACGGTACCCGCGGTCGTCGGCGGCACGGCGAGCGGCACCGCGCTCGACGGGCAGGGAATGTGGATCTGGTACGTGAGCAAATCGGGCGGCAACGCCGCTGCGATCCTCGCGCAGGCGCACGCCTCCGGCGTGAGCACAGTGTTCATCAAGAGCTCCGACGGCTCGACCAACTACTGGAGCCAGTTCTCACCGCAGCTCGTGGCCGAACTGCACGCCGGGGGTCTGAAGGTCTGCGCGTGGCAGTACGTCTACGGTTCGGGCCCCAGCGGCGAGGCTGCGCTCGGCGCCAAAGCCGCTGCCAGTGGCGCGGACTGCCTGGTGATCGACGCCGAGGCCGAGTACGAAGGCCGCTACTCGGCCGCGCAGACCTACATCACCGCGCTGCGCGCGCAGGTCGGCCCGAACTACCCGGTCGCGCTTGCCTCCTTCCCCTACGTCTCTTATCACCCCTCTTTCCCCTACTCCGTCTTCCTCGCCCCCGGCGCCGCGCAGTACAACGCTCCGCAGATGTACTGGAAGGACATCGGCGTGTCCGTCGACACGGTCTTCGCGAACACCTACATCGCCAACCGCATCTACGCCCGCCCGATCTTCCCGCTCGGGCAGACCTACGGCGGCATCTCAAACTCCGACCTGCTGCGCTTCCGCGAGGAGGCGGTGCTCTACGGCGCGACCGGCACCTCCTACTGGGACTGGCAGGAAACGACCGCCTCCGGCTGGAGCACGCTCGCCGCGCCGCTGGAACCGCTCGCGAACGTGACACCGAACGCCACCTACCCCGAACTTCACAGCGGCAGCAAAGGCGATCAGGTGCTGTGGATGCAGGAGCACCTCGCAAGCGCAATCCCGACCCAGGAAACCACGGGCCTCTTCGGCGCGCAGACGAGCGCCAACCTTCGCAGCTTCCAGGCTTCGCACTCGCTGCCGATCAGCGGCGTGACCGACGCCGCTACCTGGGCGGCCCTATTGGCTCTAGCTCCCGTCGCTGTTGATTGGACCGGGGGCGGCCCCAAAGGCTGAGCGCACCTCGTGCCCCGTCGGTGCAAGTAGCTGCTCTTCCTGGCGGCGATGGCGCTCCTTCCACCAGGCCTCGACGAGCACACCCGGCAAAACGAAGAGCGCTCCGACACCAACCACCGCTGCCGGACTGTGGTGGGCTGGCAGTCCGAAGGCGAGGGTGGGTCCAAGCAAGTCCGCAGCCCGCCGATAACGCTTGGGTGCGTATCGAGGGGTGCCGCTGCGGAATAGCCCCCGCCACCGCGGCGAGCGTTGCTCAGCGAACGGGTTGACCGGTTGCGCCTGGGAGGACTCCACAGCGGGGCACTCTCGCGCCAGCGCGCAGGACTGTCAACCAGTTCCCGCACGCTGTTAATCCCAGGTGATGCGGTCATCCGCTCTACCACTTCATGGTTATGGCCGGGCCGCATGCGCCCCCGGGCGGCGCGTGCGCCGCCCGGAACAGCATCACTTCGTTGGGAAGCTCAGACCCGCTGGATCAGCGTGCCCGTACCAAGGCCGCCACCGCAGCACATCGTCACGAGGCCGACCTCCTTGTCGGAGCGCTCGAGCTCGTGCAGGAGCGTCGTGATCAGGCGCGCGCCGGTGGAGCCGAGCGGGTGCCCGAGCGCCATCGCGCCGCCGTTGACGTTGACGCGGTCCATGTCGGGTGAGAGCTCACGACGCCAGGCCGCGACAACCGGTGCAAAGGCCTCGTTGATCTCGAACAGGTCGATGTCGTTGATCTGCATGCTGTTGCGCTCGAGGATCTTGCGCGTCGCGGGGATCGGGCCCTCGAGCATTTTCACGGGGTCACAGCCGACGGTCGTCTGGTCGACGATGCGTGCGCGCGCCCTCAACCCGAGCGCCTTGGCCTTCTCGGCGGACATCAGCAGCACCGCGGCCGCACCGTCAGAGATCTGCGAGGCGTTGCCGGCCGTGATCTTGCCGTCGGGCTTGAATGCGGGCTTTAGCTGAGACAGCGTCTCGAGGCTCGTGTCGGGACGGATGCCCTGGTCGCTGACGATCTGCTGATCGCCCACGCTCATCGCCACGATCTCGCGCTCGAAGCGTCCCTCCTCGGTCGCCTGCTGGGCGAGCCGGTGCGAGCGCACGGCGAGCTCGTCGAGCTCTGAGCGCGGGATCTCCCACTGGTCGGCGATCATCTCCGCGCCGAGGCCCTGGCCGACGATGTTGTGCTTGGCCATCAGCTCCGGCGTAAACGCGTAGCCGAAGTCCTCCTGCGTCTTCATGCCCGCCGCGAACGGCAAATGACCCATGTGCTCGACGCCTGAGCCGATCATCGCGTCGTGCACGCCGGCAGCGATCAGCGCCGCGGAGAAGTTCACGGCCTGCTGCGCGGAGCCGCACTGGCGGTCGACCGTCGTGCCCGGCGTCTCGATCGGCAGCCCAGCCTGTAGCCAGGCGTTGCGGGCGATGTTGAAGCCCTGCTCGCCGAACTGCTGAACGCAGCCCGCGATCACGTCCTCGACCTCTGAAGCCTCGACGCCCGCGCGCTCAATGACCTCGGTGTAGCACTTGGCCAGCAGCGTGTTCGGGTGCGTGTCCTTGTAGTAGCCCTTCTCCTTGTGCCCGCGCCCGATCGGCGTGCGCACCGCCTCCACGATGACTACTTCGCGGCCCTCTGGTTGCCTCATGTCAGGAGTCCTCCTACGGTGATTGCCCGGCGGAATATTGAGCGGGACCGGCTGCCCGCCCGCCCGCTCCGAGGACGTCGAGGCATGTCTGAGAAAATGCGCGGACCCTGCAGCCCTTACTCTACCGCGTCATGCGTTCTAGATTGACTGGTCAGTCAACCGCTGATCGGCCCCTACCAGCACTAAAAGGAGCACAGTGAGCAAACGCCTAGCGGTAGCCGGAAGCGGTGCAATCGCCTGCGGCCTGGCGGCCACCGCCGCCCACCACGGTCCCGTGCTGTTGCTCGCCCGCTCAGAGGCCTCGGCCGAGCGTGCGCGCGAGACCGTCGAGAAGACGCTCAGGCGCCTCGGCGCCGAGGTCGGGGTGGGCGGGCTCCATTCCGTCGAAGTCGTCACCGACCCCGCCGCGTTGGCCGAGGCAACGTTCGTCGTCGAGGCCGTCGTCGAGGACCACGACGTCAAGGCCGCGTTGCTCGGCGAGCTAAACGGGATCCTCGAACAGGACGCGATCCTCGCGAGCACCACATCCTCGCTTTCGGTTGAGCGTCTCGCCGAGGCCAGTGGGCGCCCCGAGCGATTTGTCGGGCTGCACGTCTTCAACCCCGTCACGAAGATGAAGCTCGTCGAGCTGATCTTCCCAGCGGCCGCCAGCGCGAGCACCCGCGAGCGCACGATCGCGCTCTGCGAGAACTTTGAGAAGACCCCCGTCGAGGTTCCCGACGTGCCGGGCTTCGTCGTCAACCGCCTGCTGTTCCCCTACCTCTTCAGCGCCGTGCGTCTGCTCGAAGAGACCGGCATGCGGCCAACCGACGTCGACACCTGCATGAAGCTCGGCGCAGGACACCCGATGGGACCGCTCGCCCTGCTCGATCTCGTCGGGCTCGATGTCTCCAAGGCGATCGGCGAGACGATCGGCGAGGCCGTGCCCGCGCGCGTCGAGCAGCTAATCGGTGAAGGCGCGCTGGGACGCAAGAGCGGGCGCGGGCTTCACAGCTACTAGCGACTGTCGCCGCGCCACGCGCGAAAGCCGCAGCGGGGTGAGAATTTATCCAAGCTAATGGGACTTTTAGCTCCCGTTCATCCCAGTGGAGATACTGGTTACTGCGACACAACGTCGCATGCACACCCGCCTCCTCCCAGTGCACACGATCCGGTCCGCTCCCCCCGCGGGCCGGACGTGTTTAACGGCCGCCCCAATCGGCGCATATCGGTGAACGCGCAACCGGCGCGCCGGACGGGCGTTCGGGAGATTGACCGGCGCGACTCCCTAGGGTTCGCTGCGCGTCTCACGCTGAGGCACCTGTCGGCGCTCGCGGATACGTACCGCCTCGATGCGGTTGTCGCTGACCGACTCGACCCTGATCGAGAAGCCGTCGGCTGCGATCGTGTCGCCACGCCGCGGCAGCCGGCCCAGCTCGGCGAAGACGAAGCCGCCGACCGAGTTGTAAGCATCGCTGTCGACGGGCAGGTCAAGGCCGTAATCCGCGAGGTCCGTGACCGCGACGTGCCCGCGCACGAACCAGTCGCCGTTGGCCAGGCGGCGGATCTCGCCCGTGCTGGGATCGGTCTCATCGGCGATCTCGCCGACGACCTCCTCGATGATGTCCTCGACGGTCACGACGCCGACCACACGACCGTACTCGTCGACGACGACCGCCATCGAGGTGCGCTGCCGCTGCAGGTCGGCGAGCAGATCGTCCAAAGGCTTTGTCTCGGGAACGATCAGCGCGTCGTGCACGACCGGCTCGACCGTCGAATGCGGACCGTCCTGCATCAGCTGGCGCACGAGCTCTGAGACATGCACGAGCCCGCGCACGCGGTCGCGGTCTTCCTCTTCGGTGACCAGCAGCCGCGTGTGGCCGCTGGAGACGCACAGGCGCAGCGCGCTTTCCACATCCTGTGAGGTATCGATCGTGACAACCGCGGGGATCGGCGTCATCACCTGGCGCGCCTCCTGCTCGTGGAGGTGAAAGACGCCCGTCAGCATCCCCGCCTCGCCGGGGTCGATGTGACCGCCCTCGTGCGACTCGGCGATCAAGCGCTTGAGCTCATCGGAGGAGCCACCGCGCGCCTCCTTGCTCATGTCCACGCCGAGCAGGCGCAGAATGCGGTCCGCGACGGCCGTCAGCCCGACGATGATCGGGTGAAAGAAGATGCTGAAGGCGCGCAGCGGTCTGCGCCACGCGACGCGCGACGGCCTCGGCGCGATCGATCGCGTAGAACTTCGGCACCATCTCCCCCGCGATCAGCTGTGCGGCGGCGATCAGCACGAAGGCCACCGCCACGGCCACCGCAACCGCGACGCCGTGGCTGATCGTGTTTCCCAGTGCGCCCTTGAGAATGTCCGCGAGCGCGGGCTCGCCGAGCGCTCCGATCCCGATCGAGGTCATCGTGACGCCGATCTGCACCGCCGATATGTACTCGTTGACGTTGCCGAGCTGCTCGAGCGCGAGCGTCGCGCCCTTGGCGCCTTCATCGCGCATCACTTCAAGGCGCGCGCGCCGCGAACGCACGAGCGCGTACTCGGCGATCACGAAGAAGGCGTTGATCGCGACGAGCAGCGCCGCAAGGATGAGCTTCAGGCCGTTCACGCGCGCGTGGCGTTCCCAGCGAAGCGCTCGGCGCCGAAGCTCAGGGCGTGAGCGGTAAGGCCGTGGCGTAGGCGACCGCTGTGGGCCACGCTACTTCGGGAAGGATCTTCGTCGTTCATGCGCTCGTCGGCAACCCCAAGGTAGCAAGGGCGATGGTCAGAAGCGAGATTGCGCCGCGATGATCAGGCGAGATGATCGATCTCGTGCGCGAGGCGGAAATCCGCGTCGGTGAGACCGCCCTCGGAGTGCGTGGAGAGCGTGAGGCGCACCTTGTTCCAGGCGTGCAGCAGGATGTCGGGGTGGTGGTTGGCCGCCTCGGCGCGCTCGGCCACGCCGTTGACAAACGCGATCGCCGCCGCGAAGTCGGCGAACTCGAAGCCGCGCTCGATCGCCGGGCCCTGCACGGCGCGCCAACCGGCGAGTCCCTGCAAGCGCTCTGCCGCCTCCGCGTCGCTGAGCTTGCCCATAGGTGGCGAGATTATCCGATCCTCTGCGCCCTACAGTCAGGGGGTGCGGATCGTCAGCCTCGTGCCCCATGCCACCGAATTGCTGTTCGCGCTCGGCCTCGGCCCCGAGCTCGTCGCGGTCACCCACGAGTGCGACTACCCGGCGGCGGCGCTCGAGCTGCCACGCGTCACGCGCGACGTCCTACCGGACGGTTTGAGCGCCGCTGAGATCGACGCGGCCGTGCGCGAGCGCACGCTCGCGGGACAGGCCATCTACGAGCTCGACCGCGAGACGCTCGCGCACCTCGCACCCGATCTGATCGTCACGCAGGCGCTCTGCCCTGTCTGCGCTGTCTCCTACAACGAGGTCGCCGAGCTCGCCCGCGAGCTGCCGGGCAAGCCGCGCGTGATCGCGCTCGACCCAAAGACGCTCGGCGAGACGCTCGGCGACGTACGCACGCTCGCCCAGGCGACAGATCGACGCGACGCGGGCGTCGCGCTCGTCGGCGAGATCGCCGCGCGCGTGGATCGCGTCAAGCTCGCCGTGCGAGGGCGGCCGCGGCCGCGGCTCGCAGCCCTTGAGTGGCTCGACCCCGTCTTCATCGCCGGGCACTGGACGCCCCAGCTGATCGAGCTGGCCGGCGGTACCGATGTGCTGGGCCTCCCCGGCGAACCTTCGGAGACCGTGAGCTGGGAGGCCGTGGCCGCCGCCGAGCCGGAGCTCGTCGTGGTCATGCCCTGCGGCTATGACGCAACGCGCGCACACAGCGAGGCGCTCGGCCACGCCGAGTCGCTGGCCGCGCTGCGCGCACGCGAGGTCGTCGCGGTCAACGCCTCTGCCTACTTCTCACGGCCCGGACCGCGACTCGTCGACGGGCTCGAGCTGCTCGCCCACCTGTTGCATCCCGATGCCGCGCCGCCGCCGCGCCCGGAGGCGCTAGCGCTGCCGGTCGAGCTGGCACTCGCGCCGGGCGCCTAGCAACGACGCTCAGGGTTCTGGGGAGAGCAGCGTCTGTGCTCCGCCGCCGGGTGCTTCGGCTTCGCTCGCCTTTGCGCTCGCCAACGAGCCCGCGATCGCCCCCGCGCCGATCAGCGCGCAGGCGGCCAGGGCGAGCGCGGGCACACGCCGCTGCTCGCCGAGCTTCAGCGCGAAAGCCGCGGCGGCACCGCCGATCAGGCCGCCCACGTGCCCTCCCCAGGAGATCCCGGGCAGCGTAAAGCTGATCACCAGATTGATCAGGATCAGCCCCCCCACGCCGCCGAGGCCACCCTGCATGATCGGGATCCGCCGCGAGCGCATCTCTACAGCGAACGCACCCATGATCCCGAAGACTGCACCCGAGGCGCCCACGGTTAGCGAGTGCGGCGATACCAGCAGCGCGCCGAGCGAGCCCGTCAGCAGCGAGACCGCATAGATCGTCGCGAACTTGACGCGTCCGAGCGCCGGCTCGAGCTGCATGCCGAGGACGTAGAGCACGTACATGTTGAAGCCGATATGCAGCAGGTTCTCGTGCAGGAAGCCGCCTGTCACGATTCGCCACCACTGCCCGTGCGCGACACCGAGCGTCGTCAGCCCGGGGATTTCGCTGCTGCCGAGCAGCGCCCCTTTTAGGTACAGCGAGCTGCTGGGCGATCCGGTCGGCGAGACGTGGCCCTCGGCGATGAAGGCGAGCACATTGATCACGATCAGCGCGATCGTGATCTGCGGGCCGCCCGTCATGTCGCGCATCCGCACGACGCGCGTGCTCTGCTTGGCGCACTCCGGGCAGCGCATGCCGACGGGCGTCGTTGTCATGCAGTCCGGGCAGATCGGGCGCCCGCAATTCGAACATGAGACACCCGTCTCGCGGGAGGGATGGCGATAGCAGGTGGCCATACGGGGAGTCAGAGACTATCTCCACGAACCCCTGCCTCCGGTGAGCGGCCGCGCGTGGCGGTTTGCTGCCACCGGTGAGGAACCGCGCGTGGCGGTTGCCCGCGCCGCTGCGGCGTGCCGGCGCTAGCGCTCGCCGAACAGCTTGCGCGTCTCGCGAGCGAGGTCGCGTACGAGGATCTCCGCGCTGTCGCGCACGCCTTCAAGCGCAGGCGCCGGACCGGTGGCGCGGCGACGCGCACGCAACAGAACCAGCGCCGCGCCCGCGGCGCCGCCGGCCACGACCGCAGCCGCGGGCCGCGCCCAGTTGCGCGGATCGCGCATCGCCGAGAGCTCCCATGCCTCGAGCTCATCGGCAGCCATAGCGGTGATGCTCGTCAGCGTGCTCTCGAAGCGCTCGGCCATCGCCGCGGGCGGCTCCACCGGGCGGAGCGCTTCGCGCAGTAGACCCTCGAAGCTGTGTGCAGCCTCACTCATCGACCTTCTCCTCCTCGCCCGGCGATACGAGCGCCGTGCCGGCGCTCCCGTTCGGCGACGGCCGCGTAACCTCGCCGCCGCGATCGCCGACGAGCTCCTCCAGCTGCTTGATCGCGCGATGGATCAGAACCTTGGTCGCACCGTCGCTGCGACCCATCGCACGCGCGATCTCGCGGTTGTCCATGCCGAGCGCAAAGCGCATGATCAGCGCCTCGCGCCGGTCGTCCGGGAGCTTGCCGACACCGTCGAGCACACGACTGAGCTCGTCGCGTCCCTCGACTAGCTGCTCGGTCGTGTGCATCGCCGCGAGCGTCGTGGAATCGTCGATCGGCGAGGCGGGCTTGCGCGAGCGGTCGCGGTAGAGGTTCGCGGCGAGGTTGTGCGCGATGCGGATCAGCCACGGGCGCAGCGGACGCCCGTGCGACTCGCGCTGCGCGCGTTCGAAGTGCCGATAGGCCTGCAGAAAGGTCTGCTCGGTGAGGTCCTCGGCGTCGTGATGGTCGCCGACGCGGTAGTAGGCGTAGCTGTAGACATCGCGCAGGTGTGCCTTGTAGAGCTCGGAGAACTCGCGGTCGAGCTGCGCCTTTGACTTCGAAGAGACTTGCTGGGCCACTCATTGCACCCTACCCCCCTTCTCGTGATGCCTAAGCCGCGCGCGAGATCTCGCGCGGCTCCTGCTCGCGTGGCGGCTGCTGGGGCATCGCCTGGACGCCGCCAAGCCAGTCCCACTGGAGTCGCACGCACGCCCAGATCCGCTCGGTCACGCCCGCGGCAAGCGCGGGCGAGGAGCTTTTGACGGTCGGGAACAGCAGCGCGCGCCCGGCCCGCACGCGTACCTTGCGGGGGCGGATGCGCCAGCCGCGGCGCACGTCTTCGGTGCCGATCAGCGCGATTGGCACGACTGGCGCGCCGGTTTCCAACGAAAGCCGTCCCACGCCGCGCCGGGGCTCGCCCAGCGGCCCGGGGCGGACCCGCGTGCCCTCGGGGAAGAGCACCACGCAGTCACCGCGTTCGAGGATCGCGCGCGCCGTCGCCATCGCGTCGCTGTCGCCGCTGCCGCGATCCACGGGAAAGGCACCAAGCGCGTTGAGGATCCAGGCTTGCCAGCGCTTCTCAAAGAGCTCACGCTTGGCCATGTAATAGACCGGGCGCCTCGCCATCGTGCCGATCACGAACGGATCGAGGAAGCTACGATGGTTCGAGGCGAGCAGCAGCGGGCCGGTGCGCGGCAGGTGCTCACGGCCGATCCGCTCCATACGGAAGTAGATGCGGAAAAAAGGCACGAGCAGAGTACGCAGCACGCGGTAGATGATCGGGTTGACGCCCTTGCGCAAGGCGTGCTCGCGAAAGCTCCCGAGATCGACCCCAGCGGCGGTGTTGGCCTCGATTGGCTTGACGGCGAGCGGCATGCGCGGGGGGCGAAGCTTCTCCATGCTCTGAGTACACCGCTGCCAGGCGCCCCGTTACAGGCACGCGCGGGTCCGTCTGACTGCGATAAGACTCACGGCTCAGCGTCGAGGCGCCAGCGCAGGGGAGGCAAGCGATGGGAGATGGCTACAGCAAAGGCCTGCAGGAGATCGGCGATGGCCTCTACGCCTATCTACAGCCAGACGGCAGCTGGGGCTGGAGCAACACCGGACTGGTTGTCGACGGCGAGAGCACGCTGCTGCTCGACACACTCTATGACCTCTCGCTGACCGAGCAGATGCTTGCCGAGATGCGCCGCGCGGAGCCCGCCACGGCTCGCATCGACACGCTCGTCAACACCCACGCCAACGGTGACCACTGCTACGGAAACAGCCTCGTGCACGGTGCGCGAATCATCGCCTCCGAGCGGACCGCCGCGGAGATGCCCGAGTTGCCCCCGGCCGCGATGGCCGCGCTCATCAAGCAGGCGCCCGAGATGGGTCAACTCGGCGCCTTCTTCCTCAGCTGCTTCGGTGCCTTTGACTTTGCGGACATCGAGCTGGCGCTGCCCGATGAGACCTTCAGCGGCGAGCTGAGCATTCGCGTCGGCTCGCGCGAGGTGCGCTTGATCGAGGTCGGCCCCGCCCACACGCGCGGTGACACGCTCGCCTGGTTGGAGCGCGAGCGTGTGCTCTTCACGGGCGACATCCTCTTCCACGAAGCGCACCCGATCGCCTGGGCGGGCCCCGTTTCGAACTGGATCGCGGCCTGCGATCGCATCCTCACGATGGACGTCGAGGTGATCGTGCCCGGGCACGGGCCGCTCGCCGAGACGAGCGCTGTGAGCGAGCTGAAGGCCTACTTCGAATATCTCTACGAGCAGGCCCGCGCGCGCCACGCCGAGGGCATGAGCGCGCTTGAGGCCGCCCGCTCGATGTCGCTGGACCGCTGGGCCGACTGGAGCGAGAGCGAGCGCCTCGTGGTCAACATCGCCTCGATCTATGCCGAGCTGTCAGGAGGCGAGCCGCCAAATCCGCTGGAGGCCTTTCAGCAGATGGCTGAGCTCGCGGGTGCGTGACCAAGAGTGCGACACCAGAGTGCTACCATTTGACCATGGCTTCCCGTCATCCGCGCTTGGGTGTCGAGCGTGACCCGGAGGTGGAACGCGCCCTAGTCCTTACCGAGCCGCTGCTCAAGCCGGCTGAGACTCGCTCAGCGGCGGCACAGATCCGCGCTCTCACACTACGCGGGGCGCAGGCGGTGCTCGCCGGCGCAGGCGCCGACTCGCAGCTGCAGGCCAGACTCGCCGAGCGCTACGGCGCAAGACCCGCGCGGGGAAGCCTGCTGGAGCTTGCGCCGCCGCCGGGCGAGCCAGACCCGACAGGCGTCGCGCCGGCATCTGACGCGTTGCGATGGGTTCGCGGGGAGTGAGCGCCGCCTACCTCGACGCCTCAGCGCTGGTGAAGTTGTTCAAGGCGGAGCGCGAGACAGAAGCCTTCCGCGCAGCGCTGGCCGACTGGCCCGTGCAGGTCACAAGCGAGGTGATCCGTGTCGAGGCCATCTGCACTGCAAGACGCCTCGGCGATGCTGAGGTCCTACAGCGCGTCAATGCGACGCTCGAGCGGATCACCCTCGTGCCGCTGACAGCAGAGATCATCGAGCTCGCGACCGACGCCCACATTCCCCCGCTACGCGCCCTGGACGCGATCCATCTCGCCACCGCGCTCACCATTCGCGAGGATCTCGGAGCCATGCTCGTCTACGACAGCGACCTGCACGCAGCCGCCGAAGCCCACAACCTCAACCCGCTCGCGCCGCAGTGAGCCCGCGCTGTGCCAGTGCCCTGGCTCTGGCCGCACAGTAGAAAGGTGGTGCGACGCGACGGTACGATTCGACATCCACGCCGGAGTAGCTCAGCTGGTAGAGCACCTGTCTCCTGTTTATAGGGTCTTCGCCGGATCGCATCCGGCCTCTACCCCTACAGAACAGGCGCGATCTCTATCGCCGGCGAACTACTGCTCGCGCTCGCATCGGTACTTGCTGGGCAGCGCGATCGGCCGGATACCGTCGAGCGCCTGCGCACGGATCCGCACGGCGGTGTGCCGGTCACGAGGATGACGCCGTCGAGCTGGCCCGACAGCTGTCAGAGCTCGCCGTCTTCGTCCGAGCGATGACTTCGGTGGCAGCCGCATTTCCGCATGAGCCGCTTTCACATTCCGCATCTGCCGGGAGCAAATTCCACATCTGCTACCCATCTCTAGGGAAGTATCCGCCAATATCCGCTTTTTCGGATAGCAGCGGATACTTCCCGATAGGTCTGGTACGGTCGCACTGTGGACCCGCTGCGCAATCCGTTCTCGATGAGCGCCGGCAACCCGCCCGCAGCCCTCACCGGCCGCGATGCACAGATCGAGCAGTTCAGGCGCCTGATTGGACGGTTGAGCAATGGCTTGAACGAGCCGAGCATGATCCTTTGGGGCCTACGCGGGGTTGGCAAGACGGTGCTGCTGTTGGAGTTCGAGAGCGTCGCCGATCAGGAGGGCTGGACTCCCTCCGAGCCGATCGAGATCCGCTCGGACACCGACTTCCGTGCCGAGCTCGCCGACGCCGCCTACGCAGCGCTGCTACGGCTCAACCGCCGCAAGGCGATTGGGGAGAAGCTCAAGTCCTTCACCGGACTACTCGCGGGCTTCAAGGCCGGTGTAGGCGCGGACGGCGGCCTCGAGTTCTCCTTCGACCCGAACGCGATCGGCGCCAGCACAGGCGACCTCGAGCGAGACCTCATCCACCTGTTCGTTGAGCTCGGCAAGACGGCTCGCAGCCACGACACAGGCGTCGTCTTCCTCGTTGACGAGATGCAATTCCTCGGTCGCGTGGAGATGGAGGCGATCGCGGCAGCAATGCACCGGATGTCCCAACTGAAGCTGCCGATCGCAGTCGTCGGGACCGGTCTGCCGCAGCTCCCCGGCTTGATGGTCGAGGCGAAGTCCTATGCCGAGCGGCTGTTTTCCTACCCCCAAGTCGGACCGCTCAGCGAGCAGGCCACTCGCGAAGCACTGCTGAGGCCTGCCGAGGAGGAGGGAGTCGAGTTTGACGCCGGGGCGCTGGCTCAGATCGTGGAGATCTCCGGCGGCTACCCAACCTTCATCCAGGCATACGGGAAGGAGGCTTGGAACATGGCGCCCGGACCGACGATCTCCTCCGATGATGTCGAGGCTTCCGCGCCGATCGTGCTGACCAAGCTCGATGAGGAGTTCTTCCATGTCCGGTTCGAGAAGGCGACCCCGAGAGAGCGCGTCTACATGGCCGCGATGGCCGACCTTGGCGACGGCCCCTACCGCAGCAGCGACGTCGCGAAGCGCATGGCTAGCCGACCAGCAACAGCCTCCTCACTGCGCGACGCACTCATCAAGAAGGGTCTGATCTTCAGCCCCGACCACGGAGCCGTCGACTTCACCGTGCCGCACTTCTCGCCGTTCATGCGCCGCCGCTACCCGCTGGAAGCGCTCGCCCGCCACGCCCCAGAGCCATGAGCGCACCGTCCGGCTGTACGATTGACCCCTACGGGCCGGCGTAGCTCAGCTGGTAGAGCACTTCACTTGTAATGAAGATGTCCGGGGTTCGAGTCCCCGCGCCGGCTCTGTTTTTTGCAGCAACCTTGCAGCAAACGGCTACACTTTTGGACCGCATATGGCCGCGTTTGTCCTCCCGGGCGAACCGGCGCAAACCCGCATCAGGACAGGAAAATGGCTCTAGTGCGCCAAATCCGGTTCGGGTGGATCGTCCGCCTTGTAAACAGGAGGTCAGGGGTTCGAGACCCCTCTCCGGCTTGAGGAAATCGCCCGCTACGCGCCGGCTCTCCGCTCTCACCCAGAGCAGTGGCTTTGCAGGTGCGAACAGAAATGCGAAGGTTCGGCCGAGAATGCTTGCGGTCGTGGCGGTGGGAACCGTTGACCATCTTTGACGAGCTGGACGGGAACTCAGACGGACGCAGGGATCCACTTCGATGTGCACGAGCTGACGCGAGCTGGAAGAGCCAGTAGCCCATCGGGGGGGCTTCGCTCTCATTGGCCTTTGCAACGCGCTCAGCGCCCTGCCTCCTTGCCGAGTGCCGAGCCATGGGAGCGGCATCGGGGCCAGCTGTACAGAGGGGCTTGTTCACCTCGATCCGCTTCGGTCTTCGGGTCCTGGAAAGGAAATGACGGAGGGGTCTCAGGGTCGGGTTGGCGGCGGGGGTGCCAATTGCGCTCGGCCCTCTCCAGCGAATCGAGCATCAGCTCGATCGCGCCCGAAGGCAGCGGGGCGGTCCGGGACAGCGAAGGTTCCGCCTTGGAGCAGCGGGCGGCCCAAGCCTGAGAGCTTCTGCACGCATGCCGACGTGCTCTGCTGAACCGTCTGCTCGCGGCCTCGCCCCGACTCCACTTGGGAGCCGGGGCGTAGAGGCACGGTGGCGCGCGTCAGCCTTCCGCGGCGAGGCTGCGCAACGTTGCGTAGGCCAGCTTGTGCCTCGTGCCGCTCGTGTCCACGATGCCGTACCAGTTGTTCGTTCCGTAGTCGGCGTAGTTGAAGTCGATCACGGCGTCCACGTAGCCAAGGCCACGTGCCCAGAACACGAATTCCTTGATGTTCGTGGCCTGCTGCGATTCGCTCCACTGCAGCGAGTCGCCGGTTGCTTCCTTGCCGGTGGCGGTCGGCCAGCCGACCTCTGTTACGTACACCGGCTGGTGGGTGTCAGCGTAGGCTTCGGTGACCCGTGGGCGGTTGCCCTGCGCACTCGCGGAGCCGTGACCGCCGTAGGGGTGCACGGTCCAGCCGAGCTGGAGCTTGAGCAGGTTGGGGTCGGTTTTCACGAGCGTACGCCCGTAACTGTCACCGCCAAAGCCACCGTCATAGGAGACGAGCAGCTTCGGGCGGTTGGCTTCAGGCAGGGCGCCGAGGGCGCTGTGCACCGCTTCGATCAGCCCGGCGTAGGCGCTGTAGTTGGCGGGGTCGCTCCAGAAGTAGGGGTTACCCGGCTCGTTGAGAATCTCGGCGGTGGTGGCGCCAAGGTCGGTTTTACCCGCCCAGAAGCTGCCGCCGTGGCCGTAGCGCTTGAACCAGGTCAGGACATTCCCCGCAAAGCTCGCGGCGTTGATCGAGCCGATCGAGGAGCCACCGCTGAAGAGCGGCATCAGGGTGATACCGTTGCTCGCGAGCAGTTGCATCTGCGGGTCGCTGTTGTAGTAGCTGTAGCTGGCGCGCACGTAGTGCACGGCCCCGCCCACGTCTTTGACCGCGGACGCCCAGTCCCAGCCGCCGGCGTCTAGGCCGACGCGCATTGTGGAGCTCGGGCGTTCGTGTTCTTCGCGTTCGCGGGCTTCGCGTTCCGCCACTTCTTGCGCTTCGTTGGCTTCACGTTCTTTGAGTTCGCGGGCTTCGCGTTGCTGCTGTGTTTCGGCAGCCGAGGTGAGACGGCGTCCTGCCCAGTTCCCGATGGGAGCACCAGAGCTGGTGGCGGCCTGGAGATCGACGACGGGATAACCGGCGGGCGGTGTGTAGCGGATCTGCGTAGAGGGGATGGTCTTGTAGGTAACACCTTCTCCGGCGAGGTTCTTCATAACGGCGACCTTCACGAGCTTGGTGCCCGTAGGAAGTGAGGTGCTTTCTACGGCGCTCCTGTCGGTGGAGAGCTTGTCGAGAATCGAGGATGTGGATGCGAACGCTGCGGAAGAGAACAGCGCCAGCAGGGTCGCGGCGAGCACGCCGCAGAGGAGGATGGGGCGTAGGGATGGGCCAGTGGGATTGGGTTGAGTTGACATGTTCCACCCATCGGGACTTGCTTAAGGTGGTACGCCGGTAGATCTCCGCGCGCCATCTCGTAGATCCCCGCGAGGCACAGGCGCGGTGCGCCCGGCTGATCGTGCGCGAGCCGCCGGCAAGCCCGTCGTTTGCAGGCATATACGCTTAAGGAGCTCTGTGCCTCGAGCACGCAGCCAGTCACCCGAGCCGCGCAGGTGTCGATGCGCGGCGACATCCTTTGGCTAGGTCATCGGTCCAGCGAGCCCCGTGCGTGGGCTCACCGCGTCTTGCGGGCGGTGAATCAAAGTCCGGCGAGGAACTCGAGCAGCGCGCTGTTGACCGCCGCTGGGTCCTGCTGCTGGACCCAGTGCCCGGCGCCGGGCACGACGATCTCGGCGCGCAGATCGGTCACCCAGCCGTGCATTGCCTCGGCCGGCATAAAGCGGCGCACCGGATCCAACTCGCCCGTCAGATACATCGCCGGCTGCTCGATGCGCCGCTCCGCAAACGGCGCGGTCAGCTCCCAGTTACGGTCGATGTTGCGATACCAGTTCAAACCGCCCGTGAAGCCCGTGCGCTCGAACGCTTCGACATAGACGGCGAGCTCCTGCTCGGAGAGCCACGCGGCGCGTTTGAGCTCAGCGCCGTCCTCCTGCGCCCACTCCGCTGTCCACTGGCGAGAAGTGGTGAGCGTACGTCGCACGTCTGAGGCAAGGGCCGCATCGGCGACGCCCGGCTGCTGGAACCAGACGATGTAGAAGTCCTCGCCGAGGTGACGGCGCATGATCGGGATCGGGGCAGCGGGCGCGCGCGGGACAAACGGGACGCTCAGACCCGCGACAGCACGCACGCGTTTTGGCTCGACCACCGCGAGCTGCCAGACGACGCTCGCACCCCAGTCGTGACCGACGAAGATCGCGCCCTGCTCGCCCGCGTCATCGAGTACCCCGCAGAGGTCGCCGCACAACGTGAGCACGTCATACGCCTCGATCTCGCGCGGCGCTGAGCTCCCGCCGAAGCCACGCATGTCCGGCGCGATCACGCGGTAGCCGGCGGCTGCAAGGACGGGGATCTGCGCGCGCCACGAGTATGCGAGCTCTGGAAAGCCGTGGCAGAGGACCACGAGCGGGCCCTCGCCATCTTCGTGGAGCGCGAGCTCGATGCCGTTCGTCGCGATGCGCCGCTCGATCACGGGGCACCAGTGAGTCCCTGGCGGCGCAGGAAGTCGATCTGATCGCCGGCGATCAGATCGGGAGCGTCACCGAGAAACGGGGCGAAGTGATCGCCGGGGTAGTCATGCAGCTCCGCGCGCGGCGCTCTCGACGCCAGACGCCCCAGAGCGCCTGCCGACACGGAGACGTCGGCTTCGCCGTGACCGATCCAGAGCGGAGTGCGCAGCTTGCTCGCGTGCCTCAGCGGCCGGTGCAGGGCCACGGTCAGGAAAACGCCGGGCGAGATCTCGTTGCGCCAGGGCGAGCCCTCCGGCACGACCGCACGAAAGCCATCGGCCTCGCCCGCGAGCGTCATCGCGCCACGCTCGCCCGGTTGGGCCGTGACCGCAACCAGGTTGTGCCGGCCGAGCCGATCGGCGAGCGCGCGCGGGACGAGCCACGCGCTGAGACGCGGCGGCGTGACCAGCACCCGCGCGAGCCCGTCGACGAGGGGGTAAAGCGCGAGCGTCGCGGCCACTCCCGGGTCGGCAGTCGCCGTCTCGATCGCGTGTCCACCGGCGAAGGAGAACCCCCACAGCACAACGCGCGCGGGGTCCACGCCTGGCAGCGTTCGAGCGTGGGCGAGCGCAGCGCGCCAGTCCTCGCGCTGCGCGCCCTTGCGAAAGCGTTGGCGCGGCGCTCCACCGGAGTCGCCGAGGTAGCGATGATCGAAGGCCAGCACGCCCAGACCCGCGGCCGCGAAACGCTCGGCGTAGGAGAGCAGCCCATCGTGGCGCGTGAGCGAGAAGCCATGCGCCATCACGACGCATGCGGATCCCCTCAAAGCAGGCGGGTAGAACCAGGCGGCGCAGTGCGCATCCCCGGATGCGAAGGTGATCTCCTCACGCTCGATCAGCGCAGCCTATTACCCACGCAGCGGCCGAGCCGTGGCGCCCCGCTAAAGAAGATCGCGGTGCGCGAAGGTGAGCTTGACGACGGTGCGACATGCAACCGGCTCATAACCCTGCTCCCGCAGACCGGCGATCAGTCGGCGTGCTTCGCCGACTGAGCCGGTGTGGTGAAGCTGGATTGCAAAGACCTTCACCCCGAGCGCGCGCAAATCGATGGTGGGCATCACCTCGTACTCGCTGCCCTCGATGTCGATCTTCAGCAGGTCGATCTGCGCATCGCCGAACTCGTTCATCAGCGAGGGTAGGCTGCGGCCAGGGAGCTCGATGAAGCGGTGGGAGTCGTAGAGCTTCGCTGCCGATACCGAAAGGCTGCCAGGATCGTGCGTGACCTGCATGCGGATCGGTCCATCCACGGCGGCGATCGCCGCGTGGTGGGCGCTGAAGCGCGGCTCCTCGCCCGCCTGCTCGCGCGCGCGCACGACGTAGTCCTCGACCGCCTCGAAGGAGCGTGATGTCACGCCGTAGCGGTGCACCAGGTCGAGGTCGAAGCTCACATCGCCGCCGGCGCCGACGAGATAGCAGATCCAGGACGGCTGAATCGGATCGCCGGGGACCGCCCAGCCTCCATAGGAGCTACCGAGGTCGACGATTCCGGGGATCTCGCGGAGTGCCAAGCGCGGAACCTGCGACTCGAACCAGCGGCGGCGCACCGCGCTTGAAACCTTCGCGGGGCGGAGCTTGGCGAACACGGAACGACGCCCGACGCTGTCGCTCGCGAGCGACACGGTACCGTCGTTGGAGTCAGCAGCGTGGCCGCTCACGGCCTGCTCCGCCCCTGAACCGCCGAGCTGTGACTCGCCGCGGAACTCGATCGGACGATGCTTGGGTGTTCCGGACGGATGATCCATAGCTCTCCACGGAGCATCGTCAGCTCGGCGCTCGGTCTTGAGTCAGCGCCAGCGCGGGTGTGTCGTTTGGCGGGGTTCAGCACGTTGAGGCTCCTTCGAACGAGTTGAGCCATGCCCGGAGACGGGCATGGCATGGACCACCGCGGCGCATTGCGCCGCGCAGCGGTCAACTCAGAGTCGAAGAACTGCCGGGCGCAGCGGTCCCGCGCGGGCGGCAGGACGCGGGCTATCGGCGATAAGCCGTCCTGGGCTACGCAGGAGCGCCCCAAAACGACGCGCGATACCCAGGTTCAACGAGCGCTTCGCGCTCCAGGCAGCCGCTGCCATCACGGCAAGCGAGAGCGCCGCGACGCAGACCGTCGCCACACCGTGCGCGTCGTGGTGATCGGGGAGCGCGGCGTGGACATTCAGCGCGGCTACCCCCAGGACGATGACGATGCCGATCAGCGCTGTGAGCCGACGATGGCGCCTGAGAAGACGATGAATCGTCCAGATTGGGGACACAAGAGCATCCTATCGACGCCTACCGCCGAGCTAGCTGATGCTCTTGCCTTCCACGGGAGGGACCTCCATGCGTACCCGCCGACCATCGCCCGCCTTCGTCCTCGCATGTCTCGCCCTGTTCGTCGCGCTCGGCGGGACGGCCGCCGCCGCACATCACTTCCTGATCACGAGCACCACGCAGATCAAGCCGAGCGTGCTGCGAACCCTGCACGGTGCCACGGGCCGCCCCGGGGCGAGCGGAGCGACGGGTCCCGCCGGTCCCCAGGGTCCAGCCGGTGCGCAGGGCCCTGCCGGCCCCAGCAACCTCAGCGCGCTGACGATCGTCCGCGCCCACGACCTGCTCGTCAAGCCAACCAAGGAAGCCACGTCGATCGCGACCTGTCCGGCCGGCTCGCATGTCCTCAGCGGCGGCGAGTACTCGGGCTTTGCGACACGCAACGGCAGCGAAATGAGTGCCGATCACCAGAGCTGGATCGTGCTCGTAACGAACCTCTCAGGTATCGAAGTCAACCTTGAAGCGATTGCCTACTGCGCGGGGGCAGGTCAGGCCGTTGCTGCCGCCGTGCCTGACCGTGCGGCGCATGCCCGCGCCGTCAGGCAAGCGCAGGCGATGCTCGCCAGGTTGCGTCGTGAACGCCTCGCGGCCGTACCTGCCGGCGCGCCGCAGGCACCTGGGGTGAAATAGCCCTCGGCGCTCGCGCAAGCGCATACCGCAGACACTTGTGGATCGAGCGCTCCGGGTGGAACACAATCCGAGCTTCTAGCCGGCGTACATCGCCTCGACCGGCGCTGAGTACTTCTCGGCGATCGGCTTGCGCTTCAGCTTCATCGTCGGTGTGAGCTCATCGCCTCCCGGCAGCCAATCCCCGGCCACGACGGTGAACTTCTTGATCTGTTCGACGCGTGCCAGCTTGGCGTTGGCGGCGTCGACGGCTTCCTGCACCGCAGCGATCACACGCGTCTCGCTAGCGAGGTGATCGAGCGAGGTGTCCTCGATTCCCGCTTTCCCAGCCCACACGGGCGCGAAGTCCGCGTCGAGCACGATCAGCGCAGTGTTGTACGGGCGCGCGTCGCCGATGCAGCAGGCCTGACCGATCAGCGGTGAGGAGCTCTTCAACGTCGCCTCGATGTTCGCAGGCGACATGTTCTTGCCCGCAGCGCTGATGATCAGCTCCTTCTTGCGATCGACGATCGTCAGATAGCCGTCCTCGTCGAAGACGCCGATGTCGCCCGTGCGCAGCCAGCCGTCCTCGGTGAACGCCTCCCGCGTCTTCTCTGGAAGCTTGCGGTAGCCGAGCATTACGACTTCGGATTTGACGAGCACCTCGCCGTCGCTGTCGAGCTTGATCTCCACACCGGGCGCCGCGGGGCCGACAGTGCCGATCTTGATCTTCCCAGGAGGGTTGACGCTGCCGGCGCCGCAGGTCTCGCTCATCCCCCACAGCTCCGCGAGCGGGAGACCGATCGCGTGGAAGAACTCGAGCACCTCAACGGGCGTTGGTGCAGCGCCGACGTTGATCGCCTCGACCTGGTCGAGGCCGAGCATCGCGCGCAGCCCCGCGAAGATCTCCGCGTCGGCCTTGGCCACCTGCTCGCTCAGATCCGCGGATACCGCTTCGCCGCGCTGCTCGAGGCGCACCTTGCGCACACTCGCATCGAGCGCGGCCTGCATCGCGCGGCCCTGCTCCTCGGGCTGGCCAGCGATCATCGTCTCAAGACCCGCCTTCAGCTTCTCCCAGATGCGCGGCACGGCGAAGAACCAGCTCGGGCGCACTTCGGGCAGATAGGAGAGCACCTGGCGCGGGTCCTCGCAGCAGGTGATCTGTAGCCCGTAGACGATCGGCAGGTAGTGGTGCGCGTTGCGCTCGGCGATGTGCGCGCTCGGCAGCCACGAGATCACGCGCCCGTCGCGCGGGAACTGGATCAGGACCTCCAGGCCCTCGACGGCGGCGAGCAGGTTGCGGTGGATCAGTTGCACACCCTTCGGCGGCCCGGTGGTTCCCGAGGTGTAGATCAGCGTCAGCACATCGCTGGGCTGGATCTGGGCGATCGACGCCTCCACGTCGAAGTCGGGGTTAGAGCCCTCGACCTGCGCGAGCGCGAGCGTACCCTCGGGCGCCTCTCCGTCGATCACGATCACGTGCTCCAGGCATGGGAGCGCACGGCGCGCCTCGAGCACCTGCGGAAGGTACTGCTGCTCGCAGATCAGCACGCGCGCTTCGGCGTCGGCCACGAGGTAGGCGATCTGCTCGGCTGTATAGGTGTTGTAGATCGAGAAGGGAGCCGCGCCGAGCATCATCCCGGCGAGGTCGCAGATGTGGAACTCAGGTCGGTTGGAGAGCATCAGCGCGAGCGTCTCACCGCGCCTGACGCCGAGCCTGGCAAGCCCACCCGCCAACGCGTCGACGCGCTCGCGCAATTCGCCCCAGGTGATCGTGAAGGCATCGCCCTTCGTGCGGATCGCAACCTCGCCCGCGCGATCCTCCGCGGTCAGGCGAAACGCGTGCGCGAGTGTGCTCGCACTCCTCGCCCGGCGCTCGAGCGTGCTCGTCTGGCTGCTTGGCGCATCCATTGCGTTCCTCCCACTCACGATTGACCCCCCAAGCCCTTCGTGGCCCACCTAGGCCCGTCACCGATCATAGCCTGCGGGCGGGGGCTAGGCTCGCCCTATGCGAACAGGTGAAGTGGGTTTTTGGTGGCGTTCGATCGGCGGCCCACCGCCGCCGCGGGCACCGCTTGAGGAGCCCCTGCTCGAAGCCGATGTGGCGATCGTTGGCGCGGGCTACACGGGCCTGTGGACCGCCTACTACCTCAAGCGCGCCAAGCCGTCGCTGCGCGTCGTCGTGCTCGAGCGCGAGTTCGCGGGCTTCGGCGCCTCGGGGCGCAACGGTGGCTGGGTGTCGGGCTTCTTCTCCGGCCCGGCACGCGTTTACGAGCGCCGCGGCGCCAGCTATCGGACCTTGCAGCAGGCGATGTTCGCGACCGTATCGGAGGTGGAGCGCGCGCTGATCGAGCAACAGATCGACGCTGACTTCCGCATGTCCGGCCACCTCGGCGTCGCGCTCGGGAGCGCGCAGTTGCAACGCGTGCGAGGCGAAGTACTCAGCGCCCACGAGCATGGACTCGCCGAGCAAGACCTGCGCGAGCTCTCCGCGGCGGAGCTCAGCGCACGCATCAACGTCGCGGGCGCGCGCGGCGCAAGCTTCTCACCGCACGTCGCTCGCGTGCACCCCGCCAAGCTCCTGCGCGGTCTTGCGGCGGCAGTCGAGGAGCTAGGCGTGAGCATCTATGAGCAGACGCCCGTCAGCGAGATTCGCCCGCATGAAGCGATCACACAGACCGGCGCGGTGCGGGCTCGCTGGATCGTGCGTGCGACCGAGGGCTACACCGCCGAGCTGAAGGGTCTGCGCCGAGCGCTCGTGCCGATGAACAGCTCGATGATCGTCACCGAGCCGCTCGGCGAGGAGCTCTGGCGGGAGATCGGCTGGTCAGGTTGCGAGGTGCTCAGCGACAGCGCGAACGTCTACGTCTATCTGCAACGCACCGCGGACGGGCGCATCGCGATCGGTGGACGCGGCGTGCCCTACCGCTTCGGCTCGCGCACCGACGGCGCGGGCGAGACCGCACCGGCGACGATCGCGGTCCTGACCGCAAAGCTCCGCGCGATGTTCCCCGCGGCCGCCAGCACCCCGATCGATCATGCCTGGTCGGGGGTACTCGGCGTGCCCCGCGACTGGTGCATGTCGCTCGCCGCCGACCCAGACACGGGGATCGCCTGGGCCGGGGGCTATGTTGGCGAGGGCGTCGCGGCGGCCAACCTCGCGGGGCGCACCCTGCGCGATCTGCTGCTGGGGCAGAACAGCGAGCTCACCGCGCTCGCTTGGGTGGGACGCGATCCCGCTCGCTGGGAGCCCGAGCCGCTGCGGTGGGCCGCGATCCAGGCCGTCTACGCGCTTTACCGCCGCGCCGATCAGCGCGAGCAACGTCGCGGGCGCATCTCGCCTCTGGCGCGCCTCGTCGACGCGGCATCAGGGCGCCACTGAGCGGGGATGCTCTGAGAGACTGGCTTCAGACGTCGACCCTGAGGAGTGAGGATGTCCTACAAAACGCTGCTTTACGAGACGACCGCAGCGGTCGCGACGATCACGCTGAACCGGCCCGAGCGACTAAATACGATCGTGCCGCCGATGCCCGAGGAGCTCGAGGCGGCGGTACACCACGCGGGCGCGGACCCCGACATCAAGGTGATCGTGTTGCGCGGCGCCGGACGCAGCTTCTGCGCCGGCTTTGACTTCGGCGGCGGCTTTCACCACTGGGACGAGCAACTGACGAGCGAGGGCGTCTGGGATCCCGGCAAGGACTTCACGATGGCTACATCGCAGAGCCTCGGTGCAGTGCCACGCTTCATGAGCCTGTGGCGCTCGCCCAAGCCCGTGATCGCCCAGGTACATGGCTGGTGCGTGGGTGGCGGCAGCGATCTGGCGCTGTGCGCGGACCTCGTTATCGCCAGCGAGGACGCGCGCATCGGCACCTCCTACTCGCGCATGTGGGGCTGCTATCTGACAGGCATGTGGCTCTACCGGCTGGGGCTGACGCGCGCCAAGGAGTACGCGCTCACCGGGCGTCCGCTCTCTGGTCTCGAGGCCGTCGAGGCGGGGCTGATCAACGCGGCCGTGCCGTTCGCGAAGCTCGAGGAGGAGGTGCGCGCCCGAGCCGAGCAGCTCGCGGCGATCCCGGTCTCTCAGCTGACCGCGATGAAGCTGATCGTCAACCAGGCCTACGAGAACATGGGCCTCGCCTCAACGCAGCTGCTCGGACCGGTGCTCGACGGGCTGATGCGCAACACGCCTGACGCGCACCGTTTCATCGAGCTCGCAGAGCGCGAGGGCGTGGCTGCCGCCATCGCCGAGCGCGACGGCAGCTTCGGCGACTACAGCCAGGCACCGGCCGTCGAGCAGCCCGATCCGAACCACGTGATCGTCCCCTAGCCCAGGCGCTAACCCGCCGCAAGGGGCCGGACGCAGACTCGCGCATTATCGCGCCCACGCCGCGCGGGAGGCGTGGGTAGCCCCCTCCCGCGCGAAGTGTCCTCACGGCTTTGCTTTGATCTCAAGCGGCGTTGAGCTCGTGCCGCTCAGCCCGATGATCGCCAGCGTCGAGGGGCTCGAGAAGGACCCGGCGAGACCGCTGAACGTCGTGGTGAGCGTGTCTTTGAGGCCTGTTTCGAATTTTTCCGGTACCTGGTGTCCGCTCTTTGTCACCTTGTAGAGCAGGCTCACGCTGCTGGTCATCGTGTCGACCGGTTTGATCTGCGCGATCACCGAGCCTTCCACCGTGATCGCTTCGGTTTTGGTCGTTCCCGGCGAGCACACGGCTGTAAACAGGGTGGTGGCCGGTGAATGCGGGCGCAGGTCAAGACCTACACTCACTTTCGGCAGCTGGTTTTTGATGAAGCCGATTTCGCCTTCAGCGGACGCGATTTCGATCTGTTCGCTGACGGCGCCGCTCTGACACGGCTGGCCGCTCACCCCACCGCCCGCTTCGATCGTGCATCCTGAGAACACGGCTTTCTCGGTCGAGGATTTCGGACCCGTGTATTCACCGCTGATGCTGCTCGATGTGCAGCCGATCGTCGGCAGGCCAGTCGTCGCGAGTGTCACCGGGCCGCCCGCGACGGCGAACGTGGGCCCTCCTACCGGCGCAGAGACCAGCGGTTCAAAGTCGTATTTTCCATGACCGCTCGTGTCGACGGTGACACATTTCGCGCCTTCGTAGGTACCTGTGCCCGTTTCCACCTTTACGCAGCGTCCCACTTCCGGCAGCGCTTCGGCCGCGCTCGCAGGTGTCGCCACGGCTACAGAGCTTGCGATCACGCCGACTGCGAGGGCTGTTCCGATGGCGCGCAAACCAACAGTTGTCATATTTTCCTCCCTAACTTGCGCCGACTGCCGCGCGCCGCCCCCACACGCGCGCCACGGCATTTAACCTGAACATTCAGGCATGTATCACGGTCTAGTACCCAGGTCGTAACACTATTATTTGTCACACGCTCTCAAGAGGCGAACCTACTCTGCTTAGCCGACAGGATTGAGGCCGAGGGCCGCCACCAGGCCCGTGGCGAGCGAGGGAACGGAGGTTGAGCCGGCCACGTTCGTAGCTGTCACTAGTACCCGCACGGGGAGGCCCAGATCGAGCACGCCAAGCAGGAATGTCGCGCTGGTCGCACCGGCGATGTTGGTGCATTTTGTGGGGGCGAGCACTTCGCATAGCTGCCACTGGTAGCCGAAGGAGAGCGGCTGGGTTCCCGTCCAGCTGCCGGTGACAGCCGTCAGCAGTTGCCCGACCTTCGCGAGCCCGCTGATCGTCGGTGCAGTGGTGTTCGCCGGCAGAATCCCTTTGACGAGCCCGCTGGGTGGCGTCGTCACCGAGCTCGAACCCGCGACGTTCGTGGCCGTCACGACGACATCCAGCGTCTTGCCGATCAGCGCCGTCACAAGGGCCAGCGTCGAGCCCGTCGCCCCGGCAAGGTTTTTGCAGGCTTTGCCTTCCACGTTACATTCCTGCCACTGGTAGCTGTAGCTGAGCGGTTCGCTACCCGACCAGCTACCCGTGCCGACCCCCAGTACCTGCCCATCCTGCAACAGCCCCGTAATCGACGGAAGCCCCGTGTTGCTCGGCAGCAGGCCCGCGACGAGGCTCGTGAGCGGGGTGGTGACCGAAGTCGCACCGGCGACGTTCGTGGCCGTCACGACGACATCGAGCGTTGAACCGATCAGGCCGGAGACCAGGCTCAGGGTCGAGCTCGTCGCGCCCGGTATGTCGGCGCAGGTGTTGCCCGCCGCATTGCACTGCTGCCACTGATAGCTGTAGTTGAGCGGTTCGCTCCCCGACCAGCTGCCCGTGCCAACGCTCAGCAGCTGGCCGTCCTGCAGCAGCCCGGTGATCGTGGGGAGCGCCGTGTTGCTCGGCACGATGCCGGCGATCAGGCCGGTTATGGCAGTCGTGACCGAGCTCGAGCCCGCGGCGTTGCTCGCGGTTACGACTACGTCGAGGACTCCCGCGATGTCGGCGGCCGAGAGTTTCAGGCTCGAGGCAGTTGCCCCGGCGATGTCGCTGCAGCTGAGGCCGATCCCGTTGCACAGCTGCCACTGGTAGCTGTAGGTGATCGGTTCGGTCCCCGACCAGCTGCCAGTGTCGACGCTCAGCAGCTGCCCGTCCTGCAGCAGCCCGGTGATTGCTGGCAGTGTTTTCAAGACCGGTAGAACGGCCGCGACGGGGCTCGTTTCAGTAGAGCTCGCCGATGCGCTGCCCAACGAACTCGAGGCCGTGACGAGCACGACCAGCTTGCTGGCGAGGTCGGCGACGCCCAATGTGTACGTGGATGCCGAGGCGCCGGCGATGTCCTGACAGCCGCCGCCACCGATCGAGCAGCGCTGCCACTGGTAGCTATACGAGAACGGTCCCGTACCCCCCCAGCCGCCGTCCGCAGCCGTGAGGGTCTGACCATCTTGCAGGCTTCCCGTGATCGTGGGCGCAGAGACGCTGATGGGCGGCCCCGGCACGATGCGCTTACTGGCGCTCGAGGTCGCGCTCGCGCTGCCAACGGAGTTGGCGGCCGTCACGATCACCCGCAGGCGCCCCCCGATCTCAGCGCTCACGGCGCGGTAGCTGGCTTCGGTGGCGCCCGCGATGACCGTGCAGGCTTCTCCCAGCGAGTTGCAGGCCTCCCAGCGATAGCTGTAGGAGAAGGGGGGCGTGCCCTTCCACACCCCGGTGCTGGCGCTCATCAGCTGGCCATCGATGCCGGCACCGGTGACCTTCGGCGCGGCTTTCTTGACGGGAGGAGCCGGCGCGACGACGGCGCTCGGAGCAGAGGTGGCGCTGGCGGCGCCGAGTTCGTTGGTCGCGGTCACGATCACTCGCATCGTGTGCCCGACGTCCTGATGGGAGGCCTTGTAGGAGGCTTTCGAGGCGCCGGCGACGTTTTCGCAGCCTTCGCCTGCTGCGTCGCAGCGCCGCCAGGCGTAGCTGTAGACGAGCGGTCCCTGCCCGCTCCAGAGGCCTTTGAAGGTTTTCAGGCGTAGACCGTCCCGTGCGCTGCCGGACAGCGTGGGCGCCGATTCGTCGACGGGCGCCCCGGAGCCGGCGGCGAGGGCCGAGCCGGTGAAAAGCAGCGCGCATACGAGCGCGAGCAGCGATGCCCGCAGCGGCAAACGGCGCGAGCGGGCGCCCCAGTAGGGGCGCAGCCCGCGCCCGTGCATCTCCCGGGCGGACATGCACGTAACCCCGCCTGCGTGCTGAGCACGCGCAGCGCACCTTCTCCTCATGGACCTCGCCCCCATTCCATTCCCCTTTAAATCGATCTCGATCGCAAGAGACATACCCGTTTTCAATCGGTCATAAACATAACTCCCCAAACAAGCATCGGCTTCTTCGAGGACCGCATCGAATCCGCGGAGCCAGGGTTAGAAGGGCCAGAGACTCAGATGGCACCCAACCGTCCCTGCGGGCGGCCAGTCCTCCAAAAGGAGAAGACAACAGATGCGTTCATTCAGATTGACCTCGGCCATCGCGGCCGCGGCGACAGCGCTGGCGCTGGCTCCGGCAGGAGCCTCGGCCGCGCACAACCATCACGTGCGAATCGGCAAACGTGCGCTCCCCGCGAACCACTGCCGCATCACCATCTTGGCGGAACCGCACATCGTGATCAGCGGGGAATCAGCGCAGATCACAGGGCAGCTACTCTGCCCCAGCGGAGTGGAAACAACTGGGCAGCCGCTCACCGTCTACGAGCACGTCGCCGGCACGGGCGGCTTTCAGGCGCTCCCGGCCACGAGCACCGGCGCAGGTGGCTTCTACTCGGTCATCGCCCCTTCGCTGACCCAGAACTCCACCTTCTACGCGGTGGCGGCCGGCGGACGCAGCGCCACGCGCGCGGTCAAGGTCTCCCCCCAGGTCACGCTGAAAGGGCCCGCGGAAAACGTGCAGCTCTTCACGGGCAGGCGCAACGCACAGATCTTCGCCGGCGTCGTCAGCCCGGCCGACACGGGTGCGGAGGTCGTGCTGCAGCGTGAGAACGCGACCGCCGATGAAGAATGGGGCGTGATCCAGCGCAGCATCGTCGGACCAGGCGGCGCGTACTCCTTCACGCACGTATTCGGCAGGCCCGGTGACGCCAACCTGCGTGTCGTCGTACGGACACACCGCAGGATCTCCGTGCGCGGTGTCTCGAACACGCTCTCCTACTCGATCTCCCAGCGCGAGAACCCGCGTCTGACGCTGAACACGAGCGCCGATCCAATCCCATACGGTGAGACGGTCACGCTCAGCGGGGTCGTCGCGGGAGCCGCGAGCAAGCCAGTCACGCTGTTCGCACGCAGCAAAGAAGGCGCCTTCGCACCGGTCGCGACAGGCACGACGGACGCGAGCGGCAACTACTCGTTCACGCAGACGCCCCTCCAGAACACGATCTACCGGGTCAGCTCGGCGGGCGTGAACTCCGCGCTGCTGTTCGAGGGCGTCAAATACCTGCTGACCGCTGGCGTCTCGGCGACAACGGTCGCCTCCGGGCAGGCGTTGACCTTCTCCGGCACCGTCACCCCCAACCGGATCGCTCCCGGTGGCGTCGGACACGTCGTCTACCTCGAGCGACAGAACGTGTTCGGCGGTGGCTTTCACGTTGTCGATGTGGCAACCGTCGCGGCTGACTCCACTTACACGATCAACCACACCATCTTCGGCTCCGGCAAAGAGGTCTTCCGGGTGAAGGTTCCCGGCGACCCGCTCGACCAGGCAATCTCGAGCGCGCCGTTCTCGATCGAAGTCACACCTGCCTCACCCGCAGCGCTGAGCCCCCACGCTCAGAACAAGCTGCCGGGCGAAGGCAAGGTCTAGTTCGGGGGGACGCCCCGCGTCCCATCGTTTTGCGTCATGTGGCCGTCCCCTTGGGGGCGGCCACTGTCGCTCCAGGACCAGTGCGCCTACGCAGCCACCGCGCGCGACTGTAGATGCGCACCGACCTTGCGCTTGACACGCTGAAGGGCGTTGTCGACGGTCTTCGTGTCGCAAGTCAGGCGCTCGCCGACCTGCTCGTATGAGTATCCGTCGAGATACAACGAGAGCACACGGCTCTCGAGCTCTGAGAGCGCGGTCGATAGGCAGCCGACGAGCGAGCGCAGCTCCTCGGATGAGATGACCTGGTTGACCGGGTCGTGCACCGTCGGGCCGGGCAGCATCTGATCGAGCGTCGGCACGTCATCGCCGCTGCCGGCCGGGGTCGAGGAGAACGAGACGTACTGGTTCAGCGGCGTGTGCTTGTTGCGCGTTGCGGTCTTTACCGCGGTGATGATCTGGCGGGTGATGCAGAGCTCGGCGAAGTTGCGAAAGCTCGACTCGCGATCGGTACGGAAGTCGCGGATCGCCTTGTAGAGGCCCACGAGGCCCTCTTGAATGAGATCGTCGGCGTCGCCGCCCGCGAGGAAATACGAGGAGGCCTTCAGCCGCACAAAGCCGTGGTAGCGCCGCACGAGACGCTCATATGCGTTGCGGTCCCCCTGCTTCGCCAGGGCGATCAAGAATACGTCCTCGACCTTAGGTTCAGAGTTCGGGTTATGGGAGATACGGGCCACGAGCAGATCCTTTCTCGGGAGACCGCCGTCAGGCAGCCCCGATGCTCAGTGGCGCACTCCTCCCCTGGCGCCAAAGCTATTCAATTCCTAGGGTTTCTCAACCTTAGGTTCAGCGTTACGTTGGCGGCAGACTCGCACAGTTATGAACCCTTGTCAAGCGCCCCGGCTCGCTGTTGCAAGATCTCATACAGAATGGCCGAAGCTGCCGCGCTGACGCCCAGCGACTCGACCTGACCGAGCAGTGGCAGCGCGATCAGCTGATCGCAGGCGCTCGCCACACGCGGCCGTAGCCCGCTGCCCTCGCTGCCGAGCGCGAGCACGACACCCCCCTCGCCGTAGTCGGGGTCGTCGTAGGGCACCGGACGCTCGGCGCCCATGCCCTCATCAGCGCTCGCGCCGTAGCACCAGCAGCCCGCCTGACGCGCCTCGGCGAGGAAGTCCGCGAGATTACGCACACGCACGACGCGCAGGTGCTCAACCGCGCCCGCCGAGGACTTGCAGACCGCGGGGGTGATCTCAGCCGCGCGACGCTCGGGGATGACCACGCCGGCCGCGCCCACACACTCGGCGGTGCGGCAGATCGAGCCGAGGTTCTGTGGATCCTGCACCTGGTCGAGCGCGACGATCAGCGGGGCGCTCAGCGCGAGCAGCTCAGCCACGCCGCTGTAGGGATAGGAGCCGACCTCAGCGCAGAGGCCCTGGTGTGAGCTGGAGCCGCTGCGGCGCTCAACCTCATCGGCGCTTACCGTTTTTACGTCCCGATCCGCCAGCCAGGGCTCGCGTGCGGCACCGCCCGTCGCCCACACCTCCGCGACGCTGTGCGCGCGCCTGCCCCGTAGCGCCTCGCGGACGGGGTTACGTCCGTAGACGATCACAGCGGCAGAAGCTCGAAGCCGCCGTTCGCATCGCGAACCTCCCAGCCGTGCTCGGCGAGCTCCTCGCGTAGCGCATCGGCGGCGGCGAAGTCGCGTTCGCTGCGCGCCTGCTCGCGGCGTTCGGCCAGCTCACGCACCTCGGCGGGCGCCTCCGCGACGGCGTCGAGCACGCTCTCCAACCCGAGCACCGACAGCATCTCGTGCAGGTGCGAGTCGCCGGGTGCGTCATAGCTAGAACCCGTCGCCTCGCGCAGCCACTCGTTGAGCACGGCCAGCGCCTCGGGCGTGTTGAAGTCGCGCGCGAGCGCGTCGAAGAAGCTGTCGCGCAGCCGCTCGAGCGCTGCGGGTGAGTCCCCGTGCGACAGTCGCCTGCCGGCCTCCCGGATACGGTTGACGTTGGCCGCGGCCTGCTCGAGCGCGCTGGTGGAATAGGCCAGCGGCTGGCGATAGTGCCCGGAGATCAGATACATCACGAGCGTCTGCGCACCGCTGGCGGCGAGCACCTCGTGCAGCGACGCGATGTTTCCGACTGACTTGGCCATCTTCTCGCCGGTGAACTGGATCATGCCGTTGTGCATCCACAGCTTCGTAAGCTCGTGCCCGCGCGCCGCGCGCGTCTGTGCTGCCTCGTTCTCGTGGTGCGGAAAGACGAGATCCGAGCCGCCGCCGTGGATATCGAAGCCCACCCCCAGCAGCTGCTCGGCCATCGCTGAGCACTCGATGTGCCAGCCCGGGCGGCCGTCTCCCCAGGGCGCCGGCCAGGAGGTGTCCTCCCCTTCCTTGTGGGTCTTCCACAGCGCGAAGTCCAGCGGGTCCTCCTTGCGGTCCGGGTGGGCCGTGGCGGCGGTGTCCTCGCCCTGATCCATGTTCTCGAGTAGACGGTGGGAGAGACTGCCGTAGCGCGCGTCGGAGCGCACGCGAAAATAGACGTCACCTTCGGCCGCGTATGCGTGTCCGCGGTCGATCAGCGTCTGGATGTAGTCGATGATCGGGCCGATCGTCTCGGAGGCCAGCGGCTCGTAGTCGGGGCGCCCGAGACCGAGCGCATCGGTGTCAGCGCGGTAGAGCGTGCTCATCTCGGCGGCCAGCTCGGCGCTGGCGCGTCCCTGCGCGCGTGCGGCGTCGTAGATCTTGTCGTTGACGTCGGTGATGTTGATCACGAGACTGACCTCATAACCCTCGTGTACGAGGAAACGCCGCAGCAGGCTGAAGACCACGAACGGCCGCGCGTTACCGACGTGGATGCGGCTGTACACGGTCGGGCCGCAGGCGTAGATGCCGACGCGGCCGGGGTCGCGCGGATCGAGCCGGCGCAACTCGCCGCTCAGCGTGTCCTGGAGATCGATTCGCCGCATCGCCGGGCTACCCTAGCGATCGGCGCCAGGCGCGTCAGTCGACGCCCTGCAGGCTGGCGATCGCAAGCGCGGCGACGCCCTCGCCGCGACCGACGAAGCCGATCCCCTCACCAGTGCTCGCCTTGATGTTGACGCGCTCGGGCTCGAGGTCGAGCGTCTTTGCCAGGTTCGCGCGGATAGCCGCGCGATGCGGAGCGAGCTTGGGTGCCTCCATGATCACGGTGCAGTCGACGTTCGCGGCAAGCAGCTGCCTAGTGGCGAGCATCGCGATGACCTCGCGCAGCAGCTCGATCGAATCCGCGTCGCGCCAGCGCTCCTCGGTGTCGGGGAAGTGCTCGCCGATGTCGCCAAGACCCGCTGCTCCGAGCAGCGCATCGATCAGCGCGTGGGTAAGCACGTCCGCGTCGGAATGTCCCTCAAGGCCCTGCTCGTGCGGGATCTCCACGCCGCCGATCACCAAGCGCCGTCCCACGCCGAGGCGGTGGGAGTCGTAGCCGATCCCCACCAGCGTCATCGCTCGGGCCCCGCCTGTGTCTCGCTGGCGCCGATCGGCTCCAGGCGTCGCTCACCGCCCTCGAACACACACAGCTCAGTGACCCCGAGCTCTGCCAGCTGCGCGAGCGCCAGCTCGTAGTCGGCGCCGACGTCCTCGGGGCGGTGCGCATCGCTTGAGAGCGCCACCGGCACCTCGGCCTGGACGCACATCTCGAGGAAGTCCCGCGAGGGGTAGAGCTCGCCGGCGGGCTTGCGCAACCCGGCCGTTGAGAGCTCGACGGCGAGACCCGATTCAGCGATGCCATCTACGGCGGGCTCGTAGTAGCGACGCAGATCGCCCTCTGGGCGCCGCGCCGCGTGGTGGGTAGTGCCCCAGTACTTGACAAGATCAGGGTGGGCGATGATGTCGAACAGCCCGCTGCGGGCGCTCTCGGCGATCGTCGCGAAATAGCGCTTCCAGATGTCCTCTGCGCTGCGCGCCCCGTCCCAGACGCTGTAGTCGTCCATGTCGAGCGCGCCGTCGCGCAGAAAGTGAACGGAGCCGACGACGTAGTCGAAGTCGCGCGCCTGCAGCAGGTTTGCGATGCGATCCTCGGCACCGGGAATGAAGTCGGCCTCGATCCCCAGCCGTAGGTCGGTCTGCTCGCGCACGAAGCCGCAGTACGCATCGAGATCATCGCGCGCGTATTCTCGCCACAGCGGGTGCTGCCAGACCGACAGCGCCTGCGTGAAGCGGTAGATGTGCTCGGAGACGCCAAGCTCGGCGATGCCGTGCGCGGCGGCCGCATTGCGATAGCGCTCGGCGTTGCCCGCCGTAAACCACTCATCGGCCGTGGCCTGCAGATCGTCGGGACGCAGGTGGAGGTGGTAGTCGGTCAGCACCGCGCGCGATTCAAGCAGGATTCCGCCGCAAGGCCCTAGGCGCCATCCGCGGAGCGCCCCGCGAGCAGCAGTTCGGCCATCTGCAGGTCAAGAGGCGTCGTCACCTTCAGGTTCTCATCGCTCGAGTGCACGACGACGACCCGTCCGCCGGCGCGCTCGATCAGCCAGGCATCGTCGGTGGCGCGCGCAAGCTCCGCGACCGAGACCTGTAGCGCACGCGCGAGCACGCCGCGACGGAAGACCTGCGGCGTCTGCACGGCCCACAGCCGACCTCGGTCGAGCGTCTCGGTGACCGCGCCTCCATCGCCGAGGCGCTTGATCGTGTCGGTGACGGGTACGGCCGCGATCGCCGCATCCGCGCCCTGATCGCTAGCGAGAGCCGCAATCACCTCCGCCGCGAGCTCGGGGGTGAGCAGAGGGCGCGCCGCGTCGTGCACGAGCACCAACTCGCCCGGGCCGGCAACGGCCAGTGCGCGGCGTACGGAGTCGGAGCGAACCGCGCCCCCCTCGACCCCCGTGACCCCCGCAGGCGCCTCGCTACCAGCGGGCAGCGCGACGACGATCTGCTCGATTCCCGCGACGGCCTTCAGCGCGTCGATGCTCCATTGCAACAGCGGACGCCCCGCGAGCTGGACGAACGCCTTTGGGCGTCCTGCGCCGAGACGCTCGCCGCTGCCTGCGGCCACGATCAGCGCGACGGTCATCTAGATGGCTCGGGACTATCGCGCACGCGGTCAACCGGCCCCGCTCGGTCGTGCCGCGTGCGCGAAAGCCTCGCTACTTGGCGCCGGCCATTGCCATCTGGCTGTTGGCCGAGTCGGCGAGCAGCTCGTCGAGATAGTTCTCGGCCTCTTCCTCATCCTTGTCGAGCGCATACATCAGCTCGGAGGCGAGGATCTTCTTGGTGCGCGTGAACATTTGCTTCTCGCCCGTGGAGAGACCCTTCTCGCTCTCGCGCAGGGAGAGGTTGCGCACCACCTCGGCGAGCTCATAGATGTCGCCCGTCTTGATCTTGTCGCGGTTGTGCTTGAAACGCCGGTTCCAGTTCTTCGGCATCTCCGAAACGGCGTCGCGCAGCACGCCAAGCACCTTCTGCACGGTCTCCTCGTCGATCACCCGGCGTAGACCCGCCAGGGCGGCGTTCTCAGTGGGGACGCGGACGGTCATGTCGTTGTGGAGAATCTTGATCGTGAGGTACTCACGGCGTTCGCCGAGGATCTCCATCTCCTCCTTCTTCAGCACCTTCCCCGCACCGTGGTGCGGGTAGACGACGTGGTCACCCAGCTCGAACTCGATGTACTCGACTTCGCGTGTGACCTCGATGTCCTCTGTCAGCTCGTCTTCAGTTGCTTGTGCGGGAATGGGTGTCCTCCTTCGTTGCGACCGGCCCGATGGGCGGCCCTTGATTCAAGTCTGTAGGTAGCGGTCCACGAGGTTGAGCTCCTGCAGCCGGCGCAGGCCCTCGCGGATGTCCTTGGCACGGATCTCGCCCACGCCCTCTACGCCCTCGAGCTCGGAGTCGCTTGCCGCGAGCAGCTCGTCGAGGCCGCCGAACTCGTTGACGACGTGCGTCACGACGAGCCTCGGCAGCCGCGGGATGCGCCCGAGCACGCGGAATCCGCGCGGCGAGCAGGGGTAGTCGAGCGTGTTCAGCTTGCGGTCATAGCCGAGCAGCTCGGCCAGGCGTCCAAAGTCGAGCAGGTCCTGGTGGGCGAGCCGCCCGATCTCCTCGAGCGCGGCCGCGAAAGCCTCATCAGAGTAACTTGAGAGATAGTCGCGCACGAGCGCGGCCTTCTCGGCGGCAGCGCCGACCATCGTCTCCTCGAGCTGCATCTCGATCAGGCGTCCCTCGCTGCCGAGCTCGACGATGTAACGCTCGATCTCGACCGCCATGCGCGTCACGAGCTCGGAGCGCTGGAGCACGGTGAGCACGTCGTGCAGCGTCGCGCCGCCCTCAAACTCGAGTGCTGTCAGGCGTGTGGACACCTGGTCGAGGCGCGTGCGGAACTTGTCGAGCGTGGCGAGCGCCTGGTTGGCCTTCGCGAGCACGACCGGAATGTCCTCGAGGATGTACTTCTGTCCGTCGACGTAGACCGAGACGACCTCGCGGCGCTGGGAGATCGCGATCACGAGCGCCTCGGTCTGCTTGGAGACGCGCTCGGCGGTCCGGTGGCGCGTGCCCGTCTCGTGCGAGAGGATCGTCGGATCGGGCATCAGCTGGACGTTGGCCATCGTGATCTTCGTGGCGTTCGCGTTGAGGATGATCGCGCCGTCCATCTTTGCGATCTGGTAGAGAAAGGCGGGCGTGTAATCGATGTCGAGCTTGATGCCGCCGGAGTTCAGGAAGCTGAGGTCTTCGGGCTCGCCGATCACGATCAAACCACCCGTGCGAGCGTGCAGGATGCTCTCGATACCCTCCCGCAGCGCGGTCCCGGGGGCGATCATCTCCAACGCCCTCATCAGCCCAGGATCCGGTCGTACTTCGTTGTCTACATCTTCTCCGGATCTTGGAGCCACACCCTAATTCTAGGGCATTTTTCGATTCCTCAGCGTCTCGTGGACGCGCTGGAACCTGCTATGGAGCCGTTTTGCGCCCACGCGGCGAGAGCCGGCCCTCGGCTCATGCGCTCGCCGTGTGCAACGTCCTTGGCGTCGCCGCGCCCGAATCGCCCACGAGCGCGATCGGCGCGCCCGAGCGCTCGGCCACCGGCCGTCCGCGTCCCCCGCTGGGCCCACCGGGTAGCGCCGCCGCGAGCGCGTGGCGAAGCGTCAGCGCCTCACATGCCGCCCCGCCGCTGCCGGCCGGCGCGATCACGCCCTGCAGTCCGTGCTTGGCGGCCTCCTGCAGGCGGCGCTCGGGATGCCCAACCCAGCGCAGCTCGCCGGTCAGACCGAGCTCGCCGAAACAGCCACGCGGGCTGCCGCTGAGCGCCACGCCGCGGCTCGCGCTGGCGACCGCCAGCGCGACCGCCAAATCGCACCCTGGCTCGTCAACACGTACGCCGCCAACGACGTTCACGAACACATCGGAGCCTCCCGTCTTGACGTTGCCGTGACGGCCGAGGATCGCCAGCACAAGCGCCAGGCGGTTGCGGTCAAGCCCCGAGACCACGCGACGGGGCTGTTCGAGCTCGGAGGGAGCGACGAGCGCCTGAACCTCGACGAGCAGCGAGCGCGAGCCCTCCATCGCCGCCAGCACGACGCTCCCGGGCGCGCGCGTGGCCTCAGCGACGAAGCGCGCCGAGGCGTCGAGCACCTCCACGAGGCCCCCCCGGCGCATCTCGAACAGCCCGGCCTCGTTGGTCGAGCCAAAGCGATTCTTCAGCGCCCGCAGCTCACGGTATGGCCGCTCGCGCTCGCCTTCGAACTGGAGCACGCAGTCGACCAGGTGCTCGAGGACGCGCGGGCCCGCGAGCGCCCCGTCCTTCGTCACGTGCCCGACCAGGATCACGGCGATCCCGCGCGCCTTGGCGAGCTGCATGATCCGCCCCGCGACCTCGCGCACCTGGGCGACCGAGCCGGGCGTGCTCGAGAGCTCAGCCGCGCCGAGCGTCTGCACCGAGTCGATCACGCACGCGTCGGGCGCCTGCTCAGCGATCGTGTTGAGGACCGTGTCGAGGTCGGTCTCGGCGAGGATCGGCACCTGCAGCGCGTGCGGGGCGAGGCGCTCGGCGCGCAGGCGCACCTGCTCGGCGGACTCCTCGCCGCTGACGTAGAGCGTGCGGTGACCGGCCTGCTCGAGATGGCCGAGCACCATGTTGGTGAGCGTCGACTTGCCGATTCCCGGCGAGCCACCCAGCAATACCAGCGAGCCGGGGACGAGGCCACCTCCGAGCACGCGGTCGAGCTCGCCGATACCCGTCGACATGCGCTTGACGGCTGTCGCGCCGACCTCGCGCAGCGGAAGCGGCACGACCGTTCCGCTGGCACTCTGCACGCCCGAGCCACCAGCAGCCTGGCGGTTCTTCGCGACCGCGCGCGAACCGCGGACGGCGGGAGCGACGCTCTCCTCGATCAGCGTGTTCCAGGCTTCACAGCCCGGGCACTGACCGTGCCACTGCGCCGAGGAAAAGCCGCACTGTGAGCAGATGTGAGCGGTGGTGCTGCGAGCCATCCCGCCAGCCTACGGGCCGAAGGGGACGGCTCGTATCCGACGGGCGAGGCCCTACGGAGCGTCGACGGGTGGCGCGTCCTCGACGGGCGTCTCGCCCTCCGGGAGCTCCTCCACGGCCGCGCCTTCAGCACCGACGGCGACCGGCGTCTTCTGCTTCTTCGGGTTCACGATCGAGAGGCGCACCTCGCCCTCCTGATCGCCCTCGGCCGGGTCGACCACTACGGTCGCGCCGGGCGTGAGCTGCTCGCGCAGCACGAAGTCCGCGAGCGGGTCCTCGATGTAGCGCTGAATCGCTCGGCGCAGCGGTCGTGCACCCATCGCCGGATCCCAGCCCTTGTCCACCAGCAGGTCCTTTGCGGACTCGGTCAGCTCGAGCTGGAGCTCGCGCTCGGCCATCGACTCGCGGATGCGCAGCAAGAGCAGCTCGACGATCTGCTTGATCTCCTCCTTTTGCAGCTTGTGGAAGACGATCACGTCGTCGATGCGGTTGAGGAACTCGGGGCGGAAGACTTTCTTGAGCTCACCCATGATGCGGTTCTTCATGTCGTCGTAGGTGATGCCCGTCTCATCATCGGAGACCGCGAAGCCGAGCGGCGTGTTGCGCGCGATCTCCGCGGCGCCGATGTTCGAGGTCATGATCACGATCGCGTGACGGAAGTCAACCGTGCGCCCCTGCGCGTCGGTCAGGCGGCCGTCCTCGAGGATTTGCAGCAGGATGTTGAAGACGTCGGGGTGCGCCTTCTCGATCTCGTCGAGCAGCAACACCGAGTAGGGCTTGCGCCTGATCGCCTCGGTCAGTTGGCCGCCCTCGTCGTAGCCGATGTAGCCCGGAGGCGAGCCAACCAGGCGCGAGACGGCGTGCTTCTCCATGTACTCGGACATGTCGATCCTGATCAGCGCCTCGTCATCGCCGAACAGGAACTCGGCGAGCGTGCGCGCGAGCTCGGTCTTGCCGACGCCCGAGGGGCCGAGGAAGATGAACGAGCCGGTTGGGCGCTTGGGATCCTTCAGGCCTGCGCGCGAGCGGCGGATCGCCTTGGAGATGACCTCGATCGCCGGGTGCTGGCCGATCACGCGCTTGTGCAGTTCGTCCTCCATGCGCATCAGCTTCTGCGTCTCGGCCTCGGTCAACTTGAAGACGGGGATACCGGTCCACATCGAGACGATGTCGGCGATCTCCTCCTCGCCGATCGACGGACGCTCGCCTGTCTCGCCCGCTTCCCAGGCCTGCTCGAGCTCGCGTTTCTTGTTCGTCAGCTTGCGCTCCTTGTCGCGCAGCGCCGCGGCCTTCTCGAACTCCTGGGCCTCGATCGCGGCCTCCTTCTCGCGGCGCGTCGTCTCGACTTCGGCCTCGAGCTCACGGTTAGCCGGTGGCGAGGTCATCGACTTGATGCGCATCCGCGAGGCGGCCTCGTCGATCAGGTCGATCGCCTTGTCCGGCAGGAAGCGGTCGGAGATGTAGCGGCTCGCCAGTTCACCGGCTGCGCGCAGCGCCTCGTCGGTGATCTGCACCTTGTGGTGGGACTCGTAGCGGTCGCGCAGCCCGCGCAGGATCTCCACGGTCTGATCGATCGTCGGCTCATCGACGGTGATCTTCTGGAAGCGCCGCTCGAGCGCCGAGTCGCGCTCGAGGTACTTGCGATACTCATCGAGCGTGGTCGCACCGATCGTCTGCAGCTCGCCGCGCGCGAGCGCCGGCTTGAGGATCGAGGCGGCGTCGATCGCGCCCTCGGCGGCACCGGCGCCGACGAGGTTGTGAAGCTCGTCGATGAACAGGATGATGTCGCCGCGCTGGGTGATCTCCTTCATCACCTTCTTCAGGCGCTCCTCGAACTCGCCGCGGTACTTCGAGCCGGCGACGAGTGCAGCCAGGTCGAGCGTGTAGATCTGCTTGTTCTTCAGCAGCTCGGGCACCTCAGAGCTGGTGATGCGCTGCGCGAGGCCCTCGACGACGGCGGTCTTGCCGACGCCCGGCTCACCCACGAGCACGGGGTTGTTCTTCGTGCGCCGCGAGAGGATCTGCATGATCCGCTCGATCTCCGTCTCGCGTCCCACGCACGGGTCGAGCTTGCCCTCGGCTGCGAGCTTGGTGAGGTTGCGCCCGAACTGGTCGAGCAGCTTCGAGGACTTCTTGCCCTCGCCCGGCGCGCCCTGCGCACCCGTGCCAGAGCCGCTGGAGGAGCCCTGGCGGCGACCGCCGGGGCCGGAGAGCATGCGGATAACCTCGTTGCGGATCTTCTCCGAGTCGGCGTCGAAGTCAAGCAGGATGCGGGCCGCAACACCCTCGTTCTCGCGCACCAGGCCGAGCAGGATGTGCTCCGTACCGATGTAGTTGTGGCCGAGGCTCAGCGCCTCGCGCAGAGCGAGCTCGAGCACCTTCTTGGCGCGTGGTGTGAAGGGGATCTGCCCGGAGGTGACCTCCTCACCGGAGCCGACGATGCGCACGACCTGCGCGCGCACACGCTCGACGGTGATGTCAAGGCTCTCGAGCACCCGCGCGGCGAGGCCCTCCTCCTCGCGCAGCAGCCCGAGCAGGATGTGCTCGGTGCCGATGTAGTTGTGCTTCAGCGTTCGCGCCTCCTCCTGCGCGAGGACGACCACTTGCCGGGCCCGTTCGGTGAATCGCTCGAACATTGTGTGATTCCTTCCTACCTAGGACGGTGCCTCAAGAGCTTTGTGGTCCAAGTAACGCCTGTGGGAGCAAGTCTACCAATCGCCCCCCTTGCTCTATCGGGGTCATCGGCAGGCGAGCGACCCGCCTTGACCTCCGGGCGCCGAGCCCGGCATGGGCCCTAGCGGGCCGACTGCTCGCCCTTTCTACGCCTCCTGAGCGCAGGCAGATCAGTCCCGCATCGCGGGAAACAGCACGACCTCGCGGATCGACTCCGCTCCGGTCAAGAGCATCACCAGCCGGTCGATGCCGAGGCCTACCCCACCAGCGGGAGGCATGCCCTGCTCTAGCGCCTGGACGAACAGCTCGTCGTAGGGCTGGGACTCCTCCTCACCCAGCTCGGCCAGGCGCTTCTGAGCCTCGAAGCGCTCGCGCTGGATGTCGGGGTCGATCAGCTCGCTGAAGGCGTTGGCGATCTCCATGCCGCCCGCGAATGCCTCCCAGCGCTCGACGAGACCCGACTCGCTGCGGTGCTCGCGCGCGAAGGGCGAGAGCTCTACGGGGTAGTCGCGCACGAAGGTTGGCTGGATCAGCGTCGGCTCGACGAACTTCGCGAGCAGATCGTCGGCCATCTGCGCCCAGCTCGCGTCCTCGGTGTGGACCTTCAGGCCGCGCTCCTCGATCGCCGCGCGCAGCTCCAGGTCGCTGCTGGCAGTGGCGAGATCGACGCCCGTTGTCTCGGCAACCGCGGCGAAGAAGCTGACCCGCCGCCAGGGAACACCGAAATCGAGCTCCCCCGCGTAATCGATGGCCGCAACCGCCGCACCGACCAGCGCTTCCAGGCGGCTCGCCGCGCCGTCATAGTCGGCATAGGCCTCATAGAACTCGACCATCGTGAACTCGGGGTTGTGCTTGGCCGAGACGCCCTCGTTGCGGAAGTCCTTGCCGAGCTCATAGACACGCTCGAGGCCGCCGACGAGCAGGCGCTTGAGGTAGAGCTCGGTGGCGATGCGCAAATAGAGCGTGCGCTCGAGCGCGTTGTGATGCGTCGTGAAAGGGCGTGCCAGCGCGCCTCCGTAGAGCGGCTGTAGGACCGGCGTCTCGACCTCGATGAAGCCCGCGCCGTCGAGGTAGGCGCGCACCGCAGAGATGATCCGTGCGCGGTCGATGAACAGCCGGCGCGCCTGCTCGCTAGCGATCAGGTCGAGCTCGCGGCGGCGGTAGCGGGTCTGCACGTCGCTCAGCCCGGCGTGACGGTCGGGCGGGGGCCGCAGCGCCTTGGCGAGCAGCGCGAAGGACTCCACGCGCAGCGAGATCTCGCCGCGGCGGCTGCGCAGCGCGGCGCCATCGACGCCGATCAGATCGCCCACGTCGAGCGAGGTGATGCGCGCGAAGGCGTCCTCGCCGAGGACGTCCACGCGCGCGTGCAGCTGTAGCTTGCCGGTGCGGTCGATCAGATCGAGGAAGGCCATCTTGCCGGCCTCGCGGCGCGCGGCGATACGCCCGGCGACACGATGACGCTGCTCGGTTTCCTCGCCCGCCTCGAGTCCCGCGTACACGCTCAGCAGCAACTCGATCGGCTCGCTGTCTCTGAATGCGTAGGGAAAGGCGCCCGGATCGTCCGCACGCAGGCGCTCGGCCTTCTGACGACGCTCCGCGATCAGCTCCGCCAGACCGTGGCGTCCATGCTCGCCGTCGGGCGAGGTCTTCTCGGCTCCGCTCATCGCGGCGAGCCTACTCGAGGCCGACGTCGATCTTGGTGATCTTGAGCTTGCGCGCCGGGCCTCGTGGCACCTTCACGGCGACCGTGTCATTGCGTTTGTGGCCGAGCAGCGCACGGCCCACCGGCGACTCGTTGGAGAGCTTGTACTCGTCGGGCTTGGCCTCGGCCGATCCGACGATCGTGTATTTGACGGACTTGCCCGTCTTTTCGTCCTTGACGTGCACGACCGAGCCGACCTGGACGACGTCGGTAGAAAGGTCCTTGGCCTGGATCACGCTCGCCATCCGTACCTTCTCCTGCAGCTGTGCGATCCGGCTCTCGACCATCGCCTGCTCGTTCTTGGCGTCGTCGTACTCTGAGTTCTCGGAGATGTCCCCGAACTCGCGCGCCTCCTTGATGCGCTGAGCAACCTCGCGACGCTTCTCCGTCGAGAGCAGCTCGAGCTCGTCCTTGAGCTTCTTCAGACCTTCAGGGGTGAGGATGACGTCCTTCGGCATGTGACCCTCTTAGCGGGTTGGTGGTCCGGTCATAGCGACACACAAAACCCCGCACGCAGCGGGGATGTCACTGACCGGAGGCGGCAGCGAGCGCAGCAGTATAGCGGGGCTCGCGCGGCTCGTTGCGAGCCCTCAGAGAGATCCCACGAGCGGCTGCTGAGCGTGGTCGAGGATCGCGCGTGCGGCGGGTAGCGTCGCCGCGAGCTGGAGCGATTCCTGTAGCTGCTTGGCCTCGTCGCGCTCGAGCGCCAGCCGTGCGATGTACCAGGGATAGAACTTGCGCAGATAGCGCCCCGCGCGATCCTCGCCGAGGTGCTCGACGGCGCGATCGATCGTCCAGTCCAGCTCGTGCATCACCTCCGCGCGCGAGGGCGGGGCAGCCCGCCCGTGGATCAGCTCGGCAAACAGCCAGGGGTTGCCGAGCGCGCCACGCGCGAGCATCACCGCGCTGGCCCCCGTTGCCTCGAACGCGCGGCGCACCTGCGTAGCATCCGCCAGGCCACCGGTGAGGATCACGGGAGCCGGAAGCGACGCGGCGAGCCTCGCCGCGAGCGCGTAGTCGGGCGTGCCCTTGTGGTGCACGGCGGCCGAGCGGGGGTGAAACGCGATCGCCGCGACGCCCGCATCTTCGATGAGCCGGTGCGCGAGCGCAAAGCCGCTCTCATCGCCTACGCGCAGGCCGGAGCGCAGCTTGACCGTGACCGGGAGCCCGGGCGCACCGTGCTCCGCAGCCCCCGCCGCTGCGCCTTCCACTGCCGCGCGAGCCACCGCTACAGCGCGATCGGGATCGCCCAGCAACGCGGCGCCGGCACCGGTCTTCTGCACCTTCGGCACGGGGCAGCCCATGTTGATATCGATCGCATCGACGCCAAGCGAGGCGACGTGCGCGGCGGCTGAGCGCATGATCGCGGGGTCCTCGCCGAAAAGTTGGATCGAGACAGGCCCCTGCTCGCGCTCAGCCGGATCGATGCGCAACATCTCGTTGCAGGTCTTCTCGTTGCCGTGGTGGATCGCGTGCGAGGAAACCATCTCCGAGACCGCCATCCCCGCGCCGTAGCGCTTGGCTTGCAGGCGCACGAACCAGTTGCCGATGCCCGCCAGCGGCGCGAGCAGCACGCGGTTGGGGACGCGCAGCGAGCCGAGCGTCCAGGCTTCTGTCAGCGGGTCGGGCACGATGATGCCCATTATGGACACACACATCTAGGACGGACGGCCTAGCTGTTGCGCTCGTGCAGCAGGCGCAGCCCGGTGAGCGTGAGCAGGTCGTCGACCTCCTCGATCTCCTCCGTGTAGGGCACGACCAGTCGCGCGAGTCCCCCGGTGGCGATTACGTCGGTGCGCTCGCCCAACTCGACATACAGGCGCCTGAGGATCGCGTCGATCGCACCTGCGTAGCCGAAGACGACACCCGAGCGGATCGCGTCGATCGTGTTCTTGCCGATCACGCTGCGTGGTGGCGCGAGGTCGACCTTCGGCAGGCGCGCGCCGCGCTCGGAGAGGGCTTCGAGGGAGATCTCGATGCCCGTCATCAGCGCACCGCCGACGTAGTCGCCCTCGCGTGAGACGACGTCGAAGGTCGTCGCCGTGCCGAAGTCGACGCAGACCGCGAGGTTGCCGAAACGCTCGCGGATCGCGACCGCGTTGACGAGCCTGTCGGCGCCGATCTCGCGTGGATTGTCGTAGCGAATCGCCATGCCGGTCTTCGTGCCTGGCCCGACAGCGTGCATCTCGTGGCCGAGGTAGCGGGCCGCCATCGCCAGCCACTCGGGCTCGAGCTGGGGCACCGTCGAGGAGACGATCGAAGCGTCTAGGTCGGCGAAGCCATAGCCCCGCAGCTCGAGCAGGTTGCGCAGCGCGGCTCCGAGCTCATCCGCGGTCGAGGAGCGCACGGTCGCAAAGCGCCAGTGCTCTACCAGCTCGACTCCGCGGTAGGCGCCGAAGTGAGTCTGCGTGTTTCCGACATCGACGACAAGCAGCATCGGCCCCCATTATGCTCGGCCTGCGATGAGGGGCGCTACCACCAAGCTCTACGTGCTGCCCGGCTCGCATCCGTGCGCCGTGGTGGAAGTCGCGATGCGCATCAAGCAGATCGACTTCAAGCGCGTGGATCTGCTGCCGATGACCCAGGTTCTCGCCGGCCCGCTGCTCTACGGTGGCGCGACCGTGCCGGGCCTGCGCTTGGGAGGCGAGCGGCTCGTCGGCTCGCGCGCGATCCTGCGCCGACTCGATGAGATCGTGCCTGAGCCGCCGCTGTTGCCCGCGCCCGGCGAGCCGGCCTACGCGCGGGTGCTGGAGGCCGAGCGCTGGGGCGATGAGGTCCTGCAGAGCGTGCCCCGGCGGCTGATCGACGCGGCCTTTCTACGCAATCCCGCGGCGATGGAGAGCTACGCCGCCGACTCGCACCTGCCGCTCCCGCAAGCGCTGTTGCGACCCGCGCTACCGCTGACCGCGCGGGTGATGGCGATTAAGAACAAGGCGCGCGACGAGAACGCGCGCGACGACCTCGCCGCGCTGCCGAGCCAGCTCGAGCGGATCGACGGGTGGATCGCCGAGGGCCTGCTCGGCGGCGAGCGCCCTAACGCTGCCGACCTGCAGATCGGAAGCACGATCCGCCTGCTTCTGAGCATCGGCGACGTGCGCCCGCTGATCGAGGGGCGCCCCGCGGCGCGCCTGGCCGACTACTTCCCGGCGCAGATCGGCGAGGTTCCGTCCGGTGCTTTGCCGAGCGAATGGTTCAGGCCGGCACCGAGCGCGGCGTAAAGAGAGACGCCGCGTCTCGCCTCAGCCGTGCAGTACGAGATTGCGCGTGACCCGTAGCGTCGTGCCGTGCACGGGACGAAGGACCAGTTGCACGCTCAACGCAAGCCGGTGATGGGAGCGCAGCGATCGCGCCGCGCCGGGGTCAAGCGCCACGGTGAAGGAGAGCAACCCAGCGTGCAACCGCGAACGCACGAGCCGCCCGACGCGCACGCGGTGAGCGCCGCGACCGCGCAGCAGATCTACCTCGAGGCGGCCACCGGCAGCGGCGGCACTGAGGCTGACCGAGCCTCGGATCGTCGCGGCGTGGGCCCCGGAGAGGACTCGCACGGCCTTGGCGACGGGGGCGGTGAGCAGCGAGACGCTTTGCACCGGCGAGGAGGCGACGGGCACGCCGCCTCCGCTTGGGGTCGGGTAGGCATTCGTGCCGTTGCCACCCGGCGCCGGCGAGGTCTGGGTCGTGGCAGTGGCGGGAGTCGTCGTGGCGGTTTCGCCGACGCTCACTCGAGCGCTCATTTCAGCGCCGTGCACGGTGCAGTAGAAGGTGTAGACCCCCGCCGTCGCAAACGTGCAGCTGCCGCTCCATTTCGTGCCCGAGGCAGCGACGCTCACGCCGACTGGCACACCGGCTGTACAGCTCGGCGTCGATGGGCCGCCAACCCAGTAGACGCCGTGTTTGACTTCGCTGGGGTTGCTCAGCGACACGGTGGCGCCGACGGGAACGTTCAGCTGCGCCGGCGCCCAGTGGTGTTCTTCCCCGTAGATCCCGCCGCCGACATTGACCGCTTCGATCGCCGGCAGCGGGTCCGATCCGGCCAGCGCAGGCAGCAGCGCGGTCGAGGCTCCGAAGCAGGCGGCGAGCACCCAAACGAATCGTCGGTCCATACCAGGGAGGACGCCTGGCGCCGGCGATCCTTCCCGACGCTACAGTCGGACTGCTGGAAAAGCGCAGTTTGCGCTCCATAAGTCGTCCCCAAACACGCCATGCGCACCCTCGATCCGCAGTCGCTTACGCAGCACGTCGACCGCCTCTACCGCGCGGCCTGGGCGCTGTGCGGATCGCGCGAGGACGCGGAGGATCTCGTACAGGAGACCTTTACGCGCGTGCTCGCGCGGCCCCGGCTGATTCATGGTGAGGACGACCTCTATTACCTGATGCGCGTGCTGCGCAACACCTTTCTGACCTCGCGCCGCACCGCCTCAAGGCGCCCACATACGGTCGCCACGCTTGAGGATGTCCTCGCCGCCGATCCGCGGCCGATGGGGCGCCCCGAGCAGGCGCTCGAGATGCAGGAGCTCTATGCGACGATCGCCGATCTGCCCGAGGACTTTCGCCTGGCGCTTGTCGCCGTTGACGTCCTGGGTCTCTCCTACCGTGAAGCCTCGCGCGCCCTGCGCGTCCGCGAGGCAACCCTGACGACGCGCCTTTACCGGGCGCGCAAGCAGATCACACGCACGCTCATACCCGACGAGGAGGTGCCGCAGGAGAAATCGACATCCGCGCAACGGTCCGCCGGCAAAGCGTCCTCGGGTCGCTCTGCCTCTGAGCGCCCTTCCCCGCAACAGAGCTTGCGCCGGGAAGAGAACGGCGGCCCTGGAGTCCTTTCAAGTGAGGGATCCCCATGAGCCAGCAACCCGTCACCAACGAAGCCGAGCTGATCGAGTTCATCCACTCGATCGACGAGCCCGCTCCTGAACGGCTGCACCGCCGTACTGACGCGCTAATCGCGCGCAACGCCCGCGCTTCCAACGCCGGCACGCGCACTCTGCGCCTGCGCCTCGGTGCCGTGGCGGCACTCGCGAGCGTCGCCGCGCTCGTCGTGGCGCTCGTGCTCGGGGCGAGCCCAGACGGCTCGGGCTCGCTCAGCCTGCAGAGCGCGACCGCGCTGACGCTGCGCCCCTCCACTTCCGCCGCGCCACGCGAGAGCAGCTTGCGCCGAGCGCAGCTGACCGCCGCGGTCGACGGCGTCGCCTTTCCCTACTGGGGCGAGCGCTTCGGTTGGCGCGCGAGCGGCGCGCGCAGCGACCGGCTCGGTGCTCGCACCATCAAGACCGTCTTCTACGTCGATAACAGCGGCCGGCGCATCGGCTATGCGATCGTCGCCGGCACGCCCGCGCCGCACATCGCGGCCGGACATACCAGCTGGCGGACGGGCACGGCCTACCGCCTGAGCAGCGTCGACGGGGCGCGCGTGGTCACGTGGGTTCGCGGCGGGCACCTGTGCGTCGTCGCCGGCCGCGGCGTCAGCAGCGCCACGCTGCTACGCCTGGCGAGCTGGGATGACCGCGGCGCGCCCGCCTGAGGAGGCTCCGAGCAATGGGGAAGGATCGCGCCGCGCCGGCGTCTTTGAGTGCGAGTGGCGGCCCTTTCGAGGCGCCCGCCCGAACCCCAAGCGAAGGAGAGCGCGATGAGCCGCAAGAGACTGAGCATGCTGGCGGGCGGTGCCCTGGCGAGCGCCGTCGTGTTGCCCGCCGCGGCCTTCGGCGGCGCACACGCAGCCGCCAGCCACACGGTGACGCTGAAGGAATTCCGCTTTCACCCCGCCACCTTGACGATCAGGCGCGGCGACAAGGTGACGTGGCTATGGCGCGATCAGACCGAACACAACGTGACCTTCCACGGCTTCCACTCGCGCACCCAGGAAACGGGCTCCTACACGGTCCGCTTCACCCACGCGGGCACCTTCAACTATCACTGCACGATCCACGTCGCAGAAGGCATGCGCGGCAAGATCGTCGTGCGCTGAGCGATGGCGCTCAGCTGCCGGGAAGCGCAAGCGGCGGACCCGCCCAGCGAACTCCCTCCGCGGGTGACATGGCGGCCAGGGCGTCTGACAGCCGCCGCCCGTCGGGCGTGCGCATGTCAAAGTCCAGCTCGAGCGCCGGGATCAATACGAAACGGCGGCTGAGCAACTGCTCGTGCGGCAGCGTCATGCGCGCGTCGTGCAGCTGGCGCTCGCCGAGCAGCAGGATGTCGATGTCGATCGCCCGCGGCCCGTGTCGGCGGCTCTCATCCTCACGCCCGAGCTCGCGCTCCAGACGCTTGACGAGGTCGAGCAGCTGCAATGGCGCGAGCGTGGTTCGCACGCGTATACAGGCGTTGAGGAAGCTCGGCTGATCGAGCACCTCGCCGACGGGGTCGGTGTCGTAGGCCGAGGAGCAGGCGAGCACATAAACCCCTGCGGCATCGAGCGCATCGACCGCACGCTGGAGCTGCTCGCGACGCTCACCCACATTGGAGCCGAGTCCAAGCAGGCCAATTTCCTTCGGATTTGAGCTCATCGCTCGATGCTTGCGTGTCGCCGGCTCAGGCGCGCGTCGTCGCTACACCCGCGGCTGTCGCCTTCGCGCCCATCGCCTGTGCGAAGGGGATCAAGCCCGAAAGCGGACGTAGCATCACGGTGAAATCAGCGATCAGACCAGCCTCGTCGAAGCGCAACAGGTCGATGCCCTCGAGCTCCTTGCCCTCGATGCTCGCGCGAAAGATCAGCGCGTGAGCGCCATCGGTGTCGAGCTCGTCGGTGTAGCGGAAGTCTTCGAAGGTCTGTGCAACGAGTCCCAAGAGCTTCGTGACGGTCTCACGGCCCAGGAAGGGATGGAAGGTGACAGGGCTGTGAAAGACGACGTCGGGCGCGAGCAGATCGGCGAGCGCATCGATGTCCCCGCGCTCGACGGCTGCACGGAAGGCCGCAGCGGTGGCGTGGGTCTGCACGGTGCTCGACATCGACTACACGCTAGCGCCCAAGGCCGAGGAGTGCCCTACCCCCCCGCTTCGCGCCAGACCTCGACCGAGACCTCCTCGACGCTGAGCGCGATCGGCGGCTCGGGCTTCGCTGCCTTCACCCAGACGCCCTCGAGCTCATAATCGGAAAGCAACCGGTCGGCGATCGTGCTGCACAGGCGCTCGAGCGTCTTGTGCGAGCGTTGCTGGGCAATCAGCGCCACCAGCTGACAGACCTCGGCGTAGTCAACTGTGTCCTCGATCGCGTCGGTAACCGTCGCGTCGGTCTCGCCGATGTCGAGGCGCAGGTCCAGCACGAGGCGCTGACCGACCTCGCGCTCGGCTTCGGTAACACCGTGGTTGGTGTAGAGCGAGAGGCCACTGATCTCGATCGTGACCGACTCGGCCGACTCCTCAGCGTCGCGCCCCTCCTCCTCGTCATCTAGCTCGTCGGGGTCCTCCCCGGGCTCCTCGCCGTCCATCTCCCGCCCAACGTAGCAGCCGCCACGGCCAGCGCATCGCGCACCGGAGCGACGTCGTGCACGCGAAAGACACGCGCGCCGCGCTCGTAGGCGAGTACGTTTGTGGCGATCGTGCCCGGCAGGCGCGCGTCGACGTCGACCGGCTCCTCATGCCCTCCGGCACGCGCGAGGATGCGTCCGATGAAGGCCTTGCGCGAAGTGCCGATCACGATCGGCGCGCCGAGATCACAGAGCTCTCCTAGCCGCTCGAGCAGCTCGAGGTTGTGCTCCTCGGTCTTGCCGAAGCCGATGCCTGGATCGAGCATAATCCGCTCGCGGGCGATCCCCTTCGAGATCGCCTGCGCGAGGCGCTCCTCAAGGAAGGCTCCGACCTCCTGCACGACATCGCCATAGCTCGGCTCACGCTGCATCGTGCGCGGCTCGCCGAGCATGTGCATGAGGCAGCAGTCCGCCCGGTGCGCGGCGATCACGCTAGCCATCTCGGCGTCGCCGCGCAGGGCGGTGACATCGTTGACAAGGCTCGCGCCCGCGTCGAGTGCCGCGGCGGCCACCGCAGCCTTGGAGGTGTCGATCGAGATCTGTGGTCGAGAGGAGCCGCCCCGAGCCGCAGCGAGACCTTCAATCACCGGCAGCACACGCGCGAGCTCCTCGCGCTCGGACACGGGCTCCGCCCCGGGCCGCGTCGATTCGCCGCCAACATCGAGGATCGACGCGCCCTGCTCAGCGAGCCTCAGCCCGTGCGCGACCGCGGCCTCGGCCTGCAAAAACTCGCCACCGTCGGAGAACGAGTCGGGCGTCACGTTGACGATCCCCATCAGGCGGAAGCCCGCGGGATCGATCATCTAGGCCAGCTCGGGGCGCTCCGGGTCCGTGCCACGAATCTCAGCGGCACCGCCGGCGAGCCCGGGACGCGGGATCGTGCGGGGTGCTTCGCGCTCGGCGCGGTCGACTGGCGAGGGCGGCGCAGGCAGCTCGGGCTTGGTGTCATCGTCGATGCCGAACACTTCCTCTTCGCTCTTGCCCTCGAGCAGCGCCAGGAACTCCTCCTTCTCGATCGTCTCGCGCTTGACGAGCGTCTCAGAGATGTTGTTGAGGTCCTGCTGGTGTTCGGTGAGGATGCTCGTCGCGCGCTGGTGCGCGGCCTCGATGATGCGCCGCACCTCGTCATCGATCTCGCGTGCGATCTCATCGGAGTAGTCAGGCTCGGTCGCGAACTCGCGGCCGAGGAAGGGCTGGCCGTGGTCGCGGCCGAAGACGCGCGGTCCGAGCTTCTCGCTCATGCCAAAGCGCATCACCATCTGCTTGGCCGTGGCCGTCACCTTCTCGATGTCGTTAGACGCGCCGGTCGTGATCTCCCCGAAGACGATCTCCTCGGCTGCGCGACCACCGAGCGTCATCGCCATCGTGTCCTCGAGCTCGGCGCGCGTGGTCAGGAAGCGGTCCTCCTGGGGCATCGAGATCGTGTAGCCGAGCGCCTGGCCGCGCGAGATCACCGAGATCTTGTGGACCGGATCCGAGTGCTCTAGGAAGTGTCCGACGAGCGCGTGGCCCATCTCGTGGTAGGCGGTGATCAGACGCTCTTTCTCGCTCATCACGCGGGTCTTCTTCTCGGGGCCAGCGATCACGCGCATGATCCCCTCCTCGAGCTCTTCCTGCCCGATCTCGCGCTTGCCGGTGCGCGCGGAGAGCAGCGCCGCCTCGTTGATCAGGTTCGAGAGGTCTGCGCCGGTGAAGCCCGGCGTCTGGCCCGCGAGCGCGTCGATGTCGATGACTTTCGCGAGCGGCTTGCCGCGCGTGTGGACCTCGAGGATCTTCGCGCGACCCTTGCGGTCGGGGCGGTCGACGGCGATCTGGCGGTCGAAGCGTCCAGGGCGTAGCAGCGCCGGGTCGAGGATATCGGGCCGGTTGGTGGCCGCGATCATGATGATGTTGTCCTTCGCCTCGAAACCGTCCATCTCGACCAGCAGCTGGTTGAGCGTCTGCTCGCGCTCGTCGTGGCCGCCGCCCATGCCCGCGCCGCGGTGGCGCCCGACGGCGTCGATCTCGTCCATGAAGATGATGCAGGGGCTGTTCTGCTTGGCCTGCTCGAACAGGTCACGCACGCGTGAGGCGCCGACGCCGACGAACATCTCGACGAAGTCTGAACCGGAGATCGAGAAGAACGGCACGCCAGCCTCGCCGGCCACAGCGCGCGCGAGTAGCGTCTTGCCGGTGCCGGGCGGGCCATAGAGCAGGACGCCCGTGGGAATGCGTGCGCCGAGCGCCTGGAACTTCTTCGGGTTCTCGAGGAATTCCTTGATCTCGTGGAGCTCCTCGACAGCCTCATCGACGCCTGCCACGTCGCGGAAGGTGATCTTCGGCGAGTCGGCCGACATGCGCTTGGCGCGCGACTTGCCGAACGACATAACTTTCGAGCCCCCGCCCTGCACCTGGTTCATCAAGAAGATCCAGAAGCCGAAGAACAGCAGGATCGGCAGGATGTAGGTCAGCAGGCCGAGCAGCACGCTGCTCTTTTCCGATTCGACGTTGTAGCTGACGCCGGCGGTCTTCAGTTCTTTGATCAGTTCCGGTGCGGCCTGATCGATGAAACCGACTTCATAGCTTTCTTTGTTGCGCAGTTTGACTTCAAGCGCTTTGCCCTTGTTCTTGAACTGCACCGAGGAGACTTCGCCGCCCGGAAGCTCTTTGCCGACGAGCGTCTGGTAGCTGTGCTTGCGGTGGTTATTGGAGCCCTGATCGACGAGCCGGACCGCGAGGAAAGCCAACACCACGACGATGAGGATCGGGAATGCGGCGCTCTTGAAGAAACGGCTCATGGCTTAGATCCGGAGGCTCCTGGCACCGTCTGAAATCGTGTCCACCGGGGCCCAAGCGTACCATGTACGCCCTGTCTTTCCGGCAGTTGCGGGACGGCGCAACGTCACACAGAGAGGCGTCGTCTAGCTCACCAGCGCGGCCACGTAAGGCAGATTGCGGTGGCGCTCGGCGTAGTCGAGGCCATATCCGACAACGAAGCGATTGGCGATCTCAAAGCCGACGTAACGGGTCGGCAGATCGACCTTGCGCCGCTCCGGCTTGGTCAACAGCGCGCATACCTCAAGCGTGCGCGGGTTACGCGAGCCGAGGTTGCGCATCAGGTACTGAAGCGTCAACCCCGAGTCGACGATGTCCTCGACGATCAACACGTCGCGACCTTCGATCGAGGCGTCGAGATCCTTGAGGATCCGCACGACGCCAGAGGAGTCGGTGGCCGAGCCATAGGAGGCGACGGCCATGAAGTCGACCTCGACAGGCACCTCGATGTAGCGCATCAGGTCCGAGAGAAAGAAGACGGCGCCCTTCAGAACGCCCACGAGCAGCAGCGAGCGCCCAGCGTAGTCGCGCGAGATCTCCTCGCCCAGCTCGGCCACGCGGCGCTGCAAATCCTCGGCGCTGACCAGCACCTCGCCCAGGTCGGGGTCGCTCGAGAGGCGCGCGGGAGTGGCCACACCAGGGAGTCTAGTCCTCGCGCGGCGGCTCCCTCGCGGCGCTCGGCGTGCGCGGCGTGAGCTTGATCATGCGCAGCTCGCCCCGCTCGATCACCGCGCCGACGAGGCCGCCGACGTGCAGCTCTGCCCTGCCGCCACGCGCGGCCAACGCGAGGATCTCCCCGACGCGCGTGCCCGCCTGCGGCACGTAGGTCTCGGCGGCGTCCTCGGCCAGACGCACGACGATCAGCCGCGCCAGCGCGGCGGGTAGCACGCGCAGGCGTGCGATCGCGATGCGCGGCGAGCCGGCGAGCTCCTCGCTGACGAGCGCCTCGAGTAGTTCGGTCTCCTCGCGCAGCAGGGCGGCCGTACGCACGACGTTTGACTCGGCGCCGGGATGCACGGCGCGCAGCGCCGCGAGCAGACCGTTGCGCACACGCGCGCGCGCGTAGGCCGCATCGTCGTTGCTCGAGTCTTCGCGCCAGGCAATCGCGCGCGCCCGGCAGTAGGCACCCGTCTGCGCGCGGCTCACGCCTAGCAGCGGGCGCACGAGCCATCCCTCGCGTGTACTCATCCCGAGCAGCGCGCGCCGCCCCGGCGAGGCCGCGAGCCGATAGAGGATCGTCTCGGCCTGGTCGCTCGCCGTATGCCCAGCAGCAATCAGCGCATCGCGCTCTCGCGCGACGCGCGCGGCCTCTCCGTAGCGGAGATCGCGTGCCCAGGCATGCATGTTTCCCGCGCGTGCAACCCGCTCGCGCGTCTCGACTCGCACCGCCTCCAGCGCCACGCCGAGGCGCTCGCAGAACGCAACGCAGTGGCGCTCGTCATCCCCAGCCTGCTCACGTAGCCCGTAGTTGACGTGCAGCGCGCTCACCTTCTCACTCCCGCGCAGCCGTGTGGCGATGTCGAGCAGGCAGCACGAGTCACGCCCACCGGAGAGCATCACGACGATCGGCTGCTCGCCGGCGAGCAGCCCTCCGGCGCGCACGGCCTCACAGAGTTCGCGCTCGACCTCCATCGCCTAGCCCTTCTGCGCTGAGGCGGTGAACAGCTCCGTGGCCTCGGAGAAGCCCTTCAGCCGTACCTCGCCGATGCGGTTGAAATGCACGCCGTCGACACCCGCCGCCATCTCCACGACGGGGCGCGTAACGAGCACCTCGCCTCCACCCGCCCGCGCGACGACACGCGCGGCCTGATTGACCTCGCGTCCGAAGTAGTCGCCGTCGCGGTAGAGCACCTCGCCGTAGTGCACGCCGATGCGCGGCGGCGGCTCCCCCGGTGAAATGCTGCCCTGCAGGCCGACGGCCCAGGCGGTCAGCGCGCCAGGATCGGAGCCGATCACCATCACCTCGTCGCCGAGCGTCTTGATCACGCGTGCGTCGACCGGCAGCGTCTCAGCGACCGCGTGCGCGAAGCGCTCGACGGCGCCGACCGCTGCCTCGTCGCCGCGCTCGACCGTCAGGCGCGCGTAGCCGGCAAGGTCGGCAAAGGCGATCGCCACGCGCAGGCGCCCCTCCCGCGGAGCGCTCTCGCCGAGGTCGCTCTCCATATGGCCGATCATGTCCTGCTCGACGAACTGCGCCAGCAGGCGGCCGTGCAGGTAGTGCATGAAGGGCGCAGCGAATGGAAACACCTCGCGGGCCAGGCCCTCCATCTCCTCGGCGATCTCCACGCTCGGAACCCCCGCGCGCATCAACGGCTCGTGTACGTAGAGGTGGATCAGGCGCACCTCCGCGTCGGCGATCTGCGCAATCACCTGTCCGTAGACGCGCATCAGCTGTAGGAACGCCGGCAGCGGAAAGCCCGCGTTGAGCACCGCGGCGGCGTACTCGATCATCTGCAGGTCTTCGTCGCTAATGCCCTCGCGCGGCACGAGCCCGAGACCCATCGTGGCGTAGATGCGTTTGATCAGCTCGGCGTCGAGTCCGCTCGAGCGAGCAGCATCCTTGAGCGAATGGCGCGGCTCGGCGCCGCTCAGCAGGTTCTCGATCGGACCGATCGCGAGCTGCCCCCTATCGCTCGCCTGCTTGATGTCCTGCAGCGAGTGCCCGCGCGCGCGCAGACGCGCGACGACGCGCACGTAGGCAAGCGCGGTCGGAGTCCAGCGTCCGTCGAAGCCCGGCACGAGGCCCCGCGCCAGCCAGCGCCTCACGGTCGCCGGCGAGACGCCCACGCGCGCGGCGACCTGGGCGAGCGTCAGCTCGCGGACCTCGGAACCGGATTGGATTCCGCGCTCGGCCATCAGGCGCTTGACGCGGCCGGCATTCCCATGGCAGGCAGTCTAAAGTCGCAGCCGGTGGCGTCCGGCGTTCCGATCCATCTACGTCCGACCGCCCCACTGGGCGAGCGCGTGCTCCTGCCGGGCGATCCCGGCCGCGCGCTGGCGCTGGCCCAGAGCCTGCTAGGAGAGCCGCGGATGTTCAATCACCACCGTGGCCTGTGGGGTTACACGGGCGCCGCACCCGACGGTGAGCCGTTGACGATCCAGGCGACGGGCATGGGCGGCCCCTCGGCGGCGATCGTGCTCGAGGAGCTGATTCTGCTCGGTGCCCGCCGCGCGATCCGCGTCGGCACCTGCGGCGCACTCACGCGAGGGCTCGAGCTCGGCGAGCTCGTGATCGCCGAGGATGCGATCTGCGCCGACGGCACCTCGCGCGCGCTTGGCGGCAGGGAGCGGGTGAGCGCCGACCGCGCGCTGACCGCGGCCCTGCTCGAACAGGCTCCGGGAGCACATCTCGGTAGCGTCGTGAGCGTCGATCTCTTCTACGAGCCAGACGGACACGGCGCCGGCCACAGCGCGCTCGCGGTCGAGATGGAGGCAGCTGCGCTGTTCGCCGTCGGCGCCCGGCATCACTTCCCCGTCGCCTGCGCGCTGGTCGTCTCGGACACCTTCGACGCCCAGGATGTGCGCGCGCGCATCGAGGACGATGCGCTGCTCGCTGCCGGCGAGCGCATGGGCGCGGCGGCAATCGCGGCGCTGCTGAGCTTCTAGGCGGCGCCTTTGGCCGCTTTGGCGCTCGCTCTAGCGGCCCGAGGCTTTGCCTTCGCCGCCGCTTTAGCGTTCGCCGCCGCTTTCGCGGTTGCCCGTGGACGCGCTGCGCCTTTGGAGCGTTGCGTGGAAGCTCCAGTTTTTGCGGGCGCCGACGCGGCGGGTCGCTCGAGGCGAGCCGCGAGCGTGCGCAACTGCTCCTCGATCGCTGAGAGCCGTGCCTCCACGCCCGCCGGCGCCAGCGCGCGGTCGAGACGGTCGACGCCGTCCTCGATCCCCTCGAGACGGTGCGAGACGGAGCGCAGCCGTCGCGTCAACCGTTCGATGTCGGAGGCCGAGGGCAGGTTCAGCGCGCCCATCGCCACCTCCTGAGCCTGCGCAGCCTTCTCGCGTGCGTCGAAGGCACGACCGATCGCACCCGTGAGAAGGGGGTTTTCAAGCAGCTCGGAGAAGGCCTTGCCCAGGCGCTCCTCGGTGGTGCCACCGAAGCGCTCACGCAGGTTTTTGGCGACGTTGCTCGCATCGGACATCGGCTACTCCTGATCCTCTAGGCAGACGGGCCCGCACAGGGCCCCGGGTCGTGCACGGCCTTCAGCCGGAGCTGAAGGATACGGTGCAGCGATGCCGCTGCGGCTGTTCATCTTCATCCAGCTGGAGTTTGCCTGGGCACTCGGGCCGGCGGACGGTCGCTATCTGCTGCGCAGCGGCGCCGAGGCGGAGCCGGAGCGCGTGCTCGTGCTCGGCACGCTCACCGAGAGCGCACGCGCGCAGCGCCGTGAGCCACGTGGCGCTGCACTCCTCAACCGCCTCGCCGCGCGCGGCGTGCTCGAGCCGGGACCGCCTGAGCCGCCGCCACTCACGCGCACGCTGGTCACCGTGATCGATCCGATCTCGCTCTCCGCCGAGAGCCAGGCGCGAGCGTGGCTCTCGGACCTCGACGGCGAGCGCGACGTGCTCGCCGCGACCGAGGTGCTCAACCGAGCGCTCCAGATGCACCGGATCGCCGCAGCCGACCCCTATGTGCACGAGGTCTTCCCCGCGCAGGCACTCGTGATCAGGGCCGGTTGGGGTGAGGGCGAGCAGGTGGCCGATGGACGCTGGCTGCACGCGCAGGAGCTCGCCTGGAAGCCGGGCGGCCCCCGCTCGGCGCGAGGGCGGCGAGGGCGTGCCTCGGCGTTGCGTCCGCAGGAGCGTCTCGCGGCACTGCTTGGGGCGCGCTCGAGCACGCTCGTCTGCGAGGAGCTCACCCTACGCGCGCGTCTGGACCTCGACCACGGACGAGCGCGCCACGCGGCGATCGAGCTCGAGCAGGCGCTCGCGCTCGCTGCCTCGGAGCTACGCGCCGAACAGCGCCCGGACCTGCTGATCCGCATCGCTGAGCTGGAGCAGCTCGCCCCGGCGATCGCCACGCAGGCGCAGCTCGCGCGCTCAGATAAGGCCGTCGCACTCGATGAGGAGGCGATCGCCCACGCGCTCGCGCGCCTGGAGGCGGCGCTTCGCGCGCGCACGGCGAGTGGGGCTAGTCTGAGGTGAGCATGGATCCGGGGACCACAGCGATCGGCACCTGGAGCGGCGGGCGCTTCATGCACTTCGGCGAGCCGCTCGACGACGCCCGCCTGCAAGAGCTTTTGCGACCCGGCGAAGGAATCGACACGGTGATCACTGCCGACGTCTACGGCAGCGGCGCGGCCGACCTCGCGCTGGGCCGCTCGCTGCAGGGCTGCGAGCGCGAGAGCTACTGCCTGATCGGCGCGATCGGACACGACTTCTATCGTGCTCAGCGCGACGGCGCCAAGGGCTTTCCACGCTTCACCGATCCCGACCTGCGTGGCGAAGAGGAGTACGCCGGCTACATCCGCATGGCAACCGAGCGCAGCCTCGAGCGCTGCGGGGTCGACAGCTTCGACCTGCTGCTGTTGCACAACCCAGATCGCAGGGGCTTCTCAAGCCCGGCGGTGTGGGAGGGCATGCAGGCCGTGCGGGAGGCTGGCCTGACGCGCCTGCTCGGCGTGGCACCCGGCCCGGCCAACGGCTTCACGCTCGACCTGATCGATTGCCTGGAGCGCTTCGCCGCGCAGATCGACTGGGCGATGATCATCCTCAACCCACTCGAGCCCTGGCCCGGAGAGCTCGCGCTCGCCGCGGCCCGCGCGAACGGCGTCAACATGATCGCGCGCGTCGTCGACTACGGCGGCATGTTCCACGACGACATCCGTCCCGGTCACGAGTTCGCCGCGCACGACCACCGCCGCTTCCGTCCCGAGGGCTGGGTGCAGGCGGGCGCCGAGAAGCTCGAGCTGATGCGTCCGATCGCCGAGCGCCACGGTCTCAGCCTTTTGCAGCTCGCCTGCCTGTGGGACCTCGCACAGGAGCCCGTGCGATGCGTCGCACCGACGCTCATCCAGGAGGCCGGCCCAGGCGCCCGACCGATCGAGCACAAGCGCGCCGAGCTCGCCGCGCTGGACGCGCGGGTCCGCCTCGACGCCGCGGAGCTGGCCGCGATCCGCGCGCTCGGCGAGAACCGCGGCAGCATGACCTTGAAGGGCGCGAGCCCCGAATACGAGGGTGCCGCGCTGGCCGACCGCTGGAGCCTTGACGAAGGCCTCGCCGCGGTCGCCGAGCGCTGGGGCATCGACCCGGAGCGCGAGCTGACAAAGCAGGTGGCCTTGGGGGCCAGCCAAGACTAGAGATGGGATTGACATGGGCATCGACGTGAACGGTTTCAAGCAAGGTCAGAAGGCGATGTGGACCGCGGGTGACTACCCGGAGGTGGCGCGCAGGATCGAGGCCGTCGGACAGTACGTCGCCGAGCGCGCCGGCGCGGCTCCCGGGATCGAGCTGCTAGACGTGGCCACCGGGAGCGGGAACGTGTCGATCCCAGCCGCTCTTGCCGGTGCCCGGGTCACCGGCCTGGACCTCACGCCGAAGCTGCTCGAGGCGGCACGCGCGCGGGCCGCTGAGGCGGGCGTGGAGATCGAGCTGATCGAGGGCGACGCCGAGGAGCTGCCCTTCGCGGATGGCTCCTTCGATCGCGTCACATCTTGCTTTGGGGTCATGTTCGCCCCTCGTCAAGGAGTCGCCGCCGCGGAGCTGACCCGCGTAGCGCGTCCGGGCGCGACGGTGGTGGTCGCAGCCTGGACGCCAGAGGGGTTGATTGGCAGGACGTTTGGTACCTCGGCTCGCCACATGCCGCCGCCACCACCGGAGTTGAAGCCTGCCGTGATGTGGGGCAACGAGGAGCATGTCCGCGAGCTGTTCGAGGAGAGCGGCGCGGAGCTGTCGTTCGAGCTGCGCAATATCACCTTCACGGGCGACTCGCCGGAGGCATGGTTGGCGAGGGACGAGCAGATCCTCGGCCCCGCCCTGATGGCCAAGGCGGCGCTCGAGCCGAAGGGGCAATACGAGCAGCTGCGCCAGGACATGCTTGCCCTCTACGACGAGGTCAACGAAGCGGACGACGGCAGCTTCCGTGCTCAGGCGGAGTACCTCGTGACGCTCGCCACGCTGCCCGCCTGAGCGCAGCGGAGCTCAGCTCAGGCGCAGCCGAGGCCCGCGGCGAGCGCCCCGAGCTCGCTGACCACGTCGCCGTGCAGGCGTACCGCGGCGAGCTCGTCGAGCGGCGTGGAGCCCTGCGTGATGATTGCCAAGCTGCCGCCGCTGCGGCGCGTGAGCAGTGGCAGTCCGGCGACGGGGTGCACCTCGAGCGAGGAGCCGATGCACAGCAGCAACTCAGCTCCTTCGCAGAGCTCAGCGGCGCGGCGTAGCGCCGCTGCGTCGAGCATCTCGCCGAACAGCACCACGTCGGGCTTCAGGGGGCCGGCGCAGTCCTCGCAGCGTGGCACGCCATCGGGCTCGCGCTCAAGACGCGACCTGACCTCCTCGAGCCCAACCCCAATTCCAGCGCAGGCGGGGCAGGTGCAGGTCGCGATGCTGCCGTGCATCTCCACGAGCTCGATCGTGCCGGCCTTGCGGTGAAGCATGTCGATGTTCTGCGTGATCACACCATCAAGAGCACCCGCGGCCTCCAGCGCGACGAGCGCACGATGCGCGCCGTTGGGCTGCTTCTCGCCGAGCGTCGCAAAGCGCTCGCCGTAGAAGCGCCAGAAGCGCACGGGGTCGCCACGGAAGGCGTCGATGTGCGCGACCTCCATCGGGTTGACGTTGGCCCACAGGCCGGTGCGCGGCGTGCGGAAGTCAGGGATACCCGACGGCACCGAGATGCCCGCGCCGGTGAGCGCCACGACTGAGCGCGCGCCTGCGATCAGCTCGATCAGGCGCGCAAGATCGCGATCGCCGGGCGCCGCCACGACGCTCGCAGGCGGTGCGACGCGCCTTGAGACCTCAACGCTCACGAAGTGGCCGCTCAGCTGCCTTTGAAGTGCGGCGCACGTTTGCCGAGGAAGGCGGAGATGCCCTCCTTGGCGTCGCCACTCGCGAAGACAGCGGCGAACGCGCCCTTCTCGCTCTCGATGCCCTCGTCGAGATCCCCGGCACCCGATACGCGCTTGATCTGCTCGAGCGCGAGCGGTGCCTGAGCGGCGAGCTTGCGCGCCCACATCAAGGCGGTGTCGAGCAGTTCGTGATCCTCGACGAGACGGTTGACGAGCCCCAACTCGAAAGCTTCATCGGCAAGGATCGGATCGCCGACGAGATTCATCTCCAGCGCCTTGTTGGTGCCCACCAACCTTGGCAGGCGCTGCGTGCCGCCGAAGCCGGGGATGATGCCGAGCTTGATCTCGGGCTGGCCGAAGATCGCCGAGCGCGCCGCAATGCGCACGTCGCAGGCCATCGCGAGCTCGCAGCCACCGCCGAAGGCCAGGCCGTTGACGGCGGCGATCGTCGCAACACCCTGCGATCCGAGCTCGCGGAACAGCGCGTGCGCGCCGTTCAGCAGCTCAGCGCCGCCGACCTCGTCCATCTGCGTGAACGCCTTGATGTCGGCGCCGGCGCAGTAGAGGAAGGGGTTAGAGGAGGCAATCACGAGCGCACGTACACCGCCGTCCTTCACGCTCTGCCAAACCTTGCCGAGATCCTCCACGACCTGCGGGGAGATCGAGTTCATCTGGCCGTTGGCGAGCCACGCGATCGCGACGCCGTCGGGGCGCGTCTCGAGCTTGACGACCTCGGCGGGCTGCTCGGCGTCGGGCTGTGGGTAGGCGTAGAAGCCCTGACCGCTCTTCTGCCCGAGGCGGCCCTGAGCGACGAGGCGGCGCAGGATCGTCGGCGGCGTGAAGCGCTCGCCGTGGCGCTCGGCAGCGTTCTCCATGCGCTCGAGGATCGTGTCGAGGCCTTCGCTGTCCGCCTTCATAAACGGCGGCAGCAGACCGCGGCGGGGGTCCAGGCCGGCGCCGGCCATCATCCCGAAGTCGATGTCGCGGTGCGTGGCCACGCCCTCCTCGAGCACGAGACAGGCCTCGAGAAAGGTCTTCAGCGAGAGCATCTCCACGAGCTCTGAGATGTCCGGCTCCGCGTCGCCTGAGACGTTGGCCTCGCCCTCCGGGGTGTAGAAGCCGTTGCCACCGGTCTTCGCGCCCAGCTTGCCGTCAGCGACGAGCTTCTGCATGCCCTTGGGCACATAGAAGCGTTCCTCGCCGTAGGAGGCCACGAGGTGCTCGGCGACGTGCAGCACCGTGTCCAGCCCGAGCAGGTTGATCAGCTGGTAGGGGCCGATCGGGATCACACCGGCGCCGCCGAGGCCCTCGTCGATCGCCTTGATCGAAAGGCCCTTTTCCTCCTGCTCGCGCCAGATCTCCGAGGTACCCGAGTTGAGGATGCGGTTGACCACGAAGCCGGGCACCTCGGCACAGGTGATCGGCTGCTTGCGGATCGCCTGCGCGAAGGTGATCGCCGCGCTTACCGTCTCCGCGGAGCTCTCCTCGCCCTCAACGATCTCGATCAGCGGCATCATCGAAGCGGGGTAGAAGTAGTGAAAGCCGACCACCTTCTCCGGGCGCAGCGTCGCTTCGCCGATCTCCGTGATCGACAGCGAGGAGGTGTTGGAGGCCAGGATCGCGTGGCCCGGCGTGGCGGCGTCGAGCTCGGCGAACACGCTCTGCTTGATCTCCATCCGCTCGGGCACCGCCTCGATCACGAAGTCGACGTCGCCGAAAGGTGCGTAGGACGTCGTGCCGTGGATGCGCCCGAGGATCTCCTCGATCTGCAGGGTGGCCTGCTCGGCGGTGATCTTGCCCTTCTCCGCGAGCTTGCCGACCTGGCCGGCCGTGACGTTGCGCGCCTCCTCGAGTCCCGCCTGCACGAGCGCATCGTCGATGTCCTTGAGCACGACGGGGATGCCCGCGGCCGCGATCGTCTGGGCGATCTGACCGCCCATCGTCCCTGCGCCGACAACAGCGGCCTTGAACACGAACATGCTTCGCCCTCCTCTGATCAGTTGGCCCGTCAGCTCGCGCCGGTGCGCGACTAGACGGCTACGGTTTCGACTCCCCCGACTGCGGCCGGCTCCTCGACACGCCGCGGCAGAAGCGTTTCGCGGGCGATCACGAGGCGCTGGATCTGGGAGGTGCCCTCGTAGAGCTGCATGATCTTCGCGTCGCGGAAGAGCTTCTCGACGGGGTACTCCTTGATGAAGCCGTAGCCGCCGTAGACCTGCACGGCGTCGGTTGCGACCTTCATCGCGGTGTCAGCCGCGAAGCGCTTGGCGTGCGAGGAGATCAGCGTGTTGCGTTCGCCGTTGTCGAGCATCACCGCCGACTTCCAGGTCATCAGCCGTGCGGCCTCGATCTCGGTGGCCATGTCGGCGATCATGAACTGGATCGCCTGGTGCATCGCGATCGGCACGCCGAACTGGACGCGTTCGCGCGAGTAGTCGGTCGCGAACTCAAACGCGGCGCGTGCGATGCCCGTAGCCATTGCGGCCACGCCCGGGCGCGTACGGTCGAGCGTCATCATCGCCAGCTTGAAGCCCGCGTTTTCCTCACCCAGCAGGTTCTCAGCGGGCACCTCGACATCGTTGAAGGAGATCGTCGCCGTGTTCGACGCACGCTGCCCGAGCTTGTCCTCCTTCTTGTCCACGACGACACCCCAGTCGCGCTCGACCACAAAGGCCGAGATGCCGCGATGGCCGGCTTCCTTGTCGGTCTTCGCATAGACCGTGTAGTAGTCCGCGTAGCCCCCGTTGGTGATGAAGCACTTTGAGCCGTTGATCACGTACTTATCGCCCTGCTTGACCGCGGTGGTGCGCATCCCAGAGACATCCGAGCCGGCGTCCGGCTCGGTCAGGCAGAAGGAGGCGAGCTTAGGGGCTTCGGTGAGCATGCCCAGGTACTTCTTCTTGACCTCCTCCGAGCCGCCGAGCATGATCGGCGCGGTCGCAAGGCCGTTGCAGCCGAGCGAGGTCTGGATGCCCGAGCAGCCCCAGGAGAGCTCCTCCTCGATCAGGCAGCCGTCGAGGTAGCCGGCGCCGGAGCCGCCGTACTCCTCGGGAATGTGGGAGTTCATCAAGCCGACCTCCCAGGCCTTCTCGATGATGTCCTGCGGCCACGCGCCGTCCTTGTCGTACTCCCAGGCGACGGGGCGAATCTCTTTGACGGCGAAGTCGTGCGCCATCTCGCGCAGGTTCTTCTGCTCGTCGGTGAGCGTGAAATCGACCATTCTCGGATCTCCTAACGGGCTGGCGCGTGAATGTAGATTGACTGGTCAGTCAACCTCGACGACGGAGGGTAGCGGAGAGCAGTCCGATCGGCAACAATCTCAGGCGTGCAAGCCGCCATCTCGATCGTTGCGCTCGATACCGGTGGCAGCCCCCTGACGTTCGTCGTCTTCGGCGCGGTGATCTTCTCGCTGGTGATCTCGCTGCTGATGGTCGTCACGCGCGGCACCGACAACATGTACGACCACATCGGCGCGGGTGGCTTCTCCCGCGAAGAAGGTAGTTCCGGCCTGGCGGCGCCGGGCAGCGAATCCACCGCCGAGCGCGCCGAGCGCGAGGATGAGATTCGCCAGATGCTCGTCGCACGGAGCGAGCGTCTCGTGCGACGCGGCGAGGCCCCCCTGGACATCGAGGCGGAGCTCGCCCGCCTGTTGACGCCGCCGGGGGGCGAGCGCGAGCGCGATCCCGGGCTCGTCGAGGAGGTTCGTCAGCTCGTCGTCGCGCGCAACGAACGGCGCGTGCGGCACGGTCTCGAGCCGCAGGACGTCGAGGCGCAAGTGGCCGAGACGCTCGCCGAGCTCGATCCTTGACCTTGCCGAGTCACGCGTGGGGTATAAAACGCGCGTGACCAATGCGCGCCGCTTCACGCTCGATGAGCTCACGCTCCGGCCGGGGACCTACTTCAACCCGCAGACCGAGATCATGATCGTCGTCGACGATTCACCCGAGGTCGACCACGAGCTGTTCGAGATCGATGAGTTCGAGGCTGACGAGTGGGTCCAGATCGCCGAGGACGTCCCCGTCGACGAGCACGCGCGCGACGACCTCGTGGAGCGCTTTCAGCAGACCTACACGGGCAGCAGCGCGCTCTCCGCGGGCGATGACATCGAGGATGAGCCGGACGAGCTCGACCCCGATGAGGATGACGAGGAGCTCGCGGGGACCGAGCTCGACGTCGACTGAGCCATCCCCCGTGCCGCGGGCGCAACTGCCGCGTATCGCGATGTGTTCGCAGGAAGATGGGCTTTCTCGCCACGAGCACGCCTGCAACGGGCCGTGCAGGAGCTGCGCGCGCCGCACCTAGCATCCGCGCCGTGCGCGTCACGCGACCCACAGCGCTCCTCCTCGGCCTGCTGCTCGCCCTGCTCCTCGCTAGTGCCACTACCGCGAGCGCCCTCGCGACTCCTGCCTCGATCGCCGTCGTGGCTCCCTCCTCGAGCGCGCTCGCCCCTGCGCGGGGCGTGCGCGCCCACGCCGCGAGCACTCGCGGGCCGACGGTCTCGCGCGCGCTCTCAAACCTCCTACGCAGCGGCGCGATCGACGCCACGAGCTACCGCCAGTACTTGAGCGGCTACGTCGCCGCCAAACACTCCCTCGCGCGGCTCGGCGGCACCCGCCGCAGCGAGCTCGGCGCAGTACTCGCCAACGTCCAGGCGATCGCCGCCGCGGGCGGCTTTATTCCCTCGCGCCTGCCCGCGCTGTTCCTGACACTCGAACGCAACCGCAAATGGTGGACCACCGAACCGCTGCTCTCAAGCGGTGAGCGTGTGAGCTTCCCACCGAGCAAGCTGATCTGGGAGTACTACGGCGGACAGGGCATCGAGATCCAGTGGCTCGCAACCTTCGGCGAGGGCAACGGCTACTACCTCTCTGGCCACGAAAACGCCAACCTGCGCCAGCTCGTAAACGAAGTGATCCCGCTCGCGACAGCGCGCGCGGGCGGCATCGCCTGGGAGTACCTGTTCCGCTTCGACGGCGGCCTGCCGCCGTGGACGAGCGGTCTCTCGCAAGGCACGGGCCTGGAGGTGATGGCGCGCGCCTACCAGCGCTTGAAGGAACCGGCCTACCTGACCGCCGCCCAGCAGGCGCTCGGCATCTTCAAGACCGCGCCGCCGCAAGGCGTGCGCGTCGAGACCCCGGCCGGCGCCACCTACGCGGAGTACACCTACGCGCCCAGCGACCGCATCCTCAACGGCTTCATCCAGTCGCTCGTTGGCCTCTATGAATACACCGCGATCACCAGAGACCCGCTCGGCCTGCAGCTTTTCGAAGCCGGCGACGCCGAGGCGCGCGCCGAGGTCCCCCACTACGACACTGGCGGCTGGTCGCTGTATGACCAGTACGGCGAATCGAGCCTCAACTACCACGAATTGCTCGCCGAATTCCTCCAGCACCTCTGCGAACGCACGCGCAAAGGCCTGCCGGCCACCGGCACCCCCCCGCCCGCGCCTACGCCGCCCACGTCGAGCACGCCCACAACCCCCGCGCCGCCAACCACGACAGCGCCGAGCGGCGGCTCACCCGGCACGGGCGGCACGACGGCCACGGCTGCCGCAGCGAGCCAGCCGAGCGCTGCGATCGTGGCCGACCAGATCTACTGCACGACCGCGCAGCGTTTCACCGCCGACGTGAAAACCCCGCCCCAGATCGCGCTGCTCACACACAACCTGCGCGGCGGGACGCGCGCGGGCGTGCAGTTCTCGCTGTCGAAGATCTCGAGCGTCTCGCTGATCGTGCGACAGGGATCACACGTGGTGTGGAGCAACCGCGCGACCGTCGAACACGGGCGCCCGAAGCTGCTGTGGATCACGCCACACAAGGGCGGCAGCTTCGCGATCACGCTGACGGCCACAGATCTCGCGGGCAACTTCGCAACGGCCACCGGGACGATCACGGTCGCGCGCCACTAGGCCGCCGCACCGCTCCTAGACTTAGGCGCGGATGACACACGCTGAGCCCACCCGCACGACCGCCTCTGCCACATCGCGATGAGCCGGCTGAGAAACGCCTGGCAGGCAATGGAAGGCGAGCAGCGACTCGCGGCGCTCGCATCGCTGGCGCTGCTCGTGACGATGTTCTTCCCCTGGTACGGGCTGCAGAGCCTCAACCGCAAGACCGGCGCGATCTACTCGCACAACATCAGCGCCTTCGGCGATGTCTCCTTCGTCGAGGCCGCGATCTTCCTCGTCGCTGCCGGCGTCACCGTGCTACTGATCGCACGCGCCGAGGGCCGCGCCTTTCACATGCCCGGCGGCGATGGCACGGTCGTCACACTCGCGGGTGCATGGGCGACGCTGCTGATCTTCTATCGCGTCTTCAGCCGACCGTCCGGCGATGGCTATCCCGTCGGCATCGAGTGGGGCTTTTTCCTCGCCTTCGTCGCCGCGGGAACGCTCGCCTTTGTGGGCTGGCGCATGCGCACGAGCGAGCGCCCAGCGCCACCGCTCAGCCGCTCACGGAGCGCGCGCCGGCACCCGACGTCCGAGCCGATCGCGCGGCCCATGCCGGCCGGCCCGCCGCAGCACCGCCGCTCGCCACCGGTTCCCGCACGCGAGCCGAGCCCGCTGCCGCCTGCGTCCCCTGAGCAGCTCTCCTTCGAGGACCCGCCAACCCTCCCGGAATAGCCCGGTCCTGGTGCGGCGCCTATCATTGCGCTGAGCATGCCCACCGCTCAAGCGTTCCCCGCGCCCAACTCCGTCGCAGACGTGACCGCGGGACTGCGCTCTGCCGGCTACCTGCCCGGCGAGTCGACTGCGCTGGTCTCCTTCCTCGCAGCGAAGCTCGGCAAGCCCGTGCTCGTCGAGGGACCAGCCGGTGTCGGCAAGACCGAGCTCGCCAAGGCGCTGGCGAGCTATCTCGGCCGCGAGCTCGTGCGCCTGCAGTGCTACGAGGGCCTTGACGAGGCGAAGGCGCTCTATGAGTGGAACTATCGCAAGCAGCTCTTGCGCATTCAGGCCGAGGCGACCGGTACGGGCTGGGAGGCGGTGCAGGAGGACATCTTCGGCGAGGAGTTCCTGCTTGCGCGCCCCTTGATGACGGCGATTTCCTCCGAGCAGCCAGTCGTGCTGCTGATCGATGAGATCGACAAGACCGACCAGGAGTTCGAGGCGATGCTGCTGGAGGTCCTCTCCGACTTCCAGATCTCGATCCCCGAGCTCGGCCGTGTGCAGTCGCGCACGCACCCGGTGGTATTGCTGACCTCGAACAACTCACGCGAGCTGACCGAGGCACTCAAGCGCCGTTGCCTGTACCTGTGGCTCGACTATCCGGCGCTCGAGCACGAGCTTGAAATCGTGCGCCTGCACGCGCCCGAGCTCGACGCGACGGTCGCGCGGCGACTGGTCGAGGTGATCGGCATGGTGCGCGAGCTAGACCTCAAGAAGCCGCCCTCGATCGCCGAGTCGATCGATTGGGCACGCGCGCTGCTGCTGCTCGGCGCCAAGGACATCGACTCGGACACCTTCATGGAGACGATGTCTGTGATCGTCAAGCACCGGACCGACATGGACGTGGTCGCCGAGCGCGTCGGGCTGAAGCTCTCCACGCCGGCCGATGTCCTCTGAGGGGCGCCCCGCAGGGCAGCGTGACGAGCTCGAGGGTCTGCCGGCGCGGATCCTGGAGTTGGGCGAGGAGCTGCGGCGCGAAGGCGTAGCGGTGGGAACCTCGGAGATGCTCGACGCCTTCGAGGTCCTGCGCGAGATCAGCTGGACCACGCAGGAGGACTTCCGCGAGGCGCTCGCGGCGACGCTCGCCAAGAGCCAAGAGGACCGACGTATCTTCGAGCTCGTCTTCGACCGTTTCTTCTTCCGCTCCGTCGAGATCGCCGCAGCACGCGAGGGCGCCCGCGAGGAGGGCCTGGCCTCACTGGAGGAGCTCTCCGAGCAGGAGCTCGACGCGCTGCGCGCGCAGATCGCGGCCGCGCTGCGCGACGGCTCCGAGGGCGCGATGCGAGACCTGGCGCGCATGGCGATAGCGGCCTTTGCGCGCCGCCAGGAGGGCTCTGGGGTGATCGGCGTCGACGTTCAGCGCATCCGCCGCGCGCTCGGGCTGCGCGCCGAGCCACAGCCGGAGCTTCCCGAGGACGATCCGCGCCGCGACGGCCTGCCGCGTGATTCCCTGCGCCGCTTCGAGGCGCTGTTGCGCCGCGAGCTCGAGCGCTCGCAGATCGAGCGCACCGGCAGCCTGCCCCCGGCGCGCCCGCTCGGTGAGCTCGACCGTGCGCTGCCCTCGGGGCCGCTCGCCGATCTCGCGGCTGTGCATCGCGTCGTGGCGCAACTGCGCCGGCGCCTGGCGACGCAGGGCATGCAGAACCGTGGACACCGCCGCCACGCGCACGTCGACGTGCGCCGCACGATGCGCGCGTCGCTACAGACAGGGGGCGTGCCGGTCGTGCTCAAGTATCGCCCTCGGCGCCCGAAACGCCCGGAGATCTACGTGCTCTGCGATGTCTCCACGAGCGTCACCTCAGCCTCGGTCTTCTTCCTCTCGGTGCTGCACGCGCTGCACGACACCTTCCGCAAGATGCGCTCCTTTGTGTTCATCGAGCGCATCTCGGAGGTCACCGACGTCTTCGAGCACGAGCGCAACTTTAAAACGGTCAGCGAACGCATCTCAAGCGACGCCGGCGTCGCGGACATCTCCGGCTACACCGACTACGGGCGTGTCTGGTCGGAGTTCCTCGTGCAGGTCGAGGACGACCTGCACCCGCGCGCCACGGTGATCGTGCTCGGTGACGCGCGCACGAACGGGCGCGACCCGCGCGCGGACATCTTCGCCCAGATCGCCGCGCGCGCCGGGCGCACCTTCTGGCTGAACCCCGAGCCGCGCCTCTACTGGAACTACGGCGACTCGGTGATCGCCGCCTACGAGGAGCACTGCACGGCATTCGAGTGCTGGACGACCGCGCAGCTGGAGGACTTCGTGCGCGCGCTCACGCGGCCCGTGATCGCGGCCGCGCGCTAGCATCGAGCGCAGAGCAGAGCAGACACCAGGGGGGCTGGCGGGAAGGCCGGCTGAGATGGCGTCCGGGAAGCGATTCCCCCGGCGCCGACCCTTCGAACCTGTGGGGTAATGCCCGCGGAGGGAGCGAAGTGCCGACCGAACTGCAACCTCGCCTACAGCCGTCCACCCCTTCGGGCACGGCCGCGGAGCTGCTCAGCCTGAACGAGGTCGCCTTCGCGTTCGCCACGCGCGCGGGCGCAACGGTGGCGGTTCTTGACGGCGTGTCGCTGCACGCGCGGGCAGGCGAGCTCGTCGCAGTCGTGGGACCGAGCGGCTGCGGCAAGAGCACGCTGCTGGAATTGATCTGCGGGCTGCGCTCCCCCGGCGCCGGCACGATCTTCGCCGCACCAGCCGTCCTGATGCCCCAGCGCGACCTACTGCTGCCTTGGCTGAACGCGCTCGACAACGTCGCCCTGGCACTGCGCATCGCCGGGCTCTCGCGCGCGCAGGCGCGCCTGCGCGCGCAGGCGCTGTTCTGCGAGGTCGGTATCGAAGGCTTCCAGCTGGCGCGGCCCAGCGAGCTCTCGGGTGGGATGCGCCAGCGCGTCGCCTTCCTGCGCACGCTGCTCTGCGGCAAGCCGCTGCTCTGCCTTGATGAGCCCTTCGGCGCACTCGATGCGATCACGCGCGCGGAGATGCAGGAGTGGCTCGCGCGAGCGCTCGCGCGCGAGCGGCGAACGGTGGTGCTCGTCACGCACGATGTCGAGGAGGCGATCCTGCTCGCCGACCGCGTGGTGGTGCTCTCAGCGCGCCCCGGTCGCGTGCGGGCGAGCTTCGAGGTCGAGCTCGAGCGCCCGCGTGCGCGCACCGACGCAGGCGTGGCCACGTTGCGCGAGCGAGCACTCGGGCTGCTCGCGCAAGAGCCTCACGCGGACGCAAACACGCACGGGATGCCGGCGTGAGCGCGAGCGTGCGGCGCGCCCTGCCCGCGATCGTGTTGGTGGCGCTGCTGCTCGCGACATGGGAGCTCTACGTGGATGTGGCCGGCGTGCAGGAGCAGCTGCTGCCCGCGCCGCACGCCGTGGCGCAAGCGCTGTGGGACAGCGCGGGCCTGCTGTGGCGGAACTTCACCGTCACCGCCGTGGAGGTGCTGCTCGGTTTGGCGCTCGCGCTGAGCTCGGGGCTCGCGCTAGCGATCGCCCTGCACCTCTCCCCGCTCCTGCGCCGCGCCCTCTACCCGCTCGCGGTCGGCTCGCAGGCCGTGCCGATTCCCGTCGTCGGCGTGCTGCTCGTGTTCTGGTGGGGCTTTGGGATCTTCCCGAAGCTGCTCGTGATCGCGCTGATCTGCTTCTTTCCGGTCGTCGTCGCCACCGTCGACGGGCTCGCCGCCGTCGACCCTGAGCAGATGAAGCTGCTGCGCACGCTCGACGCGTCGCGCTGGCAGGCCTTCCGCTTCGCCGAGCTACCCGCCGCGCTGCCGGCCGCGATCAGCGGCGCGCGCATCGCGCTGACGATCGGCGTGATCGGCGCCTTCATCGCCGAGACCACTACGCCCACCTCCGGTGCCTACCCGGGACTGGGCCGCGAGATCCTCAGCGACGTCAACTTCCAGACCGCGCGCGCCTATGCCGGCAGCGCCGTGCTGATCGCCTTCGCAATCGCCTGCTTCTATGCGCTGTCCGCCGCGGAGCGCAAGCTGGCTCCCTGGCACACCCACCCACGAGGAGAGACCCCTTGACCGAATCGCCGAGACCTCGCAACCCGAGGCTCGCAGCCCTCAGCGCCTTTCTGCTGTGCCTACTCGCACTGGCCGGCTGCGGCACCAAGCACGACGCGCTGTCCGCGCCGAGCACCAAGCGCTTCGCGGTGATGCTGGACTTCTTCCCCAATGCCGATCACGCCGCGCTCTACTCGGCGATCGCCCACGGCGACTTCCGCGCGGTCGGCCTCGACGTCGCCCCCCAGACGCCCGCCGACCCGGCCGAACCGCTGAAGCTGCTCGCCGCCGGCAGGGTCGACATGGCGATCTCCTACGAGCCCGAGCTGATGCTCGCGCGCGATCAGGGCCTGAAGGTCGTCTCGGTAGGCGCGCTCGTACAGCGACCGCTGACCTCGATCATCGCGCTGCCGGGACACCACGTCGCGCAGGTCGCCGACCTCGCCGGCAAGCGTGTCGGCACCGCTGGCATTGCCTACCAGAGCGCCGAGCTGCGCACCGCGCTCGCCCACGCCGGCGTCAAGGCAAGCTCGGTGCGCGAAGCCAACGTCGGCTTCAACCTGATCCCCGCGATGCTCTCCGGCCAGGTCGACGCCACGCTTGGCGGCTTCTGGAACTACGAGGGCATTCAGCTACGCATGGCGCACAAGCACCCGCTCGTGATCCCGGTCGATGAGGCCGGCGTGCCGAGCTACAACGAGCTCGTGCTGGTCGTGCGCGAGGATGAGGCACACAAGCGCGGGCAGGATCTGCGCGCCTTTCTGCAAGCGCTCACACAGGGCGAGCGCGAGGTGCGCTCCGATCCCGCCGCGGCCGCGGGCGCACTCGTCCGGGCGAACCCCTCGCTGGACGCGAAGCTGCAGCTCGAATCGATCAAGCAGACGCTTCCCGCCGCGCAACCCGCGGGCAACAAGCCGTTCGGCTGGCAGGATCCCGCAGCCTGGGCGACGTTCGGCAGTTGGATGCTCTCCCACGGCCTGTTGAAGCACGATCCGAACGGCGCGCTGCCTCCTTTCACGAACGAGTTTCTTTCCGGACAGGGCATCTAGTTTGAATCCTCTGAATTTCTTAGTAGTGTGTCTGACTGGCCCGTGAGTGGACCAGCGGCATGACGTCGAGCGGGAAGTGTTCGTGGGCACAGGAGCATCGCGTGACGCAGCGCCTGACACAACTGATCAGCCAGACCGTCCTGCTGGAGCTTGTTCCCGACGCGTTTATCGGCATCACCGAGAGCGGCGAGATCGTGCTCGCCAACGGTCAGGCCGAGGCGCTGTTCGGCTACTCGCGCGAGGAGATGATCGGCCAACCGGTCGAGCTGCTACTGCCGCCTCGCTTCGCGGCCAACCACGGCCCGCGCCGCCAGCAGTACTTCCTCGACCCGCGCCCGAGACCGATGGGCCTCGGGCTCGAGCTGGCCGGCCGGCGCAAGGACGGAAGCGAGTTCCCCGCCGAGATCAGCCTCTCGAGCATCGTCCTCGAGAACGGGGCGCTGCTCGCCACGGCGGCGATCCGCGACATCACGGAGCGAATCAACGTGCTGCGCGAGAAGGAACGCCTGGAGGGCGAAGCCGAGAAAGAGCGGCTGCTCAACCAGCTACATCACTCGCGGCGGCTGGAGAGCCTCGGCGAGCTTGCGGGCGGCATCGCCCACGACTTCAACAACCTCCTCGCGGTGATCATCAACTACGCGAGCTTCGTCGGCGAGGACCTGGACGGCGGAGAGCCGGGCGAGAGCGCCGAGAAGCGAATCGTGATGCGCGCCGACGTCGAGCAGATCAGCATCGCCGCCGAGCGCGCCGCCCACCTCACACGCCAGTTGCTTGCCTTTGCTCGTCGCGAGGTAGTCCAGCCCGACGTGATTGACGTCAACGAGGTCGTCACCTCGATCGAGCGACTGCTGAGGCGGACGCTCGGCGAGCACATCGAGCTACACAGCGAGCTCGGCGAGGATCTACGCTCGGTCTTGATCGACCCGGGGCAACTCGAGCAGATCCTCGTCAACCTCGCTGTTAACGCGCGTGACGCGATGCCCGACGGAGGCGTGTTGAAGATCGACACGGCCAACGTCGAACTCGACCAGGACTACGACACCGGGCAGCCCGAGCTCGCGCCGGGTCCGCACGTGCGCCTGCGCGTCAGCGACAGCGGCAAAGGCATGACGCGCGAGGTCGCCGAGCGAGCCTTCGATCCGTTCTTCACGACGAAGCCGCCGGGCACGGAACGGGGCTCGGCCTCGCGACCGTCTACGGCATTGTCCAGCAGGCCGGCGGGCGAGCGCGCATCTACTCCGAGGCCGGTGTGGGAACAACCTTCACAGCCGTGCTGCCCGCGACCGATCGCACGCCGATCCGCAGGGCCCGCGAGCCCGACACGGCGGATCTGCGCGGCAATGAGTCGATCCTGCTCGTCGAGGACGAGGATGCGCTGCGCGAGGTCACACGCCGCATCCTCGCGGCAGGTGGTTACCACGTGATCACCGCCGCGAGCGGCGTTGAGGCGCTGCAGACGGTGGCCGAGGAGGGCGGAGAGATCGATCTGCTGCTGACCGACGTAATCATGCCCCAAATGCACGGCTCGCAGCTCGCGGAGCAGATCCTGACCGCCCATCCCTCGATGCGGATCATGTTCATGTCCGGCTTCGCTCATCCGATCCTCGACTCGGGCGGACATCTCGAGCCCGGCATGACGCTAATCGAGAAGCCCTTCTCCGCTCCCAGCCTGCTCGCCAAGGTCCGCCACGTGTTGGCGACGCAGGATGCACTGCAATGACGAGCACCGAGCGCGTGGCGCCGATCGGCGATGAGAGCGGCGGCGAGCCACAGAGCGTCGATGTGCTCTGTGTCGATGACGAGGAGGCGCTGCGCCGTTGGAGCGAGCGCCTGCTGCGCAAGCGGGGCTATAGCTGCGACAGCGCCTGCGATGCGGCCGATGCGCGCGCACATTTGCACAGCAAGCAGCACTCGCTCGTGCTGCTCGACGTGAACATGCCCGGCGAGTCGGGTCTTGAGCTGCTCGAGTACATCCGCACCGATTACCCCGGTACCGCGGTCGTGATGGTCACCGGCGAGGACGACCTGACGCTGGCGATGACAGCGATCGAGCACGGCGCTTACGGCTACCTGGTTAAGCCCGTAGGCGCGGGTGAGATGCTGATCAACGTCGCCAACGCGCTGCAACGTCGCCAACGCGAGCGCCAGAACGAGCGCATGATGCAAAGCCTGCGCGCCGCGGTCCAGGATCGCAGCCAGCAGCTCGAAGAGGCCCTGCAGGACCTCCAGCTCTCCTACGGTCAGGTCTGGGCCTCACAGGCCGAGACGATCTTTCGCCTCGCCCGCCTGGTCGAGTTTCGCGACGAGGAGACAGGTCACCACCTGCAGCGGATGAGCAGCTACTGCGAGATCCTCGCACGCAGCCTCGGTCTCTCCGCCGAGCGCTGCGAGCTCGTGCGCCTCGCCAGCCAGCTGCACGACATCGGCAAGGTGGCGATCCCCGACACGATCCTGCGCAAGCCCGGCAAGCTCACCCCCGAGGAGCGCACAGCGATCGAGACGCACGCACAGATCGGATACGAGATGCTCGCCGGCTCGACCGCTGAGGTAGTGCGGATCGGGGCTGTGATCGCGCGCACCCACCACGAGCATTGGGACGGTGGCGGCTACCCACTCGCGATTGCCGGCGAGGAGATCCCCCTGGAGGGTAGGGTCGCGGCGGTCGCGGATGTCTTCGATGCCCTCACGAGCACCCGTGTCTACCGTCCGGCCTTCCCCGTGAGGACGGCGATCGAAACGATGCAGCGCGAACGCGGCACCCATTTCGATCCGGCCGTACTCGATACCTTCGTCGAGGCCCTCCCCGAGCTCGAACCGATTCGCCGCACCTACGGGGAATGACAGGGAGGCGCTACCGTCCCCTGATGGCGATCGCGCAGCCACCACCGCACGCCGCGCGGACGCCCGCGCACTAGCGATGGCCCGCATCGGACTGCTCACGGGGGGCGGTGACTGTCCCGGGCTGAACGCGGTGATCCGCGCCGTCGTGCGCAGCGGGCTCGCCGCCGGCGATCACAGCTTCCTCGGCTTTCGTTACGGCTGGGCCGGCGTGCTCGAGAATGAGGCCGACGAGCTGACGCTGCTTAGCACCGCGGGGATCCTGCCACGTGGCGGAACGATCCTCGGGACCTCGCGCACCAACCCCTACGCGGACGGCGCCGATGGGACGGCCGCGGTTCGGGCCACGCTTGAGCGGCGCGGGGTCGACGTGCTGATCCCGATCGGCGGCGAGGACACGCTCGGTGTGGCGCTGCGCCTGCATCGCGAGGGGGTGCCCGTCGTCGGCGTGCCCAAGACGATCGACAACGACCTCGGCGCCACCGACGCGACCTTCGGCTTCCAGACCGCCGTGCAAATCGTGACCGACGCGATCGACCGGCTGCACACCACCGCCGAGTCACACAACCGCGTGATGGTGCTCGAGGTGATGGGCCGCCACGCGGGCTGGATCGCCACGCACGCCGGCATCGCCGGCGGCGCGGACGCGATTCTCGTGCCCGAGCGTCCCTTTGACATCGAGGAGGTCGTCGCGCACCTGCGTCGCCGCCACGAGCGCGGCCGCAGCTTCTCGATCGTCGTCGTCTCCGAGGGTGCAACACCGCGCGAGGGCACCTTGCAGACGCGCCCGGGCACCTCGACCGACGCCTTCGGCCACGCCCGCCTGGGCGGCATCGGCGTGACGCTCGAGGGCGAGATCGAACGCCGCACGGGGTTTGAGACGCGCGTCACGATCCTCGGCCACGTGCAGCGCGGTGGCACTCCCGTTGCATTTGACCGCGTGCTCGCCACCCGCTTCGGCGTCGCCGCGATGAGCGCCGCCGCCGCTGGGCGCTTCGGCACGATGGTCAGCCTGCACGGGACCGACATCGCCGAGGTCTCCCTCGAGGACGCCCTGCGCGAGCCGAAGCTGCTCGATCCCGACCTGTACGCCACGGCGGAGCTGTTCTTCGGCTGAGCCTCAAAGCGCCCAGAAGCGCGCGAGCTGCTCGACCGCCCGCTCAACGATCGGCTCGGGCGCCACACGCCCGCTCTCACGCTGCGCCGGCGAAGTTCTCCCTTCATCCTCTCCCGCCAACACAGGCAGCACCGCACAGACGCACTCGGCGAGCACGCGGCGGTTATAGCCACCCTCGAGCACCACCCCGAGCGGGACCTCGCAGGTGCGCGCCAGATCGCGCACACGCTCGGCGAGGGCCACAAAGGAGCCCGTCTGCAGCCGGCAGCTCGCCAGCGGATCCTCCGCGTGGGCATCGAAGCCCGCCGAGACGAGCACCAGCTGGGGTCCGAAGGCGCGCGCCGCGGGGAGCACGACGCGGTCCATCAGCTCGAGCCATAGCCCCTCCTCCGAGCCGGGCGGGACGGGCAGGTTGAGCGTGAAGCCCTCTCCCGCCCCCGAGCCGCTGTCCTCGAGCGCGCCGGTGCCAGGGAACAGTTGCGTCTGGTGGATGCTCGCGAACAGCACATCGGCGCGCCGGTGGAAGATCTCCGCCGTGCCGTTGCCGTGATGAACGTCCCAGTCGAGCACGAATACGCGCTCGAGCCCGTGCTCGGCGATCGCCGAAGCGGCGGCGACAGCGATGTTGTTGAACAGGCAAAAGCCCATCGCGCGCGCGGTCTCGGCGTGATGCCCGGAGGGACGCACGCCACAGAAGGCCACGTCGGCCTCGCCCGCGAGCATCGCACGCACCATCTCGCACGATCCCCCGGCCGCGCGCAGAGCCGCACTGTAGGAGTCCTGCCCGACGAACGTGTCCGCGTCAATCGCACCGCCACCCGTCGCGCAGAGGTCTCTGATCGCGTCGATGTGCTCGCGCGCGTGCACGAGCGCGAGCTGATCCTCGCGCGCGCTCGGAGCGCTGCGCAGATCCCAGCCCAGCCACTCCTGCTCGAAAAGGGCGTGCTCGAGCGTGACGAGGCGCTCGGGCGTGTCCGGATGGCCGGGCGAGTGTAGGCGCGGATCGTGTCCGAGACAGGCCGGATGCCTGAAGTACAGCCCGCCCTTCACAGTCCAGCCTCGCGATTGCGGTTCACTGCCTCAATATGGCGCAAGCGGCGGGGGAGGCGAGGCAGGCTCAACGTAACGCGACCATCTCCAGGCAGGCGTCGGAAGCCACCAGCCGCATGGGAAACGGCGCCGTGCGCGCAACAGGATGTCGGAATCATTCGCCAAGCGGCGCGTGCGTGATGTATCGTCCCACCCGCCAACTCGGTGAGACGGGGATTAGATGGCGAGTACCAGCCCAGAGAAGACAAGGTGGATGCGTGGACCTTCCACGCCGTTGCGGGGTGCGCTGCTCGGCCTGCTGCTGGAGCGGCCTGGGCACGGCGGCGACCTGGCCAACCGGCTCGCCGCACGGCTCGGGGAGACATGGCGTGTGGACACCAACGATGTCTACAGACTGCTCGAGCAACTGGAGAGAACCGGGCTCGTGGTCTCGCGCGATGAGCCCAAGCGCAGCAACCATCGCCGTACGCATCTCGTCTACTACCCAACCGAGGAGACCCCCGAAGCGCTGACGGTGTGGATGGAGACGCTGCTCCCACGCGAGCCGGTGCGCCTCGGCCTGCAAGCAAAGCTCTCGGTGGCGCGCCAGCAAGACGCGCCAAGGCTCTTGATCGCGCTGCGGGCATATGAGCGCGAGTGCCTCGTGCTCGCTCATGTCGTCTCCCCAAACGAAGGCGAAGCGCGCTCCTGGGCCGCGCTGTGCATGGACTGCACCCGCGAAGCGGTCTACGCGCAGCTGCAGACCGAGGTCGACTGGGCGGCGCGTACGCGACGGCGGATCAACGAGTTCCTACAACGCAGCGAGTAGCCGCGCGATCGATGCCCCCGCTGCTGTCGTTCCTGAATGTGAGCAAGCGCAATCTCGACGGCGAGCGCGAGGTCCTGATCCTCGATCGCGTCTCGCTCGAGATCGAGGCCGGTGTTTCGGTCGGCGTCTACGGGGCGCGCCGCTCGGGCAAGTCGACGCTGCTGCGCATGGCCGCGGGAATCACGCTGGCCGACTCGGGCACGGTCCGCTTCGAAGGCAGGGACATGGCCCAGATGACCGCCAGCGAGCGCGGCAGGCTGCTGCGTGAGGCGATCGCCTTCATGTCCGTGAACGACTGGCGCGCGAACCCCGGTGAGAGCGTCGTCGACCACGTCGCGACCGCGCTGGGCAGCGAGGGCCTGACGATGCGCGAGGCGCGGCGTCGGGCCTTCGCGATCCTCGAGCAGGTCGGCGTCGGCGCCACCGGCGCGCAGGAGACCGCGGCGTCGCTGTCGTTGACAGAGCGTACGCGCGTGATGCTGGCGCGAGCGCTGGCTCGCGCACCGCGGCTACTGGTACTCGACGAACCTGCGCAGATGCCGAACCTCGGCGACCGCGACCGCTTCTACAGACTGTTGCGCTCGGCCGCAGAGGAGCGCGGCATGGCGCTCCTCGTCGCCTCCGAGGAGATGGCGGCGTTGCAGGGGGTCTCGGTGTTGATGTCGATCGCCGACGGCGAGCTGTGCTCGACGGTCGAGCAGGGCTCGGTGGTATCGCTGCCAAACCTGCGCCTGGCGCGAGCGGAGCGCTCGGGGTAGTGAGCACGCTCGAGCTGCGCGAGGTAACCAAGCACTATCCGAGCGCGAGCGAGACCGTGCGCGCCGTCGACGGCGTCTCCCTGCATGTCTCCGGCGGCGAGTTCGTGGCGCTCTACGGCCCCAGCGGATCGGGCAAGACGACGCTTTTGATGCTCGCCGCGGGACTGACCGCGCCGGATAGTGGCCACGTGCTCTTCGAAGATCGCGACATCGGCGCCTTCTCCGAGCGCGACAGCTCGCTCTACCGACGACGCGACGTCGGCTTCGTCTTTCAGTCCTTTCACCTCATGCCCCACACCTCCGCGCTCGACAACGCGACGATCAAGCTGACTGGTGCCGGGCACACGCTGCGCGAGGCACGCCGACTGGCGCGGCCCTGGCTCGAGCGGGTCGGGCTCGGCGAGCGCCTTGAGCAAGCGCCGGAACAGCTCTCGATGGGCGAGCGCCAACGCGTCGCGATCGCGCGGGCGCTCGCCAACGAGCCGCGCCTGCTGCTCGCCGATGAGCCCACCGGCAATCTTGACTCCAAGCGCAGCCGGGAGATCCTGCTGCTAATGCGCGACATCTGCCACGAGCGCCACATACCCGGCGTGCTCGTCACACACGATCCCGACGCGATCGAGCTCGTCGATCGCGTGCACACGCTGCGCGATGGACATCTCCTCGACGGGATGGATCCAGAGCTCGCCTCGACGGCGCCGTGAGCCGCCTCGCCAATCCCCGCATCGCGGGGGTGCGGTTGAGCATGCTGGTACACCTCTATCGCCTGCGGCTGCGCGCGCACGCGATCCAGGAGCTGCTGGCGGGCAGCGGTATCGCCGTCGGTGTCGCGCTCGTGCTCGGCGTGCTTGTCGCCAACACGAGCCTCACAGGTTCGGCCGGGGAACTGATCCACCAGGTGGTCGGCTCCGCCCGGTTACAGCTGAGCTCCCGCTCCGCTGAAGGTTTCGACCAGTCGCTGCTGGGCAAGGTCAAGGGACTATCCGACGTCACGGCGGCGGCGGCCGTGCTGCGCGAGAACGTGACGATCGTCGGAGCGAGCGGTGGCCGTGAGGCGATCCAGCTGCTCGGCGTCAGCCCGACGGTGACGACGCTTGGCGGGATCGGGACACAGGACTTCGGGCCCGGCGGCTTCCGCTTCGCAGGCGGCTTGATCCTGCCGGCGCAGGTCGCCGCGAGCGCAGCGGTCGCGCAGGGGCAGCGGGTTACGATCCTCGCGCGCGGCCAGGCCCGGACGATCCGCGTGGGAGCGATCCTCGACAGCACGACTTTCGGCGCGCTCGCCTCGAGTCCCGTGGCCGTGACGCTTCTCTCCCCCGCTCAGCGCCTGACCGCGATGCAGGGCCGTGTCAGCCAGATACTCGTGCGCCCGCGCGTGGGCGCAGACCGCCACGTCGCACACGAGCTCGAGGCGATCGCCTCGGGGCGCCTGGACGTCAGCGCCGCCGACCACGAGCTCGAGCTGCTGGACGAGGCAGCCAAGCCGAACAACCAGTCGACCTCCCTGTTCGCCGCGATCAGCGTGATGGTCGGGTTCTTGCTCGCGCTGAACGCGATGCTGCTGACCGTGCCCGAGCGACGTCGCTTCGTGGCCGACCTGCGCATGCAGGGCTATGACTGGCGTCAGATCGTCGTGTTGCTCGGCTTTCAGGCGCTCGTCCTCGGCCTGCTCGCCTCTGGCGCCGGCGTCCTCTTGGGGGTACTGCTTTCGAGCGCCTTCCTGCACCGAGTCCCGGCCTATCTGATCACCGCCTTTCCGGTCGGCTCCCAGGAGATCCTCCACGTGGGCACGGTTCTGATCGCGCTCGGCTGCGGCGTGTTGGCGACGGTGCTCGCCTCGCTCTCGCCGATCCTCGACCTGCGCCCGAGTCGCCCCACCGACGCAGTGCTGCGCGATCGCGCGGGCGGCGCGAGCGAGGTCCTCGCGCGTGCCACGGTGCTGCGCCTGGCGCTCGCGAGCGTGCTCGCGACGATCCTGCTGAGCGTGGTCGTGCTGCTCGAATCGCACCTCACCATCGTCGGTGGCGTCGCGCTCGCGATGACGACGCTGGGTGCGATTCCGGCGTTGTTCGCCGGCGTCGCGCGGGGCCTTTGTTGGATCGGCGAACGGGTCCGCAGCAGCGCCCTGATCGTCGTCGTCTCCGAGCTGCGGGCGGTCACGACCCGCTCGGTGGCGCTCGCGGGTGTGGCGGCGCTCGCTGTGTACGGCAGCGTCGCGATCGGCGGCGCACGGCTCGATTTGCTGCACGGCCTCGACGCCAACTTCAGCGAATACCTCGGCACCGCCCAGGTCTGGGTGACGACGGGCGGCAACGACCTCACCACCAACCCGTTCCTGGCCGACGGAGCACAGCAGCAGATCGCCGCCGCGAGCGGCGTGCGCTCGGTTCGCGCCTACCAGGGCGGCTTCCTCGACGTTGGTCCGCGACGGCTGTGGATCGTCGCACGTCCGCCCGGCGATGCCCGCCCGATCCCAGCCAGCCAGATCCTGCACGGCAGCCCCACGCGCGCTGCCGCGCTCGTGCGCAGCGGTAGCTGGGTGACGATCTCCGACGGCTTCGCAGCCGAACACCATCTGCGGATCGGCGCACACTTCACGCTGCCCACGCCGAGCGGACCGACCCGCTTCGGTGTCGCGGCGATCACAACCAACCTCGGCTGGTCGCCCGGCGCGGTGATCATGAGCACAGCCGCCTATCAGGCGCATTGGCAGAGCACCCAGCCGACGGCGCTCGAGGTCAATTTCCTGCCCGGAGTCTCCGCGCAGGCCGGCCGGCGCTCGGTGCTGCACGCGATCGGGCCGCGACCGGGGCTCGGGGTCCAGACACTCGATGAACGGCACGCGCAGTACGCGGCCGACTCGCGCCAGGGGCTGCGCGCGCTCAGCGAGATCTCCACGCTGATCCTGATCGCCGCCGCGCTCGCGGTCGCCTCAGCGCTGAGCGCGGCCGTATGGCAGCGGCGCGCGCGCCTGGCATCACTGAAGATCCAGGGCTATGGGACCGCACAACTGTGGCGCTCGCTCCTGCTCGAGAGCACGATCGTGCTCGGCGTCGGCTGCGCGATCGGCGCACTCGCCGGTGTCTACGGCCATGCGCTCGCGAGTCGTTGGCTGCGCCTGAGCACGGGCTTCCCCGCCCCGTTCTCCGCCGACGTGGATCGCGTGCTGTTGACGCTCGCGCTGCTGGCCTTGATCACGCTCGCGGTGATCGCGCTCCCGGGACTCGCCGCTGCACGTGCACCGGCGCGCGCGAGCCTTCAGGAATGACTATGAGCGCGTTGTTCACTCCGCGAAACTGTTCGAATCGCTGTCGCCAGCCGCAGCAGACTCGCGCTGGCACAGACCTTCGCCGGAGCCGCGCGGCGCTACTGGCTCGGCGTCTTCCCTCAGGTGACGCGCGAGCTGAGCCATTGGCAACGACATGCGCAGCGCATCCCCGATCCGACGCTGCGCCACCTAGCCTTGAGCACGCAGCGAGCCGAGCGTGGCAACCTCGAAGGAGCCGCGGCCTTCGCGGTGCTCGCGCCGCGCTCGGTGCGTAGCAGCGTCATACGCGCCGCCGTCGCGTTCCAGGCGACCTACGACTACGTCGACACGCTCGCCGAGCAGCCCTGCGGCGACCCGGCGGCCAACGGCGCGCAGTTGCACCTTGCGTTGCTCAGAGCGCTGCAGCCGGGTGCGGCGCACGCGGACTACTACCGCCACCACCCGGGCAGCCAGGATAACGGCTACATCAGGAGCCTGATCGACACCTGTCGCGGCGCGCTGGCGCTCCTGCCCTCCTACGCCGTGGTCGCCGACGGCGTGCTACGTGCCGCCCGACGGATGGCTCTCTATCAGGCCTTCAACCACAGACCGGAGCAGCGCTCGCTCGCGCGGTGGGCCGCGGACGTGACACCGCTCGGCAGCGCGCTGCACTGGTGGGAGACGGCCGCGGCCACGGCCTCCTCGCTCGGGGTCTTCGCGCTGTTTGCGGCGGCCGCCGAGCCATTGCTGCGCAGAGCCGAGGCGCGCGCGCTGGAAAGCGCCTACTTCCCCTGGATCGGCGCGCTGCACGTGCTGTTGGACAGCCTGATCGACCACAGCGCAGACGTCGCAGCAGGACACCACAGCCTCGTCGCGCACTACCCCTCCAGCGAGGACGCCGCGACCCGCCTGAGCGCAATCGCGATGCACGCGTTCGACGCCACCGATCGCCTCTCCCAGGGCACACAGCACGCGATGATCGTCGCGGCAATGACGAGCTTCTACCTGTCGGACCCCGCCGCCACCGCGACGGCCACGCAGTTGGTTTCCGGCCGCGTGCTCGAGACGATGGGAACGCTCGCGACGCCGACGATGCTCGTGCTGCGAGGACGGCGTGCCGCCGCGACCATGAAGACTCGAAACTCAAGTATTGGACTTTCCACTTGTCCACACCCAGATGCACGGAGATGATCGGCAGCGCGTGGATCAGAAACGTTAGGCGCTTGTAGCGTCTACGGGCCAAATCCCGCTTTCGTCTCGCCAGTGAGCGGGCCGGGCGTCTCGGCGCCCGGTTCGCGATTACCTCCGGATTGGATCGCGATGAGCGGCAGTGGAATCTCCATAGAGCTGACCAGCACGCAGCTCGAGCGCGTCGTGCGCCGCAGCACCGATGGCGACACGGTGTCCAACCTGCTGCACGGACTCACTGAACGCGGAACGACGGCGGCCGAGTTCAAGGAGCTCGCCAAGAGCCCGCGCATGTCGCGCTCGCTGCTGCTCGGGCTGCTGGTACTCGCCTGCTTTCCGGCTGACGGGAGCGCGCTCGCGGTTACCGACGTGGCAACGCGTCTGGAGATGAGTCCGAGCACCACACACCGCTACCTGACGACACTCCTGGCCGTCGGGCTGCTCGAGCAGGACCCGCGCACGCGGCGCTACCACATACCCGTCGCAGCCACCTAGCCGCGAGCGCCGGCTCAGCCGAGGCGGCCCGAGACACCCGCGGGCGCGGCCTGCGCCTCACCCTTGCTCGCGCCCGTCGCCCGCGCCGCGCTCGCGCGGAACCCCGGCAGCTCGAGCTCGATCCGCGCCCCGCCCTCCGGCGAGGCGCCGGCGCCGTACCGAACCGCCGTGCGCCTCGGCGATCGCCCGCACGATCGCGAGCCCGAGACCCGTGCCGCCAGAGGCGCGGTCGCGCGCGGCGTCGGTGCGGTGGAAGCGGTGAAAGACGCGCTCGCGCTGCTCGAGCGGGATCCCTGGCCCGTCGTCTTCGACGAGGAAGCGCATGCGTCCGCTCGCGGCGCGCCTGCACGCGCATGCGCACGATGCCCCGCTCGGGCAGCGGTGTGCTCGATCGCGTTGCCGACCAGGTTGCGCAGCGCCTGCGCGAGCCGGTCGGGGTCGGCGCGCAGCGTACCCGGCGGCAACGTCGACGAGCTCGAAGCGACGAGATCGCGAGCAGGCTGACCCCGTCCCACAGCTCCTCGACGTAGGGCGCGAGCTCGATCTGCTCGATCCGCAGGAACTCGGTCTGCTCGGTCTTGGCGAGCAGCAGCAGATCGTCGACCAGGCGGCTGATGCGCGCGATCTCCGCCTGCACGAGGCGCTCGACGCGCCGCACCTCCTCGGCCGAGGGGTCGCTCTGCGCGGCGAGCACCTCGAGCTGGCCGCGGATCACGGTCAGCGGCGTGCGCAGCTCGTGTGAGGCGTCGGCCACGAAGGCGCGCTGCCCGGCGAAGGCTTCGGTCGAGCCGGTCGAGCATGTGGTTGAAGGCGTCGGCGAGCACCTTGACCTCCTCGCCCTGGCCGCCCGCGTGGTGGATCCGCGGGTGCAGGTCGCCCGCATCGACGCGCGCCGCGACGGCGGCCATCCGGCGCAGCGGGCGCGAGAGGCGCGAGCCGAGCAGGTAGGAGGCGAGCAGCGCGCCCGCGAGCGCCAGCAGGCCGGCGAGGATGAACGCGCGCGCGACGCCGCGCTGGGCATGTGCGACGGCCGCGAGCGGCTCGCCGACGCCGATCGTCACGGTCAGGGCGCCCGGCACGTGCACGACCCGCTTGAGCAGGCGCAGGTCGCCGACGTCGGCGAGCGCGACGCGTGCGAGTAGCCGCTCGGAGCACCGCAGCAGGCGAGCGGAGAGGCGGTTCTCCTGCGCCTGCTCGGAGGGCGTCTCGCCGTTGTCCGGCGATTGCCTGGCGAACAGCTCGGGGCGGTTCGTGCTCGTGCCGGCGCCGGGGACGACCGCGAACAGCAGCGTCGAGCTCGCGTTGAAGGGCTGCGCCTGGATGTAGCGGCGCGGCTGCCGCGGCGAGCCTGCGCGGCGTCGCGTGCCTTTGCGAGCGCGAGGTTGTGTGCGAGCTCGCGCGCGTCGCCGCGTCGTCTCCCCGTCGATCTGGTGGCGCAGCTGGGTGCCGGTGCCGCGATAGACCGCCACGAACACGATCGCCGTGCAGGCGATCGTCACGAGCGTGAACCAGCCCGCCAGCCGCCAGCGCAAGCCGGCCGGGTGCAGTCGGGCGAGCAGCGAGCTCACCGCCTCAGCCGGCGCTGCCCAGGCGATAGCCGACCGCGCGCACCGTGTGGATCGGCGCCGGCTCCTCCGGACGTCCGAGCTTGCGACGCAGGTAGCCGACGTACACGTCGACGACGTTCGTCGCCGGGTCGTGCTCGTAGCCCCACACCGAGCTCAGGATCTGCTCGCGCGAGACGACCTCGCCGTGGTGGCGCAGGAGAAACACGAGCAGCTCGAACTCGGTCGTCGACAGCGGTATCGAGATCGCCGCCGCGACGCACCTTGCGGCTGAGCAGATCGACCTCGATGCCCTCAGCCGCTCAGCGTGCTCGTCGAGGCGTGCGCGACGACGCGCAGCTGCGCGCGCACGCGCGCGACGAGCTCGGCCATCGAGAAGGGCTTGACGAGGTAATCGACTGCCCCGGCTTCCAGTCCTCCGACGCGATCCTCGATCTCACCGCGCGCAGTGAGCACGATCACAGGCAGACCCGGCAGCGCGCGTCGCACGGCCGCGAGGATCTCCATCCCGCTGCGACCCGGGAGCATCAGGTCGAGCACGATCGCGTCGCATTCGCCTTTCAGCGCCAGGCGTTCACCCTCGAGACCGTCGAGCGCCGCCTCCACCACGAACCCCTGCGCCTCCAGGCCGCGACGCACGAAGTCCACGATCCCCGGCTCGTCCTCGATCAGCAGCACGGTGGCCGCGTGCTCGGGCGTCTCGGCTACGCCATCCGCATCGTCCGGGACGACCGCGGGCGGCTCCCCCTCCTGCGTCCCGTTATCCATGCCTCACAGGATATGCATCGACAATCGATGCGATTTTCCTGCGTACGCTTTCGATGAGCTTTCTCATGCAGTGGTTACCCGATCCTTAGCCATGATCAACACACTCTCCCATGGCAATCGATCGCCAGGCGCGCACCGCGCCTGCTCCCGGCTATGCCCGCACCACCCTCATAAAGCGGCTGACGGGCGGCGGTACGACGGGCAACGAGCGCCTCACCGCCGCCACCGGCGTCTTGCTGCTCGTGCTGCTCGCCGTGATCGGCGTGACGATCCTGAGGCTACGCCCGCTGCTCTCGGTGCACCTGTTCGTCGGCATGCTGCTTGATCCCACCGGTGCTGCTGAAGATGGCCACGACCGGCTACCGGTTCTTGCGCTACTACACCGCACAACCCTCCCTACCGACGCAAGGGGCCGCCACCTGCGCTGCTGCGCGTGCTCGCGCCGATGGTGATCCTCTCCACGCTCGTCGTGTTCGCCAGCGGCGTGGCGCTGCTGTTCATCGGACCCTCCTCGCGCAGCGCGCTGCTGCCGATTCACAAGGTCAGCTTCTTCGTCTGGCTTGCCCTCACCGGTCTGCACGTGCTCGGACACCTGCTCGAGCTGCCGCCGCTGCTGCGTGCCGACTACGGTCGCTCCCCGGAGTGGAGCAGCGATGTGACCGGGCGTAGCGGCCGCGTGCTCGCGCTCTCGGCGGCGCTCGTGGCCGGCGTCGTGCTCGCAGTGCTCGTGATCCCCGACTTCGCGGCATGGGTGCACGCGACACACGTATTTCGAGGGGACGGCTGAGCACGGATGCGCATGCCTCACCGGTCACACACGACCCACACGCGCGACGCGGCGCTGCGCGATCTGCGACGCATCAACCGCTGGATGATCGCCGCCAGCGTCGTCCTCACAGGCGTCCTCTCCGACGTCGCCGCGAACGCCTTCCCCGGCAAAACCGTCAAGCATGCCTCAACGTCCTCGCGCGGCAAGGGCGCAAACACGAAACGGAAGAGCAGCGCAAAAACGACGACGGGCGTTCTGCGCGCCCCCCAGCAGCCGCCCGCGAAAACGCAAAGCGCACCTGCCCAAGAATCGCCGAGTGAACCTGCCCAGGAAGCGGCACCCACACCGGCCCCCGAAGCGACGCACGAAGCCGCCCCCGAACGGGAATCGCCTCCGGTGCAAGAAGAAACCGCCCCGGCCCAGGAAACCGCGCCGCAGGAAGCGGCGCCCGAACCGGAAGCACCGGTCGTCTCTGGCGGCTCCTGAGATGAGACGCGCCCACCCGATCGCACGGCGACACAGAGGCGCGCTGGGAGGCGCTCGGCAGCAACGTGGTGCTGCGCGTCACCGATCCAGGCGCGCTGTCCCCGGCGCGAGCCGCTGTCGAGCGCGAGCTGGACCGCGATCGACCGCGCGTGCAGCCGCTTTCGCGCCGACTCCGAGCTGACGGCGCCTGAACGCCGCGCGCCGGACGTCCGCGCGTCGTCAGCGCGCTGCTGCTGGAGGCGGTCGTGCTGGCGCTGCGCGCAGCCGAGCTGACCGACGGCGATGTCGATCCGACGGTCGGGCAGGCGCTCGAGCTGGCCGGCTACGACCGCGACTGGCGCCTGCTCGAGCCACCGTGCGGACGAGCCGGAGGCGGCCACCTGCGCTGAGGGCGCGTGTCGTTGAGCGGACTGGCGAGCGGTCGAGCTCGATCGAGCAGCACGCGACGATCAGGGTGCCCGCCGGCGATCAAGCTCGACCTCGGCGCGACCGCCAAGGCCTGGGCCGCCGACCGTGCGCGCCGCCGTCGCGGCCGCGGCCGGCGGCTGCGGCGCGCTCGTGAGCCTCGGCGGCGACATCGCGACCTGCGGGGCAGCGCCGAGCGGCGGCTGGCGGATCCGCGTCACCGACGACCACCGCAGCGATCCCGATGCCCCGGGGCAGACGATCACGATTCGCAGCGGTGGCCTGGCCACGTCGAGCACGGCCGTGCGTCGCTGGAGCCACGGCGGGCAGCACGATGCACCACATCATCGACCCCGCCACCGGCGAGCCCGTGCGCGACACGCTGGCGCACGGTGAGCGTCGCGGCAGCCGACTGCGCAGACGCCAACATCGCGAGCACGGCGGCGCTCGTGCGCGCCGCCGAGGCGCCGCGCGTGGCTGGCACGTAACGGCCTCCCCGCGCGCCTGCTCGCGTGGGATCGGACCGTCACGCTCGTCGGCGGCTGGCCGCAGGCCGAGGCCCTTGGCGAGGCACCCGTGCGGCAGCGGAGCGCGGCATGAGCTTTCTGGCCTCGAGCGGCCCCAGCCTCTACTGGTATCTGACGCGCTCGACGGGCGCGGTGGCGCTGCTGCTGCTGACGCATCTCGATCGTGCTCGGGGTCCTCGACGTGCAGCGCTTCAGCACGCCCCGCTGGCCGCGCTTCGTGGTCGACTCGCTGCACCGCAACGTCTCGCTGCTGGCGATGGCGTTTCCTCGTGGCGCACATCCTCACCTCGGTGCTCGACAGCTTCGCGCCGATCGGGCTGCTCGACGCGTTCGTTCCCTTCGTCGGCTCCTACCGCCCGTTCTGGCTGGGTCTCGGCGCGATCTCCTTCGACCTGATCCTCGCCGTGATCCTCACGAGCCTGCTGCGCCAGCGGATGGGCTACGGCAGCTGGCGCGCGATCCACTGGCTGACATATGCGAGCTGGCCGATCGCGCTGCTGCACGGCTTCGGCACCGGCAGCGACGTCAAAGCCACGTGGCTGCTAGTGCTCAGCATCGCCTGCGCCGCTGCTGTGCTGGCGGCGGTGCGCGGCGCGCGTGCTGTCGGGCTGGCCCGCGAACCTCGGCACGCGCAGCGCAGCGCTCGGCGGCGCGGGAGTCTTCTCGCTGTTCCTGGCGCTGTGGCTGCCGCACGGGCCGCTCGGCTCAGAATGGGCGCGGCGCTCAGGCACGCCCTCAGCGCTGCTGCCACACGCACACAGCTCTGGCGCGAAGGGCACGAAATGAGCACCTCACGAACGGCCATGACCGAGATCCGCCATCCACGCGAACCGCGCACGGCGCGATGCCACGGCGACCCTGCCGCGCCTGCTCAGCGGGATCCGCGCACGGGGTGCGGTGACGCTCGCCGAACACCTCGCCCTCCACGGCCCGCTACCGGTCAGCGGGGGTGCGCGTCGCCGGCGCCAGCGCGATCGCGCCGCGATGCTGATCGAGGAGATCGAGCGCTCCGGGCTGACGGGTCGCGGCGGCGCGGCTTTCCCGACAGCCACCAAGCTGCGCGCCGTCGCGGGCGCACGCGGGCGCGCGATCGTGCTCGCCAACGCCGCCGAGGGCGAGCCCGCGAGCCTCAAGGACCGCACGCTGCTGGAGACGCTCCCCCATCTCGTGCTCGACGGCGGCCTGATCGCCGCGGAGGCGGTCGGCGCCGATGAGCTGATCGTCTGCGCGTGCGAGTCCTCGGGAGGCGGACTGGAGGCCATGGAGCAGGCGATCGCCGAACGCAGCGATGATCGCTCCGGCGGCGCGGTGGCGAAGGTGACCCTCGCGAGCGTCCCCAGCCACTACGTCGCGGGCCAGGAGACAGCGCTCGTGAACTACCTCGCGGGGGGCCCGGCGTTGCCGACCTTCACGCCGCCACTTCCCTTCGAGCAGGGGCTCAGGCGCCGCCCGACGCTGATCAACAACGCCGAGACGCTCGCCCACATCGCGCTGATCGCGCGCCACGGAGCTGAGTGGTTCCGCCAGCTGGGCACCTCAAGCCAACCCGGCTCGACGCTCGTGACGCTGTCCGGCCCGGTCGCCCACCCGGCGTCTATGAGATCGAGAACGGCGCCTCGCTGTCCTCGCTGATCGACGCCAGCGGCGGTGCAACCGCACGCGTACGTGCCGCCTTGATCGGCGGCTACGCCGGCGCCTGGATCGCCGGCGCAGCACCTCGCTGGGGTGGCGCTCTCGAAGGAACACCTCGCCCCGCACGGCGCCACGCTCGGCGCCGGCATCGTGCTGCTGCTCTCCGCGGACGCCTGTCCCGGTAGCCGAAACGGCACGCGTCGCGCGCTGGATGGCGGGACAGAGCGCGCGCCAGTGCGGGCCCTGCATCCACGGCCTCGACGCGCTCGCGCAGACGCTCGAGGAGATCGCGGGCGGCACGGCCGAGACGCAGGCAGTCAAGCGCTTCGAGCGACTCGCGGCGCTGAGCACGCGCCGTGGCGCCTGCGCGCACCCCGACGGGGCGGTCAACATGATCCTCAGCGCGCTCGAGGTGTTCGAGCCCGAGTTCGCCGACCATGCTCGTCACGGCGCCTGCGAGGCCTGCGCGCGAGCACCAGAGCTACCGCTGCCGTCGCGACCCGTCAGCGATGCGGGTCTGCGCGCGGAAGGCACGCGCATGAGCCACCGCGTCGAGGTGAACCCGATCACCTGCGAGGCACACGGCATGTGCGCGGAGCTGTTGCCCGAGCGCATCACGCTCGACGAGTGGGGCTATCCGCTGGTCGACGACACGCCGCTGCATGGCTCTCAGGTCGAGCACGCGATCCGCGCCGCGCGTGCCTGCCCGACCTTCGCGCTGCTCGTGCGCAAGGAGCGCGCGCCACGCGGCGCGCGGCTCGGCGCGCGGCGCGGTTAGCGCCGCCGCGACCGCCTCAAACGGCGCTCAGATGGCGTCCATGTGCGCCGCCGCCAGCGCTGCCCATTGGCCGTAGGGGGCGAACAGCGCACGCACCTCTCGCTCCTCGGCGAGTGCCCGGGGGTCGCCTCCGCTCAGGCGCCGACCAACTAGCTTGAGCAGCCCGAGATCCGCCGCCGGAAGCTGATCGTGACGACCCTGACCGCGGAGCGCGAGCATCTCGACCGTCCAGGCGCCGATGCCGGGGATCGCGCGCAGCCGGCGCCATCCCTCCTGCGGCTCGCTGGCGTGCAGATCGACGCGACCGCGCGCAACCTCGCGAGCGACGCGCACGAGCGCGAGCGCGCGAGCGGCGGCGAGGTCGAAGGACTGTAGCCGCGCTGGCGCAGTCCCCGCCAAGCACGGTGGTCGCAGGCATGTCACGCAGCGCCGAGGGGCGCTCCTGCCCGTGCGTCCAGCGGCGACCCAGCGATGCCAGCAGCCGACGCTGGATCGCAGCAGCGCGCTCGTACTCGATCAGCTGCTCGCAGATCGCCCAGGCTAGCGCCTCGAACGGCTCAGGGCGACGCGCCACGCGCAGCCACGGGCGTCGACGCAGCGATGCTCCGATCATCGGGTCGCGGGCGTGAGCGCGCAGAAATGGCCGCAGATCCTCATCGACGCCGAGCGTGAAGCGCATCCGCTCGATCCCGTGGCAGGCGGCCTGCGCGGCTGGCCGCGTAGGCCGCGAAATGCACGCCGCTCGGGCCTTCGGCGATGCGTACGAGCACGGGCTGCTCGTCCTGGTGCAGCAGCCGCTCGAGCACCCCTCCGCGGCGGCGCAGCATCCCGTCCATCCCGTTTCGCCGCGGCAGGCGAAACGGCCCGCACGGCAGCACCTCCTGGCGCACTTCGACCAGGCGGCTCAGCGTGTCCTCAGCGATCTCGCCGCCAGCAGGTGCACGTCGAGCAGCAACGAGCGAGACCCGACGATCTGAATGAGCTCACCCGCCCGGCTCGCACGAGAGCCGCGCGCCGAGCCTGCCCGCGCCGCGGCGACCCTTGGAGAGCAGCAGCGAGCGACGGCGGCGGCGATGCACGAGCCCGACGACCGCGGCACCTGCGACGAACCCTCCGGCCGCCACAGCCGCGGCCTGTACCGCCGGCATCATGTTGCCCGCGGAGCGCTCGAGAGCAGCGCCGGGCTCGTCTTCGCGATCGCGCACGAGCCGCGGCTGTTCGGCGAGCACGGGTAGCCCGTCGAGGATCTCCTCCTCAGCGGATCCTGCCTCGGACTGCGACGCCTCGCTCACCGTGGGAAGTGTAGAGGGCGCCCCAGATCGCTTCTACAGCAGACGCTCGTAAACGCGGTAGCGCTTGACCACACGCCCGCCCATCGCTTCCATGCCGCGGTTCATCGGCGTGTTCGTCTCGAGGATCCAGCCCATCTCGCCGCCCGGTCTGCGGGCGCACGGCGGCGGCGTTGAAGTGTTCGACGTAGAGCTTCGCGGCGACCCCCGTGTGCTGGTACTCCGGCTTGACTCCGAGGAAGCCGACGCGCACGCGGTCGATCCGTTTGCCCTTCGTCAGGAACTTCCACCAGCCGAAGCGGCAAGCAGCCTGCCGTGCATCTGCGCGAGCACCTGGTTGAGGTCCGGCACGGTGATCGCCATGCCCACCACCTCGCCGGTGTCTTCGCGCTCGGCGATCATGAACCAGTGCTTGTCGAACGCGAGCTGCAGCTCCTGAGCATAGGCGTCGAGGTCCTTCTTGGAGAACGGCACGAAGTCCCAGTTCTTCGACCAGGCGGAGTTGTAGACCTCGGCGAAGGCGTCCATGTCCTTGCGCAGCTGGCGGCGTCGCATCGGGCGCACGCGGATGCCGTGCTCGGATTGGACCTTCTCGGCGAGCTCGAAGATCACCGGAAGGACCTTCTCGCGATCTGAGACCTCGAGGTTCCACATCAGCAGATCCATCGCCTTCGTCATCCCCGCGGCCTCGACGCGCTGCTGGTAGTAGGGCGGGTTCCACGGCTGCACGATCATCGGGCGCAGCTCGAAGCCCTCGATCAGGATGCCGCTCTCGTCGTTCATCGCGAAGCAGGCCGGGCCGACCATGCGCTCCTTGCCGCGCGCGCGCAGCCACTCTTCGGCGGCGACGAGCAGCGCGTCGAGCACCTCGGCGTCGTCGGCGAACTCCAGGAACCCGAACCAGCCCCAGTTCTTCTGCTGGTAGTCGTTGAACGCGTGATTGACGTGCGCCGTGACGCGGCCGACGACACGTCCCTCACGGCGAGCCAGGAAGTACTCAGCCTCGCCGTGGCTGAAGAACGCGTTGAGACGGCGATTGAGGAAGATGCGCCGCTCGAGCTTCAGCGGTGGCACCCACTGCGGGTGGTTAGCATGCAGGCTGAACGGCAGGTCGATGAAGGCCTTTAGATCTCTCGCGCCCGAGACCGCTCTGACTTCGACACCCACTGGCGAGGCACCCTACATGCACACCTCCATCGATGTCTTCGCCAAGGTCCGCGACCACGAGCGCTCGGCCGTTCTGGCGGCGGCGCGCGAGGCCGACGTGCTGCCCTACTTCCACGTGCTCACCTCGCCGGCGATGCCGGTCGTGGAGATGGAGGGCGCCGAGCGGATCATGCTCGGCTCGAACAACTACCTTGGGCTGACAGGCGATGAGCGCGTCATGCAGGGCGCCGAGGACGCCCTGCATCGCTACGGCACCGGCCTGACCGGATCGCGCCTCTTGAACGGCACGATCCCGCTGCACCTCGAACTGGAGCGCGAGATCGCCGAGTGGATGAACACCGAGGACGCGCTCGTCTTCAGCACAGGTCATCAGGCTAATCTCGGCGTGCTCGGCACGCTGCTGGGGCCTTCGGACACCGTCATCGTCGACGCCGGCGACCACGCCTCGATCCTCGACGGTTGCCTGCTCTCGCGCGCCAAGCTCCGACCTTTCCGCCACAACCGCCTCGACAAGCTCGAGAAGATGCTGCAGCGTGCCCAGGGCGACGGCGGCGGCGTGCTCGTGGTCGTCGACGGCGTCTTCTCGATGGAGGGCGACATCGCGCCGCTGCGCGAGATCTGCGCGCTCTGTGAGCGCTATGGAGCGCGGCTAATGGTCGATGAGGCACACGGGGCCGGCGTGCTCGGCGCGCGCGGCGCAGGCACCGCTGAACTGCTCGGCGTCGGCGAGCGCGTCGATCTGCGGATCGGCACCTTCTCCAAGTCGCTTGCCTCCTGCGGCGGCTTCGTGGCGGGCTCACACGAGGTCATCGACTACCTGCGCATCTCCTCGCGCGCCTTCCTCTTCACCGCCTCGGCCGTCCCCGCGGCGGTCGGCGCGGCGCTCGCGGCGCTGCGCGTGCTGCGCTCCGCCGACGGCCCCCCGCTGCTGGACCGCGTACTCGAGAATGCCCAACTGCTGCGCGACGGGCTGCACGCGCGCGGCTTTGCGGTCGTCTCGCCACAGTCGCTGCCGGACGCACCGGGGGTCCAGAGCGATGCGCCCGGCCTGCACGCCGGCGCGAGCGGGGACGCAAGCATCGTCACGCCGATCGTCCCGATCCTCGTCGGCGACGACTGGAAGGCGGCGCTCTTGTGGCGCGCCCTCTACGACGCGGGCGTGTTCGTGAACACGGCGCTACATCCGGCCGTGCCGCCCGGCGGCGCACTGCTGCGTACGAGCGTGATGGCGACGCACGACGCCCCGACGCTGGAGCGGGCGTTGGAGATCTTCAGCCAGGTCAAGCTCTCTTTCGAGGCTGAGCACGGCCCCCTGCCGGGACCCGCGGAGAGCTGACGTCGACCGGCGCGCGGCACCGGCGCTTGTCCATTTCTTCACAAGTGCCGCGGCGAACGAAAAAGGCCGCTTCTAGCGTACGAACCGCCAGCGGCGCGGTTGACCGAACACCCTGTCCTGTCATAGCTTCTCGATTGCGCTCTGCATGACCGTTCGGTGTCCGCCCTAGTAGCCGCTGAGGGATGTGATTGCCGGGAACGTCGCCCGTGAGTCTTCACGGGCTGACACCGTACGGCCAGACCGAGCGTGTTCTTGTAAAAAAATCGAGCAAGCAAGTTGACCGCCGCGCGAGGTTCGCCGTGGCGGCGACGGGGAGATTGCGCAAAATGAACGCGACAGCGACGGTTGCCCCTGCCGGTCCCCAGTACATGCGCGCACTGGAACGCGCCAACAAGGTCCGCCTCGCGCGTGCTGAGCTCAAGCGGCGCGTAGCCGTAGGCGAGGTCGAGGTCGCCGAGGTGATCCTCGAGTGCCCCTGGGAGGCTGAGAGCATGGCGGTCGCCGACCTGCTGATGAGCCAGCGCCGCTGGGGACAGACGCGCTGCCGCAAGTTCCTCTCCCAGATCCCGATGTCTGAGAAGAAGACCGTCGGCTCGATGACCGAGCGTCAGCGCCGAACGCTCGCCGCGTTGCTCGGCTGCGCCGGTGTGGATCGGGATCGCGCCTGGGGCGCGACCCCCTGGGTAACGGACAGCCTGACGAGAGCTTGACCTGCCACCAGCCCGCGAGCATCCCGATCAGGCCGAGGCGGGGTCGCACCTCCCAGACCCCGCATCCGCCCTGGCCGAGCTCGCTGACGGGTAGGCGCACGAAGCGGTAGCGCCCGGGTTCCAGCTTCATCTGTTCGAGCTGCTCGCGCGCGGCACGCTCGCGTTCGCTGCGCAGCGCAGCCTCACCGCGAAGATCCTGCAGCATTCCGGCAAGACGATCGCGGGCACGCTCGAGCTCGGCGAGGTCGGGTAGGCAAGGGCCGCCGCGCTGCGCCCCCGTGCTCACGCTCGCGGGGCTGGGTGCCGCGATGAAGGGAAAGCGCTCGACGACGATCGCCGAGATGTCGTGCTCGAGCTTGGCGATCTGCGCCTTCAGCGACTTGCGCGCCGTGCGTTGCACGCCAGCGCCTTCGCCGCCGACCCTGGTCACGTCTCCCACCAGCCGGCGCGTCCCGATCGACGACTCGGGAGCGACTCGATCGGCTAGCTGCTCGAACTGCGACACGTGCGCTCCTCCTCCCGGCTTACCGGAGTCAAGAATTCTACCAGCGCGCGCAAGCGACGTTAGCGGTCCTCAGGGGTGCTCCAGAGCCGCCCGACACGACCACAGCGCCTCTTCGGCGTAAAGCGTGGGCACACCCGCGACTTGTACGGCGAAGATCGCGAGCCGGCGCGTCTCAGTGCTCGCACGATGTCCCGGAGCGAGCTCGCCGAAGAGCACCGCGAGCGCGGCCGAGGAGTCGGCCACGACGAGACGCCCAGCCGGCAGTGGACGCGAGTGCGTGGCGCGTCCGAGCGGCTCGCCCTCCTCGCTCGTGCGGATCCCGAGCGGCCCGTCGATCGTGGCCGCGTCGAGCGCCCACACCGCCACCCCGGTATCGAGCAGCGCGATCAGCAGCACGTCCTCGAGCAGACCTCCCGTGAGGAAGGCGCCGCGCACCATCCGCTCCAGCACGGCCGCCTCGATCGGCGTGCGCACCACGTCCGGGTCGAGTCCGATGTGGCGATAGAAGACGCGATATGCACCGGGCACCGCCTCGCGGCGCATGCCGACCGCGCGGGCGCCCCGGATCTTGCTCGACAGTTCGCGCAGCCGCGCCTCGACGTCCGCCGGAGAGCGGGCATTCAGCGGCGTGCGGCGCCCGACCTCGACCTGACTGATCAGCAGGCGCAGTCCCGGCAGCTCCTCCTCCACCTCCAACGCGCGCCAGCCGATCTCCGGCCCCGCCGGGCTGCTCATCGCACCGTGGGCGACCAGCCCCCCGCGCGCGCCGCGGCGAGCAGGCGCATGACGCGGCTGCGCAGATCGGCGAGCGGCACGCGCCGCAACAGCGCGGCGCTCTGCATCGCACCCCCCGGCAGCACGAAGCTCACCTGCGGACAGCTCGCGTCTTTGTAGAGCACCACGAGCGCGCCGTCGTTGTCGATCCCGACAGGTATTGAGAGTCCCCGCGCGCGCACGAGGCGCCGCAGCTTGGCGCGGTCGCCCTTAATCGCGACGGCCGCGAAGCGTACGGCGGGAAACGCAGGCGCGAGCGCCTGCATCTCGTCGAGGATGCCGGGACAGGAACCCCCGTTGACGAACAGCGCGAGCACGAGCGGCGAGCGTTCATAGAGCGCGCAGACGTTCAGGACCGACGCTTTGCGCACCTGACATGCCGGCACGGCGCCCGCGGAGCCCTGGTCGGCGTGGGTGGCGACGTTGGCGTCGCCACCCAGTGTGCTGAGGGCGAGCGGCACGGCGAACGGCGCGATGTGTTCCCCGCGCGCGAAGCCGCTGCCACCGTGGGGCTTGGTGACGATCGTGTTGATCGTGATCAGGATCAGGATCAGGACAGCGAGCAGACCAACGTAGCGCCCGTAGCGCGGCGGCGCGGGCGGCTCACCGCTGCGGGCGACCGGCATCCCCGGCTCAGCGGGCCAGTGCTCCTCCCCACCCGCCCGCTCAGGCGGGGCCACGACGCGCCTCTCCACTCGCGCGAGATCCCGTGCGGCGAGCGCGCAAACGCGCCGTCAGCGCACGAAGCGCTCCGCGCCGCTGGGGCGGGAGCTCGGGCCCCTGCTCGACCGCGCCGGCCGCGATCACGAGCGCCGCCGGGAGCGCGATCAGCACGCCGACAAGCGAGACGCTGAGATCGATCAGGGTGACGAGGCCGAAGTCGCGCAGCATCCGAATGTCTGAGAGGACGAGCACGCCGAAGCCGGCTATCGCCGTCGCGCCCGAAGCGGCGACAGCCGACCCGGTACGGCGGTAGCTGCGTCGCAGCGCCTCGATCGCATCGTGGCCGGCAAGCATCTCCTGCCGGTGGCGCTCGGATAGGAGCACGCTGAACTCAGTCGAGATCGCGATCACGAGCGCGCCGAGCGTGACCGACATTGGGTTCAACGGCACCCGGACCGCGAACAGGATCAGCGCCGACCAGCCGGTGGCGAGCACGATCGGCGTCAGCGGCACGAGCGCCCGACGCAGATCCCCGCGGAAGGCGAGCAGCAGCACGAGCGCCACGGCGGCGAGACCCGCCAGCAAAGTCTCCAGGCGCCGCCACGGGTCAGCGACCTGCGCGCCCGAGCGGGCAGCGAGGACGGGCAGGCCGACGAGCGTGGCGCTGACGCCCGGCGGGGGGTGCAGCGAGGCGCTCATCCGGTCGATCAGGCGCTGCTGCGCGGAGAGGCTCATCTCGCGGATCCCAAACGCCAGCGTCGCGGAGCGGCGATCGCCCGTGATCACATCCTGGGAGAAGTACGCGGGGATCACGCCGAGCAGCGCGTCGACCCGCGCCGGCGTGAGCTTGGCAGTCGTGCCCTGCCCCTGAAAGAGGTCGGGCAGAGAGAAGGCGGGACAGAGCGGAGCGCGCCCGCAGCCACGCCCGGATCTATAGCCGAAACGCTTCAGCACGGAGGCCTGATAGGTGGTCATCCATTCGATCGTCGCCGGACTAGAAACGTTCGAGCCGGCGATCAGCAGGTCTATTTCGCCGCCAACGCCCGTGGTGCGCTCGAGCTGGTTGAGGGCGCGCAGCGAGGGGAGGCTCTGGGGCACGAGCTTGGTGATGTCCGTCTCGACGTGTGTCTGCGTGTCGAGACCCCAGCCCAGCACGGCGAGCGCAAGACAGACCGACAGCACGCGCCCGGGCCGACGCACAGCGCCGACGAGCGCGACCTCGCTGAAGGAGCGCGTGAGCGCGTTATCCCGCACAAGCTCACGCGCGCCCCGCCATGCGGCCTGCAGGCCGCCCGGCAGCGGCGCTCGCGCGGCAGCGGGGAGCCTTCCGCGCCCCGCGCGCAGTGACATTGCGGCGGCGCCCGCCGTCAGCGCGCAGAGCAGCGCGATCGCGACGCCAACCACGAGCAGCAGGCCGAAGCCGCGCACCATCGGCACCGGAGACAGCACCAGCACGAGCATCGCCGCGATGCTCGCCGCGGCGGCCGTCGCGATCGTCGGCGCACCGAGGGCCGCCGCGGCGGCGATCGCGCGTGGCACCTCAGACCCCTCGCTGAACGCGAGCGCCTCGTTCCCAGCGCTCGGCGCGAACGCCTCCTCCACACGCGACTGGAACTGGATCGAGTAGTCGACGGCAAGCCCGACGAGCACGGGAAGCACCGCGACGGCGGCGATCGTCAGCGACGCACCCACTGCAGCGAGCGCTCCGAACGTGAGCGCTGTGGCAAGCAACGCGAGCGCGAGCGGCAGCAGACGTGGGCGTCCCAGGAAGACGAGGCCGAGCGTCGCCGCCATCACCAGCAGCACCGCTACGAGCAGCAGCTCGATCGAGTGTGTGATCGAGCCCGTCAGTTCGGCGACGATCACGGGCACACCCGTCACGCTGTAGCTCGCTCCGTGCTGTGGCTGCCACTGCGCCATCGCAACCGCGCGACGGATCAGATCAATCGTGCGCGTGCGCTGCGTTTCGCTCAGTCCGGAGCGCATGCGCACCGAGATCAGCGCCGCGTCGCGGTTGGGAAAGAGGTAGCTGAAGCGCTGCTTGGGCGTGCCCGCGGGCTTTGAAGAATCGAACACGACCGAGGAGACGAAGCTCGCATCGTCGACGCTCGGGCGCGCGGTGAGGCCGTATTTCAGAGCGAGCGTGACGAGGCTCTTCTGGAAGTTGCCGAGTTCGAGCTTCTTGGCTTGCGCGCCGAGCGCGCGCGCGCTCGCAGGCGAGTAGCCACGTGCAAGCGCCGCTTTCGTGACGACGCGTTCGGCCTGGCGCGCCTGCGCTTCGGCCTGGTGGGTCTGCGTGGTGAGCTCTTCGTTGATCCGTTCGGCCGCCTGGTTGATGAAGGTCCCCGGGCCGAATACGACCTTCACGGTGTGCGCTCGCGCGAGCTGCCCGCACGGCCCCTGCGCGCCGCCCTCGGAGGCAAGCGCGACGGCGGGGACGTTGCCCGACAGACAACCCTCGAGACCGATCAGGCGGTCGATGTCCGAGCTCAGCATCAGCTGCTGCAGGTCGCCGCTGACAAGCACCGCGATCGGCTCTTCGCCGAAGCTCCGATAGAAGCTCTGCGTAGCGCGATAGTCGCTGCTCGAGCTGGACACGAACGTGCTCGCGGCCGCCGTCGGGCGCAGCCGCAGCGCGAGCCCAGCCGCTCCGAGCGCCAGCACGATCGCGACCGCTATCACCGCGCGGGGACGTTCCGCCGCCCAGCGCGCCATTGCGGAGAGGAGTCGCGCCATGGTCACAGTCGAAGGCTAGTCGTGCGGGTCATGGCAATGCTCAAGTGATGTGTAGGACGCGCCGCTGGCGGATGGATCGTCGTTCCTGGCAAGGACGCAGGGAGCGTGGCCTGCTCGGCAGGCGAGCGACTGAGGACGCCGCCAGGGACGACGAGGCGCCGCCAGCGCTACTCCATGCCGAGCGGTCCGGCGGATTCGCCGGAGAGGAACTGGCGCACGAAGGGGTTTTCTGAGGCGAACAGGTCCTGCGCGGGTCCGGACTCGACGATCTTGCCCTTCCATAGCACCGAGATGTGCTCGGCGACGCGGCGGGCGGACATGATGTCGTGCGTGATGACCACGTAGCAGCCGCCGTTCTCGGCGTGGATCTCCTTGATCAGCTCGCACAGCAGCGCGGTGCGCACCGGATCGAGGCCTGAGTCGGGCTCATCAAAGAGCACGATGTCCGGTTCGAGCACGAGCGCGCGTGCAAAGCCGGCGCGCTTACGCATGCCACCGGAAAGCTCGTTGGGCATCTTCTCGTTCGCCTGGCCGAGACCGACCTCCTTGAGTCGTCCGTTGACGATCTCGGCGATCTCATCCTCGCCCTTCTCGGTGTGCTGGCGTAGCGGGAAGGCGACGTTGTCGTAGAGGTTCATCGAGCCAAACAGCGCGCCGTCCTGGAAAAGCACACCGAACTTCTTGCGCAGCTCGAACAGGTCCGCGTCGCGCAGGCTCGGAATCGAATGACCGTGGACGATCACGTCGCCCTCGTCGGGATAGAGCAGCCCGACGATGTGCTTGATGCAGACCGACTTGCCCGTACCGGAGGGGCCGAGGATCATCGAAATCTGGTTCTCCGGCAACGACATGTTCAGTCCCCGCAGCACGTGGTTGCGCCCGAAGGACTTGTGCACGTCGATGAACTCGATCGCGTCGGGTTTATCCGACGGACGGTGCGCCGCGCCGGTGTGGTGGGCATACTCCTCGTGCTCGGGCGGAAGTGCCTCGCTCATGGACTCAGCCCCCGATTGGCGCGCGCGGGTTGGCGCCCCAGAAGATCTGTGTGCCGAGCGCGCCGATGATGTGCACGAGCACGAGGTTAAGCACCATCGACTTGGCCGTCGCGCGACCCACGCCGACAGGCCCACCACTGGCGTTGTAGCCGTAGTAACACGCCACGAGCACGATCGCTGTCGCCATGAACATCGCCTTGATCAGGCTGTAGAGGAAGTCCGGTGGATTCTGGAATTGCCAGAAGATCAGGAAATACCCCCCTCCCGAGACGTAGCCGATCTGCTGCACGACGGCGATATAGGAGGCCAGGAAGGCGGCGCCGATGCCCGCCAGGTACATGAACGGAAGCACCAGCCAGGCGGCCAGCAGGCGCGTCGCGCAGAGGAAGGTGACGGAGTTCAGTCCCATCACCTCGAGCGCGTCGATCTCATCGGAGATGCGCATCGCGCCGAGCTCGGCGACGATCCCCGTGCCGACCTTGGCGGCCATCATGTAGCCGAACGCGTAGGGGGTGATCTCGCGCAGATCGCACCAGGCGGTGAACACGCCCGAATAGGCGGGCGCGCCCTGCGCGGCGGTGAAGTAGGCGCCCTCGATCCCACACTGCAAGCCGAGGATGAACATCAGCGTCCAGATGATCGCGGTCGAGCCAACGATCAGGATCCCGCACTGGCGCAACGCCTCGCCGAAGAAGCGAAAGACCCGCAGACCGTAGACGTCGCGGACGATGTTGCCCGTGAAGCGCCCGATCTCACCGGTCGCCGCGAGCCATTCACGCGGCATCGCCAGGAGCTCGTTCATTACTTGATCACCAGGATCTGCGGGTGCGTCGCCAGCAGGGTCTGGGTGAAGATGTAGTCGAAGGAGAAGATCGCGGTGAAGGCGAGCACGACCGCCTCGTTGACCGCGCGTCCCACGCCCTCGGCGCCACCGGAGGCCGCCATGCCCTTGTAACAGCAGACGATCGCGATGATCGCGCCGTAGATCGTCGTCTTCAACACCGAGCCCCACAGGTCGGTGGTCGAAGCGTTGGCGAACAGCGTCGACCAGAATGGCCCGAGCGGCTGGCTGTTGACGAGCTCGGCGATGATGCCGCCGAAGATGCCGAACAGCAGCGCGTAGATGTCGAACAGGCCGGTCACGACCATCAGCGCCAGAAAGCGCGGTACTACGAGGTTCTTGACGGGGTCGACGCCGAGCACCTGGAGCGCGTCGAGCTCCTCGCGCACCTTGCGCGCGCCGAGGTCGGCGGTGATCGCGGTGCCGGCCACGCCGGCCACGACGATCGCCGTCACGCTCGGGCCGATCTCGCGCACGGCACCGAGCACGAAGAAGCCGCCGAGGCGATCAAGCGCGCCGAAGATCGTCAGGAAGTTTGCTGCCTGCAAGCCGGGGGCGGCGTAACAGATGCAAACGGTCGAAATCAACAGCGGAAACCAGCACAGCCGCAGCGCGAACAGGAACTGCGACACGAACTCACCACCGTAGGGATACGGGGGTCTCAGGGCTGACCAGATGGTCTTGCCCGTGAGGATCATCATGTCCCCGATTTCCTCGAGCAGGTTCCTCGTCGGGTAATACGCCCGTTCGGCTGCACCTCGGACCATCTCTACGAAACCCCTCCTCGGGTAGCGCTCGACCTCGCTTGCACTCTACGCCATGCACCACCGCTTCGCCACCGCCAGCCCGCAGCCGCGCGGGAGTGATCGCCCGGCGCCAGGCCCGCTGGTAAGGTGGCGCGATTGTGAGGGGAAGGTGGAGAGTTCTCGGTGGCGGTCAGGGTCGCAGTCGCGGCGTGCTTTCGGGGCGCCGATGAGAACGCTCGCCGGCGCAGCGCTCACGGCCTGCGCAATGCTCGCTGCGGGCTGCGGCGGCGGCGGCCAACAGGACGCGGGCGAAGCCAAAGGGCACTTTGAAATGAAGATTCTCAGCGCGAGCTTCCCGAGCGCCCAGGCGATCGCGCGCCCCGCGCGCATGGAACTGCGGGTGCGAAACACCGGCACGCATACCGTCCCCAACGTGGCGGTCACGGTCGATTCCTTCAACTACACCGCCACGACCCCCGAACTGGCCGCCAACAAGCGACCGATCTGGGCGATCGAACAGGGTCCGGGCACGCCCGCGCGCTCTCCGGTCGAGAGTCAGGAAGTCAGCATTCCCGGAGGCGGCCAGACCGCCTACGTAAACACCTGGGCGCTGGGGCCGCTCGCCGCAGGCGCCACGCAGACCTTGATCTGGAAGGTCGTTCCGGTCAAGGCCGGCAGGCACACAGTTACTTTCGCTATCGCTGCAGGCCTCTCAGGCAAGGCGGTGGCCGTGCTGCATTCCGGCGGCGCCGTGCATGGACACTTCGCGGTCAACATTGCGCCCGCGCCGCCGACGACGCACGTTGACCCGAGCACCGGCAAGATCGTTACCGGCGCGCTCACGCCCGTCCCGTAGCGAGCTGACCGCGCTCGTTCCCGAGCGCGCTGTTCGTGCGTTTGGCCGGGTGTCGAAACGCAGCGCCCGCGATTTCGCCATCCGGTGATCCCCTTCGGACAGGTTGGCATTACGATTGCCTTCGGCCATGTGCCTCCTCAGAGCCCGCGGCCCCCACTCTTTCTCCAGGAGGAATCGACTCAGCCTATGCCCAGGACCCGCCAGCAGAACGTCACCGCAGCGCAGTGGAGCGTCAACGGAGCCGCGCTCGGCTCACCCGACCTGACCCTCCAGAACAACCAGGTCTTCGGGGCCAACGTCTTCTCCCCGGCGGTGCAGCGCCAACGGCTGCCCAAGCACGTCTTCAAGGCGCTACAGCGCACGCTCGCCCGCGGCGAGGCACTCGACACCTCGCTCGCCGACCAGGTCGCCCAGGCGATGAAGGAGTGGGCGATGGAGAAGGGCGCGACCCATTACACGCACTGGTTCCAGCCGCTGACCGGCTCGACCGCCGAGAAGCACGACTCCTTCTATGGACCGGCCGGGGACGGCACCGCGATCGCGGAGTTCTCCGGCAAGGAGCTGATCCAGGGCGAGCCCGACGCCTCATCCTTCCCCACAGGCGGTATCCGCGCGACCTTCGAGGCGCGCGGCTACACCGCATGGGACCCGACGTCGCCGGCTTTCATCCTCGAGAACCCCAACGGCGCGCTGCTCTGCATCCCGACCGCCTTCACCTCCTGGACGGGCGAGGCACTCGATCACAAGATTCCCCTGCTGCGCTCGATGGACGCACTCTCCGGCGTGGCGGTCCGCGCCCTGGAGCTGCTCGGCGTCGAGGAGGCCTCGCGCGTGTTCACGACCACGGGCTGCGAGCAGGAGTACTTCCTGATCGACGAGCAGTATTTCTTTGAACGACCCGACCTTGTCACGACCGGGCGCACGCTGTACGGCGCCAAACCACCCAAGGGCCACGAGCTCGACGACCATTACTTCGGCTCGATCCCCGAGCGCGTGCTCGCCTACATGCTCGAGGTGGAGCTCGAGCTGGCCAAGCTCGGCATCCCAATCAAGACACGCCACAACGAGGTCGCGCCCAACCAGTTCGAGGTCGCACCGATCTTCGAGAACTCCAACGTCGGCTCCGACCACCAGATGGTGACGATGCAGATCATGCAGAACACCGCGCGCCGCTATGGCCTCGTGTGCCTACTGCACGAGAAGCCCTTTGCCGGCGTCAACGGCTCGGGCAAGCACAACAACTGGTCGATGGGCACCGACACCGGGCTCAACCTGCTCGAGCCAGGCGAGACGCCCGCGGAGAACCTGCAGTTCCTGTTCTTCTGCGCCGCGGTCATCCAGGCCGTCAACAAGCATCAGCAGCTGCTGCGCGCCTCGATCGCCAGCGCCGGGCAGGATCACCGCCTGGGCGCCAACGAGGCACCCCCTGCGATCATCTCCATCTTCCTCGGCGCCGAGCTGGAGAAGGTCTTCACCGCGATCGAGTCCGGCAAGACGCAGAGCTCGAAGCCCGGCTCGTTCCTCGGGCTCGGGACGCCGGTGCTGCCGCCGCTGCCGCTACACGGTGGCGACCGCAACCGCACGAGCCCGTTTGCCTTCACCGGCAACAAGTTCGAGTTCCGCGCGCTCGGCTCGAACTCCTCGCCGGCCTGGCCGAACACGGTGCTGAACACGATCGTCGCCGAATCGGTCGACGAGCTGACGGAGAAGCTGAAAGCGGCCATGAAAGGCTCGACCACACTCGAGAAGGCGGTCACCAGCGTCGTCAAGGACGCCTGGAAGGCGAACAAGCAGGTCGTCTTCGACGGCGACGGCTACTCCGAGGCCTGGCACAAGGAGGCCGAGAAACGCGGCCTGGCCAACCTCAAAACGACGCCCGACGCATTGCCATGGATCGTCGAGAAAGCGACCGTCGCGGCGTTCAAAAAGTACAAAGTTCTTTCCAAGCGCGAGCTCGAGTCCCGCTACGACGTGTTCACCGAGCAGTACGTGATGAACATCAACATCGAGGCCGAGACCGCAGCCTCGATAGCGCGCACGATGGTACTTCCGGCGGCGGTTCGCTACCTCACCGAACTCCAGGCCAGCGGCCTGCCAGAGCTCGTCGGTGAGATCGAGCCGCTGATCAAAGAGCTGCACTTCGCGCTGCTGAAGCTCGAGGATGCAAACCTCGACGAGAACCACCCCGACAGCTCACCGCAGAAGGAGGCCGTCTACATGCGCGACTCGGTGATCGTCGCGATGGAGGACGTGCGCGACGTCGCCGACCGTCTGGAGCGGCTAGTCGCCGACGACCTGTGGCCGCTACCGAAGTACTCGGAGATGCTCTTCATCAAGTAGGGACGCTAGGACCACGGGCCGCTTATCGCTCGCGCCGGCGCGAGCCAGTGAAGTGGGGGTTGGCTACGCTCCAATGAACGGCCCGACTTCAAGCGCTTTTCCTCGTAGAGCAACGTGTCGGCGCGTGCCAACACGGTTCCCAGGTCCTCGCCCTCAAGCCATTCACTGACGCCGACAGACCAGCCGACCGGGACATCCGCGGTGTGCAGACGCGCCAGTGCCGAGTGCGCTTCGGGCTCTGAGGTCGAGGGAAGCAACACCACGAACTCGTCGCCACCGTGCCGCGCGAGGATGTCACCGGGCCGCAGGCGCGCACGCCATTCGCTCGCAAGCATCACAAGCAGTCGATCGCCGATGGCGTGACCTGCGCCGTCGTTGATCTGCTTGAAGTCGTCGAGGTCGATTGCCGCGACCGTTAGCGGTGCGCCCCCGCGGTCGGCGATCGCTCGCTCGCGCAGCGCCGCTGTCTTAAAGCCAGACCGGTTAAGCGTACCGGTGAGCTGATCGGTGTCGACCTGGCGGCGCAAGCCCTCGCTCAACCCCCCCAGCACGACACAGATCGACCACACCGTTGCCGTCACGACGATCCAGTAGACGGTGGCGTGCGGCAAGTCACTGATCACGAGCCCTGCGGCAAACCCGAAGGTGATCAGCACGCCGAGCGTATTGACCACGCGACGTGGGAAGAAGTGCGCAGCGTAGATCGCGATCCAAGGGTAGGAGAACGCGGCGACCATCATGCCACCGGTCGTCTGGGCGTGTGCGACCAGCCCGCTGGTCGCCAGGGCGCCGACGGCAGCCAGCAGCTCGAAGCAGAGCATCGGCATCCGCGCGCCAAGCAGCCAGGTAGCGCACGCAGCGGCGAGCGAGCCACCCCCGGCAATCGCAAGAAAGCTGGTCGGCTGGTGCGCGCTGAGCGGGAAAGCGACGACTGCGACGGCCACGAGGCTCTTGAATGCGAACAGCAGCGCCAGCGACCAGACGATCGCCGGACGTCCGGCGCTCAGCTGCCAAGCAATCGCACTCAGCTCTTTGCGTGTCGCGCGCCGTGACGCGTTCGTGGCAAGCGGACGTTGGTCAGCCAGGGGTGGTGGAGCTCCCATCTCCAAATGCTTCGGAGTTGCTCGCACGGCCCTTGAGCCCCGACAGGCTAGGTCCACGATGTTTGGCTAGGACCCGAGATCTAGCCAGCAAGGGACTCGCTACGAGCGAGACCAGCGCACAGGCTCGTCCACCTCAAGCCCGGGCACACGCGCGAAGTGACGCACGTTACGTGTCACCAACGGCAAGCCCGCCTCTAGGCAGATGCCGGCCTGCATCGCGTCTCGCACATCGATCGCAGTGCCTTCAGCGCGCAGCTCACGCAGCAGCCCACCGGCCCGGATCGCGGCCTCGCGAGTCAGCATCAGACACGGCGCAGCCAGCAAAGCGTCAGCTGGAGCAGGGTTGCGAGCGTATTCACGCCCGAGCGCCAGCTCGAAGGCGGTCACAGCGGTGATCCTGAACGCGGATCGACTTGCCAGCTCACTCACCAACTCGCGCCCAGGGCCAGCGTCGCGCAGGTGATCAATCAGAACATCGGAGTCTAGGACGGGGACAGTGGCCACGTCGCCCATGCCTGCTCGCGCTCACGCTCCCACTCCTCCAGATCCATCTCGCTCCATGCGCCTCTGCCTGCCGCGATCGCCTCGGCTCGGCGGCTGCGCTGACGCGCGGACTGGAAGTACTCGCTGAGCGCTTCCTCGACGATCGGTGAGAAGCCACGAATTCCCCGATCGACCGCCACGGACTTCAAGCGTTGATAGACCGGCTCTGACAGCTCGACGGTAGTGCGCATGCATGCATTCTAATGCATTTGAGCCCTGCTGCCTGACGACGAGGAGCACTGCTCGCGCTCAGCGAGCGCACCAAGCCCGTTGCTGCGCACCCCCCCACCGCTAGCATTGTCCGGATGCGCGATTACCTGAAAGCGATCTCCGAGCACGTCGTCGTCTACGACGGCGGCATGGGCGCCACGCTTGAGCAGTTCGAGCTCACGAGTGAGGACTACGGCGGCCTGCCCGGCAAGTGTCACGAGGCGCTCGTGCTCAACCGTCCCGACGTGATCGAGGGTGTGCATTCATCGATGCTCGAGGCGGGCGCGGAAGTGCTCGAGACGGACACTTTTCAGGCCTCGCGCATCAAGCTCGAGGAGTGGGGCTTGGCTGACTACACGGTCGAGATCAACACGAAGGCCGCCGAAATAGCGCGCAAGGCCGCCGGTGAGAGTCGCTTTGTCGCGGGCTCTATCGGCCCGACCGGATATCTCCCCGCTTCCGAGGAGCCCTCGCTCGGGCAGATCCGCTTCGGCGAGCTGGTCGAGGTCTTCACCGAGCAGGCGGCGGGCCTGATCGACGGCGGCGCGGACCTTTTGATCATCGAGACCGCACAGGACATTCTCGAGGTCAAGGCGGCGATCTTCGGCGCGCGCGAGGCGTTCAAGAGCACCGGGCGCGTGCTGCCGATCCACACCTCGGTCTCACTGCTTCCCAACGGCGGCAAGATGCTGCTCGGCACCGACATCTCAGCCGTGCTGACCACGCTCGAGGCGCTGAAGGTCGACGTGATCGGCCTGAACTGCTCGACGGGGCCGGAGGACATGCGCGACGCGATCCGTTTCCTCGGCGAGTTCTGCCCCGTGCCGGTCGCCTGCATCCCCAACGCCGGTCTGCCGCTGCAGGGGCCCGACGGCGAGACGATCTTCCCCGAGCAGCCCGAGCCGCTAGCCGAGGCGCTGAAGGAGTTCGTGGAGCGCTACGGGGTCGGCATCGTCGGCGGCTGCTGCGGTACGACGCCAGCGCACATCGCGGCGATCGTCGCGCGTGTCGCCGAGCGGCCCGTCGCGCCGCGCCCGGCCCGCCGCCCCCCGCACCTCTCCTCGATGATCGCCGCGACGACGCTCGTGCAGGAGCCCGCCCCGACGATGGTCGGCGAGCGCGTCAACTCGCAGGGTTCGCGCAAGGCCAAGGAGCTGCTGCTCGCCGATGACTACGACGGCCTCTTGCAGATCGCCGAGGACCAGGTCGCGGGCGGTGCGCATGTACTCGACCTGTGCGTAGCGCTGACCGAGCGCTCAGACGAGGACGAACAGATGCGTCTCGTGGCCAAGAAGGTCTCGCTCACGCAACCGTCGCCGATCCAGATCGACTCGACCGAGCCCGAGGTGATCGAACGCGCGCTCGAGCAGATCCCCGGACGCGCGATCGTCAACTCCGTCAACCTCGAGGCGGGACGCGAGAAGCTCGACCGCGTCGTGCCGGTTGCGCTCGCGCACGGTGCGGCGCTGATCGCGCTGACGATCGACGAGGTCGGGATGGCAAAGACCGCCGAGCGCAAGGTCGAGATTGCCAAGCGCATCCGCGATCTCTGCTGCGAGGAGCATGGCCTTGACCCAGAGCTTTTGATCTTCGACTGCCTGACCTTCACGCTCACAACGGGCGATGAGGAGTGGCGACCCTCAGCCGTGGAGACGATCGCGGGGATCAAAGCGATCAAGGAGCAGATCCCTTCGGTGAAGACCTCGCTCGGCGTCTCAAACGTCTCCTTCGGCGTATCGCCGGGCGCGCGTGCGGTGCTCAACTCGGTGTTCTTGCACCACTGCGTAGGCGCGGGACTCGACCTGGCGATGGTCAACCCGAACCACATCACGCCCTACTCGGAGATCTCAGACGTCGAGCGCGAGCTCGCCGACGACCTCGTCTTCAACCGCCGTGAGGACGCCCTGGAGCGCTTCATCGCGCATTTCGAGTCCCAGGGCGAGCAGGAGACGCAAAGCGCCGCGGACCCAACCGAGGGCATGGAGCCCGAGCAAGCGCTGCACTTTCACATCCTGCGCCGTCGCAAGGAGGGCGTCGAGCGCTGGATCGACGCAAGCGTCGAGAAGATCGGCGCGGTGCCGACCCTCAACGAGGTGCTGCTGCCGGCGATGAAAGAGGTCGGCGACAAGTTCGGCGCCGGAGAACTGATCCTGCCGTTCGTGCTGCAGTCCGCCGAAGTGATGAAGAAGGCGGTCGCGCAACTCGAGAAATACCTCGACAAGATCGAGGGCTACACGAAGGGCACGGTCGTGCTCGCGACGGTCTTCGGCGACGTGCACGACATCGGCAAGTCGCTCGTCAACACGATCCTCACGAACAACGGCTACACGGTCGTCGACCTCGGCAAGCAGGTCCCGATCCAGACGATCCTCGACGCCGCCGTCGAGCACAAAGCGACCGCGATCGGGCTCTCCGCGCTGCTCGTCTCGACCTCCAAGCAGATGCCCGCCTGCATCCAGGAGCTGCACGCGAAGGGCCTGGACTATCCCGTGCTGATCGGCGGCGCGGCGATCAACCGCGCCTTCTCCTACCGCGCGCTGTACCCGGGCGGCAAGGACTCCGATGAGCTCTATGAGCCTGGCGTCTTCTATTGCAAGGACGCCTTCGAGGGCCTCGCCGTGATGGATCAGTTGGTCGACGATCAGGCACATGGCGCGCTCGTCGAGAAGCTGCGCAGCGGCGCGACGGCCTTTCGCGAAAAAGGCGAGGAGCCCGTCGAGGAGCTCAACTTCGCCGATGACTCGGTGCGATCGGCGGCGCGCACCGACGTGCCGGTGCCAACGCCCCCGTTTTGGGGCGTGCGCGAGATCGAGGTCGATCTCGATGAGGTCTACCGCCACCTCGACACGCACGTACTGTTCAAGTTGCACTGGGGCGGGCGCGGCGTCAAAGGCGAGGCCTGGCAGACGCTCTTGCGCGATGACTTCCGCCCGCGCCTGGAGCGGATGTGGCACGAGCAGAGCTACCTGCACCCGCGCGCGCTGCTCGGCTTCTTCCCCTGCTACTCGCTCGGCAACGACATCGTGCTGCTCGATCCCGAGGACCACCGGCACGAGCTGACGCGCTTCGTCTGCCCGCGCCAGCCCAAGGGCGATCGCATCTGCCTCGCCGACTTCTATCGCCCGGCGATCGACGGCAAGCCACCCGCGGAGCTCGACGTGATCGCCGTGCAGGCGGTGACCGTCGGCAGCGAGGTCACCGAGCTGATGGCCAAGCTCGAGGCAGACGGCGAGTTCGCCGAACAGCTGTTTGTGCACGGCCTCGGCGTGCAGACGGCCGAGGGCCTGGCCGAGTGGCTGCACGCACGCGCCCGCGAGATGCTCGGCATCGGCGCCACGCAGGGTCGTCGCTACTCCTGGGGCTATCCGGCGGTGCCGGAGCAGGCCGAGCACCTGAAGGTCGAGAAGCTGCTCGACCTCGCACAGATCGGCATGAAGATCACCGACGGCTACGCGCCCGAACCGGAGCAGTCGACGCTCGCGCTGATCGCGCACCACCCGCAAGCGATCTACTTCGGCACCCGCCAGGGACGCCTGCTGCCCGACGGCTCGCCCGATGACGTGATCCTCGGCTCGAGTCGCGACCCTTCCCTGTTCGGCGAGCTCGACGATGATGATCCGCCGGACGGCGCGGTCGAATCCGAGGACGAGCCGGCGATGGCCGGCGACGCGCCGCCCGGCTGATTTGGGTGTGGTTGTCAAGTTTGGGTTGGGGTGGTCGGGGTGCTTGGCGTCTGGCTGTTGGTCATGGCTGTGGTTCGGTGTGCGGGTGGCGGCCGGGGCTGCGAGGGCAGTCATGCTGATATGCGAGGGCTGGGTACCTCAAGACGGTTCTTCGCTGCGCCTGGGCCGCTGTCTAGAAACGAGCGCGCCAACCATGGGTTGGTGCTCATAGCCGGATCGCGGGCCCCGTGTGACGCGGCGCCGGCCGCCACCCCCACACCGAACGGGATGTTCTGTGAGCTCAGTCGGCTTGTTGGGCGATCTCCCAGACGAAACACGCGAGCTCGCGGGCGACCGCGACAGCGACAGTCGTGCGCTTCTTGGCGCGTGCCGTGTCGAGGTGCGTCCAGCGGCGGTGCAGCCGGAGCTGTGCTCGCCACGCGGCCTCGACAGCGGCGGGTGGCTGACCTTTCTGGCGGCGCTTGAGCTTTAGCGACACGCTCGGTGCTCGGCGGTAGTGCCAGGCCGCCTCAACGAGTAGCCGGCGGGCATGAGCGGACCCGGCTTTCGTGATCGATCCCTGCCGGCGTTTGGTTCCGCTGGAGTGCTCGGATGGGACGAGCCCGAGGTAGCTGGCGAGATGCTTAGGGTGCGAGAACGCCGTGATGTCACCGATCTCGGCGACCAGGCCGACCGCCGTCAACGTGTCCACGCCGCGCAGGCAGCGCAAACGGGCGACCGTTGGCGCCCACGGGCCCTCGGTGGACTGCTCGAGGATCAGATCGTCCAGCCGATCGCGCCGTGCGAGCAGCACCTCGTGATGAGCGAGATACTCACCGAAGACGACCTCCAAAAGCGGCTGGGAGAAGCGAACCTTGCTCAGCCATTGGAGGTGGCGCTGAGCCCACGCCTCACCCGGCCCCGTCCAAATCAGCCCGTGACGCAAAAGCAGCTTGCTGACACGATGGCGGGCGCTCATCAGATCACCGCGGAGATCCTCACGCGCACGCACCAGATCACGCAACGCCTCGAGCTCGGGCGCCGGCACCACAACGGGGCGCAACTGCCCCGCCGCGTGCAACCGGGCGAGCTTCAACGCGTCACGCGTATCGGTCTTGATCCGATCCCCCGGCTGACGCGGGATCGCACCCGGTGCGCAGACCATCACCTCCACGCCAGCCGCCCTGGCTGCCCGCGCCAGCTCGAACCCTGTCGGCCCGGCCTCATAGACCGCACGCACCGGCCCCGGAAGCGACCGCAGCCACTCGATCGCCGCCGCCGAAGACCCCGGCAACTGTGCCTTCCAGACCTCACCAGACCCCAGCTGCACAGCCGCAGCCGCAGTCTTTCGGGCATGCACATCAAGCCCCGCGAAACAGATACCTTCAACCATGTCGACGCTCCCTTTCCATCGATGCGGTAACCAGCCCGCGACACACAATGCGCGGGAGCGTCGACGATCTCAGCTCACACCGACACCAACCCCATACTGTCTAGAGACCGTCGCGAACGGGCTCGGCGAGATTGCGCGCTGCGAGCAGATCGTGTTGGGCTTCGGCCATCGCCAGGATCTGAGCGCCGTGCAGCGGCTTGGCGAAGTGAAAGCCCTGCCCGAACTCACAGTTCAGGCCCTGTAGACGCGTAACCTGTCCGGGACTCTCGACCCCCTCGGCGACAGCCTTGAGGTTGAACATGCGTGCGAGGTGCACGATCGTGTCCGTCAGCTCTGCAACCTCCGGGTTGGGATCGGAGAGGAACGAGCGGTCGATCTTGAGGATGTCGACGGGGAACTGGCGCAGGTAGTTCAGCGAGGAGTAGCCCGTCCCGAAGTCGTCGATCGCGAGTTTCACACCGAGTGCGCGGAGCGCGTGCAAGCGCATCAGGCTGACCTCGATGTCCTGCATCATCACGCTCTCGGTCAGCTCCAAGGTGAGGCTCTGCGGGACGATCCCGCTCTCCTGCACGATTACGCGAACGTCCTCTACGAACTCGGCGCGTTGCAGCTGGCAGGCGGAGACGTTGACGGCCATCGACAACGGCGGCTCGCGCGGGCACTCGCGCTGCATTCGCGCCGCCCACTCGCACGCCTCGGCCAGCACCTGGCGCCCAACCTGCACGATCAGGCCAGTGTCCTCGAGCAGCGAGACGAACTCAAGCGGCTGCACGGTGCCGCGCTGCGGGTGCTCCCAGCGCATCAGCGCCTCCATGCCCGCCATGTCGCCGCGTGCGAGATCCATGATCGGCTGGTAGCGCAGCGTGAACTCGCCCGCGTCGAACGCGCGTTGCAGGTCGGTCTTCAGCTCGAGGCGCGCGAGCGCCTTGGCGTGCATCTCGGGCTGGAAGACCTGGTACTGGCCCTTACCGTTCTCCTTGGCCATATACATCGCGGTATCGGCGTTGCGCAGGAGCTCCTCGGCGTCGCGCGGGGAGACCATCGTCTCGTCGCTGAAGGCGATCCCGATGCTGGTCGCGATCGTCACGTCGCGCCCGGCGAGCGCGATCGCGCCCTGCAGCGCCTCCATCACGCGGTGCGCGATCTCGATTGCCTGCAGCTCGCTCTCGGTTTCGTGGATCAGGATCGCAAACTCATCGCCGCCGAGCCGCGCAGCGGTGTCGACCGTGCGCATGCAGTCCTCCAGACGCCGCCCGACCTCGCACAGGACCTCGTCGCCGGCGGCGTGACCGAGGCTGTCGTTGACGTTCTTGAAGTCGTCAACGTCGAGGAACAGCACCGCTACGGGCAGGTGGTCGCGCCGCTGGCGGGCGAGCGCGTGCCCGACGCGGTCACGAAACAGCGCGCGATTGGGCAGCTTGGTCAGCGTGTCGTGGAAGGCCTGGTGCTCGAGCTCGGCGAGGAAGGCCTTACGCTCGGAGATGTCACGCACGTTGAGCACGAGTCCGTCGATCGCCTCCTCCCCCAGAAGGTTTGTACCGAGCGCCTCGACGTCGCGCCAGCCGTTGCTCGCGTGGCGCAGCCGGAACTCCGCGGTCGCCGGCTGGCCGAGCGGCTGGCTCGCGAGCGAGGCGATAAAGGCGAGCGCGCGCTGGCTGTCGTCGGGGTGCAGCAGCGCCGCCAGCTCGCCCCCGCCAAGCGTCTCGGGCAGATGCCCGAAAGCCTGCTGCACGGAGGGACTCACGTAGGTTATGCGAGCGTCGCGATCGAGGATGCAGACGACGTCGGAGGAGTTACGGATCAGCGCGCCGAGACGCTCTTCGGAGCGGCGCCCAGCGCTCTCCTCGGTGAGCGCGATCATCTGCAGCGAGAGCTCCTCGTTGCGGTGCACGATGCCGGCCATGCGCAACAGCACAAGCGCGAACATCAGCCCCGAGGCGCCGACGAGCACGTACAGGTTCAGCGACTCGTGCAGCGCAGCGCGCATCACGATCAATAGCGGCACCGTCAAGCTGGCACAGGCCAAGAGCGCCAGGCGCGCCCGCGTGAGGTGCCCATCGCTCGCTGGCCCGGGCTCTGAGAGGCGACGCATCGAGGGATGCAGAGCGGCGGCGCCCAGCAGCGTGTAGTAGATCGCCCAGCCCGTGCCGGGCATGCCGTCGATCGCAAAGCCGCCCCCGAGTAGCTTGACGCCGTAGACGGCGTCTGAGAGCAGCAGCGCGACAACGCCTGAGAGCAGCAGCACGAAGGCCGGCTCACGACGGTGGCTGCCGGCGGCCATGCGCGCGACGATGCCCAGCACAAGGATGTCCATCGCGGGGTAGGCGATCGATGTCCCTCGCCGCAGCACCGAGAGCGTGTGGTCAGCGGCGTAGGGGGCAATCAGATAGACCCACAGGAGCGTCGAGAGCGCAGCTGTGACGATCAACGCGTCGATCATGCCCGCGCGGTCGCGCCGCTCGTCGCGCTCACGTATCAGCACCAGCAAGCCGCCCACGAGCAGCGGATAGAAGGCCAGATGGAACTGGTCGGCGACCGACGGGAAGGGAAGGGCGCTGCCAAAGAGGCGTTCGTAGTTGTAAGCGAGCACATCGCTCGTCACGAACAGGCCCTGGGCGAGCGCGAACAGATACCAGGGCAGACGCCGAGAGCGCTGGCAGCGGCGCGCACCGAGGATCAACGCTGCGACGCTTGCGCCACCGATCAGGTTGAAGACGAGCCCACTGCGCAGCCAGCCTGGGCCAAAGAAGTGCGCGAGGCCGTAGGCGGCGGTGAGGATACTCAAGGCCGTGAGATAGACCCACCAGCTGCTGCGCGCCGCGCGACCCGACAAAGCGCTTGATTCAGTGGAGAGCGCCACCACCATCAGTCCCTCCGCGCAGACGTCGCGCTCGCTCTGCGCTGGATGCGCTTGGCCCTAAGATGATCTCCGCCGCGCAGCCTGATGAACTCGGCGCGCACCAGGCGCGCATCGAGCAAGGCCGTGCGGGAGCTCGACCCGGATCTCTTGCGATGAACGGGGTCCGCTGTGTACGCCACGAACTGCGAGCCTTGCGAGCTCTTCACATTCTGACTATCGGCGATCTCTCCCAGCGCCTAAAAACTGCAAGGCAAAGGTAGCCATAGATCCAATGGCCGGAACGCTACGCGCCCCGGATCAGCTCAGGAGTCTTCGCGTGGAGGGGGGCGGAACAGGATCCGCTTGACCTCCGCGGCAGTCCCGCCGCCGAGACGCAGCGCGGTCTGAAAGCCCTCGGCACCGAGCTCGCTGGAGTCGAGCGCGCGGCGCAGCTCGTTGAGCGCGGCGTGGTCCTCCTCGCGAACCTGATCGCGAGCGATCTCGAGCAGGATCAGGTGGCGGGGACGTTTGAGCGCAGCGGCCACGCGCACGAACGGCTCACGCTCGCCGGGCTCCAGGCCGGTGGCCGCCAGCACAACCGTCTCACGGTTCTCCAGCCGCTTGGAGACCGCTGCCAGAAGCAGCTCTTCGGCACGCGCCGGGATCTGCTCCTCGGGTACGCGGCCCGCCAGGAGCCCGCGTACCTTGTCGAGCGAGAGCAGCGCGGCGCGGTCCTCAATCAGCCTATTGAGAAAGGCGTCGCGCTCGGTCGCAGAGGCGGAGACCACGACGAGCAGGCTGCCCGGCGAGTAGCGCAAGCGGTCGGCCGGCGCGAGCACGCGGCAGTGGACGGTCAGGTCGGCGGGACGTGGCGGAGCGCCGTCACGGCGCGGGCGGTCAGAGGACCAGCCCGTCCGCTCGTCCTCTGAGATCTTGACGCTGCGCGCCGGAGGTCGTGAAGCCATACCCCCATCATGACCGAACGGACGCCCGCACCCCGGCGCGGCTCTAACCCGGGGGCACCGCAGCGGCGATCAGGGCGAGCTTGGCCGGCCGGTCGAGAGCTTTAATCCGTGCCTCCTCGCGCCTCGCCGCGCTGCGGTCCGGCATCGCCAGCGTCAGCGCGAGCTCGACCGGCAGACGACTTGCCGTGTAGCGGCTCGCTCTGCCGCTGCGGTGGCGCTCCAGGCGCCGCTGCACATCGGTGCTCCAGCCCGTGTAGAGCGAGCCGTCCGCACATCGCAGCATGTAGACCCAGGCATCGCTCATCGCTCTTGCATACGCCGTCCAGCGCGAGATGCCTGCGCCGCTAGCCCTCTGCGCCAGAGATGACGGAGCCGCGCCCGCGCGCCTTGGCTCCCGCGGATGGCAGCGGCCCGAGCGTGACCGGTGCAGCATGCATCGTGCGCAGGCGCACATCGCGCCAGGAGAGGCCCTCGTTGACAAGCGCCGGCAGGCCCATGATCACCGCGGTGGCGATCTCGACGACCTGCAGGACGATGCCGTAGGCGATCGCGTCGGGGGTCGAGACGTGGTACGCGCCGACGAGCACAGCCACGCAGGCGGCCTGGAAGACCCCGACGTTCGCGGGCGTCGCGGGGATCACCGCGCTGACGTTCACGGCGAAGAGCACCGCTGCCGCACCGGCGACGCCGGCACGACCGTCGAGGCCGAGCGCCATTAGCAACAGCCAGCAGCTCATCCATTGCAGCGCCCAGGCGCCGAGCTGCAGGATCGTGGCACGCGCGGCCTGGCGCGGGTCACGAAAGATCCTCAGCCCGTCGCGCAGTCGCGCCAGCGAGCGACGCAAGGCGAGCATCAGCTGTTGGTTCTGGTGCGAGCGCGAGACGCTCGCACGCGGCACGAGCAGCGGTGCGAGCAGCACGAGCACGAGTACGGCAAGCGGCGCGAAGGTGGCTGTCAACAGCGCGCCGTGATGCCCGTCGAGGGGATCGAAGCTCGAGAACATGGCGACGCCGAGAAGGCCCAGCGCTAGCAGGTTCAACAGCGTCTGGGAGACCATCGTGCCGAGCACGACCGGCAGCGTCTCACGCGCGCGGCCGAGGCGCCTCGCGACGATCAGCGCCCGCGAGGGCTCACCGAGACGGGCGGGCAGCGTCGCGGACATCAGCACGCCGATGAAGGTGCCCTGCATCGCATCGCGTCGTTTGGCCCGGCGCCATGTCGGGGCGACGGCGAGGATCGCATGCCAGGCGATCGCGCGCGCGAACATCGAGGCGCACATCAAGCCAAAGCCCGCGGCCAGCAGACCCGGCTTGGAGGCAAGCAGGCTCGCGACGACGCGGTCCACGCCGATGTGTTTCAGCGCCAGCAGGGCGAGCGCGAGGCCGCCTAGGCAGGAGAGGACGAGCGCGCCCCGGCGTAGAGCGCGCGGCGCTCGTCCTTCGGCGGGCTGCACCGGACGCTCGGCAGGCTGCAGGCTGGGCAGGCGCTCGGCGGGGATCCGCGGCTTCAGATCGGCGGGCGCGAAGCCGTAGCGGACCGCCGTGGCGGACAGACGGCGTGCCGGCTGACCAACCGCGATTGCCTGCTCGTAGGCGTCGAGCACTTCGCCCGCCACGCATGGCCAGGCGTAGCGCTCGGCGCGCTCGCGCGCGGCGAGCGCCATACGCGCCCGTAGCGGCTCCTCGAGCGCCATCCGGCGCAGCGCCTCGGCGAGCGCGAGCGCGTCGCCGGGCGCGACGAGCAGCCCGTCGAGACGATCGCGCACAACGTCGCGATAGCCGGGGATGTCAGAGGCGATCACAGGCACAGAAGCGGCGAAGGCCTCCGTCAGCACCATCCCGAAGCTCTCGCCGTGCAGCGACGGAGCGCAGAGGACATCGGCGGCCGCGAGCTCGGCGAGCTTGCGCTTATCAGAGACCTTCCCGAGCGCTTGCACGCCGCGATCGTCGAGCATCATGTGCGCGACCTCCTCGTGCGCCGCGCCGACGAGCGTCAGCGTCGCGGGCACCTGGTCGCGCAGCGCCTCAAACGCGCGCAGCAGCACGGGCAAGCCCTTGCGCTCGACAGCCTGACCGACGAACACGATGCGCAGCGGACGCTCCGCGCGGGCCAGTGCGCGCGCGGGACGCGGCGCCTGTAGCTCCACACCGTTGGGGATGATCCGGTAATGCCCGCCGTAGAAGCGCCGCGCGGTCCAGGCCGCGGCCTCGGAGACCGCGATGCGCACATGCAGGCGATTCATCCGCCGCCGTCCGCCGAGCGCGACCGCGGCGATGCCGTTGGTGAGCGCGTTCTCGGAGTAGGTGTGAAAGGTCCCGACGAGTGGCAGCTCGCGCGAGGAGCAGAGTGCGTCCCAGGAGACCACCGGCACGACCGGCTCGTGGATGTGCAGGACGTCATAGCCGCCGTGGCGCAGCTCCGCGCGCAGCGCGTGCACGGCGTGCGGTGTGAGCGCCATGTTCGACATCGCCCCGTTCGCGGCAACCCCGACCGTGCGCCCGAGCGCGACGAAGCTCTCCCCGCATGCGCGCGGCTGCGGACGGGCGCCGTGGTGCAAGCGCGCAGAGATCGCATCGTCGGGGTCAAACGGCGAGAGGATGCGCGCCTCGTGGCCCTCCGCGCGGAGCTCAGCGGCGAGCGCCTCTATGTGGCGAGTGACACCACCGGGGTAGCTCCACGAGTACGGCGACAGCAGCGCGATCCGCACGGGCACACTCTATCCACCCGTCCCGCGGTGGGAGGCATCTCCACCGCGCTCGTTCTACCGCTGCTGCGATAATCGCACGGGTGAGCGCCCGCCACTTCGTCAAGTACACCTTCCTGAAGCTCGACCCCGCCTGGCGGCGTCGGGGCACCGAGCAGCGCGAGCAGGACAAGCGCGAGTTCGCGGCCGCCTGCGAGGACTTCGCTGACGGGCACCTGCTGCAGAGCTTCTCGCTGATGGGCACGCGCGGCGACGCGGAGCTGCTGCTGATCTCCGAGGCAGAGAACCTCGATCGCATCCACGAGTTCCATGTCGTGCTCGCACAGAGTGGGCTGATGCAGTGGGCGGACATCGCCCACTCGTTCCTCGGCATGCGCAAGAGCTCTGAATACTCCGATGACGAGCGCACCGTGCCGCGCGGCTTCCGTGGACGATACGTGTTCGTCTACCCGTTCGTGAAGTCGCGTGAGTGGTACGCGCTGGCAGCCGAGGAGCGCTGGCGGATCATGCAGGGCCACATCGAGGTCGGTCGCGAATACCCGGGCGTGGACAACCACACGACATACTCCTTCGGCCTCGACGACCAGGAGTTCGTCGTCGCCTTCGACACCGACGACGTGGGCACGTTCCTCGACCTCGTCCAGCGTCTGCGCACGACTGAGGCCTCGCGCTTCACGGTGCGTGACACGCCGAGCTTCACCTGCCTGGCGATGTCCCTGGAGCGTGCGCTCAACGCACTCGACGGCGAGGCTGTGGCGCTGGCCCTACCGGCGGCCTGAGCGCCGGCGTGGCCAAGGCAAAGACCCGCAGCAGTGGGGGCCGCGGTGCGCTCAGCCATCTGCGCAAGGCCGATCCGGTGCTCGCCGGGCTGATCGACGCCGTGGGACCGCTCGGCGACTCTCGCGAGGGCCGCCCCGACCCGGACGACCACTACGGCGCGCTCGTGCGCTCAATTACCGGACAACAGCTTTCAGTGCTGGCGGCACGCGCGATCTACGGTCGCCTGACAGCTCGCTTCGAGGGCCGCGCGCCGACCCCTCAGGAGATCCTCGCCGACGAGCCCGAAGAGCTCCGCGCCGCCGCGGGCCTCTCGCGCGCGAAGGTGAGCTACCTGCGCTCGCTCGCCGAACACGTGCTTTCGGGCGATCTGGAGCTCGAGCGCCTGGATGAGCTGGACGACGAGCAGGTGATCGCCGAGCTCGTGGCGGTCAAGGGGCTCGGGCTGTGGACCGCCCAGATGTTCTTGATGTTCCACCTGGGCCGCCCGGACGTCCTTCCGGTCGGCGATCTCGGCATCAGGCGCGCGATCGAACGCGCCTACGGCCTGCAAGCACTGCCGCTGCCGGCGGAGATGGAGGAGATCGCCGCGCCGTGGCGCCCGCACCGCACGCTCGCCTGCCGCTATCTGTGGCGCTCGCTCGACAACGAGCCCACGTAGGCCGCGACCCGCCCCCGGAAGCGTCTCCCGGAGGCGGGTCGGCAGCCGCGCGGCGTGGCTAGGCGACCGCTTTGATCTCGAGCGGTTCTTCGTTGCTCTGCACGACCGTCGTCGTGAGCCCGGCCTGTTCGCCGCCGAGGCTGAGCGTGTCGCTCGGCCCCACTTCGAAGGCTTCAGGAGCCTGTTTGCCCCCTGTCGCTTTCAGTTTGAGGTTGAACGCACTCGCCATTTTGCTGACGGGGCTGACAGGTGCGATGACACCGCCCGTGACCGACTCCGGCGCGCCGCCGCATTCGAAGGCCGCGAGCTGCGTTCCGCTCGCCGGCTTGAAGTCCAGTCCGACGATCGGTTTTACGGTGCCTTCGTTCTCTTTGACGAATTCCATGCTGGCGTTCAGTGCGCCGGTGTGAATTTCCCCTGCGGCTGCCGCACTGCTCTGACACGCTGCCGCCGAGCTCTGGCATCCGGTCAGCGTCAGGGTCGCCGTCTCGGTCTTTGCGCTTGTGTATTCGCCGGCGTCGCTCCCGCCGCTACACGTGACGAGCTTTTTCCCGGTCGTTTCGAGCTTCACGGGTTTGACGATGCCGGAGAATTTCCGGTTCGCGCCGGGACCAGCTACCCATTCGAACTTCCCGTTCCTCGCGGGGGCTTCAGCCGTGCAGGTTGAGTTCCCGTAGAGGCCGTGGGGGATGAGTTTTTTGCCTTCGAGGGTCCCTTCGGCTTTGACGCAGCGGCCGAAGTCGGGCAGCGGCAGCACGCCGCGCACGAGCGAGGACTGCACCAGTTCGGTGACGCCGCTCATGATCGCCGTGTTCTTGCCGGCGGCGGCCGGCAGGCCCTCCTTGGTGTTGACCGCGAGGTCGCCCACGAGCGGCAGCAGCGTGCAGCCACTGGCGCCTGGCGCCGCAAAGGAGTTGTCAACGAGCGTGCCCGTGACGAGCTTGATCGCGCCATTATCCTTGGTCGTGATCGTTGCTTTGCCGCTGATCGGCTGGTTCGGCGGCGGCGGGTTGGTGGTGCCGTAGGTGAGGTTGAGGATCAGCGGTTCGGCGTTAGTGCCGATGTAGCAGTTGCTGCCGAGCGCGAGGTTGTCGAGTTTGACCTTCAGCGGCAGATAAACCGTGTTGCCGAGTTCGCCGGTCCCCGCCAGTTCTGCTGTTGCCGTGACTTCGGTGAAGTTGCCGGGCAGTTCGATGCCGACGAGGCCGCCGGGTACGGGGAGCGGCGTTTTCGAGAGGGTTTCGCCGGAGGTCGGCGGAATGATCACCGGGGGCGTCAGGCCACCTTTGATGGTCACCGGTTTGGTGATCGGCACAGCGCTGTTACCCAGCACGAATTCGCCGCTGGTCGTAACCGAATACGCGCAGGCGCCGACTTCAGGGTTTTCGTAGGGACAGGTGGCGAAGCGCTGGAGGTCCTGCTTCAGCGACGCCATCGCCGGCGCCGTGATGCCAAGGACGAGGACTGCGGCGATCGCCAAGCCGGTGAGCAGGCGTGGGAGCACTCCATTGCGTTTGTCCGACGCACGGTCGGGGGCCTTGTCCATTCTCATTCTCTTTTCTTCCCTCCGCTCTGGTGTAGGTCGGCGGCAGTTCCCATTCACGCGGGCCCACTAAGGAGAGTCCCCGGCCACCAACCATGACAATCGAAATTCTTCGACTTACGCCCCGCGGTGCCCCCACCAGCGAACCGTACGGTTGATCTTTACATACGACAGAGTTTGCATCAAGGCAAAAGAAGTAAAACGTGCATTACCTGATAAACGCAGGATTCCCCGAAAGGGGGTTTGAAACGCTATCTATCCGGGTAGCTCCTGATGCCCCTACACGGCGGCCGAGGCAGCCGCCTCGGCTCACGAGGACGGGCAGCACGTCGAGTCAAGTTCACGACCCGCGGGCGCGGCTAGTGCTTTTTGTGCTTCTTGGGCCCGTATTTCTTGCGGGCCTGCTTTTCGCACGCGAGACGCTTGTGCTTGTTCTTCTTCTTGTGACAGGCCTTTAGTGCGGCCCTCAATTTCTTGGCGCGCTTTTGCGCGGAGGAGAGAACGACACCGCCGCCTTTGGGGCAGCCAGTGACCGCGATGTTCGTGCTCTGTTTGATGACCGCGCCGTTCTGGGCGACGATTTCGGTCGGCATCAGCAGCTTCGTGCCACATAGGCTGTAGTTCTTCGCGGCGGGCACAAACGCCGTGAGCGCCGAATGCGGCCCGGTCGGCAGTTCGGTTACGAACTTCGTGAAGGGCGCGTCGGGCGCCGCTTCAAAGCGCGAGTAGGTGATGCCTTTTTTGATGTCCGTGTGCCCGTCGAGGATCAGCAGAATGCCTTCGCCCTGCAGGACAAACTCGACGTCAGGGAAGGCTGCGCCGCCGTGCGAGACGAGATAGGCGGGCCCTTCGAGTGGGTTCCTCAGCACCGGTGTCTGGATCTTTGCGCGGCCGATGTTGGAGCCTTCGGGGCAGCTCGCCGGGTTGGCTGCGAACACGGCCTCGAGACACGCTTTCTGGATCGTGGTGAGACGCGAGGGCAGCTGGATCGGCAGTTGCAGGTCGACCTTGGCGATGTTCGCCTGGCCAAGACCCGCCGATTCAACGGTGACGTTGAGGTTCGCGCCGTTGGCTTTGCTGGCCTGGTGGCCGGCCGACGCCGTCAACTTTGGGGCGAATGGCAGGCCCGCGCAACCGGTGACCTGGAAGGGCGAGGACACGGGCGCAGCGGTGCCCCCATCGCCGCCAAGGGTGCCCGTGATCGCCGTCGCGTTGCAGTTGGTCGGGTTGAACTGGAAGCCCGGGCGATCGACGGTGACGTTGATCTGTTTGAGCTGGACGGGCACGCCTTTGAGGATCGTCGGCACGATCTCCCCGCGTGGTCCACCGTCGGTCGTGATCGTGACCGCGGCCGTGTTCGGATCGACGTTGATCCGCGAGCGCACGTCGATCAAGCCGAGATCGAAGGGACCGGCTTTCGCGTCGGTCTCAACGAGTAGGCCGAAGGGCGCACCGTCGTAACCGGCGGTGATGTACACGTTGCCGACGAGGTTGAACGGTTCGCCGCCGAGACCGGAGCTCGTCGTGGCGTGCCCCAACAGGCTTTCGGCGCCACACGCCCAGGGCTGGCCGACCGGAGGTTCAGGGCAGGGCGTGACCGAGGAGAGCAGCGCCGCCATCCCCGCGGGCAGGTGCACGGTGATGCCGTTCAGCGCCTGCTGACCGTCGGGCTTGCCGATCGTTAGCGTGAACGGCGTGAAGGCAGCGGCCTGCGTATTTGTGGAGCCCGCCTGGAAACCCGGCGCGAAGGGTTGCGAGGCCGGACAGGGCGACCCGCCCGCCCCGGAGGTAACCGCAAATGGTTCGGCACTGACGTTCGCTGGTTCCCGGCCCGACCACGGTGTGAACGCGGCGGTGGTCGTGTAGCTACCACACAGCGGCGGCGTTGACTGGGCGGCACGCGGCCCGTCGAAGAAATCGAGTTCGAACTTTTCAAACGGAACCTCGGGCGTGTCCTCGAACGTCGAAACCAGCTGCCCCGTAACAGGATTGGGAACGACCGTGCCGGCGAGCTTGACCCTCACACCGGTGGCTTCGTCGTTGGCGACGATGTAGAGCACAAGCGGCGCTTGGAACGGGTTCGTGTCCTGCGCCGCGAGATAGACCGAGCCGATCAGCGGGTCCTTGAGTAGCGGCGTGATGATTTTCACGGTGCCGACCTTCGCCTCCTGCGGGCAGGCGTCCGCTTGCGGGGAGAAGTGGTCGTTTTCGGTCTGCGCTGCTTCTCCGAGCGGCGGCGTCTGTTCGAAGCCGTTGAAGCCGATCTGAAGCGCGCTGCAGGCCTGTAGGCCGGTCGCCGCAGCGGGGCTCAGGACGAGCCCTTCGGGCAGCGTGACCGTCGTGCTCTTGAGCGTGGACTCCGCAAGTTCTGATTCGCCTTCAGTGTTCGTCTGCGGCACCGTCACGGTCACGTTCATGCCCGTCGGCGTGCTCGCGCTCGTCTGCGTCGGCTGGACGTGAATGAAGGGCGTGAGCGCCAGCACGCCGCAGTTGGTCGGCGTGGCTTGCAGATCGGCTTCGTTGCGGACCGGCGCGATGAAGTTCGCTTTCGGCACCCACGAGCGCGCCTGCATCGGCGCCGTGAGCGGGCTCACACACGAGGTCGGGAGCGTCAAGAACTGCTGCTGGGGCAGCGAGTGGGCTGCGCATGGGGGCAGCCCGGCGTCATAGGCGCCGCCTTCGATGCATTCCCAGCCGCGCGAGGCATCATGGCGCGGGTCGCCCGGCACGCCCCAGAATGAGACGCTGCTCTCGACGAGACCGGCGGTCTCGGTCACCTGGCGCGCGGTGACGACGACGCCGTAGTCGCTGCCCGAGCGCACGGAGGCGTCGAGGATGACGGGGCTCTTGAGCACCTCGAAGCCAAAGCGCGCCGGCTCGCCCGGCGCCGGGACGAGGTTGAATACGGGTACCTCGCGTGTCGCGAGTAGCCCTTTGAGCGTGTTCGGTTCGAGAATGCGCACCGTCGCGACGCCCACCGCCGTCTCAGGTTTGCAAAGGTTGCGCGTGCCCAGCAGCGCAAGAAATTCCTGTTCTGTGCACTGCGGCGTCGCGTTGGGGTTACCGACGAGGCCGGGCGCGAGGTTGAACTGGAGGTCCTTCGGCAGCGCGACGGGTTCGAGTTCGGTGGTCTCGTTGACGGCCAGTGTCGAGGTCAGCTGGAAGGGGTGCGAGCCGGCCTGCGTATCGGTCGTGCCGTCCTCGTTTTCTGGACGCAGCTCGTATTTTTCGATACCGAACTGGGCAGCTTCTTCGCTCACGTGCAGCGTCTGCGTGGCCGAGGTGGCAGGAGCGCCCCCGCCAGAGATTTTGACTTCGTTGGTCAGGCTCGTGTTCGTGCCGGCTGGCTCTTCGACCTGGACCTTGACGACGAGCTTCAGCTGTTCGTAGGGCTGGAGCACCTGCGTGTAGGTACAGCTGGGTTCGCTCGCGTTCAGTTCTTTGGCCGGTGGGCAGGATGACGCCTTGTTCTTTTCTTCGACGCCGCTGATCGAGATTGCTTTGAGGCCGGGGGGAAGCTTGTCGGTGATCGTCACGGGTGAGCCGGTGGCGTCGACCGCAGCGGCGCCGAGGTTGGTGGGGAAGATCAGGATCTTCGCGACGGTCCCGGGCTTGAGGTTGGTCGGCGCTGTGGTCGTCGCTAGGCGCCAGTACGGGGTCGTCGCGAGCGCCGGCGCAACGCTCACAGCAGCGAGTAGCGCGGTCGCGGAGATTACGCCGAGGAGCATCCTGCGAACGCGAAGCGGCTGGGTGTAACGCATCAGTGCTTGCCTTTCGTGGCGTGCTTCTTGCCGTACTTCTTGCGAGCCTGCGCTTCGCACTTGTGGCGCTTCTTCTTGGGACCCTTGCGGCAGGCCTTTAGTGCCTTCGCGAGCTTCTGCGCACGCGTGAGCGCTTTCGCTTTCGGCTTGGTCGTGACTTTCGGGGGCAACACCGAGGTACCGGGCTTGAGGTTCCCCGACGCGCCGGTGCTGATCGTCGCCGGCGCCACGACCGTCACCGCACCCGAGGAGACGGGCCGGCAGGATTCGAGCGAGGAGCAGGGCACCGGTGGCGGCGCGACCGCCTGGTTCAGACAACCGGCTTCGCCACAGACGCGCGCGTCGTAGATGTCGAAGCTTTCGTCGGTGTCGCGCGAGATCAGCGGCGCCGCTGTCAGGAAGAACGCGTCGCCCGCGCTTTCGCTGGCGTCGAGGAAGGCCGATTCGTGCGCTGAGGCACCGTTGGAGATGAGCGCGACACAGCCGTTGGGGCTCGCGCACGTTCCTTCGCCGGAGGGCTCGTACTCGTAGACGTTCTCCTTGCCGTTCTTGGCCGCGGGCACGAGATCCGAAGGGCTGTTGAAGAACAGGCGGCCGCCATCGGAGAGGTAGCGGGGCTGGTGCTGAGTGACGAATTCGTCGTCCGGGTTCGACGTCGGGATGTTGCCCGCGAGGCGCTGTCCGACCCATGCCTGAGCGCGATCCACGAGCAGACCGGTTCCTTCGGTGGTGATTTCTTCATCGAGCACGCCGCGCGGACGAGCGCCGGTCGGGTTGCACGAGGCGCATAGCACGTTGCCGGCACCCGCGTTGAATAGGAAGACCTCCTGATCGGCACCGCCACTGACCGCGTCGGTGTTGTCATAGCCCGTCAACCTGCGGTTGGACATGAAGGCCAGGTAGTTCCCGTTCGGTGAAACACGCGAGGTGAGTTCGTTGACGGCGTTCGGCTTGTTGCCGGAGCGGTTGGCGAAGTCGTTGCGGTCTTCGTTGCCGAGCGTCGCGATGAAGGTCGTGCTCCAGATGCCACCGCTGTCATGCAGGCGGTAAAGATTGTTCGCTAGCGCGCTCGCTGTTTCCCCACGCCCGTTGGCTGCTTCGGAAAGCACCCCTGCGGCCACGACGTAGACCGAGGTGCCATCTTCGCTCGCGCCGAGCACCTCACCGCGCACGCCGGCGCTTTCTCCTGCGTTTTGGTCGACGGTGAGGTCTGACAGTTCGCACGATATTTTGCCGCCGGCTTCCACGATTTCGCACATGTAGAGGTCGGGCTGACCGGGCGTCGCCTTGGCGTCGGCGGTCAGCCGCTGCGGGTCGGTGAAGAACACGCGTGAGTCATCGGCGCTTGCGATTTGGAACTGGGCTTCGCCGAGGGTGCCTTCTTTCTGCGCCGGGCCGCCCTGTAGCGCGTCGAGGCGCACCGTCTGCCCTTTGACGATGTCGCGCAGGAAGAGTTCCGCGGCTTTTTCGTTCGAGCCCGACAGGGTCGACCAGACGGCACGTGAGCCGTCGCTGGAGAGCGCGTGGCGGAAGTTCTCGCCGAGCTTTTCCGAGCCCTGTCCGAGTCGCGCAGTGGTCGCTGCGGGGGTTTCGTTGGGTAGGACGCTGATCAGCTTCAGCGCGCCGGCGGCCCACTCATAAAGGCCCGGGTGCGTCGATTCGCTCGTGTACGGAGCAAGCGTCGAGCGCAGCACGACGTGGCTCAGGTCACCTGTTGCCGTGATGAATTCGTGACCCGCGATGAAGGGCGGTTTTTCGTTTTCGCTCTGAGGCGGCAGCACGCCGCCGATTTTGGTCCCGGGGGCTGTGTTTGCCGGGGTTAGGAGCGCGAGGTAGCCGGGTAGCGTTTCGCCGCGTTCACCTGAGAGCTGTTCGCCGTTTGCCTGCGCCTGGCTGTAGATGGGCTGTTCGGCGGCGGCGGCGGGGGAGAGCGGCGGGTTGGCGCGCTCATAGATAGTTTTTTCCTGCACTTCGCCGGGCGTCAGCGGCGGCGTGAGCGCCGGTTCTGCGAGCGCGGTTTTCCCGTATGGGTTCGGCTCGACGACGCTCAGCGCGAGATTGTCAGAGAACTGCCGGTACTCGGCGAAGCTCTGGAACAGGCCGACGGCCCGTTCATGCGGGGTCGCGAGATCCTGGGTCGTCCAATCGCTCGAGCTCCTTGTCGAGAGGTTCTGCGACGGTTCGGGCTCGCGGTTGCCTTCGGCGACTTCGGTGATCGCGCCGTCGGAGGGATAGGTGATCGCGTTGCCGTCGCTCGAGGACTGGACGAGTCCCCAGGTGCGCGCGATCCCGTCGAGCAGCGCGCCGTGCTTGTTCGCCGGCGTGACCATCTCATAGGCGCGCCCGTCGGGCAGCGCTGGATTCGGTTCGACGGCGGTGGTCGTGAAGGTCCGATCTGCGCCGAGCGCGGTTTCGGTGCCCACTTTCGCGACTACGCGGTAGTGATAGAGCGTGCTCGCGCTGAGCCCGGTGATGTTTTCGCTGACCGCCTTTGCCGCTTCGGCGGCGCCGACATCACCGTCGGGGATTGGCACGCTCGTCCCATAGGAGGCGCTCGTGCCGTATTCGAAGTGGTATTTGACATCCGCTCCCTGCGGGTTCAGCACGGCTTCGAGCGTCGCGCTGGAGTCGGTGATGTGTGTGGCCGACTCGCTTTCGATCAGCGCCGTCGTGAACGTCTGGTCGGGGCCGAATACCTTCCCACTTTCGTTTTCGGCGACGAGTCGGTAGTGATAGGTCGTGCCGATCTTCAGGCCGCTCAGGTTCGCTTCGACACTACTCGGCGGACCGACGGGGAGAGTATTTTCAGCCGTGCGCGTGCTCGAACCGCTCGGCGGCGTTTCCCCGTATTCGAAGTAGTACGTGGTCGGCGAGCCGTCGGGGTTAAGCAGATCCTTGAGCGTCTCGCTCGTGCGCCCTGTCGAGACCGGCGCTTCGACGGTGATGCGTGGCACGCCGTGCGTGATAAAGATGCGATCTTCGCCGAAGGTCGTGCCGAATGAGTTGGTGCCGACGAGGCGGTAGTGATAGATCGTGTTCGGCGCCAAGCCCGTGACCGGGACGCTCGGTTCGACCTTTTCTTCGCCCGTGCCGATGTTGGTCCCGGGTGGCGCCGGCGCTGTGCTTCCGTAGACGTTCGTTTCCCCGTATTGGAAGTAGTAGTGGACGCCTTCGCTCGCGGGGTTGGGGTCGATCGCGAAGAGCGATCCGTTCAGGCTCGCCGTTGTGGCGGTGATGTTGGTGGCCGGCAGCGTGGTGACGCCTTCGACGGCGTCAAGCGTTTCGAATTCTTCGTTTTGTCCATAGAACAGCGCGCCCCCGGCTTCGGCGACCAACCGATATTTGTAGCCCGTGCCAACGGTCAGGCCGCTGATGGTCGTGCTTGCCGCCACTTTGGCTTCGCCGACCACTTCGACGGGTGTCGTCCTGCTCGCATAGCCTTCCGCCGAGGCGTCGCCATATTCGAAGAAATACGTCGTCGGCGTGGCGTTGACCGGCGTGACCGTGCCCGTCAAGGTCGCTTCGAGGCGTTCGATCGTTTTGGCTTCTTTGGTCTTCACCAGCGGCCCGGTCGTGCCTGCTCCGAACAGGTCGAGGAGCCCAGCTTCGAACTCGGTGACGTAGATGTTGCCGGCCGGAGTCAGGGCAACGCCGGTCGGGCCGCGCAGCGGCACGCCACCAGCGCTGCTCGTGATCCAGCCGAGCCAGTTGCCGGCAGGGTCGAGTTGGTCGACCGCGCCGACTTCGGGAGCAGCGACGTACACTTCGCCAGCTTCGTTGACGGCGAGCGCGCTCAGAAGCGTTTCGCTGGCTCCCGCTTCGGGGCCCAAGCCACCGCCGGTCGGCGAGCCTTTCCCTTTCAGTTTTGCGATCGTGGCGCCGCCGGTCGGCGCGTACTCGCGAATCGCGCCGACGCCGCTGTCGGCGATGTAGATGTTGCCTTCGCCGGAACCGACCGCGACCGCGGTCGGTTCTTCAAGGCCCGCGAAGCTGCGAGCGATCGGTTCGCCTTCCTTAGCTTCTTCGGTGCCCGCAGGCTTCGGCTTGAAGGTCTCCATCGTCCCTTCGTCGATCAGGTAGACCTCGCCGGCGTTGGGTCCTGTCGAGTCGTCGACCGCCACGCCGAGCAGCGTCGCGAAGTGTTTCGCCGGCGTCGCGGCGCCCGTCCACTGACCGAGCAGCACGTATTCGTGACCTTCGGTGGGCTTGAAGACGTTGAGCTCGTCGCCTTCGCCGCCGCCTGCGGCCGTGACGTATACGTAGCCTGTCGCTTCGTCGACGGCGACATGGGTCGCGGCGCCTGTCCCACTGGAGGCCTGCGTGACGAGGTGCCCCTCGTAGACCCCTGCCGAGTTGAACACCTCAACGCCGACCCCGTTGGCTTCGTTAGCGACGAACACGTCGCCGGTTTTCTGATCGACGGCGATCGCGACGGGTTCGGCCAGGCCGGGAGGCTGGGGCGCTTCGAGGTGTGAGAGAAATTTGTGCGCCACCGCGGCTGCCGCCGAGTGCGGCGTGGCGACTAGGCCGAGAAGGGCGACAGCGAGAGCGAGCCCGATCGGGACGAGCAGGCGTCGAACGCCGCCAACCGGCGCCTTGCTGCTCGCTCCCAAGGCACCAATTTCGGTGCGCATCCCTGCTCTCGGCACTACCACTCTCCCCTTCTACCTCGTCGTCCAATCCCCATTCCGCAGGGAGTCTATGTCCGCCATCAACCCCTGTCAAACATCAACCGTCGCGACTGCCAACCCCTACAGCCAGCGGGAAGGGCTTCTCGCGCTATCCGGGCGAGAAGCCCAGCACCGACACCTATGGCTGGACATCACAAGCCACAGCCCATGTGGGACTCAAGTCAAAAGACGGGCCGGGCAACTTGCCCGGCCCGTCTCCTGCACTACCGGCCGTGCTCGCTAGGAGCGCTGACCGTCTTGCTCAACCTACGAGCTGGTCTCTTTACGCCTTGATCTCGAGTTCTTCTTCGTTCGTGATCACGGTGGTGAGGACCTGGTCTGATTTTTCGAACGTGCCTTTGGGCCCGGAGAGCGAGCTTTCCAGGTTGTCGATCACGGTCGAGCCTTCTTTGTGGTCCGGGTTCTGCTGACCGGCGCCCGCGCCTTTGATGTATTCCTCAGTCGCGGTCGTGGCCATCGTGTTTACGGGACCGATGTAGCCGATCACGGTTTCGTGGCCTTTTTCGGGGCCTTCACCGACGTAGACGACGACACCGACGGCCGGGCATTCAAATTCAGTGAAGCCTTTTTTCTTGACCGTGGGGTGCAGTTCCTGCCCGACCTTCACGCCAGCGGTTTTTTTGCCGCTGATGTACTCGAGCTTGCCCTGCAGTTTCGTCGTGATGATTTCTCCGGTCGCAAAGCCTTTGCTCTCGCAAGGCACGCCGAAGAGCGGAAGCGAGCAGCCGTTGAATTTGGCCACTACGTTGTGGACTTCTTTGGTCGACGGCGTCGTGCCTTTTTCAAGGTATTCGCCGGTCGCCGACTGCGTCGTGCACTTGATTTCGGTGCCCGTGGCACCTTCAAGTTTGCCTTCGCCGCCAGCTGACGTGAAGCCCTTTTTGATGGCGTTTTTCACGAATTCTTTGGTACCTGGTTCTTTCGTGCTGCCTTTTTTGGTGCAGTTCGAGTCCAGGTATTTACCGCCGGCTTTGGCCACACAGCGGCCGATTTCCGGGAGTGCCATTGAGCTGCTTGCGCCGATCGCGCTGATCGCAAACGCAGCAACGAGGCAAAGCCCCACGATCCTCATGCGTTTCATCTATGCACTGCTCCTTTTCCCTCTTAGGGTTAGATCGACCGACCCCGATATCCCCTCTTCAGGACAGAGATGCCCCGAAGCCAGTCGTACCGTCCGCTGGTCCGCAGCAAACGGTGCTGTACTCCCGACCTTGGCAGAAAACAATGCCTGCGTCAAGGTCAAGCCGAACGACGTCGAAGCCCGCCGCGGGCGCAACTCCAAGCTGCCGAGTTGAGCCATGCGAGAGGCCTGGGCGATCCGATCCCCGTGCGACGCTTGACATCATGTCGCCGCGACCGTACCACAGCCGCCAACCCCACGTCAACCCTCAAAACCGCTGGAGTTGCACCTATTCATCGGCTGGCCGTCCAACCAGTTAATCGGCTGGCCGTACAGCCTGTAAGTCTCAGGCTCTAGCTGAGCCTGCGCAGCGCGACCGTGCGGTCTGACTCCGCGGCGAGCTCCCAGCCCGCGCGATTGAGCCCAGCGCGAAGCCGATCCACAACCGCGGTCGGCCCCGGCAGCCCGCGGCCGCCCGGACGCCCGGCGCGGGCGTCGTGGAAGACAACCTGACCCCCGCGCGCCACGAAGCGATGCCAGCGATCCCAGTCGAGCGCACAGCCGGCCTCGGAATGATCGCCGTCGATGAACACCAGGTCCACCTCGCCGCTCCATTGCTCGGCCACCTGCTGTGAGAGCGCCACATGCCAGCGTACGCGCGGACCGTCGCCTCGCTTGGCGAGTGCGCGCTTCACCGCGCGTCGCGTCGCCCACTCCGTTGCGCCCCAGCCTGAGGGCAGCGCATCGGGGTGAGCGCCGAACGGGTCGATCAGGTGCAGCTCCGCAGAGGGCGCCAGCGCCGCACAGAGCGCGACTGCGGAGGCGCCCTCGTAGACGCCGATCTCAACGACCCGGTGAGCCCCACGAACGGCGTCGAGCAGGACGGCGAGATCCTCGGAGGAGTGCATCTTACGGGGCGGGATCAGCCCCAACCCGACCGCGGCCGCACGCAGTCGCTGATCGTCGCGCAGGCGTGTCGGGGTCATGCTTCGCAGCCTCCGCGAGAGGATCGTCATCGCCGCAGCCTAAGCACAGCCGGCACTCGGCGTCGGCGGCTCATGCCCGGCCTCGCGCGCGCGTGCGTAGGAGAGAAGCAGGCGATACGTCGGATAGACGTGGCTCAGATCGGCGCTCATCAGGCCGACCGGGAAGGCGGGATCCTCGCGAAATGAGTACTGGAAGACGGCGCCGATGCGCGGGTCGCGATACCAGTCGAGTAGCTGCCGGGCCACCTCGCTGCAGCCGGCGAGCTCATCCGCGCTTCCCGCCGGCCGGGGGCGCCCCGGATGCGGCGCGCCCGCACCTGCCTCGGTGATCCAGATCCGCGCCGTGCGCCCGCAGTCACCGCGCGCATCGAGCGAGCGCTCGAGCGCGCTCGCCGCGTCCAGCGCGGCTGCGCCGCCGTGCCGGGCAGCGTAGGCGTGGATCGACCAGACCGAGCCGAGGCAGATCACATCGGCTGGAAGCGCAGCGATGAAGCTGGCAACACTCGTGCTGTTAGGCGAATCGGCTTGCAGGTCGTTCAGCTCGCCGAGCACGAGCTCGCGGCCGCCGCCGAGCGCGCGCAGCTCGCCGGCCAGCGCGCGGACGAGCGTGGCGTAGACCCCAGGGGCCAGCGGCCTTGCGCCGGGCGCACAGGAGTCGTGCTGGGGGCTGATGAAGCGCGGGTCGTTCGGCTCGTTCCACGGGCTCCACCAGCGCAGCGTCACGCCCTCGCGGGCTGCGAGCGCGACCACCGACGCGATCAGCGAGCGATAGGCGACGAGCGCCGCGGCTCGCGGCGGACGCGCGAAGGCCACCGCGTCGGATGTCTCGCAGCCGGCGGGGCCGAGCGCGGCCCACGCGGGCGTGCCGAAGATGTCCACGACGACCTGAAAGCTCCCCGTCCCGGCCACCCGCTGCTGTGAGGCGATCGCGGCGAGCTCATCGCGCAGGCCCGCGTAGGCACCGCACGGAGCGATGCCGCGCGCACAGCCGTCGACCTCGCCGTCGAGCGACGGAGCGACGTGCGGGCGCGGCTGGAGCGCAGCCCAGTCGACGAGCAGGCGTATGTATGTGGGTTTCAGCGCGGTCAAGCGCTGCCGAGCCAGCCGGAAGGCCTCACCACCCGTGGGCGCGCGAGCCGAGGGACTCCACAAGAGATCGGCGTTGTCCTCGGTGAGACCGAGCGCCGGACCGCGCAGCACGCTCGCGGTGGACGCAGCGCTACCGGAGCGCGAGGATTTGCGCCCCCCGCTCGATCCGCCGCACCCGCTGGTGGCGAGCAGCAGCGCCAGGGTCCAACAAGCTCGATGCCCCCAGCGCTTTGCCCGCGCGATGCGGCGCGTGCGCAGGAGCCTCAGACTGCTGAGACCTGCTCCTCCTCGGCAACGCGGAAGGAGGAACCGCAGCCGCAGGCGGCCACGACGTTGGGGTTGTTGACCTTGAAACCTGCGCCCTGCAGGCTCTCCTCGTAGTCGATCGTCGAGCCGCTGACGAACTGCAGGCTCTCGCCGTCGACCAGCAGCTTCAGCCCGTGGCTCTCGAAGACGACATCGCTGTCGCGCTGCTCGTCGAAGGCGAGCTGGTACTGGAAGCCCGAGCAACCTCCGCCGCGGACGCCGACACGCAGGCCGGCGACGCTCATGTCTGCCTGCTGAGAGGCGAGGAACTCGTGCACCTTCTCGGCACCCTTGTCGGTGATCTCGATCATCGCTGTGCTCCCTGTTGACGGCTTCAAGACTTTCCAAAGTATAGCGGTCGCCCGGCGGGCCGGGAGAGGCCCACGCAATCCTCTACGCTGGAGTCTAGATGCCCTCCCCCGAGGACATAAAGCAGCGCATCGAGGCGGCGATACCCGGCGCCCACGCCGAGGTCGAGGACTACACCGGGACGGGCGACCACTTCAGCGCGACCGTGACCGCGGAGGCCTTCGAGGGCCTCAGCCGCATCCAGCAGCACCGTCTCGTCTACGACGTCTTCGGGGCCGAGGTCGGCGGTGCGATCCATGCGCTCGCGCTGAAGACCCAGACGCCCGCGAAGATCCAGACCCCCTGAGCCAGGAGCCCGCCATGTCAGCCAGCCAGTTCGAGCCGATCCCGATGTTGCAGAGCGAGCCCGCGGTCGCGCCCGCTCCAAGCGAGCAGTCGAACCCGATCCGCGAGGCGATCAACGAGGCGATCAACGAGCACAAGGTGATCCTCTTCATGAAGGGCACGCCCGAGGCGCCCGCCTGCGGCTTCTCGGCGCGCACCGTGGCGATGCTGCAGTCGCTCGACACACCGTTCGCTGCGGTCGACATCCTGCCCGACCCGCGCATCCGCCAGGAGCTCTCGGCGATCTCCCAGTGGCCGACGATCCCGCAGCTGTTCGTCGACGGCGAGCTCGTCGGCGGCTGCGACATCGTGACCGAGATGTACGAGTCGGGGGAGCTGGCGCAGTTGCTGTAGCGTCCTGCGCCGCATGCCTGCCGTCGCGGTCGCAACCGACTCCACTCACTACCTCCCCCGTCCCCTCGCCGACGCTCAGGGGATCCACCAGGTCAGCCTTTACGTCGGCTGGCAGGGCCAGCCCGAGCAGGAGCTCCAGATGGAGGGCTTCGACGCCTTCTACGAGCGCCTCGCCCGAGACCCCGAACTGCCGAGCACCTCGCAACCCTCGATCGGCGACTTCCTCGCCGCCTGGGAGCCGCTGCTCGCAGGAGGGACGCGACATCGTCTCCATACACCTCGCGGGCGGTATCTCGGGGACCTTCGAGGCCGCACGCCAGGCACACGGCCTGCTCGCCGAGCGGGGGCTCGGCGAGCGCGTCGAGGTGATCGACGGCGAAACGGCCTGTGGCGGTATGGGCATGCTGCTGCTCGCCGCCTGCGCGGCCGCGCGCGAGAGCGCTGACCTCCATGCGGTGGCCGCACGCGTCCGCGAGGCACGCAAGGCGCTGCGCATCTGGTTCTGCCTCGACACGCTCGAGTACCTGCGACGCGGCGGGCGCATCGGCAAGGCCCAGGCGTGGCTCGGCGGGACGCTGAGGATCAAGCCGATCCTCTCGCTGGAGTACGAGATCGTGCCCGTCGAGCGCGTGCGCACCGCGGGGCGCGCCTTCGAGCGCATGGTCGCCTACGCGCAGGAGCTCCACGACGCGGGCGCCGACGGTTGGGTCGTCCAGCACATCCAGGCCGCCGAGCAGGCCCAACGCCTGATTGACCGCTGTCGCGAGATCTTCGACTCCGAGCCGCTCTTCACCTCAGAGGTCGGACCCGTGATCGGCACCTACACAGGTCCCGGCCTGATCGGCGTGGGTGCGCTTCCCCGCGCGCTGTTGAGCTGATCAGCTGCGCCGACGGCGGCGGCGTAGCATGCGCCCGCCGATCAACAGCCCCACGACCGCTACGCCGATCGTGATCTCGTTGCGGTGGCGCTCGACCTGCGAGCGCCAGTCGGTCAGTCTCGTGACCTCGCCACGCAGACGCTCGACCGAAACGGCGAGCTCCATGCGGTTTTGCTCGATCGAGCTGCGGATCTCAGCCTGCGAGCGCTGCGCCATCAGGCGTCAGCTCCCGGTACCGGGACCACGGGGACCGTCGCGGCGACAGGCCCCGGCTGCGGGTTCGGGGCAGCCGGCGGCGGCGCAGCTGTGGAGCTGACGGCCTCGCGGATCTTGCGCGCCTCCTCGATCGCGGCGGTCGGCACCGGTGGGGCGCCGCGTTTGACGACCTTGGCGGCGATCAGGCCAGCGAGCGCGCCGAGCACGACGAGGATCACGGCCATCGCGAAGAAGCCCCAGAAGTAGGTGTAGTTGTTGCCGGGCAGGTAGTAGTAGAGCAGCCAAGCGAAGCCGACTAGAGCGAGGATCAGCGCCATCAGGAAGAAGACACCCGCGGCGAGTCCGACGATCGCGCCCTTGACGAGCTTGGTCGTCTTCTCGGTGATCTCGACCTTCGCCAGCTCGATCTCCTCGTGTACGAGCAGGGTCGCGCGCTCGGAGATCTCGCTGATCGCCGCGGCGATGTTCTGTGGGGGGCCGTTGCGTCCGGCGCCCGGTGGGGCCGCGCTCACTCCGGCGGCTCCTCGTCGAACAGGCGCCGCCACAGGATCGCGGCGACGCGGGTCGCAACCATGCTCGCGAGCGCGGTCGTGCCAGCGAGCACCCCCGACCACATCAGTCGCTTGACCATCTCGTTCTCCATGCGTAAGGAGTCTATTCCCCGAAGTGGTCGACACTACGCGCGCCGCGGTGAGACGTTGCCTGCCCGTGGGCCCCAAAGGCCACGACAGCCGTCCGTCAGATAGGGCCTGACTCTCGCTCATATGGCGCGTAACCGATATGGATGGGACATGCGAGCACAGACGCTGAGTGCGCCCGCGGCACCGAGGCGCGGCGCGGGCATGAGGTTGGGCGCTCTCGGCGACGAGGTCCTCGCCCGCATGTTCGCCACCGGCAGCGAGCGAGCCTTCACGGCGATCTACGAGCGCCACCATCGAGCGCTTTACGGCTACTGCCGTTCGATCGTAGGCGACGAGAGCGATGCACAGGACGCTTTGCAAGCTGCGCTGACCGGCGCGCTAGTCGCGCTGCGCGCAGGACGTCGCGATGCGCCACTGCGACCGTGGCTGTTCCGTATCGCTCACAACGAGTCGATCTCGCTGCTCCGGCGCCGGCGCTTCACGGTCGAGCTCGACGAGGCTCCCTCGCTCACAGGGTCCTCGGCCGAGGAGGACGCTTTCGCGCGGCTCGCGCTCGGCTCACTGCTCAGCGATCTCGCTCAGCTCGGCGACCGTCAGCGCTCCGCGCTCGTGATGCGAGAGCTGAGCGGCCTCTCCCATGCGGACATCGCGATCGCCCTGGAGGCGAGCGTCGGCACGGTCAAGCAGACGATCTTCGAGGCCCGGCGCGCGCTGGTCGAGTTCGAGGAGGGTCGTGCGATGGACTGTGAGCATGTCCAGCGCCTGATCTCAAACGAAGACCGGCGCGTGCTGCGAGGACGGCGCGTGCGCGCCCACCTCAGCGATTGCTCTGTCTGTGCGACCTTCGCGAACTCCATCCCCGCGCGCCGCGAGCAACTCCAGGCCTTTGCCGTGCCGCTTGCACCAGCTGCCGCCGCCGCACTTCTGAGTCGTGTCGGGCATGGCGCGACGGGCCACGGGGGCGGGGTGCTCGTGGCGGGCACCGCCGGAAAGTCGGCCGGCTCAGCGCTGCTATTCAAGTCGCTGCTCGGCGTCGCGATCCTCACGACGGGAACGTTGGGCGCGACGCGCGTGATTGAGCACGCCTCCCCACGAGCACGAGCCTCCTCCCAGGATCACCGACCCCCACTCACCACGCGCGCCACGACGCCCATCGCGCCGAATCCTCACACGACTGCGCCCAGGGGCTCCCGCTTGCTCGCGCCGAGGCACAGCCGAACGAGCGGCTCCACGCTCACTCTGATCGAAGCGACGAGCGCGCCCGCCACGCTGCCCAAGCCTGTCGCGGCCGCGGGGTCCGCCGCACGCCACGGTGCGTCCTCGTCCCGTGGCAGCCACCGAGCACCTCACGCCTCGACACGCCACAACGCCGCGCGGGCGCCACGCGGCGGCGCCATCCACAGGCCCCCACGACACGGTGCGAAGGCGCCCACTCCCCCAGCCGGTGGGCAGGGCCGCCCTGCAACGGGCACAGGGCCCGTCGCGACGCGAGCGCCGCCCCGGGTGACGCCCGCAGGCGCCCCCGCCGTGCCCACGCCGGGCTCCTCCAACGGGCCGAGCTCGGCAAAGCCCGAAAAGTAGGCACTGACCTTCACTGTCCCGGCGCGTTGATGTAGCAACAGGGACTTGATGGTCGCGAGATCGCAAGTCCAACGAGCGTCAAAAGCAGGCCCCGCACCAACAAACAGGAGTCAAAAATGAAGCCAACCCGAATTCTCCCCCTCGCCGCCGTGTTGGCAGCGCTGTTGAGCGTCCCCGCCGCGGCGGCGCCAGGCGGCCAGAGCGGCGCACACGCGCCGTCGCCTCCGACGAACGTGCCCGCAAGCTCGCACGCGTCGTCTCCCGGCCCAAAGGCGAGCATGCCCGCCAAGGCCAAGGCCTACGGCCACTACTGTCAGGGCGAGAGCAAGACGCACGTCGCAGGCCAGCAGGGCACGCCGTTCAGCCAGTGCGTGACGGCGCTCGCCAAGCTCGCCACAGGCGTCACGAAAAGCCCGCAGGCAGCCTGCTCCACAGCCAGCAAAAAGCACGTCGCCGGCCAGAAAGGCACGCCCTTTAGCCAGTGCGTATCGGCCGCGGCGAAGCTGCGCGCGAACAAAAGCTGATCCAGCGAGCCCCGCGGCGCCGATCGCCGCGGGGCTCGCTGCGCTCTCAGCCGGCTTGCGAACCCCCGTCATCGCGCGCCTCAAGCCCCCCGCAGACCGTCTCCACGACCAGCCACTTGGCGCGCTCGAAGTCCTCCTCGCCCTGCGGCAGCAGATCAAAGATCCAGCCCGTCAGCAGCTGCTCGATCGCACCGTAGAAGGCCATCGCCGCAAAGCGCGCCTGGATCTCCGCCTTGAACACGCCCTCGGCCTGGGCCTTCGTGATCATGCCGCCGATCAGGTCGTAGGCCTCGCGGATCGTGCCGATGTGGGTGTTGCCAAAGGAGTTGGCCGCACGCGTAACCTCGACGATGATCACCTTCATTAGGTCGGGATCGTGCTGATAGCTGTCGATGATGAAGGAGGCGATCGCGCGTAGCTTCTCGCGCACGGGGAGCGCCTGCGCGTCGACCTCACGGATCAGCTCGAGCATCACGCTCCAGCGCTCGAGGAAGAGCGTGTCGAGCACCTCGTCCTTGGAGGCGAAGTAGTGGTAGACGAGCCCGTAGGCGACGCCCGCCTCATCGGCGATGTCCGAGACCCGACAGGCGTGAAAACCCTGGCGCGCAAACACGCGCACGGCCGCGTCGAGGATCAGGCGGCGCTTGTCCGGCGCCGCCTTCGTCGCAGACGCGACCCGCGAGCGCGGAGCCTGCCCACGCCCTGTGGGGCGTTCGGCGCTCACGCGGGCACCGCGCTCGGCCAGCGGTAGGCGCTCGGGCGGCGGTTGGCCAGCGAGGGCAGGCTCGCGCGCGTGCGCAACTGCTGCTCGAGGTCGAGCTCAGCGAGGATGTAGCCGACGCCGTCGCGCGCCTGGGCCAGCACCACCCCCCACGGATCGACGATCATCGAGCGCCCGCCGGACTCCTGTCCGCCCGGGTGGGCGCCAACCTGGTTGGCGGCGATCACGAATGCCTGGTTCTCGATCGCCCGTGCGCGCAGCAACACCTCCCAGTGATCGCGCGTGGTCGCCAGCGTGAAAGCAGCGGGCACGAGCAGGATGCGCGCGCCGAGCACCGCGAGGATGCGGTAGAGCTCGGGAAAGCGCAGGTCGTAGCAGACCGACATGCCGAGCTCCTCGCCGCCCAGCGCGCGCGAAAGCACGATCTCCTCCCCCCCTGCTCGAGCTCAGACTCGCGGTAGACGTGGCCGCCGACCTCCACGTCGAACATGTGCACCTTGCGATACACCGCGCGGAGTTGGCCTGCGGGGTCGAGGTGTACGGAGGTGTTGGCGAGCTTCTCCTGGCCCTCGCGCCGCTCGAGGATCGAGCCCGCGATCAGGTCAACGCCCAGCTCGCGTGCGAGCTCTCCTGCCCAGGCGATCGTCGCACCGTTCAGCGGCTCAGCTGCGGCGCGTAGCTCCTGCTCGGAGCCCATCGCGGTCCACTTCTCGGGGAGTACGATGATGGTCGCACCATCTGCCGCGGCCGCGCGCGTGAGGCGCTCGGCAACGGCCAAGTTGGCGGCGCGATCGGCACCTGAGTTCATCTGGATTGCCGCGACCCTCAAAGCCCAATCCCTCCCACGCTCCGGGCACCAAAAGACTCCGGCCCCGACGGACCCCCAAAATAGATTGACTGGTCAGTCAACATCTCCAAGCATAACGCTCGGAGCCGCCACAATGGCGGACGACCTTGGTCTCTCGACGGGTCGCGCGCGGCTTTTTGACGGTACGCGCCCGCTCAAGCGCTGGCGCTATGTCGGCATCTTTAGCGAGCAGCTGGCCGCCTGCGCGGCGCTCGTGCAGATCGGCCCCCTGCGCCAATCCTTCTGGGCGCTGTATCTGCGCGAGCAGGGCATCGAGCGCGAGCGCACCCGCCTGCGCCCGCGCCCGGGTGAGGTGAGCCTGCTCGGTGGGCCGGGCTCCGCCGTCGACGGTCCCGGTCGGCTACACGTACACGATCGCGGCGTCGAGTTGGAGCTGGAGCTACACGAAGACGACGGCATTCAGGCGCTCTGCCCGAGCGGAGCCTTACGCGTGTGGACCCGTAAGCAGGCTGGCGTCGCAGCGCTCGGCACGCTGCGTCTCGACGGTGGACCTGCCGAGACGATCGAGGCCCGTGCCGTGATCGACGACACCGCGGGTTACCACGCCCGCATGACCGAGTGGTGGTGGAGCGCCGGGGTCGGCGAGAGCCCTGAGGGGGTCGCGCTCGCCTGGAATCTCGTCAGCGGCGTGAACGATCCCGCGCAGGGCTCCGAGCGCGCCGTGTGGAGCGCGGGCGTGCCGCGCGAGGCGCCCGCGGTCGAGTTTGCCGCGGACCTGTCGAGCGCTCGCTGCGTCGATGGCTCAGAGCTCCGCTTCAGCGCCGAGTCCGAGCGCTCCCGCCATGACAACCTGCTACTCCTTGCGAGCGACTATCGCGCGTCGTTCGGGACCTTCTCCGGCGAGTTGCCGGGAGCGGCGACGCTGGCGCGCGGCTTTGGTGTGATGGAGCACCACCGCGCACGCTGGTAGGAGCGACGCTACGGACGATCAGCCAGCTCGATCAGAGCAACCCCGGTATGCCGACTCAGCGCAGCTACGAGGGGCGCGTCCTTAGTTGCAAGCGGCTCATCGAGATGCTCAGCTAGTGCCGCGAAGATCGCATCGGCGGCGGTCAGGTTGCGGCGCAGACTCCAGGCGCGTGTCCTCAGCGCCAGACTCGGGAACAGCCCGATGGGGAGATCGCCAAGATCCTCAATCGCCGCCGCCGCACGGTTCTCCTCGAGGGCACCGCGAAGCACTCCCCTCCGCAGCACGGCGAGGACCTCGAACACGAGCAGGTCTGGGGCCGCCAGTTCGCCCTCGCGCGACATCAGCTCACTCACCTGCTCGGCGGCTCCGACCCCGAGCAGGAAGTCGATGACGCCGGAGGTGTCGATAACCGTCACTCGTCGGCGTTGCGCAGCCGTCGGACGGACACCTGGCTTGGCTCGCCCGGCGCAGCGGCGCCTCGCGCACGGATCCGCGCCGCCAGTTCCTCCGGTGTAGGCCTGTCGGCGGACCGAGCGAGCACGGCCCGTACATACTCAGACAGTGACACGCCCGCCATCGCTGCTCGCGCCTTAAGAACGCTGTGGACATCCTCGGGTACGTCACGGATCTGCACGAGAACTCCCATACTCAGCGTAGGATATCATGCGTCATGCATACCTACTTTACGGCGCCTGCGCCCGCTGCCGACGCAGCGCCGCCAGCAACAGCTTTGAGTGCATCGCGCCGATCAGCTCGCGCAGCGGCTCGGTGCCGGCGGCGACGATCTCCATCGCGCGATCGACGTCGACCTCACCGGCGAGACGACCAAGCAGCGCGTCGACCTCCTCCTCAACCAGCGGCTCGAGCGCCTTGCGGTAGCGCAAGGTGTCATAGACGGTGAAGCCGAGCGCCTCGTCGTAGCCGCCCGCGCGGAAGTTGGCGATCGCCTCGATGATCTTCACGTCGTCCTTGTCGTAGCCGCGCTGGTTGGGCGTCAACACGCCGATCTCCACGAGGCGGTCGAGCACGACGCGCGGCACGCCGTAGCGCTCCTGCACGATCTTGCGCGAGATGCGACTGTGATCCTCGGCGCTCGCGAGCGCGCGCTCGAGGATGCGATCCTCGAGCTCGATCAGCGCACGCACCCGCTCGGGATCGTCCTCGAGCGCGCCCTTGATCACCCGCAGCGGCATGAAGCGCTCCTCCTGCAGGCGCTTGATCAGCATGATCCGTTCGACGTACTCGGGCGGGTAGTAGGCCATGTTGCGACTCGTGCGCAGCACGTCCTCGCCGCCGCCGAGCAGCCCTTCGCGTAGGTAGTAGCGGATCGTGCCCGGGCTCACGCCGGAGCGCTCGGCGAGCTCGCTCATCTTCAACAGCTCGCGCTCGGGAGCCTCGCCCGCCCCGGCGAGCGCCTTTACGCTCGGCACGGGCAACGCCTCACGCTCGCAACGTCGCGTCCTGGACCGACTGCGCCGGCCCTGCGACTGCGCCGCTGGCGAGCAGCTCACCGATCTCGGCCGCCGTGTAGCCCGCCGCGAGCAGCACTGCCTCGGTGTGCTCGCCGAGCGCCGGCCCCGGCAGGCGATCGTGCTCGCCTGGCGTGCGGCTGAGCTTGACCGGAACACCTAGCTGGCGCACGGGCCGCTCGGCGCCTGGCTGATCGATCTCGACGACCATCTCGCGCGCCCGCACGAGCTCGGAGTCGAGCGCCTCATCGAGCTCGAGCACCGGCTCCAGGCAGCAGTCGTGCTGGGAAGCAAAGGCCTCCCATTCGGCGCGGCTGCGCGTCTGGAAGATCTTCCTAACCTCCGCGTGGGCCTCCGAGCCGGGGCGTTCGAACTGGGCAGCGATCAGCTCCTCGCGACCGACGCCGCGACACCAGGCTTGCCAGAACTTCGGCTCGAGCGCGCCCAGCGAGACCCAGCCGTCGGAGCATTCGTAGGGTCGGTAACAGATCAGCGATCCCGCCAGCGGCAGCTCACCGCGACGTGGCACGTTGCCGTCGGCGAAGTAGGAGCCCGCGACCATCGCCAGCCAGGAGAGCGCGCCGTCAGCCATCGAGACGTCGACCAGTTGGCCTTCACCGGAACCTGGAGATTGAGATCCCGCCCTCCCACCCCCACTCCACCCTCCGTCGCGCTCGCGCAGCGCAGCCATGATCCCGAAGGCCGCCATCAGCGCGCCGCCGCCGAGGTCGGCGATCTGGCCAGCCGCCTGCATCGGCTCACCCCCACGCTCGCCGGTCAGCCCGAGCAGGCCGATCAGGCCGAGGTAGTTCATGTCGTGACCGGAGGCGTCGCGCTTGGGTCCGTCCTGCCCGTAGCCGGAGATCGCGCAGAAGACGATGCCGGCGTTGCGCTCGCGCATCTGCTCGTAGCCGACGCCGAGACGCTCGAGCACGCCGGGGCGGAAGGATTCGAGCACGACGTCGTATTCGCCGACGAGCCGCAACAGCGCCTCGCGCCCGCCCTCGCTCTTGAGGTCAAGGCGGATCGAGCGCTTGTTGCGGTTCAGCGACAGGAACAGCGCCGAGCGCGCGCTGTCGTGAGCGCCCTCGTAATAGGGCGGCGACCAGCGGATGTAGTCGCCCATGCCCGTGTCCTCGACCTTCAACACCTCCGCGCCGAAGTCGGCGAGCAGCAGCGAGCAGAAGCCTCCTGGCAGCAGGCGCGAGAGGTCGAGCACACGCACGCCCTCAAGCGGCAGGCTCATCGTGTGATCGCGAGCATCGCGCGCGCCTCATCGACGGTGGCGGGGCGACGTCCGAGGTCTTCGGTGAGCTGGCGCGCCTTGGCGATCAGCTCGCCGTTTGACTTGGCCATCTCGCCGCTGGGTAGATAGAGGTTGTCCTCGAGCCCGACACGGATCGAGCCGCCGAGCGTGAGCGCCGCGGCGACGAGCATCCACTGATCGCGCGAGATGCCGATCACGCCCCAGTGTGATCCTTCGGGGATGTTCGCGACCATCGCCGCGAGGTTGCGCGCGGTGGGCGGGATGCCGCCGACGACACCCATCACGCAGTCCACGTGCAGCGGCGTTTTGAGCACGCCCATGTCGATCAAGGGCGCGAGGCTGCCGACGTGGCCGACGTCGAAGCACTCGTGCTCGGGTTTGATGTTCAGCTCGTTCATCGCCTCGAGCAGCTCGATGATCTCCTCGAAGGGGTTCTGGAAGACCATCGAGAAGACGAACTGTTTGCGCGAGGCGGAGTACTTGGCGTAGTTCAGCGAGCCCATGTTCAGCGCCGCCACTTCAGGGCGGCAGGCACGCAGGTACTCGATCCGCTTCGACACCGGCACGCCGATCGTGCCGGTCGAGTAGTTGATGATCACCGCGTCGCCGACCTCGGCGCGGATCGCGTCAGTGATCGCCTGGAAGTCCTCGACCTCATAGCTAGGCGTGCCATCGGGTTTGCGCGCGTGGATGTGGATCATCACCCCGCCCTCGTCGGCGATCCGTCGCGCCTCGGCCGCGTACTCGGCGGGCGTGTAGGGAATCGCGGGGCACTGCTCGCGGTTGGCGATCGCGCCCGAGATCGAGCAGGTGATCACAACGGGATGCTCGAGGCTCATTTCCACTCCGTATGAGTTCGTAGGTCAAGCAATACAAGGACGCAAGGAGCGTGGCGTACCGATCGCCGCTCGACGGGAGCGACGATCGGCCAGCACGCGAGCGACTGAGGACGCCGTAGTGCGCAGGCATACGGACTCATACGGGGACCACTCCATGCCGCTTCCAGGGGCGCTCGATCTTCTTGCCGGCTGACATCTCAAGCGCGCGGCAGATTGTCTCGCGCGTCTCGCGCGGGTCGATCACGTCGTCGATCACGTCGTTGCCGGCGGCCACGTAGACGTCGAAGATCTTGCGGAAGCCCTCGATCAGCTCGGCCTTCTTGGCGGCGGGGTCCTCAGCCGCTTCGACCTGTTTGCGGAAGGCGATCTCGACTACGCCCTCGGCGCCCATCACGCTGATCTCGACACTCGGCCAGGCGACGATCAGGTCGGGCTCGTAGGCGCGGCCATTCATCACGTAGTAGCCCGCGCCATAGGCCTTGCGCGTGATCACGGTGATCTTCGGCACGGTCGCGTTGGCGACCGCGTGCAGCATCTTGGCGCCGTGGCGGATGATGCCTTCGGCCTCGACCTTGGTGCCGACCATGAAGCCCGGCACGTCCTGGATGAACACCAGCGGGATCGCGAAGGCGTTGCAGAGGTTGACGAAGCGCGCGGCCTTATCGGCGGAGTCGTTGTCGAGGATGCCGCCGAGCTGCTTGGGCTGGTTGGCGACGATCCCCACGGGACGACCGCCGAAGCGCGCGAAGCAGGTGATGATCGTCTTCGCCCACTGGCCCTTCATGTCGAAGTACTCGCCGTCGTCAACGATGCGACGGATCACCTCATACATGTCGTAGGGCTTACGGTTGGACTCGGGCAGCACGTCGAGCAGGGCCTCCTCGCGACGCTCGATCGGGTCGCCGACCGGCAGGATCGGGGCGGGCGATTCGCAGTTCTGGGGCATGTAGGAGAGGTACTGCTTGATGCGCTGAATGCACTCCTCATCGCTTGCGACCTCCATGTCGCCGACGCCCGACTTGCGGCAGTGCACGCGCGAGCCGCCGAGTTCCTCCTGGGTGACCTCCTCGCCGATCGCCGCGCGCACGAGGTGCGGCCCGGCCAGCGCCATCGAGCCGCGGCCCTTGACCATCGGCACGAAGTCGGCGAGACCGGGGATGTAGGCGGTGCCGGCCGCGCACGGTCCCATCAGTGCAGCGACCTGGGGGATCACGCCGCTCATCACGACCTCCTCACGGAACAGGTGACCGGAGCCTGCGAACAGCGCGCCGGCGGCCTCCTGCACGCGTGCACCGGCGGAGTCGAGCAGCCACACGAAGGGCATCCGCTTGGTCAGCGCGAGCTCGCGCAGGCGCGTAACCTTGATCTCGCCGGTCATACCCATCGAGCCGGCCATGACCGTGAAGTCGTAGGCGCAAATCGCGGTCAGGCGCCCGTCGATCTTGCCGTAGCCGGTGATCACGCCGTCGGCGGGCGCGTCGACACCGTCCATCGCGCGCTGGGAGAAGTGCGGTTTGCCGTGGATGCCGAGCTCGACGAAGCTGCCCTCGTCGATCAGCAGCGCGATGCGCTCGCGCGCGGTGAGCTTTTCGCGCTCGTGCTGCGCGGCGATCTTCGCCTCGCCACCGCCGAGGCGGATACGCGCGCGGCGCTCCTCGAGCTCCTCGACCAACGGTCGCAGCAGCGAGCTGCTCGCGGTCTTCGTCTCGGTCTCGGGGGTGCTCATCAGCGGCCTTTCCATTGCGGGTCGCGCTGCTCGAAAAAGGCGGTGACGCCCTCGACGATATCCTCGGTCGAGAGCGCGAGCGTGAGCTGCGCGCGCAGGTAGTCCAGCGCATCATCGAGTGGCATGTCGAGCTGACGGCGCATTGCTTCCTTGCCCAGGCGCATGATCACCGGTGACTTGCCGGCGAGCTTCGCCGCCCACTCAGAGACGGCGGCGTCGAAGTCCGCGGCCGCGACGACCTTGTTAACGATGCCCGCCGCGAGCGCCTCCTGCGCGCTCAGACGCTCGCCGAGCAAAAGCATCTCGTTGACCTTCTTGCGCGGCACGTTGCGGTAGATCAGCGACATGACCATGAAAGGGAAGGTGCCGATATTGATCTCTGGCGTGCCGAACGTCGCGGCTTCAGAGGCAACGATCAGATCGCAGGCGAGCGCCACGCCGAGGGCACCCGCGAGCACGTGCCCGCGCGCCGCGCAGAGCGTCGGCTTGCCGAGCTCGCCGATCAGCTTGAAAAGCGCCACGAAGCGCTCGGAGCCGAAGTGCTTGTGCACGAGCGCGACGTCGGCAGCGAAGCCGCCGAGGTTGCCACCCGAGGAGAAAACTTTCTCGTGCGAGGAGGCGAGCACGACGCAGCGCACCTCATTAGCGTCGCGGGCGCGCTCGAAGGCCGCGAGCAGACCGGCGAGCATCTCCGCGGAGAGCGAGTTGCGCGTGTCCGGGTCGTTGAGCGTGATCGTCGCGACACCGTCGGCAACGTCGTAGAGAACCTTCTCGCTGGACACGCGCGCATCCTAACCGCATAGCCCTCGCGTTGGAAGTGCGCAGCTCTACTATTTACTTTTGCGGACGCGTCCGTTAGCGTGCTCGGCACTGCCGCGCGGCCGTGAGAAGACCGACCGGCGCCCAAGAACCGGTACCCGAACCAAGGAGACACCCGAGCATGGCCGCCACTGCCGAGAGCGTGCTGAAGCCCGACTTCCAGGCCGCGCGCAAGCACTTCATCTTCACCGACGAGCACGAACAGCTGCGCGAGTCGATCCGCAACTTCGCCACCAAAGAGCTCGCGCCCCACGCCGAGGAGTGGGAGGAGACGACGTTCCCCGACTCGGTCTTCCCACGCATGGGTGAACTGGGCTTCCTCGGCCTCGACAAGCCCGAGGCCTACGGCGGCCAGGGCGGCGACTACTACACGGCACTGGTGCTCGCCGAGGAGATCACCAACGGCAACTCCGGCGGCCTGGCGATGGGGATCGCGGTGCACACCGACATGGCGATGCCGCCGATTCTCGCGTTCGGCTCAGAGGAGCAGAAGCAGGAGTGGGTCGTGCCGGCGATCAAGGGCGAGAAGATCCTCTGTCTCGGCATCACCGAGCCCGACGCCGGCTCGGACGTCGCCGGCATCAAGACGCGCGCGGTCGCCGACGGCGATGACTACATCATCAACGGCTCCAAGACCTACATCACCAACGGTCACCGCGCGGACGTGATCGTGCTCGTGACGAAGACCGACGCGGACGCCGGCTATGACGGCTTCACACTGTTCCTCGTGCCGATGGACGCGCCGGGCGTGATCCGCGAGAAGAAGCTCGAGAAGCTCGGCATGCACGCCTCCGACACAGCGCTGCTGGCGTTCCAGGACGTGCGCGTACCAGCTACCGCGGTGCTCGGGCAGGTCGGCAAGGGCTTCTACCACATCATGTGGGAGCTCCAGGGCGAGCGTCTGATCGGCGCGGCCGGGATGGTGGCCGGCGCGCAGAAGTGCTTTGAACGCACGCTGCAGTACGCACATGAGCGCAAGGCCTTCGGCCGTGAAATCGGCAAGTTCCAGGTGATCCGCCACAAGTTCGCCGAGATGGCCACGAAAATCGAGTCCGCGCGGCAGATGACCTACATCACGGCCTGGCGCTTCAACAACGGCGAGTACCCCGTGCGCGAGATCTCGATGGCCAAGCTGCAGGCCTCGCGCGTGCTCTGCGAAGTCGCCGACGAGTGCATCCAGATCCACGGCGGCGCGGGTTACATGAAGGAGTACGGCATCGAGCGCGTGTGGCGCGATGCGCGCCTGAACCGCATCGGCGCGGGCACCGACGAGATCATGCTCGACGTGATCGGCCGCTCCTACGGGCTGTAGGAGTTGAGCGCTAACGCGCATGACCGGCGCGCATGCGCGCCGGTCGGGAGGGCCGCATGCGGCCCTCCCCCGGGCGGCACATGTGCCGCCCGGCAGGGGATCGCACATGTGCGATCCCACGGGCCGTACATGTACGGCCCGAACGGCACGAGCCGCCTACGCCTGCATATACTCCACGCGCACGCCCATCGCTTCGTAGGTTGCGCTGGCGCGGCGGTCGGCACTCAGAAGGGTCGCATCGTGCTCGGCGGCCGTCGCTGCGATCAGAGCGTCATACAGCGCGCCACCATACAGCCCGGCATCGACGGCTCGACGCAAACACGACCGCTGCTGATCGCCATCGAGCACGAGCCACGGCATCGGGAAGTCGTGCTCCAGCACTTCGAGCACAACTGTCGCGGCAACCCTCTGCCCCTCCCCCATCCGGCTCAACACAGAGGAGGTGTCGAATGCCACATGAGCAATCAGGCAACGAGCCTCGCCCAGCGCCTTCATCGCTCGCTCGTGGGCCTCGTGGTAGATCCCCACCGCAGGGATCAGAATGCTCGAATCGGGAGTCCTCAACGCCGAGAGCGTTCGATCGCGTCGCGGGTCGCCTCCACCGTGAGCGTCGCAACCGGCTCGTCGGGGACGATGACCGCAAACCCGTCGCGCACCTCCATGTGGGCTTTGATGTACGGCACGGTCAGCTCGAGCGCCCCATCCCGCTCGGTCAGCTCCAGCTCGGTCGGCCCGTCGATACCGAGCGCATCTCGCATCGGCTTCGGGATCACGATGCGCCCAACTCCATCGATGGCAACTCGCATACCATCAGATTACCAATCGATCCGATGAGCACTCTCACGCCCCCCTTCTCCGACGAGCACGAGCAGCTGAGACAGTCGGCGCGCGGCTTCATCGAACGCGAGCTCACCCCTCATGCGCAGCAGTGGGAGGAGGATCGTTGGTTCCCCGATGAGGTCTTTCCGAAGCTCGCCGCGCAAGGCCTGCTCGGTCTGAAGTACCCCGAGTCCTACGGCGGCCAAGGCGGTGACTACCTGCACGAGGCGGTGCTCATCGAGGAGCTCGCGCGCACCGGCTCGGGCGGCACCGCGGCGGGGATCGGTGCGCACATCAACATCGCCACGCCGCCGATCTGGAAGTTCGGCACCGAGGACCAGAAGCAGCGCTACCTCGTGCCCGCCATAGCCGGCGAGCGGATCGGCGCGCTCGGCATCACCGAGCCGGGCGCCGGATCGGACGTCGCCGCGATCACCACGCGCGCGGAGCGCGTCGACGGCGGCTGGGTGGTCAATGGCGAGAAGACCTACATCACCAACGGCGTGCGCGCGCACTTCATCGTGACCGCCGTGAAGACCAAGAACACGACCCCGGCCGCCCGCCACCACGACATCTCCTTCCTGATCGTGGACCGTAGCGAGGGTGTCACTTCCTCCGCGCTGCACAAGCTCGGCTGGCACGCCTCCGATACCGCCACGATCGCTTTCGAGGACGTGTTCGTGGGCGAGGAGAACCTGCTCGGCGAGCTCAACGAGGGGTTCAAGCTGATCATGGCCAACTTCCAGTGGGAGCGCCTCGCGATGTCACTCGGCGCGGTCGGCGCGATGCAGCTCGCCTGGGAGCGCACCGCCGAGTTCGCGCGCGAGCGCAGCGCCTTCGGCAGGCCCCTCTCCGGCCACCAGGCGATCCGCCACAAGCTCGCCGACCTCGCCACCTCGGTCTACACCTGCCGCTGCGTCACTTATGACGCGCTGCGGCGTTTCGTCGCCGGCGAGGACCCACTGAAGGAGGTCACGATGGCCAAGCTCCTGACCCAGCGCGCCTCTTTTGAGCTGATGGACGCCTGCCTACAGATTCACGGCGGCGCCGGCTACATGCGGGAGTATTGGGTGGAGCGCGCCGCGCGCGACGCGCGCCTCGGCCCGATCGGCGGCGGCAGCGACGAGATCATGCGCGAAATACTCGGTCGCATCCTCGGCCTTTAGCGCTGAGACAAATCGTCCACTTTTCGCTGCCGGGCTCACGCGCAGCGGAGGCGGCCCCGATCCGAGCACGTGGCTCGTCTACGCCCAATTTTGCTCGCTGCGCTCACCACGCTCGCGCTCGGCTGCTCGCTCGACAGTGCCCCCGCGCTCGGTGCGAGCGCCCCGGTACGCCACCATGCACGCTGCCGGACTACGCACCACAGCCGCGGCCACGCGGGCAGCATCCGCGTCAGCCACCGCCCCTCGCGCACGCGCCACACGCGCTGTCGCCACGCCACGCGCTCGCACGCCAAGCCCACGCGCTCACACGCCAAGCAGCACTTGCTCTCCGGCTACGGCGCACGCCCCGTCAATCCCTCGGGCCACGCGCAGAGCGTGACAAATGCGAGCAGCGCCTGCCAGGACGGTGACCTCAAACCGACGCCCGAAGACCTCGAACGCATCCGTGCCGCCACCTTCTGTCTCGTGAACCGCGAACGCACAACCCGCGGCGAGAGTGCGCTACGCCCCGACGCGCACCTCGCGCAGGCCGCGCAGGCGCACACCGACAGCATGTCGGGCGGTGACTACTTCGACCACACCGGCCCCGGCGGTCAGACGCCTCTCGACCGCTTGCGTGCCGCGGGCTATATCTACAGCTCGCGGATCGGCTACGACATCGGCGAGAACATCGCCTGGGGAACAGGCAACCTCTCGACGCCGCGCGCGATCGTCGCCGCCTGGATGGCATCGCCCGGACACCGCGCGAACATCCTTGACCCGCGCTATCGCGACACAGCGATCGGCGTCTCCGCCCAGCCGCCACGGTCGCTCGCGCACGGACAGGCGGGCGGCATCTACACGCAGGACTTCGGCCGCATCGTCACCGCCTGAGCATCAAGGCTCCCGCACACTCCGGCTGAGGTCGGCGGCGAGTTTTGCCGTTTGGCGCTCAGGCGAGATGCGCACCACGTCCCACGCCAGGCCGAGGCGCTCGAGTGACGCGATCGCGAGGGCGGAGGGATCGACCTCGTACCAGCGCAGGCCGTGGATGGCGCTGCGCGGGAACGCGTGGTGGTTGTGGTGCCAGGACTCACCGAGCGAGGGGATCGCAAGCCACGCCACGTTCGTCGAACGGTCCTCGGTGGCGAAGCGCCGCTGGCCGAAGAAGTGGCAGACGGAGTTGACCGACCAGGTGACGTGATGGACCAGGAAGATCCGAACGAGGCCACCCCAGACGTAGCCGCGAACTGCGCCTTGCCAGCTCCAGCCGTGCAGCGCAAAGCCGGCAAGCGTGGGCAGCAGAAGCGAGAGCGCGACCCACAGTGGAAACCGCCTGCCGATGCGACGCATCTTGGGGTCTTCGTAGAGGTCGCGTGCGTAGCGCTTCCAGTCTGCTTGACCCTGCGTCCGCGTCAGCCAGCCGACGTGCGCGTGCCAGAGCCCGTGAAGACCGCTGCCGTGACCGACGTGAGGCGAGTGAGGGTCGCCCGCCTCGTCGGTATGGGCGTGGTGCTTGCGGTGGTCGGCGACCCAGTCGAGCACCGAGCCCTGCACCGACAGCGAGCCGAGGATCGCGAAGGCACGTTCCAGGCGCGGGTGCGTCTGAAAGGAGCGGTGTGTGAGCAGGCGATGGAAGCCGACGGTTATGCCTCCGGCTGAGAGCACGTAGAAGACGGCGAGGATCGCGAGATCGGTGGCATCGACCCAGCTGTTCCACAGCAGGAAGATCGCGGCCAGGGCGCCGGCGAACGGCACGACAACGCCGGCCAGGTTCGCATTTCGCTCTGCACGGGTCACTGACCGTACGGTATTTGTACCAATTAGAACATTCTCGTACACAGCGCAACAATCATGCGCCCAGATATGCTCAGCTAGATGACAATTTCTGACTTCTGGCGCGCGCTGCCTCCCGAGCTGGCAGATGCGCTCGAGCCCGAGTTGCCGGCGCTCGCGGACGAGATCGCGCTCGCGATTGGCCAGGAGATTGCGGAGTACGTGCGTCCCTTGGAGGGGCCGTTCGGTCGCGGTCTGCGCACAGGGGTCACAGAGGCCTTGCGGCGCTTCCTCGGCCTGGTTCGGGATCCGGCGTCTGGCAATGAGGCCGGACGCCGCGTCTACGTCGGCTTGGGCCGAGAGGAGTTTCGTACCGGACGGACGCTCGACGCACTCCAGGCTGCCTATCGCGTCGGCGCGCGTGTGGCCTGGCGGCGGTTCGCAGCGGCCGGCTACGCCTCCGGGCAGACCCAGGAGACGATGTCGGCACTCGCCGAGGCGATCTTCGCCTATATCGACGAACTGTCCGCGGAGTCCGTGGAAGGCTTCGCGCAAGCTCAGGCCGAGCACGCCGGCGAGCGCGAACGGGCGCGCGCCGAGCTCATCGCGGCGCTACTCGCCGATCCGCCGTTGGACGCCGACGTCGCTGCTCTATCGGCCGCTGCCGGCTGGCAAGTTCCCACGGCCGCCGCCGCGCTTGCCTGCTCGCTCCAAGCCCTCCCCGGCATCGCCCGACGGCTCGGCACTGAGACACTGCACGCGCAGCACAAGAATCTCGGCTGCGTGCTCGTGCCGGATGCCGAGGGGCCAAGCCGCCGAGACGCACTGCGCACGGCCGTACGCGACGCGCACGCTGCAGTCGGACCGGTGGGCCCGATTCACCAGCTCCCGCGCTCGTGGCGCCTTGCCTCGGGCACCCTGTCGATCGTCACCGACGACGGACTCCTCGTCGCCGACGAGCACCTCGCCGATCTCGCCCTGTTGGAAAGCGACACAGTGATCGAGCGGATCGTCGAACGACGGCTCGGGTCGCTGAGCCGCCTGACCCCTGCGGCGAGCGAGCGGATGGCGCGAACCGCGCTTGCCTTCGTTCAGATGCAGGGCAACGCCACGGCGATGGCGCGCGAGCTTCATGTGCACCCTCAGACTGCCCGCTACCGGATCGCGCGGTTGCGCGAGCTCCTCGGACCCCAGCTCGATGAGCCCGGGGCGCGCTTCGAGCTGGAGGCGGCGCTTCGACACGTCTTGAGAAGACGTGCTGAGGTGCTCGGATAACCTCCCGGGCACCTCAAACTACAAGGAGAAGCAACAGCTATGGGAGTACTCGACGGCAAGTCGGCGATCGTCACGGGCTCGGCACGCGGAATCGGACGCGCCACCGCGGAGCTGCTCGTGGCGCAGGGCGCACAGGTCCTGATCAACGATCTCGACGGAGACATCGCCGAGCAGGCGGCTGGCGAGATCAATGGTGAGACGGCCGTCTTCGCGGGTGATCTGACCAAGCCCGGCACGCCCGATCAACTCGTCCAGAAGGCGATCGATTCCTTTGGCAAGATCGACATCCTCGTCAACAACGCCGGCTACACGCTCGACGCACCGATCCACAAGATGAGCGACGAGCACTTCCAGGCGATGATCGACATTCACACCGTCGTGCCCTTCCGCATGATCCGCGCCGCCGCGCCACATCTGCGCGAGCCCGCAAAGGTTGAGCGCGAGGAAGGCAAGGAGGTCTTCCGCAAGATCGTCAACATATCCTCGACCAGCGGCACCTTCGGCAACGCCGGCCAGGCCAACTACTCAGCCGGCAAGGCCGCCGTGGTCGGCCTCACGAAAACGGTCGCCAAGGAGTGGGGCCAGTTCAAGGTCAACGTCAACGCCGTCGCCTTCGGCTTCATCGACACACGCCTGACCCAGGCCAAGGTCGATGAGAACACGATGGAGAAGGACGGCGAGAAGATCCAGCTCGGCATCCCCGAGCAGATGCGCCAGATGGCCTCGATGCTGATCCCGCTCGGACGCCCGGCCAGCCCTGAGGAGGCCGCGGGCGGTGTCTTCTTTTTGTGCTCGCCGTGGTCGAACTACGTGCACGGCCAGACGCTGCACGTCACCGGTGGTTTGTTCGGGGGCATGAGCGGCTGAGCGCGGGCCACGCGGGGGTCATATGGCGTCGCTATACGACCCCCGCGGAGCACAGCGACGCGCGCGACCCTCAGCTCTAGCCTGGACCCCTGAGGTCGAGCAGGCAGCCGGAGAAGTAGGCGCCCGCGGGCGAGGCGAGATAGGCCGTGAGCTCGGCAACCTGTGCCGAGGGCGTGTGCGCGCCGGGCGCGATCGTCACGGGCGTCACACCGTGACGCGCCCACTCGATCGAGAGCGTGCGCGCGAGGTTCTCGAGCCCTGCGCAGGCCGCGCCTGCGTGCGCGCCCGCGTCGGGAGCCGGTGCCAGGTAGACGATCCGCCCCGCGCGCTCGCTGGCGAGGAACGCCTGGTTGACCACGGCGCGGGTGATGTTCCAGCACGACTCCAACACACCGAGGAGTGTGCCGCGCGCATCATGCCCGGCGCCCGTAGCTTGCGAGCCGCGAGTCGCGAACAGGCCGGCAGCATCGAGCACGAGCATGTCGATCGTCGTGGCCTGCTCGAGCACAGCCGCCACGGCGCCGCCGTGGACAGCTTCCTCACCCTCAGGGGTGGCGTGGCGGGCGAGACGACAATCCTCCACGCGCGCGCCGAGCGAGGCGCATAGCGCACGTGTCGCGGCCGCATGCCTGTCCGCGACACTCGCTCGCTCGCACTCGCCGCACGCGAGCAGGATCGTGACCCCCTCGAGCAGACGCTCGCGCAACAGCGGCGATGGTGCAAAGCTCGACATGTGCGCCCGGCAGCCTAGCCACCGCGGCGCCGCGACGTCAGACGCGCCCGAACGGTTCGCTCGCGGGCACCGTCGAGGCGACGGCTTCGCCTTTGAGCTCGAAGTACATGACCGCCGCGGCGAGGGCCGCGAAGGGAGCGGTGAGGACTCCGACGATGACCGTCACAACGATTCCCACGCCGGTACCGGCCGCGTCTGCCGCCACCTCGATTGCCGCCGCGAGGATCGCGACGAGCACGTCGAGGACGAAGATCACGCCGAACACTTGCCAACCGTTGCCGCGCACGAGCTCGCGGCTGCGCCTCAGCGCCTGTAGGCCCGGAGGGTGCTCGATCACCACGACGGGAGCCGCCAGCGACCACACCGTGATCAGGATCAGGCCAGGAACGATCAGGAAGATCAGACCGATCACCACCCCGGCGGCGGCCGCGATCGCGACGACGATCAGCTGGCCGATCACCGGCGTAACGGTCTTCAGCAGCGCTCCCGCGCTCGAATCGCGCTTGCCGTCGCGCACGTCGGCGACCAGCTCGACCACCATGCCCGTGAAGAGCGTCGTCGCGATTAGGCTGATCAACAGCGCCACGAACCTCAGTCCCGAGCCCGCATGGGTCAGCAGCGTCGAGAGGATGCCCGTGAAGACGAAGACAGTCGCGGCGGCGGGCATCAGCACCGATGCCTGCTCGAAGTAGATCGAGAAGACGCGCCGCACCACGCCGCCCACGTCAAGCTTGCTCTGCATTGCCACCCCCCGCGCGGACGCTTGCCATTGGCGCCAAGCCTAGGTCAGAGGGCCGACGGCGCGCGCCTCAGGCGACCGCCGCTCCCTTGTGTGCACCGCGCTCGGCCCGGCGCTGCTCGCGCAGGCGCCGCAGCACACCCTTGCGGCCGTGCTCCTCCAGGCCCGCGTAGAGCGCGCGGATCTCGAGCAGGATCTGATCGGCCACCGCCTGCTGCTGCTCGCGTGTTGGTTCGGCGATCGCCTCCCAGCGGATCGGCTCGCCGTACTGGATCGTGATCTTCGGGAATTGCAGGCGCTTCCAGTTGCGCACCTTCGAGGAGCCGTGGATCGCGATCGGCACGACCGGCGCGCCGGTCTCAAGCGCCAGACGACCGATGCCGCGCTTCGCCTGCTCTGCGACTTTGCCGGTCCGCGAGCGTCCACCCTCGCAGTACATCGCGATCGCTCCTTCGCGCCCGAGCACAGTGCGCGCGGTGATGAACGTCTCCTCATCGCGCGCACCGCGCCTGACGGGGAAGACCCCACCGTGCGTGTAAATGAACTGCATGGGGCGTTTGAAGAGCTGTGACTTGGCCATGAAGCGAACCTTGCGGCGGATGTAGCACCCCATCAGGAAGTGATCCATGAAGGAGAAGTGGTTGGGCGCGAGGATCACGCCGCCGCGTCCGGGCACGTTCTCGGCGGTGATCGCGCGAGCGCGCAGGAAGCTGTAGGAGTACAGCGAGGTCAGGATCCGCACGAGCTCGTAGGCCCAGTCCGGTTCGCGTGTGCGCGCACGCTCATGGAAGCGGTCGAAGTACTCCTTCGGACGCGGGTCTGAGTAGACCTGCTCGCGCATCGGCGCCAACTCGCTCATCTGATCGATCTACCTCAGCGGCTTGACAAGGTTACGCATGACGCTAGCGCTCAGAGCGCGCCAGCGAGCGGAAGGTCGCCGTGAGCGCACCCTTCGCGGCGCCGTTGGCTGTGAGGACCCCGAAGTAGTGTTCGCGGTTGCTGTCAACATGCGGCAGGCGCTGATCGAGCGCCTGATAGACGAAGATCGCTCGTATCCGCGTCCCGTAGCGCGCCCTGATCGCAGAGACCGTCGAGGCCAGCGCGGCGCCCGCTTCGGCATAGCTCATGCAGGGGTCCCAGCCAAGGTTGTTTTCGAGGCAGCGCCCGTTATCGCTCGCGATACCGAGCTCGGTGATGTAGATCGGCACGGTCAGTGGTGCGCCCCGCGCCTTCGTCTCGGCGATGAGCTGGTCGAGCAGCGCCTGCCAGTGTCCGCGCGGACCGTAGGGGTGCGCCGTCCAGCCCGCGACGCGGCTGGCCAGGTCTGGCACGGCGTCGAACATCGCGTTGACCCATTCGGCGGAGCCCGTGCCGCCGTTGTCGGCGATCGCAAGTACGCCGACGCCGGGGTTGCCCGTCGCTCCCGCGAGCGCTTCAGCGGCCTGCTTGACAGCGAGCGCGTAGGCGCGGCCGCGTGCGGCGAAGCTCGAGCAGCCGGGGCCGCAACCGAACTGGTAGGCCTGGTTGGTCTCGTTGCCGAACTCGATGTCGCGGATCGCGAGGCTACCGCCGGGATGGTGCACCCAATAGGTGCCCGAGGGACCGAAGGCGTGTGCCCAGCTCGCGAGGTTGCGCGCTTCGGCGTCAGTAGGGGTGCGGCCGGGGAAACCGGCGAGCGGCAGCACGCTGATGTGGCGCCGGGCGAAGGCGGCGATTACGGGCGCTAGCCGTGCGGGGCTCGCGCTGATCGGAAACTCCACGCGCACGATCGGCACGCCGAGACGCCCTATCTTCGCTGCCACGACGGTGGCATCGGCGTTGGCGACGAGCCCCATCTCGAACGAGCGCGACGTGCTCGTGCCGAACGCAATCAGATAAATCGAAACGGCGAGCGCCGCGGCGACAGCCAGAGCCACAAGGCGCAACACTCCTTCGAGGCTAGCATCGCGCTCACCCCAGAGCTCCGGTCAACGCCGCCGCAGATAGGCACGCATGAAGTCCCGGAGCTGGCGAGCGCGGTGCAGAAAGCCGGCTAGCGAGCGCCCGCTCGCGCGATGGGCGAGATCGAGCTCGAGCTCGCGTACGCGAGCTCCTGCGCGTACCGCATCGATCGTCATCCCCACCTCCATGCCGTAGCCCGGCGCAAACGGGAGCACCTGCTCGAGCGTGCGTTGTGAAAGCGCGCGCTGACCGGAGATGGGTGCCTGCGTATGAAGACCACAGCGCGCCTGGATCGCCCAGCGCGCAAAGCCGAGCGCGAGCCCGAGCCCGCCGCCCACGCGCCGCGCGAAGACCGCCACCGCGAGGTCGGCCTCACCGCGCACGACGGGCTCGACAAGCGCACCCAGACGCTCGGCTGAGCGCGCGAGATCGCCGTCGCAGAGCACGAACACGCGCTGAGCGTCGAGTGCTCCATCGGCGGCGAGCATGGGTGCGAGCGCCAGCGCGGCGCGGGCGGCGGCGCTGACGGCCCCGCCCTTGCCGATCACGCGCTCGCTGCGCACCACCCGAGCCCCGGCCGCGCGCGCGAGCTCCGCGGTCCCGTCGCGCGAGCCGTCGTCGGCGACCCACACTCGCGCGTGCGGAAAGGCGCGCGCGAGTGCGGCCAGCGTCGCGGCGATCCGCTCGGCCTCGTTGTGGGCCGCGACGATCACCTCGAGGCCCCCGCTGGGAGATCGGTCGGCGACGGGATCTATTGTCTTGACCCTGTGGCGTCGATCGGCGGACGGAGGATCAGATGACTGACGTTGAGGCTCATATCACCGGCACGGTATGGAAAATCGAGTGCGCGGTCGGCGACACCATCGAGGAGGGCGACACGGTAGCGATCCTCGAGTCGATGAAGATGGAGATGCCGGTCGAGGCGGAGGACGCCGGCACGGTGGTCGAGATCCGCTGCGAGGAGGGCCAGGCCGTGAACGAGGGCGACACGCTCGTCGTGCTCGACTAGCCTTTCGCGCGTGCCTTCAAGCGCCCCTGTCCGCGAGCTGGCTGACGGCAAGCTCCTAATCGACACGCCCGCCGAGGGTGTCGTGCGGCTGACGATCTCAAACCCGGCCAAGCGCAACGCGCTCGACCACCCGATCCTCGACGCGATCAGCGCGACGCTCGCCGAGCTCGCTGCCCCCGACGCGAACGCCAGCTGCGTGATCGTGACCGGAGCGCACGGGATGTTCTCGGCGGGCTATGACATCGGCGAGATCCCCGACGCGGAGTTCGAGGAGCGCGCTGAGCGGCTCGTCGCGCACCCCTTCACGCAGGCGATCGACGCGCTCGAGGCGTTCCCCCTGCCGACGCTCGCGGTACTACCCGGGCACACGATCGGCGGCGGCCTGGAGCTCGCGCTCTCCTGCGATCTGCGCGTCGCCCAGGATGCCATCAAGCTCGGCATGCCACCGGCGAAGCTCGGGCTCGTCTACTCGCACACCGGCCTACGCCGCTTCATCGACGCGATCGGCGCGGCGCGCACGCGCGAGCTGTTCCTGCTCGGCAGCTACATCGACGCGCAGACCGCGCTCGCATGGGGCCTCTTGACCCGCGTCGCGGATGCCGAGCAGCTGGAGGAGATCGCGCTCGCGACCGCTGCCGAGCTGGCGGGCAACGCACCCCTTTCGCAGGCCGGCAACAAGCGCGTGATCGCCGCACTGCTGGCGGCCGAGGCGGAGCTGCCCGCCGCTGTGGAAGAGGAGCTGATCGAGCTGCGTCGCGCCTCCTTCGCCTCCGAGGACATGCGCGAGGGTATGCGCGCCTTCGCCGAGCGCCGCCCGGCCCGCTGGCGCGGTCGCTAGCCGTCCGCCGTACCTCATACGGTGTCGCGCATGGCACCTTTGATCACGCGCGAGGAGGCCCTGGAGCTCGGTGAGATCGAGGACCACGCACAGATCGAAGCGCTGATCGCGCGCGCCTGGGAAGCGCGCGTAGAGCGCTTCGCAGACTCCACCGACATGTGCTCGCTGGTCAACGCCAAGTCGGGCGGCTGCGCCGAGGACTGCGGCTTCTGCGCGCAGTCGCGCTTCGCCGACGCCGAGACGCCGATGCACGCGATGATGGAGCCCGAGCAGATCCTCGAGCATGCGCGCGCGGCCGAGGCGGCGGGCGCCCACCGCTTCTGCATGGTCACACAGGGCCAGGGGCTCTCCAAGCGCGACTTCAACAAGTACCTCGAGGGCGTGCGACTCGTCTCCGAGCAGACCAACCTGAAGCGCTGCGCCTCGGTCGGGCACATCTCCGCCGAGCGCGCGCGGGCGCTGCGCGAGGCGGGCATCCAGCGCGTGCACCACAACGTCGAGACGGCCGAGAGCTACTACGACGAGGTCACGAGCACGGTCCGCTACGAGGGTCGCCTGCGCACGATCGACGCCGTCCGCGAGGCGGGCCTTGAGACATGCGTGGGGGGCATCCTCAACCTCGGTGAGACGCGCGAGCAGCGCGTCGAGATGGCCTTTGAGCTGGCAGCGATCAACCCCACGAGCGTACCTATCAACATGCTCAACCCACGGCCGGGGACGAAGTTCGGCGACCGCGAGTTCATGGACCCGTGGGAGGCGGTGAAGTGGATCGCGATCTTCCGTCTGATCCTGCCAGAAGCGCTCTTTCGCCTCTGCGGCGGGCGCGTCGAGAACCTCGGCGAGCTGCAGCAACTGGCGGTCAAGGCGGGGATCAACGGCGTGATGATGGGCAACTTCCTGACGACGCTCGGCAACGAGCCCGAGACCGACCGGGAGATGTTCGAGGAGCTCGGCCTGAACGTCGCGCGCCACGCCGACAACGCCTCCAACCCGCGGCCAGACAACCGCTCGGGCTGGCTCGAGGGCGAGACGCCCGACCTCCTCCAGGAGGCCCTGAGCGCCGAAGCTCTGCCGGCAGGGATCGATCTGCAGGTGCGCCTGTGGGATCCCTCGACGCAGCTGCGCTACCGCGCCAAGCGCGGCGTTCCGCCGCGCCCAGACGGAGCGCCGAACAGGGTGCCTGTCGGCTAAAGAGGCAAGGGGGCAGGGATGAGCGAGATCGAAGCGCGCCTGGCGGAGCTCGAGCGGCTCGGGCTGACACGTCGCATGCGTCTGATCAGCGGCCCGCAAGGGCCGACGGTGCTGCTCGAGGGCAAGCCAGTGCTGCTGCTGTGCTCGAACAACTACCTCGGTCTCGCCGACCACCCGCGCGTGCGCGAGGCGGCCGCAGAGGCGGCGATGCGCTGGGGCGTCGGCGCGGGAGCGTCGCGGCTCGTGTCGGGCACGATGACGATTCATGGACGCTTGGAGGAGCGTCTGGCGGCATTCAAAGGCAGCGAGGGGTGCCTGCTGTTCGGCTCCGGCTATCTCGCCAATCTCGGCGTCATCGGCGCGCTCGCCGGCCCGGGCGACATCGTCTTCTCCGACGAGCTGAACCACGCCTCGATCGTCGACGGCTGCCGCCTCTCGCGCGCCGAGGTCGTCGTCTACCGTCACCGCGACGTCGAGCACCTCGAGTGGAGCATCCGCCGCCAGGGCGGCGGTCGCGATGGGCACGGTAGGCGACTGATCGCGACCGACTCGGTCTTCTCGATGGACGGCGACGTCGCGCCGCTTGAAGCGCTCACGGAGCTCGCTCAGGCCTATGACGCGCGGATGCTCGTCGACGAGGCCCATGCGATCGGCAACCTCGGCCCGGACGGGCGCGGCGCGGTCGCGGAGGCCGGGCTCGAGGGCGAGATCGATGTGATCGTCGGTACGCTCGGCAAGGCCCTCGGCTCCTACGGCGCCTACGTGTGCGCGAGCGCGGAGATGATCCGCTACCTCCTGAACACGGCGCGCTCGCTGATCTTCTCGACGGCCCCGCCGCCGCCCGCCGTCGCCGGTGCGCTCGCCGCGCTCGAGCTGCTCTGCGAGCGGCCACATCGCGTACAGCGGCTCCGCTCGAATGCCCGCGCCTTGCGCCGCGCGCTCGCCACGGAGGGCTTTCCGGTCAGTGACAGCGAGATGCACATCGTGCCGCTGATCCTCGGCGAGGAGCGCGCCACGATGCGCTTCTGTCAGGAGGCGATCGAGCGCGGTGTCTTCGCACAGGCGATCCGCCCGCCGACGGTGCCCGAGGGCACCTCGCGGCTGCGCTTGACGGTGATGGCATCCCACACCGCGACCGAGCTGCGCATGGCTGCCGGGGTGTTCGGCGCGATCGCCCGCAGGCAAGGGCTCGACCCGGCAGCTACGACACCCGCGCACATCGAGCGTGAGGTTCCGGCGCTGGCTGTTGAAATCGCCGAGGTCGAGCCTCTCGGTGGCTCCTTCGACGCTGAACACGAGCGGCCCGGCGTCGGCGCCGCTCCATTTGATCTCGAGCGCGAGACAGCCGCAAGCATCCGCGCCGCATAGCCGGCCACAGCGGGAGACAGGCGTGCGTGGGCTGTTCGTAACGGGGACCGACACTGGCGTCGGCAAGACCGCAGTGAGCGCCGCGCTGCTCGCGGCGATCGCAGCGAACGGCGAGCGGGTGCGCGCCTTCAAGCCGGTCGTGACCGGACTAGCCGAGCTACAGGCGACGAGCGAGCAAGCGCAGAGCTGGCCGCCCGACCACGAGCTGCTGGCGCGGGCGGCGGGAATGAGCGCCACTGAAGTCGCCACCCACCTCTATCCAGCGGCGGTCTCGCCGCACCTCGCCGCGCGCCTCCTCGGCGAGACGCTCGATCCCGCCGAGCTAATCTCCACGGCTCGCCGCAGCGGAGCCACCGCGAGCCTGCTCGTCGAGGGCGTCGGAGGTCTGCTCGTGCCCTTGACGGAGGACTTCTCCGTGCGCGACCTCGCGCTGGCGTTGGCGCTTCCGCTCGTGATCGTCGCCCGCTCCGGGCTCGGCACGATCAACCACACGCTGCTCACGATCGACTCAGCGAGGGCGGTAGGCCTGCGCGTCGCCGCGGTCGTGCTGAACCGCTGGCCGTCCTCACCGGGCGTGCTGGAACGCTCGAACCGGAGCACGATCGCCCAGCTCGGGCGAGTCGAGGTGGCAACGCTCGGCGAGCTCGCCCACCCCACGCCGGAGGCGCTTGCGAAGGCCGGCGAAGGTCTGCGCTGGCGCGACTGGCTGGGCCCCGCGGAGACCGAGAGCTGACGCGAACTGGTGTAGTGATCTCTGCAAGCGACCATCGCCCAGAGCTTGACGATCCGGCCGCTCCGCAGGCACAGGCCGCTGCTCAGGCGGCGCCGGCGCTGACGCTCGCCTGCGCCGTGGCGAGCATCGCCGCGGCGACGCGCGCGAGATCGGGCTCCTCGATCACGTAGGGGGGCATCGCATAGATGAGGTCGCGAAACGGGCGCAGCCAAACGCCATGCTCGAGCGCCGCTGCGGTGGCGCTCGCCATGTCAACCGGCTCTTGAAGCTGGAGCACCCCGATCGCACCCAGCACGCGCACGTCCTTCACGTGCGCCAGCCCGCGCGCGGGCTCGAGGCCCGCGCGCAGCCCCTGCTCGATCCCTTGCACGCGCCCACGCCAAGAGCCGTCACCGAGCAGCTCGAGTGAGGCAAGCGCGACGGCACAGGCGAGCGGATTGCCCATGAAGGTGGGGCCGTGCATCAGACCCCCGCCGTCGCCCGAGGAAACAGCCTCTGCGACAGCCGGCGTGCAGAGCGTCGCGGCGAGCGTCATGTAGCCGCCCGTGAGCGCCTTGCCCACGCACATCACATCCGGGGAGACCGCGGCGTGCTCGCTCGCGAACATCGTGCCGGTGCGCCCGAAGCCCGTCGCGATCTCATCGAGCACGAGCAGCATGTCGTGCTCGTCGCAGACCTTGCGCAGATGCGCGATGCACTGTGGCGAGTGCATGCGCATCCCCCCCGCGCCCTGCACGACGGGCTCGACGATCACCCCGGCCAGCTCCCCCGCGCGGCTCTCCGCGAGCTCGCTCACCTGCGCCGCCCAGGCCTCATCGAGCGGCGCGTCATAGCCGTCGGGTGGCTGCTCGGCAAAGACGTGCTGTGCCAGCACGCCCGCGAACAGCGAGTGCATCCCGCTGACCGGATCGCAAACAGCCATCGCACCAGCGGTGTCGCCGTGGTAGCCGCCGCGCACGGTCAGCAGGCGCGTGCGCTCCATGCGACCGCGCGCGTGCTGGTATTGCAGGCAGAGCTTGATCGCGACCTCGACCGAGACCGAGCCGGTGTCTGCCAAGAACACCCGCTCGAGACCGGCCGGCGCCAGCTCCGTGAGACGCTCCGCGAGCCTGATCGCCGGCTCGTGTGTCAGCCCGCCGAACATCACGTGGGCCATGCGGCCGAGTTGCTCCTGCACAGCATTGTCGAGCACGGGGTGGCGATACCCGTGGATCGCACACCACCACGACGCCATCCCATCAATCAGCTCGCGGCCATCAGCCAGACGCAGGCGCACGCCCTCGGCAGAGACGACCGGCAGCGACGGCAGTGCCGCGGGCAGCGCACCGTATGGATGCCAAACACGCTCTGCGTCGAGCGCGAGCAGGGCCTCCCAATCGGTCATAGCCACATGAGCACCGTCGACGCGCCTAGGACGCTCGCTGATCAAGCGAGGCAAGGACGCAGGGAGCGTGGCGTACTGAGTACGCGAGCGACCGAGGACACAGCCTCGCGCCGGTCAGCGAGCGTCCTAGTCCTCGTAGAGGACGAAGTCACGCTTACGCGCGCCGCAGACTGGACAGAACCATGTGTCAGGAATGCCCTCGAACGGCGTGCCGGCGGGGATGCCGCCGTCCGGGTCGCCTTCCTCAGGGTCATAGATGTATCCGCACGACTCACAGATCCAGCGCTGGAGTGTCCCTGTCGGCGCGCTCATGCCGGACCGCCGTTGCTTGCTTTTCTCATGCTGCGAAGACTACCGACAAGGTAGGGTCAGCCGATGCGCGCACCTGAGCAGAGTGAGCGTCCGGGGCCCGGCGAGGAGTACAACCCCGGGGAGCCTGTTCATCCCCGTCAGGCGGCGACCGTGATCCTGCTGCGTGGCGGCTCAGAGACGCTCGAGGTGCTGCTCGTGCGCCGCACGCCTCAGGCGCGCTTCATGGGAGGCGTGTGGGTGTTTCCGGGCGGCGCTGTCGACGCCGAGGAGGGCGACGGCGACGATGCCCATCGTGCCGCCGCGCTGCGCGAGCTCAGCGAGGAGGCGGCGATTGAGCTGGACGACCCGGCCGCGCTCGTGAAGTTCTCGCGCTGGATCACGCCCGCCGAGGTGAAGATCCGCTTCGACACGCACTTCTTCCTGGCTCCCCTGCCCGACGGACAGGAGCCGCGCATCGACGGCGAGGAGTGCGTTGATCTCGGCTGGTTCACGCCGCGCGCCGCGCTCGACGCACACATGGCCGCGCAGATCGCACTCGTGTTCCCGACGATCAAGCACCTCGAGCAACTGGACGACTTCGCCTCTGTCGATGCGCTGCTCGACTACGCGCGCGGCCGCGAGGTGCTGCCCGTGCAGCCGAAGGTCGTGCTCGAGGGCGAGGTCGCGCGCATCCTGCTGCCGGGCGAGCCTGGCTACTGAGCACAGCTCCGAGTCACTGACGGCGGGGCCGGGAGCGTCCGCGAAGCGCCACCCAGATTCTGCTAGCTTGCCCGCTTCTCGGATTAGATCCACTAATCAGAATCAATGATTCTTGGGGGACTCATGAAGACGCGTAAACCGTCACCAGCCACGATTCTGGCCTGCCTTGCTCTGTTCTTCGCCGTCGGGGGCAGCGCAGCCGCGGCCCGACACTACCTCATCAGGTCTACAAGTCAGATCAGCCCTTCGGTGCTGAAAGCTCTCCACGGCAAGAGCGGTCCCGCAGGTGCTCCCGGTCCGGCCGGAGCACCCGGTGCAACCGGGCTGCAAGGACCCGCCGGCCCCAGCAACCTGAGCACCGTAGTCACAGTCGACGGCCCAATCGTCGAAGTGCCGACCGGGCAGATCGGATCTGCTGGCGCAGCATGCGCCGCGGGCTCGCATGCGATTGGCGGCGGCGGGAGCGGAGGAATCGCCGGCATCACGGTGAGCGAGCGCGAAACCAACCCCCAAGAATGGTTCATTCTCATCTACAACCAGACTGGGATTACGGTCAAGATCCATGCAGAGGCTCAATGTGCTGCCGCAGGGCAAGCCGTTGCGGCGCGGGTGGGGCCTGCCGCGGGGTCCAAGCGTCTGGCGCTTGAACGAAGCCTGCGCCGGACGCTGGACGTCGCTCGACCCAGGGCTCGAATCGCCTGCGGACGCGGCGTATCGGCCACGATAGGCGGCCAGCACAAGTGCCTCGGCCCCGGCGAGTACTGCGCAACGCGCTATCAGCGCGAATACGAGCATTACGGCTTTATCTGCAGCACCCACTACCGACCCCCGCGACTTCGGCGCAGGTAGGGGCGACGCTCGCGCTCCTCGGCGGCTGGATCGCTCCCGCCGTCGAGGAGGCCTTGCCGCCTCGCTCGCCGCTCAGCTCTGCTGCTGTGCCGCGATCACGTGTGTCACGGCGTTGATCAGCGCCAGATGCGTGAAGGCCTGGGGGTAGTTGCCGAGATGGCGCCCTGACGAAGCCTCCAGCTCCTCGGCGTACAACTCGAGCGTCGAGGAATAAGAGAGCAGGCGCTCGCAGAGATGCTCCGCCTCGCGGTGCTCGCCGATCTCCGAGAGCGCGGAGACGAGCCAGAAGGAGCAGATCAGAAATGTGCCCTCCTCGCCGTGCAGGCCGTCGTCGGTCGCCTCGGTTCGGTAGCGCAGCACGAGACCGCCCTCGGTCAGCTCCTCACGGATCGCCATCACGGTTGCGCGCACGCGCTCGTCCTCGGGACCCAGGAAGCGCACGAGCGGCACGAGCAGGTTGGAGGCGTCGAGCGCGTCGGTGTCGTAGTGCTGGCGGAAGACTCCGCGCTCATCGACACCGTGCTCGAGGATGTCCGCACGAATCTCGTCGGCTAGCGCCTGCCACTCTTTGACGTGCTCGACGTGGCCACGGCGTTCGGCCAGGCGCGCGCCGCGATCCATCGCGACCCAGCACATCAGCTTCGAGGAGACGTAGTGGCGGGGCTCGCCGCGCGCCTCCCAGATCCCCTGGTCGGGCTCGCGCCAGGCGTCGGCCGCGCACTGAACCTGCGCCGCGAGCACGGGCCACAGGCGCTCGGGTATGTGGTCGCGCTTCTTGGAGTGCAGGTAGACCGAGTCGAGGACCGCTCCGAAGACGTCGTTCTGGCGTTGGTCGTATGCGCCGTTGCCGATCCGCACGGGCCGCGCGCCCTCATAGCCCTTGAGGTGCTCCAGCGTCGACTCGGGCAGCTCCTTCTGTCCCTTGATCCCGTACATGATCTGCAGCGAGCCGTCCTCGTTGCGCTCCATGTCGGCGACGTACTGGATGAAATCATCAGCCTCCCAGTTGAGCCCGAGCGCGTGTAGCGCCCACAGCGTGAAGGAGGCGTCGCGCATCCAGCAGTAGCGATAGTCCCAGTTGCGTTCGCCGCCGGGCGTCTCCGGCAGCGAGGTGGTGGGCGCGGCGACGAGCGCACCGGTGGGCATGAAGGTCAGGCCCTTCAGGACGAGCGCGGAGCGCTGAAGGTGAAAGCGCCAGGGATGGTCGGGGTAGGTTCCTTCAGCCAGCCAGCTGCGCCAGAAGTGGCTCGTGCGCTGCATGTGCCCTTCCGCCTGCTCAACGTTGTGCGGGCCGCCGTGGTCCTCGGTCCAGGAGAGCGCGCAGAAACGCTTCTCGCCCTCGATCATCGTGTGGCGACCATGAGCGCGGTTGCCCTCGATGCCCATACGAATATCGCTGAACAGTCGAAAGGCGGTGACGTCGTCGGTTGCGTCCATCATGCATACGCCCTCCTCGCCGCTCTGCACGACACTCCAGCGGGCGGGCATCGCGCCGTAGTCGAGCATCGGCTCGCACACGATCTCAACCTGAACCTCCCCCTGGATGCACTCGATCATGCGCACGACGAGATGGTCGGCGTCGTAGTCGGTCGGCGGGCGCGTGTGGCTCGAGCCGTGCTTGTTGTCGTGCCACGGACCCATCGTCAGCGCGTCGATGACGCGAATCCAGCCCTGCGGCGTCATCCAGGTCGTCTCGATCACGTTCGTGCCCGGGATGTAACGTCGGCCGGCAGGCACGTAGATGCCGTAGGGGCCAACGCGCCAGCTGCCGGCGCCGCGGTCGAGCAGCGCGCCAAAGACCGACGGCGAGTCGAAGTGAGGCAGGCACATCCACTCGATCGAGCCGTCGGAGGAGACGAGCGCGCCGGTGTGGCAGTCCGACAGGAAGCCGTAGTCGGCAATCGGCGGGAAGGGCGAGTCGAGCGTCGTGGCGCGCGTGCCCGCCGCGGGCGCCATCGAGCCGTCGGCGCGCGCCTCGGTGGGCGGCGTCGGGTCGAGCTTGCTCACCATTCGGTGCGCTCGAAGCGTGGGCGCTCCACGCCGCGCGGCAGGATCTGCTCTTCCTCGAGCTTGTCGAGGTGTGCGGCGAGCGTCGCTGTCGCGAGCGGACGCAACTCCTCGGGGACATCGACCCAAACGGCATCGAGCAGCTCCTTGACCGTGTGCCGCCCTTCGCCGAGTGCCACGATCAGATGGTTTTCGCGGTCGATGCGGTGCGCGACGTACTCTTCGAGCTTGGTGTGCGCATCCCACACCGGCGGCCCGTGGCCGGGACAGAGCACGTTGAAGTCTTCACGCAGACGCAGCCGTGTGAGCGCGAGCAGATAGCCAGACATCGCGCCGCGGTAGGGGCTGATGAAGACGCTGCCCGTGCCGAGCACAGCGTCGCCGGTGAAGCACGCGCCCTCCGCGATCAACGCGAAGTGGTCGGCTGCGTGACCGGGCGTGGCGACCGACTCGAAGGGGCCGAAGCGAACCTGTTCACCGAGCTGCACGTCGACAGCGCCGCGCCCGGCGGCTAGCGGCGCCGGGTAGGTCTCAAGCAGCGCGCCGACCGCTTCGGAATGGTCCTGATGATCGTGGGTCAGCAACACCCCACCAAGCCCCCCACGAGCCTCGATCGCCGCGAACAGCGTCTCGAGATGCTCGTCGATCAACGGACCTGGGTCGATCACCCAGGTAGGGCGCCGACCCACAAGCCAGGTGTTCGTACCCGACAGCGTGAGCGGCCCCGGGTTGGGGGCGCGCACGAGACGGACGTCGTAGTGGGCGAGCAGGTCGGCCACCGAAGCAGTCTCCGAGCCCTCCTCGCCGCTGACATTCTCCGCGTCGCGATCGGGCGGGTACGGCGTGCTCATGGTCGCGACGTTAGCTGACAAAGCGTCTCATGTGACGGCTCGCCGGACTAGCGTGCGCGGCCCGAGGCGCGCGCGCGACGCGATCCGCCCGTGCGTGAGCCGCTCGCACCGCGCTCCGCGGCGCCCTTTGTGGGCGTCGAGCGGCGCTCGCCGTTCCGGGCCCGCTTGGCGCCGCTGGAGGGGCGGGAACGCTGCGGGCCACCCGACTGGCCGCGTCCGGCGTTCATCCCGGCGAGCGCGAGCTCGCGCTCGAGGCCGAGCTCGCCGATCATGCTCGCAAGTTCGCGCGTCTGGTCGTGGGCGACGAGCGTCAGGCCGACACCGCTGGCCCCGGCGCGGGCAGTGCGCCCGATCCTGTGGACATAGTCCTCGCGGGTCGCGGGGATGTCGTAGTTGATCACGTGCGTTATGCCCGCGACATCGATGCCACGAGCAGCTACGTCGGTGGCGACGAGCGTGTCGACGACACCGGCCTCGAAGTTCGCGAGCGCGCGCTCGCGCTGGCCCTGGGACTTGTCGCCGTGCATCGCCACGGCCTGCACGCTGCTCGAGGCGAGCTTCTTGACGAGGCGATCCGCGCCGCGCTTGGTGCGCACGAACACCAGCGTAAGGCCACGCTCAGGCTCGCTCAGCTCCGAGACAAGGCGCGCAACCTTACCGTCGTGGGTAACCGTCGCAAAGCGGTGCTCGACATCGCCTTTGCGCTCCTCGGAGTGCGCGTGCTCGTGACGTCGGGGGTTTGAGGTGTAGGCCTTGGCGATGCGTCCGACCTCGCCCTCGAGCGTCGCCGAGAAGAGCAGCGTTTGGCGCTCTTTCGCCGTCATCTTCACGATCCGGTCGACGACGGGCTTGAAGCCCATGTCGAGCATCCTGTCGGCCTCATCGAGCACGAGGATCCGTACGCGGGCAAGCGATACGTCGCGGCGCTCGATCAGGTCTAGGAGCCGTCCGGGCGTTGCCACGAGGATGTGGGCGCGGGCGGCAAGCCGTGCCTGCTTGACAATGCCCGCGCCGCCATAGACGGGGGCGATCGACAGCGCACGAGCATGCGCGATCGGGCGCATGTCGTCGACGATCTGGATTGCAAGCTCCCGCGTAGGTGCGAGGATCAGGGCCGAGGGGCGCGCGTCGGAGTCGCGCAAGCGCTCGACAACCGGCACGCCGAAGGCGAGTGTCTTGCCCGAGCCGGTGGGCGACTGGGCGAGCACGTCGTGACCGGCCATAACGTCGGGGATGACCATCTTTTGGACGGCAAACGGCGCTTCGATCCCGCGCTGGGCAAGCTCATTCACGACGACCTCGGACACGCCGAGGTCGGCGAAGGTTTCATGCTTCATGTTGTGGTGCTCCTTCTGGCGAGCGCTTGGCTCGCCGCTGCGGATGGAGATTCGACTGACCCCATCCGCGCTCGGAGCGCCAACAAAGACAAAGAACCTCGCGGACGACTTCGCCGCCCGTGCGCTGACCGTAGCAGGCCCTTCACCCGCACACCGGTACATCGCCTGCGCCGCCGAGCCGGCTTACTCCTGCAGACCGAGCGTTTCCAGGACGTGGATCCAGTCCCCCTGCCCAACAAGAAATTCAAATTCCTCGATCTTCTGTTCAAGGCGCGCCGTGCGCTTGACCGTCGCCGCATCGCTGCCGCGCTCGAATGGCGCGAGCAGACGCGAGGAGACCGCTTTCAGGTCGAGCCCTTCGACGCGTTCGACCTCCTTGACGATGGCGGCGGGTACCACCTGAAACCCCGTCGCCGCCCAGGCGCGAACGTCGGCGCACAGGTGCGGGAGTGGCACCGATGAGATCGCGCGAAGGTTGCGCACATATTTGGCGACCGCGCGTGTCGTCTTTGCGCTGTTCCAGCGCAGCCGCCCCGCGACTTGCTGGAAGCGGCGGATCGGCGCGGCATCGAGCGCGTAGGAGACAGACCACAGCGCGACGGCGACCTCGTGGCTGATCGGCTGGGAGGCTTCGTTCTCAGGCGAGCCGACGCCGACCTGCGGGCATTCGACGGCCAGTGCTCTGTTCAGCGCAAGGATCTTCTTTTGCGCCGGCGCCGCCTGCGCAACCATCGCCTTCGCCAGCGCGTAGTTCGCCTCGATGTACGCGTGGGTCGCGGCGACGTCGTTGGGCGCGGCCAAGGCTTGCTGCGGCGCAACGGCCACCGCCAGGGCAAGTGCTGCGCCGAGAAGTGCCGCTTGCGTTCGCATCAAGCCTCAGCCTAACCGGATCCGTCGTGTCTATTCGAGATTTGCCATCACGTGCTTGACGACCGTGTAGTCCTCGACGCCGTACATGCTCAGGTCCTTGCCGTAGCCGGACTCCTTGAAACCCCCGTGCGGCATCTCGGAGACGAGCGGAATGTGGTCGTTGATCCACACGCAGCCGAAGCGCAGCGCTTTGGAGACGCGCAGCGCGCGCCCGACGTCGCGCGTCCAAACCGAGGAGGCGAGGCCATAGCGGGTCGCGTTGGCCCACGCGATCGCCTCGGCCTCATCAGAGAACTGCTGCACGGTGATGACCGGGCCGAAGATCTCGCGCTGGATCATCTCGTCGTCCTGGCGCAGTCCCGCCACGACGGTCGGCTCGAGGAAGAAACCCGCCCTGTCGGGCGCGCTCCCGCCAGTGACGATCTCGGCGTGCGCGGGCTTGCGCTCGAGAAAGCCAGCGACGCGCTCGCGCTGTTTAGCTGAGTTGACCGGTCCGAGCGTCGTCTCAGCAGAGAGCGTGTCTCCGATCACGAGACCCTTGGCCTGCTCGACGAGGCCTGAGACGACGTCGTCGTAGACGTTGCCGGCCGCGAGCACACGCGTCGCAGCAGTGCAGTCCTGCCCGGCGTTGTAGTAGCCGGTGCCGGCGATCGTCTCCATCGCCGCCTCGAGGCTCACGTCATCGAAGACAACCACGGGTGCCTTGCCGCCGAGCTCGAGGTGCACGCGCTTCAGCGTCTCAGCCGCGGTGCGCGCGAAGTGCTTGCCCGTGTCGACCGAGCCTGTCAGCGCGAGCATGTCGAGGTCAGGGTGGTTGATCAGCGCCTCGCCGGTCGGACGCCCGGGCCCTGTGATCACGTTGAGCACGCCCTTGGGCAGGATCTCCGCGGCGAGCTCGGCCAAGCGGATCGTCGTCATCGGCGTCGTCTCAGCGGGCTTGAGCACGACCGTGTTGCCCGCCGCGAGGGCCGGTCCGAATTTCCAGATCGCCATCATCAGCGGGTAGTTCCAAGGTGTCACCTGGCCGATCACACCGACCGCCTCGCGCCGCGTGAAGGAGGTGTAGCCCTCCATGTACTCGCCGGCCGCGCGCCCCTCCAGGCAGCGGGCGGCGCCCGCGAAGAAGCGCAGGTTGTCGGCCATCACGGGGATCTCATCGCTCTTGACGTTCTCGATCGGCTTGCCCGCGTTCAGCGCCTCAAGGCGGGCGAGCTCCTCGCCGTGCTCCTCTACGAGGTCCGCGATCGCGAGCAACGCCTGCGCGCGCTGCGCAGGGGTCGTGTTCGACCAACCCTCAAAGGCCCGCCGCGCGGCACGCACGGCACGGTCGACGTCCTCAGCGCTGGAGATCGGCGCTCGGGCGATCTCCTCGCCGGTGGCGGGGTTCAGGACCGCTTCGCTCTCACCGCTACCTGGAACGGACTCGCCGTCGATGAAGTTCTTGAGCGTCTCTGTGGTGGTGGCCATCTGCTCTCCCCTCCTCTGGGGTGTCGGTCGAAGTTCTGATCTGGTCTGCTCGGGGACGTTCCCTATGCGGCCGCGGCCGGTAGGTCGAGGGCTTCAGCGACGGCAGGGTGCATGATCTCGCCGTCCTGCACGTTCAGACCGCTGCGCAAGCCCTCGTTGCGTTCGAGCGCCTCCTCGATGCCGTGCTCGGCGAGCTCGATCACATACGGCAGCGTGGCGTTCGTGAGCGCGTAGGTGGAGGTGATCGGCACGGCGCCGGGCATATTCGTGACGCAGTAGTGGGTGATCCCGTCGACCTCATACGTGGGGTCGGAGTGCGTCGTCGGGCGCGAGGTCTCAAAGCAGCCTCCCTGGTCGATCGAGACGTCGACGAGCACAGCGTGCGGCTTCATCAACTTCAGCTGCTCGCGCGTGACCACGCGCGGCGCGCGCCCCCCGGGCAGCAGCACGGCGCCGATCACCAGATCGGCCTGCGGCAGCATCTCCTCGATCGCGAGCGTCGAGGAGTAGACCGTCGAGGCGCGCCCCGCGAAGGCCACTTCGAGGTCGCGCAGCCGGTCGATCGAGCGATCGAAGGTGAACACGTCGGCCTGCATCCCGATCGCGATGAAGGCGGCGTTCATGCCGACGACGCCACCGCCGATCACGAGCACCGTCGCCGCGGCCACGCCTGGGACCCCACCGAGCAGGATGCCGCGACCACCGAGTGGCTTCTCGAGCATGAAGGCGCCTGCCTGGGTGGCGATCTTGCCCGCGACCTCGCTCATCGGCGCGAGCAGCGGCAGGCGCCCCTCGGCATCGACGACGGTCTCATAGGCGATGCAACGCGCGCCGGAGGCCATCAGCCCGTGCGCAAGGTCGGGCTCGGCTGCGAGGTGTAGGTAGGTAAAGAGCGTCTGACCCTCGCGCAGCAGGCCGATCTCCTCAGGCTGGGGCTCCTTGACCTTGAGCACGAGCTCAGCCTCCGCGAAGACGCTCTCGGCGTCAGGCACGATGCGCGCGCCCTGCGCCGCGAATTGCTCATCGCTCATCGCGCTGCCCTCACCGCCCCCGGCCTGCACGAGCACCTCGTGCCCGCGCCCGCTCAGCTCGCGTACGCCGGCGGGGGTGATGGCGACGCGGTACTCGTCGGTCTTGATCTCACTGGGAACACCGATTCTCATCTGCTTGCTGCTCCTTCTCGTGACGCTGCGGGACGAGGACGCTCCCGGAGGGAGCCTAGAGATGGACAGCGACTCATCGCGCCAGCTCGCGCCCGCGCAACGCGAGCCAGAACTCGATGCGGTCACGTGCGCTCGAGAAGTCGCGGCCCGTGAGCTGCTCGATGCGGCGAATGCGATAGCGCAGCGTGTGGCGGTGGCAGAACAGCGCGCCGGCCGCCTTCTCCCAATGGCCGTTGTGTTCGATGAACACGTCGAGCGAGCGCACGAGCTCATCGCCATAGTCGCCCTCGCCCTGTTCGATCGGGCCGAGCACGCTGCGGCAGTAGGACAGCAGCGCCTCCTCGTCCTGGAGGGAGAGCAGCAGCTGGAAGGCGCCGAGGTCCTCGTAGGTGGCGACCTCGGGCGCGTCGCCATTGCGCAGACGCACCGCCTCAAGCGCGCAGCGTGCCTCGTGGAAGCTCATCCGCAGCGAGTGCGTCGGCGCCACCCGACTGCTCGCGGCGTGGACCTCGCCGAAGCGCGTCGCGAGCTCGGCACGCAGCTTGCGCGCGAGCGCGAGCGGGTCGAGCGCGTGCGAGGCGCCGTTGCTGGAGACAGGAACGTCCACTACCGCGCACAGCAGCCCGCCGCGGATCGCGACCAGGCTCGGCACGCGGCGGCGCTCGAGCATCCGCTCGACAGCAGCCGCGGCGGCGCTCGGCTCGCTCGTACGGAAGGCGAGCACAGCGACCTGCTCGCCGATGCCGAAGGGCCGCAGGCGCGCCTGCAGATCCTCAGGGTAGAGATGCCCGCGTCAGCGCCTCGGCGAGCACGTCGCCGACCATGTTGCGCTGCAACATTTCGTAGCGTTCGTCGAGCAGGTGCGCGAAGGCGCGCTCGGTGATCGCGATGAAGGGCAGCTCGTAGGGAACCTCGAACAGCGGGAAGTCGTGCTTGCCCGCGCCGCGGCGAGCAGCGCCGCCGGGATGCGCCGGTGGGTGAAGCCGGTGCCGAAGCCGAGGCCCGCGATCTCGTGCTCGGCAGCCGCTCGATGAACTCGCGCTGGAGCTTGGGGCCTTTGAGCTGCAGGCCGGTACTGAGCAACAGCTCGCCGCCTTTCAGCCACGGCGTTGGATCGGCGAGCTCGGTGCTGTGCACAAAGCGCACGTGCGCCTGAGCATCAGCCTGTCCGGAGACGAGCGTCAGGCCGAGCTCGCCGATCAGGCTCGCGACAGTGAGCTCCATCTCTCCATCCGCTCCGACGCCTCGCTCAGCACCGGGCGCAGGATCGCCTCGATTTCCTGGAACTGCTCCTCGCCGGCGATCAGGGGCGGCGAGAGCTGCACGATCGGGTCGCCGCGGTCATCAGTCCGACAGATCAGCCCGCGACGGAACAGCTCGCCCGAGAGAAAGCCGCGCAGCAGCTCCTCGGACTCGGCCGAGTTGAAGGTCTCCTTTGTGTCTTTGTCCTTGACGAGCTCGATCGCGTGGAAGTAGCCGGCGCCGCGCACGTCACCGACGATCGGCAGGTCGCGTAGCCCGTCGAGCATCTCGCGGAAGTGACCCTCGTTCTCGCGCACGTGCCCGCACAGGTCCTCACGCTCGATCACATCGATGTTGGCGAGCCCGACCGCGCAGGAGACGGGGTGTCCGCCGAAGGTGAAGCCGTGGTTGAAGATCTCCTTGCCGTGCAGGAACGGCTCGGCGATGTGGTCGGCGGTGATCACCGCGCCGAGCGGCGCATAGGCGGAGCTGATGCCCTTCGCGGTCGTGACCATGTCGGGCGCGTAGCCGTAGCGTTCGCAGCCGAACCAGTGCCCGAGGCGGCCCCACGAGCAGATCACCTCATCGGAGATCAGCAGCACGCCGTGGCGGTCGCAGATCTCGCGCACGCGCTGGAAGTAGCCCTCCTGCGGCACGAAGCAGCCGCCGCCGTTCTGAACAGGCTCGAGGATCACCGCTGCGACCGTGTCCGCACCGGCGAATTCGATCGCCTCCTCGATCGCGTCCGCCGCCCACAGCTCGTCGCGATCTTCGGCCCAGCGGTAGGAGTTGGTGTTCGCGACGTGGATGCCACCGGGCGTCAGCGGCTCGAATGGCTCGCGCAGCGGCGTCAGCCCGGTCGCGGTCAGCGCGCCCATCGTGACGCCGTGATAGGCGAGGTTGCGCGAGATCAGCTTGTGACGCAGCGGTGAGCCTGTGGCGCGGTGATAGGCCTTCGCGAGCTTCCACGCCGACTCCACGGCCTCCGAGCCGCCGGAGGTAAAGAAGACGCGGTTGAGGTTGCCCGGCGCCAGCCCGGCGACACGCGTGGCGAGCTCGATCGAGCGCGGATGCGCGTAGCTCCAGTTGGTGTAGAAGCCGAGCTCCTTGGCCTGCGCTGCGGCAGCTTCGCCGAGCTCAGCGCGGCCGTGGCCGATGTTCACGCAGTAGAGCGCAGAGAGGCCGTCGAGGTAGCGGTTGCCGTGCTCGTCAAAGACGTAGCAGCCTTCGCCCCTGACGATTACCGGCACCTCGGCCTCCGCGTAGGAGCCCATGCGCGTGAAGTGCATCCACAGGTGTCGCTTGGCCTGTTCCTGGAGGTCACCGCTCATGAAAGTTCACGCTTCCTTCCTAGCCAACTAGACAGTGCGGACAACGATATCCACTCGTCATCTCCCCGACAAGGCCCCAGCTGTTCAAGAACCCGCAGAACCCTTGTACAGAACGTATAGTCACTGGGCGCCCTTTTGGGACACTTGCACCTTGCGCGCCCGCCGCGCGACGGCGTAGGTTTCAGGTTTCGAGCGCAACGTCGCTTCTGCCACAAGCAAAACGGGGAGGAACCGCGAGCATGGCCACTGAGTCGTCAGCCACAGTTTCGGGAACACCGGGTTCCTCCGGAGTCATGGACAAGGGCCTGAAGAAGGGCGCGATCAGCTACGTCTCGAACATCGTCATCGGCGTCGCCTCGACGGCGCCCGCCTACTCGCTGGCGGCGACGCTGGGATTCATCGCTCTCGTCTCCGGGGTCGGCGTGCACGCGCCGGCAGTGCTGCTCGCCTCGTTCGTCCCGATCCTGCTTGTCGCGGTCGCCTACAAATACCTCAACCGCGCCGACCCAGACGCGGGCACGACCTTTGCTTGGACAACGCGCGCCTTCGGCCCCGGCCTTGGTTGGGTCAACGGCTGGGCGATCTTCCTCGCCGACGTGATCGTCATGGCCTCCCTGTCAGACATTGCGGCGATCTACACCTTCAAGCTCTTTGGCTTCACCGAACTCGGCGAATCGAAAGCCGCGATCGTGATCGCGGCAATCCTCTGGATCGCGTTGATGACGTGGATCTGCTGGCGCGGGATCGAGCTCTCCGCCGCGATCCAGCGCGTCCTCCTGAGCGCCGAGGTCCTCATCCTGGCGATCTTCGCGATCACCGCGCTCGTGAAGGTCTACGGCGGCAGTCCTCCACACGGCGCGATCAAGCCAACCGCGGAGTGGTTCAACCCGTTCGGCCTGAACTTCGGGGACCTGCTCGACGGTGTACTGCTCGGCGTGTTCATCTATTGGGGATGGGATTCCGGCGTCGCCGTCAACGAGGAGTCCGAGGATCCAGCCGGAGGGCCCGGCAAGGCCGCGGTGATCTCGACGCTGCTGCTGCTTGTCATCTATCTGCTCGTGGCGACCGGCGCGCAGGCCTTCCACGGCGTCGGCTTCCTGACCAACGAAGCAAACGCCGAAGACGTCCTCAACGCACTCGGCCACGGCGTGCTCGGCGAACCGCTGAACAAGCTCCTGATCATCGCAGTGCTCACCTCGGCCTCCGCCTCGACGCAGACGACGATCCTGCCGACGGCACGCACGACGCTCTCGATGGCGCACTGGAAAGCCGTCCACCGAGTGCTCGGCAAAATCCACAAAACGTATCTGACGCCAGACGTCTCGACGATCGTGATGGGGCTCATCTCGATCGCCGTGACGGTGCCGCTGCTGCTGCTCTCCGAAAGCGTGCTCGTCGACTCGATCACCGCACTCGGCTTCCCCGTCTGCTTCTACTACGGGTTCACGGGACTCGCGTGCGTCGTCTACTACCGCCGCGAGCTTTTCAAGAGCGCCAAGAACTTCTTCCTGCTGGGGCTCGCGCCGCTGCTGGGCGCACTGATGCTGTTCGGAGTGTTCATCAAGGCGGCGACCTTCTACGGCCACGCGGCCAACGTCGAATCCAAGCCGATCGCCGGCATCACGCTGCCGCTGTGGTTCGGCATCGGCGGCATGGTGCTCGGGATCATCCTGATGATGGTCTCGCGACCGTACTTCAAAGAGTTCTTCGCGCGCAGGACCGAAACGGCTCCCCCGGGGATCCTCGAGGCGCCGCCCATGCAGACGATTCCCGCGCCGGTCGACTTCTGAGCGACGGACACGTGGTCGTCCTCGGCCGGCGGGGACGGCTGCGGGTTAGACCGCGAGCTCCTGCTGGCCGTGAGCCGCGCCCATCTCACCCAACAGCTCGAGGAAGGGCTTGGGCGGAAACGCCTCGGGACCGAGCACCCCGCTGCCCTTCCAGTCTCCGCGGTCGAGCAGCTCTAGCGCGACGACCGGGTTGATCGCGGTCTGCCAGACAACCGCCTGGCTACCGTACTCGCGCATCGTCATCTCGTTGTCGGCAAGGTGGTAGAGGTAGGTCGAGCGCGGCTGACCATCCTTGCCGGTCCCGCGCACCCAGGTCCCGGCGCAGGTGCGCCCGCTCATCCGCTCACCGAGCGTCGCCGGGTCGGGCAGGGCAGCCGCGACGAGGTCGCGCGGCGCGACTGAGCTGACCGCGCACGGACACCGGCTCAGTCGAGTCGAGGCCAAGTTTGTGCAAGGTGGAGAGCACGTCGATGAACTCCTGGCCGAGCCCGTACTTGAAGGTCACGCGCTCGCAGTCGACCCAGCGCGGGATCAGCACGACCTCCTCGTGCTCGACGTTGACGCATTCGACCGGGCCGATGCCCTCGGGAAAGTCGAACATCTCCGGTTCTGAGAAGGGCGCCGTGGTGTAGAAGCCACGCTCGCGCTCCCAGATCAGCGGCGGGTTCAGGCACTCCTCGATCGTCGTCCAGATCGAGAAGGTCGGCGCGAAGTCATAGCCTTCGACGACGAGATCGGCGCCGTCGCGCACGCCGACTTCATCGATGCTCGAGAACAGCTCATCGGCGGCGTAGCGCGCGAAGATGTCCGATAGGCCCGGCTCCACGCCGATCCCCACGAGCGCGAGCAGCCCGGCCGCCTCCCATTGCTCGTGCGCGGCGAGCTGGACGTCGCCGAGCATCTCACCAGGCAGTTCGTGCGGACGCTCGGGGTGTGGATGAGAAAGCGTCATCGCCATGTCGAGGTAGGTGACCTTGGCGTCGAAGGCCGCGCCGAAGATCGGCTCGTTGAAGCGCGGATCGCAGGCATTCAGGACCGCATCGGGACGAACGCGGCTGATCAGCTCGACGAGCTCTGAGCGTGAGGAGGCATCGACGCGCTCGGCGCTGAAGCGGTCCGCCTCGCCGAGTCGATCCGCAGCCGCCTGAGCACGCTCGAGCGCGACATCAGCGAGCACGACGTGCTCGAAGACCTCACGGCGTTGGGCGATCGCAGCAAATGCCGCGCCCACGCCTCCCGCTCCAACCACCAGAATCCGCATCTGCGCAGTCTTACGCAAACGGGGATCTCGCAACGGCACAAGCGCGGCGGCTCAATGCGCCGCTATGTCGCAGGCGCCTCACGTATGCTGCGCCGATCCCCGCGGTCGCGAACACCTGCAGACCATGAGCACCGGTCTCCCAAGTCCGCCACACACGCCACCCGGCTCGCCGGGCTATGAGTCGAACGGCGCCTCTGCACCCGCGCAGGTGCCCTCGGCGCGCGCTGCGCGCGGCGCGCGCTGGATGCCCTCCCCACAGCTCCCCGGACGCGAGGTCGCGCTCGTGGCGCTCGCCGGCGTGCTGCTCGCGCTGCTCACGACCTGGCCCCTGATCTTGCACATGCCGAGCCGCATCGCTCCCGATCTCGGCGATCCGGTGCGCACTGCTTGGGAGATCGCGTGGGTGGGACACGCGATGCTGCACAGCCCGCTGCACGTATTTGACGCGAACGCCTTCTACCCGCATCCCGCTCAGCCTCGCGTTCTCAGACTCGCTGCTCGGCTACGGGCCCGCGGCGTTCTTCGGCTCGGGCACGGTCGCAGCGCTCGTCCGCTACAACCTGCTGTTCCTGTTCGCCTGGTCGCTGTGCTTCTTCGGCGCCTATCTACTTGCGCGCGAGCTCGGCCTCGGTCGCCTCGGCGGTGCCGCTGCCGGCATCGCCTTCGCCTACGCGCCCTACCGCGTGACCGAGGCCGGTCACCTGCACGTGATCTCCTCCGGTGGTTTGCCGCTGGCGCTGTTCTTGCTCATCCGCGGCTACCGACGCTCCTCCGCACGGCTCGTGTTCGCGGGATGGCTCATCTCCGCCTGGCAGGTTTCGCTCGGCTTCACGCTCGGCTTGCAGTACTGCTACCTGCTCGCGATCCTCGGCCTGCTCGTGCTCTTGCACTGGTGGCGTGGTCGTCTAGTTCCTGGTCCAGGCTGGCGTACGGTTCCGCGTGCTGCCGAGCCGACGGCGAACGATCGCCGCGGCCCGCTGATTCCTCGCCAGCTCCTCGCCGTCACGATCGTCGGCGTCGCGCTGTTGAGCGTGATCGGCATCTACCAAGCCCGGCCCTACCTCAAGGTCGCCCATGACTACCCGACCGCGAGGCGCACGCTCAAGGAAGTCAAAAACTATTCATCTGGCCCAGCAGCGCTGCTGTCCGCCTCCTCCGAGAACCGCGTGTGGGGCGATGCCACCGCCGGGATGCGCGCGAACGTGCACTCCAAGAACGAGGACGTCTTCTTCCCCGGCGGCCTGATCCTCGCGCTTGCCCTGCTCGGGCTCGCGGGCGTCGGCGGCTGTGTCTATACGCGCAACCTGCGCCTCGGGCTGGCCGCCGGAGTGCTGACCTGCTCGATCCTCGCGATGGGACTCGGGCTGACAGGCGCGGGCTATCCGTATCGGCTGCTGTTCAACTACGCCCCTGGCTGGGACGGCGTGCGCGTGCCGGGACGCGTGTTCACGCTGGGCACCCTCTTCTACGCGCTGCTCGCCGCCGCGGGAGCCCAGCAGCTCATGCACCTGGTCGGTCGGTGGTTGCGGAGCCGCACGCTCCACGCCGCGCCGGCCGTCGTCGGCGTCGTGCTGTTGATAGGCCTGCTCGGCGAAGGCGCGGGGCATCTCGCCCATCCGGTCGTGCCCCAGACCGCAGAAGGCTGAGGTGGGACTGCGGGGTCCGCGTACTGGACCTCCCCACCGATGGCCCAGCCGATCGTGTCTGGCAGTACTTCTCGACGGACGGCTTCTACAAGATCCCGATCGGCAACAGCACCTTCGACATCCCCGCCGTCGACGATCTGCGCGGCGGCATGAGCGGCTTTCCCGACCGTGCGAGCATCGAGAAGCTTCGCTACTACGGCATTCGCACGGTCGTCTTGCACCTGACGATGCCGGCGCTCCCGGGGATTCACGGCTATGCGATCGCCGAGCCGCCGAACCTCCCCGCGGCCGCTGCCAAATCGGTGGCTGGGCTCGGCGTGAAGCGACGGCGCGTCGGCTCGCTCGTGATCTATGAAATCGGTCCCGGGCCGGCGGCCCTGCATTCGTGAGTCGACACCGGGCGCTGACGGCCGTGGTGCTCGTCGGCGTCGCCTTCGCGACGCTGATCCAGAGCTTCTCCTGGAATCAGACCTCCCACTACGACCTGATTCGCGCGCTGGACAGCGACGGCACGACGATCGACGCAAACGCGCAGAACACGGGTGACAAGGTCGAATACAAGGGCCACATCTACTCGGCTCGCGCTCCGGGCCTCGCGCTGGCCTCGCTGCCCTTCTATGACGCGCTGAAGCTGGTGGGCGCTGAATCGCTCGCCGAAGAATCCGAAGCGCAGCGAGGCAGCGACGAGATGATCTACCTGATCGGGCTGTGGGCGAACGTGCTGCCGGGACTGCTGTTGCTGATGTTGGTGTGGCGCGTATCCGATCGCTTCGAGCCGGGCTACGGCGCGGCTGGCGGCCGTCATGCTCGGTCTCGGCACGATGGTGCTGCCGCTCTCCACGCTGCTGTTCTCCCACATCTTCACAGCCTTTCTCGGCTTTGGCGCCTTCGCGCTGATGCTGCGCGAGCGCGACGGCCCGCAAAGCCCGATGCTGCTCGCACTGGCGGGCCTGGCGATGGGCTACGCGGTCGCCTCGGAGTACCCGCTGTTCTTCGTCGCGGCCGTGCTCGGGCTATATCTGCTCTCGCGTCGCGACGCGCTGAACCCGCTCGGCATGCTGCGCCGCGCGGGCGCCTACATCGCTCGGCGGCATCGTGGGAATCGTGCCGCTGCTGCTCTACAACCACTACGCCTTCCACTCCTGGACGCATCTCGCCTACTCCGACGTCCCACGCCAGCAGAAAGGCTTCTTCGGGATCGGCCTGCCGAGCCTGAAGGTGCTCGCAACGCTGCTGTTCGACTCGCGCGGGCTGCTGACGATCTCACCCGTGCTGGTGATGGGCGCGCTCGGCACCGTGCTGCTCTACCGCCGTGGCAAACGCGCGGAGGCACTGACGATCACCGGCGTGTGCCTCTGCTACGTCCTCTACAACTCGGGCTACTACCTGCCCTTCGGCGGCGGTTTCATGGGACCGCGCTTCATGACCACGATGCTGCCGTTCCTCGCCATGCCCGCTGGCGATCGCGCTGAAGCGCTACCCCGGTCCGACGATCGCGCTCGCCGCGATCTCGATCGCCACGACCGTGATCGCGACGATCACCCATCCGCTCGTGGGCTATGAGAACGAGACCGTGATCTGGACGCGGCTGCTCGGCAACGGCTCCTTTCAGCCGACGATCGCCTCGGCGATCGGCCTCGGCCGCAGCTGGGGCGCGATCTGGCCGTTCTTCCTCGCGGCCGGCGGCGGCGCTCGTGCTGGCGGTGTGGGCGACGCCACGCCTGCGCCTACCCGCTCGCGCGCTTGGTCTGGGCGTCGCGGTGGCGCTGCTGTGGGCGCTGTTCGCGGCGCTGGCGCCGACAGTGCTTGGGATCGATCACCAGGGCCTGTTGAGCATCGTCGGCGCGGGCGATCACACCGCACTCAACCTGACGCTCCACGACGGCGCGCGCTATCCACTGCGCACGCTGGCGCCGCTGGCCGCTGTCGCGGCCCTGCTCGCGCTCGCAGCGATGGGGCTGATGCGCAACGAGCCGAGCGCCCCGCGCGAGCGCCGCGGCACGCGCGCCGAGACCGACACCACCTCCCAGCCAGCCCTAAGCGCCTAGTGTCACGACCCTAGTTTCGCGCGAGCCGTGCGTTGCACTTGGCGCCGTGCAGTTGGCGACAGACGACCTGATAGCCGGCACGAGGCTGATCGTGGGCGTTCATCAGGCCGGCGTCAAAGCGCGTCGAGGGCGTGCCGCCGGTCCAGTTGTAGATGTAGAGGCGCTTGATTCGCGGCTGCGATGCGGCGACCGCGAACATGTACTTGAGGACGCGCGCCGCGCGCGTCAGCCCGGAGCCGTTGCGATTGGGATAGGCGCCGCCGAACTTGACCAACCCGCCCGTCTCGGTCAGCCACACCTGGCCGCCGAAGGCCGCCACGCAGCGCGCGCGTGCGCCAGCTTTCCAGACGGTTGATGTCGGAGTAGTTGTGCAGCCCCCAGATCCGCGGCATGATCGTGCGCAGGCGCCCGATCTCGTGTTTGAATTCGGAGATGTAGCGCAGCGTCGGTGAGATGTTCGCGGCGTCGAGCACGTCCAGGCCGATCACCGTGCAGCCGTGGCAGACGCGGATCAGCGCCTGGTAGTAGCGTGCCGCCGCAACGGCGGAGGGGCTCGAGAAGAGGTGCGGGACGTTGCCCCGGTTCGCCTCGTCCCATGACTGGTACTGCTTGACGTGGGGGAAGCGGCGCACGAATTTCTGCACGTCGTGCTGGTAGAGCGCGACGCTCGGCAGCCGCGTGGGACTGTACTCGGAGTGGTAGAAGGAGATCAGGATCTGCTCGTGCTGGGCTTCGGCGGCGCGAATGAATTCCGTGGCGAGCTGAAGCGAGTAGGGATGCACGACCGCGTCGTAGGGGGCGATGTAGCGGACGATCCTTGTGTGCAGCTGACGCCACAGCGGGTTGGTGAACATCAGGGTCTGCTCATCGCCGATGCCCGTCAGATACGACGCGGCAGCGTGCGCGCGCGGCTTGGCGGCGCCTGTCGTGCCGGGGACGGCGGCGAACACGCCGATCAGCAGCACGACGGTGATCGCGACGATCGCTCGCAGGTGGGGGCGTGTTGATCTCATGCTGGCCATTGCAACAGGGCTCGCGACTGCGGGTTGCGCACGGGCGCCGAACTTATCGGGCGCTTACCTGGGCTCCCAGGCGAGATCCCCTGACACTAGCTCGCCGGCAGCTGCCTGCCCTGCTTGACAGCTTCGTCGCCCGCCACCGGGAGTCCTTCTGAAGAAATCTGTTCGCCGCGCGCATCGCTGCTTTGGCGCAGGCTCGGGTCGGCGACGACGCGCACGTCTACCCCGGGCAGGCCGCGCAACAGCCGCGTCAGCAGCGAGCGCTCGGGCAACGCGCCGAGGCGTCCCAGGCCACGACGCTCAGAGGGCGTGCCCATCAGCACGTAGGTGCTGCCCAGCGAGCGCGCCACGGCGATCGCGACCGTCCGCGACATCCTCGCCCTCCTCGACGCGCAGGCGCGCCCCGAGCATCGCCACGAGCCGGCGCAGCTCCTCCAGACGGCGCCGGTCCTGCTCGCTCGGCGTCCGCCCGGGAGGTCGCACGAGCAGCACGTCGAGCTCAGCGTCGAGCCGCTGCGCCGAGCGCCAGGCGCGCCTGACGACGCGCTCGGAGTGCGGCGCGAGCGTCGCCAGCGCCAACAGGCGCTCGGCGATCGCCTGCGGCGAGGGTGCCAGCGCGCTCGGCTCGCCTTCGTGGTCGCGACTGAGAACCGGCGGCGGCTCGCGCACCAGGCGCTTGACCTCGACGTCCTCGGCGACCTGACGCAGCGCTGTCTCGCGCAGCGCGGCGAGGTTCTCGATCTTGAAGAAGTTGTTCAGCGCCGCCGGCACACGCTCGGCTGGGTAGACCTTGCCGGCGCGCAGCCGCGCGATCAGCGTCTCGGGCGTGAGGTCGATCAGGACGACCTCGTCGGCCGCCGAGAGCACCGCATCGGGAATCGTCTCGCGCACCTGCGCACCGGTGAGCTGGCGAACCTGGTCGTTGAGGCTCTCCAGATGCTGGACGTTGACGGTCGAGAAGACGTCGATCCCCGCGTCGAGCACCGCGCGCACGTCCTCGTAGCGCTTCTCGTGCTCGACGCCGGGCGCGTTGGTGTGAGCGAGCTCGTCGATCAGGCAGAGCTCGGGCCTGCGCGCGAGCACGCCCGGTAGATCCATCTCCTGCAGACGCGTGCCGCGGTAGCTGAGCTCGCGGCGCGGCACGATCTCGAGGCCCTCGGCCTGCGCGAGCGTCTCGGCGCGCCCGTGGGACTCGAGCAGGCCGATCGCCACGTCGCGGCCGCTGTCCGCCTCGGCAACGCCCTCCTGGAGCATTCGGTAGGTCTTGCCCACGCCTGGGGCCATGCCGATGAAGACCTTCAGATGTCCTCGTTCCTCTGGCATGGGAGCTGTATGGGACGCTACCGCAGTGACCTCCTTTCAGACGAGCGCCGCCGTACTCGGCGGCCTGCTCGATCGTCGGCTCGCTGCTCTCGGGGCTGGCGCGGCGCAGCATGCTCTCGCTCGCCGCGCTGTTCGTGCTCGCCGGATTCCTGCTCGGCCAGGGTGCGCACCGGCGTCCTGCACTTCCACGCGCAGCTCGGGGCTGGTCACGCGACCTCGCGACGGTCGCGCTGATCGTGATCCTGTTCCGCGACGGCCTCGAGGTCGACGGCGGAGCTGCTGCAGCGCCACTGGCAGCTGCCGCTGCGCAAGCTGGCGATCGCGATGCCGATCACCGCTGTCCTCGTGGCGCTGCTCGCGCACGCGCTGGTCGGGCTCGGCTGGACCGAGTCGCTTCCTGCTGGGCGCGCTGCTCTCGCCGACCGACCCGGTGCTCTCCTCAGGCGTCGTGACCGATCCCGCGCGTCCCGCGGGTGATCCGTCACTCGCTCAACCTCGAGTCGGGGCTCAACGACGGCCTGGCGCTGCCTGCCGTGCTGGCCTTCGCAGCGGCGCTCGAAGTCGACAGCGGGCATTTCGTGTGGTGGCACTTCGTGCTGCAGGACGTCGGGCTCGGGTTCGCCTTCGGCCTTGTCTGCGGGCTGATCGGCTCGCTGCTGATGGCCCGCGAGCGCACGCGCCCACCTCAGCCGTCCGATCTCGGGCCATCAGAAGGCTCTCTACGGTCTCGGCCTCGCCTTCGCCACCTACGGGCTTACCACCCTGCCGCCGCACGGCAACGGCTTCATCGCGGTGTTCGTCGCAGCGATCGTGGTCGGCATTCGCCGCTCCGATCTACGCGAGTGCTTTGCCGTGCACGCCCAGGAGATCGTGGAGATCGTCAAGCTCGGCGATCTTCGCCGTGTTCGGCTCGCTGCTCACGATCCACGGCCTCTTCGCCGACGGCTGGGCTGCCGTCGGCGTCGTCGTCGCGACATTCCTGCTCGCGCGACCGTTCGCGGTCTGGCTCGCGCTCGCGGGGACGCGCGCTGAGCGGCGCCGAGAAGGCCTTCATGGCGTGGTTCGGTCCTAAGGGCGTCGCGACGATGACCTTCTCGCTGCTGATCCTCGCGCGCCATGTGCAGTCCGGCCAGCGGATCTTCAACCTCGCTGCGCTCGCCGTGTTCGCCTCGATCCTCGCTGCACGGCCTGACCGACACGCCGGGGACCAACTGGATCGCCCGGCGCAGCCCAGCCGAGTGAGACGTCAGGCGCCTATCGAGCTGTGACGATCAGGCCCGCCCCACGAGAGGAGGCTCTTCGAGAGCGACTTGGATCTCGCGCACGGCTTCGCTCACGGTTATCTCGCTGCAGGGGTCGAATAGAGCGCTGCATCCATCCGTGAGCAAAGTCTGGGCAGCGACGATGCCGCGTGGGTTCACCTCAGCCGCCCGTTCGAGTTGCTCGGCAAGCTCGAGGATCGCGTGCCGGCCCAGCCTCACAGCGCGCGGTTCGATCACGACCGAGGAGATCACCCGCTGCGACGCAGAGCGGTCGACGTAGCGGAGGATCCCGCGAAGGTTGCGAGCGATCTCGTGTTGTGTGCCGGGATCGGCCAGTTGCTGCGCTCGAAGCATGAGATCGGCAGCTGTGTGGCAAGGATGACCGGCCGCGATCTGGCTGTCGAGGCGTCCGCGGGTCATGTACACCGCCAGCCGAAGTCGGAGGGGAGCTCCTCCAGACCGGCTGCGGCTGAGCGGCGGCGCGACACCGAGCCTCGACACTGCTGGTGCAACGCTGAGAGCGAACGCTGCTCATCATCGCTGAGCGCGTGTCCCGGAGCACGAACCCACAGCAGGTCAAGTTCGGCGCCGAGGCGTTGTGCGGAGCGCCAGGCTCTGCGTACGAGTCGCTGAGAGCCTGGGTATGGCTCGACGAGTGCGAGTAGACGCTCGCTGACTGCCTGCGGTGCGTCGGCGGCGAGGCTCTCCTTTCGCGAGCCTACGAGCTCTGTCGTGAGGCGCTTGGCGCCCACCCCCTCCGCCACCTGGCGCAGGGCGGTCTCGCGAAGCGCGGCAAGGTTCTCGATACGAAGAAGTTGTTCAAGGCCGCGTCGATTCGCTCGGCTGGATAGATCTTTCCCGCGCGCAAACGGTCGAGAAGCGTCTCGGGAGCTAGATCGATGAGGACGACCTCCTCGGCTCGAGAGAGCACCGCGTCGGGGACCGTCTCGCGGACCCGGATGCCGCTCAACTCGGTGATGTGGTCGTTGAGCGACTCGAGATGCTGGACGTTCAACGTAGAGAGCACGTCGATGCCTGCGACGAGGATCTCCTCGATGTCTTCGTAGCGCTTGCTGTGCTCGATACCGGGCGCGTTGGTGTGCGCTAGCTGTAAGACCCGAGGAGGTTGTTCAGCTCGTTGAGGCGAGCGATGGGCGGCTTGTGGCTGAGGGCGCCGTGGGGTCTTCGGCGATTGTAGAAGTCGATCCAGCCTGCGAGGGCGGTGGTGCGCTCGTGGCTGTCTCGGTAGATCGCGCCGTAGGCCCAGCCTCCGAGCATGGTGCGGATGAATCTCTCTGCCTTCCCATTGGTCTGAGGGCGGTAAGGACGTGTGCGTAGGTGGCGGATACCCAAAGCGCGGCAGGCGATCGCGTGCACGCTCGAGCGGTAGGCGCTGCCGTTATCTGTGATCAGCTGCTCGACTGTGATCCCGTAGCTCTTGTAGTGCACGACAGCTCGGCGAAGGAACGCGATCGCTGTGAGTGCTTTCTCGTCGGTGAGCACCTCGACGTAGGCCAGGCGTGTCGCGTCGTCGATCGCGATGTGCACGAACTCCCAGCCGACGGTCTTGCGAACCCGGCCCTCGGCATCGGTGCGCTGCGGCTTATAGCGGCCGCGTTTGCCGTGCACGCGGTGTCCTGCACCCGCGTGGATCCTGTCGAGCTTCTTGACATCGATATGGATCAGCTCGCCGGGCACCTGACGTTCGTAGCGCACAGCGGGCTCCAGCCCCAGCCGGCCGAGCTTGCCCATCCCGATCTGCGTCAGGATCCCCGACACCGTCGAGAGTGCCATCCCGAGCACCTCGCCGATCTCCGCGCCCGTCATTCGCAGGCGCCGCAACGTAGCGATCGCCTCGACACGCCGCTCCTCAGTGCGATTGGCGACCCGCAACGGCGCTGAGGAGCGATCCAGCAAGCCCGGAGCTCCTTCTGCGCGGTAGCGGGCCAACCACTTATGCGTGGTGCGCTCGCTGACTCCGGCGGCCTCGGCCGCCTGCGTCAGCGACCAACCCTGCGTGAGCATCCGATCAATCAACAGTTCGCGTCCCTTGACGCTGAGACGAGCGTTAGCGTGCAGCTTCATCCGGTGTCCTCCTTGGGACTGGTGGCTTCGACACCAACCAGCCTCCAAGGAGGCCCGGATGAACAACGTCCTCAGGATTTACAGCTAGCTCATCGATCAGACACAACTCGGGAGCGCGAGTCAGGACGGCGTCCAGGTCCATCTCCTCCAGGACGGACTCGCGATATGCCACGCGTCGGCGCGGCAGGATCGGCAGACCCTCGGCGAGCCGTGCTGTCTCGGCGCGCCCGTGGGTCTCGAGCAGCCCGATGACTACGTCACGGCCCGCCTCGTGCTCGGCATGCCCCTCGAGCAGCATGCGATAGGTCTTGCCCACTCCGGCAGCCATGCCGAGGTAGACCTTCAAGCGTCCGCGCTGCCCGGGGTCCGGCGCGGGCACCCCTGTCGGTGGGGTTTCGCGCATGACCCAGCCCCTCCGCTCAGCCTCCGAGGAGGTTGTGCACGATCAGGTCGATCAACTTGATGCCGACGAACGGAGCGACGATGCCGCCGAGACCGTAAATGAAGAGATTGCGGCGAAGCAGCGCACTCGCGCCGATCGGCCGGTAGCTGACGCCCTTCAGCGCAATCGGGATCAGCATCGGGATGACGATCGCGTTGAAGATGATCGCCGAGATGATCGCCGAGCGCGGTGTGCCGAGGCCCATGATGTTGAGCACGTGCAGCGGGCCCTTCCCCCCCGGACTCGAAGCGTAGGTGCCGATGAAAACGGCAGGGAGGATCGCGAAGTACTTGGCCACGTCGTTGGCGATCGAGAAGGTGGTCAGAGCGCCGCGCGTGATCAGCAGCTGCTTTCCCACCTCGACGATCTCGATCAGCTTCGTGGGATTGGAGTCGAGGTCGACCATGTTGCCCGCCTCGCGCGCGGCCTGAGTGCCGGTGTTCATCGCCACGCCCACGTCGGCCTGGGCGAGCGCCGGCGCGTCGTTGGTGCCGTCGCCCGTCATCGCCACGAGGCGTCCATCCTGCTGGTGCTCGCGGATCAGCGCGAGCTTGCGCTCGGGAGTTGCTTCGGCAAGGAAGTCGTCAACTCCGGACTCCTCCGCGATCTTGCCCGCGGTCAGGCGGTTGTCGCCGGTGACCATCACGGTGCGGATACCCATCGCGCGCAGCTGATCGAAGCGTGCCTTCATGCCCTCCTTGACGGTGTCCTTGAGGTAGACCACGCCGAGCACCTGGCTGTCGCGGGAGACCGCGAGCGGCGTGCCGCCCTCATTGCCGATGCGATCGAGCGCGATCTGCAACTCCGGGGGCGGCGAGCCGCCTTCGCTTCTGACGAGCTCGATGATCGCGTCGCCCGCACCCTTGCGCAACTGCTGCCCGTCGATGTTGACGCCGCTCATCCGGGTCTGCGCCGTGAACGGGACGAACTCAGCCTGAAGGGTCGTCATGTCGTGCTCGCGGATGCCGTACTGCTTGGCCAGCACCACGATCGAGCGGCCCTCGGGGGTCTCATCGGCAAGCGAGGCGAGCTGGGCGACCTCCGCGAACTCGGACTCGGCCACTCCGGGCATCGGCACGAGCTCTGAGGCGAGCCGGTTACCGATCGTGATCGTCCCCGTCTTGTCGAGCAGCAGCACGTCGATGTCGCCCGAGGCCTCGACAGCGCGCCCTGAGAGCGCGAGCACGTTGCGACGCACGAGGCGATCCATGCCCGCGATCCCGATCGCCGACAGCAGCGCACCGATCGTCGTGGGGATCAGCGCGACGAGCAGCGCGATCAGCGTGGTCTCCGAGATAGACGTGCCGGAGAACAGCCCAAAGGGACGCAGCGTGACAACGACGATCATGAAGATCAACGTCAGCGCCGCCAGCAGGATGTTCAGCGCAACCTCATTCGGCGTCTTGCGCCGCTCCGCACCCTCGACGAGCGAGATCATGCGATCCAGGAACGACTGGCCGGGCTCCTGGGTGATTTCGACGAGGATCCGATCTGAGGTCACCCGCGTACCGCCGGTGACGGCGCTGCGGTCGCCGCCGGACTCGCGGATCACGGGCGCGGACTCGCCCGTGATCGCCGACTCATCGACGGTGGCGATGCCCTCGATCACAGTGCCGTCCCCGGGGATCAGCTCGCCTGCCGGCACGACCACGACATCGCCGCGCGTCAACTCCGCTGCAGCCTTCCTGACACCATCGCGCATCGTGGCGACGGTGTCCTTGCGCATCGCCCTGAGCGTGTCGGCCTGGGCGCGGCCGCGCCCCTCCGCGAAGGCCTCAGCCATGTTCGCGAAGATCACCGTCAGCCACAGCCAGACTGCGATCAGGAACGTGTACCAGGCCGGCTCGTTGCCGCCGCCGAGGGGCTTGCCGCCAAACGCTTGAATCAGCCAGGTGATCGTCGTGATGACCGAGCCGATCTCGACCACGAACATCACAGGGTTACGGATCTGCACGCGGGGGTCGAGCTTCTTGACGCTGTCGAGGAGCGCGCGTAGCACGATGTCACGCTGGAACAGCGAGATCGCTTGGCGCTCGTGGGCATTGGGGATTTGTGCTGACATCAGCCTGCTGCTCCTGACCCCCGGCTGCGCCGGCGGTGCCCACGATCGAGGGCGAGGTTCAGCTCGAGCACGTTGACTCCCGGTTCCCCGGAGAAGCCGAGCCCGCGCGCATCGGTGTACTTAGCAATCAGGCTGTCCACCACTCCCAGTGACAGCTGTCGCTTGGCGGCTACGCGGTGGGCCTGGATGCGCGCGTTGGCGGGTGAGATTTCCGGGTCGAGGTTCGAGCCCGACGTGTTGACCGCGTCAACCGGAATCTGAGCCGTGCTCAGCCCAGGGTCATACGGCCTCTCCAGTTCGAGGTAGGCCTTGATGTTTTCCGCGTCGGCTTCCTCGGTCGCCTTGTCGTTGGGGCCGCGGTTGGAGAAGGTGCTCGCGGCCGCGTTGTAGGCGCCGCCTTCGGTCGCAGAGGGTCGCGACTGGAAGTATCGGGGGTCCGCTTCGGTGAGAAGTTCTCCTTCCTTTTCTTCCGGCTTGCCGTTCTTGCCGATCACCGGTTTGGCGAAGCTCTGCCCGATGATCTTCGAGCCGACGAGCTCGCCGTTCACATAGACCTTCTGCCCGTTGGCGTTGCCTGGGAAGGCCACCTGGCTGACTCCGGTAATGAGGAGGGGATAGACGACGCCGAGCAGGACGGTGAAGACGACCATCGCGATGACCGCTGTGGTGATGTCGCGGCGCATCAGTAGAGGTGTCCCGTCAGCCCTTGCACAACCGGACCGAGCAGCAGCGCTGGGAAGAACGTGAGCGCACCGACGAGGATCACGACCGCGATCAGCAGGACCACGAACGTCGGATTGTCGGTGCGCATCGTGCCGAGCCCGACCGGCGTCACGCGCTTGCCGGCCAGCGCGCCGGCCACGGCGAGCGCGAACAGGATCGGTGCGAAGCGGGCGAACAGCATCACGCCGCCGCCGAGCAGATCGGCGAAGGTGACACCGTGCGAGCCGAGGTTGCCGGCGTTGGGCTGGACGAAGCCCGTGTAGCCCGCGAAGGCCGAGCCGTTGTTGTTGGACTGCGAGAGATAGGCGTAGAAGGACTCCGAGAAGCCCTGCGGGCCCTTGCCCAGTTCGGAGATCGACGCGCGCCCGCCGTGGCTGGCGGTCGCCAGCGCGGTGGCGAACAGCGCCGCCAGCGGTGTCACGAGGATGCCCAGGCCGGCGAGCTTGATCTCGCGCGCCTCGAGCTTCTTGCCCAGCCACTCGGGCGTGCGCCCGACCATAAGCCCGCCGATGAACACGGCCAGCAGCACGTACAGCAGAATCGAGTAGAGGCCCGTGCCGACGCCGCCGAAGATCGTCTCGCTGGCCGACAGGTTGGCGAACGGCACGGCGCCGCCGATGCCCGTGAAGGACTCGATCGCGCTGTTCACCGCGCCACACGAGGTGACCGTCGTGACGACGTCGAACAGCGCCGAGCCGGCGATGCCGAAGCGCTGCTCCTTGCCTTCCATGTTGCCGCCGCCGGACCCGGCGATGACCTGCGTGTGCAGCCCCGCCGCGTGCTGCGCGGGCGAGCCATGGGCCTCGGCGATGTAGGCGACGATCACGCCGCCGAGGAACAGCACCATCATCGTCGCGTAGATCGCGAAGCCCTGACGGCGGTTGCCCGTCATCCGCCCGTAGGTGAATACGAGCGCCGCGGGGATGATCAGCACGAGCAGCATCTCGAAGAAGTTCGTGAACGCCGTGGGGTTCTCGAAGGGGTGCGCCGAGTTGACGTTGAAGAAGCCGCCGCCGTTGGTGCCGAGCTCCTTGATCACCTCCTGTGAGGCAACCGGACCCATCGCGATCGTCTGCGACAGACCGGTGATCGTGTGCGCCGAGAGGTAGGTGCTGAAGTTCTGGATGACCCCCTGGGACACGAGCACCAGCGCTCCGATCACCGAGATCGGCGCGAGCACGTAGAGGATCGTGCGCACGAGGTCCTGCCAGAAGTTGCCGATGCTCTTGCCGCTCCGCCCCACGATCCCGCGGATCAGCGCGACGGCGACGACGATCCCGACCCCGGCCGACAGCCAGTTCTGCACCGTCAGCCCGATCATCTGAGAGAGGTAGCTCATCGTCGTCTCGCCGCCGTAGAACTGCCAATTGGTGTTCGTGACGAACGAGGAGACGGTGTTGAAGGTCACATTCCAGGGCGCCGAGTGATAGCCGAGCGGGTTCAGCGCGTGCGGCACGAAGAAGGCGTTCTGGGTGCGCAGGATCAGATACAGCAACAGCCAGCCCGCGAGCGAGAAGACGATCAGGCTTTTTGCGTATGCCTTCCAGTCCTGCCCGCGCTCCGCATCGACGCGAAGCACCCGGTAGAGGAATCGCTCGGGCCCGGCGAAGATGGGCGACAGGAAGACCCGCTGCCCGCCGTAGACCTTCGCCATGTAGCTCCCCAGCGGCAGGGCGAGCGCCGTGAGGATCGCCACGAACAGGACGATCGTGGTCCAGCCCGCGAAGCTCACAGCTTCTCCCCGCGGATCAGCGCGTAGAACAGGTAGGCGATCACCAGCACCGCCACCACCAGGCCAAAGAAGTCCGCGCCGCTCATGTGCGCGATGAAGGCCCCAAGGGGCAGGGCGGCGCTCATATCCGGTCCACGCCCTTCACCATCCACAGCAGCAGCAGGAAGATGGCTATCCCGAGAGCTATTGCGACGAAGTCCATGGAGAGAACTATCGCTCCGCGTGTGTCACGGTCCCATCACGATTCTGGCAACCGGCATAACGATTTCGTGACGGCTCAGCCGTTGAAGCGGTACCCCACGCCGGGGTCGGTCACGATGTAGCGCGGCACAGCCCCGCCGGGCTCGATCTTGGCGCGCAGGCGCGCGATGTGGGTGCGCAGCGCCTGCACGTCGTCGGCGTAGCCCGGGCCCCAAACCTCGCCGAGCAGCTTGCGATGGGTCATCAGCCGTCCGCGGTTGCGCGCGAGCGCCCGCAGCAGGTCAAACTCGATCGGCGTGAGGTGTACGGCCTCGCCGTCGCGGCGCACGACCCGCGCCGCCAGATCGATCTCCAGGCCGTCGACCTCGATGCTCGGCTCCTCTTCGGCGCCGCCCGCCCGGCGCAGCGCCGCGTGCAGGCGCGCCACAAGCTCGCGCGTGCCGAAGGGCTTGGTGATGTAGTCATCCGCCCCGGCCTCCAGTGCTCGAACCTTCTGCTCCTCCTCCCCCACCGCCGAGAGCACGAGGATCGGCATCTCACTCCATTCGCGCAGCCGGCGCGTCAACTCGACGCCGTCGAGATCGGGGAGGACAAGATCGATGATCGCCGCCTCCGGCGGGCGCACCGCAGCGAGATCGAGCGCCTCAGAGGCAGTTTCGGCAGGCACCGCCTGGAAGCCCGCCTCGCGCAGCACAACCTTCAGCGCTCGCACGATCTGAGGCTCGTCGTCGACCACGAGCACCCGCGGCGCGGGCGCCGGCGGGGGCTTCTGTCGTGAGCTCACGCGGCGGCGTCCTGCAGCGGGAACTCGAACACGAACGTAGCGCCCTGGCCGGGCAGCGACTCGACGTGCAGTGAGCCGTTGTTGGCCTCCGCGAAGCCGCGTGCAATCGCTAGCCCGAGCCCCGATCCGCGATGTTCTCCACCGGGCGCGCCCGCGCGATAGAAAGGCTCGAACACGCGCTCCAGCTGCGCCGGTGGTATGCCGGGACCGCGGTCTACGATCCGTACGATCACGCGATCGCCGTGCCCTGCGAGACCATGCGTCTGCTCGCTGGAAGCGCCAGCGCGCTCGCGCCCTCCTGCGAGGCTGCGCACCGCCCGCGCGCGCACTGAGACAGGATGACCGCCCGAATGCCGCCGTGCGTTCTCGAGCACGTTCACAAAGGCCCGCTCGAGCTGCACCGCATCGACGCTAATCAACGGGAGGTCGGGGTCGAGCGAGAGCGAGAACTCATCGGCCCGCGGCGAGAGCTCGCCCAGCGCCGCATGGATCAGCTCCTCAAGCGACGCCCAGCTGCGCCGCGGCTCGGCCGCCCCGGCTTCCAGTCGCGAGAGGTCGAGCAGGTTGTCCACGAGTCGCGACAGGCGCATCGACTCCTCCTGGATCACGCTCGCCATCTCTTCGCGCTCGGGCTGGGAGAGCGAGGGCGAGGCGACCGCCTCGCCGGCCGCCGAGATCGCCGTAAGCGGCGATCTGAGGTCGTGCGAGACGGCGCGCAGGAGTGCGGTCTTGATCGTGTCGGCGCGCCGTAGCGCGGCCGTCTCGACAACTCCGCCGAGCAGACTCTCGCGCTCGAGCGCAGCGCTCAACAGGGCCTCCAATGCCGGCACGACGCGCTCTTGCAGACGGCGCAGGTTCGCCTCGGAGGTGCTTGCGCCGACCAGCAGCGTGCCGAGGCGGCTGCTGCCCTCGCGCAGCGGAAACGCGAGGCTGCGCTCGTCGCCCTCCAGTGCCTCCATCGTGATCGCGGCCGAGCTCAGCTCGAGCGTCTGCGCGAGCCGCGCGGCCGCCGTCGGCAATGCCTCGGCGAGGTTCTCACCGCGCAGCAGAAGCCTCGCCATCTCCGCCGCCAGATCGGCCTCACGGCGGCGCTCATCCGCGTCGCGCGTGCGCGACCGCGTGACCTCGGCGAGCGAGCTTGCCAGCGCGGCCACGACCAGGAAGGCGACGAGCGCAACCCAGTTGCTCGAGTCGCGGATCTCGAAGTCCGCCTACCGGAGGCAGGTGAAAGAAGTTAAACGCGACAGCACTCGACACCGCGGTCGCGAACCCCAGCCCGATCCCCCAGGTAATCGACACCACCAGCACAGCGGGCAGGTAGACGACGCCGAGCGAGGCCACCGGCGCGACGTGCTTGAGAGGGAAGACGAGCAGCGTGCAGAGCGCGATCGACACGAGTGCCGCCAGTGCGCCGACGAGCCGTGACGGCGGGCGCGGGGAGAGCAGCAGGCCAAAGCGAGGCGACACCGCCGCCCAGCCTAGTGGCGAGCGACGCCGGAGTTGTGGCCCGTGCTCTGTCATCCATTCGCTTGGACTCCCTACCCTTTGCTCAAGGCTTGCCTGCGGTTGGACGAGACTTTCTGCAGAGCGCACGACCGATGAGGACCATGATCCGCACCCGTACGCCCACCCGCGCGCTTGCCGCGGTGACGGCGAGCTTCCTCCTTGCCCTCGCGGCATGGGCGCCCGCCGCTGCCCACGCGGGGCTCTCGGCGAAGCGCTATGCCGTCAGGTCGGTCTGTCCGGCACCGGCGCCGGGCCATGCGAGCTGCCTCGCCCTGCGCCTCGTTCCCCGAGCCGCCCCGGCGCCTGGCGCACGTGCGCGCTCGGCACCCTCCACCGCTGAATCCCCGGGCGCGATCCCGGCGAGCGAACATCTCGAACCGTCGTCCGGCAGCCTGAGCCCAGCCGACTTGCAGAACGCATACGGCCTTACCGGCACCCCTGCGCCGGAAATCACGCAGACGATCGGCATCATCGATGCCTTCGACGATGCGACGATCGAAACGGACCTGACGCACTTCAGCAATCAGTTCGGTCTACCGCTCTGTACGGCTGAAGCGGGCTGCCTGCGCAAGGTCAACCAGGAAGGCAGCGCCGCTCCACTGCCTCCATCCAAAGGCGCAGCGGAACGCAGCTGGGCTGAGGAGATCGCCACGGACGTCGAGCTCGCGCACGCTGTCTGTCCGAGCTGTCACATCCTGCTCGTGGAGGCCAACTCGACTTCCTACGCCAACCTGTCCGCCGCGGAGACCACCGCCGTCAAACTCGGCGCGAGCGAGATCTCAAACTCGTGGGGCGGGCAGGAGCCCAGCAGCGACGCCAGCGCATTCAACCACCCGGGCATCGTGATCACCGCCTCGGCCGGCGACAACGGCTATCGCAACTGGCTTGAAGAACCGGACAATCAGTTCACCTCCTATCCGGCCAGCTCTCCGCATGTCGTCGCCGTCGGCGGCACCCGGCTGGAATACCAAAAAACGAGCAAAGCATGGCTCAGCGAGACGGTCTGGAACGACGGCGGCGAGAGCGAAGGCGGCTTCAAGGAAGGCTATGGCGCGAGCGGCGGTGGGTGCAGCGACGTCTTCAACGCACCGCCCTGGCAGCAGAATCTCAGCAACTGGAGCTCGGTCGGATGCGCCGGCAAGCGTGCTGTCGCCGACGTCGCCGCGGTCGGCGATCCCTACACGGGCGTCGCCATCTACAACTCGACGCTCACCCTAGAAGGCAACACGGGCTGGGAAACGATCGGTGGAACGAGCGTCGCCTCGCCGATCATCGCCTCGGTGTTCGCCTTGGCGGGAGGCGCGCACGGCGTCGCCTACCCCGCGCGGACCCTCTACGAAAACGAGCTCGCCGCCCCCGCCGCACTGCACGACGTGGTCTCCGGCTCCAACGGAGAATGTCTACGGCCCTTCAATGAAGCAACCGCAACCACAGGGTGCGAACCTGTGGAACCCGAAGCCAGCTGCTCCTCGCAAGCGATCTGCGTAGCCGGCAGCGGCTACGACGGTCCGACCGGAGTCGGCACCCCCAACGGCATCGCGGCCTTTACGCCCTCATCCGAAGCGCAGGCCAACGGCGGCGAAGTGGAAAGCGAAGGCGAAGCTGAATCGCCCGGCGGCGGCGAAGGCACGAAACCGCCCCTCGAAGCACGCAAAATACCTGTACTGGGGCTTCTGCCCGGAACGAGCCCGCCCCCAAGCAGCGGCGGCGCCTCCAACAGTGCTCCGAGTCTCCCGACGCTCTCGGCGCTCGGCCTAACTCTGAAAGCTGTGATCGCGCTCAACCGCAACCGTCCACGGGTCTCCCAGGTCGGCTTCCTCTTTACGAGCAGCGCCGCTGTGCGCGTACACGCCACGCTCGCCAAGCGCTACTACAAGCACGGCCACAGCCACTGGCATCCCTGGCGCGCGAGCCTCACCCTCAACGCGAGAAGCGGGCAGAACTCCGCGAGACTCCGCGGCCACGGCGTGCTCACTCCGGGGCGCTATCGCCTGACGCTCACACCGGCCAGCGGGCTCGCACGCTCGATGGTCTTCCAGATCGGCTAGAGCCGCGCCACGCCTCCACTGGCCGGGGAGCACCTCACAGAACGTCGGGGTCGCGCGGCAGGCGCATCGCGCCGCGCACGCTCTCGCTCGCCATCAACGACTCGCCGCGCTCGGTCAGCCGCCAGGAGTTCGGCGCCCCACGCGTGCGCCCCTCGCCGATCTTCGCGATCAGCTCCCGTGACTCCAGGCGTGCCAGGAGCTTTGAGATCTGGCCCTGGTCGACGACGCCGGCGCGTTCTGCGACCTCGCGATTGCTCGCGCCCGGATAGTCGGCGATCGCGCTCAGCACCCTTGCGGTGCGATAGGTCAGACGGGTGCCAACGGTCCTGATGCCCGCCTCGAGCAGCGCGCCGGTGGACTCGATGCGCGGGCGTGGTGCGGGCCGCGTGAGCTCACGGCGCGCGACGCTCGCGCCCAGATAGGGGAGCACGATAATGCTCGCCAGCGCACCGAACAGCTCCAGTGGCGGCTGCGGCTCCTCGGCCGAGAGCCGATTGTGGATCACCGCGAGAACCGCCCCGGCAACCCCCTCGGCCACCACGGCGGGCGGTTCGACGCGGCCCGCAAGCGATTCGGAGCGTCCGCGGTCGATCACCTCGGCGAGCGTCGCGAGCACCTCGCTGCGGCGCTGCAGGACGCGTGGCCCGGCACCCATCGCGTGCACGACGAGCAGGCGCCCGAGCTCAGGCTCTGCTTCCAGGAACCTGAGGAACGCGGCGAGAGCCGCCTTGATCGCGTCGAGCCAGCGCGACTCGGCGCGATAGGCGGGCACGACCCGCGTAGCGGCCCGCTCGATGCCGAGCTCGAACGCGCCCAGCACGCAGTCTTCGCGGTCCTCGAACCATTCGGCACCGACAGCCTCCGCGATGCCTGCTCGGGCCAGCGCATCACCCAGCGTGACCGCGCCGGCGCTCGCGCCGCGCGCGGCCATCGCGGCGGCCATCGACTCCAGTATCTTCGTTCGCTGAACTTCTTCCACGTCCGTACAGCTCTCCCCGCCACTACTACTTGACAATGGTCGCGGAGCCTATCTCTTACTGTCTAGTTAGAGGGGCGCAGATGCGGCGAGCACGGCCGGAGCCCCGAACGCGGAGAGGCATGCGGGCAGCTCGACGCTCCCGTCGAGCTGCTGGCCGTTCTCGAGCAGCGCCACGATCGTCCGCCCGACCGCAACGGCGGTGCCGTTGAGCGTGTGCAGGATCGCCGTGCGCTTCTCGTGACGGACGCGGATGTTCAAGCGTCGCGCCTGGTAGTCGGTCGTGTTCGAGCACGAGGTCAGCTCGCGATAGCGCTCCTGGCTCGGCAGCCACGCCTCGCAGTCGTACTTCTTCGCCGCCGAGTTGCCGAGATCGCCAACGGCGATGTTGACGACGCGGTACGGGAGACCCAGCTCGCTGAGGATCTCCTCCTCGATCGCGAGGATCCGCTCGTGCTCCGCGGCCGACTCGTCAGGCTCGACGAAGCTGAACATCTCGACCTTGTCGAACTGGTGCACGCGAAAGATGCCGCGCGTGTCCTTGCCCGCAGCGCCGGCCTCGCGCCGAAAACAGGGCGAGAACCCCGCATAGCGCAGTGGCAGGCGCTCCGCCTCGATGATCTCGCCGTCGTGCAGCGAGGCCAGCGCGACCTCCGAGGTGCCGACGAGGAACAGCTCATCCTCGGCGAGCCGGTAGATCTGCTGCTCGGTGTCGGGCAGGAAGCCCGTCCCGTAGAGGGCGCGTTCGCGCACCAATACCGGCGGGATCACTGGCTCAAAGCCATGGCCGCGGAGCTTCTCCAGTGTCCAACGCACGAGCGCCAGCTCCAGCATCACCAGATCGCCCTTCAGGTAGGCAAAGCGCGCGCCGGAGAGCCTCGCGGCGCCGTCCATATCGATCAGAGCACCGGCGAGCTCGAGGTGGTCGCGGGGCGGGAAGTCCAGCGCGACGGCCTCGCCGACCTCGCGTATGAGCTCGTCCTGCGGGCCCGGGGCCGCCGTCGGGTCGGGCAGGTTGGGTAGCGGCGCGAGCGCCTCCTGCAGGTTCAGCTCGACCGTCGCGAGCTGCTGCTCGAGCTCTTTCGCGCGTGCGGCGACGCTGCGCATCGCCTCGATCTCGCCCTGGCGCGCCTGATCATCGCCGGCTGCGCGAATGCGTGCGTTGGCCTCGTTCTGCTCGGCTCTCAGCCCCTCCAGCTGTGGCAGCAGCTCACGACGGCGCTCGTCCAGCTCAACCACGCGCGCGAGCCCCTCTTGTGCGCCGTCGCCGCGCCGTGCGAGTGCCGCCCGCACACCATCAGGGTCGTCGCGAATGCGCTTTAGATCGAGCATCGCTCCACGCCGCCTCGCGGGACGCCTATTTGGTGGAGAGCGTGATGTTCGTGGCCGGAACCGTCTGCGCCTGCTTACCCGAGTAAGCAGCGAGGAAGGCAGCCACGGCCTTGGCCTCGGGACCGACGACGATGTTCTCAGGCATGATCGCCCCCGAGAAGCCACCGTTGCGAATCGCATAGAGCGCCTGTTCGACGTTCTCCTTGCGGATGTTGAAGTTGGGACCGTTCGTGCGCACGCGGTTGCCGATGCTCGTGGCCGACCCCTGCGCGCCGACTGAGGAGAGCGTGTGGCACCCCGAGCAGTGGTCGCGGAACAGCACAGCGCCGCGATAGTACGGGCTGGTCTTCGCGATCTGGACCCCCTGCGACCCGCACGCGCTGACAGCGACGGCGCAGACAAGCAAGAGGATCGTCGTGACGGCGACCTTCATGCGCCGGAATATATAGGCCCCCAGGCCGGCATGGAGCGCCGGCCTGGTCATCGACCGATGTCGGCACGGAGCGCCGGCCGAGTCCTCGACCCCCTACGGGCACGGAGCGCCGGCCTGGTCATCGATCCCTGTCGGCACGGAGCGCCGGCCGAGTCATCTTCCTAAAACCCGTGGGCCGTGCCCGCCGCGCGCAGCGCGAGAAAGACCACGACGAGGGCCGAGAGAGCCATCACCCCCAGCTCGCGTCGCAGCACGGTCGCGAGCAGCACCTGCTGCTCGGGCTCGCTCAATGCGGCGACCTCCTGGGCGTTCTCCATTCCGCGCTCGTCGAGAATCGCCTGCGCCGAGGCAACGCGCAGCTGCTCGGCGACGAACGCCACTGCCAGCGGCAGCAGCGCATAGAGGTAGAACAGGTCGTCCCGTGGATGCTTGCCCGCAGCCGCGAGCGAGCCGACGGCGATCGCGAGCGTCAGCGCAGAGCCCTGGCCGACACGCAGCATCACCCAGAAGGCGCCCGTCCCGCGACGCCCGCGACGATCGCCGCGATTCCAGACCCAGGCACCGATGATTCCAGCGACGCCATTGAGCGTGGCGACCGCGATCGCGCCCGCCACGACGGCCTGCGTCATGCCTCGTATATCGAGCCGATTGCCACTATGTAACACTCTGCCACAAGCAGTGATATAACAGCGCGCGGTGCTGCGAAGCTATCTACCGGCGATCGTTTTCCTCATTCTCGGCGGTGCCGTAGGCGGTGCCTTCGCGGTGCTCAACTCGGTCATCGGCCCGCGCCGCGCGACGCCGCACAAGCAGGATCCCTACGAGTGCGGGCTGCCCTCCGAGGTCAAGCGCGGGATGCGCTTCGGCATCAGCTTCTACCTGATCGCGATGCTCTTCATCCTGTTCGACATCGAGGTCGTGTTCCTCTATCCGATCGCTGTCGAGCTGCGCGCCTACGGCAGCTACGCGCTCGCCGAGACGATCGTCTTCATCGTGCTCCTGTTCGTAGCCTTCGTCTACGTCTGGCGCAGGGGAGCGTTGGAGTGGAGGTGAAACGCGAGCCGCTCGCGCCGCCCGGCGAGGGACAGGGTGCGAACGTCGATCCGGCGAGCCTTCGCGTCCGCGGCCTGAACTCGCGCCAGCTGCTGCGCGGCGGCGAGGCGCTCGGACCCAACCCCTCCTCCCACATCGAGGGCTCGGACTTCGAGCGCTATGTCGAAGAAAGCGTGCTGACCACGACGCTCGACAAGGCGGTCGCGTGGGCACGCTCGAACTCGTTCTTTCCCGCCACCTTCGGGCTCGCCTGCTGCGCAATCGAGATGATGTCGATCGTGGCCGCGCGGGTCGACGTCGCGCGGTTCGGCTTCGAGGCCTTCCGTGCTTCCCCGCGCCAGGCCGACCTGCTGATCCTCTCCGGGCGCGTCTCGATCAAGATGGCGCCGATCGTGCGGCGCATCTACGACCAGATGCTCGAGCCGAAGTGGGCGATATCGATGGGCGCCTGCTGCAGCTCGATGGGCGTCTTCAACAACTACGCGCTCGTGCCGGCCGACAAGTTCATGCCGATCGACGTGCACGTCCCCGGCTGCCCGCCGCGACCGGAGGCGCTGATGCACGGCGTGCTGAAGCTGCGCAAGATGGTCCAAGAGGACCCTGACATGGGCTGGCGCGAGCGCTACGGCGCACGCGGCACCGAGGAGGTCCTACCCGGGAGCGCCCCCCGAGCCACGGCGGCGGTGAGCGTTGTGGGCGGGGCTCCCGATCTGGACACGGCCGGTGCCTGACGCGACCGGCCTTGAGCTGATCGCCCACGAGTTGCGCGCGGCCGACGGCGCCGCAGCGAACGAGCCCGGCCCCGTGCTCGACACGCTCTTCTTCCGCGGCCGCGGCACGCTGCTCGTCGAGCCGGCGCGCATCGGCGCGGTGCTCGAGCAGCTGCGCGAGCGCGGCTACTCGTTCATGTCGAGCCTGCACGGCGTCGACCACTATCCGGAGGAGCCGCGCCTGGGTGTCGTCTACGAGCTGCTCGACATGCAGCGTGTGGATCGCATCACGGTCAAGCTGCGCCTGCCCTCCGAGGCGCCCGAAGTCGACTCGGTGACCGCCGCATGGCCGACGGCCGACCACCAGGAGCGCGAGGTCTATGACATGTTCGGCGTCGTCTTTCGCGGTCACCCCGATCTGCGCCGCATCCTGATGCCCGAGGACTACGAGGGCCATCCCGCAGCGTCGTGACTTCCCGATCGGCGGCGAACCGGTGATCTTCACGTTCAACGAGGGCCAGAGCAGAGGGCGTAGCTGATGAGCTCGATCGATCAGCCGGCCCTCTCGGAGTACCGCCGCCGCGAGCAGAGCATCACGCTCTCCCCGCTACACGAGCAACTCGAGGAGCAAGGCCGAGACAAGCGAAGAGCTCCTGACGCTCAACTTCGGCCCGCACCACCCCGCCACCCACGGTGTGCTGCGCCTGCTCGTGACACTCCAGGGCGAGGTCGTGCGCGAGATCAAGCCGATCATCGGCTACGTCCACACGGGCATCGAAAAGACCGCCGAGGACAAGTCCTACTGGAAGGTCATCCCGGTGATCGAGCGGATGGACTACCTCTCCTACTACTTCAACGCGCTACGCCTTCTGCGGCGCGGTCGAGACACTGCTCGAGGTCGAGGTGCCCAAGCGCGCCCAGTACCTGCGCGTGATCCACATGGAGCTCAACCGGATCATGTCCCACCTCGTCTGGCTCGGCACGAGCGCGCTCGATCTCGGCGCGATCTCGATGTTCTGGTACTGCTTCCGCGAGCGCGAGAAGATCCTCGACCTGTTCGAGATGTCCTCCGGTCAGCGCATGCACACGCGCTACTTCCAGGTCGGCGGCGTGATCGAGGACATCCCCAGCGGCTTCGCCGAGAAGCTCGCCGGCTTCCTGAAGGAAATGCCCAGCGCGCATCGATCAGTACGGCGACCTGCTCAACGGCAACGAGATCGTGCTGCAGCGCCTGCGCGGAACCTGCCCGCTCGACGCCGAGACGCTGCTCTCGCTCGGCGTGACGGGACCCGCTGCTGCGCGCCGCCGGCAACCCCTGGGACCTGCGCAAGGCCGACCCCTACTGCTCCTATGAGGACTTCGAGTTCAAGATCCCCGTCGGCACCGTCGGCGACAACTACGACCGCTACGCCTGCCGGCTGGCGGAGATGTACGAGTCGGTGAAGATCGTCGAGCAGGCGCTCGCGGGCCTGCCCGAGGGTCCGTACATCACCGAGGACCGCAAGGTCGCGCTGCCGCCCCGTCACGAGCTCGCGACCTCGATGGAGGCGCTGATCCACCACTTCAAGCTCGTCACCGAGGGCTTTCGCGTGCCGCCCGGCGAGGTCTACTTCCCGATCGAGTCCCCGCGCGGCGAGCTCGGCTGCTTCGTGCGCTCCGACGGCTCCTCAAAGCCCGCGCGCGTGCACATGCGCGACCCCTCCTTCGTGAACCTGCAGTCCTTCTCGCACATGGCCGAGGGCGCCTACATCGCCGACCTGATCGCCACGCTTGCGATGCTCGATCCGATCCTCGGGGGAATCGACCGATGAGCGCCGTCAAGCGCTTTGAGCATGGCTCGCGCGTGCCTGGCTGGGATCGCGCGGTCGATCTCGAGAAGGATCCTGCCGCGGTCCCCGACCCCGCGCAGGTAGCGGTGCCGGAGGCGCTGCGCGAGGAGATCGAGGGCCACATGGCCAACTACCCCGACCGCCGCTCGGCCGCGCTGCCGGCGCTCGCCGCGGCGCAGCGCGTGCACGGCTGGTGCTCGCCCGCGGCGATCGAGCAGGTCGCGTGCGTGATGCGCGTGACGCCCGCCTACCTGGAGTCGGTGGCGAGCTTCTACGACATGCTCGAGACGAGCCCCGTCGGGCGCCACAGCGTCTACGTCTGCACGAACATCTCCTGCTCGCTGCGCGGTGCCGACGAGCTCTACGACGCCGTGCGCACAGCCGCTGCGGCGGGGATCGACGGCGAACCGATCAACGTGCGCGCGTTCGAGTGCCTCGGCGCGTGTGACATCGCGCCGATGGCCTCCGTCGACGGGATCTACGTCGGGTCCGCTGAGCAGCGCCGATGTGCCGCAGCTGCTCGAGGACCTGCGCGCCGGCCGCCCCGTGCTACCCGAGAAGCAGCTCGCGCGACGCCCCGTCGCCGACCCGCACGCGAACACGCGCGACTTTAGCTCCCCCGCAACCGAGGGAGGCGCCTGAACATGGCCGCGCCGGCTGCTTCGCCGATGCTGCTGTTCACCGACATCGACGAGCCGGGGCTGCGCACGCTCGAGGTCTACGCGCGCCGCGGCGGCTACGAGTCGCTGCGCAAGGCGCTCGCGATGACACCCGAGGAGGTCCTCACCCAGCTCGAAGCCTCCGGCCTGCGCGGCCGCGGCGGCGCCGGCTTCGCGATGGGCAAGAAGGTCTCCTTCCTGCCCAAGGGCACGATGGACAAGTACCTCGTCTGCAACGCCGACGAGTCCGAGCCCGGCACCTTCAAGGACCGCGAACTGATGCAGAAGACCCCGCACACGCTGATCGAGGGGCATCGTGATCGCCTCCTACGCGGCGGGCGTCAACCGCTCGTTCATCTACATCCGCGGCGAGTACGTCGAGCAGGCCGACGCGCTCGACGCCGCGCTTGCCGAAGCGCGCGAGGCCGGCTTCGTCGGCGAGAACATCCTCGGCTCCGGTCACTCGCTCTCGCTGGTCGTGCACCGCGGCGCCGGCGCCTACATCTGCGGCGAGGAGACCGGCCTGCTCGACTCGCTGGAAGGCAAGCGCGGCAACCCGCGCCTGAAGCCGCCCTTCCCGGCCAACCAGGGCCTCTACCAGGGACCGACGCTGATCAACAACGTCGAGACGCTCTCGACCGTCCCGGCGATCATCGCGATGGGCGGCGAGGAGTACGCGAAGCTCGGCGTCGAGACCTCGACCGGGACCAAGCTCGTGTCGGTCTCCGGGCACGTGCAGCGCCCCGGCAACTACGAGATCGAGCTCGGCATCCCCTCGCGCGAGATCATCTACGGCCTCGCCGGCGGGCCCGCCGGAAGGGCGCGCGGTCAAGTGCTGGTTCCCCGGCGGCTCCTCCTCGCCGGTGCTGACGGCCGAGGACCTCGACATCCCCTACGACTTCGACTCGCTCGCGGCAGCCGGCTCGATGCTCGGCTCGGGCGCGATCATCGTCGTCGACGACTCCACGCCGATCCTCGACGTGGCGCTGAAGGTCGCGAAGTTCTACCGCCACGAGTCCTGCGGCAAGTGCACGCCCTGCCGCGAGGGCACCAACTGGACGGTGAAGATGCTCGAGCGGATCGCCTCCGGCGAGGCGACGCCGATGGACCTCGAGATCATGGCCTCGGTGCAGGAGCACATCATCGGCAACTGCCTGTGCGTGCTCGGCGACGCGATGGCGATGCCGATCGGCTCGATGATCGCGAAGTTCCGCGACGAGTTCGAAGAGCACATCGAAGCGCGCGCGACTGCGACGCGGGCTCGGCGGCAGCGCCGCCTCCGAGCTGGCGCTCGCCGCCCAGGGCGCGCTCGAGGAGCCGCCCGGCACGCTGCTCGCAGCGCAGGGCGCGGGCGACCAGGCACCGGGCGCGCACGAGGGCGCACCGGGCACCCAGCGAGGAGGTGCCTAGCGATGCCGCGCCCCGAGCCGCGCATGATCACCTTCACGATCGACGGCCGCGAGGTCGCAGCGCCCGAGAACACGATGCTCGTCGACGCCGCCAAGCACGGCGACGTCGAGATCCCGGTCTTCTGCTACGAGCCGAAGCTCGGCCAGCCCGTCGGCGCCTGCCGCATGTGCCTGGTCGAAGTCGAGGGCATCCCCAAGCTGCAGACCGGCTGCTCGACGCCGGTCAAGGACGGCATGGTCGTCTACACCCAGACCGAGCGCGTGAAGACCGCGCAGCAGTCGGTCGTCGAGTTCCTGCTGATCAACCACCCGCTCGACTGCCCCGTCTGCGACAAGGGCGGCGAGTGCCCGCTGCAGGACATCACCTTCGGCTGGGGCGGCGGCATCTCGCGCTTCATCGAGCCCAAGCGCCACTTCGTCAAGCCGCTCGAGCTCTCGCCGCTGATCGCGATCGACCGCGAGCGCTGCATCCTCTGCTACCGCTGCGTGCGCTTCTCCCAGGAGGTCGCCGAGGACTACCAGCTGGTGCTGCTCGAGCGCGGCGCGCACTCCTACGTCTCGACGTTCGACGGGCACCCCTACGTGGCGCCCTTCAGCGGCAACATCGTCGAGCTCTGCCCCGTCGGCGCGCTGACCTCGCGCCCGTACCGCTTCCGCGCGCGGCCCTGGGACATCGAGGGCGCGGGCTCGGTCTGCACGCTCTGCCCGGCGCAGTGCAACGTCACCGTGACGGTGCGCGACGAGCGCGCGCTGCGCGTGCTCGCGCGCGATAACGCCGAGGTCGACGACGGCTGGCTGTGCGACAAGGGCCGCTTCGCCTACCAGTCCTTCCACGTCGATGAGCGCATCACCGAGCCGCTGCTGCGCGACGGCGGCCAGCTGCGCCCCGTCACCTGGGAGCGCGCGCTCACCGAGGCGAGCGCCGGCTCTCGACGCGCCGGAGCGCAGCACGGGCGCGATCGCTCGGCGGGCAGAGCACCAGCGAGGAGGGCTTTCTGCTCGCGCGCCTGATGCGCGAGGGGCTCGGCTCACCGCACCTGGACTCGCGCCGCGGCGGCGAGCTCGACGCTCGAGCTGCACCGCGCGCTGGGCGCGCCGGCGCTGCAGGCGCGCACCTCCGACCTCGAGTTCGCCCACGCCGTGCTCGTGCTCGACGCCGAGCCGGTCAACGACGCGCCGATCCTCGACCTGCGCCTGCGCAAGGGCGTGCGCCGCCACGGCCTGAAGCTCGCCGTCGCCTCGCCCTGCCCCAGCTCGCTCGACGCGAGCGCCGCGCTGTCGGTGCGCTTCGCGCCGGGCGCCGCGGGCGGCCTTCGCGGTGGCGCTGCGGCGCTGCGCTCGACGGCGCCCGAGCGACGTCGACGGTCTGGCGCGCGCCGCCGGCAGCCGAGCCCGACGCGGTGCGCGAGCTGGCCACGCTGCTGCGCGGGCGCGAGCATGCCGGTGCAGCGGGTCCACAGGCACGGAGGGTCCGGGTCCGAGCGCGAGGTCGTGGTCGCTGTGGGGCGAGCGGATCGCCGCCGGCGCCAACGCCGAGGCGCGGCGCACGCGCGCTGCTGCAGATCGCAGATGCGCTCGGCATGGCCGACATCGCGGGTGCCGGTCTGCTCGAAGTGCCCGTCGCCGCCAACGGGCGCGGCCTGCGCGAGGCCGGCGTGCTGCCGAACGCCGGGCCGGGGCTGGGCGAGCCGACGGGCGAGGCGGGGCGCGACGCGCACGCGATCGCCGAAGGCACTCGCAGGCGGCGAGCTGAGCGCGCTCTACCTGCTCCAGAGCGACCCGCTGCGCGACCTGCCCGACCGCGCGCTGTGGGAGCAGGCGCTGGCAGCTGCCAGCACCGTCGTCGCGCACGCCTCCTTCCTGACCGAGGGCGATCGCGCGAGCACGCCGACATCGTCTTCCCGGCCGAGGCCTACCCCGAGAAGGAGGGCACGATCGTGCACCCCGACGGGCGCCTGCAGCGGCTGCGTCCCGCGATCGCGCGCCCCGGCTCGGTGCGCGCGGGCTGGCAGGTGATCGCCGAGCTGGCGCTGCGGCTCGGCCTCGACCTCGACGTGCTCAGCGGCGCGATGGCCTCCCGGCAGCTGTTCGAGGCCGTGCCCTTCTACGCGGGACTCACGCTCGAGGAGATCGGCGGACGCGGCGTGCGCTGGCAGGAGCGCGCCGGCAGCCGCGCGCGTTCCCGGCGCCCGGCGCGCGGGCTCGCCGCAGGCCGAGCCGAGCGCGAGCTCGTCTGACGCCGCAGCGACTCCGAGCCGCGACGTCGGCGCGCTTCCGCTCGGTGTGGGACGCACCCGAGGTCGAGTTCTCGCCGGCGCTGCAGTTCCTGTTCCCTCGCTCGGAGCCCGTCGCACCCCTGTCCTTGGCGAGCGAGGAGCGAGCATGAGGACCTCGCGCTCGTCGGCTACTTCGAGCCCTGGTGGATCCAGATCATCAAGGCGCATCGTGATCTTCGCCGTCGGCCTGCAGCTCGTGCCGGTCGTGCTGATCGCCGAGCGCAAGCTGCTCGGGCGCTTCCAGGGCCGCTACGGCCCCAACCGCGTCGGGCCCTACGGCGCGCTGCAGCCGCTCGCCGACATCCTCAAGCTGCTGACCAAGGAGCAGTTCGCGCCCGAGCACCTCGATCGGGCTGCTGTTCGCGATCGCGCCGCTGATCTCGATCCTCACGGCCGTCGCGGCCTTCGCGATCATCCCCTTCGGCGACACGCAGGACATCTTCGGCACGAAAGTCGGGCTGTACGGCGTCGACGTCTCGATCGGGCCGCTGTACCTGTTCGCCTTCGGCGCGCGTCGCCTTCTACGGGATCATGCTCGGCGGCTGGTCCTCGGGCTCGAAGTACTCCTTCCTCGGCGCGATGCGCGGCGCCGCGCAGCTGATCTCCTACGAGGTCTCCCAGGGCCTGGCGCTGGTCGGCGTGATCATCACCGCCCAGACGCTGTCGCTGACGGGGATCGTCACCGCGCAGAAAGGCATGTGGTACTTCGTCCCCCAGTTCTTCGGCTTTCTCGTCTTCCTCGTCGCCGGCTTCGCCGAGACCAACCGCGCGCCGTTCGATCTGACCGAGGCCGACGCCGAGCTCGTCGGCGGCTACAACACCGAGTTCGGCGGCGGGCGCTTCGCCTCCTACTACTTCGCCGAGTACCTCAACGTGCTCGTCGTCTCGGGCATCGTCACGACGGTCTTCCTCGGCGGCTGGCTGCTGCCGTTCGGAATCCACCCGCCCGGCTGGGTCGACCCGATCGTGGTGCTGTTCAAGATGTCGCTGATCACCTTCCTGTTCATCTGGGTGCGCGCGACGCTGCCGCGCCTGCGCTACGACCAGCTGATGAGCTTCGGCTGGAAGGTGCTGCTGCCGCTTGCCACCCTCAACACGCTCGTCACGGCGATCGTCGTCGTGGCCACGCACTGATGAGCACGACACCCCCCAACGACGCCGAGGCGTTCGGTACCGCGCAGCTGAACGTGACCGGCTGGAGCCCCGGCGAGGACGTGATCGAGGTCCAGCGCTCGCCCGCGCCGGGCGCCGGGCGCAGCGCGTGGCGCACGTTCCGCGAGACCGCGCGCGGGCTGAAGACGACGATGGCGCGCGTCGCGGAAGGTCCGTCGACGATCCAGTATCCCGAGGAGAAGATGCCCGTCTACCCGCGCTTCCGCGGCCGGCACAAGCTGCACCGTTTCGAGGACTCAGGCCTTGAGAAGTGCGTCGGCTGCTCGCTGTGCGCGGCGGCCTGCCCGGCCGACTGCATCCGCGTGGTGGCCGCCGAGAACACGCCCGAGAACCGCGTCTCCGCCGGCGAGCGCTACGCCGCGGTGTATGAGATCAACCTCTCGCGCTGCATCTTCTGCGGCTACTGCGAGGTCGCCTGCCCGTTCGACGCGATCACGATGGGCCACGACTACGAGCTCTCCGACTACGACCGCTAGCGATCTGATCTTCACCAAGGAGATGCTGCTTGCCGAGCCGCTCGAGCGCACACCGCTGAGGAACGAGGGCGAGTGAGCTCCGTCCTCTTCTTCCTCGCCGCGATCGGCGTGATCTCCGGCGCCGTCGGCGTGGTCGTGCTGCGCAACCCGTTCTACAGCGTGCTCGCGCTCGTCGCGCACCTGCTCTCGCTCGCGGTGCTGTTCCTGCTGCTGCGCGCCGAGTTCGTCGCCGCGGTGCAGGTCGTCGTATACGCGGGCGCGGTGATGGTGCTCTACGTGTTCGTCGTCGCCTACGTCGGCGGCGAAAGCGACACGCTTGGCGAGCGTCTGCGCGGTGCGGGTCAGGGACCGCATGGCTCGACGCTGCGACTCGGCGGCGCGATCCTCGTCGGCGCGCTGCTCGTCGAGCTGCTGATCGCGCTGCTCGGTACGGGCCTGGAGGCCGTCGGCGGCTACGGCGCCGGCTACGCACCAGGCCCGCAGACCTACGGCACGCCCGCCTACATCGGCAAGCTGCTGTTGACGCGCTTTCTGCTCGCCTTCGAGCTCGCCTCCTTCCTGCTGCTGATCGCCGCCGTCGGCGGCGTCGTGCTCGCGCGCCGCCGCGGTGGCCTGGAGGACGAGGATGAGCGCGACGCGCTCACGCCGCTGAACCTTCTGCGACCGCGCGGGACGGGCACGATGGCCGAGGGCGTCGGGAGACGCAGCCAGTGAGCATCGATTGGTATCTGGCGGTCTCAGCGATCGTCTTCTCGCTCGGCGCGCTCGGCGTGATCACGCGCCGCAACCCGCTCGTCGTGCTGCTCTGCCTCGAGCTGATGCTCAACGGCGCGAACCTCGCGCTGATCGCCTTCTCGCGTATGTGGGGCAACGGCGACGGCCAGATCCTTGCGATCGTCGTGATGACCGTCGCCGCCTGCGAGGTCTGCATCGGCCTCGGCATGATCGTCGCGATCTACCGCCGCCAGCTGCCGATCGACGTAGACGAGCTCAGGGAGCTACAGGGATGAGAAGCGTGCATGCCGGCGCCGGATCGGCGTCCTCGATCGCTCGCGTGCGCAGTACGCCACGCTCCCTGCGTCCTTGCCCGGCTTGGCCTGCACGCTTCTCATCGCGTAGGTGGGACCAGTGACCGCCACGACCTACGGCTGGTTGGTCCTGGCCTTCCCCTTGCTGGGCACGCTGATCAGCGGGCTCGGCTTTCGCCGTCTGCAGGCGATCTCACCGCGCGCCTGCGGCTGGATCGGCACGGGCGCGATCTTCCTCTCCTTCCTGGCCTCGCTCGGCGCGCTGATCGCGCTGCAGGGGCACTCCCCGGCGCACCGTCAGATCGTCTCCTCGCTGTGGAACTACGCCTCGACGGTCGGCGTCGATGCGCAGATGTCGATCCTCGTCGATCCGCTCTCGGTGTTCATGATCCTCGTCGTCACGGGCGTCTCGACGCTGATCCACCTCTACTCGATCTCCTACATGGACGGCGACCGCGGCTACGCGCGCTACTTCGCCTACCTCAACTTCTTCGTGTTCTCGATGCTGCTGCTCGTGCTGGCGGGGAACTTTCTGCTGCTGATCGCCGGCTGGGCCTTCGTCGGCGCAGCCTCCTACCTGCTGATCTCCTTCTGGTACCGGCGCACGACCGCCACGAAAGCGGGGATCAAGGCGTTTGTGATCAACGTGATCGGCGATGTCGGGTTGGTGCTCGGCACCTACTTCATCTTCAAGCACACCGGCTCGCTCGATCTGCTGAAGACCTTCCACGCCACGAGCGCCGGAGCCTTCGAGCACAGCGGCGAAAACGGCGATCTGGTGGCCGGCTGCATCCTGCTGCTCGTCGGCGCCTTCGCCAAGTCCGCACAGATCCCGCTGCACACCTGGCTGCCGGACGCGATGGAGGGCCCCACGCCGGTCAGCTCGCTGATCCACGCCGCGACGATGGTCACGGCCGGCGTCTATCTGATCGCGCGCATGCACCCGCTGTTCGAGCTCGCGCCCGCGGCGCAGGACGTGGGCGCGGTGATCGGCGCGGCGACGCTCTTGATCGCCGGCACGATCGGTCTCGCACAAACCGACATCAAGCGTGTGATCGCCTACTCGACGATGTCGCAGATCGGCTACATGATCATGGGCGTCTCCGTCGGCGCCTACGCTGCCGGACTCTTTCACCTGATGACGCACGCCTTCTTCAAGGCGCTGTTGTTCATGGCAGCCGGCTCGATCATCGGCGCGATGGGCGGCGAGCAGTCCCTGGACCGGATGGGCGGCTTTCGCCGCGTGCTGCCCTTCACCTACGCGTGCTTCATCATCGGCGGCCTCGCGCTCTCGGGCGTACCGCCCTTCTCGGGGTTCTTCTCCAAGGACGACATCCTGCTCGTCACCGGCGAGCGCGGCGGTTGGCATTGGGGGCTCTACGTCGTCGGCTACATCGGCGCCTTCCTGACGGCCGTCTACACGTTCCGCATGATCTTCCGCGCTTTTCACGGCGAGCCGGTCGCAGAGGCTGTCGAGCTCGAGCGCGGTCATCCCCACCACGCCGAGGTGCCGCGCAACCCGGCCACCGGCGAGGAGGAGGACACCGACGTCGGCTTCCCCGGGCCGACGCACGCGATCGCCGAGCATGCGCTGCCGATGCGCGTCGCGATGGGCGTGCTCGCGCTCGGCGCGGTGGGGGCAGGGCTCGTGCAGATCCCGAAGGTGGACTTCGTGATCGAGGACTTCCTGCGCCCCAGCTTCGCCGGCTCGACCCTGTATGAACCGCACACCAAAGACGGCCTGCTCGTGTTCGGGCTCGGCCTCGGTACCGTGCTCGCGCTGGCGGGCATCGCGCTCGCGCACCGCATCTGGGTGGTGGGCGGCGATGAGCTCAAGGCCTCGACCGCGATCCGCCAGCGTGTGCCGGGGGGGCGGGCCCTCTACACGCTGTTCGTGAACAAGTGGTACTTCGACGAGCTGATCGAGCTCGCCGTGATCCGCCCGGTGGCGAGCGCAGGCGCCTTCGCACGCAACACCTTCGAGCGCGTGTTCGTCGATGAGACGCTGATCGGCGGCACCACCGGCATCGTCCGCGCCGGTTCGGCCGCAGTACGCGCCGCGCAGAGCGGCTTCGTGCGCTACTACGCAGCCCTGCTCGTGCTTGGCGTCGCGGGCACCGGCTTCTACTTCCTGCTGCAGTCATGAAAAGCGCCTGATGCCAGCTCTCTCGATCATGCTCTGGCTCCCCGCCGCCTGCGGCCTGCTTGGGGCGCTCCTCTCGCTGACGCTCACGCGCGGGCGCTCCGCTCCCGAGCCGGCTGAGCCGGTGCCCTCCCGCACCGCCTCCTGGAGTGCGCCCGGCGTCGTCGCGCTTGCCGGCTCGCTCGGCGCGCTCGGTCTTTCGATCGCCTACATCGCCGACTACAGCTCGCGGGGCGCCCCGTTGCAGCACGTCACCGACGTGGTCTGGATCTCCGAGCTCGGCATCCACTACAAGCTCGCGATCACCGGCCTGAACGTGTTCCTGCTCGGACTCACCACGCTGCTGTTCGCCGCGGCCACCTTCGCAGCGAACTTGAGATCGTGGGATCGCCCGCGGCTTTTCTACTTCCACTTCATGCTCGCCGAGTCGGCCGTGCTCGGCGCGTTCCTCGCGCAGGACCTCGCGCTGTTCGTCTCGTTCTTCGATCTGATGCTGATCCCGTTCTACTTCCTAGTCGGCGGCTGGGGAAGGCAGCCGGACCGCATCAAAGCGACGATTAAGCTCGTGATCTACACGCTCGTCGGCTCGCTGCTGATGCTTGCCGCGGCGATCGCCACGGGCGTCCTTGCCGCCGAGCAGGGCGGCGGGCACATAACCTTCGTGCTCTCGGCCCTACAAGCGCTGCCGCTGAGCAGCGGCTCGCAGGAGTGGATCTTCCTGTTCTTCGCCGCGGCCTTTCTCGTGAAGATGCCGGCCTTTCCGCTACACGGCTGGATGCCCGACGGCTATCGCGCGATGCCGATCGAGGTGCTGATGGTGTTCTCGGGAGTCCTCTCGAAGGTCGGCGCCTACGGCTTCCTCGCGATCGTGCTGCCCCTGTTCCCCCAGGCCGCCGTGCACTTCCAGACGCTGATGCTGCTGATCGCGCTGGCCTCGATCCTCTACGGCTCCGCGCAGGCCTTCAGCCAGACCGATGCGCGACTGATCGCCGGGTATTCCTCGGTCGCCCAGCTCGGCTTCATCACGCTCGGTATCTTCGCGCTGAACGCGCAGGGCGCGCAGGGCGCGCTGCTGCAGATGGTCAACCACGGCCTCGTCGTCGCACCGTTGCTGTTCATCGTCGCGCTGCTCTCCCAGCGTGCCGGTGGCTCTGAGGACGTGCGCGAGATGGGCGGCATCGCCTTCCGCGCGCCGGTGCTCGCCTCGATCTTCCTCGTCGTCGCGCTGGCGACGCTCGCGATCCCCGGTTCCTCGAACTTCGTCGGCGAGTTTATGATCCTGCTCGGCGTCTTCAAAGCCAAGCTCGTGATCGCGATCATCGCCTTCAGCGGCGTCGTGCTGGCGAGCGTCTATGCGCTGCGGCTGTTCATCCGCGCGATGCATAATCGCGTCGGGCGCTCGGTCGACTCGCACGAGATCGGCCTGCTCGACGGCACCGTGCTCGTCCCGCTGCTCGCCGTGATCGTGTTCCTCGCGCTGTACCCGCAGTTCGCGCTGCACCGCAGCGAACGCTCGGTGAAGGCGGCCGTGGCGAGCGCACGTAGCCTCACGCCCGGGGGCGGGGACGAACCCAGGCCGTTCACCGCGGGCATAGCTGCCCAGGACGCGCACGCGGCGGCGCTCGGGAGACCAGAATGAACACCCTCCTCGCCACCGCCCACCTCAAAGGCCCGCACGTCGACTTCGCGGGTCTCGCGCCGCTGATCGCGCTGCTCGGCGGATCGGTGCTCGTGCTGCTGTTCGGGCTGATCGGCTCGCGCTGGGTGCGCGCCCAGCTCGTTCCCGCGCTCAGCCTCGGCGCGCTCGGCACAGGTGTCGGGATGACGATCTGGCAATGGGGCACCGAAAAGTCAATCGTCTCGGGCGCGCTGCGGATCGACGATCTGGCGCTTGCGCTGACGCTGATCCTGCTCGCCGGCGGCGCCTGCGCGGTGCTGCTGGCATGGCGCTCGCTGGCGGCGCGCGAAGCGGCTCATGGGGAGTTTCACGCCCTGCTTTTGACCTCGATCGCGGGCATGGCAATTCTGGCGAGCGCGCAGAACACGGTCGCGCTGTTCATCGGCCTGGAGCTCCTCTCGATACCGCTGTATGTGCTGTGCGCTACCGAACTGCGGCGCGAGCACTCGCTGGAGTCGGGGCTGAAGTATCTGATCGTCGGCTCGGTCGGCTCAGCCACGCTGCTCTACGGCCTAGCGATGATCTACGGCGCAACCGGCGCGACCGACTTTGGCGCGATCGCCAGCGCTCTGTCAGGCAGCAACCTCGCGACCGATCCGCTCACGCTGACAGGCATCGCGCTGTGCGTCGCGGGGCTCTGCTTCAAGGCTTCGGTCGCGCCATTCCACCAGTGGACGCCCGACGTTTATGAGGGCGCCCCGACGCCCGTGACGGCCTTCATGGCGGTCTCCACGAAGGTCGCAGCGCTCGGCGTGTTCCTGCGCTTCTTCGACGTCGCGCTGATCGACACGCAGGCCAGCTGGGGCCCCGCGGTCGCGGTGCTCGCGACCGTCACGATCCTTGTCGGGAACGTCGGCGCGCTGAGCCAGTCCTCGCTGAAGCGGATGCTCGCCTACTCCTCGGTCGCGCAGGCCGGCTACATGCTCGCAGGGATTGTGGTCGCCACCAAGCTGGGGGTGCAGGCGACGGTCTTCTATCTCGCGGTCTACCTGTTTATGAACATGGCCTCGTTCGCGGTGATCGTCGTGCGCGAGCGCGAAACGGGCCTCGGCGACACGATCGACTCGCTCGCCGGCCTCGGCCGCACGCGCCCGCTGCTGGCGTGGCCGATGACGATCTCGATGCTCGCGCTCGCGGGAATCCCCGCGACGGCGGGCTTCATCGGAAAGTTCTATCTGATCGACGCGAGTGTCCAGGGCGGCTATACCTGGCTCGGCGTCGCGATCGTCGTCGGCTCGATGATCTCGCTCGCCTACTACCTACCGGTGATCGCCGCGATGTGGATGCGCGAAGCGCCAGCCGGACATGAGCGCGCCGAGGTGGTGGGCCTCTCGCCGATGAGCCCTGCCGGCCTGCCGGCGCTCGCAGGGGGCTCGTCCGAGCTGGACGCCGAGAAGACCGCACCCGAAGCCCCGCGCCCGCAGCCAGAGGTCGTGTTCGTGGCGCTGCTCGCGGGCGCTGCGACGCTCTTCTTCGGGATCATCCCCCAGCCGCTGTTCGACCTCGTGCATCACGCGGGGAGCGCGCTCAGCGGGCTTTTCTAAGCGCCGCTTCCTGCTGCCCTCTAGAGTCTCAGCATGAACGCACCGGAGGCGAGCGAGCTCGGGCTGCTGCTCGACATCGACGGCGTGCTCTACGTCGACGGCCATCCTGTCGAGGGCGCACGCGAGGCGCTCGCGCAGCTGCGCAGGATGAGCGCCGGCGTGCGCATGGTGACGAACACGACATCGCGCTCGCGACGCGAAGTCTTTGAGCAGCTGCAGGCACTTGACTTCAAGGTCACCCGCGAGGAGGTGCTGACCCCGGCGGCGATGGCCGTGAGCCACTGCCAGGAGCGCGGCTATGAGTCGGTGGCGCTGCTGGTCAGCGAGAAGCTCCGCGAGGACCTCTCCGAGCTGGATGGTCGCGCGCCCGGTGAGGGCGCAGAGGTGGATGCGGTGATCCTCGGCGACCTCGGCGCGGGCTTCACCCCGGAGGTGCTCAATGACGCCTTCCGCCTGCTGATGGACGGAGCTGAGCTCGTCGCGCTACAGCACAATCGCTACTGGCGCCGTGGAGACGGCCTGGCGCTCGACGTAGGCGCCTATGCCTCCGCGCTCGAGTACGCCACAGGGCGCGAGGCGCTCGTGGTAGGCAAGCCGGCGCGCGAGTTCTTCCTCGCGGCAATGGCCGACATCGGCGTCGAGCACGGGCTGATGGTCGGCGACGATGCCGAGGCCGACGTCGGCGGCGCGATGGCCGCCGGGCTCCCAGGCGTGCTTGTACGCACCGGCAAGTTCCGTCACGACGCGTTGACGGCCCGCGTTACGCCTACAGCGATCGTAGACTCGATCGCCGATCTGCCCGAGCTGCTCGCGCGCCTGCCGCTTTAGAGCCGTCGCGGTGGCGCGCTACTACACGCGCCCGCAGGACGCAGCGGCAGCTTCGGCTTCTGTGAGCTGCGTCTCGACAAGGTCGAGCCCGGCCTCCCAGAAGCCGGGGTCGGCTAGGTCGATCCCGACGATCGCGCCGAGCTCCTCGGGATTGCGCGCGCCGCCCGCCGCGAGCATCTCCATGTAGCGCGGCACGAGCTCGGGTCCTGTCTGCTCATAGCGCTGGTAGACCGACAGCGCGAGCAGCTGCCCGTAGGCGTAGGCGTAGACGTAGCCGGGGCTGCCGATGAAGTGCGGGATGTAGGACCACCAGCTGCGATAGCCATCGGTCACCTCGACGGAGTCGCCGAGCATCTCCTGCTGGCTTTCGGCCCACAGCTCGCCGAAGCGCTCGACCGACAGCTCGCCCTCGCTGCGGCGCGCGGTGTGGACGAGATCCTCAAAGCGGTTCATCGCGACTTGGCGAAAGACAGTCGCGATCGTGTCCTCGAGGTTCTCCGCGAGCAGCGCCAGGCGCGAGGCCGGCGAGGAGTCCTCCTCTAGGAGCCGTCCAAAGACGATCGTCTCGCCAAACACCGAGGCGGTCTCCGCCAGCGTCAGCGGCGTGTGCTGGTGGAAAATCCCCTGCTGAGCGGCGAGCGCAAAGTGCACGCCGTGGCCGAGCTCGTGCGCGAGCGTGAGCACGTCACGTCGGCGCGAGGTGTAGTTCAACAGCACGTAGGGGAACACCGCGGGGACGGCACCGGCACAGAAGGCCCCACCGCGCTTTGCTGGGCGTACGGGCGCGTCGATCCGCTGCTCATCAAAGAAGCGTTTAGCGAGCGCACCGAGCTCCGGCGAGAAGGAGCCGTAGCATTCGAGCACCACCTCGCGCGCCTGCGCGAAGGGGTAGGTGACCTCATCCTCGGTGACAGCCGCCATGCGGTCGTAGTCGGCGAGACGCTCGACGCCGAGCAGCTTTGCCTTCAGCCGATACCAGCGACGCGCGATCTCATAGCGTCCGCGCACCGCCTCCATCAGCGCCGCAACGGACTCGTCGCTCGCCTCGTTGGCGAGGTTGCGCGCCGCGAGCCAGTGCGGATAGCGACGCAGACGATCGTCGGTCGCCTTGTCGGCAAGCAGCGTGTTGAACAGGAAGGCGCGCGTGCGCAGCCCCGGTGCGAGCGCCGCGGTGACAGCCTCGGCGGTGGCGCGACGTGCCTCGCGGTCGGGCAACGACAGGCGGCTGAGGGCCACGTCGAGCGCGAGTGGCTCACCCCCTAGCTGGACGGTGATCGCTGAGGTCAGCTCCTCGAACAGCCGCGTCCAGGCTCCGGCGCCGGTCAGCGCCTTCTCGGTGAGGATCTTCTCCTCCGCTTCGGAGAGCAGGTGCTCGCGGTAGCGGCGCACGTTACGCAGGTGGTGCGCGCAGAACTCGAGACCTTCGCCGGCGAGCAGCTGCTCGGCGCGCTCCTCGCTCAGCGCTGCCCACTCGAGCTCGAAGAATAGGAGCTTGGTCTGAACCTGTGTCTCCTGCTCTTGCACGCGCTGCAGCAGCGCGCCGTTGGCCGGCTCGGCGGTGTCTGTAGAGAAGCGCAGCGCGGCGTAGTAGCCCGCGCGTGCGAGCAGATCGTGGATCGCACCGAGCTCGCGCATCGCCTCGGCGAGCGCCGCGCTGTCGAGCGTCTCGAGCTTGCCGGCGTAGCGCTCGGCGAAAGCCTCGGCGCGCCTCAGTCCCTCCCCCAGGCGCCGCTCGACGCCGGCGGTGCCCTCGCCCTCGACGAGCGGCTCCAGATCCCAGGCGGTGAGCTCGAGCTCTGGATCGCTAGTGGCGGGGGCGGCCTGCGGCATGTCCGGGAGCTTAGCTACCAGCTCCACACGACCAGCATCTACTCGGCCGCCAACGCTCCGAGCACGTCGAGGCGCGCGGCGCGGCGCGCGGGCAGCTGCGCGGCGAGCAGGCCTGCGAGCGCGGCCACGAACAGCAGGACGATCAGCGTCCCGATCGGGATCGCCTGCACGAAGCCTGATTCGGACAGTGTCAGCGAGGTCACGAGCACGGCCCCGATGACGCCTATGACGAGGCCGAGGATGCCGCCGATCAAGGCGGTGATGATCGACTCGTAGCGGATCATCTGGCGGATCTGACGACGCGAGGTGCCGATCGCGCGCAGCATGCCCAGCTCGCGCGTGCGCTCATAGATCGAGAGGATCAGCGTGTTGACGATGCCGAACAGCGAGACGATCACCGACAACGCAAGCAGCACATAGATCAGCGCGAGCAGCGTGTTGATCTGCCCCGCCTGGTCCTGCTTGAACTGCGCGGCCGTACGCGAGCGGGCCTGCGGGAAGCTCGCAGCGAGCAGCCTGTTGACGGCGGGTTGCACCTGCGCGTTGCTCGCGCCAGAGGCGAAGGAGACGAAGTCCAGCGCGTCGTCGCGCTGTCCGAAGCTCGCACGCGCGAGCGGCAGGCTGATCGTGAAGTCTCCGAGCAGCCGGGCGTTGTCGTTGGCGATCCCGCGGATCGTCAACGTGACGTGCGCGTTGGTGGGCGTGAGCAGTGAGACCGACTGCCCGACCTTCAGGTGATGAGATTTTGCGTAGCTCTTGGTGATGACGGTTCCCGAGCCGCCGAGCCCGAGCAGCGCGGCGTTTGAGCCGTGCTGCCATTCGACGCGATACACCTGCTCGAAGGTCGCGGGGTCGATCGCGGTGATCGTCGAGTTGCTCGAGCTGCCCTTGCGCCGCCCGACGGTGAAGGCGATCGGCGTGACGCTCTTAACGCCAGATACGCCCCGTAGCGCGGGAGCCACGAGTGCAGGGATGCCCTGTTCGCTTGCGGCCTGAGAGTTCTCAACGATCAAATCGCCGGCGAACGAGCGGCTGACGGCCTGATCGATCGTGGCCTTGGTGCCGTCGGCGAGCACTGCCACGAAGGCGACCAGCGCGATGCCGACTGTCAAGGCAGCGGCCGTGATCATCGTGCGTCCAGGCTGACGGATCGAGTTCTCGCGCGCGAGCTGTCCGGTGATTCCGCGCCAGCTGACGAGCACGCCGATCCCGCGCGCGAGCGCGGGGACGACTCGGTGGCGTGGCGGTGGACGCTCGCCGCCACGGCGTAGGCGCGCGACGAGGCGCACGCCACGGATCGCGAACACGACGAGGAAGACAATTCCGAACGTGCCGTTGAAAAGAATTGAGACCACCGCGACGATTACGACGTAGGCGGCAAATTTAAAGATCAACGCCCTGCGTGTGGGCAGCTGTGCCGTGATGCCGACACCCTCACGCATCGCGGCCAGCGGCGGAACCCGTGTAGCGCGCAACGCCGGCGCAAGGCCAGCGAGCAGGGTCACGCCAATGCCGACCGCGAGCGAGACGACGATCGTGCGCGTCGCGAGCACCGTGCCGCTGTCGGGAAGGTCGGCGCCGAAAGACTTGAACAGCTGATCGAGCGCGGGGGCAAGCGCGATGCCGCCGAGCAGGCCGAGCACGGCGCCGAGGACTCCGAGCAACAGGCTTTCGATCAGGACGGCGCGCATGATCTGCATACGCGAGCTGCCGAGCGTGCGCAGCAGGCCGAACTCGCGCGTGCGCTGCGCGACGGTGATCGAGAAGGTGTTGAAGATGATGAAGGCCCCAACCACCAGCGAGACATACGCGAAGACCAACAGGAAGGTACGCAGGAAGCTGAGGTTGTTTTCGAGGTTTGAGGAGTCCTTCGCCGCCTGCTGGGTTCCGGTGCGCACGTTGACCGTGCGCGGCAGCGCTGCGCGAATGCGTTCGCGCAGAGCTTTCGGGGTAAGACCGGCCTGCGCCGCCACGTCGATCTGGTCGAAGCGACCCTGCTCGCCGAGCACGCGCTGGGCCTCTGCGAGCGTGAGCAGCGCGGCGCCAGCGCCCCCGAAAGATTGGCCCCCGCCGAACTTCATGATGCCGACGACCGTGTAGGGATGCGCCTGCGCCGAGCCCGCTACGATCATCCGGTCGCCGAGTTTCAGGTGCGCGCGTTCAGAGCTTGCCTGATCGATCGAGACCTCCTCGGCCGTGTTGGGGAAGCGCCCGCTGACGGTCGTAAAGGACTCAAAGCGCTTGGGCTCAGCCGCCGTGACGAAAGCGGGCGCACCACCCTTCGTCAGGCGCTTGCCGGGAACGTCGAGAAAGCTCGCAGGCGTGAAGATCGCACCGGCCGCTTCGGATACACCGGGGATCGCGCGCACCTGCGCAAGCATCGCGTCGGTGATCGGGGAGGTCTGCGAGCGTGTCCTGCTGCCCAGTGCTTCGGTTGGGCTGATCACCACGTCGTTGCCCTTGTTGGCGGCCTGAAAGATCCCCGCGAAGGACTGGTTGATCGTGTCGGTGAGTACGTAGGTGCCCGCCATCAGCGCGACGCCGAGCGCGATCGCGATCCCGGTCAAAAGCACGCGCAGCTTGCGCTGCAGAAAGCCGCGCAGGACGAGCTTGAGCATCAGCCGACGGACTTCATCAGGTCGAGCGCCTGCTCGGCCGTGACGGCGCCCCCATCGTGGACGATCTGCCCGTCCGCGAGCACCAGCAGACGGTCGGCGAAGGAGGCAGCGTGGGCATCGTGGGTCACCATCACGACCGTCTGCTCAAAGTCATCGACAGCGTGACGCAGCAGCCCGAGCACCTCGCCCGAGGCTTTCGAGTCGAGGTTGCCAGAAGGCTCATCGGCGAACACGACCGAGGGCCGCGAGATCAATGCGCGCGCGACCGCGACACGCTGCTGCTGACCACCGGACATCTCGGCCGGGCGGTGGTTGAGGCGGTCGCGGATACCAATCGTGTCAACGAGCCGGTCGAACCACTCGCGGTCGGGCTTGCGTCCGGCGATCGACAGCGGCAGCAGGATGTTCTCTTCGGCGTTAAGCACCGGCAGCAGGTTGAAGGTCTGAAAGATGAAGCCGACGCGGTCGCGCCTGAGCTGCGTGAGATCGCGGTCGTTCAGCGATGTCAGCTGCACACCTGCGATCTCGACCTCGCCCGAGGTCGGCCGATCGAGCCCGGCGAGTAGGTGCATCAGCGTCGACTTGCCCGAGCCCGAGGGACCCATGATCGCTGCGAAGCGCCCTGCGGGAAAGTCGACTGTGACCCCGGCCAGGGCATCTACGCTCGCCTCGCCGGTGCCGAAGCGACGGCGCAAACCGACCGATGAGACGATCTTGCCCGAGGAGTTGACGGCAGAGGTGGCCTCCATCGCGCAACAGTGTAGGGAGACGCTCGGAGCTCAGCGAGGACGCCCGGGGGTGTATGTAGGATCGTCCGCCCCATGCACGAGACGAGCCCAACGGTCTTCCTGATCGCCCGCCCATCGATCGACGAGGAGGGTATGCGCGGCTATCTCCGGGATGTTGGTGGCGAGTCCTGGCTCGAGCGTCGCCTAGGCGAGAGCGAGCAGGCGCCGAACGGCGGCGAGCTGATCGTCGAGTTCGGCGGCCGTGCCTGCTACCGCAGTTGGGAGCCGGGCCTGAACGCGAACGTCACGCGCGTGCGCACCGACCAGCGCGAGTACTTCGCCAACATTCTGCGCTCGGCTCACGGCAGCGTGCTCGAGCACGCCAACTACTCGTTCGCGCTGCGGAACGTCTCACGCGTGTTCTGCTACGACGCCGACACGGAGGTGCTGACCGACGAGGGCTGGAAGCGCTGGCCGGAGGTAGACGGGTCTGAGACCTTCGCGACCGTAAACCCCGACACCGACTGCCTCGAATACCAGCAGGCCACCGAGCACTTCGTCGGCGACTACGACGGGCCGATGTACCGGGTCCGCTCCGAGCAGGTCGATCTCCTGGTGACGCCAAACCACCGAATGTGGAGCAAGGCACACGACACGCAGGCAAACAGGCGCGGCGAAGAGCCGTACCGCATCCGGCTTGCGAACGAGATCGCCGGGAAGCGGGTCGCCTACCAGAAGACCGCAAAATGGTCCGGTCAGGAAACGGGAACCGTAAGCATTCCTGGAACCAAGCGTATGTGGACGCGGAGCGACACCGGCAGCGAGACCACACGGCATTACCTAGGCAGCGATTTCCCGTTGGTCGAGTTCGCGAGGTTCTTGGGGCACTGGCTAGCCGAGGGCAGCCTCAACGATCACCAAATCTGTATCGCACAGAACCGCGGTCCGAAGCTGGATGCGATCGCTGAGAACATCCGTCAGATGGGGCTGTCTGCCTACGTGGTGCAGAGCGGCCACGGGGCGGTGCGTACGCAACAGCTCGCCCTACGTGACTCGCTAGCCGCATGCGGGAATCGTGCACACGAGAAGCGAGTTCCTCGGTTTGTCCACGGCTGGGGGCCTGGAGTACTCCGTGTCTTCCTGGAAGCGTATGCAGACGGCGACGGAAGCCGCCGCCTAGACGGCAACCACACGGTGATCTACACGACCTCTGCGCTGATGGCCGACGACCTCCAGGTGCTTGCGATCAAGGCGGGCTGGTCAGCCAACATTCGTATCGACGACAGGACCGGACTCGAGCGCGTGATGCCCACCGGTCAGAGATTCACGAACGCACGCCCCTGCTACATCGTCTCCCTGGTCAAGACCCGCACACATCCGCTCGTTAACCACAACGGAGCCAAGAACGACTCGTGGGAGCGCTACACAGGCAAGGTCTACTGTGTGAAGGTGCCGAACGGTTTGCTGTTTGTGCGCCGCAACGGTAAACCGGTTGTTTCAGGAAATACGCATGAGCTCGTCAGGCACCGCGCCGGCTCGGCGTTCAGCCAGGAGAGCCTGCGCTACGTGCGCCTGACCGATATCGGCTTCCGCGTTCCACCGGCGCTCGAGCCCGTGCGCGAGCAGGTGCTCTCGATCGTCGAGCAGCTCGAGGAGTTCCAGGTGAGCGCGGCCGCGGAGCTCGGCATCGACGCCGAGGGCGTCCCCTTTCACGTCAAGAAGGAGGTCACCTCGGCGCTGCGGCGCCTCGCGCCGATCGGACTCAGCACCGACATCCTGTGGACCGCCAACGCGCGCACGCTGCGCCACGTGATCGAGATGCGCACTGCGGACGGCGCCGAGGAGGAGCTGCGCCTGGTGTTCGACCGTATCGCTCGGATCATGCAGGCCGAGGCGCCCGGGCTGTTCCAGGACTTCGCCCGCCAGGATGACGGCTCCTGGGTGCCCGAGCATCGCAAGGTCTGAGCGCGCAGCCGGCCTCGAGGCGATGGCCCTCGAGGCCGGCTACTCGCCGCGTCAGCCCTGCCGACGGATCAGCTCGCGGCGCCTGAGCTCCTAAAACCGCCCTGAGTGGTCCCCGCCGTCCTGATGCCAGGGCAGGAGGTAGGCCCGGTATGTGTTCACACCAGCCGGGAACTCGGCGTTGAAGGCAAGCCGTCCGAAGCGGTCGAACTCTGAGAAGTACGGCAGCGATCCCCAGCCCACGAACAGATGGCCGTCGGGGGTGGTCTGCGCATTGCCCTGTGACGCCGCTGAAAGCCCCTCGGGCTGATTGTCGGAGGCGAGAAGCGTTGCGGTGTGGGCCGACGTGTCCAGCCGAACGGTCACGGCCCGGCTGTAGGGGAGCAGTGGAGTGCCGGAGGACTCGTTGTCAAAGAACGTGTAAATGCCCCCGCCAAGACCCTCGGGATCGTGCTGCCAGGCGAAGATCTCATCCGCGCTGTCGAGCACCTGCCCCGGAGCGGCCTTCACAGCGAAGCTGCTGTTCTTCCCCCCGAGCTGCCAGATGATCTGCCCGCTGAAGCGGCTCACCTTGTAGGTCGTCCAGGTGTTGCGGGCATCGATCAGCAGGCTGCCGTCGGTGTCGAGATGCACGGCGTTGATGTGAAACCAATCCCACGGCGTGCTCGGCGCGGCGGGCAGCGGCTGCTCGCTCTGGCTGAAAGGCACGTGATCCTGACTGTTCCACTGAAACAGCACTTTGCCGGTGGCGATGTCCACCTCCTGCACGACGCCGTCGATCACCGTCTGGTTCGCGGAACCCCCGATCGATGTCAGGTCCGCCGTCGCGGTCGTGTAGGAGATGATCAACGCGGTGTTTTGAGGAGTGATCAGGAACTCGTGGCCGTCGGCGCTCAGCCCGTTGCCGGCGTTGACGGTCGCGATCGGCTGGAAGCGGTCGTTGTAGATGTAGTCGCTGCCTTTCGCGAGACCGCCGAGCCCCGTGCCCTGCCACCACGTGAGGACGGTGCGGCCGTTGAGCGTCTGGGTCCGGAAATCCGACGCCGTCTGACCGGGCGGGATCGGGTGGAACCAGATCACGTTGCCGTGCCTGTCGAGGATCTCGGGGCCGTTGTCGTAGGTGCTCTGGTCGCCGGTCGGCGTGATGAAGATGCTGCCGCGGCCGCCATCGGCGTGGGTGAGGATCGTGACCGGCGGCGGCGAGCCGGCCGCGAGGGCAACGCCCGGTGAGACGGCGATCGCCGCGAGCACCGCCGGGATTGCCGCGAACACAGCTACCCGCGACCATTTGACGCGCGAGACGGCGCCGGTTGGATGGGAACTACTGAGCATGTCTGCTGCCTCCTTAGTGGTTGGAGGAACAGAAATAGCATAATTCTGATCTATTTTGTGAAGATTAGTTTTGAGAGCCGTACTACGCGACGGCCGGGGATCGTTTCTCAGGCCACCTAAACGCCGCCCGCGCCGGGCGCGGGCGGCGTGTGCGCTGCGCTCAGACGCCGCTCAAGCGTCCATCGTGCGAGTACGCCATGCGCCCAGAGCCGTGAAGACGAGCAGCCAAACCACCAGCACGAGCAAAGCAATGCCCTGCGACATCGTCACGTCGGCGCCACGATCGCCGACATGGACTGGGCTGAAGTGGACGATGGCCTGGCTGAGCAGCGCCTCGCGGGCGCCGCCGAGCGAGCCGATGTTCGCCAGCAGCGGACTGGCAACGAGCTGCCAGCCGATCAGGGCGGTCACAGAGGCCGGCTTGGACGTCGTCACCGACGCGAAGCCGACGGCCACGACACACACGACACCGCTAGCCATCAGCGTGAAGGCCAAGCCGTTGCCGAGCAGGGCCGCGTCCGGCATCGGCAGATTGTCGGCAAAAGCGTAGGTGCCGAGCAGGATCAGGCCGTAGCCGATCAACATCACCGCCCAGCACATCGCAAGCGCCGCCGGCACACGAGATGCAAACAGGGCTACGCGGGAGCGACCGGTCACGACGAGGTCGCGCCAGACACCGGCTGAGGCATCCCCGGTGCCGGCCTCGACGCCGATCAGAACGGCGGCCAGGGGGCCGAAGAACAGGCACAGCAGTCGCACGCCGTCGGTGAAGCCCGCAGTTCCTCCAGCCGGCCCGTGCTGAAGCGGTGTCGAGGAGTGCTGCAGGGCCTTGACCACGTAGAGGATCACGACCGGCGCCAAGGCCAGCACGAGCACCCAGATCAGCGTGCCGCGCTTCTTGCGCAGCTTCAGCAGGTCGGCATCGAACATCCTCAAGGCAAGCGCGCTCATGCCTGCACCTCCAGCGGCTCAGCGTCGAGCCTCGCTGTGATCTCCAGGAAGCGCTGCTCGAGGCTATGGCGGACGGGCTCCAGTCGTCCCACGGCCACTCCGCCCGACACCAGGCACGCGTTGACGGCCGCCGCTCCCTCAGGCCCTCCGCTGAGCAGCACGCGCAGCCCCTCGTCGGAGCGGCGCGCCTCGCGTACCTCGGCCACGCCCTCGAGCAGAGCCAGCGCACGCGCCGGATCATCGACGCCGACGATCAGCTCCTGATGGGCGCCGCCACCCGCGAGCTCCGCGATCGGGCCCTGGGTGATGACCTTGCCACGGTCGACGATCGCCGCCGCGTCGCAGATCTTTTCGACCTCATCGAGCAGGTGCGAGGAGATGAAGACCGTCCGCCCCTCCTGCTCGACCATCGCACGGATCATCTCGCGGAACTCCTGGATGCCGCCCGGGTCCAGGCCGTTGGTCGGCTCGTCGAGGATCAGCAGCTGCGGATCGGCCAGCAGGCAGCGCGCGACACCGAGCCGCTGGCGCATGCCAAGCGAATAGCGCTTGACCTTCTCGTCAGCCCGCTCGGCCAGACCGACGCGCGCCAAGGCGGGCGCGATCCGTCCGTCGGCCTCGGGGCCGCGGACGGCCGCCACCACCCGCAGGTTCTCGCGGCCGGTCAGGTGCGGGTGAAAGCGGGGATCCTCGACGATCGCACCGACCCGCTCCAGGGCCGTTTCGCGCTCGGCCGGGACGGGGTGGCCGAGCACGTGCATCGTGCCGGCGCTGGCCGGCGTCAAGCCCAGCAGCATCCTGATCATCGTCGTCTTGCCCGCGCCGTTGGGGCCGAGAAAGCCGAAGGCTGCGCCCCGCGGCACGAACAGGTCGACCCCGTCCACAGCCGTGCGCTCACCGAAGCGCTTGGTCACTCCGCGCGCCTCGATAGCCGCGTCTTCGCCGTTGGATCGGGCCATGCTGGGTTGCAATGGCATCAGGCTCCTCACTGTGTCGCGTTACTTGCGGGGCAATGTCACCTGACTGTGACGGCTCGGAGACGGTCTGCCTATCCGGAATCGCCCCTAGTGGACTTGCCGGGACTGGTCATCGGCCTCCCTGCATCACTACTACGCTCTCCGTTATATCATCACACGTAGTAAGGTCTAGTCGAGGCTGACGAGCCGTCGTTGCACGGCCCAGCGACTCAGCTCGTGGCGACTGGAGAGCTGCAGCTTGCGCAGCACGGCTGACACATGCGCCTCGACCGTCTTGACGGAGATGCCCAGTCGCTGGGCGACCTCCTTGTACATATATCCGCGGGCGATGTGACGCAGCACCTCGCGCTCACGCGGCGTCAGCTGGTCGAGCTCGGGGTCCGCCCCCGGCGGGCGCTCGGCGCGGCGACTCTCACCGGCGAAAGCGTCGAGCACGAAGCCGGCCAGGCGCGGTGAGAAGACCGCGTCGCCACCGGCCACGCTGCGCACCGCGGCGGCAAGCTCGAGGCCGGAGATCGTCTTCGTCACATACCCCCGCGCTCCCGCACGAATCACCGCGATCACGTCCTCGGCGGCGTCGGATACCGACAGTGCCAGGAAACGTACCCCGGGCTGCTCGACCGCGACCCGCTCGATCACCGCGACACCGCCGCCCTCGGGCATATGGACGTCGAGGAGGACGACGTCGGGGCGCTGCTCGCGAATCACGGCGACAGCCTCCTCGACACTGCCGGCGTCACCGACGACCGCCACCCGCTCTCCGAGCTCGGCCCGCACACCGCTGCGAAAGAGATGGTGGTCGTCCACGATCACCACACGCACAGACGCGCTCATGGGAGCGCTCCTCCCTCCATCACAAGCTCGACCTCGGTGCCATGCCCGGGCGTGCTGTGGACGGCCGCGCGGCCGTGATGGCGCTCCATGCGGGCGATGATCGAATCGCGTACGCCGCGTCTGTCGCTGGGAATTGTCGCGGGGTCGAAGCCGACGCCGCGATCGCGCACGAACACCTCGACGCGGCCGGCCTGCACCTCGGCGTACAGGTCGACGCGCTCGCTACCGGCAAACTTCGCCGCGTTGGTCATCGCCTCCCGCGCGGCCTGAACGATGGCCTCGAGCCGTCCGTTCAGCGGCCCGTCGCCGACGGTCACGACCTCGATCGGCACGCGATGGAGCTCCTCGACCTCGGCCGCGGCACGCTCCAGCGCGCCCGCGACACTGTCCTGCTCGGAGTGCTCGCTACCCTCCAGCAGCCAGCGGCGCAGCTCTCGCTCCTGGCGACGGGCCAGGCCCGCCACCTCGCGCGGGTCGCCTGCGCGCTTTTGGATCAGAGCGAGCGTCTGCAGGACCGAGTCGTGCAGATGCGCGCCGAGCTCGGCCCGCTCCTGCTCGCGGATCCGCGCCGCGCGCTCAGAGGAAAGGCTGCGCCCGAGACGCAGGAACCACGGCGCAAGGCCCAGGCCGAGGAGCGTCGCGACGATCGCGACGGCACCGACCGCGCTGCCGAGGCTGTGCAGAACCCCCGCCGTGTGCAGCAGCACCGCGGATGCAAACGCCACGAGCAGGCCGCCGATGATCAAGCGCGGCACATCGATCCTGCGCGCCCGGCGCAGCAGGGTGCGGGGCGAGAGCCGGCGCCCAGGATCGACGGGCTCCGCAGCGCCGACCATCGGGCGCCAGACGAGCGCCAGTCCGCACGCGCCGACCACTAGCGGCCAGACGAGCGCCTCGCCAAAGCGCAGGCCGGTCATGCGCACGCCGACAACCAGGGCCGCCACAGCGAGGAATGCGAGCAGCGCCCGGCGCAGAGCGCCGGGGGGACGCTTGCGGTGCTCGCTACCCGGCGCGATCGGGATCAGTGCCCAGGCCAGTGCGTACACAGCTACACCGATGCCGCCAACCGCCACCAGCACAGCCACGACCAGCCGCGTCAACGTGATGTCGCGATCGAAGTGCTCGGCCAGGCCGACGCAGACGCCGCCGATCAGCCCGCGATCGGGGTGGCGGACCAACGGGTCGGGGTGTCCCGGCCTTGCCGGCAACAAGTGCCCGGAGGACATAGCTCAGATCATCGCAGCAGCACACACGTCGGCTATCAGGGATATCCCCTAGGCACTGGGCACCATGTACGACCGTTTACGCAAGGGCATCTCGAACTTGTCTACCTCCAGAGGTCTAGCGTCAATCCTCCTGGGCGCTCAGCTCTTTGACCTGCTCCTCGAGCTGCTGCATCACGGCCGGGTCGCGCAGCGTGGTGACATCCCCGAGCGCGCGGCCGTCGGCGATGTCGCGTAGTAGCCGGCGCATGATCTTGCCGGAGCGGGTCTTCGGCAGATCCTCGGCCCAGATGATTCGCTTCGGGCGCGCGAACTTGCCGATGCGCTCCGCGACCGTTCCGCGGATGCCCTCGACGGTGCCCTCATCGCCCTGCAGATCTCCTTGCAGCGTCACGAACGCGACAATCGCCTGACCGGTGTCCTCGTCGTGCTGGCCGATCACGGCCGCCTCGGCGACATCCGGGTGCGCGACGATTGCCGACTCAACCTCGGCGGTCGAGAGCCGATGCCCGGAGACGTTGACGACATCGTCGATGCGCCCGATCACCCAGATATACCCGTCGCTGTCGCGTCGCGCTGCGTCACCGACGAGGTAGGTCTCGTTGCCGAAGCGCTTGAAGTAGGTGTCGATGAAGCGCTCCTCCTCCTTGTAGAGCGTGCGCAGCATCGAGGGCCACGGATGCGTCAGCACGAGCAGGCCCTGTCCCTCCTCGATCGGCTCGCCGCTTGACTCGTCGAGCACTTCGGCGAATACGCCCGGGAAGGGCTGCGTGGCCGATCCGGGCTTCGTGGCTGTGATGCCCGGCAGCGGCGAGACCATGATCGCGCCCGTCTCGGTCTGCCACCAGGTATCCACGATCGGGCAGCGTTCTGCGCCGATCACCTTGTGGTACCAGAGCCACGCCTTCGGATTGATCGGCTCGCCGACCGATCCGAGCAGGCGCAGCGAGCTCAAGTCGTGCTTGTTCGGCCACGCCGCGCCCCACTTGATGCACGCTCGGATCGCGGTCGGCGCGCAATAGAGGATCGTGACGCCGTAGCGCTCGACGATCTCCCACCAGATGTCCTTGCTGGGATAGTCGGGAGCTCCCTCCCACATTACCGACGTGGCGCCGTTGCAAAGCGGGCCATAGACGATGTAGGAGTGCCCGGTGACCCAGCCGACATCGGCCGCACACCAATAAACATCATTTTCGGGCTTCAGGTCGAACACATAGCGATGCGTGGCTGAGACGCCGGTGAGATAGCCGCCGGTGGTGTGCAGGATGCCCTTCGGCTTGGCCGTCGAGCCAGAGGTGTAGAGGATGTAGAGCGGGTGCTCGGCGTCGAGCGGCTCGGCGGGGCATTCCGGCGGGGCCGCCGCCACGATGTCCTCGTAGTAGACGTCGCGACCCTGCTGCATCTGACAGGGCGTGCCCTTGCTCCTGACGACGACGATCGTCTCGAGGCTCTCCAGATCGCCCATCACCTCATCGACGCGGTCCTTGACCGGCGCCGTCTTACCCTTGCGCGCAGCGCCGTCGACTGTGATCAGCACCTTCGCCTCGGAGAACTCCATGCGCTCGCGCACCGCCTCCGCGGAGAAGCCGCCGAAGACGACGTTGTGGGGCGCGCCGATGCGCGCGCAGGCGAGCATCGCCACGACAACCTCCGGGATCATCGGCAGGTAGATGCCGACCACGTCGCCGGGCCTCACGCCGAGCTCCTTGAGCGCGCTCGCGAACCGTTCGACCTGCTCCAGCAGCGCCGCGTAAGTGAGGTCGCGCTCAGCGCCGTCCTCACCGCGCCAGTGGAAGGCGACACGCTCGCCGCGGCCCGCGATCAGGTGTCGATCGAGGCAGTTGTAGGAGACGTTCAGCGTGCCGCCGGTGAACCACTTGTAAAAGGGCGGGTTGCTGTCGTCGAGCACCGCCGTCCACTTCTGAAACCAATCGAGCTTCTCAGCCTGGGAGACCCACCATCCCTGCGGGTCAGCAGCTGCCTGCTCGTAGATGTTCGCGTCGTTGAGCAGGGCGTGCTCGCGGAACTCGGCGGGAGCCTCGAAGCGCTCGATCTCCAGCAGCGAGGCGAGCTCCCGATCGAGCTCCTCGCCGACGGCGCTACCTGAATCGATCGACATCACTCGCACTCCCCTTCTCGAAGTCACGGAGGACTCTCGCTGTAGTGAGATGGTGCCCGCTCCGCGCGAGAGCCAATCGTCAACGCTTGCGGCGCTTGCGCGAGGAGGAGAGCGGCGCCGGCACCGGTGCCGGCGCCACGTCGCCGCCCGCGGTGGCCGGCTGCGCACCCCCTCGGCCCGCGGCGACGGCGCGCGAGGGCCACGGGCGGGCCTCACCGGCGAGCCACGCCGGCGGCTCGGCGTTCGGCCATTTGCCCACGAACAGGATGCCGATCATCACCATCCAGAAGGACGGCACGATCTGTAGCTCCGGGCCGCCGATCGGTAGGAAGATCAAAAGGCCCGTAAAGATCCCGAGCACGCCCATCCAGCGCGTGATCAGCCCCACGCGCATGGCGTTGATCGCCACGACGATCATGCCGACCGCGAGCGAGAGGCCGGCCAGCAGCGAGATGTAGTCGACGATCAGGTTCGCGGTGCCCTTCGTCAGCGCCTGATCGACGGCGTGCGCGGTGAAGTCGTGGCCGGTCGCGAAGTTGTGCGACTCGATCGCGCTGACGATCTGGTGCGCGATGCTCACGACTGCGACCGCGATACCCCCGAACAGCACCAGCGGGCGGGCGCCGGACCAGGTCTGCGGACGGCGAAATCGTGTCGCGTTCGCCAGCAGCAGAAGGATCAGCGTCAGCGCAGCCACCGCGATCGCGGCGAGCACGCTGCCGCTGAGCAGCGGAAAGGAGTGGTGGCTGATGAACTTGACCTCGGCCGCGCGCGGGCTGATCGGCGGTTCGGCCACTCCCGAGAGCGCTGGCGCCAGGCCTTGCAGCAGCCCCACCGTCGGCGCACCTTTGAGCGTCGAGGCGATGATGATCGCGCTCAGCAGATAGAGCAGCCCCCCCGCGAAGGCCGGTACGGCGAGCCGCTCGCGCCGCTCGGACTCGAAGGCGACTTGCTGCTTGATCTCACTTGCACTGGGCACGCGCAGCGCAGTCTATGATGCGGGCATGGATAGCGGCGGCCTCGGCGATATGTTCGGCGATCCGGAGGAGCTGCAACGGCGCTTGGCGGAGTTCGCCGAACAGATGCAGGGTAACCAGCGTTTGGTCTGGGCGGACAATGCGATCAAGCTCGCCGTCGACATGACCGTGGCGGCTGTCGAGCGCGTCAACGTGCAGGGCAACGCCGAGGCTCAAGCCGAGCAGATCCGCACCGTAATGGCGCTCGTCTTCCCCGAGGCGGTCGCGCTCGTGCGCGAGGCCCGCGAGGGCCTTCAGTAGCGAGCGCGCGCCCGGCGCCGAGAAGCTCGCGCCGGCTCGCCAGGCGGCTCATCGGGCGGCGGGGGGTAGCTCCCGCGGCCCTCCTCGTCCTCGAAGCCCACATCGCCGGCCGCCTCGGCCGCGCGCTCGGCGTCGCGTGAGGCACGCCCGGCAGAGATGACCTCCTTGAAGGAGCGGAAGCGGAAGATGAAGACGACCGCGCCCAGGCCCATCGCGGCTGTGAAGGCGGCGATCGCGATCTGTTGGCCGACCGAGTAGGCCGCGACGACCGTTGTCGATGCGCTCGTCGCGAAGACCTTGACGAGCAGTGCCTGTTGCACGCCGGCGCCGCCGGGCGTGAAGGGGACCGCACCCGCCACCTGGTTGACGGCGAAGACGAGCAGCACGTTCTTGACCGAGCCGCCGACGCGGAAGGCGTCGAGCAGAAACCAGAAGGCGGCGAAGCGCGCCAGCCAGGCGAGCACCTGGAGTGCTGCGACCTCGCGCAGGTAGCGGCGCCTGTCGCTGAGGATCGTCACGCCCTGGCGCACGCGCGACCAGAACGCCTTGACACGGATCGAGAGCATCGCGAAGGCGATCAGACCGAGGACGGCGAGCAGCGTGATCAAGAACAACGTCAGGCGAAAGTGCTCGGCGAGGTAGGAGATGTCGAAAGAGCTCAGTTTCGAGAAGTCCGGCGGCTTTGGAAAGACGCCCTGCGTGAACGCGAAGATCAGCACCAGCACGCCGACTGTCGCGTCGAAGATCGACTCCACGAAAAAGGCCGCGGCGACGGTCGGATAGCGCGAGCCGGGGATCGATGAGCGGGTGAGGAACAGCTTGATCACATCGCCGCCGCGCGCGGGCACGACGTTGTTGAAGCCGACCGCCGCGAAGTAGGCGCCCCACACGCGCCGCCACTGGAAGGCGACAGCGGGATAGGCGGCGCGCAGGCTGTGGAAGAAGGCACGCGAGCGGATCGTGAGATTCAGGGCGAAGAACAGCAACCCGAGCAGCAGCGCGGGCCAATGCACGGCGGCCAGATCGGTGAAGAACTGCCCGACGGCGTCGAAGAACGAGCTGAGGCTCTGACCGAGCGAGGTCGAGGCGGGAAGCGCGGGCACAGCTCAAGCGTACGTGGATAGGAGCGCCCCCGGCGAAGCCGTACGCCCATGGCTCAGACGTCCACGGTTCAGCTGAGCGTGCCGCGCCGCAGCGCGAGCACAGCCAGCAACGCGAGGCCGAGCACGCTTGGCACGATCGCCAGCAGGAACGCATCGGCGCCGGGCCAGCGCAGGCCAAGCCCCTCGCCGAGGAAGAACAGCCCATAAGAGCTGAGCATCACGCCGACTGCGAACTTCATCGTGTTCTCGGGCACACGCGCAAGCGGGGCGCGGATCGCGAAGCCGGCCGCGACGACGGCGGCGACCGCGACTCCCGCGGCCGCACCGGCGAGCACGAGATGATGCTGGTTGGCGCCGAAGGTGACCACGATCAGCGCGACCTCGAGCCCCTCGAGCAGCACGCCTTTGCCGGCCACCGCAAACGAGTAGGGATCCCAACCCGGCTCCGCGCGCCCGGCCGCGCGCGCGGCGACGCGTTCGCGCTCGTAGGCGCTGCGCTCATCGTGCAGCGCCTTCAGCCCCGCCGCGCGTAGCACCGCCTTGCGCAGCCACTGCACGCCGAAGAGCAGCAGCAGCGCACCGATCACCAGGCGCAGAGCGTCGATCGGTAGCGTCAGCAGCGCGTTCCCGAGCGCGAGCACGATCGCAATCAGCGCCGCACAGGCCGCGCCCACCCCGGCGAGCGCCGAGCGCCAGCTGCGCGTGTTGCCCACCGCCATCACGATCGTGAGCGCCTCCACCGCCTCGACGGCGCAGGCCAGGAACACCGATGTGGCCAGCCCCAGCTGCGCTCCACTCACGCCCTTGAATCTAGCGCTCGCCGCCACCGACACGTGGATGCGATAGAACGGGTCTTGTGGCATCGGGCACACGCGCCAAGAAACACCTGACTGTCGCGATCACAGGCCCGACGGGCGAGATCGGCCAGGCCGTCGTCGCGGCGCTGGAGCGCACGCCGGAGGTCGGCCGGATCCTCGGCATGGCGCGGCGCCCGTTCGATCCCGAAGAGCCTCGGCTGGAAGAAGGTCAGCTACCGGCGCGGCGACGTGCTCAACCGGCGCCGCGTCGCCACGCTCGTCGAGGAGGCCGACGTCGTCGTGCACCTCGCCTTCATGATCATGGGCGGCGCACGCCAGAGCCGCCGGGTCAACCTCAACGGCTCGCGCAACGTCTTCGAAGCGGCTGTCGCCGCCGGGCGTCAAACGTCTCGTCTACGCCTCCTCGGTCGCCGCCTACGGCTTCCACGAGCGAGAACCCGCAGCCGCTCACCGAGGAGGTGCCGGCGCGCGGCACCGCCGAGCACTACTACTCCGCGCAGAAGGCCGAGGTCGAGGAGCTGCTCGCCGACACGCTGCACGCGAGCCGCACGAGCGCCTACGTCTTCCGGCCCTGCATCGTCGCGGGCCCGAACGCGCCGCTGCTGATCGACAGCCTGCCGTACACGCAGATCTCCGGGCGCCTACCCGGCCCGGTGCTGAGCCTGCTCGACGGCGTGCCGATCCTCAGGCCGGTGCTGCCCGATCCCGGGCGTGCCCTTCCAGCTCGTGCACCACGACGACGTCGCCGCCGCGATGCGCGCCGGCGTGCTCGGGCGCGGCAAGCCCGGCATCTACAACCTCGCGGGCCCCGGCCAGCTGACCGTCAAGCAGCTCGCCGAGGCGCTCGGCTGGTACTCGATCCCCGTGCCCGAGCTGGCCGTCGACGCGGTGGCGGAGGTGATCGGGCGACTCGGCTTCCTACCCGCGCAGGCACAGTGGATCGCGGCCTTTCGCGAGCCGGTGATCATGAGCACCGCGAAGGCGCGACGCGAGCTGCGCTGGCGCCCCAAGCACGACGCGATGGACACACTGCGCCAGACGATCACGGCTGCGCGGACTGGACCCACTGATCCGCTAGGCAAGTTCCACTTACTCACGCGGCGCGGAGCGCCACGCGAGCGGTTGGTGCGCCGCGTAGGCTTCGCCCGCGTGAGCGATGCGAGAACCGATCCCAAGACCGAGCCGCCACGGCGCGCGGCCGTCGTCACGGACAGCACGCCGTACCTCCCTGCCGCGCTGATCGCACGCTCCTCGATCACGCAGGTCAGCCTCTACGTCGGCTGGGAAGCACAGCTACGACCCGAGCACGAGTACACCGATCTCGACGCCTTCTACGCGCGGCTGAGCGCCTCGCCGCAGCTGCCGAGCACCTCACAACCCTCGATCGGCGACTTCCTCGCTGCCTACAAGCCGCTGCTCGAAGCGGGTCACGACGTCGTCTCGCTGCACATCGCAAGCGGGCTCTCGGGCACCTGCGAGAGCGCGCGCGAAGCGGCACGCCTGCTCGCCGAGGAGGGCCAGCCGGGCACGATCCACGTGATCGATAGCCAGACGGGCGCTGGTGGCCTCGGCTGCCTGGTCGTACTCGCGGCCCAGCTGGCCGACCAGAACGTCGCGGCAGCGGCGATCGTCGAGGCGGTCGCGCGCACGCGCGCGACGCTCGACATCTGGTTCTGCCTCGACACGCTCGAGTACCTGCGCCGCGGCGGGCGCATCGGCGCCGCGCAGGCGGCGCTGGGCACGGCGCTGAAGGTCAAGCCGATCCTGACCTTCGGCACCGAGATCGCGCCGGTCGGGCGCGTGCGCACGCATCGCCGCGCGTTCGAGCGCATGGTCGCCTATCTACGCGAGCTCCACGAGCGGGGCGCGAGCGACTGGATCATCCAGCACGCACAGTCGCCCGCACGACGCCGAGCAGCTGGTAGCGGCGGGCCGGGAGATCTTCGGTTTCGAGCCCCTGTTCTGCACGGAGGTCGGCCCGGTGCTCGGCGCCCATCTCGGGGCGGGCATGCTCGTCGACGGCATGACGAGATCGCCCGCGGCGAAGGTCTAGATCAGCCCGAGAACGTCGATGCGGAAGGGCTGGTCGAACTCATAGCCGCCACTCGCGTGAGCTCGCCCGAGGCGCTCGAAGTCCGCGCGCAGCGCCGCTTCATGCTCGCGAAATGCAGCCTCGCGCGCAGGATCGACGCTCAGCGTGCGCGCACGCAGTGTCTGGAAGTCACCATGACGGACCGCGAGGACCGGCTCGCGGTGGTCGATCCGCGCGAAGCGTCCCTCGAGCGCCCGCGCAACCGCCTGCTGAGCCGCGGCGCGTACATCGGTCTCATCGTCGACCTTGCGCAGCAGCTCAAAGGCCGCTCCTGCGGCGAGCGGCTCCTGCACGTAGAGCACCCCACCGGGGCGCAGCACGCGCGCGCTCTGCTCGAGCGCCGCATCCATCGCGTCCACCGCAACGTGGTGGAAGCTGTTGAAGAAGATCACGACGTCGAAGCTCGCGTCGGGAAATGGGAGCTGCTCGGCCGTGCCCGCGACATAGCGCTCGGGAGGCGCGGCGGGGTCCTTCCGCCGAGCGTGCTGTAGCGCGAGCGGCAGCGGATCGATCCCGCTCACGCGAGCGCCCGCCGTGGCGAGCCACCGCACCAGGGCACCCTCGCCACAGCCCACGTCGAGGACATCGTGAGCGCGGATGTGGATCAGCTCGCCGAGCAGCTCGAATGGGTTGGCGGACATCTCGCCGCCATCCTCCCGCACGAGCGCTCCGGGAGAAGCTCGGGCGGCTGCGTCTACTGGTTTGCGGGCAGCACGCGGAAGCTGTTGCGGGTCGGGGCGGCGCCGGCGAAGCTTTTCAGTTCGCGGGCAGCGCCGGGGTTGTAGATGTAGTTCTGCTTGGAGGAGCCGAAGCTGATCCCACCATTGCTGTCCACGACCATGCTGCCCACGAGTTCAGAGTTACCGTGGAGTTCGATGACAATTCCCGCCGAGCCCTGCTGGTCGAGCGCGTAGATGGTTCCGTAGAAGACCGCGTTGCCATTGAGTTTGACCGTGCCGTTGATCAGCACGAGAAATCCGGGGCTGGCTTGAGAGTTGCCAGTCCCGCCTGTGACGCTGATGTCACACGGGCCCTCAACGTAGACGGGATCTCCACTCGCTTCACTCAAGCTTGTCGGGCACTGACCGCTCGCGAAGTAGGTCCCTTTGGATTTCGCGAGCGCCTTGATGCCTTCGAGCTGACTCGCCGTGTACGTTGGGCTCGGGCTCGCCGCCGCGCCCGTTGTATCCGGGTAGACCTGTCCGCTTCGATATTCCTTGCAGTTGGAGAGCGTGCGCCCCGTGCAGCGCATGCTCACGCCCCCCGGCTGGGACGATTCGCCCTGCGTGTTGACGATCACCTTGTTGCCTTCATTGCTGGTTTCAAACCAGTTACCGACGACGGCGCTTTCCGGAAAGGGCATGGCGACGAGCTGCTCGGAGGCGAGGCTGATGACCGACACAAAGCGACAGCCGACTACCCCGACCGAGCGTACCCATACCTTGCCGTCTTCGTTCGCATCCCAGGAGGGCATTGACTTGTCGACGGTCGAGTTGAAGACCGTGCTTGGGCTGCCGACGGGCCCATCGTCGCGGATATAGGTCGTCCACTGGTTGCTCAACGGCGAGCCCCACGGCTCGCTGTTGCCGCCGGGGCAAGATGCACTCGCAGTGTTCGCATACGCGCTGGCCAGGCTCGCAGCGGTCGGGCAACCGTTTTCAGTAGTCGTCGATGTGGAGGTGCAGACCGACGGATAGGCGCCCGCTTTCGTGGCCGGCCACGAGCGCGAGAGCTGTCCGATCTGCGCGTTCAGCGCCGCTTCAGCGATGTTGAACGCCCCCTCGCTGGCCTGCTCGGTCGAGGACGCCTTCTGTTGTGCATCTGTGAGCTGGAGCACACCTAGGCCGATGCCGGTCATAATGAAGAGCATCAGAATTGCGGATATGAGCGCAAAGCCGCTCTCGTCGCGTGTGAGTTTCATTTCATTGTCACCGTGTGAGATGTCGAGTTGGAGAGGCCGCCCGGATCTGTGACTTCCAGCGTGAACGTGTGCACCGTTTTCGATGCGAATTGTTCTGTTTCGTATTGCTGAGATGACGTGGGCAGCACCGTGCTGCCTTCGAGCCACTTGTAGGTCAGCGCGAGCCCATCGGGGTCCGCGGATTCGGACGCGTTCAGCTTGATGTGACCGTTGACTTCTGTGGCCGTAAAGGACGCAATCGGATCGCGGTTCGCGTTGCGCAGCGAGATCGTGCTCGTCTGCTGAGAGTCTGAGCTTCCCTGGGCGGGCCTGACGTTGATGTAGATGTTTGGTTCGACGCTCGTGATCGCCGCGACTTCGCTCGCTCCGGACGGCCCGTAGGTGAACAGCGCACGCGTCTGACCACCATTGCGGTTGGTCACGTATTGCGTGAGCTGCTGCGAGCTGTCCCAATCTCCGCTGACCAGGTCGGGGCACGCCGTGTTCGACGGGGCAGTTGCGGGAGAGGGACTGGCGCTCGTCCAGCGCTTGATCTGCCGCCAGAGAACCTCGTTGCTCGGAGTGCTGTAGTTGAGGCAGTAGCGAACGCGCATCGCGTTGCTGGCGTTGGCGCTTCCTTTGGGGGCTTCCACAGCATCGATGCTCTGGAAGACGATCGAATACGGTTCCGCCTGTTCGAGGGCCCCGTAGGCTCCCGCGGTCGGTGCTGCGACGTTGCGCAGCTGTCGCGCCAGGCTATCGACCGCGTTGCGCGCGTTGTCCTGGGCTTCGTTGCGGATGTTGTTCGTCTGGCTCTGCCGCTGGAAGGTATCGATGGCGGTGAGCGTACCGCCGAAGATGACGGCCGACAGACCCATCGCGACGAGCACCTCGATCAGCGTGAAGCCATGCTCGTCCTGCAGGCGCATCAGCCGCTCACCGGCCCAAGGAACGCCGACTCGGTGAGGTTGGTACTCACGGCTGTGACCCAATAGCTGTGAGTGACCGTGGCGTTCGTATCGGTGTATGTCGTCGTGCTGCCGTTCGCCGTTATGTCATACCGGCTCGTGTAGTCGGTCGAGCCACGGTAGATACGGTAGAACGCAACCGACGTCCCGCCTTTGGGTGCCGACCAGGTGAGCTTCACCGCGCCGCCGCTCAGGTGTTCGAGCGTCAGCGGCGCACCCGGAGTGTTCGGCCCGGCCGGCGGCGGCGAGCCACCCGTCACGGTGAACAGCCCGGCAGGACCTTCGCTGACGGCGGTGCTCAGCGCCTGACCTTCCGCTTTGCGATAGAGCGCAACCACTTCGTAGGTGAGGTTGGTCGCATTCGTCGGCGGGGGTGAGAAGTCGATACAGGAGGTCGCGAGGCTGAGCGTTGCTGAGCTCGTCGGGCACGCCAGTTCTTTGCCGGGCCTATAGACGCGGTAGCCGATTACGTTGCGTTCGGCGTTGGGCTGCCATTGCAGCTCTACCACCGGCTTGGCGACTCCTTCCGCGAAGACCGTATTGAAGCCACCGACGATTCCTTTGGGTGCCGCCGGCGTGTTCCTGATCAGCGTGACGGCGATCGAGACCGGAGGCCCCACGACGCCGGAGGCGTTCACGGCCTGCGCAGCGACCTGATAGGAGCCGTCGGAAAGACCCGCGATCGACCACGAGAAGGTCCACGTCGTGCCCGATTCCAGCGTCGGCGCAACCGTCTGTTTGACGCCGTCGAGCGCCCACCTCATCGCTGTCGTCCCGCTCGGAGCGGTGACGGTGAACCTCAATTCGTTGCCGGGCGGTTCGAGCGTGATCACGGGCGCGGTCGGCGCGGAGACGATCGGGCTACTGAGCTTCAGTCCGGTTGCGCTCAGCCCGACCGAGGCTCCCGCCGCGGTGAGTACCCCCACTTGATGCACATCCGGAGATCTGCCCTGGGCCGTCCAGCGTACGTCGACCGTGATCCGCTTGAGATCCGCGGGCTGGCTGTCTTCGCTGCCTTCGGTGGAGCTTTCCGCGCAGAACGAGCTGTCGTGCACTCCGAACCCGTCCTTGGGATCGTCAATCGAGCACTCGGTGCTCGTCACGGTGTAGGTGACACCGTTGCGAATGATTTGCCATCCGGCAGCCGGCGAGGCGTCGCTGAGGCCGGTCATGCTTTGCAGCTGACCTTCGATCGCGCCCGGCGAGATTTGCGCGTAGGGAATCGTGCGCGCGTCCTCGACGATGCTGCGTGCAACGCTCGTCGCGCCTTCCCTGGCACGCGTTGCCGAGATCGCGGCCATCGAAGTATCGAGCAGCCCAAACAGCGCTGTCGTGCCGAGAACAAGCACGACCGCGGCGATCAGAACCTCGATCAGCGTGAAGCCGTCCTCCGAGCGAACACGCGAACGAGAGCGCGGTGCCGCGTTGGGCGGAGGCAGGATGGGATCCACACGAGTGGGCATGCCGCTTTGGAATCGTCAGATGTGAGCTCTTACTTTAATGTCACCCGTGCGCCACGGCCGAGAAATAGGGGCTATGTGGCGCGCTGAAGGCACGCGCGAGCCCACCCAACTCGATCCAACGTTCGTCCATCTCGCCACCGGGACCGCGGTCGGGCCGGCTTAGAGCCAACCGGTCGGCTGCCTAGACGGTGGGTGGAGCCTGCTCGGCGAGCGCGCTCAGGACCTGCTCGTCATGCTCTGCGGGCTTGACCTTGCGTAGAACCTTCGCGACGCGGCCGTCGGAGTCGATCACAAAGGTCGTACGCTCGTTGCCGAAGTAGGTTTTGCCATACATCGACTTCTCAGCCCAGACACCGTATGCGTCGGCGACCGCGTGGCCCTCGTCGGCGAGCAGCGCGAAGTTGAGGCTCTGCTTATCGTGAAATTTCTTGACCTTCGCCACCGGGTCGGGGGAGATTCCAAGCACCACCGCGCCGGCCTCCTCGTAGTCGGCGATGTGGTCGCGCACGCCACAGGCCTGAGTAGTGCAGCCCGGAGTGTCGGCCTTTGGGTAGAAGTACACGACGACGGCCTGACCGCGGAAGTCAGACAGCTTGACGACCCGGCCGTCCTGGTCGGGCAGCTCGAAGTCTGGCGCCTCATCGTTGCGTTCGATCATGGCCCGATCCTAGTGGACGCCTCGCGGGCAACGTCGATCCGCGGGCGCTGCCTCACCTCAACAGCCGCGATAGGCGACGGTCCTTCAACACGCGGCCCTCCGTCTGGCAGTGCGGGCAGTAGGCGATCACGTAGTCCTCGAAGTGCACCGCCTGCAGCGGCGCGTCGCAGCGCGGACATGGCTCGCCCTCGTGGCGGTGGACCTGCAGCGGCATCGGCAGCTTGTCGGGAATCGGCAGGCTGACGTTCTGCTCGTAGTGCGTGAGCGCCTCACTGAGCGTGGCGATCATCTGCTCGCGCAGACACTCCACCTCGGCGTCGTCGAGGTCACCCCCGCGCTTAAAGGGTGAGAGCATTGCCCGCCAGAGGATCTCATCGGCCCATGAGCGCCCGATCCCGGCTATGACCCGCTGATCGCGCAGCAGGGCGTGCAGCGGCCGTGGCGCGTCGAGCAGCCCCCCAAGCGGCGGCGGCTCGGGCCACGCTTCGGGGCCCAGCGTGGCAAGCGCCGGGTCCTGCTCGAGCTCTGCGCGCCCCAGCAGCTTCACCCAAGCGGCCTGCTTGGAGCCGAACTCACGCAGGCGCAGCTCGCGCTCACCCTCGATGCGCACGAGCAGCCGCGAGCTGCGATCACGGGGGCTGGCGCGCTTGTCGTAGAGCTGCAAGCGCCCAGCGGACATCAGGTGCATCAGCAGCGTCAGCTCCTCGCCCGCGTCGAGGATCAGGTGCTTGCCGCGGCGCCTGACCGCCGTTATCCGCTCGCCTTCCAGCGCGGCGAGCGGCGGCTCGAATGTCTTCAGCGCGTTGATCCCGGGAGCCAGCACCGACTCGATCTGCGCGCCGCGCAACTCACGGTCGAGCAGCCGCGCGGTGATCTCGACCTCGGGCAGCTCCGGCATCGCCCCATCGTAGGGCGCCTCTCGCTCTCAGCCGGCGATCGGCGGGCCTTCGTATTTGATGCCCGCCGGACTCACCCAGCGCACGCGCCATAGCTGGCCGCGCGTCGAGGTGTTCAGGCCCCAGTACCCCGCACCGTTCGTCGTGATCGTCTTGAACGTCCGGTAGCTCTTCGAGCCCTTCAGGCGCACGAGCACGGTCACCTTGGTTGCACCCGCAGTGGGGCGCACGAGGCCCCACAGCTCCGAGCCATGACGGGTCCTTGAGACGGTCAGTGGCACCGGCCAGCCGAAGTAGAGCGGCTTGCGCGCGCCGCTTGCGTACTCCAGGCCGGTCTGGAAGCCGACGGTACCGCCATGCACGCTCGAGCCGGGAGCGCCGCCCAACGGGTCATCGCGCAGCAGGTACTGCGAGAAGGCGGCCACGCGAGCGTTGGCGTAGGCGATGTGCTCCGCGATCGCATCGAATTCGGCCTGCTTGGAGACCGAGACGCCGAGCTGCTTGTTGGGCTTGCTCTGCACCCCGAACTCGGTCAGGTAGATCGACACGTGCGAGTTGATCGCGTGCGCACGCGCCGCAAGGTCGAGCGCTCGGGAGAGGCGCGAGAGCGAGCCGAGCGTGACGCTGTCGGGCTGCGAGGAGACGTAGTGCGGGCCCGCAGGCAGCGTGTATGCGTGATGGGCATAGCCGGCTACGGACAGGGCGCTGCAGGTACCGGCGCGCTTGTACTTCGGCGTCAGGCAGAGCGCGCTGCGCAGGAACGCCAGCGGCGCCACGTCGTGGAGCAGGGCCTTCGATTTTTCCCTGCGCACGTTGACCGTCGTGTATCCGGTCGGGGCCGTTTCGCCGAACAGCACGCGCGGGTGCGCGATGCCGCCCGCTTTGAGGCCTTCATAGCCGGCCTGGAACAGGCCACGGTAGATCCGCGGCGAGGCCGGTGCACCCTTGGAGGTCCATTGCGGGAGCAGGAAGGCGGGGTGGTTGGGCTCGTTCCAGATCGCGTACAGCGAAACCTGCGAGCCGTAGTGGCGCCCCACGGCGGTCATGAATTCCTGAAAGTCCTTCTGGCTGGGGCGCGTGATGTAGGGCGCCCTCTCGTTCGAGGTTGCCCAGCGCGGGACCGGCGAGGTGACGGTCAGGAGAACCGGCCAGTGCAGGCGGTTGGCTTCGGCGATCAGCGCGTCGTACTGGCCCCAGCTGTAGCTCGCGGGGTTGGTCGCGTCGAAGCTCGGGCTCGTCGCGCTTTCGGGGCCCGGCGCGACGTTCGCCCAGGCGAGCTCCACGCGCAGCGCTTTGACGCCAAGCGATTGCAGCTGGCCGATCACCTTGGGGCGACTCGCCGGTTCGAGCAGCTCGCTGGAGCCCTCGAAGAAGGTGATCTGGGAGTGGGAGGCCAGCGCCTGGGGGGCGCCCGCGGCGCCGCCCAACAGGGCGAAGGTGGCCAGGACGGTGGTGAACGTGCGAAGTTTGGACATGGTGGCTTGAGACACCTCAGCGCAAAGAAGGTTGCGGTGTTTGTAGGTTTCGTGGCCGTGAGCGCTCCGATCGCACCCGACGACATAGTGCAGACCACTGCGGACGGGCAGGCTAACAGCCGCGTCCCGCTACTCGTGCTCGAGCCACTGGAACGGTTCCTCGACGCCAACGACATCGGCAGCGGCGAGATCCACGCAACGCCGATCGGCGAGGGGCACTCGAACATGACCTACAGGATCGAGCGCGGCGGCCGCGAGGTCGTGCTGCGCCGTCCCCCTCGGCCCCCGCTGCCGCCGAGCGCCCACGACGTGCTGCGCGAGGCGCGGCTGCTGGGCGCGCTCGAGGACACCGCGGCGCGTGTTCCTGGCGTGCTCGCGGTCTGTGCCGATGAGCAGGTGATCGGCGCTCCCTTCTACGTGATGGAGCTGATCGCCGGCGAGGTGATCGTCGCGAGCCTGCCCGAAGCGCTCGACACGGCCGAGCAGCGGCGGCTCATCGGCGAGGAACTGATCGACGCGCTCGTCGAGATCCACGGCGTCGACTGGCGCGCGGCGGGCCTTGAGGGCTTCGGCAAGCCGACCGGCTATCTCGAGCGCCAGCTGCGCCGTTTCACGGGCCTCTGGGAGCTCAACAAGACGCGTGAGATCGCCGCCGTAGAGAGCGTCGGCAACTGGCTGAGCGAGAACCTCCCAAGCTCACCGGAGGCGACTATCGTGCACGGCGACTTTCGCCTCGGTAACACAATCTTCGCCGCGGAAGCCCCCGCGCATCTAGAGGCCGTGCTCGACTGGGAGATGGCGACGATCGGCGACCCGCTGGCCGACATCGGCTACCTCTGCATGATGTGGACCGAGGCGAGCGATCCCGTCAGTGGCCTGCGCGAGCACCTCGGCACGGTCACCCGCGGGGAGGGATTCCTCACACGCGCGGAGTTGATCGCGCGTTATGAAGAGGGCTCGGGACGCTCGATGAGCAACATCCGCTGGTACACGACGCTTGCACTGTGGAAGAGCGTCGTGTTCATGGAGGGCAACTACAAGCGCGCGATCGCCGGCACGACCGACGATCCATACCTGCGCCAGTTTGGCGACGGCGTGGTCGAGCTCGCGAGCCAGGCCGAGGCGGTGGCATATGGCGCCTGAGAGCTCGCAGGCAGGCGTGGATACGCCTCGCAAGGGCCTCTTGATCGACTGGGGCGGCGTGCTCACGACCAACCTCTTCGCCTCCTTTCATGCCTACTGCCTGGAGACAGACCTCGACCCCAAGACGCTGATGGGTCGCTTCCGGACCGACCCTGCCGCACGCGAGCTGCTGATCGCCCTGGAGACCGGCGAGATCGACGAGCTCGAGTTCGAGCTGAAGTTCGCCGCGCTGCTCGAAGTCGAGCCGGACGGGCTGATCGACGGCCTGTTCAAGGGCGTTCAGCCCGACCGGGCGATGGTCGAGGCGGTGCGCCGCGCACACGCCGGCGGCATCCGCACAGCGCTCGTCTCGAACTCCTGGGGCGTCCACCGCTACCCCCACGACATGTTCGAGGAGCTCTTCGACGGCGTCGTGATCTCCGGCGAAGAGCGCATCCGCAAGCCCCACCCGCGCATGTACGAGCTCGGCGCCGAGCGCGCGGGCCTCGCGCCTGAGCTGTGCGTATTCGTCGACGATCTCCCCTTCAACCTCACGCCCGCCGAGGAGCTTGGCATGGCAACGGTGCTGCATACCGACGCCGAGACGAGCATCCCCGAGATGGAGCGTCTGCTCGGCCTGCCTCTACGCGACGGGTCCGCCGCGACCTCCTCTACACCGGATAGCCTGCCGAGCGGCTGAGTCGCCTCCCGACGACACGCCGCCCACAGGCGCAGGGCTTAGGCCACAATCTCCACAGACGTTTCCATCGTCAATTTGATCGGCGAGACTTCTATGCCGAACTGAATTCCACTGCTCAGTTCGAGAAACGCGTTGCCAACGAGTGTGCCGGCTTCGTTGTAATAGGAAGTGACTTCCTGCACGCCCGTTTTGACCATTTTGGCCGATAGTTCATAGGCCGCAGTGAATTTATTGATGGGCGTGATCGGCACCACCAGTCCCTTGCCTTCATGGGTCCCAAATTCACCCAGACAAGTAGAGCTGATTTTCGATAGTAAGAGCAGCATTGCGGCTTTTACCGGCATTAACGCGGTCCGCACGAGGTGGAATTCGCCAGGCACTAACATCACCCCTTTTGCGTCTCCGGTGGTGTGGCACTCAATGCCCCCCTGCCCTACGCAGCCTTCGATGTTGAGCTTGTAGGTGCCGGCATGTGCTGAGGTGATTTCACCGGACATCCTGAGCGCTTTGCACTGGATCAGCACCCCTCCAACGGTTTCTATCCGTGTGGGACCACTGATCCCGGAGCCTTCGAATTTGACCGGAAGTTTGCCTTTTTCCACTAAGACTTCCGGTAAGGCCGCCGATGCCACGGTCACGATTCCGAGTGAGAAGATGACCAAGATGATAATTCCCGCCAAGCTGCGTAGTCTCATGTTGAGCTCCCGAGTCGCGTTTTCTTATGCGCGCTCGCGGGGCTCAGAGCCCAATGCCGTCCTCAGAGATCCGACACCAAGCGCCACAAGGCACGCGGGAACACTCTGCCACACCGACTCCAGCGCGGGTAAAAACCGCCCGGATGGAGCGCCATTAGTCGCTCAGGCTGAGCTCATTCCGCCTCTCCCACCGCGCAAACGCGGGTGAGCGAAGGTCAGAAACAGAGCCGGCTGCTACGCGCGTTTGCCGCGGCCATACATGAATTTGAGCAGGCTGCCGAACATTTTCGAGGTGCGCGACTTGTAGGGGTACATGAACAGTTCCTTCTTCATGCCCAGGCGCGTCACGACGATCGCCTGCTGTGAGCAGTACTTGCGGATGCCGCCCGCACCGTGGCGGGAGCCCAGACCGGACGCCTTGGCCCCGCCCATCGGCAGCTCGAGCACCGCGTAGTTGATCATCGCGTCGTTGACGTTCGCCGCCCCAGCCTTGATGCGCCGCGCGATCGCCTCTCCGCGCGCGGTGTCCTTGGAGAACACCGATGCGCCCAGGCCGTAGGGCGAGTCGTTCGCCAGCCGCACGGCCTCATCGGCGTCGCGCACCCTCATGATCGGCAGCGTCGGGCCGAAGGTCTCCTCGGTCATGCACTTCATCGAGTGGTCGACGTCGACGAGCACAGTCGGCTCGTAGAAGCGCCCGGCGCCCGGAACCTCGTTGCCGCCTGTGAGCACGCGCGCACCCTTCTGCACCGCATCGGCGACGTGGTCCTTGATCGTCTCCAGCTGCGGCGGGAAGGTGATCGCGCCTACCTCGACCGAGCCGAAGCCTTCAGGCTTACCCACGCGCAGCGCGCGCACCTTCTCGGAGACCTTGGCCACGAACTCGTCGTAGACCGGTTCCTCCACGTAGACGCGCTCGATCGAGATGCACGTCTGGCCCGCGTTCTGCATCGAGTAGTAGGTGGCGAAGTTGGCGGCGCGCTCGAGGTCCGCGTCGGCGAGCACGACCATCGGATCCTTGCCGCCGAGCTCGAGCGAGGCCGGAATCAAACGCCGCGCAGCGGCTTCAGCGACCTTTGTGCCGGTCTTCGTGGAACCGGTGAACATGATCATGTCTACGTGCTCAACGAGCGCCGCGCCGGTCTCGCCGCGTCCGGTTGCGATCTGCAGGACGTTCTCGGGCAGGCCGCACTCGCGCAGGCCCTCGGCCATCAGCATCGAGGTCAGCGGCGTGACCTCCGATGGCTTGAGGATCACGCTGTTGCCGGCCATCAGCGCCGGGATGCAGTCGCCGAAGGAGTTCGTCAACGGGTAGTTCCAGGGGCCGATTACGCCGATCAGCCCAAGCGGGCTGTGGCGCAGGATCAGCTTCTTGCCCTTGACGAGCACCTGGCTTGACTTGACCGACTCATCGGCCAGATACTCGGGGCCCTGCTTGGCCCAGAAGCCGAAGGCATTGCCCGCGTAGCTGATCTCGGCCAGCTGGGCGTCCTCATAGGTCTTACCCGTCTCCGAAACGATCGTCTCGATTACACGATCGGCGTTGTCCATCAACCACTTCTGCGCGCGTACGAGCACGCGCGCGCGTCCGTCGAAGCCGTATGCCTCCCACTCGGCCTGCGCGGCGCGCCCGCGCGCAGCCATCTCTGCAACCGCCTCGGCACTGAGGTCGGGCACCGTCGCGACGGTCTCGCCCGTCGCCGGGTTCTCTACGGCTATGCCTTCGCCGGCACCGATGATGCCGCCCTGCTGGCGGATCTCCGACCCGTCGGGAAGCTGCTGCTCGACCGTCGCCATCTGGGACCCCTCCCTGCTAGTTCGCTCGTAGCAGAGAAGACTACTCCGACCGGGCAGCCGCGGCGGTGTTTACTCAGACAGCTCGATCGAGGCGATACCGACTGGCTCAGAGGGCTGGTCACGTCCGTCGGTGGGCACAGCCTCAAGCTTCTCGACAACGTCCATACCGTCGGTGACCTGACCAAAGACCGTGTGCTTGCCGTCGAGCCACGGACAGGCGTCGGCCGTCACGATGAAGAACTGCGAGCCGTTCGTGTCGGGGCCGGCGTTGGCCATCGCAAGCGCGCCACGGACGATCTTGTGCGGGTTGATCTCGTCCTCGAAGGTGTAGCCCGGGCCGCCGGTGCCGGTACCGAGCGGGCAGCCGCCCTGGATCATAAAGTCTTTGATGATGCGGTGAAAGGTGAGACCGTCATAGAAGCCGCCACCGATCAGCTTGCGGAAGTTCTCGACCGTCTTGGGCGCGTCCTCGTCGAACAGCTCGAAGACGATCGGCCCCTCTGTGGTTTGCATTGTTGCTGTCGACACGCTGGCCCTTCCTTGTTGGCGCTCACGGTGGAGACGGCACGATAGCGGCACCTATTGCACGTTTGCTCGGCGCCCTTTCGAGTCGGGCAGTGCCGCGATCGCAATGCCCTCGCTCGCCGCAAGCGCCAGCAAGGACCCGTCGGAGCTCGCGATGCGCCCACCCATCGGAGCGCTTGCCACGAGCACCGCATCGGCGAGCGAGATCGGGCAGCGGGAACGGTGATAGTGCGCAGCACGGATCTCGCCCGCTCGCCAGGCCTGATGTGGTTCGAGCGGGAGCAGCGTCAGGCTCTCCGCCAACAGCCCCTCGATCACCGGCCGCGTTTGCTCGATCTCCAGGCCATAGCGCCGCTTGAGGCGATCCAGTGCCTCAGCGAGGTTGAGGGTGGTAATCGCCGCGCCGCGGTTCAGCAGTTCCCGTACCTCGACGGCGGCAGGCTCGGCTCCGAGCAGCGCGATCAGGGCCGAGGCGTCGATCAGAGTGCTCGCCGAGGACTCTGCACCCTCAGCGGCGCTCGAGCTCGCCGACATCTAGTTCCTCTTCGCGATCCAAGCGCCGGGACTCCTCAGAGCCGAGCGCACCGATCTCCTTGGCAAATGCGCCTACAGCGGCAGCAACCGGGTCATCCGCAAGGGGACGCAGGACGACGTGGTCACCGTGATCTTCAGCGAGGACAGCTCTGGTGCGCCAGCGTTTGCGCACCGCCGCGGGCACCGAAACTTGGCCTCCGCGCGATATGGCAAGCCGCTTTGCCATGGCCATGAGAATATATCATGGCCATGGCAGATCCGCATGCCTCGAACGGCCCGCTGGAGCCCTACCCCACCCGCTGCAAACTGAGCGTGCGCCCGCGCACGTCCTGCCCATCGAGCGCCTCGATCACGCGCTCGGCCTCCTCGCCGGGGACGGAGAGGAAGGAAAAGCGGTCGAGCACGAGCACGTCGCGCACCGCCTCGCCGTCGAGGTCCGTCGAGGAGGTGACGGCCGCGACGATGTCGGCCACGCGCAGGCCCGCGGCGCGGCCCCCACCGAGTACGAGCTTGACGTATGGCCCCTGCTCGTCACGACCGGAGATGCGGGGCTTTGAGTGCCGGCGCGGGCGCTCGCGCACCGGCGTAGGTGCCGCCTCGGCACCCTTCTCCCACTGGGCCACCGAGGTACCGATGTGGCGTTCGATCGCCTCCAGCTCGCGCTTCTGGCGATCCTCGACGAAGGTGATCGCCCGCCCGGAGCGCCCGACGCGGCCGGTACGCCCGATGCGGTGGACGTAGGTGTCGGGCGAGGTCGGCACGTCGTAGTTGATGACATGCGTGACCGTCGAGATATCGAGACCGCGCGCAGCCACGTCGGTCGCCACGAGGATCGGCACGCGGCCCCCCTTGAAGGCCAGCATCACACCGTCGCGTGAGCCCTGGGACATATCGCCGTGCAGCGCGCGAGCGTTCATGCCGCGATCCTTCAGGATCTTGAACAGCTGGTCGCAGCGGATCTTCGTGCGCACGAACACGATCGCCTGGTCGGGTTTCTCAGCGCTCAGGACCTCGACGAGCTTGTCGGCCTTGTTCTTGGTCTCCACAGGCAGCTGGAACTGCGCGACGGTGTCGATCGTGAGCGTCTCGGCCTCGACCTTGATGACCTCCGGGTCATACATGTAGCGGTCTGCGAGTTTGCGAATTGGCGGCGGCATCGTCGCCGAGAAGAGCGCGGTCTGGCGGCTGGACGGGGTCAGCGAGAGGATCTTCTCGACGTCCTCGAGAAAGCCGAGGTCGAGCATCTCATCGGCCTCGTCGAGGACCATGAAGCGGCAATCGTGCAGCACCAGCGAATGACGTGAGATCAGATCGAGCACGCGTCCGACCGTGCCCACGACCACATGCCCGCCGGCGCGCAGCTGGGCCTGCTGCGTGCGGATCGGCGCTCCGCCGAATACCGCCACGACGTCGATGCCCGAGTGCGCCCCGTAGGTACGCAGCGCCTGCGTGACCTGGATGCAGAGCTCGCGCGTCGGCGTAAGCACGAGCGCCTGCACCGAGCGCTCCTCAGGGTCGATGTACTCCATGATCGGCAGCCCGAAGGCCGCCGTCTTGCCGGTACCAGTCTGGGCCTGACCGATCACGTCGCTGCCCGCAAGCAGCGCCGGGATCGCCTGCTCCTGGATCGGGCTCGGCGACTCGTAGCCGACGTCGCTCAGCGCGCGGAGTGTGGACTCGGATAGCCCGAGCTCAGCGAATGACTTGGTCATAACTGTGGAGATGAGAGCTTAGGCGGCCGGGTCGAGCAACAGCTTGCCGGTGCTCCGCCGCTCGCGCAGATCGATCTGCGCCTGCGCCGCCTGCTCGAGTGGATAGGTCTGCCCCACGAGGGCTCGCAGCTCGCCGCGGGCACTGCGCGCGAACAGCTCGGCGAGCGCCTCGGCAAACATGCCCGGACGCTCGAGGCAGTGAAACAGATAGAAGCCGACGACCGCCCGCGAATGGCGCAGCAGCGAGCCGGTACGGACGGTATTAGGTTCGCTCGTGGCGATCCCGTAGGCGACGATCCGCCCGAACGGGGCGAGCGCGCGGTAGGAGGCCTCGAAGACCTCGCCGCCGGACATCTCGAAGACGACGTCGACCTCCGCGCCGCCGTTGGCCTCGCACAGACGCTCGGTCAGGCCCTCAGCGGCGGGGTCGATCGCCACGTCTGCGCCCAGCTCCAGCGCCGTCGCGCGCTTGGTCTCGCTTGAGGCCGTCGCGATCACGCGCCCGGCGCCGAGCGCGTGTCCGAGCTGCACGGCCAGCGAGCCGACGCCCCCCGCGGCTCCGTGGATCACGACGCTCTCACCATCGGCGACGCGCCCAGCGGTTCGATAGATATGCCAGGCGGTCGTGCCCTGGATGATCATCGCCAGCGCCGTGCCATCGTCGATGTCCTCGGGAATCGGGAACACATGCTCCTGCGGTGCCACTGCCCACTCTGCATAGCCGCCACTGCCGACGAGCGCCACAACCCGCTCGCCGCTGTCCGCGCGCACGCCGGCCACCTCGCCACCGGGAACGAGCGGCAAGCTCGCCTTCTGCACATAGGAGTTCGTGCGCGTGTGCGTGTCGGCAAAGTTCAAGCCCGCGCGCGTCACTCGAATCAGGACCTCCCCGGCGCCCGGCTCGGGTCGCGGAAGCTCAGCGAGCTTCAGCACCTCGGGCCCGCCGAACTCGGTCATCTGGATCGCTCGCATTCCAGCGAGGCTATCGGAGTGCAACATAAGTCAAGGTGCAGATCGCGCCCGCGAGCGCGTGGGCGCACGCCCCTGGCGGCGTGCTCTAAGGTGCGCGCCGATGCCCATCACCGTAGTCGGCTCGATTGCCTATGACACCGTGAAGACGCCGTTTGGCGAGCGTGAGCGAATGCTCGGTGGCGCCGCGGTGCACTTCGCGCTCGCCGCGTCCTTCTTCGACGATGTGCGGGTCGTGGGGCCCGTCGGCGAGGACTTCGGCGAGGAGCAGCTCGCGGTTCTGCGCGCTCGCGGCATCGACGTTTCAGACATCGATCGGATCGCCGGCGGCAAGACGTTCTTCTGGCGGGGCGAGTACGGCTGGGATCTGAACTCGCGCGAGACGCTCGACACGCAGCTGGGCGTCTTTGACGGCTTCACGCCAAAGCTCTCCGAGCAGTCGCGCTCGAGCGATGTGCTGTTCCTCGCCAACATTCAGCCCGATCTCCAGCGCGACGTGCGCGCGCAGCTCCCCCAGGCGCGTTTCGTGGCGCTTGACTCGATGAACCTGTGGATCGACATCGCGCGCGACTCGCTGCTCGCGGCGATCGCCGACGTCGACTGCGTGATCCTCAACGACGCCGAGCTGCGCCAGCTGACGGGCAAGCCGAACCTCGTCTCCGCTGCTCGCGAGGTGCTCTCCTGGGGCACCCCCACCCCTGCTCCCGGCGAGCGGCGCGGGCCGAGCGTGATCGTCGCCAAGCAGGGCGAGTACGGCGCCGCACTCGTCACCCGCTCGGGTTTCTTCGCGCTGCCCGCCTACCCGCTGGAGAGCGTGATCGACCCGACCGGCGCCGGCGACACCTTCGCGGGCGGCCTCGTCGGCTATATCGCCGCGCACCCACGCGAGGAGCTCAGCGACGATCTGCTGCGACGCGCGATGGCCCACGCGACGGTGCTCGCCTCCTTCAACGTCGAGGAGTTCGGCACCGAGCGGATCGAACGCCTGAGCGGCAAGGAGATCGTCGCGCGCATCGGCGAATTGCACGCGATGACGCAGTTCAGCGGCGCACCGCTGGAGCTGCGCGGCTAAGCGCTTGTACGGATGCGCGACCGGGTATACGATCGGCAAGAGTGACCACCTGGACGTTCATCTGGCTGATGTTCCTGCTGAAGATCCCGATCGTCGGGCTGTTCTTGATCGTGCGCTGGGCCGTCGCACAGACGCCGGATCTCGACATCGCCTCAGATCAGGACGGCGGGATCGGCCCGCGCCCCAGCCCGCATCACCCGCACCATCCGCGTGCACGCCTGCCGCGCCGGCCACGCCGCGGGCCCCACGGCGAGCCGTCGCCGGCCTCGCCCCGACGCACACGTGCGGTCGTTTCACACCAGCGCCTACCACGCGGTTGAGCGGCGTTTCGACGTTGCGCCATCGCCTACGGGCGGGGAGCGCACGCCGGTTTGCGCATAATCGGAGTCAGAGCACTCGAAACCGCGGATAGGAGATCCAGATGAGCACCGAGGAGTCGACGACCGCAGCCAGCACCGCGAACGGCAGCACCCAGCCGCGCTCGGCCACCGGTGAGATCGATCATCGCGACACCGACGGTGAGGGCTCCCTGAGCGTCACCGACAACCGCACCGGCCAGAGCTACGAGCTGCCGATCACCGACGGTACGGTGCGCGCCACGGACCTGCGCCAGATCAAGGTCGACCCCGACGAATTCGGGCTGATGGCCTACGACCCTGCCTTTATGAACACGGCCTCCTGCCGCAGCTCAATCACCTACATCGACGGCGATGCGGGCATCCTCCAGCACCGCGGCTACCCGATCGAGCAGCTCTGCGAGCACTCCAGCTACCTCGAGGTCGCCTACCTGCTGATCAACGGCAGGCTCCCGAACCAGGCCGAGCTGATCGGCTGGGTGGACGAGATCACGATCCACACCTTCGTGCACGAGAACGTCAAGGACTTCATGCAGGGCTTTCGCTACGACGCCAACCCGATGGGCATGCTCGTGGCCTCCGTCGGGGCACTGTCGACTTTCTACCCCGACGCCAACAAGATCCACGACGAGCGCATCCGCGCCATCCAGATCATCCGCCTGCTCGCCAAGATGCCGACGCTCGCCGCCTTCGCCTTCCGCCACAACATGGGCCAGCCTTACGTCTACCCCGACAACGACCTCAACTACGCGGGCAACTTCCTGGGGATGATGTACAAGATGACCGAGCTCAAATACGAGCCCGATCCTCGCCTGGAGCGCGCGCTGGATGTGTTGTTCATCCTCCACGCCGACCACGAACAGAATGCCTCGACGAGCGCCGTGCGCTCGGTCGGCTCGACCCAGGTAGACCCCTACACGGCCGTCGCCGCCGGCGTCGCGGCGCTCTACGGGCCGCTGCACGGTGGCGCCAACGAGGCCGCGCTGCGAATGCTCAAAAGGATCGAGACGGTCGAGAACATCCCCGACTTCCTCGAGGGCGTGAAGGCGGGCAACGAGCGCCTGATGGGCTTCGGCCACCGCGTCTACAAGAACTATGACCCGCGCGCCCGGATCATCCGCAAATACCTCGACGACGTCTTTGAGGTGCGCGGCAAGAGTCCGCTGCTGGACGTCGCCACCGAGCTCGAGAAGCGCGCGCTTGACGACGAGTACTTCACCTCGCGCAAGCTCTACCCCAACGTCGACTTCTACTCGGGCCTGATCTACGAGGCACTCGGACTGCCGGTGGCGATGTTCCCGGTGATGTTTGCGATCGGGCGCACGAGCGGCTGGATCGCACAGTGGAAGGAGATGGTCAAAGACTCAGACCAGAAGATCGCCCGCCCACGCCAGATCTACACGGGCGAGCGCGACCGCGACTACGTGGCGATCGGCGAGAGAAGCTAGCTATAGAACGAGGCTCGCCCCGTTGCGCTTGAGCCAGTCGCGGTCGGCGCGGTAGTCCGGCCAGCGGCGCTCCAAAAGCGCCCAGAAGCGCGGTGAGTGGTCGAGCACCTCGAGGTGGCAGACCTCGTGCCAGACCACGTATTCGAGCACGCGCTCGGGTGCGAGCAGTAGGCGCCAGTTAAAGCTCATGCGCCCGTTGGACGAGCAGGACGCCCAGCGCGTGCGCTGGGCGCGGATGTCGAGGCCGGAGTATGCGCTCCCGGCCAGCGCCGTGGCGCGGTCCAGACGCGGTGCGATCTCGCCGCGCGCCGCGCGCCGGAAGTAGCGCTCGAGCGCCGGACGCGGGTCTCCACCAGGGACTAGCAGATGCCCGCCGGAGCGGTGCACGCGCCTGCGGCCCTGCTCGGGAACCAGCTCGAGAGTGCTCCCCAGGTAGGGCACCGTCCCGGCGCGCGCGGCCACGACGGCGAGCGCCTCGCGCGCCTCTGAGAGGCGCCGCTCGATCCAGGGGCGAAGCTCTGAGACCGCGGCGGCGGCAGCGCGCTCGGGAGCGCGGGCGGGCAAGACGACCTCGACGCCGGAGTGCGCGTGAACGTTGACGCGCACCCGCCGCGCGCGCGCCGAGCGACGCACTGTGTAGGGGATCTGCTCCAGGGAGCTCATCGCAAAAGAGAGTACGTAACGGGCCGGGCAACCATGCAGAGCCGTATCGGCATCACGAGACTTCCGCCGTCCCCCAGGCTATGTTCTCGCCGTGCTCGTCGTCTCAATTCAGATCACGCATGGCTAGCGAGACCCACAAGTCCGAGAAGCCGATACTTGTGGCTCCCGACGACCCTGAGCGTGAGGCGCGCCGCCGTCGGCTCCTTATATCCGGCGTCCTGGTGACAGGGCTCATTGCGGTGGCATATTCCGAGCCAGTCCATCCCGTGCGTATCGCGATGAAGGCGGATGGAGTATCCATTTTCAGTCTTGCCCTCTTCGTCGTCTACTTTTTGACCGTATTCCGATTCTTTATCGGGGACATCTTGCACCTAGAGGAAGACCAGCTAACTGACGTCAGAGCGCAAGTTAAGTGGTTCTGGGATATGTCGTTCATAGTCTTGGAGTGCATCGTCCTGATCTTTCTTGGCGACGTTACCTCGCTCGAAGAGAGCAAGACTGCCCACCTTGGCTTCTTCGATTTGCTTGCCATTCTCTTTGTCATCGATATTGCCTGGATCCTCTCCATGGGTGCGCTTAACTTTCTCAGCGAGCGACGTCCGGCTGGTCGCATCTCCAGCCTGTGGAAGAGAGAGATCGTGCCGTGGGGCTGGGCCATCTTGAACACAGGTCAGCTCGCGTTGTTGTTGCTTGATGGATACACAACGCGGGGCAGTATTTCGGCAGGGAAACTCTGGCTGCTGGTTGGGGTCAACCTCTTTGCGTTTGCCGTCGATGTCTTCGCACTCAACTACTATCTTAAGATCAGAAAGCGCAAGAAAGGTGAGTCACTTAATGCCGCAACAGGTGCAGCAACTTGAGATAGGGATGATCTCCGCGATTAACGAAGCGAGGTCTTCTCGGGCCCAGGGCGGTATCCCCATCGGTGCAGCACTTGCAGACGGTCAGGGAAGGCTCGTGGGTCAGGGGCATAACCAACGGGTCCAGCACGCGAGCCCAACCCTGCACGCTGAGATCGACTGCCTAGAGAAGGTCGGGCGTCGTGATAGCTACAGTGACACCACTCTCTACTCGACACTTATGCCTTGCTACATGTGCGCGGGCGCTATAATTCAGTTTGGGATTCCCCGTGTCGTCGTAGGCGAGTCTCGCAATTTTCCCGGTGCAGCAGACCTGCTCAGCGAACACAATGTCGAAGTAGTTGACCTCAATCTGCCCGAGTGCGCCCAGCTCCTAGGCGACTTCATCGCCGAGCAACCACATCTTTGGTCAGAGGACATCGGCGAATAGCCGCGCCGGCACTACTGGCACCCACACAGGAGCGTCAGTGAGCGTTACCCTTAACATAGAAATGTAGGCGAGCCTGCGCAGATGCCCAAGTCGATGGTGAGGCTGCCGCGGGATCTGCGCGAGCCCTACGAGGTCTACCTCAACGGCGTGCCCCAGCGGCTCGGCGTCGACTTCAGCGTGCGCAACGGCGCACTCGTGTTCGAGCGCGAGCTGCGCAAGGACAAGATCAGCGGCTGGCGCTGGCTGCTCGGCGCATGGGGCGTGGGCACCTACCGCCAGAATGACTCGGTCGACGTGCGCTATGAAGCCGCCGACGGCTCGCCGCGCGTCGCTGAGGGCCTAGAAATCGAGCCCGGGTAGACCGCCTTCTCCCAAGGTTTGGCGAGCTTCAGCGCGCTGAGGATCGCACGCGTGGCGGGAGAGCGGTTGAGCGTGTAGAAGTGGACCCCAGGCGCGCCCGCGGCGAGCAGCTCGGCGCACTGCAGCGTGGCGTAGGCGACGCCGAAGTCGAGCACCGCCTCGGGGTCCTCGCCGCGCGCGTGCAGCTCTGCGCGCAGACCCTCCGGGATTGCCGAGCCGCACATCTGCGCCATCCGCTCGACCTGCCCGGCGCGCGTGATCGGCATGATGCCGGGGATGATCGGCACCGTCACACCCGCGTTGTGCGCGCGTGCGACGAAGTCGAAGTAGTAGTCGTTGTCGAAGAACATCTGTGTGATCAGAAAGTCGACGCCCGCCCCGGCCTTCTCGGCGAGGTAGCGCAGGTCACTCTCGGCGCTATCTGCGTGGATGTGCGTCTCGGGGAAGCAGGCCGCGCCGATCGCGAAGGGGTAGTCGGCGGCGATCAGCTCCACCAGCTCGCGTGAGTACTCAAGACCCCCCTCGGTCTTGCTCCACAGATCCTCGCCCTCGGGCGGGTCGCCGCGCAGCGCGAGCACATTATCGATCCCTGCCGCCTGCATCTCATCGAGCGTCGCGCGCAGCTCCGCGACGGTCGCGCCTACACAGGTGAAGTGGGCCATCGCCTCCAGGCCGAACTCGTCCTTGATCCGCTTGACGATCCCGATCGTCTTCTCGCGGCTGGAGCCGCCCGCGCCATAGGTGACCGACACGAACGCCGGTTCGAGCGTGCGTAGCTCGCTCAGCGCCGCGTAGAGGTTCTGCTCGCCGGCCTCGGTCTTGGGCGGGAAGAACTCGAACGAGAATACGGGACCCTCGCCGGCCAGTATCTGGTCGATGCGCATCTGAAGATTATGCCGCCCAGCGCTCGGTTTCACCGGCGATGCGCTGCGCAGTGCCGAGCGCCTCAAGCTGTGTCAGGTAGCCGAGCGTCTGCGAGAGCAGCCAGTGCGCGTTCTGCTGGGAGAGCGCGCCGCCGTGAACGCGCGTGACGACCTCGAAGGCGCTCGGCTCGCCGTCTCCCAATACCTCGAGCACCCGCTCGAGCTGTTCCGCCACCAGCTTGCGGTTACCTTCGATGTGGTTGTGCACGTCGGTGAAGGTTCGACCGTGGCCGGCGAGACACAGGCGCGCGCCGAGCCGCTCGACGACGTCGAGCGAGCTCAGGAACTCGCCGACGGGGTTGGGCGAGAAACCGAACTCGAAGTACAGCGAGATGCGCCCCAGCAGGTGATCGCCGGAGATCAACAGGCGCCGCTCGGGCTGGAACAGGCAGACATGCGAAGGCGCGTGACCGGGCGTCTCATAGACCACCCACTCGCCGAGGTCGGTGCCGACGGTGACGCCCGCGAGGAGGCCCTTGTCGGGCGAGATCGGGCCGGCGATGCCCGGCTCGGAGGCGCCCCGCTGCTCGGCGTAGCGGCGCAGCGGCTCCGCGGGCACGCCGCTCTGGCGCGCGACCTCCACGCGCCGGGCAAGCACCGCCTCAGGGTCGGCGACCATCTGGCTCATCAGCTCGTGACTCGGGTGCATCCACAGCTCACAGCCCACGCGCTCGACGATCGTGGCGGCCTGCCCGCAATGGTCAGAGTGCGCATGGGTGCAGACGACCAGACGTGCATCCTCGAGACGTAGGTCGCACATCGCCAGCGCCCGCTCGAGGTTGGCCATCGAGTCTGGACCGTGCCAGCCGGTGTCAAACAGAACAAAGCCACCGTCGGCCGCGACGGCCCAGGCGTTGCAGTGGGGGACGCCGGGCCAGGGCAGTGGCAGGCGCAGACGGTAGACGCCAGGGAGCACGCGCTCGCCGCGCCCGAGCTCGCGCTTGCTGGTCACATCGGCCACGTGGCGGAGACTAGACTAAGGCCGTCAAGCGGCGTAAAAGGAGGCGGGCATGGCCGATCGTGAGAGTGCCAGCGAGGCGAGCGCGAAGGTAGCGGAGGTGGCCGCGAACATGCAAGCCGCGACCACGCGCAAACGGATCACAGGGAGCAAGACCGAGGCGGTAGCGCGGCGCTACTTCGCGGCGATCGACGCGCGCGAGCTCGACACCGCGGTCGCCATGTGGGCGGACGGTGGCAGGGAGAACGTGCGCGGACGTGTCGACGTGCTGGCGCCGGAGGGCGTGCGCGAGTTCATTGGCGAGCTGATCGGCGCCCTTCCCGACCTCGACATGCAGGTCATCTCCACCACGAGCGAGAAGGACCGCTGCGGCGTGCAGTGGCGTCTGCGTGGCACCTTCGCGGGGCCCGGTCACTTCGGCGGCGTTGCGCCCACTGGCGCGCGCCTGGACATCGAGGGCTTCGACTTGATCACGGTGCGCGACGGGCTGATCGTGAGCAACGACGCCTTCACCGACAGCATGACCTTCGCCCGGCAGATCGGCATGCTGCCGGCGCAGGACTCCGGGGCCGAAAAGCGCATGATGGGCGCCTTCAACGCCAAGACACGCCTGACATCAGGGCTCGCGGCAGGCGAGGCCGAGCTGGTGGCGGAGGGCGTGTGGGTGGTTCAGGGCCAGCCGGGACGCTGCAACGTCTACCTGCTCGAGGAGGACGGCGGCGTGACACTGTTCGACGCCGGCGCGCGCACGATGACCCGTGCGTTGGCCGCCGCGGGCGCGAAGCGCGGCGGCATCCGCCGCATTGTGCTCGGCCACGGCCACACCGACCATCGCGGCGCCGCTCCCGGGCTACGTGCACCGGTGCTGTGCCATCCCGATGAGGTTCTCGACGCCGAAGGCAGCGGCGGCTTTCGCTACTGGCCCGCGGAGCTGCGGGGCCTGCCATTCCCTCTGCGCCAAGCGCATCGGCTTGCGCACCGCTACGCATGGGACGGCGGCCCGGTGAAGATCGCCGAGACGCTCAGCGAGGGCGATCAGGTGGCGGGCTTCACCGTCCTTGACATCCCCGGACATGCCCCGGGGCAGATCGCGCTGTGGCGCGAGCAGGATCGCCTGGCACTGAGCAGCGACTGCTTCTACACACTCGACATGTGGGGCCGCGACTGCGCACCGCGACTGCCCGTCGCGCTCTACAACCACGACACCGAACAAGCGCGCGCAAGCATCCGCAAGCTCGCCGCGCTCGAACCCGCGGTCGCATGGCCCGGGCACGCAAAGCCCGTCACGGGCGATGTGCGCGGGAAGCTGGAACGGGCCGCGGACGCCGGCTGAGGTGGGTAGGCGCACCCGCCGAGGGCAGCTGAAGGCGCCCGCGAGCGACTATCGCGACACCGAGGGCAACGTGCTCAGCCTGCGCGGCTCCTTCACGCTCGGCGCACGCCGTGAGTACGCGCTGGCGTTGAGCGGCGATAGCACCGCCGCGGCGGCCACGCGCGAGGACTCCGAGCAGCGCGCGCTGGAGCTGCTGTTCGAGCGCCTGGCCGTGCGCTGGGAGATCGCGGGCGCAGCGATCGAGCGCCAGAGTGAGCTGCTCGCGCGCCTGCGGGTCGCCTCCGTGCAGGAGCGCGCCTGGGTTCGTGGAGCGCTGCGCGAGCACTGCGCCGAGCACTTCCCCGACGTGCAGGCGCCCTGACCATCAAGCAGGATCGCCGAGCAGCTCCAGGCGTGGTCCATGAGCACTCTGCGCGGAGACGAAGCGCGCGGTGGCGGGACTCAGCACGAACTCGAGCAGTTCACCGCCCTCGCCGCGCACCTCCAGACGCCGACCCTGCTCGTGCACCGCGAGCACGATGCCCCGCTCGAAGCTGCCGCCGAAGTGGATGATGCGCGCCGTGGCACCGATACGGGGCAGCTGTCGGGAGGGACCGAGCACGCTTCGATGCTACGCCGCGGGACCACATCCGTTCGGCGCGGGGACGGCGAGCGCTAAGTTCCGGGGATGCGCCGTACGAAGATCGTCGCCACGATTGGTCCCGCCTCGCGTGATCCCGAGACGCTCGTGCGCCTCGTGGAGGCCGGAATGGACGTCGCGCGGCTCAACTACTCACACGGCACGCTTGACGAGCACGCCGAGACGGTCGCGCGCGTTCGCGCCGCGGCCGGGCGTGCGGGGCGGCCGGTCGCGATCCTGCAGGATCTGCCGGGACCGAAGCTGCGTATCGGCCCGCTGCACGACGACGTCGTAGAGCTGAAGGCCGGCGAGCGACTGACGTTCTCGTGCGGCGATGAGGAGCTCGCCGGCGACGCGCAGCACATGAGCATCTCGTGGTCGGGCCTGCCTGACGCCGTCGAGGCGGGCTCGGTGCTCTATCTCGCCGACGGCTCGGTGCGTCTGCGCGTCGAGGACGTGCGTGCGAGCGCCGGCGAGGTCGACGTCACGATCGAGATCGGCGGTGCGGTCGCCTCGCGCCAGGGCTTGAACATCCCGGGACCGGTGGCCGCGCTGCCCGCGGTGCCCGAGGAGGACCTGCACCTGCTGCGCCACGGCGAGTCGATCGGCGTCGACATGGTCGCGCTCTCCTTTGTGCAGTCGCCCGAGGACGTCGAATTCGTCCGCGATCACACGCGCCTGCCGCTGATCGCCAAGATGGAGAAGCCGCAAGCCGTGGAACGCGCCGCGGAGATCGTCAAAGCGGCCGACTGCGTGATGGTCGCCCGCGGCGATCTCGGCATCGAGCTGCCGATCGAGCGTGTGCCGCTCGTGCAGAAGCAACTGCTCGAGCTCGCCGGCTGGATGGCGCGCCCCTCTATCACCGCCACGCAGATGCTTGACTCGATGGTCAACTCATCGCGTCCCACACGCGCGGAGGTGGCCGACGTGGCCAACGCGATCCTCGACGGCACCGACGCGGTGATGCTCTCCCAGGAGACAGCCGTCGGCGCCTACCCGGTCGCGGCCGTCGAAATGATGGCCGCAGTGGCCGTGCAGGCCGAGTCGATCGCTCCATATGAGCGCTGGAACGAGACGCGTGTGCGGCGCACCGAATCGGACCCCGCGCACACGATCGCGCACAACCTCTGCGATGCCGCGCGCGAGCTACTGCTCGACGCGCTCGTGATCCCGACCCTCTCCGGGCGCTCGGCGCGCCTGGTCTCCGCGCACCGCCCCACGGTCCCGATCTATGCCCTCTCGCCGGGTAAAGAGACGGTGCGGCGGTGCGGGCTGATGTGGGGCGTGCAGGGCGCCTCGATGCCACGCCACGAGACCACCGAGGCGTTGATCGCCGACGCGGCGCGGCGCGTCGTTGAGCTCGGCTGGTGCAAGCGCGGCGACCGCGTCGGGATCACCGCCGGCCTGCCCTCCGGGCGCCCCGGCACGACCAGCCTGTTTCAGATACAGGTGGTCTAGCGCCGGGTCGCCCCTCCAGCTAGGCCGCGCTCGCTGTTTTGCGTTTGGCGGGCGCTTTGCGCGCGCTCGCTTTGCCTTTCGCCCTGCTCGCAGCGTTGGCCGCTTTGCGCGCGACGAGCGGTTTGCGCGCTGCGGCGGCTTTGCGCGCCACTTTGGCTTTCGCTTTGGGTGCGCTACCGCGCGCGGCCGGTGAGCCGACGGCCAGCGAACGCTGCGCGGTCGGGATCTCGGCTTTCACGACGGACTTGGTCAGGCGCGGGATCTCCTTCTCCAGGAACGAGCGCATCCGCTCCTCGTCACGACGGATCGTACGCGCCAGACGCTGGATCTCTTTGGCGCCGAGCGCCTCGGCGAGCGTCTCGATCGCGGTGTACGTGGCGATCTCCTCGGCCTCGTCGGCGTACTCGGTCTTGGCGTTCTTCAGCTGCTTCTCCTCCTCGCCGGTGCCACGCAGGGCATGCAGCGGACCCTGGGCAAGCGCGACTGCCTTCTGGGCGCCGCCGACGACGACCTGGGCGGCCTCGGCGATCGGCTGCGGCCCTGGCGCCGAGACAGTCTCAGCGACACCGCCGAGCTGTTTGATCGCGGCTTTGACTTCGCGTGCATGGCGCTTGGTTTCGGAGAGGTGCTCCTTCAGACGCTTCTTGTACTCGGGCCGCGTGGTCATGCCGATATGCGCTTGCAGCGCGGTCTCCAGGCGCTTCTCGGTGCCGAAGGCCTCGTTCAGGTACTGCACCAGCTTCGCTTCTCCAGCGGTTTGTTCAGCCATGTTCATCTCCTCGTTGGATGTGGCTCGCCCCACGGGGAGGACCCATGAACGCGCACAGTGTTGGACAGGTCCACCTCTTGGGCTACCCCGGCGTCTGGCTCGTCAACCCTGCGGGCCTAGCCGGCTGCGCCAACGCCGCTGCGACCGTAGAACGCGGCCTCCTCGCGTCCGAGCGCGGTGACCGGCGTCATCGCCGTACATCCACTCGCGCGCGATCCGGTGCCAGTTGGCGCTGGCTCGCAGCTGCGAGAGCACGGCCAGCGTGAGCATCTCCATGCGCCGGCCAAAGAGATGCTCGGGGCGGATGTCCTGATGGCGCATCTCGCGAAAGTGGCTCGAGCGGGGATCGGAGCTTTCGATCATCACCTGGGTGGCGATCTCGGGCGTCAGCTGGACCTCTTCGTCGGCCGTCGTGTACCACCAGATCGCATCGGTGACGAACGCCAACAGGTGATCCCGGTCGACACGCTCGGGATCGGGTAGGAAGCCGTTGGACGCCATCAGCTCGTGCAGCTTCGCCGCGTCGCCCTCGCTCACGGCTCGCTGCGCGGCCAACTCCAGCTCGACGGGCTCGGTCTCCATGCGCTTGAAGAGGCCGAAGTCCAGAAAGGCGACGCGACGGTCATCGAGCAGCATGAAGTTGCCTGGATGGGGGTCACCGGAGAACTGGCGATGACGGTAGAGGCAGCCGAGAAAGAAGCGGAAGACGATCTCGCCGAGACGGTCGCGCTCTGCCTGTGAGCGACCCTTGAGCTCCTCGAAGCCGACGCCTTTGACGTACTCGCTGACCATTACGCGCTCGCGCGAGAGCGAGCCGATCACCTCGGGCACGACGATGAAGGGGTGTCCGGCGAAGATCCGCGCGAGCGAGCGCTGGTTCTGCGCCTCGAGCTCGTAGTCGAGCTCCTCGACGATGCGCTCTCTGATCTCTTCGGTGATCGCCTTGACGTTCAGCCCCGGCGTCATCCGCTTGAGCAGGCGCATGATCATGTCGAGGTTTTGCAGGTCGGCCCGAACGGCGCCGGCGACACCCGGGTACTGGACCTTGACGGCCACCTGCCGACCACCGTCCTTCAGGGTGGCGCGGTAGACCTGGCCGATCGAGGCGGCCGCGATCGGCTCCTCCTCAAAGCTCGCGAAGACATTTGCGATCGGCTCTTCGAGGTCCTCCTCGATCACCCGCTTCATCTGCTTGAAGGACACCGTCGGCGCGGCGTCGCGCAGCTTCGAGAGCTCGCGCTGGAACTCGTCGCGATGCTCCTCCGCGACCAGGCCGACGTCGAGGAAGGACATCACCTGGCCGAGCTTCATCGCTGCGCCCTTCATCGTGCCGAGCACCGCGACGATCTGCTTGGCCGTCTCCAGCTGGCGGCGAGCCATTGCCTCCTCGGAAGCCTCCTCGGTGCGGGTCACATTGGCGGCGCGCGTCCCGAACTGCTTTACCGCCTCACTCGCCGCGAGCGTTGCGACCGTCGCCGTACGGCGCACGCGCGAGGTTGGGATCTTCTCGTTCTCGCGTGCCATCACCATGCATGCTACGAGCAGGCGGAAATCGAACTCAGGACGTTCGCTCGATTTTCGATCCGGGCACTATGTCGTCGGAGCCATCGGGCCAGCGCACCCAGGCCTTGGTGCCGCCGTCGTAGTCGGCGCCGAGCAAGATCAGCGTCGCCGGCTCGCCCAGCGCGGTGCACTGCTCCGAGCCCTCCGCGTCCAGACCGCGCCAGACGCGAATGAATGAGTTCTCCTCCCACTCGCGGCGAACCGTCGTCGGATCGGCGTGCCCCGGGTAGATGCGCGTGTCGGGCGGCAACTCCATCAGGGTGCCCATGATCGAATCGCGCAGATCGGTGTAGGTCGTGTGCCCCGGCGCTTTGACGCCGCCGACGGAGCTCTTGAAGAGTGTGTCGCCTGTGAAGACGACCGCGTCAGCGCCCGTGAAGCCGCCCGGCGCGGTCGTCGTGCGCGCGCCGCCCGGTGGCGCCCGGGGCCCTCGGCCGGGACCGCGCCCGGCTCGGAGTGCTCGCCGACGAGAAACGAGAGCATCCCCGCGGTGTGGCCGGGAGTGTGCAGAGGACGAACCTCGAGCTTGCCGAAACGCAGCGCCTGCCCGGCCTCGATTCCGTCGTACGTGGAAGCCGCGCCATCTGCGGCTTGCGAACCGGCGAGCAGGTCACGCTCGCGGCCGCTGATCAGCACCCTCAGACCCGGCCAACGCTCGCGCAGCCGCTCGACCTCGCTGACGTGGTCGAAGTGGTGGTGGGTGAGCAGCACATGGGTCGGGGTCAGCCCCAGCCGCTCCGCGGTCTTGATCAGCGGTGCGACGGGCCCGCCGGCGTCGATGAAGAAGGCCGGGCCGCCCTCGCCGTCAGCGACGAGGTAGGTGTTGGAGATGAACTGGGGGTGGGAGGCGTACTCGACGATCATTGCGCCATCCTTACACGAAACCCTCAGGTCGGGTTGGGAATTGCGGGCCGCGCGGCGGCGGCGTCCGCCGCGCCCACGAGCCGGCCGAGGCCGCTCAGATAGTCCCCGTCGCCCACATCGCTGCGCCACTCGAGCACGGGTATGGTGCGCGCGCATGCCACGACCCGCGAGCGTGCCTGCTCGAGCGTCGCGGCGGACGTTGCCAGCGCGACCGCGCGCGAGGTACCAAGCGTCCGGTAGCGGCCCTGATCGAGGGCGAGCGCCGAGGAGAAGTAGACGTGACAGCCGTCGTCTTCGATCCGCTCGCGGTCGAGTGCGAACTCATATGTGGCGCCCGGGCGCAGGGCGTAGTCGGGCGAGACGAGATAGAGCACGAGCGAGGCCTCCTTACGCAGCGACACCGTGTCCGCGGTGAGGCTGCCCTCGACGATCTGGTGCATAGTCTCCGTCCAACTTCCGTCGAGCAGAGCCATGATGTTCATGCACTCGGGGTCGCCGAAGCGGGCGTTGAACTCGATCACCTTGACGCCCTCCGCAGTCGCGAAGAAGCCGCTGTTCATCACGCCCGTGAAGTGGCGGCCGAGCTCGCCCAGGCGCGCAATCACACGCTCAATGATCGAGCAGGCCGCCTGATAGTGGGCCTGCGTCATAAAGGGCAGCGTCGTTGAGGGCATCGTCAGCGAGCCCATGCCTCCAGTCCCGGGTCCCTCGTCACCGTCGAAGCGGAACGGATAGTCGTAGGTGGAAGGCGGGAAGATCACCGTCTTACCGTCGCTGATCGCCTGGATCGTGAACTCGGCGCCAACGATCTTCTCCTCGATATGAACGCCCTCGCCCGCCTTGCCGCTCTCGAGCAGGCTCAGCGCGTAATCACGTGCATCATCGTGGGAGGCGAGGTGGGGTCCCATCACCTTGACGCCCTTGCCACCCGTCAGACCCGGGGGCTTGACGGCCACGGGGCGCGAGCCGAAGGCCGCAAGCGCCTCCCGCACCTCGCGACGGTCGTGCGCGACATGCAGCAGGGGTGAGGCCTCGGGCGCGACCTCGGCGAGCAGCGCACGCGCGAAGGTCTTGTTCCACTCGATCTCCGCACCTGCACGCGTCGGACCGACCGCGCGCGTGCCCTGCGCGAGCAGCGCATCGACGACTCCCGCGGCCAGAGGCTCATCGGCGCTGACCATCGCGATGTCGATCGCGCGCGCGCGGGCAAAGGCCGCCACAGCCGCCGGATCACAGACGTCACCGACCTCATGACCGCCGCCCGAGGCGGCCGCGTGGCGGACGATCGTGGGGTTCTCGTGGCCAACGAAGGCATGCAGCTCGCTGTGCTCTGCCATGCGCGATGCGAGAGCGCTCTCGCGCCCGCCGTGGCCGACGATCAGGGTTCGCACGCCGCCAGTCTAGACTCCGGCTGATGGCCCTCATACACACGTGCTACCGGATCACCGACATCGACCGCTCGGTTGCCTTCTATGAAGCGCTCGGCTTCCAGGAGGTCGGACGACTGCCGATCAAAGACTAGGCCGTCAACGTCTTCATGAACCAGCCCGGCGACGGTAACATGCCGCGCCTGGAGCTGACCTTCAACTTCGGCGTGGACTCCTATGAGCTCGGCACCGTTGCCAAACTGGACCTATACAGCCTGGCGTAGGAGCAAACGGAACTGGCGACCTCTGCGCGCTGCAATGGCGCCGTGTAGACGCTTCTCTATAGCTCGCCGGAGCCTCGACTCAACACCCCCGTCACGAACTGCGCGGCCGTCACGATGGGGATGCCCTCGAACGAGCCGAGGTCGAGCAGGTCTGCATCGCCTGAGACGATGTAGTCGGCGGCCGCCGACGTGGCGGCCTCCAGTACGCGGTTGTCGCTCTCGTCATTGACGATGGCGAGCAAGCGATCAGGCTCCACGACGACGCTGCTCGCAGCGATCATGTCGGCGAGACCTGCAGCGTCGCCGACGACCTTGGCGAGCTTGGGATAGACCAGCACTCGGCGCAGCTCATCAAGCAGCGGCGCGCTGGTGATGAGCATCACACGCTCGTCGCTCACCGCGTTGAGGATCGTGGCGGGAGGTCCACTCCAGCCGAGGCCGGATACGAGGACGTTGGTGTCGAGAACTGCCCTCGGCGTCACTCGGCCGACCGTGCGGCCGTGATCGCCTCATCGACAACCGACACGTCGAGGCCCGCGTCCGCGACGCTCTGGCGGACCTGATCCAAGCGTGCACGCAGCTCCTCGTGCGCCATTCGCCGCCGCGTCTCGGTGAGCCGGTCGTACTCAGCCGGGCTCACGAGGACTGCCAGGGCCTCCCCCCGGCGCGTGAGAACGACGGCCTCATCCTCGGCCGCGACCTCTTCCGCGAGCTGGCTCAGTCTCGTCCGCGCCTTGTCCACTCCGATCGTTCGCTCCATGCCGTACTCCTATAGGTCTACCGTACTGTCAACCTTACGGGAAGCCGTACGTTCGGTCAAGGGGCCAGGCCGACACGGCGCACTAGCGTCATGCGTATGCGCATCGCTGGCAGGCCCTGATCAGAGACGAGGGCACCGACCGGCCGAAAATCTACGCTGCCTATGTGCTTGCTGCGAGCGGGAACGTCATCGTTGAAGCCTCGGAAGCGTGGCCGGTCGTAGCCGCCGGCCTTGGGTCGGCCGTGATTGTCGCTATCGCCACACTCATGGTCGCGAGCAAGCAGCGTCAGGCTGACGCTGAACGCCTCGATCGTCAGCTCGCTCACGATCGCGAAATGCGCGATCTACAGCACCTGCGCGAGACGCTGGCACCGATCGTCGCCAGGCTGGTGGACTGGGATGCGTTCCTCTCGCTACACAAAGCACTTGCGTCGGCAGGCGACGTCAGCCACGGCGATGTCGGTCACGCACAGCGAGTTGCCATCGGCCAGCTCGCGAGCAATGTGGGTAATGCCAGCGAACAACTGCGGCGCGACTCACGCACACTTGTCGTCCTCGCCGGGCCTACCGCCCCGATCGCTCTCTGGCTCAAAGAGGTAGCCGAGGACGGAGACACGCTCATCCACCTGTCGAGAAAGTGGGCGGAGACGGGCGCTATGACACCCGAGATCGCGCAGGCCCTAAATCCCCTTCTTACGAAGTACGGCCACGACCACTCGCGCTTCATCGAAGCCGCGAACGAGGCGGTCAGATGGGGATCGCCTACTGATGAGCAAGAGGACAAGTCCTAGAACCATGAACCCCGACTGCGGTTGGTTGCGCTCGCATAGACTCCGGTCATGGCGCTGATCCACACCTGCTACCGCATCACCGACATCGATCGCTCCCTCGCCTTCTACGAAGCCCTGGGCTTCAAGGAGGTCGGCCGCATCCCGATCCGCGACGAGGCGATCAACGTCTTTATGAACCAGCCCGGCGACGGCGACATGCCGCGCCTGGAGCTGACCTACAACTTCGGCGTGGACAGTTACGACTTGGGCACAGCCTACGGCCACATCGCGATCACCGCCGAGGATCTCGACGGGACGCTCGCAAAGCTTGCCGAGCAGGGCATCGAGCCCGAGAAGCCGCCCTACTCCGTGCGCGAGGGCGGCTCCCGGCTTTGCTTTGTGAAAGATCCAGATGGGTATCGGATCGAGCTGATTGAGCAGCCGTAGAGCGCGGGCTGCGCCGGTCCGTGAGGAACGGCGCTGGCCTTGACGTTCGAGTACCGTCAGGCTTCCAGTGCACTAACCAAGGGGAAGCCATGAGTGAGCAGAACGTCGAGTTCGTCAAGGGCATCTACGGCGCGTTCGGCCGGGGCGATGTACCCGCCGTGCTCGGAGCATTCGCTGAGGACATTGAATGGTTCGAGGCCGAGGGCATGCCATACGGTGGCCTGTACCGCGGTGGCGAGGCCGTGGCGCAGAACGTCTTTGGGCCGATCACAGAGGACGTTGAGGGCTTCGCGATTACACCGGAGGAGTTCATCGGATCCGGCTCGACCGTCGCGGCGATCGTCCGCTACACGGGCACCGGCAAGGCAACCGGCAAGGCCCTGGACGTGCCGGTGGTGCACGTCTGGGATATTCGCGACGGCAAGCTGGCGCGCTTCCGCCAGTTCATCGACACGGTCAAGTACGCCGAGGTCGTCCCCGCGGCCTGAGCTGCAAACCGTCCACTGCCTCGACGGGTACAAGATCGCCGAGGAGCTCGATGAGCGGCTGCGGCACGAGCAGCGCCGCACGAGTCCCTATCGCTGCACGCGCCACACGAACAGGCCACCTTCTTGTCGGCCGGCCAAAGCAAGATCCTCGATCGCCTCAGCCACGCCGGGATAGTCCGGGTGCCCGTAGTCGTGAAAGACGGCCACCGCGTCTGGCGCGAGCGCCTCCCGCCAGACGCGAAAGGCCGTCATCACCGGATCGTGCTCGTGCTGGGAATCGATGAACAGCAACTGCACCGGCGGATCCTCAGGTCGCGGGCCGCGACTGTCGGGCTCCTCCCGAAGTTCGATCCGGTCGCAGACATCGGCGCCAATGAGACCTAGATAAGCGTCGCGCTGCGGTCGTACAGAGGGGTCGTAGCTGATGACCCGACGCATGGAGTCCCCGAGAGCCAACGCGATCGCGCTCCAAGCAGAACCGGTGCCGAGCTCAACGACGGCGCTGCAACCATGCGCCAGGCGTAGTAGCGCTGCCAGCTCGCTCGGGCGAGCTGCAGAGGCAAGGCTGAACTGATCGCCACTACGACGAGCGTGGCGATGCGCGCGCCACAGGAAGCGCGCCACCGGACGCGGTAGCACCCTCAGCGAGAGCACGAACTGTGCTCGCCTGTGCAACAACTTCAGCTGCTCGACGATGCCCAGCAAAGTGCTCTCCCCCGCCGGCCTGTAAAGACGCTAATTTGCCGGTCGCTCATGGTGTCTTCGAGCGCTGGATCGTAGAGGAGCCACGGAGCACAGCTCACATGCCCGGGCGCGGGCGCTGCCGTCTGCACACAGCGACGCGGTCCAACCTACTGCGCGCTACCCTCCAGCCAGAGCGATGGCGGACACCGGCAAAATCGCCAAGAACCTCGAGCGCTTCGCACAGGCGGTGGCGGCACACGACCGCGAGAACCCGACGCACACCGCGCACGGCATTGGGCTCGCGCACTTCGACATGGAGCGCCTCGGCTTCGACGAGGGCGAGGAGATCCTCCCGGGGATCACGATCCACGCCGACAGCGGCGTCACGGGCAACTTTCGTGTGCTCTGCGACGGCGAGCACGATGAGGAGCTGACCGCCGCTGAGGAGGAGGCTGTCGAGGCGATCGCGTCGCGCTCGGTTCCGGCGATCTCGCCCGGCTCCTCGCCATTCGAAGCGCACTAGACGCGCAGATCTTTGGACGCCGGACCAACGGCGGCGATCCGCGCACGCCGCCCGCAAGAACACCCCTGCGGCGCTATCGCACGGAGACCTCGTCCGCCTGCGTCGCGCCCTCATCGAGTCGCGCCTGGATCATCGCCATCAGCCGTTCGATCGTCGGGCAGCGCAGGCCGTGACGTGCCGCCGCGCGCAGTACCGATCCGGGGATCGCGTCGAGCTCCGGTTCGCGTCCCGCCGCGATGTCGCGCTGCATCGAGCTGCCGAGCGTCGCGTGTGCCTTCTCCAGCTCACCGATTGCCCTTGCCGCATCGACATCTGTGGCGCCCTCGGCGCGTCCCACCGCGCAGCTCTCCTCGATCACGCCAACCAGGTCTGCGCGCAACTCGGGCGTCGAGCGGATCTCGCCGAGCAGCTTGTCGTAGGCGCTGGTCGTGCACGCCAGCGCGTTCAGGCGCACGAGCTTTGACCACATCACCTGTGCCTCGGAGTCAAGGATCCGCGCCGGCACCTCCGCCGCAGTGAAGGCGTCCTGGAGCGCACGCATCGGCGCATCTGCGACGGGGTCGATGGCCGCCATGTTGATTAGCAGGAAGGGGCTCGTGTGGGTGATCACGCCAGGCGCGGGTCGGTCGGCCTCGACGCGGATCGAGCCCGCGAGCACCGAGCCAGGCGTGAAGCGCTCGCGCAGCACCGCCAGGTGATCGAGACCGTTGAGCAGCGGCAGCACGACCGGCGGGTCGACTGCGATTCGCTGTAGCGCCGAGTCCAAGCCGGCAGCCTTGGTGGCGATGATCAGCGCGTCAACGGGCTCCTCCAGGCGCGCAACAGCGCGGGGATGGGTGTGCAGATCGCCGAATGTCACGCTCTGCACGTGCAGGCCGTCGCGCTCCATCAGCGCCGCGGTCGACTCACGCGCCACGACGAGGACCTCTGCACCCGCGCCTTCGAGCACGCCGGCGAGCAGCCCGCCCACGCCACCGGGGCCGAGCACCGCGATCTTCATGGCAACGGGTCGATCAGCACGCCGGGGTTCATGATGCCCGCCGCGTCAACGGCTGCCTTCGCACCGGCGAGCGCGCGAGCGAAGGGCTCGGGCCGCTGGCGGTCATACCAGGGGCGGTGGTCGCGCCCGACGGCGTGATGGTGGGTGATCGTGCCGCCCGCGGCGATGATCGCGTCTGAGACCGCGCGCTTGACTGTCCACCACTGCTCGACCTCCGCGCCGCGCCTGGCCGGAGCGAGCACGGTGAAGTACGGCGCGGGACCGTCCGGATAGACATGCGTGAAGCGACAGAAGACACGGCCCTCGCCGCAGGCCTCGCGCACCGCTTCCTCCGCGGCCGCTTTGACGTGCGCGTGAAAGGCCGCGAAGCGCTCCCAGGTGATCGCCGTCTCAAAGGTCTCCCCAAGCACGCCGACCGCGACGAGCATGTCGCGCACGTAGGGCGCACCGAGGAACGCCTCACGCCAACTACTCACCGCCTCGCTCCCGTCGCTGCGCGCCTCGGCCGATGTGCCCCCGTGCCCCTCACATAGCTCCAGCGCGCGCCGCATCGCCTGCTCGACGGGATGGTCGGTCGACTCGAAGCCGAGCACGAGCAGCGCGTGCGAGCCGTCAGCGGCCATCGTCAGCCCCGCCTCGCCGGGGTCGAGCAGGCGACAGTTGGAGGGATGCAGCCCCGACTGGGAGATCGCGCGCACGCACTCCGCGCCCGCGTGGAAACTGTCGAAGCGCACCCCTCGAGCGCTGCGATGCGATGGACGCGGCTGAACGCGCACCCAGGCCTCCGTGATCACGCCGAGCGTTCCCTCCGAGCCGACGAGCATCCGATCGGGGCTCACGCCCGCGCCGGAGCCTGGCAGGCGGCGCGACTCCCAGACCCCCGCGGGAGTGATCGCGCGCGCGGACTCGAGCAGGTCCTCGATGTGCGTCCACACCGTCGCGAAGTGGCCCGCCGCGCGCGTGGCGATCCACCCGCCGAGCGTGGAGAACTCGAATGACTGGGGGAAGTGGCGCAGCGTCACGTGCTGCGCGCCGAGTTGGGCCTCCAGCGCCGGGCCAAGGACCCCCGCCTGGATGCGCGCGGAGCGAGAGACCTCATCGACCTCGAGCACGCGGTTGAAGGCGCCGAGGTCGAGTGAGACGACACCGTTGTAGGAATCCGCGACCCGCGGCGTGACGCCCCCCACGACCGAGGTGCCGCCACCGAAGGGGATCGCAGCGACACGCTCGGCGCTGCACCACTCCAGCGCTTGCTCGAGCTCGTGCTCCTCGCGCGGGCGCAGCACGAAGTCGGGTGCGTGCTCGAAGTGCCCGTAAAAGCCCTGTACGACGTCTGCGTAGGACTTGCCGAGCGCATGCGATGCGCGAGCGTGCGTGTCGCTGAGGCTGATCTGCGCAAGCGATGCGGGCGACTCGATCCGCGGCGCAGGGAGCTCGAGTGCGTCGAGCGCGACAGGCTCCTGGACCTCGCCCAAGCTCATCCCCAGCTGTGCCGCTAGTGTCGGCACGCCCGCCTTGAGCTGCGCGGCCGTGGGCTGTTGATCCTCGTAGCCCCAGCCCCAATGCTTGCGTCGAGGAATACTCACGGCGGCGAGTGTATGTCCCTAGCGGGGCTAAGCGGTTAGGGACCGGCACGCCGCTCGCAATTCAATAGCCTTGGCTCGCATGGCCGCACAAGCAGAGTCGAACAACGGCGCCCCTGAAGTGCTCGCCCGCGGGCCGTGGGAGATCGAGCGGATCCGCGCACGCTGGCACGAGGCGCACTTCGAGCCGCCGCCCACTCACGCGCTCGCGGCGGACGCCGCTATACGCGACTTGCAGGACCGCGGCTCACCGAGTCACGACGGCTTGGCCGCGCGCCTCGTCGACTTCCACGAGGACGAGGCGGGCCTAGCGATCGAGCTACAGCCGCTGCGCTGGGCGCTGCGCCTGGTTCCCGAGGACGCATCGCAGAGCGTCGCAGCGCTGTGCGTGACGCGCTCCTGCGACGGGCGCTGGCTCGCCGGGCGGCGCGCACCTTGGGTGGCTTCCTGGGCGGGTCGCTGGGCACTTGGCGCCGGCGGTGCCGTCGACCTCGGCGAGAGCCCTGCAGAAACGCTCGTGCGCGAGCTACACGAGGAGTGGGCCGTCTCGCCCGAGCACGTGCGCGGCGAGGCGCTGCTACGCCTGCCGCACCGGCTGATCATGTTCGTCGGACAGGCGTGGCTCGCCGAGGGGGTCGCGGAGACCGTCACACCCGACCACGAGCACGACGAGTTCGCCTGGTGGCCCGCGGACATCGGCGAGTGGCCGGCCGAGGCCGGCGATGTGCTGCCGCGGATGGCCAGCTGGCTGTCGGCGTGAGCGCGCGCGTGGCCGCAGAGGTCCCCACGCTGACGTTCACGCGCCTGAAGTGGGCCTCCTTTACACATTCATGTGTCTATCTGGCACTCCTGATCTGCGCCTTTGCCGCCGGCAAGCCTGAGCCACTCACCTTCGGGCTTGGCCTCGCACACGGGCTGCTGTGGATCTGCATGTCTTTGGCCTGCATCCTCGCCGCAAGGCTTGGCGTCGTCTCGCTGCGGCTGGCCGTCGCCGTCGCGGTGCTCGGTGGGATTGGGCCCTTCTTCGGCAGCTATGAGTTCATTCGCCAGCAGCGCCGCGCGCTAGAGTGAGAAGCGATGGCAGCGGGCACCACGGCTCAGCAAATGATTGACGTCGTCACCCCAGCCGCGGGCGAGTCGGTAACCGAAGGAACAATCCTTGAATGGCATGTCAAGGTAGGCGACTTCGTCAAGCTGGACGCGACGATCGTTGAGATCTCGACCGACAAGGTCGACGTCGAGCTGCCCTCCCCTGCCAGTGGCACCGTGACCGAGATCCTCGTTGAGGAGGGAGACACGGTGACCGTCGGGCAAGTGATCGCGCGCATCGCGCTCGACGGCACCAACGGTTCCCCGGCAGCACCTTCCCAACCTCCTGAGGACCCCACGCCCGCCGTCTCCGCGAGCGACGCCACGGCAGCCGCAACCGCAGCCGCAGCCGCAACCGATACGCCGGCGATTGGCACGACTGAGGCTCCCGCGGCGGCGAGTGAGCAGATCGTCGATGTCGTCACGCCCGCCGCCGGTGAGTCGGTGAGCGAGGGCACGATCCTCGAATGGCACGTCAAGGTCGGTGACCACATCAAGCTCGACGCGACGATTGTTGAGATCTCGACCGACAAGGTCGACGTCGAGCTACCCGCCCCCGCCAGCGGCACAGTCCTCGAGCTGCTCGTCGCCGAGGGCGAGACGGTGACCGTCGGGCAGGTGATCGCACGCATCGCCGTCGGCGCCGCCAACGGCGCTGACGCGCCCGCGAGCGACCCAGGCGCACAGACGAGCGCTCCGGCACCAGACAGCAATCCGCATGTGCCCGACAACCTCAAGGTCTCCCCCGTCGCGGCCCGTGCCGCGGCTGTTGAGGGTGTCGATCTGACGCAGATCGCAGGCAGCGGGCCGTCTGGACGGATCACCAAGTCCGACGTGCTTTCGGCCGCCGACGCAGACACGAGCAGCAACGGTGCGAGCACCGCGCCCCCGCCCACCGCGGAAACACAGTTGATGAAGGGCGGCGCCGCAGCGCTCGCGCGCTACATGGAGCAGTCGCGCTCAATCCCGACCGCCACGAGCTTCCGCACCCTCACCGTCACCACCCTCGACGCGCGACGACGCGAGCTCAAGGCAGGCGCCCGCAAGGTGTCCTTTACGCACCTGATCGCCTACGCAATCGCCCGCGCCGCCGCGGACATGCCGGTGATGGCCAACCACTACGACGAGGTTGACGGCAAGCCCCACCGCGTGATCGACGGCCAGGTCAACCTTGGGCTCGCGGTCGACGTCGAGAAGAAGGACGGCACACGCACGCTGATGGTGCCGGTCATCACGGGCGCCGGGAGCATGCCCTTCGACGGCTTCCTCGACGCCTATGACGCGCTCGTGGAGAAGGCGCGCACGAACACGCTGACCGCTGATGACCTGGTGGGCGCGAACATCACGCTCACGAATCCCGGCGGCCTCGGCACGAGCGCATCGGTGCCACGCCTGATGAACGGTCAGGGCACGATCATCGCGACCGGCTCGATCGGCTATCCGGTCGGGCTCGGCAACATCGGCGAGATGATCGGCGCTGAGAAGGTCATGAGCATGACCTCGACCTACGACCACCGCATCATCCAGGGCGCCGAGTCGGGTCGCTTCCTCGCTCGCATCGAGGACTACCTGCAGGGCGAGCACGGCTTTTACGAGGACGTCTTCGCCTCGCTCGGCGTGGAGCTCGGGCCACCGCCGCCGTTGCCGGCACCCGCCGCCGCAGCACAGGCCGCCGCAGGATCGGACAGGGTCAGCACACCGAGCGGCACGCCGGTAGGCGAGGAAATGTTGCAGGCGGTGCAGGCGGCGAGCACGTTCGTCGGGCGTGTGCGCAGCCACGGGCACCTCGCCGCTCGCCTGGACCCGCTCGGCACCGAGCCCGAGGGCGACCCCGGCCTGGACCCCGAGGCTCTCGGCCTGACGCCCGAGATCCAGGCCAAGCTCCCGGCGCGCATCTTCCAGATGTACGTACCCGGAGCGACGCTCGCGGACGCGCTGCCACACCTGCGCGAGACCTACTGCGGGACGATCGCCTACGAGATCGAGCACATCGCCTCGCATCGCCAGCGCGTCTGGCTGCGCGAGCACATCGAGGGCGGCAGCTTCCGCCACGTGCTCACGAGCGACGAGCGCCGGCGCTTCCTCAGGCGCCTCGTCAAGGTCGACGCGCTCGAGCGCTTCATGCACAAGGCCTACCTCGGTCAGCATCAGTTCTCGATCGAGGGCTTGGACATGACGGTGCCGATGCTCGACGAGCTGATCCAGCTCTCCGCGGCGCACGGCGGCCAGGAGGTCGTGATCGGCATGGCCCACCGCGGCCGGCTGAACGTGCTCGCGCACAACCTCGGCCGCCCCTACGACACGATCTTCGCCGAGTTCGAGGGCGCCTCGACGCTCGAGGCCGTCACAACGATCCCGCAGGGCGGCACCGGCGACGTCAAGTACCACCACGGCACGCAGGGCACCTACGGGCTGCCCGACGGGGGCACGATCCGCGTCAACCTCGAGTCCAACCCAAGCCACCTCGAGTACGTCTCGCCGGTCGTGGAGGGCGCCACGCGTGCGGCGCAGACCTCGCGCAAGGGGCCACACGCCCACCAGGACACGAACGCGGCCGTCCCGATCGTGATCCACGGCGACGCCTCCTTCCCGGCCCAGGGTGTGGTCGCGGAGACGTTCAACCTACAGGCGCTCGACGGCTACAAGGTCGGCGGCACGGTGCACATCATCACCAACAACCAGGTGGGCTTCACGACCGATCCCGACGACGCGCGCTCGACGCGCTGGGCCTCGGACCTGGCGAAGGGCTTCGACGTACCGATCATCCACGTCAACGCCGACGACGTGCCCGCGTGCATCAGCGCCGTGCGCCTCGCCTTCGCCTTCCGCCAGGAGTTCGGTCACGACGTCCTGATCGACCTGATCGGCTACCGCCGCTTCGGTCACAACGAGTCCGACGAGCCCGCCTACACCCAGCCAGAGATGTACGCGAAGATCAAGGGTAAGAAGCGCGTCTCCGAGCTGTGGGCCGATCGCCTCGTTGCCGAAGGCGTCGTCTCACCAGAGGAGGTTGAGCGTCAGGCGCAGGAGGTGTGGGACAACCTCACGCTGCTGCACCAGCGCCTGAAGGCGAAGATCGCCGCGGCGGCCGAGCACGGCGGCGAGCACAGCACGGGCGAGTATCAGCTCGACCGCTCCCCGAGTCCCGAGGTCGAGACGGCCGTGCCCGCGGCGCGACTGCGCGAGCTCGGCAACCAGCTGATGCGCGTACCCGATGGCTTCACCGTGCACCCCAAGCTCGTCAAACAGCTCGAGCGCCGCGCGGAGGCGCTCGCCGAGGACGCGGAGCCGAAAATCGATTGGGCACATGCGGAGGCGCTCGCCTTCGCATCGCTGCTTACTGAGGGCGTGCCGCTGCGCCTCACCGGCCAGGACACAGAGCGCGGCACCTTCAGCCAGCGCCACATGGTCATGCACGACGCCAAGACCGGGCAGACGGTCTGCCCGATTCAGAGCCTGCCCGACGCGCTGGCTCCACTGGAGCTGCACAACAGCCCGCTCTCGGAGCTCGCCTGCATGGGCTTCGAGTACGGCTACAGCCAGGAGGCGCCCGAGACGCTCGTGCTGTGGGAGGCGCAGTTCGGGGACTTCGTCAACTCCGCGCAGGTGATCGTCGACCAGTTCATCGTCTCGGGCCTTGCCAAGTGGGGGCAGACCTCGCGCCTGACGTTGCTGCTCCCGCACGGCTACGAGGGCTCAGGCCCCGAGCACTCCTCCGCGCGCCTGGAGCGTTTCCTGACGCTCGCCGCCGAGGGCTCGATCCGCGTCGCGAGCCCGACAACGCCTGCCCAGTACTTCCATCTGCTGCGCCGCCAGGCGCGGATCGCCAAGCAGCGTCCATTGATCGTGATGACGCCGAAGTCATTGCTGCGCCTGCCGCAGGCTGCCTCCTCGGTCGCGGACATGGCCGAGGACAGCCGCTTTCACCCCGTGCTCGCCGAGCCCGGCGTGCACGACGAGCAGGTCACGCGACTGGTGCTCTGCACGGGCAAGATCTACTACGACCTCGTCGGCCACCCTGAGCGCGCCTCGCACACGGGCCTCGCGGTTGCGCGCGTGGAGCTGCTCTACCCCTTCCCCGAAGGTCAGATCCTCGCGCTGATGGGGCGCTACCCCAACCTGCGCGAGGTTCTCTGGGTCCAGGAGGAGCCGCGCAACATGGGCGCGCGGGCTCACATGTTCCCGCGCCTGATGCAGATCATGCCCCACGAGATGCACTTCGGCTACGTCGGGCGTCCCGAGCGCGCGAGTCCAGGCGAGGGCTACCCCGCCGCGCACATCGACGAACAGAACCGCATCGTGACGACCGCCATCGACCTGCGTCAGCCGATCTCCCAGTACCCGAAAAAGACGCCGGGTGAGCGCTGATGTGGGCGCTATGGAAGCGGTTCCTCGCAATCCGCCGTCAGCGCAAGCGCAAGCGCCGCGGCGTTTAGCGACTAGACGGCCGCGGGCCAAGCGGACGTCTAGCGGCCTTTCCAGACGGGCTCGCGCTTCTCCTTGAACGCCGAGGAGCCCTCCTTGGCGTCCTCTGAGACGAACACCGGGCCGGTGATCGCGGCCTGCTTTGCCCACATCTCCTCACTGCTCCAATCGAACTGCTCCTGGAGCACCTGCTTGGTGGCGATCAGGGCGAGCGGGCCGTTCTTGGCTAGCGTCCCCGCGAGCTCCAGCGCCGCATCGACCGCGCCGCCTGGTTCGGCGATGCGGTTGACGAGGCCAAACTCGTGGAAGCGCTCAGCGGGCAAAAAGTCGCCGGTCAGCGCCAGCTCCATGACCACGTGGTAGGGCATCCGGCGCGGCATCCGCAGCAGCGCGCCGCCAGCCGCAACGAGCGAGCGCTTCGTCTCCGGGATCCCCATCTTCGCGCCGCTCGCGGCGACGATCAGATCGCAGGACAGCGCGATCTCCATGCCGCCGGCTAGCGCGAAGCCCTCGATCGCCGCGATCAGCGGCTTGCGCGCGGCGCGCTGGGTGATGCCCGCAAAGCCGCGGTCCTCGAACCAGGCCGACTCGCCCTTGACGAAGGCGCCGAGATCCATCCCGGCCGAGAAGAAGCCGCCCGCGCCCGTGAGCACGCCCACCGACAGGCTCTCGTCCGCATCGAGCTCCTCCAGCGCCCCCGCCAGTCCCTCGGCCAGTGCCGCGTTCACCGCGTTTCGCACCTCGGGGCGGTTGAGCGTAATCAGCAGGACGTTCTCACGGCGCTCGGTGAGAACAGGCGCAGCGGCGTTCATCTCGGGACTCCTTGCTCGGGAACCAGCGCAGCCTACCCGCGCTCGCCGTCCGGCGATGCGGCGGCACGCCGGGCTTGAACCAACGATGTTGAACTCTGATTCTGGTTGGAAGCGAATCGCCGAGCTGCATCCCGACGGCTTGGCTCCGAAGACACCGCACCGCCTCGCGGGGTAGTAGACGATCGAGGCGCTGCTGATCAGCCTCCGATGGCTTGCGTCGTCGATGCCCACATAGCCCCAAGTCACGCCAAGGCGCGGCGGTCAAAGCGCTATCAAGGAACGGGGTAGAGCCACGCCCAGATGGCGTCGCGAGCCGCTACGACCGCGATCAGCGACGCGACACCTAATGCCGCCGCCAACACACTCAGAACCCTTAGACATGCCCGTCAGACTAGCGCCAAGCGCCTGTCTACAGGCTGACTACTTGGGCAACGGCAGCATCAGCGAGACACCGTCTCTCAGTTCCTTTGCCAGATCAACGAGCGCGAGCTGCTCATCTCGTAGGCGGTGAGCCTGCGAGAGCACACCTACGATGGTTTTGAGGTCCTTACTCGTTCTCGGCACCTTGATGACAAAGTCGTTGAACAGCGCCTGGCCAAAGCGGTTGCGGCTTTGCTTTGTCGATCCGGTCGATTGTGCCTCGACGCTCTCTAGATACTGCGGGCTGTTCAAGGCGTACACGATGTAGTCAATCGTGAGCGCTGGCTCGGCTACGCCTTCCTTCGCCACGTACGTCGGAAACTCGTTCGAGACGTAACAGCCTGTGTGAATGTCAGGAACGACAGCAAACGAGCCGCGATACGCGAACAGACGATTATAAATCAGCCACCCCTCGGATATGCGGTGGAGGTATTTGCCTTTGATCTCGCGGCCTTTCTTTTCCTCGCGAATGAACGTGCCGCGTCCCCACCAGCGAACGCCCGCAAGTCGATAGTCCCCTTCTGCCTCGACTTTCTCCTTGTTCGTCGTCTCCACCACGAGGTCACTCAGGGGCACCTCCTCAAACTCTACGTCGCTAAACGCGGCGTCCACACGCTCCGCATAGGCACGGTAGTTCTTGCGCACATAGTCCACGTGCTCGTTGAGATCGGTCGCCAACGCAGCAACATCAGCCACCGGGACGCCGGAGTGCGACCGGTAGAACTTGGCGTCAAGGCGATCGGCTACGACAGAGACCCAAGCATCTGCGGTGGGCGTCAGTTCGCCAGCCCGATAGCTCTGCCACGCGAGTAGAGCGTCCGGAAGCTCGTTGCCTGGGATTTGCGCCCCATTCGGCGCGTAGCCGGTGTTGTCAGCTATGGCGAAGAACACCTCGTTCTGCTCGCCGTCGTCCGGCTTCTCCTTCTTCTCGAGAAGCAAGATGCTGGTCTTGGCCTTGGCCCCGTAGCCCTCGAAGGTCGCCTTCGATAGCCCGATAACCCCAAGGACGCGGGCGTGGGCCTTGATGTAGTCGCGGACGTAGCGATCGGAGCTGTTGTCGAGCAAGCCCTCAGCAACGACGATCCCCACCCGGCCACCGGGCTTGAGCAGACACAACGTTCGCTCGATCGCCAACACCATCCGGTCCTGTGATTTTCGCCCGGCGCCTAGCTCAAACGCATCCAGGATCGCTTTGTCCTTCTCAGTGGCACCAAACGGCGGATTGGTGAGGCAGACATCGAAGGCCTCCTCTTCGATGCGATCGGACACATCCTTCAGGCCGTGGGCCTTGAAAATTCCGGCGCTACCATCACCGTGCACCATCATGTTCATCTTGCAGGCTTGTGATGTGCGCTCCTTCCAATCCGTGCCAGACAGCGACCGGTTGGACAGCTCAAGGCGCCACCGCTCCTTCTCGTCGTCAGAGAAGTCCTGCACACGAATCTTCGAGCCGACGACATCGAAAGCGAAGATAAGAAAACCGCCAGTGCCACAGAACGGGTCCACGATCGTCTCACCGATCTTCGGATCGATGGCTTCGACCATGAATTCGACGACATTGCGCGGGGTGAAGTACTCACCGAGACCGCCCGTGAAGGTGTCGCTCAGGAAATACTCAAACGCCTCACCCTTGACGTCAAAAGCCGTGAGCGACAGGTCATAGCTCTCGAATAGCTCGACGATCCGACGGACCGTCAGGTCTTGAAGCTCGATCGACGAGTCCGGGGCAAATAGGCCGGCGTAGTTAGGGGCCTTCTTGGTCTCCTCGAATATCTGTGTGACGACGTTGACGTTGAGGTCTTTGAGCGTATCGTCGAACACTGCGAGGCGAAATCGGTTGCGATCCGGGTTGGTCTTCTCCTCATAGAGCTTGCAGAACAGAACCTTGGACATCTCGTCGAAGGCTGCGACCGGATCGTACCCCTCGTTATTGCGAATCTCGTTGTGGCACGACCGCAGGATTCGCTTGAAAGTTTGGACGTCGTCGATAATGAACAGCTCGTGGCGAGCTTCCTGACGGAGGGTCTCCTGCAGCTCTTTGCTGATGACGAAGTTGACAATGTCGGCCTGAAGCTCTTTCCGGTCCGGCAGCTCCTTGATTCGATTCTTGTTCAGCGTCTGGAACACCTGAATCTGGGCGCCATTTGTGGTCAGCGCCAGCGGGACGATGCGTGGCAGCAGCCTGGCGTAGGAGATCGCCTGATCGCGGACCTTGCGGTCCAGGATTTCGTCGGGTGCCTTCGTCTCGCAGAGGACAAGCGGGGCGTTGTGTTTGGCCGTGGCGTAGACGACGGCGTCTGCGAAGATCGTCTTTCGCTTGCGTCCCTCCTGGACCTCAATGCTGACGTTGAACTGAACGCAGTCCTTCTTGTAGCCCCGCTCTTCGAGGTAGGGCAGCAGGAAGTGGAACTTGACGTCCTCCTCGCTGCTCCAGTCGACCATCAGCCGGAGGATACGGGCTGAGGCGGATGCGTAGAGGCCACTTTTTGTAGGGCGGTGGGATGCACTCAGCGGCGCCGCCACGGTCGCGACACCCGCTTCCGGCTCGACCCCTGACCGGACGGATGGCCGCCGAGGTTGCTCTGGCCGAGGCTGAGGCGATCAAGGCCCAAGCCACAGAAAGGCTCCCGAGAGCCGATCTGGCTCCCCTTGCTGGTGCTAGCTCATACCTCGTCAATACGGCAGGGTTCAGGCGGCGAACAGGCGCAGCTCGGGCTCACGCTCACCGCGCAGAATCAGCGGGTCGACCTCGACGCATGCGATCCCCCGCGAGATCGCCAGCACGCGCGCCTGCGGCTTGATCACCTGCGCGGCCAGCACGCCCCGGCAGGAGCCCATCGCCGGGTCCAAACGAATTCGCTCGAGGTAGCGACTGAGCTGCTCGACCGCGTCGATCGTCGCGATGCGCTTGATCTCAACCGCGATCCACTCATCCTCTCCATCCCTGCACATCAAATCGACCGGGCCGATGTCGGTCGGCCACTCGCGCCTGACCAGACGCAGGCCCTCCCCGCACCACTGCGGCGCGTCTGCCAGCAGCTCCTGTAGCTCGCGCTCAAGGCCCTCCTTCTCAAGCGAAACGAGCGTGTCGAGCTCGTGCTCGACGTCGGAGAGCACCTCAGCGATGCCAATATCGAGTCGCTCGTCCTCGCGCTTGAGCGTGCGCACGATCAGACGCTCGAGATGTCCGCTGGAATCGCGCTGCTCCTCGACCGCCGTGGGCGGAATCATCCAGTTCAGTGGCTTGACGTTCGGCCCTCCGCCGTCGGCCCAGACCATGAAGGTGCCGTCGGGCTTCACCATCAGGAGGCGAACCGCCTCGGGCAGAACAGTGCTGAGACGACCGACATAGGAGACCTCGCAGCGGGCGACGATCAGGCGCATCGGAGCAACCTAGCGTTCACAGCGGACCGGAGCACTGAAGCCGCAGCCGCCGCCTTGCGCACGAGCCGGCGCGCTACTCCCCGGGCGCAGCCTGAGTGCTCGCCGTCTCGCCCGGCACTGGCGGCGCGGCCGGGTCCGGTTGCGCCACGGCCTGCTCCTGCCTGAGCGCCTCGTGAATGTCCGGCGCCGCGCCCTGGCCGCTGACCGACTCGCGAAACTCACGCAGGCCGTGCCCGAGCGCACGCGCGAGCTCGGGTAGGCGTTTGGGCCCGAGCACGAGCAGTGCGATGATGCCTATAAAGAGGAGGTGCACGGGGTTCTCGAGGCCCATCAACCTCCAGGCTAGCGCGCCCCGATCGCAACCACCGCCGCCACGGGAAGCTCCTCGGGCGCCCGCTTTGACCGCCGCCCCGGCCCTTACGCTCTGGCTCAATGCCAGAGCAAGCCCTAGTCCCAGCGGGGCGCAGCTATCCGCCACCCGGCGTCGTGGAATCGGTCTGGCCGGCTCAGCTCACGGTGCTCGCCGCGATCGGCCTTCAGCTGAGCCTCCCAGAGCGCCTGACCGTGGGCCCGACGTGGCTGCTGCCCGCGCTTGAGGGCGCGCTCGTGCTCGGCCTGGCGATGGCGACGCCGCGCGAGCTCGAGGGGGAGCACATGCTGCGCCGACGCACCGCCGTCGCGCTCGTGGCGCTCGTGAGCGCCGCCAACATCTTCTCGCTGGCGGCACTGACCCATTACCTGCTGCACCACAATGTCAACAAGGGACAGGAACTGATCGTCGCCGGCGTGGTGATCTGGCTCACCAACTTCCTGATCTTCGGCCTGTGGTACTGGGAGATCGATCGCGGCGGACCCGGGCGCCGCGCAGCCGGAGCAGACGGGGCACCCGACTTCCTGTTTCCGCAGATGTCCGACGATCGCATCGAGCCGCGCGACTGGCGACCCAAATTCATCGACTACCTCTACGTCTCGCTGACCAACGCCGCCGCCTTCTCACCGACCGACACGATGCCACTGACACCCGTCACCAAGAGCATCATGGGTGTGCAGTCGATCGTCTCGCTCGTGACGATCGGGCTGATCGTCTCGCGTGCGGTCAACATCCTGCCGGCGTGAGCGGCCGGATTCAGCGCGCGACGCTCGGCTCGAGCGCGAGCGCCTGGGCGATCAGATCCGCCACCTCGCCGCCGCCGCCAAGGCCGAGCGCGCGGCGAAACGCCTCTAGCGAGCCCTCGCGGTCGAGCAACCGCAGCCGTAGCCGCCCCAGCCGCTCCCAGGCGCCAGCGTCGCTCGGGCCGCGCTGTGCTGCGCGCTCGGCGGCCTCCTCAGCGAGATCGTAGGCGCCGATGTCTTCATAGATGCGTGCGGCGAAGCGGTGCGGAGCCGGCCGTTTCCCATCGACACGCGCCCAGTCGCGCACGGCGCGCGCGGCCTCATCGAGTTTGCCGGCCTGCCAGAAGGCGAGCGTCATCAGGCGCAGCACCGCGACGTTGCGCGGATCGGCGTCGCGCGCATAGATCAGCCGTCGCGCAGCGAGCTCGTACTCGCCTTCGGCCATCGCCCGCTGCGCCGCCACGAGGAAGCGCTCGACACGCTCGGAGCCGGGGTCGGGCTTTGAGAAGTCGACGAACTTCATGCTCCCCGCCGGCACGGTGCGCACGCCGTGGCTGAACTTCACGCGCGCCCACTGCTGCACCTCGATCGCGTCGTCGCCGTTGTCCTGGGAGAAGTAGATCCCGGTGACGGTGCCCACACCCCACTCGGGATAGGAGATGCAGCGCGCGTAGCGGTGCACGACCGAGTGGTCGGGCACGCGGCTGCCAAAAGGGTCGTGCTTAGCGCGATCCTGCGCGTGCGCCCGCGCGCGCTGCTCGGCCTCATAAGCGCGCCGCCCCGCCTCCTCGCGTTCGCGGCGCGCTGCCGCGGCGCTGACTTTTACTGCGTTGCGTGAGACCTGCCCCCCGCGCGAGCCCTCCGCGAGGCGCTCGAGTTGGTCGGCGGCCTCGTTGATCGCCTTGAGATGGCGCTCGTGCTCATACTGGCGCCCCTGCGGAGCGACATCGGGGTGCCAGCGCTTTGCCATGCGACGACGTGCCAACTGGACGTCGCGCTTGTTGAAGGGGGCCTCGAGCTCCAGGAGGAGCAGGTGCTGCTCGATATCGAGGACGCTCGTGGGCATATGACCCGACAACGTTAGCGAGGGTCGACGGGATTCTCATCCCTCTATCCTGCGTGCGAATGTCCTCTCAATACATCTTCACGATGCACCGCCTGTCCAAGATCCACGCCCCGGACAAGACCGTGCTCGACAACCTCACGCTGGCCTTCTATCCCGGCGCCAAGATCGGCGTGCTCGGCTACAACGGCGCCGGCAAGTCGACCGTGCTGCGGATCATGGCGGGGGTCGATCAGGAGTACCGCGGCGAGGCGGCGCTCGCTCCGGGTGCGACCGTCGGCATGCTCGACCAAGAGCCCCAGCTCGATGAGTCAAAGGACGTCAAGGGCAACGTCGAGGACGGCGTCGCCGAGACCAAGGCGCTGCTCGACCGTTTCAACGAGCTCGCCGCCAACTACTCTGATGAGACCGCTGAGGAGTTCGGCAAGATTCAGGCGAAGATCGACGCCGCCGACGCCTGGAATCTCGATACGCAGCTCGAATACGCGATGGACGCGCTGCGTCTGCCGCCGCCTGACGCGGCCGTCACGAATCTCTCCGGCGGCGAGCGCCGCCGCGTGGCGCTCTGCCGCCTGTTGCTGCGCGCACCTGACCTGCTGTTGCTGGACGAGCCCACCAACCACCTCGACGCGGAGTCCGTCGCGTGGCTCGAGCAGCATCTGGCCGAGTACAAGGGCGCGATCGTCGCTGTCACCCACGACCGCTACTTCCTCGACAACGTCGCCGGCTGGATCCTCGAGCTCGACCGCGGCAAGGGCATCCCCTATCAGGGCAACTACTCGAGCTGGCTCGAGCAGAAGCAGGCGCGCATGGCCCAGGAAGAGCGCTCGGAAAAGGGGCGCGAGCGCACGATCGCCGCCGAGCTCGAATGGGTGCGCACGAACCCAAAGGGCAAACGCACGAAGTCCAAGGCGCGTCTAGCGCGCTACGAGGAGCTCGTCTCCGAAGAGCGCAACGTCAAGCTCGACGAGGTCCAGATCCACATTCCCCCCGGCCCGCGCCTCGGCGGCAAGGTCCTGACCGCGACAGACCTCTCCAAGGGCTTCGGCGATCGCCTGCTGATCGAGTCGCTGTCCTTCGACCTCCCGCGTGCCGGGATCGTCGGCGTGATCGGCGCCAACGGCGCCGGCAAGACGACGCTGTTTCGGATGATCACCGGCGAGGAGAGCCCCGACAGCGGCAAGCTCGAGGTCGGCGACACGGTCAAGCTCGCCTACGTCGATCAGTCGCGCGACTCGCTGGATCCGAAGAAGACGGTCTGGGAGGAGATCTCCGAAGGTTATGACCAAATCAAGGTCGGCGATCGCGAGGTCAACTCGCGCCAGTACACCGCGGGCTTCAACTTCAAGGGTTCAGACCAGCAGGCGCGGATCGGCAAGCTCTCCGGTGGAGAGCGCAACCGCGTGCACCTCGCCAAGCTGCTGCGCAGCGGCGGCAACCTGCTGTTGCTGGACGAGCCCACGAACGATCTCGATGTCGACACGCTGCGCGCGCTTGAGAACGCGCTGCTCGCGTTCCCCGGTTGCGCGATCGTGATCTCCCACGACCGCTGGTTTTTGGATCGCGTCGCGACGCACGTGCTGGCCTTCGAGGGCGACTCGCAGGTGACGTGGTTCGAGGGCAACTTCGAGGCCTACGAGGAGCACCGCCGCACGCTGCTCGGGGCCGCCGCGGACCGTCCCCACCGCATCACCTACAAGCGGCTAGTGCGTGGCTGAGCCCGAGCTGGCAGACCTCGAGGCGGCTGAGCTGAGGCCGCACGAGCCGGGCGAGTTTGACCGCGACACGGCTGTTCAGCTGCAAGATCAGAGCGAGACCACGCGGCGCTTCTCAGCTAAGGTCTCGCACGGTTGGCGCGCGGGGCGCGGCCCGCACGGGGGCTACCTCGCCGCGATGCTGCTGCGCGCGCTCACCGAGACCGTCGCCGATGCGTCGCGCTCCCCGCGCTCGCTGACGATCCACTACGCACGCGCGCCTGAGCCCGGTCCGGTCACGATCGACGTGACGCTCGAGCGTGTCGGGCGTTCGCTGAGCACGCTCTCCGCGCGCATGGAGCAAGACGGACGCCTGATGGCGCTTGTCCTCAGCGCCTTCTCGAAGGCGTGGAATGGACCGGAGATATCCGACATCGAGATGCCCGCGGTGGTGGGCCCTGACGCGGAGCGCGAGCCGGGTTCGCTGATCAAGCACGGAGCCCCACCCTTCGCGCGCCACATCGTCTTGCAGCCACGTATCGGAGGGATGCCCTTCGCGGACGCCGAGCAGCCGATGGAGCTCGGGGGTTGGCTCGGCCTGGCCGAGCCGCGCGTGCTCGACCCGCTCGCACTCGCGTTCTTCAGCGACGCGCTGATCCCGGCCCCGTTCATGCGCACCTCCGCGCCCAACCCGGCGCCGACGATCGATCTGACCGTGCACTTCCGCACGGCGCTCCCGCGCTATCCGCAGCCCGATCCGAACGAGCTGGTGCTCGCACGCATCCGCGGCGGCCTCATCCACGAAGGCTTCTTCGAGGAGGACGGGATGTTCTGGGCCGCCGACGGGACGCTACTCGCGCAGTCACGCCAGCTCGCGATCCTGCTACCAGGATAGATCCGTTAAGGTCGAGCGATGACTAACTACACGGCAAAGAACATAGGTGAGATGGAGGCCGGCTTCGGTGGCGGCTTCGTGAAGGCACGCGCCGAGCTGGGGGTCAGCTCGTTCGGGCTGCAGGTCATCCGGATGCCCGCCGACTACGGCGACTATCCCGAACACGATCACGCAGAAGACGGGCAGGAGGAGGTCTACCTGGGGCTCGACGGCTCCGGCTGGATTGACATCGAAGGCGAGCGCGTCGAGCTCGCCAAGGACGTCTTCGTGCGCGTCGGCACCGGCGTCAAACGCAAGGTCCACTCAGGCCCTTCGGGGCTGCAGATGCTTGTCGTCGGCGGCTGCCCGGGCAAGGCTTATGAGATCCCTGCGATGACCGAATTGGAGACAGCGAGCGCCTAGCGATCGCTGCCGGCAGCGCTTCGCGCGTTGGGTGACTCAGCGCGCGAAGGAGCTGTCGGGCTCCAGTCGCAGCGCCGCCGCGGCGACGAGCCGCGCGCAGGCGTGGACGTCGTCGAGCTGCACGAGCTCGACGGGTGAGTGCATGTAGCGGATCGGGATCGAGACGAGGGCCGTGGGCACGCCGCCGCGGCTGAGGTGAACAGCGTCCGCGTCGGTGCCGGTGGCGCGCCCTGAAGCCTCGACGGTGAAGGGGATCTTCTCGGCCGTGGCCGCCGCGTAGAGCAGCTCGAAGAGGCCCTCGTTGAGGGTCGAGCCGCGGCTGATCACAGGACCCGAGCCAAGCTCGTGCTTGCCCGCGCCCTTGACGTCGATCCCGGGAGCGTCGGTGGCGTGCGTGACGTCGATCACGATCGCCGCGTCGGGCTCGAGCGAGAAAGCGCTCGTGCGCGAGCCTCCGAAAGTCGTCTCCTCCTGGGCCGCCGCGACCGACGCGAGCTCCCAGTGAGCGCCGCCCGCCTGCGCCACGAGTCGCGCGGCCTCGAGCGCAACGAAGGACCCCAGACGGTTGTCTAGCGCGCGAGCTGCAAGCCGTTCGTTGGGCATCTGAACTGGCGCCGCATCGATCACCGCGACGTCGCCGACGCGCACCATCGTGCTCGCCTGCTTGCCGTCACGCGCGCCGATGTCGATGTGCAGGTCGGGGATCGTCGCGACCTTCTTGCGCTCATCCTCGCGCAGCAAATGGATCGGCTTCTTGCCGACGACGCCCGCCACGGCGCCCTCGCGCGTGTCGATCACGACGCGCTGGCCGACGAGGATCTGCGCATCCCAGCCACCGACCTCGCGGAACCACAGGTAGCCGTCGTCGTCGATGTGGGTGACGATCAGGCCGATCTCGTCGATGTGCCCCATCACGAGCAGCCGTCGCGCGGAGCGCTCATCGCCGTGCGCGGGCGCCACGAGCGCCAGCGGCGTGCCGATGAGGTCGGTGCTGACGGTCGCGAACTTCGCGGCCGCCCTGCGCCACACCGCCGCGGGCGCGTCCTCATAGCCCGAAGGCCCGCGCGCGTCCAGCAGCTCGGCAAGTACCTCCGGGTAGCCCTTGCCGCCTTTGAGCTTGGCTGCTCGCGCCGTGCGTCGCGGCTGGGTCATCGCTCCGCCAGCAGCGCGCGCAGGACGTATTGGAGGATGCCGCCGTGGCGGAAGTACTCGGCCTCGCGCGGCGTGTCGATACGCACGCGCGCATCGAACTCGAGCGGCTCGCCTCCCTCGCGCGTGGCACGCACGCGGACCTGCTGAGGTGGGCTGCCTCCACCCTCCATCGCCGCGGCCAGCCCCGTGATCGTGAAGGTCTCCTCACCGCTCAGGCCCAGCGAGGACGCGCTCTCGCCGTCGGGGAACTGCAGCGGCAGCACGCCCATGCCGACGAGGTTGGAGCGGTGGATGCGCTCGTAGTTCTGTGCGATCACCGCTCGGACGCCGAGCAGCTTCGTGCCCTTCGCGGCCCAGTCGCGCGAGGAGCCCGAGCCGTACTCGCGCCCGGCCAGCAGCACGAGCGGGATGCCCTCGGCCATGTAGCGCATGGCCGCGTCGTAGATCGACATCTGCTCGGCGGAGCCGTCGGCCAGGTAGCGCGTGAAGCCCCCTTCCGGGCAGCGCCGCGCCGCCTCCGATCAGGTTGCGTAGGCGAATGTTGGCGAAGGTGCCGCGCATCATCACCTCGTGGTTGCCGCGGCGCGAGCCGTAGGAGTTGAAGTCGCGCGGCTCGACGCCCTGCTCTTGGAGGTAGGCGCCCGCCGGACCGTCGCGCTTGATCGCGCCGGCGGGTGAGATGTGATCGGTGGTGACGCTGTCGCCGAGCAGCGCGAGCACGCGCGCACCCTCGATGTCGCGCACCGCCTCGGGCTCGGCAGGCATCCCCTGGAAGTAGGGGGGCAGGCGTACATACGTCGACTGCTGATCCCAGGCGAAGCGCTCGCCCTCGGGCACCGCGAGGCCGTTCCAGCGCTCATCGCCCGCAAATACCTCGCCGTAGCTCTTGTGGAACATATCCGCGCGCACCGCCTCGCCGATCGTCTCGGCGACCTCGTGCTCGGAGGGCCAGATGTCGCGCAGATAGACGTCGTTGCCATCTTCGTCCTGGCCGAGTGGGTCGGCGACTATGTCGAGATCCATGCTTCCCGCCAGCGCGTAGGCGACGCACAGCGGCGGCGAGGCGAGATAGTTCATCTTCACGTCCTGGTTGATCCGCCCCTCGAAGTTGCGGTTGCCCGAAAGCACCGAGGCGACCGCCAGATTGCCCTCGTTCACCGCCGCGGAGACCTCCTCGGGCAGCGGGCCGGAGTTGCCGATGCAGGTCGTGCAGCCGTAGCCGACGAGGTTGAAGCCGAGCTGCTCGAGCGGCTCTGTCAGCCCGGCGCGGTCGAGGTATTCGGTGACGACCTTCGAACCGGGCGCGAGCGATGTCTTAACCCAGGGCTTTGAGCGCAGGCCACGGGCAAGCGCGTTGCGCGCGAGGATGCCCGCGCCGATCATCACGGAGGGATTGGAGGTGTTCGTGCAACTCGTGATCGCCGCAATCACGACGTGCCCGTGGTCGAGCTCGAAGCTCTCACCGTCGAGCGTGACCGGCGTGGGCGAGCTCGCGCGGGTCGCCGTTGCCGCTGCGCTCGCGTGTACGGGCGCCGAGGAGGGCTGCGGGGCGGGCTTGTGGCCGGGCACGCCGTTGGCGGGAGGGTCAGACGCCGGGTAGGACTCTGCGACCCCCTCGTCCTGGGCGTCGGCCTGCTCGCCGTCACTGGGTACGTAGTCGCCGAGCGCCTGGCGGAAGGCGTCGCGGGCGCCGTTGAGCGGAACCCTGTCCTGTGGACGCTTGGGTCCCGCGAGGCTCGGTTCGACGGTCGCGAGGTCGAGCTCGATCGTGTCCGAGAAGGTCGGCTGCTCAGAGCTCTCGTCGTGCCACATGCCCTGTTCCTTGGCATATGTCTCGACCAGCGCGATCTGCTCGCTGGAGCGACCCGAGAGCTCCAGATAGGTGAGCGTCTCGGCGTCGATCGGAAAGATCGCGCAGGTCGAGCCGAACTCGGGCGACATGTTGCCGATCGTCGCGCGGTCTGCGATCGGCAGCGCGCCCACGCCGGCGCCGTAGAACTCGACAAACATCCCGACGACGCCGCGCGCCCGCAGCATCTCGGTGACGGTCAGCACGAGATCGGTGGCCGTCGTGCCCTCGGGCAACTCGCCGTGCAACTGCACACCGAGGACCTGCGGGATCAGCATCGACATCGGCTGGCCGAGCATTGCCGCCTCCGCCTCGATGCCGCCGACGCCCCAGCCGAGCACGCCGAGACCGTTGACCATCGTCGTGTGCGAGTCGGTGCCGACGAGCGTGTCCGGGTAGGCCTGGCCGGTCTTCTCGTTCTCAAAGACGACGCGCGCGAGATACTCGAGGTTGACCTGATGCACGATCCCCGTGTCCGGCGGCACCACCGCGAAGTCATCGAAGGCACCCTGCCCCCAGCGCAAGAAGGCGTAGCGCTCCTGGTTGCGCTCGAACTCGCGCTCGGCGTTGAAGCGGAAGGAGTCGCGCGTGCCGAACGCGTCGACCTGCACGGAGTGGTCGATGACGAGCTCGGCGGGCGCGAGCGGGTTGATCTTGGCGGGGTCGCCGCCCATCTCGGCCATCGCATCGCGCATCGCGGCGAGATCAACGACGGCGGGCACACCGGTGAAGTCCTGCATCAGCACGCGCGCTGGCGAGAAGGCGATCTCCTTGCTCGGCTGTGCCTTCGCATCCCAGGAGGCGAGCGCCTCGATGTCGGCAGCCTCAACCGAGCCGTTGCCCTCGGTGCGCAGCAGGTTCTCGAGCAGGACCTTCAGCGAGAACGGTAGCCGTGCGACGTCGAAGCGCTGCTGGAGCGCGTCGAGGCGAAAAATCTCGTGCTTTCTCCCGGCGAGGACGAGCGTGTCCTTGGCGCCAAAACTATTCTGCGACATGGTCATCTCCCGGCTACGAGTGCTCTACAGGGGCGAGCAGCAGTCTCGCAGAGTCAGACCCGCAAGCTGTCCGCGCGCGGAGCTGAGCAGCGGCGCGCGGGCGACTCAGACGGCCGGCTCGGCGGCGCGCGTCACGCGACCCTTGCCCTGGCGCTTGGAGCGCAGCAGCGCCGTATCACAGGCCTCGAGCAGCTCGTCGGTGCTCATCCCCGACTGCCATTGAGCGACGCCGATAGACGCCGAGACACCCGGCCCGGCGACGCCCGGACCCGGCAACGCATGCAGTCGGTCGAGTGCTCTGGCCGCCGCCGCCGCGGCACTCTCGAGCTCCGCGTTGGGGAGGATCACGACGAACTCATCGCCGCCGTAGCGCGCGACGCGATCAAAAGCGCGGAACTCTTTGACGAGCGCGTGCACCACCGCACGCAACATCGCATCGCCCGCGCCATGGCCGTGCTGGTCGTTGACGAGCTTGAAGTCGTCAAGGTCCAGCAGCAGGCAGGAGAGTGGGCCACCTGTGCGCGTCGCGCGACCGATCTCCTCGCCCAGGCGACGACGCATCGCGCGATGGTTCATGCAGCCGGTGACCGCATCCGTACCCGCCTCGGCGCGCGCGCGCACGAGCGCCAGCGCCGTCGCGGTCTGCTCGACCAGCGCCGTGGCCAGCTCGATCGCGGGAGCACCGAACACCGCGGATACGCGGCGCACGAGGATCACGACCGCCTCGACCTCGCCCCGATCCGCGAGCGGCAGCAACAGCGCAGCGCTCAGCTCGCCCGTCGCGGCCAGGCGTGGGACGCTCGCGCGGAACTCCTCCGCTTCGGCTGCCAGAAAGCTCTGCCCGGTGCTTGCGACCCAGCTGACGCCCGGCGGGCGCTCGGCGCGCGGGGAGAGATAGCTCAGTCGCCCTTCGCCCGCGAACATGTAGACGGCGACGAGCTCGTCCTCTTGCTCATTGCTACCGAGATGGTGGATGTGCACCTCCTCAGCGCCCGATACCGAGAGCAGCTCACGGGCCATCGCGCGGAAGATCGTGTCGGCGTCGGAGGCGCTGTCGGCGAGCGCGGTCAGACGGCGGATGCCGGTGAGCAGGCGATCGACGCCCACATCCGGAGTCGAGGTATCCGTACCTGACACGACATCCATGCAGTCAATTTACGGCATCCGGCGGCGTTCGGCGAGCGAGTCCTCGCGAGCGACCCGTTGGTGAGCTACGTCTGGGACGGCGAGCGCCGCCCCAGACGTGTGTTGCTCAGCGGAAAGTGACCGTGATCGTTGCAGCCGAGTGACTGCCGCCGTGCTTGGCCACGAAGCCGACACGGATCTTCGCGCGCAGCGGGCGGTGCCTGCTGCGACCCCTCCCGGACAGCGGGATACGCAGCGACACGGCGTGCTTCGCACCGTTGAAGCGACGGTAGACCGTCGCGACACTCGCGCCGCTGCCGCTGATGCGGCCGGCCGCCGGTGTCTGCACCGTCAGGTAGGCGGTGTTACCGACGACCTTGTGACCGACGATCCTCACACCGCATCCCTTCACGGCGATGCGCGTGTTCTGTTTGAGCACGAGCCCGTTCTGGCCGGTGATCGTCGTCGGCATCACCAGCGGCTTGGCGCATACGTTTCCGAATGCGGCGAGCGCCGAGTGGGGCCCGGTCGGGAGGTTGACCGTGATGCTCGTGACCGGCACGTCCGGCGTGGTCGCGAAGTTCGTGGTCGTGATCCCTTTGGTGATTTTCGTGTTGCCGACCACGATCACGCGCACCCCTTCGCCTTCGAGCACGAGGTCGAGGTCGGGGAACGCCTGTCCGCCGTGGGAGACGAGGATCGCGGGACCCTGCATTTTGGTCGCCAGCAACGGCGTGTTGGCCCGCACGGTACCCACGAAGGCACCGGCCGGACAGCTGTACGGGTTGGCCGCGAACGCCGCTTCCGTACATGCTTTCTGGAGCGTCGTCAGGCGCGAGGGCAGCTGCTTGGGTAGCTGCACGAGCACCGATTTGATGTTCGCTCCGCCGGGCGCCTCGCTGATCGTCGTTTCAAGGCTCGCGCCGTTTGCTTTCGAGGTTTTCGCGCCGGTCGTGGCCTTGAATTTCGGCTTGAAGGCCAGCGCAGAGCAGTTGCCGACCTGGAACGGCGAGGTCAGCGTGGCAGTCGTGCTTTCCGTCGATCCCGGCACGAAGCCCGTGATCGCGGAGTCCGTGCTGAGCACGCCGCAGTTGGTCGGGTTGAGCATGAATCCCTGCTTGGTCACGGCAACCGAGATACGCCGGACACGCAGCGGCACTCCCTTGACGATCCTCGGCAGCACGCTCGTCACGGTGACGCGTGCGGTCGACGGGTCGATGTTGATCATCGCCCGCGTCACGACCGAGCCGAGGTTGAACGGACCGGCGACGGCCGGCACGCTGATCGAGAGCCCAAACGGCGCACCGTTATAGGGGCCCGTGAGGTACACCGGACCGGTGAACTGGTAGGGCGTCGGGCCTGAGCCCGCGAGCACCGTGGCGGTTCCGATCTGGCTCAACGCCGGGCATTCGCCCTTGGCGGCGCCAGGTTCTGGGCACTGTGTCGCAGCCGGAATCGCTCCGACCAGACCAGCCGGCAGCGTCGTCTTGACCTGCGAGACGAACTGGTTGGCCGCCGGTCGTTCGAGGTTGAAGGTGAACGAGGTGTGTGCACCCGCCGTCGGTGTCTGATTCGCGGTCGATTGGGTCGGCGCGAAGGCCACCGGCGAAGCGCAACCCGTCGACGCGAACGAGGGGAACACGTTCTTGGTCGTTCCCGGTTCGGAGAACGGGATGAAGCTCCCGGTCGCCGTACCGGTGGCGCAGCTGATCGGGTTGGCGATCGGCGAGAGCGCGCCGCCCTTGAATTTGAGCGCGATGCTCGTGAACGGCTGTTCCGGGTTTTCCGGGTAGGGGAACGTCGTGACGATCTGGCCCGTGGTGGGGTCGGGAACCGTCAGACCGGTCAGTCTGACCGAGACGCCAAAGCGGGTCGACTCGGCATCGACGTAGATCGTGTACGGCGGTTCGGTGATCGGCCCGGATTCCGGGCCACCGAGATAGATCTTGCCCGTGAGCGAACCCGCGGGCAGCGTCGGCACTTCGAGTGCCACGGTGCCGATTTCAGAGGACGCGGGACAGTCAACGCCGGGCGTGGAGCTGTGAACTCGCGCCTGCGCCGGGGTGCAGGCCGTCAGGCCGGCCGAGGCCGAGGGGTTCAACGTCATCCCTTCGGGCAGCTTCACGACGGCTTCCTTGAGCTCTGAGCTCTCGAGCGCTTTCGGGTTCTGCGGAAGTGCGACGGTGGTCGTGATCCCGTCGCCTTCGTCGGCAACCGTCGTTTCAGGCGTCAGCCCGAAGCTGGGTTCGAACGGCACCGCTTTGCAGTTTTCGAGGCCGATCGGCGTCGTGAATTCCGATTTGACGGTCGTGCCTTCGAGGTCGGTCTCTTTGAGCGTCGTCGTGTTGTGGCCCGGGCAGCTGGTCGCGTTCGTGACGAACGCGCCGTTGCCGTTCGTGCCTTCGAAGACGAGCCGGGAGCGGATCAGCGGCAGCTTCGGCGAAACGTCGATTTCAAAGTAGTCGTGGTAGTCGCCCTGGTTGGTGCCGTTGGCCTGCTTGCCCCATTCCACGTTGCCCTTGATCAGGGTGTGGGCGAAGTATTCGCCAGCCTCGAGCGCTTCCTGCTGGACTTTCGTGGGGAACCCGTGTTCACCCTGGACCGCGCCTTTTTCTTCAGCTTCTTTGAAGCCTGCGGCTAGCGCGCCCGCGGACAGGGGCTGCGGGATACTCAGCGCGACGCCGAACTCCGAGGCGAGGCCTTCTTCGGGTTCGAGGTTGTAGACCTTGCCCGAGAGCGGGATGTCTTTTGCGGTCGGTCCGGCGTAGACCGTGACGTTGTTGGTGCCGAGCACCGTACTTTCCCCGCCTTCGGCACATTTCGGCGCGGCGTAGAAACCGGAGCCGGGGACCGCTTCCGTGGTTCCGAAGTTCGCTGCCGAGCACTGGGCCACGGCGAAGGGGTTGGTGGCAAGTCCCGGGGCAACGTCGGTGCGGAGGTGGGTGACGAGCGACGTCGGGATCTGCTTGGGGTATGCCCCTGGGGAAGTTTCCGGTTTGCCTTCTTCGAAGGTCGCGATCTTGAAGTCCGTGACGCCGAACGGGACACGGCCGCCGGCCTGCGTGAAGCCTTCTTTTTCGGCTTCTTTGACGGTCACTTTCGCCTTTGGCTCGAAGAACGGTCCGAGCACGTCTTCCTGCCCGCAGGTTTCGACCGTGCAGTTGGTCGCGACGAACTTTTCGATCGCGGGGAATTCCGCCGCCTGGGCGACCGCCGGCACGACGAAAACCACCGCTGCCAATAGCAGCGCTAGCAGCGAAAGACGAACCTGAACCCTCATTCCCGACCTCCCAGTTGACAGCAGCATCTAGCCTCTACCCCTCACGACTCCGGATACGTCCGAAAGTTGCGGGACTTCCGAATTCCTTATTAGACGATCGCTGGGACTCTCCTTCCGCGATTAGACGACTGTTAGAGCCTCGCATGACGAATAGTCAAGCCTGCTTATACCACTCGTCGGAATTTGCGACAGTGCGTCAGACCTGCCGCTCGACCGGCGTCCCAAAGCCGACCCGCAGGAGCGCTCCGCCACCGGTGGCGTTCCTGGCCTCCACGAAGCCACCACAGGACTCCGCGGCCTGGCGCACGATCGCGAGGCCGAGCCCGGACCCGGGCAGCCTGCGGGCGTCCTGCGCGCGGTAGAAGCGGTCGAAGACGAACGGCAGGTCGCGCTCCTGGAAGCCGGGTCCATGGTCGCGCACGGCCAGCACGCCCGCCTTGAGAACCACCTCGACCGTTGCACCCGCAGGACTCCACTTGCCGGCGTTCTCCACGAGGTTCGAGACGGCGCGGCCGATTCGCTCGCCCTCCCCGCTCACGGTCGTCGGCTCGAGATCGAGCGCGTAATGCAGATCGCTCCGCCGCCGCGCGCGCTCCACGGTGTTCACGACGAGCTCATCGAGGCGCACATCGTCTGTCTGTCCCGGCGCAGCGGCGCCGCGCGCGAGCTCGAGCACGTCGCCGACCAGCGCGGTCAACTCGTCGAGCTCATCGACGATGTCCTGGCGCAGCGCTGCCTGCTCCTGCGGCGCCAGGCGCTCCGCTTCGCCGAGAACCTGGATGTTCGCGCGCAGCGAGGAGATCGGCGTGCGCAGCTCATGGCTCGCGTCGGCGATCAGATGGCGCTGCGCCTGCACCGAGCGCTCGAGCGCGTCGAGCGTGCCATTGAAGCTCTCCGCCAGGCGCGCGAGCTCATCCCGACCACGGACGTCCAGCCGCTCGGACAGGTCGAGGCTCCCCGTCAGCGTCTCGGTGCGGTTGGTGAAGCGCACGATCGGCGCGAGCGCTGTGCGTGCCACCAGCGTCCCCAGCAGCGCCGCGAGCATGATCCCGCCGGCACCGATCAGCGCGAGGATCAAGAGCAGCCTGCTCAGCTCGTGTTCGACCTCGGTCAGAGGACGCGCGATCAGCAGCGCGCCCGCGCCGCTGCCGAGCGTGAGCACGCGCAGCCGCGTGCCTTTCACGCTGCGATCAGTCAGGGTCGAACCGCTGCCCTGGGCGGCGATGCTGCGATCCCCGGCAGAGATCGCGATGCGCGTCGGCGCTGCGCCCTGCCCGCCCGGCACGAACACGGTGCCCTGGCGCGAGATGAACTGCACATACCCCGAAGCCGCCCCGAACGGCGCCGGCTCCACTGCGCCGGGGAAGCCGCGCGGGCGAGCTGCGCCGCCCGGCCCCGTGCTGCCGGGAGCCGTGCTGCCGGGAGCCAGAGGATCTCCACCCGCTTGAGTGCCCGCTCTCGCGTCCGCACCGGGAAAGCCGCCCGCCTGTATACCGAGCGGGCGGCCGGAAACACGCTGGAATGCCGCGGCGCGCACGCGCAGCGCATGATCGATTTCGCCGCGCAGATCGGAGCGCACGGCGACATACAGCCCGATCGCGGCCGCGATCACCGCGAGCGCGACTGACAGGCTCGCAACCGCCGCGATGCGCGCGCGCAGGCTCATCGTGTCGCGCTCACGGCTCGCGCAGGCAGTAGCCGACGCCGCGCACCGTGTGGATCAGCCCACGCGCACCCGCATCCTCCAGCTTGCGCCGCAGGTAGCCGACGTATACGCGCAGCGCATTGGATGTCGGGCCGAAGTCATAACCCCAGACACGGTCGTAGATCAGGCTGTGGGAGAGCACGCGGCGGGGGTTGAGCAGCAGCAGCTCGAGCAGCTGATACTCGGTGCGCGTCAGCTCCACGAAACGCTCGCCCACCTGCGCCCCGTGCCGGTCGGCGTCGAGGCGCAGCTCGCCGAAGGTGAGCGCGCCGCTGTCCACGTCGGGATTTGCGCGGCGTAGCAGTGCGCGCAGTCGAGCCTTCAGCTCGCCGACGTCGAACGGCTTGACCATGTAGTCGTCCGCGCCCGCGTCGAGGCCATCGATGCGGTCGGCGATCGCATCGCGTGCCGTCAGCATCAGGATCGGCAGACGGCTGCCCATCAGACGCACGCGACGGCAGACCTCGAGCCCATCCAAGCCGGGCATACCCACATCGAGCACGAGCACCTCCGGCACCGACTGGGCGATCAGCTCGAGCGCCTGCTCACCGTCCTCGGCCAGCTGCGGTTCGTAGCCGGCGAGCGAGAGCGCGCGCCGCAGAGCTTCGCGCACGGCACGGTCGTCGTCGACGACGAGAACTCTCACGAGGTGGATTCTTGCGCGCCCGCGCTCGCGAGCGCGGCGGCGTGTCCTGCGCAGTCATAGAGCGTGCCGCTGCTCGACCCGGATGAGCTCGACAGCGTGACCTTCGTGCAGGCCTTCGCGACCGCACTCATCGCCTTGCGCGAACCGGTGCGCGTGTCGCCCGGCAGGCGCCCGCTGAAGCCGCCACCAACGGCGCTCTGTTCGCCAACCACCCAGCGAATCTTGCGCGCCGCGATCTCTTGCGCGAGCCAGACGACGCTGACGTCGCTCTCTCGGCCGGAGAAGCCGCCGATCCCTGCGACGTACGCGCCTTTGATGATCGCCGAGCTCGCGCTCGACTGGCTCGCCACCGCCACCGTGCCGCCGCCGTGCGCCGAGACGTAGGAGAGCACCGTTTTGAGCGAGCCCTCGCCGCCGCCGAAGGGGCCACCGAGGCCGCCGCCACCCGGTCCCGAGAAGCCACCGCCACCCGCTGCGCCCGGTGGCGGGCCACCCTGGCCGCCAAGCAATCCGGCTGCGCCCGGGGGAGGGCCGCCGGCGCTCGCGCCAGAGCCACCGGCGCCGCCTGGCGCAGCCGCGCCGAACAGGCGAAGCCCTCCAGGCAGCGCCCCACGCGCGCCGAAGCGGCGCACCAGGCCAGATCCGTGGCCACCGAACGGGCCGCCCTCAGCCGCGGCCGAGGCGGGACCGCCTGCGGGAAACGTGCCGCTGGTGGCATAGCCGAGCGTATCGAAGGCCCACACGCCCGGCGCGAGGAGCAGCACCGCTACGGCTGCCGAGAGCGCCCCGATCCGCACAGCGCGATCGCGGAAAGCGAGCAGCGCTAGCGCGGCCCCTGCGCCAACCACGAGCAGGACGGGCACGAGCCAGCTGAGTTGCCCCGGGTAGCGCGAGCGCACGACGAGCTCGACGGCGACGCCTGAGAGCACCGCGAGCGGCCCCACGACCCGCGCGTTCAGCCCACCGCCGATCAGCTCCGCGATGCCTGCACCGAGGAGCGCGGCGACGAACGGCGCCAGTAGCGCTACGTAGTAAGGGTGAAAGATGCCGCTGGCGGCGCTGAACAGAACCGCCGTCGCGAGGAACGTGCCACCGACCGCGATCAGCCAGCCGCTACGCACATCGCCGCGGCGCAGGCGGCAGGAGAGCAGGATCGCGAGCCCCGCAACGAGCGCGAAGCCGAGCAGCCAACCCACCTGTCCACCGAGCGCGGAGTTGAGCAGGCGCAAGGGCCCGGCGCCGCCGCCGAACACACCGCCGCCACCGCCCGCGCCCCCCGGGCCGCCGGTTTGCCCATCGACGCGACCGAGACCGTTGTATTCAAAGATCAGCGAGAAGATGCTGTTGTCGCTCGTGCCTGAGATCCACGGACGCTCCGCCGCGGGCGTGAGTGCGACGAGAGCAGGCCACGCGCCCCCGACGAGCACCATCGCCGCGCCGCCGCCCAGCAGCTGACGCACGGCGTGCAGGCGACCGCGCCCCGCAGGCACGACCCACAGCCACGCCGCCACGATCCCCGGCACGACGGTTAGCGCGACGCCCATCTTCGTCTCGAAGCCGAGCCCCACGAGCACACCGGCCGCAACGATCCAGCGCGTGCGTCCCTGCTCGAGCCCACGCACCACACACCACAGCGCCGCGACGCTGCACAGCACGAGCAGCGCGTCGGGATTGTTGTGGCGCGAGACCGCGACCGTCATCGGCGTCAGCGCGAGCGCGAGGCCCGCTACGAAGCCGCCGACGCGGCCGAAGCGACGGCGCACGAGGTCGTAGAGCAGCGCGACGCTCGCGACGCCCATCAGCGCCTGCGGCACGAGCATGCTCAGCGGGTGGTAGCCGAAGATCCGTACCGACAGGGCCTGCACCCACAGTGCGAGCGGCGGCTTGTCGACGGTCATCACACCACTCGGGTCAAGCGAGGCAAACAGGAAGTTGTGCCAGCTCGAGCTCATCGAGCGGACCGCCGCGCTGTAGTACTCGTTCGCCCAGCCGTTGCGACTCAGCGCCCATAGGTTCAGGACAGCAGCGAGCACGATCAGCCCGATCAGCTCCGGACGCGGCGCGCGCACGGCGATGGCGCGTGCGCGCAGGCGTGTCCTCGATGCGGCCTCAGCAGCGGCCGCGATCGACGGCGCGGCGGTGGCCGGTGCGGTGGCGGAGCTCGTCTCCCAGGAATAAGTCACAGCGGGAGCATCGAGGTTCGTTGTAGGACGAGTGTGAGAGAAGCCTGAAAGTTCTCTAAGCGCCCGTCAGTCGATCAGGCGCCTACCCAGCTGCGAGATCGCCAGGCGCCACATAATCAGCGCGAAGGCGAGCAGCACCACGGCGTGGCCGAGATCGGCCGAGCCCATCGTTCCGAGCGAGGCATCGCGGACGAGCTGCACGCAGTGGTAGAGCGGGTTCACCTGCGCAATCTGGCGAATCCCGTCCGGCAAGGTCGAGACCGGGAAGAAGGTGCCGGCGATCAGGAACATCGGCGTCAGCACCGCGCTCGTTATGTAGTTGAAGTTGTCGATCGTCTTGGCGATCGCCGCCACGGTGACGCCGAAGGCCGCAAAGCCGAAACCTGTGACGAAGCCGATCAGCGGCACGAGCAGCATCCCGGCTTCGGGCGGGAGCCCGAAAGCGAAACCCACGAGCAGCGGCGCGATCCCGTAGACGCCGGCGCGCAGCGAGATCCAAAGAACCTCCGCGGTAATCAGCTCCTCTACATCCACCGGCGCGGCCAGCATCGCGTCGTAGGTGCGCTGAAACTGCCAGCGGATGAACGTATTGAACATGCCCGGGAAGGCCGAGGAGAAGAGCACCGCGGTCGCGACCGTGCCCGTCGCCACGTACTGCACCGTCTTGACGTGGCCGATCGTTTTGACGAGCGAGCCAAAGCCAAGCCCGAAGGCGAGCAGGTAGATCGTCGGCTGCACGACCGAGGAGAACGTCGTCGCCTTCCAGTAGCGGCCGAAGATCGCGACGTCGCGGCTCATCACGCCGGCCAGCGCGGCCGGTTCCAGACGACCCACCCGCCGCGGCCGAGCTGCCGCCACAGAAGCCGAATCCCCTTGCGCGCTCACTCGATCTCCTCGCCGGTCAGCGCTACGAAGGCATCCTCGAGGTTGGCGGGACGCAGCACGCCTTCGGGTGCGAGCCCGTCGAGCGTCTCTGCACGCATGATCGCCACAGCCGGCCCACTACGCCGGCTCGTCCAGCCCTGGCTCGCCGCCAGCTCGCCGACCTCGCTGAGCCGCTCGGGCGGCCCGTAGACCTCGAGCACCTGCGCGCCGGCGTGAGCGCTGACGAGCTCGGCCGGCGTGCCCTGGGCGATGATGCGTCCGGCCGACATCACCGCGACCGTATCCGCCAGACGCTCGGCCTCCTCGATGTAGTGCGTGCTCATCAGCACCGTCACACCGTCAGCGCGTAGCTCGTCGATCAACGTCCACAGCTCCTGGCGGATCTGCGGATCGAGCCCAACGGTGGGCTCGTCAAGCAGGACCAGGTTCGGGCGGTGGATCAGGCCACGCCCGACCAGCAGTCGCCTGCGCATCCCACCGGAGAGCTCCTTCACGATCGTGTCTGCGCGCGGAACGAGGTTGGCCAGCTTCAGCGCCCGCTCGATCGCGGCCGGACGCTCCGCGCGCGGGACGCGATACAGACGCGCGAAGACCATCAGGATCTGGCGACAGGTCAGCTCCTGATCGAGGTTGTCGAGCTGCGGCACGACGCCCATCTCTAGGCGCGACTGCTTGGATTCCCTGGGCAGCTCATAGCCGAGCACGGAGATCTCCCCCTCATCGGCGAGCGTCTGCGCCGTCAGCATCCGCATCGTCGTGGACTTGCCCGCGCCGTTGGGCCCAAGCAAGCCAAAGCAGACGCCTTCGGGCACCTCGAGGTCGAGCCCACTGACGGCCACGATCTCGCCGAAGCGCTTGACCGCCCCGCGGATCGAGATCGCGAGGCCCGCGTCCAAGGTCCCGCGCGCTGTCGCAATCTCGTCTGACACAGCCGACACTCTAAGCAGTACCGAGCGTGTCACGTTTGCGTTGGCCCCCACAGTCATGGTGTGACGGCCACCTTCGTGCGGCGGAGGCTGCCTGGAGGCGTATGGGCGGATGTCGATCACGTCCGCCGCGAATCTCGGACGAGGGTCCATATCGAGCCGCGGCCCAGCGCGGCATTCTTGGGCTCGTTGTCGGCTATGCACTATTCGAGGGAAGTGAGCGATGCCATCACGAGCTCCCCAGATCGTTGCCCTCGGAGGCGGTGGCTTCTCGATGGAGAGGGACGGCACCCTGCTGGACGACTACGTGCTCTCGCTCGTGGACGCTGCCAGGCCGAGGGTCTGTTTCCTGCCGACGGCCTCGGGCGACGCGGACCACTATGTGGTGCGCTTCTACCGTCGCTTCTCACCTGGTTGCGAGGCGAGCCACGTATCGCTGTTTCGCCGCGATCAGGGCACCGGGGGCGTCGAGGATGATCTCGCCACGCACCTCCTCTCCCAGGATCTGATCTACGTCGGCGGCGGCAACGTGCTGAGCATGCTCGGCGCCTGGCGCGCGCATGGCCTCGATGCGATCCTGCGCAAAGCGTGGCGGCGGGGGATCGTGCTGTGCGGGCCCTCTGCCGGCTCGCTGTGCTGGTTTGAGCAGGCGCTCAGTGCTTTCCACGGCGACCCGCGCCCCGTACGCGGGCTGGGCCTGTTGCCCTACTCCAACTGCGTGCACTACGACGCCGAGCCTGCGCGCCGCGCCGAGTACCACCGCGCGGTGGCCGACGGCATGTGCGGCGGCTTCGCCGCCGACGATGGCGTTGCGCTGCACTTCCGTGGCACCCGCCTGGAGCACGTCGTCAGCTCGCGCAAGGACGGCAGCGCCTATGAGGTGCAGTTGCACGGTGGCGAGGTCAGTGAGCGGCGCCTGGAGGTTTGCTACCTCGGCGCACCGCCGCTCAGCGACCGTGCGCGTACACCGGACGCGCTCGGCTGCGCTGCGCACACTCCCGCGCGCAGCGCGCAGGAGCCGGTCGCCGCATGAGTCCCCCGCCGGCCGTCAGGATCGAGGAGCGCTCGATCTTCGCGATGGGCGGGGGCGGCTTCACGATGGAGCCGAACAATCCGCTGCTCGACGACTACGTGCTCTCGCTCACGAGGCGTACCGAGCCACGGATCCTGTTCCTGCCCACCGCCTCGGGCGACACGAGCGCACAGATCAACTCCTTCAAGGCACGTTTCGCCCACCGCACCTGCGTCGCCGAGCACGTCTCGCTGTTCCGCCTCAGCGAGACTGCACGGCCGCTCGATGAGATGCTCTTTGCGCAGGACATCATCTACGTGGGCGGCGGCTCGATGCGCAACCTGCTCGCGATCTGGCAGGCGCACGGGCTCGACAAGCTTCTGATCGATGCCTGGAAGTCGGGGATCGTGCTGGCGGGCCTGAGCGCGGGCGCGATGTGCTGGTTTCAGGCAGGCGTGACGCGCTCCAGCGGCGCGCCCGAAGCGCTCGCTGGGCTCGGGCTGCTGGAAGGCTCGCTGACCGTTCACGCCGACGGCGAGCCCGAGCGACTGCCGGTCTGGCTCGCGGGTGTGCGCAGCGGCGAGCTCCCCGGCGGCTGGGCGCTCGATGACGGCGTCGGGCTGCTGTTCCGCGGCAAGCGCCTGGAGCGCGCCGTAAGCTCGCGTCCCGGCGCGGCGGCACAGCGCGTCGACGCGATCGCGGGCGAGCTCGTGCGCAACCGCATCGAGCCCGAGCTGCTGCTCGGCGAGGGTCCCTCGCGGGCGCTGGGCGGTCTCGACGAGGCGGTCGAGGAGCTGCGACGCGTGCACCGTTTGCGCCGCGGCATGGGCCGCGGCCGCAGCTGAGCCGCACCCGTGCTAGAAGTGGCGAGTGCCCGCCGTTCCTCAGAGCCAACCCGACGCCGAGCTGCGCGCGCGGCGCGAGGCGGTCGTGCGCGAGCACATGGAGTCTGAGAACCACCACGATTTCGACACGACGATCGCGACCTTCGCGCACCCGCGCTACGAAATCATCCCCACGGGCGACGTCTATGACGGCGAGAGCGAGGTCCGCGCCTACTTCGCCGAGACGCGCGCAGCCTTTCCCGATCAGCGCAACGAGCTGAGCGCGCTCTATCACGCCGAGCAAGGCGTGATCGTCGAGTTCGACCTGCTCGGCACCCATCTCGGCCCGCTGCGCTCGCTACCCCCGACGGGACGCTCCTTTCGTACGCGCGTGTGCGCCTTCTTCATCTTCGAGGGCGAGCGGATCGTCTGTGAGCGCGTCTACTTCGACCAACTCAGCATCCTGCGCCAGCTCGGCATCGCGCGCGACCCGAGCTCGCTGGGCGGACGGATCGCAATGCTCCTTGGACATCCGCTGACGATCGGCCGCGCCGTGCTGAAGGACCGCCGCGCGCGCTCCGCGTAGCCGCCGCACGTCTGAGGCCGTAGGAGCGGCCAGACACCCGCTATGCCAATCAAGCTAGCGCGAGTGTTTACCGAAGGGTTAGGTGCGCTTGAAGCGCGAGCGCGAGAGTGTGCTCTACCCTGATCGCGGAGGCCCAAAGTGGATCGAACCGAGCAGCTCACAATCAAGCAGACATCGACCGGCTACTGGAGCGTGCAGCGCGGCTCCGTGCATTTGGCCGGCGCGCCCACACGCAGCGGCGCCGAAGCCGAGCGCGAGCTCCTCAGGCGCCTGAGCACGAGCGCCCCGCGCCGGCCGCTGCGAACGCCGCGAGCGCGCGCCCGCAACTCCTGAACCCATTTACGCCCTAATGAGCCTTGGAGGGGGCACGGCCGCTTGGTGTGCGTGTCCGAAAGCCGCGAGACAGGCACGGCATGCCCTGCCAGGATGGACCCGTGCTCGAGGACTTCGACCGCTGCTATCGCGCCGTGCAAAGTCGCGACGCGCGCTTCGACGGCTGGTTCTTCACGGCCGTCACCTCGACGGGCATCTACTGCCGGCCGAGCTGCCCGGCGCTTACGCCAAAAGCCGAGAACGTGCGCTTCTACGCGACCGCAGCGGCAGCTCAACAAGCCGGCTTCCGTGCCTGCCTGCGCTGTCGTCCAGACGCCTCGCCGGGCTCGCCCGAGTGGCTCGGGCGAGCTGACGTCGCGGCCCGCGCCGTCAAGTTGATCCTCGACGGCACCGTCGAGCGCGAAGGCGTCTCCGGCCTCGCGCGCCGGCTTGGCTACTCAGAGCGTCAACTGCACCGCGTGCTGCTGGCCGAGGTCGGCACCGGCGCCCTCGCACTGGCACGCGCGCAGCGTGCGCAGACGGCGCGTGTACTGCTGCAGGGCACGAGCTTGCCGATCGGGGAGGTCGCGCTCGCCGCCGGCTTCGCAAGCGTTCGCCAGTTCAACGAGACCGTGCGCGCGGTGTTCGCGCGCACGCCCAGCGAGTTGCGTCGTCGCTCCGGAAGTGCCCGCGAGGAGTCGTTTGTGGGTGGGCGCGGACAGGCGATCGTCCTACGCCTGGCTCACCGCCGCCCGCTGGCGGTACCGGAGCTTCTCGAGTTTCTCGCGCTGCGCGCGCTGCCGGGCATCGAGGCATACGACGGCGGCACCTACCGGCGCAGCCTCCGGCTCCCCGGTGGTGCCGGCACAGTCGCGCTCAGCGCCGTCGCCGGCGAGCTGCGCGCGGTGTTCCGCCTCGATGACCTGCGCGACCTGCCGGTCGCCGTCGCGCGCTGCCGCCACCTGCTCGACCTCGACTCAGATCCCGAGGCCGTCGATACGTTGCTCGGTGCCGATGCGCTGCTGGGAGCCTCGGTGGCGCGCACACCAGGACTGCGCATGCCAGGGGCGGCCGACGGCTTCGAGATCGCCGTACGCGCGGTCGTCGGCCAGCAGGTCTCCCTCGCCACCGCGCGCACGGTCACGGGCAGGCTCGCGCGCGCAGCCGGCGCAACGTTGGAGGAGCCGCTGCTGCCCGTCACGCACGTCTTCCCTTCGCCCACCGCGCTCGCCCAGCTCGCGCGGGCACGGCCGCAGGCGCTCGCGATGCCGGCTTCGCGCAAAGCCACGCTCACGCTCCTCTGTGAGGCGCTCGCGAGCGGCGAGATCGTGATCGACCGTGGCGCAGACCCAGCTGAGCTGAAGGTGAAGCTGCAGGCGATTCCTGGAATCGGACCCTGGACGGCGGACTACATCGCAATGCGTGCACTCGGGGATCCCGACGGGTTCCTGCCCAGCGACCTCGGCGTTCGGCATGCCCTCGCGCGACCCGGCCACGACGACAGCCCCCGCGCGGTGGGCGCAGTGGCCGAGGCCTGGCGTCCGTGGCGTGCCTATGCGCTCGCACACCTCTGGCTCAGCCTCAGCCGGCCGGCAGCGACCGACAAGCCAGCACGTCCTGCGCGAGCTCGAGCGAGCGCCGCCTGAGCGGCCAAGCTCAGCGGCTGCGCGCGATCAGACCGTCCTGCAGGCGCTGCTTGGCGAGCCAGCCATCGTCAAGCACACGCCGCGTCCAACCTGCGCCCTGCACGTTGAAGCGCTTCAGCGCACGCTCGGGCACCGCGAGGTCTCGCACCAGCTGCTCACCGCGGCCAGAGGTGATCGCGCGCGCGGCGCGGCGGAAGCTGAGTCCCTTCTCGCTCGGAAGGTGGAGCATCCCGAGCACGGTCGAGTCGCGAGGAGCGGGCGCGCCGTGACGAGGGCCCGTCCAAACACGCTGAGCGACCGCCGAGAGATCCGCGAAGCGCACCCGGCCCAGTGCTCCGGCGAGCGAGAGCAACTGCTCCTCGGTCTCGAGCGCCTGGCCCGCGATCGCCAGCTCGCGTTCGAGCTCCTCGCAACTGGCGAGGAGCGCGAGCAGATCAGAGGCGCTTGCGCACAAGAGCTCGCCGCCAACCCAATCGAGCGCGGTATCCGATGCACCGAGATACACGGCGAGCTCGCCGACCTTCCGCGGCGTCAGACCCGAGATCGCCCACTCGGGCGGGTAGCCGATGTGGATGCAGCCGATCGCCGGTGAGATGGGCCGCGCGGCGAACAGCTTCGGCGCGTCGACCCACACGCAGTCGACGTCCACCAGCCACAGCGGCGTCTGCTCGCTGACCCGCGAGGCGACGGCGGCGATCGCGTCGAAGACGTAGCGCGAGGAGGCGAAGTGGGCCACCTCCACCTCGGGACGATGGAGATAGTCGGCGAACAGAATCTCTACGCCCAGCGCTTCGATCTCCGAGAGCAGCCGCTCACCCCGAAAGCCCAGCGTGCGGCGGTCGGTCAGATTGCTGACGAGCGCTAGATCACACTCCACGCCGCGTAAGCGCAGCGAGGCGGCCTGCACGAGCACGCACTCCAGGTAGCGCGCGGCGAGCTGACGTGGCCCGCCCTGCGAGCGACTCGAGGGGTACTCGAAACGCTCCTCGGTGCTGTGCACGTAGAGGTACTGCACGACCATTGGGCGCACAGCCGTCTCCCGCTCGGATGCGAGGGGCTCGCTGGTGAGCTGTCCAACGCCCATCAGCGCGCGCGCAACTCAGATCCGCCCGTGCACGCGGCGAGTGGGTTGCCTCGAAGCACACAGAAAGTGTAGCGATTGTCCAGCCGCCCCCAGCTCAGCGGTACTCCGGGTTCGGGTGCTCGGCCTGCTCGAGGTCCCAGTCGAACGTGGAGTTGCCGTAGGCGGGGAATCCACCGCCGTCCTTGAGCATGCGCGCCACGTGCAGCATGTTCCAGGCCATGAACACGGCGTTGCGTGTGGTCCAGGCGTTGTGCTGCCCGCCGCCGTCCATGTCGAGATAGGACGGACCCGGGCCGGCCTCTCCGACCCAGTAGCTGTCGGACTGTGGCGGGATCGTCAGCCCGATGTGCTGCAGCGCGTAGAGGACCTGCGCGCTAACGTGCTTGCCGCCATCCTCGTTGCCGGTCGTCAAGACGCCGCCGACCTTGCCGTAGTAGGCCCACTGGCCGCGATCGTTGACCTCACTCGAGTAGGCGTACAGGCGCTCGATGATCGTGCGCGTCTGCGAGCTTTGATCGCCCAGCCAGATCGGCCCGGCGATCATCACGATGTCCGCGGGCTCGACCAGCGCACGATAGATCTCGGGGAACTCGTCCTGCTCGTAGCCGTGCTCGCGCATGTCGGGCCACAGGCCCGGGGGAATCGTCCGGTCGACCGTGCGAACCTCATCGCAGCGCACGCCGAGCGCAGAGAAGATCGCGAGCGGGATCGCGAGCAGCCCGTCGGTGTGGCTCGGCTCGGGCGAGCGCTTAGTGGTGCCGTTGAAAACCACGACGCGTAGGTCCGCATAGGACACCGGCGAGCGCTTGGCCTGGTCTTCTATGAAGGCAGAGATTGAGGACGGGATGGGCATCGGGTGAGGTGTTCCTTTCGGTGCTCAGAGGCGCAGGGATCATCACAGCGCTGGTCACGATGGACGGGCTGAGTGTTACAGCCCTGTCCAGCGCTCACCAGCAGGAGATCTCGCAGGATGGCGCGCCGCCCGCCGGGCTCCGGTCACAGATTCGACACAGGGGAATCACAGCGCGATAACCAATCGTCGCTGCCCTGCGGCAAGTCTCCCAGAAACGGCGCGGTGCAACCCGTGCCTGGCGTGGATGCCTATCTAGATCAAGGAGAGACACATGCGACACAAGCGCGTTGCCTCAGCGCTTCTAGCTGCGTTGGCGGTGTCAGGGGGAAGCGTCTTTGCGGCCCAATCGGCAACAGCCGGAGCACCCCTGCGCGCCGCACAGTCGAAGGTCGGCGAACCGTCGAGCTCAACGCCGGTCAAGCACGTCGTGGTGATCTTCCAAGAGAACGTGTCCTTCGACCATTACTTCGGCACTTACCCCCCGCTGCTAACGCCGACGGTCAACTATTCAAGGCCGCCAAGGGCACGCCTGCCGTCGACGGGCTGCCGCCCGCAACGGACGGATCGATCCCGCCCGCTCTCCAGCACAGCGCCAACCTGCTGTTCAGCAACCCAAACGCCTCTCAGCCGGCTCGACTCGACAGCAGCCCCACAGGTCTTCCGGGAAACGCCGGAGGCCAGCTGACCTGCGACCAGGATCACAACTACAGCGATGAGCAGCAGTCCTTCGACAACGGCAACATGGACCGCTTCGTACAAAGCGTGGGCACGGGGAGCGGTAACACGCCGTTTGGCACGCCCTGCAACCCCGCGTCGGTGATGGACTACTACGACGGCAACACCGTCACAGCATTGTGGAACTACGCACAGCACTACGCGATGAGCGACAACTCGTTCGGCACCACCTTCGGACCGTCAGCTCCCGGAGCGATCAACCTCATATCCGGCGATACAGGCAACGTCGATGTGACACACGAGGCGAACAACCCGTCGATCGCGACCTCCAACTCGCCCAACGCCGACTTGACCGCGGACGGCTTGAGCGGATTCTCGTTGACCAGCGACGCGCAGCCCTACTACGACGACTGCTCTACGCGTGACGCCGTAGCACTGCTCGGCGCCAACATCGGCGACGAGCTCAACGCCGCCGGTCTCTCGTGGGGCTGGTTCGAGGGCGGTTTGCGACCGAGCAACAGCTACCAGGAAGCCCTCGCGGCGACCGGTGCGACAGGCCAGCCCGACAGCACATTCGTCCCCGATCAATTCAGCTCCTACTACTCAAACGCGGCGAACCGGCCTGCGCATTCGAGCAACCAGAACCTGTGCAGCAGCGTGCATCCAGTCGGCGTGGCTCTCGGCGGTACCGGGCAGTGGGGTTACAAGGATGACTACATCCCCCACCACGATCCCTTTCAGTACTACGCCTCGACAGCCAATCCGCACCACCTCACAGTTCCCACGGGCAGCGGTGGACAGGACACGCTCGCGGGGCTCCAGCAGATCGGACGCGACACGCAGGCCTACGTAAGCGGCAAACCTCAGTTCAACACGCCTAACCATCAGTACGACACGAGCGACTTCACCCAGCTCGTGGACGCGATCAACCGCCGCGAACTGCCGCCGTCGGCGCTACCCGCCGTGAGCTTCCTGAAGGCGCCCGGCTACCAGGACGGCCACGCCGGTTACTCCGAGCCGGCCGACGAACAACAGTTCATCACGAGCCAGATCAACGCGCTGATGCGCTCCCCGGACTGGAAGAACACGGTCGTAGTCGTGAACTTCGATGACTCCGACGGGTGGTATGACCATGTCTACAGCGGCGTCAGCAACCCGTCGCTCTCACCGGCCGACAACCTCACCAACACATCACTGAATGTTCCCGCCCTGGGCACATCGGGTCAATGCGGCGGCAACCCGCAGGGAACAGCGCAAACCCCAACACCATTGGCCGGTGAGCAGGGCCGCTGCGGATTCGGACCACGGCTGCCGATGATGGTGATCTCGCCCTACGCAAAGAAGAACGCCGTCGACCACAACCTCAGCGATCAGGCCTCGGCGATCAACTTCATCGAGTACAACTGGACGCTGCCCGCGATTGCCGGCTCTGCCGACCAGATCCTCGCCGCCGACGACGCAAACGCGGGCATTCCCTTCGATCTCGCTGGCATGCTCGATTTCGAAGGTAGGCAAAACGGCAAGCTCTACCTGAACCCTCTCACCGGGCAGAAGCAGAGGTAGGGCGCTCGATCGCTGTGCTGGTCCGCGGCCGATAGCGCCGCGGACCAGCGTCGGCCTAAGACGCTCTCAGCCCGACGCAGTTCTGAGCGTCCGGCGCACAGCTCGCTCGTCCGCATTGTTCTGGCATTCGTAACCAGATGATGACGATGTCTCTGCGCGAGCCGATCAGAGTAGGGTGCACAAAGACCTCTACATGGGCGAGCAGTGGCCTTGAGCCACTCGGGAACGAGGTGGGGATGATGGGGGAGTGCGTAACGGCAGGCCGCAAGACGGGTTTGTGCGCGCGGAGGTTGGCGCTTGTGCTCGTCGCGGTCGCGCTGCTGACGGGAGTCGCGGCGCTCGAGCCGGCGAGCTCGCTTGCTGGGGAACCTCCGTTCGTCTCAAGTATCAACCCGAACGGCGGTCCCCTCGCAGGCGGCACTTCCGTGGACATCAGGGGAACTCACTTCACAGGCGCGACAGCGGTCAAGTTTGGCTCGACGCCCGCCGCTGCCTTCACCGTCGTCTCGGCAAGTCGGATCACGGCGAGCGCGCCTGCGGGCACGGGTGCTATCAACATCACGGTAACGACCCCCAACGGCACGAGCGCGATCGTCCCGGCCGATGTGTTCACATTTGGACCGACGATCAGCGGCGTGAGTCCCAATCGCGGACCGACGAGCGGTGGGAGCACCGTGACGATCACCGGCTCTGACCTGAGCGCGATCGCTGCCGTCAAGTTCGGCTCCGCGAGCGCGACAAGCTTCAAAGTCAACTCGCAGAGCTCGCTCACCGCCGTAGCTCCGCCCGGCACGGGCGTGGTCGACGTGACGGTGCTCGACGCGGAAGCCACGAGTCCCGTCGTCCCCGCCGACCGGTTCAGCTACGTTCCGCCGCCCACCGTCCTCAGCGTCACGCCAGCCGGTGGTGGTGAAGCAGGCGGTAGCGAAGTCACGATCGCCGTCGCGGGAACCAGCCTCAGCGAAGTCACAGCTGTCGACTTCGGCATGAGCGCGGCCTTCTTCTTCGTCAACAACGAAGGCTCGATCACCGCGTTCGCGCCGCCCGGCGTTGGCGTTGTCGACGTGACCGTGACCGCGTTCGGCGGCACCAGCCCCACGAGCGCCGCGGATCGCTTCAGCTATGTGCCGCCTCCGAGCGTGATGCTCGTAAGCCCCGCGACGGGTCCTGCCGCGGGTGGCAGCACCGTGACCATCACAGGCAACGACTTCCAGGAAGACACCGAGGTCGACTTCGGCTCCACGAGCGCCAAAAGCGTCCTCGTCAACTCGCCGACCTCAATCACCGCGGTCTCACCTGCTGGGATGCCGGGGTCGATCGTGAACGTCACGGTCACGACGCTCGGTGGGACGAGCCCCACGAACGCGGCGACGAGCTTCAGATACCTACAAAACGCACCGCTGCTGATAAGCAGAACAACCCCCCCTGGCGGCCCTCTCAGCGGCGGCACGCCGGTGGTAATCAGCGGCAGCGCCTTTGTCGGTGCGACGGCGGTCCACTTCGGCTCCGTCGACGCCACCGGCTTCACCGTCAAATCCCAGCATACGATCAAGGCCATCGCCCCACCAGGATCGGGAACCGTCGACATCTCCGTCGTCACACCCGAAGGCGTTACCCCGGCGAGCGCTGCGGACCTGTTCAGCTACGTTGCCACCGAACCCTCGGTTGACGAACTTTCGCGCTCGGAAGGCCGCGAGCAGGGTAAAGCGAAGATCCGCATCAAGGGCAGCGGTTTCATCGGCGCAACGGCGGTCCACTTCGGCTCTGCGCTCGCGAGCAGCTTCGTCGTCAATGAAAACGGAACGACGATAACGGCTGTCTATCCTGCGGCGGAACTCGTGAACGAAATCACCGTCGATGTGACCGTCACGACACCCGAAGGCACGAGCGCTATGACCCCTGCCGACCGCTTTACCTATCTGATTCACCCACCGGTTCTCAGCGGCCTCTCCGCACACAAGGGCCCGGCTGGTGGCGGCACGATCCTGAACATCAGCGGCGAACACTTCATCCATGTCACAAGCGTCGACTTTGGATCGCTCAGCGCAGCGAGCGTCACGGTGAACTCGAGCCGATCGATCACGGTCACCTCCCCGTCCGCGACCTCGGGCAAGGTCGATGTAGCCGTGACCACGCCCGCCGGCGTCAGCGGCCCAGGGGAATGCGTCATCTTCACCGAAGAAGGCCCGCGGCGCGTTCCCTGCCAGCCTCGCGATCGCTTCGTCTTTCAGGAACCCACGATCACGAGCATCACACCCGCCACCGGGCCGCTCGCGGGCGCCACGACGGTGACGATCACCGGAACCGGCTTCGGCGTCGGCACGACAGCGACGGCCTTCCACTTCGGAGGAACACCGCTGGCAACCTCGGTCAACTGCACCTCTTCGACCTCGTGCGCCGCGGTGACTCCTGCACACAAAGCAGGCGTCGTTGACGTCAAAGCCAAGGTCGTGGAATCGGAAGTCGGCGCGAGCCGCCTCAATCCCCCCGCCGACCTGTTCACCTACGGCTGAGGCGCTTGCAAACGCCTCTAGCGCCGTTGACTGTCGGTTACTCGGTCCAACGCCCGTCTTGGTCTGAGTGATTCGTCACGGGACAAGGCGATCGCAGGCATAGGTGACGCGACGGCCAGGCGAGCGGCGACTTCCAGCGCACACCACAACAGCAGGAGGTACTTGTCCTCCAACTCGCCGAATGCGCGGGGGTCCTTACAGAGCGCAACGAGGCGAATCGGCTTGCCGCCGAGATCCGCCGCTACCGCACGCACGCTCCGGTATCCGTGCGCGCGAAACACCTCTATGTCGTCCCCCAAGGGCGAGTTGCCATCCAGGTTGTCCAACTTGTGCAGGCGGGACGCTTCGGGATGCTCCTTGAGATGTTCTAGCGCCTGCCGGAGGTAGCTTCCTCGTACTTTGACGTCGAACTCACCGACTTCTCCCGGCTCGTGGTTGGCAGCAAAAACGACGTCGAACTTTCCCCGGCGAAGTTTGCTTCTCGACTCGACCCAGATAGAGAGGGCAATCGTATGGCCTGTTTCGTCCTCGAGCTGTTTGCTCGGCAGCTCGCAGAACGCTGCTTGAAGCCGCTGCTCCTTTACCCGGGGAAAGCCGGCGAGGGTAAGGTCACCCCGCAGCACTTCGTCAAGGACACGCTGGAAGTGCGCCAGGTAGGTGCTCGTACGCGTTTTAGCTTGGTTGTCAGCTTCTAGCGCCTGTAGCCTTTCCTCGAGTTTCTCCTTTTCAAGCTCCGTTACATCCTTCTCTGCTTCCTCTGCGCGCAAGGTGTCTCGTTTAGCGCGTCGCGCAACGACTACCCCCAGGACGATGCCCGTTCCGAGCGCGACGACGCCGATGACGATTGCAACCCACATCCGCAAGCGTTCTTCGAGGTCTAGCTGTGACTCGACGGTTTTCTCGACCGAGATCGCTAGCGCGACGAGCAGAGCCGCAGCCAGCGCGAGCACAGTGTTGGCAAAAGTGAACACTGCGCGCAGCGCGCGCCCGAGGCGGCACAAGCTTTGCCACAACTTCTTCAACGGATCTCCCGCCCTCCAAAGGCCAACAATCCGAACTTACCCTACCAGTCGGCATAGCGAGCGGCTGCGCCGCCAGCCTCCCATACTCTATGACGGAGCCCGATGGCGGTCGAGTGCCCGACGTGCCTCTACAAACGCCCGGAGGTCGGCCACGTACTCCTCGGGCGACATGTCGCCGTTCAGAGCCGCGCGGAACCGCTCCCGCGGGTAGAGATCGCGCTCAGGCCCGCCAAATAGATCCTCAAGGTCGCCACCTTCGTGTGGCGGGCGGGCGGAATCTGCCTCAAACTCCGCAGGCACGTCAACCTTCGGCTGCTGTTCCATCCTTGTGCCTTTCGTTACAAGTCTATGGTACATCCAGCCAGGCGGGGACGCAACCCAACGCTAGACGTCTAACAACAGGAGCGTAGAAAGCGGAGGTGACGGAACCCCGGCCACAGACCGACGACCAAGGTCTCCTAGCCAGATGGGATCGCGGCTGCTTCGTCTCGTGAAGACACCCCGCTGCTCGTGCTCGAACCTGCCGTCACGCAAAGCGTGCACCGCCAGAGGTAGACGGGGATGGTGGGAAAGTCCTCGAAATCTCCGTGGCCGCTGATCCGGCGGCTTCATCGCGAACGCTTCGGTCGCGAGCCTCGCTTCTAGCGATGCGCCAAGCGCGAGGCCGGCGCGAAGTCGCCATGCAAGACAAGCGGATCGAGGTCGGCGCCGTTGGGCCACACGACCGTCCCCAGCTCATCATCCACGCGAACCTGCGCGAAAAAGCCTGGGTCGGCCAGAGGCTCGAACACGGGACCATGCAACTCCCCGGTGAGATCGACATCGCGGGAGATGCCATCGCTGAAGTCGAGCCGCAATCGATAGTGCCCGAGAACCTCGACGGAGGTGACCTTCACGAAGTCCACGACCCCATCTTACGGCAGTGGGTCGATCGGCTCAGGAGCGCCACCGTCCTTCGTCCGACCCCAGTTCGCCTTCAACTCCGGACGATGCAGCGTCGCCCACTCGCTCACAAGCTTGAGTGCACGACTCGGCAAGTCGCCCACGAGAACCGCGCTGGTCTCGATCGCTATCACCGCATGGTGCTCGGCGTACTGAGCATGGAAATGGGGCGGTTCGTGATCGTAGAAGTACATCGTGATCACGATCCCGTAGAAGGCGCTGATCCGGGGCACCGCACCATCATGATCAGCGCTTGGGATGGTTTCGCTCGACGGCCGGCCCGTAGCGAGCAACTGGATTTCTAACAACGGCCACAAACCCAGCAAAAACGGAGGGGGGGAGATTCGAACTCCCGGTACGCCAATAAGACGCACAACGGTTTTCGAGACCTTTAGACAGCGACCTTTTTGGGCTTGCTAGAGCCAAACAGCTGCCCTTAGCGCCACCAATCGCGCCAGTGGCCGGAGGGGCTAGAGATCCTGAGCTTGCGAGGGCTTTTGTACGTACGGGTCCCTTCTTCGCCCTAGCTGAAAGTGCGATCTCCAGACCGTCGCACATTGACGGCCGAAGCCATCATTCGACTCCCGCATGTCGGAATCGTATGGCGGTTCCACAGCTTGGCCGCAATGTCCCTTCGAGCCGGCACGTCGACTGTTCGACTCGTCCGCTTCCCGGACAGAGCAGCTCAAATGGCTTCCCCACCGGGCCGATCGATCGCGCCGCACGCTCTACTGTCGGCCGATGGCGAAAGGGAGGAGGCCGCGCTTCGAGACCAGCTGACTTAGTGCGCGGACTCTGCGTGATCCGGAGCGTCCTGCGCCGCACTCGAGGCGATCTCGAACCCACCCGTCGCGTTGCGCGCCACCAACTGCCCGTCCCATTCCCTGAGCGGATGCGCCTCGACACGGACGAGCCGGACACAGATCCGACGGGTCGCTGCATACACGACGACCGGGACCACGAAGACCATGGCGCGGAAGAACCAGGTCGCGCCTTCGTATCCGAATCCGAACTGGAAGAAAAGACGGTCAGCCGAGCCGGCGACGAACACGACGAGGACGAGCGAGAACACAGCGGCCGCGAGCGCAGTGCGTCGCGGGTTATCACGCGGGCGCTCCAGCAGATCGTGACGGCGATAGTCGCGTGAGATGAAGCGCCGGTCAAGCCACGGCAGGGCGTAAAGCAGCGTGAAGATGATCCCTGGGAACAGGACCCCTCCGAAGAACGGGTTCGGCACGATCGTGTGTCCGAACACGCTGATCTCCACGTTCGGCATCAGGCGCAGGGCACCGATCAGCCAGCCCAGATACCAGTCCGGCTGGGCGCCGTTGGTGCCGATATACGGGTGGTATTGACCCCAGAGCCAGATCGGGTTGATCTGGATCAGCCCTCCCATCAGCACCAGGACCGCACCGACCGCGGCAAACAACCCCAGTGACCGCAGCGCATATCCGGGCCACATCGGCGTGCCCACGACGTTGTCCTCGCGGCGCCCCGGACCGCGGAACTGGGAGTGGCGCTGGATCATGATGATCGCCAGATGGGCGGCGATCAGACCCGCCAGCAGCGCCGGGATGATGAAGACATGCGCGATGTAGAGCCGCGACTCGAATGTCGTTGAGCCCGGGAAACGCCCGCCCCACAGTGCGAACGCGACGGGACCGCCGATGAGCGGCAACGACATCGCAACGCCCCAGCCGATTGCGAGCCCCATCCCGGAGAGCAGATCATCCGGAAGCGAGTAACCGGCGAACCCCTCGAGAATCGCCAGGATCATCAGTGTCAGCCCGATGAAGAAGTTGATGTCCCGGGGCTTGCGAAACGCGCCGGTGAAGATGATCCGCAGCATGTGCAGCGTGATCGCCGCGACGAACACCAGCGCCGCCCAGTGGTGTGTCTGTCGCATCAGCAGCCCACCGGAGACGTTGAAGGAGAGGTGCAGCGCGGACGCGTAGGCGGCCGAGATGGTCTGGCCCTGCAGCGGCGGGTAGCTGCCATGGTAGACCACCTGACTCGTGCTGGGATCGAAGAACAGCGCGAGGAACGTCCCGGTCGCGATCAGGACCACGAAGGAGTAGAGCGCGATCTCGCCGAGCAGAAAGCTCCAGTGATCGGGGAAGACGTAATCCAGCAGGAAGCGCACGCCGCGTGCGGCGCCGAGGCGTTCGTCGACGAACCCGACCGCGTCCACGGTCCGGTTCTCGCGGCGCGATGCGGGCCTGCTCATTGGCTGTCTCCAAACCAGGATGGCCCGACCGGGCCGGACAGGGGACCGCCTGCGATCAGAGCACCGGATCCGTCGACCCGCAGCGGCAGTTGAGGCAGCGCCCGTCCCGCGGGACCGAACTCGACGCTGCCGCCGTCGAGCACATCGAACGTCGAGTAGTGGCATGGACAGACGAGTGCCGGCCCGCGCGACTCGGTGGAGGGGCTCAACGGTGAACGGAACAGCGAGATCGCGCACGCCGCGTGCGTGCAGATCTTCGAGTACGCGAGGATCCCCTCTGGCGCCCACGACGCCCGCTCGGCGGGCAGCGCAAGGGTGGAGGGGTCCACGCGGACGACCACCACCGGGGAACCGAGATCGTCCTTTTCCGCGCCCTTGGGAAAGGCGGTCAGAAAACTCCCTTCGATGATGTCGGCGGCGAAGATCGGTTTGCCTTCCTCGTCGACCAGCGTGCGGCCGGCCCGCCAGGGGGTCTCGCTCAGCTGCTCCTCGACGCCCGGCCCGAGGGCCACGACGGGGATCACAACAGCCGCGGCGATACCGGCGCCTGCGATGCTCGCCGCTCCCCCGAGCAGCCTTCGCCGTGTGATTCCGTCGAGACCTCTCTCGAGCTGCTCGGCCACCGCCGCGGTCGCCTCGCGGTCGCCGTACATCGGCCGCTGCTCGACCGTCGTTTCCTGCGGGACCAGGAACCGTCCGGCGATGATCAGAGCGCCGGCGAGCAACGCGAGCGCGACGCCGAGGCACAGCGCGAGGAGCTGCGTGTCGGGGTTCACGACAAACAGGGCGACGAACCCCAAGCCCGCCAGCGCGCAGAGGCCGAGCATGCCTGGGACCGCAACCTGTGCCCAGTGACTGGCGCCGGTCTTCCGTCGCGAGGGATCGCCGGCGTCGGACTCGGGCGCGCTGTCCCGGCGCCCGCGCAGTGCGCCGATCCGCCAGAGTGTGACCATCAGGATCGCCTCCCAAAGGCGCCTCAGAATCCCCGGCCGGTGCGGAGTCTCGTTCATGTGCGCTCCTTTGCCCCGCCGCCAGAGCCGCGGGGGTGCGCGGGTGTGCGCTCCCCGATCATCCGTGCGATCGCCAGCAGAGCGACGATCGCCAGCAGCCATGCGACCATCCCCTCCGGGATCGGGCCGATTCGCCCGATGCCCCAGCCACCACGGTCATCGGGGGCCTGGATCGTATGTATGTAGCCGGCGATCGAGTCGATGTCCGCTTCGGAGATCTCCCGGGCCCCGAACCGGGGCATCACATAGGGCCCGATGCGGATCGCCTCTGCGATCTGACGCGGCGTGGCCACGGTCAGCGAGGGAACGACAGCCCCCGTCACGATCCCGCCGGACCCCTGGATCGAGTGGCAGCCGGCGCAGTTGAGCGCGAACAGGCTCTGGCCCTTCGCGACCGAACCCCGCTTCACGTCGACTGTTGGGATCCCAGGTCCGCCGAAGGACGCGACGTAGTCGATCAGCGATTGGATCTTCGCCTGGGAGAACGCCGGGCGGGTGCGCATCGGCTGCGCACGGGGGGAGGGCAGCGGCATCCGTCCGGTCTCCAGGTAGAAGTCCGCGGCAAGCGCGCCGACGCCGTGGAGGCTGGGGGCGCGCCCACGGATCCCTTGTGCATTCATGCCGTGGCAGGCCGCGCAGGAGGAGAGAAACAGTTCATGTCCGCGGTCCACCGATGCTTTGCCCGGCGTGGCAGGCGAGCTTGCAACCGGGCCCGAGGTGACACCTTGATCTTCGGCGTGCGCGGCGAAGTCGAACACGGACAGGCCCGCGCAGACGATCGCCGTCACTGTCAGGATGGCGCGTCTCATGCGCCCGCCAGTTCCTCGGCGACCGCAGGCGAGGAGTCGGATGGGCCCTCACCGTCTTGGTACAGGTAGGCGTCACGACGCAGCTGGCGGCGCTCTTCGCGGATCATCGCTTCCATCGAGACGACGATCGCCAGGAGCGCCATCGCAACGCCACCGGCGAACAGCATGATCATTCCCGCCGCGTGCTGGTCTGCGAGTGCCGACCGGTGGAGCGCGCGGGCCGGAGCGAGGTAGGACGGATAGCGAACGTGTTCATCGAAGATGAACAGCGCCGCCGGGATGCACATCACGGTCATGGCGCCCATCAGCCACGAGAAACGGACGATCGCGCTCGGCGGGCGCGGGATCGGATCTGCCGCCACCAGCGGGAGCAGGAAGGTGATGCCGGTCCAGAAGTAGGCGGCGTGCTCGAGAGCGTGGATCGTTGGGTCCCGAAGGGCAAGCTCGTAAATGCCGGTCAGGTGCGTCGTGAGCATCACGATCATGAACAGCACGAATCCGAACACCGGCCTTGTGAAAAACCTGACCCAACTTCGACGCAGCATCCAGCCGATCCACGCGCGGCCCGTAGGCGAGGAGGAGCTCAGTGCCAGACGCATCGGCGCTCCCCACAGCAGCAGGGTCGGGGCGAGGAAGATCAACAGCAGGTGCTGAATGACATGAACTGAGAGCAGCTCGTCTGAGTACGTGTCGATACCCGACAGCAGCGCCTCGCTCAGCACGAGCAGCCCGGCGATGAACGACGCGCTGCGCGCGATCGGCCAAGGTGTGCGACACCGCAAGATCCCGCGTACGTAGAAGGCCGCTGAGACGACGCAGCAGGCCATCACGGTCGGTTCGAGCTGCCAGCCGCTCAGCACCCTGGTGATGGTGGGCGCCGCAACGCTCACCGCCTGCTCCGTCCACTCAGCGCCCGCCCACGTGCGCGCTGCTCACGGACCACTCCACACAGACCGAGCAGCGCGACACCCACACCGATCAGGATCAGCCACAGCCCGAAGCCCGCGCCGATCAAAGCGAAGGCGACGCCGGCTACGAGCGTGACGGTCGCGAACGAGCTGTCGGCGATCAGTCGCGGCCCCTCGCCGCGGCGGCTGCGCGTGTCCAGCACCCAGATCGCCAGCCCCGACGCGAGGCATGCCGCCGCTGCCACGCCGGGAACCGCGAACTGGATCAGTTTCGGCGCGAACGCGGCCTGCACCGCCGTCAGCACGCCGAGCCACGAGCCCCAAGCGAGCAGCCAGATCGCGGCCCTCCTCATGCCGGCACCTCGTCCGAGGACGGGCGGGGGTCGCGTTTCCCCCGCTCCTCAAGGGCACCCCGCAGGTCGAGCAGCGGCGCGTAGGAGCGGATCGGCGGCAGGCGCGACGAAGTTGTGTCGTGGCGGCGGCGAGCTCGTCGCCCACTCGAGCGTATGCGCCGCCCACGGATCGTCGCCCGCGGCGCGGCGGTGGCGCAGCGAGACAGCCGACGTTGACGATGAAGACGAGCACCGAGACCGCGATCACGACCGAGCCCGCCGATCGCGAGGATGTTCAGTCCCTGCCAGCCGCTCGATGCCGGGTAGCGGGCGATCCTGCGGACCATGCCCTCGGCGCCGAGGAAGAACATCGGGAAGAACGTCAGGTTCGTGCCGATCACCATCAGCACGAAGTGCAGCTTGCCGAGGCGCTCGCGCAACATCACCCCGGTCACCTTCGGGAACCAGAAGTAGATGCCGCCGAACAGGCCGAAGGCGCTGCCCGGCGAAGATCGTGTAATGGAAGTGAGCGACCACGAAGTAGGACATGTTCAGCCCGTAGTCCAAGCGGCGGCGAGGCGAGGATGATCCCGGTCAGGCCGCCGATCAGGAACTGCACGAGGAACCCGAGCGCGAACAGGAAGGCCGTGGTGAAGCGCAGCGTCCCGCGCCAGATCGTCGCCGAGGAAGTCGAAGTACTCGATGCCCGGCGGGGACGATCAGCGCCGTGGAGGTGAGGGCGAAGTACTTGTTGGAGAGCACCCCGAAGGTGAACATGTGGTGCGCCCAGACCGTCATCGACAGGCCGGAGAAGATCAGCAGGGCGATCGACGAAAGCGGAGTAGCCGAAGAACCGCCGGCGCGGAGAAGGTTGCGAGTATCTCCCCGACCATCCCGACGAACGGGAAGAACATCACGTAGACGACGGGGTGACCGTAGAACCAGAACAGCGCCTGGTAGTCCACGGCGCCCGCCCCACCGGTGAGGACGCCACCGAGATGTCGCTGCGCCCACAGCAGCGCCAGTGCGACGATCAGGGCGGGGAACCCGAAGACGGTCAGCGTGCAGGTCGCGACCATCGTCCAGGTGAACACGGGCATCCGCATCAGCGTCATTCCGGGTGCGCGTCCGCGCAGCGCGGTGAGCAAGATGCAGCCCGCCCAGAGGATCTGACCGAGGGTTGCGAGCATGACCCCGAAGATCCAGAGGTCCATTCCGCTCCCGGGCGAGTGGATCGATTCCGAAAGTGGATCGAAGCCCCACCACGATGCGCTCGCGCTCCCGCCGCTGGTGAGAAAGCCTGACCACATGCAGATCCCGCCGAGTGCGAAGAGCCATAGGCCCGCCAGCGCGACACGCGGGCCGGAGATCTCCGCCGCGCCGACCTGCAGCGGCACGAGGTACATGCCTGCCGCGAGCGCAACCGGCACGATCACGAGGTAGACCATGGTCGAGCCGTGCATCGTGAAAAGTTCGTTGTAGGTCTGCTGGGAGACGACGCCGCCGTCTGCGGCGAGCTGCCCGCGCATGAGGAGAGCCAGAAGGCCGCCCGCGAGGAAGAAGAAGAAGGCGATCACGCAGGCCGTCCCGGCGATGCGCTTGTGGTCAGTCGAGGCCAGAGTGCGCAGCGAGGGTGCTCGAGCGGGGATCGCGATCGCGCTCACGCTGAGGCTCCTCGGCCTTTTGGCGAGGACGCTTCGTTTAGCCGTGTCCCTTCATGCGCGAGCCATTCGCGGAAGCGTGTCGGGCTGACGGCCTCCACGGCGAAGTGCATCTCGCTGTGATCCTCACCGCAGAGGACGGAGCACTCGCCGGTATAGATGCCTTCGCTTTCGAAGGTCAGGTCGAAGTGTGTGGTGTAGCCGGGAAGGACCTGGCGCTGGTAGTGCAGGGCGGGAATCCAGAAGCCGTGGATGACGTCCTCGGAGGTGCCATTGAATTCGACCTCGGTGCCGGTCGGCACGTACGCCGGCGCCGGATGCCAGGTGTCGATGTCGGCCACCTGGACGCCGTTTGAGTAGACAAAGCGCCAACTCCACTGGGCAGCGATCACCTTCAGGCGCAGCCCGGGGTGCGCCGCCAGGCGGTCGATCGGCGTCTCCGCATGAAAGGTGACCCACACCAGCGCGGCTGCCACGCACGCCAGCAGGACGGCATACCCGAACTCCAACCGCGGCGCCTCCGAACGCCGGCCCGGCCGCGAGCGGCGGGTACCCAGCACGAGAAGGACGATCAGTGTGCCGATCACGATCGCGAACACGGCAATCGCAACCGGTAGGTAGATCCCCCAGACGTGGTCGTAGGCGTGCTTGGTGCTCGGCACGGGCGGGCCCCTATCCGCGACCGGCCGTTCGCCGCGCGGGCCCTGAGCTCGGGTCAAGCGACGAGCGGCGCAGCGACTCCGCCGTGGCGCCCGATGCCCAGACCGTCAGGGTGTAGCCATACGGGGCAGTGCTGGCGGCCACCGACGAGCGCAAGCTGCCGCGCAGCTCGCTCATCGGCGGCGGAGCCCGCAGCGCAGGCCGTAGCTGGACAGCAGTGCCGCGACCGCCGCGCTCGCGAGCGCCGGGCGAGACATCCTGGTGCCGGTGCGCGCGAGCAGCACCATGCTCGCCGCGTGCAGCCCGTCGACCGCCGCGCCGGCGATGATGCGCGAAGCGCTCGGGCGTGCTGCGATCAATGTCGCCTGTGTGAGCTGCCGGGCCCCGAGGATCCTGACGATAGCCTTCACAAGAGGACGCGAGCGCTTTCCGAGAGGCAGCCGGCCTGGCGCTCTGCCGAGAAGCCACGCACCCCACGCAGCGTCCAGCGCGAGCAGAAGCCGCGGTTGCGCGGGCTCGAGCTGCTCCGGCCGGTCGCGGGGCACCGATCAATCACCCCCTGCCGCGCGCTCGCCCTGCACGACCGCACACTGGAGCAGCAGCGCGTGGACGAAGGCTTGCGGGAGGTTGCCGCGAAGCTGGCGCTGGCGCACATCGAACTCCTCCGAGCACAGGCCTGATGGCCCGCATGCCGCTCGGCTGCGCTCGAACCAGCGCGCCGCGTCGACGTGCTCACCCCTCTGGCTGTAGGCCAGCGACATCAGGTAGCCGCAGAGCAGGAAAGCTCCCTCGGCTTCACCAAGCGGCCGCTCGTCCGGGCGGAACCGGTAGCAGTAGCCGTCCTCGGTGAGTTCATCGCGCACCGCGCGGAGCGTCGCCACCGACCGTGGATCGTCTGCATCGAGCGCGCCTCTGATCGCCGGTAGCAGGAGCGCGGCGTCGACGCGCGAATCTCCGGGCGAGCGCTGCCAGCGCCCCGATGGATGCAACGAGTGGCGCGCCGTATCGGAGACGATGACGTCGGCCAGGGAGACCCAGCGACCCGCCTGCTCACCGGCGGGGCCGACAGGCGGCGATTCTCCGCAGGCCGGCTGCGCAGATCAGGCGGCTGTGGGTCCAGGCGTCGGGCTCGAGCTCCCAGATTCCCGCGTCGACGTCCGGCTCAGCCCAACGCTGCTCGATCGCCGCAACCGCGATCTCGGCCGCCCGCCAGCCGTCGACGTCGAGATGGTCGTGCTCGGCGGCGGCCGCGAACAGGAGCAGGGCCTCCCCGAACGCATCGAGCTGAAACTGCTTGTTGACCCAGTTGCCGACGATGTCGGTGCCGCCGGGATACCCCGGCAGCGACAGTTTCCGTTCGTCGGGCACATCGTCTTCTGAGACCGTGTAGGCGGGCTTCAGCGACGACCCGTCGGCGAGCAGCCGTCGCCGTCACGAAGCGGACGGCGTCGTCCATCAGTGGATACGGACCGGCGCTCGCGACCGCCTGTCCGGCGTACGCCTGGTCGCGGATCCAGGCGTAGCGATAGTCATAGCTGCGCCCCGCGCGCGCCCGCTCGGGCAGCGAGGTGGTTGCGGCAGCGACCATGCCGCCGCCCGTGCTCGTCAGCCCGGCCATCACCGCATACGCGTGACGGGCATCGCGCTGTGCGACGACGTGCTCGAACGTCGGCACGCGCTCGTGCCAGGTCCGCCTCGGTTGCCTGCCATGCACGCTCGGGATCAGGCGGCTCGGCTATCTGCGCCGCCGCCGGCGGCGATGGTCAGAACGAAGTCGTGGTGCCTCTCCCTCCTCGAGTGAGAGAGGAGAGGGATAGGGCTCGCCCTCCGTGCCCGTCGGGGGCCGCCACCGCGCCCGGTGCACCGGTCCAGCAGAAGCTGCTCTCGCCGACGGTGGCCATCCACGTGCCGTCTTCGCGCAGCTTGACCGACCGTGGGGCCGACTGCCCGAACTCCCCGCGCGGGTTCAGTACGACATCCATGCGTGCCGTTCCCTGGACCGCCTCCACACGGCGCAGGACAACGGCGCGCTCCGGACTGGCTCGGCAGGGCGAGTGCTTCGCGGCACTCGATGATCGCCTCTGGGGTGATCCAGCGGCTGCGCCAGATCAGGCTCCCCGGCTCGTAGTAGCCGCCCCAGACGTGGCGTTCGGTGGGCGTGATCGCGTACGCGCCCTGTCCGCCGACAGCGAGGAGAAGAGGCCCTCCGAGTCCCAGCGCGGGAAGCACATCCACACGAAATCACCGTGCGGACCGACGAGGATGCCGCGCTCGCCGTCGGCGAGCAGCGCGTACTCGCGCAGGACGTGGGGTGGCGACCCACGCGTCAGCGAGCGCGCGGCGGTCATCGACCGAGGCGCGCCAGCGCACTGCGCGCCCACGGCGGCGGCAGCCGCGAGCGCGCCGCCGAGCAGCGGCCGGTGGGTGGCCGCCCACATCTGGGGGCTGCGTGTCTTGGCCTGCTCGTCGAAGATGCCGTGGGTGGCGGCCTCGCCCTCCACCGGCTGCGAAGAGGTTGCCCGGCACGCTCGCCGTCGACGGGCATGTCCTTGACCTGCTGGCCGGTGAACCCGGTCTGCGCGAGGTACCGGTCGACGAGAAAGCTCGGCGCGAGCTTGCTCCCGAGGATCGCCTCCACGGCGCTGTAGCCGACCCACAGCTCACGGCGGCGATGGTGGGCTGCCCAGTAGACAGCCTCGGCGGGGATCTCGGGCTGGTAGATCGGCGGGACCGGTATCGGGTGCTCGGGCAGCTTCGAGCGACACCAGTTGAACTGCGTCGTGTTGACGCCGGGCAGCTGGACCATCGTGATCTGCACCGTGCTGCTGCTCGTGCAGCAGCTCGGTGCGGATCGAGTCGGTGAACCCGCGGATGCCGAACTTCGCGCCGCAGTAGGCCGCCTGCAGCGGGATCGCGCGATAGGCGAGCGCCGATCCGACCTGCACGATCTTGCCCCGGTCGCGGGGCCGCATCCGCTTGAGGGCCGCCATCGTGCCGTAGACGGTCCCCAGATAGGTCACTTCGGTTGCGCGCTTCGAACTCCTCCGGCTCGGTGTCGACGAAGCGGGCGAACACGGTCGACATCGCGTCGTTGACCCAAATGTCGATCTCTCCGAATCGCGCTTCGACTGCCGCCGCCGCTGCCTCGACCTGCTCGTGATCGGCGACGTCGGTCGGCACAGCGAGCGCCTCGCCGCCGAGCGACGAGACCTCGCCGCTTGGTCTCCGTCCAGGCCCTCGGTGCCGCGTGCGAGCAGCCCGATGTGCGCCCCGCTGCTGGCGAAGGAGTGGGCGATCGCGCGCCCGACCCCGCCCGAGGCACCTGTCACGACGACGACCTCGGGGTGATTGCCTCTGCTCACGCGGACTCCTGTCTTGGTCGGTGGTCGAACTGGGCCGCCTGACGCGCCGGCGACGAGGGCGCAGAGCCACGGCGCCCGAGCAGGCGGGACCGCAGGAGGGGCCGTCCGCTCACCTTCTTGCCGCTCAGCAGCTCGGCGAGCCGCGAGGAGAGCGCCATGATCGTGAGCGCCGGGTTTGCCGATCCCTGGGTCGGGCAGACGCTGCCGTCGGCGACGAACAGGTTCTCGACGCCCCAGACGCGATGGTCGCGGGTCGACGACGCTGTCCTCGGGGCTCGTGCCCATCCGCGCGCCGCCGATCAGGTGTGCGTAGCGCTGGATGGTCAGGATGTCCTGGGCGCCGGCGGCTTCGAGGATCGACTTGATCACGCCGCGTCGAGTACTCCATGTTGAGCCGGTCGTTCTCGCAGCGCGAGTGGGTGAACTGCGCGATCGGCATGCCCCGCACGTCAGTCTCGACGGCGAGGGTCACACGGTTCTCGGCCTGCGGCAGCAGCTCGTTGAGCACCCCGATCGTGCTCCAGTGGTTGTAGTCGCGCATGTACTCGCGCAGCGCCCTTCCTCGGTGCCCCTCGGCGATGACGTGCTCGGCCCAGCCGATCGGCAGCGGGGAGACGGTCTGGATCGAGAAGCCGCGCGCGAAGCCGCGCGCCGTGTCGGTCTCATAGAACTGCTCCGAGGACACCTCGGGAGGCGGGCGCCTTGTACATCCGCTGTTCCTCGGGGAAGCGTCCCGCGCTCTGCGTGGCTCCCTGCACCATCACGTAGCGCCCGACCTGGTCATCGTTGTTGCCGATCCCGTTCGGGAAGCGAGCAGACCGTCGAGTTCAGCAGCAGCCGGGGAGTCTCGATCGAGTAGCAGCAGACCGCGACCGCCCTCGCCGCCTGGAGGCGCTCGAGCTCCTCGCCCGCGCGCATGTAGGTGACGCCCGATGGCCCGGCCGGCCTCGTCGAGCTCGACGCGGACCGCCATGCAGTCTGCGCGGATCTCAACGCCGTGGGCCAGCGCGTCCGGGCAGGTGCGTGACGTAGGGGCTGGCCTTCGCGTTGACCTTGCAGCCCTGCAGGCAGAAGCCGCGGTAGATGCAGTGGGGGCGGTTGCCGAAGGTGCCGTTGACGATCCCGACGGGGCCCGCTCGCATCTCTATCCCGTTGGCGTGAGCGCCCTGCCAGAGTGCCTGTGCAGTGCCGCTGACCGGGTGTGGAGAGAACGGGTAGGAGTGGGGGTCCCCCCACGGCCAGTTCTGCCCGGCGACCGGGAGCTCGCGCTCGAGCTCCTCGTAGTGGGGCTTCAGCTCGGCATAGGAGATCGGCCAGTCCGCGCCGACTCCGTCACGGCTGAAGGTTTCGAAGTCCGACGGGTGAAAGCGCGGTGTGTAGCCGGCGTAGTGGACCATCGAGCCGCCGACGCCGCGACCCGAGTTGTTCTTTCCCAGCTCGATCGGGTCCTCGCCGTCGATGATGCGCTTCTCGTTCCAGTAGATCCGATGCGAGCCCGCCTCGTCGGAGACCCAGTCCTCGTCGGGGTCCCAGAACGGGCCCCGCCTCGAGGATCACGATCCGCCAGCCTCTGCGTGCGAGGCGCTGGGCGAGCACCGAGCCGCCCGCGCCGGCGCCGACGATCAGAGGTCGACCTCCTCGACTCTCAGAGTAGCGTCGCGCATCGTGTCCGACCCGGAAGGTCGCGGCGGTGGACGTCGAGCAGGAAGCGAGAATCGTTCTCGGCTGGCCCGCGGGACCCCTTGAGGATGTTCGTCATGTGCCACCGCCGAGTTCCTTCGCGGCGCGCACGGGATCCTCACCGGTCGCTCCGGCACGCTCGTGCGGCTCGAGGATCGCCGATCGGGCCGAGCCGCATGTAGCCCTCGCGGGTATGCCGGACCACCGAAGCCGATCTCGTTCCACGCCCAGGGGTGCGAGTAGAAGGCCTCGAGCATCATGCGCGTGCAGACCGACCAGGCACGCGCGACGTTCAGAGCTCTCCCACGGCCCTCCCGCGAGTCGGCCCGCGGCGAGAGCGTCGACGATCCCGCCCTGGTCCTCGGGCTCGCACGCGGCGAAGCCTCTCGGCCGTGCAGCGCGGCGGCGCTGTCGTCGAGACCGGCGAGCGTGAGCCGCCAGGTCTCGCGGTCGTCCGGCATGTCGGCGTACTGGTAGCCGTCGAGACGCCCGGCCGAGAGCTTCTCGTCGATCAGCTCGGCAACCGGGACTCGCGGCTCTTCGTCCTGGGCGAGGACCACGTCACAGAACGCGTGCAGCGTCGGGAGCTCCGCGGTCTGGAAGAAGCACGGCTGTTGCTGGGGCTGCAGGCGCGCGAGCACCACCGCCCGCGTGGTCTCATCCCAGTTCTCAGCGGAGTCCAGCACGTCGTAGTCTGGAAAGCGGCCGATCATCTGCGGCGTCGTGCCTGCCCGCTGGCGCGGCAGCCAGTCCGGTCGCGGCGCCTCGCCACCGGGCTCGGTGGTTCGGCAGGTGATCGGGTCGTCGCGGGTCGCGCACCGTTCAGTCCTCTCGACGCAGCAGTGCGGCGAGGACGCCCATCGCACCGACGATCGACATCAGGCCGGGCGCCATGATCGGCGGCCCCATCGGGACGTTGTAGGTCGCGTTGGAGAAGCCCTCCGGGCCGTCGAGCGACGCCGCGGAAGTGGTAGTACTCGCCGATCAGGCCATCGAGCATGTAGATGGCCGAGGCCAGCGGTAGCGCGGTCTTGGCCCAGCGCCTGCTGTGGATCCCGGCGACTCCGGCGATGACGACCGGCGGGGTGACGAGGATCGGGCTCCACATCATCTTGTTGCCGAAGCTCGCGCGGTAGTGCTCGGCATAGACCTCGGCGGTCGTGACCAGCGGCGGCGAACGCGGTCAGCCCTGACAGCGAGCGCTCGAAGCGTCCGTGTTCGATGTTCGCGACCCACCGGTCGATGCGGTGCTCCGCGGGCTTTGCCGTACGGGGTGCTTCGCCATGCGCCGATCCGCATCTCAGCGGCCCGGGAGGAACTCGTGGACCTTCTCGCGGACGGACTCGACGGCGCCGGGCAGTCCCGCGCTCGGATCGGCGAGAATCGACTTCGCGAAGTTCTCCGCCTGTTCGAAGGTGATATGCGGCGGGAGCGGTGCCTCGTTCGGATCGGTCAGGGCATTGATCACGACGGGCCGGTCAGCGCTGAGCGCCTCACGCCAGGCGTCCTCGATCTCGCTCGGCCTGCGTGAGCTTGATGCCGCGCAGCCCGATCAGCTCGGCACACGCCGCATAGTCGACGTAGGGGATCTCCTGCGACGCGGCGAACGCCGGGTCGCCCTCCATCACCCGCTGCTCCCAGGTGACCTGGTTGAGGTCCTCGTTGTTGAGCACCAGCACGACCAGCCTGCGGGTCAGACCAGCTCCTGTAGTACTTCGCGGCGGTCAGCATCTCGGCCATCCCGCCCATCTGCATCGCGCCGTCGCCGACCATCGCGATCGCGACGCGGTCGGGGAAGGCGAACTTGGCGGCGATCGCGTAGGGGACGCCCGGGACCATCGTCGCGAGGTTGCCCGAGAGCATCGCTTTCATTCCGCGCCGGATGCGGATGTGCCGTGCGTACCAGTTGGCAGCAGATCCCGAGTCGCTGGAGAGGATCGCGTTGTCCGGCAGCTGGCGGGAAAGCGCAGCGAAGAGACCCTGCGGGCGGATCCGCCCGTCGCGATCCGCGGGCTGCGCCGCGTTCGTCCATCAGCCGCCACCAGTCCTCGACGTTCTGCTTGATCTCGCTGCTGCCACGAGCGGTCCTGCTTTGCGCTGCGAGCAGCGGCAGCAGCTCCTTGAGGCTCTCGCGGCTGTCGCCCTCGAGCGCGAGGTCCATCGGGTAGCGGATGCTCAGCATCCGCCCCGAGCAGGTCGATCTGCACGGCTTTGACCTGCCCTTCCCGGGGCAGGAACTCCGAGTAGGGGAAGCTCGAGCCGACCATCAGCAGCGTGTCGGCCTCCTGCATCATGTCCCAGCTCGGCTTGGTGCCGAGCAGCCCGATGCTCCCGGTGCAGAACGGGACGTCGTCGGGCACAGCCGCCTTGCCAAGCAGCGCCTTGGCGATGCCGGCGCCGAGATGCGTCGGCGACCGCGATCACCTCGTCGGTGGCATGCAGCGCGCCCTGTCCGACGAGCATCGCGACCCGCTCGCCGTGCGTTCAGGATCTCCGCCGCCTGCTGGAGCTGATCGCTGCTGAGGGTATGCGCCGGCCGGGCCAGTAGCCGATGCCGGAGTGGACGGTGTGGGTCTTGTGCGGCTGTGCCTCGACCGCTTCCATGTCCTGGACGTCGGCGGGCACGATCACGCACGTGACGGTCCGCTCGCTCCTGGCGATCCGGATCGCCCGGTCGACTAGGTGGCGGATGCTCGAGGGCTCGTTCGCCTGCTCGCAGAACGCCGAGGCGACGTCGCTGTAGAGCTGCATCAGGTTGACCTCCTGCTGAAAGTCGCCGCCGATCGCCCTGACGAACGTCTGACCCGACGATCGCGACGACCGGCTGGTGGTCGAGCTTGGCGTCGTACAGCCCGTTCAGCAGGTGGATCGCGCCCGGGCCGGAGGTCGCCATGCAGACCCCGACCTCGCCCGTGAACTTTGCGTGGCCGCACGCCATGAACGCCGCCATCTCCTCATGCCGGGTCTGCACGAAGCGCAGCTCGTCCTCGTGGCGTCGCAGCGCGCCGAGGATGCCGTTGATGCCGTCCCCGGGAAACCCGTAGATCGTGTTCACGTCCCATGCGATCAGTCGCTCACACAGGTTGTCTGCTGCGGTCATCTCGCGCTCACCACCTTTCGACTCGCCGGTGTAAATAAATCGCTGAGACGCGGCTACCCCGCGCCACCGACGATTGGCCCCTGAGGTCAGCTAGCTGACATCACCGGGGTGCCTGGGGCCCGAGGGGGCAGATGCCAGATGCAGAAGCGACCCAGACCGGAGGGCCCAGTGCCGAGCCACCCGCTGATCGATTCCGTTGCGGTCGACGCGTACACGATCCCCACGGACACACCCGAGGAAGACGGCACCCTTGCCTGGGATGAGACGACCATCGTCGTCGTCCACGCGCACGCCGGGAACGAGACCGGACTCGGCTACACCTACGCGGATCTGGCGACGGCAAAACTGATCGAGAGCAAGTTGGCCGACCTGGTCAGGGGTCTTGACGCGGCCGCACCGCGCCGCGCATGGGCAGCGATGGTCAAGGCGATCCGCAACCTCGGCCGGCCAGGCATCGCCTCGATGGCGATCTCGGCCGTAGATGTCGCCCTCTGGGACCTCCACGCTCGGCTGCTCGACACACCGCTGTGCACCCTGCTGGGCGATGCCCATGAGTGTGTGCCCGTCTACGGCTCAGGAGGCTTCACCAACTACTCCGACCGGCAACTGCAATCGCAACTCGCGGGCTGGATCTCTGAGGGCATTCCCCGGGTCAAGATGAAGATCGGCGCCGATCCCTCGAAGGACAGCCGTCGCGTCGCGCTGGTCCGGGCGACGGTCGGGACGGATGCCGAACTGTTCGTCGACGCCAACGGCTCCTACGAGCGCAAGCAGGCGCTCGATCTCGCTCACCGGTTCCGGCAGGACAGCGACGTGAGCTGGTTCGAGGAGCCTGTCAGCTCAGACGACCTTGCAGGGCTGAGGCTGCTACGCGACCGCGGTCCCGAGGGAATGGTGATTGCGGCCGGGGAGTACGGATACGACGCGCCCTACTTCGAGCGCATGCTCGCCGCCCAGTCGGTAGACGTGATCCAGGCCGACATCACGCGCTGCGGCGGCGTGACGGGATTTTTGGCTGTCGGCGCGATGAGCGACGCGCACAATCTCTCGATCTCCTGCCACTGTGGCCCCGCCATCCACACCCACGTCGCGGCTGCGACCGGGAATCTCCTTCACCTCGAGTATTTCTATGACCACACCAGGATCGAGCGCATGATCTTCGACGGACTGCCCGAGCTACGCGACGGAGCACTCTGGCCGGATCGCGGGCGGGCGGGAATGGGACTCGAGCTCAAGCGCCGCGACGCGCAACCGTACTCAGCATGATCACCACAGACAGATCCGAAGCTGTGCCGGTGGAGTTCAGACCGACTCCTCCACGATCTCGCCGAGCTCTCCGGGCGGCGGCGCGTGCAAAACCCATCCGCCGAGGGTGTGCGTCACACGCCCGCTCTGCTGGAGGGTCCCCAGCGCGGTTGTAACCGTCGGCCGGCGCGCCGTCAGCAGCTCCGCGAGCACGTTGTGCGGGAGCTGCGTCGGAAGCAGCACCTCACCGTCTCTCAAGACGCCCCAACGGTCTGCCATGTGCCACAGCAGCATCAGCAGCCGCAGGTCGATTTTCGGCTGGTTGAGGATCGCGATCGTGACCGCCAGATTCCGCGAGCGGCGCAGCGTTCGCGCCATCAGCTGGCCCTGTATCTCCGGGAACGGGGCGATCCGCCGCGCGAAGTCGAGATCAAGTACCGCGACACTGCAGTCGCGGAGACAGCGCCACCCGGAGGTTCGGGACACCGACGCCACGGCATCGTCCTCTTGCCAAGGGCGCAGCACATCACCGGGACCCAGCAACTCGGCGGCGAACCGCCCGCCGATCTGGATGCGCCTGACCAGCAGCCCGTCAAGCACGAGCAGCCCCAGGCCCGCACGAACCTCCGCTGGCCACCCCGGGGGGCTCCACTGCCCATCCGGAAGCGAGATCTTGAGAGCCCGTACCGCCGGAGCCGCAGCCCTGAGCTGCTCAGGCGTGAGCAGTTCACCAAGCTCAGGATCGACATCGAGCACTTTTACGACCTGCCCGGCCATATCGTTGCTCCCCGCTTGAGAATCCGGCTACTACTCTCGAACTCCTCTGAGGAGTCCGAGCTTAGCATCGGATTTCGCGTCTGAGCGCAGCAGCCGGGGGTGCTGGATGCGCCTCGAAGCTCGCCGCTGCGTGGCGGAGGGAGCCGTTCGGCGGGCACGGACGAACCCGGGAGCGAGACGCATGTCTCAGCTCCCGGGCTCGACCTGCATGGCATATCCCCGAGGGGGGCGTCGGGGCATGCTCGGCCCCACACGACCGGGGCTGCGAACGTAGAGCCTGGGTCTCGCCGCGGTCAACACGCGAGTCAGCTCCCTGACCTCACCCCTGCGCTTCCAGCGGGGAGGCGCGCAGAATCGAGACCGATGACGCAGACTGCCGAGCCCGCCCGCTGGATGCGCGGCGGCCCTTTCGCACGCGTCGCGTGAGGCTGCGGATGCCAGAGCTGTCCGGTCCGCCGCGCGACCCGCGAGCGCCTGCCGCGTGAGGAGGCTCGCTGAACGGATCCGACGATCCAGCCTGGAGGGTTCGACAGGCCTGACGATGCTCGCCCTGCTCGTCGGGGTCGGCGCCGGCGGTGGCGCGGTCGCCTTCAGGTACATGATTCTCGGCTTCACCGAACTCTTCACGGGCCACCGTGACTACAGCGCCGCCGGGTACGCAGGGAACCCCAACCTGCCGGGACTCGGCATCTGGTTCGTCTCCCTGGCACCGGTTCTCGGCGGACTGATCTATGGGCCGCTCGTCAGCCGGTTCGCGCCCGAGGCTCGCGGTCACGGGGTTCCGGAGGTCATGTACGCGGTTCACCGGCGCGGTGGCCGGATGCGTCCGCAGGTGCCGATCGTGAAGTCGCTCGCCTCCGCGATCTGCATCGGCTCCGGTGGGTCTGTGGGGCGGGAGGGGCCGATCGTCCAGATCGGGTCGGCGCTGGGCTCGGTGCTCGGGCAGGCAATCAAGTTGCCCGAGCGACAGCTGCGCCTGCTGGTCGCCTGCGGTGCGGCCGGCGGGATCTCTGCAACGTTCAACGCCCCGATCGCGGGTGTCTTCTTCGCGCTCGAGCTGATCCTGGGGGACTTCGAGACGCGCTCGTTCGGCTTGGTCGTACTCAGCTCGGTCGCCGCCGATGCGATCGGCCGCGCGGTATTCGGAGGTAACCCCTTCCTGCGGCTGCCGGCCTTTCACTTCGGTTCGCCGGCCGAGCTGCTCCTCTACGCCGGGCTCGGGGTGACCGCGACGGCGGTTGGGCTCGGCTTCGTGCGGATTTTGTACGCGGGGGAGGACCTCGCCGACAGGCTCTGGGGGAGCAGGCCGGAATGGTTGCGCCCGGCAGTCGGTGGGGTGCTATTGGGGCTCCTGCTGCTGGCGATACCTGAGATGTACGGGGTCGGGTACCCGGTACTCCAGCTGGCGGTCGCGGGCCACTACGTCATCTTGGCGCTGCTCGGGCTGCTCGCAGCGAAGATCCTTGCCACCAGCCTGACAATGTGGATCGGCGGCTCCGGAGGGGTGTTCGCGCCGTCGCTGTTCATGGGAGCGATGCTGGGCTCAGCCTATGGGGCGCTCGCCCACAGCCTTCTGCCGGGCATCGCTGTTGCCGCCGGGGCGTACGGCTTGGTGGGAATGGGCGCGGTGTTCGCCGCCGCGGCGCGCGCGCCGATCACGGCCGTGATCATCATCTTCGAGCTGACCGGCGACTACCAGATCATCCTTCCGCTCATGATCGCCGTCGTGGTCGCCACCGCACTCAGCGGCGAGCTGACCCGCGACACGATCTACACCCTCAAGCTGCGCCGCCGCGGCATCGACATCGATCGCGCCGCGAAGCCCGGCATGCTGGAACAGATTCGGGTTTCCGAGGCGATGAGCCACCCTCGGCCTGCGTTCGCGCCCGACTCGACGATCGAGAACGTGATCGAGCGATTCGCCTCGCTTGATCTCGGCACGCTGCCTCTGGTGACCGCGAGCGGCGAGCTTGCCGGGATCGTCAGCGCAGCCGACCTCGATGCTGCGATCAGCGAAGGCCAGGAGCCGTTGGTCCTCGCCGGCCTGCTGCAAAACGCCGCGACGATAAGAGCAGACGAGTCACTCGACGCGGCGATGAAGGTGTTGGCCGCGGAGGAAGACGGAGTGCCCGTGCTCGCGGCTCGATCCGATCGTCTCGTCGGATGGCTGACCCACGGCGACCTGCTGCGTTCCTACGCTGCGCATAGCGGTGTCGTCGGCTCGCGAGAGGGCTCTCGTCGCACCTGACGCCCTCCGTCGACTTGAACGCGGCGACGGCTCGATCCACCTCAGCCCGGTCGAGGCGGTGGACAGGGCGCATGTCAGCCTCGATGAGGGTCCCGAACCCGAATGCCCTCGGCGAGGATCGATCCCGCTCGCGCTCTCCCTGACGTCACGGTGCTGACGCCTCACCGGCGCGCGTCGCACCTTGCCGCTATTGGTCTCTGTAGCGATCGAAAAGGACCGAGAGATGAACGACACAAAGGTGCTATCAAGGCGGCGCTCACGCAGGATCAGAGCACCGGGAGCCGCGCCCAGAGTCGATCAGCGCCGAGGCCAGGAGAGCCCCCCGGCGCGAGGGCTCGGGTTCGCCGCCATCACGCTTGGAGCATCGGCTCGGGCACTGCGGGTCAGCGGAGAGATCGATCTGGCCTCAAGAGACACGCTCGGCACGGCCGTGAACAACGTACTCGCGGGAGGCGTCACGCTCCTGCTTCTTGACCTTACGGACGTCGGCTTCATAGACGTGGCCGGTCTGCGCGCGGTTGCCGCGGTCGTGGGGCAGTGCCGTGAAGCTGAGTGCATACCGGTGCTGCTCGCGCGCCGCGAGGGCCCCGTCGAACGGCTGCAACGGCTGCTCGAGCGCACCGGGCGGTCTAGCTCGACGCCGTTGGCCGACGTCGCCGCGCACTTCGTGCCCGAGGGTCGGTGACGCGCCAGTGTCGACCATCTCGAAGCCGCGCCGTCTGGTCACACCGCGGCGAGCCCAGGGTGCTCTGAGGCGTCTCCGCCGCGAGGACGCGGCGCGTCGTGAACCCCCGACGCTGGTAGGGGCAGACCGGAACGCGCGTCATTTCGAGGCCGTGGTCCAAGCCGAGATACGGAGCCTTTCGGCTCACCTCCATACCGATGTCCCGACCTCGGCGCGCCGGTCGGGGGAGGGTCCGGGCTAGCGAGGCGACGCCCGCGCTGGACCCGTGATAGGGCCTACAGTGGCCCGCCAGACCTACGCAGCACCTGTCGACGTAGGAGCTGCTAGGCATCGGCGACGAGCTTGCGCCAAACTCGCGCCATCTCAACCGACGGAGCTCACCCTACCCGCGCATCCTTCCATCCCGCTGTTGGCTCTACAAAGCCAAGAGCACAGCCATCCGCACGCACGCCATCGCAGCGTCTTCGCGACCGCGTACGGGAAGAACGACTTCCCCTCCGCCTTCAGCCGCGAGTATTCGCGGAGGTACTCCTCCTTCTCGCGCTGATTCGACAACGGCCCCGAGTACGCACTCTGTGGTGTTCTGACGACGGCATAGCCAACGTCATCACTGCTGAAGCGAGCGTACGTTCGAGAGGGGTTGAGACCCTCGTTGTCGCTGCCGGTCGGATATGCAAGAGCCACTGTCAGGTGCCTGACGCGAGCGGTTAGCCGATCACAACTCCTCCCGGTCTGAGGTGTCCGAGACTCGCGAACCCCGACCAAGGAGACCTCATGCTCAAGAAATGGATACCGGTCCCGACCGTGCTCGCCGCCTCGGTCGTGGGCTTGGCGATCGCCGGCGGCGCCTTCGCTTCCTCTGCCCCAGGCGTATCCGGCGAGTCCGCGAGCGCCATCGGCGACAACAGCGCAACCCTCACAGCGTCAGTCAACCCGACGGGCCAGGAAACGACCTACGCCTTCGAATACGGGACCGACACGCACTACGCGACTCAGACCGCTACCGCGTCCGCTGGATCCGGCACCCAACCCGTCACGGAGAGCACCCAGCTCGCGGGCCTGCGCCCCGGGACGGTCTATCACTACCGGCTCCTCGCGACCAACGCGGGCGGCACCACGGCAGGACCTGACGCAACGTTCCAGACGACCGGCATCGCGCCCCCGGAAACGACACCGCCACCACCCGCGACCGGCGCCGCGACATCGGTTGGGACGGAAACCGCGATCCTGAACGGGACCGTCAACCCGAGCGGACTTGCGCCCGGCGAAACCGAGACCTATTACTTCCAGCTCGGTCCGAGCCAGCCTTACTCGCTGCAGAGCGTCGCGCAGACCCTCGGCACCGGGAGCACCCCGGTCGCAGTGAAAGCGCTCGTCACCGGGCTCGCGGCCGCGCAGATCTACCACTACCGACTCGTGACCGTCACGAGCACAGGCAAGACGACGGTCGGTGCAGACACTGCCCTGGTCACGCTGCCGCGCGAGCGGCTTCACCCGGCGAAGGTCGAAATGTCAGCCTCACCGCAGTTTCAGCACACAATGCCAGACCGGGTAACCGTTTCAGGGCGCATGGTGCCACCGGCGGGGCTGAACAGTCTCGCTGCCTGCCGCGGCTACTTCGACATCACGTTCCGCGTGCGCCAGATCGCGGTCCAGTCACTCAGGTCGGGGATCCACAACGACTGCACATTCAGTCTTCCGGTCGTGTTCCACGACCGGCGGCGCCTGATGGGCGGTCACGTCACCGTCCACGTCCTGTTCGCCGGCAACCGCTACCTCTGGCGGATGGAAGCCCCCACCCAGACCATCCAGGTCGGCTAGCTTCTGCGAGCGCTGACCGCCGGCCACACCGGTCGGCGGTCATCGTTCGCTGCAGCCCAACAAAAGGATGGTGTCCCACCGTTCCCTCGGCTGGGTGCTCTGGGCCAGGGCGCCCGATCCCAGCCCGGCTCATCTTCCCTTCCCGGGCGAGCACGATCCAGACCCCGGCGACATCCTCGAGCGTGCGACGGCTCGGAGCGGAAAATAGCCCATTCCGCGCGAGCTCAAGCTGTTCATGGCGCCAAGCCTTGGCTTCCCAATACTCAGCAAAGCTCCTGCGGACCTTGATGTGGTCCTTGCGTGAGTAGACCCATGCCTCCCAGCGCGGAGAGCAGTCACAAGTCCCCCCCGCAGGGGGCTTGGACATGATCGAGAGTGCCTCGCCCGCACCCCCTCGCCATAACGCGGGCCGCGCTTTGGCGACACGATCTCGGCCGCTGTCGCATCGGCGAGCAGCTGAATCTCGCGCCGAAGGTGTCGAGCCTGCTCGCGAGTCAACGCTCCGACAAGGCGCCATAGCGCTGCCGCTGGGCCAGTACATGACCCCTCATCCAGACTCGCCACCGATGCCGTGACCGACACCGAACCTCTCCAACCTCTCCTTCTCAGCCTTCGATCCAAGAGTACGCCGACCCGCGCGACCAATCGCCAGTCGAATCCGAGGGCGCGCTCGACGACCACCGCCGAGCGAGACCCGGCAGCTAATCGGTTGGATTGACTACCCTAAGTCCCGTCAATCCCCAGGAGGGGTGGCAGAGTGGTTGAATGCGGCGCTCTCGAAAAGCGTTGTGCGTCTGATTGGCGTACCGGGAGTTCGAATCTCCCCCCCTCCGTCAGTACTTCGATATCGGAGAGCGCTTCTGAGGCTCTCGTGCTTGGCCTTTGAAGGTGTTTCCGGCTCCGGGCAGGCTGAACCATTCCTGCAGCGCCTGCACCCTGGATCGCGCGGTTGATGCTGCAGGCCTCGGGCATGCCACCGCTCGTCGGGATCCTCGCTCCAAGCCATGAGGAGGGCCGGGTGGCGATGAAGCTGCCGAAGAGGTTAGGGCCGTTTGCCGCAACATGTCCGCGGCGGCAAACCCTCAACCCAACGACCAGTTCTCGCGCCAAACTCGCGCCAGTCCAACCGCGGACTGAGCGGTCTCAGGCGGTTTCCAGCGGTCTCGCTGCTTCCAAACCCCACACGCAAACACCGCCCGAATCCCGCTCAACCATGCGTAAAACGGCTCAGGAAAGCCAGAAATGCGGCCGTGGCTCGAAGTTGCGAACTTTCGACACGCTCGGATTTCGAGACCGCCGCATTCAACCGCTCTGCCACCCCTCCTGGGGTACTCACGGAAGGCTAGATTATCGACCGCGTTGCCGCTCGGCGCGATCCGCGCCGTCCGATGGGTTCAGTGCGACCGTCGCGCAGCTCAACGCCGCGCGGCGAAGAACTCGCTGAGCAGTGCGCCGCACTCCTGCGCGAGCAGGCCGCCGGCGACGGCGGGACGGTGGTTGAGGCGCGCCTCGCCGGTGACGTCGAGCACGCTGCCGCACGCGCCGGCCTTGGGATCGCTCGCCCCGAAGACCACGCGCGTCACACGCGCGAGCACGATCGCGCCGGCGCACATCGCGCAGGGCTCGAGCGTTACGTAGAGATCGGCATCGAGAACGCGCCAGCTGCCGAGCGCCCGTGCGGCCTCGCGCAGAGCGAGCATCTCGGCATGCGCGGTTGGATCCTGACGCAGCTCTCGTTCGTTGTGCCCCGCGCCCAGCAGCTCACCGGCGCGGACTACGACCGCGCCGATCGGCACGTCCCCGTGTTCCAATGCGCGCCGGGCCTGCTCGATGGCCAGGCGCATGAAGTGCTCATCGGTGGAAGGGAGGGCCTCACTCATCAGTCTCGCCCGTGCTGTCTGCGACAGTGGTTCGCCGTCACTGCGCATCCCGGCCCACCATCATTACCCAAAGCCCATGTCCACCCCGTCCTCACGCCCTTGCCCGACACCCGCATCGAGACTGCGCCGACTGCTCCTCTGCGGGCTCGCGTGGACGCTGCTCGCGGGCGGCGCGACGAGCACCGCGAGCGCGGCCGTCGCCGGCGGCTATGCGACCAATGAGGTCGTCGTGCGCTACGGCGCCGCCTCGCATCTGGCATACGCGGCGGCGAGCGCCCAGTCGGGCCAAGCGCCGAGCACTGGACACACGAGCCTGCTGCACCTTCCCCGCGGCGAGAGCGTCACCGCTGCCCTGCGCAGACTGCGCGCCCGCCACGGCGTCCTCTGGGCGGTGCCCGACTACCGCGCGCACGTAGCTGGCGGCCTGATCCCCAACGACCGCGGCGACGGCAAAGCGGCAGGCGAATGGCAGCACTTGCAGTGGAACTTTGTCGGCCCCTTCAGCGTCAACGCCCCTGAAGCCTGGGCGAACGTCGCCGCCGCGGGAGCGCCCGGCGGCAGGGGCGTCACCGTCGCGGTGCTCGACACGGGCGTTGCCTACGCCAATCGCGGCCCCTTCCGCCGCTCTCCGGATCTCAGTCGTTACGGGTTCGTCGCCGGCTATGACTTCGTGCGCCACAACCGCTTCCCTAACGACCGCAACGGCCACGGCACGTTCGTCGCCTCCGCGATCGCAGAGGCCACGAACAACGGCTACGGCCTCACCGGTCTCGCCTTCGCTGCGCGCATCATGCCGGTGCGGGTGCTCGACACCCAGGGCGAAGGCGAAGCCTCAACGATCGCCGAAGGCGTGCTCTTTGCGGTCAAGCACGGCGCGCGTGTGATCAACCTCAGCCTCGAGTTCTCGCCCGGCGTGACCGCCTCCGACATCCCCGAGCTGATCGAAGCGATTCGCTACGCGCACCGCCACCGCGTGCTGGTCGTGGCCGCTGCCGGCAATGAGGGCCACACTGCGCTTGCCTACCCCGCACGCGCTCCCGACGTGGTCTCCGTGGGCGCGACCACCGAACACGGCTGCCTCGCCTCCTACTCCAACGACGGCTCCGGTCTCACGCTCGTTGCGCCGGGCGGGGGCGCCGACGCTAGCCTCCCCGGCGACCCGAACTGTCACCCCGAACTCCCCGCCGGACGCGACATCTACCAGGTGACGTTCACCGGCAACTCGCCGCGGCACTTCGGGATCCCTTCGGGCTATGAAGGCACCTCGATGGCCACGCCGCACGTCTCTGCGACAGCAGCCCTGATCATCGCCAGCGGCGTCCTCGGAGGCCACCCGACGCCCGCCCAGCTCACCGCACGCATGCGCGCCACCGCGCGCCCGCTCGGCGGCGGGGGCGATGAACGCCTCTACGGCGCGGGACTCGTTGACGCGGCCGCCGCGACCGCTCCGGGCGGTCCCGGCGCCGTCGCAGGGTAGCCTGCGCGGCATGACGCCCTCCAGCCCACTTCCCGGCTCACCTCCCGAGCGCTGCGACCTCGCGATCGTGGGCGGCGGGATCGTAGGCCTCGCGGTCGCCCGGGAGATGCTCGCGCGCAACCCGCAGGCGAGCGTCTGCGTGCTCGAGCGCGAGCGCGACATCGCCACCCACCAGACGGGCCACAACTCGGGCGTGATCCATGCCGGTGTCTACTACGTCCCGGGCTCCCTGAAGGCCCGTCTGTGCGTCGAAGGCGCGCGGGAGATGTATGAGTACTGCGAGCGTCGCGCGATCCCGGTCGAGCGCTGCGGCAAGGTGATCGTCGCAACCGACGCATCCGAGCTGGCGCGCCTGGAGGAGCTCGAGCGCCGCGGCACCGCCAACGGCGTGCCGGGGCTGCGCCGCATCGACGCGGCCGGCATCGAGGCGCTCGAGCCACACGCGCGAGGCATCGCCGGGCTGCACTCTCCGGGCACCGGCATCGCCGACTTCCCGGCCGTCGCGCGCGCCTACGCCGAGGACGTCCGCGAGGCGGGCGGATCGTTGACGACGAGCTGCGAGGTCCAGGGAATAACCCAGGTCGGCCGTGCGCTGCGCCTGACGCACTCCCAGGGCGCCACCGAGGCCGGTCATGCGCTGTTCTGTGCAGGTGCCTGGGCCGACCGCCTCGCAGTCGCGGCCGGCGCCGACCCCGACCCGCGGATAGTCCCCTTCCGCGGCGCCTACCTGCGCCTCGCGCCCTCCAAGCGCCATCTCGTGCGTTCGCTGATCTACCCCGTGCCTGACCCCTCCTTGCCGTTTCTCGGCGTACATCTGACGAAGCACATCGACGGCGATGTGCTGATCGGGCCGACCGCGCTGATGGCGGCCGCGCGCGACGCCTACCGTCTCAGCAAGTTCCGCCGCCAGGACGTCCTCGACACACTGCGCTGGCCCGGGACGTGGAAGATGCTCGCCAAGTGGTGGGGTACCGGCGTGACCGAGCTTCGCCACGCCGCCCTGCGTTCGGCCTTCGTGCGCGCCGCCTCGCGCTACGTCCCCGAGCTCGAGGTGGGGGATGTCGAGCCGGCCTTCGCGGGCGTGCGCGCCCAGGCGCTCGGGCGCGATGGACGCTTGGTCGACGACTTTGTCTTCTCGCACACCGAGCGCGCGCTACACGTGCGCAACGCCCCCTCCCCCGCCGCCACGTCCTCGCTCGCGATCGCGCGCCACATCGCCGATGAGGCGCAGCGGTCCTTCGACTGAGCACGCGTGCGACTGAGCGCCGCGCGTACTGGGTCGCTTAGAACGTCGCGGAGAGACGAGCGATCGCGTCGGGGACGCCCTCGCGCGTGCTCGCGAAGCGCGGGCGCCAGCCGAGCTCGTCCTTGATCTTCGCGTTGCTTGACCGCGCCGAGCGAAGCACCGCATCGACCGCGTTCGCACCCGCGATGACACGCGCGAGCGCCGCCGGGATGCGCCGCGGTCGGCCGACCGCGAGCGTCGCGGCGGTCAGCGCCATGAAGTCGTAGTAGCTGATCGGCTGATCGTCGACCACGTGATAAGTCGAGCCTGGCGGCGCCGTCTCGATGGCCAGCGCGAGCGCGGCCACGACGTCATCGACGTGCACCATGTCCCACAGGTTCTCGCCGCGCCCGATCACCGCAAAGCGTCCCGGCTGGCGCAGTCGCGCGACGAGCTCCTCGGCGTACCACCCGCCCGGGCCATAGACGTGCGACGGACGAACGACGACGGCCGCCAGCCCCGACTCGAGCACGATCCGCTCGCCCTCCTGCTTGGAGCGACCGTAGGGCGTGCTGACGGGCAACGGCTCTGCCTCGCTGAGCAGCGCCCCACCAGCATCGCCCGTGACGACGGTCGATGCGAACACGATTCGCGGCGGTTCGCCCGTCGAACCGCCCAGCGCCCGGCATGCGTCGAGCAGGCGCTGGGTTCCTGCGACGTTGACCTCGTGCAGCTTCGCAGCACTTCGCTGCGAAGCGATCTCGGCGGCGAGATGAACCACACACTCCGGCCGCGCTTCGCGTACCGCCTCGCTCAGCCGCTCGCCGTCGCGGAGATCGCCGGCGAGCGCCTCGCTGCCGCTCGGCTGTGAGCCCGGGCGCCGCACCAGCGCGCTGAGCTCGTGGCCGCGCACCAGCAGCTCGGCGCAGAGCGCTCTGCCGATGAATCCGCTGGCACCGGTGATCAGGATGCGCACTCCGCGAGCCTACCCCGCCGCGCGCGGCGACTCGTGGCTCATGCATCCGTCCAGGCGACTCGCGCCGACCTGTCGCCAAAAGACGCGCACGCGCTAGCGTCACGCCGATGCGCGTGCCACTCGACGGACCCAGGGACATTTGCCGACGGGTGGTGAGAAGCACTGTCGGTGCAAGCCGCCGTGGGATCTTGCTTGGCCTGGCGCTCATCGCCTTGACCCCGCTCGCCTGCTCCGCGGCGGCTGCCGCGATTCCCGCATGGCCGACCTATCACCGCGACAGCGCCCGCTCCGGCGCGGACCCCGACGGCAGCGAAGCACGCCCGCCGGCGTTCGATTGGCAGTCAGCGGATCTCGGTGCGCCGATCTGGAGTCAGCCGCTGCTGCTTGGCAACCGCGTCTATGTCGCCACCGTGGGGGATCGCCTCGACGCGCTCGACGCGACGAGCGGCGCGGTCGTGTGGAGTAGGAGCCTCGGTACCCCCGTCCCTGCCGGCGCGCTGCCGTGCGGCGACATCTCGCCGACCGTCGGTGTCGTCGGGACGCCCGTGATCGATCCTGGCGCGGGCGTGATCTACGCCGTCGCCGATACCTGGGATGCCACCGTCGGCGAAGCCCATCACGAGCTCGTCGGCTTCGCGCTGAGCGGCGGCGAAGAGGTCCTGCGCGTGCCAGTGGACCCGCCTGGCGCCGACCCAAAGGCCTTGCTCCAGCGCACCGCGCTCAACCTCGACCAGGGCCACGTCGTGTTCGGCCTCGGCGGCAATGACGGCGACTGCGGCGAATATCGCGGCGCGGTCGTCTCTGTGGCGCAGGCCGGCGGCCCCGCCACGTTCTGGCAGACACCGATCGCGCCGCCCTCCAAATCAGGCGGTGCCGTTTGGGCGACGAGCGGGCCGGCCGTCGACAGCGAAGGCCACGTCTTTGCCAGCACCGGCAATCCCAATCCACCACCGGGTGAAACAGCTAGCACATACGACTACTCCGACAGCGTCGTCGAGCTGAGCCCCGCGCTCGCCCTCGAAGGCGCCTTCGCGCCCCCCAACTGGGAAGCGGAGAGCAACAGCGACCTCGATCTCGCCTCCGCGGGACCAGAGCTGTTGCCGGGCGGGGTGCTCTTCCAGGCCGGCAAGGACGGCATCGGCTACCTGATCGCGGAGTCGAGCCTCGGGGCGCATGCGCCCGCCCTCTACAGCCACAGCGTCTGCGCGGGACATGGGAGCTTCGGTGGAGACTCCTATGCCGCCGGCGTCATCTACATACCGTGCACCAACGGCGTGCAGGCGCTCGCCTACGACCAGAGCGCACGCACTTTCACCCCGCTTTGGCAGGGTCCTGCCGACGCATTTGGATCCCCGATCCTGTCCGCGGGCCTGGTCTGGACGGCGGCGACGGGTGGCTTCAAAGGGGGCGGCGACAAGCTCTACGGCCTCGATCCAGCAACCGGAGCGGCGCGCTACACCGAGACCTTGCCGCAGCCGATCATCGACCACTTTGGCTCGCCGAGCGCCGGCGGCGGACGCCTGTTCATGGCGACCGGCACGAGCGTAACGGCCTACAGCGTCGCCCAGCTCGCCTCGTCCTCCGCGCCGGCCACACCCGGCAGCGTCGCGCCCGGCCCCCTGGCGCCGTCGCCGGTGCCCGACCTCGAACACCCGGCGCCGGTGCTGCTGCACAGGAGCCTGCACGCGGACACCCACGGACGCGTAGCGCTGACGCTGCGCTGCAAACCTGTCGGGCGCCACTGCCGCAGCGGCGTGCTTGCGCTGCGTGCGCGTCTGATGATCCGCACGGGCCGCGCCGGACATCGCCTGCGCCGGCTTACGCTGATTACCCTCGCACGCGTCCGCTACCGCGCGGCACGCGGCGACTTTGTGGTCATGCTCAGCCTCGGCCCACACGCTCGCGCGCGCCTGCGCCATCAGCGCGAGGGCCTCGCGCTGCACGTCGCGATCGCCCCGCTCGGCGCCGCCGCGCGTGAATTCAGGGCGACTCTCAGTTAGCTGAGCGTGTCCCCGCACGAGCGTCGGCGGCGCGCTCGATCACCGCTGCCAGCTCCACACGGAAGCGCTCCTCGCCAAAGCGCCGCGCGTTCTCCCGCGCCTGCTCGGGCTCGAGTGCGAGCGTCTCGAAGCGCTCGATCGCCCCGGCAAGCGCCTCGGGGCTCTGCGCGTCGAACAGCACGCCTGTACTCCCGTCGAGCACCGACTCGCCCGCACCCCCGACGCCGTAGGCGATCACCGGCGTACCCGCCGCCTGGGTCTCGACGGGCACGATCCCGAAGTCCTCCTCGCCGGGGAAAAGCAGCGCGCGCGCCTCGCTCAGCAGACGGTCGCGCTCGTCCGCGCTGACCTTGCCGAGCAGCTCGACCTCCGCGCCGGCCTGGGCACGCACGGCCGCCATCGCGCGGCCGTCGCCCGCGACCTTCAACCGCCGCCCCAGCCGTGCGCAGGCCGCGACGGCCAAGTCGACGCGCTTGTAAGGCACGACGCGCCCGAACACGAGGTAGAAGTCCTGCGGATCGCGCTCCAGACCGAGAAAGTGCTCAACGTCGATCGGCGGGTGCACGACCTCGGCGTTGCGCCCGTAGTAGCGCGCGATGCGCTGCGCGACGTGACGCGAGTTGGCCACGAACACATCGGGCCCGGCCGCTCCCGCGAGGTCCTGGCGGCGCAGGCGCCCGAGCAGCGGTGGCAGCGCTAGGCGCGTCAGGCGCCCGACCGGCTCGCCATCGAGAAAGCCCTCCTCCCAGGCGTAGCGCATCGGCGTGTGGCAGTAGCAAACGTGGAGCGCGCCGAGCGGTGTGCGGACGTTCTTAGCGCAGGCGTGGCTACTGGAGAGCACGAGGTCGAAGCGGGAGAGGTCGAAGCGGCGGAACGCGCCGTTCATCAGCGGCAGCAACTTGGGGTAGTGGCGTACTGCGCCGGGGATGCGGTTCAGGTAGGAGGCATGCACGGGGCGCTCGGTGATCTGCGCGGGCCACGGCGTCGGGTCATAGACGGAGGTGAACAGCTCGGCCTGAGGGAACATCTCGAGCAGTTGCAGCACGACCTGCTCGGAGCCACCCGGAATCGTCAGCCAGTCGTGAACGACCGCCACGCGCCCGAAGCGGTCGCGCAGCTCCTCCAGCGAGGGCTCGCTCGACGTTTGACCGGCTCCGTGCACCGGCGCGAGACTACACGCCTCAGCGCCTGGGATCATGCCGCCGATGCCCGAGCCCCAACGCCTGCGCGGCCGCGACATCGTGTGCGTCGGCTTCGCCGACTGGGACACCGAGCTGTGGACCAACCAGCATCACCTGATGTCGCGCCTGGCCGCCGATAACCGCGTGTTGTTCATCGAGTCGCTCGGCCTGCGCGCGCCGCAGATCGCGGGCCGCGACATCGCGCGCATGTGGCGCCGGTTGCGCCGCGGGCTCGCGCGTGCTCGCGCCCGCGACGGCCTGCACGTGCTCTCGCCGCTCGTGATCCCGCTGCATCGCTACCGCCTCGTGCGCGCGCTGAACAAGCGGCTGCTCGCGGCGCTCGTTCGCCGAGCGACCCGCGAACTGGGGATCGAGCATCCGATCCTGTGGGGTTACGTGCCACAGGCCGAGGCCCTGATCGAGCCGCTCGAGCCGTCGCTGATCGTCTACCACTGCGTCGATGACATCGCCGCCCAGGAGCGCATCGACACCGCGAGCTTCCGCGCCGCGGAGGAGCGATTCGCAGCACGGGCGGAGCTCGTGCTCGCGAGCGCACCGGCACTCGCCAAGCGGCTGCGAACGCTGTCCACGAACGTTCTCGAAGCCCCCAACGTGGCCGACACCGACCTCTTCGCCGCCGCCCTGGGCGAGGGACCGCTCGACCCAGCGATGGCGTCGCTGCCCGCGCCGCGGATCGTCTTCACCGGAGCGATCGTCTCGATCAAGCTGGACATGGTGCTGCTCGTCGAGCTGGCGCGCCTGCGGCCCGGCTGGTCTTTCACGCTGGTCGGCCCGATCGGTCCGGGCGATCCGCATACCGACGTCTCCGCGCTGATCGCCGAGCCAAACATCCACCTGCTCGGCGCGCGTTCCTACGCACAGCTGCCGGAGGTGCTGCGCGCAGCCGACGCGGGCCTGATCCCCTACGCGCGCAACGAGCTGACGGAGAGCATCTTCCCGATGAAGGTCTATGAGTATCTCGCCGCCGGGCTCCCCGTGATCGCGACGCCTCTGCCCGCCCTGACGGGCGTCGCTGACGTGTCGAGCGCCACGGACGCAGCCGGGATCGCTGCGCTTCTGGATGAGGCCCTGGCCGAGGACGATGAGCAGCGCAGAGCCGAGCGTTCGGCTCGCGCGGCAGCACATTCATGGGACGCACGCTTGCAGGAGATCGCCGCGGCGATTGCTGCACTGTGAGGGACCTTCTTGTAACCACGCACACGCCGATCCTGCGCTCAGGGCAGATGGTGCGCACCTACGGTGTGACGAGAGCGCTCGCGGCTGACAGCGGCGTCACGTTGCTGTACGTGCGCTTCGAGGGCGATGCGCCCGATGAAGCGTTCCGCGCGATCGAGGGCATCGAGCTGCGCGAGGTCGTCTCCTCGCGGGGTCCACGGCGGCTGCTCGCCTACGCACAGGCACGCAGCGCAGGCGTACCGGCAGGTTTCGCGCGGGGAATCTCGCCCGAGCTCGCCGCCGAGGCCGCGCACCTGGCGGCGGAGCCCGGACGGGGGCGCGTGGTAGCCGACGGTCCGATCGCGGCGGCAGCGCTGCGCGGACTCGCCCGCGAGCGACCGGTGATCTACAACGCGCACAACCTCGAGTCAGGCTTCCGTGGCGAGCTCGCGGGCAGTGGCGCCATGCAAGCGCTGCGCAACTTCGAGCGCGGTGTGCTGGAACGCTCGCAGGAGTCCTGGATGGTGAGCCAGGCCGATCTCGACTCCGCGCACGAGCTGTGTCCGCGGGCGACGCTGCGCTACGTGCCGAACGTCGTCGACGTCGCCGCGATACGGCCCGTCACGCCCGCTGTCGCCGAGCGACGCGCGATCTTCGTCGCGAGCTTCGTCTATGAGCCCAACCGCAACGGCCTCGACTTCCTGATCGAGCGCGTGTTTCCGCGCGTGTGGGCCGAGCTGCCGGACGCCAAGCTGATGCTCGTGGGCGCCGGTCTCGCTGAGCCGCCCTCTTCTGATCCACGTGTCGAGAGCGTCGGCTTTGTCGCTGACCTCGCCAGCGCCTACGCGCGTGCGTCCTGCGCCGTCGTCCCGCTGCTACAGGGCGGTGGGACGCCCTTGAAGTTCGTCGAGGCACTCGCCTACGGCCTGCCGATCGTGGCGACGCACCGCGCCGCCGCCGGCCTGCAAGCCCGCGACGGCGAGCACTGTCTGCTCGCGGACGACGAGGAGAGCTTTGCGGCCGCGCTGGTCACCGTGCTGCGCGACGGGGCGCCCGAGATCGGCGCACGCGGGCGCGAGCTCGCCGGTGAGCGCTACTCGATCGAGGCGCTGACGCAGCTGCTCCGCGGCTGAGCTGCCGGGCCATTCGTCCAGCGACGTCCTAAAGGCTTGACGAAAACGCCTCCAGGCCCGAATCTTTTCGTGCAGACCTAAAGCCGCATGAGCGCCCCACCGGGCGCCGCATAGCGGCACTTCCCGATAAAGGCACGCCCGTCGCGAGACGGGTTCGCAAAGCCAGGGGTCTCTCTGAGATAGCCCGGCTACCGAAGGAGAACGCATGAGAATTTCCGGCCCCCGCCGGGCGCGCCTGCTGGCGTGCGCGCTGTTCCTGCTCATCTGCTCAGTCCTGCTCGGCTCAGCGGCGATCGCGAGCGCCAGGCCCGGCTCACCCGCACTTGTGCACGCGGGTCGAGTAGCTAACGCCGCCGACCATACGCTCGTCAGCGCCGCCAAGAGCCTCAAGCGCTGCATCGTCGCCCACCGCACGCCGCAAAGTCGCTGCGCCGCCGCCCGCCGCGCCTTGCAGCACGCCGGTATGAGCCTCGCCCAGGCCGAGCGCCGCCTCGCGCGGCTCGGAGGCACCACGGGCGCGAGCGCCAAGACCGCCGCCTCCTCGCAGAACCCGCGCGTGGCTCCGACGCTCAGCGTCTCCGGTCAGACACTCAGCTGGAACCGCGTGGCCGGCATGAACAGCTACGTCTTCGTGCGCAAGGTGCCCGGCCAAAGCGATCAGTATTCCGTCGTCACCGGCACTTCGATCACGCCCCCGCCTGTCCCCGGCGCGAGCGTCCGCTACGCCGTGCGCACGACCGCTTGGTGGTCATCGTGGTCGAGCGAGCAAGCGATCGCCTACCCCAGCGCCGGCGAAGGCGCGAAAGCCCCCGACCCCCAGGCCGCGCCCTCGCTCACCGTGAGTGGGCAGACGCTTAGCTGGAACAGCGTCGCCGGCGTCGGCACCTACGTAATCGTGCGCAAGGTGCCCGGCCAGAGCGATGTCTACTCGGAGGTCAACGGCACATCCGTCACGCCCTCCGCGGTACCTGGCATGAGCGTCCGTTACAGCGTGCGTACCGCCATCGAACACAGTGCCTGGGCGCCGGAAGTCGCGATCGCTTACCCAGCAGCGACGCCGCCGCCAACCCCAACGCCGCCACCGGTCACGCCGCCACCCGTGACCCCACCACCCTTGACCCCACCGGTGACGCCGCCCGCAGAAGGAGGCCATGAAGGGGCCTCACCGATGATGGTCGGCCTCGACATCGGTGGCTGGACATGGGAATCGGCGATCAACGACGAGGCCGGAGCGGTCAGATATGTGCGCTCCAGCTACAAGCACTTCAGCAGCGACTCACAAATGGCCCTGCTCGCCCAGGCGGGCGTCAAGCTGATGCCCTTGTTCGGCGAAGGCGGCACGCTCGCGAGCTACAACAACGCGACGTTCGTGGGCGAAATCGTGAGCTGGTTCAAGCGCTATGGCAAGGGCGGCACGTTCTGGTCGGGCAGGCCGGTAGATCTCGGCGCGACGACCGCAGAGCTCATCAACGAGCCGGGCAACCCCTACTTCTATCCCGACTACGCCAATCACCAGCTGTACGCCGAAATTACCAAAGCGGTTCACAGCGCCCTCGAAGCGAACTTCGCCGCGGCCGTGCGGCCGAAGTTGCTGGTCTCCTACGACGGCGGCTTCAACGGGTCGGAATACGGGCGGGCGATCTTCGCTGCGGGCGCGGTCGCAGACGGCGTGACGGTGCACCCCTACGGCGGACACGGCTCGGGCAGCGCCGCGGGCAATCGCGAACGGGTGATCCAGGCACACAGCGAGACAGGACTGCCGGTCTACGTGACGGAGGTGGGCTGGCCGACCGCGCTCGGAGCGCTCCCGACGGGTGACTCGCTGCAATGGAGCGAACAGCAGCAGGCAGAAAACCTGACCAGCTTCATCCAGTGGGCGCGCGGGCTCGAATACGTCGCCGATGTGACGTACTTCAACTACGCCGACTACGGGATCAATGACTTCTACGGGATCGTGCACAGCGATGGACACGGGCACAAGCTCAGCTACGGGGTCCTGAAAGCGGCCACCGAAGCTGGCTGAGACGGCCGTTCGGCGTGCGGAGTCGGGAGGCTCCGGTAGCTTTGCTTGCATAGAAGCCTATGTCCACTGAACACTCCCAGCGACTCCGCGGGCACGCGAGCCTGCTGGGCGGCTGGCCGGCGATCTTCGCGGGGGCCATCCTCATAGGCGCGCTTGGCGGCATGCTGGCCGAGCGCAAGCCCAGCACGGCCGTTTTGATCTGCATCGCGATCGGCGGCGTGGTCAGCCTGGCGATGCTCGGAGAGCGCGCCTTTCCCTTCGCGATCGTGATCGTCGCGGTCGCCCCCTGGTATCCGCTGGTGGCAGAAACAGCCGAAGCGCCGATCGTGCGCCAGAAGGTGCTCTGCGCGGCGATCGCCGCGGCGCCGCTCGTGCCGTGGATGTGGTCGCTGGCGCTCGGCGGGCGGCGCACGCGGCCGAGCCGCGGCGCACTGCTGATGGCCGTCCTGTTCGGCGCGATGGCGCTGCTCATCTACGAGACGCTCGGCAGCGTGACCGCGGTGATCGACTCGAAGGTCGTGGGCTTCATCTTCACCGGCGTCGCGTTCCTGTGCGCGCGGCGCTTCGGCGCCGGACGCGGCTGGCTCGGTGCGGCCTTCATCGGCCTCGTGCTGCTCGCGTTGGTGGGCGCCGATGCATACGCGAAAGCACCCTCGAACCGCGTCGGCTACTTCGTCGGCTACCCGATCACCTACGGTGCGCTCGTCGTCGGCTGCTACCCGCGGCGCTGCTGTTCGCCTACCAGCGCTCGCGGCTGCTCGCCGCCGGCCTCGTGATGGGCTGCGCCGCGCTTTTGATCTTCAGCGAGTCGCGCAGCTCCTGGGTGGCGTCCGTTGCGATGCTGATCGTCGTCGTGGTGCTGCAAGCGCGGGCGGGCAACTTCAAGGCGCTGGCCTCGCTCGGAGCCGTCATCGTGATCCTGCTCGGCCTGATCGTGGGCACGGGCTCGCTGCAGCAAGATCGTCGAGCAGAAGCTTAACCCGAACATTGCCCGTAGCCAGTCGGTCACCCACCGCCAGTGGAGCTACGGCTATGCGATTCGAAACGATCGGCAAACAGCCGCTCTTCGGCGCGGGCGCGCCCGGCTTCTCCGCCGAAGAAGCCGCCAACCGGACGAGCATCGGTGCGATCGACAACGGCTACCTGTCGATCACCGTCGACATGGGCTTCGTCGGACTGATCGCGGCGCTGATCCCGATCGGGATCGCGCTGCGCGTGCTCGGGCGCTGCCTGCGGCTCGGCATCACGCCGCGCTATGAGCTGGCGCTGGCGCTCGGCATCCTTGGGATGGCGATCGTGACGGTCTTCTACGACAGCTTCTACTGGGCGCAGATCGACCTGCTGCTCGGCGCGATGGGCGGCGTGCTCTCGGTGCGCATGCGCAGCATCACGAGCGCCGCCGGTGATGCCACTCCGCGGCCCCTGCGCCGGCGAGCTCGCTCGATCAGGTGGGCGATTTGACGCGTTTGCTCGAGCGCTGGCTCGGGCTTGGTTGCGACTTGCTCGGCGGGGAAGCGAGACGCGCGCGACCGTTGCTCGGAGGCTGTGGTTCGTCGTAGCCGTAGTGGTAGTAGCTGCTCGAGGCGGTGATCTTGACGTCGGTCACGACCAGCCCGAACACGCGCACGCCCGCTCTGCGCGAGCAGCCGGCTCGCGCCGCGGATGCGGTCGCGACGCGTGACGCGCGCGCGGCCGATCAGGATCACGCCGTCGACGCTCGACAGACGCAGCAGCACGCGCGTGTCCGCGACGGGGAGCAGCGGCGGCGAGTCGACGATCACGAAGTCCGCGGCGTCGCGCAGCATGCTCAGCACCTCACTCATCCGTCCCGCGCTGAGCAGGTCGGCCGAGTTCGGGGGAACCGTGCCGCTGGGCAGGACATACAGACCCGGGCTCGCTCTCGACCGCCACCGCGTAGTCCTCGAGCTCGCCGTCGGAGACGAGCATGTCCGAGAGGCCGGGGCCGCCGCCGCGCAGACCAAGCAGCGCCGCCGCGGTCGGGCGGCGCATGTCGGCCTCGAGCAGGATCACGCGGCTGCCGATCGCGGCCAGCGCTGAGGCGAGGTTGACAGCGACGGTGCTCTTGCCTTCGCTCTCATCCGCGCTCGTGATCACGAAGCAACGCGCCCTGCCCGTGGGGTCGACGAAGCGCAGACCCTCGCGCAGCATGCGGTAGGACTCGCCGATCGGGCCAGCGAGCTGGACCGAGGCGACGATCTCATCGGCGGTGCTGGGCACGCTCGCGATCACGGGATAGTCGGGGCAGGTGCGTTCGAAGTCCTCGAGCGACTTCAGGCGACGGTCGAGGAAGTCGACCAGGAGCGCGAACCCGCAGCCGAGCAGCAGACCGACCACGAGACCGAGGATCGCGTCGCGTTTCGGCTTCGGCGAGACGGGCGTACGGATCGGCCTGCGCGCGCGCGATGACCTCCGCGTCGCCGGTCTGCAGCGAGCGCAGCACGCCGAGCTGGCGCAGGCTTTCGGCGAGTTTCGTCTGCTCCGCGGGGCTCGCCGTCTTCAGCGAGTTGCTGACGAGTTCTTCGGCCTGCGCGACCGTCGAGCGGTCGGTCTGGCGACGGTAGATTATGTAGCCTTCGGCGAACGCGTTGGCCACAGCGGCGGCTTCGCGCGGGTCCGCACGCGTCGCCTTGATCGTTGCGATGTCGGCGTTGTTGTTGGGTGTCACGCTGATCGATTCGAGCAGGTTCGCGACGCCTTCCTTGGTTTTCAGGAGGTTCGCCGCCGATGCCGCGACGTTCAGCGAGGTGACGACGTCGATGTTCGTCTGGGTCGTGCGCTGCGGTTCCTGCTGCCCGGTCGAGAACAGGCCGTTGCCGAACAGCGCCTGCGCGAAGCCGGGATCGCGGAACAGCAGCTGCGCGGATGAGCTGTACTGCTTCGGCGAGCGCAGCGACAGCGCCAGCGTAATCACAACCGCGACGACGATCGTGGCGACGCACGACGAGCTTGCGTCGCCACAGCACAGAGAGCAGCTCGAAGGGCGAGACGGTCGGCGCCGCAGCGGCGTCGATTGGAGGCTCGATGTCAGGCACGGCTACCCGGCCCGGAAGATGGCGTGACGCACCGAATCAATGATACGTGGCTATCGGCATCACCCCGGCGGTTCATTAGCTCACGGCGCCCACGCCGCCAACCTGCTCGACTGGCGGCGAGCTAAGCGCCGCGTGGGCATCGAGCACGAATCGTTCCTGCTCGTCAAGGTAGGGGCCGATCCTGAACGCTTGCGCGCGCGCGAGGGCGCGCTGCGCCCGCGCGGCCGTCTGCTCCTCCTCGCCGAGCACGCGTGCAAGCGCCGCCGCGGCGCCTTCGGCATCCCCGCGCGCGAACAACAGCGCGTGCTCCTCGTGGTGCATCCCCTCGCCGATCCCGCCGACGTCGGAGGCGACGAGCGGCACACGCGCCAAGGCGCCCTCGATCGTCACGAGCGGGAACGGCTCGTCCCAGGTCGAGGGAACGATCAGCGCGTGCGCGCGCGACAGCGCCGCCGCCGCCTGCTCCGGCGACTGCTGCCCACGCCAGTCGACCGCGTCGGCTACCCCAAGCCGCCGCGCCAGCGCCCGCAGCTCGGCGCCGTGGGCGCCATCCTCGGGCCCGACCACCACGAGGCTCGCCGCGGGCGCCTGGGCCGCGCGCAGCAGCGCGAGTGCCTCGATCGCGACAGCGAGTCCCTTGTAGGGACTCACGCGCCCGAGAAAGACGATCTCGGGGGTCGGCGCGGGGTCGCGCACGACCGCGGCGTAGAGGTCGCCGTAGCGGGGGACCGAGTGCCCGACGCGCTCGAGCGCCACGTCGATGAAGCTCGGCGTCGGCACCATCCGCTCGATCGCCTCGGAGTTCCAAGAGATCGCGGCGCGCAGCGGGCGCAACGGGTCGAGCCGCAGCGCGGGCAGCCGGTTATAGGCGCGCGCTCCAGCAGCCCAGAGCGGCACGCGCCGGGTTCCGCGCGGCGGGCAACAGCTCGCGCAGGAACTGATCGCTGCAGAACAGCCCGCCGAACCAGTGCTCGCAGACCCGCACCGCGAACGGCACGCCGCTGTCGGCGAGCACGCGCAGCGCGGCCTGCGGGATCGAGGAGCCGTTCCAGGCGTAGATCAGATCGGGCCCCCAATCGAGCGCGGCGCGGCGCAGAGCCGACGGCCCGCCGTGCGGCCGACGGCGCGCGCAGCGCCCCCCTGGCGTCGGGGCTGAGCAGGCTGAGCTCACGGCGCACGTGCGGCTCCGACTCCAGCTGCGCGCTTCCCTGCGCGCTGGTCAGCACCAGCACCTCGTGGCGCTGGCGCAGCCGCTCGACGACGCCGGCGCACTCGACCTCGTAGCCGCCGAGCGCCACCGGGGGATAGAAGGTCGAGGTGACGAGGATCCGCATGGCCTAGACGGTACCCGCCGCACCGACGGCAACCACCGAGGACTACCGCCATGTCCTACGCCCACCACGCCGGGGCGCGGGTTCCGGCGAGGGGGATCCCCTCTCATGTCTTTACTCAGTCCTGTCGAAGAATGCTCTAACGGCAACTAGTAGCTTGAGACGTCGGGCGCGGCGAAGGCGCGAACACCGCGGAGCAGACAAGGACGCATGCACCCCAACATTCCTCAGAGCGACGATCTCGAAGCTGCGCTGGCAGCCGCCAGGCACTCGCTGCACGCGCCACGCATGCCATCGGCGAGTCTCCCGATCAGGCTGCGCACCTCCCCCGCGCTGCGACGCCTGATCCCAACCAGGCTCGCCGTGGCCCGCGCCGAAGCACGTGGCGAGCACCACTGGCGCACCAGCCCCGCCACACGCAACGATGCGCTCCGCGCGCTGCAAGCGATCGTCGGCGCCACCGAGCGCGCTGCCGAGGCTGAGCAGCTCGCCCATCGCTGGGTGATCGAGGAGGAGGTCCAGCGCACGCTGTTCTGGCAGCCTTGGCGAACCGCGAAGATCGACGCGCGCTCGCTCGAGAACCTGAACCACGCGCTCTCAAGCGGTCGCGGGCTGCTGTTCAGCAACTGCCACATGGGCCCGATGCACCTGCACATCTCCGCGCTCGACGCGCTTGGACTGCGCATTTATGCGGTCTCGGCTCCTTGGTTCTTCGAGCAGCCCAGCAACGACTACTGGGGCCGGCGCCTGGCGCATTGGTGGAAACGCCTCGAGCATCAGCGCAAGAATGAGCGCGTGGTCTACTCGCCCGGCTCGATCCCCGTGCTCAGTGCGCTGCTGCAGGCGCGCGAACATGTGCTGATCTACTTCGACATGCCGGGCGGGCGCTCCACGCCGTTCCTCGGTAAGCCCGTGATGCTCGCGACCGGCACCGCCCGCATGGCGATCGAGACCGGCTCGCCGATCGTGCCGCTGCGCGCGCGGCGTGTCGGTGCAAGCGCCTGGACAGACGTGGGCGCAGCCAATCGATCCCGGCGACTACCGCGACGCGGAGGAGCTGCAGGACGCGCTTGCCGCCACGCACGAACGCTGGGTGCTCGAGCAGCCCGAGACGATGGAGGATCCCAACCGTCCGGGCGCCTGGGAGGGTGGCGCAAGCGCCCTCGAGTGGATTCGTGCCGGGCGCGACCTACCTCACGCCGCGCGCGGGCGCTCACTCCGAGCGCCGCAGCGCACAGCGCGCGGCTGAGCGACATGCGCGTGCTGTTCTTCAACGAGGGCAACCTCGGCAGCCACATCATGGGCCAGGGGCAGCTCGCACAGGCGCTACGCACCGGACTGCCGTTCACCGAGGACGTGCAGGCACGCTTCGCCGGGCTCAGCCCGATGGGTCGCGTTGCGAGCGCTGCCGCCTCGCGACGCCTCGCCCCGCTCGCTGAGTCGGGCATGGACTTCGCGACGCTGCGCTGGCATCTCGTGCAATCGCTGCGAACTCGTCACGCCCTGACGCAGGAGCTGAAGCAGTGGCCTGCGGATGTCCTGCACGTGCACAGTCATTCGGTCACGATGGCGCTCGGCGCGAAGCTGCGATCGCTGCCGCTCGCGCTCTCGGTTGATGCGACGGTTCGCGACTGGTCAACGATGCCCGCGTGGCGCTCGGAGCACGCTCGCGCGGAGCTCGCGCTCGCACCCAGCGCGGCCCTTGAGCGTCGTACGCTCGAGTGCGCCGGCCTCACGCTCGCATGGACGGCCTGGACGAGGGCAGCCGTCGAGCGCGCGGCGCCACGCGCGCAGGTCGTCGAGCACCACCCCGGTCTCGACCTCGAGCGTTACCGCCCAGCGCCGCCAGTACTGCGGCTGCGCCCGCGCGTGCTGTTCGTCGGCGGTCGCTTCGTCGAGAAGGGCGGCGAGGACCTGCTCGCGGCGTTGGGTGAGCAGATTGGCGAGACGGTCGACGTCGACCTCGTCACTCCCGCCGAGGTGGCGCCCCGGCGCGGTCTGCGGGTGCATCGCCTCGGGCCTTCAGACCCGCAACTGCTGGAGCTCCAGCAGCAGGCGGACCTGTTCTGCCTGCCCACCCACGGCGACGCCGTGCCGTGGGCCGTGCTCGAGGCGATGGCTTGCGGAACGCCTGTGCTCTCAACACGCATCGGCGCGATCCCCGACCTACTCGATGACGGCAGGGCCGGAGCACTAATCGCGCATGGCGACCGCCGTGCGCTACGCGAGGCGTTGGACGTGCTGCTCGCCGATGCGCCGGCGCGCGATCAGCTTGCCGCGCGCGCGCGTGAGCGTTGTGAGCAGCGCTACGACGCAAGACGACAGGTGCCTAAGCTGATCGAGCAGCTGCGCCAGCTCGTCCCCGCCGTCGCTCAGGCCGGCTGACCGCGACGCAGCAGCACGCGCGCGTCCTCCGCGCCGAAGGCGCGCAGCGCGAGCAGCAGCGTCGGATAGAGCACGCAGGCGGCCGCGACCAGGACGGCAAGCGGCGCATTGACAGCACGCAACAGCCCGAGGAGCACTCCGAGCAGCGCCGCGGCCGCGGCGCTGCGGGAGATGCGACCGATCTTCGGAAGCGCCATCTCGAGCTTGCCGAGGATCTCTTTGGTCGTAAGCGCAAGCACCACCACCTCGGTGAGCACCGTCATCGCGGCGGCTCCCATGAAGCCGACGAGCGGTACGAGGATCGCGTTGCCGAGCAGGTTGACGATCAGAGCGATCAGGCTGATCCGCAGCAACCGTCGCTGTAGCCCGAGCACGACCATCAGGTTGCCGTTGAGGTAGCCGAAGCAGATCAACAGGAAGGCTCCGCCGAGCACCGGCAGCGCGGGCGCGGCCGCGGAGAACTGGTCGCCGAAGATCAGGCGTACGACCGGTCCGGAGGCGACGATCGCGAAGGCGAGCGCCCCGAAGGAGGCGATCGCCAGCAGCTCCGCGGTCAGCCGCGCGGTGCGCAACAGGCGTGCGCGGTCCTCCGGCCAGGCCGCGGAGAGCACCGGGGAGAGCGTCGTGAGGATCGAGATCGGCACGAAGTGCGACTGCTCGAGGATGTTGTAGACCGAGCCGTAGAGACCCGCCTCGCGGCTGCCCGCGACAGCGAAGACGATCACTTGGTCGATGCGTGCGTAGGAGATCACGAGCGCCCCGGCGACGCCCAGCGGCATCCCGAGCTTGACCAACGGGCGCAGGCGCTTACGCGATGGCCGCGGCCAGCGCCGGCCGAACATTCGCATCGCCGCGAGCGCCTGCACGATCGAGCCGACGACGTTCGTGGCGACCATCGCCACCGCCAGCGCGATCATCCCTGCGTGCTGGGTGTAGATGACCACGACCGCCACCCCCCAGAGGACGCTACGCAGCGTCAGCACGATCATCGGCACGCGGTTGTCGACGCGCAGCTGGAAGACCAGGGCGAGCGCGCTGATCCCCCCGAAGGGCATCGCGACCACGAGGATCAGTCCCGCGATCAGCATCTGATGGCTAGCGTGCAGCAGCACGATCGCGATCAGCGAGGCAATCATCACCGGCGTCAGCGCCAGCAGGCGCAGCAGCATCACCGCGCCGATCCACTCGAGCTCGTGCTCCGGCGCTTTGGCCGCTTCGCGCAGCGCGACTTCCTCCATCCCGAAGTTCGCGAAGTAGGCGATCAGGCCAAGCACGATGAAGACCGTCGACCACTGTCCGTAGCCGACGCGACCAAGCGTGCGCACGACCAGCGCGGTGACGACCACGCCCATCGCGAGGTTGACGATCCGCACCGCGACCTGCATGAGGATGTCGTTGGCGGCACGTTGCCGTGTCGCGTGGCGGGCTAGGGTCGGCATCGGCGCGAGAGTCTTATCGGCGGAGCCACAGTATCCCCTCAACTTCGCATCGCCCCCGCTCTCAAGGCCCCGGGGGAGCGTGCCGATAGCGGCTATACCATTGGCGCTGAGCTCAGCGTGGGTGTCCTCTGAGGGTTTGCCCGAGCATTTCGCGGCGGCACGAGGAGCAGCGCAGCACGACCAGCGAACGACACGAGAGGATCATCAGGTGGCGAACACAACTTTGATCACGGGCGGCAGCGGCTACATCGGATCGCTGCTCGCGCAGGAGCTCCTCGGCGCCGGACGCGAGGTCCGCGTGCTCGACTCCCTGCTGCACGGCCAGGAGGACATCGCCGCCGAGCAGGAGCAGGCCGGCATCGAGGTGATCCGCGCTGACATCCGTGACGCCGACGCTCGCCGCCGCGCGCTCGCAGGCGCCGAGGCCGTCGTACACCTCGCCGCGATCGTGGGCGACCCCGCCTGCGCACTGGACCCCGCGGTCTCCGACGACGTGAACGTCAAGGCAACCGAGTCGCTCGTCGCCGACGCCGCCGAGGCGGGCGTACAGCGGCTGGTGTTTGCCTCCACCTGCTCCAACTACGGCCGCATGGCCGACCCGACGGTGCCGATCACCGAGGAGGGCGAACTGGCGCCAGTCTCGCTCTACGCCGAACAGAAGGTCGGCATGGAGAAGCTGATCCTCGGCGGTGGCGCAGGCTCGGTCAAACCGACCTGCCTGCGCTTCGCCACCGTCTACGGCGTCGGGCGGCGGATGCGCTTCGATCTGACCGTCAACGAGTTCACGCGCGAACTGTGGGCCGACCGCGAGCTGGAAGTCTTCGGCGAGCAGTTCTGGCGCCCCTACATCCACGTGCGCGACGCCGGCAGGGCCGTGCGCACGGTGCTCGAGGCGCCTGAGGAGAAGGTCGACGGACGCGTCTTCAACGCCGGACGCTCGGGCGAGAACTACCGCAAGCTCGACCTCGTCGAAGAGATCGAAAAGCAGACCCCGCGCGGCAAGGTCTCATACGTGCAGCGCAACGAGGACCCGCGCGACTACAAGGTCAGCTTCGACAAGATCAAGGCCGAGCTCGGCTTCGAGACGCTGATGACGGTCCCCGACGGGATCGGCGAGATCATCGCCGCGCTCGACGTGGAGCAGTTCGGCGACCCGTTCGCAAGCCGCTACAAGAACGTTCCCTGAGCGTCGCTCGAGGACTGGAGGCGCACAGGCGATGGCTAGCACCGAGTCGTTCCCCGCGCTGCCGCTGTTCGACCTGCAGCTCCAGCCTCAGGACCTTGAGGCCGTCGCCGAGACGCTGCGCTCGGGCTGGCTGACGCTCGGCCCGCGCACGCAGGCCTTCGAGGAGGCCTTTGCGGAGCAGCTCGGCGTGCGACACGCGATCGCCGTCTCCAGCTGCACTGCCGCGTTGCACCTTGCCTATCTGGCAGCCGGCGTGGGCCCGGGCGATGAGGTGATCGTGCCGGCCTTCACGTTCGCTGCCACCGCCGCGGCGGTGCTCTACTGCGGCGGCACGCCGGTGTTCGCGGAGATCACCTCACGCGCGAACCCGAACATCGACCCCGACGACGTCGAGCGGCGCATCACGCCACGCACGAAGGCGATCTGTGCGGTCCACTACGCGGGCTATGCCGCCGCGGTCGACCGCCTCAAGGAGATCTGCGACGCACGCGGGATCGCCCTGATCGAGGACGTCGCGCACGCCCCCAGCGCATCGCTACACGGGCGCAAACTCGGCGCCTGGGGCATGGCGGGCGCGTTCAGCTTCTTCTCCAACAAGGTGCTCTCGGTCGGCGAGGGCGGACTGCTCAGCACCGACGACGACGACGTCGCTGCGTTCGTGCGCTCGCGCCGCTCGCACGCCATGACGAGCGGGACGTGGGAGCGTCACAAGGGCTCAACCGACACCTACGACGTCGTCGGCCTCGGCTTCAACTATCGCCTCGACGAGCCGCGCGCAGCGCTGCTGCTCTCGCGCCTGGGACGTCTGGAGCAGGAAATCGAACGTCGCCGCGAGCTGACGATTCGCTACCGCGAGCTGCTCTCCTCGATCGAGGGGATCATCGTGCCCTTCGAAGACTCAGAGATCGCGGAGTCCTCCTGCTACGTGCTGCCGATCATGCTCGAGCGCGACGGCCAACAGGCGGAAGTCAGCGCGGCGCTGCGCGAGCGCGGCATCCAGACGAGCATCTTCTACCCCTCGATCCACCGCTTCAGCGCCTACCGCGAGCGCTTCCCGGACGTCTCGCTGCCGCTCACCGAGCTCGCCTCGCGCACCGAGCTGACGCTGCCCTTCTATCCGCACATGACCAATGACGACCAGGACCGCGTCGCCACCGCGCTCGCCGAGGTGATCCCCGGATGAGCGACTGGCGCGTACCGCTGACCGACATCGCCGTGCCCGAGGAGGACGTGCAGGCGGTCCTCGAGTGCCTGGAGTCGGGCTGGCTGACGATGGGCCCGCGCACGCAGGCATTCGAGCAAGCGCTCTCCGCACAGGTCGGCTCGCCCAACGCGATCACCGTCTCCAGCGGCACGGCCGCCCTGCACCTCTCCTGTCTGGCCGCGGGTCTCGGCCCGGGCGACGAGGTGATCGTGCCCGCCGTGACGTTCGTCGCGAGCGCGAGCGCTCCGCGCTATGTAGGTGCCACGCCCGTGCTCTGCGACGTGCGCAGCCCGCTCGACTTCAACATCGACCCCGCCGACGCGGCGGCGCGCATCACTCCGCGCACGCGCGCGATCATCGCGGTGCACTTCTGCGGCTACCCCGCCGACCTCCAGGCGCTGCGTGAGCTCTGTGACGCGAACGATCTAATCCTGATCGAGGACTGCGCTCAGGCGATCGGCGCGCGCGTCGACGACGCCGGACGCCAGGTCGGCACGATCGGCGAGCTCGGCGCGTTCAGCTTCTTCTCCAAGAAGCAGCTCTGCGTGGGCGAGGGCGGGATGGTCACGACGGCCGACGATGAGCGCGCCGCGCGCGTGCGGCTGCTGCGCTCCCACGCGCTCAGCAGCAGCACCTGGGACCGCCACCGCGGACACGACCCGGCCTATGACGTGATCGACGTCGGCTTCAACTACCGCCTCGACGAGCCGCGCGCGGCGCTCGGGCTGAGCCGCATCGCACGACTCGATCAGAGCATCGAGCACCGGCGCGCCTGCGTCCGCGCCTACCGCGAGCGTCTGGCCGACATCCCGGGACTTGAGCTTCCCTTCGACGAGCAGGCCGTCGAGCGCTCCTCGCACTTCGCCTTCCCTGTACTGCTCTCAGACCGTGCCGAGCGCGATCGCTTCCGCGCCGAGCTGAAAGCGAACGGCATCCAGACGACCTGGTATCCGGCGCTGCACTGCTTCACCGAGTACGAGCAGTTCGCCCCGCCCGATGGCCTACCCCAAGCGCAGGCGACCGCCGACCGCCACTGCGCGCTGCCGCTCAGCTCCACGATGCAGGAGAGCGAAATCGACACCGTTGTCGAGGTCGTCGCCGCCGCGCTGGCCTAGCTCGCGCTCAGGGTTCTGGCGGAATCAGGCGCCCGCGCACCGACTCGAACTCTTCCTGGGCCTGCTCGTAGTCGTCGTGGCGCCCGATGTCCAGCCAGTAGTCATCGCTCTCCCAGGCCCGCACGACCTCGCCGGCGGCGATCAGGCGCAGGATCAGGTCGGGGAAGTCCAGGCGCTCGCCCGGCTTGATGAAGCCCAACGCGCGCGGCGCGAAGCAATAGACGCCCATGCTCGCCGTGTAGTCGATCTGCGGCTTCTCGTCATAGCCCGTCAGGCGCGTCGGATCGGCCTCATCGCCGAAGCGCAGCACGCCCAGGGAGATCTGCACCTGGCGGAGCTTCGTCGCGATCGTCGCGGCCGCATCGCCTGCCCGATGGCGATCGAGCAGCGCGCCGTAGTCGATGTCGGTCAGCACATCGCCGTTCATCACGAGCACGTCGTCATCGACAAGATCCTCGATCAGCGCGAGCGCCCCGACGGTGCCGAGTGGCTCGTGCTCGCGGTAGTAGTCGATCGGGATCCCGTAGCTCTCGCCGTTGCGAAAGAAGGCCTCGATTAGCTCGGCGAGGTAGCCGGTGGCGATCGTGATGCGCTCGAAGCCGTGGGCCTTCAGCTGGCGCACGACGATGTCGAGCACCGGCCGGTCGCCGATCGGCATCAGCGGCTTGGGCAGTACCGTCGTGTAGGGGCGCAGGCGCGTGCCTTCACCACCAGCCAGAATCACGGCGCGCTTCATCGCGCCGGCTCGCGTGAGGGGCTCGCTCGCATCGCGCGCAGCATAAGCGGCGGCTCAGACATCGCTCAGCACCTCCTCGTAGAGCGCGGCGGTACGGCGCGCGATCGCAGGCCAGGAGAAGCGCTCGTTGGCCAGCTCACGACCGCGCAGCCCGCGCCGCGCGCACTCCTCGTGGCCGGCGCGCACGCTGTCGGCCAGCGCTGCGGCGAGCGCCTCGACGCTCGAATCCGAGCAGATCCAGCCGGTCTCGCCGTCGATCACAGCCTCGACCATGCCACCGGCGGGGTAGATGATCACGGGCCGCGCGAAGCCGTAGGCGAGCAGCAGCACGCCGCTCTGGCTCGCGGCACGGTAGGGCAGCGCGACGGTGTCGGCCGCGGCGAACAGCTCGGCCGTCTCGCGCATGTCGAGAAAGCCCTCGCGCAGCGTCACACGCTCACGCAGCTGTGGATCTTCCAGGCGCTCACGCACGGCGGCGAGCGCGCCCGCCTCCTTGCCGCCGATCAGGAGATGAACCTCGGGCACGCGCTCAACTGCGGCGATCAACTCATCGAGGCCCTTATCGGTACGCAGCTGGCCGTACAGCAGCGTCGTAGCGGCCTCTGCTGGGACTCCGAGCGCGGCACGAGCAGCGTCGCGCTCGGCCCCCCCGCCCTTGCTCGCCAGTCCCCCATACTCGCCGTGCGGAATCACCACCGAGCGCTCGCCGACCCAGGCACGGATGCGTGAGCGATCGGCCTCGGTGTGCACGATCATCTTCCTGAGCAGCCTCCCCGTCAGCTGCCGCACCACGCGGCGAGTGCGCAGAAAGCTCTCCGCACGCTCGAAGGTACCGTGCGCGGTCTGCACGATCGGCGTTCCAGTCAGACGCATGCAGAGCACCGCCAGGAGACCTATCTGTGGAATCTCCCAACCCTGGGAGTGCACGATGTCGGCCCGCCGCGCGAGCCACGTAAGCCGTGGGAGCGCCGCGAGGAAGTAGAGCCCGTTGACGAGCTTGCCGAGGCCGCGCCGGCGCAGAGCGCCACCGATCGCGCTGTCGTCGCGCATGTAGCGAAAGACCTTCTCGACCGTGACTCCAGGCACGGTCGGATAGGTGTGATCGGCTGCCGTGGCAAGCGTCACGTCCCAGCCCTCCGCTGCGAGCGCGCGGGTGAGCTCGTCGGTGTAGTCGCTCACGCCACCGCGCCCACCCTGCTCGATCATCAGCAGGCGCCTGCCCGCGGCCGGCGCCATCAGGCCTTGGGCGAGCCGGTGCGCGTGGCCGCGATGGCCTCGTCAAACAGCCCCTCGATCAGCTCCGCGACGACCGGCGCGGCGTAGGTGCGCTCGGCGTAGGCGCGCGCTGCGGCGCCCTCGCGGGCAGCACGTTCGGGGTCATCGAGGTAGCGGGCGAGCAGGACGCGCAGCGACTCGGGCTCGTTCTCCGGCGAAGCGATGCCGCCGAACTCCGGGCGAATCATGTCCGCGACGCCCTCCGCGCCCGTCGAGAGGCAGGGACGCGAGGCGAGCATGCCGAGGATCACCGCACGCGGTGCGCCCTCGGTCGGGCTCGGGCAGAAGACCGAGACGTCGAAGGCCGAAAGCACGTCGGGAACCTCCGAGCCGGGCGTGGGGATGAAATGCGCGCGCTCGCCCAGCGGCGCCGCAAGCGCGCGCAGCTCCGCTTCGGTATCGCCGCTGCCGGCAAGGATCAAGTGAACGTTGGGATCGTCGAGCGCCTTCACCGCGTCGACCACCACGTCATTGCGCTTCTTGAAGTGGAAGCGCGAGACGCACCCCACGACAAATGCCTCGGCGGGGATTCCGAGCTCAGCGCGGACACGGGCGCGGCCCTCCGCGCTGAAGCGGATTTCCTCGGTGCGCAGCACGTTTGGGACGACCGAGATCTTCGTGTCCGGCACGCCGACCTCGCCTACCGAGACGCGCGTTCCCTCGGAGATCGCCAGCACGAGCGGCACCTGCTCAGCGGCCGCCAGGTAGGCGCGGCGAGGTAGCCCGCGGCGCAGCGGGAAGGGCACGGGGCCCCACTCGCACCACACGACCGTGCGGCGCAGCGCCTTGGGCAGCATGCGCACGAGCAACTGCTCCTTCTTGTAGTGGACGAGCAGGATGTCGTAGGGCGCCTCGCGGCGAAGCGCGCGCGCCAGCGAGCGCACGAGCAGCGGCCAGCGCAGCGCCAGCGAGACCCAGCTGCGCGTGGAGAGCTTGGGTCCGATCGACACTGGGCGAACCTGTACGCCGGTGTCGCGTGCCATCGCGGGCATGTCGGTGAGCATCACCGTCTCATTGCCGCGCTGGCGCAGTGCCTCGAGCATCTCGACCGCAGCGAACTCGGCGCCACCGCTGGAATCGGTGGTCATAACGCTGACGATCTTCATCTGGGTCATTATCTCGGCCGCCAAGGACGATCACTTGATAGGCGCGCCACGCTCTTCAATAAGCTGGCCGCGTGCGCGCCCTGCTCGTCGATCAGTCTCGCGACCGGGCCACGCTCGTCGCGGTGCGCGCTCTCGCGCGCGCGGGCTACACGGTCGCCACCGGCGCGTATGCGCCGAGCTTCGCGAGCACCTCGCGCTACACACAGCGCCACCACACGATCCGCGAGTGCGAGGACGACGAGGACGGGTTCGTCGCCGATATCGCAAGGGCCGTGGCCGAAGGCGGCTATGACATCGTCTTCTGCAGCTACGACGTAGGACTCGTGACGCTTTCGCGCCGGCGCGAAGAGATCGGCCCAGCGGTCTGGCCCTACGCGCCCTATGCGGCCGTACAACGAGCCTTCGACAAGCTCGATCTCGCCCGCAGCGCCCAGGCCGCAGGGCTGGCCGCACCGCGCACCGCGCTGGCCGACCCAGCAAACGTCGCGGGCTGGAGTGGCCCGGTGGTCGTGAAGGCACGCAGCCACGTGCCAAAGCGCTTCGATACCGAGCTGTTCGCCTCTGCGAGCGAAGGACAGCGACTGATCGATGAGATCCACGCCGAGGGTGGCGAAGCGCTCCTCCAGGAGGTGATGCGCGGCGAGATGGGCGCCGTCGTGCTCGTCGCCGGCAGGGACGGTGAGATCGTCGCCGAGGTCCACCAGGAGGCCGTGCACACCTGGCCGCCCGGCGCCGGCGACACCGTGCGTGGGCGTGTCGTGGCGAGCGACCCGGAGCTTTCGCGCGGCGTGCGCGCGCTCCTCGCCGAGATCGGCTGGTTCGGCCTCGTGCAGGTCGAGTTCATGCGCGACGCACATGGGGTCCCCCACATCACGGACTTCAACGGTCGCTTTTACGGCTCGCTGGCGCTCGCGACGGGCGCCGGCGCGAACCTGCCGGCGATCTGGGCCGATCAGGCGCTCGGCCGCGACGCGCGCCTGCAGCGTCCGGCACGGATCGGCGCGGGCTTTCAGTGGCTCAACCGCGATCTGGCAGCCTGCTACGCGCGCGGGCCGCGCGCGCTGATCGGCGCGCTGACAGCGGCGCCGAAGGACTCACACTCGATGTGGGACGCGCGCGATCCCGCGCCAACTCTGCGCTATCTGCTGCCCGAGGCCGGCCGCCGCCTCTACGGCCGCCTCGTCCCCGGCGAGAAGGACTGACGGTCCTCAGCCGGCGCTCGCGTCGGTCACGACTTGTGTGCTGGCGTCAATGTCGGCGAGCAATTCCTCCCAGCTGGCGGTGAACGGCGCGATCCGCGCTGCCAGCCTGCGCAGCGCCGCGAAGCCGTCGGGCTGCTCCCATGAGGTGTGCAGCACGATCGGGATCCATGTACCCGGCGCGAGATCGATCATACGCTCGGCCGCGCCGAGCACGGTGCGCGCGTCGTCGTACAGGGGCCCATAGCAGGGCAGGTAAACGGCACCATCTCGCCACAGCGGACCACCGTGGAAGCCCATCAGCGCGACGCTCTCCGGGCCACCACAGATGACGCTGAAGCGTTCCGCGAGCATCGGATACTGCGCGGCATCGAAGCGATTGAAGGGCGGCACGAACACGCGCGTGGCCTCGATCCCGGCTGCGAGGAGACGCTCGCGACCCTGCTCGAGCACCGCCGCGGCCTCGGCCGGGCTCAGCCCGCAAAGCTCTGAGCGTCGGCGCGGGCTCGCATAGCGGGTGCGGTGATTCGTGCCGTGCTGCGCAAAGGTGACCCTGTCGCGGCGCATCTGCTCGAGCAGCGCGATCTCCCGCGCCTCGAGCGCACGCCCACCGCGGGGGCCGACCGTCAGGGGGTCGTGTGTCGGCGCAGGCAGCACGGACATCAGGTGCGCAAGACCCGCCTCAGCCATCACCTGATGAAAGCGGCGCGACATCTCGAAGTCCTCGGGGCGGTCGAAGGAGGTGTAGTAGGGGAACTCGTCGACACGCACGAGAAAGCGCGGCGGCCCTGCGGCAGCCTCACCGAGCACGCTGCGCCGCAGCTCGATCAGCGGCCTCAGCCAGCTCTGCTCCCAGTCCAGGCGAGCGCGCTTCATCGCAACTCGCTGAAGCACGCGCCGGGCGACCGAGCCGACGGGCGCGGGGCTCAGCAGCTCGATCCCCGACGCGTCCAGAGCCACCGGGTCGACGTCGCCCAGATGCAGTCTGATGTTGCGCGTCAGGTCGGCTGGAAGGGCCACGGCACCGCGCAACGCTAGCAGCGCTCGCAGCCACTCAAACGCCCATGCCTGCCCCAAGCGCGGGGCTCAAGGCGTCCCGCGCCACGGTCGACATACCCGGAGGTATGTGGCGCAGAGCCTCAGGTCGTGCGAATGATCATCACAGAACAGGGCGCGTGATGGGAGACCTTGTTCGGCACCGAGCCAAGCAGGAAGCGCTTGGCGCCCGTCATGCCCTTGTTACCGACCACGATCAGGTCGGCCTCCTGCTCCTCGGCGACATCGAGAATCGCATCGGCGGGATCCCCCTGGCGCGGATACACGTCGACGCTGACACCCGCCTCACGGGCGACGCTCGCGGCCGCCTCGAGCGTCGCGTCGACATCCTCGCGGGGATTGATCGCCCACTGCAAGTCCTCGGGAGCCTGGCGACGTTCCTCCTGCAGGCGCTGCGCGGGCACCGGCTCATAGGCACTCACGAGCTCGAGCTTGGCGCCCACGGCACGTGCGAGGTCGACCGCCTGGCGGACTGCCTGGTTGGCCGTGTCCGAGCCGTCTGTCCCCACCACGATCGATTTGAACATGCCCGTTCTCCTTACTCGCTCGTCGAAGCCGATCTCCGGTGCCGGCGAGCCGATCATATCCCTGACACCCCCCGCCGACACGCGGCCGACGCCGCCCCGCGGATCGCCCTAGATTGGCAGCGATGACGAGCGCGGAGATCACCACCGAGATTGATGGCGCGCGGGCCCTCGCGGGCGCGTGGGATGAGCTGGCAGTCGCTTGCTCGCTGCCGTTGTGCGCACCCGGCTGGATGCTCTCGTGGTGGACCCACCTCGCTCCCCCGCGCAGCGAGCTGCGAATCATCACGGTGCGCGACGGAGCCGAGCTGCTCGCGCTGGCGCCCTGGTTCGTGCAGCGTGGCGAGGACGGGCGCACCGACGTGCGCTTCCTTGGCGCCGAGATCTCCGACCGCGTCGACGTGCTTTGCCGTCCCGGCCGCGAGCGCGAGGCCGCGCCGGCGTTGCGCCGCGCGCTCGGCGAGCTCGTGCCGCGTCCGGACCTGATTGCCTTCGAGGCCGTGCCGATCGGCTCGCTCTGGACGCGCCTGATCGCCGCCGGAGACGGCCGAACGCGCTTTGCGCGCTATCGCAACTCCGCCTATCCAGCGCCTGCGGTGAGCCTGCCGGTTGGTCCGCCCGAGGCCTGGCTGGCGGGACGCTCGAGCAACTTTCGCGGACAGATGGGAAGGCTGCGCCGCCGCCTGGAGAAGCAGGGTGGCTGCGTTCGCCAGATCCGCGCGCCGGAGGAGGTGCCTGACGCTCTGCAGGCGCTGCTGACGCTACACACCGACCGCTGGGATGGGCGCGGCGAGTCTGGACTGACGCGCCCTGGTGTGCCGGGGCTGCTGGGCGATGCGGCAGCCGCCCTGGGGCCGGATCGCCTGCGGCTGTGGGCAGCGGAGATCGACGGCGAGGCGATCTCCGTGCAACTGTTCCTGGCAGCCGGCAGCGAGCTGAAGTACTGGAACGGCGGCTGGGCTGAGAAGCACGCCGATGTGAAGCCCTCGATGCTGACGATCCTCGCGGCGCTCGAAGACGGCATCGCCCGCGGCGAGCGGCGCCTTGACCTCGGGGTCGGCACGCACGCCTACAAGCTGCGCTTCGCCAACGCCGAGGACACGCTGACCTGGGGCGGGCTCGTCGTGCGCAACCGGCGCTGGCCACGCACCCGCGCCGAGCTGGCCCCACGCGTGCTGCGCTATCGCGGCAAGCGGGCCGTGCTCAAGCTCCCCGAGCCGTTGCGCAAGCGCGTCGAGGCTGCGGCGCGCGGACGCCGCGATGGCTAGGCCGACCTCAGCTCCCGGCAGCAGGGTTCGCGAGGCTGGGCGTGCACCAGAAGGCCGCCGCGGCGAGCGCTGAGTGCACGCCGCCGAGCGCCGTCATGCGCATCTCCACGATGGGCGCGGGGGCACGCCAACTGCGAAGGACCTTGCGCCCGATCCGCAGGCTGGCCAGGACGCCTATCCGCGCTCGCGCTGGGATGCTTCGCGCGAGCTTGAGTCGGCAGGTGAAGCTACGGTCGGCGGGAGTCTGTGTGACGCAGGTGCCGAGCCGACGATGCCCGAGATAAGCGCTCAGACGCACGCGCCCGGCGACCGTCGGCAACGTGGTCATGGTCAGTGTGCGCCCGATCAAAGCGACCCGCGGCCGGCTGACGGCAGCGAGGGTCGCGCGCTTCTGGCCGAGCACGCCGGCAAGCGAGGCTTCGGGCGCGGGCTGCGCAACCGGCACCGCGGTGATCGTGATCGTGCGGCTATCGCTCGCGCCGTCGGCGCCGGTAACCCTGATGCTCACGACACCACCCGACGGAGGCGACCCAGGAGCCGTGTAGAGACCGCTTGAGGTAATCGATCCAGCACTCGCGCTCCAGCTGAGAGCTTCGCCGCTGTTCGCGCCGCGCGCGTTGAGCTGGACGCTTGTCCCGGCGATCATCGAGGCGGGTGCGCCTTCGATTGCGAGCGCCGCTTCGGCGAGCGCCGCGACGTGGATCGTGACGGTGGCCTGCGCGGTGGCAGTCTTCGCGGTCACCGTCACCACGCCTCCCGCGGGCACGGCCGCGGGAGCGGTGAAGAAGCCATCAGGCGTGATCGTGCCCCCGCTCGCTTCCCAGCTCACGCTTTCGCCTTCAGGCTGCACAAGAGCCGCGAGCTGTGCGCCCACGCCGGGCGCGATGGTTGCCGGCGCATTCTCAATCGTGACGTCTGGGAGCTGTACGGCGAGGATCAGGATCGTTGCTTTGTCGCTCGCACCCTTGGCCGTAGTCGCCGTGATCGTGACGACACCGCCGGGCGGCGGTTTTACAGGAGCCGTGTAGAGACCGCTCGGCGTGATCGCCCCTTCACTAGCCGTCCAGGTCACATTGGGAGAGTCGCCCAGCACTTGAGCTGTGAGCTGCGTGCTTTCCCCAGCCTTCATGCTGCCGGGCGCCTGGATCGAGACGCTCGGTTCGCCTTCCGGTTCGCCGACTTCGATGCTCACGGTCGCGACCGCGGGGCTCGCCGGGAAGGGGCTGTTGGGATCAGCTGCCGAGAACGTGAAGGAATCGTGGCCCGTGAAGCCTGCTTGCGGTGTGTAGATCGCCTGATTGCCTTTTGCACCTGCTTTGAGGGTGCCGTGCTGGGGTCCTGAAACGAGCGTGAAGCTCGGCGTGTTCGAGTCGCTCCATGCCTTCGCGGAGAGCGTCACCGTCGTCGCTTCACCCGTATTGGTGCTGACGAGCTGTGCCAGGGCATCGAAGCCGGGGATGATCGTCGGGCTTGCCGCATAGACGGGCACGTTGGCGCCGCCTGTTTCTTTGATTGCCCCCAGCGGATTCACTTCCTCGCGCAGCCAGTATTCGCCCGGCAGCACGCTCGAGGCGTCGACCCACTGGAACGCCAGTTCGCGGCCATAGAGATCACGCCAACCGGGCGAGATCCCCTCGAAGAGGCTGGTCGCGTTCGGTCGGTACTGCTGACAGAAGTCGCGGAAGGGAGGCACGCTGTCGGCGTAGACGGGTTTCGAGGGGCCGATATTAGTTTCGACGTGCTGACTGTCGTCGAGGCAGAAGCCCACCTTCTGCGCCGGCGCCACTTCGGCACTCTTGGCCGCGTTCCACAGGGAGTACTTGGCGGCGTGCTGCAGATGCCAGTGATGGTGACCGTCGGCGCTCGAGAAGATCACTTCGGCACCGCTCGGTTCGTCGACGTGCGCACGTTCGATGTTCGTTTCTTCTTCGCCCACGTTCGTCTTGAAGAGCCGTTGCGAGACGTGCATCGGCGAGGCAGCCAGTTCCTGTTCGATCGATTCGGGCAGGCCTTCTTGTTTCGATTCGGCTTCTTTGACCTGTTTTTCCACCGCCGGGCTGAGCGTCGGCGCGGTCCGTGAGCCGCGGATGTCGATCGCTCCCGGCCCCTTGTTGTGGATGTAGCCGTTAAAGCGCAGCAGCAGGTGCGGCGTGCCTGTCGAGGTATCGGTCGCGAGCCCGATCGCGTCGGGAGGGTCGGCCACCAGGTCGGGGAGCAGCGGCGTCGGTTCCGACGCCGCGCCCAAGGCGGGGCCGAGCGCGACGAGCGCCAGCAAGGCGAGCAACAGCGCGCTGCCGAGCGCGATCAAAATGGACGTAGGAGGGGTGACTCTATGTCGCATGATCCAGCGCTGCCTTCCGTGACGGCGTCGTTGCTTGGACCGCTGCACCCCCGCGCTCACCGGCACCGCATAACGTGCCTGCATACAGCCGAGCGCCGGAGTTTAGCGCTGAACGACCAGGACACCAAACCCTTGATTCCTCGCTGCACGACTGCCCGCGATACGTATCTGCGCGCATTCACCGTCGAGGCAGGGCGTACTGTTCCCGGCACAGGTGATCGATCTCCATTCGCACGTGCTACCCGGCATCGACGACGGTCCGCGCGCGGTCGAGGGCTCGCTGGCGATCGCGCGCGTTGCGCTCGAGAGCGGAATCGAGACGCTGCTGGCTACGCCGCATGTGAGCCCGCGCTATCCCAACGCGGCAGGCCCGATCGCGGAGCTCGTGGATGAGCTCGGCGAGCGCCTGCGCGAGGAGGGCATCGCGCTCGAGCTGCGCCCGGGCGCTGAGATCGCGATCACCCGGATCGCGGAAATTGAGCCTGACGAACTCCATGACCTGGGCCTGGGTGGCGGCCCCTGGCTGCTCGTCGAGCCGCCCTTCACGCCGATCGCAAGCGGCGTTGACTCGATCGTGCGGGACCTCCTGCGCCGTGGGCACCGCGTGCTGCTCGCCCACCCCGAGCGCTCGCCTGCCTTCCACCGTGACCCCGCGATGCTCGAAACGCTTGTGCGTGAAGGCGTGCTCACCTCGCTCACCGCGGGTTCGCTAACAGGCCGCTTCGGCAGCGAAGCGCGCCGCTTCGCCGTGCAACTGCTGGAGACCGGGCTCGCCCACAACGTAGCCTCCGACGCCCACGACCACCTACGCCGTCCTCCCTCGATGGGAGAGGCGCTGCGGCTTGCCGGGCCCCCTGCGCTGGGCGTATGGCTCACACAGGAGGTGCCCGCGGCGATCCTCGCCGGCGAGGAGATCCCGCGGCGCCCAACAGCAACTATGCGGCCGCGGCGCTTTCCCTGGCGGCGACGCTAGCCGACGACTCAGGGACGGCAGGTGCTCGCGCGCATCAGCCATACACCCACGCTTTCGCGAATCTGCACCGCACAGTGGGCCTTCGCCCAGGCGACCGCAGCGCCTGAGCGCGGATCGCCTTGCAGTTCCTTGTCGTACTCGGCCGCGAGCATCCACACGGTGCCACCACCGCGGCGCGCGAGGGCGGCGATCTCAGCCGCGCTCGGCGGTCCGTCGGGAACCGCACCGTAGCCGCCTGGGTCCTTGAACCCGATGACGTGCGTGGGCAGCGGGCGATCGTGCCACTCCTGCACCACCACCTCGCCGCCGGGCGCGCGGAAGGCTGGATCGTAATAGCCGAGCACGGGCAACAGCAGCATGTTGTCGAGGATGATCGGCTGCGAGGCGCTGCGCTCCGCCTTCAGCCAGGCGGCCGACGGCGGCCAGTTCTCCTGGAGCTTGTCGCGCTGGCGCAGGTCTGCGAACAGGCTCGCCAGCCCGATCACGGCGAGACAGCCAACCGCGGCGATCAGACCGCGCCGACTCGCCCACAAGCGCGCACCGGCGACCGCGAACAGCAGGCAGAGACCCGGTAGCGCGACGATCGCGTAACGCGGCCAGAACAGCGGCCGCGCGAAGGAGACCACCAGCAGCAGGACGGGCGGCGCGATCCCCCAGCCGATCCCCGTAAGCATTGCCGCACGCGACTCGGCGGCAGAGCGGGCACGCCGCAGCGACCACAGCGCAGCACCGACGAGCACGGCGCCCGCCGCGACTGTGGCCCAGCGCACGGCGCTGACGCCCGAAAAGCCTCCGGTGAACTCCTGCACAGCGAGCGTGACGAGGCTGCGGTCCGGTTTCGGCAGCCAGTAGAGCGCGTTGCGTCGCCCGTGCGCGATCGCGGCGGCGATCAGCAGCGGCACGCAGCACGCGAGCAGCGCACCCAGCGAAACCACCCAGCGCCTGAAGGCGTCGCGACCGGCGCGCCAGGCGATCAGCGCCTGCACGGGGATCGCGATCGGCGCGGCGAGAATGTCGCAATAGGCGAGCAGAGCCATCGCGAGCACGTAGCCGGCCCAGGCACCTCGCCTCGCCCCGTGTTCAAGTGCGCGGGGGAGCGCGCCAAAGGCAAGGCAGGCGGCGAGCACCACGAGCGCATAGGGCCGCGCGAACTGGCTGTAGAAGACCGCCATCGGGTTGACCGCCAGGAGCGCGGCGGCGAGCAGCGCGGCGGTGGAGCTCGTGTAGCGCCGCGCCGCCCACCAAAGCGCGGGAACGCTGGCGGTGCCAGCAGCCACGGCCGGCAGGCGCAGCAGCGTCTCGCTCGTGCCGAAGATACGAATCAGCGGCCACAACACGATCGGATAGGGCGTGCCGTTTGCCTCATATCCGAACAGGCCCAGCATGTGCCCAAAGCCGCGCTGGGCGAGCGCCAGCGAATAGGCCTCGTCTGTGAAGAGGCTGCGCGAGAGGCTCGTGAGGCGCAGCAGCAGCGCGAGGACGGTGAGCCCAGCGATCAGTTGCTTCTCGCGGCTGGAGATCGCCTGGGCGCGCATTGCGCTCGGCGCCATAGGGGTCGCTGCGCTCACGCTTTCGTTCAGGCGAGCTTCGTGATCGCCACGACCATCCCGATCAGGACGAACACGACGATCGCGATCTGCATCCAGATCCAGGTTGGTGACATCGCCGCCAAAGCCTACTTCGCCAGAGGACGCCCACCGTCGCGGGGCGAGCGGCGTCGCGACTATCGTGGGGGCATGCGACGACGCCTGCTCGGGAGCCCCGCGACGCTCGCGCTGATGCTGGGGGTGCTCGCGCTGCCGCTCGGGGCGGCCCAGGCGAGGCCCGGGCCGGCGGCCCATGCCGCTGTCTCACCGCCGCTCGGTGGCATCAACGTGGGCGGCCTAGAGAGCGGGTCGAGCCCGACGGAAGCGGATCGCTCGATCGCGCGGGCGAAGCAGCTGCGCGTCAAGATTGTCCGTGTCGCCTTCCCGTGGGAGGTACTCGAACCACTCGCGGGACAGGGCCTTGACGCCCACGCGCTGGCCTTCACGGACCGCCTCGTCGACGACGCGGCCGCCGCCGGGATACGCGTCAGCGTGACCGTCGGCACGACGCCCTGCTGGGCCTCCTCCGCACCGCGCGCGCTGCTGGCGCGATGCCGTCCGGGTCACGACAGTAAGGCCAACGCCTGGCCACCGCTGCACGACGCTGACTATGCCGCCGTGGTCAGCGCGGTGGCGCAGCGCTACGGCTCGCGTCTGGCCGCGATCGAGGTCTGGAATGAGCCTGACCAGGCCAACGAAGCCTATTTCGCCGGGCCCAATAAACCCGCGGCCTACGCCGCGGCGCTGCGCGCTGCCTACCCCGCGATCAAGCAGGCCGACCCCAGCCTACCCGTGCTCGGCGGCTCGCTCGTGGGCTCCAACGGCCGCTTTCTGCGCGCGCTCTACAAGGCTGGCATCCGCGGCTTTTACGACGGGCTCTCGGTGCACTTCTATAACCTGACGCTCGCCTCGCTGCGCGCGATCCACGAAGTGCAGCTGGCCAACGGCGACCTCACGCCGCTGTGGCTCGACGAGTTCGGCTGGACGAGCTGCTGGCCGCGAGAACGCACCGAGCAGCAACAGGGTTGTGTCACGCCGCGGGTGCAGGCCGAAAACCTCAAGAGCACCTTCCGCGCGCTCTCGCGTTCCGGCTACGTGGCAGCAGCGGTGCTCTACAAGCTGCAGGACTCGCCCTTCGAAGACTTCGGCGTGCTCTCCAGCTCCGGCGCGCACAAGCGCTCATTCAGCGCGCTCGCGAGCGTCCTCGCGACGCCGTTCGGCAGTGCGGGGCGCGTGTCGGTGAGCCTGCGCCGCCAAGGCTCGGGAGTGCTCGCAAGCGGCTCGGGCCCGGTCGGCGACTTCATGCAGCTGGAAGCCTTCCAGGGCGCGACGCTGCGCTATCGCGCGCTGTTCACGCTCGATCGCTTCAACCGCTTCTCGATCAAGCTTCCCGCCGTGCTCGGCACGAGCGGCCTGCGCGTCAAGGTCTTCCAGTACTGGGCCGGCCCCGGCCGGGCGGCCCAAAAAAGCATCTGAGTTAGAGCCTGCTTTTACTCAGCGTTGCGGAACAGCGCGACGAAGGTCATCGCCAGGATCTTCAGGTCCAGGCCCAGCGACCAGTGCGCGATGTAGTAGTTGTCCCACTCCACCCGTTCGGCTAGCGAGGTCTGCCCGCGCAGGCCGTGCACCTGCGCCCAGCCGGTGATGCCCGACTTGACGCGGTGGCGGTCGCCGTAGCGCAGGATGTCCTGGCGGAAGAGCTCGACGAACTCGGGTCGCTCGGGGCGGGGGCCGACAAGGCTCATGTCGCCGCGCAGCACGTTGAAGAGCTGCGGCAACTCGTCCAGTGAGGTGCCTCGCAGGAAGCGCCCGACCGCGGTACGGCGGTCCGCGCCCTCGACACCGCCCGGTGCGACGTCGCCGGCGAGTAGAAAGTCCAACGCGCTCGCCCCGCCCTCCGCGCCCTCATCCTGGCCGGGGAGGATCCTCATCGAGCGGAACTTGTAGAAGTCGAACTCGTGCCCGTCGCGACCAACGCGGCGCTGCCTAAAGAGCGCCGGGCCGGGGCTGCTCAAGCGCACGGCGATCGCCGCGCACAGGATCACCGGCGAAAAGATCAGCAGCAGAGCAAACGCCAGCATCCGGTCGAGCGCGTGCTTGATCGCGAACTGCAGGCCCTTCGGATCGACGGCCGAGAAGGACAGCAGCGGCAGCCCGCCAACCGTGTCATAGCCGACGCGATCATTGATCGTGTCGAACATGCGCGGCACGACCGAGACTTCTACGCCGAGCTCCTGACAGCGCTGGATCAAGCGGCTGACGCGGGCGTCGGCGACCGACGAGAAGGCCACAATCAGGTTCTTTACGCCGGAGCGCTCGACCGTCTCGTCAAGATCGTCGATCGTGCCGAGCACGGGGACATCGCGACCGCCCACCTCGGCGACCGAGCGCGGGTCCTCGTCCAGGAAGCCGACCGGCGCCAGCCCATACTCGGGGTGGGCCTCGAGGCGCCGTGCGACCTGTGCGCCGACGACGCCAGCGCCCATGATCAGCACCGGCTTGCCGACGAGGCGCCGAGCACGCGCCCAACGCTGGGCAAAGGACAGCGCAATCCTGCCGAGCCCCACGCCAACGAGCGAGATGGCCCAAGCGCGCAGCCAGTCCGACTGGTTGGGAACCTCGTTGTTGAGGAACGTCCCCAGCACCGCCACAGCCATCGCGGACACCGAAATGCCGCTGAGCACGGGCACGACACCGTCGAGCACGAGCGAGCGCAGGCGTGTGCGATAGAGGCCACGCAGGTAGAAGAGCACGAGCGTCAGCGGCGGCAACGCGAGCAGCGGCGCGCGCAGCGAGGAGACGTGCAAGGTGCTTTCCACGCCGCCGAGCGCGATCACGACGGCGAGACAGAGCAGCAGGAAGTCCGCAGCGAGCCGCACCAGCCCCCAGCCATGTCCCTCCAGCGCCCACTGCAACGGCCCCTGGAAGGTGTCCGAGCGCAGCGCCTTGGGCGACGGGGCGTCGTGCGCCAGCTCGCTGCGTAGCGAGATCGTCGTCGAAGTCTGTTGGGTGATGTGCGAGCGATCCATGATCAGCGGGCTTCCTTGTCCCTTAGTTGACTACTCGGGTCCTGCGTCGCATCCCTTTAGCCGACTTGCCTTCCTAGTGTGGCCGGCGCACGAGCCGGCCCGTGATCGCACCCGTGAGGGCGAGCGCACCGAACGCCACAAGTATGTACACGAGGTCCGCACCTGAGATACCCAGGGTCGGCGTCGCGACCGAGGCGGTCTCGTTGGCGGAGAGCGTCGATGTCGCTCTATACGCATTCGGCGGCGATGTGGATGCCCGGTCCTGGCGCTTTGTCGCTCGACCTGCGCGGTGCGCCTTACCGTGGCTGTGTGACTGGGCTTTCGCCGTCGTCGGCGAGGTGCTTGGCGTGGGGCTCAAGGCCAGTCCGCTCCCGCCGGAGCCGGAGCTGGCGGAAGATCCGCTTCCGGTGGATCCACCGGAAGCGCCGCCGCCGATCACGGTCGCACCGAGGATCGCCTGATTGCCCTGGCCGGGACCTCCGTAGCCGCTCAGCAGCGAGCTACCCTGCGCCGCCGCCGGGACGGCCAATGCAAGAAATGCTGCTGTCGTGATAACGCGATGCCTTCTCATGCGTCCCTGCCTTGGGTTCCCTTCACTGGCTAGAGCAAAACTTGCCCTCTCTCCGTGCCACTGTGTGCCATCGCTGCTCTCGGCGCCATCTGCCTTGAGCTCCCCAGGCCCAGAGTCGACAAACCGACGAGATCTCCTCATAACCTAGCGAAGCAGGCCGCCGCTGTCGAGGCGAATTTGCCCGCCGAGAGCGCTTTTTTGGCGGTGTCTCAGGCCAGCTGGCGAGCTTTTAGAAGAATTGAGCGGTTCAGAGCATCCACACTGACGCGATGACCTTCCCTCGCGATCGTCAGCGCTTCGTGCGCGAGACCGTCGCGCGGATCCAGGGCGAGCGCCCGCGTGAGCAGCCCCAGCGCCGCCGTACGGCGGCCCGCCTGCGATGCGATCGCGCCGCGCTCGAGGGTCGCGTAGGCGTCGTCAGGAGTGCGCGCCAACGCGTCTGCGAAGGCCCGGTCAGCGCGCGCGAGTTCGCCGTAGCGCAGCGCGATGCTCCCGAGCTCGAGATAGGGCGCGTCGCTGAGCGGGTTCAGGCTGGCGGCCTGATCGAGACGGGCGTATGCGGTGCTGCGCGATCTCCTCCACACCCGCGCGGCGCTCTGCAGCTGTAGCTGGCTGAGCCACGGCGCGGCCAGCGAGACCGCGCAGGCGAGCCCCAGGAGCACGCCGAGGAGATGGCCGAGGCGCAGGCGCGGCACGAGACTGCGCCGCGAGCGCGGCGGCTCCATTGCGGCCGCGCCTCGCGCGGCCGCTCCCGGCTCAGCGGCCGCCGCGGATCCCGAGGCGGCGGTCTGGCTGCGAGCACGAGCTGGTGCCAGCGCACAGACGAGGCCGAGCAGCGCAAACGCGGGCGCCCCCAGCCCCGCGAACTCCCAGAACCAGTCGACCGAGCCGTGGACCACCCAGTAGCCGAAGCCCGCGAGCGCGGCCGCCGCGACAGCGGCTGCCAGTGGATCGGGGCCGCGCAGCGCCCGCCACGCCGCCAGCAGCGCCGCGCCGAGGCCGATCAGGGCCAGCAACGCGCCGATCGCCCCCGTCTCGGCGAGCGTGCGCAACTCGATGCTGTGTGGATATCGAGGTGTCTCGGTGCTGTGGCCGTGGAGCAGGTACTGCTGCTGGAAGTTGTCCGCGCCGATGCCGACGAGCGGGTGCGCGGCGAACTCGTCGAGCGAGACCCGGTAGAAGTCGTAGCGGTTGCTGCCGAGCCCGCTGGCCAGGCGGCTGCCCGTGGCGCCTTGGCCGTAGCCACCCTTGAAGCTGTCCCAGCTGTGCCGTACGCGGGTTACCGGGTTGCCCGCCACGGCGAGGCCACCGGCTACGACAACTAGCAGCGCGAGCAGCGCGAGCGCCCCGACCGCCGTTCGCACCCTCTTGCGGGTCAAAGCCGCTATGCCGTCGCGAGCCTCCAATGCCGCCGCGAGCGCCGTGAGGAGTGCGACAATGGCGGCGGCCGCAAAGCTCGCGGCGACGGCGCTGTGCACGTTCGCAGCGCTCACGTTCCCGCCGTGCAGCCGGTCGCCCACACGCAGCACGGCCGGCGCGGCGGCCGCGACACCCGCGGCGATCGGCACGAATGCCGCGAAGGTGCGTATGCGGCGAGGCAGCAGCGCGAATACCGCCCCCAACATCAGGGGAGTGGCGTACAGCGAGCCGCGGCTCTGGCTGAGCAGCGCGACCTCGGCGAGCAACACAGCACCACCGGCGAGCAATCCCCGCAGCGGCCACACGATCTGCTCAGAGCGGGCTAGCAGCAACGCTGGCCAGAAGGCCATCAGCCACTGTGCGGCATTGGCGTTCGGGTAACCCGTGGGGTAATCCAGACGCCCCCCAGGGAGCAGGTTTTCAAGCTGCGACGCTCCGGCTCCGTCGAGGTGCACCAGCGTAATCGCGGCGAGCACGATCAGCGCCAGCGTCCACGCGCCGAGCAGCAGCGCAGCGCTCAGCCCGCGCTGGGGCCAACTCGCGAACAGCGCGAAGACGAGGAGATAGAGCAACGTCCTGTTTGCCCCTTCCCAGGCGTCGCCGGGAACCGCCGCCCAGAGGATCGACAGGAAGCTGAAGGCGGTGTAGGCGCCCATCGCCGCGAGCGCTACGCGCACCGTGCGCGGCATCGCGCCCAGCGGTGCGCGCACCAGGCCAAGCGCGATCGCGAGCAGCGCGAGCACGATGAGTCCGCCCGGCCCCCAGTGCGTGAGCGGATAGCCTGCCTGGTCGCTCGCCCACACTACAAACAGCACGAGCGCCGCGAACGCCGGCACCGTCGCTGGCGCCCGGCGCAGCGACCCGGTGAGCTTGGCGGTCATCGCGACCACAATAATCACCGCTGTGGAGGACCCCGCCACCAGCCTCGTTCGCTTCTACGACGAGGCCTACTCGCGCCCTCCTGCCGAGGCCGAGCGCTATGCGCGCTGGCGAGCGCTGGGAGCGCTCGGCAAGGCCGATCACGTGATCGCCCTGTGCGCACGTGGCGGCGTGAGCCCGGCGAGCACGCTGGAGGTGGGCTGTGGTGACGGTGCTGTGCTCAGCGAGCTGCACGCACGCGGCTTCGGCGGGCGCCTGGCAGGGGTTGAGATCACCGAGGCGGCCGTGGCGATCGCGCGCGGCCGCGACGGGATCGCGAGCGTTGAGCTCTACGACGGCCGCCACTTGCAGGCCGCGGACGGAACCTACGAGCTCGGCATCATCTCGCACGTCCTCGAGCACGTCGAGGCGCCCGCGGAGCTACTCGCCGAGGTCGCGCGCGTATGCCGCGTGGTCGTGGTAGAGGTGCCGCTGGAGGCCAATCTCTCGGCCCGGCGCTCGAGCAAGCGCGAGCACGCCGCCGAGGTCGGACACCTGCAACGCCTGGACCGCGGGGCCGCGCGCGCGATCGTCGCACGTGCGGAACTCGAGATCGGCGCGGAGCTCGAGGATGCCCTGCCGCTCGCGGCGCACACGTTCTTCGCCGCGAGCAGGCCGGCACGCGCTCGCGCGGGCGTCAAGTGGGCGCTGCGCTCAGGCCTTCACCGTTTCGCGCGAGGGCTCGCGCTGCGGTTGTTTACGGTGCATTGGGCGGCGCTGTGCCGGAAGCAGGACGCGTGACGGCCGCAAAGAGCAGCGAGAGCACGCGTCCCATCAGCTCGTCAGGCACGGCCTTGGGGTCGGCTAGCTTCTGACGCGCGATGCCGTCGGCGAGCGCGTCGATCGCGATCGCGAGCTGCTCTGCCGGCAACGCGAGCTCGAGGTTGAACTCGCGCACGCCGTCGGCGATCAGCTGCGTCAGCACCTCGCGCATCTGCGCGAAGCGCGCGGCAACCTTTGGGCGCACCTGCGGGTCGCGCACGCCGTAGGCCCAGAACTCCATGAACAGCAACAACAGCTCGGAGTCGCGCTCGATCATGCTCATCCACTGCCTCGCGCCTCCTTTCGCGCGCTCGGCCATCGAGGCGCGTTCGCGGACCGCCTCGGTGAGCTCGCGAGCATGCTCGTCGATCTCACGCTCCATCAGCTCGAGGAATAGGTCCTCCTTGCCGTTGAAGTTCGAGTAGAGCGCGCCCGTCGAGAACCCCGCCTCGGAGGCGATCTCATCGACTGAGGCGCCGTGGAAGCCGTTGCGTGCGAACGCGCTACGCGCCGCGGCGAGCAGCCGCTCGCGCGTGTGCGCCCGACTCTGCTCGCGCGTCAGGCGTGTGACCGTCGCGACCGGAGACGCCGTCTGCTGCCTACCTGCCTGCGGGCTCGCCATGCCTGGATACTACTTGACAGAGTGATCGCTATTCCGATAGCGTTCGTTATCCAAACTGGCGGCCGATGCAGCGATTGGAGCAATCACGATGGCGAGCGCAACGACATCCACCCCCACAGATGCCGGCAATGTGGCGAGCCTGCCGGCCGACGCGATCTCCTACACCGACCTATACGCGCGCTGGGAGCGCGGCAACTGGCGCGCGACTGAGCTCGACTTCAGCGAGGACGCGCGCCAGTGGCGCGAGGACTTCACGGACTTCGAGCGACAGGCGGCGCTGTGGAACTACTGCCTGTTCTTCTGGGGTGAGGACGCGGTCGCGGACAACCTCTCGCCGTACATCGACGCCGCGCCGCTGGAGGAGCAGAAGTACTTCCTGACCACCCAGCAGGTCGATGAGGCGCGCCACGCGGTCTTCTTCAAGCGCTTTATGCAGGAGGTCTGCGGCATTGGCGACGGCTCAATGTCGAGCGGCCTGAACGAGATCAAGCCGCAGTTGACGGTCGGCTTTCGCAAGATCTTCGACCGCCTCGACACGATGGCCGATGAGCTGCGCGCGGACCGCTCCCCCGCTCAGCTCGCCGCCGCCGTGACGCTCTACCACATCATCATCGAGGCCGCGCTGGCCCAGCCGGGGCAGCATTTCATCTGTAGCTACCTCGAGGAACGCGACAAGCTGCCGGCCTTCCGCGAGGGCATGCAGAACATCGCCGCCGACGAGCAGCGCCACATCGGCTTCGGCGTCAAGCTGCTTTCCGACCTCAACCGCGAAGACCCCGTCGGCGTACCCAAGGCAGTCGCCAAGACGCTGCGCGAGGTCACGCGCTTCACCGCGCAAGTGCTGATGCCTCCGGGCTGGGATGAAACGTACTTGACGGTCTTCAACTACACCTTCGACAAGGTCGGGGTCGAGGGTCTGACATCGATGACGACCAAGCTGCGCTCCGCCGGCCTTGCAGTCGAGACACTGCCCGGGCCGCCATTGCTGCCACCAGGGCTGACACCTCTGGAGACCTCCCAGCGCGGGCGGGCGCTCGCCAAAGCCGGCGTGATCGGCGTGCGCGAAGGCCCGAGCGAGCGCGACCCCGAGACCGTCGCGCTGCTATTCGACACGATTCGCCGCCAGGTCAACCCGAAGCACGGCCTAAGCCGTCCGACGACATATCAGTGGGAGTTCACCGACCCCGACATCGACACCTGGCACCTCACGGTCAACAACGGCTCGAGCGTCGTTCAGCAAGGGGAGGCGCCGCGGGCCGACGCTCGCCTGCGCATCTCCTACCAGGACTGGGTCGACATCATCGGCGAACGGCTCGATCCGCTGCGCGCGATCGCCACGGGCAGGCTACGCCCACGCGGCAACCCGCTCGCGCTGGCCCGGCTGAGCAAGGTCTTCCCGCGCGGTTGAACCTGGCCGAGCGCTCGGCAGCGAGAGCGTCCTGCGCGACGAACCCTCGGTGTGCTCCGCTCAGCCCGGGGAGAACTCGCGCACAGCCTGCGTGGAAGCCGTCGAGCTGGGTTGCGAGCTGACCCGCGGCGAGGAGGCGCTCAGCTGCTGGGGGGAGCCGGATTCGGCGCTCGCCGAGCCGGCCGATGCCACCCGCGCGAGCTGACGAGGGTGGGTGCTGGACGCGGCCGCAGCTCCCGAGGCCGGCCCCCTGACCGTCCCCTGCTCGAGGCCGAACTCGCGGCTTGCGTGCGCGGCCGGCGCCAGCGTCGAATCAGGAGCAGGCGAGCTCTTGGCGCTCACGCCGGCGACGGGGACACCGCTCGGGGCGCCCACCGATGCCGCCACGAGCGGTCGTGTGCGCGCGGAGGACGCGACGGTATGGGCACGGCCCACGCGTATGTGTGCGGGCGCATGCCTTGCTGCTTCGAGCGCTGCGCATCCGGCACCGACGCCGACAGCGAGCAGGCAGCCGACGGCGAGCTTTGCGCCCAGGGGACCACCCGCCAGCAGCCAGCCACCACCTGCCGCGGCGCCGCCACCACCCACGGCGCCGGTCGTGCTCGCAGCGCCTGCGAGACCGCCTCCGAGCTGGCCGCCCGAGCCAGCGCCCGCCGCGCTTGAAGCGGCGTTTGCGGCGCCGCTGTGGGCGCCTTCGCCGAGCCGCGCCAGCACGCCGCCGCCGAGCCCCCACGGCAATAGCGTCGGTGGCAGGGCCGCTGCAAGCCCACGTAGGGAAACGACATAGGCGCGGCAGGCGGGACATTCGCCGCGATGCGCGAGGGCGATCCGGTAGCGCTCGCCGGCGGGGTCGAGAATGCCAAAGGCAAGACCACGCATCAGCGACCCCTGCTCCTCGCACCACTCGCCATCGCGGATGCTGCGCACGAGCGCGCCGACCTTGCCGGCAACGCCCGGGCTGCCGGCGCCGGAGCCGTCCATCAGCTTACGCATGCGCGCCTCGCTCACGCCCATGCGCGCGGCTGCCTCGGCGCGCGGCAGACCCTGCAGGTAGCAGAGCACCGCCGCTTCGCGCTCGCGCTCGCTGAGACGGACGCGCAGGCCCTCGAACAGGTGGCGCAGCCGCGCGCGATCATCGAGCTCGGCAGCGAGATCGCGTTCCTGCTCGGGCACAGCGTCGAGACCAATCTCTGACGCCGACCCGGCGGCAGCGGCCACGCGCTGCTCGGCCGCGCGGTGCAGGCGTGCGCGCGAACGCTGCTCCTCGATCGCGCGCCGGAACGTCACAAGCACCAGCCAGCCGGCCGGGTTGACGATCTCCTGGCCCTCGAGCATGGCCATGTAGAGGCCCTGCCAGGCCGCGGCGTAACAGGCCTCGAGCTCGCTGTCATCGAGCCTCACGCCACACCCGCGCAGCCGCGCCGCGACGCTCCCGATCACGCGCGTCTGCATGCCGGCAAACTCGCGTCGCAGTAGCCGTTCTGCGCGGTAGCGACGGAGCGTCAGCGGGCTCATCGGCGCGAGCTTACGAAGATTCTGCGGGTTTGACGAATTCTGCGATCCAGTAGAACTCAAAAAGGTCGCAATTAGCGCACGGCGACAGCGGCACTTGGCGCGCAAACATCGGCCCAAGTTGCGGCGGCCGGCCGGCTATGCCTGCGAGAAGCGCTCGATCTGAGCGAGGCTCACCGCGCGCATGTCCGCGCCCGCGAGGTGCGCGCGGTGCCACGCGACCACTAGCTCGAGTGCCTCCTCGAGCTCCCAGCGGCAGCGCCAACCAAGCTGCTGCTCGGCGGCCGTGGAATCGAGCTCCAGATAAGGAGCCTCAGCGGGGTTTGGCCGTTCGTCGAGCTCCGAATCGAGCTCACCCTGCCACAGCTCCGCGAGGCGCGTCACGATCCATCCGACCGTGCGCGCATCGGCCGCGGGTGGGCCGAAGTTCCACGCCCGCGCAACCTCCTGATCCGTGTAGAGCGCCTCGGCGAGGCGCAGATAGCCGCTGAGGGGATTGAGCACGTGCTGCCAGGGGCGCACGGCGCTCGGGTTGCGGATGCGCAGCGTGCCGCGGCTCTCGACGGCGCGTACGCTGTCGGCCACGAGCCGGTCCTCGCCCCAATCGCCGCCGCCGATCACGTTCCCCGCACGGGCGCTGGCGAGCCGCGCGGTGCCCTGACCGAAGAAGAACGAGTCGCGATAGGCCGCGGTGACGAGCTCCGCACACGCCTTCGAGCTCGAGTAGGGATCGTGCCCCCCGAGCGGGTCGCCCTCGCGGAAGCGCCGTTGGCGGCTCCCGTCGTTTTCGTAGCACTTGTCTGAGGTGACCACCACGACGGCGCGCACACGCTCGCCCGCGCGGCGGACAGCCTCCAGCACGTTGACGGTGCCCATCACGTTCACCGCAAAGGTCATCGCAGGGTCGCGCAAGGAGCGCCTGACGAGTGGCTGGGCAGCGAGGTGGAGCACGATCTCGGGGTCGGCCTGGACGAGCGCCGCATGTACCGCCTCGCCGTCGCGGATGTCGAGCAGTTGCTCTGAGACCCGAGCCCCAACGCCCGCCAGCTGGTACAGGCAGGGGCTCGACGGCTCCTCCCCGGCGAGGCCGCTCACCTCGGCCCCCAGCTCCTGCAACCACAGCGAGAGCCAGGCGCCCTTGAAGCCGGTGTGGCCGGTCACGAGCACGCGTCGCCCCCTCCAGAAGTCGCTGTCCACGCTCACAGGGCGGGTATCTTCACTGAAATCTCGACGCCTCCACCCGCCCGCACCCCCTCCGAGCACGCCGCGCCCGCTCTGCCCGTCCGCGCCGAGGTCCTCGGCGTGCCCCTCGCGGTCTCGAACTATGAGGAGGTGATCGACTGGATGGAGGCGCTGATAGAGGTCGACGGGCGCGCGTACGTGACGGCCGCGGCCGTCAACCTCGTGATGAGCGCCCGCGAGGATCCCGAGGCGCGCGCGGCGTTGCTGGGCGCAACCTTGGCAGTTCCCGACGGGCAGCCGCTCGTATGGGCGCTGCACGCACTCGGCAACCCTGCCGCGACGCGCATCTACGGACCCGATCTGATGGCTCATTTCTGCGCGCGCGCCGCGCGGCGCGCGACGCCGATGTATCTCTACGGGGGACGCACACCAGAGGCGCTCGCGCTGCTCAAAGAGCGCCTCGAGCAGCGCTTCCCCGGCCTCGCGATCGTCGGCGGCTACTCACCGCCCTTCCGGGCCCTGAGCGCTGAGGAGGAGGAGCGCGCGATCGCGGACATCGAGGGCTCGGGCGCGCAGGTCGTGTGGGTCGGTACCGGCCAGCCTAAGCAGGAGAAGTGGATGCTGCAGATGCGGGGACGCCTGAGCGCGCCGCTGCTGATCGGAGTGGGAGCCGCCTTTGACTTCCACGCCGGGCTCGTCTCCCAAGCGCCGCCGTGGATGGGGCGCAACGGCCTTGAGTGGGTCTACCGTCTCTCGCGCGAGCCGCGGCGGCTGTGGCCGCGCTACGTGCGCTACAACCCGCGCTTCGTGGTGGGCTTTATGGGTCAGTACGTTGCCCACCGGCGCAACGCGCGCCGCTAACCTCTTGCCTTCGATGAATACCTCGCAGAGCACCGCCGATGTGGCCGTCGTAGGCCTCGGCCGCGTCGGGTTGCCGCTAGCCCTCACGTTCGCCGCCCGCGGCCTGTCGGTCCTCGGCATCGACAAGGATCCCAGCAGGCTCGGATCCGTGGCCGAAGGACGCATGCCGTTCGCCGAGACGGGCGCGCAGGAGGTGCTCGACAGCGTGCACACGGACGGCTCGCTGGCACTCAGCGACAGCGTCGCCGACGCCGCACAGGCGCGCCACATCGTGATCACGCTCGGCACGCCCTCCTTCTCGCACATCGAGATCGACATGCGCGACATCCGCTCGGCGCTCGACGACCTGCTCGGCGTCCTGCAGCCAGGACACTCGCTGATCCTGCGCTCGACGATCGCGCCCGGCACGACCGAGTTCGTCGCCGGCTACCTGACCAAGCACCGCGGCTTTCAGATCGGTGAGGAGGTCTACGTCGCGCACGCGCCCGAGCGGATCGCCGCGGGGCGCTTCCTGGCCGAGATCGACACGCTGCCCTGCATCATCGGCGGCGTCGGCGAGCGCTCCGGCGAGGTGGTGGCCGAGCTGTTCAGTGCCTTCCAGGCGCCGATCGTGCAGACGACGCCCGTTCAGGCGGAGCTCGCGAAGATCTGGGCGAACATCCTTCGCTACACGCACTTCGCGCTGCCGAACCTGCTGATGATGGACTGCGAGCGCTACGCGGCGAACGTGTTCGAGGTGATCGATCTGATCAACCGCGACTACCCGCGCGGCGGCATCGCCCAGCCGGGACTGACGGCGGGAACCTGCCTGCGTAAGGACTTCACCTTCTCCGAGGAGCGCTCCGCGGCGCCCGGTATGCTGCTCGCGGTCTCGCGCGTGAACGAGTCGGTGCCGTTGTTCCTGCTCGAAGGCGCCAAGCGGCGCCTCGGCTCGCTCGCCAACCGCAAGGTCGCCGTGCTCGGGCTGGCCTTCAAGGCCGACACCGACGACGAGCGCGACTCGCTCGCGCACAAGCTGATCCGGCTGCTCGAACGCGAGCTCGCCGACGTGACCGTTCACGACCCACACGTGCCCACGCCGACGGCCTCGTTTGCCGAGGCCGTCGAGGGGGCGGAGCTCGTCGTGGTGGCGAGCAACCATGCAGAGTTCTGCGAGGCGAGGACCCTCAACGCGATCGTCGCGCACGCGGCCAGCGACTGCCTCGTCGTGGACCCCTGGGACTGCTGGGGCGCCTCACAGGTTTTCGGCTACGCCTCGGAGTTGATCGCCCTGACGCCAACCCAGCCGCGCGGATGAGTCGCGTGCTCGTCACGGGCGGTGCCGGCACGATCGGCGCCGCGGTCGTCAAACGCCTGCTCGCCGATCCCGCCTATGAGGTGCGCGTCTCAGATCAGCGCCTCGCCCCCCAATGGATGCGGGAGGGCTGCGAGGTCCACACGGGCGATCTGCGCGACATCGAGCAGGCACGCACCGCGACAAAGGGCTGCACGCAGGTCATCCACCTGGCGGCGATCGTCGGCGGGATCGCCAACTTCCACAAGCTGCCGCACACGCTGACCGAGGTCAACAACGCGCTCTACAACGCCGTGATCCGCGCGGCACTCGAGCTCGACGTCGAGCGCTTCGTGTACGTGTCCTCCTCGATGGTCTTCGAGCGTGCGGAGCTCTACCCCACGCCCGAGGAGTACCTGCCCGAATGCCCGGTGCCGATCTCCGCCTACGGCTACTCGAAGCTGACGGGCGAGGTCTACTGCCGCGCGGCGCACGACGAGCACGGCTTCCCCTACACGATCTGTCGTCCCTTCAACGCCTACGGGCCGGGTGAGATGCCCGATGCCGAGCCGGGCATCGCGCACGCGGTGCCCGACCTGATCAATAAGGTCCTCGCCGGCCAACGGCCGCTTGAGATCTTCGGCTCGGGCGAGCAGACGCGAACGCTGACACACATCGACGACATCGCTGACGGCGTCGTCACCGCGATGAGCTCCGCGGCGGGATTGAACGAGGACTTCAACATCTCGGCTGCGCGCGAGCTGACCGTCGCGGAGATCGCGCGGATCATCTGGGAGGTCTGCGGCGAGGACCCCGAGGCATTCGAACTCAAGCACCTGCCGACCTTCGCCGTCGACGTGCAGCGGCGCTGGCCCTCCGTCGAGAAGGCGAAGCGTTTGCTCGGCTGGGAGGCGCAGATCGAGGTCGAGGAGGGAATCGCCGCGACCGCCGAGTGGCTGCGCGGCAGGCGCACCGGCGCCCGAGAGAGCGTTCCCAGCAGCTGATAAGCCGGGGTCGGCTGCGCGCCGGCCCATCACCCCCGATCGATAGGCTCCCGCACCGTGTCAACTCGTCCATCTGCACTCATCACTGGGATCACCGGCCAGGACGGCTCCTACCTAGCCGAGCTGCTGCTCGAGAAGGGCTATGACGTCCACGGCATGGTGCGTCGCGCCTCGACCGAGAAGTTCGAGCGCATCGAGCACATCCGCGAGCGCATCACGCTGCACCAGGGCGACTTGCTCGACCAGCGCTCGCTGGTGGACGCGCTGCGTGCCTCGAACCCGTCGGAGATCTACAACCTCGCCGCGATGTCCTTCGTCGCGGTCTCCTGGATCCAGCCGACCCTCACAGCCGAGTTCACCGGCGTCGGCGTCACGCGCATGCTTGAGGCGATGCGCGAAGTCTGCCCCGAGGCACGCTTCTACCAGGCCTCCTCGAGTGAGATGTTCGGCAAGGTGCTCGAGGTGCCGCAAAGCGAGACGACGCCCTTCTACCCCCGCTCTCCCTACGGCGTGGCGAAGGCCTACGGCCACTTCATCACGGTCAACTACCGCGAGTCCTACGACCTGCACGCGACCTCGGGGATACTTTTCAACCACGAGTCTGAGCGCCGCGGGCTGGAGTTCGTGACGCGCAAGATCACCTGGCACGCCGCTGCCATCAAGCACGGGCTGATCAAAGAGCTGCGCCTCGGCAACCTCGACGCCGAACGCGACTGGGGTTATGCCAAGGACTACGTGGAAGCGATGTGGCTGATGCTCCAGCGTGACATCCCCGAGGACTACGTGATCGCCACCGGGAAAGCCAACTCCGTGCGCGAGTGCTGCGAGGTGGCCTTCGACGAGGCCGGCCTTGGTGACTTCGAGCAGTACGTGACGATCGACCCGGCGTTCGTGCGCCCGGCGGAGGTCGACCACCTGATCGGGACGCCCGCCAAGGCCGAGCGCGACCTTGGTTGGAAGCCGCAGACCTCATTCGAGCAGCTGATCCGACTGATGACGCGCGCGGACCTCGAGACGCTCGCCAAGGGCTGAGCGTATGGCGGTCCCGCTGTTCGACACCTCGACGGCGCTCGCGCCGCTGCGCGAGGAACTGCACCGCGCGATCGAGGGCGTGCTCGAGTCCGAGCGCTACATCCTCGGCCCGGAGGTGAGCGCGTTTGAGCAGGAGTTCGCGTCCTACTGCGGCGCGGGGCACGCGATCGGCGTTGCCAACGGCACCGAGGCGATCACGATTGCGCTGCGTGCGCTCGGCGTGGGACCAGGCGATGAGGTGATCGTCCCGTCCTTTACCTTCTGGGCCTCCGCCGAGGCGATCCCACCGACGGGAGCCACGCCGGTCTTCTGTGACATCGACCCCGACACCTACTGCGTAACCGCTGAGACCGTCAAGGCGGCGCTCACGCCGCGTACGAAGGCGGTGATCGCGGTGCACCTGTTTGGCAACGTCGCGCCGATCGCGGAGATCGCCGCGCTTGGGCTGCCCGTACTGGAGGACGCCGCGCAGGCTGCCGGGTCGCTGACCACCGGCGCGCGTCCGGGCGCGCTCGGGACGATCGCGACGTTCTCGTTCTTTCCCTCCAAGAACCTCGGCTGCTTCGGCGACGGCGGCGCGATCACGACGGGCGATGCGGAGCTGGCCGAACGTGTGCGCACGCTGCGCTTCCACGGCTCCCACGACAAGATCAGCTACGAGCAGATCGGCTACAACTCGCGCTTGGATGAGTTCCAGGCGGCGATCCTGCGCGTGCAGCTGCCGCACCTCGACGGCTGGGCAGCTGGCCGCCGAGCCGCCGGCGAGCACTACCGACAGGCGGGCCTCGGCGAGCTGCTCGGCCTCCCCGAGCCCGTTGCCGGCACCTCGCCGGCCTGGCATCTATATGTCGTCAGCGACCCCGCCGTGGAAAGCCTCGAAGCGGCGCTCGCAGCGGCCGAGATCGGCTTCAAGGCTTACTACCGCACACCCGTACACCGCCAGCCGCCGATGGCCGAGTGGGGAGCCGGCGTCGAGTTGCCCGCGACCGAGCAGGCCGCGCGCAATCACCTCGCGATTCCGATGAGCCCCGTGCTCAGCCGCGAGCAGGCCGAGGAGGTCGTCGCGGCGGTCCGCGCTCGGCCTAGTGCCTAGCGCCAGCGCTCGAGCAGGTCCTCCTCGCCCACCTCGCGCACGACGCGCGCGGGCACGCCCATCACGACGGCCCTCGGGGGCACGTCGCGCGTCACGAGCGCGCCCGCCGCGACGAAGGCCTCTTCGCCCACCTCCACGCCCGGCGTGAGCACGACGCCCCCGCCCACCCGACAGGCGCGGCGCAGGGTGGGCCCGCGTAGGGCCATCTCCGGCGCGTGACGACTCATCGTGTCGTCGTTGGTGCTGGTCACGCCGGGACCGACGAACACGTCGTCCTCGATCACCGTGAACCCCGCCAGGTAGACACCTGTCTGCACGCGCACGCGCGCACCGATCTGCACGTCGTTGTCGACGACGCTGCCGCGACCGATGACCGAGCTCGCGCCGAGCGTGCTGCGCTCGCGAACGAACGACTGATCGCCGACGATCGCCTCGGCCGCGATGCGCGCCCCGGCAAACAGCACCGCTCCGGCTCCCACGCCCACCCCGGCGCCGAGCTCGAGTGCCGCCACCTCGCCGCGGGCACTGGAATGGCGCGCGAGGCGCGGACGCTTGCCGAGCACCGCGTGATCCTCGATCGCGCAACCGTCGCCGATCACTGTCCCGTCGTGAACAACGACATATGCGCCGAAGCTGACCCCCTCTCCGACGCGGACGTCCGCGCCCAGGATCGGCCCAGCCGCCCCCCCGCTCGCGGCTGCGCTCACAGCCGGACGACGTTGGCTGTGGCAGAGGCGCGCGTTACGCCACGCAGGTCGAGCACGAGACGCGCACGCCTGGCGATCTGCTCGTGATCGACCTCGGGATGCGCGGTCACGATCAGGACGAGATCCGCATCGGCGACGGACTCCTCAAGCGGCGTGCTGAGAAGGCCGAACTCGGCAAGGCTGGGGACGTGCGGGTCGTGGTAGAGGACCTTGGCGCCAAGCTCACGAAGCAGCGTGATGATCTTCAGGGCAGGGGACTCACGCACGTCGCCGACACCGGGCTTGTAGCTGACGCCCACGACCGTCACGCGCGCGCCTTTGACGGACAGGCCGCGATCGTTGAGCGCGCGCTGAGCCTTTGCGACGCAGTGGTAGGGCATCTGCTGGTTGACCTTGCCAGCGAGCTCGATGAACTCCGTGGCCATGTCGAACTCGCGCGCGCGCCAGCTCAGATAGAAGGGGTCGACCGGCAGGCAGTGGCCGCCCATGCCGGGGCCGGGCTCAAAGCGCATGAAGCCGTAGGGCTTCGTCGCGGCCGCGTCGACGACCTCCCAGATGTCGATGCCCATGCGGTCGGTGAGCATCGCGAGCTCGTTGACGAGCGCGATGTTGACCGAGCGGAAGATGTTCTCCAGAAGCTTCGTCAGCTCCGCGGCCTCGGGGCTCGAGACGCGCAGCACGTGATCGCAGACGAGGCCGTAGAGGGTCTCCGCGCGCTCAGCGCACGCGGGCGTCAAGCCGCCGATCACCTTGGGCGTGCTGCGCAGCGTGAAGTCCGTGCGTCCCGGGTCCACGCGCTCCGGCGAGAACGCGAGATGGAAGTCGCGTCCCGCGGCGAGTCCCGACTTCTCAAGCAGCGGCGCGACGCGCTCGCGCGTCGTTCCCGGGTAGGTCGTGGACTCGAGCACGACGAGCTGATCGGCGCGCAGCACCTCGGCCAATCCGCGCGTCGATTCGATCAACGGACCCAGGTCGGGCTCGCGGTTGCGCGTCAACGGCGTCGGCACGCACATCAGCACCGCCTCCGCCCGCGCGAGCTCCGCGTAGCGCGTGGTGGCCTCGATCCGCTCACGAACCGCGCCGAGCGTCTGCGCTCGAGACGTCCTCGATGTAGGAGTCGCCGGCCTGGATCGCCTCGACCTTGCGCGAGTCGACGTCGACGGCGATCACCTCGCAGCCCTCCTGGGCGAAGGCGACGGCGAGCGGCAAGCCCACGTAGCCCAGCCCGATGACGCCGACGGTGCTCATCCGGCGCCAGTGTAAGGCCTGACTGGGACAGGCCCGACAGCCTCAGAGCCGCGGAGCGCTCGCGCGCAGCGAGCGCAGGTCGGCATCGACCATCCGCTGCACGAGCGCCTCGAAGTCGACCCGCGGGCGCCAGCCGAGCTGCTCGTGCGCCCGCGTCGGGTCGCCGACGCTCGGCGTGCCCTCCGGCTCGCGCACGAGCGAGTCCTCGACGCGCAGGTAGCGCTCGGCGTCCAAGTCGACGCACGCGAACGCCGTCCTGGCGAGCTCAGCGACGGTGTGGGCGACGCCGCTGGCGAGCACGTAGTCGCCGGGTTGCTCCTGCTGGAGCATCAGCCATGCGCCTGCGACGATGTCCCCGGCAAACGACCAGTCGCGCACGGCCTCGAGCGAGCCGAGCGTCAGCTCCCGCTGGAGACCGAGCGAGATCGCGGCCGCGGCGCGCGTGATCCTGCGGCTGACGAAGCGCTCGGGCCGGCGCTCGGACTCGTGGTTGTAGACGATGCCCGAGCTCGCGTGCAGGCCGTCGTGACGACGCATCAGTCCCACGAGCTGGTGCGCGGCGAGCTTGGCGACCGCGTAGGGGGAGCTCGGCCGGGCAGGCGTGTCCTCGCGCTGCGGACTTTCGGACGCCTCGCCGAACATCGCTCCCGAGGCCGAGACGAACACCCGGATCGTGGGATCGATCGCACGCACCGACTCGAGGATCGCGGCGCAGGAGCCGACGATCGCGCCCACCGTCTCCCCCGGGCGCTCCCAGGAGGCGGGCACAAAGGAGGGTGCGGCGAGATGGTAGAGCTCGCGCGGGCGCACCTCCTCGATCGCCGAGCTGAGCGTCTCGGGCTGGAGCAGATCGGCCTCGATCAGCTCGATGCGCCCGCGCAGATGCTCGGAGCACCCGAGCGTAGGCGCGGCGGCGTCGCGCAGCAGGCCACTCACCCGGTAGTCCTTCTCGAGCAGGAGCTCGGCGAGGAAGGAGCCGTCCTGGCCGGTGATGCCTGTGATCAGCGCGCTGGGAGCTTGAGACACGCGGGCAGCTTATGTTCTCTGGAGCCGCGGCTCTCCTCCGTCGTAGATCTCGGCGAGCGCCGCAGCGACGACCTGCGGAGCGCACAGCTCGGCGACACGCCGACGGTTGCGCTCGCCGCTGCCGCGATCTTCCGTGAGCCGCGCGATCGCCGTCGCCAGCGCCTGCGCATCGCCGGCGGGCACCAGCGCGTCTGGCTCGAGCAACTCGCCGAGCGCTCCCACCCGGCTCGCCGCGACCGGCAACCCGCAGGCCATCGCCTCCGCCGCCGCCAGCCCGAAGGTCTCCGCCGAGCGCGACGGAACGAGCGCGATCGCCGCTCCCGCGCGCAGCCGCGCCAGCCGCTCGTCGTCCAGATGACCGAGAAAGTGCACGCGATCGGTGCCCGCCTGCGCTTCGAGCGCCACCCGCTCGGGGCCGTCGCCGGCGATCACGAGCGCCAGGCCGGCAAGCCGGCAGGCCTCGATCGCGACATCGATGCCCTTCTCCGGCGCCAGCCGGGAAACGATCAGCGCGTAGGCACCCTCGGGCGCGTCGCCCGACTCGTTCGTATCGGCGATGCCCTGGCTGTGCACGGGCGGTGGAAGCACGTGGACGCGCTCGAGGGCAGCGGCGCCCCGAGCTCCCGCAGCCGTTCCCTGGCGAAGATGCTCGGGACGATGAACGCGTCCGCCTGCGCACACAGGCGCCGCTGCCACAGCGCCAGCGAGGCGCCGTAGGTGAGCGCCTCGGGCAGACTGCCACGGCAGTTCAGGCGCACACCCGGGAGCGTGTCGCGCCCGTGGCAGCGCGTGCACTCCGCGCCGCGCGTAAAGCAGACACCGATCGCGCAGACGAGACGGTACTGGTGCAGATGCAGCACCACGCGCGCGCCCTGCGTGCGTGCCGCCGCCAGCGCGCGCCAGCCGAACGTGGGATGCAGATTGTGGGCATGCACGACACGCGCGCCGCTGAGGCGCACCGCGCTTTCGATTTCGCGCGGCTCGAGGCCCCCGCGCAGAAGCCCGATCGCCGCACGTGTGCGCGCGCCCCCGGCCGAGTCGCGGGTCACGAGCTCGGCGGACTCGCCGAGCCGCTCACGCACGAGCGTCACGAGATCCTCGACGACACGCTCCTCGCCACCGGTGCTGCGATAGCGGTTGTGTAGGAACAGGACCACCGGCGCAAACCTAGACTGTCTGCGAGATGACGCCCGCATCGATCGTGATCCCGACGCGCGAGCGCCTCGCCTACCTCGAGGTGGCGCTCACCTCGATCGCCCCCGAAGCGGGGCGTCTCGGCGCGGAGGTGCTGGTGATCGACGACGCCGGCGCCACGCCCGCCGCGCGTGCACTGAGCGAGCGCTTTGGCGCCCGCTACCTCCCGCACAGCCGCCCACTCGGGCTGAACGTCGCGCGCAACAGCGGCGTCGAGGCATCCCAGGGTGAGCTCGTGGTGTTCGTCGACGACGACATCCGCGCCTGCCCCGGATGGCTGGCGGCGCTGCTCGGAGCGGCGCACGCGCATCCGCGGGTGGACGTGTTCGCGGGCCCGATCAGAGCGCGCCTGGAAGGGCGCGCGCCGCGCAGCTGTGGCCGCGAGCAGCCGCCGATCACGACCCTCGAGCTCGGCGAGCACGACACCGCGACGCGCTTTGCCTGGGGCGCGAACATGACGATCCGCCGCAGCGCGCTGGAGCGCATCGGCCCCTTCGATGTCGAGCTCGAGCACGGCGGCGACGAGCAAGAGTGGCAGGAACGGCTGCGGCTCGACTCGCCCGGCGCGAGTGTGCTCTACGTCGCCGACGCTGCCGTCGAGCACCGTCGCGCGGGTGCGGACGCACGGCTGCACAGCGCTCTGCCGTGGCGCACATGCACGCGGACGCGCGGCGCGGCGCTTCGACGTACGCCGGGGAGAAGGGCGCCCGCTGCGCGCAGAGCTGCTGACGCTCGGCCCGCTGCGCGGGGCACGTGCTGCTGCGCCGCTGCCCGGCCGGACTGACGATGGTCGCCCACAGCGCCGGGCGCCTGCGCGAGGGATGCGGCGAACGACGCGGCGCACCTGCGCCCGCGCAGGCTCCCGAGGATTTCCTGTCCGGCTCAAGCGGCACGGTCGGCGGACTCGACGCCGTGCGCCGCGAGGTCTCCGACGAGGCGCTCAACACATGGGAGTTCGTGAGCGGCCGGCGCCTGCGACTGCGCCACGCGGCGCGGCGCAGCCCACCGCACCGGCGCGTGCTCGCGCTGGGAGTCGTGCGTCCCGAGCGAGCCGAGCTGGCGGGCGCGATCGACGCCGAGCTTCGGCGCTCGCGTCATCAACTCGACATCTACACCTGCCCACCTGAAGGGCGCGGTCGTTTTGAGAACCTCAACCGCCTGCTCGCCGAGCATCCGCTCGACGCTTACGACTGGCTGCTCGTGATCGACGACGACGTCGAGCTCCCGGCCGGCTTTCTCGATCGCTTCCTGTTCCTTTGCGAGCACTTCTCCCTGGCCCTCGCCCAGCCTGCTCATCGGCTGAATTCCCATGCCGCGTGGCCGGTGACCAGGCGCCGCGCCGGCAGCGTCGCTGCGCGAGACGAGCTTTGTGGAGATCGGCCCCGTCACGGCCTTTGCGCGACCCACCTTCGCCGCGCTTTTGCCGTTCCCAAACCTGCGCATGGGTTGGGGGCTCGACGTCCACTGGGCCGCGCTCGCACGGGAGCACGGCTGGCGCTGCGGGGTCGTGGACGCGGTATCGATCCACCATCGCGCCGCGCCCGCCGCAGCGAGTTACCCGCGCGAGGACGCGGTCGCAGAGGCGCGCGCCTTCCTCGCCGAACGGCCCTACCTTCCCGCCGCGGAGGCCGACCGCACGCTGATGACCCACCGGCACTGGTGAGCGGCTCGACGTCCGTCCGGGGCCCCAAGGTCGCCGTCGTGGCCGAGTTCTATCCGAGCCGCCGCGACCCCGTGCTCGGCATCTGGGCGCACCGGCAAGCGCTCGCCGCGCGTGCGGCAGGTGCAGAGGTGCGGGTGCTCGTACTGCACCGCCTCGTCCCTCCGCGAGCTTCGCTCGGCGCGGGCGCGCGGACGTGCGCTGGTCGCACTCGCCCGCGAGCCGCGCCGCCAGACCCACGATGGCCTGCCGGTCGTCTATGTCCCATACGTCTCCCCGCCGCGCGACGGGCACTACCCCGCTTGGGGGACCTGGGCGGCCCCGGCGCTCGCGCTCGCGCTGATGCGGCTGCGGCGCTCGTTTGCGTTCGATCTGATCCACGCGCACAACGCTGTGCCGGCGGGCGACGCGGTGCGCCGCACCCACCCGAGCACGCCGCTCGTCGTCTCGGTGCACGGCGGCGACGTGCTCTACACCTGCACCCGTCCCGGCGGCGCCGAGGCGGTCGCGCGGGGCCTCGGCGCAGCAGCGCTCGTGCTGGCCAACAGCGAGGGCGATCGCCGAGATGGCGCTGGCGCAGGGCGCGCAGCGAACGCGCGTCGTGCATCTCGGCGCAGAGCTGCCGCGCAGCGTCGGGCGCGCACCCCGCAACGCAGCGCCGGCGACGCTCGTGACGGTCTCCCACCTCGTCGCGCGCAAGCGCCACGCCGATGTCCTGCGCGCGCTGGCCGTGCTCGGCGCGCGACACCCGACGCTGCGCTACGCGATCATCGGCGACGGCCCCGAGCGCGTAGCGCTGGAAGGACTCGCCGCGCGCCTTGGCGTCGCCGACGCGCGTCGACTTCTTCGGCCAGCTCGCGCCTGAACAAGGCGCTCGAGCAGGCACGGCGCGCGACGCTGTTCGTGATGCCCTCAACCGAGGAGGCCTTCGGCGTCGCCTACATCGAGGCGATGGCCGCCGGGATGCCCGCGATCGGCTGCCGCGGCGAGCCGGGGCCGGAGGAGATCGCCGCAGCCGGCGACGGCTTCATGCTCGTCCCACCCGGCGACATCGAGCGCCTGACCCAGCGAATCGACGAGCTGCTCTGCGACCCACAGCGCCTACGCGAGGCGGGACAGCGGGCGCGCGCGACCGTCGCGGCGCACTTCACCTGGGAGCGCTGCGGTGAGCAGACGCTCGACGCCTACAGGCAGGTGCTGTCGTGAAGCCGGTGCTGTTCGTGACCGGCCATGTACCGGCCTACCGTGCGGGCGCGCTCGCCTCGCTGCACGCGCTGCGAGGGCATCGAGGTCGCTCTGTTCGGCGGGCGCTCCAAGCACGGTGGCGCAGAGCCCGAGGGCGAGCTGCCCTTCCCCCATCGCCACGTCGCGCCGCGCGAGTGCTTCGCGCTCGCCGCCTCCGGCAACTACCGCGCGGTGATCTTGCCGACCGGGCGGGCGCCTGGCGCTGCTCGCGGGATGGGCCGGCGCGCGCGCGCGAGCCACGCCGCTGATCCTCTGGGCATCGCTGTGGGCGCATCCGCGCAGCGCCGCCCATGCCCTCAGCTACCTCCCGCTGCGACGCCTCTACCGCTCTGCCGACGGCCATCGTCACCTACGGCCCGCACGTCAGCGCCTACGTCACGGCATGTGGCGCACGCAACGTGCACGTCGCCCCGCAATCGGTCGACAACGAGTTCTGGCGTGCAGAGGCGAGCGAGGAGGCGCTCGTCGAGCGCCTCCCGCGGGCTGCCGTGCGCTTTCTGTTCGTCGGGACGCGACGCGCCCGAGAAGGGCGTCAGATGTGCTCCTCGCAGCGTGGCGCGAGAGCGCTCTGCGCGCGCCCGCAGCCGCGCTTGTGCTCGCCGGCACGGGGGACACGACGACGAGCGGCACGAGCCGCGAGGCGGCAGATGGCGTGTTGCGGCTGGGGAAGCTCTCGCCGCACCAGCTGCGCGGACTGTATGGGGCCTGTGACGTGCTGGTCGTGCCGTCGGTGGCGACCCGCACCTTTCGCGAGCCGTGGGGGTTGGTGGTCAACGAGGCTATGAACCGCGGACTCGCTGTGATCGCAACAGACGCCGTCGGCGCCGCCGCAGGAGGCTTGGTGCGCGACGGTGAGAACGGCCTCGTCGTCCCCGCCGCCTCGCGCAGCGCGCTCGCGCAGGCGATCGGGCGTCTCGCCGAGGATGCGCCGCTGCGCGGCGCGCTGGGCGCCGCGGGCGAACGTGCGGTGCGCGCCTTCAGCCACGAGGCATGGGCACAGGGCTTCTCGCAGGCGCTCGCGACGCTCGGACTCGCCCGGGAGCGTTGGTAGCGTTGGCGAGTCAACTTATGAGAATCAGCACGCCGCAAGAGCCGACCGATCGGCCATCGGCCAGCCCTGCTGGCATTGCTGCTCGCGCTGGTGGCGCTCACGTGCGCGCCGGCCGCGCGTGCAGACGTCGGCGAAACGATCATCCAGCGCTGCACGCACGGAGAATCGCTCTCCGGCTTTCCGCCGCGCGCCTACAGCCGCGCGCTGAAAGAGCTCAGCGCGGACGCGGAAGAGTACACCGACTGTGCGTCGCTGATCCGCCAGGCGCAGGTCGCCGCGGCGTCCGGGCACGGTGGCGGCGGCGGTGGCGCGGCGGGCTCCTCGACGGCGGGTCCGGTCGCGACGGCCGCCACGCCGAGGGAGCAGCAGTCGGTCGCGCGCGCCGCCAAGGGAGCTGGCGAACCGGTAGCCTTCGACGGTCAGGTCATCCGCCCGGGAGTGGTGCATACGAGTGTGGCGAGCGCACTCAGCACGCTGCCCACCCCTCTGCTGGCGACACTCGCGCTGATCCTCGCCTGCCTGCTCGCGGCGGCAGGCTTCCTCGCGCGCAACCGTGTCCGTGCCGGCCGCTCCGACTGAGCAGATGCCAGCGCGCGGCCGCGAGCCCGCGCCGGCCCTCACCCTTACTCCCGCGCGCCGCGCGCCGGGGGCGCGAGCTCGGCGTAGCGGCCTCATCGACGGCCTCTGGTTTTCGACGCTCGCGATCGCCGCTGTCGTCTGTTTTGCGACGTTCTACGCGAAGGGCGGCCTGAACCTCGAATCGATGACGACGACCGAGATCGCGCTGACGCTCGGCGCCGGCTTGATCAGCGCCACCGCACTGCTCGCGGGGGCGCGCGGACATCCGCTCTATGGCCTGGGCACGCTCGGCCTGCTGATCGCCTTCGCCGGGATGACAGCGCTCTCGGTCGTGTGGTCGGTACAGCCCGACAGCAGTTGGCACGACGCCGGGCGCATGCTCGCCTATAGCGGCGTGTTCGCGGCCGCGCTGGCGCTCGCGCGGCTCGCACCGGAGCGCTGGCCCGCGCTGCTTGGCGGGCTCGTGCTCGCAGCGGTCGTCGTCTGTGGCTACGCGCTCGCGACCAAGGTGTTCCCCGCGGGACTCGCGCCGTCGAACGCGTACGCGCGCCTGGAGGAACCCTTCGGCTACTGGAACGCGATCGGCCTGGCGGCCGCGACGGGGGCGATGTGCTGCATGTGGCTTGGCGCACGGCGCAGCGGCCACGCGATCCTGCGGGCGCTCGCCTACCCAGCGATGGGGCTGATGCTGCTGACGCTCACGCTCGCCTACTCGCGCGGCGCGCTGGCCGCCTTCGCGGTCGGGCTCGTGGCCTGGTTTGCCATCGTGCCGCTGCGCCTGCGGGGCGCCGCGGTGCTGATCGTTGGCGCGATCGGTGCGGGCGGCGTCGCGGCCTGGGACTTCTCGAATTATGCGCTCAGCTCCGAAAAGGTGCCGCTCGCCGAACGCGTCACGGCCGGTCACCAACTCGGGGCGTTCACGCTCGCGATGTTGGCCGCCCTCACGCTGTTCGGCGTCGCGACCGGCTTCGCGACGAGCAGGCGCGCGCCGTCACTCCTGGCTCGCCGCCGCGCGGGCGCCGCGCTGCTTACGGCGATCGTGCTCGCGGCGTTCGCCTTCGCGGGCGCGCTCGCGCACAGCCAGCGCGGGTTCGGCGGGAGCATCAGCCACGCGTTCGATGCGCTTACCAACCCCAACGCCAGGCCACCCTCGAACACGCCCGACCGCCTGACGGCCGTCGCGAGCGTACGTGCGCGTTACTGGAAGGAGGCGCTGCAGGTCTTCAAAGCACACCCGCTGCTCGGTAGCGGCGCGGAAGGCTACGCGACGGCGCATCTGCGCTATCGCACCGAGACGCTCAGCGTCAGGCACGCCCACGGCTTCCTCGTGCAGACGCTCGCCGATCTTGGTCTCCTCGGCCTGTTGCTGGCGCTCGCGCTGCTGATCGCCTGGGCGGTGGCCGCCGGGCGCGCGACGCACCCCTTCAACCGCTGCTGGGTCGTCTCGATTCCCTGGCGCGGGATGACCGGGCGGGGATCCTTTGGTTGGCGGCGCCTACGCGAGCGCGAGCTGACGCGCTATCCGCCGGAGCGCATCGCGATGCTCACGCTGCTCTGCGTCGTGATCGTCTTCGGCATGCACTCGTTGATCGACTGGACCTGGTACGTGCCTGGCAACGCCTGCGTGGCGCTGCTCTGTGCCGGCTGGCTCGCCGGGCGCGGTCCACTGGCCGGCGCACCCGCCGCCGCGCGGGCAGCTTCACCCGCGCCGCCCGCGCCCGCCGAAAGATGGGAGCGACTGAAGCCCACGGCCGGGCGCTGGTCAGACTGGACCAACAGCGTCGGACCGGTGCGCGGCGGCCTCGCGCTCGTGGCGATCGTTGCGGCGCTGCTCGCCGCCTGGTCTGAGTGGCAACCCCAGCGCTCGGAAGTCTCGCGTCAAGAAGCACTCGACCTGCTCGCCACCAACCGCACGGCCGCCGCCAGCGCCGCAAGACGCGCCGTCTCGCGCGATCCGCTGTCGGCCGAAGCGCTGTTCACGCTCGCCGACGTGCAGAGCGTCAGTGGCGAGCCCGCGGCGGCACGCATCACGCTCCAGAAAGCCGTGAAACTACAACCGTCAAACCCGAAGAGCTGGCTCGAACTGGGGCGCTTCGATCTCCTGCAGAACCGCCCACAGCCGGCACTCGCCGAGCTCAAGGCGGCGATCTTTCTGAACCCCGAGTCGATCGCCCCGGAAGAGATCTCAGGACCGGGCGCCCAACGCGAAGGCGTCGAAATCTACAACGACTACATCCAGGCGCTGCGCGCCACGAGCAGCGCAGCGAACGCGCGGGCACTCAAAAGCGCGAGCGCACGGCGTGCGCGAGCAGCACGCGCCGCGCACCGGGCAGCCCGCCGGCCGCCCGCACCGACGGGGACTCGAAGCCGAAGTCCTCGATCAGGCGGCTGAGCGTCGCGCTCCCGTAGAAGCGCAAATGGTCGCCGCGCGGGTCAAAGCGCGCGGCGAAGGCGCGCCGTGAGATCGCCGCCGCGAGCAGCGCGCTGCGCCCGACGGCGGGAGTCGTGATCAACAGGCTCCCCCCGGAGCGCAGCACGCGTCGCACCTCCGAAAGCCACGCGGCAGTGTCGGCGATGTGCTCGATCACCTCACCGGCCCAGACCACGTCGAAGGACGCGTCCGGGAGCGGCCACGGCGCCTGCGCCTCGACCAGGCGCAGATCGAGCTCGGGATGGCGCGTGCGTGCGCGGCGCAGGGGCTCCTCGGCGACGTCGATCCCGAGCACCTGCGCTCCGCTGGCCGCGAGCTCCGCGGCAAACACACCCTCGCCACAGCCGACGTCGAGCACGCGCTCGCCGGAAGAAACGTGCCCATGCAGAAAGGCGCTACGCAGCGCGTGCGCGGCCGGCTCGCGCCCCGGGGGCACGGAGGCCCACAGCGCTTCGTGGTAATCCCGCGAGGGCATGGCACGGGAGGCTAACGCTGCAGCGAGGCTCTCATCCCTACGCAATTAGAGACAAAGGGAATATGTTGCGCCAATGGACGCATTGGGGAATGGCCTGACCGCGAAAGGCAGGCCATGAGGGTCGCTTTCGACTCGCGCGCGGTGTCGGACCCCAACGGCGTCGGACGCTACTCTCGCTGCCTCCTGAAAGCGCTCGCCGAGACGGTCGCGGCCGAGGATGAGCTGCTCGAAGCACCGCGCCCCGCGACGACGGTCCGCTCAGGTAAGGCCGACGTGTTCCACTCGCCGTGGATGGACGGCGCGATGCTCCACAGCCCCTGCCCGATGGTCGTCACCGTTCACGACCTCGCCGCGCTGAAGCGCCGCAGCGAGCATCTGCGCACGGGCCTGCGGCTGCGTCTGCGCCACCTGGCCGTCCAGCGCGCCGCGAGCGTGATCGTGCCGACGGAGGCCGTAGCCGCCGACGCGGTCGAGCACCTGCATCTGCGGCGCGAGCGGATCGTCGTGATCCCGGAGGCGGCCGACGCTTCGATGTTCCCGCGCAGCGAGCACGAAGTGCAGCAGGCGCGCGAGCACTTCGATCTGCCGGAGCGCTACCTGCTGTGGGTCGGCGACCTGCAGCATCCGGCTCCCGGCAAGCAGATCGCCAAGCTCGCCGCCGCCCGCCGCGAGCTGCCGCTCGTGCTCGTCGGGCCCGACGCGGCCGTGGGCGCACGAGCTGCCCGACGTGATCCTCACCGGCCAGGTCTCAGACGAGCAGCTCGCGGCGATCTACACCGGCGCGCACGCGCTGGTGCTGCCATCCGAGGACGTCGGCTTCGGTCTGACGGCCGTCGAGGCGCTGGCCTGCGGGACGCCGGTGCGTCGCCTGTGACGCACCCGCGCTGCGCGAGGTGCTCGACGGGCGTGCAACGTTCGTCGAGCCCGGCGACATCGACGGCCTGATCGCCGCCGCCCAGGACACCGCGCGACCCGCGCCGGAGCCGCCGAGCTGGTCCTGGCGCGACGCGGGCAGCGCGACGTGGAGCGTCTACGCCACGGCGAGCGCCGCTCAGTAAGCGCGCCGCGCCGCCCAGTACATGCAGCGCCGCTGAGTACGCGCCAAGCCGCTCAGTAGGCGCCCGCGCCGCGTGAACACGGCGGGGATCGTCTTCAGCAGGATCGTCAGATCGAGCGCCAGCGACCAGCGCTCGAGGTAGATGAAGTCGAGGTGCACGAGGTCGTCGAAGTCGAGCTCCGAGCGCCCGGAGACCTGCCACAGGCCGGTGATGCCGGGGAGCACGAGGTAGCGCTTGCGGTGCCAGTCCTCGAGCATCCGGTAGTCGCGCTCGGGCAGCGGACGCGGCCCGACCAGCGACATGTCGCCGCGCAGCACGTTGACGAGCTGCGGCAGCTCGTCCAGCGAGAAGCGCCGCAGCAGGCGCCCGACCGAGGTCAGGCGCGGATCGTCGCGGATCTTGAAGAGCGCGCCGGAGGCCTCGTTGAGCTCTTCGAGGTCGGCCTGGCGCTCCTCGGCGTCGGTGTGCATCGTGCGGAACTTCAGGCAGGCGAAGGGTCGCTGGCCGATGCCGCGGACGGATCGAGCGGAACAGGATCGGTCCGCGCGAGGTCAGGCGTACGGCGAGCGTGATCGCGAGCAGCAGCGGGCTCAGCAGCGCGAGCAGGATCGTCGCGCCGATGATGTCGAAGGTGCGCTTGAGCGCGAAGTCGACGCCCTCGAAGACGGGCGGCGCGAGCTCGAACAGCGGCACCGACTGACCGGGGACGAACTCGGCGCGGTGGATCAGGATCTCCATCGTCGAGGGCGCGAGCCGCACACGCACGCCGCGCCGGTGGCACTGGTCGATCAGCTCGACGGCGTCGTCCTTGGGGAAGTCGGGGTCGGCGATGATGACCTCGTCGACGCGGCCCTCGGCGAGCACGCGCTCGAGGTCCGCGAGCGTGCCGAGCGGCTCGACGCCGTTGGCCGGCAGCGGGATCGGCGAGAGGTAGCCGACGACCTCGATCGGCGAGTGCGGCGCGTCCGCGAGCGCGTGCGCGACGTCGCCGATGTGTTTGCCGCGGCCGACGAGCACGGCGCGGCGCTGATAGCCGGCGGCCCGCAGCAGCGCGGCGGTCACCTGTTCGTAGACGCGCGCGCAGCGAGGAGACGTAGAAGCAGCGCGAAGGCCAGCGAGCCGTAGAAGAGGTAGTAGCTGGAGAAGTGTTCGCCGCTGACGACCGCGAAGATCGAGCGCGACGACCGCGACCTGGAAGAGCGAGCCGACGATCCGCGAGAGGCCCGGGCGCTGGGCGCGCTCGGCGTACAGGCCCGGAGCGGGCGAACAGCAGCGCGGTCAGCAGATAGGCGAAGGGCAGGAACTGTTCGGTGCCATGCGCAGCGGTGCTCGCTTTCGCGTTGCCGTGCACCACTTCCTTGAGCAGCAGCGCCGTGAAGATCGCCAGCGCGAGGCCGGCGAAGTCGAGTGCGAGCAGCGAGAGCACGCGCCCGACCCGGCGCAGCGTCGACATTCGCAGCAGGAAGGAGAGCGCCGGCGGGCGCTTGCGGCGGATGTCGTGTTCGGGCACCTGCGAGGCGCGGCGTCAGCACCGCGCCGATGCCGAGCGGGTGAGCGCGCTGCGAGGGGGCAGGGATGCGCTGCTGCGTGCCGTGCACGCGCCGGACGGGCGGAGTTGACGTGGCCGACCGGCGTGATCCCATCTCGCTACTCACAACACCTCAGATTCCCAGACGGAGCGGTCGCCCAAACCGCTGCGGACGCGTGCTTTCGGTGGATGCCTCAGCGCGAGCCGCCCCCGATGAGATGCTCGACGCCGGAGTCCTCGATCGTCCGCGCAAGACCGTCGCGGAGAGAGACCTCGGGCGACCAGCCGAGCAGCTCGCCGGCAAGCGTGATGTTTGGCTTGCGCTGCTTGGGATCGTCGACGGGCAGCGCCTCGAAGATGATCTCCGCATTCGATCCCGTCAGCTCTTTGACCGTTTCGGCGAGTTCGAGCAGCGTGAACTCATCGGGGTTGCCGATGTTCACGGGGTCGTGGTAACCCGACTCCGCCAGCGCGATCAGCCCGCGGATCAGGTCGCAGACGTAGCAGAAGGAGCGCGTCTGGCTGCCGTCGCCGAAGACCGTGATCGGGCGGTCGGCGAGCGCCTGGCGCAGGAACGTGGGGATCGCGCGGCCGTCGTGCGGGCGCATCCGCGAGCCGTAGGTGTTGAAGATCCGCACGATCGCCGTGTCGACGCCCTGCTGGCGGTGGTAGGCCATCGTCAGCGCCTCGGCGTAGCGCTTGGCCTCGTCGTAGACGCCGCGCGGGCCGATCGGGTTGACGTGGCCCCAGTAGCACTCCGACTGCGGATGCTCGAGCGGGTCGCCGTAGACCTCGCTGGTGGAGGCGATCAGGAAGCGTGCGCGCTTGGCCTTGGCGAGCCCGAGCGTGTGGTGGGTGCCGTAGGAGCCGACCTTCAGCGTGTGCAGCGGCAGGCGCAGGTAGTCGATCGGCGAGGCGGGCGAGGCGAGGTGGTAGACGAAGTCGACCGGCTCATCGACGAAGTAGGGCTCGATGATGTCGACGCCCACGTGCACGAAGCGCTCGGGGTCGCGGATGTGCTCGATGTTGGCCAGCGAGCCCGTCTCGAAGTTGTCGACGCAGATCACGCGATTGCCGCGCGCGAGCAGCTCGTCGCAGAGGTGCGAACCGAGGAATCCTGCGCCTCCGGTTACCAGGCAGGTTGCCACGGCTGGGGAGGATACCCAGGCTCTGCGATCGGCGCGGTCCTGCAAGCGTGCTCGCGGGGTCCATATCATCGCTCGCGATGGCCACCACCCGCCCCACCGACGAGCGCCGCGAGGAGCGAGCTCGAGCAGACGATCGCGCCGATCGTCGGCCCCGACGATCCCCGCCGCTTCACCGACTCGGGCATCGAGATCGCCGAGCTCTACGACGAGCGCGACCTGCCCGCAGAGCTCGAGCTGGGCGAGCCCGGCGAGTTCCCCTACACGCGCGGCGTGCATCGCGAGATGTACCGCAAGCAGACCTGGACGATGCGCCAGTACGCGGGCTACGCCTCGGCGAAGGAGTCCAACGAGCGCTACCGCTACCTGATCTCCAAGGGCTCGACGGGCCTGTCGATGGCCTTCGACCTGCCGACCCAGCTGGGCCTGGACTCCGACAACCCGCGCTGCCTCGGCGAGGTCGGCCGCACGGGCGTCGCGATCGACACGATCGACGACATGCGCACGGCCTTCGACGGCATCCCGCTCGATCAGGTCTCGACCTCGATGACGATCAACGCACCGGCGGCCTGCCTGCTGCTGCTCTACGAGCTCGTCGGCGAGGAGCAGGGCGTGCCCTCCGAGCAGCTGCGCGGCACGACGCAGAACGACGTGCTCAAGGAGTACATCGCGCGCGGCAACTACATCTACCCGCCCGAGCCGACGATGCGCCTGACGACCGACCTGTTCGAGTACTGCCACGAGCGCGTGCCGAAATGGAACACGATCTCGATCTCCGGCTACCACTTCCGCGAGAAGGGCTGCTCGGCCGTGCAGGAGGTCGCCTTCACGCTCTCCTCGGGAATCGCCTACGTGCAGGCGGCGATCGACAAGGGCCTGTCGGTCGACGACTTCGCGCCGCGGCTGGCCTTCTTCTTCAACGGCCACAACAACGTCTTCCAGGAGGTCGCCAAGTTCCGCGCGGCGCGGCGCATGTGGGCGCACATCATGCGCGAGCGCTTCGGCGCCACGAACCCGAAGGCGACGATGCTGCGCTTCCACACGCAGACCGGTGGCGTCACGCTGACCGCCCAGCAGCCGGAGAACAACATCGTGCGCGTCGCCCTGCAGGGCTTCGCGGCGGTCTGCGGCGGCACGCAGTCGCTGCACACCAACGGCTTCGACGAGGCGCTCGCGCTGCCCACCGAGCGCGCGGCGAAAATCGCGCTGCGCACGCAGCAGATCCTGGCCGCACGAGTCGGGGGCGGCCGACACCGTCGACCCGTTCGCGGGCTCCTACTTCGTCGAGTCGCTGACCGACGAGATCGAAGCGCGCGCCAACGGCTGATCGCCAAGGTCGACGCGCTCGGCGGCTCGGTCAACGCGATCGAGTTCATCACCGGCGAGATCGACGAGTCCGCCTGGGGCTACCAGGAGCGCTACCGCATCGGCCAGGACATCGTGGTCGGCGTCAACGCCTACGAGGAAGACAGCATCGAGGTGCCGGACCTGCTGCGCGTGGACCCCGAGTCCGAGCGCGAACAGCTCGACCGCCTGCGCGCGCTTCAAGGCCGACCGCGACCAGGAGCTCGTCGCGCAGGCGTCTGGAGGAGCTGCGCGAGGTCGCGCGCGGCAGCGAGAACCTGCTGCCGGCGATCCGCCAGGCGCTGAAGGACCGCTGCTCGATGGGCGAGGTCTGCGCGGCGATGCAGGACGTCTTCGGCAAGTACGCCCCGACGTTCTGAGACCCGTTTGCTCGATTTCGGGGACCGGCCCACATGTGGGCCGGTCTGGCAGGGTCGCATGCGACCCTGCCTCGGGACCGTGCATGCACGGTCCCGCCGGGCGGCGCATGCGCCGCCCGGACTCATAGGATTGGCCCGTGCTCACCGCCGCTTCCCTCTATGACTTCATCCTCGGCGTTCACATCATGGCCGTGGTGGTCGCCTTCGGCGTGACGTTCGCCTACCCGATCATGTTCGCGGTCGGTGCCCGTCACGGCGCACACAGCATGCCGCTGCTACACCGCATCGAGTACACGATCGAGCGCTATCTGATCAACCCGGGCCTGCTGCTCGTGGTGCTCGCGGGCATCTATCTCGCGAGCAAGGGACACCACTGGAGCGAGTTCTTCGTGCAGTGGGGGCTCGGCGCGGCGATCGTGATCGGCGCCCTGGTGGGCTCGGTGATGCTGCCGACGGCCAAACGCGCGGAGCTGATCGCGGCACGCGACATCGCCGCAGCGGCCAACCCCCAGGAGCCCGAGATGAGCGCCGAGTACCAAGCACTCGCGCGGCGCCTGGCGATTGTCGGCTCGGGACTGAGCGTGCTCGTGCTGGTCACGATCCTATTCATGGCAATAAAGCCCTAGCCCGCCGCTGCGTGGCCCGCGATACCCTGACGCGATGACGAGCCAGGGCTACCGAATCGCCGTTGTCGGCGCGACCGGCCAGGTGGGCACGTTGATGCTGAGGCTCCTGCGCGAGCGCGAATTCCCGGCGCGTGAGATCGTGCCGTTCGCCTCCGAGCGCTCGGTCGGGCGCGAGCTCGAAGGCGGCCTGGTCGTCCAAGGGCTGAGCGAGGAGTCGATCCAGGGCTTCGACATCGCCCTCTTCTCGGCCGGCGGCTCGACCTCGGGAGAGTGGGCGCCGCGGTTCGCTGCAGGCGGGCGCGGTCGTGATCGACAACTCCTCGCGCTGGCGGATGAGCGATGACGTGCCGCTGGTCGTCAGCGAGGTCAACCCCGACGCGCTCGACTCACACCGCGGGATCATCGCCAACCCCAACTGCTCGACGATGCAGATGGTCGTCGCGCTGAAGCCGCTACACGACGAGGCCGGGATCGAGCGGCTCGTGATCAGCACCTACCAGGCCGTGTCGGGAACGGGCAAGCGCGCCGTCGATGAGCTGCTCGACCAGTCCCACGCGCTGCTGCACGAGCGCGAGATCGAGCCACCCGATGCCTACGCCCACCAGATCGCCTTCAACGCGCTCCCCCACGCCGGCTCCTTCGCGCCCGGCGACGACCACACCGACGAGGAGCGCAAGCTGATCAACGAGACGCGCAAGATCCTCGACGACCCCGAGATCGCGATCTCGGCGACCTGCGTGCGCGTGCCGGTCGTCAACGGACACTCCGAGGCCGTGAACGTGCAGACGCGACGCGCGCTGACGCCCGAGCGAGCCCGCGAGCTGCTCGAAGCGCTCCGGGCGTGCGCGTCCTGGACGACCCGAGCGCGGCGCTCTACCCGCTGGCGATCGACGCCACGGGCGAGGACGACGTGTTCGTCGGACGCATCCGCCGCGACCCGGGGCACGAGCGCGCACTGGACCTGTGGATCGTGGCCGACAACCTGCGCAAGGGCGCCGCGACCAACGCCGTGCAGCTCGCGGAGCTGCTGCACGAGCGCGGTCTCGTGCATCCGCAGGGCGCTCGCGCCGCCGCGTAGCCGATCGGCGACCGGCGCTCTGCGCCCGGCGGAAGGACTCCGTGCAGATCGCGCGAAAGGGTCAGGCGATGATCTCCTCGGAGGTGCAGCGCACGCTGGTCAAGTCTCCCCCGGAGCTGTGGGCTGAGCTGAGCGACCCAGAGGCGCTCGCGCGCCATCTCGGCGAGCTGGGCGAGATCCGGATCACCCGCTCCGAGCCCGAAAAGCGCGTCGAGTGGGAGGCCGAGCGGACGAGCGGCGTCGTCCAGATCAAGCCCTCGGGCTGGGGCACGAAGGTGACCCTCAGCGTGACGCGGGAGCTGGAGGCCGAGCAGGCCGACGCGACCGAGCAGGACGAGATCGCGCTGGAGGCAGAGCCGGAAGCGCAGCCGAGCGCCCACGTCGCTGATCCCGTCGTCGAGCCAGAAGCGCGTGCCGCCGAGTCCGAGCACGCCGAGACGCCTGCCATCGAGCCCGAGAGACTCGCGCCGCTAGATGAGTCCGCGGCCGCTGAGCGGGGCACTGTCGCAGATTTGCCGATGCCGGCCGACGAGACCGAAGCCGACGCTGCGCCCGAGACCGCACCACAACGTTCGACCGAACCAAGACGCGGTTTCTTCGCGCGCCTGTTCGGCCGCCGGCGTGCGCATGCGTCGGAGCAACCGCCCCCACCCCGGGAGCCCGCGGCGAACACCGAGGACGAGACGCAGGCACCGCCCGCCAGCTCCGCGATCGAGCTGCTGCAAGCACGCTTCGCGCCCATCGAGCCCGCTGCCGATCCTCCGGCCGAGCAACCGGAGATCGCCTCCGAGCCCGTGGCCGAGGAGGCGACGCCGGTGCCGGGCGCCGATGCGCCGATCACCGAAGCCGAGGAGGAGTCGGTGGACATCGCCGCGGAGCTCGCGGCGGCCGAGGAGGTCGCTGCCGAGGAGGTCAAGGCCGTGCTCACGGCCGTGCTCGACCGGCTCGGGGCCGCGCACCACCGGCCCTTCTCGCGCTCCTGAGTAGCGCCTGAGTAGCCCACGAGTCGGCAGTTGCCTTTGCTCGTGGGCGCCAGGCAGAACATGCTCGGCGCGTAGCCGCGGCTAAGATCCTCGCCCTCATGTCATCCAGCTCCCATGACCGCCAGACCGACGCGGCGCTGCTTGCCGCCTCGCGCAGCGGGCACCGCAAACCTCCACGCCAGAAGGCGCCGGAGACCTACGAGGAAAAGCTTGCACAGCTGCACGAGCTGCGCGAAGCCGCGCTGCACTCCGCGCCGGAGGCGGAGGAGAAGCAGCACGCGCGCGGCAAGTACACGGCGCGCGAGCGCGTCGAGAAGCTGCTCGACCCGGGCTCCTTCCAGGAGCTCGACACGTTCGTGCGCCACCGCACCTACGACTTCGACATGCAGAAAAACCGGCCCTGGGGCGATGCGGTGGTGACGGGACACGGCACGATCGACGGGCGCACGGTCTGCGTGTTCAGCCAGGACTTCACCGTCTTCGGCGGCTCGCTCGGTGAGGTGATGGGCGAAAAGATGTGCAAGATCATGGATCTCGCGGCCAAGATCGGCTGCCCCGTGATCGGCATCAACGACTCCGGCGGCGCGCGCATCCAGGAGGGCGTCGTCTCGCTCGGCGCCTACGGCGACGTGTTCGTACGCAACGTCAAGTGCTCGGGCGTGATCCCCCAGATCAGCCTGATCATGGGGCCGTGCGCGGGTGGCGCGGTCTACTCGCCCGGCGATCACTGACTTCATCTTCATGGTCAAGGAGACCTCGCACATGTTCATCACCGGCCCCGACGTGATCAAGACGGTCACCGGCGAGGAAGTGGGCTTCGAGGAGCTGGGCGGCGCGATGTCGCACAACACGAAGTCGGGCGTCGCGCACTTCGCCTCCGACGACGAGGATGCCTGCCTCGAGGACTGCCGCTACCTGATCAGCTTCCTGCCGCAGAACAACCTGCAGACGGCGCCGCGCGTGACAGCCGACCGACGACCCGCAGCGCATGGACCCGGAGCTCGACACGGTCGTCCCGGACAACCCGAACAAGCCGTACGACATGCGTAACGTCGTCAAGCTGATCGTCGACGACGGGGAGTTCTTCGAGGTCCACGAGCACCACGCCAAGAACATCATCTGCGGCTTCTCGCGCCTGGACGGCTTCGCGGTCGGGATCGTCGGCAACCAGCCGGCGCAGCTGGCCGGCGTGCTCGACATCGACGCCTCCGCCAAGGCGGCGCGCTTCGTGCGCACCTGCGACGCGTTCAACATCCCGCTGATCACGTTCACCGACGTCCCCGGCTTCCTACCCGGAACGGCCCAGGAGTGGGGCGGGATCATCCGCCACGGCGCGAAGCTGCTCTACGCCTTCACCGAGGCGACCGTCCCCAAGCTGACGGTGATCACGCGCAAGGCCTACGGCGGCGCCTACGACGTGATGGCCTCAAAGCACCTGCTCGCGGACTTCAACTTCGCCTGGCCGACCTCTGAGGTAGCCGTGATGGGACCCGAGGGCGCCGTGAACATCATCTACCGGCGCGACATCGCGGGCAGCCCCACCCCGGAGGAGCGGCGCAAGAAGCTGATGGAGGACTACAAGGCACGCTTCGCCAACCCCTACACCGCAGCCGAGCGCGGCTACATCGACGACGTGATCGTCCCGCACGAGACCCGGCCCAAGCTGATCACGGCGCTGCACACGCTACAGAGCAAGCGCGAACCCGGCCCGAAGCGCAAGCACGGCAACATCCCGCTTTAGCGGCCGCGGCGGCCCATCTTTTCGCCGAGCACGAGCCACCAGGGGTAGGTCAAGAACGCAAGCGCCGAGAGGACGTGGGTGCGGCGGCTGACGTGGCGGTGCTCGAAGCGAAAGACGCCCGAGTTGAGCATCCAGTCGCGCCCGTCCTGCGCACGACAGAGCTTCCAGATCGGCCGCGTCCACGGCCGGTTCGTATACAGCGAGATGCTCGTCGCCAGGAAGGTGGCAGCGGTCGCCGTGTGCAGCGCGCGCGAGACGGGTGTGGGCTCGGGCATCAGCCCGCGCGTAGAGGCGTCCCGTCGCATAGAGCCAGGGTGGGTCGATCAGGAAGGACATACGGCCTCCTCGCCATCGGGGTTCGGTGGGATCGCCGCGCCGCCGAGAGGCGCCAGGCGGTCGGTCTCGAGCAGCCGCATCGCCAGGCGCGTAGCGAGCGCCATGATCGTCATCTGCGGATTGACGCCGAGCGCGCTAGGCACGACCGAGCCATCGGCCACGTACACGCCGCTGACGCCGTGCACGGCGAGCTCGCCGTCGCTCACGCCGTGGCTAGGACGTGCGTCTGCGCGAGCGGTGCCCAGCGGATGGAAGGCCATCAGCTTGAGATCGCGCGCCCGCGCCTGCTCGGCGCGCACGCCTTCGGGCAGCGGCAGATAGACCTCGCGGGCGCCCGCTGCGAGGAACAGCTCCCTCAGACGCCCGAGGCCCGCGCGAAACTTGAGGAGGTCCTCGTGGGCGAGGTCGTAACGGATCATGGGCCGGGCGCCCAGCGAACGCACGCGCCCGCGCGAGCTGTCGCTGACCATCAGCCCGAACTGCGCGAGATGCGGATATTCGGCCATCGCGCGCGCATGACGCGCACCGCTCAGCGGCAGCGACATCGCCGCGTAGGCGGGTGGGCCGGCGACGCCCTCGAACATGATCCCCTCGGCGGCGAACTCGTCGATGTAGAAGCTCTGGGGCACCCCCCGTGCCATGTCGACTCGTTCGTCCATCAGCGCAAACGCGGCCGTCGCGGGATGCAGCGAGAGGTTGCGACCGAGCTGACCCGACGCGCCGCCGAGGCCGTTGCGCGCAAGCAGCAGCGGTGTGTGGATCGCGCCGCAGGCCACGATCACGCGCGGAGCATGCACCTCGAGTGCACCTGCACCGGCCAGCCGCGCCCTGACACCGCGTGCCTGGCCGCGCTCGAGCACGATCTCGCGCACGTCGGCGCCGGTCACGATCGTCGCGCCGGCAGCCCGGGCGCGCGGGATGTAGGTGATGCCCGTGTGCTGCTTGGCGGAGGTCGGGCAGCCGAACACGCACACCCCCGAGCCGACGCAGCCACGCGCGTTGCGCGACAGGTAGCCATGCGACCAGCCCAGACGCTCGGCCCCGCGCCGCGCGACGGCTGCGTTGGCGCCGGCTAGCTCCGGCGTCACCTCGCCGACGGAGAGCGCCTGCTCCACGCGCTCGAAGCAGGGCCGCAAGCTCGCCTCATCGAGATCGAGGCCGAACTCCTCAGACCAGCGCCGAGCACGTGGGCGGGCGTGCGAAAGCAGGTGCCTGAGTTCACGAGCGTCGTCCCGCCGATGCCCCGGCCGAGCGGCAGCAGCATCGGCGGCTTGCCAAGGGTCAGCGTCTGGCCTCCGTCGCGGTAGAGACGCGCGAGCATCTCTGGCGGGCGCGCGCTGAAGTCATTGGGGTCGTGCGCCGGGCCCTGCTCGAGCAGGACCACCTGCGCGCCGCCCTCGGCCAGCTCGGCGGCGAGCACAGCACCCCCCGCGCCAGCGCCCACGACGCAGATGTCGGCCTTCAGGCCGTCCCTCGCTGCGTCGCAGCCGACGTCCCCGAGCCGCGACAGCGGTGGCGTCCCATCCGAGAGGGCGACTGATAGCGGGATCGTCATAGCGGCCGAGCAACAGAGCCGAGCGGGCGGCCTGCTCGAGCGTTGGCAGCCGTGCGAGGAGCACGGCCCCGCGCGGCCGGCGTATCAGCGCGAGCAACCCTCGCAGGCCCACGCGCTGCGGCCAGGGTGCGGCGGCGAGAAAGCTTTCAAGGCCCGAGCTCATGCGAGCATCAGGGCGCCCTGGACGACGGCCAGCTCCTCGATCGCGGCTGCCGCCGCTGGCGCCGTCGCCCGCAGACACGGCCACAGCCACCTGCCGGTACAGCCCCGCCAGCCTGCCGCGCTCGGCCACCAGCGGCGCGAATGCCGCGGCGTGCGGCAGGTACAGCTCGCGGACGGAGTTGAGGATCAGCTGGAAGATGACGTTGCCTGACGCCTCGACCAAGGCAGCCATGAATGCCCAATCGGCGAGCAGCGCCGTATCGTCGTCCACGGCGTCGGCGAGCGCTCCGGCGAGCTCGAGCAGCGTCGCGGCCTGCCCGCTGCTGTGTCGCTCGGCAGCCAACCTCGCGGCCTCGACGAGCAGCAGCCGCCGCGCCTCGAACAGGTCCTTCACGAGCGCGGGATCGACACCCGCCGTGAGCACGAGCGCCTCAAGGCCACCCGAGCGGCGCCAGTCGAGCACACGCGTTCCGTCGCCGTGACGAACCTCGATGAGCCGCAGTTGCTCGAGACGGCCGAGCGCTTCGCGCACAGAGGCCATGTTCACGCGGAAGTCCGCCGCGAGCGCGCGCTGTGGTGGCAGCCGCTCGCCGGCACGGTAGGCACCGGTGAGGATCGCCTCGCGCAGCTGGGCGAAGACCTGGTCGGGAACGGAGCTGCGCGCGATCGGTGCGGAGCTGAAGCCATTGTCCATCGGATGAGTGTACTGGTGTTCCGAACAGTTGGGTCGCGCCGAGAAACGGAGACAGCCGGCCGACCGCCACGCGCGGCAAGGGTGCACCTCGCGATCTCGTCCGTCACACTTCGCTGGATGCGCCCACGGCTCGAGCTGATCGGAGCACCCACGACGGCCTCACCCGAGGAGGGCGCTGCGATCGTGGCCGCAGTGGAGCGATTCATGCGCGCGACGGCGCCGGTCCACACAGCGACCGCCGAGGGCCCGGAACCCTGGCAGCGCGCGGCTATTCTCGAAGGCGTCTCGAGAGATCCGGGAGCCGACGCGGCCGACCCCTGGATAAATACCTAAAAGCCGCTAGGCTTTAGCTGCAATAGGTCTCCGCGCACGTCAAGTGGAAAGCAGCCCGGACCGATGAGTCCGGATCAGGAGGTTTTGAATGGAGCAAGGTTCCATCTCCGCCCAGCGTGGCACCCTCGAGGACCCTGAGGTCCTCCAGAACGTCCCTGGGCACTTGATCCCGATCATCGAGCGCGAGTTCGACGACTTCAAGACGGAGGCCGGCAAATTCCTCGCCGGCGATACCCCCGAAGACGAGTTCATCAAGTTCCGCCTCAAGCAGGGCGTCTACGGCCAGCGCCAGCCCGACGTGCAGATGATCCGCGTGAAGCTTCCCTTCGGCGGGATCACGCCTGAGCAGATGGAGTCCTTCGCCGATGTGATCGACAAGTACGTGCCGCTCAAGAAGGGTCACGTCACGACGCGCCAGAACGTGCAGATGCACCACATCCCGCTGCCCGAAGTCGAGAAGGCGATCCGCGAGCTGAGCGAGTCGGGCCTCTCAAGCCGCGAGGGCTGCGGCAACACCGTCAGAAACGTCACCGGCGACCCGTGGGCGGGCGTTGCTAAGGACGAGCTGTTCGACATGACCCCCTATGTGGGCGCCTACGTGCGCTACTTCGTGCGCCACCCGACGACCCAGGCGATGCCACGCAAGATCAAGACGGCCTTCGACGGCAGCCCGCAGGATCGGGCGATCAGCGGCATTCACGACATCGCCTACCGGGCACGCGTCAAGCACATCGATCGTGGAGATGGAAGCCCACCCACCCAGGTACGTGGGGCGGAGATGCTCGTCGGCGGCGGCACCTCGATCATGCCGCGCGTCGCACCGGCGCTCTATGACTTCGTGGAGCTCGACAACGGCGACTACCTGAAGATCGCCGAGGCCGTCTTTCGCATCTTCGACCGCCAGGAGTGGCTGCGCGTCAACCGCGCCCGGGCCCGCATCAAGGTGTTCGTGGACAAGTTCGGGATCGATGAGCTGCGCCGCCAGGTCGAGGAGGAGCTCGAAGGCGAGTGGGTCTCAGAACGCGACTTCTCGATCGAGCAGCGCCTGTTCCTCGACGACGAGCACCAGTCAGCGCCTGCGCCGCCGCAGAGCTACGCGAGCCCCAACGGCGACCTCTCGGAGTTCGACGACTTCCGCGAGCGCAACGTCGCCGCGCAGAAGCAGGAGGGCTTTGTCACGGTCGAGGTCAAGATCACGCGCGGCGATCTGACGCCTGAGCAGTTCCGCGGCCTGGCCAAGATCATGCGCTCCTACGCGGGCGGTTACGCGCGTACGACGGTTCAGCAGAACCTGCTGCTGCGCTGGGTGCGCGAGGAGTCCGTCTACGACGTCTGGAGCGCGCTCGGCGAGCTGGGTCTTGCCGACGCGGGCCCGCGTGAGATCAACGACGTGGTCTCCTGCCCCGGCACCGACTCGTGCAAGCTCGGGATCACGAGCTCGATGGGGCTCAACCAGGCCGTGCAAGAGCGGATCGAAACGATGGACATCACCGATGAGCTGACGCGCCAGATCCACATCAAGATGAGCGGCTGCCCGAACGGCTGCTCACAGCACCACGTCGCGGACATCGGCTTCTACGGCGCGTCGATCAAAGTCGGCGAGCACACGATCCCGGCCTACATCCCCCACGTCGGCGGCGTCTATGAAGGCGGCAGCGTGGCCTTCGGGCAGCGCCTGAAGCTGCGCCTGCCGGCCAAGCGGGTGCCGGAGGCAATCGAACGCTGGATCCGCCACTACGAGGCGAGCCGCAACGAGGGCGAGGCCTGGGCGCCGTTTGCCGAGCGCGTCGGCACGAGCGAGCTCGAGGGCCTCGTCAAGGATCTCTCGATGCCCGTCGACTTCGGGCTGGAGACAATGAACACCTTCATTGACTGGAACCGCAACGTCCCCTTCGAAGTGATTCGCGGCGAGGGCGAGTGCGCGGTATAGATCATGCGACGCAAGAGTCAGGATCAATCTGATGTCAACACCGAATAGCCAGATGGCAGAGCTCACCTCCACCTTCGACCCCGCCCCCGGCCTCACGCACACGCTGCGCGAGGCGGCGCGTCATGGGAGCAAGGCGGTACTGCTGTGCTCATTCCAAAAGGAGGAGTCGGTGCTCCTCGACGAGCTGCTGCAGCTCGACCAGGGTACGGGTAGGGCGGTCAGAATCGTGACGATCGACACCGGCGTGCTCTTCCCCGAGACGCTCGAGGCATGGCGCGCGTTCGAGGAGCGCTTCGGCGTGAAGATCGAGGTGCAGGACGCGAGCAGCGCTGGAGCGCCCTGGAGCGGTCCCGAGCACTGCTGCTCGGCGGCCAAGGTCGCGGCGCTTGAAAACTCACTCGACGGGGCGGAGGGTTGGATCACAGGCATCCGCCGCGAGCAGGGGCCGACACGCGCGAACGCCGAGCTGATCGAACGCGACGAACAGCGTGGGCTGTGGAAGTACAACCCGCTCGCGCACTGGACCGAGAAGGACCTGTGGCGGCGGATCCACGAGCGTGGGCTGCCCTACAACAAGCTCCACGACCAGGGCTATGAGTCGATCGGCTGCGCCCCCTGCACCCAGCCCGGAAGCGGCCGTGAGGGTCGCTGGGCGGGCACCGAGAAGACGGAGTGCGGGCTGCACATCGAGATCGTCGAGTAGCCGTGAGCGTCACCGCCCGTCCCCAGCTCAGTCACCTGCGCGCGCTCGAGTCCGAGGCGATCCACGTGATGCGCGAGGTCGCCGCGGAATTCGAGCGCCCGGTGCTGCTGTTCAGCGGCGGCAAGGACTCGATCGTGCTGCTGCGCCTGGCCGAGAAGGCCTTCCGCCCGGCACCCTTCCCGTTCCCGCTGATGCACGTCGACACGGGGCACAACTTCCCCGAGGTGATCGAGTACCGCGACCGTCGCGTGGCCGAGCTCGGCGAGCGGCTGATCGTCGCGAGCGTGCAGGAGTCGATCGACAGCGGCCGCGCGGTCGAGGAGACCGGCCCGCGCGCGTCGCGCAACCGCCTGCAGACCGTGACGCTGCTCGACGCGATCGCCGCGCACGGCTTCGATGCGGCCTTCGGCGGCGCGCGACGCGACGAGGAGCGCGCGCGGGCGAAGGAGCGGATCATGTCCTTTCGCGACGACTTCGGCCAGTGGGACCCGAAGAACCAGCGCCCCGAGCTGTGGAACCTCTACAACGGGCGCATCGCCAAGGGCGAGCACGTGCGCGTCTTCCCGCTCTCGAACTGGACTGAGCTCGACGTATGGGAGTACATCGACCAGGAGCAGCTCGAGGTCCCGTTGATCTACTTCGCGCACGAGCGCAAGGTCTTCAAGCGCGACGGGATGCTCTACGCCTGGCGCGAGGGCACGGAGCTGATCGAGGGCGAGGAGACCTTCGAGGCGACGGTCCGCTACCGCACGGTCGGCGACATGAGCTGCACCGGCGGCGTGCAGTCGAGCGCGGCGACGCTGGAGGAGGTCGTGCTGGAGATCGCCGCGACACGGATCACCGAGCGCGGCGAGACGCGGGCGGACGACCGTGTCTCGGAGGCGGCGATGGAGGATCGCAAGAAGGCCGGCTACTTCTAGTGCGGGCTGAGAGGATTTTTAAGGGCGCGCTCCGCGCGCGGGCGGGCGTTCGCAGTGTCGAGACGAAGTCGTCGTGACACTCGACCTGCTGCGCTTCACGACGGCGGGCTCGGTCGATGACGGCAAGAGCACGCTGATCGGGCGGTTGCTCTACGACTCCAAGCAGGTCTTCGAGGACCAGCTCGAGCATGTCGCCCAGGCGAGCGAGCGCCGCGGCGGCGAGGGTGCGCTCGACCTCGCGCTGCTGACCGACGGCCTGCGCGCCGAGCGCGAGCAGGGCATCACGATCGACGTCGCCTACCGCTACTTCGCGACCGCCAAGCGCCGCTTCATCATCGCCGACTGCCCCGGCCACCGCCAGTACACGCGCAACATGGTCACGGGCGCCTCGACGGCGGACGTGTCGGTCGTGCTGATCGACGCGCGCCGCGGCGTGCTCGAGCAGTCCAAGCGCCACGCCTTCATCAGCGCCCTGCTGGGCATCCCGGAGATGGTCGTGGCGATCAACAAGATGGATCTGGTCGACTACTCCCAGGAGCGCTACGAGGAGCTCGTCGCGGAGTTCGCCGGCTTCGCCGACGAAGCTCAAAGGCGTCAAGAACATCTCCTACATCCCGATGTCGGCGCTCAACGGCGACAACGTCGTGGAGCGCTCGCAGCCGATGAGCTGGTACGACGGTCCGGTGCTGCTCGACCTGCTCGAGCAGGTCGAGGTCGCCTACGACCACCCCAACGAGAAGCCGGCGCGCTTCCCCGTGCAGTGGGTGATCCGCCCGCGCGGCGCGGCGAGGACTACCGCGGCTATTCCGGACAGCTCGCCAGCGGCGCGCTGAGGCGCGGCGAGGAGATCATGGTGCTGCCGGGCGGCGAGCGCACGCGGATCGCGGCGATCGACACCTACGACGGCGAGCTCGAGGAGGCGATGGCGCCGATGTCGCTGACGCTGCGCCTGGAGGACGAGCTCGACATCTCCCGCGGCGAGCTGATCTGCCACCCCGAGGAGGCGCCGCTGTGGCGCGCGAGCTAGAGGCAGACATCTGCTGGATGACCGATGAGCTCTCTGCGTCCGCGCTCGCGCTATCTGATCAAGCAGACCTCGCGCAGCGCGACGGCGATCGTGGATGAGATCGAGGACCTCGTCGACGTGCACACGCTGGAGCGGGTCGCCGCCCCCCAGGAGCTCGGGCTCAACGACATCGGCCGCGTGCACCTGCGCACGAGCACACCGCTCGTGTTCGACCCCTACACCAGCAACCGCCGCACCGGCAGCTTCATCCTGATCGACGAGGCCAGCAACCGCACGGTCGGCGCCGGGATGATCGCTGCTGCCGCCTAGCGGCCGCTAAGCTTCCCGGCCGATGTTCAGCAAGGTCCTGGTTGCCAACCGCGGCGAGATCGCCGTCCGCATCATCCGCGCGCTCGAGGAGCTCGGCGTGGGCAGCGTCGCCGTCTACTCCGAGCTCGACCGCGACGCACCGCACGTGCGCCGCGCGGGTGAGTCCTACAACCTCGGCGAGGGACCCGCGGCGGAGAACTACCTGAGCGTCGAGAAGATCCTCGACGTCGCCCGTCGCGCGGGCGCTGAGGCGATCCACCCGGGCTACGGCTTCCTCGCCGAGAACGCCCCCTTCGCGCAGGCCTGCGAGGACGCTGGGATCGTGTTCATCGGACCGCCCAGCGAGCGCGATCGAGGCGATGGGCTCAAAGACGCGCGCGCGCGAGCTGATGCAGGCGGCGGGCGTGCCGATCGTGCCCGGAACCACCGAGCCGGTCGCGACGGTCGCCGACGCGCTGCGCATCGCCAAGGAGGAGATCGGCTTCCCCGTGGCGGTCAAGGCCGCGGGCGGCGGCGGCGGCAAGGGCTTTCGCGTAGCGCTCTCCGAGGACGAGCTCGAGGGCGCCTTCGAGGGCTCAAGCCGCGAAGGCGAGAAGTTCTTCTCCGATGCGACGGTCTACCTGGAGCGCTACCTGCACGACCCCCGCCACGTCGAGGTCCAGGTGCTCGCGGATCGTCACGGCAACGTGATCCACCTGGGCGAGCGCGACTGCTCGATCCAGCGCCGCCACCAGAAGGTGATCGAGGAGTCCCCGGCGCCGGAGTGGATCGTCGACGAGGAGCTGCGCGCGCGCATCGGACAGATCGGCGTCAACGCCGCGAAGGCAGTCGACTATGTCGGCGCGGGCACGATCGAGGGTCTGTTCTCGGCACGCGAGGGCGCCGAGCCCGAGTACTTCTTCCTGGAGATGAATACGCGCGTGCAGGTCGAGCACTGCGTTACCGAGATGACGACGGGCATCGACATCGTCAAGGAAGGCATCCGTGCCGCGGCCGGCGAGGAGCTCGCACACAAGCAAGAGGACATCGTCCTGCGTGGCCACGCGATCGAGTGCCGCATCAACGCCGAGGACGCCTCCAAGAACTTCGCCCCCGCGCCGGGCAAGATCGGTGCATACCGCGAGCCGACGGGACCTGGCGTGCGCGTGGACTCGGGCGTCGAGGCGGGCGGGGAAGTCTCGCCGATGTATGACCCGATGGTCGCCAAGCTGATCGTCTGGGACGCCGATCGTGAGCAGGCCACCAAGCGCATGCTGCGCGCGCTCGGCGAATACGAGATCGAAGGCCTGAAGACGCTGATCCCCTTCCACCAGGCGCTGCTCGCGACCGAGCAATGGGCCAAGGGCGAGACCTGCCGCGACCTGCTCGAGGACAAGAAGTGGCTGAAGACGCTCGCCTTTCCCGCTCCCGTGGCGCCCAGCGCGGAGGACGAGCCCGAGAAGGTCGAGCAGACCTATGAGGTCGAGGTCTCCGGCAAGCGCTTTGACGTGCGCGTCGTGGGGCCTCCGTTCGCGGGCGGCGCAGGCGCGGCTGCGAGCAACGGCACCGGCGCCAGCCGTGCGGCGCCCAAGCGTGGCACCGATCGAAGATCGGCCAGCAAGAGCTCCAGCGGCGCCGGCGGCCCGGACGTGCTGCCCGCGCCGCTACAGGGCAACATGTGGAAGGTGCTCGTGAAAGCCGGCGATGAGGTGCAAGAGGGCCAGCTGCTCTGCATCATCGAGGCGATGAAGATGGAGAACGAGATCACCGCGCATAAGTCCGGCACGATCGTCGATCTGCCGATCTCCGAGGGCGCGCCGATCCAGGCGGGCGCGCCGATCGCGACGATCAAGAGCAAGCCCGCCTAAGGCAGCGGGAGTTGCAGTTTTCACTGCTCAACCGTGCATGCCGCGGATCGCTTTCCGGCGGGTGCATGCACCGGCCATAGCTGGTGCTATCGGATCGGAAACATCCTCTCCAATCGCTGGCAACGCGAGCACCGATCGCATAGCGTCGCGGTCTTCACGAGCAACGGCTGTTAGCAGCATCGAGGAGACGCCTTATGCGAAGACCAGGAACGGCTGCGCCGGCAGCAGCGCTCTTGATGGCACTCACGTTGACTGGATGCAGCAGTTCGGGGGCCAATACGACGCCGACCACAGCACATCGCGTGCCAATACAGTTCAAGAGCGCGGCGATCGTCCGCGGCGCTCTCCCCGCTCACTACACATGCGACGGAAAGAACATCTCCCCTCCTATGGAATGGGGCAACGTGCCGTCGAGCACCAAGGAACTGGCGCTGCTCGTCGTCGGCTTCATACCGAGCTCGGAGGGGAACGGTTACAACCTTTCCATCGAATGGGCGGTCGCGGGTGTGGACCCCAAGCTGCACCGTCTCGCCGCCGGCCAACTCCCGCCGGAAGCGTACCTGGGCGAGGCGAGCGGCGGAAGGACTCGGTACTCGATCTGCCCCGACAAGGGCACGAGCCGGCAATATGAGTTCGTGCTGTACGCGATACCAAGAGCGGTCAAGATTCCGCGAGAGTTCGTGGGCATGGAGGTTCTCAGTCGTATCGGAGCCGCAACAGCTACAACACCGGCGACGGCGAGTGGTGAGTTCGAAGTGCTCTACCGAAGGCACTCGTGAAGCCGACTCGAAGCAAGCAAGCTCACGGCGTGACACCGGGTGAGCGCCCGGCATGTCGGTGAGCGACGTTCTCGGCGTGTAGACGGCGCTGAGCCCTCGTGCTGCGTCCGGCCGGCAGCTCTGCGGCGCCACCTCGCTGCGCCAGAGCACGCAGATACTCGACATCCTCATCCAGGACCATCGAAGCTCGTGTGCGGTCCAGCACAGGGCCGTGACCGGGGACGACGTGCTCGGCCATGGCAACGAACGGGCGCAGCGTTTCAAGCGTGGCGAGATAGGCGATCAACCCAGTCATCGCCACGTAGCGTGGGGAGCTCCAGCGCGGAGAGGTAATCACCTGCGACGAGCACACGCGCCCAGGGAACCCACACGGCCATACCGTCGGCCGTATGCCCCTCGGTTGGGTACAGCTCGAGCTCCGCCTCACCGATTCTGCAACGCCCGGGTACCGCGAGCGCCTGGATCGATCCGAGCGCCAGCGGATGAGGACGGGCCAGATAAAGGCGCTTCATCGAAGTCACGCAAGTCACGCTGAGCAGCACCCGGCTCGGCGCGCAGTCGAGCAACGGTGCTTTCGGCACACCCCAAGCGCGCCTCGGGGAACGCGAGCGGTCCCGAGCATGTGATCCCAGTCGGCATGGGTCGCGAGCAGTCCGCGCGGCGCCGGGAAGCCGGCCTGCTCGACGAGCGAGCGGAGCATCTCGAGCTCTTCGGGGAAGCACCGGCGAATCGATCAAGAACGCCTCGGCGACAACGGCCGAAGCGCCGGGCTCACGCGACGATCGTGCAGTTGGCTTGGAGCAGTTGGCTCGTTACAAGGAGCACGTCGCGATGGAGCGAGACGACCCTCACGGGCGCACCCGATCAGGTGATGCCGAGGAGTTTGGCGGCCTCTTTGAGGCTGCTGACTTCGGCCGTCGGCTTCTTCTGGGAGGAGTCCAGCGTCTCCTTGTTGCGATTGACCCAGATCACGGGCACGCGCTGTTTGATGCAGGGAGCAACGTCGTGGTAGTGGCTCGCGGCGACGTGCACCCAGCCGCGCTTGCCGCCCATGCGCCGTGCGCACTCGGTGAAGTGCGGCAGTTCGGGCTTGTAGGAGCGAACCTGCTGGGCGGTCACGACAAGGTCGAAGTCGACGCCGATGTGGCGGCGGGTCTGCCCGAGCAGCTTGTCGTCGATGTTCGAGAGCAGGCCCAGTTTGTACTTCTTGCCAAGCTTCTGCAGCTGCGTGCTGGTCTCCTTGAAAGGCATCCAGCGCTGCACCGAGTCGGGTAGGAAACCGGAGCGCGAGGGCTCCAGCGGCCATTCGAGGCGTTTGGCGATCTCGATCGCGGTACGCCGCAGGACCTCTGCGTAGAGCTCGTAGGAGCCGCCCTCGATCTCGCGGGAGATCTCCTGGAACATCGCCATCAGCACGGCGCGATCGATCTCGACGCCGTCGCGCGCCGCCTCCTTGGCGAACGCCTCGTAGATCCCGGTCTCCCAGTCGATGAGGGTGCCGTACACATCGAATGTGACGAAGGTGATGTTCTTTGGAATGGGCATCGCGACGGGCATTATGCCGCGCCTCGCCCTCTCGACGCGGCGCGCCACCCTGCGAGGGGCTTTCTGCGCGCGATCTTGCAGGTTGCTGTTAGAGTCCCGCGCCGCAATGGACCTGCTGGAGTATCAGGGCAAGCAGCTGTTCGCCCGTCACGGATTGAGGGTGTCAGAGGGCAAGCCCGTCACCAACGTCGAGGACGCCGTCGCGGCGGCCGCTGAGATCGGCTACCCGGTTGTCGTCAAGGCCCAGGTGCTGATCGGCGGACGCGGCAAGGCGGGCGGCGTGAAGCTCGCCGCCGACGAGGACGAGTTGCGCGAGCACGCCGGCAACATCCTCGGCATGGACATCAAGGGACACACGGTTCGCACCGTCTGGATCGAGCACGCCTCGGACATCGCCTCGGAGTACTACGCCTCGGTGCTGCTCGACCGCTCGGCCAAGAAGCCGCTCGTGATGTTTAGCGTCGAGGGTGGCGTCGACATCGAAGAGGTCGCCGAGAAGACTCCCGAGAAGCTGATCCGCCACCACGTCGACCCGCTCGCCGGGCTCACGCGCGCCGAGGCGCTGCGGATCGCAAGCGAAGGCGGCGCCGAGCAGGACGTCGTCGAGGGCGTCGCGGACGCGCTGATCGCGCTCTATGAGGTGTGGTGGGCAGAGGACGCGACGCTCGCCGAGATCAACCCGCTGATCGTCACGCCCGAGCGCGAGGTCAAGGCGCTCGACTCGAAGGTCTCGCTCGACGGCAACGCGCTCTACCGCCACCCCGAGAACCAGTCGCTCTCCGACAGCGAGAACGAAGATCCGCTCGAGCGCCGCGCCAAGGAGGAGGGCGTGCAGTACGTCAAGCTCGACGGCGACATCGGCATCCTCGGCAACGGCGCCGGTCTCGTGATGTCGACGCTCGACGTCGTCTCCCAGGCGGGCGGCGCGCCCGCCAACTTCCTCGACGCGGGCGGCGGCTCAAACGCCGAGACGATCAAGCAGGCGGTCGATCTGATCCTCGCCAACGACGCCGTCAAGGCCGTGCTGGTCAACATCTTCGCCGGCATCACCCGCTGCGACGAGGTCGCGATGGGGCTGATCGCAGCGTTCGAGCAGATCAAACCGTCGGTGCCCTTCGTCGTGCGCCTCGACGGCACCAACGACGTCGAGGGCCGCCGCCTGCTGGCCGAGGCCGCCCTCGCCAACGTGCACACGGCGAAGACGATGAACGAGGCCGCCGAGATGGTCGTCGCGCTGGCGGCCGGGCAGAGCGTCGGAGCGCCCGCCTGATGTCGGTCCTGATCGACGAGGGCACACGTCTCTGCGTCGCCGGCATCACCGGCCGCGAGGGCAGCTTCCACACGCTCAACAACCGCAGCTACGGCACGAACGTCGTCGGCGGCGTCACGCCCGGCAAGGGCGGCCAGGACGTCGAGGGCATCCCCGTGTTCGACAGCTGGGAGCAGGCCGTCGCCGAGGTCCAGCCGAACACCGCGATGATCTTCGTGCCACCGCGCTTCGCCGCCGACGCGATCCTCGAGGCCGCCGCGGCGGGCGTCGAGCTCGTGATCGCGATCACCGAGGGCATCCCCGCGCACGACGAGCTGCGCGTCTACAACACGATCGCAGCGCGACTATCCGGGCACGCGCCTGATCGGCCCCAACTGCCCCGGCATCCTCTCGCCCGGCAAGGCCAACGTGGGCATCATCCCGGCCTCCTTCTTCGAGGCCGGCAACGTCGGCGTGGTCTCGCGCTCGGGCACGCTGACCTACCAGATCGGCAACGAGATCGCCCAGGCCGGCTTCGGCTGCTGCGACGATCGTCGGGCATCGGCGGCGACCCCGTGCCGGGCTCCTCCTTCGTGGACATCCTCGAGCTGTTCGAGGCCGACGAGGAGACCGAGCTGGTCGTGCTCTCCGGCGAGATCGGCGGCTCGGCCGAGGAGGAGGCCGCGGAGTACATCGCCGAGAACATGAGCAAGCCCGTCGTCGCCTACATCGCGGGCTTCACGGCCCCGGCGGGCAAGCAGATGGGTCACGCCGGAGCGATCGTCTCGGGCAGCGCCGGCACGGCCGCCGCGAAGGCCCAGGCGCTCGAAGCCAAGGGCGTGCGCGTCGGGCGCACCCCCACCGAGGCCGCCCGATCGCCGTCGAGGTGCTCGGCGGCGCCTCGCTCGCGGCCTCCTGAGCGGAAACACCGGCGCCGGCCGGTACGCTAGGCGCCCATGGACCAGGAGCTCGCAAGCACACTGCAAGAGCTCGAGCGCAAGATCGCCGAGCTCGAGCGCACGCTCAGGGCTCTGACGTCGGCCTAGCCCCCGCCGCTTGAGAGCGTCCCGGCGACGCACTGAGAGCGCCGGGTCGGCGGCTCCCGAGGCCGAGCAGAGCCCACGATGAGGCGCCGCGCAGCGCCGTCCAGGCCCCCGGTAGCGGCTGGAGTCGCATCGTCGATGAGGCCGTCGAGCGTGCGCCTGCGGAGGGCTCAGCGAGCACTCCGGCGCCGCGGCCCGCCCTCATGCAAACGTCTGCGTCCCGACCCGCGCCGGCGTCGGCGCCGCGTCCGCTCGCACCGCCACCGCCACCGCCCGTCGCGCCCCCGGCGCCGAAGCGGCCCGGGCCGGACGAGCTGCTGCGCTTCCGCGACCGCCTCGAGCGCGCGGCGCACGAGCTGACCCATGACTACGACGAGCTGCTCGGACGCCTAAGCTACGCCGCTGTGAGCACGCCGGCCGGCCCCACGATCTCCTTCGCCCGCGGCGCACCCTCGCTCGACATCGTCGACGTCGAGGGCCTCAGCGACGCCGCCGTGCGCGCCTTCGAGAGCGACCCCGCCGGCACGACCGCCTACGGCACCTCGATCGGCTACCCGCGCCTGCGCAGCTGGATCGCCGACCAGCACGGCGTCGAGCCCGAGCGCGTGCTCGTGACCAACGGCTCGATGCAGGCCGACGCCTTCCTGTTCGAGCAGCTCGTGCGCTCCGGCGATGAGGTGATCGTCGAGCGCCCGACCTACGACCGCACGCTGCTCTCGCTGCGCCAGCGCGGCGCGCAGCTGCACGCGGTGGAGCTCGAGCCCGACGGCATCGACACGGCGGCGCTCGCGCGCGCTGCTCGAGCGGCGGCGCGCAGCCGACGCTCGCGCACATCATCCCCAACTTCCAGAACCCGGCCGGCTACACGCTCTCGCTACGAGAAGCGCCGCCACCTGCTCGAGCTGGCGGCCGAGCACGGCTTCATGGTCTTCGAGGACGACCCCTACGTGGAGCTGCGCTTCAGCGGCGAGACGCTGCCGACGATGCTCTCGATGGACCCCGACCGCGTCGTCTACGCCTCCTCCTTCTCCAAGACCGTCTGCCCCGGCATCCGCGTCGGCTACCTCGTCGGCCCGCCGGAACTGATCGCGGCGATCGCGAAGCTCGCGACGAACACCTACATCTCGCCGAACATGGTCGCCCAGTCGATCGTCTACGAGTTCTGCGCCTCGGGCGCGATCGAGCGCTCGATCGAGACCGTCAAGGCGGCGCTCGCCGAGCGCGCCCAGACGCTCGCCGAGGCGCTCGCGCCGCGAGCTGCCCGAGGCCGAGTTCGTCGCGCCGCAGGGCGGCTACTTCATGTGGGTCACGCTGCCCGAGGGCACCGACGTCGACGCGCCTCTTCGACGCGGCCGCCGAGCGCGGCGTGGCGTTCGTGAAGGGCACCGACTTCCTGCTCGAGGGCGGCGAGAACACGCTGCGCCTGGCCTACTCCGGCGTCACGCCCGAGCAGATCGACACGGGCGTCGCGCGCCTGGCCGAGGCCTACCGCTCGCTCTAGCGTCAGGCGTCGAGCTCGAGCTTCAGCTCACACATGTCGACCGAGCCGCGGACGCCCGGCGTCTCGGAGGCGTCCATCGCCGCCATCACCTTTGCGCCGGCCTCCATGTCCTCGGCCGTTGCGAAGTACTGGAGAACAACCGCGGTGCCCTGCGCCTCGTCGGAGAGGATCGTCAAGCCCGTGGCGGGCACACCCGGGGGCGGTCCGTCGGACTCCTTGAGGCGTGCGAGCAGTGCATCCATCCGCTCGACGCTCACATCGGTAAACCTCACAACACGCACATACATGGCCAGCCCCCTTGCGCTCGGTGTGGACCGAACATACACCGAAGCCACGCGCGGCTGGAGAAACCTGGAAGCGGCTCCATCCGCTCCGCGCTAGCGTCCGTAGCGCTGCCCGAGCACGAGCTGCTCGGGCAGCGCGGTGCGCGGCGGCGGCGAGGGGTCGGCGATCACCGAGACGGTCTCGGCGACGCTCGGCGTGACGCGTCAGCAGCGCGCCGTCGGCGCCACGCAGCGCGACGTGCTCCTCGTCGCGCTCGGCGAGCACGCCCTCGAGCCCCGGCTCGAGGCCGGACGCCTTCAGATAGTGCAGCAGGTCCTCGGCCTCGTTCTCGAAGCGCAGCACGCGAACCGAGGCGCCGAGCTCGACGTCGGCGAGCGGCACGCCCGCGAGGCGCGCGCCGGCGACGATCGGGTGGCCGTGCGGGCAGGTCTTGGCGTCGCCGATCGCGGCGAGCATGCGCTCCTCGAGCACCGGCGACATCGCGTGCTCGAGGCGCTCGGCCTCCTCGTGGACCTCGTCCCAGGGAACGCCGAGCACGTCGGTCAGGAAGCGCTCGATCAGGCGGTGGCGGCGGACGATGCCCTCGGCGTGCGCGGCGCCGCTGTCGGTGAAGGCGATCGCGCGGTCGCTGCCGCGCGTGATGTAGCCGTCGCGCTCGAGGCGGCCGATCATCTCGTGCACGGTCGGCGCGGAGAGCTGCATCGCGCGCGCGACGTTGGCGCCGGTCATCGGCAGGCCCGGCCTCCTGCAGCCAGAAGAGGCTCTGCAGGTACTCCTCCTCGGCGACCGTCGCCGTGTTCTCCCCCTCGCCGCTCACCGGCTTGATGCTAGTCGACGCTCAGCTGGAGAGCTGCTCGTAGCGGCACTCGCGCGGCGGGCTTGTCCTCGCGCCAGCGCCTGCAGCTTGGCGCCGTGGCGGATGCGCCCGGCGGAGACGTGGTCGAAGTCGATCTCCACGACCAGCTCGGGGCGCAGGCCGATCCACTCGAGGTCCTTGCCGGCGCTCCAGCGGCTCGGGTCGGCCGAGCCGCGCTCGCCGGACTCGTACGCGGCGAGGAAGCCCACGAGGCGTTTCTTCTCGGCCGCCGACAGTCCCGAGCAGTGCCCGACGACGCGCAGCTCGGGCGCCGTCGTAGAGGCCGAGGATCAGCGCGCCGACGGTGCCCTCTTCCTTGCCGGGCGCCAGCCGACGACACGGCGTCGATCGTGCGCACGCGCTTGACCTTCGCCATCCCCTTGCGCTCGCCCGGGCCGGTAGGGGGCGGAGCGCTCCTTGGCGATCGCCCCCTCGGCGTCCTGCAGCCAGAGCTCGGCCTCAGCCGGCGTCTCGACCGTCGCATCAGCTCGACCGGCGCCCGGGCGAAGGCCTCGCCGCCGAGCAGCGCGCTCGAGCGCAGCGCGGCGCTCGGAGAAGGGCCGCTCGAGCAGCGACTCCTCTTCATGGGCGAGCAGGTCGAAGGCGACATAGACGGCCGGGGTCTCGCCGGCGAGGCGCTCGATGCGCGAGACGGCCGGGTGGATGCGCTGTCCGAGCGCGTCGAAGTCCTCGCGCCCCTCGCTCGTCGCGCACGACGATCTCGCCGTCGAGCACGTAGCGCCCGGAGGGCAGCACGAGCTCGGGGAAGTAGCGCCCGAGCGGCTTGCCGTTGCGCGACTGCAGGAAGACCTCCTCGCCGTCGACGAAGGCCACGCAGCGAAAGCCGTCGAGCTTGACCTCATAGATGTAGTCCTCGCCGAGCGGCAGCTCCTTGCGCGAGAGCGCGAGCTGCGGCTTCAGCGGCGGCTCGAGCGGGAGGCTCACGACTTCTCGGCCCTGGATCCCCGCGCGCGGCTCGGCTGCACGCGCGGCGGCTCGTTCTTCTGCTTGCGGAAGTGTGGCGGCCAGGGCGCGTCGCCGAGGCCGTCGCGCTCGTCGCGCGCGGCCAGCTCGAGCAGCCCGTCGAGGCGCCCCGGACGCTCGTCGATCTCCGCAGATGGGTCGCCCCGCTCGCGCAGGCGCGCGGGCACCGTGCGCAGGTTCAGCTCGGCTGGCTCCACGTCCGGCACCTCCGTCCCACTCCACGGGCAGGAGACGCGCGCGTCGGGCACCGCGCGAACCGAGTAGGCCGAGGCGACGGTGCGATCGCGCGCGTTCTGGTTGTAGTCGATGAAGACGCCCTCGCGTTCCTCCTTCCACCAGCGGCTCGTCGCGCGCCCGGGCATCCGCCGCTCGACCTCGCGCGCGAGCGCGAGCGCGGCGCGGCGCACTTCTTCGAAGCTCTCGCTGCGGCTCGATGCGCACGTAGACGTGGATGCCGCGCGACCCGGATGTCTTGGGGAAGCCGCGCAGGCCGTGCTCCTCGAGCACCTCGCGCACCTCCAAGGCGACCTCGCGCACCTCCGCGAAGGGCACATCGGGGCCGGGGTCGAGGTCGATGCGCAGCTCGTCGGGATGGTCGAGGTCCGCGCGGCGCACCGGCCACGGGTTCCAGTCGATCACGCCGAGATTCGCGCCCCAGACGAGATGCGCGGCGTCGTTTGGCACGAGCTCGCGGGCGTGGCGTCCGCTCGGGAAGGTGACGGTGGCCGTCTCGAGCCACTCGGGCGCGCTGTCGGGAACGCGCTTCTGGAAGAAGGGCTCGCCCGCGACGCCGTCCACCCAGCGCTTCATCACGGTGGGACGCTCGCGCAGATGACGCACGACGGCCTGCTCGCACTCCACGTAGTAGTTGACGAGATCGAGCTTCGTCAGGCCGGCCTCCGGGAAGTACAGCTTGCCCGGGTTGCTGACGCGCACCTCGCGTCCGCTCGTCTCGATGACGATCGCCTCGCCCTTCTTGGCAGCCATTGCTGGAAGGATGCCCGATCATGCGCCTCGACACCTCCGCAATCCGTCCTTCGCCGCCGTACACGACCCGAGCAGTGCGGTGATCCCGCTCCACGCGCTGATCGTGAGCGGAGGTTTCGGCGCGCTCGCCGGCGAGGAAGTCGCAGCCGCGATCGCGCGCGGCCTGAGCGCAAGGGGGCTGCCCGATTCCGACGTGCTCAACCTCCAGGACACCACCATGAGCGACCTCAGCGCTTTGCTCCTGGAAAGCGGCTTCGACGCGCGCATGCGTGCCGCGCGGGCGGTGGTCATCGCCGTGGAGCAGCTGCACGAGGAGACGCTGGCGGGCAGCGCGGCGTTCGAGATCGCCACCCGCGCGCGCCAGTCGGGCGTGCCGGCCTACGCGGTCACGGCCGAGAACCGTCTCAACGCTTTCGATGCGCGCATCCTCGACCTGCAGGTGATCATTGAAGCGAACGGCAAGCGAGCGCTCACGGCCGCGGGGCGCAAGCTCGCAGAGGTCCTTTAGCGCTGACAGCCCGGACACCAGAAGGTCGAGCGGTTGTTCTCGCCCTGACCGCGCCTGCGGATCGGGGTGCCGCAGCGCGGACATGCGCGTCCCGCGCGGCCGTAGACCTCGCGCGGGCGCTGCTTGTAGCCGGTGTCGACCGACGCGCGCATGTGCTCGCGCGCGAAGGCGACGAGCGCGAGCGCCTCCTCGTCGCTCACCTCCGCCAGCGCCCGCCAGGGGTCCACGCCGAGCGCGAAGCAGGACTCGGCCTTCCACAGGTTGCCGATACCCGCGACGATCTGCTGGTTGAGCAGCGCATCACCGATCGGACGCGATGGATCCTCGGCGCGCAGGCGGCGCAGGAACTGCTGCTCGTCGAAGCTCGCGCCGATTACGTCGGGCCCGAGCGCGGCGAGCTGGGGATGGGTGCGCGTGCGGTGGTCGCTCATCAGCTCGAGCACCGGCCCGTCGAACTCGACGACCTCCCAGCCGTCACAGCGCATCACGATCCAGGCACGGCGAGGAGCTCGCCGCCAGCGCTCGCCTTCACGGTGCACGGCCCACGAGCCGCTCATGCGCAAGTGCGAGTGCAGCGTGATGTCCTGCTCGAAGCGCAGAAACAGGTGCTTGCCGTGTGCCTCGCACCGCGCGCACCGCCTTGCCCGCCAACGCCGCGGGCCACCCATCCATGCGGTGGCGAGGCTGTGGCGTGATGATCTCTTGCGGCACCCGCCCCTCGAGCACCGCGCGGATGCGGTTGGCGGCGTGGTGGATCGTGTCGCCCTCGGGCATCGCCTCACGATCGCAGAGCGGCGGCCCCTATCCGCGCGGGTGCGGGTTCGCCGCGAGGTCCTGAGCCAGCGCATAGACGAGCCGCGTGGCGTCGGCGACGGAGTCGTAGATCAGGTTCGCGGGGACGTCGGTGGGCAGGTGGTAGTTGGCAGGGCTGAACCAATCGGTCATCGAGACGAGCGTCGCGATCGGATATCCGGCGCGGCTGGGGATCACGCTGTCGGTCGAGGCGCGCGCACGATAGTCGCGGTGCAGAGCGATGCCAAGACGCTCGGCGTGATCGGCGAGCAGATCGCTGAGCCACGGACCGTTGTAGCTCTCCATCCAGACCGGCCCCTCAGCCTTGAGCATCACCAGGTGTGGCGAGCCGACGGTGTCGAGGTTCACGAACCAGGTGCGCTCGGTATCGAGCTCGTGGCGGTGCGAGGCGATGAAGGCCCTGATCCCGTCCTGCAGCGTCTCCTCTGCCCCACAGGAGACCAGCAGCGTACGCAGCCCCGGCGCGGGCCGCACGGCAAGCATCTCGGCCAGACCCACGAGCGCCGCCACCCCCGAAAGGTTGTCGTTTGCCCCCTGCACCGTCTCAGAGCGCCAAACGTCGGCGACGAGCGCTGTGCCGAAGGCGCCGACCGCGAGCGCCGCGCGCGCGAAGCGCCGACGCCCGCTGAGCGCTCCGGCGACGGTCAGGATCGGCCCCGCGAGCCCCACCCACCACTGAGGTAGCGGCGTCTTGACGCTTTCGAGTACCTGCGGGGCGCGTTCGTAGATCCGCTTCTGGAGCGTCTGGTCGAACAGCATCCCCGTCTGCGGCGCGTCGTGGTGAGCGATCCCGACAAGCGTGGGCGCCCGTGCCGTGTCGAGCCCCGGACCGTCGATGCGCGCGATTAGGTTGACGGTGCTGCGTCGGCGACGAATCAGACGGCGCACGAGACGTGGTCCGTTTTGCGCCTCATCCACGACACCGGCATAGCCGGTGGTCGCGAGCAGAGCGCCGAGCAGGCGCCGGCCGCGCAGCACGAGCGCCGCTGCGCCCATGCCGAGCAGCCCGAGCGCCACGGCGGTCGGCGGGAAGGTCCCCCAGGAGGGCTCATCCTCGAGCGTCACGTCGACCCCGGCGACCGCGCGCATGCGCGCAGCCAGCCACTCCGCAGCCTCGCGCTCGCCCGGCGAGCACGGTGTGCGATCGAGCGGCGCGAGCGTCTCCACGACCTCCCGCAGCACGCTCTCCAGGCGCGCCTGCTCGAGCGGGGCGCCGGCTGGCTGGGAGGGCTCGAGGAAGGGGTTGACAGCGTTCATAGAAAGCATTGTCCCTCGCCGCGGTAGGTGGGCACCTCATCCACGATCCGGTCGCCTTCGATCAGGTGCAGGCTGGCGAGGCGCTCACACAGCTCGCCCGCCTTGGCGTGGCGCATGTAGACGCGATCGCCGATCGCCAAATCGTTCGCCGCGTCTCCCACCAGCGGCGTCTGCACCTCGCCCGCGCCCTCCTGCCCGTCCAGCCGCAAGCCGTCGGGCAGGTACGCCCGCGGCAGGCGCGCGCGGTCGGCCGGCCCCGACGCGAGATAGCCGCCCCCCAGTGCCGTGACGACGCCGCGCCCGGGCCGGCGCACGATGGGCAGCGCGAACATCGCGGCGGGGCACGGCGTGAAGGCGCGGTAGGCGTCGAACAGAGTTGGCCCGTAAAGCCCCGAGCCGGCCGTCACCTCGCTGACCGCGGGCTCAGCGGCGGTCCGCTCGAGGCTGCCGCTGCCGCCGCCGTTGACGAGCTCCAGGGGCGTGCCGGCCGCTGAGGCGAGCTCCGCCACGGCCGCGACGATCGCGCCGCGTCGTGTGGCCAGCTCGTGCGCCGAGCGGCTCTGCACAGCACGGATCATCGCTGCCCGCAGTGGACGCCCGGGCGGCGAGTCGCCGAGCCCAGCGATCTGCGCCTCATAGGCCATCAAGCCGACGAGGCGCAGGCTCGGATGCGCGAGGATCGCGCGAGCCAGCTCGAGGGCCTGCTCGCAGGTATGCACCGGAGAGCGCTTGACGCCGATGCGCACACGGCCGCCGAGAAGCCACCAGCCGGCGTCAACGTCGATGCAGACGCGGATCGGCGCCACGGCGGCGACGTCGCCGAGCGCGCGCTCGATCAGCTCCAGCTGCTCGACGCTGTCGAGCATCACGCTCACGCCGGGCGCCTCGCCTTCGGCGAGCCGGCGCAGGGCGGCGCCGTCGGCGCTCGGGTAGGCGACCAGTACGTCCTCGGCGCCGTGGGAGGCGAGCCACAGCGCCTCGGGCAGCGTGAATGCGAGCGTGCCGCGAAAGCCGGGTCGCGCTAGCACGCGATCCTGGAGCGATCGGCAGCGCAGCGACTTGCTCGCCAAGCGGATCGGCTTGGGTGCGGCGCGGCGTTCCATATCGGCCGCGTTGGCCCACAGCGCATCGAGGTCGATCAGGGCAAAGGGCGCCTGTAGCCCTGCGGTCGCTCGCTCCAGGCGCGCGAGCTGCGCCTCAGACATCGCCCAGCACGCGCTCGGTCCAGGCGTTTGCGAAGCGGCCCTCGGGGTCCAGGCGCGCGCGAATGGCCTGGAAGGCATCCCAGTCGGGATAGCGAGGACGCAGCGTCCCCGCCGTCTGGAAATGACGCTTGCCCCAGTGCGGGCGCCCGTCGAGCTCGTCCATGATCGCCTCGACCGCGCGGAAGTATGGCTGCCAGGCCATCCCCTCGAACATGTGCACCGCCACGAAGCCGCTCTCGCGTCCGGAGGCGGTGCTGATCAGCGCATCGTCGGGCGCGACGGTGCGCACCTCGATCGGGAAGGGCACCGCGAGACCGCGCTGCTCGATCATCTCCATCACACGGCGCACCGCCGTCGGGGTGTGAGCCCGCGGCAGCGCGTACTCCATCTCGGTGAAGCGCACGAGGCGTGGGCTGGCGAAGATCGCATCGGAGCGTTCGACGCGCTCGCTGCGCGAGGCGAGGCGCGTCACGAGGCGGTTGATCCGGGGGATCCGGGCGGGCGCTCGCCGCCCGAGGCGGCAGAAAAGCCCGAAGGCGTGATTGGTGAGCAGCACGTCGTTGAGGTAGGCCGCCGCGCGTCCGCGCGGACGCGGCGCCTCCTCGGTGCGGTTGTTGGTTCGCGTAAGCGCGGTGGCAGTGTGGGGGAAGACGAAGAACTCGAAGTGCTCGTTGCTGCGCACCAGCTCCTCGAAGCCCGTGAGCGTCTCCTCGAGCGGCGCGGGCGCGTCGATCCCGCGTAGTGTGAAGGCGGGGACGCACTGCAACGTCACCTCGGCGATCACACCCAGCGCGCCGAGCCCGACACGCGCCGCGCGGAACACATCGGGCTCCTGCTCAGGCGAGCAGCAGAGCGTCGAGCCGTCGGCGAGCACGAGCGTCAGCGTCGCGCACCTGCGAGGAGATGTTGCCGAGACGCGCGCCCGTGCCGTGGGTCGCCGTGGAGATCGCGCCGGCGATCGTCTGCACGTCGATGTCGCCGAGGTTCTCCATCGCGAGGCCGTGCTCGGCCAAGCGCCGGCTGAGCTCGCGGATCGTGATGCCCGCCTGCACACGCACGAGCCCCGATGAGCGATCGAGATCGATCACCGCGGCGAGCCGGTCGAGCTTCAGCATGAGCCCATCGGTGCAGGCGATGTCTCCGAAGGAGTGCCCGGCACCTGCCACGCGCACGCGCCGCCCCTCGCGCGCGGCCCCCTGGACGGCGTCCGAAAGCTCCTCCAGCGAGGCAGGGTGAACGATCGCCGCGGGGCTGCAGCGCTCATCGCGCGCCCAGTTTCGCCACCGGGCGGCGCTCGTGTGCGGATCGCTAGGCTCGCTCATCAGATGACCGAGCCCGAGCCTACTCCCAGCCCGGGCGCTCGCGCCCCGCGCGCCCGCTCACTGCCGACACCGGGGGCGACGCCGGGCGACCGTCATCGGCGCGGGCTCCTTCGGCACCGCGCTGGCGGTGCTGCTCGCGCGCGGCGGCCTGCGCACGACGCTGCAGACGCGCACCGACGAGCAGGCGAAGGTGATCGAGCAGCAGCGCGAGAACAAGCGCTACCTGCCCGGCGTCGAGCTGCCGGGCGCGCTGCGCATCGAGCCGGCCTCGGCGGGCGTCGCGCGCGCGGACTACGTCTTCCTGGCGGTGCCCTCGCGCGGCGCTGGCCGAGGTGATCGACGAGCTCGGCGCCGGCGGGTCTCGGCAAGCGCACCGCCGTCGTCTCGGTCGCCAAGGGGCTCGTGCCGCCGCACGGCCTGCCGCCGACGCTCGTGCTGAGCGCGCGCTTCGGCGCGCGAGCGCGTGGCGTGCGTCGGCGGTCCCGCGCACGCGCAGGAGATGGTCCACGCGGGCGCCGCGCTCGTCGCGGCCTCGAGCGAGCGAGGAGCTCGCGCACGCGCTCGCGCAGGTCTTCACGCGCGCCGGCGTCGTCTGCGAGCAGTCGAACGACCCGGTCGGCGTCGAGCTCGCGGGCGCGGCGAAGAACGCGGCGGCGCTCGCCGCGGGAGCGACCGAGGCGCAGGGCCTGAACGCCGCCGGCGCCGCCGCCGGGCACATCTTCGCCGAGGTCTGGCGCTACGCCGAGAGTCTCGGCGCGCGGCCGGAGTCGATGATCGGCCTCGCCGGCGCCGGCGACCTCGTCGCGACGGCGCTCGCGCCGAGAGCCGCAACCGCCGCGCCGGCGAGCTGCTCGCGGCCGGCGTGCCGGCGAGCGAGATCCCCGAGCGCATCGGCCAGGCGGTCGAGGCGCTGGAGTCGGTGCCGCTGCTCGCGCGCGCGCTCGAGCAGGCCGGCGTCGGCGCGCCGGTCACGGGCGCCCTCGGGCGGCTGATCGCGGGCGAGCTGCCGCTCGACGACTGGGTCGCGCTCGTGCGCGCGACGGTGCCGCCGCCCGCGCGCTGGCGACGCGGCCGCAGCCGGGCTTCTGGCGGCGCGTGTGGCGGCGCCTCACGGCGGGCGCGAAACTGAGAGCGCCAGAGACATCGCGACCCCTGAGCAGCGCCCGGGCCGAGGCGAGCACCCCCGCAGCGCAACCGCCTCAGGCGCCGTTGACCCCCATCAACGTGCTCACCACGGCCTCGTAGACCCCGGCGCCGTTGGCCGCCTCGGCGACGCGCACGTTGCCGTGCTCGGCGGCAATCGCCTCGCGCATCGAGGGGTCGCGGGCGACGCGCGTTGGCGACGAGCCAGAAGGTGCCGACCTGCGCGGCGCAGGCGAGGTCCTCGCGCGAGTCGCCGACCGCGAAGGTCTCCTCGCGGGCGTAGCCGCGCATCTGCGCGGTGCGCGCGCGACGGCCGCTGCCTTCGAGGCGCCGCGCGGGACGAGGTGGTAGCCGCGCACGTGCGGCAGTGCGGCGAGCGCGGGCGAGCGCCGGTTGACGACGCCGTTGTCGACGAGCCGCAGATCGTCGTGGCCGTGCTCGGCCGAGCAGCGCGTCGACCTCGAGCGCGTCGACGAGGCCGCGGAAGAGGTGGGAGACCTCGCGCTCGACGTGCCAGGGCTCGTGGTACTCGAGGCGCCCCGCGTAGTGCTCGAGCAGCAGCGCGGGCGCGCCCGAGTCGCTCGATCTGCTCGGCGATGCTCAGCTCGCCGGGCATCAGCTCGCCGGTCAGCCAGTGCTCCTCGCCGTCGAGCACGACGCAGGCGCCGGCCTCGTAGATGAACGAGCGCTGGCCGAAGCAGGCGCGCGTCCTCGAAGACCTGCGCGCGGCGGCGGCCGGACATCAGCACGACCTCGACCTCGGCGCGCAGGCAGGCCTGGACGGCGCGCACGCCGTCGAGCGCTGACCGCGCCCTCGCCGTCGTGCAGCAGCGAGGCGCCGCGGCCGAGCAGCGTGCCGTCGAGGTCGACGTAGAGCGCAGCGCATGCGGCGTGCCATCGCTCACGCGAACCGCACGCTCGCGAGCGGAGGACGTTCCAGCGGTGCGCCGCCGACGGGCTGCAGGCGCCCGTCCTGCTCGAGGCGGCGCGGCGATCGTGGCGAGCACCGTGCGCGGCCATCGGCGAGAGCGCCGCGAGCGACTGGTGGCGGGTTGCGGTGCTCGTCGAGGTCGACCTGCGCGAGCCCGTCGAGGCCGACCTCGCGCCAGGCGTCGATCAGCATCGCGATCTCGACGCCGTAGCCGGTCGCGAACGGCAGCGATTCGAGCAGCTCGCGCCGCGCGGCGACCTCGCCGGCGAGCGGCTGGCGCACGCCGGCGAGCTCCGGATAGAAGAGCGCGAGCGCGGGGCGCGCCATCAGGTGGTTGACGCGGCCGCCGCCCTGCGGGTCCTCGACGCCGCCCTGCGGAAAGGCCGGCGGTAGAAGGCCTTGACGAAGGCAACGCCGGGCTCGCACACGAGCGGGCCGAGCAGCCCGCAGGCGAAGTGGCGTGAGAAGTCCTCGGTGTCGGCGTCGAGGAAGCAGACGAGCTCGCCCGTCGAGCGCTGAGAGCGCACGCCACATCGCGTCGCCCTTGCCGAGCACCGGCCCGTACGCGGGCATCAGCTCGGCCTCCTGGAGCACGCGCGCGCCGGCCGCGCGGCGAGCTCGGCGGTGCCGTCGTGCGAGGCGGCATCGACGACGACGACCTCGTCGAGCACGCCGCGCTCGCGCAGCGCGAGCAGCGCGGTCACGATCGTCCCGACCGTCGCCGCGCACTCGCGGGCGGGCAGGCAGACCGACACGCTCTGCTCGCGCTCGGCGGCGATCCGCTCGGGCGGATAGGAGGAATGATGGAAGGTGCGGGCTCGGGCCCATGCCTCGGCGAGCGTCAGCGACATCGCCTCTACTATCTCAAGTCCTTGGCGGTCGACCGTAGAACCGAGCCCTGGAGCGCGCTGCTGGACGCGGGGCGCGAGGACGGGCGGCTCGTGCGCGAGGCGCGCGAAGGCCCCGGGCGGCCCGGCTCGTGCCGATCCCGCCAGAGCTGCACCCCGACCTCGCCGCGGCGCTCGCGAGGCTCGGCATCGAGCAGCTCTACGCCCACCAGGCCGAGGCGCTGGACGCGGCCTGGGCCGGGCCCACGATCGTCACGACCGGCACGGCGTCGGGCAAGTCGATGTGCTTCAACCTGCCGACGCTCGACGTGCTCTGCCGCGACGCGACGCGCGCGCGCGCTCTACCTCTATCCGACGAAGGCGCTCGCCCAGGACCAGGCGCGGGCGCTTGCGAGCTTCGGGCTGCCAAAGCGAGTGCGCCCGGCGATCTACGACGGCGACACGCCGCGCGAGGCGCGCGCGCAGATCCGCCGGCGCGCGAACGTCGTGCTGACCAACCCCGACATGCTGCACGTCGGCATCCTGCCCAACCACGCCGCCTGGGCCGACCTGTTCGCGAACCTCGCCGTCGTCGTGGTCGACGAGGCGCACGTCTACCGCGGCGTGTTCGGCTCGCACGTCGCCAACGTGCTGCGCCGGCTGCGGCGGATCGCGGCGGCCTACGGCACCGAGCCGCGCTTCCTGCTGGCCTCGGCGACGATCGCCAACCCGGTCGAGCTGGCCGAGCGCCTGACCGGCCTCGAGGACGTCGCGCTCGTCGACGAGGACGGCTCGCCGGCGCCGCAGCGGCGCATCGCGATCTGGAACCCGCCGCTGACCGACGAGGCGCTCGGCACGCGCCGCTCGGCGCTCGGCGAGGCGGCCGAGCTGCTCGCGCGAGCTCGTGCGCGACGGCGCGCGCACGATCTGCTTCATGAAGTCGCGCAAGGGCGTCGAGGTGCTCAGCCGGCTCGTCAAGGACGACCTCGCGCAGAGCGACCCCGAGCTCGCCGAGCTCGTCGTGCCCTACCGCGCCGGCTACACCGCCGCAGCAGCGGCGCGAGCTCGAGGCGCGGCTGATCGGCGGCGAGCTGCGCGCGGTCATCACGACCGACGCGCTCGAGCTCGGCATCGACATCGGCGAGCTCGACGCGGCCGTCGTCGTCACGTTCCCCGGCACGGTCGCCTCGCTGCGCCAGATGTGGGGGCGCGCCGGCCGGCGCGGGCGCGGGCTCGCGGTGTACGTCGCGGGCGAGGACGCGCTCGACCAGTTCTTCTGCCGCCACCCCGACGAGTTCCTCGACCGGCCCGTCGAGGCGGCGATCCTCGACCACGAGAGCGCGCTGATCTACCGCGCGCACCTGCTGTGCGCGGCGCACGAGGGGCCGCTCGACGGCGCCGACGGCGAGTTCCTCGGCCCGCGCTGGGAGGCGCACGCCGAGCTGCTCGAGAGCGCGGGCGAGCTGCGCCGCCGTGCACGGCCGGCGGGCGCCTACGTGCCGCGCAAGCCGGGCGGCTACCCGGCGGGCGAGGTCTCGCTGCGCTCCGCCTCGCGCGGAGAGCTTCGCGATCGTCGACGTCTCCTCCGGTGAGCTGCTCGGCTCGACCGAGGCGGCGCGCGCGCACTCGACGGTCCACGAGGGCGCGATCTACCTGCACCTCGGGCGCTCCTACGAGGTGCGCGAGCTCGACCTCGAGCGCCGCCGCGCGCTGGTCGCGCCGTTCGACGGCGACTGGTACACCCAGCCGAAGCGCGAGACCGACACCGAGATCGTGCGCCTGCTCGACCGCCGCGAGACGCTCGGCGTGACGCTCTCCTTCGGCGAGGTGAGCGTCACCGACACCGTGCTCGCCTACCAGCGCCGGCGCCTCTCCGACCACGCGCAGCTCGACCTGCTCGCGCTCGACCTGCCGCCGACGAGCTTCGCGACGCAGGCGCTGTGGTTCGAGCTCGACGCCGGCGCGCTCGGCGAGACGGTCCCGCTGGAGATGCTGCTCGGCTCGCTGCACGCGACCGAGCACGCGCAGATCGCGGTGCTGCCGCTGATCGCGATGTGCGACCGCTGGGACATCGGCGGCCTCTCGACGAACTTCCACCCGCAGACGGGCGCGCCGACGATCTTCATCTACGACGGGCACCCGGGCGGTATCGGCATCACGCGGACGGCCTTTCAGCGCTTCGAGGAGCTGTGCCGCGACGCGCAGCCGCCTGATCGCGGAGTGCCCCTGCGCGAGCGGCTGCCCCTCGTGCGTGCAGTCGCCGAAGTGCGGGAACCTCAACGAGCCGCTGCTCGAAGGCCGGGGCGCGCGCGCTGCTCGAGTGGCTGCAGCAGCGCTGCGAGCGAGCCCGCGCTACCGGCGGCGCTCTGAACGCGCGCCACGGCTGTTGAGAGCAGGCGAAGCGCCGGCCGAGCCGCGCCAGCAGCCGGCTGCCTCGCCGCGCCGAGCTCGCGCCCGCGAGGCAGCCCGCACGCATGCTCGCCACGCTCAGAAAATCCACCTTCGCGCTGCTGCTCGCCGGCGCACTGCTCGCGAGCGCTGCCGCAGCCGCGAAGCGCCCTCGGCGCAGTCGCTGATCTTCGCCGGGCCGGGTGGGCGCACGCCGCTGGTGCGCTGGACGCTGCGCGGTGATCCCGCGAACCGCGGCCTCGCGCGCGGCTGGGCGCGCGGCGGCTTCAGCGGCAGCACGGTGAGCGTGCCCAACGACGTCAACCCGATCGCCTACAGCGGTCGCGCGGGACAGCGCAACTACGAAGGCTCGGTCGCCTGGTATCGCACGAGCTTCACGGCGGCGAGCGCGGGCACCTACGCGCTCGACTTCCAGTCGGCCAACTTCCAGGCGACGGTCTGGGTCGACGGGCACGAGCTCGGCACGCACCGCGGCTCCTACCTGCCCTTCGAGTTGCGCAGCCGCCTGGCGGCAGGCGCTCACACGGTCGTCGTGCGGATCGACTGGCGCGACCCGGCGGCGCAGTCGCGGGCGGGCTTTCACCGCACGTGGTTCAACTGGGGCGGGCTCAACGGCGAGGTCGACGTGCGCGCGATCGGCGCGAGCGAGCTGGCGAGCCCGACCGTGCAGAGCAGCTCGACACCGACGCCTCCGGCACCACTCGCGACACGGTCACGGTCAGCGTGCAGGTGCGCAACTACGGCCCGGCGCGCACGCTCGCGCCCGCAGGCTCGCTCGTCCGCGGCGCCCAGTCGATCGCGCTGAGCTTCGCGCCGGTCACGCTCGCGCACGGCGAAGCTGCGACGGCGACAGCCACAGCCACGGTCGAAGAACCGGCGCTGTGGTCGCCCGCGAGCCCGAGCCTCTACGCGCTCGACCTCGCGGTCGCAGGCGAGAGCAGCTACTCGGCGCGCGTCGGGCTGCGCGAGCTGAGCTGGCACGGCGGGCGTCTGTTCCTCAACGGTCGGCGGCTGCTCCTGCACGGCGCGACGATCCAGGAGGACGCGCGCGGGCACGGCGACGCGCTGACACCGGCCGACCAGGACAGGATCGTCGCCGACCTGAAGCGCGATCGGCGCGAACGCCGCGCGCGCGCAGCACCCGCTCGACCCGGCGCTGCTTGGAACGCCTCGACGCGGCCGGCATCCTCGTGTGGCAGGGGATCGGCCCGGTCGAAGGCGCGGGCAACTGGTACTCGCGCACGCCGCGCGCTGCTCGCCGAAGCCGAAGCGGCAGGCGCGCACGGCGGTGCTCGCTGCGCAGCTGCACCCCTCGATCTTTGCCTGGAACCTCGTCGACGAGGTCGCCAACAACGGCCACGACGCGACGGAGGTGCACTACGTGCGCGCGACGGCCCGCTGGCTGCACGCGCACGACCCCACACGGATGGTCGCCGTCGACGTGTGGGGCGATCATCCGCCGCGCAACGCGGGGCCGATCTACGCAGGCGTGGACGCGGTCGCCGAGACGGACTACACGCGGCTGGTATGACTCACCCAAGGACACCCCCGCGCAGCTGGCCGCCCAGATGCGCGCGCGCCTGACGGCGATGGAGCGGACGTTCGCGGGCAAGGTGCTCGTGATCAGCGAGTTCGGCGCCGAATCGAACAATCTCAACGCGCCCGGCAGCCCCGGCAGCTACGTCCTTCCAGTCACGCCTCCTGGCCGCACACGTCGCCGTCTACCGCGGCCGACCCGCGGCTGACCGCGATGCTCGTGTGGGTGCTGCAGCGACTACCCGCTGACGCCGACCTTCACGGGCGGCTCGATCCACAACGTGCTGCCGCACGTCAAGCTGATCGAAGGGCTCAACCAGAAGGGGCTGTTCACCTACGGCGGGCAGGCCAAGCCGGCTGTGACGACGATCGCGCGGCTGTTCGGGGCGCTGCCGAGCAGCTGAGGCGATCGAGGCGAGGCGAGGCGCTCGCCCACTCAGCCGGAGCGCACGAGCACGTGCACGCGCACCTGCCCCACCGAGCTCGGCGCGAGGAACGAGCTCACCTCATAGCTCTTGCCCGCGAAGTCGACGGACCCGGAGGCGGGGAGGCTCGCCGGCGCAGGGCGCGTGCTCCCGGCGAGCTCGCGTGTGCCGGCGCGGATGTAGAGCAACCCGTCGGTGAGGGTGCGGACGAGTTTGATGTAGACGGGGAAGTTTGCGGGCGTGAGTGCAAAGCGGCGCGAGATCAGCATCGCGGCGCGTCCCAGCTCGGCACTCTTGATCTGGGCACAGCTCCTCGTCGCAAGCGCGTTTGCGAGCGGGAGCAGCAGCGAGATTCGCAGGGGACCGCCGGGGAACGAGCGCGCGGGGAAGGAGATCGCCTCGTAGCTAACGCCGCGGTAGCTCACGGGGCCGAGCGCGGGAATGCTCGCGGGCCCCGACACGAGCCCCGCGATGGGAATGCCACCCGAGCCGGCGCGCATCACGAGCGGGGCGTCGAGAAAGCGCGTGACGAGCTTGACGTAGCCGAGGTCGTCCTGGACGGAGAGCACGTAGTGGGCGATCGTGTGACCGTGCAGGCGCAGCGCTCCGCCGACGGGCGCGATGATGTAGGGACCGCCGATGTCGGAGAGCACGCGCGAGCCACGGCTGATGCGCAGGCGCACGATGTGGGTATGTGAGTAGACGAGCCGGTAGACGGCCGCAGCGATCGCTGTCGCAGTTACCGCTCGCTACAGCGTTCAGCAGACGGGCGTCGCCCTCGACCTGACGCTGGTCGCTGCGGGTCTCTGAGCCGGTGAGCTCGCCGAGGTAGATGCGCTTGGCGACGGTCCCTGCGGCATCCGCGAGCACCGCGCCGGCTGCCGTCCCGCACGCTGCGACCGCGGGCGAAGCGACGGCCGTGGCCCTCGCTCGCGTGGGAGCCGCGCGGACGCGCGAACCGCTGCCATCGCCATCGCTGCCCTCGGCCGCGACGCCGCAGGCGCCGAGGGCGATCGCGAGCAAAGCCGCGGCGAGAGCGGGTAGACGCCGCTTCAGTGCACGTAGCCTCACCGCACTGGTACTACCCCTGATTGCCGCGCGCGATTCTCCGCAGGTCGATGGTCTCGTCATAGAGCTTCGCGTCGACACCCTCCTCGAGGGCAACCTCGCGCAGGGGGCGACCGCTGGCGGTAGCCTTTTTGACGATCACGGTCGCCTTGTCGTAGCCGATCGCGCCGTTCAGCGCGGTGGCGACCGCGAGCGTTGCGCCGGCGGAGGCGGCGGCGCCGGCCTTGTTGACCTCGATCCCGTCGATGCACTTCTCAGCGAAGGCGCGCGAGGCGCTGCTGAGCAGGTGCAGCGACTGCAGCAGGTTGCGCGCGATCAGCGGGATGCGCACGTTCAGCTCGAACTGGCCCTGCAGGCCGCCGACGGTGATCGCGGTGTCGTTGCCGATCACCTGCGCGGAGACCTGCAGCACGACCTCGGGGATCACCGGGTTGACCTTGCCGGGCATGATCGAGGAGCCCTTCTGCAGCTCGGGCAGGAACAGCTCGCCGATGCCCGCACGCGGCCCGGAGCCCATCAGCGCGAGGTCGCCGGCGATCTTCGTCAGCGAGACGGCGATCACCTTCAGCGCGCCGGAGAGCTCGACGAGCGCGTCGCGGTTGGCCTGCGCCTCGAACGGGTCGAGCGGCGGCGCGATCTGCTTCAGGCCCGATTCGCGCTTCAGCCGCGCGCGCACCTTCTCGGCGAAGCGCGGGTGCGTGTTCAGGCCGGTCCCGGTGGCGGTGCCGCCGAGCGGGATCTGCCCGACGTGCACGAGCGCGGCCTGCACCCGCTCGTGGCCGAGCGCGATCTGCGCGGCGTAGCCGGCGAACTCCTGACCGAGCGTCACGGGCACGGCGTCCATCAGGTGCGTGCGGCCCGGCCTTGACGACGTTCTGGAAGCTCTTGGCCTTCTTCGCGAACGAGCGCTCGAGCTGCTTGAGCGCGGGCAGCAGCTCGTTCTGGGCGACGTCGAGCGCGGCGAGGTGCACGGCGGAGGGGAACACGTCGTTGGAGGACTGGCCCATGTTGACGTGGTCGTTGGGGTGCACGCCCTCGCCGGCGAGCGCGCCGATCACCTCGTTGGCGTTCATGTTCGTCGAGGTGCCCGAGCCGGTCTGGAAGACGTCGATCGGGAACTGCGCGTCGTGCTTGCCGGCGGCGATCTCCTTGGCGGCTTTCTCGATGCGCGTGGCGCTGCGCTTGGAGAGCAGGCCGAGCTCGCCGTTGACGGCGGCCGCGGCGCCCTTCAGGCGGGCGAGCCAGTGGATCACGGAGATCGGCACGGTCTCGCCGGAGATCGGGAAGTTCTCGACGGCCTTCGTGGTCTCTGCGCCCCACAATTGCTTCTCCGGCATCGGCTCTCCTTTTGGCTGATTGCTGCTGAGGTCCACGGGCCTGGATGTCGCAAGCCCGCTGCGCGCCGCGTATCACCGTCGTTGACGGCGCACGCCAGAGCGTATAGCTCCGCGCCTGCGCGTCAGCGCAGAAGGCGCTCAGCTCGCGGGCGAGCCCGACGGGATCGTCGTAGGCCATCAGGAAGCCGGTGCTCTCAAGCACGCGCAGCTGCCCGCGCGGGCAGCAGCGCGCAGCGCCTCTTCGGCGGCGGCGAGCGGGTGCAGCGGGTCCTGGTCGGCCCACAGCAGCAGCACGGGCATCTCCAGGCGCGGATAGAGCTCGAGCAGCTGCGTCTGGGCGCCGCGCGGCCAGCTGCGCGCGCAGCGCCCCCAAGAGCGCGCGAGGCTCGAGTTGCCGGGGACGTCGGCGAAGGCGTGGCGGACGAGGTCAGCGGCGGCGGGGTTGCCGCGCGCGAGAGGCGTACGCCGCGCTCGGGCGTGAAGACGGCGCGAGTCGCGTAGGAGAGCACGCTGTCGAGGCCGGGCAGGCAGCCGCCTGCGTCGTGATCTGCCATGCGCCACGCGCCACGCGATGCGCGGGCGGGGCGTGCAGGCGGTTGGGCATCAGCACGAGGCGCGAGGGCGCCAGCAGCCCGCGCGCGACGGCGTGCAGCAGGATCTCGGCGCCGGCATCGTGGCCGGCGAGCGCGCGGGCTGCGGGCCGAGCACCTCGGCGGAGAAGCCGCCGAGCACCTCGGCGAACCAGTCGAGCGTGTAGGGGTGGCGGGGACGATCCTCGGAGTCGCCGTGGAGAGGCAGGTCGGGGAGCACGACGCGGAAGCGGTCGGCGAGGTGCTCGACCGCGGGTTCCCACTCCTTGTGGGAGAGCAGCGCCGAGTGCAGCAGCGCCAGCGGCGGCCCGGCGCCGAACTCGCGGTAGGCGACGCGCGCGCCGTCGGGGTGGTGGTAGAGGCGCAGCCGCATGGCACCCCATCGTAGGATCGAAGCGAGCCGCCGTGTCACTCTCTCCGCCCCGACCCAGCTCCTGCTGCTGGAAGCTATCGACGCGCGGCGGCGCGCATTGGCGCTGGCGCTCGTGCATTGCGCGGCTGCGGACACGCGAGCCCCGGGGCGAACGCTGGCGATCGGCGCAGCCGCGGCGCTGCCGCACCTCGCACGCGCTCGCACGTGATCGTGATCGTGATGGAGAACGCCGAGTACGGCGATGTGATCGGCAGCTCCGCAGGCGCCCTACGTCAACGCGCTGGCGCGACGCTACGCGCTGCTGCGCCAGAGCTTCGCGATCCGCCACCCCTCGCTGCCGAACTACCTCGCGCTGACGAGCGGCTCGACGCAGGGTGTCGACTCGGACTGCACCGACTGCACGAGTCAGCGCCCAGAACATCGTCGATCAGTTGGAAGGCGCGGGGATCAGCTGGGGCGCCTACCTGGAGGGCGTGCCGAAACCCTGCTTCTTGGGCGCGCAGCGCGGGCGGCTACGCAAAGAAGCACAACCCGTTCGCCTACTACACCGACATCGCGGCGAACCCGGCGCGCTGCGCGCCGCCTGCGTCGGCTTCGGCGCGCCTGGCCAAGCGACCTGCGCGCGGGCCGCCTGCCAACGTACGCGTGGATCTCGCCGAACCTCTGCGACGACGGGCACGACTGCGGCGTGGCGGCGGGCGACCGCTTCCTCGCGCGCACGGTGCCGGCGCTGCTGCGCGAGCTGGGACCGCAGGGCTTGCTGGTGCTCACCTGGGATGAGGGCAGCTCCGACGCGGGCTGCTGCGCCGCAGCGGCGGGCGGGCACGTCGCGACGATCGTCGCGGGCCCCGGGGTGCGCCGCGGAGCGCAGCTGAGCACGCCGATCGATCACTACGGCGTGCTCGGGAGCATCGAGGAAGCGCTCGGCCTGCCGGCGCTCGCCGGCGCGGCGAATCCGCGCAGCGGACGCATGACGGACGTGTTCGTGCGCAGGCCACGCATCCACTGAGCGCGACCCCACACCTACAATGGGCCGCCCCGTGAGCGAGCCCGAGCGACATCCGCTGATACCCCGCCGCGAGGTGGACCCGCGCCGGGAGCTCCCGGAGCTCGAGCTCGAGGTGCTCGAGCGCTGGCGCGAGCGCGACGTGTTCGCGGAGTCGCTGCGCCGCCGCGAGGGGGCGAAGCAGTGGGTCTTCTACGAGGGTCCGCCGACGGCGAACGGGCCGCCGGGCTCCCACCACGTGCTCTCGCGGGTGTTCAAGGACATCTACCCGCGCTTTCAGACGATGCGCGGCTACCGCGTCGAGCGCAAGGGCGGCTGGGACTGCCACGGCCTGCCGGTGGAGATCGCCGTCGAACAGAAGCTCGGCATCACGCACAAGTCCGAGATCGAGGAGACGGTCGGGATCGAGCGCTTCAACGCGGAGTGCCGCGAGTCGGTGTTCACGTTCCTGGAGGAGTGGAACCGGCTGACGGAGCGGATCGGCTTCTGGCTCGACCTCGAGCACGCCTACCGCACGCTCGATGAGAGCTACATCGAGTCGGTCTGGTGGGCGCTGTCGCAGATCGACGCAGCGCGGGCTGCTCTACGAGGGCCACAAGGTCGTGCCCTACTGCCCGCGCTGCGAGACGACGCTGTCCTCGCACGAGGTCGCGCTCGGCTACCGCGACGTGGTCGACCAGAGCGTCTACCTGAAGCTGCCGGTGACCGACGGCGGCGAGCGGCTGCTGGTGTGGACGACGACGCCGTGGACGCTGCCGGGCAACGTCGCGGTGGCGGTCTCGCCGACGGCGAGCTATGCCCGTGTGCGGGTCGGGGATGAGATTTTCGTGCTCGCCGAGGCGCGCGTGGAGGCCGTGCTCGGTGACGGAGGAGAGGTGCTCGAGCGCCTCGACGGCACGGAGCTCGTGGCGCGCTACGGCTCCTATCAGGGACCGATCTTCGCGGCGGAGGACCGCGCGTCCGGGCCGCTGCCGATCCTCGCCGACGAGTTCGTCACGACCGAGGACGGCACGGGCATCGTGCACCTCGCGCCGGCCTTCGGCGAGGACGACTACCGCGTGGCGGCCGCCGCGCCGGAGGTGCCCTTCGACCCGACGCGGCGCGGAGACGCTCTACAACCCGGTGCGGCCCGACGGCACCTACGACGCGCGCGTGCGTAACCGCGACGGCGCGCTCGCTACGAGGGGCGCTTCGTCAAGGACGCCGCGCTGACGCAGGAGCTGATCGAGGACCTGCGCGCGCGCGGCCTGCTGCTGCGCGTGCGAGGACGTACGAGCACTCCTACCCGCACTGCTGGCGCTGCGGCACGCCGCTGCTCTACTACGCCAAACCGTCCTGGTACATCGCGACCTCGCGGCTGCGCGACGAGCTGCTGGCGGCGAACGAGACCGTCGCACTGGTACCCGCCGCACGTCAAGCACGGGCGCTTCGGCGACTGGCTGAAGAACAACGTCGACTGGGCGCTCTCGCGCGAGCGCTACTGGGGCACGCCGCTGCCGGTGTGGCGCTGCGGCGCAGGGGCACGTGCACGTCGTCGGCTCCTTCGCCGAGCTGGCCGAGCGCTCGGGCGGCGAGCTCGCCGACCACCACCGCCCGTTCGTGGACGAGGTCGAGCTTCCCCTGCCCTCACGCCGAGGAGGGCGGCGCAGCGTGCGGGGAGCCGATGCGGCGCGTCGCCGGAGGTGATCGACGTGTGGTTCGACTCGGGCGCGATGCCCTTCGCCCAGCACCACTTCCCGTTCGAGAACGAGCAGCTTTTCGAGCAGAGCTTCCCGGCGGACTTCATCTGCGAGGCGCAGGACCAGACGCGCGGCTGGTTCTACTCGCTGCTGGCGGTGGCGACGCTGCTCGGCAAAGCGGCGCCGTACCGCAACGTGGTCTGCCTCGGGCTGATCCTCGACGAGGAGGGTCAGAAGATGTCGAAGTCCAAAGGCAACACGGTCGAGCCGTGGGAGGTGCTCGACACCTACGGCGCGGACGCCTTCCGCTGGTACTTCTTCACCTCCAAGCAGCCCTGGGACGGCTATCGCTTCTCGGCCGAGACGATCGGCGAGGGCGTGCGGCTGTTCCTCAAGCAGCTGTGGTCGACCTACTACTTCTACGCGCTCTACGCGCAGGCATCGGCGGCCGAGCTGAGCGCGGTCGATGAGGCGCGCCCAGCGCTTGCAGGCGCGGATCTCGACCTCGACCGCTGGGCGCTCTCGCGCACGGCGGGCACGGCGGCGCTCGTGACCGAGCGCCTCGACGCCTACGACGCGACGAGCGCCGGGCGCGCGATCGCGGGCCTCGTCGACGAGCTGTCGAACTGGTACGTGCGCCGCTCGCGGCGGCGCTTCTGGGACGGCGACCCGGAGGCCTTCGCGACGCTGCGCACGTGCCTGCTGACGGTCGCCAAGCTGCTCGCGCCGCTGTGCCCGTTCATCGCCGATGAGATCTACGACAACCTCGACGGCGAGCTGGCGAGCGTGCACCTCTGCGACTTCCCCGAGCCCGGCGAGGTGGGCGAGCGCGACGAGCAGCTCGAGCAGGCGATGGCGCTCGCGCGCGAGACGGTGCGCCTCGGCCTGGGCGCGCGCGGCAAGGCGAAGATCAAGGTGCGCCAGCCGCTCGGCGAGGCGGTCGTCGTGGCCGACGGCCGCGAGCGCGAGGCGATCGAACGCCTCGTCGATGTGGTCCGCGAGGAGCTCAACGTACGCGAGCGTCCGCTTCGTGGCCGCCGCCGAGGAGCTCGGCAGCTACGAGATCAAGGCCAACTACCGCACGCTGGGACCGCTGTTCGGCAAGGAGATGCCGCTCGCGGCACAGGCGATCGCGGCGCTCGACCCGGCGCACGTGGCGACGGCGTTGCGCGACGGCGGGCAGCTCGGCATCTCGGTCGGCGAGCGCGAGCACACGCCTGACCGCCGAGGACGTGCTGCTCACGATGCGCGCGCCCGAGGGCTACAGCGTCGAGCGCGAGGGCGCGCACGCGGTGGCGCTCGACCTGGAGATCGACGAGCGAGCTGCGCCGCGAGGGTCGCGCCCGCGAGATCGTGCACGCGGTGCAGAACGCGCGCAAGAGCGCCGGGCCTGCAGGTCGAGGACCGCATCGAGCTCGCGCTCGACGGCGACCCCGGAGCTGCTCGACGCCGCCGCCACGCACAGCGACTACATCGCCGGCGAGACGCTCGGCCCACGATCTCGACCTCGCAGACCGCGCCGCTCAGGAGGCAGCGCGGATGGGCTACTCAGAGCAGACCGAGATCGACGGCCTGCCGCTGAGCATCTCCCTCAGCCGAGCGACCAAGCCCGCCTGAGCGTCAGGCCTAAGCCGCTGTGAGGGCCGGCTCCAGCTCCTGCTCGAGCTTCTTCTTGGGGTAGGCGCCGATCGACCGTCTTGACGGGCTGGCCGCCCTTGAAGAGGATCATCGTCGGGATCGAGAGGACCTGGAAGCGCGCGGCCGTCTGCGGGTTCTCGTCGATGTCGAGCTTGACGATCCGCAGGTCCGGACGCTCGGAGGCGATCTCCTCGAGGACGGGTGCGACGACGCGGCAGGGACCGCACCAGGGCGCCCAGAAGTCGACGAGCACGGGACCCTCGGCCTCGAGGACCTCGGCGTCGAAGTTGTTGTCGGTGATCTGGGTGAGGGTGCCTGCCATCGGGGGTCTCCTTGGTCGCTTACCCATCACTATACAAAATGAAGGAAGGTTTCGTAAGCGATTGATTTGAGCCTCCGCAGTACCCTCAGAGTCATGCTCGTTCCGCTGGCAGTCGGTGGCACCACAGCAATCGGGGCAATCGTCGGGGGCGCTTTGCTGCTGATGGTGCTGCTGATGCGCGCCGAGACGCGCGAGGAGGCCGAGGAAGCTGCGCAGCGTCAGGCGGGCGAGGGACCCGACGAGCCTCAGTGAACGGTCACCAGCCAGCCTTCTGAGCTGCGCACGATCGGCGGGTGGATGTGCGTCAGTGCGGTGAAGAGGTGCGGTGAGACGTAGACCTCGATGAAGGCGGCGCCAACGAGGATCGGCACCGCGATCGCGACCGTCACGACCGTCGCCGCGAGCAACTGCTCCCACTCGCCGCGGCGGCTCGCGATGATCCAGGCGGCCAGCGGCAGGAACAGCGCGATCAGCTCGGGGATCGCATGCGGCAGCACCCCGAGCAGCAGCAGCGCCGGCGAGACGCCGAGGAAGTCCGAGACGCCGGCGAGCGTGTGCCCGATCAGGTAGGCCTGGGCGCTCAACGAGAAGGTCGTGGCGCAGCACGCACGAACCGATCGCGAGACGCCCGCCGTGCTCGTGCACCCAGCGCGAGAGCCCCGTGTGGTGCTCGGCCTGCAGCGGCAGCGAGCTCCCGGCGATGAAGCCCGCCACGCAGGCCATCGCGTGCAGCGCGAGCACGAGCGAGTTGCTGCGCAAGACGTGCAGCACGTCGCCGAGGTCGCCGACCGCGAAGGGCGGCTGCAGGGTGAGACCTGCTGGTAGCCGTGGTCGAGATAGGCGATCGACCAGGACCGCCGCGAGCAGGCCGCCCGCGGCGGCCAGCGCCGAGCCGGCCAGCCAGCGCCCGAGCACCGCGCCCGGCGCGCGCTGCCACGCTGCGCAGCGTCGTGCGCGTGTGGCGCACGCCGTGGGCGAACGCGTAGGCCGACGCATCCATCCCCCACCCATCGGCCGGGCAGCGCGCTAGCTGAAGCGCAGCAGCGGCACCAGCCACATCGCCTCGGCGGCGATCCGCCAGGACATCTTGCTCTGCCCGTGCTGGCGGTCGCGAAAGACGATCGGCACCTCCACCACCCTGAAGCCGGCCTGCACCGCGCGGTAGGTGAGCTCGACCTGGAAGGCGTAGCCGCTGCGAGCGCACGCTGTCGAAGTGGATCGCCTCGAGCACCTCGCGGCGGAAGCACTTGAAGCCGCCCGTCAGGTCCCTCACCTGCAGACCCAGCACGAGCCGCGCGTAGGTCGAGCCGCCCTCGCTGATGAAGCGCCGCAGCAGGCCCCAGTCGCGTAACGCCGCCGCCCGGCACATAGCGCGAGCCGAGCGCGAGGTCGGCGTCGCCGTGCACGGCCGCGAGCAGTCGCGCGAGGTCGGCTGGGTCGTGGGAGAAGTCGCGAGTCCATCTCCATCACGTAGCCCGCGCCGTGCTCGAGCGCGTGGCGGAAGCCGGCGAGATAGGCGGGGCCGATGCCGTTCTTCTCGGTGCGGTGGAGCACCTGCACCCACTGCGTGCTCCGCGGCCAGCTCGTCGGCCAGCCGGCCCGTCCCGTCCGGGGAGCCGTCGTCGACGACAGCACGCGAAAGCCCTCCGGAGCGGCCAACGTCGAGCACCTCGCCGGCTGCTTCGACGATCGCCTTCACGTTCTCCGCCTCGTTGTAGGTCGGGAGTATCAGCCAGGGCTCGCCGGACATGCGGTCGGCGTACCCTAGAGCGTGAGCGTCCCCGACGGCGCGGTCGCCGCCGCACGGGCGCTTTGACCCTTACGCTTGGGGCCGTGCCCGCGCCGGAGCTCTCGAACATCGCCATCGCAGAGGCCTTCGACGAGCTCGGCGACCTCTACGAGCTCGACGGCGCGATCGTGCACCGCGTGCTCGCCTACCGCAGTGCTGCGAAGGCGGTGCGCGAGGCGTCGGTCTCGGTCGCCGCGCTCGCGCGCGAGGGGCGCGCGACCGAGCTCGCCGGGGATCGGCAAGACGCTCCAGGAGAAGATCCTCGCGCTCGTCGAGACGGGCTCGATCCCGGCCGCCGAGCGAGCTGCGCGCGAAGTTCCCGCCGGGCCTCGTCGCAGATCACCCGCCTGCCCGGGCTCGGCGCCAAGCGCGCGCGGCTTCTGCACTCCGAGCTCGGCATCGACTCGCCCGAGGCGCTGCGCGAGGCGGCGCAGACGGCAGCGCCTGCGCACGGTGCGCGGGCCTCGGCGCGAAGTTCGAGGCGAGCGTGCTCGCCTCCCTCGATGCGCTCGCCGCTGCACGCCGAGGCCAGCGCCGCGCCGCGCCTGTTGCTCACCAGCGCCGTCGAGCTCGGCGAGACGCTCGCCGCTGGCCTCGAGCGCCTCGGCGGCCCCGGGACGCGCGTGCTGATCGCCGGCTCCGCGCGCCGCCGCGCCGACAGCGTCAAGGACATCGATCTGATCGCCGTCACCACGCGCCCTACCACGCTCGCCAAGGCCCTCGCGCGCCTGCCCGAGATCGAGTCCGTCTCCTCGGCCGGCAAGGCCGGCGCTCGCGCGCGCACGCACTCGGGCGTCGCCGTCGATCTGCGCATCGCCGAGCCCGCGCAGCTCGGCAACCTGCTGCAGCACTTCACCGGCTCCGGCGAGCACAACGCCGCGCTGCGCGAAGCTGCCGTGCGCACGGGATTGCACGTCTCCGAGTACGGCATCCTCGACGACGCGACCGGGACGCACCGAGACATGCGCCACCGAGCAGGAGGTCTATGAGCGTCTCGGGCTGGCCTACATCGAGCCCGAGCTGCGCGAGAACCGCGGCGAGCTCGAGGCCGCCCGCCAGGACGAGCTGCCGCAGCTGATCGCGCTCGAGGACATCCGCGGCGACCTGCACAGCCACACGATCGCCTCCGACGGGCACAACACGATCGAGGAGATGGGCCGCGCCGCGCGCGCGCTCGGCTATGAGTACCTCGCGATCACCGACCACTCGGCCAGCCACGGCTTCGGCAACGACGTCTCCCCCGAGCAGCTGCGCCGCCAGATCGAGCTCGTGCGCGAGGCCAACGCGCGCCTCGAGGGAATCGAGCTGCTGGCGGGCAGCGAGGTCAACGTCCTGCCCGACGGCTCACTCGACTACGACGACGAGCTGCTCGCCCAGCTCGACTGGGTGATCGCGAGCGTGCACACCTCCTTCGGGATGTCCGAGCAGGCGATGACCGAGCGCATGATCGCCGCCGTCGAGCACCCGCTGGTGCGCGCGATCGGCCATCCGACAGGCCGCCTGATCGAGCGCCGCGCGCCCTATGCGATCGACCTCGACGCGGTCTTCGCGGCGGCCGCACGGACCGGCACGATGCTCGAGATCAACGCCAACCCCGACCGTCGTGACCTCTCCGACATCCACGCGCGTGCCGCCGCCCGCGCGGGCGTGGCGATCGTGATCAACTCCGACGCGCACCGCTCCGCGACGCTCCAGAACATGCGCTGGGGCATCGCCACCGCGCGGCGCGCCTGGCTCACGGCGGAGCAGGTCGCGAACACGCGACCCTGGACGGAGCTGCGGCGCGCGCCCTGAAGCGCGCACCGCTCAGCGCAACAGCTGCGGCAACAGCTCCTCGGCCACAGTCCGATCGACGGCCGCCGCGCGCAGCGGCGCCAGCGCCGCGCCCGCCCGCGCGGCGTAGTCGCCGAGCGGCCGATCGAGCGCCGCGCGCAGCGCGGCGGCGAGATCCGTCGCTCACCAGACGTGGGTCGAGCTCGCGAGCGATCGGCAGCGCCGCGTATGGGCCGGGCGCGGGCGTGCTCACGAGCATGCAGCCGTCCGCCAGCGCCTCGAGCTGCGCGATGCCGTAGTCCTCGCGCCGCGGCGCGCACAGGAAGACGCGTGCGCGGCGCAACAGCGCCCGGTACTCCTCGCGGGCCAGCTCGTCCGGCGACCCGCACGCCCGCCCCGCCGGCCGACAGGCCGGCCTTCGCTCGAGCCTCCTCGCTCGCGCCCGTCGACGACGAGCTCGCCCCTGCCGCCCGCCGCCTCGCCGCACACCGCCTGCCAGGCCGCGAGCACGCGGTCAAGGCCCTTCTTGGCCGGGTTCGCCGCATAGGTGATCGCCGCGATGTCGCGCTGCGCGGGCATCGGCCCCGAGGGCTCGACCGCGACTGGCAGCACGAGCGCTCGCCGCCTGGCCGCCTCGGCCCGGGGCAGCTCCGCGAGCGCCCCCTCGCTCCAGGGCAAGCAGCAGCGGCGCCTCGCGCAGCCGCCGGCGCTCGAGCGGGCGCTGCCAGAGCCCGTGGCGACCTGGACGGTTCGCCCGCCGAGGGAGCGTCGAAGCGGATCGCCCCCGGGCGCGGCCAGAAGCAGCGCCGCGGTCGTACTCGAGTAGATGATCGCCCGCGGCCGCACCCGCGCGAGCGTCTCGCTCGGCCGCTGCGCGAGCTGCGCGCGCCCAGACGAGGTCCGTCAGCCATCAGCGTGCGCGTCGACCTGCGGCCTTTGCGCACGCGCGATCTCGACGCTCGCACCGGCCCGCTCGAGCGCGCCCTCCAGCTGCTCGTCGGCGACGCGTAGCCCGTGGGTCGAGCCGAGCGAGACGATCAGCACGTCGAGCGCTGCCCGCCCGTCCCGAGCCGGCCGCATCTCAGGTCACGGCGCCGTTTACGCGCTCGGTCGCGAAGCCGAGAAGCCCGGCGTGCGCAGCAGCGACATCGGGCGCACGCGGGGAGGTGCGCTGCACATAGAAGGCCGCCCCGTCGCGCTCCTCGATCGCTGCCACGGCGGCGTCCTGGCGGCGCCAGGCGAGCGCCCAGATGATCGCGAAGCCCGCCGCGATCCCAGGGATCTGCGGAGCCAGGAAGGCGAGGCCGCCGGAGAGCAGCGTGAACAGCAACAGCGGCCACAGCCGGTTCAGGAGGATCGCGCTCGGGTGGTGCTCGGGCAGCGTCGTGCTCGCGCGCGCGCTCGCGAGCAGGCGTGCGATCGGTGGGTTGGTCTGCGCGCGACGCCCCAGGCGCAGGCCGACGAGCGTCGCGATCACCCACCAGCCGACGCGCGATCGGCACGAGATCAGCGCTCGCTTCGGTGCTCGTCGCAGCGGCCAGCACCGTGACCGTCGCGAGCGCCGTCGCCGCGCCGGCGCTCAGCAGCACGGTGGTCCTGAGGAAGTCGACGAAGCGCACGGAGCTAGAGCAGCGCCTCGAGCAGGCCGCGCACGCCGCTCGGCCCGTCGACGCGAGGTCCGCCTCGCGCGCCAGCTCCGGTGGCGCTTCATCGGAGCTGACCGCCACGCACAGCGCGCTCGTCGAGCTCGCCCTCCTCGACCAGCTCGCGCAGGCCCGCGGAAGGCGTCGAGGTCGGTCGTGTCGTCGCCGACGTAGAGCGCGGTGCGCGCTGGGCCACCGTGCAGCAGCGCCGCGATCCCGAGACCCTTGTCGAGCACCACCGGCGGGCGCACCTCGAGCACCTTGCGGCCCCAGTGCACCGTCGAAGCCCTCCTGCTCGGCGCGCCGCGCGATCTCCCTCACGGCCGCCGCGGCGGCCTCCTCGTCGGGGGCGCCGCGCCAGTGGAAGCGCGGCGATCGCGTCCTTGTCCTCGCTGCGCACGCGCAGCCGCTGGTGCTCGGCGGTGTAGACGCGCGCCGCGAACTCCTGCACGCGCGCCGTCCAGGCCGCGAGCTCGCCGGATCGATCTCGGCCGCGTCGCGCCCGGGCGCAGCAGCTCGCCGCCGTGGTTGCCGACGTAGGCGATCGTCCCGATCGCGACGATCTGGCGCGCCGTCGCGGCGCGCCGGCCGCTGACGCAGCCGACCAGCCGCGTAGCGGCGTGCGATCTCGATCAGCAGCGTGCGCGTCGCCTCGGGCACGTGCGCGTCCGCGGCGTGGCGCACGATCGGCGCGAGCGTGCCGTCGATATCGAGCAGGATGGCGGCGTGAGCTGGGTCGGCGCGGATCGGCTCGAGCGCCTCGACGAGCGTTGCAGCGGGGGACACGGGCTCTAGTATGGCGCGCATGGAGGCTGGCCCGTCCGTTCGTCACGCGTGCTTGCTGAGGGCCCTTCCAGGCGCTCGCTGAAGCTCGCGCTGATCGGCACCCTCGCCGGCCTCTTCAGCGGCCTCTTCGGCGTCGGCGGCGGCAGCGTGATCGTGCCGCTGCTCGTCCTCTGGCTGGGCTATGAGGAGCGCGCGGCGACCGCCACCTCGCTCGCCGCGATCGTCTTCATCGCGGCCTTCGCAGCCGCGGTCCAGGGGCTCTACGGCAACGTCGACGTGCGCGACGCCGCGCTCGTCGGCATCCCCGCCGTCGCCGGAGTGCTGCTCGGCACCTGGCTTCAGCAGCGCCTGCAGGCCCGTGCGATCTCGCTCGCCTTCGCCGCGGTGCTGATCGCGAGCGCCGTCGAGCTGGTGCTGAGGTGATCGGCGCAAGGTGATCGGCGCGATCGCGATCGGGCTCGCCGCCGGCGTCGTCGCGGGCCTGTTGGGCGTCGGTGGTGGCGTGCTGTTCGTGCCCGGCCTCGTGATCTTCCTCGGTCTCGGCCAGCACCAGGCCGAGGCCACCTCGTTGCTCGCGATCGTGCCCGTCGCGATCGTCGGCACTTACCGCCAGGATCGCTACGGCAACGTGCATCGTGGTGACGCGCTGCTGCTCGGGCTGCTCTCCCTCGCCGGAGCCGCCGCTGGCGTGGCGCTCGCCAACGCGCTCTCTGGTGCCTTCCTGCGCGACGCATTCGCTGCGCTGATGGTGCTCGTCGCTGCACAGCTGGTACGCCGTACCTTGCACGGCTAGACTGGAAAGACACATGGGACTAGACAACCCACTGCACATCGCTTTCCTAGTGGTGATCCTCCTGCTTGTGTTCGGCGCCCGTCGCCTGCCCGAGATCGGGCGTTCGCTCGGCAGCGGCATGCGTGAGTTCAAGGACTCGATCAGTGGCGAGAGCACGCAGCCTGCCCAGCCGGCGCAGCCTGCGTTGAGCCAGGCACCGGCGCCACCGCCGCCCGCCTCCTCGCAGCAGGCCGCCGAGGCATTCGGCACGCCCCCGGCCGAGCAGGCCCCCGCGCCGCCCGAGCCAACCCGCCAGGCCTAAGCAGCGCATCGCACTCGCACGAGCGGGCTCTCGCTCGCACGCGTTGCGCGGCGCCGTTGGCGCGCGGCCTAGCCGCGGTGGTGGACGGTGCCGCTGCGCACCGCTTCAAAGGCAGCCCCCGGCACACGCTTGATCTGTTCCAGGTCGGCGTCGTTCCAGCGCGGGTCCGGCGCGCCCGTGATGTACCAAGAGGAGCCGTTGTCCGCCACGATCAACCCGTAGCGCTTCAGCGCGCGCAGGATGACGAGCGACTCGCCGTGAAAGCTGCTGAGCGAGTAGCTCGCCTTCAAGCGCAGTCGTAGCCCCATCGGCGGCAGGCTCGGGTCGGCGTTGCTCGAGGCGAGGTGCGTCGCCGGGTGGATGTAGCCGCTCTGCGTCTCGCTGACCGTCATCCGCAGCGCGTGTTCGATGCGCCCCGCGTGTACCTCCGGATAGCGCACCAGCAATGGCAGGATCGGCAACCCCGCCGCGTCCGCCGATGTCCAGCCTTCCGGGCGCAGCGCGTTGCTGCGCAGGTTGAACACCGCCCCAGAGCCGGCTTCCCAGCCGCTGCCCTGGCGGTGCGCCGAGTAGAGCTCATAGATCCGGCAACTGCCCCGCTGGAGCACGAGCACGTGCCGGTCACCCGCTTCGCCGGCGCCCTCGATCGGCGCATTTGGCGGGATCGGGTAGGGCCCAGGATCGGATTCTTCGCCGTATTCGCTGAAGTGGATCGGGACGCGCGGTTGATGGGCTGCGACGACCGTGTAGGGGATCCCATAGGCGGGGTTCGAGCCGAAGTCGGGGTGCAGGTGACCGCTGAGGCCGATGCTTGCGATGTAGCGGGCCGAGTTCGGATCGACCGGTGCGTGTGAGATGTCGCGGTTGAGCGGGTTGCTTGCCGGGAACAGCGGGCAGCCGTACTCGCTCGGGCCACCGCCTCGCGCTTTGGCTGCGCGAGCGAGCGCTGCCGAGGCAAGTGCGGGCGGGGGCTGCACAAGCATCAACAATGCAAGCAGCGCGAGCGCCACGGTCGATGCGGCCGCCGCCGCAGGGAGGACTGCTCGACAGGCCGATCGCGATGAGCCACGCATCGGCGAACACGCTAGGCGAGGCCGCGGCGGTCACCGACACCACTGGACGAGAGGACCAGCGGCGCCTCAGCGCGTGAGCACGAGCCGCACGCTGCTCGGCGCCGCCGCGCCCGAGCTGAAGCGAATGTTGGCCCACGCAACGAGCCGGCGTCGACGCGTCAACAGCCTGCGCGCTCTTGCGCTCAACCTGATCCTGACCGCGCCCCTCCCGCCCGCCTTCAGCGCGAAGCGCGCTATGCCGTAGCTGAGCGGCCTTGCCTTTGCGTGCTTGGGAGGCGCGAGCACCGGCCGCGCGCTCTGCAGGCTCAGCGTTCCCGCGCAGTCCAGCGCCAGACATTGCAAAGGGATCGTGGCAAGCGAGCCACGCACCGCAATCGACACCTTCGCCAGCGCGAGCGCCGCGGCGGGGCGCCGCACCAGCGCGAACCGGTTCAACGTTGCACCCGCAGCGCCTTGCGGCCCAGAGCCCGAATCGCCCGGCGCCCCCGCGGGAGCGCTGCCGCTCGGGGCTGTCGCCACGGCTGTTTCAAGGTCCGCGTTGATCAGCATCTCGGCGCCTTCAGGGCTCGCCGCGGCGCTCAGCGCGGTAGCGCTGGGCGCCGCGAACGTCGTCGGCGTCGGAGCTGGATAGAAGCCAACGTCCTCGCTGTGTTCGTCGAGGAATGCGGGGATCGGCACGTCCGGCGCGAGCACCGAGATCGCGAGGAAGTCCCCGGTGGCCTTCGTTGTCAGGTCTGACTGTGGCGGTGTCGGTTCCTCGATCATCGCCAGCCTGCTCGCTACCGCCGTGACCGCGTTTGCCTTTGCTGCAAAGACCGGGCCATAGGCCTCGACAAAGCAGCAGCTGAAAAAGGGGTGTTCCGGGTCGCCCGCCTTGTTCTCATACAGCGAGCGCATGACCACGACCTGCATCTGGCCACCGACCGCACCGGCCTTTACGCGTACCGCCGTGACCGTGCCGCTCGCAGGCGCGTAGAAGCTCGCGCCTGGCGCAGCCGAGAACCAGGTGCACGACGGGCTGGCAACGAACGACGGGAGGAACCCTTCTCCACAGATCGCAGGGTCGTTCGCTTCCGCGCTCAGATCAGCGCCAAAGCTCGTCCGTGCAGCACCGGCGACAGGCGCTGAAGCGACGGGCGCGAGCGTTGCGAAGGCCGCGGCGATTCCTACGCTCAGCATCCGGCTCACGCCTCGATGCTAGCTCCCGCCCTCGATGCTAGCCCCCGCCCAGCTACCTCGGATCGGCATGCTCAAGCATCGCGGGCCGCGCCTCTTCGAGCAGCGGCGCGCCGCAGTGCCAGCAGAAGCCCGCGCCGCGGCTATGCACCGCACCGCAGGAGCGGCACTGGCCGTGGACGCCCGCCTCGGCGCCGGCGAGCAGACGCTGCACCTCGCCGAGCTCGGCATCCGCGGCCTGCAGCTCGGCGGCCCGCCGTGCGAGCACGTCGAGGCGGTAGTGATCGCGCACGGCCATCTCATAGGTCAAGCCGCCGAGGTCCCAGGTGAGCTCGGCGACCCGCTCGGCCAGCTCGCGACGGCGGCGGCGCAACTCGGCCATCGAACCCTCCGGAGCTGTGACGAGCGCCCCCATCAGCCCGTTTCGATCGGCTGCGCGCCGAGCGCGTTGATTTCTTCCTGGTGCTGTTTACCAGTCGTTTTCGTCAGTTTCTTGAGCTTCGTCGGCGTGACCGTGACCGGTTTCGGCGGCGGCGCCTTTTCAGCCTTCGTTTCTTTGGCTGCTTCTTTCGATTCTTCGGCTTCTTCCTTGGCGGTGGCCTTACTCGCGGCCGGCGTTTCGACGGCCGGCGCGGCGGCGCCTGCGGGATTCGCGGCGACCGTTCCCGGGATGCCCGAGAGGCCCTTGATTTCCACGACCTGCTTGGCGGGAGCCTTGCTGTTTCCCTGTGTTACCCAATGCCCGACGAGCAGGCCGACGAGCAGGCACATCAACAGCACCGCGAACAGCGCGAGCAGCCCCGAATAGCGGCGCAGCCAGCCGTTGGGGCCCGGCTCGAGCACGGGCACGTAGCCGGAGGCCCCGAGCTCGATCGTGCCTGGGGTTGCCCAGCTCGGCGGTGGCGGCACGGCTCCCTGCGGGCGCTCCTGCAGCACGTCGAGAAAGGCCAGCCGCACCGGCGAGCACGGCTGCCCGCAGGCCAGGCAGTAGCGCTGGTCGGCGACGAGCGCCGCACCACAACCTGTGCACGTGGCAGCTACCGGCTCAGAGGGAACGGGCATCAGGCTCACGTTGCTCACGAGGTGCTCATCCGGCACTCGGGACTGGGTTCAGCTCGACCTTTGCGCCCGTGGGATCACCGACGAGCACCATCTGGAAGGGGACCGACGCACCGCGCCGCGCCGGCAACGCGCCGATCACAGCTCGACCCGCGGCCACCACATGCCCATCGCGCAGCGCCACGGCGAACACGGGAACCTTGCTCTGCCCCTTGCTCGAGTGGTTGACGAGGCTCGCGCTGAGCGTCGAGATGCCCGCTTCGCGCACGCTGTGGCCGGCGCTCGTGGCGAGCTCGGGGAAGGCGTTCGTGCGCGTCCTCGGTCCCGTTCCGACGCGCAGTTTCGCGACGAGCGCCCGCTGCGATGTGAGGACCTGGTCGTCGACCCACCAGGCGCTTTGGTGCGCTCGCAGCAAAGCGATTCGCTGCAAGGAGGCTTCAACGCCTCCGGCCTTGTTGGAGTAGAGAACCGTGCCGCCCTTGCCCGTCACCTGCACGAGCAGTGGCACGTCAACCTGCGCTCGCGATGAGTCGTTCGTTAGCTTCGCCGCTACCGCGAGGCGCCCCGCGTCGCTGAGCAGCGTGATCTGCGAGACGCGCACGCTGCGGTTGCTCGCACCGAGCTTCAACGCTGCCGCAGCCGCCGGCGCAGCCTTCGCTTCGCGTCCGATCTTCGCGCTTTCCTGCTCGGTGCTCTGGCAGGCAGCGACGCTCGTGCTCAACAGTCCACAGCCGGCCATCGCGAGCCACCGCCTCACAGCCCCGGGTCGCACGAGGGCGCCCGGTCGTTGACGCTCATCCGAACGCTCCGCTGACGTAGTCGCGCGTGCGCACGGCGCGGGGTTCCTCGAATACCTCAGCGGTGCTCCCGTACTCGACGAGATCGCCGAGGTACATAAACGCCACCTTGTCGGCGATGCGATGCGCCTGGGCGAGGTTGTGCGTGACGACGACCACAGCCAGCTCACGGCGCAGCTCGCCGATCAGCTGCTCGATCGTGTTCGTCGAGATCGGATCCAGCGCGCTGCAGGGCTCGTCCATCAACAGCACCTCCGGCCGCGGCGCGATCGCACGCGCGATGCACAGGCGCTGCTGCTGCCCGCCGGAGAGCCGCAGCGCGGGACGATCGAGGTCGTCGCCGACCTCCTCATAGAGGCCGGCACGTCGCAGCGCGTCGATCACGAGCGGCTCGAGTTCGCGCCTGCGCGGACGCCGGCGCGACTGTTCGCGCAGCGCGAAGGCGACGTTGTCGAAGATCGACATCGGAAACGGGTTGGGCTGCTGGAAGACCATCGCCACGCGCGAACGCAGCGTCGTGTCTGCGAGCTCGTGAATGTCCTCCCCGTCGAGCATGATCCGCCCGGCGCGCGAGGCGCTGGGTGTGAGCTCGGTGAGGCGATTGAGCGTACGCAGCAGCGTTGTCTTGCCGCAACCCGACGGACCGATCAGCGCCAGCACCTCGCCCTGGTGGATCGACAGTGACACCGACTTGACGGCCTCTTTGGCCCCGTATTCGATGCTCACGTCCTCCAAGCGCAGACGCTCAGGCCCGGCCGAAGACGGCGCGCGCAGCGCGTCGCGGCGCTCGGGGGCACGCACCGGCACGGGCGCACGGTCCAGGACGATCGTGCGTACCGGAGGAACCGCCGGCGTGCTCGCGGGCGGTTCCGGGGCGATCAACGGCTCACGCTCGGGAAGATCCTCGTAGGGGTCCATGGCTATGTTCGGTCGATCGAGCAGCATCTCATCAGGACTCATCGGCATATTCCCCATCGAGCTTGTCGGACACTTTCTCCACCAGACCAATGAGATTAGCGCTCCGGGGCGCACTTGTAAAGCGAGTTGCGCCAACGCGCCACGCGAGCCGGCTCACACGATCGCCCCCGCAACCGTCAGCCCGGTCGCGTCGGCCTGCGAGCGGCCGATGCGATCGACGAGCAGGTTCAGCGCGAGCACGAACGCCAGCAGCACGAACGCGGCCGCGTAGGCCTTCTGCGGCGCCGCGCCTTCGCCCGCCGGAGAGTTGTCATAGACGTAGCTCGTAAGCGTCGAGCCCGTCCCACGCAGCAACCCCACGACCGGCAGCGAGCCCTCCGATTCCAGGCGCAGCGACTCGCCGAGCAGCAGCACGACGATCGCCGTGTCGCCGATGATGCGACTGACGCCTAGCGTCACACCCGTGGCGATGTTTGAACGGACGCTCGGCAGCAGCACGCGGCGGATCGTCGCGATCCGCGTCTTGCCGAGCGCGTAGGCCGCCTCGCGCATGTGCGCCGGTACCGCCTGCAGGCCGTCACGAGTCGCGGTGAACAGCGGCGGCAGCGCGATCAGCGACATCATCGCGCCGGCCGCGATGAAGGAGCGTCCAAACACGCCGCCACTCGAGGAGGTGAACGAGAACGCGGCGAACAGGTGCAACTGGAAGATCGCAAGGCCAAATAGCGCGATCACGATGTCGGGGGTCCCGGCCACGATCTCGATGCTCGACTCCACGATCCGCGCGAGGAAGCTCGGACGTCCGTACTCCGAGATCCATAGCGCGCTCGCCACCGCGAGCGGGACCGCCAGCGCGATGCCGATCACGGTCAACAGCGCGGTGCCCAGCAATGGATCGAGAAATCCGCCCGTTTCACTTTGGCTGGTGCCCACCGCGGGCCGCGAGACGAGCAGGCCTGGACGCAGGTACTGGATACCGCGGACTCCCATGTAGATCACGATCGCGGCCGCGATCACGCACAGTCCGATCCCCGCGATCCAGGCGCCGGCGAGCACGAGGCGATCGCCCCAGCGCCAGCTCATCGGCGAGGAGCGCCTGCCCCGACCGGCCTGCCGAGGCCTCGAGCGCGACGTCGCGAGCGCGCTCATCCGCGCACCTGAGGCACAAGCGCGAACGTGCTCATCCGCGAACCTGATACCTGCGCAACGGCAGCTTGATCAGATAGCCGGCGAGTGACAGCGCGAAGGCCGAGAACAGCAGCAGCAAGGCGAGCGCGTAGAGCGTCGAGGAGAGCGCAGGGGCACCGACGCCTTCGTGGTAGTCGACGATCGAGGAGGCGAGCGTGCGCAGCGGCTCGAAGAAGAAGATCAGCCCGTCGATCGGCTTGGGCACGAACGAGCGCGATCCGGAGACCATCGAGACCATGATCGCCTCCCCGAGCGCGCGTGCCGTGGCGAGGACGACGGCCGCCACGATCGCCGGGCGCGCGGCGCGCAGCGTCACGGCGAGCATCGCTCGCACGGGGTTGACGCCGAGCGCGATCGCGCCCTCCCGCCACGAGCTCGGCACCGACACCAAGGCCTCGCAGATCAGCGCGACCATGATCGGCGTGACCATCACGGTGAGAATCACGACCGTGACGAGCAGGCTCGCGCCCGTCAGCTCGACGACGTTCTGCACGGAGCTCTTCTCCGATGCGGTGATCAGGTGGTTGCCGACGAACGGTACGAGCACGAGCACGCCAATCAGGCCATAGATGACCGAAGGCACCGAGGCGAGCACGCGGATCACGGGAATCGCGATACGTCGCAGCCGCGCCGAGGCGAGCTCGACGATGAAGATTGACGAGAGCACCGCGATCACCAGCCCCAACACGACAGCCACGGCGGTGCTCAGCAGCGTGCCGTAGATGAACGGCCACGCGCTCAGCCTGTAGGCCGATGCGGGCGCGTGCTGACCGGTGGCCTGCATGTTCGCGATCTGGGTTTCCAGATTGCCGCTGCCGCCCAGCCAGCCGAGGCCGTTGTGCTGAAACGTGGGCCAGGCATGGACCGCGACGAACACAAGCATCGCCACGACGAGCGCGGCGAGCAGCAACGACACCGCGCCGAGCGTCAGCTCGGCGCGGTGGTCGGGCCAGGGGCTGCGAATACGTCTCAGCACCTGTTGCCTAGCTGATCGGGATCCACTGCGTGTTGATGATCTTCCGGGCCGCCGCGGAGCGCTCGATCCAGCCGATGAACGCAGAGGCGGCACCGGTGGCCTTGCCCTTTGTCACCTCGTAGAAGCGCGCCACACCGGCGTATTGGCCGGAGACAGCGTTGGCCTTATTGCAGCCGACACCGTTGAGCCCGACTGAGTTCACACCGCCTTTGTCTGACTGATAGTTAGAAACAAAGCCGATCGAGTTGGGGTCATTTTCCACCTGCTGACGCAGTAGGCCCTCGGAGGGCTCTTCGGCCGCGATGCTCGAGACCTTCTTGTTTTCCAGCAAGAGCGTCTGGAAGTTGGTGAGCACACCCGCAACGGAGGTACGGCTGATCAGATCGATTGCGCCACTCGCGCTTGCCCCCGGCACGGCGCTCCAGGCACGTGTCTTGCCGGTGAAGATCGAGATCACCTGCGCGCTCGTCAGGTTGGAGAGTGGATTGGCTTTGTTCGTGATCACGCAGATCGCGTACTTGGCGATCGGGTAGAAGACGAGCCCCTTGGGGTCGCTTTCGAGCGGGTCACGCGATACGTCACCGATCGTGGAGGCACCCGAGACGACGTTGTTGACGCCAATCTGCGCGCCACCCTGGGTGATCTTGAAGCGGACTTTGTTGGGGTGCACTTTGACGTACTTCTGTGCGAGCAGCTGTACAAGCGGGTAAGACGCGGTTGCCCCGCTGATCGTGACCCTGGGCAGCGCCGAGGCGCCGGCAGGCGCCGCGACCCCGAGCACACCGGCCACAGCGAGGGCGACGGAGAGACGGCGGATGCGATTCATGTGTTTGAGGCTCCCTTTCTTGTTAATCGGGCGTTTGGTTGACAGGACCTGAACGCCAACCTATCATAATCCCGATAGATTTGATCAATAAAAGGCGGTTTGTGCGAAACTACCCAGCTCGCACGTCGCGAAACCCATGCCAGAGATCACCGACACCCCACCCCCCAAAAGCGTGCCCGCAGCCGCGCCGCGATCTCCACGCCTGCCTTCTGCGCGTGCCAGCGCCGTGCTCGCGACGGTCGTGCTCGCCCTCGGCGTGGCGGTAGGCGCAGCGATCGGCCCCGCCCCCGATGCCTCTTATGCAGGCAGCGCCGAGGGCATCGCCCAGCGCCTCCCACAGCTGATCGCGCTCCTAGCGAGTCGCGCCACGACGGCGAGCACGCCGGCCGCGAGCACGCCGGGCGAACCGCCTTCCGCTACCGCGCAATCCACCCCACAGCCTGCAAGCACAACCACCACACCCGCGAGCACGCCGAGCACCCCTGCGGCGAGCCCACCACAAGAAACAGCCGGCAAACCGAGCGCCCCCAGCGCCACCAATCAACCCAAGCTGCCGGCAATCACGAACGTCTGGCTGATCGAGCTGGGCGGCAGCGGCTTCGCCGAAGCGCAGGCGCAACCGACTACCGCGCCCTACATCACCGGCACGTTGCTCCCGGCGAGCACGCTGCTGAGCGGCTGGTCGGCGCTGAGCGCCGGCGCCTTCGCAAGCGAGGCGGCACTGGCAGAACCTCCTGCCCCCGGCGCGACGCCACCGCTGCTGCACTCGATCGTGCAACCGCCGTGTCCTGAAGGAGCAGCCGGTGCCTCATGCGCGCCCGGCACGCCGGGCGCGCTGAGCGCCGCCGACGAATTCCTGAAGGCCACGCTCGCGACGATCACCGGCACGCCGAGCTACCGCGAACACGGTCTGATCGTCGTTACCTTCGCGACGGTCGCGATCGCCTCGCAGTCCGGCCTGCCCGCGAGCGCCTCGAGCGCGACGCTCACCTATGAGCCCCCGGCCGGCGTTGCGCTGCTCTCGCCGTTTGCGAAAGCGGGCACCTCCTCTCTCGCCTTCAACCCAACTTCACCCAGGCAGAGCCTCGAAAAGCTCCTGCACTGACAAACCAACGACAACAAAACGAACGGAGAACCCCGTTGCACGCATCTCAACCAGCCCACCGTAAGGCCACGCTGTGGCTCACCGCGATCGTGGGCTGCCTTGCCCTGCTGCTCGCGACGCCGGCGCTTAGCCGGGCCGAAGAAGCCAACCCGAATAACTACAACTGCCTCGGCAGCCTCGCCGCGGGCTCGCCGGAAGAAGGCTCAGAAGAACAACAGGTCAAGTACAGCTTCTACTGCAACGGGCCGATTAGCGGCTACCAGTTGGCGGCACAGGTTCCGCTGACCGGCATCCAGAGCCCACCGCTCGTCACAGACCTCGCGGCGACCCCGAACCCGCTGAAGGACACCTTCTCCTGCTCCGGTGAAGTCCCAGGCTACGCATTGAACTGCGTCGGCGTGGCGACCAAAGCCGGCTATGAGGCGATCACCGGTCAGTTCGCGATCGGCACGAAGCTGTGCGCCGAGCCACGCGTCGACGCGCTGCTGACGGTCACATACGCCTACCTCGAAAAAGGCGCTATCACACAGGCAATCGCCGGGCCGATCGATCTCGGACGCCCGAAAGGCTGCCCACCCGACGCATACTCCGGTAGCACGCGCCTGGAACCGAAGCCGCTGATCAAGACCCACAAGAAGGCGAGCAAGAAGCACAAAGCGCACAAGAAGACAGCCGGCAAGAAGGCCAGCCGACACAAGCGTTAGCTCACACGGCCTGGGCGGCGTCGGGCGCATGCGCTCGGCGCCGTCCGCGGCCCGACTCGCGGACTCGCGGACTCACGGACTCACGGACTCACGGACTCACGGACTCACGGCTAGAGCATGCTCGAGGTCATGCGCTCGATCTCGGCGATCGAAGTGAGACCTTCGCGGACCTTCTGCAGGCCGTCGTCGCGCAGTCGGCGCATCCCTTCCTGCTCGGCAACCTCGACCATCGAGTCGACCGAGGAGCGTTCGAGGATCAGCGCGCGGATCGGCTCGCTGACGCTCATCACCTCATAGATGCCGACGCGGCCGCGGTAGCCGGAGTTCGAGCAGCGCGAGCAGCCCACGGGCTCGAAAACCTCGGCGCCGGAGAGACCGTGCTCGGCGAGCACCGACTCAGCGACCTGCTGGAGGCGCTTGCAATGCGGGCAGAGCATGCGCACGAGGCGCTGCGCGACGATGCAGTCCACTGCCGAGGAGACGAGGAAGGGCTCGATGCCCATGTCGATCAGCCGCCCGAGAGCGCTCGGCGCGTCGCGCGTGTGCAGCGTGGAGAGCACCAGGTGCCCGGTGAGCGCCGCCTCGACAGCGATGTGCGCGGTCTGGCGGTCGCGGATCTCGCCAACCATGATCACGTCGGGATCGGCGCGCAGCATCGAGCGTAGGCCGACGTCGAAGGTCACGCCTGCCTTGGGGGCGATCTGCATCTGCTTGATGCCGGCGATCCGCTGCTCGACAGGGTCCTCGATCGTGAGGATGCTGCGCTCGCCGTCGTTGAGCGCATTCAGCGCGGTGTAGAGCGTCGTGGACTTCCCCGATCCGGTCGGTCCCGTCACGAGCACTGCGCCGTTGGGGCGGTTGATCGCTGTCGAGAAGCGCTTCTGCTCCTCGTCCTGCATGCCGAGCGATTCGAGGTCGTCGACGACGACGCCAGCGTCGAGGATGCGCATGACCACACCCTCGCCGTTGACGAGCGGCAGCGTCACGACGCGAATCGCGACGCGGCGGCCGTCGACGGTCAGCGCGAAGCGCCCGTCCTGGGGCACGCGTTTCTCGGAGATGTCGAGGTCGGACATGATCTTGATACGCGAGACGACCGCCGTGGCCATCTTGCGCTTGACGGTCGCCGCGGGAGCCAGCACGCCGTCGACGCGGAACATCACGCGCGTGTCGCCCTCCTCGGGGTTCACGTGAATGTCGGAGGCGCCCTGCTGGACAGCCTGCGCGACGATCGAGTGCACGAGCTTGATGACGGGCGCGCCGTCGTCGCCGTCGTCGAGCGAGAGGTTCTGCTCGGCGTCGCGGTCCTCGTCCTCGTCGACGATGTCTTCGATCGACTCGTCCATCCGCACGAGCCTCGTGAGCAGCAGGTTGAGGTCCTCGACCGAGGCCGCCGCGGGGCGAATCCGTCGGCCGGTCATCATGCCGATGTCGTCGATCGTCAGCACGTTCGTGGGGTTGGCCATCGCCAGCAGCACCGCGCCGTCGTCGGTGAAGCCGACCGGCAGCGCCTGGTAGCGCTTGGCGCTCTCGGCGCTCACGAGGTTCGTCGCGCCGACGTCGAGGTCGTAAACCGACAGATCGACGAAGTCCAGGCCGAAGCGCTCTGCCACGACGCGTGCGAGCTGGTCGTGGCGCAGGATGCCGCGCTCGACGAGCACGAGACCCGTGGGACGACCCTGCTCACGCGCCGCCGCGACCGCCTCCTCGACCGTCTCGCGGTCCGCGAAGCCAAGGTCGACGACGACTTCGCCGATCATCCGGGTGGAGCGACCGGGATTCCTCGGGGGGTAGAGCCCCGTGGCGTTCGCGCTGGACTCACGCGGAGTCTGCCGGCGGTCGTCGGCGAGCGCGCTCGCGGCGCGTTCAGTATCGAAGGTGGAGCTCTCGCTCATCACCGCTTCCTATCGGCAGCGGCGAGCCACGCCTTGACACGGATTGATGAGGTTTTAGGAAGCGATCCCCGGCGCGCGGTGTTTAGGAAGCAAACCCTGGCGCGCCGTGCTCCAGCACGCCCTTCACCTGAGCGTCGAGCGCGTTCAGCCGGTAGAGCGCAAGCGCCTCAGGCGAAGCGAAGCGCTGCCCCGCGGCACCGTCGGCACCGTGATGGACGATCACGCAGTGCTCGAGCGCCAGGCGTCGCTCACCATCGAGCGTCGCCGGCATGTGTGCCGCGATCACCCGCAGGCTGAGCTCGACGTGGCCGAGCAGCCGCCCCTCACTGCTGCGCTCGATCTCCGCGCCATAGCTGAACTCGCGCGTCTTACCGAGATCGTGAACGATCGCCGCCGTCAGCAGCAGGTCGCGGTCCAGCCGGGGGTGCAAGATGCACAGCTCGCCTGCCATCGTCGCGACCGCCACCGTGTGCTCGAGTAGCCCGCCAAGGTAGGAGTGATGGCCCGAAAGCACGCGACCACCCCCCTGCGCCGCGCGCGGCGGCGGCGAGCACGGAGCCAAACGGATCTGCGCGCGCAGCTCGCCGTCGCCGAGGAGCGCGACGAGCAGCGCCTTCAGAGCCGGGTCATAGACCTCGCGGGCCAGGTGCTCGAGGAAACCTTCGAGCTCGTCCAGGTCGCGGTAGGCGCTCGGCAAAAACTGCGCCGGATCGGCCTCCGCGGGCTCCGCGCGGGCGATCGAGCGGACCTCGATCTGAAGCTCATCGCGAAATCGCGTCACCCGGCCGCGTACGCGCACGAGCTCGCCGCGCTCAAAGCGCCCCGCCAGCACGTCGGCATCGCGAAACGCGCGAGCGACGATCGTGCCACTGCTGTCACGCAGCTCGAGCGTCAGATAGGGGGTTCCCGCGCGCGATATCTGACGCTCCTTGCGCGTACATGCGAACAGGGCATCGACCGATTCCTCGGCGCGGAGCGTGGCGACGCTTTGGACGTCTGTGGGGAGCGTGGAGGCGGCGGAGGCCATGCTCGCATGATGTACGGTGGTTCGGATGCAGCCCCTGATCTGGGACCGCCGTCCTGATGGCCTCAGGGCCCCCGCGATGGTCTGTGCGTTCCAGGGCTGGAACGACGCCGGCGACGCCGCCTCGAGCGCGGTCTCCTTCCTGAACTCCTCGCTCAACGCGCGGCGTTTCGCGCGCATCGACTCCGAGGAGTTCTACGACTTCCAAGCCAACCGCCCCTGCATTCGCTTCGACGAGCACGAGCGACGCGAGATCTCCTGGCCGACGGTCGAGGTCTTCGAAGCGCTCGCACCGCGCGCGCCGCGCGATCTGGTGCTAGTGCAGGGTGTCGAGCCCTCGATGCGCTGGCGGGCCTTCTGCGCGCACATCGTCGACCTCGCCGAGGCGCTTGGCGTGCAGGCCGTCATTTCGCTCGGCGCGCTGCTCGGCGACGTGCCGCACACGCGCCCCGTGGCGATGAGCGGCCACGCCTCCGATCTGGCGATGCTCGAGCGGCTCGGCCTCTCTCCCTCGGCCTACGAGGGGCCAACCGGGATCGTCGGCGTGCTGCACACCGCCTGCGCCGACGCCGGCCTGCCGGCGGCGAGCCTGTGGGCAGCCGTTCCCCACTACGTCGCCGCTGCAACTAACCCCAAGGCGGCACTCGCGCTACTGCGTAAGGTCGAAGGCCTCGTCGGGGTCTCCGTCGACGTCTCCGAGCTCGAGTCTGCGGCCGCAGACTATGAACGTCAAGTTGGGCTGGCCGTACAGAGCGACCCCGACATCCTGGCCTTCGTCGAACGCCTCGAGCAGGCCGCAGACAGCGAGGAGCAGAGCTCACCCGACGATGTGCCCTCGGGCGACATGATCGCGCGCGAATTCCAGCGTTTCTTGCGTCAGCGCGGCCGCGAGGGCAAGTAGCGCTTCAGCCCTCCGCGGCCGGACAGACGATGCGGTAGTCGCAGATCGAGCAGGCCGCGTGCGAGGGCGTGGGCTCAAAGGACTGCGCGAGGATGCCCTCACCCACCTCGAGCACGATCTGGGTGACCGTCGCCGCGTCACGCTCGTCGCGCGGGACCGGCACTTTGAGGTCGTCGAGCACGTAGTAGTAGGCCTGCTGTGAGGACTCCAGCTGCCAGGCCTCGCGCGCCGCGAGCGCATATAGCGAGAGCTGGATGTCGTCGCTCAGCTGCTCGGCCGTTTTGGGACGCCCCGTCTTGTAGTCGATCAGCTCATATTCGACCTCGGAGCCCTCGCCCAACCGGTCGACGCGATCGACGCGCCCGCGCAAATGATGCGGCCCGAGACGAAAGGCGAAGGCGCGCTCGAACCACACCGGCTCGCTCGCCTGCGTGTCAAGACGCGCGTGGTAGCGACTGAGGGCATCGCGCGCCTTGGCCATCAGCTCAAGCTCTGAGGGGCTCTCGCCGAGCGCGCTGCGACGCCAGACGACCTCGAGCAGCTCGAGCATCTGCGCGAGCGTCTTGCCGTCCTCGGAGTGAAAGCGCTCGAGCACCTGGTGCACGACGATCCCGAAGCGCTGGTGGACCGTCTGCTCGGTCGGGATGCGCAGGACGCGCGCGAACTTGTAGCGCAGCGGGCAGCTGCGGTAGGTCTGGATATCCGAGGCCGAGAGAGCGAGACCAACGCCCTTGCGGGGAAGGAACGGGCTGAGCGAGTGCTCCTCGCGCGGAACGAGTGCCTGCGCGTGCAGGCGCGCATCGCCCTCGACGTCGAGCAGCGCCTCGTCTAGTGTCGAGGTCTGCAGAATCTCGCGTTGAAGCGAGGTCGCCGCCCCCAGCAGGCGCGCGTTGACGTCGGCGAGTGCCTCTGCGAGATCCTGCTCCTCGGGACGCTGCAGCAGCGCAGAGAGCTTGAGCAACTCGAGGTAGCGCACGACGCCGTGGGAGATGTCCAGCTCTGTGTCCAGGCGCAACTCGCCGAGGCGCCCGCCGATCCGGGCCACGCTGTCGAGCACCTCCTCGCGCAGGAGGCGCAGCGTGGCCTCCAGTCGATCCTCTGCGACCCCGCCCTCGACCTGCCCGGTGCCCGCGACCGCTTCCACGGGACTCTCGGGCACGACCGTCGCGAGGTGCCTGGCGAGATCGCGCGTGCTCGAGCGCGGGCTCGCGGCGACAAAGGCGACCGCGAGCGCGCGCAGCCGCTCGAGGCTGTTGCGCTGCTCAGCTGCCTCCTCGGGTGCCAGCAGTGGGCGCGAGCGCATGCCGAGACGGTCGATCAGGCGGCCAAGGAAGACGTCCGGCTCGACTGTGTCCAGCTCCGCGGCGGCGCTGCGGTGCAGCTCGAGGAAGCGCTGGATGCGGTCGCGCGCCTCGGGTGGCACCTGGGGGGACTCAATCGCCGCGGTGAGGCCCAGCACGAGGTCGAGCTTGCGCCGCCGAGCGAGCGCGATCACCCGTGCGAGGTCGACCTGGCGCAGCTCCACGGGCGGCCGTGCGAGCGCGCGCACGACCGCGGCGGCGTCTGCGGGATCGATCAGCAGACGCATCCAGGCCAACGCGTCGCGGACCTCGGCGCGCTTGAGAAAGCTGCCCGGCTGCTCCTCGCGCGGTGTGCCTTGCAGGGGCGCTTGCGCGATCTCAGAGCTCGTCACAAACCAAGAATACGCGGGAGATCGCAATCGACCGGGCTACGCTCTGTAAGTGGACGTGGTCGATTGGAGCTCAGCCCAGCGGATCGGAGAGATGATCGCCGGCTCGCCGCCATTTGGCGGCGTACGGGCTGCGAGCATCGAGCCGCTCGCGCTCGATTTCGCGGGCCGCGTCAGCGCCTACAGTGGCCTGGAGTTGCCGAGCGCGCTGCCGCCGCTGGAGGTCGTCGACCGCTCCGCCTGGATCGCGGCAAACCTGCGCACGATGCGCCCGATGCTGGCACCGCTGACCGAGAAGCTGGGTAAGGAGACAGGCGTTCTCGCCGGCCCGATGAGAGCCGCCTCGGGGCTGATGCTCGGCGCGCAGATCGGCGCGCTCACAGGGATGCTCTCCCAGCGAGTGCTCGGCCAGTACGACCTCGCGCTGCTTGACGGCACCGTCGCGCCGCGCCTGTTGTTGCTCGCCCCGAACCTTGCGCAGGCCGCCCAGAACTTGAACGTCGACCGCGACGAGCTGGTGCTGTGGGTAACGATCCACGAGATCACTCACGCGGTCCAGTTCTCGGGCGCACCGTGGCTGCGCGACTACCTCGGTGGCATCCTCAAAGAGCTGATCGACGGCCTGCAGGTGAGCGCCACCGGCAAGTCCTCGCTGAGCAGCCGGCTGGGAAAGATGCCCGGCGCCGGCGAGCTGCGGGACATGATCGAGCGGGCCCGCAGCGGTCAGCTCCTGCGTCTGACGCTCGGCGAGGACCGCTGGGAGCTCGTCGAGCGAATGCAGGCCGCGATGTCGCTGATCGAGGGTCACGCGGAGCACACGATGGATGTGATCGGCGCCGAGATGCTGCCCTCGCTGCCGCGTCTGCGCACCGCGATGAATCGTCGACGCGAGACCGATCGGAGATCGGCCAGCGGGCTGCCCTGGCGGGTGCTCGAGCGACTGCTCGGGCTCGAGATGAAGATGCGCCAGTACGAGCTTGGTAGGCGCTTCTGCGACGCGGTCGTCGCTGACGGCGGTCCCGAGATGCTGGCCCGCGCTTGGCGGGGACCGGACTCGCTGCCGCGCCCCGAGGAGCTCGAGCAGCCCGCGCGCTGGCTGGAGCGAATGCGTTCAAACGGGGCGCTTGACGCGGGCAGCAATGGCCGAACGCATGTTCCTCCTGTTACAAGCTGATCCCCTCCTTGGCCCCGGAGTTACAGGGAATTCACATCCTGATAGGATCGTCCTGTAACGATCTACCTCGAGCGGGTTACAAACAGGTGTTCGCTTCGCCAGAACCAGCGATCTAAAGCGAACACACATACCCATCCCTCGCAACCGGCGAGGAATACAGAGGAGCCCACTTCAGATGCCCACCGTAAGCACCAGCTCACCCAAAGCCACGAAAGCTCGAGCGAAAGCCGCCCGCAAACCGGCCGCCGCCAAAAAAGCCACGAGCCGCGGCACCACCAAAGCCAAAGCGGCCCACGCCAAGGGCGCGCGCACCCGCGCAACCCACCAGGCCTCCTCGACGCTGCGCCAGACGCAGACCGCGACGCGCGAGACAGCCGGTGTGTTCGGCGACTACGCCGAGCGCGCGGTGCTGATCCCCGTCGGTGCCGCCCTGATCGCCCGCGACCGCGTCGTGGACACGGTCAGCGAGACGATCTCGACCTACTCATCGACATCCAAGACGCAGGCACAGCTCAAAAAGTTCGAGCGTCGCGGCGCAACGGCCCGTAACCGCCTCGAGCGCGAGGTCCGCAAAGCGCGCGTACGCGTCGAGCGTGAACTGCGCCAGCGTCGTCGTGTGATCGAGAGCACGGTCAGCGACATCGACGAGCGTCGCGAAGCGATCGCCAAGAACGGCAGCGACATCGCTGGCCGCGTGCCCGAGCTCGCGACAAAGCTCCAGGAGCGCGTTCTCAGCCTGGTCTGATCCAAACCCTTCCCCCGCCCGGCTCGGAGAGGCCGGATCGGGAAAGTCTGCCGGCCTCATATCCCGCCGGCAGTAGTAGCACCCTCTCCTCCCTCGACCCGCGGGCGGCCCCCACCGCCCGCGGGTCTTTTAACAGGCCCCTCGGGGTAACGAGCCGTCGCCTGTTTTATGGCCGTCGCGTCAATGCTGAACGGCCGTCGCGTCACCGCTCGAGGCGAATGGAGACACGTACTGCACTGAAGTTCAAGGAAATGTTTAGTTCCGTTCTATCGAATAGACTGTTCGAGCTATGACAGCCAACGGGGGGCCGCCGCGTACACCTCGGGACACGATCCCAAGACGGCCGCGCGCGCACCGATCGTGGACGCCCCTCGGTCGCGCACTTACCGCCACGGGGGACCACTGGACACTGCTGATCGTCTTACAGCTTGCGAGCGGACGCATGCGCCTGAGCCAACTCCAGCGCAGCCTTCCCGGCATCAGTACCGGCGTGCTCGAGCGCTACGTGCAGCAGATGGAGGCGCTCAAGCTGCTGACGCGCACCCGCTACAAAGAGATGCCTCCGCGAGTGGAGCTCGAGCTCACAGACGCCGGGCGCGAGCTCCTGCCGATCGCTATCGCTCTGGCACGGTGGGGGATGCTCCACATGTGGTCGCTGCCGCAGGCCCGCGAAAGGGTGGGCATCGAGTTGCTGCTGCGTGCGGTCCCGATCCTCATCGAGGACACCCGGACAATCGCTGAGGGCAACGTCCAGGCAACGCTGCTCGACCGCCACCAGCCCCCCATCCACATCGGATACCGGATCCGCGCAGGCCGCGTCCGCGTCGAGGAGCCCGCGAAAGCGGTGCACAGCCATGTCGCCGGTGATACCGACGCATGGGTCGACGCGCTCGGGCCGGCAGCCGACTACAAGCGACTCAGCTTCGGAGGCCGGCGGGCGCTCGCCGTGGGCCTCCTCGACGCGCTTCCACGGCGGCCGCACAGCATCGCGCCCGCCAATTGACGGCCTTTGCGGCCGGCCCCACGCCGGAGCGCTGCCCGGGTTTGCCACAATGAGCGTCGTGACCACTCGCGATGAGATCCTCAAGGCGCTCGAGGTAGTGATCGACCCAGAGCTGCACCGCTCGATCGTCGAGCTCGACATGGTCCGCTCGATCGACATCGGCGCCAACGGCGTGGTCGACGTGACCGTCTCGCTCACGACGCCGGGGTGCCCGATCAAGGGCCACTTCCAGTCCTCTGTCGCCGATGCGGTCTCAGCGCTCGACGGCGTGACCCACTGCAACGTCTACTTCGACGTGCTCTCAGACGAGCAGAAGGCGGCGCTGCAACAAAAGCTTGGACGCGGCAGCCTGCCCGCGGGCTCGCTCGCACAGGTGAGCAACGTGATCTGCATCGGCTCCGGCAAGGGCGGCGTCGGCAAGTCGACGCTGACCGCAAACATCGCCGCGGCGCTGACCGCCGAAGGCAAGCGCGTGGGGATCCTCGACGCCGACGTGTGGGGCTACTCGATTCCCCGCATGTACGGTCTCGGCGCCACGCGCCCGCCGGTCTCGGCCGAGCGCAAGATCATCCCGCTCGATGCGCACGGCGTGAAGGTCATGTCGATCGGCTTCTTCGTGGAGGAGGACGCCGCGGTCGTCTGGCGCGGGCCGATGCTGCACAAGGCGCTGACCCAGTTCCTGCAGGACGTCGACTGGGGCGCGCTCGATTACCTCCTCGTGGACCTGCCCCCCGGCACCGGTGACGTCTCGATGACGCTCGCGCAGCTGCTGCCGCAGGCCAAGTTCCTAATCGTCACCACCCCGCAGCAGACCGCGCAGAAGGTGGCGCGCCGCTCGGCGCACATGGCGCACAAGGTCGATCTGGAGATCGCGGGCGTGATCGAGAACATGTCCGCCTTCACGACCCCCTCGGGCGAGCGCTTCACGATCTTCGGCGAGGGCGGGGGCAACGAACTTGCCGACGAACTCGACGTGCCCCTGCTCGGCAAGGTGCCGCTGACGATGCCCCTGCGCGCGCAGGCCGACAGCGGCACGCCGCTCGTGATCGAGGACCCCGACGACCCGGCTTCGCAGGCGATCCGCCAGGTCGCACGCGGGATGATCGCGATGGCGCCGATCGCGCTGCCCGTGCTGCCGCTCATCGAGGTTGGCGTATCCGCTCCGGGACCGGCCGAGAGCCGCAAACCCGTGGGCATGTCGCTGCCGATGGCCTGAGCAAGGCCCTCGCCACAAGCGACATGCCCGTCTGAGCCGTAGGCCGGTAGGCCTACGCGCGCGGGCCCCTGGGCCCAGCCCGGCCACCCACACGCTTGACAACTGCGTGCCACCTGAGAGGATCGTCTTCGAAAATGCCAGGAACGGACCAGCAGGAGAGGGAGCAGGACGACCAGCAGCCCGGATCGCCCACGGGCGAGAACGGCGTCGTCGAATTCGACGAACGGCGCGCCAAGATGGAGCGGCTGCGCGCTGAAGGCATCGAGCCCTACCCCGCCGTGACGCTGTGGGGCAGGCGCACGCGGATCGCCGAGATCCACGCCGCACACGAGCCCGCCGAGCTCGAGCAGGGCGAGCATCCCGACATGCGCTACCTCGTCGCCGGCCGGCTGATCTCCCGGCGCGGGCACGGCAAGACGGCGTTTCTCGATCTGCGCGACCTGTCGGGCTCGATCCAGATCGTGCTGCGCGTGGACTCGCTCGGGCAGGAGCCCTACGACCGCATCCTCAACCTCGACATCGGCGACATCGTCTCAGTCGACGGCTGCGTCTACGTCACCCAGCGCGGTCAGCTCGCGCTCGCCGCGATCGAGTGCACGCTACTCACGAAGACGCTGCGCCCACCGCCCGGACAAGCACCACGGCCTCGGCGACACCGGCACGCGCTACCGCTACCGCGAGCTCGACCTGATCGCCAACCAGGAGACGCGCGAGCTGTTCATCACGCGCAACAAGATCATCCTCGCGATCCGCGAATGGCTCGCCGAGCGCCACTTCGTCGAGATCGAAACGCCCGCATTGCAGTCGCTTGCCGGCGGCGCTGGATCGCGACCCTTCACGACTCACCACAACGCGCTCGACCGCGACCTCTACCTGCGCATCTCGGTCGAGCTGTTCCTCAACCGATGCATCGTCGGCGGCATGGAGAACGTCTACGACATGGGCAAGGTGTTCCGCAACGAGGGCATCTCGCCAAAGCACAGCCCGGAGTTCACGATCATCGAGTTCATGTGCGCCTACTCCGACTACAACGACGTCGCGACGGTCACCGAAGAAATGTTCCGCGACGTAGCGCAGAAGGCGCTCGGACGCACGCTCGATCAAACGACGCGGCGAGGAGATCGACCTCGCCAAGCCGTGGCGGCGGATCACGATGCGCGAGCTGATCCTCGAGCGCTTCGGCGTCGACTTCATGGAGTCCACGCGCGAGCAGCTCGCCGAGCTGCTCGACGCGCCGATCGACCCGGCCGCGACCTGGGCGGAGGTCGTCGCCGACATCTACTCCGAGAAAATCGAGTCGACGATCAACCAGCCCACGCACGTCTTCGACTTCCCGCTCGAGCCCTTCCCGATCACCAAGCGCCACTCGGTGCACCCCGAGCTCGGCGAGCACTTCGACGCCGTGATCGGCGGCATCGAGCTCGTCAGCGGCGACACCGAGCTCAACGACCCCGTCGACCAGTGGCAGCGCTTCGTCGACCAGCGCAAGCGGCGCATGATCGACGACGAGGACGTGCCGCACCCCAACGACGAGGAATACGCGCGCGCGATCGAGTACGGCTACTCGCCGACGGCGGGCGGCGGCATGGGCGTCGACCGCCTGGTGATGATCCTGACCGAACGCGACACGCTGCGCGAGGTCATCCCCTTCCCGATCGTGAGGGACCTGCAATGAGCTGCCTCCAAGCTCGATCTCGACCCCGGCGTCGTGGCGGCCTGCCGCCAGGCGGCCAAGCAGATCGCCGATGAGGTCGGCGAGCAGATCGCCGGGCGCACGACCGTCTCGGTCGAGCGCAGCGTCACGCGCCTGCTCGGCGTCGACGGCGCGGACAGCCTCGAGGTGCCGCTGCCGAACGTGCTCGTCGACCACGTTCACGACGCAGGGCGCCCTCGGCCGGGGGATCGCGCACTGGCTCGGCAACGCGATGCGTGCAGACCGAGCGCAGCCCGCAGCAGATCGCTGAGGCGGTGAGCGCGGGCGAGCTCGATCTGCTCGCGCTCGAGCAGGCCGACGAGCAGACCGTCCAAGAGCGCGTCAACGCGGAGTGCGCCGCGAAACTGGGCGAGATCAACCAGCGCTTTGCAGAGCGTCGCACCACGCGCGAGCGCCTCGGCGAGACCGCCCACGCCGCTGCGCTACGTGCTTACCGCGACCGGCGACGTCTACGAGGACGTCGTGCACGCGAAGGCCGTCGCGCAGGCCGGCGGCGACATCGTCGCGGTGATCCGCTCGACCGCGCAGAGCCTGCTCGACTACGTGCCCTACGGCCCCACCACCGAGGGCTACGGCGGCACCTTCGCGACGCAGGCCAACTTCCGCATCATGCGCGAAGCGATGGACGAGTGGTCCGAGCAGCACGGCCGCTACGTGCGCCTGTCGAGCTTCTGCTCGGGCCTGTGCATGTCGGAGATCGCCGCGATGGGCGCCTGGGAGGGCTTTGACAACATGGTCAACGACGCCCTCTACGGCATCCTCTACCGCGACATCAACATCGTGCGCGGCCTGATCGACCAGCGCATCTCGCGCATGATCAACGGCTACTTCGGCGTCGTGATCAACACCGGCGAGGACAACTACCTGCGCACCGCCGACGCCCTCGAGGCCGCGCCCTCGGTGACGGCATCGCAGTTCATCAACCACCAGCTCGCCCACGCCTCGGGTGTGCCCGACGCGCAGATCGGACTCGGCGACGCCTTCGAGATCGACGTGCCGGTCACGAACAGCCTGCTCTACGAGTGGGCCCAGGCGCAGCTGACGCGCGAGCTGTTTCCCGACTGCCCCGTCAAGTACATGCCACCGACGCGCCACATGGACGGCAACCTGTTCCGCACGCACGCGGCCGACTCGCTGTTCAACCTCGTCACGATCGCCACCGGCCAGGGCATCCAGACGATCGGCGTGCCGACGGAGGGGATCTTCACGCCACACATCCACGACCGCGTGCTCGGCCTGCAGAACGTCGACTACGTCTTCAACGCGGCGCGCGACCTCGGCGAGGAGATCGAGTTCAAGCGCGGCGGCATCATCCAGACGCGTGCCCAGGAGGTGCTCGCAGGCGCCCAGCAGCTGCTCGAGCGGATCGCCGAGACGGGGCTGTTCCAGGCGATCGAGCAGGCGAGCTTCGGCGATGTCAGCCGCAAGGTCGACGAGGGCCGCGGCCTCGAGGGGATCGTCGAGACCGACCCCGGCTACTTCAACCCCGTCGTCGGGCTGATGCGGGAGGCGAGCTATGCCTAGAGAGGTCGAACCTCGCGGCGGTCGGGCCCTACGCCGACCACCTCGGCGACGGGCTCGTGCAGATGAGCTTCACGCTGCCCGTGCCCTACTCGCTGGCGGCACGCAAGGCGGCGCTCGAACTGGCCGGCGAAGATGGGCTTCGACGAGCCCGAGGTCGTCCACTACGAGGAGCTGACGGAGGGCTACACCTACTTCGTGATGTACGGGCGCTGCACGCAGAGCGTCGACTTCGAGTCGCTACAGGGCGAGGGCTTCGACATCGAGTACATGAGCGAGGATGAGATCGAGCGCTTCGCCGCCGAGCACCTGGGCCGCAAGGTCGTCGTCGTCGGCGCGAGCACGGGCTCGGACACGCACAGCGTCGGCATCGACGCGATGCTCAACCTCAAGGGCTACCACGGCCACCACGGCCTCGAGGGCTACCACGCCTTCGAGACCCACAACCTCGGCAGCCAGGTGCCCAACAGCGTGCTGCTCGCAAAGGCGATCGAGGTCGACGCCGACGCGATCCTCGTCTCCCAGACGGTCACCCAGCAGAACCTGCACGTGCACAACCTCACCGAGCTCGTAGAGATGGTCGAGGCCGAGGGCAGGCGCGGGGAGATGATCCTCGCCTGTGGCGGCCCGCGCGTCTCCAACGAGCTCGCCAAGGAGCTCGGCTACGACGCGGGCTTCTCCAAGGGCACCGAACCGCACCACCTCGCGACCTTCATCGTGCGCGAGCTCGCCGCCCGCGTCGCCACCCCGCGCTGAGTAGGACCGCCATGCTGAGCGAGCTGACCGCGTCCGCCCGGCGCCTGGCGCTCGTCGGGCTCGCAAAGAACACCGGCAAGACCGAGGCGCTCGCGGCGCTCCTGCGCGAGCTCGAGGCGCAGGGCCGCCACGTCGGCGTGACCTCCGTGGGCCGCGACGGCGAGGAGCGCGACGTGATCGACTCCGATATTCGCAAGCCCGCGCGTGCTGCTGCCCGGAGGCAGCCTCGTCGCGACCACCGACGCGCTGCTGCGCGCGAGCGGCGCTGCCCCATGAGCTGCTCCAGAGCACCGGCGTGCGCACGCCGCTGGGCGAGGTGCTGATCGCGCGGCTGCGTGGGCGGGGAGCGATCGAGGTGGCAGGACCGAGCGATTCCGCGGGCCTACGCGCGGTCGCGGAAGCGATGCTCGACTACGGCGCCGAGCAGGTGCTGATCGACGGCGCGATCGACCGCCGCGCGGCATCCTCACCTGACGTCGCGGACGGCCTGGTGATCGTCGACGGGCGCGGTGCTCAGCGAAGACATCGAAGAGATCGTGAGCGATCACGCGCGAGGCGGTCGAGCTCGTGCGCCTCCCAGTGCTCGGCGAGAACTCGCGAGAACTGCGAGCCCTGCTGAGCAAGCAGCCCACCGTGAGCGCGCTGATCAGTGAGGATCTCGAGCCGGTGGCACTGCCGCCCCGCTACGTGCTCACAAGCGAGGGCACCGAGATCGCCCAGCAGCTCGATGCCCACGCGCCTGCACGCTGGCTGTTCGTCGCGGGCGCGCTGCCCGACCGCTTCCTGAGCCAGCTCGCGCACGCCACGCACCGACGCGGGCGCGAGCTCACGGTCGTCGTCACCGACCCGACGAAGGTCTTCCTCGCAAGGCACGGGCTCGGCTGGTATCGCGCTCAGGGCATCGAGCTGCGCGCCCTCGAGACGATCGCGCTGGCCGCCCTGACCGTTAACCCGCTCGCGCCCGAGTCCCACAGCTTCGACTCGGCCGAGTTGCGCGCGATGCTGGGTGAAGCCATCCCCGATGTGCCGATCTTCGACGTGCTGCACGGTGACTACGCGGGCGTGTCGCCCGCCGACGGCACCGTGACGAGCGCCTGAGGGCACCAGCATCTGCGGAGCACCAGCGCCCGGCGTCCGGCGAGCGTGGCTCAGCGCAGCTCGCGCAGCGTCGGGAACGGCACCACTTCGCGGATCGACTCCACGCCGCAGAGGATCATCAGGAAGCGGTCGACGCCCATGCCTCCGCCCGTCGTCGGCGCCATCCCGTATTCGAGTGCACGTACATAACCCTCGTCGTAGGGGTGCGGCTGATCGCCGTCGTCGCCGGGGCGGCGCTTGCGCTGCTGGACGAAGCGGTCCCACTGATCGAGCGGATCGTTGAGCTCGGTGTCTCCGGAGAGCACCTCCATGCCACGGATCACCGTGTCGAAGTGCTCGCCGAGACGCGGGTCGCGTGAGTGGCGCTTGCAGATCGGGAACAGCTCGATCGGGAAGTCAAGGACGTGCGTGGGCTGCATCAGGTTTGGCTCGACGTACTTGCCATAGACCTCTTCGGCGAGCTTGGCCCACGTCATCTCGGGGTCGATGCCGGGCTCGTCGAGCACCTCGATCAGCTCCTCGCGGCTGGCCTGCAGATAGTCCACGCCGACCGCCTCGAGGATCGCCTCCTGCAACGTCACCCGCTTCCAGGGCCGCGCGAGATCGATCACCTGCCCGTCGTACTGCTCGATCTTCGTCGTCCCCAGCGTGCGCAAGGCAACGCCCTCGGCGAGCTCTTCGCACCAGACGGCCACGTCGAGGTAGTCGGCGTAGCTCATCATGCACTCGAGGATTGTGAATTCGGGGCTGTGGCGGTGAGAGATGCCCTCGTTGCGGAACGCGCGGCCGAGGTCGTAGATGTTCTCGAGGCCTCCCACGATGCAGCGGTTGAGGTAGAGCTCGACGGAGATGCGCAGGTGCAGGTCCACGTCGAGCGCGTTGTGGTGGGTCGCGAAGGGGCGCGAGTTCGCGCCGCCGGCGAGCGCCTGGAGCATCGGCGTCTCGATCTGCGTGAAGCCTTTCTCGCGCAGGATCGCGTGGATCGCCTCGATCGCATGGGTCCGTTTGAAGAACATCTCGCGCGTCTTGGCGTTCGCGAGCAGGTCGAGTTCGCGGTAGCGGTAGCGAGTGCCGATGTCCTCCACGCCGTGATGGCGGTCGGGCGGCGGGCGCAACGCCTTGGCGAGCAGCGTGCAACTACTGACACCGAGCGCGAGCTGGCGACGCTGCGTGACGTAGACGCTGCCGTCGATGCTCACGATGTCACCGATGTCGAGTTCGAGCATGCGCTCGTAGGCCTCCTCCCCCATCGCCTCAGCTCGTGCGACGAGCTGAATCGAGCCCGACTGGTCACGCAGATCGAAGAACGTCGCCTTCGCGTGTCCGCGGCGCGCGATCAGCCGTCCGCACACGCGGTAGTCGAGTCCTGCGTGTGCGCCCGGATCGATCTCCGCGGGGTCGTGCGCTGCCTGAATGTCCGCCACCCAGCTGCGTGGCATCCGCTTCTCCAGATAGGGGAAGGGCTCGATGCCTTCCTCGCGCATCCGTTCCATCTTCGCGCGCCGTTCATCGGCCCCCACCGCCTCCCCTTCCGGCGGGTGCGCGCCGTTCGCATCGGCGCTCGCCGGCGTCAAGGTGCCCTTCTGCTGCGGCGCCTTGCCCGGGGCGCTCACGCCATCACCAGCTCGCGGTCGCGGACGTCGAGCACCGGCACGCGCGGGATCGCCTCGCCGAGCATCGTGCGCAGCTGCCGGGAGTCGAAGCTGTGCGAGTGCGGCGCGACCGGGTTGACGGTTAGCGCGCGCAGGCGGATCGGGGCGAGCACGCGCAGCTGCAGGCCCTGGCGTGCGTACCAGCCAATGGTGCGCTCGGCGAGGAAGACCTTCGTGCTGTCGGCAACGCTCACCTCGAGCTCGCGCCCGCGCGCGGCGCGCAGCAGACGCTCGAGAAACGACTCGCAGAGCGCGCCGCGAACGATCAAATGGCGGCCCGAGGGACTCGAGCGCAGGACATCGGAGATCTGCTCCACGGTCGCGCTCAGCGCGAATCGGGCGGGTAGCGACAGCCAGGATCCATCGGCCTCGCCGACGAGCACGCTCTCCGGCTGTGCCGCTGCGACCGCGCGGATCAGCGGGTCAAGCAGCTCGGGTGCCAACACGAGCTCCACAGCGTTGCGGGTCAGCTCCACGACCCGCTCGGCGCTCTCGTCGAGGACCGCGCCGGTGGACATCACCAGGCCGTCTGAGACCGTCGGCGAGGAAGCCATACGGCGATCGACCGCACCGTCTATCAGTACCTGCTCGGCGCCGTGGGCGAGCATCATGTCGCTGACCGCGCGCACGTCCTCGGCGGCGCTCGGACCGGCGACCTCAACGGTTCCCGCGGCGAGCATGCGGGCGACGACGACGCGCCCGAGGGAGGTGCGCATGTCGGTGCGAACCAGCAGCTCGTGCGCCTGTGGGCATGCTCGCAACAGCGTCTCGGTCGTTGCCACGAGGCTCCAGGCGGGGAGATCGATGCGCGGCTTCTCGATGCGACCGTCGATTGCATCGCGGGCCTCCCCGTCGCGTCCGACCGAGGTGACACCGACGCATTGGCCGGTTTCGTGCAGCTCACGTATGGCACACGTGAGCGTTTCGGTCTTGCCCGTGTTCTTCGCCAGGCCGACGAACGCGACGCGCCGAGTCCAGGCGAGCAGTTCGCAGAGCGACATCGCTAGCGCCGACCCGCCGTGGCCGCAGCCGTCTGGAGACGTTCGCCAGCGTCGCCTGCGTCTGCGATCCGCGCGGCGACCTCGCGTACCAGGAAAGTCGCGAGGTGATGGGGGTAGGTGCCACGCGAGAAGCCCGCGTCAAACCCGAGCTCCTTGGCGAGCTCGTTGGAGACGCGCGATCCGCCGCAGGCGAGGATCGTCCGCTTGCGCCTTCCCTCGGCCTCGACGATCTCCACGAGCTCGGTCAGGTTGTGAATGTGCAGATCCTGCTGGGTGACTGTTTGCGAGACGAGGATCGCGTCGGCATCGAGCTCGATCGCCTTGGCGACGAGCGTGCTGTTGGCGACCTGACTGCCGAGATTGTGGGCCTCGAACGCCCGGTAGCCTTCAAGACCACGGTTGCCGTGAAAGCCCTTGAGATCGAGCATCGCGTCGATCCCAACGCTGTGCGTGTCAGAGCCGGTGCAGGCACCGACCACCACGATCGGACGGCCGACGTGCTCGGCTGCGTAGGCCTCGATCTCGTCTTCGCTGAGGTACTCCAGGTCGAGCTCGTCGACCTGCTGTGAGGTGAAGTCGATCGTTTCGGTGAAGCGCGCATATACGACAAAGTGGGTGTAGCCCTCCCGCAGCCGCTGCTGGTGGACCACCTCGGGACGGTCTAGGCCGAGCTTCCCGGCGAGCTCCAGCGCGCACTTTCGACCCGCTTGGCCGTGCGGCACGGGCAGCGTGAAGCTCAGCTGCAGGATGCCGTCGTCGAGGTGGTCGCCGTAGGGACGCACACGATGCAGGTCGACCTCGCGGATCTGACTAGACAACGCCCGCACCCCTCATGACCTCGAGCGTCGGGTTGAAGTAGCGCTCGTCGGTGAGCACGATCCCGTCGAGACCGCGTCCCTCGTCGATGTGCCGGCGTACGTCGCCGAAGGTCCCGTCTTCGATCGCGCCGAACATTCCCACCTCAGCAATTCGCTCGAGCAGTTCGTGCGCCTGGCGCAGCACCTCGTGCGCGCGCGTCTGAATCAGTCCGCCGGGCTTGAACTGAATCTCCTCGCCGATGTCACGCGCAAAGTTGAAGACGTAGTCGACGCATTCGAGACCCAGCACACGGTCGTACATGTGCGGCGTGAAGACACCCTCGGTCGGCACGCCCGCGGTCTGAATGCCTTGACCGGTGGCGACGGTGATCAGGTTGAAGAGCGTGTCGCAGGCGTGCGTGCGGTAGAGGTTGCCGTCCATGTGGCGCGTCGGCGGCATGTACTTAATCGGGCAATTCGGGAACAGCTCGCGCGTTAGCTGCGCCTGCGCCCAGGCGAATAGCAGGCCGTTGGTGGTGGGCGGGTCGATCTCGAAGGCGTCGCCCAGTGCGACCTGCTCCTCGTGCATCCCGGAGTCGAGCGCGAGGCGGTGGTTGATGAACTGCGACGCGGTCACCGACGGCGCTGCCTGCAGCGCCTCGGCGGTTCTGAGGTAGTTGTCCTCACCGGTGTTGATCACCATCCCGAAGTAGCCCGCGATCATCCGCGAGACGCGCTGGTCGATCAGCGTGCGCTGCATGTTGATGCCGCGGTAGAGGATTCCGTAGAGCGCGTCGTTGACCATGTTGTCGAGCCCCTCCATCGCTCCGAGCGTCGCGAACTCGGTCATGCACAGCCCTGAGCAGAAGCTCGACAGCCGCACGTAGCGACCGTTGCGCTCGCACCACTCGTCAAGGCCCGCGCGCATGATGCGGAAGTTCTCCTGCGTGGCGAAGGTGCCGCCGTAGCCCTCCGTGGTGGGACCATAGGGAACGTGCTCGAGCAGGCTCTGGGCGGTCGAGCGGGTGACCGAGACGACATCGCCGCCGGTCTCCGCGACGGCGACGGAGTGAACGACGTCCTCGTAGACGTTGCCGGTGCCGCTGAGCATGTAGCGCAGCGGCGGCGGTCCCTCGCCGAGACGCTCGCGCATCTCGCGGCGCTCGTCCGCGCGCCCGGCGATCTCACCCATCCGCTCCTCGCACTCGCGTCGCACGAGCTCTCGGATCGCGCCTTCCTCGGCGAGAGGCAGGCTGCACAGCTCAAGCGCACCCGTGCTGACAGCCTCGGCGACCGCTTGAGCGCTGCGCCCGGTCAGCAGCATCGCGTTACCAAGCCAGTAAGCAATCCCTCGCGACAGGCCCCCGGCCTCGTGAACGCTCTCCACGAGCACGTTCGGGAGCGGGACGTCGAGATCGCTGATCCCGTCCACGCCGAGGAAGCGCGTGACGGTTCGCTCCACGGACACCGTCGTCCTCCCGGCGGTTTCAGCAGCGAGCCGGTCGGCTATCTGCGCGGCGAGCGCCCGGCAGGACTCGACCATCCCCGCATCTAGCTCCAGCTTTGGCTGCATTGTGCGCCCGAGACTAATCGCAGCCGCAAGATGTTAAGTGTGACTCCGCCCAACACCCGAATAGCCCTGCATAGGCGCAGAGTCATACGACGGTGAATGTTTCCCTCTCTCCACGCTATGTCAATTTCTCCTAACTTGGAGAAACCGTTCAACGTCCGCATGCCGCGATACCGGAAGCCGCGGGCTTGGCTGTCGGAGACGATCCAGCCGATCTCATCAAAAGCTCAAAGCCCTTTGCCAGACTTGCATCTGAGCATTTTCACCCTTCGCTGAGGCCTCGCAACGCGTCTGCTCTCTTGACACGCCTTCCCTCTTCGACCTAGCCTCGGCACACAGTCATGGCCACCGAGATCGCCTCACTCGACCTGCTTTTCGAAGCGCCCGCCGCGCAACTCGGCGAGCAACGGCTGCCCGAGCTCGGTGCGCGCACCGGCGCACGGGCGACGCCCTCCACGGGCGTCGAGCTGCTCAAGGACAAGCCTTACATCGTCGACTTCTGCGACCCGAGCCCAACGACGGCGCTGCACGCCGGCTACCTGCGCAACATCGCGTTGGGCCATGCGCTCGCGAGCGCCCTGGAGGCCGCCGGCGCCCACGTCGCGCGCCAGACACAGATCGCCGACGCCGGACGCGACATGGCCGAGGCGATGGCGGGCTACATGCACTTCGCGCCCGACACCGACCCTGCAGGCGCACGCGAGAAGAGCGACCGCTTCGTCGGGCGTCTGCACGCGCAGCACGCCAAGGAGCCTCACGAGTCACCCGATCTCGCTGACTCGTTGCTCGAGCGCCTCGCCGCGGGCGAGCCGGAGGTTCTCGTGATCTGGCAGGCGGTGCGTGACTGGGCAGTCAGCGGCCAGAACGAGACCCTCGCTCGCCTCGGCGTGCGCTTCGACCGGACGATCTTCGACTCGCAGTACGTGCCGCGGATCGAGCCGCTCGTGCGGCTCGCGCTTGTGCAGGGGGTGATCACCACCGCACAGGACGGCTCGCTCACCGTCGAGGTGGCCGACAATGAGCACCTGCCGCTGATCGGCTCCGACAGCAACCCCACGCGGGATCTTCGGGCGCTGACGATCTGGCGTTCACTGATGACAGAGATGACAGACGTGACGCTCGTGCGCCTCACCAGCGAGGAACGCCGCGACAACCTCGACGCGATCCTGCACGGGCTGGCCCCGGGCGCGCCGAGCTATCCGACAGCCGTGCTCCACGCCGCCGTCGTCACCGACCGCGACGACGGCCCGGGCGGCGAGAGCACGCTGCTGATCGACGAGCTGCTCGACATGCTCACCGCGAGCGAGGATCTTCAGAGCCTGGCGATCGAGGAGCGCCCGGCGTGCGCCGCGCAGGACCTCGCCGCGATGATCTTGATGGGGATGTGCCTCGATCACCCGCTGTATGACCCGCTCCCGATCACACCCGAGCGCGTGCTTTGTAGCGAGGGCAACACGGGTTGGGTGCTGGCGCGCGCATGGATGAAGGCGTGGGATCCGAAGAACGACGGCGGCCCGCTGCCGTTGCCCGACGAAGAGCACTACCGCTCAGTGGTCGCGCAGGCCCAGCTGCGCCCGCTGCTCGAGCGCACAGTGAAAACGCTCGATGTGACAGGGCTCGTGCGCTTTCTGGCGCGGATCGGCACCTGGTACCTGGATACGGACACCGATGCAGCCGTGGGGCGAATCATGCGCTCGCTGCTCGCGAGTGGACTCGGCGCCCTCGGCCTGATCAAGCCCTCGGAGTGAATGGGAGGAGTGGGATGAACACCACCTATGAGACCTCGATGGCAGACCCCAACGCGCTGGAGAACGACCTGCGCTCCTTCTACCTCACGGGCAACGAGGAGCAGAGCATCTTCGACGAGTGGGAGCACGGCATCGCCCGGGGAGACTCAACGACTCCCTCGGTCAGCTCCCCGACCTATCGCTGGTGGATCCTCGAGCACCTACGTAACGCGCTGAACCGCGACCGCAAGCACCTGCTGTTGAGCGTCGGCTCGGGCAACGCCTTCGTCGAGCGCGTGCTGTGCCGCGAAGGCTATCCGGTGCTTGCCGTGGACGCGCTCGACCATGCGGTGCAGCTTGCGCGTCAGGCGGGCGTGCCGGCGATCAACCGCAACCTCTACACCTGGAAGACCGAGCTTGGGTACTGGGACGTGCTCTACGCCGACGGCCTACTCGGCCACCTCCACGACGGGCACGACGGCGCGCACGTCGCGCTCAGCCTGTTCCACAGCTGGGTCAAGCCAGGCGGCACCGTCGTGATCTCAAACGACTCGCCGAAAACTGATGCCGCTGTCCAGCAGTCCTCCAATGTTCCCGGCTTCTACTGGCTCTCCGATCACTGGATCGCCGACGAACTCAAGCGAGCGGGTTTCTCGCGGGTCTCCACGGCATCGATCACGTATCGGCGCCCGGTGTCAGGCCTGCGCACGCGCGCGATCATCACGGCCCACCGCACCGACTAGCGAGCACCGGCGCCCAGCGATGCCCATCGGCCAGCCCTTCAACGCGGCGCTTGAGCGCGATCTGCCGGCCATCGCCGAGCACTACGGGACGCCGTTCCACATCTATGACGAACGCGGCATCAACGACGCTGCCAAGCGACTGTTGAGCGCCTTCGAGGGGTTGCCGTTCCACGAGTATTACGCGGTCAAGGCGCTGCCGAACCTCACGATCATGCGGATGCTGCGCGAGCGCGGCCTGGGGATGGAGTGCAGCTCGCTCGCCGAGCTGGAGCTGGCCTGCGAGTGCGGCGCGAGCGGAGAGGAGATCTTCTTCACCTCAAATAACACGACCCGCGAGGAGTTCGCTGCGGCGATCGATCTCGACGCGATCGTCAACATCGATGACATCTCGTTGATCGACAAGCTGCCGCAGGCGCCATCGCTCGCCTCCTTTCGCTTCAACCCTGGTCCCGAGCGGGTCGGCGATCGCCTGATCGGCTCGCCGCGCGAGGCGAAGTTCGGCCTGCGTCGCGACCAGCTGATCGCCGCATATGAGCGAGTCCGCGAGCTGGGCACGAAGCGCTTTGGACTGCACGCGATGATCGCCTCAAATGTGCTCACCGTCGAGCCACTGCTCGCGACGATCGCGATGCTGCTGGAGATCGAGGAGCAGCTCTACCGCACGCTGGGGATCTCGCTTGAGTTCATCAACGCCGGCGGCGGCCTCGGGATCCCCTATCGACCGACCGACTCGCGCCTGGACCTCGGCGCGCTCGGCCGCGGCGCACGCGAGCTCTCAGACTCCCACGCGTTCCGCACGGGCAGACGCCCGAAGCTGTTCCTCGAGGCGGGGCGCTTCATCACCGGCCCCCACGGCGTGCTCGTGACGCGCGTGATCAACCGCATGAGCAAGTGGCGCGAGTACGCGGGCGTCGACGCAGGCATCGCGGCGCTGTTGCGCACGGCGATGTACCCGGACGCCTACCACCACGTGACGCTTCACGGCGACCGCGGCGAACGGCGTCTACAGCGTGTGGACGTCGTCGGCTCGCTGTGTGAGAACAACGACAAGCTCGCGGTCCAGCGCCCGCTGCCAGAACTGCACGAGGGCGACTTGCTGCTCGTCCACGACACGGGCGCGCACGCCTGGGCGATGGGGTTCAACTACAACGGGCGCCTGCGCCCGCAGGAGCTCCTCCTACGTGCCGACGGCAGCGTCGAGCTGATCCGTCGTCGCGAGGAGATCCGCCGCGACTACTTCGCAACCCTCCAGTTCGACGCGGACGTGTTCGATCCGAGCGTGCCTTCGGGCCTCCCCCCCGGTGCCGCGCGCGAGGCACCCCACGATCAGCGCACCCCGGCACAGGTGAGCTGAGGTGGCGAGCGTGGCGAGCATCGCGGACTTCGGCGGCCTAGAGGTCCTCGAGCAGAAGATCGACGAGTTGTGGCAGCGTCGCGAGCAGCTCAGCGACCGCGACGAGTACGTGCGCGCGACGGTACTGAGCGTGATGGAGCTGCTCGACCGTGGCCGCCTGCGCGTCGCCGAAATCGGTCCCGACGACACGGTCGTCGTGCACGAATGGCTAAAGCGCGCGATCGCGCTGCTGTTCCGCGTCTGCCCGATGGAACGCACGGCGGCGGGACCGATGATGTTTGCCGACCGTTTGCCTCCCAAGAGTGGGAGCTCTGACGTACGGGTCGTCCCGGGCGCCTACGCCCGCTTCGGCTCCTATCTTGCCCCAGGCTCGATCCTCATGCCGAGCTTCGTCAACGTTGGCGCATACGTGGGGCGAGGCACGCTCGTCGATACCTGGGCCACGGTGGGGTCGTGTGCCCAGGTCGGCGAGCACGTACACCTGTCGGGAGGCGTGGGGATTGGTGGGGTGCTCGAGCCGCTACAGGCGAGCCCCGTGTTCGTCGAGGACGACGCCTTCATCGGCAGTCGCTGCATGTTGATCGAAGGCGCGCGCGTCGGACAGGGCGCGGTCGTCGGAGCTGGAATCATCCTCTCGCCGACGATCCCCGTGATCGATGCGGACAGCGGCGAGGAGATCTCACGTGGACACATACCGGCATGGAGCGTCGCGATCGGCGCGACCCGCTCGCGCAGCTTCGCGGGCGGCGAGTTCGGGCTCCCGTGCGTCCTCGTGATCAAGCGCCTCGGCGAGGGTGAGCGCTATGACAAGGTCCAGCTGAACGACCTCGTGCGCGACCACGGCGCGAGCCTCTGAGCCGCTCAGGCCGGCAGGAGCGCGCCACCGCCCAGCAGCTGTGCAGCACGCGCGATCCGCTCCGTGGCGGGGGTCAGCGCTGCGCGCAGGTAGCCCTCGCCGCCGGCGCCGAGGTAGGAGCCAGGCACCATCAGCAGCGAGCGCTCGATCAGCAGCTCGAGCATCCGCTCGTCATCGCCGCCGGGCACCCGCAACCACAGGAAGATCCCGGTAGGACCGCCCGCGTGCTCGAGTCCCGCACGCTGCGCGGCGGCGCGCAGCACTTCACGCTTGGCCGCATAGGAGGCACGCGCCTCGCGTACGTGTGCTTCATCACTCCAGGCAGCGATCGAGGCGTGCTGCACGATCGCTGGAGGTGTTGTGCCGATGTCGCTGCGATGACGCTTGACCCGTCGCAGGATCTCCGCGTCGCCCGCCATGAAGCCGGAACGCAGCCCCGCGAGGCCGGAGCGCTTGGAGAGAGAGTTGAACACAACCACGCCGCGGCGATCCTCCAGCTCGAGCGCGGAGTGCGGCGCCTCGCCCTCGAACCAGAACTCCGAGTAGGTCTCATCGACAGCGAAGATCGCGTCGCTGCGGCGGCAGCGCTCGGCGAGCTCGGCGAGCAGCCCCAGCGGGGCGAGCGCACCGGTCGGGTTGTGCGGGTTGACGACCCACACGATCGCCACACGGCCCCAGGGGATCGCCTCGGGATCGGGTAGCCACGCGCTCGCCTCTCCGATCAGCTGCGGCACGACCTCGAGCCCCGCAGCCCGAGCGCTTCGCTCGGGTATCGGATAGGCGGGGGAGGCGACGGAGATCGCATCGCCCGGGCGTGCGAATAGGCGGGCGAGCAGCGCGATCGGCTCCTTTGCGCCGAGCGTCGGCAGCACCTCGATGTCCGGGTCGAGGACCGCGCCGTAGCGTCGCGCGATCCAGTCCGCGATCGCTTCGCGCAGCGCGGGCAGCCCTTCGGCGGCGGGGTACTCGCAAAAGGAGAGCTCGCGCGCGGCTCGCGCGAGCGCCTCGCGCACGGCCGCAGGCGCAGGGTCGGTGGGCTGCCCGAGCGTCAGGTCGATGATCTCGATGCCGCGCTCCTGAGCCTCGCGCCGGGCTTGGGCGATGCGCAGGAAGGGATAGCTCGGCGCCTGCTCGACGGCCGCGTTCAGGCGCACAAGCGCTCCAGGATCTCATGGCAGCGCGCGAGCGCGGCCACCTCGATGCGCTCATCGACACGATGCGCGTACGCGGGGTCGCCCGGTCCGAGGTTGACCGCCTCGATGCCGGCGGCTGCGAACTCGGCGACGGGCGTCCAGGCCTGCTTAGGCTCGATCGCCGCGCCGCTGAGCGCGAGCAGACGCTCGAGCAGGCCGTTCTCGTGTGGCGGCAGTGCACCTGGCGAGTTGCTCAGCACCGCGAGCTCGCCGTAGGGCTCACACCAGCCGCGCAGCAGCGTCTCGGCCGCGCTACCGGTCAGGCCGGGGTCGTAGCGAAAGTTAACGTTCGCTACGGCCTCACCTGGAATCACGTTGCGCGCGAGCCCCGCGTGGAGGGTCGTGGCGCTCACGACCTGCGTGAACTCGAGCCCGTCGATCGCGCGCGGTGAGGGCTCGATCGCGTGCAGGGCCCCAATCCCAACGAGCGCCCGATCGATCGCGTTCTCGGCAAGCCACGGCCGCGCCGAGTGCCCGGCACGGCCCTGAAAGGTCCAGGTAGCGTCGAGGTTGCCGAGACAGCCCGCCTGCACGACGTTCGCGGTCGGCTCGAGCATGATCGCGAGATCCGCGCTGCGCAGGCCCGGCTCGCGCGCGAGCAGGGGCGTCAGTGCGCCTTCAGCCGACGGGAGCTCCTCGCGGCCAAAGAACACGTAGCCGACGTCAACCGCGCCCGCGACTCCCGCAAGCGCCAGCTCGATCATCACGGCGACGCCGCCCTTCATGTCGCTCGCGCCGAGACCCTCGACGTGATCCTGGCGCAGACGGCCCGGAAGGTTGCGCTGCGCGGGAACGGTATCGAGGTGGCCGGCCAACAGCAGGAAGGGGCGCTCCGCTCGGCGCGTGGCTCCAGCCAGCACGCAGGTATCGCCCGCATCACGCACGGGAACCCCGGCGCCGTCCAGGAGCGCGAGCAGGTGCGCGACGATGTTTCTCTCCTCAGCCGAGACCGAAGCGATGTCGATCAGCTCGAGCGTGCGCGCGGCTAGGCGCGTCTCGAGCTCGGTACGAAGAATGCCTGTTGGGGCCATGTCTGAGCGGCCCGGGCGCCGAGTCGCAGATCGCGCGGGCAGGGCCTCACAGACATTCTCTCAAGCGACGCTTTAGTTTTTCAGGCGCGCAGAGACGCGCACTCAGAGCGCTACTTGGCGTTGGCGAAGTAGTCGGCGTTGATCTGCGTGTACTTGCCCCACTCCTCCGGGAGCTGGTCCTCGGCGAAGCAGGCGTCCACCGGACAGGCCTCGACGCAGGCGTCGCAGTCGATGCACTCCTCGGGGTCGATGTAGAGCATCTCGGCCGCGTCGTATCCGGGCTCGTCGGGCGTCGGGTGGATGCAGTCCACGGGGCACACCTCGACACAGGAGTTGTCCTTGGTGCCAATGCACGGCTCGGCGATTACGTAGGCCATTCGCTTCTTTCTTTGGGTCGATTTGCGGGGTCTCCTCGCGGGAGACGCATATTGTACGAAGCATGCTGCTGCTAACGGGCGCGACCGGCCTCGTGGGCTCGACGCTGCTGCGCCGACTCCTCGCCGAAGGCATCCCCGTGCGCTGCCTGGTGCGCGATCCGCGGCGTCTCGGGCCGCTGCGCGTGCGCGTCCAGATCGCGCTAGGGGACCTTACCGACCCCCCTTCCTTCCGCAACGCGCTGCGCGGTGTCGAGACCGTGGTGCATCTGGCGGCGGCGATCCGCGATCAGCGCCGCGGCTCGATCGAGGAGCTCAACGGCATCGCCACCTGGCGCATGGTGCAGGCCGCGCAGCGCCAGGGCGTCGAGCGTTTCGTGTTCTTCAGCGCGCTCGGCGCCTCGCCGCACCACCGCACGCGCTGCCTGCGCGCCAAGGCGCTCGCCGAGCAGGCGGTTCGCGAGGCGGAGCTGCGCTCGACGGTCTTCGCCCCCTCGATCATCTATGCACCCGGCGACCCCTGGCTGACGCTGCTCGAACGCCTCGCGCTGCTGCCGGTGATGCCCATCTCCGGGCGCGGGCGGGCGGTCTTTCAGCCGATCTGGGCCGAGGACGTGGCCGACTGCGATCGTGGTCAGCCTGCGCGAGGGTGGCACGAGCGCGCACGAGCGGATCGAGCTGGCCGGCCCGGAGACGCTCAGCCACACCGAGATCGTCCGCACGGTGCTGCGCTCGCTGGGGCGCAAACGGCCGCTGCTGCACGTGCCGACGCCGCTCGTCTCGCGCAGCCTGCGCGCGCTCGAGCGCCTAGCCGGGCCCAGCGCGTTCGCCACCTGGGACGAGGCGGAGCTGATGGAGGTCTCGATGGTCTCCGCGCGCGGCGCGGCGGGGACGGAAGCCCTCGGAGTCACGCCGCAACGGATGGCGGCAGTGCTCGGCGCGCGCTGACCAATGCCCAGTTGTGGGTTGGCCGAGCCGTACATCGTCCACCTCCGCGGGGACTACTGAGCTCGCCTCACTCGGCCAGAGAGCCGGACATCGCCGGCCGGCGCGCCGCCCACGGCCGCGCGGCTTCCAGCTGCGCGGCGAGCGCCAGCAGCGCGCCCTCGCCGGCGGGACGGCCGACGAGCTGGACGGCGAGCGGCAGGCCGTCCTCGCCCTCGAACAGCGGCACCGAGATCCCGGGCTGGCCGGAGGCGTTGAAGATCGGCGTGAAGGGCGTGAAGAGCCCCGAGCGTGTGAACGTCGCCATCGGATCGGGGGCGGCCGTGTCGAGTGTCCCCAGCGGCAGCGGACGCTCGGCAAGCGCGGGCGTGAGCAGCGCGTCGTAGGGCGCCAGGAATGAGACGAGCCGGCGCGCGAAGGCCTGCAGGCGCACAGCCGCGCCGAGGCCGTCGATGGCGTTGAGTTTCTGGATCATCGAGTAGATCGCCCAGCTCATCGGCTCCATGTCATCAGCAGTCGGCGTGCGCCCCGCGACCATCCCCGAGTAGGCGATCGAGAGCGCGATCTGGCTTGAGAAGACCGCGCCGAAGAGCTCCTGAAGGCCCGGGATCTGCCAGGGCGGCTCGACGTCCTCGACCTCGTGGCCGAGCGAGCGCAGCAGCTCGCCCGCGTCCGCGACGGCGCGCGCGCTCAGCGGGTCCACGGGCGTATCGGGGATCGGCGGCAGTGTCGTGGCGGCGATCCGCAGCTTGCCGGGCTCGCGCGCGGCGCTCTGCGCGAACGGCTCGGCGGGTTCGGGAGCCCAGGTCGCATCGCCCGGCTCGTAGCCGGCCAGCACGTCGAGGATCGCTGCGGTGTCGGCGACGGTGCGCGTCAGCACGCCGTCGATCACCAGCGAGGAGTCGCCGAGTTCGGGCGCCAGCGAGATACGCCCGCGGCTCGGCTTGAGGCCGACCAGCCCGCAGCAGGCGGCCGGGATGCGCACGGAGCCGCCGCCGTCGTTGCCGTGAGCCACGGGCAGCATGCCGCTGGCGACCGCTGCGGCTGCTCCGCCCGAGGAGCCACCGGGCGTACGTTCGAGGTCCCAGGGATTGCGCGTGGGGCCGAAGCAGGCGCGCCTCGCTCACCGGCAGGATGCCGTACTCGGGCAGCGTCGTCGTGCCGACGACCACGAAGCCCGCCTGCTTGAGGCGACGGGTGACGTTGTGGTCGTAGTCGCACATGTTCTCCGCCATCAGGGAGCAGCCGTAGGTTAGGCGTAGACCCTGAACGGGGCGGTTGTTCTTGATCGCGATCGGTACGCCCGCGAAGGGACGCTGATCGCCGGCGCCGATCCCCTCTGCGGTCTGCAGGGCGCGCTCGTCGTCGACATCCACGAAAGCGTTGAGTGAGGGGTTGAGCTCCTCGATCCGCGCGAGCGAGATCTCGACCAGCTCGCGCGACGAGATCTCTCCGGAGCGCACCATGCCGGCGAGCTCGAGCGCGGGACGAAACATCAGATCGCTGTCGGACATAGCTCCTCCTGGGAAAGACTGCGCCGGCTGGCGGCGGGCGGGTGCTCCGCGCCCCCAGCCTACTCGCGTGCGCATTCCTGCGACGATGTAGGCCTGCCCACAAGGCAGCCACCCCGTCAAGCATCAAGCTCAGAAAGCGAGTGCCATGAGCGCGGTTCAGTCTGCATCAGAGGTCCAGTCGGGCCTTGAAGGAGTAGTCGCCTTCGCCACCGAGATCGCCGAGCCCGACAAAGAGGGCGGCGCGCTGCGCTACCGCGGCGTCGACATCGAGAACCTCGTCGGCGCGGTCCCCTACGAGCAGGTGTGGGGCCTGCTGGTCGATGGCCATTTCCAGCCGGGCCTGCCGCCGGCCGAACCGCACGCGCTCACGGTGCGCTCGGGCGATCACCGCGTCGACGTCCAGTCCGCGCTCGCGATGCTGGCCCCGGAGTGGGGCTTCGGTCAGCTGATCGACATCTCAGACGAGCAGGCGCGCGAGGATCTCGCGCGCGCCTCGGTGATGGCACTGTCCTTCGTGGCGCAGTCTGCGCGCGAAGCCGGGCAGCCGCCGGTTCCGCAGACCGAGGTCGACAAGGGCACGACGATCCCCGAACGCTTCCTGATCCGCTGGCGCGGCGAGGCAAACCCCGACCACGTCAAGGCGATCGACGCCTACTGGGTCTCGGCGGCCGAGCACGGCATGAACGCCTCGACCTTCACCGCGCGCGTCGTGGCCTCGACAGGCGCCGACTGTGCCGCCGCGCTCTCCGCGGCAGTCGGCGCCCTCTCGGGCCCGCTGCACGGGGGCGCCCCTTCACGCGTGCTGAAGATGCTCGAGGAAGTCGAACAGACAGGCGACGCAGAGAAGTGGGTCTCCGACGCGCTCGACCGCGGTGAGCGACTGATGGGCTTCGGCCACCGCATCTACCGCGCCGAAGACCCCCGTGCGCGGGTCCTGCGCCGGACCGCCGGCGAACTCGGATCGCCTCGCTTCCAGGCCGCCGAGGCGCTGGAGAAGGCTGCTCTCGCCGAGCTCCACGCGCGCCGACCCGACCGTGTACTCGCAACCAACGTCGAGTTCTGGTCCGCGGTGATCCTCGACCTCGCTGAAGTCCCGCCGGACCTCTTCACGCCGATGTTCACCTGCGCGCGCGTGGCCGGCTGGTCGGCGCACATCATGGAGCAGAAGCGCGAGGCCAAGCTGATTCGGCCCACGGCGAAGTACGTCGGGGAGGGGCCGCGCTCGGTCAGCGAAGTGCGCTAGCCAGCGGCTCTCGCTGGCTAGCGACCGAGCTGGGAGCGCATGAAGGTTCGGCCTCGGGGGCCGTCTCCTCATGCGCCCGTGCAGCTGAGGCAAGCTACCGTTAGAACCACTCCTGCGTGTCGCCTGCGGCTGCGATTTCGCTGTTGCCCGCGTACGTGCCTTTGGCTTCTTCGGCGTAGGTGCACGCGAAGCCTTCGCCCTTGGATTTGATTCCGGTGACGCTGGGTTCAAGGGTGATGGTTTTCACAGGTGAGGAGTTTTTGTAGGTGATGGTGCCCAGTTTTTCCTGTGCGGGGACGGTGACGGTGCAGCCCGCCGCTTTGATCGTGATCGCTTTTTGAATGTTGACGGTTCCGTTAGCGTTAAAAACGTATTCGGCAGGCGTGATTTCGGCGGACAGGCCAAAGGCTTTGCATTCTTTGTACTGAATCGTCAGTTTCTGTGTTTCTGATTTCAACGCAGTTTCGCCTGCTGTGACATTCAGTGCTTTACATTCGACTTTGCCGGCCGCAGTTGTGAACACCTGCGTGCTCAGAGCTTTGCCTTCGAGTTTCGCGCCGGCTTTCGAGGCGATAAATTCGTGCGCCGAGGCGCTAGCAGCCGTGACCGTCAGGGCGAGAACCGCCAGGACCCCCAAGCCTATTAGCCTGATGCCTTTCATTGAATTTCTCCTCTCCCAGGACGCGATCGGTCTAGCCGTGCACCGCCGTCCGCAGGGCTCGGTTGTCACATATGAACCTCAAAGCGGCTGAGCGGATCTTGCTCAAACCGATCCGAGGACTCTACAGCGCAGTGTTTACCGCCCGCAAGCACAGGCGGGAGGACAGCCTGTAAGAGGCTCACCCGCCGCGCAGAAATCGCCTCCCAAAGCCGATTTTTCGCATTGGCGGCAGACGGTAGTGAGAAACACTACCGTCATCAGATCCGTGCCAAGCATGCTGGAGGTCGCCGGTGTCCGATCGGGGTTGAGATTGGCCAGCGCTGCGGCCCACGTCGCTTGATCACTGGGCGTGCGACGAAGATGCTCGGCCACCTATGCGAACGCGCATGAGCGCAGAATGCATCTCGCGCATCGCGAACCGCAGGACCACGACGAACGCGGGCCGGGGTGCATTGGGTCAACCCTTCCGTCGGGCTGCCGATCGCTTCCTCTTGACCTGCTTGTGCCGCGGACAGCCAGACGGGACGATGCGCGTGGTCTGTTTGAGGACGGCACCATTCTGCCCAGTGATCGCTGTGGGCATGTTCAGGGCCTTCCTGCAGAGGCTCCCGAACGCTGCCAGCACCGAGTGCGGCCCCTGCGGCAACACCAGATCGAAGCTCGTCACCGGCGCATCGGGAACAGCGTTGAAGGTGCTCGTCGTGATGCCGTGCTTGATGTCAGTGTGGCCGTCCAGCACGAGCGTGATCCCTTCACCCTGTAGGACGATCTCAAGGTCAGGGAAGGCAGCTCCGCCGTGGGAGACGAGGTAGGCAGGGCCGCTCAGTGGGCTGGCCAGTACAGGGGTAAGGGCGGTGGCCTGCCCCACCGCAGATGCGGCCGGGCAGGATGCGGGATTCGTTTCGAACACCTTCGCTAGGCACGCTTTCTGCAGCGTCGTCAGGCGCGACGGGAGTTGCTTGGGGAGGTCGACCTTGACTTTCCGGATGTTCGCCTGTCCCGGGCCCGAGACGACCTTGACGCGCAGATAAGCACCGTTGGCTTTGGTGGCCTTGGCTCGGGTGCTCGCCGTGAACTTGGGCTTGAATGGAAGCGTCGCACAGTTGACTGCCTGGAAGGTGGATGCGACACCGCTCAGCACGCCGCTGGCGCTTGTGATCGCGCCGCGGATCGTCATGGCGTTGCAGTTGGTCGGGTTGAAGATGAACCCCGAGCGATCGATGTTCACGTCGATCTTGCGAATCGCGAGCGGAATCCCGTTGAGCTCTTGAGGCAGCTGATCACTTGTGACGGTGATCGCTGCTGTGCTTGGGTCAATCGCGATGGCTGCTCTGACGACCTCACTCCCGCGCCCCGTGTTGCCCGCAAGCACAAACGGTCCCGCCTGTGCCGGGGTGACTATCGCCAGCCCAAACGGCTGGCCAGCATAGGGACCGGTCAGATATACCTTGCCGCCCGCGAGCGTCAGAGGGGCTGTGCCGGCTCCGACTGTGACCGCGTCGCTCCCGATCCGTGAGGCTTCAGGGCACTCGTCAACGGCCGCTTGCGCATCAGTGCACCGCGCTACGCCCTTCAGGACGCCGAGCAAGCCCGGAGGTGTCGTCACGCTGACTCGCCCGAGCGTCGGTTCGCCGTCTTGACGTGCCACCGACACGCGCAGAGCGCTGAAGGAGCCTGCATGCGCGCTGCTCGTCGTTCCTGCTTCGAATCCCGGTGCAAAGGTCGTTGGCGTGCAGCCTTCAATCGATATCGGCGGCGCCGAGACCTGGGTTGGCAGTGACGAGCTCCACGGCGTCAGCGAGGCGGATGCGATCGCCGCACCGCACGCGCTTGGGTTCACAAGCGGCGCGGCGGGACCCTGATCGAGCGCGACTTCCAGGTCGCTGAAGGGCAACTGAGGGTTGTCGGTGAACACGGCAGTGAGACGCCCGGTTGCCTGATCAACCTTCGTATGCCCACTGAGCTTGATCACGACACCCGATCCCTCAGCTTCGAACAGCACGTGCAGCATCTGTCCGGCTTCAGTTTGAGCCGGACTGCAGGGCGAGCATTCTGGCTGACCAACAAACAGGCTACCCAGCAGTGGTGTAGCAAGAAGCGATGTAGTGATCTTGATCGTGCCGATTTTTGATTCGCGTGGGCAGCTACCGCGCACGCGGCTCTTGAGCGCAAACTGCGCGTCCGAGCATGCCACCAGCCCGTTGGCCGCCGATGGCGAGATGACGGTGCCTTCTGGGAATGTCACTTCCGCGTCACGAATATCCGGGGTGGCGACCCCTTCGAGTTCTTCCTTTTGCGGCACACCCAGATGCACGTTGTAGCCAACGGGAACACCTGCGCTATGCGTGCTCGGCGCGACATCCAGCGTCGGCTCGAGCGACAGGGCTTCGCAGCCCGTCATGCCGGCGAGGCTCGTGCCCGCAAGCACTTCAAACGGCGGCGCTAGCGGATTCTGCCACGAGTCGCCAGAGATGCTGATCGGTAGTGTTGTGCCGGTACAGCTCGTGGGCCGCGTTAGAAATGGCTTGGGAGTGACGAGTCCACTTGGACATCCTCGTCCACAGTTACCGTACTGAGAGGCGCGGAGGGGATCGTGGGCTACGTCACCGGGGACCCCCCAAATCGAGAGAGCCGCCACCCGGACGGGCGCAAACTGGTTGATGTCGCCGATGTCAGCGGTCAGCCCATAGTCCCCATCGCTGCGCACATGGAAGAACATCGCGATGTGCGCCAGAGTGCTCACAGAGAAGCCTAGCTCGGCCGGCTGATCCGGCGGAGGTTCGATGTTATACACGGGCGCGTACTGGGCCTGATTGTTCCCGTAGAAGTAGAGAAACAGACTTCCGACCTGTGTGTCGACGGGACAGCCGCGGAAGGTGTTCTGTTCGAACTGCTGCTGCGTGCAGTACGGCACAGCGGTCGGATTTCCTACGAGTCCGGCCGGCAGCGCGACTTCGATGTCGCGAGCTTGTGCGTTGAGCGTTGAGCAGCCTGTAGTTCTACCGAGGTTACAGGTCAGGTTCGGGTCGACGGCCGCGATGTTGAAAGCCACGAGTGACGTGAAGGCAAAGGGATGGGAGCCAGCCTGCGTACCGGCTCCGTTGGCGTCGGTGAGCTCGCTGGTCATCGCGGCGCCGTAGGGTATGGGCTGGGATTCAGGAGTTACCGGAGTCGAGTTGGTCGCCGTCGCCGTCGGCGCACCGCCACCGCTCACCGTCGCCGTGTTGGACAGCTCGCCGGCTGCACTGCCCGGCACCTGAACGTTCAGGTTAAGAATGACCTGGCGCCCAACTCCCACTTCGACTTCCGTCGTGCAGGTGACCGTCACCTGTTCTTCTTCGGAGCTCTGTTCGCACGGTGATACAAATTCAGATGGAACCCCAACTTCTTCTCCTTCTTCCACGAAGGCCTTCGCTTCGTTGAGCAGGACGCCTCTGGGTAGCTTGTCCGTGACCGTTACCGGTCCCGTCGACGCCGTTCCGCCGTCATTAACAACGATGACTTCGTAGAGGTCCCCGCTGTCGCCGGGGTGGAAGTCGGTAGGAGCGGGCTGAGAGATCGCTAGCCAATGCGCAGCCGGTGCCGGTGGGAGTGCCAGAGCTGCTCCCGCAGACAGGAGCAAGAGCGCCACCACTGCTGCGGTCACGGAGACGATAACGCGTCGTGGTGATCGCCTCATGCTCCTGCCCTCCGGTTGCCGTTGGCTCGCTTAGCGGTTGGCCGCTTCGATTTTTTGACCTTCACGCACCTGCCATGACGTCGTCGATGTCTCTTCCTGCACTTCTTCGGCTTTGCGGCGATCTTCTTGGACACCGACACAGGGGGTAGGTTGCCCGATGGTCCGATCGCGCCGCTTGCCAGCGGCGGCCCTGCTGCTCCCGGAGGGCTAGGGAGGCGACAGCTGCCCACGCACGGCGCTTCCGGCGAGGGGCTCGCAAAGCCGCCACCGACGCGCGCGTCGTAGACGTCCGCGACGGTATCTTCATCACTGCGAACGAGAGCGCTCGGCGTGGCGAAGAAGACGTCGTCGCCGTTAGCGCTCGCGTCGAGATAGCGATCCGATTCACGCCCACCGCGGGACGAGATCAGAAAGGTGCAGCCTGCGGCGCTGGAACAGCTCCCCGTTCCGCCCTGCTCGTACTCGTAGACTCGATCAGAAGATCCGGCGAGCGGAGCCGGGCTGGTGTAGAACAGCCGTGTCCCGTTGTCGCTGAGCGCACGCACACGGTAGAAGGGCGTGCTGGTTCCGTGGAAGGGCTGAGTTCCGGCTACCGCCTGTTCGACCTGCGTGATGCCGCCCATCAAAGCGTTGCCCACGGGCCGGGCGCCGCTGGCTTCACACGATGCGCACACCAGCCGCCCGGATTCGTGATGTTCTTCTTCCTGCGCCGTCGGTGCGCTGTACTCGTAAACCTCGGTGTCGGCTTCGCCCGTACCCTGATCGGTGTTGTCGTAGCCACCAGGAAAGTTCGTGGTCGCAATGCTGTTGGTCGACATGAACGCCATGTGCTGGCCGTCAGGCGTTACATATGACTCACGCTCGGCCGGGAAGGGCGTCCACACGCACGAGTCCGCACTGCTTCTGGCATTGAATTCGCAGCTGCCGCTACTGCTAAGCGTCGTGATGAAGACGGGCGTACCGCCGTCGTGCTCGACGTACAGGTTTGGCTGACCGTCCACGCCCTCGCCTTCGACGAGTTGACCCTGGGCAACGAAGTAGAGGTAGCTGCCATCGCGGGAGACGTCCACCACGCCCTGAACCGCCGCACCCGTGGCGGTATCAAGCGGATTGCTGTCGACGGTCAGGTCCTTCAGGGCGGGTTTGCCTTCTCGCGCCCGGTCGAAGCTGTATTCGTAGAGATCTTCGCCGCTGTTCGCTTCTCCGGTGTTCGACGTGGCCGTCAGCTCCGCCGTGCTGGTGAAGAACACGCGCGATCCATCACTCGAAGCCGCCCAGAACGTCGCTGACTCCGGCGTCGCGCCCGGCGTCGCGTCGGCTGCCGGGGCCGACAGCTCGATCGTTTCCTTTCCTTCCACACGATCGTAGACCTCGATGTTTTCTTCAGTCTGGCTCGGGTCGGGCTGGCCCCCGTCAGCCGGAGCCTGGAAGACCACCTGCGACCCGTCCTGCGAGATCGCCCGTTCCACCCGGCGGTCAGAGGCTTGGTTGCCGCTCGTGTTCGCAACGGCACTCCCGGCGCCGGCTGTCGATTCGACGGCTGCGTGGCCGTCGGGCAAAACCCCAACGAGGCTCACCTGTCCGGCGACGTTCTCATAAAGCGCTTCTCGGCCGGTTTCTGGCGCTTCCGGGAAGAACTGAGCCGTCGACTCGAACAGCACGTGGCTGAAGTCGCTAGAGGCTCCCGCGAACGTGGAGATATCAGCGATGAAGAAACATATGGGCGAGAGAAACGGCGGACACTGTTCTTCGGCCGACACCGTCGGCTGAAGGGAGTTCACGAGCGTGTACGCACCGTCCGCGTGACGGTGAAAAAGATTGAACACTCCTGGCGTGGCTTCCGGCGTGAGCGGCACGAGTGGCGCCCGGATCACTGTCTGAGACAGGTCTTCCGAGAAGTCGTAGCTCAGGAAGTAGGTGCTCAGCACGTGGGCTGTGGGGACACCCGGAGTCAACTCGGTTGTCTGCCAGCCGGCGTCGGTGCGACGGGACAGGTGGGCTGAGAATAGGGCTGAGTTTCCGGCCGCCCCTGGGAAGGCCTGGTTGTTCAGATAGGCGACGGCAGCTTCCCCTTCGACTTTTCCGCCAGGTGCGGCCTGCGCGGGGGTGCCTTGAGTGGAGTAGGCAGCAAATCCGCCCTTTTCCGTCGGCGAAACCTGCTCGTAGGCACGGCAGTCGGGCAGCGCCGCCGAGGGGCCGACGCGTAGCGTTTCGTTGCTGGCGCAGGGTTGCTGCGCTGCGGCGGTGCCAACCGAGATCGCCACTGAGCTGAGAACGCCCAAGAGCACGCTCCAGACGGCCTTCCTCTCGAGCTCTCGCCCTTTCCCTCTCGTTGATCTCATCCCTCTCGCTCCTCTAGCAGGCTTAGCCGGCTCGCTCGGGGATCGCTGCGGTCCCGGCCACGAGCCCAGCCCATCTCGATCGCACAACCCCTCCCAAGCTGCAGACTTTTGGAGCACCCTATGTACTCCCCTTTCCAGCTGCAACCAGCGTTTCTGACTCTGTACCAGGGCTCCGCCTCTGCCTCCGAAGGGACGAAACGTACCGCCGTCTCGTGCCAGCAACGAGCCTGATCTCGGCCTCCACCCCGCAGCGACTGGCTCGCGCTCCGCGCTTGCCGAGAACGCATTCCGCGCGCTTCGCTGAGCAGACCTCACCCCGGCGCGAATCATCCGCTCTGAGCAAGTGGGAGGGCCACCGCACGGTGGCCCTCCCCTCGCTCTACCTACACGGGCCAACTGCTCCCGCTGAACGAGCGTCTATTTCCATTCAACGTTCGTCGTTTTGTCGCTTGCTTCCACTTCGGAGTTGCCGGTGTATGTTCCTTTGGATTCCGAGGCGTACGTGCAGCCGACGCCACTTCCCGAGGAGGTGATGCCTGCGATGTTCGGGATCAGTTCGACCTTCTTGAGGGTCGTGCCGTTCGTTTTGTAGCTGATCGCCTGGAGTTTTTCGTTACCCGCGGCGGGCACGGTGACGACGCAAGAGCCGAACCCTGCTTCGATCGTGATGTTTTTGAGGATCTTCACGTATGGTTTCGTCGTCGGTTTGGCCGCAGTTTCGCCCGCGAAGAATTCGTACGAGGCTTTGATGTTCGATGCAGCGAGACCGAACGCTTTGCATTCTGTGTATTCGACTTCAGCGGACTGGAATTCGGCCGCAACGACTGTGTTTCCACTCAGAACTTTGACTTTTTTACATTCAACTTTTCCGGCCGCGGTCGTGAAGACCTGCGTCGCGAGAGCCGTTGAGGCGAGTTTCACGCCTGCTTTGCTGCTGGTGAATTCGTGAGCAAAGGCGCCTGATGCCGCCGTTCCGCTCAGCGCGCACACGACCACTAGGATCGCGCCCAGCATCTTGATTTGCTTCATTGTCTTTAGCTCCTCTTTTTGGAAGCATCAACTAGCCGTGCTCCGTTGGAGACACGGTGGGAATATCTTCTTACCCCAGGAGATGCTCCGGGTTGATGTTTGACAAACCGAGACGGCGACCGTCATCCGGAGGCTGTCTTGGCCAGGGCAACACTGTTGCCCTGATCCCCCTCGGCCAGTTCGAGACCAGGACGATGGGGACCCGTGATGTGTAACAGCCGTCATCGCTCCGGCGCAAGAGGACGGTCCCGCGAGCTCGCCTAGATAGGCTCACGAGCTACGGTTTTCCCCAGCAGAAGCAGGCGTTTTCCATTTTTTGGAGGAACGCGCGGGTTGGAGACATGCGTTGCCAATAGCCGTTGTCCGCACGCATTCTCAGGGGTAACGACACAGGGCCCGGCACAAATGGTGCCGGGCCCTGGGGTCCGCTACAACGTACTGCTGTACAGAGGCGGCTGACGCCGCCACTTGGTCCTCGCTACATCATCCCCGACATGTCCGGCATGCCGCCGCCGGGGCCGCCACCGTTTTCCTTCTCGGGAACCTCGGCGACGATCGCCTCGGTGGTGAGGATGTTCTTGGCGATCGAGGCTGCGTTCTGCAGGGCAGAGCGTGTGACCATCGCCGGGTCAATGATGCCGGCCGCGACGAGATCGACGATCTCGTTCGTGCCGGCGTTCAGGCCCTGGCCTTTCTTGGCCTTGCGGACGTCGTTGACGACGACCGAGCCCTCCAGGCCCGCGTTCTCGGCGAGCTGACGCAGCGGCTCCTCGAGCGCACGGAGCACGATGCGCGCGCCTGTGCGCTCATCGTCGGATCCGTCGGCCGATGCGCCGTTCTCACCGATGCTGACGGAGTTCGAGGCCTGTAGCAGCGCAACGCCACCACCGGGCACGATGCCCTCCTCGAGCGCCGCGCGCGTCGCCTGAAGCGCATCCTCGACGCGGTGCTTCTTCTCCTTCATCTCGGTCTCGGTCGCAGCTCCGACCTTGACCACCGCGACGCCGCCGGAGAGCTTTGCCAGGCGCTCCTGGAGCTTCTCACGGTCGAAGTCCGAATCGGTGTTCTCGATTTCGGCTTTGATCTGGTTGATGCGGCCCTTGATCGCGGTCGCATCACCCGCGCCGTCGACGATCGTCGTCGTGTCCTTCGCAACGACCACGCGACGTGCACGACCGAGCTGTGAGATCTGCGTGTTCTCGAGCTTCAGACCCATGTCCTCGGTGATCACCTCACCGTTCGTCAGGATCGCGATGTCCTCGAGCATCCGCTTGCGACGGTCACCGAAGCCCGGGGCCTTGACGGCCACACCGGTGAAGGTGCCACGGAGCTTGTTGACCACGAGCGTCGCGAGCGACTCGCCCTCGACGTCCTCGGCGATGATCAGGATCGGCTTGCCCGACTGGATCACGGCCTCGAGCACCGGCAGCACGTCGCGAACCGAGCCGATCTTCGAGTTGGCGATCAGGATGTAGGGGTCCTCCAGCGTTGCCTCCATGCGGTCCTGGTCGGTGACCATATAGGGCGAGATGTAGCCCTTGTCGAACTGCATGCCCTCGGTGAACTCGAGATCCATGCCGAAGGTCTGACCCTCCTCGACGTTGACGACGCCGTCCTTGCCGACCTTCTCGATCGCATCGGCGATGACGTCGCCGATCTCCTCATCGCCGGCCGAGATCGTCGCCACGCGGGCGATCTGGTCCTTGCCGGAGACCTCCTTGGACTGGGTCGCGATGTTCTTGACGACCTCATCTACCGCTTTCTCGATGCCGCGCTTCAGCGCGAGCGGGTTCGCACCGGCCGCAACGTTCTTCAGACCCTGGCGAACGATCGCCTGGGCGAGGACGGTGGCGGTGGTAGTGCCGTCGCCGGCGACGTCGTTGGTCGCTGTTGCGACCTCGCGGACGAGCTGCGCGCCCTGGTTCTCGAAGACGTCCTCGACCTCGATCTCACGAGCGATCGTGACACCGTCGTTGGTGATCGTGGGCGCGCCGAACTTCTTGTCGAGCACGACATAGCGACCCTTGGGGCCGAGCGTAACCTTGACGGCGTTGGCGACCGCGTCGACGCCTGCCTCCAGCGCCGAGCGTGCCTCTGATCCGTACTTCAGTTCCTTGTGAGCCATGTTTCCTCAGTCTCCTTAAGACTCGACGCGGGCGAGGACATCGGACTCGCGAAGCACGAGCAGATCCTCCCCGTCGACCTTGATCTCGGTCCCGCCGTACTTGCTGTAAAGGACCTCGTCGCCCTTCTTGACATCCAGCGGGATGCGCTTGCCGTCCTCGTCGAGCTTGCCGTCGCCGACTGCGAGGACCTTGCCCTTCTGTGGCTTCTCCTTGGCGGTCTCGGGAAGGACGATGCCACTGGCAGTGGTCAGCTCCTCCTCGATCGCCTGCACGATCAAGCGATCGCCCAGGGGCTTTAGCTTCATGTTGAAAAACCTCCGTCTTCTGAGAATGCGACCGGCAGCTCGCTGCCCTCTATTGACGTGCGAGCCGCCTCTTTTGGCACTCTCCCAGGGAGAGTGCCAACTGCAACCCCAATATATAGAAGATCCGGCGCTCTTCAAGGGCAGATTGGCACTCTCGCATGGAGACTGCCAACACCGGCCGCCTGTCGTAGTGGCGTGCGGCCTAGTTCTGGGCGCCCCCGAAGCCCTTCATGGCCTCGGTCATGCCGCTGGGATTCTCGAGGATCTGGGAGAAGCGCACGACCGTGACCGTGTCCTCGGAGGAGACGGAGCGGCCGTAGATCTGTTCGAGGAAGTTGATCAGCTCCTCGCGGCGGCGGAACTCGGGGTTGTCGTGCTTGATGTCGCGCGGGGAGAGCTCGCCGAGCTTCATCACCTCGACGTTGTCGATCACGGCTTCAAAGATGCGTTCGCGCGGCGAATACTGGAAGCCGATCGTGACGAGCACAGCCTGGTTCTTGCGGTACTTGCCGGACTTGTCGCCGAGGCGGATCGTGGCCGTCTTACGCCCGCGCTTGAGCTCGTCGGCGAAGATCGTGGAGTAGAAGTTCAGGACCTGCATCGCGCGCAGGCTATCGGTCTTTATCGAGATAGGCGAGCGCCAGCGTGACCATTTCGCGCTCGGCAGCGTGGGTGAGCTCCTTCTCGGCCTGCTCAAGGGCGAGCCAGCGGACCTCCTCGACCTCATCGTCGTGGTCGGCGAAGTCGCCTTCGCGGAAGTCGAAGAGGAAGAAGGTGACGCGCTTTCCGATCGTGCGCCCTTCCCTGCGATACCAGTAGCGCGACTCGCCCAGCTCGATAACCGGCTCGGCCACGATCCCCGTCTCCTCACGCACCTCGCGCCCGGCCGCCTCGATCGGGGTCTCGCCCGGATCGACGTGGCCCTTGGGAAGAGCCAGCACGCGCGAGCCGTCGGCAGCGCGCCGCGTGGGCACGATCACGATCACCTGCGCGTCGCGTACGACCACACCGCCGGCGGAGAACTCGCGCGCCTGCGCCCGGCGAGCACCGCCACGTGAGCGCTTGGAGCGAGAGGGCCTAGAAGACATATTGCTGGAGCGCCTGCACGTCGTGGACGACGAGGCGCCCGCGGCCCTGCGAGATCACACCCGCGCGCTCGAGCACCGCGAGGAAGCGACTTGCCGACTCGCGCGAGGAGCCGGCGAGCTGCGCGAGATCGGCCTGCGTGGCGGTCACGAGCACATCGCTCTCCTGCTTGCCGGCGGCGATCTCCTGCTCGACGAGCTGGCTGAGCACGACGGCGACACGGCTCTGGACCGTCTGAAATGACTGACGGGAGAGGCGCTCGTTCATCTCGCGCAGGCGGCGGCCGAGGGCGACCACGAGGCGAGCGGCGATCGAGGGGTGTTCGTTCATCAAGCGGCGCATGTCAGGACCGAGCACGCCGACGACACTGGTCGACTCGATCGCCTCGACGGTGGCAGAGCGCAGCTCGTCCTCGAACATCGCGAGCTCCCCGAAGATGTCCCCCGGCCCGAACCTCGCAAGCGTGATCGTGCGCCCGTCGCCGTGGGTGCGGATCGCGCGCGCCTGGCCTTCGCGGACTATGTAACAGGTGTCCGAGGAGTCGCCCTCGCGGAAGACGGCCTGTCCGGGCTCGAAGGCGCGGGGCACCGCGACCTCGGCGATCCGCTCGAGATCGCTCTGCTCGAGCGTCGAGAAGGCCGGGACACGGCCCAGCAGCTCCACGACCTCGGCTGAGCGCGTGGTCCCCATCACGCAACGGGATATCACAACGGCCCCAGGCGCGGCTGACCGGCCCACCGGGGCCTCACGCGGCGCTATCGTCAGACGCATGGCGCGCATCAAACGAGCCTCGCTGCATACGTTCGCGGGGGCATTTGTAGTGCTGGCAGCACTCCCGACGACGGCGGGTGCAGTGCCCCGGACAAGCAACCGCACGTTGCTGCGCTCACACGCGTTGTGGGCGACGGTCGACGTGTGCAACCCCAAAGATCAGCCCAACACGGTCGGCATCCGTGGCTCGATGCCCGGAGACGGCAGGGCGGGGGACCGGATGTACATGAGCTTTCGCCTACAGATCATGGGCGCGGCCGGCCACTGGGTGGATCTCCTCGCGGGCGCGACTCCCGGCTATGTCGCCGTCGGCAGCTCCGCCAGCGCCCGCGAGGGCGGGCGCAGCTTTCAGCTCGTGCCCGTCGCGGGCAAGCCCGCGGCGCAACTGCGCGGCGTGGTCGACTATCAGTGGCGCCATGGCAGGACGGTGCTGCTGAGCATTTCGCGCCCCACGACCGCCGGGCACCAGGCGCTCGCCGGCGCCGACCCGGCAGGGTTCAGCGCGACGAGCTGTGAGATCGGCTGAAGAGGCGCGGGTCGTTGGTGATGATCCCGTCCACGCCCATCGCGCTCAGCTTCTCGATCATGCGCCCGTCGTCGACGGTCCACACGTAAAGCTCGCCGCCACCCTCCGCGACCGCCCGTACGAGCGCCGGCGTGACGACGCGCCAGTGGGCCATGATCGCATCGAAGCGGTGGGCCCGCAGCGCGTCGCGTGCGCGTCTGGGAAGCATCGCGCGGTAGCCCGTGAGGATTGCCAACGCCGGAATCGCCGTAAGCATGTCGGTGGTGTAGTCGCGCCGCACGCGTGGCACCGACCAGCCGAGACGCAGCGCCGGCTCGGCTGCGCGGATCTGGTCGAGGCTGGCAGTGAACATGCCGCTGATCAGCGTTCGTCGAGACGAGCCCCCGCTCGCGCAGCGCCGCCAGCACGCGCAGCTCATAGCCCGGGACCTTCACGTCGACATCGAGCTCGAGCCCCGCGAAGGCCTCCCCGGCAAGATGGTCGAGCGCCTCCTCGAAGCTGAGCGGAGCGCGCGAGCGCACGTCCTCGTAATCGTGGGCCACGAGCAGTCGTCCGCTGCCGTCAGTGCGCTCGGAGATGACGTCGAGCTCGATCATGTCGACGTCGTGCGCGAGCGCCGCGTCAAAGGAGGCGAGCGTGTTTCCCGGCTCGATGTGGTGGGCCCCCTTGTGCCCCACACGGCGGGGGCGCCTGAGCACGGGCTCGCTCATGGCTAGTCTTCGAGCTGCAGCGATTGGCCGTACTGGCGCTCGTAGTAGGCGCGGTAGTCGCCGGAGCGGATCGGCTCCCACCACCAGCTGTTCTCGCGATACCACGCGACCGTCGCCGCGAGGCCCTCCTCGAAGCGCACCTGCGGGCTCCAGCCGAGCGCGCGAACCTTCGCTGAGGAGAGCGAGTAGCGCACGTCGTGGCCGGGACGATCGGCGACGTGCTCGATCTGCTCAGCCGAGGCGCCGGTCAGCTCGACGATGCGCCGCACGACCGTCATGTTGGCCTCCTCGTCGGGCCCGCCCGCGTTGTAGACCTCGCCCGCCTCACCGTGCTCGAGCACATGGCCGATCGCCGCGGCGAAGTCGCTTGCGTGGATCCAGTTGCGCACTTGCATGCCGTCGCCGTAGACGGGCAGCGAGTCGCCGTGCAGCGCGTTGAGGATCATTAGCGGGATCAGCTTCTCGGGGTACTGGTAGGGCCCGTAGTTGTTCGAGCCGCGGCAGATCGAGACCGGCATCCCGTAGGTGTGGAAGTAGCTCTGCACGAGCAGGTCGGCGCCGGCCTTGGTGGCCGAGTAGGGCGATGAGGGCGCGAGCGGGCTCTGCTCGGTGAAGGTACCCTCCTCGATCGAGCCGTAGACCTCGTCGGTTGAGACCTGCAAGTAGCGCAGCCCGTGCTCGCGCGCGGCATCCAGCAGGACATAGGTGCCCAGCGCATGCGTGGAAACAAACGCGTCGGGTTCGGCGATCGAGCGATCGACGTGGGTCTCGGCGGCGAAGTTGACGACCGCATCGGGCGCGGCCGCCTCGACCGCATCGGCCACGATGGCGCGGTCCTCGATCGCGCCACGTATGAAGCGATAACGAGCATCCCCGGCGATCTCGTGCAGGTTCTCCTCGCGTCCGGCATAGGTGAGCTTGTCGAGCACGGTCACCCGATCGCCGTGCTCGAGCACGCGCTGGCGGGCGAACGTGGAGCCGATGAAGCCGGCACCGCCGCAGACGAGTAGCTTCATCGGCACATCATCCCAGGACGCGCCTCGCGGCGGATGCGACTCAGACTGAACGCAGCGGTTTGCGTCCAGCGGCAATCGTCTCGACCGCAGCCTTCGGACCGACGTAGGGCGCGAGCACGATGAAAGCGAGCTGATCGACGAGCGCGGGCAGGCGCGCGAGACGGTCGTTGGCCACGTAGGTACAGATGATGCCCCACAGCGCGCCCGTGATCGCTTCCTGCGCAACCGCAGGGCCACGCTGAGGCTCGGGTCCGTGCTCGGTCAGCAGCTTGGTGAAGCCCTCGACCGAGCGTGTCATCTTGCCGATCATGCCGGGCCCGACTTCGAAGAGGTCGATGAAGGCTATCCGCAGCAGCGCCTGGTGGGCGACGAGATACTCGACGAACGCACCCACGCCCTTGTAGACCGCTTCGGGCCAGGTGCTCGAGGCGTCCATCCTCGGCTTGACCGATTCGATGGCTTCGTTGACGAATTCGTCGAGCACCGCCAGAAAGCACTCTTCCTTGTTGGCGAACTGCTTGTGGAAAGCCTCCGTGGAGACGCCTGCGAACTGGGCGATCTGCGGGTCTGTGAGGTTGAGATATCCCGAGTCGAGCGTGAGGTGTACGACCGAGCCGAGTAGCTTCGCGCGGCGATCGTCGCGTGCCAGGAACGCCGCCGGGCTCGGCGGCACGTGAGGCGGCTTGATCATCGCTGTCCTGCCCAGTTGGGCCGCCGCGGGCGTCCGGTAGGACTCGATCCAGTCGAGCACTTCGTCGGTCAGCATGAAGAGCTCTTTCTCGCGCTTCTCGAGCATGCGGATGAAGACGACGTGGCGCACACCGCCGACTACCGCGCGCGGCGTCAGCTGCGGGAAGCCGACCTCGTGCGGCGCCGCCTTGAAGGCGGTCGTCACGAGGCGCTCGAAGGTGAAGCCTGCGAGCTGCAGCCGCTCGCGTGACTTCGGCCCGATGCCGAGGGCATCGACGAGCACGAGGTGCGGACCCTTGGGCGACTCGGCAGCGTCATCGAGCAGCGTCTTGCATGCGGCGTGCACACGGTTTGCCCAGCCGCGCTCGCGCGACCAGGCTTCGAGCATGCGCTTACGGGTGTTCGCCACGACGATGTCGTAGGTGCCAAGGAAGCACTCCTCCTTGTTGGCGAAGAGCTCGTAAAAGGCTCGGCGCGAGACGCCTGCGAGGGAGATCACGTGAGCGACGGTTGTCGCGCGGTAGCCACGCTGATCGATCGACTCGATCATCGCTCCGTAGAGGCGAGCTCGCTGGTTGCGAGCCACTTCCTCACGGTCCATTCCGTTCGGTCCGTGCGGCAACCTGCGGTACAGAGGTGCCTGTTGAGTCCTAGTTCTGTTCATCCCCACGGTTCCAGAAGATAGATCACTTGAAAGTCGAGCGCAAGTGTTTGATACCAATGTCCTTCGAACGATTCCAGCCGTGTCTCCGTCCAGGTCAATCGTCCGACAGACAATTGGACTCGCGGCATCGAGAGGAAACGTCCGGAAGTTGCGGGTTCGACTCATCGGAATACCCCCGCTTGCAGGGCAAACGCGATTTGCTCAGGCGGACAGTGTGAGCCGACGCGGACCCGGCTGAAAGCCAAGCTCGACGAGCGTCTCGAGCAGATCCGAGGCGATCGCGGGCTCGCCGTCGATTCGCTCGAGCGAGAGCTTTTGCACTTTTCCGCCTCGAACGGCGTCGGCGAGAGCCTCCAGGGCGTCGCGCAGAGGGCTCGGATTGCCGGCCGGAGAGGCGTTGAGCGTGCCCGAGCGCGCGCTGTCCTGCTCGAGCGTCACGAGGCCGCGTCCGCCGCGCTCCACGTAGAGGACGGGGGCATCCCCGACGAGCACAATGTACGCACCGGCGACACGCGCGGGTCGACCAGGGGAGCCCTCGCGTTTCGGCCATGGCAGCGACGCGCCGTAAGGCTGAGCCGGGTCGGCGGCGGCGATCACGCGGCTCGCCACGCGCTCGGTGCCGGCACGCAAACGCTCGACGGCTCCTGGGAGCGCGAACTGGGCGCCGCCCATGCCCTCGATGAAGTAGCCCCGGCGGCAGATGCCGAGCGTCTCGAGTTTGGAGAAGGTGTCATAGAGCATCGCGAAGCCACCGGGAATGCCCTCCGCGAGGACCTGCTCGCGCGTGACGATGCCGTAGCGCTCGAGCAGCAGCTCGGCCAGCGTGCGCCGCCGCTCGGCACTCCCCGCGCCAGGTAGGGGTTGGGCACCAAAGACGAGGGCTGTGAGGGACCAGCGACCCTGAACCTGCGACTGTGCGCCGCTACGCCGACGTCCGCTGAAGCGCGAGCGCGCACCAGCGATCTGGCCGCCATAGCGCCCACTGAAGCTCCCCGCGGGCGAAGGCGCGCGCTCAGAGCGCGCGAGAGCCAGTCGCGGCGCGCGCAGCGGCGCCCAGGCGTCGTTGGTCACCTCGCCGGCCCAAACGAGGTCCCAGAGAGCCTCGCGCAGTCCCTCTGCCGGCGCGTCGAGCTCGGCGAGAAGATCTGTGAAGAAGCGTGGCCCTTCGTTCAGGCGCGCGCGCAGCAGCTCGTGCTCGTGGCTGCTCGGCGGCTCGTAGCCGGCACGCGCTGAGGGGCTCCCCGGTGGCGGCCCGATCGCGGGAGCGTCCTCGCGGAAGTACAGAGCCACGCGCCCGGAGCGCGCGAGTGGGCCAGCGCCGACCCATACGAGCTCGCCACTCGCACAAAGGGCATCGAGCCAGGAGGGAGAGTAGGCGCCGGTGCGTCGCGGGAGCACGTCGCGCTCCCAGATCTCAACGGGCAGCGCAAGCCCCTGGAGGGGCACGAGAACCTCCCGCAGACGGTCTACGCCGGCGCCGGCGGAGGAATGACGGTCGACGCCCTGCCAGGACGGCAGGAAGGCCGCGAGGCGTCGTTGATCGGCGGGTTCGATCTCCTTGCGCAGGGCCGCGAGCGAGGCGCGCCTGATCCGGCGCAGCACCTCGACGTCGCACCATTCGCGCTCGCTGCCGCCGGGGCGCAGCTCGCCGCGCACGATGTCCCCCGCGCGCTCGAGCTCGCGCAGGACGGCGCCCGCGTCGATGCCATAGCGGACGCGGAGCTCCCCGGTCGTGAATGGGCCGTGGGTGCGCGCGTAGCGCGCGATCAGCTCGCTGAGGGCATCGGGCACCTCAGCAAGGAAGGCGTCAGGCAGCCCACCGGGCGCAACCGCGCCGAGCGCGTCGCGATACAGGCCGGCCTCATCGGCGGCGATCACGCGCTCCTCTGCGCCGACGCGCAGCTTGATCGCACGCCGTTCGCGCACGAGCTCGCTCAACATCGAGCCCGCATCGACGCCCTCGAAGACGCGATCTGCCAGCTCCGCGGCGGTCAGGTCGCCAAGGTGGCGCAGGACATCGTGCAGGCCATCGCGACCTGTCGCGCGGGTCATCTCGGAGCGATGTTGCAGATCCGCTTCCACGCGCGCGAGCGCCGCCGGGTCGATCAGCTCGCGTAGCTCCTCCTGCCCGAGCAGCTCGCGCAACAGGTCGCGGTCGAGCGAGAGCGCAGCGGCGCGCCGCTCCGCGCTCGGCGTGTCGCCCTCGTACATATAGGTCGCGACGTAGTCGAACAGTAGCGAGGACGCAAACGGTGACGCCGTTCTGGTCTCCACCTCGACGAGGGTGATCTCGCGCGTGTGCAGGTCGCGCAGCAGCGATTCCAGGCCAGCTAGGTCGAGCACGTCGCGCAGGCACTCGCGGTAGGTCTCAAGCACGATTGGGAAGTCCGCGTAGCGGCGAGCGACCTCCAGCAGGTTCTGCGCCTTCAGGCGCTGCTGCCACAGCGGCGTACGTCGGCCGGGATAGGCGCGGGGGATCAGCAGGGCGCGCGAGGCGTTCTCGCGAAACCGCGCGCCGAACAGCGCCGAGCCGCCGAGCTCGGCCGTTACGGCCTGCTCCACCTCCTCGGGCTCGAGCATGACCAGCTCGGCGACCGAGGGCAGCGACTCTGCTTCGTCGGCATCGAGGTCGGGGAGGTGCAGGACGATCCCGTCGTCGGACCAGATGGCGTCGGCCTCCAACCCGAAGCGCTCGTGGATACGCGCAGAGAGCGCCAGCCCCCAGGCGGCGTGCACGCGACCGCCATAGGGAGAGAGCACGCAGATCCGCCAGTCGCCGATCTCGTCGCGGAAGCGCTCGAGCACGATCGTGCGGTCGCTGGGAATGACGCGCGTAGCGGCCTGCTGCTCGCGCAGATAGTCGAGCAGGTTGCGCGCCGCGCGCGGGTCGAGGTCGTACTCGCGCTCAAGCGTCTCCGCGTCCTGCTCGACGGCCCATCGCGAGAAGGCGCCGATCGCCTCCCCCAACTCCCGCGGCCGGCCGAGCGTGTCGCCCTTCCAGAAGGGCACAGCGCCGGGAACTCCGGGCGCAGGGTTGACGATCACACGGTCGCGGGTGATCTCCTCAATGCGCCAGCTCGAGGCGCCGAGTAGAAAGGCCTGACCGGGACGCGCCTCATAGACCATCTCCTCGTCGAGCTCGCCCACGCGACGCCCGTCGGGCAACGTCACGGCGTAGAGGCCGCGGTCGGGAATCGTCCCGGCGTTGGCGATCGCCAGTTGGCGCGAGCCCTTGCGCGCCCTGATCGTTCCCGCGAGGCGGTCCCAGACGATGCGGGCGCGCAGCTCACCGAACTCCTTTGACGGGTAGCGGCCGTCGAGCATGTCCAAGACGTTCTCGAGCAGCTCGCGGGAAAGGTCGGAGTAGGTGTAGGTGCGGCGGATGAGAGCGTGCAGGGCATCGACCGAGAAGCACGCGGGCATGTCGTTGTCCGCCTCGCCCGCCGATTCAGCTGAGACGGCGATCGCCACGATCTGCTGAGCGAGCACGTCGAGTGGGTTGCGTGGGACGACCGTTGGCTCGATCAGCCCCTCGTGCATGCGGCGAACCACCACGGCACACTCGAGCAGGTCGCCGCGGAACTTCGGGAAGATACGACCAACGCTCACCTCACCAACGCCGTGGCCGGCGCGGCCGATTCGCTGTAGTCCGCGCGCCACCGACTTGGGAGACTCGATCTGCAGGACGAGATCGACAGCGCCCATGTCGATCCCGAGCTCGAGTGAGCTGGTGGCAACGAGGCAGGGGAGCTCGCCCGCCTTCAGCAACTCCTCGACCTTCGTGCGCTCCTCGCGCGCCAGCGAGCCGTGGTGGGCACGTGCGATCTCGTGCGGTGCCACGTTGGACTCGGTCGCCTCTTGCTCCTTGGCGGCCAGCTCGTTGAGACGCAGGGCGACACGCTCCGCGGCACGCCGGTTGTTGACGAAGATGATCGTCGACGCGTGATCGCGTATTTGCGCGAGCAGCTCCGGGTAGATCGCCGGCCAGATCGAGTTTTGCGTCGACTCCCCGCCGACCAGTGGGTGCAGCGGGTCGCGCGCCGTGGGGCCAGGTACGACCCCTGGCTCGAGCATCGACTCGACCGGTATCTCGATGCGCAGATCGAGTTGCTTGTGCGCGCCTGCGTCGATGATCCGCGCCTTCCTGCTCGGGCCAACGAGGAAGCGCCCGATCTCCTCGAGCGGGCGCTGTGTTGCGCTCAGCCCGATTCGCTGGATCTCGGGACGCCCGGTATCCGCTGCTGTGTCAAAGGCGGCCCCGTCCACCTGCGCCTGCAGCCGCTCAAGCGTGAGCGCCAGGTGCGCGCCACGCTTCGTTCCCGCCACAGCATGGATCTCGTCGACGATCACAGCTTCGACCGTGCCCAGCGTCTCTCGCGCGCGCGAGGTCAGCATCAGATAGAGCGACTCGGGTGTCGTCACGAGGATGTCGGGCGGCTGGCGGAGCATCGCCGCACGCTCCCGTTGTGGGGTATCCCCCGTACGGATCCCAACACGCACATGCTCGGCGCCGATCCCCACGAGCGGGGCGCGAAGGTTGCGCTCGATGTCGTACGCGAGCGCCTTCAACGGGCTGACGTAGACGATCCGCGTGCCACGCGGGCGCCCGCCGCCTGCGGCATCCTGCTGGCCGCGCTCGCGGGCGAGCCGATCGAGCGCCCAGAGGAACGCAGCGAGCGTCTTCCCCGATCCGGTGGGGGCCGACAGGAGCACGTGTTCGCCTGCCGAGATGGCGGGCCAGGCCCGCTCCTGAGCCGGCGTGGCCGCTGCGAACGCCGACTCGAACCAACCGCGGGTAGCGTCGCTGAAGTTCGCCTCCTCCACGCTCGAGAGGCTAGCGCGAGCGTGGAGGAGGCCCGAGCGACGAGCAGCCGCGGGGCCCGCCGCCTTTGCGACGAGCCCCGCTTTGTCGCGTCAGATGCCGCTAACTCGTCATCTCAAGGACTTCGCGCTTCGCTTCTCCTATTCGCTTGCCCTCGCCGGTTCGGCGCCAGCCTGTTCCAGTTTGCCGTTGAGGATCGCCGTGTTGTGTCCCGAAGCGGCCGGGAGGCCCAGTTTCGAGTTGATGATTGGGTCGATCAGGAACGCGAAGAGTCCACCACATCCGCTGGCCCCAGGGGCTGAGAACGTGTTGTTCACCAGCGAGTTGTTGCTGATCACCAGGATGCCACCTTCCGCCCTGACGGAGATCGTGCCCACTTTGCCTTTGATCGGTTTGTTCGGTAGCGGCGGAGCCGTGGTACCAGTAGTCAAGCTGATAGTGAGCGGACTCGAGTTCGAGCCGATATAGCATTCATTACCGAGGAAGGCATTTTCCAGCTTCACCTTCACAGGGAGCGTCAGCGCCGTGCCGGTTGCCAGGAGAAGGTGTTCCTCGTTCAGTCCAATGGAGCTCGCGGGCGCCGCCAATTCGACGGTGGCGTTAACACCTGTAGCCCCGTTTTCGAACACGACTTCACATGCGAGCCGCTCGAGGAAGTCGCTGATGAGCGTGCAGTTGATAAGTCCCGAAAGACCGCCGGGAACTTTCTGCGGTGTTTTTGGCAGAGTGTTGCCGTCAGCCGCGGCTACGAATTTGAGAGCCCCCGATTCTTCTTCGATGAACCCGCCTTGCAGGATCTGGGGGTTGACGATCGGGACGGTTTGGCTGCCAACTTTGAATTCGCCGCTTTCCGACTTCGCCGCGATGCAGCCAGACAGCGCCGCATTACTGACGGGACAGTCCGCAAATACAGCGTATTCGCCTTTTGGTGCCGCCATCGCCGGCGATGCGCCAAGCGCCGCAAACAAGCCGCCCACCGCCAATGCAGCGAACCGCGTACTCCAGCGCGCGCCGCGCGCACGTTCAGGCATTCGTCTCACAGTGTTTCTCACTTTCAAATAGGCCCTTTGGTTGCAGCGCTCCCAGCCTAAACTGTCAAGGCTTCTAGCAACAAGCTCTGTTTCCCACTGCCCTACGTCGAGGCGCTCGTAGTCAGCGGACGGCAAAGCTGTAGTTAAAATCCCAGCGTGTGGCCGCGCCGCTGCTCATACTGGGCACGGGTAACTTCCTAAAAACCGATTCCCTCTACTACCAGGCACACTTCAGTCCTCTGAAATCCACCTGCGAGCCTCCAACCGACGGCTTCATCTTCGCGGGGGGATGCTTGGCGCTCGTGGGCCTGATTGGGCGAGCCGTCTGCTGTTGCCTGCGGAGAGGTCAGTACCCTTCACGGCTCCATCGTTCCTTCACCCCAATGAGCTCAATAGACGCCCCCGAGCTTGCGGTGATCCCAAGTCGCGCGACGCAGCTCGACGAACTCGAGCGCCACGCGCTTGACCGCCTGCTTGTCGACCATCGCTCCGACCTCGGCCGGTAGGTCCTCCGCCGGGGGCTGCCCGCGCGGGACGGCATAGCGGGCGAAGATCTCATGGCCGAGCGCTTTGACGACTTCCAGGTCGTCATGCACCGCGACCTCGCACTCGAGCATCACGCCGCGCAGTTCCTGGTATTGCTCCCCAGCCTCTACCTGCACCGTCGCGCGCAGGTCGCGCTGCACGTTGCGCACCTTTTGCGAGACCCCGTAGGTCCAAGCCCACAGCCGCGGTCCCGGCTCGCCCTCGGGCGCCCCGCGCAACACATACCAAAGCGGCATCAAATGCGGCCACCCGCGCGGTCCGCTCGTGGCGCACGTGAGCGTTCGCTCCTCGGCGAGGAACGAGGCGACTTCCGCCGCGCCCATCTTGATCTGCTCGCGGCGACTCACGTAGGAGAAGGCTACTCGGCGTGACGCTAAACGCCGGCGGGTGTCACGTTGGCCTCGCGCAACCGCACAACCGCCGCGCGCACAGCCTCGCGCGCGTCCTCGGGCTCGAGCACCGCAGCGTCCCCGGCTTCCTTGAGGATCTCCCGCACGAGCCAATCTACGCCGGCGAAGCTCAGCTCGACGATCACCGAGCCGTCGCTCCACTCCTCCACGACCCTACGGGCCTCCCGCGCCCAGCGCGCACGCTCGGGGGAGACCCATACGCGAGCCGTCGCCGAGGCGGGCACCTCGCCGGTACGCAGCCACCCGTCGACCTCCGCAGCCGGGTCGACCTCGGGACGTGGCTCGAAGCGCTCGTTGGTGACGTTCACGTGCTTGATTCGATCCAGGCGGAAGTGGCGCACGCCTTCGCGCTCGGGGTCATAGGAGGCGACGTACCAACCCTCCTGACCGTTGGTGAGCGCGTAGGGCTCGACCCGGCGCGGTGAGAGCTGGTCCTCGTTCTCCTTGTAGTACTCGATCTCGATCATCTTGCGCGCGACGATCGCCTTGGACACCTTCCGCGCGACGTCCGAGTCATCGCCCGAGGTGGCAGCGACCTGTAGGCCCTGCTCCATCGGGTCCTCGCCGAGCGCCGCCACGATCTTCGTGCGCGCTGAGGTCAGCGAGCCCTCGGGGATGTGCTCGCCGATCAGGTCGATCGCCGCCACGAGCGCCTTGGCCTCGACGGGCAGCAGACGTGCGGGACGGTCGAAGTTGTCGCTGTAGGGCTCTGGGTCGACCTCGATCTCGCCTGTCTCCTCCTTGATCTCCGCGTAGAGCACGTAGGAGCCGCCACCGAAGTTGACAACGTTCAGGACGTTGACGTCCTCACGGAGCTCGTCTTCGCTCAGCTGCAGGCGCTCGCAGACCTCGCCGATCGACACGCGCTCGCCGGCGCGGCCGGCCTGGATCAGGATGCTCGCGAGCGTGACAAGGCGCGCGAAGCGCTCCGGGCGGATGGCCGCATCCGGCCGGCCTGAGACGTTCTCCCCGTCTTCGCCCGTCGACTCTCCACGACGCGTCGAGCGCGATCGCGTAGCGGCTATGCGCGCACCGCTGGAGCCGTTTGGCGCACTGGCCGCGCTGCGTCCCTTGGGTGCGCTGGGCGGCGTCTCGCCGTGGCGCTCCTCGAGCAACTCCAGGCGACGGTCGAGCTCGTCCTTCAGCTCTTGCGGACCGAGCAGGCGTGCGTTTGCCCCAAGCCCCATCACCCAGGAGACGAGGCTGCGAGGGTTCGAGTAGCCGGTTAGGAACGTCGCCTCGCCGCTGTCCTCGCCGCCACGGATCTCGCCATAGCGCCCAAAGTGGCGTTCTACTTGCCAGGCGATGCGCTCGCAGACCTGCACTTCGGCCACGCCGCAGTCCTCCCCCAGTTGCCAGTCCGCGCGGTTCGCGTAGGCGCGGGGGTCGAAGTCGGCGGGGCGGCGGAAGTCGTGCTCAGCCTTGGTTGCGTAGGAGACCTTGCCGCGGATCCGCGTGAGGCGGAACACGCGGATGCCTTTGCGCTCGTGCGAGTAGCCGAGCAGGTAGAACTGCCCGCCCTGAAAGAGCAGGTGGTAGGGGTCAACGCGCCGCGCGCCCACCTCGTCGCGCTCCATCGTGTAGTACTCGAACAGGATCGTCTTGTTGCGGAAGATCGCCGTCTCGACCTTCGCCAGGCGCGCCGAGAGCTCGTGGCCGCCGGCCGATGCCGTGATGCCGAGCGCGACGGAGCGCGGCTCTGGAGCGCGCAGCGGGCTCGGGCGCCCCCAGGTGATCTGCTGGAGCGCCAGGCGCAGCGGCTCCGCATAGGCGAATTCGCCGTCGAGCAGCGTCAGGGCGGTTTGCAGCGCGGCGAGCTCCTTGTCGGTGAACTCGATCGCCGGGAGGTGGAAGTTCTCGGGGCGCAGCGAGTAGTTCTCCTGCTCGGCCGCGCCGTCCGCGGGACGCTCGACGGTCAGCTGGATGCGCAGCGATTCGAGCTCGGAGCGATCCGCGTAGAAGCGTCGCGCGAACGCATCTTCGTTCATGCCGCTGTAGCCCTCCACATCGCGCCGGATCTCCAGTGCCGTGACCGGCCGTCGCTCGGCCATCAGGTAGGAGATCAGCGAGAGCTGGCGGATCAGCTTCTCGGTGTCCTTTGCCATCTGGCTCTGAAAGATAGAAGCCGCCGGCGATGCGGATCTAGCCGGGGGTCATAGCCCCCCGCTATTTGCGGAACTTCAGGCGGCTTCGCGGGCGGGAGCCGCGGGCTCTGCGTCCCGCTCGTCGCCGCCGCCGCGCTCCGCGAAGAAGGCGCCAGCGCCGATCGCACGATCAAATCCCGACCAGCGCCGCCCCGGAGCGAGTTCCTTCTCGAGCCGATCGAAGCTCCCTAGGCGCCCGCCGAGGTTGTCGATCATGTGCACGAGCGTCGCCTCACGCGTACACGGCACCACGGGGCTGCCGTGCTCGAGCGTGCCGTGATGGGAGAGGATAATGTGCCCGACCGCCTGCGCCAGCTCTGGCGGGAACCCATCGATGTCCTCGATCGCGCGGCGGATGCGGTAATAGCCGAGCGCGATCTCGCCGTGCAGCCGACCCGCATCGGTCAGGTCGATGTTGCGCGAGTCCTCCGTATAGGCCTCGAGCTTGCCGATGTCGTGCAGCAACGCGCCCGTGACCGCGACGTCGCGGTCGATCCCGGGAAACGTCGCGCTGATCGCGCTGACGGCCTGGGCGACGCCGAGGCAGTGCTCGAGCAGACCGTGACGGTAAGCCTGGTGGTAGTACTTGGCCGCCGGCGCGACGCGATAGCCGGCCCACATCTGAGAGCTCTCGCCGAACACGCGCTCAAGCAGCGCGCGCAGGTGCGGCTCCTGGATTGTCGCCAACAGCTCGCGGACTTCGCCTTCCATCTGCTCGATCTCACGCGCCGGACCGTCGAGCAAGTCCTTCATCTCGAACGTCCCCGCGACTGCGGCCTCGAGTCCACGCAGGTTGATTTGAGGTCCGAAGCGTGGATGCACCGTGTAGCGGCCGCGCACCTGGACCGGCATGCCAGCCCGGGCAAGCTCCTCGACCTCCGCCAGCTCCTCCCAGACCATGCACGTCACCGCGCCGGTGCGGTCGGCGAGCTGCAGGCGCAAGTACTCGCCACCGTCGCGCCGGCTTCGACGCTCGCTGTCGCGGACGATCAGGACCTGGTCGATCTCGACGCCGTCGCTGAGCTCGTTCAAGAGCATGCCGTGAAGTTAGAGGTGGTTGCGGACACCACCGGCGAGAGCAGCCTTCACGGACGCCGCGCCCGTGGGTGCGACGCCCGCGGAGACCGGGCATCGGGGGGACGCCCCGGATCTCTCTCGAGCACCGTCGGAGAGGGTGGACGATGCTCAAGCCCCCGCCATCCCCTTACAAGCAAGGATCGGGTGAGGTCTCATTGTGTCCCCTGCGCGACTTTAGTCCCACCCTTGCGGCCATTACGAGTGCTGTCTCCCACTTGTCCAGGGCGTCCCGCGCTCCGCGCCATAGACTTTCGACGATGCCGAGAGAGGTTGCCGGGTGAGGAGTGCTGCCACGCAGCCCACGAGCGCGAGCTCGTCAGTGGCCGCACCGACGACTGGGGTACTGCCGGCCCAGCGGCTGCGCGAAGCGATCGCCAACGAATGGCTCGTGGCTGATCCGTGGCGGATACCGGCCGAGTCCGTACAGCCCGCGAGCGTCGATCTACGCCTCGGCGAGCACGCGTGGGCGCTGCGCTGCAGCTTCCTGCCCGACAGTGACTCGACCGTCGAGGAGAAGATCGAGGACATCGCCTTTGAACGCATCGATCTGCGCGACGGCGCGACGCTCGAGCGCGACCGCCCCTACCTCGTCCCGCTGATCGAGGAGTTGCGCCTACCCGAGGAGCTCCGCGCGAAGGCCAATCCCAAGAGCTCGACAGGGCGACTCGACGTCTTTACCCGGGTGCTAACCGACCGTAGCCATCGCTTCGATGAGATCGCCGGCGGCTATCGCGGCAAGCTCTACCTGGAGATCGTGCCGCGCACGTTTGCGATCCGCGTCAAGACCGGGCTGGCGCTCAACCAGGTGCGCCTGATGTCTGGCGACGCCCGGCTCAGCGACACCGAGCTGCTGAGGTTGCACGAGGAAACGCCCTTGCTGTACCGCGACGCCGAGCCTGTTGGCGGCGAGGAGCTCTCGCTCGGCGACGGCCTGTTCCTGAGCCTCGATGTGTCGGGATCGGCTGAGAGCATCGTCGGCTACCGGGCGAAGAAGAACAGCCTGCCGATCGACCTCACCAAGGTAGGGGCTCTGCGCTGGCGCGAGTATTGGGAGCCCGTGCATCCCGAGCAGGGCGGGCGGATCGTGCTCGAGCCGGAGGTCTTCTATTTGCTGCTCTCCGCCGAGGGCGTGAGCATCCCGCCCTCCTACGCCGCCGAGATGCTCGCCTACGACCCGACCGCGGGCGAGCTGCGCACTCACTATGCCGGCTTCTTTGACCCGGGCTTCGGCTTTCACCGCGACCGCACGGCGCCCGGTAGCCGCGCGGCGCTCGAGGTTCGCGCCCGCGATGTCTCCTTCATGGTCGAGCACCGCCAGCCTGTCTGCAAGCTCGCCTTTGAGCGCATGGCCGAGGAGCCCGACGTCCTGTATGGCAAGGACATCGGCTCCAATTATCAAGGTCAGCTGACGATGCTCAGCAAGCACTTCGCCGAGCAACGCCTGTAAGCCCTTCTCAGCTCGCTGCTGAGACCAATCCGCCTGGAGTGGCCCGCACACGTGGCGCGTTCGTCGTCGGCTGTCTCCGACTCACCGGATCTCGAAACTCCAGTGTTTATGATTTTATAACCCGATCAGCCGATATATCAAACTATGATCGACATGTAGGACAACCGGACTTTCCCGCCGCGGGCAAGTCTACAGCGTACGAACCAGGGATTAAGGTGCCAATGCCAAGAACGAGCTCAGCCGCAGCAGCAAAAGCCTCCTCCGCCAAAAACGGTCAGGAGCCCGCCTGGTCGATTCCCAGCCTGCGCGAGCCGCGCTATTCGCAGTCGCTCGAGCGGGGCCTTGCGATCCTCGGCTGCTTCACGCCCAAGCGCCCCGTGCTCGGCATCGCCGACATCGCCGACGACCTCGGCATGAGCCGCTCCACCACGCACCGCTACGTGATCACCCTCGTCGCGCTCGGCTACCTCGAGCAGGGCGCCTCGCGCAAGTACCGCCTCGGCCTGCGCGTCACCGACCTTGGTATGTCCGCGCTCAACTCCACCGGCCTGCGCGAGCACGCCCACCCCTACCTCGAGGAACTGCGCCAGCGCAGCACCTACACGACGAACCTCGGCGTGCTCGACGGCACCGACGTCCTCTACGTCGACCGCGTGCGCAGCTTCCGCCGCGGACAGGGCAGCATCGACCTCGATCTGCATACCGGTTCGCGTGTGCCCGCCTACTGCACCGCGATGGGCAAGCTGCTGCTCGCAAGCCTCCCCGAGTCGGAGCAGCGCGAGCTGATCGCCGCGATGAAGCTGACCAAGCGCGGACCCAACACGATCACGAGCAAGAAGGGCCTACGCGAGGAGCTCGAGGAGATCGCCGCTGCGGGCTTTGCGGTCAACGATCAGGAGCTCGCGCCCGAGCTCTACGCGATCGCCGCACCAGTGCGCAACGAGGCGCGTGAGGTCGTCGCTGCCGTCAACCTCTCCGCGCACTCCTCGATGATCTCCCTCGAGGAGCTCGTCGACGCGCTCGGCCCGCACCTCGTCTCGACGGCCGATCGAATCTCCGCGCGGCTCGGCTACCGACGCGACGACGAGCAGAACTAGCGCCGGTTCGCATAGTCTCTGGCGCCGGTATGTCAGTCCCGCCCGTCGCCAGACGCCCGATCGCCCTGCTCTGCCTGTCGCTCGCGCCGCTCGCGTTGAGTGCTTGTGGGAGCACGGTGTCGACATCGGGCTTCCGCGGCGAACAGCATGCGGTCGCGCAGGCGATCGCCGATCTGCAGACAGACGCCACGGCCGGCGATCAAAAGAAGCTTTGTAGCGAAGACCTCGCGACATCGGTCGTCGCGAAGCTCGGCGGCAGGCAGAGCTGCGAAAGGACGATCAAAACGCAGCTCACCGAGATCGACAGTCTCGAAGTGAACGTGCAATCGATTCAGATCGCTGCCGGTGGCGCCACGGCGAAAGCGCACGTCACGAGCACCTACGCCGGCAAGAAACGGGCCGGGACAGTCTCGCTCGCCAAGGACGCCAAGGGCTGGCGCATCGCAGCGACCAGCTGAGGGAAATCTACGGCTCGAGCCGGTGCGGCCCGCGGTACAGGAAGGTCACCTCACGTACGTTCTCCTGCCCGAGCATCTGCATCAGCAGGCGCGTCAGGCCGAACCCGAAGCCGCCGTGGGGAGGAGCGCCGAAGCGAAAGAAGTTGAGGTAGTACTGGATCGGCGCGACATCGACCTTCTTGTCGGCAGCCTGCGCGAGCAGCTGCTCGTAGCGATGCTCACGCTGGGCGCCGGTGGTGAGCTCGATCCCCCGCCAGAGCAAGTCGAAGCTCCTCGTCAGGCTCTGGTCCTCGGCGTGACGCATGTGGTAGAAGGGCCTGACCGTTGAGGGATAGTCCGTCACGAACGTGAACTCGTGACCGTACTGCTGCTGGATCAGCGCCGAGAAAGCGCGCTCGCTCGGCGGGTCGAGGTCATGGCCAACGCCGGGCGCCTCGTAGCCGGCGTCGCGCAGCATCTGCTTTGCGTCCTCGAGCGTGACTCGTGGGAACGGAAGCGTGGGCACGATCAGCTCCGTCTCAAACGTCTCCTCGATCGCCGGCCCGTGCGCCTCCTTCACCGCCGCGAGCACGTGCGCGAGCCAACGCTCCTCGAAGGCCATCACGTCCTCGTGCGAGTCGATCCAGGCGAGCTCGACGTCCACGCTCGTGAACTCGGTGTCGTGCCGTGAGGTGAAAGAGGGGTTCGCGCGGAACACCGGGCCGACCTCGAAGACCTTCCCGAAGCCGGCCGCCATCGCCATCTGCTTGTAGAACTGCGGCGACTGCGCGAGGTAGGCCTGGGTTTCGAAGTACTCAACCTTGAACAGCTCCGCGCCGGACTCGCTCGCCGAGCCCATCAGCTTTGGCGTGTGGATCTCGATGAAGCCCTCTTTGTGCCAGAGGTCGCGCATCGCGTGCTCGGCCGTCGTCTGAACCGCGAAGATCAGCCGCCGATCGGGGCGACGCAGGTCCAGGTAGCGCCAGTCGATGCGCTTGTCGAGCGCTGAATCTGGTGCGATCGGCACCTCTGGCTCGGCCAACGAGTCAACCGCAACGCTTTCGAGCTTCAGCTCCAGACCGCCGAGCTTCACGCGCTCATCCGCCGCCACCGTCCCGGTGATCGTCACCGCCGACTCAGCCGTCAGCGCCGAGATCGCCGCGTTCAGCTCGCTCGGTGGGTCCTCCTTGGAGAGAACCGCCTGCGCGAGACCCGTTTCGTCGCGGATGATCACGAACTGCATCCGCTTCTGGTCGCGTACGGTGTGCACCCAGCCGCGGAGCGTCACCTGCTCACCGATCTTGCCGGGCAGCTCTTCGATCAGTGTCCTGGTCACTGCTCAGACCCTATCCGAGGCGGCTCAAGATCACCTCCCGGTGAAAGCGGGGCCGGAGCCCGCGCGGGCCCGGCACCGGCCTACGGAGCATCGCCACGGCCGCGTAGGCTCGACCCGGTGAGCTCTGCACCACCACCGGCCGAGACAGCTGGCTACCAACTCGCATACCGCGAGGCGCGGCTGGGGCTCGAGGATCAGGAGCGAGCCGTAGTCGAGCTCCGCTCCAGGGCAGGCACGCTGATCGCTGCCGCTGCCATTACGACCTCCTTCTTTGGAGGACAAGCGTTCGCGAAACGCGATGTCGGGGTTGCGGGTTGGATCGCAATTGGCTGCTTCGCCTTGCTTGGTTGCGCTGTCCTGCTCGTGCTCTGGCCTCGTCGGGACTGGGAGTTCTCACTCGCGCCCGACGAGTTCATCGCGACCTACCTGGAGCCTTTTGAGGACGCGCCTCTCGAGATCCACATGATTGAACGCGATCTAGCGCTTCACATGGGACATAGCGCAGCACTAAACCGCGACCAGCTTCGGATATTGATGACGGCCTTCCGCGTCGCTGCCGTCCTTCTCGTTGCCGAGGTAATTGCATGGACCATCGCCCTCCTACTCCATAGCTAGAATGGCAACCGTGGAGAAGCCAGCCCCACCAAAGCCAGCGGCACCGCGACCACTGCCATTGCGTCCCAGTCCGATGGTGGGCGAGACGCGCGGCCTCGGCGATACTGCAGGGTCCAGCGCCCGGTAGCCAACAGCTACCTAGTCCTCCGGCGCCAGCTCCACCTCGACGGCGAACTCGCTCGCCTGCACCGGCTCGATCAGCTCGATCGTCCCAGCCAGCGTGAGATCGCCTGCGCCTAGCTCGAGCGCATCCAGACGCTCGGCCGTATCACGCACCACGACGCGCCGCACCAGCGCGCGCATCGGGCGCTGCGCCTGGGACTTCGCCTTGCGCACCTCGCGCAGCACCTCCGCGGTGACCTCGAGCGCAACCGCCTCGCGCGAATCCTCGCCGCCGGCTGCGATCAGCTCGCGCGCGTCAGGCCACTGCGCGCGGTGCACCGAGCCCTCCTGCCACCATGACCAGACCTCCTCGCAGACGAACGGCAAGAACGGCGCGAACAGGCGTTGGAAGGCCGATAGCGAGGTGCGCAGCGCGAGGCTGACCGACGCGCTCACCGCGGCGTCGGGGTCATAGCGACGGCCCTTTACGAGCTCTAGGTAGAAGTCGCAGTACCACCAGAAGAAGCTCTCCGCACGCTCCAGTGCGCGCGCGTAGTCGTAGCCCTCGAAGCTCGCAGTCGCCTCCTCCACGACACGCCCGAGGCGCGCGATCAGCGCGCGGTCGAGCGGGTGCGTGAGCGTCTCGCCGGCCGCAGGCAGCTCGGCGAGCGCGAACTTGGAGGCGTTCAGGAGCTTGACCGCGAGGCGGCGGCCGACCTTCATCTGCTGCGCATCGAAGGTCGTGTCCGTGCCCGGGCGCCCGTTCGCGGCCCAGTAGCGCACCGCGTCCGCGCCATGCTCCTCGAGCAGATGCATCGGCGTGACGACGTTGCCCTTCGACTTCGACATCTTCTTGCGATCCGGGTCGAGCACCCAGCCGGATATCGCCGCATCGCTCCACGGCAGCACGCCCTCGTCGAGCTGCGAGCGCAGCACTGTGGAGAACAGCCAGGTCCTGATGATGTCGTGCGCCTGCGGCCGCACGTCCATCGGGAAGACCTTGCCGTAGAGCTCCTCATCGGCCCCCGCCTGTCCCGCGATCTGCGGCGTCAGCGAGGAGGTGGCCCAGGTGTCCATCACGTCCGGGTCGCCCGCAAACCCCCCCGGCACTCCCCGTTGCGCAGGCTCATAGCCGTCGGGGACGTCCGTCGAGGGATCGACGGGCAGCTGCTCGGCTCGCGCTGCGATCGGACGCTCGTGGAGCACCGCGCCCGACGCGTCGATCGGATACCAGATCGGGAACGGCACCCCGAAGAAGCGCTGGCGGCTCACGCACCAGTCGCCCGTCAGGCCGTTCACCCAGTCCTCAAAGCGCGCGCGCATGTAGGGCGGGTGCCACGCCAACTCCTGCCCGCGCGCGATCAGCTCGTCGTGGTGCTCGATCGTGCGGATGAACCACTGGCGGCTCGTGATGATCTCCACCGGACGCTCGCCCTTCTCGAAGAACTTCACCGCGCGCGTCACCGGCTGGGGCTCGCCGATCAGATCGCCCGACTCCGCGAGCAGCTCGACGATTCGTTTGCGCGCCTGGTTGATCGTGCGCCCGCCCAGCTCGCCGTAACTCGCCCGCGCGCGCTCGAGATCGCTTGACTCCCAACCGGGCTCACCCCACGGGACGTCCACGAGGCGCCCGTCGGGGCCCAGTACCGAACGCACCGGCAGGCCGAGCTCGCGCCACCACATCACGTCGGTCAGATCGCCGAACGTGCAAACCATCACGAGGCCAGTGCCCTTCTCCCGCTCTACTGCAGCGTGGGTCATCACGGGCACGCGTGTCCCGAACAGTGGCGTGAGCACCTCGCTGCCGATCAGCTCCGCGTGGCGGCTGTCATCAGGGTGCGCGAGCAGTGCAACGCAGGCAGGGATCAGCTCGGGGCGTGTCGTCTCGATCAGCGCGGGGGGCTGGGACCCGGTTCCCTCAGCGGCGGCGAAGCGCACGCGGTGCATCGCTCCGGGGCGCTCGCGATCCTCGAGCTCGGCCTGTGCGACCGCCGTCTGGAAGTCGACATCCCAGAGCGTCGGCGCCTCGAGCTGATAGGCAGCCCCGCGCTCGAGCAGCCCGAGGAACGAGCGCTGCGAGATGCGCTGCGCGAGCGGACCGACCGTCGTGTAGGTCATCGACCAGTCGACCGACAGGCCGAGCGTGCGCCACAGCGCCTCGAAGGCCTGCTCGTCGCTGTCGGTCAGGCGCAGGCACAGCTCGACGAAGTTGGGCCGCGAGACAGAAACGGGCTCCTTCTCAGACGGCTCCGCAGGCGGCTCGAAGCCGGGCTCGTATGCGACCGAGGGGTCGCAGCGCACGCCGAAGTGATTCTGCACGCGGCGCTCCGTGGGCAGGCCGTTGTCGTCCCAGCCCATCGGGTAGAAGACCTCCATGCCGCGCATTCGCCGGTAGCGGGCGATCGCGTCCGTGTGCGTGTAGGAGAAGACGTGCCCGACGTGCAGCGAGCCGGACACCGTCGGCGGCGGGGTGTCGATCGAGAACACCCGCTCGCGCGGGACGCCGCGATCGAAGCGGTACACACCCGCGCGCTCCCACTGCTCGCTCCACTTCTGCTCGAGGCCGTCGAGCGTTGGGCGCTCGGGGACGGCGATCTTCCGGGCCTCTGGCTCAGTACTGGGCAAGCGTCGATCGTATCCGCCAGCCACCGTCGGGGCGAGCTCCGAGACCCCTCAGTCGACTCTAAGAGAATTCTCATCTCAAGGAGGACGCACGCGGTCCGCTCGCGGGCGTAGACTCCGCGCCAGTCAGGGGGAGCAAGAGCAGTCTGAAGAATCGGGGAGCGGTGTGAGTCAGTCTGGGAAGAAGGTTCTTGGGGTCGGCGGGGCGGCTGTGCTGCTGTGCGTCCTGATCGGTCTCTACGTGTCCAGCTGGGCAACGAGCCTGCCCGCCAAGATCGCGGGCACGCCGGCGCCGCCCTCAAGTGGCGGCACGCAGCTGACGCTCGAGACCGTCGCCGCGGTCGGACCCAAATACAGCTCACACCCCGACTGGGTCTCCTACCTGATCCGCAAGAACGGCAAGTGGGTGCGCAGCACGATCTTCACCGTCCCCGCCAACTCCGTCGTGCACGTGACCCTCTACCAGTACGACGGGGACAGTGGCCTGCGCAATCCTTTCCTCTCACAGGTCCAGGGCACGGTCGGCGGAACCGAGACAGTCGACGGCAAGACCGTCAACTCGATTGACCCCGAAGAAGCCTCACACACTTTTGTCATCCCTCAGCTGGGCGTGTTCGTGCCGCTCCCGGGGGTCGAAGAAGAAGCCAAGAACCAGTGTGAATTCGCGCCGTGTGAAGGCACCGCGCACCGCACGATTACCTTCAGCTTCAAAACGGGTAAGAAGGGCCGCTTCCGCTGGCAGTGCTTCGTGCCTTGCGCCGCCGGCACAATCGACGGCTTCGGCGGGCCGATGCAGACGCTCGGCTACATGGACGGCTTCATCAATGTGGTCTGAGCATGGCCGCTGAGACGCACCCGGCCACGCCGGAACCGAACCACGCGCGGCGCTTCACCGCGATCTGGCTGATCGCGAGTGTGATCGCCACGCCGCTGGTGGTCTTCCTGCTCGGTCCAGAACTACCCCCCGGCCACGGCTCAGAACAGGCCTCCGGTCATGTCACCGATAACACGGTGCTGCTGGCGATGGCCACGCCGGTCCTGCTGCTCGTGTTGGTCTATTTGATCTATGCCGTGATCAACTTCCGCCAGCCACAGGGCGGCGTGCTCGAAGGGCCCGCGATACGTGGCGACGCGCGTATCCAGACGACCTGGATCGTGATCACCTCCGCGCTCGTGCTCTCGCTCGCCGCCTACGGCACCGTGCGCCTGCTCGCTGACAACGGCGCGGGCTCGGGCTCCGGCCCCAAGCCGCTGACGGTGCCCAAGGGCCACAAGCTCCAGGTCCAGGTCATCGCCCAGCAGTGGGCCTTCACCTACCGCTATCCCGAATATGGCGGCGTCGAGACCACGCACCTCGAGCTGCCCGTCAACCAGATGGTCGAAATGCACGTCACCTCGATCGACGTGATCCACTCCTTCTGGGCCTACCAGCTCGGCGTCAAGGCCGATGCCAACCCCGGCGTCGACAACATCCTGTTCGTCAAGCCGACCAAGGAAGAGACCTTCGAAGTGCACTGCTCGGAGCTCTGCGGCATCTGGCACGGCTACATGTTCGACCACGGCCACGTGGTCTCACCCCAAGCTTTCGAAACCTGGATCCACCAACAGGAGACCACGATGGCGCCGGCAAAAAAGGTCCTACCGCCCTACGCACATACCTACTCACCTGAACCGACGAGGCGCGCAGGATGAGCACGACCGCAGCGGCTGCCTCCACTCCCCAGCCCGTCGGGCGCCCGCTATGGCGGCGTCTGTTCGGCTTCAACCTGCTGAGCGCGGTGATCCTCGGCGTCGCCGGCTACTACCTCGGCTGGTTTATCGGCCATCGGATCTCGACCACCAAAAGCTTTGAATTTTATTCGGCGACTGATGAGAACGACATCGCGCTGCTGCTCGCCTACATCTTCGGCGTCGTCGGCTTCTTGATCGGCCTCGGCTTCGCCAACTACCCCGTCTCGCGGCTGCTCGGGCGGCCCGCCTCGCTGCGCGAGAAGGAGGAGCACGGCATCGCGCGCTACTTCGGCCTGTGCACCGATCACAAGGTCGTTGGCATCCAGTATCTCGTCGGCATCGGCCTGTTCTTCTTCATCGGTGGCCTCAACGCGATGCTGATCCGCACCGAGCTACTCAAGAGCAGCCCCACCTTCGTCGGCCCAAACCAATATCTATCGCTCGTCGGGATGCACGGCACGATGATGATGGGAATGATGACCTCGGGCATCCTCGGCCCGTTCGCCAACTACTTCGTGCCGATTATGATCGGCGCTCGGCGGATGGCCTTCCCGCGGATCGAGGCGCTGACCTTCTGGCTGTTGATGGCCGCCGGCTTCATCCTCACCTCGACGATCTTCTTCGGCGGCTTCCCGACCGGCTGGACGGGCTATGAGCCGCTAAACGACCAGGCCGTGATGGGCATGGACTCCTACATCGTGTTCTTCGCACTCGTCGGCATCTCGATGTGCCTGCTCGGGCTGAACATGATGGCCACGATCATCACGATGCGCGCTCCGGGCCTGACCTGGTCGCGCCTGCCGATCTTCGTATGGTCGGTGTTCGCGACCTCCGTGCTGATGGTCCTCGCCGCGCCGATGCTCGTCGCAACGCTCGCGATGGCGGCGCTCGACCGCTCGATCGACACCTCCTTCTTCGTCACCGGCGGTGGCGGTAGCTCCTATCTGTTCGAGAACCTGTTCTGGTTCTTCGGGCACCCCGAGGTCTACATCCTCGCGCTGCCGGGCTTCGGGATCGTGCTCGAGCTCCTACCCGTTTTCACACGCAAGCCCCTGTGGGGTTACCGCCTCGCCGTCTCGGGGATGCTCGGCGTGAGTCTTTTGAGCTTCTTCGTCTGGCAACACCACCTGTTCGTCAGCGGTATCAACGCCGACCTGCGCCCGTTCTACATGCTCTCGACCGAGATCATCTCGATCCCCACGGGTTTCATCTTCCTGTGCGTGATGGGCACCCTCTGGAAGGCGCGAACGTCCTTCTCGACGCCGATGCTGTTCTGTCTCGGCTGGGCATTCAACTTCCTGATCGGCGGGCTCTCCGGCGTGTTCCTCTCCGACACGCCGAGCGACACCGACACACACGGCAGCTTCTTTGTGATGGCCCACTTCCACTACACGATCATGGGCGGGCTGATCTTCACCTTCTTTGCCGCGATCTACTACTGGGTGCCGAAGATGACCGGTCTGCGCTTCAACGAGCGCCTCTCAAAGATCCACTTCTGGAGCATGTTCCTGGCCTTCAACTCGACGTTCATGCCGCTGTTCGTGCTCGGCATGGAGGGCATGCCACGGCGCGTCTCCTTCTATGAACCGAAGCTGCACACGCTGAACGTGTGGGTCTCGATCTCGGCCTTCGTGCTCGGCCTCTCGATGCTCGTCTTCCTCGCCAACACCGTGTATTCGCTGATCTTCGTGCGCATCAAAGCTGAGTCGAACCCCTGGCGCTCGAAGTCGCTTGAGTGGCAGGTCCCACGCCGGTGCCCGTCAACAACTTTGAGCAGATCCCGATCTTCGACTCCGACCCCTACGACTACGGCACGCCGCTCACCGTAGGTAGCGGCGCACCGGCGACAGCGGGGGCCTAACCGATGTCCTCGCCAAGCGAAAAGCTCCCTCTCGGCCTGCCTGTCCTCCCGGAGGGAGGGATGGTCCCCGCGGTTGAGCACGGCGTTGAGATCCCACCCGAGCCACCGGACGTCGGCGCGCGGGCGCTGTCGGTCGCGGCGCGCCTGCTGTGCGGGGCGAGCACCTTCTTCTTCCTGGCTTTCGTCTTTGCCTACTTCTACCTGCGCTCGCTCAACCAGGATCACATGTGGCGCCCCGCGCACGTCAAGCCCGACCAGGCGCTCGGCGCCGTCTTCATCGCCTGCGTCGTGCTCAGCGTGATTGCGACGATCCTCGCCGGACGCGGCATGAAGGCCGGCTCGCGCAGCTGGCTCGGGCCGGCGATCGCCGGCGTCGCGCTCGGCTTTGTCGCGATCGCCCTGCAATGCATCGAGTACACCGTGCAGAAATTTGGTCCCACCGATGGTGCCTATGCGAGCGTCTTCTGTGCGTGGACGGGCTTCTACATGGTCGCGATGCTCGGCACGCTCTACTGGCTGGAGACGCAGGTCGCGACCGAGCTACGCGCGCGGCGGGTGCCCGCCCACCGTACGCCCGAGCAGAGCGAAGGCGGCGATATATCAGAGCCCGACAAGCTGATCGCTCCCAGCCTCGACGCCGCCGTCTTCTACTGGGGCTTTCTCGGCGGCATCGGCGTGCTGACGTACGTCGTGCTGTATCTGCTCTAGTGCTCGCCGCGGCGGCAGCCAGCGTCGGCTTCGGCGACTGGTCGCTGGACCCACCGCTCGTGCTGTGCGTAGACCTCGCGATCCTCTACTGGCTTGGCTCACGAAGAACCGTCACGCCGCTGCGCAAGCGCGCCACGCAGCGCTGGCGCGACGGCGCCTTCTACGGCGCGCTGCTCGTACTCGTGCTCGCGCTGAGCTCACCCCTGGACGCCCTCAGCGAGCAGCTGTTCTGGGCACACATGCTCCAGCACGTGCTGCTGATGCTCGTGGCCGCGCCTTTGATCGTGCTTGCGCGCCCCTGGATCCGGCTGTGGCGCTCCCTGCCGCTTGCGAGCCGGCGCTGGCTCGCGCGCGGCCTCAGCCACGGACGGCGCACCGCGCCGTTGCGCGCCCTGGGCACGTTCCTCGGGCGTCCCGCCGCGAGCTTCGTGGCGTTCTCCGTCGTGCTGCTCGGCTGGCATTTGCCGAGCATGTTCAACGCCACGCTCAGCTCGAGCGCACTGCACGGCCTCGAGCACAGCCTGTTCTTCGCCACCTCCGTGCTGTTCTTCAAGCAGGTGATCCCCTCGCCGCCCCTGCGTCTGAGCCTCGCACCGCCGCTACGCGTCCTCTACGCGATCGGCGCGATGATCGTCAGCTGGGTGCTCGCGGTCGTGCTCGCGCTCGCCCCGCACGCGCTCTACCCACACTATGCCCACGAGAGCGCCCGTCCTGGCGGCATCTCCGCGCTCGCCGATCAGCAGCTCGCCGCGGGGATAATGTGGGTCCCGGGCTCGATCACCTTTCTGATCGTCGTCTTCGTCTATGTCCACCGCTGGCTGGCACCGAGTGAACCCGGCAGCAACCGGGCCGTTCGGCTGATCGGCGAGCACTAGGAGGCCTCATGCCAGAGATCGTTCCCATCGCTTCAGGGTTTCTCACCGGCTCGATCCTTACGCTCGTGCTGCCGTTGGGCGTGCTGATCCTCGTGGCGATCTGGTACGTCGTGCTGTGGCGGCGCGGCTCGGGCGAACGCTAGGCGCCCGCCCGAGCCTGACGCTGTGAGGTGCGCTACTCGAGCGCGGAGGCGAGGCGCTGGGGGGCGCGCTCGCCACGCTCGCCCCGCGTGTGCTGCTGGCGGACGGGACGGCGCAGGCGCCAGTGGTTGCCCGTCACGCCCGGCTGATGGGGGGTCAGCTTCGCGGCGTGGGACAATAAGGTGCGCCAGTCCGGCTATCAGTGCGACGTCGAGTAGGACAATCAATGTGATTGCGAGTGTGAGGCTCATACCTCACTGTTCCGGCGAAGCTAAACGTAAGCCTTCGATCCGGTTAGAGCGTGCGTAGGTTTCGCCTTCTGTATCGCCTTGCGGCGGCGCAACGCCCCTTTGGCGTGCCACTGCCGCAACCTGAGAGTCCGCTGGAGCTTCATAAGGCTTTGAAAGGTGACTTCACGCGCCGTGCTAACAGCCTCACGAGCCGTCTCAGCGATCGCGGGTGACAAAACGACAAAACTGTTTTTGACTGTCGGCCGGGGATTGAGTGCTCGCATTCCTTCTGCCCATGCCGAATCCGGCGATCGAAGATATCCGGCAGCGGCGCTGCCCAAAGCCGAGCTTGCGCGATCAACGTATCTCGTGTATGAAGCGTCAGTAGATTAACCCGGATCGATCCGCACAGGACACGTACAACGCGAGGGTAACTCCGACCAGCAATCGCTTACTAATAACGACCGGAGCGTGCACGATGACTCTAACCTCCCGTGTAGGCACAAGGACACGTGGCACTCGAAACCCAAAAGCTCCGACCAGCCACCGTCGCAAGACCGTCGGAGGCACAATAGTAGCCGCTTGCATCATGATCTGCGTGGCACCATATGCAGCTTCGGGACATGAATTCACCAGCAGTAAAGCCGGTGTAAAACTGGCCACACGAGCACTTGCCGCGCAAGTCTTCACGACTTTTGCGGGGCTAGTTGAATGCAAAAAACTTCAGGTCGCCAGTGGAGTAACGGTGGTTTCTGCAGAATTCCTCGAAGTGACTCTCAGATACTCCGAATGCAAAACATTCGGACTAGCCGCGGAAGCTTTCGAAGCAACATACGATCTCTTTGCCGGAGAATCGGGGGCTAAACCTACGACTCCCCCATTTATCGAGCTCCTGAGAACGATGAAAATAACCTCCGGCGGTGGTGTGTGTGTAGTGACCTTCCCGATCGAAGGGCCGGAAAACGAAAAACTCAAACCGGTCAAATACAAAACCTTCGAAGAAGGGACAGTGAAGGCTATTGAAGTGCAGCCCGCTATCGAAGGAATGACCTCCGTTGGATCGGGCGCTGGATGTAAATACGCCAAGGAAAGTAACGGCAAATACAGCGGCGCATGGTCGCTGAAAGCTGCGGACGGAGTCACGGCAGTCGAATGGAAATAGAGCACAACACCGTGCAAGCGACGCTGACCTGCGATCGGTCTAGCGCGTCTCTAGTAGCCTCGGCACGTCATGTGCGATCTCGCTCGGTTCAAAGCTCGCCGGATACACATCGGTGAGCCTGCCACTGGCCGAGATCCCATAGACGAGCGCGGAGTGGGCCACGAGCTCGGGCTGGCCGACCTCGCGTTCAGAGCCGACACTCCAAGCCTTCCAGGTGCGGGCGAGCTCGCCGGGTGAGCCGATCAGGTACTGCATCTGCCCGAGCAGCTCGTGCGCGGCGAGGAAGTGGCGCACAGCCTTGGCCGTGTCGCCTTTGGGATCGACCGACACGGCGATCAGCTGCACCTGATTGGCGCGCGTTCCGAGCAGGTGTAGCGCGACACGCAGGTTGGAGGCGATCAGCGGGCAGACGTCGGGACAGTGCGTGTACAGGAAGGTGACGAGCACGACCTTGCCTCGATACTGCGCGAGCCTGACGGGTTCGCCGCGGTAGTTGTGCAGTTCGATCGCGGGCGCCGGCTTCGCCGGCAGCGTGGGCGTGCCGTACAGACCGCTCCCTGCCGCCCCTTCGTGCACGCCGCCCGGCAGCGCCGTCTTGCTCGATCCACCGCCCAACAGCAGCGCGAGCACCCCCACGACGATCAAAAGCGCCGCGAGGCCCATCAGGAGCCGCGGCCACATGCTCGGCGGTTGGGCGGGGGAAGTCGTGCTCTGCTCGCTCATAGCTCCCCCGGTGCAGTCTACGTCGCGACGCCCATCTCAAGCGCGCATCGCCGTCGGGTGCTCAGCTCATGCTGACATAGCCCGTGGCTTCGCCTGTGCTGCGCACGTTCGCCGAGACCTGGTTTTGATAATTGCCCTCGATCGTCTCGATCTGTCCACTCGGCGTGATGCCCCTGACGATCCCGACATGCTCCCCCCCGAAGACGATCAGATCGCCCGGCCGCGGCACCACGCCCGGTCCGTTTGGCACGGCGCGACCGGCGCTCTGTGCCCAGGACCAGATCGCCGAGACCGAGCCGAGGCCTTCGCCCTGGGCGCCGATCGGCGTACCGGCCTGGCGAGCCGCCCAGGAGGCGAAGTAGGCGCACCACGGCTCGCCTGGCGCCGCGCCCGCGGTCGCGGTGCGGTATTCGGCGATCGCCGGCGATTCGTTTGAGCCGGGCGGCTGCTCGCTCTGGCCGAGTTGGCTTTCCGCGGCCGCGACGACGCGCGAGTTGCCCGCCCCTCCCAGGCCAAAGCCGCTCAGCGACAGTGGCCCCGCACTCCCCTGCAATGAGTAGGGGTAACTCGAGCCGGCGCCCAGCACGCCACTGGCGCTGCCGCGCACGCCCAGCATCGCCGCGCTCGAGTCCGCGAGCGTCGCGGCCAAAGATCCCGGCGCACCGGCTCCCGTGCTTGCCTGGCTGAGCGCCGTCGCGAACGAGCCGCTCGCCGCAGCTGGTGCCGCCGAGGCGGGCGCTTCAGTGCCGCCTGTGATCGCTGTGATCGCGCCACGTGAGCCGATCAGGGCCGCGGGATCGCTGATCGCCTGCCTGATCGCGCCGACGCGCGAGAGCGTGGATTCAATCGACATCACCCCGGGTAATCGGCCGCAGTGGGTGAGCATTGAGCCGTTAAGGCGAGACGGGCGGCCCTCGCCGCCCGTCTCAACCACCGTTCCCTCGATGAAGCGGCGGTATATGGCTTACAGATGACCTTTTCAGGTCCTCCGAAGCGTTATGACCCCCTGTCGCGACGGCCGACCGAGGTCGACCAGCGATCAGATGGGCTTCGCTGCAGCGGTGGCGCCTTCTGGACGCCACCGCTGAGGAAGTTCAGTGCTCCTACTGCAGGAGCTTCAGGACGGCTTCCGGCAGGTGGTTGGCCTGTGCCAGGATGGCAACGCCGGCCTGCTGGAGGACCTGCTCCTTGGTGAAGTTGGTCATTTCGGTCGCCATGTTGACGTCCTTCAGACCGCTCACAGCCGACGAGAGGTTCTGGCTGTAAACTTCGAGGTTGCGACTCGGTGTACTGAATACGGTTCTGCACCGCACCGAATTCACCGGCCGCTTTCGTCACTTCGCCGAGCGCAGTGTCGATCGTTTCGATTTCGGTAACGGACGCTTTTTCGACCGCTGTGCCCAATTCGATCGTTTCAACTTCGACCGTTTCTTTTTCGTTGGCGCCGACCTGGAAGACGATCGTCGGCGCCACCTTCGAGCAGTTTCACGCCGTTGAAGGTCGTCGTTTCACCGACACGGGCGATCTCTTCTTTGAGCTGTGTGGCCTCATGTTCGATCGCTTCCTTGTCGGTTTCCGACGTGGTGCCGTTGGCGAACTGCACTGCCAGCGAGCGGATACGCTGAAGCATGCCCACGACGTCGCTGAGGGCACCCTGGCCCGTCTGCGCGAGCGAGACCGCGTCGGCGATGTTCTGAGCTGCCTGGTTCAGGCCGTTGACCTGACCCTGCAGACGTTCGGCGATGGCGTAGCCGGCAACGTCGTCGGCGGCCGAGTTGATGCGCAGACCCGAGGACAGACGCTGCATCGACGTCGCGAGCATTCCCTCGGTCTGGTTGAGGTTCCTCGCAGCGTCCATCGCGTTGAGGTTCGTGTTGATCGTTAGGGACATGCGTTCATCTCCTTGATGACGTGTGGTTATGGGTCCCGAGCCGACTCCATGTCGACCCACGGCGATTATCGTCAGCTGTTCTCGAAACTTGAGAGTTGAACGGCGCAGTGGCCACCCATGACCAGGCGGGGTCCCCAAGGGGCTCAGACGCGCACGTCAATGTGCATTCCCTCGCCCTCCTCGGGCGGGACGTACGGCGCGCGCTCGGGCGCCGTAGGGTGTGGCTGCCGCGGCGCCTTGGGACGCGACGGCTGGCGCTCCTCGCGCGCGAGCTCGTCCTTGTGTCGGCGATCGCGCTCGCGTGAGACTCGTTGCAGGCGCTCGAGCGGCACCGATCCACGAGAGATCGCGGGCGGCCCTGGTGAGATCGGGTGGATCGGGTCCATACCGGCTGCGTGCTCCTAAGGAGTGGGTGCCTTCGCACGCTTCTCGCCCGCCGCGTGGAGCTCGCCCGCCGCTCCCCGCATGCCGGCGATCAACTGCTGCTCGCGCGCCTTGATCTCGAGGATCACAAAGCGGCGCCACACGAACACCGCGGCCGCCCAGGTAGCCACGTAACAGACCACGCCCGCGATCAGCGCACGCGCACCGGCTTCGGCGATCGTGCTCGTGGGCAGCGAGACGTAGCCGGCGAACAGGAACCCCGCCAGCCCACCCCAGCTCTTCGCGCGCGCGACCGAGCGGACCGCGCGCGGATGCCCTGCCAGGCTTGGGCCATCGCCGCTCCCGGCCGCGGGGTCGTCGGACTTCTTCTTGCCCTTCTTGGGCTCCTTCTTGCCCTTCGGAGCCTTGGCTGGCTTCGGGACCGCCGGCATGATCGCGGTCTGCTGCGAATCGCTCTGCGGTGGCTCGGGTAGCGAGGGTGCCTGGACCGGCGTGGCCGTCTCAGCTGCCATGACGTCCGTCCGTCTCCAGCCCGCGGCGGCGTTCCACGCGCTGACAGTCGAAGATGAAGCGCACGAGCCGCCGCCGCTCGAGGTCGCTGAGCTCCTCGATCCCAACCGCGGGCCGTCCGCGCCGGTCGATGCGCACGACCATGCCCTTACCTGCCACAGGCAGCACGTCCTCGCCGAGACTCAGCCGGAAACCCAACTCGTAGCCGACCTTCAGCGACTCGGGGCCGGCGAGCAGGAAGCCACTGCCGCTGATGTCGACCGTGAAGGTGTCGATCCGCAGGGGCTCCTCGGGGACTGAGATGGCGACCGGCCGCGCCGTCTGCACGCGCACGAACTCGCGCTGCTGGAGAATCTCGATCGAACGAGGCTGATCGATGCGCAGCAGGTCGGGCTCCTCAGGGTCCACGACGACAGCAGAGCCATGCAGTCGCACGCGGCCACGCACATCTGAGTAATCGAGCACGAGAGCTGCCAGTTGACTGTCGCTCAAAGGCTTTGAGGGCACCATGATCGCGACGGTCAGCGAGCCCTGCTCGCACGCCGTCACGCGCGCCGGGATGCGCCCGCCCGCGTTGGTGGAGAGGATCACGTTGTCGCCCGCCGCGGGAAGCACGAGCGGACCCTTGGCCTGCGCTTTCTTCGCGTCTGAGCTTCACTGCAGGAGCCTCGCGACGAGACCGGCGGGATCGATCCGGCTGCAGGCGCCACGGTCCTGTGCGTGCGCGGTCGAGCATGTACTCGGGCGCCAGCCCGAACCTGCACGCCGCCTCGACGGCCACGCCGATCTGGTCGGTCTCATCGGCGTGTGTTAGCGCGAGCGCGTGGGCGCCAAGCGGCTCGAGCGCCTCCAGCAGTTGCCGCGCCGCGCCAGCGCCGAGCGTGACGGGCAGCGCGACGAGGATACGCTCCGGGGCGAGCTCGACGAGCAGCTGTGCGAGCTCGCGAATCGCACCGCGATCCGCGGGGGAGACGCTCGGCGTGTCGATCACCGCGAGCCCTCCCGCGCGGGCACGCGCGAGCGCGCGTCGGGCCTTGGGCGTGCTCGCCGCTGTCGGCTTCATCAGCATGCGGGCTGAGCAGCATCTGCAGATCGCCTCGCGTCGGGCTGTGCAGCAGCGTCGCGTAGCTGGCACGCAACGAGCTCGCATTTCGGTAGGCCTCGAGCAGCGTGGCGCAGCAGGTCGTCTTTCCCGCGCCGCCTGCGCCGACGAGCACGATCGCCGCGCCCCGCGCTCGGCAGCGGCGGCACGACCGGGATACGCTGCGCGAGTGTGCTGCGCACCGCCTTTGCCAGCCCGGCACGCGGCGCCAGCGGCAGCGCGTGCGCCACGGCCGCGTCGATCAGCTCCGCTGGAAAGCTCTTCGCTGACGCCGTAGCGCGTGAGGCTGCGCTCGACCCCCGCACGTGCGCGCGCGTGCGAGCCGGGCGCGACGGTGCGGTGCTCGCTACGTGGCCGCGGCGCGGCCGCCTGAAAGGCTGGGCGCGCCGTCTCAAAGGCGCGCCGCGGTGGCTCAAGCGGCGCGCGTTCGCGCGGCAAAAGCTCCTGGAAGTCGACGGGCTCGGGGGCGCGCGGGCGACGTTCGGGTGCGGCGCGCGGCTCAAGCGCGAACGACGGCGGCGAGGGAGCACCCGCACGCGCGAGAGCCGCCAGGTGAGCAGTGACGTAGGAGCCTCCCACGGGCTGCGCGCGCGCCTGGCCCGGGGGCGCGAACGCCGGCGTCGGCGTCGGCGTCGGCGTCGGCGTCGGCGTCGCGAACGGTGCCGGCTGAGAAGGCGGCACCGACGGCGACTGCGGGGCGACGCTACCCGGCACTTCGCCTGCGGGAGGCGCCTGCGGAGGTGCTGTCGGCCACGCGGGCGCCGCGGCGAGCGGTTGCGCGGGCGCCGGCGTCTCGCTCACCGGCGAGTAGCTCGGCGTCGGCGTCGGCTCTGCCTCGTCGTAGATGTCCACGCCCTGGCGTGCCGGGCATCGCTTCGAGCTCGACCGACTGATGCTGGAAGAAGCCGAGAAAGCCGCCCGTGAGCCCCTCGCGACGGCGCAGGATGATCGCATCGGAGCCGAGCTCGCGCTCGATCTGCGGGATCAGCTCCTCGACGTTGCGCCCGCGATAGACGCGCGCGCCTTCGGCCTCGTGGCCGCGTGCGCCGCCGAGCCGAGCTGCGGGCCTCGCGGCTGAGCGCCTCGAGCATCTCACCCGGCGTGCTCATGCGTGGATCACGCCGATCGTTTCGACGTTGATGCCTGGTGCGATCTCGTTATAGGAGCAGACCGCCAGGTGCGGCTGGGCCTGCGCGATCAGACGGCGCAGATGACGACGGATACGCGCCGAGCAGAGCACCACCGGGCGCAAGCCGAGGCCGCTTGCGTGCTCGACCTGCGCGCGTAGCGCCGCGACGATCGCCTGCGCGCGCGGCGGGTCCATCGCGAGGAACTCGCCGTCGGTCGTCTGCGTGATCGAGGTGGAGACCTCCTGCTCGATCGAGGGGTCCAGTGTTATCGCTTGCAGGCGCAAGTGCTCATCCAGGTGGGGAGCCGTGATCGCCCGGCCGAGTGCCTGGCGAGCGTACTCCGATAGGAGGCTGGTGTCACGTGTTGTTCGCGCCTTGTCGCCGATTGCCTCCACGATCGTGCCCGAGATCGCGAATTGCAACGCCCTCGCCCAAAAGCGATTGCAGCACTCGCTGGATCTCGCCGAGCGACAGCGCCTCGGGCACGACCTCTTCGACAACGGCCGCGTTCGTCTCCTTGAGCCGGTCGAGCAGCGCCCGCACGTCCTGGCGCGTGAGCAGCTCCGCGGCGTGCGCCGCGAATCGTCTCGGTGAGGTGCGTGACGATCACCGACTCCGCGTCGACGACCGTGTAGCCGAGCGACTCCGCTTCGGCGTGCGCCGACTCGTGCACCCACACCGCCTCCAGGCCGAAGGCCGGCTCGCGCGTCGGGATCCCCTGCAACGTGCCGCTCGCGTCGCCGGGGTCCATCGCGAGCAGATGTCCGGGCATGATGCGCCCGCGCGTCACCTCCGAGCCGCGGACCTTCAGCACGTACTCGTGCGATTCCATGCCGAGCTCGTCGTGGATGCGTACTGGCGGGATCACGATGCCAAGCTCGCCGGCGATCTGACGACGGATCATGCTCACGCGCCGCAACAGCGAGCTGGAGCCACCGCCGCCCTCCACGAGTGGCACGAGGCCGAAGCCGATCGCGAGCTCGAGCGCGTCGATCCCGACCTCGCCGATCGGCTCCTCGCCTGGCGCCGGGAGCAGCGGCGCGGCGGCGGCGGTGAGCTTCTCCTTGACACCCGGCATCCCGTTGCGCACGCCCCAGGCGATCGCGCCGAAGATGCCGCCGATAAACAGGAAGGGCAGCTTCGGCAGGCCCGGGATCAGCGCGAAGCCGCCGATCGCGGCCGCCGCTACGAGCGGGGCCTTGCGCTGGGAGAGGATCTGGTTGGCGATGTCGCTGCCGAGATCGCGGTCGGACGCCGCGCGCGTGACGATGATGCCCGTCGCGACAGAGATCAGGAGCGCCGGTATCTGTGCCGCGAGCCCGTCACCGACGGTCAGCAGCGAGTAGTGCTGGCTGGCTTCGCCGAAGCCGAGGTTGTGCTGAGCCATGCCGACGATGATCCCGCCGACGAGGTTGATCGCGGTGATGATCACAGCAGCCATCGCATCGCCTTTGACGAACTTCGAGGCACCGTCCATCGCGCCGTAGAAGTCGGCCTCCTGCGAGATCTCCGAGCGGCGTGTACGCGCCTGCTCGTCGCTGATCAGCCCCGCGTTGAGATCGGCGTCGATCGCCATCTGCTTGCCGGGCATCGCGTCAAGCGTGAAGCGCGCGCCGACCTCCGCGACGCGACCGGCGCCGTTTGTCACGACCACGAACTGGATCACGATCAAGGATCAGGAAGATCACGAGACCGACGATCACGTTGCCGCCCACGACGAACTGGCCGAACGCCTTCACGACGCTGCCCGCGTCGCCGGTCGTGAGGATCAGACGCGTCACCGACACGTTGATCGCGAGGCGGAACATCGTCGTCAACAGCAGCAGGCTCGGGAACGAGGCGAAGTCGAGCGCCTTGCCGAGATACATCGTCGCCACCACGATCGTCAGCGCCGCGGAGATGTTGATCGTGATCAGCAGATCGAGCAGCATCGCCGGCAACGGCACGACGAGCATCGTCACGACGAGCACCACCGAGACCGCCGCCAGCAGGTCGGTGTGAGCGAGCACACGCTTCACAGCAGAGCCGTTCACGAGGCCATCCTCCTACGCCCCGCCAGGCGGTAGACGAAGGCCAGCACGCGCGCGACCGCGGCATAGAGTTCCTCGGGAATTACCTGTCCGATCTCGGTGCCTTGGTGCAAGGCGCGGGCCAGCGGTGGGTCGGGGACGATCGGCACGTCGTTTTCTTCGGCCACGCGCCTGATCTGCGCGGCGATCAGCTCCTTGCCCTTGGCGACCACTTCGGGCGCGCTGCGCGAGCCGTCGTAGACGAGCGCGACGGCGTAGTGGGTCGGGTTAGTGATCACCACGTCCGCGGTCGGCACCGCCGCCATCATGCGCGCCCGCGCCGCTTGCAACGCGCGGCGCCGCAACGCTGCGCGCACCTCCGCGGAGACGCCGTACTGACGTGCCTCGTCGCGGACCTGCTGCTTGGTCATCTTCAGCTGCTGCTCGTGGCGGTAGCGGCGCCAGCCGTAGTCGATCAGGCCGATCAGGATGTAGGCAAAGGTGGCGCGCTGGGCGATCGCGAAGGCCTGGTTGCCCATCAGCGCTCCCAGCGCTGCCGGCGAGATGCCGACGTTGGCCGCGAGACCTGTCAGGCCGGGGACGATCGCGAGCACCGCCACCGCGCTGACGACGGCGACCTTGGCAATCGACTTGAGCGCTTCGAAGATCAGGTTCGGCCCGAGCAGGTTCTTCAGCCCGGAGACGGGGTTGATGCGGCGGAAGTCCGGTTTGAGCGCCCCCGGCGTGGGACGCACACCCACCTGCGCTACGCCCGCGAGCAAGCCCATGCCTAGACACACGGCCGCGACGGGGCCGACCGTCAGCGCGATCGTGTTGAGCGTTGAGTGCATCAGCCCGTTGAGCCCGGCGGCGCTCGCGACCCGGCCGGGATGGGCGATGTCGCCGAGCATTTCGCGGAACGCGGCCGCGCCGCTGCCGACGATCGTCGAGCCCGTCAGGCTGAGGGCGAACAGGCCGCCGATTAGCACGAGCGAGCCGCCGAGGTCGGCGCTACGCGCGACCTGCCCCTTCTCACGCGCGCGCTTGCGGTGCTTGGGTGTTGCCTTCTCTGTGCGGTCGTCGTTGGCCATGTTTATGCCACGTGCAGCGCACCGAGCGCCTGCCCCACGCTGACCGACAGCTGGTCGTTGATCCAGCCACCCACGAACGGCAGCGTCGCGCCCACCACGAGCAGCGCGACGGCGACCTTCGTCGGGAAGCCGACGGCGAAGATGTTCAGCTGCGGCACGACGCGCGAGACAATCCCGAAGGCGACATCGGTGACGAGCAGCGCGACGAGCACCGGCGCGGCGATCTCAAGCGCGGAGGTGAAGATCGTGCTGAATACCTGCTCGAGGCCGCCGACGCAGCGAGCCGAGCTTGGGACCGCTCGTCAGCGGCACCAGTTCAAAGGTTCGCCCGAGCCCGCGCAGCGTCCAGGCGTCGCCGCCGATGACGAGGAAGATCAGCGTGCCGACGAGCGAGTAGAAGCGCGCCATGACCGCGCTCTGCTCGTTGTTCAACGGGTTGATCAGCGCGCCGTAGGAGAAGCCGGAGACGACGTCGATGATCGACCCCGCGGATTCGATCGCCGCGACCAGGACGGCCAGCGAGAGCGCGAAACCGAAGCCCACGAGCAGCCCCTCCAGCACGAGGCCGGCGAGCGAGAGCGCGTCGCTTGGAACATGCTGGCCGTGCAGCGCCACGGGTGTCAGCCCGATCGCGATGCCGACCGCGATCAGCCCGCGCACGCGCGGCGGGATCAGCGCGGAGGAGAACAGCGGCGCGACGATGAACAGTGGCGTGACGCGCGCCAGCACGAGGATGAAGGCGCTCAGCTCGTTGCCCGCGAGACGGCTGAGCAGCTGGCTCACGAGCCCACCATCGAGGGGATCGCCGTGTATAGCGCGGTCGTGTAGGAGACGATCTGCCCGAGCATCCAGGGACCGAGCAGCACCACGACGACCGCGACGCCCGCGATCTTCGGAATCAGCGAGAGGCTCTGCTCCTGGATCTGGGTGACGGCCTGAAAGACGCTGACGATCAAGCCGATCACGAGCGCCACGAGCAGCAGCGGGCCGGCGATCTTTAGCGCGAGGCTGATGGCCTGGGCGGCGAGGTTGGCGACTGTGTCCTGGTTCATGGCCGGTGTGCTCCTAGTGGAAGCTCTGTACGAGCGCCTTGATGACCAGGTCCCAGCCGTCGACGAGGACGAACAGCAGGATCTTGAAGGGCAGCGAGATGAACGTCGGCGGCAGCATGATCATGCCCATGCTCATCAGCGTCGAGGAGACGATCAGGTCGATGATCAGGAACGGCAGGAAGATCAGAAAGCCGATCTGAAAGGCTGTCTTCAGCTCCGAGACGATGAACGCGGGGATCAGCACCTGCGTCGGCACTTCTGAGCGCTTGTGTGGCGTCTTTTCGTGCGCGAGGCTGACGAACAGTGAGATGTCCTGCACGCGCGTCTGGCGAAACATGAATTCGCGCATCGGCGTCTCGGCGCGCTTCAGCGCTGTCGAGGTGCTGATGTGGTGCGAGCTCAACGGGTCGATCGCGTCCTTCTTGATCGTGCCAAGGGTGGGCGCCATCACGAAGATCGTCAGGAACAGCGCGATACCGACGAGCACCTGATTGGGGGGCGCGTTGTTCGTGCCGATCGCTGTGCGGATGAAGCCCAGCACGATCAGGATGCGGCTGAAGCCGGTGACCGTGAAGAGGACTGCGGGCACGAGCGTCAGGCCGCCGATCAGCAGCAGAATCTGAACGGCGTTTGAGGAGTTGAGGTTCAACGGCGCACCGTCAGTTCGCGCACTCGCTCAATCAGACCCGAGGAGGGCGAAGGCATCCGCATCGGGTCGTGGTGACGGGGCTCGAGCGCGGGGCGCCCCGCGAGCAGCGCTCGACGCTGTCCGGATGTGGCGTCATCGGGCGCCAGCAAACCGGCGTCACGAGCCTCTTGCTCGCTGTAGCGGTGGATCGGCGCGACGCCGTGCTCGGCGCTCGCCAGCAGCACATATTCGTTGCCCGCGCGCACGAGGTGGACCGAGCGTCCCGTGCTCAGCGTGAGCGCGGCGACGCTCTGCAGGCCGGTGCTCGGCACCTGCGGGTCGCGGCCGGACTTGACCTGGCGCAGGATCCAGGTGAGCCCCCAGATCACGGCGATCACGATCGCGAGGCCGACGACGGTGCGCACGATGCTCGCGCCACCGGAGCTCGTGTGGGCCGGCGTACCGGGAGCGCTCAGGTTCAGGGGCGTGTTTTCGCCACTCGCCGCGGCGAGCCCTTTGCCGCTCGCGAAAGCGGGCTCGGCATGGACGAGCAGGCAGGCGCCGAGCGCCGCGGCCGCCGTCGCGGCCGCACGGGAGAGCAGGATCAGCTTGGTCATCGAGGGGGCGACTCGAAGTCAGAGTCGCCCGGGTTATCGGCCCTAAGGTGGCGGTCTTGAGGTGGGCCGAGGGCCGCTCGTCTCTAGACGAGCGCCTCCACCTGGACGCCCCACTCACCCTCGGCAGTGACCACGAGGCTGCCGTTGGCGAAGCACAGGCCGTTGGCGAACAGCTCGACGGGGGCGTTAGCCGCCTGATCGAGCTCCACGACCGCGCCAGGCGTGAGCTCCAGCGCGCGCCCAAGCGGCAGATGGGTTCTGCCCAGCTCAGCCCAGACGCGCACGAAGATGCTGCGCAGAATCTCGCCGCCGTGACCCTCGCCCGTGGCCTGCTCGGCGTGCGCGCGTGCGCGCTCGAGCTCGGCGCGGCCGAGCTTGGCGTATGTCTCCGCGCTGCGCGGCGGCGCGTCGGTGATATCCAGGCGGATCGCGCGACGCGTACCGCTGCGCCCGGGGCGTCCGCGCCCGAGCGAGACCTCCTCTGCGTAGAGCGCGACGCCGTCCTCGGCGCACCCGGCGAGACGCAACAGCGAGCCGGGAGTCAGCTCGAGCATGCTCTCGATCGGCATCTGCACCGAGCTCACCTCGGCGCGCAGCAGCACGCGTGCACCTGAGATCCCGCGCCGCAGCCCGTCGCGCTCCTTGCCCGCCCCCGGGGCGCGGTGCCCGCGCTACGGATGCTCGCGGCGATCGGCTCGATCACGGCCCACGGGATCAGCAGCGACATGCTCGAGGAGACACCGTCGATCGTGCTCGTGAGCGCCACCGAGAGCGTCGGTTCGCCGACCGGCGTGAGCACGCCGGCGTCGCCTTCGACATCGACTTCCCCGCGGCGCAGCGGCGGGCCACCGAGCTCCTCCCAGGCGCTCGAAAGCTCGGCCACGATGCGCGTGCACAGGTCCTTGACGAGCGCCCAGTCGATCTCGCTGAGGTGGCGGTGGGCTGGTGCCTGAGCTGCGCTGGCGCCGAGCAGGCATTCGAGCGCCTGCAAGGTCAACCCCAGCTCGACGCTGAGCAGCATGTGCCTGGCGATCTCACCCTCCTGCACGGCGACTGCGACGGAGTCAGCGGCGAGCCGCGCTTTTGCCGCCGCCCACGTGTGCTGGGCGACCTCGCCGACGCTCAGCTCAACCTCGCTATGCAGCTCGCTGCTCAGCTCGGCTGAGAGCTCCTCGCAGAAGCTTTCAAGCGCACCGGCGATCCGCTTGCGGATCTCGCTCGTGAACTTCGTGGGCTGTGAGAAGTCGATCGTGCGGATGCGGGGTGCTGCGCCGTCCTGCCTCTCAGGCGCGGCCGTCGCCTGCTCGCCGCTCGGTGTGGCCATGCCCGGCTCAGGCCTCCTCGCCGCTCGCCGGCTCGGGCGCCGGCTCGGAGGGCTCGCTCACAGCTGCCCCAGCACCGTCCTTTGGCCCCTCGAGGATCTCCGTGATGCGCAGCCCGTACTGCTCGTCCACGACGATCACCTCGCCGCGCGCGATCGCGGTGCCGTTGACGAGCAGGCCCGCGGTTTCTCCCGCCAGCCGCTCGAGCGTGACGACCGAGCCGATGTGCAGGTCGAGCGTCTCGCCGACGGTCATGTGCGCGCGCCCGAGCTCGACGCTCAGCTCCATCGGGATGTCGCTGAGGCGGCTGAGGTCAGTGTCGACGCCCGCGACACCGCCCGCTCCCTGCGCCTGATCGAACTGCTCGTACTCGATCGTCTCAGCCACGCCTGCTCCTATTGCACGGTTAGATCGGGGATTAGGACGGATTCGACTTTCACGTCCGTCTCCCTGCGAATCGCGCTGAGGATCTTCTGCCGGATCGCCTTGCGCCCGGAGCTCGCGACAAGCGTTTCGCCGCTCTGATTGGTGATCGTGTTGGTCACGATTTCGCGCACGACCGCTTCCTCCGGCAGCGTTCCCGGCCCTTCGTTGCTCGTCGAAGCCCCCGCGGTGGCGCCGTCGCTCTGCCCCGGCGCCAGTTGCAGCGCGACTGTCAGCTTGGCGTAGCGGCCGTCGGTCAGGTTGAGCAGAAAGGACTGCGGCATCACATACAGCGTGCCCGCGACCTTCATCTTCACGGCCTTCGGCTTGGGCTTGGTCATCGTGTATCCGGCAAACAGCAGGATCGGAACTAGGGCCAGCATCACCTTCTTGTTCTTGAGCATCTGCCTGGTCTTTCTTGCCTAGGGTTCGCTTGCGGACCCGGAGATCCGCTGGACGACGATTTCGACGCGCCTGTTGCGTGCACGCCCCGCTTCGGTCGCGTCGCTTGAAAGCGGTCGCTCCTCGGCGTAGCCGACGGCGGTCAGACGACTCGCGCCGACACCCTTGCCGACGAGAAAGCGGACCACAGTGCTGGCGCGCGCCGTGGAGAGCTCCCAGTTGCTCGGGTAGGGTCCGCCGTGGATCGGGACGTTGTCGGTGTTGCCCTCGACGTTGATCGGGTGCGTGTGCACGAGGTTCAGCTGCGCACCGATCTCGCTCAGCAACGAGTCGGCCTTGGTGCTGCTCAGGGTTGCCTGCCCGGAGGCGAACAACAGATCGTCGGTGAGCACGCGGATCACGAGGCCCTGGCGTTCGATCGCAGTCTTGACTTTGCCGCTGAAGCCGTGCTTGGCCGCATAGGCGTCGAGTTGCTGCTTGATGTGCGCGAACGTTTCAGCCTCGTGCTGGGCCGCCGCCTGACTGGCCGCCGCCGCGGTGGCGGCGGGGCCGTGTGCGGTACTGCTCTGGAGCTTGCTGGTGGATCCAATTGCCGTGGCCGGCACCATCGCCTGTAGTTCGACTGAGGCCGGCGCGTGGCTGGCGTTCTGTGTGGAGCCCTGCTGCGAGATTGCCTTTCCGCCGGGAAGCACGTTGCCCGAGAACGCCGCTTTCAGCGACTTCTGCAGCGTCTGGTACTTGGAGATGTTGACCGAGGAGATCGAGAACAGCACCATGAACAGCGCCATCAGCAGCGTGATCATGTCGGCGTAGGTCAAAAGCCAGCGCTCCTCGCTCTCCTCACCCCCGCCGTGACCGGCGCGTTTGCGCGAACTCCGAGCCATGCTCAGGCCGCCTGGGACTCGACGTCAGCTCGCGCGATCGGCTGCTCGTCGTCGCTGGAGCGCTGTGCGGGCGGCACGTAGGACATCAGCTTTTCGGCGACCAGCCGCGGGTTATCACCGGCCTGGATCGAGAGGATTCCCTCGACGGTCATCATCCTCAGCTCGACCTCTTCGCTTGAGATCGCCTTCAGGCGATTGGCGATCGGCAGGAAAATCACGTTCGCGGCGCCGACGCCAAGCAGGGTGGCGATGAACGCTGCGGAGATCGAGGGCCCGAGCGTCGAGGGGGCCGCGAGGTTCTCGAGCACGTGCACGAGACCGAGCACCGTGCCGATGATGCCCATCGTCGGCGCGAAGCCACCGGCCTTCTCGAAGGGCGCCGCGCCCGCGTGGTGGCGCGCGGCCATGCCGTCGACCTCGGCCTCGAGGATCGCGTGAACCATCTCCGGGTCGGTACCGTCGACGACAAGCTGTAGCGCGTTGCGCGTGAAGGTGTCCTCGATCTCCCCCAGCTGGGCGTCGAGTGCCAAAAGGCCCTCGCGGCGGGCCTTATCGGCAAGCGTCACGAGTCGGTCGAGCTGCCCGCGCATGTCCGGCGGCTCAGCAGCGAAAACGAGCTTGTAAAGGCTCGGAATGCGCTTCATCGATTCCATGCCAACGCTCGCGAGCGTCACACCGCCTGTGCCGCCGAGAATGATCAGCAGGGCGGGGATGTTTATAAACGAGGCCGGGCTCGTACCGTCCATCATCGAGCTCAGCAGCAGTGAGCCGAATGCCAGCCCGATTCCAATGGCGGTCGCAGCCTTCATCGCTCCCACATCGGCCGGCGCGAGCGATCCTTCAGTTCTGAGACGCCGACTGCACAAGCCTCGTAAAGGCCGCCGGCGCCGTCTCCCTAGGTTGGCCTAGCTGAGGTCATCCTCCACGGCGGAGAGCCGTGGGGGCTCGCCCCGGGCGCCCAGCGACGGAGTGAGCGTCGCGCGCGGAGGGCGACGACGCCTAAGCGCATCGCTCATTACCTCGGTGCGACATGCGTGTACTGCGCTGGCAACCTCCGCGGGCGTCTCAGCGACGACGACCTTAGCGCCTGTCGCGAGGGTGATCACAGTGTCGGGTGTGGACTCGACCGTCACGATCATGTCTGGGTTCAGCTGAAACGGTTCATCGGTGTGGCCCAGTCTGTTCAGCGTGATCATCGGCTCACTCGCCTCCTTTGCGAACGCGATCCGGGCACGGGACGACGCCGGCGACGCTGCCCCGGCCCGGGACTGCATGGAGCTATCTGGTTGCTCTGCTGTGTCTTGCGCGATCTCATAGAACAGTCTCCGTCTCCTTTGAGGCGTCCCGAGACGCCCCTCGTCCTACTGCACCATCGTCACCAGCGTCTGCAGCATCTGATCGGCGACAGTGATCGTGCGCGAGTTGGCCTGGAAGCCACGCTCGGCGGTGATCATGCTCGTCATCTCGGTGGCGAGGTCGACGTTTGACATCTCGAGCACGCCGCCGATCGTGGTGCCGAAGCCGACCGATCCGGGGGTCCCAACGATCGGGGTGCCGGAGTTGGCCGTCTGTGCCCACAGCGAGCCGCCAAGGCGTTCCAGGCCCGTTTCGTTGGCGAACGTGGCGAGCGAAATGTAGCCCGCGGTGACACGCTGCTGGTAGGTTTTCGATTCGGGGTTGTTGTCGGTGTAGTTGACAGATCCGTCCTGGCCGATCGTGACGTTCGTCGCACCGGCGGGGACGTTGAGGTAGGTGTCTTCTTTGCCCGGCGCGTAGGTGTTGCCCGCTTCGCCTTCGGTCACCACCGCGTTACGCCCGATCACGTACTCGCCTGCTGTCGTGGTGAGAAAGCCCTTCGTGTTGGTCGTCAGGTCCCCCGCGCGGCTGTAGTCAAAGCTTTTCGGGAGACCCGTATTGAACGGTGCGGCGGCCGGCGGTTCGCCGAGTCCCACGCGTAGGAACCCATTGCCCTCGATTGCGAGATCGAGCGGGTTACCGGTGGACTTGAACGAGCCCTCGGTCATTTCGTTGCGGGTGGCGCTGATCTGCACGCCGAGCCCGACCTGCACGGGGTTTGAGCCGCCCGTGCCGGCCGTCGGTCCGGCGGCCCCGCGAGAGACCTGCGTGAGCTCATCCGCGAACGTGATGTTCGCGGCCTTGTAACCCACGGTGTTGACGTTTGCGAGGTCGTTGGCGGTGACGTTAAGCATCGCCTGATTTGAATCGAGACCGCTGATCGCGGCATACATTCCGGCCATCATCGTGACTGCCCTACCTTTCGCGGCATCCTCGATGAGGTCCAGCCGCTGTTGTTCTTGGTCGTGGTTTTCATGCGATCACCGCACTGTCGATGTTCGTGAACACGTTGTCCTTCATGTGCTCGGATCCGACAGCCGTTATCACGGTGCGGTTGCTGACGGACACCACGAACGCGGTGCCGTCGACAAGGACGAGGGAGTCGCGCGAGCCCTTGCCGGCCGCGCGCCCAACACCCTCGGAAAGTCTTCCCAGCGTGGTCTGGTCGAGCTCGATCCCGCGGCGCTGCACGCGCGCAAGCGCGTGGCGGGAGAACTGCAACGGCTGCGCGCCGTCTGCCGCCTTGAGGGTCTCCGCGAATGAGGGACCGCTCGGCTGCGCCAGCGCGGCGGAGCGACGCTGACTCTGGAGCGCGGCGTCGGCGCCCGCGGCGGGGGCGACGCCGGGCGGCAGGAGGGCTGGGTTCTCGAGCGGGCTCAATTGACTTCCACGATGCTCGTGAGCTTGACGCCGCTGACACCTTCGATGGTGACCGTCGTGCCGGTGGCCGTCGACTGGACGCTTTCGACCTTGCCCCGCACGAGGATGCCCTGTGCGCTGTTGAAGGCGACGCTGCGACCGATCAGCTGGACGGCGCTTGAGAGCTCGCTGGACTGCGCAAGGTTCGTCGTCTGCTCGACCTGCGTCAGCTGCGCGAGCTCGTTGACGTATTCGTTTGCGTTGCTCGGTTCCAGCGGGTTCTGTGCCTGGAGCTGCGCGATCATCAGTTTCAGGAAGTCGTTCTGCCCGAGCACGCCGTTGGGGTTCGTGATCGCTTCCGCGCCGCCGGCGGGGGCATTCGTGGACGGGGCGTTGGTGCTGGTGATGTTGTTGACGGTCATTGCTTGGTCCTTTCGTGTGATCAGGCGAGCACGTCGATGAGCACGCCGTCAAGTCCTGTCGGGGACGCCTCTTGCGACTCATCCACAGCTGGGAGGGGTCCGCTCTCAAGGTCGCTGCCCGCTACTGCCGAGACGCCGGCGCGTGTCCTTGTTTCATTTGCCGAGCGCCCACTCTGCTCGCGCGTCTCGGGCTGCCCGGAGGAGTTGATGTCGAGCCGCAGCAGCGAGACGCCGAGTGAGCTCAGCGACTGGTGCAACTCCGCCCGCCCGCCCGCGAGCGCCTGTGCCCCAGCCGGAGTATCGGCGCTGACTCGTGCGAGCAGGCCGTCGGCTGTCTGGCTGAGATGGATGCGGACGCTGCCAAGCTCGGCGGGGTCGAGCGCGATCCGCGCCTGAGCCATGCCCTGCCGCGCGGCCAGCTCGATCGTGGCGTGGATCGACTCGATCATGTCTACCAGCGCGACGCCTGCCGGCAGGCTCGCGGGGGGGCCGCGATCGCGGCCGCCGGAGCACTCGTCTGGTTCACGTCGCCAGACTGAAGCGCCACGGCGGGCGCGGGGGCCTCGCTCGACGGCACGGCGACGGTGTCAACTGCCGCGCTCGATGTCAGCGCGTGGGTGGCGAGCACATGCGCCTGGGGGCTCAGTGGCGGGGATTCGCCTGCGCCCGGCACTGACGGCAGGGCGCTCGGGGTCGTTGCCACCCCGGTCTCGGGCCGCGCGCCGGTGGCTCGCGTGCTGGGCGGCCCGGTTGCATTCCGGGGAGCCGGTGCGGGCGCGGCGCCGGCGACGCTCAGCGACGCCGGCGTGGCGCTTGCCGGGGCAGCCTGGCTCTGCTGGCTTTGCGCAGGCTCCGCGCTTGGCACGGGTTGCACAGATGCTTGTTTAGGCGCTTCGCTCGCTGCGGGCGAGAGGGCGCCGGCTCCGCTCGGCGTGAGCGCCGAGGTGGGCGTGGGCGCCGAGGTGGGCGTGGGCGCCGATGTCGCCGCCTGCGTCGAGCCTGGGCTCGACGCGGTGTCCTTCGCGGCCCCAGGCGCAGACGCGCTTTGCAGCGCTTGCTGCAGCGGAGAAGTGCTTGAGGCTTCGCTCGCAGCGGGCAGCGGGGTCCCGGTGCTTGCGCCAGGAGCGGGCTGCTCGCCAAGTGCGTGAGTGGCTGTCTGTTCTGCGGCGATCGAGGAGGTGGTGATGATCGGGGCGCCTGCGTCGTCGGCGCTCGCACTCGCGGGCGCTCCCGCCTGACTCGGGGCATCTGCGGAGCTGGCGCCGGCCTGCGTCGGGGCGGCTGCAGACAGCTCATGTGCAGAGGACGTGTGCGCTTGTGTAGACGGCGTGTGCGCTTGCGCAAGCGCGCCGGCGCTCACTTCGCTGGCCTGCGTGGTGGATCGACTCGCGAGATCGCGGCGCTGCGCGCGTTCGCCGTGGCGCGCCGAGCGCTTGCTTGACTGCTCGCCTTGAGTCTGATTGAGGCCTTCCGCAGGGGCGGTCCGGGCCAACAGCTGGGCGAAGGCGCTGTCGTGCAGCGCCTTGCCCGGTGGCTCACCGGGCGGAGCCGCACCCGACGTCGGAGGCGAAGCCGAGGGAGGGGGCGGTGCGGGGATCTGAAAGCTCATGTGATCCCCGCGGTCGCGGTAGTTGGGATCGGGGCGGCGCTCGCGGCGGGCTGGGCGGCGCGGAAGGCTTCGGCGTAGCCGAGCACTTTCGAGACGTAGCTCTGGGTTTCCGCGTAGGGGGGCACGCCGCCGTACTTGCTGACGGCGCCGGGGCCCGCGTTGTAGGCGGCGAGCGCCTCCGCGGTGTTCCCCGAGAAGCTGTCGAGCATCTGCTTCAGGTAGCGCGCGCCACCTTCGATCGATTCGGCAGGGTCGAGCGGGTTTGCCACGCCGAGCGAGGAGGCGGTGCCGGGCATCAGCTGCGTGAGACCCATCGCTCCCGCGGAGCTCGTCGAGCTCGGATCAAAGCCCGACTCCTGCTGGATCAGCCCGTGCAGAATCGCGGGGTCGACGCCGTTGCGCAATGCGGCCTGCTCGATCAACGGGTCGTAGCTGCTCGCCTGCGCAGCACCGGGCCCTGTGGTGCTCGGTGTCGCCGAGGCGGCCTGGAGCATCGAAGCGAAGGCGGTTGGGGAGGCGCTCGGGGCCATCGACGTGGCTGGAGCGCTCGCCACCGTGGCGGTCGTGGGCAGGCCAAGCGCGCCCGCCTGGGTGCGCGCGATCAGCGCCTGGATCTGCTGCACCCGCGCAGAGGCCGCCTGGACGCCCGTGGGGCCCGCGCCGGCGACGCTGGTGAGCGCTTCGGTGCTCATGCCGGTGTGCGTCCGAAGCGCACGGACGCGATCTCATCGAGGGTGTTGCTCTCGCGCCTAGCCGCCTCGCGCTCGTGCTCGCCACGACGGCGCTCGCGTAGCCGGTTAAGCATCTCGTGCTCGCTGGCAGCGGTGCTCAGCCGCGCGTCGCGGTCGGCGACCTCGCCCTCGCGGCGCGCGAGCTCGAGCTGCTGCGCGCGACGCTCACGTTCGACACGCTCGAGAAATGCCTGGCGTGCGAGCAGATCGGTGGCGGCGACGGCTCCGGACTCGGCGGCGACCGTGCGCTGTTCGACACGCGCGTGCTCGACATCCGCCTCGGCGGCGCGAAGATCGGCCTGCGTGCTCGTGAGCCGCGAGACGGCTCGGGCGAGCTCCTGCTTGGCCAGCGTCTCTGAGCGCTCGCGCACAGCGCGCACACGCTCAAGGCGGAAGCGGAACGAGGGTCCGGTCGTCACGGCCCGGTTATCGACACTCCCGCCAACACCTTTAGCCACGAGCGCGCGCTCGCAAGACGGCGCCCAGCGCGCATAGAGCGACGACTAGAGATTGAGACCGAGCGCGGGGATCGCGGGTCGCTCGCCGAGGGTCCCCGCCGCCGGTGGCGCGCCGGCAGCCGCGATGACCTCCTCGGCGTCGGGGATCTCTGCGCTCGTGCGCTGCAATTCGTCCTCCAGCGAGCGCGCGAGCGCGAGCAGCCGCGCGTCGGTGTCGCTCGGCGCGCTGCGCTCCTGCACCGGCTGGCGCAGGAAGCGCTCGATGCGCGCGCGATGCGCCAGCGCCGTGTCGAGCGGCGGATCGCTGCCGGCCTGATAGGCGCCGATCGCGACGAGATCTTCCTTCTCGCGCAGCACCGCGAGGCTCGCACGAAGCTGCTGGGCGGCGGCGGCCACCTCGGGGGAGACGATCTCCCCGACGAGCCGCGAGACGCTCTGCAGGACATCGATCGCGGGGTAATGCCCGGCGTGCGCGAGTGAGCGTGTGAGCACGACGTGGCCATCGAGGATCGAGCGCACGGCGTCGGCGATCGGCTCGTTCATGTCGTCGCCGTCGACGAGCACCGTGTAGAGCGCTGTGATCGAGCCGCTCGTGCTCGTGCCTGCGCGCTCGAGCAAGCGCGGCAGCAGCGCGAAGACGCTCGGCGTGTAGCCGCGCGTGGCGGGCGGCTCGCCGATCGCGAGACCCACCTCGCGCTGAGCCATCGCAAAGCGCGTGACCGAGTCCATCATCAGCATCACGTCGTGACCCTGGTCGCGGAAGTACTCGGCGATCGTGGTGGCGGTGAAAGCTGCCTTGATGCGCACCAGTGCGGGCTGGTCAGATGTCGCGACGACGACGACGGAGCGCTCCAGCGCATCGCCGAGATCGCGCTCCACGAACTCGCGCACCTCGCGTCCACGCTCGCCGACCAGCGCGATCACGTTGATCGAGGCGCTGCTCGAGCGCGCGATCATGCCGAGCAGCGAGGACTTGCCGACACCCGAGCCAGCGAAGATGCCGAGACGCTGCCCGCGCCCGCAGGGCACGAGGCCGTCGAGCGCGCGCACGCCGAGACCGACGCGCTCGGTGATGCGCGGGCGCGACAGGGCGCCCGGAGGGGCCGCGATCGTGGAGCGTGCGACGCCCGCGGCAGGCGGCCTACCGTCGTGAGGCACGCCGAGCCCGTCGACGATTCGCCCGAGCAGCGCATCACCGACAGCGATACGGAAGGGCTTGCCGGTCGCGAGCACCCTGGTGCCAGGACCGATGCCGTGCAGCTCGCCGAGCGGCATCAAGCAGGGTACGCCCGTCGCGAAAGCCAACGACCTCGGATGGAGTAGGAGCCCGCCCACCCCGATTGCGATCGGTGCCGACCATGCAGACCTCGCCGACCTCAGCCTGCAGGCCGGTGGCCTCGATGATCAGGCCGATTAGGTTGCTGACGAAGCCGTGGCGACGCGCCAGGTCAGCCTCGTGGATCGCCTGCGCGGCTCGTTCCAGCAGCGCGCCGGGGGCGGTCGCGCTCACGCCGCGCGCGCTTCGCCGCTGAGCTCAGCGAACGCGACCTCGCGCGCGCGTTCGAGCTGGGTCTCAATCCCGGCGTCGACCTCACCCTCGAGCGTGCGCACGATCACGCTCCCCGGATGCACGCGCTGGTCGGGCTGCATGTCGCACAGCTCAAGGCCGTTGGCCTGGCTGCGAAGATCACCGATCGCGGCTGTCACGGTGTCGAGGTCGGCGGGGTTGACGAGCACGGTGATGTTGCGCTGCGCGCTCACGCGCCGCAGCGCGCCCTGCACGACCTCGACGACGAGCTCCGGTCGTGCCTGTAGCGCACCGGCAAGGATCTTGGCGGCGAGCGCCAGCGCCAGCTCGACCGCGTCGCCTTCGATCGCCGCGGCGAGCTGCTCGCGCAGCGCCTCGGTCTCGCGCAGCGCCTCCCCAAGCGCGTCGGCGGCGCTCGCGAGCGCCGCACGGCCCTCCGCGATGCCCGCCGCGTGCCCCTCGGCGTGCCCCTCAGCCCGAGCCTGCTCGTGGACGCGCAGTTTCTCCGCAAGCAACTGCTCGGTGGCGTTGCGCGGCGGCCGCGCGGCGGGCTCGAGCTGCTCGAAGTCGTAGCTGACGGCCGTCTCAGACAACGGCTTCGCCCCCCTCCTCATCCTCGTCACCGGCGATCACGATCGCACCCGCTTCCTCGAGCTTGCGCACGACCGCCACGATCCGGCTCTGCGCGTCGTCGACATCGCGTTTGCGCTGCGGGGGCTGGATCTCCATCTCCTCCTTGAGCATCGCCGAGCCGCGCTCGGACATGTTCGCGAGCACGATCTCCATCACGTTCTCCGGCGCGCCGCGCAGGGCGAGCACGAGATCCTTCTGATCGACCTCACGCAGAACCTGCTGGATCGCGCGCTCGTCGAGCTTGACGATGTCCTCGAAGACGAACAGCATGCCGCGAACCTCCTCGGCGACGTCCTTGTCGGTTGAAGCGAGGTTCTCGAGCACGTTGCGCTCGAGCGAGCGATCGGCGTGATTGAGGATGCCGGCGAGCGCCTTCGTCCCTCCCGCGGAGGCGTATTCGCGCTCGCTGACGGCGGTCAGCTTGTGGCGTACGACGTCCTCGATCGCCTCGATCACGTGCGCGCTTGTGTGCCCCATGCGCGCGATCCGCAACGCGATATCGGGTTGCTGGGGCTCGGGCAGACGCGCGAGCACGGTCGCGGCGAGGCTCGTGGGCAGGCTTGCGAGAATCAGCGCGCCGATCTGTGGCGACTCGCTGCGCAGCAGCGCGGAGATTCGCTCGGGCGGCACACGGCGCAGAAACTCAAACGGCCGTGCCTCGGCACCGGGCGCGATCCGCCCGAGCAACTCGGCGGCGCGCTCGGGCCCAAGCGCGCGCTCGATCACCTCGCGTGCGAAGTCGACGCCGCCGCTCGTACCCGTGCCGGCGCCGGTCATGCGCGCCAGCTCGCCGAGGATCGAGTCGGTTGTCTCCGCGCCGACTGAGCTGAGCTTGGCCATTTCCATCGAGAGGCTCTCGATCTCGTCCTCGCGCAGCTTCTGGAGCACGTTCGCGGCGCGCTCGGAGCCGAGCGCAGCCATCAACACGGCCGCCTTGCGAGCCCCTGTCACGCGCGGCGGGCCGGGCAGGAGATCGCCGGGCGGCGCGGGTAGCGTCGAGACCGTCTCCTTCGATAGCTCGCTGGCCACGATCGACTAGCCCTCCTGCATCCAGGTGCGCAGCTGCTGGGCCACGACCTCCGGCTCGTTGTCGGCGAGCTGCTCGACCTGACGGCGAATGTCATCGCCGCCGCGGGTAATCCGCCCGCCGTTGCCCGACCCGTCAGGGTTGGCCGTGATCGTCATCGGGCGCGTGGCGCTTTCACGTTCGAGCTCTGAGAGGCGCACCGGCGCCTCGAGCTCGCGCAGCCAGACCGGCTCGGCGATCGCCTCGCTCTCGCGCTTGCGCAGGAGCGTGTCGTGAAGAACAGGAACAGGGCCGCGCCGATGCCGAGCAGCGCGTACTTCGCGTAGCCGATCATGCCGCCGCCGGCCGTGGCCGCGCCGGCGATCGGCTTGGCGAAAGCGACCTGGCCGATCGAGATCGTGTCACCGCGCTTGGTCTGGATGCCGGCCGCGTTGGTTACGGCTTCGCGGATCGCGGGCAGCGAGGCGGCGGGGACCGAGTGGTCGAGCAGCACCGAGACGTGCTCGCTTTCGACAGCTCCCGGGAGCGACCGTCGAGTGCGTGACGACCTTGCCGACGCCGAGCGAGGAGTTGGTCGTTTCCTTCTTGTAGTTCGACTTGCCGCCCGCCGGCGGCACCAGCCCCGAGCGCCGCAGTACCGGTCGCTGCGCCCGCTCCGGCGCCGTTGCCGGTGAGCGTCTCGAGGATCCTTCGTCTGCGTCAGTGGCACGCCTTTCTTTGACGTATTCGAGCGATTCCTTGGTTGTCTGGTCGACGTTCAGGTTGGCGTAGACGAGCACCTGCGCCTTGCCCACGCCGAGCGTCTGCGCGAGCATCGAGTCGAGGCTCGCGGCCATGTTCTGGTCGTAGCGCTGCTCGGCGTCCTGCACGCTCGTGCCCGCGCCGCCCGAGCTCGCGCCGGCCTGCGGCCAGAGCAACTGCCCGGAGGCGTCGGTGATCGTCACTTTGCTGAGCTGCAGACCGGGAACGCTCGAGGTGACGAGCTGCGCGATTCCGCGCACCGAGCCGGCGTCGATCGAGGTCGTGCCGGACAGCAGCACGGCCGCCGAGGAGACGCCCTGGCTTTCGCCGAACACCTGGCTCTGGCTGCTCGGCAGCACGAGCTCGACCTGCGCGCCGGAGACGCCCTGGACGCTGTTGATCGTCTGTTCGAGCTGACCCTGCAGCGCGCGCTGGTAGGTCACCTGCTGCTGGAAGTTGCTTTCGCCGAGTTTCTGTTTTTCAAAGAGTTCGCAGACCGGGCTTGCTCGCAGCCGAGCAGATTTGCGCTCGCGAGCGCGACGCGTGCCTGGGAGGTCTGGTTGGACTGCACCGCGAGCGCGGTGCCGTTGTTCTGCAGCTGGTAGCTGATCGCCCTGGGCGCTCAGCGTGCTCGTCATCTTCCCGGTCTGGGAAGGGTCGACGCCGCTCACGAGCGTCGTGTAGCTCGGCTGGGTGACGATGTGCAGGAACAGGTAGAAGAAGATGATCGCCGCGACGGTCGCGCCCCCAGCGATCAGCCATGCGCGCGGGGTCAGCCTCGATGCCAGCTGTGCGATCGGCATCGCCCTAGACCTGCGTCTGGAAGATCGTCTGGATGGCTTCGGTCGCCTTTGTGCGGATCTGCGCGGCGAGCTGCATCGCCAGCTGCGCGTCCTCGACGGTGACGACTGCGGCCTGCGGGTCGACGACGTTCCCGGTCGCGAGCGCCTGGGAGGCGCTGTCTCCGCTCTGCTGGGTCTTCTCCAGCGAGCTGACGCTTCGGTGAGCGCGTCGCCGAAGCCGCCGCCGCCGGCGGCTTCGGTCCCGCCGCTGGTGCGCTTCGGAGAGCCCTCCGGCCTGACCCGTCTGGCGCTCAACCCTTCGGCCTGAACGACCGGCGAGGCCGCCACCGAGCCCCCCGACCGGCGGGACGATCATTTGAGCAGCCCCAGGGTCGCCGTGAACATCGACTTTGCCGTCTGCATCGCGGTCACATCGGACTGGTACGACTGCTGCTCGGAGATCAGGTCGGTCATTTCGGTGACGGTGCTGACGTTCGGCATCAGCACGTAGCCCTGGGCGTTGGCTTCGGGGTTGCTCGGGTCATAGACCTGCTGGTCAGGCGTGGCGTCGGCCACGATGCCCGTCACCTGCACGCCGCCCGCGGGGGGCGAGCCAGCGCTCTGCGGACCCTGCGCGAGCGCGCCCGAGAGCGCTCCGCCGAAGCCGCTCGAGCCGATCTGGGAGAGCACGACCTCCTGGCGCTGGTAGGGCTGGCCGTTGGCGGCTTTGGTCGTGTCGGCGTTGGCGAGGTTCTCGGCCGTCACATCCATGCGGATGCGCTGCGCCGTGAGACCGCTGCCAGCGATGCCGATCGCGTCGAAGAGACCCATCAGAGCAGCCCGATCGCCGAGCGCACGATGCTGTTGCGGGCGCCCACGACCTCCGTCAGCGCCTGGTAGTCGAGACCGTTTTCAGCGAGCTTCGCGGCTTCCTGATCGACGCTCACGGTGCCGCCGTTGGGGCCCGCGGCGGTGGGCTCGGTTTCGGTCTGGAACTGGAGTTCGCTCACCGGCGCTTCGCTGTTGATCGCGCCCTGTAGCGTCGACTCGAAGTTCACGTCCTGGCGTTGATAGCCGGGCGTTTCGGCGTTCGCGACATTGTTCGTCAGCGCGGTCTGGCGCTGCCAGGAGCCGCGCATCGCAGCCTCGAGCAGTTGCTGGGTCGGATCTACGAGCTCCATGACGCTCCCCAAGAGGTCGATTAGCGCCTCCAGATAGGAGGACCGCCCCCGTGATCGGCAGCGCGCTGGAGACCTTTAGCGAGTCAGGCGCTGCGGTCGAGGCGCTGGGGGCGCGCGTGCTCGCCGCCGTAGCCGGCGGCCGCGCGCTTGGCGTGAGTAGCGGCTGCATGCTGGGAGAGCACCGCCTCACGCAGGCGAATCAGCTCGATGCGAGTGCGCTCGTGAATCAGTGCAGCGCGCTCGAGCAGCGTCCCCGCGGCCGTTGGGGGTGTGTGGGGCAGCTCGGCGACAAGCCGCTCCCACCGCGAGCCGAGATCGAGGAGCTCGTCGATCTCACCGCGTCCCGCATGCGCGAGTTCGAGCTCGGCGTGCGCGAGGAGCGCCTTGTAGGGGGCCAGCTCAGGAACGGAGAGATCCGCTATCTGCGTGCTCACGCGACGCTTGCCTCGCCGGCGGCCAGCTGTACCCATGCTTCGCGCAACTCACCGAGCATCTCGCTGACCTCCTCGACCTTGCCCGGTCTTGCGTCGATGCGCGCGCGGTTGAGGTGTATCAGGCAGAAGGCGTAAATCGAGTGCGAGACGGTCGGCGAGCTCGCCCTGCTCGAAGTCGAGCGCAGAGTCGAGGTTGCCGACGATCAGCTCAGCGCGGCGCAGCGTGTTGTGGGCGCGCTCGATCTCGCCGGCGCGCATCGCGATCGCGCTCTGGCGCAGGAAGCGCCGCGCTCCGTCGTAGAGCATCACGACCAGCTGCTCGCGGCTGGCAGCTAGTACCGCCCCCCGGCGGTATGCATTTGGTGATGCGGTCGCGTTGCTCATCGACATTCCCCTCATCGGCACCGCGCGCGAAGAGTTGAGCGCTGAGATCGCTACGCCGAAAGACAAGCGCCAAAGCGCGTCGCGGCTAAAGTCCGGATTTGCTGAGGCTTTCGGTCTGCTGGGTCAGCCAGGAGGACTGGGCGCTGTTCTTGTTGATGATGCCTTCGAGCTTCGCGTAGGTGGCCACGAGCGCCTTCTGGCGCACGGCGAGGATTTCGTTCATCGAGTTGATCCGTGATCTTCAGCTCGCTGATCTGTCCTTCATCGCTTGTGATCCGCGAGGCGAGCGGACCGCCGGCGTTGGCGACGCCGTTGGCTACTTCTTCGAGGTTCTTGGACCAGCCTTTGAGCATTTCCTTGACGCCGACCGGGGTTCGAGGCGATCGCGTTGGCGAGCTTCGCCGGGTCGAGCTTGAGCAGACCCTGTAGCGAGGCCTGTGAGGGGCTCGCGCCGGTCGGCGCGCCGGTGCTGACACCGATGTCGAAGGGACTCGACATTTCCGGCGGAAAGGCCGGCCAGCGGTTCGTACATCGTCTGGCGCATGCGGCTCAGGGCACTCGACAGCGACGTGTCGCCGAACAGTGTCCCGGTGGCCATTTCTTCGGCGTTCTGCGGGTTCGTGGGCGGCCTCGTCGTGAGCTGCTTCTGGATCGCTTCGACGGTCGTGTTGTAGAGCGTGACGAAGGACTGCGACCTGCGCTTCGATCGTGCTGCACGCTCGGCCCTGGGGGCTGCACTGTGATCGTCACGGGACCGCTCGCGGTCAGGCCGTTGAGCGTCAGCGTCACGCCGGCGATCGCGTTCGTGACGGTGTTGCTCGCGGAGCTACCGGCGCACCCCGTCGACGATGAACTGGGCATCGCGCCCTTCCTTGGCCGTGCCGGCCTTTTCCACGAGCGCACCGGCGCTGTCAGCGACTTTGATGAATTCACCGCCCGTCGCGCCGGTCGTGCGACTCGAGAAGACGATCGTTTCGTTGCCCAGCACGGCCGCGTAGACGGTCGCTTTGCCGTCGGCGTTGATCTTGCTCGCGAGTTCTTTGGCGCTCGCTCCCGGCCTTGAGCGTGTATTCGCCGCCGTCGATCGTGACGGTGTCTTCGCCCGCGGGCGGCGTGAACGTGAAGGTCCGCTGCGCCGAGTTCGCGAGCTGGCTGACTTCGACCTCGTAGCCGCCGACGCCCGCTCCGGTCGTGGTCGCGGCGCTGACCCGCAGCGGTTCGCTGGAGCTGACCGCCTGGGAGTTTTCAAACAGCGTGCCGAGCCTGAATTCGAAGGCCGCGAAGGAGAGCGCACGCATGCTGCTCTGCATGCTCGCCAGCGCGCTCGCCTGGCCCTGGAGCTTTTCCTGCTGGTGGGTGAGCTGCGTGATCGGGATCCGTTCTGCGTTCAGCAGCGCGGTGATGATCGAGTTCGTGTCGAGCCCCGAGGAGAGGCCCGTGATGTTGATCGGAGAGCCGGCCAGCGGAGCCGACGGATGTGCTGGACATCGAACGCTCCCTACCGCAGCGGCTTGCCGGCGGCGAGCGTCGAGGGCATCGGCGATCGAGAGTGTTTCGAGCACGTTGCCGCCCGTGTCGCGCACCTCGACCGCCACCCGCTCGCCGTCGGCGCCCGGCGTAAAGGCCAGTTCGTGCCCGCTCGCGTAGCAGATCGTCATAGGCCTCGGCGGCCTGCGCGATCTCCTCGAGCAGCGCGGTGGGCGGCGCGGCCGTGCCAAGCTCGCAGCACTGACGCGGTGTGTTCAGACCGGACCAAAGCGGCCCAGTATCAGCTTGATCGGCGAGCTCATGGTGCGTTTTCTCCCTGAAAACGTGTTGCGCGGTCCGGTCCCTGGGCCGCCTCGCGGACGATGTTGTTCGTTCATGTGATCGACGTCCTCTGCAGAAACTTGAAGGTTCGCTCGCGATGGGACAGATGTTGCGCGCAGCCGGCCAAAGCGTTCTGGCCCGGTCATCGACCGCGGGGCGAGATATCTGAGCGATCCGAGAAGCAGGGGATGACTCCGCCGTCTCGAAAAAGCGGTCCGGTACAGCCGCAGACCGCGTGCGGGGCGCCACGGCAGGCGGATCTCCGCCGCCGCCCATCTCGACATCGGGGCTAAGAATGCAACCAACCGCACAGCGCGCAGTCAGGATGCCCGCCGCCGAGGTGCTCGCGATCTGGCAGGAGTACCGCGCACAGCGGCTCGCGCGAGGTGCGCGACCGGCTGATCTTCGCGTTCATGCCGATGGTGCGTTTCATCGTCTACCGCAAGGTGCGCGAGATCCCCGCCCAGTGCGACGTCGAGGACTTCCTCTCGTGCGGCCTGGAGGCGCTGATCCACTCGATCGAGCGCTACGACCCCGACAAGGGCGCGACGCTCGAGCAGTACGCGTGGACGCGCGTCCACGGCGCGGTGCTCGACGAGCTGCGCCGCCACGACTGGGCACCGCGTTCGCTGCGCCGCGACGAGCGCGCGATCAACAGCGCGCGTGCGAGCTTCCTAGCGGCTGCACGATCGCCAGCCCGATCGCGACGAGCTCGCGGCGCTCGCTCGGCATGAGCGCACGCGAGCTGATCGGCCGGCTCGACGAGGTCAAGCTCGCCGAGGTCGGCTCGCTGAACCGCATCGTGCGCTCCGACGAAAGCGCGACGATCGAGCGCATCGACACGCTCGAGAGCGAGGATCGCGAGACAGACCCGATCGTGAGCGCCGAGCGCCGCGAAGCCAAGGAACGCTTCCGCGAGCGCCTTCGCGCGCCTCTCACGCCAGGAGCGCGAGGTGGCGGTACTGCTCTACGTCGCAGGAACGGACGCTGCGCGACATCGGCGAGCGCCTCGGCGTCTCGGAGAGCCGCGTCTCCCAGATCCACACCCAGCTGCGCCGTCGCCTCTACGAACAGCTCTCGGGCGAGCTCGCGCTGTTCTCAGCGGTCGCTTGAGCCCCGCCTGAGCCCATGCGCGGTTACGCGCCCCTGCCAGCACGCCCGCAGCGATAAAGGATCGCGGGACCTGGCCGACGAACTTAGTGACGATGGATCTCGGTCTTTACATCGCAGCGTCCGGCATGGTCGCTGAGCAGACGCGCCAGGACCAGCTCTCAAACGACCTGGCGAACGCCACGACGCCCGGCTACAAGTCCGACGCCTCCCCGCAGCACAGCTTCGGTGCGGTGCTGCTCGCCAACACCGAGGGCGGCGCAGCCGTCGGCTCGGTCGACGCAGGGCGTCGCGCTCGGTAAGACCTACACCGACATGACCCAGGGCTCGATCCAGGAAACGGGCGAACCGCTCGACTTCGCGCTCACAGGGCAGCGGCTTCTTCGCCGTGCAAGACCGCGCAGGGGGTCCGCTACACGCGCGACGGCCAGTTCATCGCCTCCGCGCAGGGCGAGCTCACCGACAGCGAACGGCAACCCCGTGCTCGGACAGGGCGGCGCGCCGATCAAGGTCTCCGCGGCCGGAACGCGTGCCCGCGAGCGCGCTGGGCGTCTTCGAAGTGCCAGGAGCCGTCAAGCAGGGCGAAAACCTCTACACCGGCACGGCCTCCGGCAAAGCCGCGGGCGGAGTTCGTCAGGGCGCGCTCGAGGGCTCGGGCGTGGACGCGGCGAAGGTGATGATCGACATGATCACCTCGCTGCGCAGCTTCCAGTCCGGCCAGCAGGCGATCCAGGCGATCGACCAGACGCTGCAGGCGGCCTCGACGCAGGTCGGCATCGCTCGAACGGCGCAGCGGCTAGCTCCCGGCGCTCAAGTCTCGCCGGCCAGTCGGCCGATCACCCGTTTGAAGCAGCACGAGTGCCGGGCCGGACCGCCATGCGGCAGGCCCGACCCGCCGATACACAACCGACATAGGGATCGCGCTGATGCTCGAAGGTCTCTTCTCCGCCGCAGCAGGGATGGCAGCGCAGCAGCAGCAGCTCGACGCGATCGGCAACGACCTCGCGAACCTGTCGCACGACGGGCTACAAGAGCTCGAGCGGATCGCCTTCAGCGACCTGCTCTACAACCACGTCGACAATGGCCGGCACCGAAACGACCGCACGGCGCCGGCGCGAGCGCGACGATGATCGGCCACAGCGCCGGCCAGGGCGCGCTGCAGCGAAACCGGCAACCCGCTCGATCTGGCGATCGAAGGCGAGGGCTACTTCCAGGTCACCGGCCCCGACGGCAAGGTCGCGCTGACGCGCGACGGGACGCTTCAGCGTCGACGCCAACGGCGCGATCGTCAACACGGACGGCAACCAGCTCTCGCCGCCGATCAAACTGCCGCCGGCGTCTCGCCGAGCGAAGTGCGCATCGGCCCGGACGGCACCGTCACGCGCCGGCACGCGCAAGCTCGGCCAGATCGAAGCTCGTGACCGTCACCTCGCCCGACCACCTGCTCGGCGAGGGCGAGCGGCCTGCTCGCGCACGAACGCCGCCAGCGGCGCGCCGCACGCCGCCGTCGGCGGCGACGCTGCACCAGGGGGCGCTGGAGCACGTCGAACGTGGACGTCGGCAAGGAGATGAGCCTGATGGTGAGCACGCAGCGCAGCTTCCAGATGGCGAGCACGGCGATCCAGACCGAGAGCCAGATGATGACGATCGCCAACCAGCTGCGCGCATGAGCACGCCGGCCGCCAGCGGCGGCAGCGGGCGCTGGTGAGCGTCAGCCGCGCCGCCGAGCCGGCGTGGGTGCGCCAGGGCTCGGCACAGGTCGCAGCAGAGCTACGCGGCCGCGCTCGCCTTCGAACAGACGCTCGTCGAACAGCTCGCAAGACGATCGCTGGCCGGACGACGGCCTCGGCGCGCAGGGCGAAGGCGAAGCGGGCGGCGAAGAAGGCGCCGCGCCGAGCGACGCCGGCAGCGGCCTGCTCTCCTCGCTGCTGCCGCAGGCGCTCGCGGGCGGCGTCAGCGCCGGCGGCGGCCTCGGGCTCGCCGCGGAGCTGACGCGCGGGCTCGCGCGGCGCCGTGCACGAGCGCGGCGGTGGCGCAGCGACGGCACCGGCGCACGAGCTCCGGCGCCGCGTCCGGCGCGCGAGCGACTGCAGCGACGGCCCGACGGGAGGCCCGCGCATGAGCGCGCTCGCGCCGCTCGCCACCGAGCGCGCGAGGACGGCGCGCTGCGCGCGCGAGGTGCTCGCACACCTCGACGCGCAGATCGCCTCGGCCCGCAGCCTGCTCGGTGTCGTGCTCGAGCAGGGCGGCGCGATCCGCGCGCGCGACGTGCAGACGGTCGTGCGCCTGGCCGGGCATCCTGCGCGGCGAGATGGGCCGCCGCCAGCTGCTCGAGGAGGAGCGCTCGCGGCTGCTGGCACGCAGCGGCGAGCGCCTGGGCATCGGCCGCCGAGGACGGTCACGCTGGAGCTGCTGTGCACGCTGATGGGCGCCGCCGAGGCCGAGCGCGCAGCGCGCGCGCAGCGCCGAGCTGCAGGGCCTGCTGCACGAGCTGCAGCGCGAGCACTCGCACCAACCGCGCGCTGATGCAGATCGAGCTCGGCTTCCTCGATCACCTGATGGGCGTGCTCGCGCTCGACGGCGTCAGCGGCTACGACACCGCAGGGCTCCTCGACCTCGATCACGCGGCTCGCGCCCCGGCGGCGGACTGCACGTGCTGGACCTGCGCGCCTGAGCCATGTCGATTCCCGACCCTCCAAGGACTTCAGACGGCGCTCAGCGGGCTGCTCGCCGAGCAGCAGGCGCTGGACGTGACGGGCCACAACATCGCCAACGCGAACACCGAAGGCTATTCGCGCCAGCGCGCCGTGCTCGAGACCAACCAGGCGATCCCGATCCCGGCGCTCTCGGCGCACGACCGGCCAGGGCGCACAGCTCGGCACCGGCGTGACCGTCGAGACCTACACGCGCATCCGCAACACCTACCTCGACGCCCAGTACCGCACGCAGAACAGCGCGCTGAGCGGGGCCGCGACGCAGGCCGAAGAGCTCGAACAGGCCCAGAGCGCCTTCAACGAGCCGTCCAGCACGCGGCATCGCCAGCCAGCTCTCGGCCTTCTGGAGCGCCTGGAGCAGCCTCGCGCAGCGCGCCCACGAGCGAAGCCGCCAAGCAGGGCGTCGTCGGCAGCGGGCGAACAGGCTCGCGAACGCCTTCAACCAGCTCAGCGCACAGCTCTCGACGGTCTCCGCGCAGGCCACCCAGCAGTACGAAGCGCGCACCGGGCGCCGCCGGCGAAGTCGCCGAACTACGCCAACCAGATCGCCCAGCTCAACGGCCAGATCAAGCTCGCCGAACAGGCCGGACAGCCGCCCAACGACATGCTCGACCGGCGCGACCTGCTGCTCGACAAGCTCTCCTCGCTGGCCCAGGTCACGGTCACCAAGCAGCCCGACGGCACCGACACGGTCACCTTCGGCGACGCCGCCAAACCGCTCGTCGAAGGCACGACCGTCAACTGGCCGCAGGCGCTCACCGCGCGCCGCCGGCGGCCAGCTCGGCGCGCTGCTGGCGCTGACCGGCGCGGGCGGCGCAGCTCGACGACCTTCCAGAGCGCACTCGACGCCGTCGCCGCCACGCTCGCCGCGAGCGTCAACGCACTGCACACCTCGCACTCCCTTCTTCGCGGGCGCAACCGCCGCGACGCTGAAAGTCGCCGTCAAAGCCGCCGAAGTGCAGACCTCCTCGACGGGCACGGCCGGGCGGCAACGACGTCGCGCTCGCGATCGCGGGCGCTGCGCGGTGGCACCGCCGAACAGGGCTACTCCGGGCTCGTCGAGCAGGTCGGCAGCGACGTGCAGCGGCGCCACAGGACGAACAGGCGAACCTGCAGACGACGCTCACCGCGATCGGCAACCAGCGCCAGAGCGTCTCGGGCGTCTCGCTGGATGAAGAAATGACCAACCTGATCAGCTTCCAGCGCGGCTATCAGGCCTCGGCGCGCACGCTGACGGCGATGGACGAGATGCTCGAAACGCTGATCGAGCACACCGGGCAGGCGGGGCTGTAGCGATGAGCGAGCGCATCACCAACGCGATGCTCACCGCCTCGACGCTGAACGACATCAACGCCGCGCTGGCCGCGCTCGCAGCGCAGCTCGACCGAACTGTCCTCGGGCAAGACGATCCTCGAACCCTCCGACAACCCCTACGGCGCGAGCCGCGCGATCGACCTGCAGAGCCAGCTCGACGGGCTCAGCTCCTACGCGCAGAGCACCGAGGACGGGATCTCCTGGGCGAACGCGCTCGGACAGCGCGATGGCGAGCATGAACGAAGCGGTGCAGCGCGTGCGCGACGCTGCTGCGTGCAGGCCTCCAACGGCACGATCAACCCAGGCGACCTCAAGAACATCGCAGCCGAGGTCGAGCAGCTGACCGAAACGATCAAGCAGGACGCCAACACCCAGTACGCGGGCCAGTACCTGTTCTCGGGCGACGCTCACGACCACGCGCGCCCTACCCGCAGGGCGAAAGCGACGAATACCAGGGCAACACCGGCACGATCGCGCGCGCGATCGGCCCGGGCGCGTCGGTGACGATCAGCATCGAACATCTCCTCGCTGCTGGGCAACGGCGCAGGCATCCGAACGACGGCAAGCTGCTCGACGTGCTGCGCACGATCGCCCAGCACCTGAACGAAGGCACCCCCGAAGCGATCGCGGCACTCGAGCTCCAGCGACCTGAAAGCGCTCGACGCAAACGTCGAAACGCTGGCCGCAGCTGCAGGCCGATCACCGGCAGCACGACCGATCAGCTGCAGCGGCGCCAAGAACCGCATCGAATCGCTGCAGAGCTCGATCACCGCCGCGCTGTCCAACACCGAGGACGCGGACTTCGCGAAGACCTCGATCGCCTACTCCAACGAGCAGGCCGCCTACGAAGCAGCGCTGCGCGCCGGGCGCGAGCATCGTCCAGGAATCGCTGCTCAACTTCCTGCACTAGAAACGAGGAGCCGCCAGCATGCCGAGAACATTCGAGAGCGTCCGCTTCGGCGACGGTCGAGGTCCCCGACAGCGCGGTGATCGAGTTCCCGCACGGCCTCGTCGGCCTCGGCGGCCTGCACTACGCGCTGATCGACCGCAACCCCGGCACCGGCTTTCTGTGGCTGCACTCGCGTCGAGGATCCGGCGCTGGCGCTGCCGGTCGTGAGCCCCTACCAGTTCTTCGCCGACTTCGAGCTCGAGATCGCCCGCTGAGGACCGCGAGCGCACCGGCATCGAGGAGCGCTCGCGGCCGAAAACATCCTACGTGACGGTGCGCGCGACGCCCAACCCGCTCGACATCACCGCCAACCTGCGCGCGCCGATCGTGATCAAGGACGGCCACGGCTTCCAGGTGCTCAACAACCACGCGCAGGCGCAGCTGCAGGCGCCGCTGTTCACGCTTGCCGAGCCGCGCCGAGAGCGCCAGCCGGTCGACGCCGCCTGAGCGTGCGAGCGCCCGAGCCGGATGCAGCCGCTGCGGGTCGCCGCGGGTTGCTTCATAATCAGCGGCGATGCTGATCCTGACGCGACGTCCCGGAGAGCGCGTCGTGATCGGCGAGAACGTCCTCGTCACGGTCATGGGCGTCAGCGGCCACACGGTGCGCCTGGGAATCGAAGCGCCCGCGGGCGTGCCGATCTACCGCGAGGAGATCTGGCTGGCGGTGCGCGAGGAGAACCGGGCCGCAGCAGAGGCGGCGCCCGACGCCCTGCCGAGCCTGCCGCCACAGCAACCGCCGGCAACCACCGAAGCCGGGCGCGAGCAGACCGGGACATCTGCGGGCCGAGATGCGCCACCCTCACCCGCTGGCGAGTGAGCCCCGCGTCGCTGAGCCCGAGGCTGTCGTTTCTATAGACTGCCGCTGAGCCCGGAGTCAACCGGGCATGCGGAAGTGCGCCTCGTTGGCGAGGCGGATGGGGCTCTGCACAAGACTTGCGTTCGTGAGCCCGATCACCTCTCCTCGGAGCGACTATCGCGTTCCAACGAGTGAGGGAGCAGGTGGGTATGTCATCGATGCAGAGTCCCAGGGGGGCCAGCCTGGCGCGTTCGCGTTATGTGCTGGTAGCGATGCTCGTGGCAATGGCGCTCGGCGCAGCCGCCTCCAGCGCGAGCGCCAAAGGCCGCGTGGAGATCGTCAGCCAGAGCGGTCCGCCGGCAGGACCGATTCCGAGCAACACGCATTACTTCACGACCATCCAGGCTGCGGTCAACGCGACCGGTCACGGCGACTGGGTGTTGATCGAAGCGGGTGTCTACGACGAAGAAGTGAAGGTCGAAAAACCCCACTCGAACATTCACATCAGGGGGCTCGACCGCAACTCGGTGATCCTCGACGGGCAGCACAAACCGCTCCCCGGTGGTAGCAACGGCATCGAAGTGAAGGAAACGAGCAAGGTCTGGATCGAAAACCTGACGGCGCGCAACTTTGACCGCGCCGAAGCCGACGGCCCAGGCGGCAACGAGATCTGGTGGAACGGCGGCGAGGGCTCGGGCTCGGTCAACGCACGCGGCTGGTGGGGCAGCTACCTGACCGCCTACGACGACGGTCTCAACGGCGGCTACGGCATCTTCACCAACAACGAGACGATCGGCTCCTGGCACGACGTGTACGCATCCGGCTTCAACGACTCGGGCATCTATCTCGGTGCCTGCCAGGAATGCCGCGCGCACATCTCCAAAGCGACAATCGAATACAACGCGGTCGGCTACTCGGGCTCGAACTCGGGCGGCGAACTGGTGATCGAGAACTCGATCTTTGCCCACAACACCGACGGCATCGTGCCGAACTCAGAAAACCCCGGCGACGGTCCGCCGCCGCAGGACGGGGAATGCAACCGCAAAAACCTCCAGCACCCGAACCCGACGCCCCACTTCGCCTCGACCAACATCCCGCGGTGTACGGTCATTCGTGAAAACCTGATCACCGAAAACGACAACCTCGCGGCACCAGGCAAACCCATCGACAAACGCAGCGCCCTGGGGTGTCGGCGTACTGCTACCGGGCGACTACGCCGATCTGGTCGAAAAAAACACGATCAGCAATAACCCCAACAACGGCGTGCTCGGCTTCGAGTACCCCAACCCGTTCCCGCCAACCCTACAGACGATCTACTTCCAGCTGGCGGGTAACAGGATCAGCGACAACACGTTCACCAACAACGGCTACAGCGAAGCTTCATACGCCGGCGACGTGACGCTACAGGGAGGCATCTTCAGCTCGGGCAAGTCCCAGTCGACGATGAACTGCCTGAGCGGGAACTCGTTTACGGCCGCGACGTATCCGGCGAACATCGAGGAAACGTGGGGCTGTCAGAACACGACCACGCCGAACCCGAACAACGGCTTCGGCGCGATCGAATACCTGCTGCAACTCCAAGGCGAATCCGAAGCGCGCGAATCGGTCGGCCAGCCCGTCCCGGGGCCCCAGCCGACGATGCCGAACCCGTGTGAAGGAGTGCCGAGCGACCCGCTGTGCCCGTAATCCTCAGGCTCAGGCAAACAACAGCGTGAGCTGACGCGCGACCGCCGTCCCCTCCGGGGCGGCGGTCGACGTCGGTGACCATCGACCGATCTGGCTCATCCGCGCTTGATCCCCGCGCGCGCGGCGAGAAACCCCGCCAGCCCATCCTGCCAGGGCGGCAGCGGCAGGACGTCGTCGCGCTCAGACTCGAGCGCCGACCACGCGGGGCGCGGCGCCGGACGCCCCATCTGCGCCGTCGTCACCTCATCCACCTGGCACGCCAGCTCGGCCTGGCGGAAGATCTCCACGGCGAAGCCATGCCAGGACACGTGCCCGCTTCCGGCGAGATGAACGAGGCCTCGGACATCTCGCTCGATGAGCCCGATCAACGCCGGTGCGAGGTGCCCCGTCCAGGTCGGGCTTCCGACCTGGTCCACGACGACCTGGACGGCGTCGCGCTCAGACGCGCGCGCGAGCATCGTCGCCGCGAAGCTGCGACCGCCGACGCCGAACAGCCACGACGTGCGCGCAACCGCATGTCGCGGCGAGGCAGCCAGGACGAGGCGCTCGCCGGCGAGCTTGCTCTCGCCGTAAACCGAGCGCGGAGCGGTCGGGTCGGACTCGAGATAGGCACGCAGTGCTCCGGGCTGTCCAGGCGGCTGACCATCGAAGACGTAGTCGGTGGAGACGTGCACGAGCACAACCCCCGCCGTCGCGGCAGCGCGCGCGAGATTGGCCGCGCCTGTGGCATTGACCGCGTAGGCCTGTGCACTGTAGGCCTGCGCGCCGTCGACATCGGTCCACGCCGCGCAGTTCACGACAGCATCCGGCGCGAGACGCGCCAGTGCCTCCTCCACGGCCCCCCCGTCGGTGATGTCCAGCTCAGCGCGGTTGACGCCCACGAGCTCGTGGCCGGCACGTTCGCCCGCGCGCAGCAGATCCTGGCCTAGCATCCCGCCCGCGCCCGTCACGAGCAACCTCAAAGGATCGAGATATCCGAGTTATCGCCCACGAGGAAGCGGTAGGCGCGCGGCTGGCGCTCACCCCGGCGCACGGTGACGTTGCGACCCAACAGCGAGGACTCCATGCGTCCGTCCAGGTCACAGACGGTGCAGCCCGAAAGCAAGATCGAATGCTCGACCTCGGCACCGGAGATCGCGCAGTTCTCGCCGATCGCCGTATAGGGACCGATGTAGCAGTCGCTGAGCAGCGTCCCTGTGCCGATGATCGCGGGGCCGCGGACGATCGTCCGTTCCAGGCGCGCACCCGGCTCGATCACGACCCTGCCATCGACTTGAGAGTCAATCAGCTCTCCCTCGACACGCTCGAGCAGGTTGTCAAGGATCAGCCTGTTCGCCTCGAGCATGTCCTCGAGGCGCCCGGTGTCCTTCCACCAGCCGCGCACGATGTGCGGCTCAACACGCATGCCTCCGTCGAGTAGGTACTGGATGGCATCGGTGATCTCGAGCTCCCCTCGCGCCGATGGCGCGATCGCGCGGGCAGCATCGTGGATCGTGGCGGTAAACATGTAGACGCCCACGAGCGCGAGATCGGAGGCCGGCTTGCTCGGCTTCTCGACGAGACGCAGCACCCTGCCAACCGCACCGGCACCGGCACCGGCAGGCGCAAGCTCGGCGACGCCGTAGTTCTCCGGGTCAGGGACAGGCGTCAGCAGGATCAGCGCATCGGGCTCGTGCTCACGGAATGCGCTGACGAGATCGGAGATCCCCCCCTGCAGCAGGTTGTCACCGAGATACATCACAAAGGGACTGGCCGCCAGGAACGGCTCGGCGGTCAACACCGCATGGGCAAGACCGGCGGGCTGATCCTGGACGATGTAGGAGATGCGCACGCCGAAACGCGATCCATCACCCGCCACGGCTTCAATCTCGGCGCCGGTCTCTGGAGCGATGATGATTCCTATTTCCTCGATCCCCGCTTGGGCCATCGCCTCGATCCCATAGAACAGCACCGGCTTGTTGGCGACGGGCACCAACTGCTTCGCGCTCGTGTGCGTAATCGGACGCAGGCGCGTGCCCTTGCCTCCGGAGAGGATCAATCCCTTGAGTGGCTCCATCGCTGCGAGAGCCTAGCGAGGACCCGCCCAACGGCGGCCGGTCACTCCGCGCGAGCGGCACGAAGCACGAGCTCGCGAAAGCGCTCCCCGCGCTCTTCGAAGTCACGGTAGTTGTCAAAACTGGGAGCCGCAGGCGATAGCAACACGACCGACCCGGGCGCGACCGTCTCCGCGGCCATCGCGACCGCTGCGGCGAGGTCCGGCGCCTCTCGCGACTTCGCCGCGGGTACGCCGGCCGCCCGCGCAGCCGCGATCAGGCGTGCGCCCGTCGAAGGTACGCCGATCACGCTCGCGCCACTCGCCTCGAGCGCAGCGGCAAGACTTGCGTACTCCTGCCCACGATCCTGCCCGCCGGCGATCAGCACCACCTCCTGAGCCGGAAAGCTCGCCAGCGCGGCGATGCTCGACTCGGGTGTCGTTGAGATGCTGTCATCGACCCAGCTCACGCCACCGCGCTCGAGGATCGGCTGCAGCCTGTGAGCGAGTGGCGCGAACCCCTCGAGCGCCTTCTCAAGCGGCGGGAGCTCGACGCCAGCGACTTCGAGCGCGCTGAGCGCGCCGCAGAGGTTCAGCGCGTTGTGCGTACCGCGCAGCGGCAGCTGCTGCGCGGTCAAGATCAGGCGCCCGTCCAACGCCAGCCCCCCCCGCACGACATCCCAGCCCTCGTGCTTTCCGTAGAGGCGAACCTCGGCGGAGGGCGCAAGCGCGGCCAGGCGCTCGTCGCGCGCATTCAGCACCGCTGCACGGACGCCCGGCAGCCCCAGCAGGCGAAGCTTGTCGGCGCGATAGACCTCCTCCGAGCCATGCCAGTCGGTGTGCTCGCGAAACAGGTTTGTGATCAGCGCGACTTCGGGGCCGTCTTGCAGGTCCGCGATCTGGTAGCTGGAGAGCTCGAGCACCACTCGCTCTGCGGACTCCTCACCGAGCAGATCGAGCGCCGGCACGCCGATGTTGCCCGCCAGGCGAACCTCGCACCCGGCGGCGCGCGCCAGGTGAAACGCGAGCGCAGCCGTGGTGCTCTTGCCCTTCGTGCCGGTGATCCCGATCACACCGCGCCCACCGCGCTCGGCCAGCCACAGCGCGGTGGCGGTCGTGACGGGCACGCCGGCTGCACGCAGCGCCGCCAGCTCGGGACGGTATGTGGAGACGCCGGGCGAGCGCACGACGACGGCACACGCCGACATCGCCTCGAGCGCGTCCGCGGCTGAGACGATGCGCGGAGCGGGCTCGCCGAGCGTCGCGCGGGCGGAGGCATCGGGGGGGGCATCGAAGGCGGCCGCGACGATCCGCGCGGAGGGCAAACGGGCGGCGAGCTGGCGCGCAAGGGAGCTGATCTCGCGTCCGGCCCCCCACACGCCGATGCGCGCGCCGTCAAGCTCCGAGAAGCGCACGGACGTCCGGCATCAGGGCTGCTGGCACGCGGTGCTCATCGCTGAGCGCGAGCACCTGGGCGGGGTCGCCGACCGCCAAGCCGTGCTGTGGCAGGACCTCGGTCACGAGACGACGTACGACGCGGTGGGCGCTCCACCGCGGGTCCTCGGCGAGCAAGCGCATCGCGGCCACGCTCTCCTGCTCCTCGCCGACGCACTCGAAGGGCTTGTGCCCGCCCGTGGCGCTGAGCAGCGCGAAGCCCGCATACTGATCGTCCTCATCGAGCAGGTCCGCGCCGAAGATCTCGCGCAAGTGCTCGGGCGAGCTGAACGGCGCGAGCACGAGGAACACGAAGCGACACTTGGGGCAATCGCAGCACCAGGACGCGGCGCGCAGCACAGGATCGATGCGGAAGATCGCGTTGCAACTGGTGAAGGCCCCGTGGTATTGCGTCAGGCGCGCGAAGGCGCGCGCGATCGCGAGCTCGGAGGCTGGACGCAAGATCGAGAAGAGCTCCACACCGGCGTCGAGCTCAGCCAGCGCCGCGCCCATCAGCTGCTCGGCGTAAAGGCCCTTGCTGAACTGATGGTTGACCTCGATACCGCCCCAGTGGAGGTTGCCGGCAGACGCTGAGCGCTCGTTGGCCATCGCAACGGCATCAAACCCGTTGAGCGCCGCGGTGAGGACGGCGACGCACGAGACGATCGCTGTGATCGGCACATGGCCGTTCAGCGCACCAGCCGCGTTGAGCTCGGCAAGCTTGGGGTCCAAGCGGCGGCGCGCGAGCAGGTGCCGCAGCCCGGCCGCAGTGACCGTGCGCGCGATCGGAGTAGCGTCACCGATCGAGAAGAGCGCCTGCTCAGCGCCGGAGCGGCGGACGATCTCGATCGCGACCGCGGAGTCCTTGCCACCACCGACCGGAACGAGGATCCGCCCCGGCGTGGCGGACGGCGCGGGTGCGGCGGCGAGCGGGGCACCCGTCTGCGCACGTGGAAAGCGCGGGCGTGGCAGCGCGGGCAGCGCGTTCGTGTAGGCGAACTCGCCGAGCCCCTCGGAGTAGAGCGCTTCGAGCAGTCTGGCAACGGCCGCAGGTGGCGCGCTCCTCTCACATCTCACCTCAGCGGGCGCGGCGAGCTTGAAGTAGCTCACGCCCGCGACCCAGTGAAGCAGCGACAGCAGGCCGTCGACGCGCGCGCGCTCGGCCGCGCTCAGCTCCCGCTCGATCGGCAGGTCGTATTCCTCTACGAACTCGAGTTCCGCGTCGAGCGCGTAGCGCAGCGTGACGCGCCCGGCGGCGTCGAGCTCGCGGGAGAGGAAGCGAAAGCTCTCATACGCCGCGGGATCGAAGGCGCTGCGCGGCTTGACGTCGGCGACCATCGCCACAAGCCTAGAAGGCGCCGGGCAGCAGCGCTAGTCGTTGGCCGTCACGGCCTCCAGCAGGTGCGCAAAGCGCTCACGTGCCTGCTCGCGGCGGGTGGGCAGGTGCTCGCTGGGGATCCCGCCCGCGGGGGGCGCATAGCCGGCGAGGACGTGGCGGGCCACCGACTGGCGGTGAACCTCATCCGGCCCGTCGTAGATTCGAGCCGCGCGCGCGAAGCGATACATCTGCTCGAGCGGCAGATCGGTCGAGTAGCCGAGCGAGCCGTGGATTTGCAGGGCACGGTCGACCACGTCGTGCAACACCTTGGCGCCGTAGAACTTGATCAGCGCGACGTCCGTGCGGGCGGCGCGGTGGCCTTCGGAGTCCATCACCCACGCGGCGTGCAACGTCATCAGCCGCGCGGCCTGCATCTCCGCGGCGCTGTCGGCGATCCAGTTCTGGACGGTCTGCTTCTGCGCCAAGAGCGAGCCGTGCGCCTCGCGGTAGGTGGCACGCTCGCACATCATGTCGAAGGCGCGACGTGCCACGCCGAGCCAGCGCATGCAGTGGTGGATGCGCCCGGGGCCGAGACGCTGCTGGGCGAGCACAAAGCCCTCACCCTCTGCGCCGAGCAGCGCCTCGGCGGGGACGCGAACGTCGTTGTAGACGACTTCAGAGTGCCCCCCATAGGCCCCGAACTGCTCCCAGGGATGCTCCATCGTGGGCACGTCGCGGACGATCTCCACGCCAGGCGTATCGACCGGGACGATGAACATCGAGGCGCGCTGCGACGGTCGCGCCTCGGGGCTGCTCACGGCCATCACGATCAGGAAGTCCGCGATCGAGCCGTTAGATGTGAACCACTTCAGGCCGTCGATCACCCAGTCCTCGCCGTCGCGCGTCGCGCGTGTGCGCAGCTGGGTCGGGTCCGATCCGGGGGAGTTCGGCTCGGTCATGCTGAAGGCGCTGCGCAAATCGCCCGCGAGCAGCGGGTGCAGCCAGCGATCCTTCTGCTCGGACGTGCCGGCCATCGCGAGGATCTCGGAGTTGCCCGAGTCCGGCGCGGCGTTGCCGAAGGCGAGCGGTGCGATCGGCGAGGTGCCGAGGATCTCGTGCATCAGCCCGAGCTTGACCTGCCCCATTCCCTGCCCGCCGAGCTCCGGCGGCAAGTGCGTCGCCCATAGCCCGCGCGCCTTGACCTGCTCCTGTAGCGGCGCGATCGCGGTCGCGAGACCATCGAGGCCAAGCTCGTGCCAGATCGCCTCCAGCGGCCAGATCTCGCCGCGGACGAAGTCGCGCATCCAGTCGAGCTGCTCCTGGTAGGCGGCATCGGTCGAGAAGTCCCAGCTCATCGCTTCGCGTCCTTTCGGTCGGGAACACGCGTCAGCGTCGCAGCCAAGCGTACGCGCTGGGAGGATTTGGGATCGTCTCGCCTACCGCCGAGGCCCACCTTGCGCTATTTCCATTCGAGCGTGCCTTTCGGCAGTTCGATTTCGGAGGCGCCGTTGAACGCGCCGTTGGTTCCCGGTTCTCCGCAGCTGCCGCCGGTCGCTCCGTAGGTCATCCCTTTCAGGGTCGATTTAATTTCGAGCTTGCCACCGGCTAGGTTTTTGTAGGTGACGGTTTTCAGGTTGGCGTTTCCCGCAACCGGAATAGTTATTTCGCATTCGGCGAGCGGCACTTCCATCGTCACGAGTTTCTTGATTGTGGCAGTCCCTTCGGCGTCAAATTCAAATTCGGCGATGGATGTTTTTACACCGAAGCCAAACGCTGCACATTCGAGGAACTGCACTTTCACTATGGTAGTTTTCTGAGATTTTTCCACGACCGATCCTTCGGTCGTATCTTTCAGACATTCAAACACCCCGGCACTTGTCTGGAACTTCTGAACCGTGGTCTGTTTGCCGCTGGTTGCCCCAGTTTTGCTCGCGACAAATTCGTGAGCCGAGGCCGGTCCGACAGCAAGTACCGCGAGCATCAGGCACGTCGTGAGAGCCGCTGTCATGGACTGCACACGTCGCATCGACCGTTCGTACCTCCATCAGTCGCTCGCTTGCCAGAGGCCAGCGACTATCCCATCGCGACCCTGGGAACGTCAAGCAAATAAAAGAAAGATTTCCGACTAATCGAACTTGCGGAATTGGTTACTACAGCTGACTAGCGGTGTCTGCCGCGCCCCAGCTTGGGGTGCTTGCTGCCGGCGCCTCTGCGCGCGTGCACGATCCTCCTCGCGGCTTTCGGACATCCCGCGACCGCGATCCTCAACCGCTGATTGAGCACCACGCCGCTCTGGCTGGTGATCTGCACCGGGGCAATGAGCTTCTGGTGGCACATACTGCGCCGCGCGCTCAGCGGCAGATTGGTCCCGAGCAGCGAGCCGGGCCCTTCGGTCAACACGAGGTCGAAGACGTTCACCGGAGTATCCGGGAGGGCGCTGAAGTTTGCCGAGCTGATGCCCTTGCTGATGTTGGTGTGACCATCGAGGAGCAGCGTCACCCCTTCACCCTGAAGCACTATCTCAAGGTCGGGAAAGGCGGCCCCACCGTGGGAGACGAGGTAGGCGGGTCCCACCATCGTGCTCTTCAGCACGACCGTCTGGGCATAGCCGATCCCCACCACCGAGCCGGGCGGGCAGCTCGCCGGATTGGCGTCGAACACCGCCGCGCGGCAGGCCTTCTGCAGGGTTGTGAGCCGTGTCGGCAGCTGGATCGGCAGCGCGATCTTGAGTTTGCCGACGTTGTCATCGCCGCCGCCGAAGCGCAGCTTGACATGCAGCGAGGTACCCCGCGCCAGGCTCGTTTTAGCCGGCGTGATCCCGGTCAGCTTTGGCGTGAACGCGAGCTTCGAGCAGTCGACCGACTGCAACGGAAGCGAGAACGGGGTCGCGGTTCCCGCAACGCTCGTCACGCTGCCCACCGTCGCCATTGGCGCGCAGCTTGTCGGGTTGAACATGAATCCCTGCCTGTCGATGTTCAGCACGAGGCGGGTGATATCGAGCGGAACCCCGTCGATGACACGCGGCAGCGGACTGCTGGCGATCGTCAGGGCTCCGGTGTGCTTGTCGATCGCAATCGAGGCACGGACGACGATCGTGCCTTTGCCGGTCGTGCCGCCCAGCTTCAGGGGCCCGGCTTCGGCCGGTACGACGATCGAGAGGCCGAAGGGCTTGCCCGCGTAGGGGCCGGTCAAGGAGACCGTGCCCGCGGTGAGCTCGTATGGTTGACGGCCGGGGCCGATGACCAGCGAGGCGCTTCCGATCAGCGATGTCGCCGGGCAGGTGGCTGTCTGCGCCTGTTCTTCACCGCACTGAGCCACGCTCGAGAGCTTGCCCAGCATTCCCGGAGGAGGGCTGAGCGTAAACGAGCTGAGTTCCTGATCGCCATCCGGGCGGCCGATCGTTATCGCGAAGCCTCCATAGGCGCCGGCTCGTGCCGTTTCGGTCGTCCCCGCCTGCAGCGACGGTGCGAAACTGGGCGGGGAGCAGCCGCCGATCGCGATCTGGGGCGAGTCCGCCGCGACTGCCTGGGGGGCGCTCCACGGCGTGAGTTGCGCGCTTGCGAGCGTTACCCCACACGCCTTTGGGTTGGCGAGGAGCGCGTCCTCGCCCGGTTTGAGGGAAAGCTTCAGATCGCTGATCGGCAGTCGCGGGCTTTCCCCGAAGGCGAGCGTCACCGTGTCGCTGATCTGATCGACGCTGGCGGCCCCCCGCAGCTTGATGATCACGCCCGTGCCTTCCGCTTCGATCAGCAGCGGCATCAGACGCCCATCCTGGACTTCCTGTGGCCCGCACGGCGCGCATTCAGACTGGCCGAGGAAGATTTGCCCCGTGAGCGGCTTTTCGAGCAGCGGCGTCGTGATTGTCGCTGTTCCGATGATCGATGCCGCCGGGCAGCTGGCGGGGACTTCGGTATGTAGATCGAACTGGGCCAGAGGACAAGCTTGCAGTCCATTGGCGGAGGATGGCGAGAGCGTCGTGTCGGGAGGCAGTGTCACGGTAGCGGAGCGCAGATCCGGACTCGAGAGCCCCGCGGGATCTTCACCCTGGGGCATCTCGAGCTGAGCGGTGTAGCCGGCCGGCGCGCCCGCCCGCAGGGTTTCAGGCTGAATTTCCAGCGAAGGCTTGAAGATGAGCGCATCGCAGCCACTCGTGCCCGGGAGGCTCGCCGAGGTCGGGAATTCCTGTTCAACGCCCGGCTGCTGCCAGGAATCGGTTTTCAGGCCGACTTCGAGCTGGCCGACGGGGCAGTCGGTCGGTCTGCGCAGGAAGGGCCGCGCCGGGACATCGCTCGGACAACCTTCTTGGCATTCGCCACTTTCCGGCCCCTGGCGCTGGCTGTCATGGCTCGGATCGGCAGGCACGCCCCAGAGCGTCAGCACCGCCACGTGCACGGGATCGGCCTCACTGATCCCAGTCAACGACGTGGTGAGCCCGTAATCCTCATTGCTGCGCAGGTGAAAGAAGATCGGAATGTGATCCTGCCCGGCCGCGGTGAAGCCGAGCTCGCCCGGCACACCCGGAGGCGCTTCGATGTCGTACACGGGCGCGTACTGGATCGAGGTGCCGCCGCCGTAGAAGAACAGCTGTGCGTATCCAACCTGGGTATCGGGAGGGCAGTTTGAATCGCCAAAGGACTGGAAGACGTGCTGATGGCATCGCGGCACGACCTGCGGATTGCCGGTGATCCCGGCCGGCAGTTCGAGCCTGATGTCTTTTGCGTCTGCGTTGAGCAGCGGGCAGCCGAGGCTTTCATGGCATTCGTGGGTCGCGTCCACGCTCGATACGTTCAGAGCCAGCATCGCGGTCAGCGAGAAGTCGTGTGAGCCCGCCTGCGTCGCCGTCGTGCCGTCGCGGCCCGTCAGCTGGGAGCTGATCGAAGCGCCGAACGGGACGGTTTTGGGGTTGATCTCTGTCGAGCCGGATGCCGATGCCGGCGGGGCGCCGCCGCCAGAGATCGTCACTTCGTTGACCAAGGGGCCGGTGATGCCCGGCTGCACCGTCAGCGTGACCTTGACGCGCACTACTTCGCCCGGCGGGACAACCGTGCCGGCTTCGGTTTCACAGCTCGATGCGCCTGTGCAGATCAAAGGCGCGGTGAAAAAGCCGTGGTTGCCGACTCCTGCTTCTCCGCTTACCGCAGTGGCCGTGACGCCCGTGGGAAGATTGTCCGTCACGGTGATCGTGCTCCCATCGCTCGGCGCGCCACCATCGTTCACCGCGATCAGTTCATAGAAGTCGTCTTCGTCGCCGGCCTGGAAGTAGGTCGGCGCCGCTGTGGAAATGATCATCCAATGCGGCCTGGATTCAAGCGCCTGGCTGCTTGATGGCGTGACCAGCGCCACGAGGAAGGCCACGAGCACCGCTACGCGAGCGCCGGCGGAGAGCGCGCGCGTCGCGATGCGCCTCACCGCCTGCTCCTACGCGCGGCGCGCCGCTTCGCCTTCGCGCACCGTTTCAGAGCGCGCGCGCGGGCCTTCCTGTCGTGTTTGATGCGCAGCGCCCTGGTCCTGCATGACGGCCGTTTCACCGTCTTCGCCACGGACGACGTCGTGACCGGCGCGGGAGCGAGGTTGCCCGAAGGTCCCAGGGATCCGCTGATCAAGGGTGGGGAGGGCGAGATGCCCCGAGATGGCTGGCAGGTGAGGCCGCAAGGTTCGCTCACCGCCGCCACCGCGATCCCTCCGTCGACACGAGCGTCGTAGACGTCGACGAGACCGTCACCGTCGCCAGGGACCAGGCTCTCAAGCGTGGCAATGAAGACGTCATCCCCGCTCGCGCTCGCGTCGAGGAAGGCATCGTCCGCGGTGGCTTCACCGCCCGAGATCAAATACGTGCATCCCGCTGCCGCAACACAGCTGCCGGCGCCGCTGCGCTCGTGCTCGTAGACCTTGATGTACTGGTTCGCCGCACCGTCCGCGAGGGCTTCGTTGGAGGAGAAGAACAAGCGTGTTCCATCGTCGCTGAGCGCGCGCAGTTGATGAAACGCCGTGTTCGCCGTACGCTTCGGCGTGGCTCCGATGAAGGCGCCGCTCGTCGGCGGTGCGCCGGTCGGCTGGCAGGAGGCACATACGAGCGTCTGCGAATCGCTTGCGTACTCATAGACCTCGCTGTCGGGTTCGCCTGTTTCACGATCGAGATTGTCGTAGCCCGTCAGGCTCGCCAGCGACATGAGCGCCAGGTGGCGTCCATCGGGCGTGAGGTAGGCCTGCGATTCGGCGGGTTTTGGTGTCCAGTCGTGGCTGTCGCCTGCGCTGAGGGTGGCGATGAACGTAAGCTCGGTTTCGCCGCTCGACGGATCTTCGTGCCACACATAGAGATTCGGTTCGCCGTCGACACCTTGGCCGGGGAGCAGTTCGCCGCTCGCCACGAAGTAGACGTAACAGCCGTCGCGCGAGCTACCCACCAGGCCACGGACCCTTGCTCCCGTGGCCGCATCGGCCGCGTTGGCGTCGAGGCTCAGATCAATCAGCTTGCCGGAGGCCGGGTCGTAGCGGTACAGGTCCTGACCTTCATTAGCCGCTCCGGTGTTGGATTGTGTGGTCAGCTCCGCTTTGCTCGTGAAGAGCACGTGCGCGCCGTCTTCGGAGGCGCCCCAGAACTGGGCGGGCTCCGGCGCCGGGTTGGCTGGCGTCGCGCCTTCGGCGGGGGCAGAGACCTCGACTGTGTGCGTCCCTTCGATGCGGTCATACAGCTCAACCAGACCGAGCTGCGACGGATCGGGCACACCGCCGTCCGCAGCAGCCTCGAACAGCACGTGCGAGCCGTCGGCCGACATCGCGTGGTTGACGTAGCGCCAAGCCCCCGGCGCTTCACTTGAGTATTGAACGCCTCCGCGCACAACTCCACCAGCGCCCGCGACCGCACCCTGCGGTGCGATTGCACCATCCGGGAGGATGCCGACGAGGTGCAGCTGGCCTTCGGCATTTTCATACAGGTTGGTGACGGAGCCGGCAGGCGCCCCCGTCCCTAGCAGACTGTCGTCCGTCTCGAACAGAATGCGTGAGAAATCTCGCGACGCTCCGGCGAACGCGCTGGTGTCTTCTTCCTGTAGACAGACTTCAGCGCAGCTCGCCGGGGGCAACACCGTCGGCGGCGCGGAATTCACCAGCGAGTAGCCGCCGTCGCGGCCGCGCAGGAAGAGGTTGTAGAGGCGCTCCGCGCCCGGGGAGACTTCCGCGGTGAGCGCCTGCTGCGGGACCTTGAGCACCACCTGGCCGAGGTCTTCCGAGAAATCGTAGCCGAACACCCAGCCCCCCGCGGGCGTCGCCTGCGTAGTCGCGGGGGTGAGGTCTGTCGTGCTCCACCCTGCTTCGCTACGGGTACTCAGGTGTGCGTGGGGGAGCCCGCTCCCGAGCGCGCCCGGAAACGGACCCAACCCCAGATACGCAACCGCTGCGCCGCTCGACGCTCCGTCAGCAGGGTACTGACGGCTCCCCATCGAGGCGGCGTCAAAGCCCCCCTTTTCAGCAGGCGAGACCCGCTCGTAGGCACGGCAGTCGGGGAGATGGACGGATGAGCCCGTGCGCAGCAGCTGATTGGGGCACGCAGCCTGAGCGCCGCCGGGAGCCCACACGCCGAAGATCCCCACCCCAGCCACGATCAATCCCGCGCGCCATCGCGCGAAAGCTCCGTGCACCTCCCGCCACGAGCACTGGAGGGGTCCTGTACCCCGATCGCGGGGCGCGGGATGAGTCACGCGCGCGAACCTACGCCCAGGCCCCGGAGGCTATTTCCATTCGAGTGTGCCACCCACGAGTTCGACTTCAGAGTTGCCGGTGTATTCGCCGTTGGTCCCCGGTTCGCCGCAGCTGCCGCCGGTCGCGCCGTAGGTCATGTTTTTGTAGAGGGATTTGATTTCGACCTTACCGGTATTGTTTTTGTACGTGACCGATTTCAAGTTGCTGTTGCCTGTCGTTGGGAGCGTAACGTTACATTCCGCGAGCGGCACTTCCATCGTGACGAGTTTCTTGATCGTCACGGTCCCTTCCGCATTGAATTCGAATTCCGCTTCCGTGACGTTCACGCCAAACCCGAACGCGGTGCATTCCGTGTATTTGATTTTCTCGGTGGTCGTTTTCTGCGCACCCGCCGTGACAGAGCCTTCTGAGCTCTCTTTTTTGCATTCAAATACGCCCGCACTGGTTTTAAACTTCTGCACGTTCAGCTGTTTGTCTTTTGTCGTCCCGGCTTTGCTCGCGACGAATTCGTGCGCCGACGCCGACCCTGCGGCGAGCGCAGTGAACGCGAGCGTGGCAACAAGAGCTTTCCCGACCATCCCCACCCGGTGCATGAGCCCGTGCTCCTTTTCGATTGATCTCCCGTCAGATGCGCAGCCTGACTTGCTCGTAAGCGCAGCCCTCCCGGCGTCTCTCGAGGCGTCCCCGTAGGTCGGAAGCTCCCAATAGCCCGTTCCGAGCGGGGCCGACTATCGCAGCGCGCCCACCGGCTGTCAAGACGAGCAATTGGGTGTTTCCGACTATGCAAAACTACCTGCAAATTGGCGCTATTTCTAGCGCAATTGCCAACAGTTGACACCTTGGCGTCCCGACGTCCGCATGCCAAGACCACCCAAAAGGCACGCTGGCGTGCTTCGCGCGGCCGTATATTGCGGCGATGACCCAGCTCTCGTCAATGGCAGTGACGCTCCTGCCGGGCGCGCGCCGACTGCTCGAGCTTCACGCGCGTGAGCTACCGCAGCGTGACGATCTCTGCGGCGCGTTCTGCGGAGCGCTCGCGCTCGGCGCTGCCGGGCTCACCGAGCGCGACGGCGGGCCACTCGACCAGGACGCCGTCGCGGTTGCCGCCGGCAGCGTGATCTCCGGGACGCGCGAGGACGGCGTCCTACCGTTCGGCGAAACGGGTCGGCGCGATTATCGCCTGGAGATCCCTGAGATCGAGGACTCCGACCTCTCGGGCACGACCGCCGCGGGTGTTCAGCAGGCGATCGTGAAGCTCTCAGCCGGACAGTTGCGCTCAATCGCCTTGGCAGGACCGTGGAGCGCGGAGACGCTCGAGGGGCTGTTCGAGGCAGCCGCCACACGTAAGCGTCCGGTCGCGCTAATCGCGAACTTCGCGACCCACTATCTGTGGGGCTCGCACGCGAGCGCCTCTGAGCTACTCGACTACCTGCTCGACGGCGAGCAGCAAGGCCCGGCGCCTGACTGGCACGTTGGGCATTTCGCCTGCGTAGTGGGGCGCATCGCGGGACGTGGGGGAAGCCTCTACGCCATCGCCGACACCTATCCTGCGCTCGGCAATCGCGGCGTGCACATGCAACCTGCCGAGCGTCTTGCGGCGGCTCTCGAGCGGGCCGACATGCCCTCCGGAGGGATGCTCGCGATTGCCTTTGAGGAGGATGCGCCCGCACTCCGCGCGGCCGCGCTCGCGGCGGGCCTGCATGAGGGCATTTGGGACAACGGCACGATCACACAGGATGCGCTCAGGTGAGCGACGCGGAGCTGGTCGCGCTCGTCTGCTGTGACCTCGGCGCGATCGTGCGCGGGCGCTCGCTGCTCGCCTCGAGCTTCGAGGCGCATCTCGCTCACGGCGTCGGTTGGGTGCCTGCCAACCACGCGCTCACGCCGCTCGGACCGATCGCCGAACCAAACCCCTTTGGCTCGACCGGCGACCTGCGGCTGATGGCGGACCCCTCGACACGCGTACGCGTCGAGCGCGATCCTCACCAGCCGGACACTGGAGCGCTGGACTTCGCCCTCTGTGACATCGTCGAGATCGACGGTCGGCGCTGGGAGTGCTGCCCGCGTAGCTTCCTGCGCGAGACGCTGACGCTGCTCGAGCTGGAGCTCGAAGTTCGCGTGAAGACGAGCTTCGAGCACGAGTTCCAGCTGCTGGGCGATCCAAATGGGCCGGGTGCGGGGCTGCCCTTCTCGCTGGAGGCACAACGGGCGAGCGAGCCGTTCGCGACGCGCGTGATGAACGCGCTCGTCGAGGCCGGCGTCGAGCCTGAGCGCTTCTTCCCCGAGTACGCCGCCCGACAGTTCGAGATCCCGCTTGCCGGCGCCGAGGGGCTCGCCGGGGCGGACCGCAGCGTCGTGTTCAGAGAGGTCGTGCGCGAGGTCGCGCGCCGGCTCGGCCTGCGCGCGAGCTTCGTGCCGCTGCTCGACCCCGCCGAGGCCGGCAACGGGCTGCACATTCACATCAGCTTGCTCGATGCCAGCGGACACCCGTTGCTCTACGACGCCTCACGGCCGAGCTGCTTGAGCGAGCTGGGCGGTCAGTTCGCCGCAGGCATCCTGCGCCATGCGCGCGCTTTGAGCGCACTGACGGCCTCAAGCCCAGTGTCCGCTGCGCGTCTTCGACCCCACCGCTGGAGTGCGGGTGCCGTTTGCCTGGCTGCGCAGAACCGCGAAGCGCTGCTGCGCATCCCGCCCCTGATCTCGCTCGGCGACGCTCAGCCCGCTGCGCAGATGCGCTTGGAGTATCGGGGCGCCGACGCGAGCGCGAACCCTCACCTCGCGCTTGGCGCGATCCTGCGCGCTGGACTTGAGGGGGTTCGGGCGGGTCTGCCAGCGCCGGCGATCCTCGACCGTGACCCCTCCGCTCTCCAGGCCGATGAAGCCGCCCGCTTTGGCCTCGACGCGCTGCCGAGCTCGCTGGAGGAGGCACTACAGGCACTTGCCGAAGACCACACCGCACGGGGCTGGCTGAGCCCACTGATGTACGAGGCCTTTACCAGCGTCAAGCACGCCGAGCTACAGGCCGCCGAGCGCCAAGCGCTCGAGGAGACCTGCCGGCGCTATGCCGCGATCTACTGACCCACTGCTCGGCCCGCTGCTCGCGGCGCTCGATCGCGAGCTCCCGTCTGCCGTCGAGCTGCGCCGCCATCTTCATGCTCATCCCGAGCTCGCCCACGCCGAGCAGCAGACCGCGGCGAGACTCACCGACGCGCTGCCGGTCGCAGCTACGACGGTCGCCGGCACGGGGCTTGCCGCCCTCATCCCCGGAGCCTCGGGCGCCCCGGTCGCACTGCGTGCCGAGCTCGACGGGCTGCCGATCCGCGAGCACACCGGCGTCAGCTTCAGTGCCAGCGGCGAGACGATGCACGCCTGCGGACACGACGTGCACATGGCCGCACTCATCGCCCTCGTGCGCGCTGCCCATGCCCTCGGCGAGGCACTCCCCGCCCCTTTGCTCGCGATCTTCCAGCCGAGCGAGGAGGCCTACCCCTCGGGCGCGGAGGAGCTCGCGCGCGGCGCGCTCGCGGACTTCGCTCCACGCGCGATCCTCGCCGCCCACATCCACCCGGAGCTCCCGTGGGGCGCCGTCGGACTCGATCCGGGGATCGTCAACGCCTCCTGCGATGCGATCGAGATCGTGGTCGAGGGAAAGCCCACGCACGGTGCCTATCCCCACCACGGGCGCGACCCGGTGCTCGCGCTGGCGGAGATCGTCGTCGCACTGCACGCCCAGCTCTGGCGGCGGATCGACCCTCTGCACCCCGCCGTCCTCACGATCGGGCAGTTGCAAGCGGGCAGCGCCGAGAACGTGATCCCCGCGCGGGCCACCGCGCGAGGCGCGCTGCGCGCGTATCGCGTGGAGGATCGCCGTGCGCTTGCCGAGCTGACCGAGCAGGTCGTCTCCGGCGTGGCGGCCGCGAGCGGCTGCACTGGGCGCGTGGAGCTGACCCGCGGCGAGCCGGCGCTCGCAAACGATGAGCGGATCGTGCGCACAGCACGCGGGATGCTCACAGCCGCGGACCTACGGGCTGCGCCGCCGTGGCGTTCCTGTGGCTCCGACGACTTCGCGTTCTTTGGCGAGCTTGCGCCGCTTGCGATGGCCTTCGTCGGCCTCGATGGCGCCCCTGGCTTCGAGCCGCGCCCGCTGCACCACCCGGAGTTGCTGGTTCCCGACGAGGCGCTCGCCGCGGTCGCGCGCACGCAGGCGGTGCTCTTCCTCGCGGCCGCGCGCGACTAGCTCAACGCTCGCGAGACCGGCTCGAAGGGCCGTAGGGCGGCGGTGGCGAAGTCCCCGCTGACCGCGCCGATCTCCTCGGGGAAGGCGGCCAGGTTGACGTTCAGCGAGAAGCCCGCCGGCTCATCCAGTGCACGGAAGAAGTCGTCGTAGTGGCTGGCGAGCACGACGCGGGGCTGCAGAGCGCCGAGGATGCGCGGCCAGTAGTCCTGCGTGAAGCGACGCCCCGCGATACCCGCCAGGAAGACATCGACGCCGCGATGGCGGATCTCCTCCTCGATCAGGTTTGCGCTGCCTTGGTGGTAGAAGGTCATGCCCGCGACCGCGACGTGAATTCCCCATACCTGCCCGCACTTGTAAGCGGTCGGAGAGAGCGCGTCGAGATGCTCGCAGGTCAGCTCGCCGTCGGAGGGCACCTTGAGCCCGAGCAACAACTTGGAGTGCAGGCTCGGCACGAACGTCACCGTGAAGGGGCCGAGCTCGAAGGGCTCGTGCGCCACGACCTGTACGGCCCGCTCGGCCTGCCCGTGCAGGCGCATCAGCTGCGCGAGCGAGGTCGAGCCGTAGGCATTGCAGACATAGCGCGCGCAGATCTCCGGGATGTCGATCGCATGATCGAAGTGCGTGTGGCCCACGAGCACGCCGCGAACGTTGCCGTGCGCCTGCAGCCAGCTGTCAAGCAGCAGCGGATCCCCGAGCGCGCTCTTTCCACGCAGCACCTCGGCCAGCGTCACACGCGAGATGTAGGGATCGATGTAGATCGTCTGACCTTCGAACGTCAGTCGATAGCCGGCCACCCCGAGCCATTCGAGCTCGAGACCCGGAGGTAGATCAAGGACGGTGGCGGCGCTCGCAGCGAGCTCAGCCTGCGCGGTCCTATCAGCCTGCTCGCGCTGCTTGTGCTGGGCTAGATAGCGGCCGAGGCTCGCGAAATGTCCTACGATCGCGCTGATGAGAGGAGGCTAGCCGCCGGAGGAGCGGCGAGTCGAGTCCGGACCCGGCAAAATCCACGAGTTAGGATCCTGGCGTGCCCGGTCGGCCCAAGCTTCGCTATGTCGATCCCCACAGGCGGCGCAGTCGCCTGTACCTGACGGTGTGCCGGCTGTCGGCCACGAAGCCCGGTGCCTGGTTTGCGACGAACATCGCCTGGAAGCTCGACCCATACTTGCTGGCGCTCACGAGAGGGCGGTTCAGCACAGCCGGCCCACTCGCGACCGCGCTGCTGGAGTCGCGCGGCGCGCGCACCGGCCTGACACGACGCAACGCGACGCTCTACTTCCATGACGGCGATCGCGTGACGATCATCGCCTCAAAGCGGGGCCTACCGACGAACCCGGCTTGGTACTACAACCTCCGCGCACACCCAGACGTCATCTATGGCGGGCTGCCATTCCGCGCCGAGATCGTGGCTGAGGAGGCCGAGCGCCAGCGCCTGTGGGCGCTCGCCGATCGTGTCTTCCCTGAGTACGCCGACTATCGCGCGCAGGCCAGGAAGGCGGGGCGCACGATTCCGATCTTCCAGCTGACTCCCCGCCAGCCGTCCCTGCCGGGGCAGCCGCGAGTTCACGGATAGCATTCAGCGGGTGCCCAACCGGCTTTACTTCACCGAGTCCGACGAGGCCAATGAGCTGATCGCGACGGACCCGATGGCGCTGCTGATCGGCTTCGCGCTCGACCAACATTGGTCGGGGTCCAAACCGAAGCCAATAGCATCGTAGTGCGTGGTGCTGTGCGACATTCTTAGCTGTCGCCGGTGCGGAGTAAGCTCTCAGTTCGTGTACGTGCGTCTTCATCTGAGTGCCACGCCGGGGCGTCGGAGCCTCTTTCAGAAGCGTCTTATCGATGCACTCCCGCAATCGGTCCACACCGTTCTGTCCCGGCACCCTGAAACCCCTCTGAACTCGGACTTCCGGCGCCTCGATATCCACGCACCAACCGATACGGATTTGATCAGCGTCGTACAGGACGCGATTCGAGCGCTGCCGTTCGATCTCTGGTCTGTCGTGAGCACCTGGGACGTTAGGCGCGCGACGGCTCGCTGCGCGTAGCTCTCGCTGCCCTGCACTCGTGCGCAGAGCTAGGATCAGTATTCCTGACCGCCTCTACTTCACAGACTCCGACGAGGCCAACGCTCTGATCGCCACCGATCCGATGGCACTGCTGGTCGGATTCGTGCTCGATCAACAAGTCCCGGTCCAAAAAGCGTTTACGGGACCGCTGACGCTACGTGAACGCCTCGGCGCAATCGATGCCCAGACCCTCGCATCGGCCGACCTCGAACCCGTGTTCCGTGAGAAGCCCGCGCTACATCGCTATCCCGGTGCGATGGCCAAGCGCGTGCACGACCTGGCGGTTCATGTGGTGGAGCACTACGACGGCGAAGCAGGGCGGGTATGGAGCGACGCGAAGGACGGCAAGGAGCTGCGCGCCAACATCGCCGGCCTTCCAGGCTTCGGGGAGATGAAGGTCAAGGCGCTGGGGGCGGTGCTCGCCAAGCGCTACAAGCTGAAGGCTGCCAAGGGCCTCGTACCTCCCCATCCAACGCTCGGCGACGTCGACTCACCGCAGGCTCTGCTCGACTATCAGACCGCCAAGCGCGCCCACAAGGCCGAGTGGAAGGCAATGACCATAGCCCCTTGAAAAGGTCAGTCTCAAGTGGCCCTACGGCACGGCGTAAACTGATCTGCCGATGAGACTTCTCCTGGTAACTGGATCTGGGGCAAGCCGCAACCTAAACGCCCCCGACACCGAGCCGATCGTCCTGATGGACGGGTGGGCCGCTGCTCTCCGCGAGCGCTTTGGTCATCCCCTATCCGAACTCATCGGCCTGCACAACGTCAACACCGGCGAGGAGTTTGAGGAGCTTCTCGGCGAGCTTATGAGGTGGCTGCAACTCAAAGATCTCAACATGCGCTTCTCGTGGATGACCAGTGGCACCGACGCAGGACGAGACGGCAATGTGGGAGCATACGAAGGTGCGCTCCAGCTTGCCGACGCCCGAGGTCGGACGTTGGAAGAGGCGCTGGACGAGACCCTATACGAGCAATTTGGGCCTGCACGCTTCGATGTGGACGCACCAAGCAAGGCGTACGGCAAGCTGCTCGAAGAACTTGCGACCGTTCTTAGTGAGCGCCCGGAACTCATCTGTGCGACCACGAACTACGACCGCTCCCTAGAGCTAGCACTCGAGGGTCTTCACATCCCCCCACGGACCGGGTTTGAATTTCATCCGATCCGAATACCAACGCTGACGCCTAACGGGCTAGGGTCTTTCGAGCAGGAGCCTTCCGTGCTGTATCTACACGGAGCAGTCGGGTGGTATCGGAATGCGAGTGGGCAAGTCGTGGCATATCCGGCGGCTGACGCCTACCGGCCAACCATCGGCCGGCCCGCGGTCCTGTATCCGAGCAACAACAAGGTGGTCGAGGAAACCACCGTCGCCGGCATCTGGGAAGAGTTCGACCAAGCGATCGCCCACGCTACCCACATCCTCGTTCTTGGACATGGTTTGGCAGACGAGCACCTAGTCAAGAGGCTTCGCTCGGCCAAGGTGCCGCTAGCGGTCACGACACACACGGATCGCGATGTGGATCGGGCAGCAATGATCTTTCCCGATGCTGAAATATTTCGGATCGACTTCGGCCCAGCGCCGAGTCACGATGGCCTAATGATTGATTGGCTAACCAATATGCGCTCCTAATAGGCGATGCTGCGCGCATACAGCGCCGACCTACGGCTGCTCGAAGAGGCGATAGGCGAGCCCTTCAAAGATTGAGGACCGCTCCGACCCCTCAGAGAATGAGACGGGATCGGAACGGTCCTCGCTATCTAGACAGTATGGGGTTGGTGTCGGTGTGAGCTGAGATCGTCGACGCTCCCGCGCATTGTGTGTCGCGGGCTGGTTACCGCATCGATGGAAAGGGAGCGTCGACATGGTTGAAGGTATCTGTTTCGCGGGGCTTGATGTGCATGCCCGAAAGACTGCGGCTGCGGCTGTGCAGCTGGGGTCTGGTGAGGTCTGGAAGGCACAGTTGCCGGGGTCTTCGGCGGCGGCGATCGAGTGGCTGCGGTCGCTTCCGGGGCCGGTGCGTGCGGTCTATGAGGCCGGGCCGACAGGGTTCGAGCTGGCGCGGGCAGCCAGGGCGGCTGGCGTGGAGGTGATGGTCTGCGCACCGGGTGCGATCCCGCGTCAGCCGGGGGATCGGATCAAGACCGATACGCGTGACGCGTTGAAGCTCGCCCGGTTGCACGCGGCGGGGCAGTTGCGCCCCGTTGTGGTGCCGGCGCCCGAGCTCGAGGCGTTGCGTGATCTGGTGCGTGCGCGTGAGGATCTCCGCGGTGATCTGATGAGCGCCCGCCATCGTGTCAGCAAGCTGCTTTTGCGTCACGGGCTGATTTGGACGGGGCCGGGTGAGGCGTGGGCTCAGCGCCACCTCCAATGGCTGAGCAAGGTTCGCTTCTCCCAGCCGCTTTTGGAGGTCGTCTTCGGTGAGTATCTCGCTCATCACGAGGTGCTGCTCGCACGGCGCGATCGGCTGGACGATCTGATCCTCGAGCAGTCCACCGAGGGCCCGTGGGCGCCAACGGTCGCCCGTTTGCGCTGCCTGCGCGGCGTGGACACGTTGACGGCGGTCGGCCTGGTCGCCGAGATCGGTGACATCACGGCGTTCTCGCACCCTAAGCATCTCGCCAGCTACCTCGGGCTCGTCCCATCCGAGCACTCCAGCGGAACCAAACGCCGGCAGGGATCGATCACGAAAGCCGGGTCCGCTCATGCCCGCCGGCTACTCGTTGAGGCGGCCTGGCACTACCGCCGAGCACCGAGCGTGTCGCTAAAGCTCAAGCGCCGCCAGAAAGGTCAGCCACCCGCCGCTGTCGAGGCCGCGTGGCGAGCACAGCTCCGGCTGCACCGCCGCTGGACGCACCTCGACACGGCACGCGCCAAGAAGCGCACGACTGTCGCTGTCGCGGTCGCCCGCGAGCTCGCGTGTTTCGTCTGGGAGATCGCCCAACAAGCCGACTGAGCTCACAGAACATCCCGTTCGGTGTGGGGGTGGCGGCCGGCGCCGCGTCACACGGGGCCCGCGATCCGGCTATGAGCACCAACCCATGGTTGGCGCGCTCGTTTCTAGACAGCGGCCCAGGCGCAGCGAAGAACCGTCTTGAGGTACCCAGCCCTCGCATATCAGCATGACTGCCCTCGCAGCCCCGGCCGCCACCCGCACACCGAACCACAGCCATGACCAACAGCCAGACGCCAAGCACCCCGACCACCCCAACCCAAACTTGACAACCACACCCAAATCAGCCGGTGGAGGGGAACTCCGGCCAAGTTCAGCGGACGCGCAGCACGTCCCAGAGGACCGGGAGAGCCAGGATCACGAGCACGACCACGACGATCATCTCCGTGGCTCCACGCGCAGGCTCGCTCTCGGACGTGACCTCACGGCCGTGCACGGGGAGGGCTCTGGCCGTATCCGCGAGAGCCAGTGGAGGTCGTGACGGTCGTTCAGACGACGGTGCGGCCAACGACCGTGGATGCCCCGGAGCATGCGTCGCTCGTGGCAGGCGAACACGCGGAGTTCGATGGGTCCGTGGTCTTTCATCGCCACACCGCCGACGCCGAGAGCGGAGTCTGTACCTGCCACCAGAGCGTCCCTTCTTCGACCCATCCGAGCCGAGAGGGATCGCAGCGGCCGAGTCCCGGTTCCGCATGCACGGGAGCGGCCGGGACGGCGAGAGAGGCGCATCCCGCCATCGAAGCGAGGACCGCAAGCAACGCGATCATCCCGACCTCCTCTCTGTGATGAATCCCTCGCGCGCCAGATGGCGGAGCCGAAGCTCACCGAGAAGCAGCACCGTCGCAGCAGCCGCATCGAGGACGATCCGACCTGTGATATTGCCGCAGACGCAGACGTGAGGACTCGCCGCATCGAACCCGAGCGCGTCGTTCAGGTTGGCACAGAGAAGCGATGCGTTACGCCGTGCCGTGTCGTCGCCCGGAGGCAGAAGGCGGGGGCGCACAGCAATGATCATGGAATCCGTACCATCATTCATGAGAAAACTCCTGGGTTCCCGCGTTGGTAGAGGCACGCAGTTGACGAGACAACGCGGGAAGCGAAACCCGTCAACTACGTGCTGTTTCACACACTAGTACGCAGGAAACGTATGAGTGAATCGGTGAATCGCGGTCGGTACGTTTACCCTTGTGCAACCACTCAAGGACATGGCAGGCCAACGCTTCGGACGGCTGACGGTCATCGAGCGGGCTCCCGACAAGATCAAAGGCAGACCGATGTGGAATTGCCGATGCGACTGTGGCAGCACGATGGTCGTTGACAGTGGGAGCCTCCGCAAAGGTCACACGCGAAGTTGTGGGTGTCTGCGCGGCGGCGGCCATCCGACCCACGGTCACACGGTGGATGGCAAGGGCTCTCGCACCTACCAGTCGTGGAAGTCGATGCGGACGCGCTGCCTCAACCCGAAGGTCGCACCATATGACCGATACGGTGGACGCGGGATCACGGTCTGCGGCCGGTGGCTCCACTCCTTCGAGAACTTCCTCGCCGACATGGGCGAGCGGCCCGATGGATGCACTCTCCACCGCATCGAAGGCGGCACCACGAACTATGAATCCGAGAACTGTGAATGGGCGGCACCGCCACATCCGCCTGATCGACCGCGCTCTACTCCTGTGTCGGTTCGATCTGATCGAGCATCGCACCGATGACGGCCGCCATGAGGAGTGCACGCTCTCGCTGCTCGGGGTCGTGGGTGTCTGCAAGTTGGTGCTCCTTGGCGAGGTGGCGGCGAAGGGCGTCACGGACTCCCTCGACGGGCACGTCTGCTTCCGGCTGGTCCTCCCACCCGAGCGCGTCGAGCATGTCGCACACAAGGTCGAGGTGCGCGCGGGCCTCTGCCATCTCGCCCGATGACTTTGCATCGTGAACCTGCGCCCGCGCGACCGCCAGTTGCCCGCGCATCGCGGCTCTGAGCTCGCGGGCTTGGGCGGCCGGGATGAATTGAGTGAACGCCATGCGGCGCACGACTGTATGGCGTAGAAATTACCTCGTACAGGGGCAGTGAAAACGACAACGGCCGCGAGCATCGAATGACGCTCGCGGCCGTGGCTGTTTCACGGGTGTAGTCGGGTGTCACTTCCCGGCGAGGGCGAGCGCGATGCTCACGAGCCCGCGCGACTTCGCGAAGGGATCTTCGAGCCGGTCGTTGATCGTGCCGACGATGGCAGGAGCCTCGATCGACTTGTCGCCCCCCGCGTACTCCGTGGCGCGCTTGATCGACGCGAAGGACTTCACCACTTCCTCGGGCGTCGTTTTCGCGGCCTTGAGCGCCGCGACCACGCGCGTTACCGTGATCGGCGCAACCGCATTTGCGCGGCCTCGGATCTCGCCTGCACGCTTGGACGCGGCCTTAGTGGCGTCGTCGTACTTAGAGGATTTCTTGGCGGCCGGTCTCGCCGGCTTTGCTCCGCCCTTCGCGGCGGCTGCTTTGGGCCCCTTGGCGTTCTCGTGCTTGGCGATGCGTTCCTGTGCGCGGACCTCAGCGGAGGGCGGCGTTCCAGTGTCCGAGTCCTCGACGGCCTGTGCGGCGGCGGCGACGACTGCTGATGCGTCTGACATGGTGGATCTCCCGTTCGGTTTGATGGTGGATGCTGAACGGGGCTCGATCTTTGCACGCTTTAGGTGAAACGTACACTCGTGACCCGCCAATCGGACGCAGAATTGACACCGGCTATCCTCTGGACTCATGGAGCCCACGGAGGCGATAAACAACATCGAGGTCGTGCTTCGCGATCTGATCACTCACATCCTCTTCGAGCGATTCGGGAGTGAGTGGATCGAGCAGTGTGGATCGTCTGAGAAGATCGAAAGATGGCAGGCTCGTCGCAAGGAGGAGGCAGCCAAGCGGGACGGCACGGTAGTCGAGCAGCGGCTCATCTACTTCGCCGACTTCACTGATCTGCTCCCCATCATCAAGCAGCACTGGGAGCTATTCCTGCCCTGCCTAGGAGATAAAAAGACCTTCGAGATCTATATGGGGCGGCTTGAGGACTTCCGCAATGCCCCCATGCACTCGCGTGCGCTCGTAGACTTCGAGCAGAGGCTCATCCAGGGTATGGCAGGTGAGATCAGGAACAGAGTGACACTCTTTCAGACAGACGCGAAGGCGGCCGACCGACACTTTGCACGAATCGAGGTAGTGCGTGACTCGTTTGGACGATCAGCGAGCGACGGCGAGATACTTCCGCCTGACATAACGGTGCACCCTGGCGATGAGGTCGTGTTCGAGTGTTCCGGGTGGGACCCCCAGAATAGGGCACTCACGTGGATAATGACCGTCAAGGGGCGTAACTGGCCGTACCTACAGAATGGCCCAACATGCACCATCCCCTGGTGCGTAGCCGAAGATCACATCGGTGAGGGCACATTTGTTGAGATCAAACTGATGGGCGACTACAACTGGCATCGACGTCCTGACGGGTCTGACGGCGGTGTGCATTTCAGGTACGCGGTTCTTCCGCGCTCTTGCGGGATACCGGCGTCTTCCCGAGCGTCGTCTTGACTACTTAGGCACCACACCGGAGCGCATCTGGGCCTGCATGAGCGAGTGCGCGAGCATCGTCTCGTGGTCGTCCTCGGATGCGACGACGACCTGCTTGCGCCATACGCCCTTGGAGTGCACGCGCTCGGGATAGAGGGCGGTCGTGAGGTCCCCGTAGGCGGCGGGCAGCTGTTCGTCGGCGCCGTACAGCGAGCGTTTGCGGGGTCCGTTGCCCTTGATCACGGACACGAACTGGCCCTCGTCGTCGTAGACCTTGAAAGGGTCGTAGTGCTCGGGCTCCGTGGCGTTCGGCCACCGGAAGTTCTGGTCGGCCAGTTCTTCTACGAGCTCCCACGCTGCCGGGAGGTAGGTCGGCCCATCGGTCGGTGCCGAAGTGGCGTCCGACTCGGCGGGCGGGGGATGCACGCGTTCGAACATCGCCGGCCTGCCGGGATTTGGCGAGATGAAGATCAAGGCGCTCGGAGCGGTGCTCGCAAAGCGCTACGGCGTGAGCGCCGCGAAGGGTCTCGTGCCGCCGCACCCGACGCTCGGCGACGTCGATTCACCGCAGGCGCTCACCGATTATCAGGACGCCAAGCGCGCGCACAAGGCGGAGTGGAAGGCGATGAAGGGCAACGCCTAGCCGCGCCAGCGTCCGGGCGGCAGATCAGCTACGGTCACGCTTTCAGGTCGTCTATATCGGGGGGTACGACGGAGCATGCAGAGCAGACGCGGGATCGCAAGGTTCATGGCGGTAGTAGGAGCAGCGACGGCCATCTTGGCCGGGGTGCTGGCGGGCAGCGCGGGGGCGGCCGAACTCGTTGCGCCGGCTTCAGCGGGACCTCCTCAGCGGCCCCATCTGAAGCATCTCGACTTCAACGGCTTCTTCCCCTCGATCGTGAAGATCAACGTCGGCGATTCGGTCAGCTGGTCGATCAACGGCTTTCACACCGTCAGCTTCCTCGGTGGCAGCCAGGCCCCGCCGCCGTTCTTGCCTTCCCCCACGCTCACGCTGAGCGGTCAGCTCGACGCCGCCAAAGCGCCGTTCTGGTTCAACGGGCAGCCGCAGCAGATCATCAATCCGATGGTCGCCTTCCCGAGCGGCGGCAACACCTACGACGGCACCGGCGTTCTCAGCAGCGGCACACCCTCACCGGAAGGGCCGCCGAAGCCATTCGTCGTCAAGTTCACCAAAGCGGGGAGCTTCACGTTCAACTGCCTCGTGCACCCCGGCATGAAAGGCGTCGTGAAGGTCTTGCCGGCCGGCAAGAGCGTTCCCACCGCCGCCCAGGACACCGCCAAAGCGCTCGCCCAGGAGAAGGCCGGCCTGCGCATCGCGCGCAAACTCGCCAAGGTGAAGGTGCCGAGCAGGACGGTGCTCGCGGGCAATGACGGCGACGGCTCGGTCGCGTGGCTGCGCTTCTTCCCGGAGCATCTCAAGATCAAAGCCGGCACGACGGTCAACTTCAAGCTCGTCAGCCAGCGTGAGATTCACACGATCACGATCGGGCCGGCTGCCTACACGAGCGCGATCGAGGCAAGCTTTACGACCGCGCAGCCGAACGTGGGCGGACCGCCGACGCTGCTCGTCAACCCGCTCGCCTCCTATCCGAGCGACGCGCCGCCGCTGCCGCCCTTCACGGGCACGAACCACGGCAACGGCTTCGAGAACACCGGCATCCTCGCTGCCGGTGGCGGTCCGTTGCCCTCCAGCGCGAAGATCAAGTTCACGAAGCCAGGCGTATACGACTTCGAGTGCGTTATCCACGAAAACATGGATGGCACGATCACAGTCACCAAGTAGTTGAGCTCGAGGCAGGCTGTTCGCTCTCGCACCTGGGAGGGCGGACAGCCGTCGGGCGCGCGCGTGCCCGCAAGCGCCTCCGCTGGTCTTTTCATCAGCGCGCTGCTCGCCTTCGTGGCGATCGGGGCCGCCCTGCCGGTACTGCCGTCGTTCGTGCGCGGCCCGCTGCGCGCGAGTGATCTCGCCGTCGGCATCGTCGTTGGCGCCTTCGCCATCACCTCGATTGTCTGTCGCCCCTTCGCCGGACGCCAGTCCGATCGCCGCGGTCGGCGCATCGTGCTCGTCTGCGGCTCACTCGCGATGGCGCTCGGCGGCACGCTGTACCTCCTCAGCGACAGCGTCGCGACCGTGATCCTCGCGCGCCTCGTCGTCGGCGCCGGCGAGGGCGCGGTCTACACCGCGGGCGCTACGTGGGCGGTCGATCTCGCGCCCGCCGATCGTCGCGGGCTCGCGCTCGGGCTCTTCGGCCTGGCCGTCTGGGGCGGGCTCTCGCTCGGCCCAGTCGCGGGCGAGCTGCTGCGCTCGGGCGTCGGCTACGACGCCGTCTGGGCGCTCACTGCGGTACTCCCCCTGGCTGGGGCGATGATCGCTTCGCGTCTCCCGGAGCCCCCGCGCGAGCCGAGCGGCGAGGACGCGGGCCCGAGCGTGCTGTTCCCCCACCCTGCACGCAGGCCCGGTATCGCGCTCGCGCTCGCGAACGTCGGCTATGCGGCGCTCGCCGGCTTCGTCGTGCTGCACCTGCGCGCGCGCGGGATCGGCGGCGGCGCGAGCGTCTTCACCGTCTTCGCGCTCGCCGTCTTCGCGAGCCGCCTAGCGCTCAGCCGTGTCCCCGACCGCGCGGGGGCGGGCCCGACCGCCACCGCCGCGGGCTTGGTGGAGGCGCTCGGCCTCGCGCTCATCGCACTCGCGGGCTCGCTGCCCGTCGCGCTTACCGGGGCACTGATCGTCGGCGTCGGCTTCTCGATGCTGTTCCCCTCGCTGGCCCTGATGGTCGTCGGCGAGGTCGGCGAGGATCGGCGCGGATCGGCGCTCGGCGCCTTCACGATGTTCTTTGACATCGGCGTCGGGCTCGGCGCCCCGCTCGCGGGCGCGACCGCGGCGCTCGCGGGCTATCCAGCCGTTTTTGTGCTCGCCGCCGCTGCGGCACTCGGCACGGCCGCGCTCGCCGCGACCGCCGGCGAACACCGCGAGGGTCCAATCGAGGCGCGCGGGTAGGCCAAGCCTCTGGCGGGACGCTGGGCGCGACACGCCGCCCGCTACGGTTGCGGCGTGTGGGCACAGAGCACGATTGAGCTCGAGCCGCGAGCCCGTGGCTATCACCTGATCACGGGCGAGGTGCTCGCGGCGCTGCCGCAGATCGGCTCCGTTCAGGTCGGCCTCGTGCATCTCTTCCTGTGCCACACCTCCGCCGCGCTGACGCTCAACGAGAACGCGAGTCCTGACGTGCGCCGCGACTTCGCCGCCTACTTCGATCGCGCTGTCCCCGAGCAGGCGCCTTTCTGGACGCACACGTTCGAGGGCGCCGACGACATGCCCGCCCACATCAAGGCCTCGTTGCTCGGCCCCTCGCTCTCGCTCCCGATCTCCGCGGGGCGGCTCGCGCTTGGCACCTGGCAGGGGATCTACCTCTGCGAGCACCGCGACGCGGGTGGAGCACGCTCGCTGATCGCGACGATCTGGGGCGAGACAGCGAGCGGCTAGGCTCGCAACCATGGAACTCGGGCTCGCCACCTTCGCCGACCTCGCCAGCGGCATAAGCCCGCGTCAGCGCATGCTCGATTTGATGGAGGAGATCGCGCTCGCTGATCAGCTCGGCCTCGACGTCTTTGCGATCGGCGAGCACCATCGCCCCGACTTCCTCGTCTCCTCACCGGCTGTCGTGCTCGGGGCCGCCGCCGTGACGACCAAGCAGATCCGCCTCTCAAGCGCGGTTACCGTGCTCAGCTCCGACGACCCCGTGCGCGTCTTCCAGGACTTTGCCGAGGTCGACCTCCTCTCCGGCGGGCGCGCTGAGATCATGGCCGGGCGAGGCTCGTTCACCGAGTCCTTCCCGCTCTTCGGCTATGACCTCGAAGACTACGACGAGCTTTACGCGGAGAAGCTCGAGCTGCTGCTGGCGATTCGCGAAGGTCCGCACGTGACCTGGTCGGGGCGGCTGCGGGCCCCGCTCGTGGATGCCGGCGTCTGGCCGCGACCGCTGCAAGAGCCGCTGCCGGTGTGGGTCGCGGTTGGCGGCTCGCCCGAGTCGGTCATCCGTGCCGGCAAGCTCGGGCTACCACTGACGCTGGCGATCATCGGCGGAGCACCGGCCCGCTTTGCGCCGCTCGTCGAGCTCTACCGCGAGTCGGCACGTCAGGCCGGACACGATCCCGCAAAGATGCGCGTGGCGATCAACACCCACGCGTTTGTCGCGGACAGCGCCGCCGCCGCCGACGCGGCTTTCGCCGCTCCCTACCTGGCGATGATGAACCGGATCGGGCGCGAGCGCGGCTGGCCGCCCGCGGGCCGCCAGCAATATGAAGCCCTGCGCGCGCCCGACGGGGCGCTTGCACTCGGCGCGCCCGAGCAGGTCGCGGAGAAGCTTCTCTATGAGCACGAGCTCTTTGGCCACCAGCGCTACATCGCACAGATGAGCGTCGACGCCGTCGCTCACCGTGACGTCATGCGCTCGATCGAGCTGTTCGCGGGCGAGGTTGCACCGCTCGTGCGTAGCGAGATCGCACGGCGAGCGCCGCGCGTGCAGGCAGCCGGCTAAGCGTCGCGCGCGTCTTCGGGCACGAGCCGGTCTACGAACGCGCCGAGCGGGCGCGCAGCGATCGGCGCACGCAGCTCGGGGAGGTAGGTGAGCAGTGCGAGGCTCGGCGCGATCACGAAGTCGGCGACGTTAGGCTCCTCGCCGCCGAGGACTCCCGCGGCGATCCAGGCGTCGACCCGGTCGAGCATCGGCGTCAGCTCGTCGAGCAGCCTGGCCTCGTTGCCGTGCTTGACGCTAAAGCTGAGACGCGCACCGCGCGACGCGAACCCGCGGAGCGTCTCGCTGGCGGAGAGCAGCGCACCGAGCCGGCCACGGTTGCCGCGGTTGTGCAACCCATCGAGGCCACGGCTCGACGCGGCGAGCACGACGCGGCGCGCGTGCATCTGCAGCACCTCATCGCCCCACCGCTCGGCCTCTTCGACCGCCGCGCGCCGCGCCGGATCGGCGGGGAACAGGGGCGGCTCGGGCACCTCGCGCTCGAGGAAGCGAGCGATCTCGTGGTTGCTCTGCACGCGTTGATCGCGGTAGCGGAGCGCCGGTACCGTACCGGCCCTGTCGAGCATCTTGAGCATGCCATCGGTGCGCCCTTCGACCTGGCGAATCGGCGTGCGATTCCCCGGGAAGCCCAGCATCCGCACACCAAGCCCGTGCATGCCCGTCAACAACTCCACACGGCGATAGTCGATCCCCTTGCGCTCGAGCATCAGCATCCCCGTGCGACAGGCGTGGGAGCCCGGGATCACATACAGCGTCGCTCGCGAGGAGGCCGCCATCAGGCCGGTCCTGGCAGGACGTCGATCTCGGGGGAGCGCAGCGCGATCCCGAGCCCACGCAGCGCGACGCGGCCGGACTGCGGGTAGAAGCACATGTCATTCGGCTCGCGCGTGCCGTAGGCGAGGTAGGTGAGGCCCTCGCCACCGGGGCGCAGCGCGTGCGCTATGCCGCTGCCGGCGAGACGCGCGACCACGTCGCCGCGCGCGAGTGGAGTTTGAAGCGGCGCCTGCGCGCCGCGTTCCCAGAGCTCGAGCACACCGTCGCCGTCGAGTACGACGAACAGCTCCTCCTCAAGCGAATGGCAGTGCGCGGGCGCGCCCGCGCCGCCCGCCGGCAGCGTCACGTGGTTCAGGCCGCTCGCTCGCGCTCCAGCCGCACGCGCGAGTGGGCGCACGAGGCCGCCGAGCGTCGTCTCGGCGTCATCCAAAGCGACCACATTGGCCGGGCGTTCGGCCAGCGGCGGCGGACACTCGGGTGCTCCGACCGCGGCCTCGCGGACGAACGGCGGATCGCCTTCGCCGAGCTCGAGCCAGCGCACCCCAGACCAGGCCACGCCAGCGCGAGGCAGTGCGGTCAGGACCGGCTCCAGACGCTGACCGAACACGAGCACGTCGAGGCCATCCTCACCGGCGCGCAGCGTATGCTCGCCACGCCCTGGGCGATGCACGATGCAGTCGCCGGGCGCGAGCGCATAGGTCTTTCCACGCTGCCACAGCAGCCCATCACCTGCGAGCACGAAGAAGATCTCCTCCTCCGCGCCATGATCGTGCGCCGGTGTCGAGAAGCACCCCGGCGCGACCTCGATTCTCCGCAAGCCGATCGTGCGCGTGCCCGCGGCACGCCCCAACTCGCGCCAGAGGCCCTTGATGTGCCCGGCGGCACGCTCGGCACCAGGCGTCTCATACAAGTTCGCGGCACCCATCGCAGGCGACGCTATCAGTGAACCTCAGCCTTCGTTGCGGCGCTGCGACTTGATCAGGCGCCCGGCCGCGCAATCCTCGATCAGGGTCGCCAGGCGCCGCTCACGCGTCTGTGCTCGCTTTGCGGAGATCACCCACCAGGCCGCCAGGCGCCGGTACCCGGGCGGCCGCGCGCTCCAGTAGCTCCAGGCCTGCGGGTTGGCCTTCAGCCGTGCCAGCGCCGGCGCCGGCAGCTCGACCTCGCCCTGCTCGAAGGAATAGATCCTCGAGTTCTCCTCGCTGCGCGCTTTGAACGCGCTGAGCCCTGCCGGCTGCATCCGCCCCTCCGCGATCAGGCGCTCGGCCTTGGCGATATTGACCGCGCTCCACGTGCTTCGTGGCTTGCGCGGCGTAAAGCGAATCGAGTGCGAGTCCTCATCCACGCGACGGCGCACCCCATCGATCCACCCGAAGCAGAGCGCCTCGTCGACCGCTTCAGACCAGCTCATCCCGCCGCGGCCGCTGGCCTTCTTGTAGAGCCCCACGAACACCTCTCTCTCGCTGCTGTGATGCTCGGCCAGCCACTTGCGCCAGGCGCTCGGCGTGGGGAAAAAACGCAGCGAGCTCATGCGCCCGAATTATGCTTGAGCGGATCGCAGTCGAGCACGACCACTGATCGGTGCCGGCGCGAGCTAGTCTCAGTCGTGACCCCGACGAGGCGAAGGAGAGCCGATGGCACATCTCGGCGGCAGCGCGAGCAGCGACATCGATGCGTGCCTGGAGCGCGTCTGGAGGATTGTCGAGGACGTGCTGAGCGCTCCCGAATGGCAGGGTGGCTTGGATGCGATGCGCGCGCTGGAGAGCGACCCGCTGGGCCGGCCCGCGCTCGTCGAGACAGAGAGCGACATCAAGGTGCGCCGCGTAAAGGCGCGCGTGCGCTTCAGCTACGACGCTCCGACATGCCTCTCCTGGACCCAGGAGCAGGGAGACATGAAGTCCGTCGAGGGCTCCTGGGTGCTCGAGGACCTTGGCGATGGGCGCACACGCGCGCGCGCTTCAGCATGGACGCCGATCCTGGGCGCGTGCTCGGGCTGTTGATCCGTGGGCCCGTGGAGGCCGCCACCCGCGCGATCTTCGTGAACGGGCGCCCGGGTGAGCTCAAGCGCCGTGCGGAGGCCGGCTAGGACTCGCATATGCTGAGGCGATGAGCGACCAGGCTCGCCAGTTCCTCGAGCTGCACCACAGCGAGCGCCCGCTGTTGCTGCCAAATCCCTGGGACCTCGGCTCGGCGAAGCTACTCGCCTCGCTCGGCTTCAAGGCGCTCGCGACCACCAGCGGCGGCTTCGCCGCATCGCTGGGACGCGCCGACGGTGCGGTCTCGCGCGAGGAGGCGATCGCGCACGCGCAGGCCGTCACCGAGGCGAGCGGGCTGCCTGTCAATGGCGACTTCGAGAACGGCTTTGGCGAGCAGCCCGCCGCCGTCGCCGAGACGATTCGCCTGGCGCTCGCCGCCGGCATCGCGGGCGGCTCCGTCGAGGATTGGAGCGGAAGCGAGATCTATTCGCGCGAGCTCGCCGTCGAGCGGGTGGCGGCGGCGGCCGAGGCCGCGCACGGCGCTCCGACACAGCTCGTTCTCACCGCGCGCGCTGAGAACCACATCCGCGGCCGTGACGATCTTGCCGACACGATCGCGCGCTTGCAGGCCTACGAACGGGTGGGTGCCGACGTGCTCTACGCGCCTGGCATCAAGCGCCTCGAGGACATTCGCAGCGTGTTGGAGTCGATCGAGAAGCCGCTGAACGTGCTCGCGCTCCCGGGCGTGCCCGCGATCGCTGAGCTCGCCGAGCTTGGCGTCAGTCGCGTATCGGTCGGAGGCGCCTTTGCCTCGGTCGCCTACGCCGGCCTCGTGCAGGCCGCGAGCGAGCTTCGCGACAGTGGCACCTACGACTATTTCGCGGCGGCGAAGGTCGGCTCGGCGGCAACCCGCGCCGCGTTTGCAGGACCGGAGGCTCAGCGCACCTCGTAGCGGGCCGGCACGAGGCGCTCGCTGCACTTCGGCGGTCGCTTGTACTTGCGCCGCTGTCGCGGCGGCAGCTTCAGCGCCTTGGCCTGGTCGAGATGCTCGTAGGGGACGAGCGAGAGCAGGTGGCTGATCAGGTTCAGCCGCGCCGAGCGCTTGCTGTCGGCCTCGACCACGTACCACGGGCTCGCATCCGTATCGGTGTGCGCAAACATGCGGTCCTTGGCTTCGGCGTAGTCGACCCAGCGCGCGCGTGCCTCGCGGTCGATAGGGCTGAACTTCCAGCGCTTGCGCGGATCGGACAGACGCTTCTCGAAGCGCCTCTCCTGCTCCTCGTCGCTGACCGACAGCCAGTACTTCACGAGCATGATCCCGTCATTTAGAAGCGCCTGCTCGAAGCTCGGACAGAAGCGCAGGAACTCCTCGTACTGCGCCTGCGTGCAGAACCCCATCACGTGCTCGACGCCCGCCCGGTTGTACCAGCTGCGATCGAACAGCACGATCTCCCCGGCAGCCGGAAGGTGCGCGACGTAGCGCTGGAAGTACCACTGGCTGCGCTCACGCTCGCCCGGCGTCGGCACGGCCACGACGCGGCAGCTGCGCGGGTTTAGGTAGGCAGTCACACGCTTGATCACCCCGTCCTTGCCGGCCGTATCGCGACCCTCGAAGACAACGACCAGGCGCCGTCGCTCCGCGACCAGCCACTCCTGCATGTAGACGAGCTCCGTCTGTAGCCGCAAGAGCTCCTTCTCATATTGCTTTTCAGAGAGCTCCATCCTCGCTGCAAGTTAGCGCCCCGCGTGGGGCTAGGTCTCAAGCGCCGAGATCGCGCGCTCGATCACCTGACTCTCAAGTGCCCACTCGCCGCTCGGCGCAGCCCCGACGATCACCGACTCCCCGCGCCCAGCACCGACCAGACAGGCGAGCTCGACGTATCGCGTACCTCCCGCGGTCGTATAGCCGTCCTGTACGCAGGCTCCCTGACCGCTGCGAAAATGCAGTCCGTTGGCGCTTGCCTGGAGCGTCACGTCGCGCTCGCCCTCGGCGGCGTTGTGGTGCGAACGAAACGCACGCCAGCTGCTCTGGCGCTCATCGCCCTGCCGGGGCGTGAGGTTGAGGTAGCCGTGATAGTTGCCGTGAGCGTCGAGCAGGGCCGCCGTGACGGTGCCACGATCGCCGTGGACGATCCGCCAACCATGCGGATAGGCCAGCATGGCACCGTCGGAGAGGCGCGCGCTGAGCCAGCCCTGAGGGACCGCGGTCGGGCGCAACCAGGCGAAGGCGGGCGCCGTGGCGGCGGTGCGGGGAGCACCGGCGCTCCGCCCGCAACCGCCGCCCGCAATCGCGATCCCCACAAGGCAAAACGTGAGCGAGCGAGCGCTAAAGGTTGCCATCCCCGTCGCTGGGCCCACCGCTGTTGTCCGAGTCACCGTCACCGCCTCCGTTCTGAGGGATTCCGGAGGCCGACGGGGCCGAGCTCGATTCCGGCGCCGAGCTCTTGGTGGAAGTCGTCGCTTCCGGCGCGGAGCTGGTGGTAGAGGGCGTCGCCGGGGCTGACTGGGTGGAGCTCGAGGAGCCGGCTGAGCTCGAGTAGCTCGATCCCCCGCACCCTGCCGCCACGAGCCCAATTGCGACGGTGACCAGGGTCGCGAGACGCGGCCTCATCCTGCGGGCTGCGTGGCCGGACGCTTGCGGTCTCATCTGTGGTCTCCTCGGGTCGTGTTCGGATCGCCGCCTTGCACGTCTGCACGTGCGAGGTGTTCGTGGCGCATGCCAGCTAAGACGCCGGGCGCAGCGAATGCTTCCCGCCCCTGAGAGGATGCCTTGCGATGCGTCGCGGCACCTACTCGATCGTGGCCCACGACCCCGGCAGCGGCGAGCTCGGCGTGGCCGTGCAGTCGCATTGGTTCTCCGTCGGTAGCGTCGTCGCATGGGCACGTCCGGGAGTCGGCGCCGTGGCAACCCAGTCCGTTGCCGAGGTCGCGCACGGGCCCAACGCACTCGAGCGTCTCCAAGCCGGGCTCCGCGCGCGCGGTGCAATCGCCGCCGTGCTCGGCGAGGACGAGCTCGCAGGTTTTCGCCAGCTCGGCGTCGTCGATTCCAACGGAGACGTGGCCGCGCACACCGGCGAGGGCTGCATCCCCGTCGCCGAAGACGTCCAGGGTGAGAACTTCAGCTGCCAGGCGAACATGATGGCGCGCGTCGGCGTGCCGGCAGCTATGGCCGCTGCGTTCGCCGCCGGGGAGGGCGACCTGGGCGAGCGGCTGCTGCTTGCGCTCGAGGCCGGTGAGGCAGCCGGCGGGGATGTGCGCGGACGCCAGTCGGCCGCTTTGCTCGTCGTTCCCGCAAGCGGCGAGCCGTGGCGCACGCGCTTTGACGTACGCGTCGAGGACGCCGTCGAGCCGCTCGCTGAGCTGCGTCGCCTCGTGCGCTTGGCGCGCGCGTATGAGATGGCCGGGGAAGGCGATGAGCGCTCCGCCGAAGGCGCGCATGCCGAGGCCAGCCGTCTGTACCTCGCCGCCTCCGAGCTGGCACCGGAGGCGGACGAGCTGAGCTTCTGGGCCGGGCTCGGCGTGGCCGGCGAGGACCTTGCGGCCGGGACCGCGATCGTGCGTCGCGCGATCGCCCTGAAGCCCGCCTGGAAGACGCTGCTCGAGCGTCTCTCCGACGAGCTCGCGCCGAGCGCCGCCGCGGTACGCGCGGCGCTCGAACGCGACGCTCGCTAGCGGACGATCTCGACCTCGCTGAAGCTCGCACCGGCCGAGCTGAGGCGCAGCTCGGCGCTGCGCACGGTCGCGCCGGCCATCAGGTCGCTCAGCGGGCAGGCTTCGTTGCCGTTGTCATCGGCCGCGTCCTGCCCGTTGTCATCGCCGGCGTCCTGGCTGTTGTCATCGCTCCCGGAGCCGTGATCGGCTGCCCTGGCGGCGAGCGACGGTGAGACGCTCTCGCACTTCAGCTCTGTCGCAGCCGTGACCTTGCCGCTCACCGTGCTGGCGTCGCTCAGCTTGATCGTGAGCACACCGCCCGTGAACGAGGCGATCTTGCCCGCGTCCGCGCTGATGGGAGCGACCGGGTTGCTGCTTCCGAAGTGCTCAAAGCGCGCCTGGGCTGCGTGGTGGTGGTGGCGGTGGTGACGCTCTGCTGAGGCGATTGCCGGCACCAGCGCGATGGCGAACAACGACGCCGCCAAGCTTGTGACGGTCGTGATCCGTTTCATTGTGAGCCTCCTGTGGCTTGCAGTTCGATTTCGTGCATGTGGCCTTGAGACGCAGCGGATCGAGAGAACTCACGCGAACATTTGAGACTGTGGCGGATCGCGGCCTAGCGGCCCGAAATGGACCCCGAGGACAGCTCGTCCGTCCCCGTGGTGGACGTCGTCTCGCCGCCGTGGCGCGAGGTGCCCGAGTCGCTTTCGGTTGGCATCGGAGCTGCTGTTGGCACTTCTGGGGTCCCAGCTGCGACGGGTTCATTCGGCGCGGTGTCATCGCTTGAGGTTCCACCCTGGCCGCTGCCGGCAGTGCTCGACCCATCTGAGGAGCCAGACGAGCCGCTGCTGCTGGGGCTGTGACCGTCGCTCGTGCTCGTTGCATCGTTTGAGCCGCTCCCACCGGACCCATCGCCTCCGCGGCGGGATCCCGATGAGCCGCTGAGATCGCCGTCGCTGCCGCTGATTCCCTCGCCGCCACCGGAGATCCTCGATCCGTCCTGGTGGCCGGCGTCCGCTGTGTCTTTGCGTCGGCCACCGTCCTGCCTGCCGTGGTGTCCCTTGCGAGCGGCGCGCTCGCCGTGACGAGAGCGCTCGCCGCGTGAAGCGGCCAGAGTCTGCCCGACGCCGTCATGGGTGAACCTCGCGCGGATTGACTGCCCGCCACGCGGTAGCAGCAGGGCAGCCTGTGCAGGGGCGCTGATAGCGTCGGCGCGGGCGCCCGCTGCGCCATCGTGGTGCTCTACGAGCGTCGCGCCGGTGGCGATCGCACCGACGCTTACGAGCACCGCACCGCCCTTCAGCAGGGCGCCGAGGAGGCCTGCTGAACCAGCCCCGCTGACGAGCTCCGCGAGCTGCGGGTGAGCGCCCCCGGCCTCTGCCGCGCGACTCGCCCAGAGCACGAGCGGCGGCGGCGTGAGTGCAGAGACGGCAGTGCGCAGCGTGGCTCGCGCGCGGTAGACGAGACCCCGCACGGCGCCCTCGCTCAGGCCCATCGCGAGTGCCACCTGCTCGTGACGCTCGCCCTGTAGCGCCGTGCGCAGGAGCACCTCGCGCTGCGTCTCGGGCAGCGCGGCCAGGCCCGCAAGTGCCTCGCGCACGGCGATGCGGCGGTCGAGGTCGTGCTCACTTGCATCTGTGCCGTGCAGCGACTCATCGAGCTCGACATAGTCATAGCCCGAGCGCCGCAGCGCGCTAATCGAGGCGTTGTGCACGATCCGGTAGAGCCACGCTTTTGCGTCGCGCACCTCCGCGCCGGAGCGCAGCGCGAGCCACGCTTGCAGCAGGCCTTGCTGAAGCGCGTCCTCGGCCCGCGCTGCGGGCAACAACAGGCGCCTGCAGTAGGCGAGCAGCGGCTTGCGATAGCGGTTTACGAGCGCTTCGAAGGCACGCTCGCTGCCGCCTTCAGCGAGCTCGATAAGACGGCTGTCTGACTGGGTCTGCAGCAGGCGGATCGGGATCGAGCTGCTCATAGTCGCTCCGGTTTTGGGGATGGGCCGCCGGCCCTCTACCTCCCAGACGCCTGAGGTGAGCAAAACTCACACGAGAAATTCAGCCACTCTTGGCGAGATCTCTGGCAGCTGTGTGATTGAGCCGCTCGGTGAGGAACTCCTCGATCAGCTGCGCCAGGCGCTCGGGCTGATCCTCAGGGACAAAAGCGCGGCTATCGGCGATCTGCTCCACACGCGCGCCCGCGATCGGTGCGGCTAGGCGCTCGGCGAAGCGCAGCGGGAAGATGCGGTCGTCGGGCGCCCACGCCAGCAGCATCGGCAGCGGATGCTCGCCCAGCGCTGCCGCGGCCGCGAGCGTGTCGCTTGAGCTGATCGCCCGTAGCGTGCGCAGCACCTCGGCGCGCACGGCACGGTCACGCAGGGGCGCCATCCAGGAGGCGGTCAGCTCGTCTGGAATCGGGCGGTGGGTGAGCATGCCGAAGCCGAGCGCCGAGCGTCGCAGCCGTGCCGAGCGCGTCAGCTGGGCGATCAGCGCGTAGGCGCCGGGGACATGCGCGAGCCATTGCAGCGGGCGCAAGAGGGGCGGCAGGAAGTTCTCCAGGCAGTCGCAGTTCGTCAGGACCAGTCCGGCAACTCGCTCGGGGCGCTCCGCGGCGAGGATCTGTGAGATCGCGCCGCCGGTGTCGTTGGCCACGATCGTCACGCGCTCGAGCTCGAGCTCCTCGAGGAAGTCCGCGATCAGGTGTGCGACTCCGCGCGGTGAGGTGTCCACGTCGCGACCGAGCGCGGTGCGATGTGCGCCCAGCGGCCAGTCGGGCGTGATGCAGCGGTAACGAGGGGTAAGCGGCGGGAGAACCTTCCGCCACAGCCGCCCATCGACGAGCAGCCCGTGCACGAATACAAGCGGATCGCCGCTGCCCTCTTCGCGGTAGTGGATGGTGCCCTGGCTGAGATTGACGCTCCGCTGCATGTCCGCACGCTCCCTTATCGTGACCACATTACGTACAACCTGCATGTAACTTACATACAGACTGCATGACTGTCAATAAGCAAGCCGAGCGGTCGGCCTCGACGCGCGCGAAGCTGATCAGGGCCGCGCGCACGCTGTTTGCGCGCAGGGGCTATGCGGACGTCGGCACCGCGGAGATCGTTCGCCGCGCGGGCGTCACACGCGGCGCGCTTTATCACCAGTTCCCTGCCAAGGAGGATCTTTTTCTCGCCGTCTACGAACAGGTCGAGCAGGAGCTCACCGGGCACGTCGCCGCCCAGCTCGGGGAGGAGGCAGACGGGCCCTTCGCCGCGCTACGCGACGGCATCCGCATCTTCCTCGAGGCCTGTCGTGCACCGGAGGTGCAGCGCATCGTGTTGATCGACGGCCCCTCGGTACTTGGCTGGGAGCGCTGGCGCGAGGTCGCCGAGCGCTACGGCCTCGGCTTGATCGAGGCCGTGATCGGCGCGGCCATCGAGGCCGGCGAGATCGCACCACTGCCCGTCGGGACGCTCGCGCATCTGTTGATGGGGGCGCTCGATGAGGCCGCACTGCTCGTCGTGCGTGACCCCGACGGGACCGATGCCGTCGCGAGCACGCTGGAGCGCCTGCTCGATGGGCTGCGGCTCAGCCCCGGCGAGTAGCTGGCCGGCGAGTCAGTCGCTCCACCAGCCCTGGATCACCTCGCCGTCGCCCTTGTGGCGTGCACCAAAGGCGAGCAGCTCCAGGCCATCCTCTCCCGCCTCAAAGGCACGGGTCACCCCCGGCGCCACGCGGATCGCATCGAGCTGTGCGATCTCCACGATCTCCTCATCAAGCTTGACCCTGCCGGACCCCGCGAGAACCACATAGACCTCCTCCGCGTTGTCGTGGCGGTGACCAAACGGCTGGCGTGCGCCGGCCCGCAGCTTCTGGTGGCTCAGGCCGGTGCTCTCGGCTGCGAGCTGCTCTGTCACAAAGCGCATTTCGCCCATCTCCCCGAGGCCGAAGCCGGCAGCGATGTCCTCGGCGTCGGTCAGCTGGAGCTTCGTGTAGGGGCTTGCTGTCGTGCTCATCGTGGGCACCTCCGGGTCGACTTCGGTCTCTCCCCAACCTACCCGCCCGCCACCGGTTGACTCCCATCTCAACCGATCTCCCGATCTCCCTCCGGGAGCCGACCGGGGAGTGTGTAGTAAATGGCCACGCCTCCGCACAGACCAAGGCATGCAGGCGCGCTTAGGAAAGCGAGCGCGAAGGCCACCAGGTAGAGCCCCTGACCGACGGCGTTGCGACGCACAAGCGCGGCGAGCTCGCGCTCGGAGATCGCGCGCGTCAGCAGTGCGGGGTGCGCGGCGACGTAGCGCCAGCTGGCCGCGAAGCACAGGCCCATCGCCAGCATCGTGCCCGCATAGACGGCCGCCGCGACGTGCTGGTCGCTGCCCTCGTGCAGGTATTCGCCGAGCAGCTGTGTCGGGAAAGGGATCAGCACCACGAACATAAGCAACATCAGGTTCAAGAACAACAGCGTCCGATCGACGCTCGCGATGCGGTGAAACTGGCCGTGGTGGTTGACCCAGATGATCCCAATCGTCAGAAAGCTCACCGCGAAGGTCGCGTAGTGCGGCCACTCGTGCCCGAGCGCCTGGGCCAGATGGCCGGGGCTCGCGCGCACGCGCAAGTCGAGCACGAGTAGCGTCGCGGCGATCGCAAAGACGCCGTCGCTGAACGCCTCCAGCCGGCTCTTGCTCATGCCCCGTCCGAATCGGCCACGGGCGACAGTCTCACGGGCGCTCAGGACACGTCACCGGTAACCATCATGCACGCCAAAACTATATATATTAGTTTTTAGGCTACTAGTGATAACCAAGAGCAAAGGAGCAGACAAATGCCGAGCGTTACCCGCGTCAACCTATGGGGCTTCGTCAACGCCTACCTCGTGCGCGAGGACGACGGCCTGACGCTGATCGACACGACGATGGCGCAGGGCGCCAAGCGGATCCTCGCCGCCGCCGCCGATCTCGACGCGCCGATCCGGCGCATCGTGGCGACCCACGCGCATGGCGATCACATCGGCGCGCTCGATGCGCTGGCCCGCGCCCTGCCGGACGCCGAGGTGATGATCAGCGCCCGCGACGCGCGCCTGCTCGCGAAGGACATGAGCCTCGATCCCGACGAGCCTCAGGACAAGCTGCGTGGGACCTACAGCGGCGCCGAGACACGCCCGACGCGCACCCTCGCAGACGGCGAGCGCATCGGCTCGCTGCGCGCAATCGCGAGCCCCGGGCACACGCCCGGACATCTTGCCTTCATCGATGAGCGCGACCACACGCTGTTCTGCGGAGATGTCTACTCGACGCTCGGCGGCGTGGCGAGCTCGGCGCGGATGAACCCGCGCTTCCCGCTTGTTGTGATGGGCACCTGGAACCGCGCGCTGGATCTCCAAAGCGCCCGCGCGCTGCGCGCGCTCGATCCCGCTCGCCTCGCGCCGGGGCACGGGAAGATCGTCGAGCGGCCCGGCGCGGCGATGGACGCGGCGATCGCGCGCGCCAGCTGAGATGCCTCGCCAGGGACTCGACGCCGCGCAGGTGCTCGACGCCGCCGCCGCGCTCGCCGACGAGTGTGGCCTGGAGCGCCTGAGCCTCACGCAGATCGCAGCGCGTCTGGGTGTGCGCCCTCCCTCGCTCTACAACCATGTCGCCGGCCGCGACGCGCTGCTGCGCCAGATCAAGCTGCGTGGCCTGCGCGAACTGGGCGAGCTGATCGCGTCGGCGGCCGCGGGGCTTGCGGGCGAGCCGGCCCTCCACGCAACCGCACACGCCTACCGCGCCTACGCCCATGCCCATCCTGGAATCTACGCGGCGACGCTCGCGGCGGTAAGCGAACCCGATGCGGAGCTCAGCCTCGCCGCCGAGCGCCTGCTCAAGCTGCTGGCGGCGATCCTGCGCCACTGGGAGCTGGAGGGCGAGCAGACGACAGACGCGATCCGCGCACTGCGCAGCGCGCTGCACGGCTTCGTCAGCCTCGAGCAGAGCGGCGGCTTTGCGATGCCGCGCGATCTCGATGGTTCCTTCGGCGCGATGATCGAGATGCTCGCCGCTGGCCTTCGCCGTTAGACCCGAGCCCGTCGGCTGCTCTCGAGCTACAGCGTCGAGCTCATCACTGCTGCGCCGGGAGCGCGTTTCGGCAAGCGCGTCGCGTTCACCGTCGGCTCCTCGCGCGTTTGGCGCCTGTCGATCTCGAACCACAGGCGCGCGAGGTCGCCGTGCCCGGCCAGCGACCAACGGTCGGCGAGGCTGCGGACCAACATCAGGCCGTACTCCGAGCCCTCGTGCTCCTCTTCCTCAGCGAGAAACGTACGCGGCGCCTGCATCTCCACGCGCACGACGCTTGGCGGCATCCACACACGCAGCACCACGAGCGCGCCCCGAAACTGGCAGCGCTCGACCGCCCGCGAGACGATCTCGCTCGTCAGCAGCACCACCGCGTCGCGCAGATCCGGGGAGGGTCGGTCGACCAGCGCCACGTGGTGTCGCGCAGCCCGCGGCGCGTAGGCATCCAAGGGCAAAGAGACTGTCAGATCGGCCGCTGTCTGCTCGACTTTCATTACTTCTGATCTGCCCGTAGCGCGCACGCCCCAAACCGTTGGGCGCTACAGGCCACGCTCGATCGTGTCGAGCACCCGCGTCACCGCCGCCTGGCGATCGTCCTCGCCAAACGAGCGCAGCGGCCCCTCGAGCAGCAGCATCGAGAGGCCATGAACCCCGGACCAAGCCGCGAGCTCCGCGTCGGAGCGTCGCTCGGGCGCGAGGCCGCCCGCGTCGGCCACCGCGTCGAGCTGAGCCCCCAGGAGCTCAAGCGGCCCCAGCCCGCTCTCGCCGACACCCTGATCGTCATCCAGGTAGCCCAGGCCGGGGGGCACTGCGAAGGCAGTGCGAAACCACCCCGGCTCACTCAGCGCGAACTCGATGTAGGCCGAGCCTGTCGCGCGCAACCGTTCTCGTGCGGCCGCGAGCGATCGGTCGGCGGGATCCACCGCCGCGATGCCCTGCTCCATCAGCCGTGCGAGCGCGCCCATGCAGCGTCCGCAGACAGCCTGCAGCAGCGCGTCGCGGTCGGCGAAGTGACGGTAGGCCGCGTTGTGCGAAACGCCGGCCCGCCGCGAGACCTCGCGCAGCACGACCGCCTCGGGGCCGCCTTCTCGCGCCAGCTCGAGGGCGGCTTCGATCAGCGCCGCCCTCAGGTTGCCGTGGTGGTAGCGCTTCGCTGACGAGCTCAAAGCAGAGATGTTGACAACGGACACATTATGTGCAAGCCTACTGTTCGACTGATGTTGCTGCCGTCAACTTTTGCATTGGAGCCTCGCCATGAGCCATCGACCTTCCTCTCCCGGCCTGATCCTCGCCGCCGTCTGCCTCGCTGCCTTCGCAATCAACATCGACACGACCATAGTCAACGTCGCGCTGCCTTCGCTGACGCGCCAGCTCGGCGCCGGAACCCGCGATCTACAGTGGATCGTCGACGGCTACAACCTATCCTTCGCTGCGCTCGTGCTGGCTGCGGGCAGCCTCGGCGACCGCTTTGGCCGCCGCCCCGCACTGCTCGCCGGGCTGCTCGGCTTCGCGGCCGCGAGCGCGGCCGGCGCGCTGTGCTCCTCGCCGGGCCAGCTGATCGCAGCGCGCTTCGCGATGGGCGCCTGCGCGGCGCTGATCTTCCCGACGACGCTCGCTGTCATCAGCAACACCTTCCGCGAGCGCGGTGAGCGCGCCAAGGCCGTCGGCGTGTGGGGTGCGGTCACGGGGCTCGGCGTGGCGACCGGGCCGGTCACGGGCGGCCTGTTGCTCTCCTTCTCGGGCTGGCCCAGCGTGTTCGTCGCGCTCGTGCCCGTCAGCCTGCTCGCCGCGCTCGTCGTCTATCGCGTCGTGCCCGAGTCGCGCGACCCAACGACGCCGCCGCTGGACCGTGCCGGGCTGCTCACCGCCACCGCGACGATCGGCGCGCTCGTCTATACGATCATCGAAGCGCCCGGGCGCGGCTGGAGCTCGCCCGCGAGCCTCCTCGGCTTCGCCGCCGCGCTGCTGTTCGGGGTCGTCTTCGTGCGCGTCGAGCAGGCTCGCGAGCACCCGATGCTCGACGTCAGCCTGTTTCGCGAGCGTGCCTTCAGCGCAGCCAGCGGCGCGGTGACGGTCTCCTTCTTTGCGCTCTTTGGCTTCATCTTCCTGATCACCCAGTACTTCCAGTTCATCCGCGGCTACGGCACGCTCTCCACGGGTGCACGCATCCTGCCGGTGGCGCTCAGCATCGGCGCCGCCTCAGTGCTCGGTGCGCGACTCGTGAGCCGGCTCGGCACACGCGCGATCGTGAGCTCCGGTCTGCTGCTGTTCGGCGCCGCCTTCCTGTGGATCTCGCAGGCCGGCACCACAACCTCCTACTCGATCGTCGTCGTCCAGATGCTCCTGATGGGCACCGGCCTCGGGCTCACCTCCGCGCCGGCGACCGAGTCGATCCTGAGCGTGCTCTCGCCCGCGAAGGCGGGCGTGGGCTCGGCCGTCAACGACGCCACTCGTGAGGCCGGCGGCACGCTCGGGGTGGCGATCATCGGCAGCGTCTACGCCTCGCTCTACTCCTCACACCTCGCGCACGCGGCGAGGGCATATTTGCCTACCGGTGCCCTACGCGCCGCGAAGGAGTCCGTCGGTGCGGGCCTGTCGATCGCCGCACACGCCCCGGGAGCAGCGCGCGGCCCACTGCTCGACGCGGTGCAGAGCTCCTTTATGAGCGGCCTACACACCGGCTGCATCGTCGCCGCTGGCGTCTGCGCGATCGGCGCGATCGGCGCGATCGCGCTCCCCGGCCGCCAGCGGGGCAAACAACTGCACGGCTCGCTTGCCCAGAGCGCACCCTCCTTCTAGGGCGTCAGCTTCACGCCGCGGACCAGCGTGAAGGAGGGGAAGGTCTTCTTGCTGTGGCGGTTCTGGCGCACGCGCGTTTCGGCCTGGAGATAGACCGCGGGCGCCCCCTGCATGGCCGGCGGGAGCTGCAAAGCCGTGGTGTAGGCGCCGCTCGGCTTGGGCTTGATCGTCGCGACTATCGTCCCCGCCCGGATCGTCGAGCAGGAGCTCGACGCGCGAATCGTGACCATTTGCAGCGGCTTGGCCAGCGGCGGTGTGATCAGGCCGGTGAAGCTGATCGTCCGTCCCGCCGCGGTGATCGATGTCGCATACATGCGCCGTGCGAACTTCAGCGCCGGTGCGCTCACCGAGCCGAGCTTTGCGGCATATAGCGCGCGGTTGGTGAAACGCAGCGAGCGGGGCGGTAGCGGCGCGCTCGTCTTGAAGGACAGGTCGCTCTGCACGGTCGCCTTCGCCACCGTCTTGCCGTTCCACCTCGAGACGATGCTCACGCGCTTGCCCCCCGCCCCTGCAGGTGCGACACCCAGCATCTGGGTCCTGCCGCCCTGAGGGAAGACGTCTGTGAGGATCAGCTTGTTCGCCACGCAGCCCGCTGGGCTCGGCACGGGTGGGAGCGCGGGCAGCGAAGCCACGCCGAGCGGCGCGGTGGGAGACGAGGCGGGTGGGGAGGCGGGTGGCGGCGAGGGGGGTCCCGCGGGAGTGAAGCCCGTGGCGATCGCCCCGAGCTTGTTGGCGCTGAACTCGGTGAACCACATCCGCGAGTCTGATCCCGCCGTGATATAGAGCGCGCCGACGTAGGTGGAGCCGAGTGAGTACTCGGTGATGTCCGCACCGGAGGTTGCAGACGTCGGGATCGAGCCGATCGCGTTGGCGTTCTCCTCCGTGAACCACAGACGCCCGTCGGGACCGTCGGCGATCCCGAACGGGAGGCTGGCGGGGGTGGGGGTCGGGAACAGCGTGATCGCCCCCGAAGTGGTGATCCGCCCGATCGCCGCGGGGTTGCCAACGGTGAACCATATGTTGCCGTCAGGGCCCAGCACCAGCGCCTCGATCGTGCTGGCGCCTCCGGGCAGCGGGAATTCATCGCCCGTGAGGCCGATGTGGCCGCCCGTGTCCATGCGCGCGATCTTGTTGAACTCGCCGTACCAGAGCTTGCCGTCCGCGCCGACGGTGACGCCCGAGACCGCGGTGGAGGAGTTCGTTTCGTATTCGCTGATCGTGCCCGTCGTCGTGGTCGCGCCGATCTGCGTGTCCCAGCCGAACCACATGCGCCCATCTGGGCCGGGGACGATCGAGCCGTAGCCGCCCGTGCCGTGGCTGAGGGCGTAGGGGGTGATCTGGGCGGTTTCGCTGACGCCCACAGGCATCTTCTCGACGGTGCTGTCCTGGAGCTCCCACATGTTCCCGTCGGGGCCGTAGCTGGCGGCGAGCCCGAGTTTCGAGCTGGGCAGCTGCACGAGGTCGGAGCTGAGCATCGCCCCACTCGTGGCCATCCGCCCGATGAAGGTCCCGCCGACGTGGTTGCCGCTGTCGAGGACCCAGAGCTTGCCATCGGGTCCCGCCGTGATCCCGTAGGGCGTCGTTTCGATCGCGATCGGGTACTCGCTTATTTCCCCCGCGGCGGCCCCGGCCGAGGCAGCGCCGAATCCGCTCAACGCAACGGTCAAGCTCAACGCTGCCAGCAGCTGGCTTGACCGTTTCACCCCCACATGGTCAGTCTCTCACATCCCCTCCTGCGGAGGTGCCACACGGTCGAGCGCGAGCGCGGCGGAGTTGATGCAGAAGCGCTGCCCAGCGGGACCGGGGCCGTCGTCGAAGACGTGTCCGAGGTGAGAGTCGCAATTGCGGCAGCGCACCTCGGTTCGGACCATGCCGTGGCTCGTGTCGCTCAGCAGCCGGACGTTCTCCGCGAAGGCCGGCTCTGTGAAGCTCGGCCAGCCGGTGCCCGACTCGAACTTCGCCTCGGAGCTGAACAGCTCGTGCCCGCAGGCGGCACAGCGATACATACCGTCGTCCTTGGTGAAGGCGTACTCACCGCTGAAGGGCGGCTCGGTGCCGCCGCGACGCAGGACCTCGTACTGCTCAGGGGTGAGCTGCTCGCGCCACTGCTCCTCGGTCTTGGCCACTGTGCTCTGACTGGTGTCGGTCGTCTCAGGATTCACGGTGTGCTCCGTTCGTCGTCGTCGGTGCGGAGATGGCGGGCGGCGCAGCGAACCCTCACGGCTCGCTGCGCCCTCGCCCTCCTCACGGTAGCGCTGGGACGATGCTCCTCGACCCGGCGGACTCAGGTGATCGTCAAGCCGCTGTAGATGCTCGAGCCATCGAGCAGGCCAAGCGCTTTGTGGTGCTCGACAGGGACCTCTCGCAGGAGGCCGGCGAGCTGACACCGACGCTGAAGGTCAAGCGTGACGTCGTCAATCGCAACTACGCCGAGAAGCTTGAGGCGCTCTACGCCTGAGCGTCCCGCTGAAACGCTCAGGCGACGCGCTGGATCGGGCTCGCGACCGGTGGCGCGCCGTCGGCGCAGGAGCGGAAGAACGCCTCTGCGGCGTCAGCGTCCAGGGGTCGCGCAAACAGGAAGCCTTGCCCGCTGTCACAGTCCTCCTCGCGTAGCAGCGAGAGCTCGTGCGGCTCCTCGATCCCCTCCGCGAGCGTCTCGATCGAGAGCGCCTTGCCGAGTTGCACGAGCGTGTGGATCAGCGTCTCACCCTCGGCGTTGTGGCGCATGCCGGCGATGAACGAGCGATCGATCTTCAGCGCATCGACGGGGAACTTCTGCAGGTGGGCGAGCGAGGAGTAGCCGGTCCCGAAGTCATCGATCGCGATGCGCACGCCCAGCTCCTTGATCGCCGCGAGTCGGCGCGCGGTCTCCTCGATGTTGCGCATCAGCGTCGTCTCGGTGATCTCGATCGTCAGCGCCGAGGCACGCAGCTCGCTCGCGGCGAGCGCGGATTCGATCTCGGCGATCAGCTCATCTGAGTCGAGCTGGCGTCCGGAGACGTTCACGGCGATGCTGACCGCGTGCCCCATCGCGTGCCAGTCGGCAGCCTGCCGGCATGCCTCGCGCAGCACCCAGGCACCCACCTCGACGATCATCCCTGTCTCCTCCAGCAGCGGGATGAAGGCATCTGGCTGCACCCTGCCGCGCGTCGGGTGCTCCCAGCGGATCAGTGCCTCGACGCCGGTGGGGCGCATCTCGCTGAGGTCGAAGGTCGGCTGGTAGGCGAGGATGAACTGCTCACACTCGATCGCTTCGCGCAGGTCCATCTCGAGATCCATCCTGCTCTGAACCGAGTCCTGCATCTCACTCGCGAAGACCGCGTAGCGGTTCTTGCCGTCCCACTTGGCGCTGTACATAGCGATGTCCGCATCGCGCAGAAGCTCCTCGGCCGTGATCCGCTCGCCGACCGCGATCCCGACGCTCGCCGTCACGGTCAGCCGCGTTTCACCGTTGGCGCCGAGCTTGAAGGGCTGCTCGAGCGCACCGAGCAGCCGTTCGGCGACGAGCTCGGGGCCGGCCGCGAGCGAGAGCTCCTCGGCGATCACCACGAACTCGTCTCCGCCGAGGCGACCGAGTCCATCCGCCTGGCGCACAACGCCCTTCAGACGAGCGGCGACCGCCTGCAGGAGTTCGTCGCCCACGCCGTGGCCGAGCGTGTCGTTGATGCCCTTGAAGTTGTCGAGATCGATGAACAGCGCCGCGACCGGGGTTTTGCTGCGTGTGCCCCGCGCGAGCATCTGCTCGACCCGGTCGAGGATCAGCGTCCGGTTGGGCAGGCCCGTGAGCGGATCGTGCGTCGCGAGGAAGGCCAGCTCCTCGTCGCGGCGGGCGAGCTCATCGTCGGTGCGCTTGCGCTCCTCCTCGAAGCACTCGCAGACCCGCAGCAGGCTGAACTCAAGGCTCAGCTGGAGCATCTCGAGGGATTTCGCGAGTACCTCCGGCGGCGTCTGTAGCTGCGCGGCGCAGTCGCGCATCACATCGCCCATCACGTTGCGCCACCACATGCTGCGCCGCGTCACCTCGTGTAGCGACGCCGCCCTGTGCGCGGCCAGCTCGCCGAAGATCTTCGAGGTTTCGATCGCAGCATCGCGCGTCACCTCTAGGCCGTCGCCGGCGATCCAGCGCGCCACGGCGATCGTCGAGTTCGTGCAGATCCGTTCGAAGCTGCCTTGCACCGCCGGCTCCACGACCTGCCCGGAGTTGCTGGTCTGCACGACGGTCTCGGCGAGGATGTCCCCCGCACGCGCGACCGTTGCCTCGCCAAGTTGGCGAAAGTGATCCGGCTCGGTATTGCTCGAATTCTTCTCAGTCATGTCGGCTGGAGCGCGCAGTTTGTAGCGGGCAAAGTTCTATCGGCGTTTGAGCGCCGGGCTTGATAGCTGAATCACTCGATTCACCGGATTGTCGAGCTGCCGAGCCAGGCGCCTGACAGCGGGCTCACTGCTCGGAGTCTCGCCGGCAGTTGGGAGATGACTTCCCCCGCCTGCGTTTTGGGCTACGCCCGCGAATCAGGGCGTAGGCGTCGACTATCCGGCCGCGCACGCGGATCCGCGCACGTGATTCGCGCTGTGGCGGCTTCAGACGCCCAAACCGCATGTGCACCCAGACATTGCCCAGTACTACGCAGCTGGCAGCTAACTGGATCACAGCTGATCAGATTCGGCCGTCGCCGTCGTTGACCCACATATAAATTTATACTCTGGTAACATGCTGTCGATGGTCGACCCACCTCCGACGAGAAGTCGCCTGCCGCGCGCGGAGCGCGAGCTACAGATCCTCGAGAACGCGCGCGCCTTGTTTGCGGAACGGGGCTTCGGCGCGGTCACGATGGACGATGTGGCGGCGCGAGTCGGCGTGACAAAGCCTCTGCTCTACGCCTACTTCGGCAACAAGGACCGCCTCTACATCGCCTGCATGCAACCGGCCGGCGATGCGATGCTCGCGACGGTCGCCGAAGCCGTGCGTGCGACAACCGCTCCAGCCGATGCGCTGCGTGAGGGCCTGCACGCGTTCTTCGCGTTCGTAGAGAGCGATCGCGACTCCTGGCGCGTGCTGTTCGACGAGACGCTCCCCGCGGGCGGTGAGATCGCACAGCGCGTGGGCGAGTATCGCGAGCGCCTCGTGGCGATGATCGCGGAGTCGCGCCTCGCGACGCTGCCCAGCCACAGTCGCGACCGGGCGGCGCCCGAGACCGAGGCGCTGTCCGCCGCGCTGCTCGGCGCGAGCGAGTCGCTGGCGCGCTGGTGGCTGCGGACCGGCGCGATCAGCTCACTCGATGCGGCCGAGCTGCTGATCACAACCGTCGAACCTGGGCTGCTCGCGCTCGGCGAGCGCTCGGGCCGCCTGCGGGCGGCCGCGGCCCAGACGCCGTCGGGGGCGCGCGCATGAACGCGACGACGCGCAAGGTAGCGGTGCTCGGCGGTAACCGGATTCCGTTTGCGCGCTCCAACAGCGCCTACACCAACGCGTCCAACCAGGACATGCTGACGGCCGCGCTGGAAGGGCTGATCGAGCGCTTTGGGCTTGCCGGTGAGCGTCTTGGCGAGGTCGCGGCCGGCGCGGTGCTCAAGCACAGCCGTGACTTCAACCTCACGCGCGAGTGCGTGCTCGGCAGCCGGCTCGCCCCGCAGACGCCCGCCTACGACGTCCAGCAAGCATGCGGCACGGGCCTGGAGGCGGCGATCCTCGTGGCCAACAAGATCGCGCTGGGCCAGATCGAGGTCGGCGTGGCCGGCGGCGTGGACACGACCTCCGACGCGCCGCTGGCGATCAACGAGGACCTGCGCGCGGTGCTGCTCGCGGCCAATCGAGCCAAGGCGACGAAGGATCGGTTGCTCGCGCTCAGGAAGGTGCGCCCGCAGCATCTGATCCCGGCGATCCCGCGCAACGAGGAGCCACGCACGGGGCTCTCGATGGGCGAGCATCAGGCACGTACCGCGGCCGAGTGGAAGATCTCACGCGCCGCGCAAGACGAGCTGACGGCACGCAGCCACGTTAACCTCGCGGCTTCCTACGAGCGCGGCTTCCAACAGGATCTGCTGACGCCCTACCTGGGCTTGGAGCGCGACGAGAACCTGCGCCCGAACTCGACGGTGGAGAAGCTCGCCACGTTGAAGCCGGTCTTCGGCGGCGCCGCGGGAACGATGACGGCCGGCAACTCAACACCACTCTCCGACGGCGCCGCGGTCGCGCTGCTGTCGAGCGTCGAGTGGGCACAGGCGCACGATCTGCCGGTGCTCGCGCACCTCGTCGAGGCCGAGACGGCGGCGGTCGACTACGTGGACGGGCGTGAGGGTCTGCTGATGGCGCCCGCCTATGCGGTGCCGCGGATGCTCGCCCGGGCGGGGCTGAAGCTTCAGGACTTCGACCTCTATGAGATCCACGAGGCCTTCGCCTCACAGGTGCTCTGCACCTTGGCCGCCTGGCAGGACGCCGACTTCTGCCGCGAGCGACTCGGGCTCGATCAGCCGCTCGGCGAGATCGACCGCGCGAAGCTCAACGTCAACGGCGGCTCGCTCGCGGCTGGGCATCCGTTCGCGGCGACCGGCGGGCGGATCGTGGCGGGCCTTGCCAAGGCATTGCACGAGCGCGGCGGCGGACGTGGGCTGATCAGCGTCTGTGCGGCCGGTGGGCAGGGCGTTGTGGCGATTCTCGAATCCCCCGAACGCAACGGAGCGAACTGAAATGGCTGACAAATACACACAACTGGTCAACACTCCGATCGGCCGGCGACTCATCAAGCAGGTCGGCCTCCCCGCACCGGTACCGCTCAAGCGCCAAAGCCCCGGCGGAGCGCCGATCGAGGGTCGCGTGCTGCTGGGCGGCGCGAGCGGCGGACGCTTGACGAGCGCGCTCGCACAGCTGCTGGGCGAGGCGGGCGTCGAGATCGTCGACGCGCCCGCGGCGGGGCAGGCGCGCCATCAGGCGCTGATCTTCGATGCGACGGGAATCCTCGACCCCGAGCAGTTGCATGAGCTCTACGCGTTCTTCCACGCCAGCATTCGCTCACTGGGCGAGTGCGGACGGGCGCTCGTGCTCGGAACGCCGCCGGCGGGCGCGGGTACACCGTCAGAGGCGATAGCACAGCGTGCGCTCGAGGGCTTCACGCGCTCGCTCGCCAAGGAGCAGCGCCGTGGCGGCACCGCGCAGCTGATCTACGTGTCTCACGGTGCCGAGCAGCAGCTCGACGGCACGATTCGCTTCCTGCTCTCGCCGCGCTCAGCCTACGTTTCCGGGCAGGTCGTGCGGATCGGCCCGGCGAAAGCCACCCCGGCGCTCGACTGGGAGCGTCCACTGGCGGGCAAGGTGGCGCTCGTGACCGGCGCCTCGCGCGGCATCGGCGCCGCGATCGCGAACACGCTCGCGCGCGACGGCGCCCACGTCGTTGGCCTCGATGTGCCCGCGCTCGAGGAGGATCTGGCGGCGGTCACACGCGCGCTCGGGGGCTCCTCGTTGGCGCTCGACATCACCGCCGCGGAGGCCCCAGCGAGGATCGCCACGCACCTGCAGGGCGAGCACGGGGGCGTCGACGTGGTCGTGCACAACGCGGGCATCACACGCGACAAGACGCTTGCGGGCATGGATGAGGAGCGCTGGGACAGCGTGATCGACGTCAACCTGCGTGCTGCTCAGCGCATCACCGACGCGCTGATCGCCGGGTCCCCACGCGCAGTGCTCCGCGCCGGCGGACGCGTCGTCGGCGTCTCCTCGATCAGCGGGATCGCGGGGAACGCGGGACAGAGCAACTACGCGACCTCCAAGGCGGGCGTGATCGGCTTTGTGGACGCCTATGCGCCGCTGCTCGGCGAACGCGAGGCGACGATCAACGCTGTAGCACCAGGCTTCATCGAGACGCAGATGACGGCCAAGATGCCGTTTGCGCTGCGCGAGGCGGGTCGGCGCATGAACTCGCTCTCCCAGGGCGGGCTGCCGATCGACGTTGCTGAGACGATCGCGTGGCTCGCCTCGCCGGCCTCAGGCGGCGTCAACGGCAACGTGGTGCGCGTCTGCGGCCAGAGCCTGCTGGGGGCGTGAGCGCGATGAGCATGACGCGTGAGCTCACTGCGCCGCCGCGCATGCTCGGGCTGTCGCTGCGTGCCGCTCTGGCGCTGGCACCAGGAGCCTCCGCACTGCCGTTCGTGGCGGGCGGAGGCGAGGAGATCCCCGAGCTAACGCTGACGCTGGGCGCCGCGCGGCTTGACGCAGAGCGCCTCGCCGACTACGCGCGGGTGTGCGGCTTCACGCTGCGCGACACGCTGCCCGCGACCGCGCCGCACCTGCTCGCCTTCCCGCTGCACATGGCGCTCCTGACAGACGGCTCCTTTCCCTTTGGCGCGGTCGGGCTCGTGCATCTGGAGAACCGCATCACGCTGCACCGCGCGATTGGGCGCGATGAGGCGCTAGAGCTGCGCGTCCACGCAACCGCGCTCGAGCCCCACGCGAAGGGACGCACGTTCACGATCGTCAGCGAGGCAACCATTGGCGGCGAGCGTGTGTGGGAGGAGCACAGCACGATGCTGCGCCGCGGCGGCGGTGGAGGCGACGCGAGCGCTCGCGCGGAGCCAAGCGCCTCGCGCCGACTCGCATCCACGGCGCAGTGGCAGCTGCCCGCGAACCTTGGACGGCGCTACGGCAGCGTCTCGGGGGACCGCAACCCGATCCACATGCATGCGCTGAGTGCCAGGCTGTTCGGCTTCCCGCGGGCGATCGCGCACGGGATGTGGACGCAGGCGCGCTGCCTGGCGGCGCTTGAGTCCTCGCTGCCCGAGGCGTACACAGTCGCGGTGAGCTTCCGTAGACCAATCCTGCTGCCCGGGCGCGTGAGCTTCGCCCACGACAGCGGCCAGCAGCAGACCGCGTTTGCGGTGCGCGCCGCGAATGACGAAACCACGACGCATCTCGAAGGGACGGTGACGCCATGAGCGTTGCGGAGCGAAGCATGGGCCTCGGCCTGCGCACGCTGGGAAAAATCGCAGGCTCCGATCTCCTCGACCGGCTCGGCGTGCGTCGGTCCGGCGAGCGCGCGCTCTACCGCGCCACGCGCGATGGCTTTCGCGCGGTGGATGCCTCCGGACGAGCCTTCAAGGCGCGCAAACGCGAGGGCGGCGCGGCGCGGCTGAGGCCCGCGGGCGACAGCGGCCTGTTCGATCTCACGCCGACCGACGAGCAGCAGATGGTGCAGCAGAGCTTCCGCGCGTTCGCCGCCGAGCAGCTGCGGCCCGCCGCGAGCGCTGCTGACGCTGCCTGCGCAGCACCGGCAGAGCTGCTCGCGCAGATCGGCGAGCTGGGGCTGACGATGCTGGGCGTGCCCGAAGATCTCGGCGGGGCCGTTAGCGAGCGCTCGACGGTCACATCGCTGCTCGCCACCGAGGCGCTAGCACACGGCGACATGGGGCTCGCGGTCGCGGCGCTCGCGCCGGCCTCCGTCGCCAGCGCGCTCAGCCTGTGGGGCGACGGCGATCAGCAGGCGACATATCTGCCGGCGCTCGTCGGCGAGGACATTCCCGCGGCCACGATCGCGCTGCACGAGCCACGCGCGCTGTTCGATCCGCGCACCCCCGCGACGAGCGCGCGACCAGACGGCGGCGACTATCTGCTTTCCGGCGTCAAGGCGCTCGTGCCGCTGGCGGGCAGCGCCAGCCTGCTGATCGTCGGTGCGCAGATCGCGGGGCGCAGTCCTGCGCTGTTCCTGCTCGAGACGGGCACGAGCGGCGTGCTCGCCAAGCCGACGCCGAGCATGGGCGTGCGCGCTGCGGGCATGGGCGAAGTGCTGCTCGAGGATGTGCGTGTGCCGGGCGCTGCGCTGCTCGGCGGGGGTGACCCCGCGGTCTACGCGGAGTGCGTGCGCCGCGCGCGCCTGGCCTGGTGCGCGCTGTCGCTAGGGACCGCACAAGCAGTGCTCGACTACGTGATCCCCTACGTCAACGAGCGCATCGCCTTCGGCGAGCCGATCAGCCATCGCCAGGCGGTCGCATTTGCGATCTCCGACATCGCGGTCGAGCTCGAAGGCATGCGGCTGGTCACGCTGCGCGCGGCCAGCCGCGCCGATGCGGGCAAGGACTTCGCCACAGAGGTCGCGCTCGCGCACAGGCTTTGCACAGAGAAGGGCGCGCGCATCGGCTCCGAGGGCGTGCAACTGCTCGGCGGGCACGGTTACGTGACCGAGCATCCCGTCGAGCGCTGGTACCGCGACCTACAGGCCGTGGGCGTCATCGAGGGCGCCCTGCTCGTATGAGCCCCGCCGCGACGAAATTGGAGAGCTGAGCGATGATCAACCTCGAAGTCCCTAGGAAATTCGTGCCGCTGGTGGCGCAGGCCAACCAGGTCGCCAAGGAGGTCTTCCGCCCAATCTCGCGCAAGTACGACGAGGCTGAGCACGAGTACCCGAAGGAGCTCGACATGCTCGCCGCGCTGATCGACGGCATGAACGACGGCAGTGAATCCGGCGGCGCGGGCGCGGCGGGCGTGCGCAGGACGCGCGGCACAGACGAGGGCGTGCGCAACGGCTCGAACATGTCGACGGCGCTTAGCATCATGGAGCTCTGCTGGGGAGATGTCGGCCTCCTGCTCTCGATGCCGCGCCAGGGTCTCGGCAACAGCGCGATCGCCTCGGTCGCCAACGACGAGCAGAGCGAGCGCTTCAAGGGCATGTGGGCGGCGATGGCGATCACCGAGCCGGCGGCGGGGTCTGACTCGGCGGCGATTCGCACGACGGCGGTGCTCGACGAGGAGAGCGGCGACTACGTGCTCAACGGCGAGAAGATCTTCGTCACCTCCGGCGACCGCGCCGATCTGATCGTGGTGTGGGCCTCGCTCGACCGCTCGCTGGGACGCGCAGCCATCAAGTCGTTCGTCGTGGAGCGCGACAACCCCGGGCTGATCCTCGAGCGCCTTGAGCACAAGCTCGGCATCCGCGCCTCCGACACTGCGGACTTCCGCCTGGAGAACTGCCGCGTGCCGAAGGAGAACCTGCTCGGCTCACCGACCGTCGACGTCAAGGGCGGCTTCGGCGGCGTGATGCAGACCTTCGACAACACGCGTCCGCTCGTCGCCGCGATGGCCGTGGGGCTGACGCGCGCCTGCCTGGAGGAAACGCGCCGCCTGCTCGCCGAGGCCGGCGTCGAGCCCGACCCCGACGCGCCCGCCGCAGTGCAGAGCGCGGCGGCGGCAGAGATGCTCGCGATGGAAGCCGACTACGAGGCCGCCCGGCTGCTGACGCTTCAGGCCTCATGGATGGCCGACAACGACAAGCCGAACTCGCTGCAGGCCTCGATGGCGAAGGCCAAGGCAGGGCGCACCTGCGTCGACGTCGCGATGCGCTGCGTGCGCCTGTGCGGCTCGCTCGGCTACGGACAGGAGCTGCTGCTAGAGAAGTGGGCGCGCGACGCGAAGATCCTCGACCTGTTCGAGGGCACCCAGCAGATCCAGCTGCTGATCATCGCCCGCCAGCTATTGGGTAAGAGCTCCGCTGAGCTGCGCTGAGCACGCTAGGGCGATAGCGGCCCAAGCTGCCAGCGGCCGTGATCATGGGTCTTATCGCCCAGCCAGCGCTCGGCGTCACGACGGCCGAGCTCGATCAGGCGCTCGGTGAACTCCTCGGCGAAGAGCAGATAGCTGAGCAGCTCGCCGTGCGTGGCGCTGCCCGCGGCGTTGACGAGGCGCCCGAGCCCGCTGACGTTGGGTGAGCGCAGCAGCGCGAGCGGGGAGCGGTAGCTGCGTCTGTAGACCTCGGCCGCGATCCGTCCCACCTCCAACGGATCCTCGGGAGCGATGAAGATGTAAGGAACGCGACGCCGTTCGGTACGGCGCTCATGTCCCCGGCGCTTGTCCTCGGAGTCGTCGGCGAGCATCTCGTTAATGGTTGCGAGCGTCTGCACGTCGTTGACCAGCGGGTCGACAAGCACCGCCTGGATTAGCTGCGTCGCGCCGTCGAGCGCGTCCGGTTGACGCTCGGCGTGCTCCTCGGGCGTGGGTGCAAGCGAGTTGAGCGCGATCACGATCAGGCGCTCTGCGCCCAGCGCCAACGCCGGCTTGATTGGCGTGTTAAGGCGCGTTCCTCCGTCGAAGTACCAGCGGCGCACGCCGGCCTGATCGATCGCAACCGCCGGGAACAGCATCGGGATCGCCGCCGACGCACGCACGTGCTCCTCGCTCAATTCGGTCCCCACGTAGGAGATGCCGCGGCGCGCATCGAGATCAGGAGATCTCCCTCCGTCGTGGAACACGACGCTCATGTTCGTTCGCCCCGAAGTGGCGACGACCGCCGCCGTGGTGAGGTGCTTCGCGCGGACGTTCGCGTGGATCTGCTCGAAATTGATCAGTTCGCTCAGCGTCGAGCTGAGCGGCGCTGGGTCGAGCACGCTCTTGGTGTGTGCTCGGCGGCTCCCAAGAACTTCGCGCAGGTAGGACCAAAGGCGTGTTCCCTCCGACATCGAGATCAGCGGCTTGAGCACGCGGCCATAGCTGATCTCGCGCCAGAGCTCCAGGCCACCCGCGCCGAGCTGCGTAGGGGACTGAGCGGCGTTCGCGGCGAGATAGGCGGTGTTGATCGCGCCCACGCTCGTCCCCACGATGATCGCGGGGCGCTCATCCTCCTCGAGCTCCGCCAGCAGGACCGAGAGCACGCCGATCTCATAGGCACCGCGCGCACCACCGCCGGCCAGAACCAGCCCTACAGGCCCAGAGCTTTCACTCCGATCGGACACCGATAGGGAGGCTACAGATACTGGCGAACAAGGCCGATATGATCCCCCAGGAACCGTCATGGATCGGCGCATCATGAGACTCACTGCAGCACTCGGCGCGTGGGCCCTGACGTGTGGTATTTCGCCGACGCCCGGCGCCGCTGCGGCACCGACGACGTGGATGGGCGGACCCGGGTGTGGCGGGGCGAGCGAATGGCGCCAGCACCCGATCGCGTTCCCGTATTTCTGCGACGGCGCCGCGGTCGTCGAAGGCGCACGGTGGCACAACTGGGGAGCAGCGACCGCGACCGCTCGGGCGACGTTCAACGAAGCCCTGCTGTCGTCACACAACAGCGTCGCCAGCGCGCCGCGACGACGCTCGGCCGTGACGATCACCGCCTCTCATATCGAGCTCTGCTCGGGCCGTCGCGCTTACACGTCGATCAAGATTCACTACGCGGTACCCCGAAACGGCATCAGCACGCTCACGCTTGCGACCCTCCTGTTCCACTGCCACCCGCTCGCGCGGTAGCCCAGCCAGGACTCAGGAGCTGCTCAGCGGCCGTGGCGGGACCACGAACTTCGCGGCCGTCGGTTCTCCGTTCATGATGTCGGTTTGAATGATGCACTCAAAGCTCTCCCCGGATGAGGCGCGAGCGTCGCGCAGCAGCGCCGAATCGCGTGAGGCCGCCATTCGCATCGCGGCCCACGTCCCGTAGCCGTAGCAGCCGGCGAAGACCACCGCGCGCGAGTCTTCGTTGGGTGCGAAGGGGTTGGGGGTGCTCAGCAGGATGCCGTAGTCGAGCTTGAACTCTCCGCCGTCGCGCTTTGGCGTGTAGCGCTTGTCGGTGAGCACGTCGTGCAGGGAGAAGGAGTACGACCCTTCTTCATCAAAGTTCAGTTGGATGTTGCATTTGGTCATCAGGCTCTGCACGAGCACGTTCGGCTTTGGACCGCCGATGAGAACCAGATCACGTCTCTCACATTCGCTGTTCGTGACCGCCGTGTCGTAGTTGACGTCGAACATCGGCATGCGCGCGTCCTTGAAGAACGCGCGCAGATCGTCGAGGGCCCTGACGTCGCCGAAGCCGACCAGCCTCGCCGGCTCGAGCTCGAGCTTGTGGCTTCCGAGCACCACGAGGGTGGACTGCGACGCTATCGGCTTCCAGAACTTTGTCGTTCGCCTGTAGCGGTACTTCGCACGCGCGTAGGGCGCAACCAGACCCAGGCCCGCCGTGGTCAGCGGCGAGACCACCTTGAGGACAACGTCATTGACGAATTCGAACACTGGCGCCCCCCGGCACGTTTGGCTCGTCCGTTGCGATCCTACAGAGTGCCAATCAATGGCGGGTGTTCAGCTGATCGAAAGATCAGGCAAAGCGCTCGCGATCTTGTTGTACGTGTCGTCGGGCAATACGCTGGCTCAGCGTCGACTCGTCGAGCCAGTCATCGACCGTGGTAACGCTATCGCTATGCGGCAGCGAGCCTCCGCGATACATGGCCGGAGCTGAAAGGGTCCATCGAGAGCCGGCTCGTCTCACCTCCGTCAGCAGCTCGGCATACGGCTCCGAGGAGGCTCGCTCGCGACCGAACCCAAACACGCGCTCGCTGCCGACGATCGCATTCGCAAGCCCGCGGCCCTTCACGAGCAGCCGATAGTCGTTGCGATCGATCTCACCAGCGTAAGCACCGAGAACGCCCACGATCTCGCCGAGCCGCTCCTCGCCAAAAGGCACAAAGAGGTTCGGCAAGCTCAGCTCGGCCCAGATGCCCCACATCCACCACCTCTCACAAGCGGACTGTCCCTCGAGCGCGCTGCGCAGGGCCCGACCGGCGAGCTCGTGGGCCTCGTGGAGGTCGTGCGGCTGTGGGCCGATCACGACGTCGGGCTGAAGGTCGGCGAGATGCTCGGCGAGCGCGGTCGCGATGCTCCGCTCCGCCGCACCTCCTGGCTCGTCATTCCCACCTCCGCTCGGGAGCGCCACAGGGTCCACGAGACGCAGCTCGATTCCTGCCTGACCGTGCGCCTCCACAGCCTCTCCCAGGCGCCGCTCGCGCTGCTCTGGTGCGCTGAGGCTCAGCAGGACGTCGACCACCCGAGCGCCGCTGTCGCGCAGCGTCAGGAGCGTCGCGGGGCAGCCGATCATCTCGTCATCTGCGTGCGGGCTGACGTGCAAGATGACCATCGAAGGGTCCTATCACATCGCCGACGCGGGTCGATCCCAACACGACTCAAGTCGGTGCGCCGAACCACGTGCTCAGCGCTTCATGTAGTCCGAGCTTGGTTCGGTCTCCGACCCAGGCAACGTATCCGTCGGGTCGAATCAGCACGCTAGCGGGAGCGCTCACCGCGCCGAGCACCGGAAGCTCCCACGGGCCGGCATATTCAGCGTCGATCAACTGCACGCGGTCAGCCCATCCGGTGATGTCAAAGTCACCGGGTACACCAAGGTTGAGCAGTACGGGCTTGGCGTCATGCAACAGGGAGAAGACCCGCAGCGGGCCATCGGTGCTCACGAGGTCCAGATCGGGCATGCGACGTCCGAGCAGCGGATGTCCCTCGCCGAGGTCGTAGTGAATGTCCAGCCCGGAGATCAACCCGGCGATCCGCTTGCGCGGCTCGTCCATGCCGGCTAGCTCCGCCACGACCTCGACCAGAGCCTTCATGCGCTCGTCCTGGCGCTGTAGCGCGGTCTGCGCCATTGTGTGCCGAAGCGCTCGAGCAGTGACCGGATGGCGCTCGTCGTGGTAGGTGTCCAGGAGGCTTTCCGGGGATGTGCCGTTGACCACCTGAGCCAGCTTCCACCCCAGGTTTACCGCATCCTGCACGCCGAGGCTGAGACCCTGCCCGCCCGCCGGGTAATGCACGTGCGCTGAGTCGCCCGCGAGCAGCACGCGTCGCGCACGGTAGCTCGCCGCCTGACGCGTCATATCGGTGAATCTCGATATCCACGTCGGATTGTGGATCCCGAAGTCCGTGCCGTACACGGCGATCAGCGCCTCGCTGAGATCGCGCAAGGTGGGCTCGCTGCCGGGTCCGAGCTGCTGCTCGGTCACCAAGACCCGCACCGGCCCCTCATTCACATAGATCACCTCGCCGTCGCGGATCTCGTACTCCAACCTGCCGAGGCTGTGGATGCCATTCTCGTCGCGGCGGATACCCAGCTCCGGCTCCTCGGTCACCTCGACCTCTGCGATCAGGTTGCTCCTCGTCGGATCCCACCCGGGGAAGTCGATGCCGGCTACTTTGCGAATGACGCTGCGTCCTCCGTCGCAGCCGAGGAGATACCGGGCTCGCATCGACTGGCCGCCAGACAGCTCCACCTCGACGCCGGTCTCCTCCTGCGCGAAGCCCGTCACCTCGCATCCATAGTAGATCCGCACCGGCAGCTCGGCGATCCACCCGGCCATGATCCGCTCGATCTGGTTCTGCCAGATCCCGAGCGAATAGGGATGGCGCGTCGGGAAGTCGCTCATGTCCAACACGGTCGTAGCCAACATCGCGGCCTGGGCCACCTGCCCCTCCGCGAGGAAGCGATCTGCGAGCCCGCGCTGGTCTAGCACCTCTATCGTGCGCGCATGAAAACCGCCGGCCCGCGAGCCGACGAGAACGTGATTGGGACGCCGCTCGATGATCGCGACGTCGACCCCCGCCAACGCCAGCTCACCTGCCAGCATCATCCCCGTAGGCCCGCCCCCGGCGATCACCACCGCATGCTCCCTCATCGCCACACTCCCGTTGGATACGCCGTGATCAACACGTACATTCGCTCTCCCATCTCCGTAGGTTCTGGCTTGCGGCGGGCGATTATGCGCTACGGCCGGGGCTTGTAACAAGTCCCCCTGTCGGGTATAAATTGGAAATAGAGCAAGTGGTGCTGCAAGGTCGCATCTTCACGCTCGGGCGCCTTTGCGCCGATACATGCACCATGAGGTGGAAGCTTCTCGCCATTTTTGGGGCTGTACTGGCGGCCCTTGGGATCGCTGGTCTCGGGCTCGAACTAGCGCACGGCAGCGATATCTGGCGCAAAGGCAACGGCGGGATTGCTCCGCTCGTCATCGGTGGGTTCTGTATCTGGCATGGGCTGGCCGAACGTGAAAATGGAGCGAGAAGCAAGCCGGTCTGGTCAACGCTGGCGTGGCTGACGATTCTGGTAGGTCTTGGCGTCGCCCTGTACCTGCTGGCGCCACCGCTCGCCTTCTTGTACGCAATCGTTGCCGGGGTTATCGCCAGGTTTTCACTAGTGGCGAGCTGGCTCGATCGTGAGTGACGCGGTGTAGTAGTCCGATGAGGAGGCATGCGGCGCCGAAGACGGAAGCCATGATGCCCCATCGGTATCGAAAAATCGCGGACGACTCGCCGACTTCACGATTGCCACCTCGTGGTCATCCGAGTGCGACGCGGGTGCTCTGCTCGCGCCAGCAGACGACTTGTCCATTGGGTGTGACGGCGTCGAAGCTCATCACCGTCGAGGTCAGCACGGCCCAACGGCCCGTAGTTCGCCGTCCAGGTTTCGACCGCGCCATGCGAGCGCGCGGCCGCCCAACCGTCCCATAGAGCGAGGTCGGCGACCGGGTGACCGGCCGCATCCTCATAGGCCGCGAGGAAGACATCGGCGACTCGCTCGTCGAAGAGGAGGTAGAGATCGAGACGGCACCAGCCCACGTCAAAGCCACGCGGCCCGCGGGCTCCATCTGACCAGTCGACGATGCCCGTCAACATTCCCTCGCGCCAGACGACGTTGCCCGACCAGTAGTCGCAGTGCGTAAGCACCGCAGAGGAGGCGGTGATCCGCGACCAGTCAGACCGGATTTGGGTTGCAATTGGGCCCGCCAAGACATCCCAAGATCCCCCTCTGCCCTCGAACATGCTCGGCAGAGTGGACAGCCGATCGCTGGGTGTCGCGTGCAGCGTGGCCAGGCCGCGGCCGAGTTGCGTGGCCCAACCGTCAAGATCGGTGGGAGTGATGTCCGCCTCGCCGTCAAGCCAGCTGATCAGCGTCGTCGGATGCTCCGACCACCGGCCGACCAGGTCGCTGCCGAGCAGCACCGGCGTCAACCCTGCAAGCCCCTCAAGCGCATGCAAAACTCGGCCTTCGCGTGCGCCGGCCGCGTCACCAGGCGGAAACTGCCGCACAACGACGGTCAGCGCAGGGCTCGCGGTGTCCACCTTCCACGTAGCGGCGTGCTGGCCCCCCTCGAGTCTCACCGCAGACTCGATCGTGGCCGACGAGCCGGCCAAGCGCCGAACCTCCTTGAGGGCTCCAGCCGAAGGTGATCGCTCTAGATGGACCATCTCAGAGATCCTACGGAGCGATCCGCTCGGCACGATCGTTTGCGACGGTGACGTTCTCGATCGTGATCGAGGCTATCCGTCGCGTGGCGTAGCGGTTTCGACCCGCGGCTTTGACCATTTGTAGAAGGACGAACCGCCCCGGTCCCCAATTGGCGCTTTCTAGCTGTCGGCTGATGTGGTGCCACCTGGACAGCGGTGGCACGTATGGGTGTCAGCCAGGAAGCTCGCTCCATGAACACCCAAGACGACTACAAGACCGAGGTCAACCGGATTCTCAAGCACTTCGGTGCCAATGTGCGCGAGCTACGCACAGTTGAGGGGATCTCTCAAGAAGGGCTGGCCGAAGCTAGCGGCCTTCACCGCACCGAGATCGGACGAATAGAGCTCGGCATGGTCGAGCCTCGGCTCGTCACCCTGCTTATCGTCGCGCGATATCTCCGGACGACCCCAAACGACATGGTCGACGGCCTCTGGATACCGACAAGTCGCAAACCAAGACCCGAAGCCTTTATGTGACATCACGAACGCCCGCATCCGCCAGCTGCTCGACGCGGGTGAGAGCCGTACTTTAACCAGCTTCCCGCGTGCTGACGGTTACGTCGGCGTCAAAGGAGGTCGCCCGCAGGCTCAACACGACCTCAAGCAGTAGGCGCAGGTTGCATCACCGTGAAGAAGGCGCCCTGGGGATCGATCAGCCCGGCGAAGCGTCCGATCGGCATATCCATCGGCTCATTCGTGACGCTCGCCCCAAGCGTGCGGGCCTTTGCGACGATGCCGTCGCAGTCGGCGACCGCGAAGCACACGCCCCAGTGTGGCGGGATCTCGGCCGGGAAGTACTCGTCGGTCATCTGCATCATCCCGCCGACCTGTTTCCCGCCCAACTCCCAAACGGTGTAGGTCTCCGGAGCGCCCTCGAACGCGGGAGGACGTCCCTCCCAGCCGAAGACCGCGGGGTAGAACGACTTGCCGGCATCAGCATCACGGGTAAGCACCTCGTTCCAGCAGAGCGAGTTGGGCTCGTTGACAAGATCGGCCCCAGTGAAGGTCTTCGGCTGCCAGACGCCAAACACCGCTCCCGTCGGATCGGCGAAGACCGCCATCCGTCCGATGTCTGTCACATCCATGGGCTCAACCACGACGCTGCCGCCAGCCGCCTTGACCTTACCCGCCGTCTCCTCAGCGTCAGCGACGCTTATATAGGTAACCCATGCGGTGGGCTGACCCTCCTGCATGTGGCCCATCAGGCCAGCGATGTTCTGGTTGTCCTGCTGGAACATGCGATATCCACCGGTCTCCTCTCCTCCCGGCTCGGTCGCACTCCAGCCCATCAGCTCGCCATAGAACTCCGCGGCGACATCAGTGTCGGGTGAGGAAAGTTCGACCCAGGACGGCGTTCCGGGTGCATACTCGGGCATGGTTCTCCTTTCGCGGACTAGGGACAATCACGATCCTGGCAGATCGGCACGTGGAATGCACGTCCTCCTCGAGAACCCCACCGGGCGCCTCGCGTCGGAGGCGCCCGGTGAGTGTGCGTGCGGTGGTGATTAATGGTGAGCGATCCCAGGAAGCACTTGCGTGCCTTCGATCTGAACCGCTTCGAGTGCGTTTGGATCCAGCCCGAGCAGGTCGAGGATCGTGGGCGCGATCTGGGTCGTCTCGACCCACCTGCGGGATGTGCCGGGCTGCACCGCTCCCGGCGCGTAAACCACGATCGGCACATTGCGGTCGGCCGGGTTGGCGCCCCCGTGCTCAGCGATCTTGCTGCCACCGGTGTAGACCACGCCGACCTGCACCACACCCCACACGTCGGGGTGACGCGGATCGTTGAGCGGTACCCCGAAGTACTTCGCCGCGGCCTTGCCGGCGAAGATTTGGGCCAGGCCCGAGTGCGCCAAGGTGCGTGTGCTGCCGTCGTAGGCGACACCGGTCGCCGTGTGGTTCCACAGGTATTCCTTCACGAAATCGGCAGCTTCTTGGGAGGTGTTGGACAGATAGCTTTGCCAGGCGTCGTCGTCGGTACCGGCGACGATCAAGGCACCGGACCCAGGGTGAGCTGCTTCCCAGGCTGCGTTGATCGCTTCGATGATCGGCCCGTCCTTGATTCTGAGGAGGGAGTTCGGGTCCTGTGGCGACTGACCGTGCTTGGCCGAGACGATGATTGCGGTCGAGTCCGCGAGGCCCTGCGCTTGGATCGCTTCGTCCATCGCTTGAAGCTTCGCGTTGATGTAGTCGAGCGCTCGCTGGAGCAATGGCCCCGGCGTGGTGGTGCCTGGCAGGTAGCCGCCATTCAGGCCATCGGACTTCAAGAGCTTCTCAGCCGTCGAGACGGTCTGGAAGTTCATCCCGAAGATCGCCGGCACGCCGACCTTGTCCTTGCCGCTGTGGTCATAGCCGTCGACCTCGTTGAGCACCGCCTGGACCTTGTAGGAGTCGTACTGCATCGTGGCGGCGTTGTCTTCGGTCCAGCTGATTTCACCGGGGTACGGGTTGCCGCTTGGTTCGAGCGCGGTGCTGTCGATCTCGGGCGTGAACAGGTCGTCGATGCTGTTGCCCGACGGACCTTCCAGAGCTTCGTAGGCGGGGTGCTTGTCCGACCATGCGGTCCGCAAGCCGTGATCGTGCGCCACTTCGAAGATCGTGTTGACCTTGAGATATTCGTGGGGGTAGATGGGCTTGCAGGTCTGCGGGTTGACCGGTAGTGCAGCCGGGTTGAGCAGAGAGTGTGGCTGAGAGGTCAATTCGAGAATGCTGCCGGGCAGACCGGTGAGACCCTGACCGGCATCGAGCGCCGTCGCATTCTCGTCGTCCGGCGAGTCATAGATGACTTCGCCGCCGGTCGGCTGGCCGTGACATGAGGTCGTCCCTGCAGGCAGCACCGCATGGCTGTACTCGTCGTCATAGTAGATACCGGTCGTACGCGGGTTGCCACCGGTGACCTGGGCGGTCATGCCTGGGAACGAATCGGACGGGATCGGCGTCTGCGCCTGCGCGTACTCGGCGCCACCGCCCACGAGCTTTGCCAGCTCCGAGCCGGGATGGTTGCCGACATACCATTCGACGTCCGACTGGTGCAGACCGTCGACCGAGATCAGCAGCACGTGGGAGATCGTGTTCCCGTGGTGGTGTCCGTGATCTCCTGATTGACGTCCATGATCTCCCGACGGGTCTGCGAAAACCACCGCCGCCGGAGCTCCGACCGCGATGGCCCCAGCGGCAAGCGCTATGCCTGCGCCGCGGTGTATTCGTCCCAGCATGAATCTCTCCTCGGTAGAAGGTGAGCGGTTACATGCAGTCCTACCCCCGCTCTTTCGCATCGAAGTTGCCGAGCTGTAGCGATCCTGTGGCCATTTCGTAAACGCCGATCGCTCGGTTCGTATGTGCCGGGCCTGGGGGTTTGACTACTAGGTGAGGTGCGTCGGCCCAACCCGGAGCGGGACTGGTCGAGCGGATGGCGCGAGGCGGACTGGGGCCGCCGACACCTTGCTCGTGGCGAGGCTGGAGCCGCCCCTATGGTTCATGGGAGATCCACGAACGCCTACTTGCCTGACAAGCCCGCGGTGGCCAGCTATACGCACTTGAAGGCTATGCGCGTCTGGTAGGGTCGCGCGCCATGCACGGCGAGGGACGCAAGGTGCTGGTGATCGGCGCGCAGGGTGCGCTCGGACGGCTGTGCATCGAGCCGTTGCGCCGTGCCGGCTTCGAGGTTATCCGTGCCGGTCGAAGACTTGAGAAGGCCGATGACTTTCGGCTGGTGGATCTCGATAAACCCGACTCGGTCCCGGAGGCGTGTGCCGATGTCGCCCTCGTGATCTCGATGGTCAACGATCGGTCTCGCACTGTAGAGCGGTTCGTGCTGCGCGAGGGCAAGCCAATGTTCACGATCATCGTCTTGCCCCCTGAACGAGCCGCGTTGAAGGCGCTCGGCGTCGGAGCTAAGGGGCTTGTCGTGACCGACGTCGGGCTCGGCCCCGGCGTCACTTCGCTCGTGTTCAAGGATCTGCTCGCCGCTCATCCCGATGCAGACGGCCTGGAAAACATCGGCACGTTCTCGATGCGTGAGCCCATGGGAAGAGGCACCATCGAAGATTTCCTTCATCCTGCACTGAGAAGTGTGCACCGCCACCCAGTCGAGGTGCTCGACTTCCCTGAGCCGTTCGGCAAACTCCGCTGCCTCGAGTTCACAGACCCGGACGCGTCCATTGGGCTCGTCGGAAACCTCGGCGAACGCCTACCAGTCCGGACCTATGCCTACACGCTCGAGCGGTGGGCGCGCGAGCCCGTCATGGCGCTGAACGCGCTCGGCTTGGTCTCTAAACTGCCTCTCACGCTGCTCACCCTCAACGCGGAGCGCCAAGCGCGTAGCACGGTCGCGAAGCCTCAATGCCATATCTGCGGCGTCTCCCGCGCTGGGCGTCGCTTGGTGGCAAGCGCCGTCACCGGCAACGGCAACTTCGCGATGACCGCAGCGTCGATCGCTACGTGTGCCAAGACGCTGCTCGACCGTCAGTCCAGCGGTGAGATCGCCAAGGGCGTTCTTGGTGTCGATGACGTCTTCGACCTTGCGGAAGTGAGAGCTGGCCTTGAAATGCAGGGCATCCGGATCGCTGCATTGTCATAAACGTGGCGGTTGGTAGACTTTCACCAGTCGCCCAAAGCAGAGCACTAGCGCCAATCGGAAACGTTTTTGCCCAGGTCCCGAAAGTGGGCGTCTCGCTTGGCCTCCTCCGAGCTTGACTCGAGCTCTGTGGTGCATGTCATACACACCGCTAGACGGGGCCTGCCGTGGGTGGTACGTTCGTTATGCAAGCTCCGGGAAGTCGCGCAATTCAAGGGTCGACGGGAGTTCATTATGTACGTTGTCGTATGTCCGCGAATCCGGTTCTCGCGACTGGTGATCACCATCCTGCTCGCCGTGCTTGCTCTATCCGTATCCGGCGCGGCTGCCAGTGCGCAATCCACTGGGTGCGAAGTCGGCGAACCGGTGGTCCTGGGAGGGTCAGGGGAAGTGTCGCGCATACTCGTCAGCTTTACGAACGCCTCTGGTTCCACGCTTACCTTCAAGGAAGTCAAAGGACTGGAGGGTGAATTTATTGACCTGTCGCCGCCGTGCAAAATCGCCGTCAACGAAACCGTGGGGATCAGTTCGACACCCAATGAATTCCTGCACGGAACCGAATTCGCACTAGTCTATGAACTCGCAAATCACTCGACTATGCGGATGACGTATCGTGACCCCTTCTTCGAAGACAACAGCCATAGCGAGTTTGCACCGCCGGGCTACGCCTTTCACACCACCTTCAACGAAGAGGGCTCAGAAGCCAACTTCACCGTCCGCTTCAGTCAGGGCTGCGAATGCGACGGCATACCGGACGAATGGAAGGAAAAAGGCGTCACAATCGATCCGACGACCGGCAAAGCGGTGCCGTCCGGAACGCCCGGCGGTAAATTCATTGACCTTCCGCAGATGGGCGTTTCTCTGGACCGTCCCACCGTTATGGTCCAGATGGACTGGATGGAAGACTCAGAACACAACCAAAAACTCGAACAGCCGGCTATCGACAAGGTCATCGAAGCCTTCGACAGAGATCCCGTCACCTATCCGGGCGTCAATGGCACCGGCAGTGGTGCTAGTCGCCCCGGCATAACGCTCATTGTCGATAACGGGCCCGAAAGCACGATCACCCCAGGCGGCAAAAGCTGGGGCGAACTGTCCAGCGCAAAAGCTATCCCTTGGGAAGGGACCCTCCTGACAGGACCGCGCTCCGCAATAAACAGCGAAAACTTTGAAAAGCTGGTGAAGAAAAATCTCGTCCCCTCGGGCAGGAAGCCGATCTTCCATTACGCTGTGGCGGCGGCCAAACTCTCGGCCGAATCAGGTTGCACGTCCGGGTTTACTCCGCACGGTGGCACTAAGGAAGGGTTCGGGTTCATCGTCTCCCTCGGCGGCGAACGAAAAGCAGGCGAACCGTGCTGGGAAAACGAAGTCGGCGCCCCGAACCAACAGACGGGCACCTTCATGCATGAGCTAGGACACGCCCTGGGTCTGCACCACGGCGGCGAAGACGCAGTCAACCTCAAGCCCAACTACCCCTCGGTCATGAACTATCTTTTCCAGTTCTCCGGCGTGTTGCGCAACGAAGAACGGGCATTCGACTACTCGCGTGAACCTGAGGAAGCGCTCCAGGAGAAAACACTCACCGAGATAGGCGGTTTTGGAAGTTTCGGCGCGAACCCGTTGAAATACGGGATCAGTTGGATCTGCCCGATTGCGGGCGAACCGACTAAATCTACGTCAAGACTCGCAGAAGTGGACTGGAACTGTGACAATCCCGAAAAAATAGAGGCCGGCGAAGGCTTCATCGTAAACGGCAAAGGAGGCAGAGAAGCGGAAGGAAAAGAAGGCGAAGCAGAAATCCTGCGCGAACTGAAGGGAACCGCCACCTCTGACTGGGGCCGCATCGACTTCCTCACGGGCGCAGTAGGCACCGGGACGGCAGGGGAAAGTGATGTATTTCCCGTCATCGAAGCCACCAACGAGATCACACCTGACATTGCTGCGCGGATGCGCACCCAGCCAAGCATCAGCTACACCGGTGCGCTCAGCGGCCACTACCACGATCCGGTGACCGCCTCCGCCACGCTCGTTGACCCGACTACCAAAAACTCGCCCGTGGCCGGTGCGAGCATCGCGTTCAAGCTCGGCTCGAGCTCATCAGATGCCTGCACCGCCTCCACGAACTCGAGCGGCGTCGCGTCCTGCACGATCGCCCCGACGCAGGAAGCGAGCACGCCCAACATCGTTGCGTCCTTCGCCGGCGACTCTAACTACCAGCCGGCCAGCGACACGCAGCTCTTCACGATCACCCCCGAGGAGACAACGGTGTCCTACACAGGGCCGACTGCGATACTGGCTGGCGGGGCTGGGGTAACGCTCACAGCGAACATGGCCGAGGACGGCAGCGCCGACAACGACGGCGACGGTGGCTCGCGTCCCCCAGTGCCGTCGGAGAATGTGAGTCTCTCGCTCGGCGGGCAGAGCTGCAACGCGAGCACTGATACCGCCGGGAACGCGCGCTGCACGATCCCGGCGGTCACCGCGCCGCTCGGGCCAGAGACCGTTGGAGCATCGTTTGCGGGCGATCGGTACTACGCCCCATCGAGCGCGACCAAGACGGCGATCGCGTTTACCTTCCCCAGTCGCGGAGCATTTACGTTGGGCGATCAGACCGTCGCCTCCGCCTCCGCGACGACGCCGGTCACGTGGTGGGCCGACAACTGGTCCAGCCTCAATAGCGTTTCTGCCGGACCTGCACCGTCCGCGCTGAAGGGATTCGCGGCAAACATCCGACTCCCCACGACAACCCCGGCTGCGCAGTGCGCTTCTAGCTGGACAACCACCGGCGGCGACAGCTCACCGCCGCCAAGCACCGTTCCCAGCTACATGGGCACCGTCGTAACAAGCGCCGTGACGAAGTCCGGCGCGACCATCTCCGGGAACCCAGTCAAAATCGTGGTCGTCAAGACGAACCCCGGCTACGTCCCTAACCCAGGGCATCACGGCACAGGAACGATCATCGCCACATACTGTTAACCATCGCTTCGATCGGAGTGCCGACAATCCAATCGCACCCCTAGGCAACGGTCGAGGGGGCATCCGTCGTCTCGGCGACTCAGTGAGCGGCCGCGCCGCTCGGAGCGGCTGATGAGCGAAGCGAAGCACAACGCAGACGGGAGCTCCACCACAGTTGGCCGCGGTTACTCCGCTGGGCAACCCTTCGACTAGCCGCGACGATCAGGCAGCGCAGGTAGCGCGCGTGTGAGCGCCTCGATCGTCTTTGGCCGTCCGTGAGGCACGAGCTGCCCGCGGACGCCCCGTTCCCGCAAAGCCGTTCAACGCCGAGCAGCTCCTGCAAGCCGGCAAGCGCCCTCTGCGGCCAGCAAGCAGCGACGGCCTGACTTGCCTCCCGCCTGCGGTGATTGCTGGGATAGCTTCAGTAGAGATGGCGCATGTGTTCACTCCTGCCACAAGGGGACTGGGTGCTGGCGCGTGTGATCCTGCTGTACTGATACGGACTCCGGGTAGGCGCATTTCCTTACGGTCGTTCGCGTATCGGGAACGTCCACCGCGCCCGGGCTTTCTAGTAGCCATATTTTTCGCTGGGCATAGAGGTGGCGGGAGGCGAGGGGGAGCTCGGCGCCGTTTTAGCGATCGCCGGCTGCATAGGCGCGTCGGTGGCGGCCGCGATCACGTGCCACGTGCCGCCGAAGCTTTTGACGTTCTCGCCGTCCGCCTGGCCTTTGGCGCTGTCGCCCGAGAAGCGATACAGCGGCAGGCCGTCGAGCGTGATCTGAAATATCTTGTGGGCGCGGCGCAGAATCGCGAGATGGCCGTGCACGCCTGCCCCGTTCTTGAGCTTGGCATTGCTCGTGTGCACGGTGAGTGGCGGCCAGAACTTCAGGCATGCGCTGCTCTTGCACAGGAGATGATGCATCGTCTCAGGACTCAGCGCATACAGCGTCCGGCCGTGCGCTTCCACCACGATCTTTTCTTCGAACTTGGCGTTCGTGGCCGATCCGACCGTCGGCGCCGTAGAGCTCGACGCGAGCGCCATCGCTGCGAACGAGCCGATCAGCGCAAACGTCACGAAGGCTGCGCATACGAGCAGACCTGAAGCTCGCCCGCGCCGAGCAGACCGCGCTGTCGGACATGACTCTCGATTCAACATGCTGCTCCCTCCGTCGGTGACCATTACGGAACCAGACGCCGAAAGCGACATAACCTTCCAGTGAACCGATCGGAGATGCAGCACGTGAGCGACGCGAATGGCCAGAATGGATCACCTATCGCCCAGCCCAGGCGCCGAAGCCGATGAACTCAGTACACCGGCTATGACCGATCGGGGATAGCTACGTCCGAGCAGGAAGGAATCGCAACACCTCGGCGTCTGAGATTGAAACGGCCAATGCCTCGACGCTCGCGTGATCGAGGTTGCCGCGACAAGTGGGAGGCGCACTGCGATGGGCATATTCAGGGCTGGGCCGTTCGGTTTGAGCCTGGGGTTGATCTTCGCCGCGAGTGGCTGCGGCGGGGGTACCTCGACGACCAAAGCGCCGGCGGCGGTCACCCAGGCAAGTAATGCTCCAAAGCCAGCAGTCGCCGTTCCACCAAGGCATCTGTCGATCCTGTCGCCGCGGGTGGGGGCGCACACTGCCGCTACCCTCACTGTACGCGTCACGCTCACAGGCACTGCGACCGGTGGAGCCCAGCGCTTCCGTTACGTCCTCGATCATCGCCTCACGCGGTCAGGTTCGGATCGGCTCACCTTTCACAACCTCGCCCCAGGGCGCCATCGCGTCGAAGTGATCTTGACCAGCGCCAGCCCGAGCCACGCCGCAACCACGTTCATCGTCCGTGCTCCTACGCCTCTCGCCGTGCCGGTGCAAGCCCAGCCAACGACGGTCTCCACGCCGCCACCCACGAGCACCACTCCGCCACCGAGAACCCCGCCACCGACCAAGACCGCCACGCGGCCCGCGCCGCCACAAGCGAGTCCGCCGCAATCAAATAGCGGCATACCGCAAGGACCGAACGCGGGAGACGGAGATAGCGACAACAACGGCGGCCCGAGCGACGGCGACGGCAACATCTAACGCGAGCACGCTCGATCCTCGAGCCTAGGCCACCGAGCGAGCAGGGTAGCTACGACCGCGTCCACATCCAGCTCGAGGTTGGGCTCGTTCAAGCTGCCGTTCTCGAAACGCGCGCCAGCGCTGACGGCGACCTCGTCTTCGATAACCCCGCGCCGCGAGACACCGCCCTCGCTCTTGGGCCGGAGTAGGCAAGAACAAGCAGCCTGCGTAGGTGCCGCTCCCACAACAGGGGCGGCCACTGCTGCGACAGCAGGTACTACTCAGTCGAGCAGATCGAGCAGGAGATTTCCGAGTACTAAGAAACCGCTGCCTTTATTTGCGCCAATCCTTTAGCTTGGAACACCGCGCCGTCATCAGCCGCACGGGATATCGGCCCTGGTCTGCAGCCACTCTCGGTAGCGGCCAAGGGCGCGCCGTTGCGCGCGCTGGTCACATACGAGCGCGTACAGCGGGTTGGTCTTGCCTCTGGGGTGCCGACTGCGCGTGATGCGGCGCATCTGGTGGCGGGCGAGCGCCATGCCGGCGGCAGAGGCGAGCGTCTTGTCAGACCATGCGACGGGCGCAAGCTGCTCGGTGGCCTCACGGCCGTCCTGCCAACGGCTGCAGAGGTCGGGGGTGATCGCCATCGCGCTCGCGATGCCGACCAACGCAACGCCGCTCGCGAGCACCTGCTCGGCAGTCTCTCGGCGGGCGATCCCGCCTGTCAGCATCAGCGGCAACGGACTTGTCTTGGCGAGCTGGGCGGCGAGCTCGAGGAAGTACGCCTCGCGTGCCGCGGTGCGACCGTCCGCCGGGCGGCCAGACATCGCGGGGCTCTCATAGCTGCCCCCCGAAAGCTCGACCAAATCGACCCCAAGTGGCTCGAGCATCGCGATTACTCGCGCCGCGTCCTCAGCGTCGAATCCGCCGCGCTGGAAGTCCGCGGAGTTCAGCTTCACCGCGAGCGCAAACGATGAGGACACAGCCTCGCGGATCGCGCGCACGACATCGAGCAGTAGCCGTGCCCGGTTCTCCAAACTCCCGCCCCACTCATCGCTGCGCTGGTTCACCAGCGGCGAAAGGAATTGCGAGATCAGATAGCCGTGAGCGGCATGGACCTCGACACCATCGAACCCGGCGCGCGCGGCGAGGCTCGCGCTCGTCGCGAAGCGCTCCACGGTCGCGCCGATCTGTTCCTTCGTCATCGCCACCGGACGGGCGAAGCGCTTGCTGTGCTTGCCAAGCTCCATCGCGACCGGCGAAGGTGCCCACACCACCCCCGGCATCTTGGCCTGCACCTGGCGGCCGGGATGACTGATCTGCATCCACATCGCGGCGCCGGCGGCCTTCCCGGCGTGCGCCCAGCGGGCGAACGGATCAAGCGGCGCGCGATCGTCGAGCACGATCCCGCCCGGCCCGGTCAACGCCTCAGCGTGAACCATCACGTTCCCGGTGATTAGGAGCCCCGCGCCGCCGACACCCCAGCGGCGGTAAAGCGATACGAGCCGTTCGTCGGGGAGCTGCGCCTCGCCGGCCATTCCCTCCTCCATCGCCGCCTTAACGACCCGGTTGCGCAGCGTGCCTCCCGACCGCAGAACCAACGCAGAGAACAGCTCGCTCGACATCAAAGCACCGCCTTCCTAGAATGTTAACGGTGCTCACATTAGCCCAGCCGAGTAAACACTGTCAACATCAGACGTCGATGCCGGCGTCCAGGGCGACCTACCACCATGGCGATCTGCGCGCGGCGTGTGTCAGTGCCGCGATGGAACTGCTCGAAGAGAGCGGCGAGACCGCGCTGTCGCTGCGCGCTGTCGCACGTCGCGCCGGCGTATCGCCAGCTGCGCCATACAGGCACTACGAGGACCGCGAAGCGCTCGTCTCTGCGGTCGCGGCGCTCGGCTACCGCGACCTTGCCGAACGGCTGGCTGCGGCACACCCCTCCCCGGCAACCCCGGAGCAGTTGACGAGCGTAGCAATCGCCTACGTGCAGTTCGCGCTAGAGCGACCGGCCCTGTTCCGGCTCATGTTCGGAGAATCCTGCGACCGCGACAACGATGAGCGCATAGCCGCGACCGCCGCGGTAACGCTGTACCTCCGCGAGATCGTCGGACGAGTCTTTCCAGAAGCCGACACAGAGGCCATGGCGACCGCAACCTGGGCGCTCGTGCACGGCCTCGCGTCCCTGCACCTAGACGGCAAGCTCGACGCTTCCACGCCCTCAGCCGTAGCCGATCGCGTCACCGCCACGATCCAGACGCTACTGGCGGCAACCAGTATCGACGGGCGTTCGGTGCACCCGCGATAGCCCAAGCAGTCGGCACAGGCTGCTTTACAGCGCGTGCCCCCAGGCGCTTCCTCGTGGGGTGTATGAGAAACCCCTCGAGGCAGATCTGCCTGCCCCACAGCTTCGCTTATCCAGTTGCGGGGTCGTCTCCCCGAGCGCCGCTTCAATTGCGCCTTCTTCCACAGGCGCCACCGTGGCGAGCGCAGGCTCGCTCTCAGGCGCTTGCATGGACAGCCCCCCGACCTGTTGCCGGGTGATCCTGCCAGAGCGTGGCGGAAGACTGAAGCCCTCGCTCGGGATCGGCGTGCACGATCAGCACGGGAACGGAACTGTGGTGCAGCACGTAGTGGCTCACGCTACCGAGCAGTACTGAGCGCACCGCCCCGCGTCCCCGGGAGCCCATCACCACGACGTCATGCGCCCCCTCCTTGATCTGGTGGATCAACGCGTGCCTCACCGGCTCGCTGCCCAGCACAGTGCTGAGTGACACTCGATCAGGGACGCGCCGGGCGGCCGTCCGCAGAATAGTCTCGGTCTCGGCCTTGGCCTCGCGAGCAAGTGCTGCCGCCACTGCACCGCCTCCCCCCATGTAGGCGCTGGCGGGAGGCATCACGACGACACTGAAGAGGGTCAATCGGCTGTGCTCTGCCTCAGCCAGGTCGATCGCTTGTGTGAGCGCCTGATCTGAGTCCGGTGAGCCGTCGATCGCGACGAGGATGTTGCGAAACATGGTGTGCTCCCTTCTCGGTGTGGAGCTTGCTGGGCCTTCCTTGATATTTATATCATAAAACTATATAGTTCGCAATATGACCAAGACGAGTATGCCCTCGCAGGTAGAGCCAGTCGATTACGTCGCCGAGCACCTGCTCTCCCGCGCCGCACTGCTCGTGCGACTGCTCGTCAAGCAGGTCCGCAGCAAGGAGATCTCCCGTACCGAGATGGAGGCCTTGAGCATCCTCACCGAGGGGCCACGAAAGGTCACGGAGCTCACCGAGCTCACGGGGATCGCGCAGCCCACGATGACGCTGCTCGTCAAACGCCTCCAGGAGAAAGGATGGGTGCGGCGAGAAGGACTGCCAGACGACGGACGTGTGGCCATGATCAGCCTCACCAAGGCGGGAAGCACGGCACAAGAGACGTTCCGCGCACAGTTCCTAGCCGCTTTGAGAGCTGACCTGCAGGGACTAACAGACCAACAACTCAAGGAGCTCTCCGCAGCGACGGAGACCCTCAGCTCGTTCGTGGACGACCTACGACAGCGGGCCGGAAGATGACCCAGCTCGGCCGCGGTTCAGGACGTGGCTGGCCCTCCACGTCCTGAACGCCTCGTTTTCACGAAACGCGCGTGGCGCAGGCTCCTACCTGGGCCAGCGAAGCTAGCGTCCCGGCAGCACAAACCCGGCCTTTCGTCCGTTGCGCAAGCGAGCAGTTGGCTGGGGAAGACGCCTGGTCTGCCGGGGGAAAGCAGGAGTCGGGGGCCGGCGCGCCCTCAGCAGCGGTCATGTAGGCGCGGCTGAGCCAGGACAGCGCCTTCGCGTGGCGGCTCGGGGGCGCCGGCTATGTGTCATACGACACGCCATCGAGCTCCGAAGGCTAGATCGTGACCGAAAGTCTTGTTAAGCAAGCACCACGATTCTCTGGATCGCGCTTCCCTTGCCGTCTCGCAGCCAGACGGTGAGCGTCAACCGCTCGCGCGCGGCTCGCAGCACGAGCTCGCCGACGCGCTGCTCGCGACAGACGATCTGGTGGCGTTCGCGGCAGTCGGTCAGAGCGAAGCTCTCGAGCTCCCCGAAGCAGTCGAACGCGACCTCGCTGACCTTGCCGGTCAGCCGGCGGTGGCCCCCGTGCGTCTTTGGCGGCTCATCACGCGGCGACGGCTCGATCTCGTAGGGGTCGCCGCCGAGCGCCTGGACCCGTTCGGTGACCAGCTCCACGTAGCGATCGAACACGCGATACCACCGGTTCGAGCTCGGAACGGACTCGAGGATCCAGCGCAGCACGGCGAGCAAGCGCTCTTCGGGGTGGAGCATGGTATCGCTGGTCTGGACCGGGATCGAGACTTGAAAGGAGCCGACTACCCGGCGCCAGCGCGCGATCCCAGGACGCCGCTTGTTGGCGCCGGCCAGCCGTCCGCGCGAGCTCCGGGCCTGGATCTCGGGCACGCGCTCAGAGCGGGCGTCAGCCAGCTCCCGCACGATCACCTTGAAGGCTTCGCCGTGGCGTATGCCTTCGGGCAGCGCGACGGTGAGCAGGCCGGCCAGCCCACGACCGAGGCCTGTCGGCGCCGGCACGTAGACGAGGCCTTGAGCCGGGCATTCAAGCGTGGCGCCGCCCAGAACTTTCAGGTGATGGGACGCGTAGCGCTCGTCCGCTGCCCGCTTGATAGCGGCAGCGCTGACGCCCGGCAGGTAGATCGTGGCCGAGCTGCCGGGCGGCAGCGCCGCGAAGTCGATCAACAGCTCGTTGGACGCGCCGCCCTCAGGTACCGGCCGGCACACCAGCTCAAATGTGTTGGGGATGATGCGCGAGGCGCGGGTGCCAGGATTAGCGGAGGCCACAATCGAGAGGTTGCGCTGGGCCAGCTTGTCTGAGGATCCCGGTGTGCTTCCGGTGGCGATCGGGTCTGGATCGAAGGCTATCTCCGCGACCAGGCACTGATGGACTCCACGGATCAGCTGCTGGATCGTTTGCAGCCCACCGCCGGTGAATGGGCCAGCCGGCGGCGAGGGCACGAGCGGGAACATCGGCTGCGAGGGCTGGTTGATGTCCAACCAGGCGCCGAAGTAGGCGATCCGCTCGGTGCCGGACGCGTCGTGTTCGATTGTGCGCACGTTGGCCGAATCGGTCTGGGCGTTCATGCTCTGCGTGGCGGTGTCGATCCGTGGCGCGGCAAACATCGGGATCGTGGCGATTTCCCCGCCCGTGGTCCCCAGCAGCGATATGACCGTCCCTCCCTGGCCGCCGCGGGGGTAGGCGCTCTGGTCGTAGACCGTGCCGGTCGTGGACGTCTGGAACAGTCTGAAGAAGACGCGGACGTTCGAGACGTCTTCGGAGAGCGATCGGTAGCGCACCTTGGCGAGGGCGAAGTTGAATATGGGCGTACCGTTGACTGTCTCGGAGAGCTCCAGATGCGAGACGTTCTCGTCGGTGGACAGGTCGGCTTCGAAGGTCTGGCCACCGGTGTCGCCGGAGTTCAGGTTGGCGATCACCTGCTGGATGAAGTCCGGCGCGTCGGGCGCTGCAGCGCCCATCGTGGCGTTGAACTTGGAGTCGCCGGCCGGGATCTGGAACACGCGCAGATCGGTGCTCAGCCAAGAGACCGGGCCGTCGACCTCGTACGGGTTCGGTTCGTGGGTCAGCTCGATCGTGGCCAGGCCCGTCGCGCTCACGTTCGGCGCGCTCGCTCTGGAGACCGAGGCCGACAGATCGATGGGGCTGGTCTGGCCCGGGAGCGCTGGGAAGCCGCCTGAGCTGGTGAAGCTCGCTCGGTAGATCCACGTAAACCGCTGGATCGCGCCGCTAAGCGACGGATCGTCGGGCACCAGCGAGGTCGCTTCGAAGGACACCCCGGCGACGCTCGGTGAGAAGCTCAGGTTGGGCGTCACGTTGGGGACGCCGACCAAGCTGGAAGCGGTGATTTTGAGGTCCGCCGGCGTGAAGCCGTCGACCGCGACGTAGAACGCGGCTTCCACATGAGCCGGATCCGAGACGGCCAGCAGCGCTTCGACCTCGCCCCGGCCGAACGTGCTGCGGTCCAGGATGATCGTGCAGGCCGGCAGCAGCGAGGGAAGGGGATCGCATTCGAGGATGCACGTGGTGGTGCCGTTGGTGGCCATGTCGTGCCACTTGCTGTACATCTTCTGGACGGTCCAGGTGTTGGCACCGACCGTGATCGTCCCCGAGAGCCCGTTGCAGATGTCCCCGTTCTCGTGGGGGTTGCCGGGGCGGCTCCAGCCCTCGTCGACATTGACTTGGGGGTTGGAGAACATCTCGGACAGCTCGTGCGAGCTCACTTGGGTTTGGCGCTGCTCCTGGGTCTGGGCCAGGTGCAAGCTGCAGCCCTGGTCATTGCCTGGGCACGAGTTGGTCAGGCAGCCGTCGGTCAGCCCGGGAACGACCGCGAATGGGCACGCGTTGCCGGCTTTGGTGAGGAAGTGATAGTGGTAGCCGAAGGCGTTGTCGCTGCTTGCCTCGCACATCACCACGCCGGTTTCGGTGTCTTCCACGGCAGTAGCGTCGTCCATGTACAGGAGCACGCAGGTCAATTGCGCTGTCGGCTCAGGCACCTCGTTTTTGTCGATCGCGGTCTGGATCAAGGTGTGGATATCGGCGGTCGACAGGCTGCTGTCCGGGGCCGCCACGAACGCTGTGCCGCCGACGGTGCCGCTCGTGCCGCAGCCGTACTGCGAGAGGATGTTCATGTAGCGGCTGGACAGCAGATCCGTGACGAACTGGGTCAGGCGGGTGGCGCGATTTTGATTGGCCGTGCTGGTCCAGTCGCCCACGAATAGGATGTGGACCTCTGGAGCGTGGATCACCGGGCCGCCCTGGTAAGCGAAGTCTCCGAAGGTGCCCGTGCCGCTCGCCCCGGAGGTCCCCACCGCTGCCGGCTTGACCGGCCGGCGGGGAGAGACGCCCCCAAATCTCGGGACGACGACCAAGTCGTCGTCGTTGGCCGGCGGCCTTCGTGTCTTGCGGGTGGCTGGCATCGCGATAGCTCCCTCTATGACTGACGGCCCGGCCAAGAGCCAGGTTCCTACTGTACGAACAGTATCAAATATCTACCCGATCGGCGAGCACGCCGTCAAGCTGATTCACACAAAAGACACGCGCCCCAGGCCTGCACGCCGGTGCGGGATCGGCATGACATTCGTAGAGACCATCGACACCGGCCGCCAAGCCATAAGTGTCGAGCAAAAACCCCTATGGGCAAAGCTCGCACGCGCAAACATCAAACACGCCGTCACCAAGGCGAACCCCTCAATCATGCAGGTCATCGAAGGCGACGCGCGCGACAGCAACCCCGACTGCTCACCACACTAATCAAATGATCGAAGCTGTTTCGCGTGGGCGGTAGAACCTAGGGCAGATGTCTCAATCGTCCTCGGCAGACGCCCGCCTGGGACGACGAACAGCGGTCTCAAGCGCGCGCTGCCGCGGCTACCGCTTCGCCTTGCGTAAGCGAGCGCGACCTGCTTGGTCGTTCGGACAGTCTGAGGTCCTCCGTGGCGAGCGTCTGCGGGGCGCCATCGGACACGCCCGACGGGCGTGCGAAGCAGTAGCGCGGGCGACGGGTCGTCTTGGTTTTGGCGCCTCTGCGCGATCTGCCCGGTCGCTTTGGATGGTGGTGGTCAGGTGACGTTTTGGCTCTGCCGCTGGGGTGAGTGCTCAGGAATGTATTGGCGCATCTGCCCGCCGGCCGGCGGGGTCAGCGAGGCTCCAACACGAAGACTTTGATCTCGCGGTTCGTCCGCGCTCGGTAGTCGTCAAAGCCGCGATACTCGTCATTCATCCGGCTCCACAACTCCGCGCGCTCATCGCCCTCGGCGACGCGTGCCCGCACGCGTCGCTGCTCACTACGGATTTGCACTTCGGCGTCCGGGTTGGCTATGAGATTCAGCGCCCACGCGGGCGAGCCATCATTCCCGGCGTTTGACCCGATCACGACGATGTTCTCGCCATTTGCCATATACAGCACTACCGTGGAGCGTGACTGCCCCGAGCGGCGTCCCGTAGTAGTAAGCACCAAGACGGGTTGGCGAGCGAACTTTCCCCACACCCGGCCGCCACTCAGGCGATAGAACCGCGTCTGCAGCTTCCCGCTCGCCCGCACGGCAGAGACGGGTATGCTCGTGGTGATCCGGGAGAACACGCGGTCGCTGCGCACGGCGCGGCATCCTAACGCACCAGCTCAGAGAGCGGGTCGAGATACTCGCCCACACACGACCGGCAGGCGCGTGGGCGGATGGCGCGATGACGCCCGCTTCATTTGGGTGTGAGCGCGAACATGTGCCGGTTCCCCACTGGTACGAATCGTGCTCGTCCAGAGTGATAGCCCGGAGCCGCTGGCGACCGCTTCCGCCCCTGCTTGAAGGGAGCGGTCGTTGCCTCAGCCACCAATACGGAGGACCTGTCAACCGTCACCGGCCAGTGAGAGATGGCAAACCCACCATCTGTCGACGCCCTGCGTACGCGGAAAGACCTACAGCGGACGTAGCCGGACCGGCAGCGTCTTGAGCTGGTTGGCGAACGCCGACTCCACATGTGTGGGCGCCTCGGCGAGGGCGATCTGTGGGAAGCGCGCGAGTGTCTCTTCGAAGAGGATGCGCAGCTCCAGGCGCGCGAGCGCGGTGCCCAGACAGAAGTGCCTACCTCCCGCGCCGAACGCCTGGTGCTCGGGATTGCGTGTGACGTCGAAGCGTTCGGCCTGCTCGTAGCGCGTCTCGTCGCGGTTGGACGACGGGTACCACATCACGAGCTTCTCCCCCTCGCGGATCTTCTGGCCGTGCAGTTCGGTGTCACGCGTGGCAGTACGCGCGAAGTGAGCGAAGGCCGGAAACATGCGCAGCGACTCCTCTACGACCCCCGGGATCAGCGACGGATTCTGCACGACCCGACGCAGCTGGTCGCGGTCGTCCATGAGTGCCCGCATTCCCGAGCAGTAAGTCGCCTTGGTGGAATCATTGCCGGCGGCCATCAACAGCAAAAAGCCCATCACGATCTCGTGATCCTCGAGACGCTCGCCCTCGAGCTCGGCGTGCACCAGCACGCTCGTGAGGTCGTCCGTCGGGTTTGTGCGCCGCTCAGCGATCAGCTTCCCGCAGCGCTCGAACACTTCCGGCACCTCGTTTTCCATCACACTGTCGGCGCCCTCTGGCGTGGTGTCCGGGTCACCGGCGCCGACGATCGCGTTCATCAGTCGCGCCCACGCGGCGTCGTCGGCGGCGGAGAGACCCATGAAGCTGCCGATGACACGCGCCACGACGGGCTGTGCCACATCGTTGACCAGCTCACACGTGTCCCGTCCCTGCAGGCGGTCGAGCACTTCGACGGTGATCAGCCGGATCGCGTCCTCGTGCTCTGCGATTCGCTTGGGCGTGAAGCCGCGTTGGAAGAGCGCCTTCAGACGGTCGTGCTTGGGCGGGTCCATCCCGATGAACATCGCCTGCTGCATCTCCAGTGACAGGCCAGTGTTCTTGGTGGCTGTGAAACCGCCGATCTCCGATGAGAACGTCTGCCAGTCGCGGCTGACCTCGAGCACGTCCTCGGCCGTTGTGACAGACCAGAAGCCGTCCTCTTCAGGGTATTCGGTTATGCCATCAGACCAATGGACCGGGCACTCGGAGCGTAGCCGGCGAAACAGCTCGTGCGGCGGCCCGTCCTGGAAGTTGACGCGATCGGCGACACGCACCTCCTCGAGCGGCGTCTGATCCTGGCTGGTAGGGCTCACGATCTCCCCTTCCCGTAGTCACGTTGCGGCCTCCTGTAGCGGAGCCTACTCCACATAACTGCGCCCGTTGCGCCCTGGGCCGAAAGGCGCTGCGCAGTCCTCGCAGAGCGTCAAGCTGACGTAGGGCCTTCAGTCGCCGCCGCCCCAACACTACATTCTCTAACCCATCTTCCCCGCTATCGCGCTTACAGCGGAGCGAGCGCATTTTCACTAGCTCTATTTTCTGACGCCACACCGCGCGGGCGAAACAGCGCACAGCGCCTCGTGATGGCACGCGCCGAGAGTACACGCGCTACCAGGCTCAACGCCGCGATACTCGGTGTCGTCTGAGTTCGCCTGCCTTGGCTGGCCTGTGACATGGACGTCGTCCTCGTCGTCCTCGAGCATCGGGGAAAGCGCCCGGGAGAAGCGGCGTAAGCGTGTACGAATATGGGCTTGCCGCGTGCTCGCCAGATCCCGTCCGCAGCGCGTGAAGTCCCAATTGGCCCTTTATGTGTCCGTTTGGCGTTTAGGCCACCGTCCTCAACGCTCGGACCGGCCAAGCTGTGTGCTCATCCTGGGTGCCGGCTGCTCAGCGGCGCCCCGCCCCGATATGAAAATGACTGAGGCGCGGCTCGACTGAAGCCTGCTCAATTTTCCCGATCTCGGTGCGATGCAGCCGGGTGAGGTCGGAGAGCTGCTCCTGAGTAAGCCCGGTGTCCGCAGCGCTGCGGAGGCGTCGGACATTGGCGGCAAAGCCCTTAAGGTAGGCCGACCGCTCGGCCTCATAGGCACCATTCGTTGTCGTCATCGCCTGACTATCCGCGGTTGAGGGCGGCTTGTACACACATGAATAACGGTCGATTTTCTAGCCTCCCCCGAGAGACTGAGATGCTGGCAGATACCTGTGGATGCCGGCATCTCATCGCCAGGTTTGGTGCTCAGATGAACCGGCGTTTCCGTCGCCTTGAGTCGCCTTTCAGCGTTTCCGAAGGCCAGGCGGTAGCCCTCGACCGGTCCGCGATCAGATGGCTCGGCCAACAGCGCGGTATCGACGGCACTAGTCAGCGCGCGCGGCAAATCACGCCGACGATGGCGCAGCGGCTCGATCCGCCCGCCAGGCGGTGCCTCGCCTCGCGTCGAACTGGTTTGCGGTGTGCGTGTTGGTGCTCAGGTGAACTCGGGTTTCGCGTCGAGGCTTCGGGAGCGGCCTTTGGGCTCCTCCCACGCCTCTCCTCGTCCGAGCGCCGTGAGGTCCAGCCACTGGTAGGCGCCTCCGACCGACTCGCAGCCTCGGCCGAACGTCGAGTACGTGTGAAACACGCGGTGACCGTCGCGCAGGAAGCAGCTTATATGCCGGGGGCCTCGACGGGTGGTTTACCGTCGAAGTAGCAGCTGGTCCCTGCTGGCGATGCTGGCGCTCTGTCCGGTAGTTGTATTCGGCCGGCTGACCGAGTCGTGTCCAAGGTCACATGGAAGTCGTAGTTGAAGTCGCTGCCGAAGGACGAGTACCAAGCGAACCGCCAGCCGTTGCGTTTCCGGTAGTCCTCGAGCTTCTCGATCGGCGCGCGCGAAACGTGGGCGAGGGTCGTATCGCGAGCGTTCAGGTGTCTGATCAGGCCCTCGGAAACCTCGTCGTCTCGTGAGCACGCGCGCGCCGTGTGGGATCTGGCCGGCTAATCCGCGCCCCGTTCTGGCCTGTCAATGTTGTCGGACTTGGGGTCAGAGAAGCAAGCGTTCCGCCGGCACGAACCCAGACTGCTCTCTTTCGTCCCTTGTGGGCGTGAACGCGGCCGTCCTCAGACGCTCGCAATGTCGTCTCAGCATCAGCCTGGTGGCCGTCGCAGACGAAGTCAGCTATTGGCTGGCCAACCGTCTTGCGGCAATCTGCTCGGATGCCAGCTCGTCCGCGGCATGGAGTCGATCGCCGACCCTACTACTACCCGTAGCACGGACCGCTCGGCTGGCGGCCGGTTCAGCGACCCGCAGCCGCACGTGAATCGCAGTGAGTGCACGCTCGAACACGCCCGTGTCACCCTGGAGGATGAACGAGGTGTTGGCTGCCACGAGCAACGCTTGAAGCTCGAAGGCGAGCTGGGCTGGATCGAGATTGGGTTCGAGTTCGCCCTGGTCAGCCGCTTCGCGGGCGAGCCGCTCGAGCAGCGCCAGCCAGTCGAGCCGCTGGGCGAGGATCGCGTCGCGCACCGGTCCCGGGCGAGTGCCGACGTCGACTGCGGCTGCCGAGAAGAAGCAGCCGCCGGGAAAGACGCGGCGCTCGACGTGAGAGATGAACGCCTCGCAGGCGGCTAGCAGTCGCTCAATCCCCTTAGGTGCGTGCAGCGCTGGACGCAGAACCTCAACGACGAATGTTTGACGCGCGGCCTCGATCGTCGCGAGCTGCAGATCGAGCTTCGATCCGAAGTGGGCGTAGAGGCCGCTCTTGCTCATCCCGGTAGCACGCGCGAGCTCTCCAATCGAGAGCCCCTCTAGCCCGTCGACCGTGGCGAGCCGTGCGGCCTCGTCGAGGATCGCCGCCCGGGTCCGCTCCCCCTTGGTCCGCTCAGTCTTCATCACCATGGCCAAACATAATAGGTACGATCGTGCTATTCTGCCGCGATCAAATAGAACGATCGTGCTTCTCGGCGGGGAAAGAGAGAGATCGTGCCGATGGAAACGGACTATCTAATCGTAGGGGCCGGGGCCAGCGGCCTTGCCTTTGCCGACACATTGGTGGCCGAGGCAGAGAACGTCCAGGTGACGCTGGTCGACCGCCACCAGGCGCCTGGCGGCCACTGGCTGCAGGCGTATCCGTTCGTCCGCTTGCACATCCCCTCCGCGTACTACGGAGTGAACTCGCTGGCCCTCGGCGAAGACCGCATCGAGGAGGCAGGTGAGAATGCCGGCTACTACGAGCGGGCGACCGGCGAGCAGGTGCGCGAGTACTTCGCCGAGGCGGCGGTTCGGCTCACGAGGACCGGCCGGGTGAGTGTGCTCACCGGTCATGAATATCTCGGCGCCGGGAGTGACGGTGAGCAGGTCCGAGACTTGGACACCGGCGAGGTTCACGCCGTCATGGTACGCCGCAAGATCGTCGACGCTCGCTACCTTGAAGCGTCGATCCCAGCCACCCACACCATCCCTTTCGATGTGGCGTCGGACGCACGGGTCGTAGCCGTCAACGATCTCCCTGCGGCGGCACCAACGGCCTCTTCCTATGCCGTGCTGGGCTCCGGAAAGACGGCGGTCGACGCGTGCACGTGGCTTCTGGACAATGACGTGGAACCAGACCGGATTCGCTGGATCCGGCCCCGCGACGCGTGGTTCTATGACCGCCGTCACTTTCAGCCGCTGGAGCAGGTCGGCACCATGATCGAGGGACTCTCCGTTGATGCCGAGGCCGGCGCCCGGGCGGCGAGCATCGACGAGCTCTTTGAGCAGTTGGAGGCTTCGGGGCGGCTTCTACGCATCGATCCGACCAGTCCCGCAACGATGTACCGCGGCACGATGCTGAGCGCGCGTGAGCTGGCCTCGCTGCGGCGGATCGAGGACGTGATCAGGCTCGGCAGGGTCCGGCGGATCGAGGCAGACCGGATCTTGCTCGAGCGCGGGGAGGCCCCGACCAGCCCCGAGACCCTGCACGTGGACTGTACGGCGCTCGGCTTGAGCGACGCCCCCGCCAGGCCGATCTTCGAGGCCGGTCGGATCGTGCTTCAGCAGGTCCGCCACCTCTCGCCCTGCTTCAACGCAGCTCTGATCGGCTTCCTCGAGGCTCACCGCGCAGACGATGCCGAGAAGAACCGGCTCTGTCCCCCCAACCCGTACCCCGTCAGCATCGAGGATTGGCCAAGGATGATGGTCCGCACGTGGAGGACCGAGGCCAGATGGTTGGGCGAGCCCGATCTCTCAGCGTGGGTGGCCGGCAGCCGGCTGCACCTGTTGCGCGGGCTTCGCGACCACGCGTCCGAGCCGGCCGTACAGGCGCCCCTCAAGCTTTATCTCACCCACGTCACGGCCGCGATCGAGCGGCTGGGGCAACTGGACGGCTCGAAATCATCCGGGCCTGAACGGACCGACCAGGTGAGCAAGCAGCTACGCAAGAATCCGGCACGGACTCCGCGCGTCTACTCCCGAGGAGGATCGATCCGATGAACACCAACAAAGCACTCTGGGAGAAGGGTGACTTCACGCAACTTGCCGAGTGCATGCGCGACAGCGGGGAGGCGCTCGTGGCCGAACTGGGCATCGAGAGCGGGCAAAGGCTCCTCGACCTCGGCTGTGGCGACGGAACGACCGCGGTGCCGGCCGCGAAGCTGGGCGCCGAGGTCCTCGGTGTCGACATCGCCAGCAACCTCGTCTCGGCGGGAAACGCGCGAGCGCAGAGGCTCGGCCTCGCCAACTGCAGATTTCAGGAGGGCGATGCATCAGACCTGCATGAGCTCGAGGACGACAGCTTCGACCTGGCCATCAGCATGTTCGGAGCCATGTTCGCCCCCAGGCCTTTCGACGTGGCCAGAGAGCTGGTCCGGGTGGTGCGCCCCGGAGGCCGCATCGTCATGGGTAACTGGATTCCTAATGACCCGACGCTGGTGGCGCAGGTGCTGAAGATCAGCTCTGCCTACTCGCCGACGCCACCGGACGGATTCGTCAGCCCGATGACCTGGGGTGTGAAGGAGCACGTGACCGAACGATTCATGGCCGCCGGCGTCGACGCGGGGGCGATCTACCTCGAGAGGGACACCTACACGTTCACCTATCCCGGCACCGCTTCAGAATTCCTCGCTGTGTTCAGGACCTACTACGGACCGACCATCAACGCGTTCGACGCGGCGGCGGCTGCCGGGCGCGAGGCAGAGCTGCAGGCCGAGCTGGAGGCGCTCTTCAACGAGCAGAATACGAGCTCGAACGCGGAGGCGACCTGCATCCCGGCGACATTCCTGCGCGTGAGCGTCAGAACCTGAGGCGCGGTAATCCACGGTCAGGCACCGCGGGCGAGGCGCTAGCTCGCCGACATAAGGGAGGTCTCGGCCGCGCCCCGCGAGCCCATGCGAACTCCCAAAAAAGGAGCAGACGATGACCCGAACGGCCGTATCGAGCGATCAGGCCCCTGACGCGCTTGGTCCCTACAGCCAGGCGATAGTCGCGAACGGCCTGGTCTTCTGCTCAGGGATGGCAGGGATCGACCCCGCGACCGGCGCGATCGCGGATGGGATCGAAGCCCAAACCGAGCAGGCACTCGTGAACCTCACCGCTGTACTCAGCGCCGCCGGGTCGTCCATGGACGACGTGGTCAAGACGACCATCTTCTACGCCAACGTCGAGGACTTCGGCCGTCTCAACGAGGTGTACGCCAGGCACATGCCCGATCCACCTCCGGCGCGATCAGCTCCGGCCCACGTGCGACTACCCCGCGGCCTGCTTATCTCGATCGAGGCAATCGCGGCCCTTCCAACTCCGTCGAGCTAATGTCGGGCATCCCTTGAAGACGGTGCCGGCGTCAGGTAATGCGGCCGCGGTGGCACTCGAAGGTGGCTGACGTGAGTAGCGGGGCGCGATGACTGCCCAAAACTGGCTGCTCGCGCCAAACTCGCGCCAGCTCCAACGCGATTCAGCAGAGTGGGCCAACGACAACCTGCACGGAAGGGGGGGATTCGAACCCCCGAGACGAGGTTTACCCGCCTGGCGGTCATCGCGCTTATCTGGTGGACCGGGAACGCTCACCCTGCCGCAAAAGCAGGCGCACGCTCGAGGTGGCGCATGGACGCCTGCATGTCGTCCATTGCGCAACTCTGAATCTCGCCGGCTGGCACGCCTGCTTTCGCGCGCCGTGGTGATCAGGCAGCGCGGTGTGATTCTTCGGGGCCAGTGATTCCCAGCCGTGGTCGGCGCGAGCGCTAAAGGGTGCGACCGATCCCCATCAGATGCGCGCTGGCACCCATCAATGTGGGCTCGTCCTCGACGCGTCGGATCGCTCTCAGCAGAGCATCGCGGCACGTCGGGTCGTCAAGCGAGGCGTCGAGGAACCGGGTCCCTCGACGGCCAGGACCTGTCGGTGAGTGAGTCCAGCCGTGGTCCCCCGCCGACGGCGCCGATCATGCAGGTTCGGAGTGGACCCGAGCGAACCGCTTGTGGAGACGTCGTAGGGGTTGTGGCGACCACCAGTTTGCGCCTCCGAGCATGGCCATCAGCGCGGGCACGAGCAGCGCGCGGATGATGAACGCGTCGATGAGGACGGCGGCGGCTGCGCCGACTCCGAGCTCCTTGAGGAACACGAGCTGGCTTGTCACGAGCGCTCCGAGTGCAACTGCAAGGAGGAGTGCCGCCGCGGTCACGATCGCTCCAGTCTTCTGGAGTCCAGCGGCGACCGACTCGTCGTTGCTCAGGCCGCCGTCGTGGGCCTCCTTGATTCGGCCGAGCAGGAACACGCCATAGTCAGTGGATAGGCCGAACACAATGGCGACGAGCACGAGGAAGTTCGTCTGCTCGATCCCCTCGGGCTTGGAGAACCCGAGAGGTTGTGTGAGGTGGCCGTCTTGAAATATGACCACGAGGATCCCGGCGGCCGCCGCGGTCGTGAGTAGGTTCATCAGCAGTGCCTTGGCAGGAAGGACGACCGAGCCGGTCATGAGCCACAGGATGCCCAGCGTCAGGACTACGAGCAGAGCGATCGCGGCCGGCAAGGTGCGCGATGTCGCACTCCGTTGGTCGATGAGCTCTGCGGTCGCGCCACCTACTGCCACGGGGTATGGTGCTGGTTGGGCGCGGATGGCCTTCACGAGACGTTGAGCCTGTCGCGTTATCGGCGTGCCGCGCCCGTCAACCCGGATCTCCCAGGTGCGGCCGCCGAGATCGCGTGGCGAGGACACCTGTTCAACCCCGACGAGCCGTCGAAGCCGTGCGATGTAGATGTTGAGCGCGGGGCCGGCGTCAGCGGGTGCCCGCACCGCAACTGTCACCGGCGTCGAGTCGGCGCCCGGGAAGCTGCGCTCGAGGAGGTCCGACACCACCCGAGCGCTCTTGTCAGCTGGAAGCAGCGATACGTCGATTCCGCTCCACCGGATCCCGAGGACCGGTGAGGCGATCAGGAGGAGCAAGATCGTGGTGAGCACGGCGACGCCGACAGGTCGTCTCACGACCGCGTGCGCGAGGCGGTACCAGCGTCCGCTCGCCTCTGGACCAGGTGTCACCTTCCCCAGCCGTCGGCCCATCAGCATGAGCAGCGCTGGCAGCAGGAGCACTGTAGCTGCGCCCGCAATCAGTGCGACGACGATCCCCCCGAGGCCCATCGAGATCAGAAACCTCTGCGGGAACACGGTCAGGCAGGCCATCGCCGCCGCGACCGTAGTGGCACTGAAGAGCACGGTCCGCCCGGCGCTCTGCATGGTCCGGCGCACGGCCTCCGGTACATCGGCGCCGCCGCCGAGCTCCTCGCGGAAGCGCGATACGCAAAACAGGCTGTAGTCGATTGCAAGACCGAGGCCAAGCCCGATCACGAGATTGAGCGCAAACGGCGCGAGCGACAGAACCGAGTTGATCGCGCGAAGCACGGCGAACGCGCTCAGGACGCTAAATGCTCCGATCGCGATCGGCAGCAGCGCAGCGACGCCACGGAAGATCAATAGCGATAGCAACGCGAGCAGCGGAAACGCGAGCAGCTCCGCGATCGCGAGGTCGCTGCCCGCCTGGCTACGCACCTGCCGGGCGGACACCGCTGCTCCGCCGAGGACGACGCTGTGGTCTCCGGCGAACGCGCGCGTGAGGCGGTTGACGACGTCGGTCTCGCTCACCCCGGCCCGCAGCGTCGCGGCCAGGAGCGCCGAGGCCCCGTCGCGTGAGACCTGCACCGATGGACCGGTCGTCGGCGGGACTGCGACCCCGGCGATCCCGTCGATGCTCGCGATGGTGCTTGCGACCTGCGTCACCTTTGCGCTTGTACGCGGCGCGTGGACGACCGCGATCACGCCAGCGCTCGCCTGTCGTGCCGTGGCGCGTTCGATCTGTTCGCTCGCGTGGGTCGCTTGGGAGCCCGGGTCGTTGAATCCGTTCCGGGCGTTGAAGCTCCGCGAAGCGGGAGCTCCGGTCACGGCAACGACGACGAACAGCACCGCCCCGATCGAGGCGATCCTGCGAGGCCGTGAGCACACGACCTCCTGTAGGCGTCCGAGCACGGTCACCGCCATCCCAGAATCAGCTTCGCGGTGTCCCTTGGCCGCTCGATCATCGCCGAGTGGCCTGCGCCGGCTATCTGGACGATGTGTGCTGCGGGCACTGCGCGGTAGTCGTTGAGCGCGCCGGGGTTGGCGAGCTGATCACGTGTCCCCCAAATGACGAGCACCGGCATGCGGTCGCCCGCTTTGCTCGTGCCTGCCTCCGGGGAGGGAAAGCCGCAGGAGCGGGCCGCGCTGGGCCAGCGCGTGCAACGGCGACTCACGAGCGCTCGCTGTGCGGATCCCCTGCTGGTTGATCGCATCGCGACCAGAACATAGCACGACAAGTGCAACCGTGGTTACAGGCTTCGTGCTAAAATGAGATCATGCCGACCGGTGAGTGGGTCCTGTTTGCCTACAAGCTTCCGCGGGAGCCCTCCACACCGCGCATCGCGCTATGGCGTGCGCTGCGCCGGCTGGGTGTCGGGCAGCTGCTCGATGGCCTGGTCGCCTTGCCGGCGGATAACCGGACGCGCGAGCAACTGGAGTGGCTTGCGGAAGAGGTCACTGAGGCTGGAGGCGACGCCAGCGTATGGCTCGCCCGGCCGGGCTCGGCCGCACAAGAGCGCGCGGTGGCAATGCGGATGCGCGACGCGGTGACTGCGGAGTATCAATCTGTCCTCGCGGATGCTCAGGAGGCGCTCGTGGCTTCACCGGGGCAGCGCAAGCGAACGCTCGGGCGATTGCGACGCGAGCTACAGCGGATCTCGCGCCGCGACTACTTCTCCTCAGAAGCGCGCGAGCAGGCGGCCACGGCCGTAGAGCTGCTGGCTGAAGGCGTGGAGCGCATCGCGGCATGAGGTGGGCTACCCGTAGCGGCCCGCATGTCGACCGCACGGCGTGCGCGTGGCTGATCGGCAGGTTCATTGACCACGACGCGGAGTTCGTGTTCGTGGACGACCCCGACGAGGTGCCCCCCGACGCCACTGCCTTTGACATGCGCGGCGCCGAGCTCTCCCACCACGGCGGCGAGTGCTCGTTTGAGGCGTTCCTGCGCCGGTACGATCTCGACGACCCAGTGCTCTTGGCGATCGCGCGGATCGTGCACGAGACCGACCTCGAGGACGAGCGCTACGACGCGCCGGAGGCCCGCGGGCTTGACGTCCTGCTGCGCGGCCTCTCGATGATCAACAGCGACGCGGAGGTTCTGGCGCTGAGCGCCTCGCTGTACGACGGCCTGTATGAGTACCTGAAGCGAGCGGCGCTGCTCGGCCGCGAACCCTCGTGACGCAAACGGCCCCCTCGCCGGACGCAGCGCCACCTCGCGCGTTGGCCGAGCAACGGACATTGGCCGGGCTCGTCCGCTATTTCCTCAAGCTCGGCTCATCAGGTTTCGGCGGACCGATCGCACTCGTCGGCTACATGCACCGCGATCTCGTGGAGCAACGGGGCTGGTTCAGTGATGATGAGTACCGGCAAGGACTAGCTCTGGCTCAAACGATGCCAGGGCCGCTGGCGGCGCAACTGGCGATGTGGCTGGGCTTCCTGACCCGTGGGGTCATTGGCTCGGCGTCGGTGGCGCTGGCGTTCATCACGCCGCCCTTCCTACTCGTCACGACCGTGGCGGTGATCTATGTGCAGCAACAGGGCTCATCGTGGGTTCACGCGTTGTTCCGAGGCGTTGGCCCGGCGATCGTTGCCATCATCGCCATCGCCTCGGTGAAGCTGGCGCGCACCACCAACAAGCGTGACCCGTTGCTGTGGGCTATGGCGGCCGGTGTTTGTACGGTGACGGTGCTTGCCGGGACGGAGATTGTGTGGCTGTTCCTGGCGGCCGGGATCTTCGGAGCGGTCATCTACGGCGGCGATCTACCCACCCGCAGCCGCCTGGCGAGCCTCGGGCCGCTGAACATGCTCGCCAGCGTCAAAGGACTCGCCCTCACCGGCTCCGGAGCCGGGCTCGGCACGCTCGGCCTGTTCTTCCTGCAAGCCGGAGCCTTCACGTTCGGCTCGGGCCTAGCCGTCGTGCCGTTCTTGCATCAGGGTCTCGTCATCGAGCACCACTGGCTCAGCGAGCAGCAGTTCGTGGACTGTGTCGCACTCGGGATCATCTCGCCCGGCCCGGTGGTCATCATCGGCACGGTCGCCGGATACCTCGTCTTCGGGCTCACCGGCGCAGTCGTAGCGACCGTGGCCGTATTCCTTCCCGCTTTCCTGCTTGTTGTTCTGCTCGGGCGAACCTACCGCAGGCACTCCAACCACCCGCGCGTCCAGGGCTTCGTCTCTGGTGCGACCGCCGCTGCCGCGGGTGCTATCGCGGGAGCGGCCATCGTCATCGCCAAACAGATCGTCAACGATGCAGCCGCCGTCGCGATCGTCGCCGTCAGCCTCGTCGTGTTGTTGCAGAAGCGAGTACGGGTACCCGAGCCCGCCCTCATCGCGGTATCCGCGGCCGTTGGGCTCGTTGTCCTCGGCTAGCCGCTTCGTGGTTGTCCTTGGGTGGCTACGGGACCAGCACCTTCATACCGGCGAAGACCCCCGCCGGAATGCCGACGCGACTGCTCGTCGGCATAGCCCCCGACGGCGCACGCACAGCACTCGTCCACACCAAAAGCTCGGTCGCCGCGGTGCCAGTCTTCAACGGCGTCTTCGTACTCCGTGACTCACTGCTTGGACCGTCGGACTCCATCGAGCTGCGTCGCACAGGCGGCACCTGAGCTCGCAGGATGCAACCCACGCCCATGCGATCGGCGACTCGCGAAGTACCTCCCTCCCCCGCGCCCTCCATACCGACCTCCGTGACTCTCGACATGCTGACCTCCTCGGTCTAATCGAGTGTCCGGATGAAACCACGGGCGCGATGTTGTCCCTGATGCGGCGAACCTATCCAAAGGTCATTCATCAGGGCTATGCCTGGAGCGGGAGTGTCAGACCCGATGCATCCTTGCAGCGCTTCGGCGTGCCAGCGGGCGGATCGGCGCTCGGGGGCTGCGCGAGTCCGGTGGCGAATCCTCGTGCTGGCCGCATTGCAGCTCGGTCTAGTTGCGAGCGAAGGGCTGTTGGAAAGCCCGTACTACAGCTCCTGCCTGATACCGATTGGAGTTGTCGCGATCTCTGGCCGCACGCGGGCGGTGTGGGCGTGCGCGCTGCTGATCGACGCGATCGTCGCCGCTGCCGTCCTGTCGGCCTCCTCGCCGGCTGAGCTCGCGCGGAGCGGCGCGCTCGGGACGGCTCTCGGCGCACTCGCGGCGCCCGTGATTGTAGCCTTCGTGCTCGACTGCTTCGCGCGCCTGGAAGGCCGCTTCGTCGACCGGACGATCACGGCGGCAGGACGAGCGAGGACGATCGCGCCGGACGACTGGCGGCCGGGATCTTCCGGGCGATCATCAGAAAACGCGCCCGAAAGGATTCGGACCTCTGACCCTTCGGTTCCGAAGGTCAGCCTGCTGTGGTTTCTGGTTGTCGTCGGGCTGCTTCGGCGGCTAGCTCGGAGCGGTTTCGCAGGTTGAGCTTTGTGTAGATGTGGGAGAGGTGGGTCTTGACGGTGCCGCGGGTGATGAACATCTGCTCGCCGATCTGTGGGTTGCTCAGGCCGAGGGCGGCGTGGCGCACGACTTCTAGCTCGGTCGGGGTCAGGCTCTCCCATCCGTCGGGTGGCCGCTTGCGCTCGCCGCGGGCGCGGCGGGCCCAGGCGACCGCGTCGAACGGGTCGAGGGCCCGTCCCTCGGCGAGAGCGGCGTCTAGGTCCTCGGCATCGAGGCGCTCGCGAAGGGTCTGTGCAAGCGCCGCGACCCGCTCGCCGTGGCCCACCGAGCGCGCTAGTTCGTGGTGCTCGCGTGCCTGGGTGCCCGCGCCGAGTAGGCGGGCCGCCTCATGGTCGCTGTGTAGGCCTGCGGCGACTTCGGCGAGCAGCTCGAGCGCATCCGGGATCAGCGCAACAAGGGCGCGTGCCTCGATCGCTGCCAGCGCGTGATGCACATGGCTGTCAGCTTCGGTCCACTGCTCTGTGTCCAGTGAGAGGCATCCCAGACACAAGCTGGCCAGCGCGATGTTCCAAGACGCTCCCGTCCGCTCGGCCACCTCGAGCGCCTGCCGCGCGGTGTTCGCGGCTTGGTCGCTCTCGCCTTGGGCTCGCATGATGTCCGCCTGGAAGTACAGTGCGAAGCAGAGCATGTAGCCGTCGTCGAGCCCCGTTGCGATCAGCGACTCGAGGCGCTGAAGCGCTACCGCGTGTTGGTCGTTCGCGGCCTCGGCCGAGGCGAGCATGTATCCCAGCGCGCCGGCCGCCATGCCTGCCCCTGCTGTGACCGCGCGCTCGTTGGCTGCCACCAATCGCTCGAGCGCCTGCTGGCGGCGCCCTCGCAAAAGGTCGGCGTAGGCCAGATACGCTTGCGCGATGCCCTCGCTCACGGGCTCCCCAACCTCGCGCGCCGCAGCGATCGCTCGCTCGCAGTGTGCTTCACACGCCGGCCAGTTGGCAGATTCGAACTCGCCCACTGCCATCAGGGTCCAGTGCCAGCCCAGGAACTCGCGGTATCCCAACCGTTCGATCAGGGGAAGGACCTCCTCGGCTACCTCAAGAGCCTCCTCGCGCCGGCTTTGCACCACGTAGGTGAAAGCCAGGATCTGGGTGGCGTCGGCAAGACACCAGTCATCACCGCTTTCTCGAGCTAGCGCCACCGATCGTTCCTGCCCCGGCCGGGTTCCCTGGGGGTCGGCGAGCAACATGAAGGTGCCCAGCACATCCAGCGCCCGGGCCATCGTCGAGCGGTCGCCGGCCTCCTCGGCGAGCTCCAGTGCCTCCCGCGCGTACACGCTCGCCTCCTCGTAGCCGCCGGCGTAGGCCAGCAGGTAACCGCGCCCCCACAGCGCCCGCGCGCGCAGAGGAGCGTCGCGGGCCGCGCCGTCCAGCGCGTGCGTGTATCCGCTCTCAGCAGCCGCGAAGCGACCTCGCGGCTTCCAGTAGAACGTGAGCGCGACGACCAGCGCCAGCGCCTTGTTAGGATCGCTGCGCGCGGCATGCTCGAGTGCCTGTGTGAGGTTTGCATCCTCGGCGGCGAGCGTACTCAGCCATAGCGGCTGATCGGCGGTTAGAAGATGCGGCTCGACACGCTCGGCGAGCGCCAGCAGCGCATCGCGGTGCCGGTCGCGTAGGGCTGGCGCATCAGGAGATTGCGTGAGATGATCAAGCGCGTACTGACGCACGGTCTCCAGCAGTCTGTAGCGAGTCGCCCGCTCGCGATCCTCGACGGTTACCAGCGACTTATCGACGAGCGAGCTGAGCAGGTCGAGCACCGCGTAGCGCTCGAGCCCGTCGCCAGCGGTCACCTCCTCGGCCAGGTCGAGGGTCCAGCCACCGGTGAACACCGCCAGACGGCGCAGCAGCGTGCGCTCGCCTTCGCCCAACAGCTCATAGCTCCAGTCGACCGATGCGCGCAGCGTCTGCTGACGCGGCAGCGCGCTGCGTGTCCCACCGGTCAGCAGGCGGAAGCGATCAGTGAGGGCCACTGCGATCTCCTCCACGGCCATCAGCCGCACACGCGCTGCGGCGAGCTCGATAGCAAGCGCGATGCCGTCAAGCGCGTGGCAGATACCGGCGACAGCGGGCGCGTTGTCATTGGTGACCGCGAAGTTGGGGCGAACCTTCAGCGCGCGCTCGATAAACAGCCGAACCGCGTCGGACTGCGCGAGCGCCTCGACAGGCTCGAGAGAGCGTTCGGCCGGCAGCGAGAGCGACGGCACCCGCCAGCTGGTCTCGCCGGCCACGCCCAGCGCGGCTCGGCTGGTGGCGAGTACCACCACGGCGGGACACGCGCGCAGCACGGCCTCCACCACAGCAGCGCTCGCTGCGAGCATGTGCTCACAGTTGTCAAGCACGATCAGGGCTCGATGACCCGCCAGGTGGGAAACCGTCGCCTCCAACGCCGTCTGCCCAGACAGAGGCCGAACACCAAGCGCCGCAGCCACCGCCGGCCCTACCTGCTCCGGATCGAGCACCGGAGCGAGCTCCACCCACCAGCTACCGTCAGGATGGCGATCCAGCGCGTCGGCGGCCGTCTGCAACGCCAGCCTGGTCTTCCCACACCCCCCAGCCCCCGTCAGCGTCAGCAGCCTCGTGCTCTGGAGCGCCTCCCCGATCTCGCGCAGCTCGCTGACGCGTCCGACGAAGCTCGTGAGCTGACCAGGCAGGTTGTTGGGGAGCGCATCGAGCGATCGCAGCGCCGGAAAATCCTGCGGGTCATCGTCATCCAAGAGCTCATAGACGTGCTCGGGACGGCCAAGATCGCGCAGGCGGTGCACACCCCGATCCGCCAGCCGCGCCCCGGTCGGCAGCCGGTCGACGACCAGGTCGTGCGTTGCCCTAGACATGAGCGTCTGGCCGCCGTGCGCGAGCTCGCGTAGACGCGCGCAACGGCTGAGCGCCAACCCGAAATAGTTGCCCTCGTCGCGTAGCTGCGCCTCGGCTGTGTGCAGGGCGACTCGCACCCGCAACACCTGAGCGCCGGGCCACTCATGGGTGCACACGCAACGCTGGATCTCAAGCGCGGCCGCGGCGGCGTCCGAGCCGCGCGAGAACGCCGCGACAATGCTGTCGCCCTCACCCTGCTCGACCGGCCGCACCCCCCCGTGGCGCGCGACCACCTCCTCCAAGAGCGCATAGTGCTCGGGCACCGCGCGGGCCATCATCTCGGGCTCGTCCTGCCACAAACGCGTGGAGCCTTCGATGTCGCTCAGCAGGAAAGTGACCGTACCCGCCGGTAGTGAAAACGTCGCTGTCTGATTTCCTTGCACATGCCCCCATATGAGCGGACGGCCCAACATCCAACCCGTCCGTGATGATCCCACAGGCCCGCCGCTCACACCGTCGGACGCAAGGTCGCACTGCAGATCCGGCTCATTTCGATCGCCCTTACCCATCAGAGCCGCCCGCGACGATCCCGGGAGCACGCCGCAGCATCGACACGCCGATCGCAGCCATCCACACCGCAAACGCTGGCGGCGCCACAAGCGCGATCCCCGCCGGCGAGAGAGCACCCGCGCGAGCCAGCCCCACGCCAGCCACGCAATGCAACACGGCGACCACGAGCGCCAGATTGGCGGTATAGGCAGGCAGCACACGGCTGCGGCGGATCGCAACCGCCATCGCCACCGCACAGAGAACCGTGGGCCACGCCGAGGCGCTCGTCGCGAACGCCAAGCCATCGGCAAGCACCCGCGCAAGCTGCGGGCTGAGATCCGGCGCGACATACGCACCCAAGCCCCCAAACACCAGCGCCACACCAATCAGCGCAGACTCCACTAGAGCGCCAGCCAAAGCGATACTCGCAGCACCCGACCCCTCCCCCGTGATCCGCAACCGCAGCCCGACGAAGACGACCGGCATCAACGCACACCACGCGATCCCGTTAAGGACAATGCCCGCGAGTATCCCGTCGCGATGCCCGGCGAAAACGCCAAAACCAGCGCCGGCGACGCATCAGTACCAGGCAGGTTCCCGAGCGAGCCAACCGGCACGCTCACGAAATACAGGAGCGCGACACCCAACGCCGCCACAGCAACCAGACGCCCAAGAACACTGGCTGGGCCGGCAGAGGCGGTCCCCGCACGGGACTCGCCCTTACCGGCATCCACAACATGAGAGACAGAAGACACGACGCACCTCCACACAGGCCAGCCCCAACGGCCGGCACCCAAACGAAGCTACGCCCGCTCAACGCCCACTACATCTGCCACATGGCATATATCCAGCACAACACAGCGACTCAGCGTGTCGTCCGGCGGGACACTCATGGCATTCGCTGCTTGGGGGATGCCTGGTCTGCGGCGTGCTGCCGTGGGGTGCCCGCGTTTTAGGAGCGCCTGACTGCCAGTCGCGGGTGATTCGCTACGCAGGGCGCGTAACCTCGTCCGTATGGTTGACGAATCCCTGATCGAGCAGGCACTCGCTGTGAACGCCGCGGCCCGGCCGGTGCAGCTCGACGATGCCGTGTCGATCACCCCGCCGCAGGCGATGGCGTGGTGTGTGTATCTAGACAGTATGGGGTTGGTGTCGGTGTGAGCTGAGATCGTCGACGCTCCCGCGCATTGTGTGTCGCGGGCTGGTTACCGCATCGATGGAAAGGGAGCGTCGACATGGTTGAAGGTATCTGTTTCGCGGGGCTTGATGTGCATGCCCGAAAGACTGCGGCTGCGGCTGTGCAGCTGGGGTCTGGTGAGGTCTGGAAGGCACAGTTGCCGGGGTCTTCGGCGGCGGCGATCGAGTGGCTGCGGTCGCTTCCGGGGCCGGTGCGTGCGGTCTATGAGGCCGGGCCGACAGGGTTCGAGCTGGCGCGGGCAGCCAGGGCGGCTGGCGTGGAGGTGATGGTCTGCGCACCGGGTGCGATCCCGCGTCAGCCGGGGGATCGGATCAAGACCGATACGCGTGACGCGTTGAAGCTCGCCCGGTTGCACGCGGCGGGGCAGTTGCGCCCCGTTGTGGTGCCGGCGCCCGAGCTCGAGGCGTTGCGTGATCTGGTGCGTGCGCGTGAGGATCTCCGCGGTGATCTGATGAGCGCCCGCCATCGTGTCAGCAAGCTGCTTTTGCGTCACGGGCTGATTTGGACGGGGCCGGGTGAGGCGTGGGCTCAGCGCCACCTCCAATGGCTGAGCAAGGTTCGCTTCTCCCAGCCGCTTTTGGAGGTCGTCTTCGGTGAGTATCTCGCTCATCACGAGGTGCTGCTCGCACGGCGCGATCGGCTGGACGATCTGATCCTCGAGCAGTCCACCGAGGGCCCGTGGGCGCCAACGGTCGCCCGTTTGCGCTGCCTGCGCGGCGTGGACACGTTGACGGCGGTCGGCCTGGTCGCCGAGATCGGTGACATCACGGCGTTCTCGCACCCTAAGCATCTCGCCAGCTACCTCGGGCTCGTCCCATCCGAGCACTCCAGCGGAACCAAACGCCGGCAGGGATCGATCACGAAAGCCGGGTCCGCTCATGCCCGCCGGCTACTCGTTGAGGCGGCCTGGCACTACCGCCGAGCACCGAGCGTGTCGCTAAAGCTCAAGCGCCGCCAGAAAGGTCAGCCACCCGCCGCTGTCGAGGCCGCGTGGCGAGCACAGCTCCGGCTGCACCGCCGCTGGACGCACCTCGACACGGCACGCGCCAAGAAGCGCACGACTGTCGCTGTCGCGGTCGCCCGCGAGCTCGCGTGTTTCGTCTGGGAGATCGCCCAACAAGCCGACTGAGCTCACAGAACATCCCGTTCGGTGTGGGGGTGGCGGCCGGCGCCGCGTCACACGGGGCCCGCGATCCGGCTATGAGCACCAACCCATGGTTGGCGCGCTCGTTTCTAGACAGCGGCCCAGGCGCAGCGAAGAACCGTCTTGAGGTACCCAGCCCTCGCATATCAGCATGACTGCCCTCGCAGCCCCGGCCGCCACCCGCACACCGAACCACAGCCATGACCACAGCCAGACGCCAAGCACCCCGACCACCCCAACCCAAACTTGACAACCACACCCATATCAGCCGTCGAGGCGGTGCATCGCGGCTGGGCCCGCTCGGCGGAAGTCGACCGCTACGTCCGTGCGGCTCGCTCGGCGGGCCTCGCCCAGCACGAGGTGGACGCGGCGATCCAGGCGGCCGAGCAAGCAGCACAAGAGCGCATCGACGCCGATCGCTGACGCCAACCAGTCGAGTGCTCTACCAGCTGAGCTATCTCGCCGCGACCCTCGATCCTAGCGTTTCCGGGCCGTCGAATGAGCGCTGCGAGCCCGATCGGAGGCCGCCGCTTGGCCGGGCAGATGGCGGAAAGTTCGAGACATGGTGCGCTGATCTTGGGGGGTGCGGGGTGATCTGATCCGGCTTCTTGGCGGTGGTGATCTGTCCTGGATTTGGAGCTGGTGGGGCGAGACATGAGCGCGAGAAGATACGCGTCTTCAGCTTGTGTCTATGGCGTGGATGAGCGCGTGGATGGCTTCGACTGCTTCGTTGAGGTCGGTAATCGGCATGTCGAGGCTGCTGGCCATGGTGGTGTAGCGGTCGCTCCAGTCGGGGTAGGTCGTGATTTGTGGTGGCCACGATTGCCAGCCACGTGCAGCGAATATGCGCTGGCAGGCGTCCTTGACGGGCGCTAGGTTCTCCCCGGTTAGGGCTTGGAGGAGTTGCAGATCGATGAGGTCCCAGTAGCGAGGGTTCTCCCCGCCGGATCGTAATGGTGGCTCGGTGACGGCGTGCAGCTTCTGGGCGATCTGCCAGTGGACGGCGAGCACCGGGATGATGTCGGGGCCGTCGAGGCCGATGGTGCTGAGGTCGTGGGCAGCTATCTCTTCGATCTCATCGCCTCCGGCCTCGACGGGTGCCACCTCAACGATGAGCGTCATGAAGGGCTTGGTGCGAAACGCGACCTTCACCCGGATCCTGTGAACGTGTGGGCGCAGTTCCAGCGGTTGGGGCTCGTTGCGCTCGAACGAAAACTCTTCGTAGTCATCCGCGAGGGAGGCATCGAGATGCGATAGCAGGGACTCGGGGTCACCGCGCAGGACGAGATCCACGTCGCCCGTTACGCGTGCCTTCTCGCCGGCTCGCAGCTCCATCGCCACGCCGCCTCTGGTGACGAACACGACGGCTCCGTCATCGTCGACCGCACGTCGTAGTGCGCCGGCCAGCATCATTGAGGCGACCCTGAGGTTCAGGCGCCGTACCGGCTGCCCAGACTCGCGCTCCCACTCGGTGATCAGCCGCTGCAGCCGATTCACCGTCTTTGGGCGCTTGGGCGGTGTGCTCATGCTCGTCCGCTGACGCCTTCGAGCTCGAGTTCCCGCACCAACGTCTCGTGCTCCCGGACGCTCAGCAGCCCGCGAGCACGACCATGGCGAGCGGCCTGCTCGAGCAGATCGCGTCCGAGGTGCTCCCTGGCGCACTGGCGCAGGGCGCGAGCAAGCTTGACGACGGGAACCCCCTCGATCGCGGTGACCTCAGCCGGATCGAGGTCTTCGCGATGGATCACGTACGCCCTGGGGATCGCTCGCTGCGGGCGGTGTCTGCGTGGCACGGTGATATGGATCTTGGCGGGGTTCACGTCGCTGACATCCCACAGATCCAATGCTGTGTCGTGCGTAAGCACTCCCTGTACGCCCTGGGGCCACAACGCCGCCGCCATATAGGCCTGCATCGCTCCACCAGGCACGAACGGCACCCGGTAGACGCCTCTACTCACCCGCTCCAACTGCCCTCGCCTAGCCAACTTGACGAGCGTCTTGGGCTCGTAGCCGACCTCCCGTGCGTCATCGATTGTGACCAGCCCGAACTGGTCTCCCGCGGTCTCCGCCAGCTCACTGAAACGCTTGGTAGGCATCCGGCTCATTATACCCCAAAACGTCTACTTTCAAGCTCCCACTAAAACTCCGGACCCGGGTTACGTGGCCGGCACCGCGCCCGGTCGCCACCTGTGGGGTGCCAATACTTGTTTCGTGCGTGTCGGTGCGGGCGTTTGGCTCGTTGATCTCGTAGGGTCGCTCGCTCTGTCGATGATGGGAGGAGCCCTGGTGGCGGTGTCGTTCTTGTACGTGATGCTTGGGCGTGTGATGGCGCTCGTGCTGCTTTGTTTTCGCTCGCAGGACTTCAAGGAGCTCGAGATTGTTGTGCTCCGCCACGAGCTGACCGTTCTGCGCCGGCAGGTGTCGCGCCCCTCGCTGGGGCCGACGGACCGGACTTTCCTGGCCGCGGCGAGCCGGCTGCTCCCGCGAACCCGTTGGAGCGCTTTCTTCGTGACCCCGGGAAGACTGCTGGCATGGCACCGGCGCCTCCTCGCGCGACACTGGACCTATCCGGCGAGGCGTCCAGGGCGGCCGAAGATCAGCCGGGAGGTCCGCGAGCTGGTGCTGCGCCTTGCGCGCGAGAACCCGCGGTGGGGATACCAGCGGATCGCCGGGGAGCTACAGGGCCTGAGCGTGTACGTCTCCCCCACGACCGTCCGTAGGATCCTCGCCGCTGCCGGCCTCGGGCCAGCCGGCGAGCGGAGCGGGCTTACCTGGCATCAGTTCATCCGCAGCCACGCGCAGAGCATGATCGCGTGCGACTTCTTCACGGTCGACACCATCAACCTGCGACGGATCTGTTCTTCATCGAGCTCTCCACACGGCGCGTCCACCTCGCCGGCATGACCGAGAACCCCGACGGTGCGTGGACAGCCCAGCAAGCCAGGAACTTCGCGTTCTCGCTCCCGGACCAAGACAGACCCCTGGAGTTCCTGGTGCGTGACAACGACGGCAAGTTCACGAGCGCTTTCGACACCATCTTCAACACCGAGGGCATCAACGTCATCCGCACCCCCATCCGCGCGCCGAAGGCGAACGCGACCTGCGAGCGATTCGTGGGCACCATCAGACGCGAGTGCCTCGACTGGCTGCTGATCGCAAACCGCAGACACCTCCAACGCGTGCTCACCGAGTTCATCGACCATTACAACGGCCATCGCCCCCACCGCGCACTCGGACTGGCGCCTCCCCAACCCCGGCCGACAGCGCAACCCCACGCTCCGCCGCGAGCCCCCGCGATCCACAGACATGACCGACTCGGCGGCCTCATCCACGAGCACACGATCGCCGCATAAACCACACCCGATCGAATAAAGACACCCCACAGCCTCGTACGGGCCGAACTCGGGCTCCCAGCGCACAACGAAGATCCTGCCGTGATCGGTTAGGACTCTGCGGACTCCCTGCACCGCCATATATGGGGCAGAACCATGAAAGAAGCCGCCGAGGCCCCGAAGCCCGACGACGCTAGATCGCGACTCCAACTAGCTACGCCGCCAGTAGGGACTCCACGAGCCGGCGCACGCGCTCTTGCGCTCCAGCCAACGCCGAAACCCCGGCCTCCTGGGAGACCGGGGTTCGACCTTCTGCAAAATGGTGGAGCCAACCGGGATCGAACCGGTGACCTCCTGCTTGTCTTGCACTGCGGTGTGACATCTGTGCTCGGGGCCAAATCCGAATCTGGCACTGCACACCGCTAGAGGACGACGATCCAGGTGCCTCCCTTCTGGCCCTGGACGCGGAGCAGATAGCGACCGGGGCGGAGGCGAGCGAAGTCGAGCTGGAGACGGCCGCGGTGGGTGACGCCGTGGATGTAGGCGTGACCGCCGCGCATGAGGCGCCAGCGCAGGTGGGCGGAGCTGGCTGAGGCACTCTGCTTGACGGTGCAGGTCACCTTGACCTTCTTGCCTTTCTGCTTGACCCTGCAGGTCACCTTGCCGGCCGGGCCCCGTGGGCCTTGGGCACCCTGAGGTCCCTGGGCACCGACTGCGCCGTTGGAGCCGTTGGCTCCCGCGGGTCCAGCCGAGCCGGTGAGCCCGGTCGCGCCCGTTGCTCCGGTTGCTCCGGTTGCTCCCGTTGCTCCGTTGGCTCCCGTTGCTCCGGTGGCGCCCGTGCCTCCGGTCGCGCCTTCGGCGAGGAACACGGCGGTGACTTCGTTTGCGGCGCTCACGTTGACCGTGCAGGTGGTCGCGGTGACGTGTTTGCAGCCGAGCCAGCCGGCGAAGGTCCAGCCCGGTACGGTGGTCGCCGTCAGTTCGACGGGGCCTTCGTATTCGCCTTCGCAGGCGGCGCCGCCGGCTTCCGTGCAGCCGGAGATCGTGCCGGAATTGGCGCTGACCGAGCCGTGACCCGTTACGAACACGATCAGCGGCGAGGTGGTAGTCGGGGCGAACTTGGCGGTGACGGAAGCCGTGGCCGCGCCGATTTTGACTTCGCAGGTCGGGGCGGTCGATTCGTCGCAGGGAAGGCCCACCCATTCGACGAAATGGTTGCCCGCGGCCGGGCTCTCGGTGAGCGTGACCGTCAGCCCTTCGCTGAAGGGCGCCGAGCAGGTGCCGGCCGCTTCTTCGCAGCCGATGATGCCAGCGGGGTTGGAGTTGACTTCGCCTTGGCCGGTGACGGTGGCCGCGAGGTTCTGGGTCGGGTTGGCGGCGAAGACGGCCTTGAGCGTCACCGGTTCGGTCAGCGCGGCGGTTTCACAGGAGGCGGTCGACCCGGTGCAGGTGCCTTCCTCGCTGCCCAATTCCGTCGTCCAGCCGACGAAGTGGCTGCCGGGACTTTCCGTGGCGGTGAGCGGGACTTTGGTGCCTTCGGCGTATTCGCCTTCGCAGGCGGCGCCGCCGGAGGAGGTGCAGCCGGAGATCGTGCCGGAGGCGGCGCTGACTTCGCCTTCGCCTTCGACTTCGATCTTGAGCGGCTGGTTGACCGGCGGCGGGCCAGCGGAGCTGAAGACGTCGACGACGTTGTTGGTGCCGCCGTCGGCGACATAGAGCTTGCCGGTGGAGTCCACGGCGAGGCCCTGCGGGGCGCTGAAGGAGGCAATCGTCGCTTCGACGAAGCTGCCGGTGGGGGTGAATTCGTCGACCCGGCCGTTGGTCGGGTCGAGGACCAGGACGTTGCCGGTGGTCGGGTCGATCGCGACGGCGTTGATCGCTCCGAGCAGTTCGGAGGCGCCGGTTTCGGTGATCGCGCGCAGGAAGGCGCCGGAGGGTTCGAACTCATCGAGAGCGCCGTGGGCGCCGTCGGCGACCCAGAGGTGCCCGGCGGCATCGACGGCGATACCGCCGCCGGAGAGGCGACCGGTGGCGCCGAATTCGGTGGCGGGAGTATCGGCGCCGCTCAGTTCGTTTGTGCCGGCGGAGGAGCCGGCAGTGTAGTTGACCGCGGCGCCGGAGGAGTCGATGCGGAGGACCTTGCCTTGGACCGAGAACACGTAGAGGTCGCCGTTGGTGGCGGTGCCGGAGTTGTCGGCGGCGACGCGGAGGAAGCAGCAGCCGGCGCCGAGGCCGGAGTTGAGGTCGGTGCTCGTTGAGGCGGCGGTGGCGGGGTTGATGCCCCAGAGGTCATCGGCGTTGGAGTCGGAGGCGAAAACTTCGCCGGCGAGGCCGTTGAAGGCGAGGCTTTCGATGTACTGGGAGGTTCCCCAGGACGGTGAGGCGGTCTGGGCTTCATAGGTGCCGGTCGAGCTGTACTTGTCGACGGTGCCGCCGGTTTCGGCTTCGGAAACCCAGAGGTGGTCGGTGGAGTCGACGGCGAGGCCGGCGGGGTTGTGGAGGGCGGCGCCGTTGGCGAGAGTGATCGAGGTTCCGGCGGTGCGGGCCGCAAGGACGGGGGCCGCAAGGGCGAGGGCAGCGAGCGTGAGCGCGCCGAGGATCGCGACGGTGAGGCCAGCCTTGCCGAAGGGTTCGCGGCGTTTGCCGGTGTGGGTGGGTAGACGTCTATCTACGAATGAGAACATGTCCTACCTTTCAGTCATGGGCAGACGGGGTCCCGCCCGCCCGCCTGCCCGGTGTTTTGGTGAGACAGAAGGGGTGGCGCGACTGAGTGCGAGGACGAGACGAAGTGGCTTGCCTGCGTCACAGACGGGCTCGACTGGGCCGTCGTGGCTATGCCTGCGCGACTTCATCGAACCATCTCGTCCGAGAAGAGGGATGGCCCCTCGGGTTCTGGGCATCCGCGAACAACAAACACCGCGCTCAAGGCCGCGGCGGTTGCCAGCTGAAAGATGGTAGTGGGCGCCCCGACGGGCGCCGCGATATGGGCTTTTGTCTAGAAGAACGGGACCACGCAGAGAGAGCGAGAGAGACTTAGGCCGAGGCTCCGTGCAGGCCAGGATGGTCTCCAGGCGCGTGTCGCTGAGACTGCCCTGCGGCCTGTGGTGCTCATCATCCCCCCTGCTCCCGGTAGGTCTGGGCGTCTGTGCCCTTTACGTCTGATAAACACAGTTTGAGAAAGCGGAACCACGCCGATCAACTCAGCGAACGAACCACGCCAATCAGTGTCATCGGAGCGTCAGCGGGCTGTCAATGGGCGTCTCCTACTGCCAGCAGTTGGATGCCAGTAGTTGGTCTCGTGCATCTCGCGGATGATCTGCAGCAGCAGCCCATCCTCGATCGCCGTGGCCGACTGTCCGCCGGTGCTCGTTGGTAGTAGGCGGAGGCCGACATGCTCAGGGTCCTGCCGATCGAGTCGACCCCGCGAGTTCACGCGGTGCGAGCGGTGCATCGCCTACCGGCCCGCTCGTGAAGACACTGGAGGGTGTGGGGTGTCAAGACTCGATCGTGCCCGTGGGTGCGGGCGTTTTGGCTTGATGAGCTCGTAGGGTCGCTGGCTTTATCGAGGAGGGGAGGAGCTGGTGCTGGGGTCGTTCTTGTACGTGATGTTGGGGCGTGTGATGGCACTCGTGCTTCTGTGTTTTCGCTCCTCGGGTTTCAAGGAGCTGGAGATCGTCGTCCTGCGTCATGAGCTCGTGGTGCTGCGCCGGCAGGTATCGCGTCCGGCATTGCAGCCCAGCGATCGTGCGTTCTTGGCCGCGGCGAGCTGGCTGCTCCCCCGGAGCCGTTGGCACGTGTTTTTCGTGACCCCGGAAGCATTGCTGGCGTGGCACCGCCGGCTCGTCGCCGGGCACTGGACCTATCCCAGGCGGCGTTCCGGGCGCCCGAAGGTCAGCCGCGAGGTTCGTGAGCTCGTGCTGCGGCTCGCACGGGAGAACCCTCGGTGGGGATACCAGCGGATCGCGGGGGAGTTCCAGGGTCTCGGGGTCCTAGTCTCCTCCTCGACGGTCCGTAGGATCCTCGCAGTGGCCGGGCTCAGGCCTGCCGGGGCACGACACGCGCTCTCCTGGCGCCAGTTCCTGCGCACCCATGCTCAGAGCATGATCGCGTGCGACTTCTTCACGGTCGACACCGTCAGCCTGCGGCGGATCTACGTCCTGTTTTTCATCGAGCTCTCGACCAGGCGCGTGCATCTCGCCGGCATCAGCGAGAACCCCGACGGGGCCTGGACAGCGCAGCAGGCAAGGAACTTCGTGTTCTCGCTCCCGGACCGCGAGCGTCCCCTGGAGTTCTTGGTCCGCGACAACGACGGCAAGTTCACGAGCGCATTCGACACGATCCTCAACACCGAGGGAATCCGGGTCATCCGCACCCCGGTCCGCGCGCCGACGGCAAACGCAGTCGCCGAGCGGTTCCTCGGCACCATCAGACGCGAGTGCCTGGACTGGCTGCTAATCGCAAACCGCCGGCACCTTCAGCGCGTGCTCGCCGAGTTCATCGGCCACTACAACAGCCATCGCCCTCACCGCGCGCTCGGACTCGCGCCCCCCGAACCCCGGGCGCCAGCGCCACACCACGCGAAGGCGCCAGCCGTCCCCCGCTATCCGCAGAAACGATCGGCTCGGCGGCGTCATCCACGAGTACACGATGACCGCCCAAAAACCTGCCCGATCGAATAAAGACACCCCCACACGCTCAGCCAAGAGATCGAGATCTCCATGAGGCGTTGACAGATTGATCGTCCTTCCGGGAGCAACCATGTCCACTGGCACCGGTGAACCGTCGGGCCGAGTCGCAGGCCACGCCGCGATCAACGAACGCACCTGCACAAGGTTCTCGAGGTCCGAGGCAATGATCGCGTCGACATCACGTGTCGCGCGGACAACGCCATGTCGTATCAGCGCGATACCCCCCACGAGCACATAGCGCACGCCAGCACCGTTGAGACCATCAAGAATACGCTTGAAATCGCTCACACAGTCAGCCAGCCGACGCCGCGAGCCTGGTCGCGCGCTTGCTCAGCTCTATGCCCTCGGCCAGCAGCTCACCCGGGTCACGCCCAGCATCACGAATCAACCTGTAGCAGCGCCACGCCTCGCCAGCCGCAACATCATCTCCCCGCGCCTCAGCAGCAGACGCCGCCTCAGCAGCCCTTGCAAGACGCACATGAAATTCCGAGCCATCCACATGGCGAGAGGCGGACTCGAACCGCCGACACCACGATTTTCAGTGGCAGTGCGACGAACCCGAGCCACCGTGCGGGCCTTAGCGAGAACCCACGCGTTTGCTGGGATTTTAGGGCGATCAGCAGCGGCAACCGCTCACCCGCTCCGCCCCTGAGATACCGGCGGATACCCGCGGATACCGAGGGATTGTGCCGACGGGCCTGGTTTGTCGGCACAAATCCCAACCGGGGTTGCGACCGATGCTCCTTACCGTCAGGCGGCCTCGAGAAAGCGGCGCAGCGCCTCGCGAATCAGCTCGGAGGTCGTCGTGCCGTCGGCCTTGGCGCGCTCGAGGAGTTGGTCACGCAACTCGGGATCCAACCTGACCGACTCGACGCTCGCGGGCGCCGAGCCCAGCGCTGGCCGTCCGCGCTTGCCCCTGCGGGCAAGCAGCGCCTCCACCTCGTAGCCTGCCTCGGCCTCCGCGGCGAGCGTCTCGATCCCCTTGTCGGTGATGGGCTTGCCCGACCGGGTGTGGCCGTATGCGCGATCTTTGCTCACCGCTCGATCAACCTCCTGTACTTGGCGCGCATCCGCATCGCGTGGATCGCGAGCTGAGCGCCCTCAGTCGTGACGAGGACCACCACCTCAAGGAGGTTCCCAGCACGGTCCGGGCCGATGACGAGCCAGCGGTCTGGGTCCTCTCCGGCGTCCTCAATGGCGAGCGCATGGTCAGTGGCGTGGCGGATGTCTTCGTCGGCGACGCCGTGGTTGCGAGCCGACGAGTGGATCTCCACGCCGCATAGTGTAGTACGAAATTAGGCCGCGCGGCCACGCAATGCCGAGAACCTTCCTACGAGTCGGGAACCTCCTGCTTGTAAAGGCGGTCTGGGGCTCGATGGATGGTGTCGGCAGGGCGCGAAGTCGCATAGATACGCGGTTGGCGCGCTCGCTGGTGATCGTTGATGGCGATTAGTTTCCGGGAGTGCTTCGTCCCTACTTCGTCCCCGACAGACACGAAACAGAGACATGCCTCTGCGCCAACTCAGCGCGCTCACCGGGATTGGTGGCGTGGCCGCCGACCGGGCTTCGCCCGCTCAAGACGTAGCACATCTCCGGCATCGCCATCGGCTAGCGCGGCGTCAGCCGCCCTAGCCTGCCGATAGCGCGTGAAGAGCGCGAGCAACTCCTCGGGGGTCTCCGGAGCGGCGAGGATCAGTGCGGCTACGAGATCCTTGCGGTACACCCGGGCCCCCGCATCCTCGGCTCGGAGAACCAAGCTGTCTAGCCGCTGACTCAATGGAACAGGGACCGTGACGCCTATCGGCCGCTCGACGGTTTCCCGTAGTAGATCACCAGGGTCTATGTCTCGCTTTGAATCCATCTGGGGCGTCAGCTAGCGTCTAGCTGACGTGCCTACATAGGTTGTGAACGGTTAGGGGAGGCATCCGGGTCTCTTCCCAGGCTGTGGGTCTGCGAGAACTCACGAGGCTGGGAGGACCCGGATGCAGATTCACGGTAGAGCGAAGCTCGGACCGGCTGGACGGCTGGCGCTGTGCGAGGCGGTGGGAGCTGGGCTGACGTTTCGTCAGGCTGCAGCGCTGTTGAATGTCTCGCCGGCTACTGCGCATCGTTGGTGGCACCGATACTGCGACGCTTCTGCGCAGAAGCGTCATTCATTGACGTGGGCAGCGGACAGATCGAGTCGTCCTCATCGCTCTCCCAGGCTGCTTGATCAGGCTTGCCAGGAGCGGATCTGCGAGACGCGCAGACGCACTGGCTGGGGCCCACGCCTGATCGCAGGCCAGACAGGTCATCCACACTCGACCGTCTGGAAGGTGCTTCGCCGTCATGGCCTCTCGCGGGCACCGGAGAGACTCCGAGATGAGGCGCGTCGCTATGAGTGGCCGTGCCCGGGTGATCTGCTGCACATGGACACCGCCCGCTACGCCCGCTTTGAGCGGCCCGGGCATCGCGTCACCGGAGACCGCTCGCAGCGCAGCCGCAACTGGATGGATCAAGGCACAAGGGTGGGCTATGACTTCGCGCACGCGATCGTCGATGACCACTCGCGCCTGGCCTACGTTGAGCTGCACAGCGATGAGCGAGCACAGACCGTCACAAGCTTCGTTGCAAGGGCCCTCGACTGGTTCGAGACGCACGGCATCACCGTCAAGCGGCTGATGAGCGACAACGCGTGGAGCTACACCCGCAACCGTTCCCTCAGCGAGATCCTCGCCACCCGAGAGATCAAGCACCTACGCACAAAGCCCTACAGGCCCCAGACAAACGGGAAGGTGGAGCGCTTCCACCAAACCATGCGCAGAGAGTGGGCCTACGGCCTCAGCTACCGCTCACACCACCACCGCAACCAAGCCCTGCCACACTGGCTCGAGCACTACAACACACGCAGACCACACAGCGGGATCCAGAACCGGCCACCCATCAGCCGCGTTCACAACCTCCATGGGCAGGACATCTAGCTAGTTCATATATATGTTTATAGAGAGCTTACCCGTCACGCCGCGTGCCGATAGGCTCGCCCTTCAGCGGCGTTAACCGAGAGGAGATTATGCCGCCGCTTCCTCGCCGATCGACCTCGCCCATGGAGCCTACCACCGAGCAACTCGTACGGATCGTTACAGACGTGGCGAGAGCCACGTCAGCCCTTTCTGCTGACGAACGCCAAGCACGCCCCTAAAAATCAGCCTCGCCGAACTCGTCGCGACGGTGGAAGACGCCCAGGTATAAGCGACTCTCGCAAGGACAACGCAAAGCATTCGCTCGCCGGGTTTGTGGCATTGGATTCGTTGAAGGAGGCTCCGCGCCACTCTGGGAGCCTCGTGGGAGCCGCCCACCCGTCAACGGCCTGTTCGCCGTCAGCGGCCTGTCCGGAAAGAAAGGGTGAGCATGGCTTGCCTGTCTGGTGTTGCCGTCGAGGAGCATCAGACCGTGCAGGGCGCGGCGCTGATCGCATGTTGGATCGCACATCTCCCTGCGAAGCCGCGGAGCACCGGCCTACCTCCGAGGGAGCGGATCGTTCACGGGCTGTGCCATGGGCTGTGCCATGGGCCGTAGCCTGCGGTCAGGCGGTCGGCCGCTTTTGGGCCCCAGGATCCCGGGGGATAGGAGTGTAGGTTGGGCGGGTCGTCGATGAGGGGCTGGAGGATTCGCCAGGTCTCTTCGATGCTGTCCTGTCGCGTGAACTGCGTGCTGTCGCCCTCGATCGCAGCTCGTAGAAGCACCTCGTAGGGGGTGGCGCCCTCGCCTCCCTCGCTGGCGAACTCCATGTCGAGGTTGATCTCCTGGGGGGTGGGCGAGTCTGCGCGCCGCGCGGCCAGAACAACCCGGATCCCGGTCGCGGGGTCGATCTTCACGACGAGCTGGCTGGGGGCGGGCGGGCGATGGGCCTCGGGCAGGAAGCCCAGCCGGGGAGGGTCTCTGAACACTACCCGTAGCTCGGTCTGGGTCACCGGGAGGCGCTTTCCGGTGCGGATGAAGAAGGGGACGCCTGCCCATCGCCAGTTATCGATCTCCAGACGCAGCGCGCTGTAGGTCTCCGTGGTTGAGCGTTTGGCCACTCCCTTGATCTTGCGATAGCCGTCGTATTGGCCGCGCACGTAGGAGGTGGGGTCGCCGTCCGGCATCGCTCGGAACACCGCGAACTTCGCGTCCTTAATGGTTTTCGGGTCCCGGCCGGCGGGTGCCTCCATCGCGGCGACGGCGAGGATCTGCATGAGGTGGTTGACGACGACGTCTCGAAGGGGCCCCCACCGGATCATAGAAATGACCGCGATCCTGAACACCGAAGCGCTCGGCGAGCGTGATCTGCACACACGCGACGTGGTGACGATTCCAAACGGGCTCGAGCATGACGTTCGCGAAGCGTAGGTACAAGATCTCATCGAGGCCCATCTTGCCCAGGAAATGATCGATCCGGTACAGCTGGGACTCCTCGATGAATCGATGGAGCTCCTTAGCCAGTGCGCGCGCGGACTGAAGGTCGTGGCCAAACGGCTTCTCGACCACGACACGTGCTTGGGTGGATAGTAGCCCCGCGTCGGCTAGCCCGTGGATCACCGGCGCGAACAGGCTCGGCGGAATCTCGAGGTAGAACACGGGACTGCGCACCCCGCCGAGCAGCTCCTTGACTCGGTGGAAAGTTGCGGCCTCTGTGAAGTCACCGGACACGTATGACAAGCGTGCGGCCAGCCGCTCGAACACCCCACGATCGAGGACCTCGCCGCCTGCCTGGATCGCCCGGCGTGCCTGGTCGCGTAGACGCTCAACGCTCCAATCCTCGAGCGCCACCCCAACAATCGGACAGCCGAGAAGGCCACGACGCTCAAGCCGATACAGCGACCGGAACGTCATCTTCCTCGCCAGATTCCCAGTGATACCGAAAATCACCAACGCATCAGCCGGCGAAGCGTCCCGTTGCTTACGGACGTCGCGCACAACGATCACGAAGCCTCGAAGCCGAACACGATGCCCGGCAGTATCCCAAGCACAGTGCTTTGGGGGCAATCGGCGGTGGCTGATCAAAGGGATGGTCGACGTCGTCGAGTATGCAGGCGAGGAGGTCGTCGCCGAGCATCCGGGTCTTGGCGGTCCCGGGCTTGCAGCGGTAGTAGCGCCAATGCAGCTCGACCATTGCCTCGGTCACGGCTGCGGGCAGCTCATCGCCGTCTAGAGGAGGTTTGGGTGCCTGCAATGCGGCCTGTCTCTCGTCCTCCGGGTTGGGTCCGCACGTGACGCAGGAGGGCGCGAGCCTGACGAGCGATCGGCTCCGTAGCGCTGTGCCGTGAGCTTCCGGTGTGTAGTTCCGGGAGCTAAGATCGAGCGATGCGTCCGCAACGCATCCCCCAGAGCGGGTCGTGCGCCCATGGGGATGTGCTGACGGCGATCTCCGACGGGATGGTCGCGCTGCTGAAGAGTTCTACGGGCGTGGGCCGACTCGCGCGAAGTCCTACTTCGAGGACGATCTCGTGGTCTGTGTGCTGCGTGGGGGGTTCTCGCGGGTAGAGGAGACGCTGCTCGCGGGCGGACGCGGCCAGGCGGTGATCCAGCAGCGCATGGAGTTTCAGGAGGTCATGCGCGAGCGCTTCGCCAAGGTCATCGAAGACGCGACCGGCCAGCGGGTGATCGGCTTTATGAGCGGCAACCAGCAGCACCCTGATCCCAAGCCAAGGGCTCGGCGAAGAACACCATGCACAAGGCGACCAACACCCTCACGGGCCGCAACAGAAACAAATAGACCGAGACATGCACGAGCCAAACTCAACCGAGGCTTGGGAGGTGACCATGCTCACGATCCCCTCATCATCATCGTAATCCTGCTACTGACCGGCGGAATCGGCTACAGACGCCGCGGCCGGCTGGGAGTGTAGAACCGAGGACGCCAGGCTGTGCGCCACGTCGAGCACGAGGACCTTAGGAGGCTATGAGCCTTGTCGGGTCATCGCTGATCGCTCGAGCTGCGCGGACGGCGTGCTCAGCCTCAATCCACGAGTAGGGGCGTACGCAGCCACCCGCGCCGTGTGACAGCTCCAAACGCAAGCCGACACTATCGACGCAGAATGCGTGCTCACGGTTCCCCGCCGAACGCGTGGGTCAAGCCAATGTTGCCGGCACGGACAGGTCGGAGGTCTGCAGCGGGCGACCGCGACCAAGTTGCTGTAGGGCCGGAGATCTTTGCCGAACACCCCGCGCGACACTCGACAAGCGCAGCGGATAGAACTCTTTGGCATGCGTCGCCTGCAGGCCTTGTTGCTGCTCCTGGCGGTAACCCTGTCGCTCGTGGCATGCGGGCGTGCGAGCAAGGTCGGAGTTCGCGCAGGGATCGAACAGCTCGCCTCCATATCCGCTGAGGGCGCGCTCATGGCCGAAGGCGTGGCGCGCGCTCGCTCGAAGACGACGTTCGTGCGTGTCCACAGTGCTGAGTTGAGTGCCCAGGCCGAGCACGAGGCAGAGAAGCTGAATGACGACCCGGTAGCGCCGGTGCTGAAAAGTCGGATCGAAGCGGCGATCCAGCTGGCTTCGGATATCGGTGGGGCGATCGATGATCTACGGACCTCGCCGCAGGACCGTGAGCAGGCGAGCCAGGATGAGGCGAAGCTGCGCCGTTGGGCTCAAAAGGCCGCCGGATTGGCGGAAACGCTGTGAAGAAGATCTTTCAACTGGCATTGGGAATCATCGCGGCGATCGGAGGGTTCGTCGATATCGGCGAGCTGGTCTTCAACACGCAGGCCGGTGCGGACTTCCGCTATCAGCTGTTGTGGGCGGTTCCTGTGGGCGTGATCGGGATCGTCGTGTTCGCCGAGATGACGGGCCGGGTTGCGACCGTCTCAGGGCGTCCCGTCTTCGATGTGGTGCGTATGCGGATGGGCCTGAACGTGGGACTCGTGACTCTGATCGCTTCACTGTTGATCAACCTGATCACGCTCGCAGCCGAGGTGGGCGGCGCAGCGATCGTGCTGCAACTGCTGTTCGATCTCAACGTCTCGACCCTGATCTTGATCACGGTTATCGGCCTGGTGCTGATCGTGTACTTCGTCCCGTTCGGCGGTATCGAGCGGCTCTTTGGCTACTTGGGTTGTGCGCTGCTCGTCTATGTGCTCGCAGCGGTGCACCTGAAACCCAACTGGCATCAGGTCACCCAGGGGCTGGTGCCGAGCTGGCACCCCTCCGCTTTGTATGCGTACTTCGTCGTCGGTGTGATCGGCGCAGCGATGGTTCCCTACGAGGTGTACTTCTATTCCTCGGGTGCGATCGAGGATCGTTGGAAGCTCAGCGATCTCAACCTCAACCGAGCCAACGCCGTGCTCGGATTCGCGCTCGGGGGCATCCTCTCGATCGCGCTGATCGTGGTCGCCGGCGAGGTCTTCTTCGCCCCTCAGATCCAACCCGCCTACCTCGGCACAACAGCACTTGGTGCACAGCAGGCCTACGGTGAGGCCGGGCTGCTGTTGGCGCTCATGGGGATGCTGTTCGCGGTTGGTGGGGCGGCAGTGGAGTGCGCGTTCTCCGGTGCCTACACGCTCGCACAGTTCGCTGGCTGGGAGTGGGGCAAGTACCGTCGCCCACACGAGGCGCCCCGCTTCACGCTGGCTTGGCTGATCTTCTTCGCGCTCGCGTTCGTGATCGTCGAGACCGGAGTCGACCCGGTGCTCTTGACTGAGTATGCAGTCATCCTCTCGGTCGTGGCACTCCCGCTGACCTACCTACCTGTGCTGCTGATCGCGCGTGACCGGACGTTCATGGGCGAGCACACCAACGGCATCCTCGCCAACACGTTCGGCTGGCTGTACTTCGTGATCATTCTGGTCGTCTCCCTTGCGGCGATCCCACTGATGCTGATCACCGACGGCGGAGCAAGCTGATGGGCAGAGAACATATGGATCTCGTCTACCGGGTCCTCGATGACCAGCTCGTCGATGTCGATGGGCGGCGCTGTGGCCGTGTCGATGATCTCGAGTTCGAGGGTGGCCTCGGCGAGCCGCCGCTGCTACATGCGATCCTCAGCGGGTCCGGCGCGTGGCACCGAAGGATGCCCCGACGATTGCGCTCGCTGGGCGCGCGTATTTTCGGAACGGGAGTCTCCGGGGGCGACGTCATCCGGGTGCCCTGGAGCGAGGTCGAGGACATCAGCAGCGTTCTCAAGCTCCGGGCGAAAGCTAGCGAGCTCGGCCTCGCACAAGGCGATGATCGAGACGCCAAGCTCGTCTCCAAACTCCCAATGTCATGATCCGCGCGAGCGATCTCATCGGCTGCGCGCTGCAAACCGAGTCCGGGGAACGCCTCGGTCGTGTCCACGATCTCCGCGCCCAGGCCGTGGAGGGCGGATGGACGCTGGTGGGACTCGTCATCGGCCAAGGCGGCATGGCCGCCCGCCTGATCGGCTCTGGCCCAGACCCCCTCATCGCCGGTGACGTGATCCCCTGGCACACGATCACAGACCTCAAAGACGGGCTCGTGATCGTCCACGATCAGACGGCTCATAGCGATCGCGATCTTTAGCTCGCCTCGCACCACCGAGCTGGGTGTCTCGACCCGTTCCTATTCGACACGCTAGGATCAGGCGCGTCCTCGGCTCCCCCAAAGGTCAGGGGGAGAGGCCCCTTTTAGTGCGCATCTCGGGGACACACCCGGACTGCTTACGGAAGGTCGCGATCTCCAGTAGCCCACGCAACGATGTCGGCCTACCAGCCACGGGCTTGCCTCCGTTCGAGGTTCAAGACAGCGTATGCCAAGGCCAACACACGCTGGTCCTACGCGGCGAACTTGACATGCCTTACGCCGACACGCTCGAAATCATGATCCGGCGGCTGTGCATAGACGGTATTCGCGGCCTCATCCTCGACCTGAGCCAACTCGCCTTCATGGGCTCGGCCGGCCTGCGTGCTGTGCTCGCCGCACACAACCTCTGCCGAGAGCACGGATGCGAACTCCTGGTCCAGCCAGGAAACGGCCCCGTCCGACGCCTGTTCGAGCTGACCGGCACAATTGACGTGCTACCCCTTCAAGGCGACGCTCCCCCGCACGAGTAGGTAAGAGCTTGTCCCCTTCAAGGACGGGCAGTCGCGGCGTGTCACTCGCGCGTTTCCTCTTTACGATCTGGGTGCAGCAGTGTCTGCCGCGGTTGCGAGCTCGCGTAGCGCATCGAAGAATTCCTGCGAATGGCCGATGCATGTTTGGCCTCCTTGAGGCTGGCGATGTTGAAGACGCGCGTCTTCTCCCCATGACACCGGCGCGGCGATTCCTTCCAGCCGGTGGGGACGCCCTATCGCGAGCAGACGGTAGACGCCGCCTGAGTAGGCCACTCGGCTCTCTCTGCTGCCGCGAGCAAGGCTACTCGGAGATCTCGAACACGCCATCCGAGTTCGCTCGGTGGACCCTTCCGGGGGTTGGGTGGAGAGCGTGAACTGTGGAGTAGTGGAGGCCGGCCTCCCGTGCAGGACGCTCCGCTGTCCGAGCCGCGTTTGGCCGCTTCCCCCGTGGGGTGTCCGGAGCGGGGTGTGCCAGTCAGTAGAGGATATTCACGGCCCGCGCAGCGACGAGCAGCACGGTCGTCGCGGAGATCGCTGACTCCGCCAGCATCATCATCTTCACGCGCTGGGTCAGCGGCATTGCATCGGTTGGGCTGAACGCGATTGCGTTGGTGAACGAGATGTACACGTAGTCGGCCAGCCGGGGGTGCAAGTTCGGCTCGGCGAGTTTCGGATTCTCGTCCTGCGGGAACTGGAAGTCGCGGGGCGGTGGATCGGGCGCACGCCGGCGGATCGGCCCGCCGCGATCGAACTCCCAGAACAACAGCCCGAACGTGATGACGTTCGTGCTCCAGATCGTCGCGCCCTTCAGCAGCAGCTCCCCACCGCTTTTCTCCTGCGCGCTCAGCAGCGACGCGATGAGAGCGGCCAGCGCGAGCACGTTAGCTGCGGTGATCACGCCGACGAGCGCGAGTGCGACCGTGCGGCGCTGGCCCATCTGCTCCAGACGATCCCGGGGTGCCGACCAGGCGAGCGGTACCAACAGGGCAAGCTCGGGGATGGTCGGGATCAGCCAGACCCACCCCGGGAGCCCGATCAGCTTCCAGCCACCTCCAAGGCTCACCAGCGCTAGCGTCATCTGCAGGCCGATCACGAGCCCAACGGCAAACGTCGCCTCAAACCGGGACTCGACCTCCTCCTCGTGCAGGCCCGGCGTACTCACCTCACCATTCTCACCCATCACGAGGGTCACGGGACGGCCACGAAAGGGGCCTGTACGACCCATCCCTCCCGTAAGCCTCATGCGAGCCTTCCTTGAGGGAGGCCCGGGGTGGCGTCCCTCAAGACCCTTGAGGACCAGATGTCGTCGAAGGCGTGCTGATCATACGGAAGCACCCAGCACTCGCTGATCCTGCCCGCGAGCACGCGAAAGACGACGGCCGTTCTCCAGGCACGCGTCTCATCACCCCGCCTACTTCGCCTCCGGCGAGGATCACGGCGTGCTCATCGTCGGCGAGAACGCCACGGACCTCGATCCGAAACGTCGCTCCTGACAGTTCGCGTCGTCTAGCAAAGTAGCGCAGCACCTCCTCCCGCCCTTGATAGGAGCCGGCGATCTCGCTGCGGCCCGGCACATGCCATGCCACGTCGTCGTGAAGCATCGCAGCTACCGGGCGCTGATCACCGCCGGCGTAGAACGAGTTCTGCGCGTCGTGGAATTCGTGGATGAGCTGAGCGTGTGAGCGCTGATCAGGCATCCCAAGACACGGTATATCGCCCGGCCCTTCGTCTGAGTCAGTCCGCCTCACGCGACTCGGCCGCGAGCGCGAAGGTTGCCGTCGGGGGTTGGCTGGAACCTAACGAAATACGCAGGAGCGCCGTCTGCTATAGCAAAGAGTAACTTCTTCCGCCACTCGGCGAACACCTCGTTGGTCGGTTTCCCCCGCCCGCGACCTCCCTGAAGGGTGTGGATTGGCAGCCATGAGTCGCAGACCGCGACTCCCGCCCACCTCTGCGACCGCAGCGGTATGGTCGAGAGTAGCAAGCCCCGTCGCACGGCTCCACTCGCACATGACCCGCTCTCAGGAGCGGTCGACCTTATTCAAACGCAGCAGTTACCTCCACTCGCGTCCTAGTCGTCCGTTTGTCGGGCTTCTTAGACGCATCGGACGATCTAAGTGTTGCCACGGATCGACACTCGGGATAGCCTCATCGCCCGCGGCATCGAGATCGAAATTTCTCGAAGGCGGTATTAATGGTGGCGGCTGCGTGGCCTTGTCCGCTTACGCCGAGTCGTGATCATCGCGCGGTCGGCGCGCTCGACCACGGTCTCTACGGAGTCCTCGGCACGACACTGGCTCACTCCGGTGCTGAGGCTCGCACCGGGTATGACGTTGCTCAGGCGAGTTCTCACGCGTTCAAAGCGGCTCCCTATGCCCTCCAAGCCGTCGCCGGTGAGCGAGCAGACGAACTCGTCGCCGCCGACGCGGATCATCAGGTCATAGGAACGAAACTCCTCGCTGACGCAGTCGACGACAGCTTTTAGCAGTTCATCGCCGGCCGTATGGCCTCTCTCGTCGTTGACCTGCTTGAGCCCATCGACATCGATGAACACCACGGTCAGGGGCTCTCCCGAGCGCCGCGTCCGGTCGATCTCGCGCCTCAGGGCAGCCAATCCAACGCGGCGACGCAGGGCGCCTGTCACCTCGTCGACTTCTGCGGCCGCGAGTTCTGTGGCGTAGGCCGCTCGGTCGAGCGCCGCTAGCTCACGATCCCGAGCCGCGTGGGCGCGATCCTCCGCGGCTGCCTCCCGGTGCGTCGCAGCACGCGCACGTGAGCGCGCCGCTGAGAGGCGTTCCTGAGTGACCCGAATCTCAAGCTGTTTCTTGTCGAACCCGCCTTGCGCACCTGGAAGACTCTCAAGCTCGAGACGCTCGATCTCACCGTCGAGCGTCTCGGCGAGCGCATCTCGGGCCGCGCTCACACGATCGCGAGCCTGCGCGATCTCGTCACGCTGCGCTGCGACCTTGTCACGCGAGACCGTGGTATGTCCCCGCGCGTGGCTCGAGAAATCACGCTCGTCCTTGCTCTCGGCGCGCATCTCGCGAGCCTGCCTACGGCGCAGTGCGTCACTAGCCTGGGTCTGCACTTCATCGCTTGCGGCCTGGTCGATTTCGGCGGCCCGTTGGTCCTGGTCGGAGGCTCGCTGATCGCGCTCAGAGCTCGACCGGTCGGAGTCCGACAGGGTCTGATCGACGTCAGCTGCGCTCTGATCGCCGTCAGAGGCGGTCTGGTCCATGTCCGATAGGCCACGCTCGTCTTGCGAGCTCATGCGCGCTTACCTGTCATCGCAGGCGCTCCGGCCTCACCGGCAGCCGAGAGGGAGCTGTCAAGGGAGCCCGCTCCGGGCGGATACGGCGAGTCCGGAGAGCCGGATCGTGTACGCCCGCTGGCTCGCTCCTGGCCACCTCGAGCTCGTAGGCGAAGCAGGCGGCTCTTGCTGTTGCAATCTGTGACTGGAAGCTCAAACTCGAGCAGATCTGGGGACACTTTAACCTCCCGGCAAGCCCACCAAATAAAAGCCCGAAGTCAGATCGTGTTGCTAGTTCCAGTTTTTGGAACCAACCCCAGTAGTGCCCTCTTGTTGCGAGATTCTAACAAACGGGTGGAGTCGCTCTATCCGGAGCCAGGCGCTGCAACGCTACGAGGGCAGCTGGCGCGGTGTGGCGCTAGGTGGCGTGGCCGCACCGTGGGGGAGGTGCGGCCACGCCGTTTGGCGGTGCGTCGGAGGTCGTTGGGCGCCCCCCGCGCGTCCCGGACGGGGCAGTCGCTGCCATTGCCGCCTGTCCAAGCTGAGGCTGGATGTCGGGTGTCTTGTGCATCGTCGTGGGAGGCCGCGTTAGGCGACGGCGAGCGCCTTGAGGTCGGCGCGGAGCTTCTGTACGCCGAGGCGCATGCGGGCCTTGACTGTCCCGGTTGGGAGTGCGAGGTGTGCGGCGATCTCGGTGTGGGTTAGCTGGCCGTAGAACGCTAGGACGATTACCTCTCGCTGTGCGTCGGGGAGCGCTTGCAACTGGGTGTGAAGGCGTGCGGTTTGGCTGCGTGCGAGGACGCTCTCGGGTGGGTCATCGGGTGAGCTGTCGGATTGGAGGAGGTACTCGTCCGCTCGACAGGCTGAGTGATACCAGTGGCGGCGTAGCACGTCGATGGCGCGGTAGCGCACTACGCTGAGCAGCCAGGATGCGACGCTCCCTCGTGCGGGCTGGAGTGAGTCCACGCTTTGCCATACGGCGAGGAATGCCTCTTGCATGGCGTCTTCGGGTAGGCCGACCCCTTTTGGCAGATCGCCCATACAAGGCGGTAGGCGCGAGGGCTATAGCGGTCATTTAGCTCCGCGAAGGCATCGAAGCGGCCTTCCGCGACCTGCTCCATCAATCCTGCGTCTCGCGGACTGTGCTCTATCACGGCCAGCGTCGGGCTCATGACTCGACCCGCGCGCTCGTGAGAGGCGCCGCGTCGAGGATGAACAGCTCGCAGGCAACGCCGGGGGCGGTCTGGTTCGCGCTGAGGAAGGCGGTTACGTGTCGGTGGGTCAGGCGTTGTACGGCGGCGGTGAACTCGTCCTGGGTGTCGCGCTGAAACGCGACGCGACCGTCGATGACCTCGTCGTCAGCGCCCGCGGCGACTAGGGCACACTCGTCGGTGAGGATGTTCTCCAGCAGGCACATAACGACGTCGTCGTTGATGTAGGTCGTCGCGGTCGTGCGGCTGTGGTCATAGAAGGTTGCGTACAGCGCGACCATCACAGCGGAGATCGCCCGGGTGAGCTGCGAGTCATCCTGGTAGGCGGCTATGGCACTCATGTCGAGAGACGGATCTGCTCAAGAGCTGGAAGTCCTGCGGCTGGGTCCCGTGGCGGGTCGTCGACGATCAAGACGCTGTCGCAGGCGCCTGTCAGCGTGAAAACCCGGTCGACTTGGGAGGGGCCGCGCACGACCATGAGCCTGCGGCCCTGCCTACGCGCCCGCTCGGCAGCGTTGACGATCACGTGGACGCCGGCACTGTCGATGAACGTGAGTGCCCGGAGGTCGAGCACGGTAACTCTCCCTGTCTCTAGCGCTGCGTCAAGTGCCCGCTCGAGCTGCTTGGAGCTTGCGATGTCGACTTCTCCGGCCGTGTTGACCCTTGTCGAGTCGACTCTCGACTCCAGTGAGCATGCGAACCGTGACGGAGGATGGTGTCTATCTGATGCTGAGCCGTCTGCTGTAGCGGTGACCGGGGCCATCGGGACCTCCTTCGCGGGCTTGCAGTTGCAAACGCCGGAAGCCAGGTCATGTTGCCCGCCCCGCTTGGGAACGAACCGCAGCAGTGCCCTCCAACCATGATGCTATCACCGCTGAGGACGGTCGTGGCACTCTCGCGAGCGCTGTTTTAGGCTGTGGGCGGCGGTGGTGCGAGAGGCGAGAGCTCGTGGTCGCCGATGAGGTCTGTCGGGGCGAGAATGAACACCTCGCACATCAGGTCGGGATGCTGTTGGTTGCCGCTCATGAACCCGATCACCTGCCTGCCTGTGGCGTCTTCGATCACGCGCTCGAAGCGATCACGCATGACCGCCTGGAACTCCATGCGCTGCTCGATGACCGCTTGGCCGCGTCCTCCATCCAACAGGGTCTGCTCGACCCGTGAGAAGCCACCGCGAAGCAGGCAGACGACGAGATCGTCCTGGTAGTAGGACTTCGTCCGTGTCGGGCCGTGCCCGTAGAACTCCTTGAGCAACGCGACCAGCCCGTCAGAGATCGCGGTGAGCACCTCACCGTGAGACCGCCTGACCCCTGGATTCGCTCATCGCTCATCGCTCAACACCGTTGCTCGGCAGGCCGATGCTACCGGGTGGCGCTAGTGTGGAGCGTGATCGCTCGTCGGGTTATCGCCCTTCACCTCGCGCGCGCAGCCCACCGGGAGGACGAGAGAGCAGGTCCGCATGGCAGCCGCGCGTCCTCCACTGATCGGCGAGGAGCTACTGTGCGCCGTTACTGACGCGATGGTCCTCCTACACCGGCGCTACCACCACCGCACACCGGTCACCGCCAAGACGCAAATGCTCGGCGATGACCTCCTGGCCTGTGTACTCGGCGGCGTCTACACCGACGTCGAGAAGACAATGATCGAGCTGCAACGCAGCACCGTCGTACAGGAAACCCGCAGCGCGTTTCAGAACGCGATGCAACACAAGTTCATCGACCAGGTCGAGCATCTCTCGGGACGAGATGTCCTCGCGTTCATCTCCAACCACCACGTCGGGCCCGACATCGAGATCGAGCTCTTCATGCTCTCACCGCCCGCCCCCGCCCCCGCAATCTAAGCTTCAACCCGCCTGACCGCTCCCAGGCGGCGGCCCTGGCGTCTCGCTACTAGCTCATGCCCATCAGTAGTTAGGCTTAGGCCCCGGGTCCTATCGACGTGCCTGTAACCATGCTGGTATCGGGGTGGTTCCTGGTGGCTCTGCACGGCGGGCCGCGCAAGCGATCTGTCTACTAGAGCATGTTCTGCGGGAGTTCGTCGACCATTACAACGGCCAGTCCGTAAGATCGCGGTCGTATTGTGGTTCCTTCGCGTACGCTCCCGCCCAAACAGAGCACGAACCGCATTTTCGCGCCCTTCAGGTGCACACACAGGAAGCGGTCGCCTCCGGCGTGGACGACGGAGCTGCGCTGCAGCCGACGACAGTGCAGAGGCATGCGCGCAGGCTCACGCATCCGTAGTGGCGAGAGGCGGACTCGAACCGCCGACACCTCAATTTTCGGCCGTGGCGCCCTCCGACCGACCCGTCGTGCGAGTCGTAGCGAAAAGCGTAAGCGTTCAGTTGGTCGGCGGGCTTAGGTGAGTAGCGGGACGGGGTCCCCGCGAGCATGGGCGCTGATCGCCTCGGTGAGGTAGACGAGCATCGAATGTCTCTGTAGGCGGCAGGTGGTGTGTGCTGAGAGCAGCCTGGCGGTGCGCAGCTCCCCGGCTTCAGAGCCGGTCGCTTCGGCAGACCCGCCGACATGCCCTGTGGGGGAATCCTCCTCGCCTTCACGACGGAGTTCGGCTGTCGGGCAGCTCACCATGGGCGATCTCCAGATCGCGAAGGTCGAGGAGATCGCGTTCGCGACCAGCCATCCTCTTCAGAGCAACCAGATCGGCAAGCGAGCAGATCGGTGCCTGCGAGCCGTCCACCCGGCGGACTTCCGCTCGCACCAACAGCTCCTGGAAGCTGAGTGGGGACGGACGCTCAGCCAAGAGATCGAGATCTCCATGAGGCGTTGACAGATTGATCGTCCTTCCGGGAGCAACCATGTCCACTGGCACCGGTGAACCGTCGGGCCGAGTCGCAGGCCACGCCGCGATCAACGAACGCACCTGCACAAGGTTCTCGAGGTCCGAGGCAATGATCGCGTCGACATCACGTGTCGCGCGGACAACGCCATGTCGTATCAGCGCGATACCCCCCACGAGCACATAGCGCACGCCAGCACCGTTGAGACCATCAAGAATACGCTTGAAATCGCTCACACAGTCAGCCAGCCGACGCCGCGAGCCTGGTCGCGCGCTTGCTCAGCTCTATGCCCTCGGCCAGCAGCTCACCCGGGTCACGCCCAGCATCACGAATCAACCTGTAGCAGCGCCACGCCTCGCCAGCCGCAACATCATCTCCCCGCGCCTCAGCAGCAGACGCCGCCTCAGCAGCCCTTGCAAGACGCACATGAAATTCCGAGCCATCCACATGGCGAGAGGCGGACTCGAACCGCCGACACCACGATTTTCAGTCGTGTGCTCTACCAGCTGAGCTATCTCGCCGCTAGCCGTCTTCGGCGGCTCCGATGCTACCGGCTCGAGGCGCCTGCGTTTTGTGTCCCCTCGGCGAGCACCGGTGCTAGTGGTCCCATGCTTCAAGGTAGGGCAGCGGGTCGATCGGGTGCCCGGAGGCTGTCTGCCAGCCACCGACCCACATCTCGAAGTGTAGGTGCGGTGCGGTGGCATCGCCCGTCTGCCCGGCGTGGCAAAGGAGCTGCCCGGGGCTCACGCCCTGGCCCGCGCTGACCGCGAAAGTCCCGGCCTGACAGTGCGCGAAGAGAAGGTCGAGACCTGCCCCGGTGTGCTCGACGAGGTAGTAGCCGGCACCGCCCGCCTGATAGCTCGTCGACTCGATCGCACCCGACAGGGGCGCGAGCACGGGCGTGCCTTCGGCGGTGAGCACGTCTTGACCCTCGTGGATATGACCGCTGCGCGGTGCGCCAAAGCGGTTTTCCGCGTTGCCGAAGCTGTGGGCGCCCGCGACGGGAAAGACGGCGCCCGCGGCCACCGTCTGAGCCGGCGTTGCGACGCCTGCTTCGGACACGACCGGCGCAGGCACCGGGGCTGGCGCTGGCACCGGAACCGACGGCGGGCTCGTGGGCTTTGGCGGTGCCTTGATCGTGAGCGTCGCCTCGCCTGAGCTGTGAGCGCGTCGCAGCAGGCTCCCGCCGTGGTGGTCGTGAGCGCTAGCGCTGACCTGGTAGCTGCCGGGCGCCAGCGTCGCTCCCCGCGGCCAGCGAACGAGCAGCGTACGGCCCGTGTGCGACCAGCCCATATTTGTCACTACCGCTGCGTGGTGGGTGGCGAGGCTGGTGATCGTGACCCCGAGATAGACCGTCCCCACGCCCTTCTCATCGAGTCGCACCGTGACCTTCGGCGGCGCGCCCGCGAGACTCGAGGCTGGGACCATGAGCGCGCTGATTACGGGACGTGGAGACGGCGCTACGGAGACCCCATACTCGATCCCACCCGCCTGCTGTGAAGAGGGTGCCTGGGTGCCTCCGGGCGCTCCGGTGAGCGCTGAGGCTGGGGAGACGCCACAGAGCAGCGCCGATGTCGTCAGGGTCACGAGGGCGGCCCCGGGAGCAATCCGCATGTGTCTCTCCTCGGACGCTGCGTCGCAGCGCCGCAGCGATCACCTGCTGAACTCCACGCATGTCCGAGCCCGCGCCGGTTAGCCCCCGGCGGCTACGGAGAACTCAGCTCTGGCGCGCCTCGAATTCAGCGATCAAGGCCTCGTAGGTGAGGCCCAGTCCCTCGGCGATCGGCACCTCAGCGCGCCAGCCGAGCTCGCGCTCGGCGAGACTCGCATCCAGGCAGCTGCGCTTGAGCTCCCCCGGGCGCAGATCGGCGAGCTGCGGCGCGATCTGCTTGCCGGCCGCGTTGCTGAGCTCGCTCCAGACGGTCGCGACGTCGGTCTCAACCTGCGTGGCGATGTTGTAGGTGCCCGAGCGTCCGGAGGCGGAGAGCAGCGCGCCCACGACGTCTGAGACGTAGACGTAGTCGCGCGTCGGCGTTCCGTGGCCGAAGAGTTTCGGCGACCGATCAGAGTAGAGATGGTGCGTGAAGATCGCCACGACGCCAGCCTCCCCGTGCGGGCTCTGGCGCGGTCCATAGACGTTGCCCAGCCGGCAGACCGCGTGGGGGATACCGGAGGAGAGCGACCATGTCTTCACGTAGGCCTCCGCAGCCCACTTCGAGGCACCGTAGGGGGACAGTGGAGCGGGTATCCGTGTCTCGGGGGTCGGCATCGGCACGTCGTCGCCGTAGAGCGCGCCGCCCGTGGAGGTGAAGACGACCGACGCACCGCACTCGCCGGCGACCTCGACAACGTTGAGTGTGCCGCGCACGTTGACCTCGCAGTCGCGTCCCGGATCCTCGACCGAGGCCACCACGCTCGCCTGCGCGGCGAGGTGGAAGATCGCGCGCGGGGCGATCTCGCTGACGATCCGCCTGAGCGCCGGGAGATCTACGATGTCGAGCTCGCGCAGCTGCGCGCCCGCGGGCACGCGCGCGGCGTCCCCGGAGGAGAGGTCGTCGATGACCGTTACCTCATAGCCCTCGCCGAGCAGCGCGTCGACGACGTGGGAGCCGATGAAGCCGGCCCCGCCGGTGACGATCGCGTGTGCAGTCATCTGCGGGAATCTATACCGACGCCGTCGACGCGGCGGGCGCGATCAGATCCTCGACGGCCTCAACCGTCTCGTCGATGCGCTCGAGCACGCGCATGCCGTCGCGCTCGCGCGGCAGGCCGCCCCCGACCGCCGGTCCGCCGAGCACGATCGGAATGCCCGCGTGCGAACTACGCAGATCGCGCAGTGCGCCCTCGATCGACGCGAGCGGGCCGGACCCCGTAGCGCCGAGCACGATCACCTCGGGGGACTGGCTGGAGACGAGCGCCACGAGCCGCTCTGGCGAGAGCTCGGTGTCGAAGACCGTCTGGAAGCCTGCTGCGGCGAGCTGGTCGTGGACCATCTGCAACCCGAGCGTGTACTCATCGCCTTCCAGACCCGCGATCAGCACGCGCTGGCGCGTGGGCTCGGTGCTCCCCGTCATATAGCGGTAGAGCGTCGCGAGCACGCGCCGGATGATCGTTTTTGCGCGCACCTGGCGCTCGGTGTCGAGCTGGCCCGCCTGTGAGAGCACATCGATGCGGCGCAGCGTCGGACCGATCACCTCCGCGTGCAGCGTGGTCGGCGAGATCCCGTCCTCGATCGCGGTCGCGATCGCACCCTCGGCCATCTCGGCATCGCCGCGTTCGAGCGCGTTGGCGAACGTCTCGAGCGTGCTCTCCACGAGCGCCGCCGGATCGGAGCGCAGCTGCTCGCGCGCGTCCGGGCCGGAGCGGCCGAGGACTTCCATGAAGGCGTCCAGCAGCACGGGGTCGAAGTGGCGCCCACGCTGTTCGCGCATCATCTGCACAGCCTCATCGACGGAGAAGGCCTTGCGGTAGACGCGGTCACTGGTGAGCGCGTCGAAGACGTCGGCGACCGCGACGATCCGGCCCTCGATCGGGATCGTCTCACCCTTCAGGCCGCGCGGGTAACCGCTGCCGTCCCACTTCTCCTGGTGGCTGAGCGCGATCGTGGCGGCCATGTCGAGGATCGAGGAGGAGGAACCGCGCACGAGCCGGTGACCCTCCTCCGCATGCGTCTCGACGATCGCGCGCTCCTCTGGTGTCAGCGGGCCGGGCTTGAGCAGGATCGCGTCTGGGATCGCGACCTTGCCGACGTCGTGCAGCGGCGCGGAGTGCTTCAGCCGCTCGCAGAACTCGGGGTCCATGCCAATGTGCTCGGCGAGCAGCACCGAGAAGCGCCCGATCCGCTCGATGTGCGCGCCCGTGTCCTCGTCGCGGAACTCGACCGCCATCGACAGTCGCTGCACGGTCTCAGCCTGCGCGATCTCGAGCTCTGAGAGCGCCCGTTTGAGGTCCGCCGTGCGGCTGTCGATCTCGTCCTCGAGCGCGCCGCGCCCGTACTCGCCGAAGCGCCAGCCGAGGGCCACAGCCGAGCAGCCGAGCACGACCAGGCAGCCGGCGACCGTCGAGGAGATGCCGGCGATCAGCGCCGCTGCAACCGCTGCCAAGCAGAGCACCGCCCACCCCGCCAGACCCAGGAGCGGGTAGCGACGCTTGGCCGAACCCCGCGGGGTTCGGTCGCCTGCGGGTGGCCGACTGCCATGCCCGTTGCCCACGCGGTCCAGTCTACGCACGAAACCACCGAATCCGTCGATTGTCCCGTGCCCTACCTCGGCGTGCGCCAGTCCCCCGCGCTCGGGAGGGCTCTGCAACAGACTTGCTTGGATTGCACCGTTCACTGTGAGAACTCTCGCGTCCTTGTCCGGTCCCCAGATTTGCGTCGTGTGTCAGCCTCGGGTTCGACGCCCGCCGCGGCGGGCTTGACCCGGGTTTGGCGCACATAGACGTATGGCCGAGCGCGCGTCGGCTTAGTGACCGCTCTTCAGCTGGTCAATATTGATCGCATTGGCCGGAGCGCTCAAGCTGACCGGCTTATTCCAGCGATCGAAGGTGATCGTGCCGCCGCTGGAGCCACTTTTCGTGATCTCGATCGGGAAGGCCGTTCCGGTGCTCGCGACATAGAGCGTCCCCCCCTTCGCGGAGTCCGTGACGCCGACGGCCTTCTGGCCGGCGATCGTCCGGCTCGGCGCGCGCACGAGCTTCCCGTGCGAGGCGAGGGCAGTGCCGATCAGTTTGCCCAGATCGGTGAGCTGCGCAAGCGAGGCGAAGTTGCCATCGGTTGTGGGGGCCTTCAGCCATTTTCCCTGCAGGAGCTGTGCCGCCGCGGCGCCCGCGACATGCTTGTAGAAGGCCGAGCTGCCGTTCATGTACACGGCGCCGTTGAGCTGGACGAGGTTGATGCTCAGGCCTTCCAGCGTGAGCCTGCCCCTGCCACCCTTGCCCGCGACGAGTTCCATATCGAGTGCTATCGGCTTGCCTTCGTCGACAATTGAGCCCGCGACGTGCGCGGAGGCCGCGCCCGTCGCGGCCGCTTTGGCGGCGGCCACGACTTCGGTCGGACTCTTGGACCCCAAGCCGTTGCCCTGCGAGGAGGATGATCCGCAACCGCTGAGGAGCGCCATGGTGAGCGCGAGCAGCCCTCCGATCGCGCCTGCGGATGAGAGGCGGGGACGCATCGGACAAAAACTCTAGCCGCAGCGCCAGTCGGTCCCGCAAGACATCGTTCAGCCCGCCACGCCGGGCCGACCGACTGCGGAGAAACCCTGACAGATCGAGCGGGGCGGCGCGGATGATCCGGAGCTCTCGCGGGTGTTTGCTTGTAGCCGTGGCACACAAGACAACGCAGCAACTCGAAGGCGGGTGATGAGATGCACGTTCAAGTACCAGACGCGGAGACCGAGCTCCACGACCAAGAGGAGTTCGACGACACGGTCGCCAAGAGCGGCCGGCTCGTGCTTCAAGGACTGGCGGGCGCAGGCATCGTGGCTGCGCTGCTGCTGTCGATCGTCGCGCTCAACCAGAGCAGCGAACGGAGCACCGTGACCGTCACGAGCGGCGTGGTCGCCCCCCCAGCGGCGGGCAGCTCGGCGAGCGTCGCGTCCAAAGCGCCGGCCAAGGCCATCAGCCTGCAGGTGATCGGCGGATCGAAGCTCGGTCCCGACGGCAAGAAGCACGATACCTTCACGAAGACCGAATTCGCGGTGAAGGTCGGGCAGCCGCTGCTGCTGAAGATCGACAACACCGACGATGTCGAACACAGCATCACCTCACCGCAGGTGGGCGTGAACATCATCGTCAAGCCTGGCGTCCACACCTACCAGCTCGTGGTCAGAGAAGCCGGGCGCTTTTCTTGGTTTTGCATCATCCCCTGCGACAGCGATGCGAATGGCTGGGCGATGCAGCACGCCGGCTACATGAGCGGCTTTATCACCGCCACCTGAGCTTGGGCCGCCCAGGAGTCCGTGCCCCCGACCACCCGGCCGGGGGCACGCGACCACTCGATAGTGGCTTTGACTAGCGCGGGCAATAGTTCACCTACGGTTGAGCCCCTCGTCGGCGCAGCCAGGCTCTCAGCTGACGATTACCCCGCCGGCCAAGCGCGCCGCTGACTGCGGATCGTGCGAGGGAAGGTAGACGGTCGGATGCTGCGCGCAGTGCGCCATGATCGTCTTCAGCGTCTCGACGTGCAGCTTTGGATCTGGCGCGATTGCATCGGCGCGCAGTGAGCGCAGCTGCTCGAGCGTGTCGGTTGCGTCGCCCGCGAGCATCACGTGGCGGCCGGCGTCATCGATGCAGATCACAGAGATGTGGCCTGGAGTGTGTCCAGGCGTGGCGACAGCGACGATGCGTCCGTCGTCGCTGAGCGCTCGGCTGCGCGCGAACGCCCCGAAGGGCCCCGCGTCGAGCGCGAACGGCTCGGGAGCGAACCGCGCAGGCAAAGGCTGGCGCAGGACGCGGCGCATTACGCTTGGAAACGGCGCCGCCGCATAGCTCAACTCAACCTCGTTGGCGCGCACCCCGCCGCGCACGTGAACCAGGCCGTCGATGTGGTCGCCGTGGGCGTGTGTCAGCACCACTTCTGCGACGTCCTCGAGCCGCAGACCGGCAGCGGCCATCGCGGCGGGGAGCTCCTGATCGTGGGTCACTTCCATTCGCGCACAAAGGGCACATTTCGCGCCGCGGCCGTCTCGCCGCTGTCGATGAGCCTGAGTACGCCCTCGTGCTCGATTGCCCAGCAGTGGATCGGAAGCGGCTCCGACCACTCGCCCGAGAGGAATAGGTCAAGCTGACGGCGCAGCCCCCGGCTCGGGAAGAGAAAGCTGCGCTTCACGCGCACGCTGCCGGTTTGCAGGGCGTGAATCTTCACGCTCGAGCTCTTGGCCGCACGCCGCGGACCATAGCCCGCTCAGCTGCTCCGTGCGCCCCGTCGAGTCATCTTGGGAGCTTAGGGTGTGATCCTTTCTTGTGGATGTGTTTTAAGCTCAAGGCCACAACATTTCGACAGGGGGCGGGGAATCATGCACAAGGTCAGGTGCGGTGCTGTCGTATCGATGCTCGTGGCGCTCGCTGCGCTTGGCGCAGCCTCTACTGCTACAGCCGCTACGACCCAGCTGCTGTTGAGCCAGAGCTCCGCCTTCTCGATCCTCGGACACTCCTGCGGGGGCATTCAGGAGCACGCCTACGCCACCGGCTTCGGGTCGGACGGCTATCCCGCGGGAGAGGTCTACATGCAGACGCGCTGCGGCGGCAGCGGCCGCGGCGGTGGCTACAAAGTGACGACCTACTCGGCGTGGGCGAGCGGGAGCTGGGACTGGTATGGCGACACGCGCAGCTTCGCAAGGCTTGAAGGCAGCGCCGAAGTCAGCTCGACCTTCTCAGCCGAAGACGCCTATGGCGACCGCGTCTACAACACCGAAACGGCAGCATTCCTGGACGCGAGCGCGCCGCCGATCCAAGCACCCGCTGCTCCCAGCGGCGTCACGGCGACGCAGTCCAACGTCGAAGTCGGCGAAGCACTCGAACTGCGCTTTCAGGTCAGCTGGATACCAGCCCCGGCCACGGCAGCGCTGATCAACTCCTCCACCGTCACCGCCACCCCTGTCGGCTCGAGCGCGCCGGTCCTGAGCGCAACCGTCGGCGCCAGCGCCACGAGCGCGATCGTAGGACCGCTTCGGCCGCTGACCACCTACAGGATCACGGTCACCAATAGCGACCCCGAAGGCACAAGCCCGTCGAGTACACCGATCGAAGCGACGAGCCCCAACGAAGACGGCGAAACCGGCGGGGGCGGAGGTGGCCAGCAGCCGCCCGAATTCGGTCGCTGCGTGAAGGTTCCCGGCGGCGGTGAATTCACGACCTCGAGCTGCCAGACCGAAAGCGCGATGAGCAGCGGCGGCTACGAATGGCTCCCGGGCGTCAACGCGGGTGGCTTCACGACCGCGATCAAGCCCACCACGATCGTCAAGCTGGAAAGCGCCGTGAGCAAAGAAAAAGTGACTTGTACCGGCGAGAGCGGCACAGGCGAAGTGACGGGGGTCAAAACGGTTGGCGAAGTGACGCTCGACTTCACGGGCTGCGAATCGCTCGGGGGGAGCTGCACGACGGCCGGCGCCGCCGAAGGCGAACTCCGCAGCGCGGCACTCGACGGGGTGCTGGGAGTCGAAAAGATCACCGAAAAACTGGGCAAAGAAATACTGCACGCGGGCCTCTGGCTGCACCCGGTCGAAGCATCGGCACCGTTCCTCGAATACGCCTGCACTACAAGCGGACTGTCCATCATCGACGGCGGCCTGATCGGAGCAATCGCGGGGGGAAAACCGACGAAGACGACTGCCTTCAAGCTCGTCGCCTCGGGTGGCAGGCAGAAGCCTGAATCCTTCGAAGGAGGCCTGCGCGAAGTGCTCACAAACTCGCTCGGGGAACAGGTCGGTATCTCGCTGACGGCGACGCGCACCAACGAAGAAGCGTTCGAGGTCAACACCGTCCTATGACGGGTTGACCTCGGCCCCGACTTCTCAGGTCGCCAGCGCGACGTACTTCGTCTCGAGGTACTCCCCGATGCCCTCAAAGCCGCCCTCGCGCCCGAAGCCGGACTGCTTGACCCCGCCAAACGGCGCGGCAGGGTTTGAGACGACGCCCTGGTTGAGCCCGACCATGCCCGTCTCGATCCCCTCGCAGACGCGGAAGGCGCGGTCGAGGTCGCGCGTGTAGACGTAGGCAACGAGGCCGTACTCGGTGCGGTTGGCCGCCTCGAGCGCCTGCTCATCGGTCGCGAATGTCGCGATCGGCGCGACGGGGCCGAAGATCTCCTCGGCGAGCAGGCGTGCGTCCTCGGGCACGCCTGCGAGCACGGTCGGCGCATAGAAGTAGCCCTGCCCTCCGACGCGACTACCGCCAACGAGTGCCTTGGCGCCGCGCTCCACGGCATCCTCGACGAGCTCGGCCACCTTGCCGAGCTGGTTGGCGTCGATCAGCGGCCCGACGTCGACATCCGGCTCGGTGCCCCGCCCGACCTTCAGCGCGCCCATCCGCTCGGCGAGCTTCGCCGCGAACTCCTCAGCGACGGACTCGTGCACGTGAAAGCGATTGGCCGCGGTGCAGGCCTCGCCGACATTACGCATCTTCGCGAGCATCGCCCCCTCCACCGCCTTCTCCAGGTCTGCGTCCTCGAACACCAGGAAGGGTGCGTTGCCGCCGAGCTCCATCGAGACGCGCAGGATCTGCTCGGCGGACTGTTCGATCAGCTTGCGCCCCACCTCCGTAGAGCCCGTGAAGGACAGCTTGCGTGTGCGCGGGTCCTTGATCAGCGGTTCGATCACCGCGCCCGAGTGCTTCGCCGTGATCACGTTCAACACGCCGCCCGGCAGGCCCGCCTGCTCGAGGATCTTTGCGAGCGCAAGCATCGACAACGGCGTCTGCTGCGCGGGCTTGACGACCACCGTGCAGCCGGCCGCGATTGCCGGCGCGATCTTCCTCGTGCCCATCGCCGTGGGGAAGTTCCAGGGCGTTACGAACACGCACGGCCCGACAGGCTGACGCATCGTGAGGATGCGGCCTTTGCCGGTCGTGTTGACCATGTAGCGCCCGTGGATGCGCACGGCCTCCTCGGAGAACCAGCGAAAGAACTCCGCCGCGTAGGCGATCTCGGCCTTCGACTCGGCCACCGACTTGCCCATCTCGAGCGTCATCAAGAGCGCCAGCTCATCGCTCTGAGCGACGATCGCCTCGTAGGCTCGGCGCAGGATCTCGCCGCGATCACGCGGCGCACAGGCGGCCCACTCGGCCTGCTTCTCCGAGGCCGCCGCGAGCGCCGCCATGGCATCCTCCGGCTGCCCGTCGGCGACCTCGACGAGCGCCTCACCGATTGCGGGGTCCTCGACCGCCAAGCGAGCCACCACCGCTCGCCTCGCGCCACTCACCCGCCGATGTAGAGCTGCGTCGGGACCTGCTCCAGCACTGAGCGCTCGCTCGGAACGCCAGTCATCGTGCAGGCCTCAGGCGCGGTGCGCAGGCACCCGACCGATAAAGCATGCAGGCTCTCCTCGAGCGCGACCGTGACAAGCTGGGCGTGTTGATGTTGGCAGCGATGCCGCTCACGCTCTCAACCTATCACCGCCCCCGCGCCCGTCCGGGGACCGTCCGGCGCGCCTGTCGCGCGGCTCTTGGCGCGCTCCTTGGGGCACTCCTGGCCAGCGCCCCGGCGCATGCCTCGACGCTAATCATCGAAGGTGCGGGCAACGGGCACGGCGTCGGCATGAGTCAGGACGGCGCGCTCGGCTACGCCCAGCACGGCGCGAGCGCTCCGACGATCCTCGCGCATTACTACACCGGGACCACGATCGGCCAGGCGCCGCCGAAGAAGCTCGTGCGGGTGCTCGTCGGGTCGAAGGTGGTGAAGGTCCCGCTCGAGCGCTACGTGCGCGGCGTGGTCTCCGCAGAGGTTCCCTCCAGCTGGCCCGCCGGCGGCTCTCGAAGCGCAGGCGATCGCGAGCCGCACCTACGCGCTGACCTCGCACGCCGGCGGCTCACGCTTCGACGTCTACTCCGACACCCGCTCGCAGGTCTACCGTGGTCGTGGCGCCGAAACGGCCGCCACGAACAGCGCCGTCAAGGCGACCGCCGGGCAGATCGTGCTCTACGCGGGCAAGCCCGTTCCCACCTACTTCTTCGCCAGCTCCGGTGGCATGACCGAGAACATCGAGGACGCCTTCCTCGGCTCCGAAGCCGCAACCCTGGCTGCGCGGCGTCAGCGACCCCTACGAAAGCCGCACCGCCTCGGCCTGGAAACTCAGCCTCAGCTTCCATGCAGCCGCCGCTCGCCTACACGGTCTGCTGAAGGGCGCCTTCCGCGGCATCGAGGTACTGAGCCGGGGCGCCTCGCCACGCATCGTCGCGGCCGAGGTACTCGGCTCGCGCGGGGTGACGCCCGTCAGCGGACCGCAGCTCGCGGGCGCCTTCGGCCTCAGCAGCACCTGGGCCTACTTCAGCGTCAAGATCGCAGGCGTTGTGCACCATGAGCCCGACCGCAGCGGACGCACGCCGCTGCCGAGCCCCCCGAGCAGCCCGCCGCCGCCAGCCCCGACCGCTCCGCAGGGCGGCTCCCAGGCCCCTGGCGGCCCACCGGCGAGCACGGCCGCGACCGGTGGCGTGGCCGCCGAATAGCTCACGAGACAACCGGCGCAACGCGGCGCGGCGCGCCGCGCACCGGCGCAACGCCGCGGACGCATACGCTTGTAGTCGTGCCCGCGCCCCTGCTGATCGCCGACGTTCCCTGGCTGCTCTATCGCTCGTTCTTCGCGCTGCCCAAATCGATCACCGACAGCGAGGGCCGACCGGTGAACGCACTGCTCGGCACCGTCAACGTGATCCTCTCGCTGCTGGAATCGCCGCCACCGTCGGGGCGCCCGCGCGGCGTCGTCGCCTGCACCGGAGCCGAGCAGGCTGCCTACCGCGTCGAGCTATATCCGCCCTACCACGCGCACCGCGATCCGATGCCACCCGAGCTCGCCGCGCAATGGACAGCTCGCGCCATCGCTGCTTGAGGCCTTCGGCTGGAGCGTGCCCGGTAGCGAGGATCTGGAGGCCGACGACGTGATGTTCTCCTACGCCCGCCGCGAGCAAGAGCAAGGGCGCCGTGCGCTGCTTGCTGACGGGCGACCGTGACCTCTACGGCGCCGCGAGCGAGCACGTCGCTGTGCTTGAAATGCGCAAGGGCGAGGAGCACGTTGAGATCGGGCCCGAGCAGGTGCGCGAGCGCTACGGCGTCGAGCCCGCGCACGTGCCGGACTTCATCGCGCTGCGCGGCGACCCCTCCGACGGCCTTCCTGGAGCCCCCGGCATCGGCGCGAAGACCGCTGCGCGAGCTGCTGCGCGAGCACGGCACGCTAGAGGCGCTGCTCGCCGCTGCCCACGCGCCGCTGCCGCCGCTGCGTCCGCGCATCGTGGGCACGCTGCTCGAGCACGAGCAACTGCTGCTCGACTTCAAGCAGATCGCCACGCTGCAGCTAATCGAGGTGGCGCCCGTTGCCGATCGCGAGAGCGACTTCGCGTCCGGCGCCGCGCGCTGCCGGGAGCTCGGCATGCGCCGCCTCGCCGAGCGGCTGGAGAAGCTAGCTACGGCGTGAACTTGACGGTGATCACGTCGCCGTCGCTCATCACGTAGTCGCGGCCCTCGAGGCGCAGCGTGCCGTGGTCGCGCGCGCCCGCATAGCCGCCGGCGTCGACGAGCTCGCGCCAGCCGATCACTTCAGCACGCACGAAGCCCTTCTGAATGTCGGAGTGGATCTGTCCCGCGGCATGCCAAGCGCTCTCACCACGATGCAGGTGCCAGGACTGCGCCGGCTTGCCCTCCCCGGCGGTGAAGAAGGCGATCAGCTCAAGCAGGTCGAAGGCTCCGCGCACGACGCGTGCCAGGCCCGACTCGCTTACACCGAGCTCGGCGCGCATCGCGACCGCATCCTCGTCATCGAGCTCGGCGAGCTCCGCCTCGATCCGCGAGGAGACCGCTACTGCCCCTGCCCCGTGCGAGGCCGCGTGTTCGGCGATCACGGCGGGCAGCACCTCGGAGCCCTCATCGACGTTTGCCACGAACAGCACCGGCTTGCTAGTCAGCGAGCCGAGGTCCCGAGCCGCGTTCGGCGCCTCCTCGGGAACCGGCACCGAGCGTGCCGGGCGACCGGCCTGCAGTGCCTCGATCACCGCGCGCAGCCAGCCCTCCTCGGCGATCAGGGCGCGGTCGAGGCTGCGCGCCTGGCGGGCGACGCGCTCGACGCGACGTTCGGCCTGCTCGAGGTCTGCGAGCACGAGCTCCGTCTCGATCGTCTCGATGTCCGCGAGCGGGTCCACGCGACCCTCGGGGTGGATCACGTTCTCATCCCCGTGCGCGCGCACCACGTGCACGATCGCGTCGGTCTCGCGGATATTCGCGAGAAAACGGTTGCCGAGCCCCTCGCCCTTGCTCGCGCCCGCGACGAGCCCGGCGATGTCGTGAAAGTCGATCGTGTCCCACACGATCGAGGAGGCGCCCACGGTCGCGACGACCTGCTCGAGGCGCTCGTCGTGCACGGGCACCACCGCGACGTTCGGCTCGATCGTCGTAAACGGGTAGTTGGCAGCCTCCGCGCCCGCTTTGGTGAGCGCGTTGAACAGCGAGGACTTACCCGCGTTGGGCATCCCCACGATGCCGATGCGCGTGCTCATGGCGCCGGCCTCACGCCGCAAGCCCCAGGACGAGCGCCAGGGCGTCGTCCAGGGCCGCCATCTCACCGTGGCTGAGATGTCCGAGGCTCTCCTTGACCGCCTGCGCATCGATGACGCGCAGCTGATCGGTGAGCACGCGCGTGGAGACTCCCTCCAGCTCGATCATCGGACGAAACGTCGCCGCCGCCGCGGAGCGCGAGGTCGGAGCGATCAGCACCGTGCTGAGGGCAAGCAGCTCGTCGGCCTGTACGACAACGCCCGGCCTTATGCCCTGCTGCTCGTGGCCGCGCGCCCGACGGGGGGAAGCGAGCCGCACCACATCGCCGCGCACCATCAGTCGGCCGGCCACGCCGGCGTGAGCTCGTCGAGCTGCTCACGCAGCGCGGCCATCTCCGCGAGATCCCCCGCGTCGGAGGCTATGCGGCGCGCCTCCTCGCGTAGCGTCTCGCGCCGGCGCCGCTGCGCACGCGCCTCTTTCAGAGCGCTCCTCACAGCCTGCGAGTCGCTCATGCCTTCCGCGCGAAGCACCGCGAGCGCGGCTTCGGCGTCGGCGTCCAGGCGGACGTGTAGAGCACGGGACATGACCCGCAGTGTACCACGAATCGTGCTACACCAATATGTCCCTTTCCGGCCTGACGATCCGCCGTGCCACCAGCGTGCCCAGCACAGCCCCCGCCAGGATGTCCGACGGGTAGTGCACCCCCAGGTAAAGCCGTGACATCGCCAGGCCACCCGCAAGCGCGTACAGCGGGGTGGCAGGCAGGCCAAGGCGCGCATAGGCGAGCGCTCCAGCGAAGGAGGTCGAGGCGTGCGCGCTGGGAAAGCTAAGCCCGGTGGGCGTGCCTGCTAGCGGCGGCAGGCCGGGGAGATCGGGGCGGCGTCTCCCGACGACCAGCTTGATCGTCACGTTCGCCGCGTTTGTGGCCGCCACGCTCAACGCAGCTCCTCGCCAGCGCGAGCGCCTTCGCGGCTCAAGGACGCTGCCGATCGCGCCGATCGCGAGCCATACCGCGCCGTGCTCGCCGAGTCGTGAGACGCACGCGACGGCGCGCTCGGCCCTGGGCGTGTGGCCGCGCGTGCGTGCCACCAGGAGCAAACGCTCGTCTAGGTTCATCGCTGCTCGAAGCAGCGCGCAATCAGCGCGCGCTAGCCGAAGCCAACGCGCAGCTCGTCGCTCTCGGCGCCCACGTAGACGATCTGCGCGAGGTCGACCCGCACCGGGCCGTCCTCGCTGTCGAGCTCGTGCCAGCCGACGCTGCCGAGCGCCGCGTTGAAGTTCTTCAGCGCCTCGTCTGTGAGCCTCAGGGCGAGCACCTGGCCGCCCTGGAAACCCACCGTCACGCGACGGGTCGAACGTGCCATCAGTGGACCTCCTCGCTTGCTGGCTCGACGATCTCAGTGAGCACGCCGGCGGTGGCGCGCGGGTGCATGAAGGCGACGCGCGAGCCGCGGATGCCCGTGCGAGGCTGCTCGTCGATCAGCGCGAGGCCCGCCTGCTTGAGCTTCTGCAACGTCGCCTCGATGTCGCTCACCTGGTAGGCCACGTGGTGAAGCCCTGGGCCTTGCTTGGCCAGGAAACGGCCGACGGGCGTGTCGGGGCCCAGCGGCGCCAGCAGCTCGACGTGGTTCTCGCCCACGTCCAGCAGCACCGCCTCGACGCCCTGATCGCTGACGACCTCGCGGTGAGCGACGGTCAGCTCGAAGCTGTCGCGGTAGAGCTCGAGCGCGGGCTCGATCTCCTCGACGGCCACCCCGATGTGATCGATTCGGCTGAACACCCGCCGCAGTCTATAGCCGTGCGCCGCTGCGCTAGGGAGTGACGTCCGGCAGGCCGATCGGCGCCGGCCCAAGCGGCGGCGGGTGCGGCGTGGCGGCGACCACGCGCAGGCCGACACCGGGGGCGCGCTCCATGCGCGGCACGCCCTCCATGATGCGGTCGATCGAGTCGCGGTCGAGCACCTCGTTCTCGAGCAACTCGTGGGCGAGCGCGTCGAGGTGCGCGCGGTGCGCGACGATCAGCTTCTGCGCGGCACGGCGCGCCTCTTCGATCAGGTCCTGGCGCTCCTCGTCGCGAATCCGTAGCGTCGTCTCCGATAGGCGCACGTCGCCGTCCGGCGAGCGGCCCACGCCGGAGGTGCACCATCGCGAAGTCGTGGACCATCGAGTGGGCGATGTCGGCTACGCGCTTGAGGTCATCGGAGGCGCCGGTGGTGATCGCGCCGAAGACGATCTGCTCCGCGACACGGCCGCCGAGCAGCACGGTCATGTAGTCGAGCAGCTCCTCGCGCGTCTTCAGGTAGCGATCCTCGGCGGGCAGGTTCAGGGTGTAGCCGAGCGCGCGCCCGCGTGGCACGATCGAGATGCGGTGCACGCGATCGACCGAAGGCAGCAGCTCGCCGCAGAGCGCGTGGCCGGCCTCGTGGAAGGCGACGACGCGCTTCTCGTGCTGGTCGAGCACGCGCTTTGACTGCACGCCCGCGATCACTCGCTCGAGCGCCGAGTCGAAGTCTCTGCCAGCGATCGCCTTCGCACCGCGGCGCGTCGCGAAGATCGCTGCCTCGTTGCAGATGTTCGCGAGGTCCGCGCCCGTCAGCCCGCTCGTCTGCTGGGCGACCAGGCCGAGGTCGACATCCTCGAGCGGCTTGTTGCGCGTGTGCACCTGCAGCACGCCGAGGCGTCCGCGCACGTCGGGTGGCACGACGAACACCTGGCGGTCGAAGCGCCCGGGTCGCAACAGCGCCGGGTCGAGCTTCTCGAGCAGGTTCGACGCGGCGATCACGACGACGCGCCCACTGGAGGAGAAGCCGTCCATCTCGACGAGCAGCTGGTTGAGCGTCTGGTCCTTCTCGCCCGAGATGTCCATGCCGCGCCGCCCGCCGACGGCGTCGAGCTCGTCGATGAAGATGATCGCCGGTTCGTGCTTGCGCGCGATCGCGAACAGGCGACGGATGCGCGCCGCGCCGAGGCCGGCGAACATCTCCACGAAGGAGGCCGCCGACTGGGCGAAGAACTGCGCTCCGGACTCGTTTGCCACGGCCTTCGCGAGCAGCGTCTTGCCGGTGCCGGGCGGTCCGTGCAGGAGGATGCCCTTCGGCACCTGCGCACCGAGCGCAGCGAAGGACTTGGGGTCGCGCAGGAACTCGACGATCTCAGAAAGCTCGGCCTTGGCCTCGTCGACGCCGGCGATGTCGGCGAAGGTCACGGCCTGATCGGAGGACGGCTTGATCTGCTGAGGCTTCGTGCGCGGCATCACCTTCAGCGTGCGCCACAGCACGAACAGGATCGCGCCGAAGAAGACGATCATCAAGACCGGCTGCCAGTTCAGGCGCCCAGTTCTGGATTTCCTGGGCGAAGGAGACCTTTGGCGTCGCGAGGACGACGGGCACCGTGGCGATCGCTTTGGCGTGCACGAGCGCCGCCTGCTTCGCGGCGGCGTCGCTGAGCGCTGTATGGCCCGCGGCAGCGGGCGCGACGTGAGTGCCCGCGGCCGCGTGCGTAGCCGCATGCGCCGCGTGGGAACCAGCGCCGGTCGAGTTGGTTGCGACGCTCGCCTGCGTGCTCATCCGTGAACACCTCCTGAAGCGCACCATCCTTGGCATCTGTCTCGATTATGCGGGTTGCAGGCGCGAATGTCGAGGGCTGGCTGCGATCAGCCGAGCACGCGCTGCGCGAGGTCGCGGAAAAGCTCCGTCGCGAAGGCGAGGTCGCGTACGTCGATGCGCTCGTCGGCGCCGTGCACGAGCGGCGCGCTCGCCAGAAGCGTCTGGTGACGGTGGGGGAAGAAGCCATAGGCGACGCACTCGGGGAAGGCGAGGCGGAAGTGGCGCGAGTCGGTGAAGCCGGGCAGGATCACGGGCACGACCTCGCGCGCCCGGGTCGCGCTCGGCGATCCAGGCCGCGATCGTGTCCATCAGCTCTGACTCCATCGGCGAGCGGTTGCCGACGACGCGCTCGCTGAACTCGATGCTAAAAGACGGGTCGGGGCCGCTTCCACCCTCGCCGAGCACCTCCAGGAGGCCCGCGCGGACCTCCTGCTCGCCGAGACCGGGGGGCACGCGACAGTCGACTTTCAGCTCCGCGCGGCTCGGGATCACGTTGATCTTCTCCGACGCGCGGATGCGCGTCGGCGTGAAGGTCACGCCGAGCATCGGCTCGAACATCGTCGCCAGGCGCGGATCGGCGGCGTGCAGCCGCGCAATCGAGCCCTCCGGGTCCTCGGGGTCCTCACCGATCCCGCGCAGGAACGCGCGCGGCTCCTCCGTCGGCAGGTAGGAAGGCTGGCGTGCGGCGAGGCGCTCGAGCACCGGACCCATCTTCAGCAGCGCGTTCTCGCCCATGCTCGGCATCGAGGCGTGCCCGGCGACCCCGTCGGTGGTGAGGGTAAAGCGAAAGACGCCCTTCTCCGCACAGCAGACGCCGTAGCAGCGGCGGCCGTTGTATTCGAAGACGGCTCCCCCGCCCTCGTTGACGAGCAGGTCGCAGCGAACCTTCTCGGGATGATGTTCGGTGATCCATTTCGCACCAAGCTCGCCTCCCGTCTCCTCATCGACGACCGCCACGATCAGCAGATCGCCGCGCGTCGGGCGCCAGCCGCCGCGCGCGAGCGAGGCCCCGGCGGCGATCTCGGCGGCAACCTGAGACTTCATGTCGAGCGCACCGCGACCCCAGATGTAGCCGTCGGCGAGGTCCCCCGACCAGGGGTCGTGCGTCCACTCCGCCGCGTTCGCGAGCACGGTGTCGACGTGCCCGAGGTAGCAGAGCGTCGGCCCCGGCTCCCTGCCGCGTAGGCGCGCCACGAGGTTGGGCCGGCCCGGCTCGGCGCCGAGCAGCTCACACTCAAAGCCCGCCGCGCTGAGATGCTCTGCGAGGTACTCCTGGGCCATGCGCTCGTTGCCCGGCGGGTTGACCGTGTTGAAGGCGATCAGCCGGCTGAGCAGCGCTTCGGCCTCCGCGGCCGGGCGGCTGTCGTGCTCAGAGCGCTCGCTGCTCATCGCCGGATCGTACGCCGATCGCCGGGATCTCCTCGCGGGTGAGTGGGAAGTGGCAGGCCGCCCTGGTGCCCGAGTCCTGCTCCTCGAGCAGCGGCTCATCCGTCGAGCAGCGCTCCTGCGCCTTTGGGCAGCGCGTGTGGAAGCGGCAGGCGCTCGGCGGGTTGGCCGGGCTCGGTACGTCGCCGCTGAGCAGCCGGCGCTGCTCGCCGTGACGTGAGGGATCGACGACAGGGACCGCGGAGAGCAAAGCTCCCGTGTAGGGATGACGCGGGAAGCCGTAGAGCGCGTCACCGGGGCCGATCTCCACGACCTTGCCGAGGTACATCACCGCCACGCGATCGCACATGTGGCGCACGACCGAGAGGTCGTGCGCGATGAACACCACCGTCAAGCCGAACTCGCGTTGCAGATCGCGCAGCAGGTTTAGCACCTGCGCCTGGATCGAGACGTCGAGCGCGGAGACCGGCTCGTCGGCGATCAGCAGCTTGGGCTTCAGCGCGAGCGCACGCGCGACGCCGATCCGTTGGCGCTGCCCGCCAGAGAACTCGTGCGGGTAGCGGTTGTAGTGCTCGGGGTTCAGCCCGACTGTCTCCATCAGCGTCTGCACCGCTTTGCGGCGCTCGCCCTTGCCCTGCTCAAGACCGTGGATCACGAACGGCTCGCCGATGATCGTGCCGATCGTCTTGCGCGGGTTCAGCGAGGAGTAGGGGTCCTGGAAGATCATCTGCATGTCGCGCCGGATCGCCTTCAGGCTCGCGCCCTTGAGGTTCGTGATGTCCTGACCGTCGAAGCGGATGCTGCCGCTGGTTGGCGCCAGCAAGCGCATGATCAGGCGCGCGGTGGTGCTCTTGCCGCAGCCTGTCTCGCCGACGATCCCGAGCGTCTCGCCCTGCTCGATGTCGAAGCTGACGCCGTCGACGGCCTGCACGGCGCCGACTTTGCGCTGGATCACGATCCCGCGCGTGATCGGGAAGTGCTTGACGAGGTCGCGAACTTCAACGAGCGTGCTCATCGCGTCTCTCCACCCGCCCTGCCCAACCGCGGCGAGTGCCTCGTCGGGCAGCCGCCCGGCGCGCAGCTCGCGCCACAGGCGCCGGCGCACGTCGGCCTCGAGCAGACATGCGACCTGGTGACCGGGCTCGTCCGGCACGGGCTCGAGCTGTGGGTCGATACGCGCGTGATCGGGCTGTGACGTAGGGGCAGCGCGGATGGAAGTGGCAACCCGATGGCGGGTTGATCAGGCTCGGCGGCGAGCCCGAGATCGGCACGAGTGGCTCATCGCGCGCACCGTCGAGCGTCGGGATCGACTTCAAAAGGCCCCACGTGTAGGGGTGCTGAGGCTTGGAGAAGAGCAGCTCGGCGGTGCTCGTCTCGACGATCCGCCCGGCGTACATCACGGCGATGTCGTCGGCCAGCTCGGCCACGACGCCGAGATCGTGGGTGATGATCACGATCGCCATCCCGAGTTCCTTTTGCAGGCGTTCCATCAACGCGAGGATCTGCGCCTGCACGGTCACGTCGAGCGCCGTCGTGGGCTCATCGGCGATCAGCAGCTTCGGCTCGTTGGCGAGCGCCATCGCGATCATCGCGCGCTGGCGCATGCCACCGGAGAACTCGTGCGGAAACTCATCGACACGCCGTGCGGGGTCAGGAATGCCGACGAGCCCGAGTAGCTCAATCGCTCGCTCGCGCGCCTTCGCCTTGGAGACATTTTGGTGGGCGAGCACCGCCTCGATCAACTGCGCGCCGACCTTGAAGAAGGGGTGTAGCGAGGACAGCGGGTCCTGGAAGACCATCGCGATCTCGTTACCCCGGACCGCGCGCAGGTCCTGTTCGGAGAGATCGACGAGGTCACGGCCTTCGAACAGGATGCGTCCCGATATGTTCGCGCCCTGCCCGCGCGTCAGCCCGAGCGTCGTCAGCGAGGAGACGGTCTTGCCCGAACCGGACTCCCCCACGATCCCGAGCGTGCGCCCACGCTGGACCTCGTAGCTGATCCCGTCGACCGCATGCACTACCCCGTCTTCGGTTGGGAACTCCACGCGCAGGTTCTCGACGCGCAGAAGCGGCTCGGCGGCGGCACTCACGGTCGGGGGGTCCAATCCGGCGCCCGCATCGCCGTTTCTGGCAAGGACGCAGGGAGCGTGGCGTACCGATCGTCGATCGTCGGGATCGCCGATCGGCCAGCACGCGAGCGACCGAGAACGCGGCCAGGGGCGGCGAGGCGAAGCCGGCTCACGAGTAGCGCACCCGTGGGTCGAGATAGGCGTAGGCGATGTCCACGAGTATGTTCGCGACGACTACGAACAGCGCCGCGATCAGCACGGTGCCCTGCACGATCGGGAAGTCCGAGTGGGTGATCGCGTCGTAGTTCAGGCGACCGATGCCGGGAATGTCGAAGACCGTTTCCACGAGCACCGAGCTACCGAGCAGCGCAGCGATGTCGAGGCCAAGAATCGTGATGATCGGGCTGATCGCCGCACGCACCCCGTGGCGCATGACCACGCGACGCTCGGAGAGACCCTTGGCGCGCGCGGTGCGGATGTAGTCCTCGCCCATCGTTTCGATCAGGCTGCCGCGCATGATGCGCGCGTAGATCGCCGCTGTTCCCGCGGCCACGACGATCCAGGGCAGGATCAGCGAGGTGAACCATTTCAGCGGTTCGCCGGTCAGGCCGACATAGCTGCCCGCTCCAGGAAAGATGCGCACCTGGCCGATATCAGCCGCGAACACGTAGAGCAAGATCAGCCCGAGCCAGTATTCGGGCGCGGAGACGAGCACGAGCGCGCCACCCATGCTGACCCGGTCCACGCGCGAGCGCGGTTTGCGCGCCGAGATGATGCCGACCGCGAGCCCGGTCGTGAGCCACAGCACCGCGCCGCCGAAGACGAGCGAGAGCGTGGCGGGCAGACGGCTTGAGATCAGCGACTTTACAGGCGCGTTTGAGTAGTAGCTGAAGCCGAGATCGAAGTGCAGGAAGATGCCCTTCATGTAGAGCCAAAACTGCGTCAAAAGCCCCTTGTCGAGACCAAGGTCGTGGCGAATCTCGGCGATGATCTTCGGGTTCTGCAGGCGCCCGGCCCGGAGCTTGGCCGGGTCGCCGGTGGGGAGAATGCGGAACAGGATGAACGTGAGCGCGGAGACGATGATCAGCAGGGCAACGCCCCAGAGCAGCCTGCGGATGATGTAACGGGCCATGTCTCAGTCGCTCATGTGAAGATTTTTAATGTTAATGGTGGAGTTGGTTTGGGTCTACTGATGCCGTGAGGGGGAGCGACGCGCGGCCGCTCCCCCTCAGGCGATTCCTCCGGTCCTGCCTACTTCAACGAGGTGTAGTTGAAGTCCCAGGAACCGATGTTCCACTGGTCGCCGACGCCGACGACATCTTTGGCCTCGATCACCGGCTGCTTGTCCCAGTCGTAGGGGACAGCCACTGCTTCAGCGACGAGTTCTTCGTCGATCTTGGCCCACGCCGCTGAGCGTGTCTGGGCGCCGATGAGCTTCTCGGCAGCAGCCATCGCGTTGTTGATTTTTTCGTGGTTGACCAGGCCCCAGTTGGAGTTGGTCCCGTTCTTGACGATCAGCTTGCCGTTGAACGGCACGTCGAGCACTGCCTGACCGTCACCGAAGTCGGCGATCCAGCCGACGTTCGGACACACGTCAATCTTTTCGCTGACCACGCCGCAGTACTTGGAGTACATAACGGACTGGTCGACGAGGTTGAGCTTCGTTTTGAAGCCCAGGCTCTTGAGCGCCTGGTTGGCGATTTCCGCATCCTGCGGGGCCGGGTTACCGGTCGAGCCGACGATCTGCACAGTTTCCGAGCCGGTGTATTTACCGCTCGGGTAGCCGGCGAGCTTCATGTACTTTTCACCAACCGTGATGTTGCCCTGCGGGCTTTCGTTGTAGTCCACCTTCGGGCCAGTGAGGCCACCCGCTTCATCGAACCCAGGCGTTTCCGGGTAGAGGAAGTGCGTCATCACGTTCGTCACCAGCGATCCACCGCGCGCCTTGTCCATCGCTTCGCGGTCGAGCGTGGCCCAGAAGGCCTTGCGCAGGTTGACGTTCTTGAACGGTCCGTAGCTGTTGTTGACGGCCACGTAGTGGTCGCCCGCACCAGGCGCGATCAACAGCTGTTTGCGGAATTTTTCATACGCGAGCTTGACGATCGCCTGAGCCGGTGTGTCGTTCTGCACGATGTGTGAACCTTCCAGCACCTGCCGACCGATGACCTCGGTGTCGCCGCCGATCTTCATGTCGATCTCGTCTAGGTAGGCGGGCCGGTAGTCCGTGCTTGCGACCCAATTCGGGTTACGCACGAGCGTTGCCGACTTGCCCGGCTGGTAGCCGACGCCGAGCACTTTGCCCGAGCTGTCGGCCTTGAACATGTAAGGCCCGGTCGCAACCTGGTAGTTGCCGTATTCGCTCGGTTTCTTGGCGTCATACTTCTTCGCGTACTCCGGCGGCACAGCTGCGCTCATCGGCAGCACGAGCGCGTCGGCGACGATCTGCCCGGCCGGTTCGGTGAGCTTGAATTCGATCGTGCTCTTGTCGGGGGTTTTGATCCCCGCGACGGGGCCACCGCTGGCCTTGGGCATACCTTCAACCGCACTGAAGTAGCCGAGGTAGTAAGGGTTCGCGACGTTCGGGTTGGCAGCGCGCTCGATCGCGTAGGCGACATCGGCTGAGGTCACTTCGCGGTTCACGGGCGGGCTGAAGTGGACGCCTTTGCGGATCTTGACCGTGACGAGCTTGCCACCGTCGCTGATCTTCGGCGGGCCTTCCGCCATGTCAGGCGTCACTTCCGTAAAGGTGTTGGGCTTGTAGGAGTACAGCGGCCGCTGGGTCGCGTAGACGGCCTCGTAGTCGATCGAGAAGTAGGACTGACCTGGATCGATATGTTCGAAATCCTCATGGTTGAGGACGGTCAGCGTTCCTCCCTTGGTTCCCCCGGTAAGCGACTCGGTCGCGGGAGTCAGGACTCCGGCCGCGACGCCACTGCCGGCGCCTGTGCTGCCCGAGCTGCTGCTGGTAGGGCTACTGGAGCCACAGGCAGAAAGTGCCAGTGCAAGCACTCCAGCCAGGCCTACCAGCAGAATCGTCTTGAGCGACCTCATCGAGGCGCCTCCTTTGTTTTGTTTTTCATACTCGGCTCACCGAGCGGTACGTGGGTTAAGTGCGTCGCGCAAGCCGTCACCGAGCAGGTTGAAGGCAAGCACCGTCAGCAGCAGCGCGATGCCGGGGAAGGTCATGTACCACCAGGCGGTGTTGAAGATCGGCGTGGCCGAGGCGATCATCTGCCCCCAGCTCGCCGTCGGCGGGCGCACGCCGACGCCCAGGAACGAGAGCGAGGCCTCGATCAGGATGTTGATCGGCACGAGCAACGTCGCATAGACAATCACCGGCGCGACGAGGTTGGGTAGGATCTCGCGGAACATGATGCGCGCGTTGGAGGCACCGAGCGCGCGCGAGGCATCGACGAACTCGCGCTCGCGCAACGACAGCACAAGGCCACGGACGATGCGCGCGATGTAGGTCCAGTTGACGAGCGTGATCAGGAAGATGATCACGCCGAGCCCCGGCTGAATCGTGCCGTTGACGCAGCCGCGCACCGAGCAGGCGGCGCCGATGCCGAGGCCGAGCAGCAGGATCGGGATCGACAGCACGACGTCGATCAGACGCGAAAGCAGCGTGTCGACCCAGCCGCGATAGAAACCCGCGAGCACGCCCACGACGACGCCGATGACGGTTGCGATCGCGGTCCCGACAATGCCGACCTCGAGCGAAACGCGGGTGCCGTAAATGACCCGCGACATCACGTCCTCACCAAGCTGATCGACGCCGAAGGGGTGCGCGCCGCTCGGGCCGAGCGGGCTGCCGAAGGAATCGGTGAGGTTGGCGTTCGGCGTGTAGGGGCTCGGCAGGCCGAGGATGTTGACGACAAGCGGCGCGAAGATCGCCAGCAGGACAAGAAAGCCAATGAAGCCGAGTGAGATCATCGCGACGCGATCCTGGCGGAAGCGGCGCCAGAAGAGTTGCAGCGGCGAGAGCGCTGCGATCTCGCCGCCGAGGTCGAGAAATTCCAGGCTGCCCCCGCTGCCGGGCACCGTGCCAGTCCCGCCGTGAGCGCTCAACGCGGGGGTCTCCGGAAATCGTTCTCTTTGGGCTTGGCAATTGCTGGCACGACATCCTTACGTTCGACAACCCTAGAGGGCAACCTGCCGGTTGGCCTCCGGGTATGCGACCCCCATAGACGCGATACTCACACCCATGCATACCCTGTTTGACCAAAATCCAGGCAGGGAGCCGACAGAAAACTCCTCGAGCGCCTCCGATTCCCGGCCTCTGGCGGCCCGTGTGCGCCCCCACACGATCGAGGAGTTCGTCGGCCAGGCGCACCTGCTCGGCCCCGGATCGGCGCTGCGCACAGCGATCGAGCAGGGGCATCCGCACTCGATGGTGCTCTACGGTCCCCCCGGCACCGGTAAGACGACGCTCGCGCGCCTAGTGGCGTCGCGCTCGCAGGCTGCCTTCGAGGAGCTGAGCGCCGTGCAGGCGGGCCGCGCCGAGGTTAGGGCTGTGATCGAGCGCGCGGGCCACCGGCGCGAGACGAGCGGCACACAGACGGTGCTCTTCCTCGATGAGATCCACCGCTTCAACAAGGCTCAGCAGGACGCGCTGCTGCCTGCGGTCGAGGAGGGCACGTTGACGCTGATCGGCGCCACCACCGAGAATCCCGCGTTCGAGGTCAACGGTGCGCTGCTCTCGCGCCTGCGCGTCTACGCGCTGGCGGAGCTCAGCGCTGAGGAGATCGTCGCGATCCTGCGCAGCGCTGCGCAGGCGGGCGCGATCGTAGTGGACGACGGTGCGCTCGAGTTCCTGGCCGCGCGCAGCGAAGGCGACGCGCGTACCGCGCTGAACGCGCTCGAGCTCGCGGCGAGCACAGCCGCGGAGACGTCCTCTGCGCAGGCGAGCGTCACGCTCGAGCAGGTGCAGGACGCGCTGCAGCGCCGCGCGATCCTCTACGACAAACAGGGCGATCGCCACTACGACTACATCTCCGCGTGGATCAAGGCCACGCGCGGCTCAGATCCGGATGCCTCGCTCTACTACCTCGCGGTCATGCTCGAGGGCGGCGAGGACCCGCGCTTTATCGTGCGGCGGATGGTGATCCTTGCCTCCGAGGACATCGGCAACGCCGACCCGGGCGCGCTTTCGGTCGCGGCGGCGGCGGCGCAGGCCGTCGAGCTCGTGGGACTCCCCGAGGCGCGCTACGCGCTCGCCCAGGCCGCGATCTACCTCGCACTCGCACCGAAGTCTGACGCCGCCGGCAAGGCGCTGGGCGCGGCAACCGCGCACGTCCGCGAACACGGCGCAGGGCAGGTGCCGGGCACACTACGCTCCGGACCTCGTCCGGGACAGGAGCGCGGCGGCTATGACAACCCGCACGCCCACCCAGGCCACCTCTCCTCCCAGGAGCTCGCCCCGCAGGGCGTCGCGGGCGCTCGTTTCTACACGCCCGATGAGGCCGAGCGCGAGCTCGCGGAGCGCCTCGCCGAGATTCGCCGCGGGCGTGGGCTGCAGCCGTGAGCGAGCTGCTCGCACGCAACCCTGTCACCGGCGAGGTGCTCGGCAGCGTCCCCACGACCGCCGCCCCGGCGGTCGCAGAGGTCGTCTGCGAGGTCGCCAAGGTGCAGCCGCTGTGGGCGCTTTTGCGCCTGCAGGAGCGCGCCCGCTACATGCGACGTATGGCGCAGTCGGTGATCGACGACTTCGACGAGCTCCAGCTGCTCCTCGCCCGCGAGCAGGGGCGCCCTGCGGCCGAGGTCGCAGCGCTCGAGTTGCTCGCCGCGATCGACGCGCTGAGCTGGATCGCCGAGGACGGCGCAGCTGTGCTGGGCGGACGCAGGGTGGCGGTGCACCGCTCGATGTCGCTCGTCAAGCGTGGGCGGATCGCCTTTGAGCCTTACGGCGTCGTGGCGGTGATCGGCGCGGGCAGCGCGCCTTTCGCGCAGCCGCTCGGGCAGATCGCAGGGGCGCTGCTGGCGGGCAATGGCGTGGTCTTCAAGCCCGCTGAGCGGGCCTGCCTCGCGGGCGAGCGGATTGCGCGCCTGCTGGCACGCGCGGGGCTGCCCGAGGGGCTCGTGCGCGTCGCGCACGGCGGCGGCGAGGTCGGAGAGGCGCTGGCGCGGGCGTCAGTGCACAAGGTCCTGTTCACCGGTTCGCCTGCAGTTGGGCGTGCCGTAGCGCGGGAGTGCGTCTCCCAAGAGAAGGAGGTCACCGTCGAGCTCGGCGGTAAGGACGCAATGCTCGTGCTCGCCGACGCGAGCCTGCCGCGCGCAGTCGCCGGGGCGCTGTGGGCGGGCTGTGCCGCAGCCGGTCAGGCGCGCGGCTCGCTGGAGCGCATATACGTCGCGCGCGAGCTGCACGAGCGTTTTCTGGCCTCGCTCGTCGCGGGTGCCAAGGCACTGCGCGTCGGCGATCCGGCACAGGCGGGCGTGCAGGTTGGCCCGCTCGCCTCACAACGGCGTGCAGCACGGGTACAAGCACTGGTCGAGGAGGCGCTCGCTGCAGGCGCGCGTCTGCACTGCGGCGGCCCACTCCAAGCCCCGTCGGGCTGCGCGGCCGCGCACTTCTACGCGCCGACGATCATCACCGGGGTCACTCCCGAGATGCGCATCGCGCGCGAGCCGATCGATGGACCGGTACTGGTGGTTGAGGCAGTCGATACGGTCGAGCAGGCGATCACGTTGGCCAACAGCAGCGACTACGGCCTCGGCGCCTCAGTCTGGACCGCTGACCGTTACCAGGGCACGCGCATAGCGCGCGAGCTGCACGCGGGGATGGTCTGGCTAAACGACCACCTGCCCGGTCCGACCGTCTCGCGCGGGCCGTGGGGAGCAGCCGCTGGGGGCGGCATCGGGCGCACGCTCGGGCAGGCCGGACTGCGTGCCTGCGCACAGGAGAAGCTCATCACCTGGGACCCTCCGGCGCTGCGCGGCCAGTGGTGGGGGCCTTACGATGAGACCAGCCTGCGGGCCACACGCGCCGTGGCGAAGCTGCGCTCCTCGCGCGAGTCCGACCGCGACCGCGCCTGGCGGGAGGGCGCAGTCGCACTGGCGCGCATGGGTGCCCGCGCGTTCGGACGCGGCGTGCCGCGCTAGGCGCCTGCGAGCGGCGCATTCTTCTGCACTACCCTTTGCGCATGCCCGCCCAGGCCTATAGAGGGAAGGAGTGCGTCTGTCAGCTGCGCAGGGGGATCTGCGACCAGAGCTGCGTGCAGGGGATGCTCGACACCCCCTTCTACATCGCCTGCCTGAAGCTCACCGCCCGGCGCTGCGTGGTCGTCGGTGGCGGTGAGATCGGCCTCGAGAAGGTCGAGGGGCTGCTCGCCTGCGACGGGCAGGTCACGCTGATCGCGCCCGCGGCGGAGCCGGCGCTCCAGGAGTACGCGCGCGAGGGCTCGATCGTCTGGGAGCAGCGTCCCTACGCGGGCATCGATGACCTCGAGGGGACCTTTATGGCGATCGCGGCGACGAACGACACCGACGTCAACATCGCCGTCTTCGAGGACGCCGAGCGCCGGGCGATGCTCGTGAACATCGTCGACGTGCCGCCATTGTGCAACTTCATCCTCCCGGCGATCGTGCGCATGAGCCCGCTCGCGATCGCGATCTCCACCGCGGGCGCCTCGCCTGCGCTTGCCAAGCGCATGAAGCGCGAGATCGAAGCCCAGTTCGGCGAGCCCTACGCCCGCCTGGCCGTGCTGCTCAACGAGGTCCGCGGCTGGGCCAAGAACACGCTTCCCACATATCAGGAGCGCAAGCAGTTCTTCGAGGGGATCGTGGGTGGCGCGCCTGACCCGATCGCACTGCTGCGCGACGATGCCACCGGCGGCGAGCAGGCCGTGCGCGAGCTGATCGCGCGTGCGCAGGACGCGCACGTGTTGCACGTCTAGAAAGCTCACGGCGTGACCGCGCTGCAGCTCGAGGGTCTCGGGCGCCACTACGGCGAGCGCGAGGCGCTGGCCGACGTCTCGCTGTCGCTGGCCGAGGGAGGAACCCTCGTGGTGTTCGGCGCCAACGGCGCGGGCAAGACGACGCTGCTGCGCGTGCTCGCCTCGCTACTGCGACCGCACGCCGGGACGGTACGAGTACTGGGCGCGGCACTACCCGATGAAGCCTGGGCCGTGCGCGGACGCGTCGGGCTGCTCGCGCACGAGCCGCTGCTCTACCGCGAGCTGACCGCGCGCGAGAACCTCCGCTTCCACGCGCGTCTGCACGGCGTCGCGGACGAGCGCGTCGATCAGGTGCTGGACGCCGTCGCGATCTCCAACCGCGGCGCCGAGCCGCTGCGCATGCTCTCGCGCGGGATGGTGCAGCGTGTCGCCGTCGCGCGCACGATCCTGCACGAGCCGGAGCTGCTGCTGCTCGATGAGCCCTATGCCAACCTCGACCCGGCCGCCGTCGAGCTCGTCAAGCCACTGATCGGGGCGGACAGCGGGCGCACGCGCGTGATCTGTAGCCACGACCCGACGGGAGGTCTCGGCGAGGCCGACCTCGTGCTCGGGCTCCGCGCGGGGCGTCCCGCGCTGCTCAAAGCCGCGCAAGAGCTCGCGCGCCGATGAGATCACGGAGCTCTACCGGTGAGGCCGACCGTCGGCATGTGGCGCACCGTGGGCGCGCTGCTGCGCAAGGAGCTGCTCGTCGAGCTGCGCACGCTGCAGTCGGTTCCGGGCATGTCGCTGTTCGCCCTCAGCACCTTCGTCGTCTTCCACTTCGCGCTGAACCGCAGCAGCCTCGACGGCGATCTCGCGGCCGGCATCCTGTGGGTAACGCTGCTGTTCGCGGGCATCCTCGGCATCAACCGCGTGTTCGTGGCCGACGCCGACCAGGGCGGCTTTGACGGCTTCCTGCTCGCGCCGGTCGACCGCGCCGCGATGCTCATCGCGAAGGTGGCGACGCTGCTCGCCTACCTGGTCGTCCTCGAGCTCGTGGCCGTCCCCGCCTTCGGGCTGCTGCTGCTCGGCCCGTCGCTGGGTCCGGGCCTCGCCGAACTGATCGGCACGCTCGCGCTCGGCGACGTCGGGGATCGCTGTGATCGGCACGCTCGTCGCCGCGCTTGCGGTCCACACGAGCGCACGTGACCTGCTCGGCCCACTGCTCGCGCTGCCGCTGCTCGTGCCGATCGTGATCGGCGGCGCGCGCGCCAGCTCGCCGCTGCTGGCGCTGGGACACCAGACGGGCGCGCCGGGACGCTGGCTGGTGACGCTGGGTCTCTATGATCTTGTCTTCGGGCTGATCGCCTACGCCCTCTTCGATTTCCTCCTGGAGGACTGAAAAACCATGTACGGCAAGGGCCTGCGTGCCCTGAGCATCTCCACCGTGGTCGCGATGGCCGTCGCGCTCGGGCTCGTCTTCTTCTACGCACCGCTGGAAGCAGAACAGGGCTTCCTGCAGAAGATCTTCTATCTGCATGTACCCCTCGCGATCGTCGCCCTGTGCGGCTTCGTGATCGGCGGGCTGCTCGCGATCCAGCACCTGCGCACACGTGACGCACGCTGGGACATGCGCTCCTACGTGGCGATCCACATGAGCCTGATCTTCGCCGTGGCAACGCTGATCACGGGCTCGATCTGGGCGAAGGGCTCGTGGGGGCACTGGTGGGTGTGGAACGAGCCGACGCTCGTCTCGTTTCTGATCGTGTTCCTGCTCTACGCCACCTACCAGCCGTTGCGCTTCGCGATCGAGGACCCCGAGCGCCAGTCGCGCTACGCCTCCGTCTTCGCGGTCACGGCGGGGGCGTTCGTGCCGATGAACTTCATCGCGGTCAGGCTCTCGAGCGCCTACCTACACCCGCGCGTGCTCGGCGGGACATCCAACCTGCCAGGCTCGATGGCCTTCACCTTCCTCGTCTCGCTCGTCGCGATGGCGCTGCTCTACGCGACGCTCTGCAAGTACGAGCTGACGGCCAAGCACACCCGCGCGCAGGTGCGCGCACTGCGCCGACGGCTCGCAGGTGAGGCGCACGCGCCACAGCGCTCGCGCAGCGCCGCGCCATCCCTGACCGCGGGCGCCGGCGTCGCCGCCCACTCGGCCGCGAGCTCGGAGGCCTGATCGTGCTCCCCTTCGCCGAGCTCCCCGCGCTGCCGCTACACGAGGCCGGCAAGTACGTCGCCGGCGCCTACGTCGTGCTGTTCGTGCTGGTGCTCGTCTACGTCGCGATCATGGCGATCCGCCTGAGCCGCATCGAGCGCGAGCTCGGCGAGCTGCTGGAGCTCTCCGAGGCCGCCCCACCCACCGCACCTGATGCAGACCTCTCAGCGCGGGAGTCGACGCTCGCATGAACGAGCTGCTCGCGCTCGGCATCTCGCACAAGACCGCGCCGGTGGCGCTGCGCGAGCGTCTCGCCTTCACCGAGGGCGAGGCCGTCGAGTTCGCGCGCGCGGCGACCGCCACCGCCGAGGTGCGCGAGGCCGTGATCATCTCGACCTGCAACCGCAGCGAGATCTACCTCGTCGTGGGCGATCCGGTGCGCGCCGAGTCCGACGTGCTCGGGCTGCTGGCACGACGCGCCGGACATCCGTCCCACCGAGCTGGCCGAGGCGATCTACTCGCCACGCAACTGCGATGCCGCGCGCCATCTCTACCGTGTCACGGCAGGTCTCGAGTCGATGATCGTCGGCGAGGCCGAGATCCAAGGGCAGGTGCGCCGCGCACACGAAGCGGCGATGCGTGCGGGCTGCACGGGACCGCTCTCCAACCGCATGTTCGCGGCAGCGCTCACGACGGGCAAGCGTGTCCGCTCGGAGACGGAGATCGGCGCGAGCCGCGTGAGCGTCCCCTCGGTGGCCGTAGACCTCGCTCAGAGCGTGCTCGGCGAGCTCGAGCAGCGCCATGTCGTGATCCTCGGCGCGGGCGAAACGAGCGAGCTGACGGCACGCGCGCTCGCCGAGCAGGGCGCAGGCACGATCTTCGTCGCCAACCGACACGCCGACCGTGCGCTCAGCCTCGCGCAGCGCTTCGGTGGCTCGGTCGTTGGCCTGGACAAACTCCCCGACCAGCTGCTGCAGGCCGACATCGTGCTTTCCTCGACCTCCTCGCCGCATCCGATCGTCGGGCGCGAGGAGCTCGAGCTCGTGATGGCCGAGCGCCGCGGTCGCCCGCTGCTACTGATCGACATCGCCGTGCCGCGCGACATCGACCCAGCGTGCGCGGAGCTCGAGGGCGTGAGCCTCTACGACATCGACGACCTGCAGGCGGTTGTCGCGCGCAACCTCAGCTCGCGCGAGGTGCAGACGCCGCGAGCGCTGGAGATCGTCGAGGAGGAGATCCACCGCTTCGCACGCTGGCTCGGCCAGCTCGACGCACTGCCCACCGTCAGCGCGTTGCGCGAGCACGGCAACGCGATCGTCGAGCAGGTTCTCGCCGAGAACTCCGGGCGCTGGGAGTCGGCCTCCCCGCGCGACATCGCACGGGTCGAGGCGATCGCGCGCGCGGTCATGAGCCGCCTGCTGCACGAGCCGACGATCCGCCTGCGCAGCCTCAGCTCCGACCGCGGCCACGCGAGCCTTGAGATCGTGCGCGAGCTATTCGGGCTGCAGCGAGGATGGCGCAGGCGGACGCAACGGCGACGCCGGCGGCAGAGCTCGCCGAGGTTCACGACCTGAGCGACCGTCGCAGCGCGCCAGCCGCCCGCGCTCCTCGCTGATGCGGCTCGGCACCCGGCGCAGCGCGCTCGCGCTCGCGCAGGCTGAGATCGTCGCGGGACTGATCGGCGACTGCGAGATCGTCCCGATCGTGACCAGCGGCGACCGCGGCGCACGCGATGGCGACAAGTCGCGCTGGGTGGCCGAGCTCGAGCAAGCGCTCGCAGACGGCGAGATCGACATTGCCGTGCACTCCGCCAAGGATCTGCCCGGCGAGCTCACCGACGGCCTGACGCTGCTCGGCACGCCCGCGCGGGCAGGCAGCGAGGACGTGCTTTGCGGCGCGTGTGAGCTCGCCGAGCTCGAGCACGGCGCGCGCGTCGGGACGAGTAGCGTCCGTCGCATGGCGCAGCTGCGCGCTGCGCGCGAGGATCTCGAGGTGATAGAGCTGCGCGGCAACGTCGACACGCGTCTGCGCAAGCTGGGCGAAGCGGATGAGCAGCTCTCCGCGATCGTGCTGGCGCGCGCCGGCCTGCAGCGCCTCGGCCGCGAGGCGGAGGTCGGCGGCGTGCTCGACCCAGCGCGCTTCGTCCCGGCGCCGGGGCAGGGCGCGATCGCGCTCGAGGGACGCGCCGGAGACAGCGCGGCGCTCGCCGCGGCGCTCGCGATCACCGAGACGACGACATTCGCCTGCCTGCGCGCGGAGCGGAGCCTGGCGAGTGCTCTGCAAGCGAGCTGCCACACGCCGCTCGGCGCGGCCTGCGAGCCTCACGGCGATGAGGAGCTGCTGCTGCGCGCCTGGGTGGGACTGCCCGACGGCTCAGCCTGGGCAAGCGATGAGCTCACCGCCTCACGCTCGTCGCCCGAGGAGCTCGGGTGGCTCGTGGCCGAGCGCCTGCAAGCTGCGGGCGCCCGAGAGCTGCTCAGGCGAGCCGAGGAGATGGCGGGCGTTGCCAATGCCTGAGCTACGGTCCGGCTGCGTCTACCTGGTGGGCGCGGGACCCGGCGACCCGGGCCTGCTGACCGCGCGCGCGCTCGAGCTGATCGCCGGCGCGGACACGATCCTCTACGACCGCCTGATCCCGCCCTCCGCGCTCGAGGGGGCTCGCCCCGACGCGGAGCTGCTGTATGTCGGCAAGGAGGGCGGCGGGCCGTCAGTGCCACAGGAGCGCACCGAGGAGTTGATGCTCGCGCGTGCGCGGACGGGTGCGAGCGTGGTGCGCCTGAAGGGCGGCGATCCCTTCGTGTTCGGCCGTGGCGGCGAGGAGGCACTGACGCTGCGCGCCGCGGGCATCCCCTTCGAGATCGTGCCGGGCGTGACCGCGGGGGTCGCCGCGAGCGCCTACGCAGGGATCCCCGTCACACACCGCGGGCTCGCGAGCGCGGTCGCGCTGATCACCGGGCACGAGGATCCCGACAAGCCCGAGACGGCGATCGACTGGCCGGCGCTCGCCGCCTTCCCGGGGACGCTCGTGCTCTACATGGGCGTGCGTCGCCTGCCGGAGATCGCGGCGGCGCTGATCGCTGCGGGACGCGCCGGCTCCGAGCCCGCGGCGGTCGTCGAAGGCGGCACGCTCCCCACCCAACGCTGTGTCAGCGCTACGCTCGCAACGATCGCTGAGACCGTGCGACGCGAGGGGATCCGTGCGCCCTCGATCACGATCATCGGGGCCGTTGCCGAGCTCGCGGGCGAGCTCTCCTGGCTGCGACCGCGACCGCTCGCGGGTCGCAGCGTCGCGGTCACGCGCGCGCGGGCACAGGCCAGCGAGCTGGCACGGAGGCTGCGGGCACTCGGCGCGGAAGTGCGCGAGGCGCCGGTGATCAGCGTGCGCGATTTGCCCGGCGAGTCGCTGGACCCATCTCCATACGACCTGATTTGCCTGACGAGCCCCAACGGTGTGGAGGCGCTTTTCCGGCGCCTGCACGACGGCGGACGCGACGCGCGTGCGCTCGCGTCCGCGCGGATCGCCGCGATCGGCCCAGGTACCGCGCGCGCGCTTGCAGCTCATGGCATCCAGGCCGACATCGTGCCCGAGAGGTTCGTGGCCGAGTCGCTCGTGGAGGCGCTTGCCGATCTGCCGGTCAGGCGCGCCCTCGTCGCGCGCGCGTTGCGCGCGCGCGATGTGCTCCCCGACGCGCTGCGCGCGCGGGGCGCGGAGGTCGATGTGCTGGCGCTGTATGAGACGAGCGCCGCGCCGCTGAGCGAGACCGCGCTGGCGACAGCCCGGTCAGCGGACTACATCACCTTCACCTCGGCCTCGAGCGTTCGCTTCTTTCTCCAGGCCGCCGGCGGGGAGGCGAGGCTCTCGCCCACCACGCGCATCGTCTCGATCGGACCGATCACGAGCGAGACGCTGCGAGAGCACGACTCTCACCCCCCACGTGGAGGCCTCAAGCCACGACATCGAGGGTATGATCGCGGCGCTGCTCGCCGACGCCACAGCCGCCGCGACCTGACCCGCGATGACAAGCGCCAGCCCGATCCCACCGGTCATCACCTTCCTGTCCGACTACGGGCATCACGACGAGTTCGTGGGCGTCTGCCACGGTGTGATCGCCCGTCGCTGCCCGGCTGCGCGCGTGATCGACGTGACGCATGACGTTCCCTCCCACGACGTGCGCGCCGGCGCGATCCTGCTGCGCGCGGCGCTGCCCTACCTGCCCAGCGGCGTGCATCTCGCGGTCGTCGATCCGGGCGTCAGCGCGGCGGGGCCAAACGGCCGTCGCGCAGTGGCGCTGCGCACGGTCGAGGACGGCCATGTGCTCGTCGGGCCCGACAACGGCCTGCTGATGCCGGCCGCGGAGCGCCTGGCGGGAGTCGCCGAGGCGGTCGACATCGGCGAGTCGGTCGAGCGTCTGCTGCCCGTCTCGCGCACGTTTCACGGTCGTGACATCTTCGCCCCTGTGGCAGCCGCCCTCGCGGCAGGAGAGCCGCTCGCGGCTGTCGGCGAGCCGCTCGCCGCCGAGCAGTTGCGACGCATGGGCATCCCCACCGCGCACCTCGACGGCGGGGCGCTCACCGCGCATGTGCTGCGCAGCGACACGTTCGGCAACCTGATCCTGAACGCCGCCAACGAGCAGCTGCTCGCCGTCGGCGCGCAGCTGGGCGAGGCGCTAAGCGTGTGGCACGGCGGCACGCGCCACAACGCCGTATATGTCGAGACCTTCGCCGACGTGACACCCGGCGAGCTACTGATCTACGAGGACGCCCAGCAGATGGTCTCGCTCGCAGTCAATCGCGGCTCCGCAGCGAAGCTGCTCGGCGCCGATCAGGACGACGAGCTGGTGATCCGCCCGGCGTGAGCGGCGGCCGGCCGCACCCGGGCGTGGGGGCCACTCGCCGGCTCGGGCGCCCGCGCGTGCATCTGCGCCTGACCGACTCGACCAACGAGCGCGCGCGTGAGCTGGCGATCGCGGGGGCCCCGCACGGCACGCTCGTTACCGCCTCCGAGCAGAGCGCGGGGCGAGGACGGCAGGGGCGACGCTGGTCGGCACCGGCCGGAAGCTCGATCCTGGCCTCGCTCGTGCTGCGCTCGCCGCCACGGTTGCTACCGCTGATCGCGGCGCTCGCGGTCTGCGAGGTTGCAGGCGAGCGAGCCGCGATCAAGTGGCCGAACGACGTGGTGCTCGTCGGCGCCGACGGTGCGCTGGCGAAGCTCGCCGGGATCCTGATCGAGGCGCGCCCGCAGCAGGACTGGGCGGTGCTCGGAATCGGTCTGAACGTTGCCGTGCGGCTCGAGGATCTGCCGCCGCAGCTGCGCCGGGGGGCAGCCTCTGCGCAGGATGCCGAGGTCGGTCTTCCCGCGGCGACGATGGGCCTCGCGGCGAGTGCGCTGGAGCCGAAGCTCGAGCGGCTACTCGCAGCGCTCGAAGGGCACCTGCGCGAGCAGCCCGAGGCCACGCTCGCGGCGTGGCGGCGACGCGATGCGCTACGCGGCCGCGAGGTCGACTGGGGGGACGGCCACGGCCGCGCCCAGGGGATCGACGGCGACGGCCGGCTCGTCGTTGCGCTGGAAGGCGGCGGACAGCGCGACGATCGGCGCCGGTGAGGTCCACCTCGAGCGGATCGGCTGAGAGGCATTGTCGCGAGTCAGGCCTTCTCGCCGGCATGGTCGAGCGTCGCGTCGCGCGCGAGCCCATCGCGAACGTCCTGGCGGAGCTCGTTCTCGCTGTGGTTCGCGTTTCGCTCGGCGTTCGCCTGCGGACGAGCGCGGACCTGTGCGCTCTGCCCCTGCGCGGCGCCGTTGGCGGCGGCACCTTTGCCGCCCTTGCGCCTGCGCCGCGCGTTGCGCGCGCGGCGTTTGGGGAAGTTGCGCAGCAGCTCGCGTGCGAGCGCGGGAGGCTTGCGCGCCATCCGCGTGCGCGCTCCGCGCAGCGCCTCCTCGGCCTCGGGCGTGTGTGCGAGCGCAGCGGCGAGCAGCGCGGCGGCGAGCCGACGATCCTGCTTGCGCGCAGCGTGGATCAGGCGCCTGGCGTTGCGCGCGTGGGCGCCGCCGGCGGAGTTGACGAGTAGCCCGAGCAGGCGCTTGGTCTCAGGCCAGCGCTGCACCGCGTACTCCTCGTGCACGTCGCGCGTGTACTCGGCCAGTCGCCAGATCCAGGCGTTGGCCTGGTCGCGGCGCCCGATGCGCCGCTCGACGAGCGCGCGCAGCATGATCTTCGTAGCCTCCTTGCGCTCCTCGCGCGGCCAGCCACCGATGATGTCGATCGCCTCATCGAAGGAATCCGGTTCGCGCAGCGCGGCGATGTCGGTCAGCGCACGCAGGCGCAGCTGTGCGTTCTTGTTGCGCTTGACAGCCGTAATCAGGAAGCGACCCTTGAGCTCGCCGGTCTTGTCGAAGTGCAGCATCGCGCGTGCCCGGCGCCAACCGTTGGGCGCCACGCGTGCGCCCGCGAGGGCCGCCCACAGGTGCTGCTCGCCGTAGTCGAGGTGCTCGACCGCGATCCGCCACAGCTCGCGCTCGAAGACCGCGAAGCGCCGCTCCTCCTCCGCACACACGGGCAGCACCCGCCGCTCCACGCGCATCCGCCGCCCGCGACCGCGGCGCACCGGGCCGACGACAATCGCGCCGCCGCGGTAGACGTCGCGGTCGAGCAGCGAGTGCAGCGTTACGACCGGGTCGTCGTGCTTGGTGGCGGGGTGCACGAAGTCGACCACGAGACCCGCCTCCTTGCCGGGATGCCGGCGCGTGACGCGTCCGACGCGCTGCTGGTAGATCCGCTTGGAGGCCGTCGGCGCGAGGTGCACACAGACGGTCGCACGCGGGCTGTTCCACCCCTCGGCGAGGAGCTGCGCGTTGATCAGTACGTCGATATCGCCGCGCTCGTAGCGCGCGAGGATGTCCACGAGCTCGCGCTTGGGCGTCTCGCCGGAGACGCCTTCGGCCTTGATGTTCTCGGCGCGGAAGGCTTCGGCGAGGTTGTAGGCGTGACGCACGCCGGCTGCGTAGACGACGCCCGGAACGCCGTTGAAGCGAGTCTTGTAGAGGTTCGCGACGGCCATGTTGAAAGGCTGCTGATCGAGCAGTTTGGCGAGCTCGTCCTGGTCGAACTCGGTGTCGATCTCGCCGCGGCGCAGCGGAACCTTGGCGATCGTGCGCACGCCCACGCCGGGGGAGATGCGCACGCAGCGCAGTGGCGCGATCACGCCACGGCGTGCAGCCTGGGCGAGGTCGAAGCGTGAAGTCTGCGTCGGGAACAGATCGGTGACGTGGCGCGCGATCAGCGCGCCCGTAGCGGTCATCCCGATGAAGATCGGGCCCGTCCAGTTGCGAATCGCACCGCTCGTCTTCTCGCCGAGCGCGGTGTGCGCCTCGTCGCAGATAACGATCGTGTAGGCGCTTGAGATCTTGCCCGCGTTGCGCACGAACCACTGGTAGGTCTCGACCGTCACGGGCCCGTTGACCGAGTCCTCGCCCTGCAGCAGCGGGCGGCTGATGCGCTTGGAGTAGCCCCGGTCGCGCAGCTCGCCGTGGAACTGGTCGACGAGGTTGCGCCGGTGCGTGAGGATCAGCACGCCACCGGTCTGCGAGGCCTCGACGAAGCCGAGCGCCGCGACCGTCTTGCCGGCGCCGGTGGCGTGCTCGAACCAGAAGCGCTTGGCGGCGTTGGGGTCCTCGGGCTGCTCGCCGAGCGACTCCTCCTCGTCATCCTCATCGACCCAGTCGCGCGGCTCCTCCTCGGAGTCGCTCTGGAGCTCCGGCTCCGGCTCGGGCTCCTCGTCCTCCTCCTCCGGCTCGTCCTCGAGGTCGTCCTCGTCGTCCTCGTCCGGGGCAGCCCGCTGTACGGGTCCGAGCTCCTCGTCGTCCTCGTCATCCTCCTCGTCATCCTCGAGCTCGTCGTCCTCGTCGTCCTCGTCGTCCTCGAGCGCCTCAGCTTCGCGGCGGGCGGCGGGCTCGAGCGCGCCATCCTCCTCGAGCGTCCTCGGGGCCGAGGATGTCGGCCGAGGCGAGCAGCTCAGGGGAGGCGGTGTCGGTGTGAGCCGCTGGCTCCGGGCGCCGTGCGCTGCGCCTCGGCGAGCAGCGCAGTCAGCGTCCCCGACAAGGCGTCGACCTGGTGTGCGGAGAGCACGGTCCCGTCAACCAACGTCGGCTCCTCGACCGAAAGCAGCCGCTCGAGACCGAGCAGCAGCGAGAACTCGCGCCGCCACGCGGTCGAGGGATGCTTGACCTTGGGGTCGGCCGCGAGCTCGGCGAGCGCCATGTCCAACGCGCGCCGGCGAGGTGTGCCGGGCGCCAGCGCAAGCGCGGCCTCCTCGCCGTCGTGCAGGAAGCGCTCGCGCACGAGCTTCTCCGCGCGAGAGATGTCGGCGGAACTTGGAATGGGCGCGGCCGCGAGGGCCACTGAGGTGGGCTCGGCCATAAGAGGCTCTGGACTTCGAGACAGAGCCGGCGTCGAAGGTGGCTTCGGCGCGGCTCGAAACTATTGGCGCCCGAACGGCGCCGTTAGCCGGATGCTCGGAGAGCTCCGGACCTGACGTACGCTTGAGGATATAGCACGCGGAGGCTCGATTGAAGGGAGGCGAATCTGACACCCTTAGCGCGATGACGTTGAAGAGCCTCCCGCTCGTGCTCGCGGGCATGGTCGTGCTCGCCCTGCTGATCGTCGGGCTCACGCAGCTCGGGTCCCCCTCTTCCCCGCCCGCGCCGCAGCGGCTGACGCTCCACAGATGCGTGCGCGGCTCGCCGGCTCGCCTGCGCAGCTCGCCGCGCTGCACGCGCAGGGCAGCGAGGTGCTCGCAGGAGGGCTCCCCGCGTTGCGTGCGCGCCTGGCCTTGCTGCGAGGGCAGGCGACGGTCATCAACAAGTGGGCGTCTTGGTGTCAGCCGTGCCGTTCTGAGTTCGGCGTCTTCCAGCATGTCTCCCTTTCGCTGGGTCGCCGTGTTGCCTTCATCGGCATCGACTCCGCCGAGCCGCGACGCGCGGACGCGCTCAGCTTCCTACGATCATTCCCCGTGAGCTATCCGAGCTACTACGACAAGAGCGGCCAGGTCGGGGCGGCGATCACCGACTCGACCTTCACGCCGGTGACCGTTTTCCTCGACAGCGCTGGACACCAGTACATCCACCAGGGCCCCTATCTGAGCATCGCGAAGCTCGAAGCGGACGTCCGCCGCTACGCGCTCGACGCCTGAGCGTGCCCGAGCTGCGCATCGACCCGCTCAGCGGGCATCGCACGATCGTCGCCGGTGAGCGCTCACGCCGCCCGGGCGGTGCACCGAGCTGCATGGCGCCCGAACCGATCGACGTGGAAAAGGACCCGTTCGCCGCCGGACACGAGGACCGTACGCCACCGGAGCTCTACGCGGTGCGCCCCGGTGGCGGCCCGGCCGACTCGCCGGGCTGGACGGTCCGCGTCGTGCCGAACCTGTATCCGGCGCTCGAGCCGGCCGCCGCCGAGCGGGGAGCTGGAGGAGCCCGGCGAAGGCGAGCTGTTCGTCTCGACGCCCGCCACGGGGGCACACGAGGTGATCGTCAACGGCCCGCAGTCGGTGCTCTCGCTGGCAGAGCTTGCCGCCGGAGCAGGTGCTCGCTGCCGTCGAGGTGTGGCGCGAGCGGATGCGCGCGCACAGCGAGAGCGCCTACGTGCAGCTGATCGTCAACGAGCGCCGTGAGGCGGGCGCCTCGCTGCCGCACACACATGCACAGCTCTACGCGCTGGACTTCGTCCCCGCGAGCGTGGCCCGCGAGCGCGAGCGCGCCAGCGCCTACACGACGCGCACGATGGGTCAGAGCCTGCTCGGCGATCTCGCTCGCCGAGGAGGTGCGCCGTGGCGAGCGAATCGTCGCGATCGACGAGGAGGCCGTGCTGCTCGCACCCTACGCGTCGCGGCTTCCGTTTCAGCTGATGCTCGTGCCGCGCACGCCGCGGGCGCGCTTCGAGGATCGACGGTCCGCTCGGGAGGACGCCTGCTGCACGAGGGACTGCAGCCGCCTCGCGCGCCACCTGGGCTCGAGCCCGCCACTGAACCTGTGGGTGCGCACGGCGCCACGCGGCGCCGAGGACTTCTGCTGGCGGATCGACGTGATGCCGCGCCTCACGCACCTCGCCGGACTCGAGCTCTCAACGGACGTGAACCTCAACATCGTCGCGCCCGAGCACGCCGCCGAGCTGCTGCGCGCAGCCTGAGCAGGACGGCCGTGCGGGCGAGGGGGCTAGGCTGCCCGGCAACCATGCCGCCTGAGGAACGCTTCGTACCGCGATTTGCCGCCGAGCCTCCGCAGGAGGAGCTTCCCTACGGCCGCTGGGAGGAGCGCCTGCGCGGAGGAGTTCCTGCGCGCCGCGGCGAGACTGCGCGCCGAGCAGCCCGATCTCGGCGAGGCGGAGGCGATCGTCTGGTACCCCGACCGCACCTGGCACGGGCGCACCTACGTCCCGGCGAGCGTGCGCACGAGCACGGGCTACGAGCTCTATCGGCTACGTCCGCTTCGTGCACGGCGGCGAGGAGGGTGAGCCGTCGGACTTCTCGGCGCAGGCGGACTTCACCGAGGAGACCGCCGAGCGCAACCCCGACTGGAAGCTCGATCTCTGCGACGAGGTGATCGGCAGCTGGCGCGGACAGTTCGGCACGGTCGCGGCGATGACGCTCGTGTGGGGGCGCCCGCTGGTCTCGGGCGGACGCATCGTCACGGCCGAGCTCGCAGACCTCGCAGTCGACCAGTGTGAGCTGCTCGACGAGCGCTTCACGCTGATCGCGCCGGACGACTACCGGCGCGATCTGCTCGAGATCAAGCTGTTCGACATCAAGGGACGCGAGCTGGCGCGCGAGTCGCTCTACGCCGGTGAGGAGGAGGAGGAGGCGCCGACACAGGAGTCGGCGGGCTGACGGGCCGGCGTCGCGGGTGCCGCGGGCGTTATTCGCCCTGCGTGTGCTGGAGCTGTTTGTAGGCGCGGACTTCGGCGGCTTCTTCCTTGGCGTACTGCCTGCGCGCCGCTTCTTCAGCGGCGCTTGGGCCAGAGGATCGCCCGCCCGATTTTTCGCCTTTCTTGGCTTTGGCATGTTTCGCCCCGCCGCCACTGCGTTTGCCGGCGTGACCGGCGCGTTTGCCTTTGCCGCCCTTGCCTTTATGCCCTTTTCGCGTGGCGACTTCGGCCGCTTCGGCCGCTTCGCTGCTGAGGAGAGCTTCGCGTTTCTTCTTCAGTTCAGCGACTTCTTCGGCTTCGCGGCGCTCAGAGGAGAGCTTCGCGGCGGCTGCTTCCTTCTTTGCTTCGGCTTCGGCGCCCCCTTCGGCACCAGCGGCGAGCGGCGCCCCGGTTTCCGCTGCCGCGCCTTCGCCGCCACCGGATGAGCCGCCGCAACCGCTAGCGGCCAAAGCCAGCGCGACCAGGAGGATCGCCGCCAAGAGGCTCCTCAGGCTCATGCGCTCGCGGCCAGATGAGGGTGCGCTCGCACCCATCAGCCCGAGCCGGTGGGGCTCGTGGTTGTCGATTCGCCCCCGCTGCTGGTGGTGTTTTTGCTTTTCACGGATTTCTTTCTGCGGGTGGCTTGCTGGCGCTTCTTGGCTTCGATCTGCGCGGCTTCCTGCTGCTTGACTTTAGCTTCCGCCGCCTGTTCTGTTGCGCGGGCTTTCTTTTCGGCGAGTTCCAGATGCTTCTTGGCACGCGCGGCTGCGACGGCTTCTTTGTGCTTGGCGTTTTCTTCCGCGTCTTCTTCGCGTTTCTTGCCTTCCACCGCTGAGAGCACTTCACGGTTCTTCGCCAGTTCGGCGGCTTCTTCCTTGTGCTGTTCGGATTCTTCGCCGCGTTCGAGTGCTTCCGCAGCCGGTTCGGGAGCGCGCGAGCCGCCACCGCTTCCGCTGCCCGCGCACCCGCTGATCGCGCCCGCGATCAGACAGGCGAGCAGGACCATCGCAATACGACGGCCACCAAGGCACGCGCCGGTGAACCGCCAGGGCATGCGATCCAAGCTACCAGCCGACCGAGAGACGCTCAAGTTGCTGGCGATCTCCGCATCCAAGCGCTGGATGCGGAGATCTAGGCCCTATTTGGCCTTACAGGCGGCGAGCGCCTGTTCCTGGGCTGAACCGGAGGGAACAGCGGAGTTCTTGATGACTTCTTCACAGACTTCACGCGCCGCCACCTTGACCGCGGCGGTGTCACCCCTGGCAGCCTTTTCGCAGACGGCCTCAAGTTTCGATTTGGCGCCCGCGGGCAGCGTGCTCTGTGCCGCGATCTGCGACTTGCAGGTGGCAACAGCCTGCGCGATGTTCGCAGGCGGCACGGCGCGGGTCGAGGTGCTCGTCGTGGTGGAAGTGGTACCCGTCGCCGCAGGCGTGCTGGTGCTGGCGGCGGGGGTGCTGCTCTGGCTGCTGGTGGTCGAGCTGCTGCTGCCACAGCCGGCGATGAGCGCCGCGCACAGGAACAGGCCGATTAGCCACGCGGATCGGCGTCGAATCATGTCTTGGGGTCCCCCTGGTTTGTAAGAGCGGCTCGTGCGCGGCATCGATCACCGCATCGAGCGAGCGCCTGATCGAGCGGAGGCTATATCGCTCCGCGGATCGGCGCGGCAGCGAGGGATCGGCGGAGCGTCGAGCTCGGCTGCCGCACGGCGGGCGCTCGCCTCGGCGTGCGCCGTCGTGCTCACGGCGCCAAGCACGATCGTCAGCAGACCGCAGCCGGCGACGATCCACCAGCCCGCGTGGCTTGCCGCCACGAAGCCGGGACCGACCTGACCGGCGCCGGCTGCCGCGATCGCCCCGACCACGGCCACGCCGAGGGTCTGCCCGACCTGGCGCGACGTCGACGCGACCGCCGCGGCGACGCCGGCCTGCGCAGGCGGCATGCCGAGCACCGCCGTGTTGGTGATCGGCGGGTTGACCATGCCGAAGCCGACGCCGAAGACGAAGTAGGCTGGCAGCAGCGAGGCGAGCGGAGTCGATCGCGAGAGGCCGGTCATCAGCAGGCCGCCGAACATCACGCCGAGACCCCCCACGACGAGCCCGACGCGCGGGCCGCGGCGTCCGACGATGCGCCCTGAGAGCGGCGCGAAGATCAACGTCATCGCGGCGATCGGCAGCGTGTAGAGGCCCGCTTTGAGCGCGGAGAGGCCGCGCACCTCCTGCAGATAGAGGGTGTTCAAGAACAGGAAGGCGCCAAGTGCTGCAAAGGAGAGCACGGCGATCGCGCTGGCGCTCGAGAAGGGCACGCTGCGGAAGAAGCGTGGCTCGATCAGCGGTTCGATTCGTCGCCGCTCATAGGCGAGCAGCCCGCCCAACGAGGCGGCGGCGAGCAGCATCAGGCCCGAGTGTCTGGTCGGAGAGCCAGCCCACGCCCGGCGCCTCGATGATCGCGTAGGTCAGCGAGGCGAGCAAGCACGATCACGAGCACCTGCCCGAGCGGGTCAAGTCGGCGGGGGTGCGGCGCACGTGACTCCGGCACGAAGCGCATCGTCAAGCCGAGCGCCGCGAGTCCGACGGGCACGTTGATCCAGAAGATCGAGCGCCAGCCGCTGGACTGCACGAGCGCGCCGCCCACGACGGGACCGAGGGCGAGGCTGAGGCCGACGGTCGCGCCCCACATGCCGATCGCCTGCGCACGCTCACGCGCGTCGGTGAAGACGTTGCGAATGATCGACATCGCGACCGGGTTGAGCATCGAGCCGCCGATCGCCTGCAGCATGCGAAAGGCGATCAGCCAACCGAGGCTCGGAGCGACGCTGCACAGCAGCGAGCGCTCCGGTGAAGAGCGTGAGACCCGCCTGAAAGACGCGCCGACGCCCGAGCCGATCGGCCATCGAGCCGGACAGCATCAGCAGACTCGCGAGCACGAGCGTGTAAGCGTCGACCGTCCACTGCAGACCCGAGACGGTGGTCTTCAGCTCGCGCCCGATCGAAGGCAGCGCAACGTTGACGATCGTGTTGTCGAGGCCGACGATCAGCAGGCTCATACAGCAGATCGCGAGGATCAGGCGGCGGCGGGCACGGGGGATCTCGGCGGGCTCAAGGGATGCGGGGGGCGACGAGCTCACCTGATGAGTTTGCCGCGTCGGCGGGGATTTCCCGGGCGCTCAGGCTGGAGATGGTCCGACGAATGGATCGCGCAGCTGGGCGGCGGGCGCAAGGTGCGCACGAGCCTCACTGCACCGGATAGGGAGGCGGGGGGTTGTTGACTATCCCCGACTGGACGCCCGAGACGTCCATGTAGACGGCGTAGGCAATCGCCAGCGCCAACAGGCCGAGCATCGCGGGCGCACGCCACCGCGGCCTTGCTCGGAGAACGTGGGCGGCGGCGGGATAGAAGACTGGTGCGGCGAGCAGGATCATGCGTCCCCAGTCGAGCGCGAAGGTCATCGCGACGAGGCTCAGCGCCACGAGGACGAGACCGCGGCGCGCGAACGCCATGTTGCGCAACGCGAGCGGCGCAATGAGCCACAGCGGCCCGTAGACCGTGAACATGCGCCGGGCCTCCTGCAAAGCGCTCGCCAGACCGGATTTGATCACGGTGAACCGCTCAACGACGATCGAACCCCCGTAGCCGGGCACAGCGGACGCGCCGACGGTCCGAATGCCCAGCCGGATCACGAGGTAGGCGAGGAGCGCGGGCGCTGCCGCGCCCAGCACGTCCAGGCCGGCGCGTACGTCGAGCGGACGTACGGCCCAGAGCGCGTAGGCGAGCGGAATCACGAAGAGCACCGCTTCGCGGGTGACGGCGCCGAGCAGCAGCGCGAGCGCGAGCCGGCGACTGTCGCGGCGGACGGCGAAATAGGTCGCGGCCATCATGAAGAAGACGGTCGCAATGTCCGTGTTACGCCCGTGACGCAGGATCACGATCACGAAGGGCGGCGAGATGCACATCAGCACCGCGAGGCCGCCTGCCACACCGAGCGGCGCACCCAGCTCGCGCATCAGCAGGAAGGCAAAGGCCACCGCCCCGCCGGCGGCGAGCAACGCGAGCAACTGGAACGATGTTCCGTGGCTGAAGGGGAGTACGTGAACGGCGGCCGGAAGCCCGAGGCGAAACCCAAAGGGAAAGGTATGGACTCCGAGGGGATGGCTCGCCATGTCCTCGTAGATGAGGTCATCGCCCCGGGGGGTTGGCTCCTCCCGGAGCGTGGCCGCGAGGACCGCAAGCGCAAGGACACCCGCAGATGCCACCAGCCACACGACGCGCCTGTCCAAGCTCCGGTCGAGCGATCGGCTCGCGCGCCGCAGTCGCGTGGCCAGCGGCGCCATACGCGAGAGAGGTGGATCGAGGGCGCTCACCGCAACGGCACCCTAGCCAAGCGGCCGACAAATGTAACAACGCGCGCGGGGATCTTTGGCCGAGCGACCATGGCGGCGCAGCGCAGCCGCGGCGACGATGCTCAGCATGGCCCTCAAACCCCTTTCGGCCGACGAGCTGGCCGCCACGCCGACATTGTTCGCGAGCTTCATGGGCTACATCGACGCGCGCTACAAGACCTTCGGGCAACTGCGCGCAATTTACCGAGATCGGAGCAGGACGCTACCCAAGAACGAGGACCAGGCAGACGACCTACGCGTCGAGCACTTCGTCGAGGACATGGCGAACAACCGCTGGAGAAACGACGTGGTGATGCGGATCGGCGTCTTCGACGGAAAAACGCTCGCGATCGACGGCATCCACCGCGGCATCGCATACCTGACCTGCATCGAGCGAGGGATCAGCCCCGCGGCGCTGCCGGCGTTGCGCGTTGACTGCTGAGGAACGCCACGCATGCCTTGCTGGGCCGCAGCGCAGCTTGCGGAGAAGCACACACTCTCCGCCTACGACGCTGCTGCGTTGTGGCGGCTATAGCCAGACGGGAGGCGCGCTCGTGAGCTGTGACATCCGCGCTCTGGTGAGCAAGGGACTGGCCTGCACCCCCGCCACTCCCTTTCAGCCGCTCGCGATCGATCGCTCAATATATCTAAACTTCAGACGATAATACGACTAAACGGCTATACTGTGGTCCTTGATCTACCGAACTCCTCAACCTGATGCCGCGCTGGAAGCGGAACTCGCCGCGTTCGATGGGCTGCGGGAACAGCTTGGCGACCAGGCCAGCGTTGCCGGGCGATGGCTTGGCACTCTGCGCCGTCAATGGCGTGCGGCCTCAGCCGAGAGCTCGATCGAGATCGAGGGGTTTCACGTGCCCGAGGACGAGACGCTGGCCGTGGCCAGCGGCGACGAGCCGACCCACCCAACCGATGAGGACCGGATGGCGCTCTCCTGCTACGCGCGAGCGATGGACCACGTCGGCGTCATGTCCGATGATCCCGTGTTCCGGTGGGTGGATCGTGTCGTGCTCGATCTTCACTTTGACGCCTGCTACTTCCAGAAGGACAAGGAGCCCGGTCAGTACCGCCGGCGCGGTATCGAGGTCACGAGTCCGGACGGCGGTCCGCCCGCCTACGTCGGTCCGCCAACCGAGCAGGTGCCGCCGCTCATGGGGGAGATCATGGACTGGCTTGCCCACGGAGATCCCGACGCCCACCTGATCGTGCGTGCGGCGATGGCCCACCTGCATGTCGTCTCCGTCCATCCCTTCCGAGACGGCAACGGGCGAATCTCACGAATCGTCCAGTCTCTCGTCCTCGCGCGAGGCGGGTTGCTGGCTTCCGAGTTCGTCTCGATCGAGGAGTATCTAGGCAGCCACACGTCGGCCTACTACGCCGCCTTGCAGGCGGTGCAGGGAGGGTCATTCCAGCCCGAGCGCGATGCGACGCCGTTCGTGAGGCTCTGCGCCCGAGCCCACGTAGCGCAAGCCCATCGCCGCCTGAGGCAACTCGCCGAGGCTGCTGCACGATGGGCGTACCTCGAGAAGCTCGTGAACCAACGCGACTGGCCAGATCGTCTCATCATCGCCCTGGAGCAGAGCCTCTTCCAAGGCACTGACCGAGCCGCCTACGCCGCCGAGGCCGACGTCTCGCCACCCACAGCGAGCAGCGACCTACGACGCCTCCACGACGCCAGGCTGATCAGTCAGCAGGGAAGAGGACCCGCCACACGCTACCTCGCAAGCGAGCAGCTGGCTCGTGACGTGCGCGACCAACTCGATCGAGCAACTTCTAACCACGAGTGATCCCCTGGGCACAGTCGTCAGATGGCCTGCGTCGGCGGTCAAACCTGTCGTAAGCATTTCCTCGTACCGATGGTGAGCGGTCAACGATGCTGTTTGCAGAGCTTTGCAGTGCCCCCGCCAGGAGTCGAACCTGGATCTACCGCTTAGGAGGCGGTCGTCTTATCCATTGGACTACGAGGGCTCGGGCCCGCTGAGACTGGCACAGCAGGCGCCCGCGAAGGCTAGCGCCGCTGGACGCTGGGCTCCACGCCGCTCTCGCCCGCGAGCCGCTCGAGCTCGACGCCGATCAGGCGGTGCGTGATCCACTGCTTCATCTGCTGGGCGCCGAGGCCGCGATAGAAGTCGAGCGCCAGATCGTTCCAGTCGAGCGCCGACCATTCCAGGCGCTTGGCCCCACGCTCCGCGCGGCACCCGCGACAGCCGCCAGCAGCGCGCGCCCGACACCGGCCTTGCGGTGTACGGGACGCACGAACAGGTCCTCGAGCCAGATCCCCTGAATCGTGAGGAAGGTCGAGAAGGTGGGAAAGTAGAGCGCGTAGCCGGCGGTCTCACCGTCGAGCTCGGCGATCAGCGCCTCCGCGGCCGGACGCTCGCCGAAGAGGGCCTCTGTGAGGAGCTCCTCGGTTGCGTGCATTTCGTGCGCGAGGTGCTCGTACTCCGCGAGCTCCATAAACAACTCCAGCAGCAGCGCCGCGTCCTGCGGACGCGCAGCGCGGATACGCAGCGGGCCGTCGTGATCACCGTTGCGCAACGCGCTCAGCCTACTTGGCGGTCGGGACGGTCGGGGTAGACCTCGTCGATCGTGGTGAGCGCCACGTAGGGGGCACCCGCCTCGCGCTCGATCGCGGCACCTCCGCCGGCGAGCCGGTCGAGCACGCTGACGACACCGCAGATCTCATGGCCCTCCTCGTGCAGTGCGGCGATTGCCTTGAGCGTCGAGCCGCCGCTCGTGACCACGTCCTCCACGACGACGCAACGGTCCTCGGGCCCGAGCAGCGGACCCTCGATGCGGCGTTGCAGACCATGAGCCTTTGCGTCCTTGCGGATAAAGAACGCCTTCACGCTTGCTCCCCCCGCGAGCGCCGCGCATGCCACGGGATCGGCGCCCATCGTGAGCCCTCCGACGGCCGTGGCCTGCCAGTCGCCAACCAAAGCGGCGAGCAGCTCGCTCAGCGCCGCAAACCCGGCCGGGCGCAGAATCGCACGCTTGGCATCGACGTAGTACTCGGCCGTCGCGCCACTGGTGAGCGTGACCCTGCCGAGCACGAGCGCGTTATCACGCAGCTCGCCGATGAGCCGCTCGCGTGCGCCGGGAGGCAAATCCGTATGTCCGTCCAAGGCGTCCACCGCGGAACCTAATCTAGCGCTGTGGTCTCGGTGATCATCAAACTCCTGAGGCTCGCCTCGTTCGTGATCTGCCTGATCGTGATCGCCTCCTTCGCGGTCTTCGCCGTGCAGCAGACCAAATCGGCCTCGACCCATCAGGGCGAACAGGCTGCCTCCCCGACAGGCTCCTCCAAGCCGATCGCCGCCAACTCGACCCGGCACGAGGGCAGCGTGCACAAAGCGCTCGACGAAGCCTCCGTCGAACTTACCTCGCCCTTCGACGGGCTCGTCTCGGGTTCAAGCGAATGGGCTACCAGAGGGTTCCGCCTGCTGCTCGCGCTGCTCGTCTACGGCTTTGGGCTCAGCTACCTGGCCCGCGTTCTGCGCGTCAGGGTCTAGCGCGCGCCGCCGCTACGGTCCCGCGTTGCCGCGTACGTGCGTGCTGCCGCCGCCGTTCTCGTTGTAGACATCGACTGGCATCCCTTCGCGAACCCAACCGTAGATCGCCGCCGCGTCGGGGATCGGCACGCGCAGACAGCCGTGGCTCGCCGCGTAGGTCGGCACTTCGGCGTAGCCGTGGATCGCATAGCCCCTGATGAAGTAGCTCGAGTCGACCATGCCGTGGCTGTTCGTGCCCGGTTCTTTGCGATAGACCTGAAAGCGCCCGATCACGGTCGGCGTGGAGGGCTTGCCGGAGCTCATCGTGTAGATGCTGCGCACGCGCCCGCCCGGTTCGATCTCCGCGAGCACCTGGCGCGTCAGATCGCCCTCGACATGACGCCCGTCGTGCGGGTAGCGCACGTGGAAGGCACCGGCGCCGCGCTCGAGCAGCTCGAAGACGCGGCGGCCGGTGTAGGGCGTACGTTCGAGCCCGACCACCTTGCGGTATGCGACGAGCGCCCGTCCGGTGCCTTCATCGAGCACGCCCGTCAGCGGCACCGCGTAGTGCATCGCGTTCAGCTCCGACTGCAGCAGACGTACCGATTGGCCCTTGGCGCCGAGGCCGAGGTTGGTGTTAACGAACCTGACGCCCTCCGAGCGCGCGCTGAAGGCGCCCTGCTGCGGCGTCGCGTAATGCGCGGCACGCGCCTGCAGCAGACCCGCGTCGGCGCTCGTGAAGCTGAGGTGGAACTGACCGGCACCGTTGCCTACAGCGAGCACGCTCACACGCTTGACAGCGACCTTGCGGCCTTCGCGGTAGAAGCTCACCTTGACGGTCTGACCCGCCACGTAGGGGACCACGATCCCCCGTACCACGATGCGCTGAGCGACGATCGCGAAGGTCGGGCTGCCGCCGACCTTCTGCAGCACCAGCCTGATGTGACCGGCCACCGGTGCGCCCGCCGGTGGCGCCGGCGGGGTGCTCGGCACGGGCGTTGTGGCAACCGGGGTGGTCGCGGCGGCGGCACTCGGCAGGGAGACCAGGCAGGCGAGTGCGGCAAGCAGGGCGAGAGGGTAAAGCGCTCGTCTCATCGGCAGAGATCCTAGTTGCCTGTGCGGGCGATCAACGGCAACGGCGAGATCACTCCCAGGAACTTGAAAAGGGACGCGATCGCAGCCACGCCGAGCAGCGCCCCGAGGATCAGGATCGGTATCTGCCAGCTCCAGTGCTCGAGGCTCGAGAAGGCGATCGAGTTGTTGAGCGTGTGCGCGACGATCGAGGGGTACAGCGAGCCGGTGTGGCGATAGAGCAGACATAGCCCAAAGCCGAGGCCGGCGAGCGGAACGAGATCGATCACGGGCGCCGAGCCGTAGTGAATGCCGCCAAAGAGCAGGCCCGTGATCAGCGCCGCGGGCAGCGTCCCGCGCCAGTTGCGCAGCGCGGTGAAGATGTATGCGCGGAACAGCAGCTCCTCACAGATTGGCGCCACCACACACGTCAGGGCAGCGCTGAAGACCAACAGCGCCGCGCTTTTGTTGGAGCCGAGCTGTTCGAGCAGCTTCTCCTTTTCTTCCGTGAAGAGCTCCGACCAGACGACGCTGAGCAGAATGAAGAGCACGATCAGCGCCACGATCCAGAAAGCAGCGTGCTTCCAGCCGCGCGCAGGCCGACGCAGGCCGAACTGCCACGAGCGCACGGTGCGTCCGGCCATCTGCGCGCAGTAGACGGCGGCCAGCACGAAGGCGACGTCCTGGACGACCGTGTCGAGGATCGCGAGACCGGGCGGCGTGTGCGAGCTCGTGAGCTTGACGCCAAACGCGAGCGCCGGGAGATCCACGACGAAGCCGCCGATGGCCGCGAGCACGATCCCCCCCACGAGCGCGAGCGCCGCGCTCCACGCGGGCCAGCTCGTCGTCGGAGAGCCACTGCGATCCCCCTCCTGCTCTATCCGCGGCTGAGGGACGACCGCTCCATCCGGCTGATCCATGTCTAGGCCACCCAGTGCCATGTCGCGAACTGCGCAGCGAAGAACACCATCAGCAGGGCCGAGACGCCCAACACGGGGCGCTGCAGTCGGGGCCGGCCGCTCAGCCACGCGGCGAACCAGATCGTGAGTGGGAACAGCACGACCAGAAAACGGGGCAGCGACATCAACGGCTGCGAGCTGACCGGGTATGAGAGTGGGAGCGCGAGCGCAGCGATCACGTAGACGCCATAGGCGAGCGGGAGCTTGCGCAGCACTCCGATCAGCAACGGGACCGCGGCGAGGCCGAAGGCGAGCAGCATCAGGTTGTGTCCTGCGTTTACGAACGGGCTGCCGCCCGCGTCTGTGAAGTAGACGTGACGGCGTTGCAGCGAGAGCAGCTGGCGGGCGCCCTCGAAGGCCGCCTGCAACCCGTCCCAGATCCCGAGATAGGGACCAGCGAAATGTCGCCCCCAGCTGCCCTGCGCATGAAACGGCGCGAGCACGTCACCGCCGGCGAGCCCCAGCGCAAGGCAGTAGGCGAGCACGCCGACGGGCATCAGCGCGAGCCACAGCAGCTCGCCACGTACGCGGTAGCGCGGGCGCCAGCGCGCGGCGGCCGCGAGTGCGACGCTCCGGCGGACGGTCCTCGCGCGGCCCGTACAGGTAGATCATCAGCGCCGGGAGCGCCAGCACGATGCCCGTGCTGCGCGTCGCAGCTGCGAGCGCACCGAGGATGCCGACCCACGCCCAGCGGCCCTGGCGAGCGCTCCAGAAGACACCGACGGACAGTGCGAGGTAGAGCGACTCCGTGTAGACCGCGGAGAAGTAGAGCGCCATCGGCGCAAAGGCCGTGAGCATCACCGCCAGCCGCGCCGCCTCGGATACACGCGCCGGGCCGGCGAGGAGGCGTGCGCTGGTGAGCTCGAGCGTCGTGAGCCTGTGGATGCCGTAGAGCGCGAGCGCGAGCGCGAGCATCGAGAGCAGCACGCCGGCGAGCACCGGCGGTGTGCCCAGCCAGGCGATCGCGCGCAACCCGAGCGGATAGAGCGGGAAGAACGCCGTCCGCGACGCCGTGAACGCACCCGAGGTCAGGCCGGTAGCCGTAGTGCGCGATCACCAGATACCACGCCCCATCCCAGCGCGCGGCCGGAGCGGCGAGCAGATCGCCGAGACGCCCAAAGCCGCGCGTTACCCCGGGCGGGTCGAAGGCGTTGCGCACGGGTCCGAAGCCGAACACCGCCACCGTGCCCGCGCCCGCCGCCCAGACCAGCAAACGCGAGCTCCACAACGCGCGCCAGCTCTCACGGAGGGCCGTCATGCGGGCCTCGTCCGAGCGCGGCTCAGCGAGCCCACGAGGAGCCCAATGCGATCGTCGCCGCGCAGCTGCGTTGCCGGTATGCAACTCATCCGCGGCGGGTGTGGCCACGCCTTCCGCGCCCTCGGCGACGCTTGGGCGCACGGCCGGGAGGGCTCGTTCGGCGGTGTCGGGGTTCATTGCGCTGAGAGCGAGACTAGAGGCCGCTGCGAGGAGACCGGCAGGAAATCACACCCCGGCACGGTAATCTCGAAGCTCCGAAGATGTCTCGACAAGCACGACAGCGCCGCCGCAGACACGGACTCGGTGGAGGAGTGCGGGTTCTCGCGATCGGCGGCGGCGTACTGGGCACTGCGTTCGCGATTGCCGCTGTCGCCGTCGTGCTCTACGTGGTTCACGTCGCCGACTCGGCGCCCGCGATTGGCAGGCTGCGCGCGATCGTCAGCGGCGGCTCCTCGCAGGTGTACGCCTCCGACGGCACGCGCCTCGGCTTCATCCAATCCGATCAGCTGCGCACCCCCATCGGCTGGAGCGCGATCCCACAGTCGCTCAAGGACGCGACCGTCGCGATCGAGGACCAGCGCTTCTACAAACACAACGGCGTCGATGTCACCGGGATCTTCCGCGCGGCGATCAAGGACATCACTCACGGCGCCGCGCTGCAGGGCGGCTCGACGATCACGATGCAGCTCGTTCGCAACCTCTACCTGGGCGGCGATCAGCACACGCTCAAGCAGAAGATCATCGAGGCCAAGGAGGCGATCGATTACGAGAAGCACCACAGCAAGCACTCGATCCTCACGAGCTACCTCAACAGCGTCCCCTACGGGACCGTCGGCGGGCAGACCGCGATCGGCGTGCAGGCCGCCGCGCGGATCTTCTTCGACAAGCCCGCCTCGGCACTGAACCTGGCAGCAGTCGGCGCTGCTCGCCGGGCTGCCGCAGGCGCCATCGCAGTACAACCCCTTCCACGATCCCCACTCCGCGCGCCAGCGCCGCAACGAGGTGCTCGCGAAGATGGCCGAACTGCACTACATCACCGCGGCCCAGGCCAGCGCGGCCGAGTCGTCCTCGCTCGGATGTGCACCTCGGCACCTTCTACTCGCAGCGACGCGAGAACTTCTTCTTCGAATACGTCCGCGAGCAGCTTGTTCACCGCTACGGCGCCACGACCGTCCAGCAAGGCGGCCTGAAGGTCTACACGACGATCGACCTGAACATGCAGCGCCTCGCGCGCAAAGCGATCGCCGAAGTCCTCAACCAGCCCGAAGACCCGGCCTCGGCGATCGTCACGATCAACCCCGCCAACGGCGACATCGAGGCGATGGCCGAGTCCGAAACCTACGGCTCCAAGTCGCAGTACAACCTCGCCGCCGACGGGCACCGCCAGCCCGGCTCGACCTTCAAGGCGATCGACCTCGCCGACGCGCTCTCCCGCGGCGTCGACCCGAACAGCACCTACTACGTCTCGCACACGCTTGCGCCCGGCTGGCTGCCCGGCTATCCGACCTATGAAGTCAAGACCTTCGAGGGCACCTCGCTGAACAAGTCGATCAACCTCGTGCAGGCGACGCTCGCCTCCGACAACACCGTCTACGCGCAGCTCGCCGCCGACCTCGGCGAGAGCACCGTCACCGAAATGGCGCACAAGATGGGCGTCACGAGCCCGCTCGACAACTTCGCCGCGGAGGCGCTCGGCGGTCTCAAACTCGGTGTCACGCCGCTGGAGATGGCCGACGTCTACGCGACGCTCGCCGACGGCGGCTGGCGTAACACGCCGATCGCGATCACCAAGGTCGTCTTCCCCGATGGCCACACGGACAACAACTGGGGCAAACCCCACCGCGTGAAGGTCCTCAGCGAAGGCGTCACAGCCGAGGAGACGACGATCCTGCACCAGAACGTGCTCGGCGGAACCGCGGGGCGCTCGGCGATCAACTGCCCGACCGCCGCAAAGACCGGGACGACGAGCGAACTCGTCGATGCCTGGCTCGACGGCTACACGCCGAAGTACTCGACGGTCGTTTGGATGGGCTACCCCATCGCGGCGCGTCTCGATGACCGACGTTCACGGCGAGCCGCAGCAGGGCGGTTACCTGCCGGCCGAAATCTGGCACGCCTACATGGCGGCCGTCACCGAAGGCCAGCCCTGCAGCGAATTCCCGCCGCCCAAGGAAACGCTCTCCTACCAGCCCTTCTACGGCAAGTACGCCTCGACCGGCCAGGCACAGAGCACCCAGGAAAGCGAAGCCGAAGCCAGTCAGCCGAAGAAGAAGCCAAAGCCCGGAAAGGGACCCGCCGGCGAACATGGCGCCGCCAACAGCGCGCCGGCGCACGAACCGCCCACCGCAGTCCGCAAGACGGGCGGCGCCTCGCCCGGTTGAGGCGCGCGCAGATCGAGCGGTAACCCCGCTGCTCGGCTTCGCTGGTAGTTTGAACTTGGTACGGGAAACGAGCGGCCCCCACCTTCGGGTGCGCGCGGCCAGATTGGACACGGCGTGGCGAAGGAGGACAAGGTTGAATTCGAGGGCGAGGTGATCGAGGCCCTGCCGAACGCGATGTTCCGCGTGAAGCTCGACAACGATCACGTGGTGCTCGGCCATGTCGCGGGCAAGATGCGCCGTTTTCGCATCCGCATCCTGCCGGGCGATCGCGTCCGCTGCGAGCTCTCGCCGTACGACCTGGACCGCGCGCGAATCGTGTATCGGCACCGCTGAGTCGGGCCATCGCTGAGCGCTCCCTGATCGACTCGATCGCGGCCGAGCTGGCCGCAGCGCCAGCGCCGCGTGTGCTGCGCGGCATCGGCGACGACGCGGCCGTGGTGCGCGCGCGAGCATTGTGCGTGACCTCCGTCGACGCGATGGTCGAGGGCGTTCACTTCCGCCTCGAGCCCGGCTGGTCGAGCGCCGAGGAGGTCGGCCACCGCGCGATGGCCGGCGCGCTGTCCGATCTCGCCGCGATGGGCGCAGAGCCCGGCGAGGCCTACATCGTGCTCGCGCTTCCGTCCAGGCTTCGGCGAGCGCCGCGCGCTCGAGCTCGTGCGTGCCGCGGGCGCGCTGGCAGCTAGCTGCGAAACGACGATAGCGGGAGGAGACGTGGTCGCCGCGCCGGTGCTGATGATCAGCGTCACCGTCACCGGCTGGGCCGATCGCGAGGAGCAACTAGTCGGGCGGGAGGGCGCCCGCGCCGGCGATCTGATCGGCGTCACCGGGAGCCTCGGAGCGCCCGGCGCGGCGCTGGAGCTGCATGTCCGGACGCGCCACGCGCGGCGCCGGCTCGGAGCGACTGCTCCGCCGTGCGTGCCATCCAATGCCGCGCTGGGCGAGGGTCGCGTGCTTGCCCGCGCGGGAGCTCACGCGATGATCGACATCTCCGACGGGCTGGCCAGCGACGCCGAGCACATCGCGCAGGCGAGCGGCCTCGAGCTCGCGATTGATGCCGCTGCGCTCCCCCTGCATGCGGGCGTCGCCGAGGTCGCTTCAGAGCTCGGTCTGGCCCCCTGGCAGCTCGCGGCGAGCGGCGGCGAAGACTACGAGCTCTGCTTCTGTGCCGCGCCCGCCGAGCGCGCGCAGATCGAGCGCGCGATTCGCGCGCTCGGCGAGCATAAGGCTCACCTGGATCGGCGAGGTGCGCGCCGGTCCAGCGCGCGCGAGCTTCTCAATAGAAGGCGCTGAGCAGATGCGGGTCGAGGGATTCGAGCACCGCTGGTAGCGCCGCGCGTGCGGGCACCGTCTGTGTCAGCGCCTCGATCGGACGAGCGAGCGCACCGCCGGGTAGGCGTCGTGCCGCGCCGAGCGGCACAGTCCGCGTGAGCTTTGCGTACACGAGTAGGCGTTTCGCTGCGCTGAACAGCGGCGTACACGCCGACAGCACGAGGCGGTCGCGGCCGGCCTGCCCGAGCACCGCCTGCACGTCGGTCGGCTGCACCACGCGGTGGCTGACGACCGTATAGGTGAACAGCGCGTAGGGCATCTTCAGCACGATGTGGTTGCCGGGCACGAGCGCGTCGATGTGGCGAAACGGCGCAAGGTATGTCGTGCGGTGCCCCGCGATCGCGGTCGTGCCCGCGGCGCCGGGCAGGCTCGTCCCCGAGTAGATGCCGGGCCCACTCTTCAGATCCTCGGTGCTCGTACCCTTGATCAGCACGAAGCTCGCACCGATGCGGGGAATCGCGATCCTGCCGACAGGACTGCCATCGCCCGCGTGGTGTTCAAGCTCACCGGCCAGATAAGCGATGCGGCGGCGCTCGTCGCCGAGGCTCGCGAGCGTGCGCTGCTCCGCAGGCGTCGGTAGCGCCCGTTCCTCCTCATGCAGCACCTTCTGCAGGTGATCCTGGCGCAGCGAGGCGATCAGCGCCGAGACGGGCTCCTGCCAGAGCAGCGTGACCGCGGCATCGATCAGCGCGAGCGCGCCTACGAGGATCAGAGCGAGCGCAAGCAGACGCACGAGCCGGGAGGAGCGTCGACGCCCGCCCGCGCGCTCCCTGCGCCGCCCGGCGGGGGCAGACCTGAGCGAAAGATCCGTCATCCCCCCATCGTCGCAGAGGCGCGAGCGGTCTTCTAGCGCCGCAACGCCGACTCGGTGCCACCGAGCGAGCCCGGCCCGGCGTAGGACATCGGCCCGCGGATCGTGACCTCAATGCCCTCTGGCGACCTCTGGCCCGGACGCCGAGGAGGAGGCCGCAGCCAGGATCGCGGCCGCCGCCGCGCAACCGAGCGCGACGCTCCACAGCACCGCGCCGCCGAAGCTGACGTGACCACCGGCGAGCAGCAGTAGCGCCATCCAGGCGAGCGCGTCTAGACCGAGCCCGAGCTGATGCGCGTAAAAGGCCACCAGCAAGCCCAGCGGAAGCAGCCCCAACACCACGAGCCCGAGCGCCACAGGACGGCGCGGACGCAGCTCGGGTGAGGCAAGCGCCAGCCACAGATGCAGCGCGGGTAGGAGCAGCAGCGCCGTGAAGGGATTGCCCACCCACACGACCAGCATGACCGCCAAGCCGATCAGCAACAGCGAGAGGCCCGCGACCTCGCCGTCCGGGCGCGCGCTCCAGCCGAGGCGACGAATCAGCACACGCCAGAGCATCGACGCGAGCGCGAACGTGAGCAGCAGGGCGATCACGGCCGTCAGCGCCTTACCATCGACGGGCGCCGCGCTGGGGAGCGCCGGCACGGGAGGGGCCGCCTCGACGATCCCGAGCCAGCCGAGCAGATAGGCGAACAGCGCGCAGCAGAAGAAGGGCAGCGCGCAGCTGAGCGTCCACGCTACCCAGCGCCCGACCGCGGCGCGGCGGCGGCGCATACGGGCGAGGCCGTCGATCGCCACGAGGAGGACTGGGAAGAACAGCGTGATCCCGAGCAGCTGCACCGCCCACGCGGGCAGCGTCTGGCGCTGAAGCAGCACGCTGCGCTGCATCGCAGGCGTTATGTCCGCGGCGGTGTCGAGCGAGTCCACCGCGCTGAGCACCGCGCGCCCGAAGGCCTGCAGCCGTTCTCCGCTTAGGCGCTCCGTGGGGGTCGGGCCCCGTTCGCCGCTGGCCTGCACGAGCACAGCAGGGATGCCGCGCTCGTTGAGCACGCCCTGCTCGCCGACGGCCAGCGGGAAGACGAGGTGCGCGAGCTGTCCGAGCGCGCTCGGTGCACCCGGGTTCACGCCGGCCTCATTCGTGATCGCATCGGTGACGGTTCGCTGCAGCTGCAGCGGCGCAGAGCCGAGCGCGTCGGAGAAGGGCAGCACCGAAGGCCGGCGCAAGTGCGCGGCGGCCAGGTCGCCCAGCACGATCGCCGCGTCGAGCGGCTCGTGCAGCTGGGCCGCGAGAGCAGCCGCGCCGAGATCACCCCCGCTGCCCCCGCTGGTCGAGGCGAGCACGATCGTTCGCTTCGTCTCGCGGGCCGCAAAAACTCGCGCCAGCTCCAGCAAAGCGGCCGTCCCCGACAGCTCTCCCGCCGAGCCGCGCGCAGCGGCGTCGCGGTGCGCGAGGATCAGAATCGGCTTCTCGCTGGTCGAGCCCGGACGCTGAGCGATCACCGTGCGCAGGCTGCGTTCGCCGTCGATCGTCTGGCCCTGGGTGCGCTCACTGCGCACCGAGAAGCCTCCGCCCGCCGTGCCGCCGAGGCCTTCGAGCGTGCGAGCGATGTGCGCCGCGAGCGCCTCATCGCCGGGACTCCCGGGGCGCCTATCGGGGTAGGCCGCCGCGAGGCTACGCAGTTCGGAGAATGCACGCGAGCCTTCGAAGGCGTCGGGCGCGAGCGTCGAGTCGAGCGGCCGTGGCTGCGGCCCCAGCGAGAAGGCGGCGACCGCAAGGGCGAGGAGAAATGGCACGAAGGCCGCTCGATAGAGGCGCCCGTTGAGCATCCTCGTAGACCTTAGTTCGCCTGGCGTCCGCGCGCAGCGGCGAAGGGCAGCCAGTTACGTGCCAGATTATTTTCATACCCGCGAGGATTCTCGGGCCGGGTTAGGTATCGTGCCGCCGCGTGCTCCAGCCAGTAGCCGTAGGCCACAAGACGCTCGCCGACTACACCCACATCTGTGGGCGCGAGCTGATCGCCGAAATCCGCGAGCTGGCCGAGCCACTGAAGGATCAGCGTGTCGTGCACATCTCCGCGACCGCCTTCGGCGGCGGTGTCTCGGAGATCCTCTACACGCTCGTGCCGCTGATGCGCGACGTCGGGCTCGACTGCGAGTGGCACGTGATCTACGGCCGCGAAGAGTTCTTCAACGCCACCAAGCTGATGCACAACGCGCTACAGGGCGCCCCCCAGGACCTCGACGAGGAGCAGTGGGCCACCTGGCGTCGCTACAACGAGATCAACGCCAAGGAGCTCTCCGACGGCTGGGACGTGTGCCTCGTCCACGATCCTCAGCCGGCCGGGCTCTACAAACTGGTGCCCGAGAAGGCCAAGGGCTGGGTGTGGCGCTGCCACATCGACGTCTCGACGCCCAATCCGGACACGATCGCGCAGTTGCTCCCCTACATCGAGGACTATCCCCAGTCGCTGTTTCACATGCAGGACTACGTCCCACAGGGGATGGGCGGGCAAAGTCAACGTCGTGCCGCCGGCGATCGACCCGCTAACGCCGAAGAACATGGCGCTCTCGCCCGAGGACGGGGCATTCGTGTGCGGGCAGTTCGGCATCGACGTCGACCGGCCGCTGATCTGCCAGGTCTCGCGCTTTGATCCCTGGAAGGACCCGCTCGGCGTGATCGACGCCTACCGCCAGGTCAAGGAGTCGATGCCCGACGTGCAGCTCGCGCTCGTCGGCTCGATGGCGAGCGACGACCCGGAGGGCTGGGACTTCTTCAACGCAACCGTCGCGCACGCCGACGGTGATGCGGACATTCACATCCTCAACAACTTCAACAACGTCGGTGCGATCGAGGTCAACGCTTTCCAGTCCCACGCCGACGTGCTGATCCAGAAGTCCACGCGCGAGGGCTTCGGGCTGACGGTCTCCGAGGCGATCTGGAAGGCGCGACCGTTCGTCGGCGGCAACGTCGGCGGCATCCCGCTGCAGATCGAGGACGGCGTGACCGGCTTTCTCGTCTCGAGCGCCGAGCAGTGCGCCGAGCGCACGCTCGAGATCCTCAAGGACCCGGGGCTCGGCAAGTCCCTTGGCCGGCGCGGCAAGGAGCACGTGCGCGAGCACTTCCTGACGCCACGCTACCTGCGCGACTATCTGCGGATCTTCAACGAGCTAAGAGAAGCGTGACCGAGACACCGGCACAGCGGACTCCGCTGGTGCTGGTGAGCAACCGCGGTCCTGTCACCTTTCACGCGGGCGGCGAGGTGCAGCGAGGGTCCGGGGGCCTCGTCACCGCGCTGACGGGCCTAGCTTCGCACCGCGAAGCGATCTGGATCGCCTCGGCGATGAGCGAGCACGACGCCGAGGTCTCCCGCGAGCACGGCGGCCGCGCGTTTCCTGTGCGCTCGCCCGGAGGCGGCGAGTACCAGGTGCGCCTCGTGGTCAGCGACCCGGATGCCTACGACCGCTTCTACAACGTCTTCGCGAACCCGATGCTGTGGTTCATCCAGCACTACCTGTGGGATCTCTCGAACGCCCCCGACATCCGCCGCGAGGAGATCGAGGCCTTCGAGTTCGGCTACAACGTCGTCAACGAAGATCTCGCGCGCGCCGTCGTCGAGGAGGTGCGCGAGGAGTCCGAGCCGGTCGTGATGGTCCACGACTACCACCTCTACACGCTGCCCGACCTCGTGCGCAAAGCGCGCCCGGACGTCTTCCTGCACCACTTCATCCACATCCCCTGGACCCAACCGGACGCCTGGCGCGTGCTGCCGACGCGCATCCGCGAGGAGATCTACACGGGCCTGCTCGCGAACGACATCATCGGCTTTCACACGCGCTCCTACCGCCACAACTTCCTGCAGTGCTGCCGCGACCTGATGGACCTCGATGTCGACTTCGAGGGCGGCGTCGTGCGCTTCGGCGAGCGCGAGGTGTGGGTCCGCGCCTATCCGCTGCCGATCGATCACAAAGCGACGCGCCAGATCGCCCAGAGTGAGCGCGTCGCAGAGTTCGAGCGTGAGCTCCTGCGTCGCCGGCGCGAGCACCTGATCCTGCGCGTCGACCGTGCCGACCTGAGCAAGAACGTGCTGCGTGGCTTCTCGGCCTTCGACCTGTTCCTCGAGGAGCACCCGGAGTTCCGCGAGCGCGTCACGTTCATGGCCCAGATGATGCCCTCGCGTACCGACGTGCCGCAGTACGCGGAGTACCTGGAGCGGATCGAGGCGCTCGTGGCAGTCGTCAACCACCGTCACGGCACGCCCGACTGGATGCCGATCCAGCTGAAGCTGCGCGACGACCTCGAGGAGGCGATGGCCGCCTACAAGCACTACGACGTGCTGCTCGTCAACGCGATGTTCGACGGCATGAACCTGGTGGCCAAGGAGGGGCCGATCGTCAACGAGCACGAGGGCGTCTCGATCCTCTCCGAGAACACCGGCGCGCACGAGGAGCTCGGCGAGTTCGCGCTGTCGGTGAACCCGTTCGACATCCAGGAGCTCGCCAACTCGATCTACGCCGCGCTGACGATGGCAACCGGCCGAGCGCCGGCGGCGCGCACAGGGCCTGATCGACATCGTCACCTCGCGCGATCCCGGCGACTGGATCGACGAGCAGCTCGCCGACATCCGCGCCAAGGCCCGCGCCCGATAGCGCGACCCGCTACTCTGTCCGCTCGAGCGCCTGAAATGACCCTGCCCGCACCCACATACGACCTCGTCCTGCTCCTGGACAGCCAGGCCGAGGAGGCAGCACGCGCGAAGATCGTCGCAGACGCCCGCGCCGCCATCGACGCGCAGGGCGAGCTCGTGCGCTACGACGGTTGGGGCGAGCGCGCGATGACCTACCCGATCGACCGCAAGGCCAACGCGGAGTACCACCTCTTCCAGTTCCACGCCGCCTCGCCGGAGCTGCTGGGCGGCCTCAACCGCACGCTGCGCATCACCGACGGGATCCTGCGCTTCCGGATCATCAAGCTGAAGCCCGGCGTCCCCGACGCGCCCGACATGAGCTCCGGCGCGGTGCGCCGTAGCGAGACCGAGGCGCCCGCGGCGAGCGAAGCACCCGGCGAGCCCGTCGCCGGGGAGACGGCCCCCGCAGCAGAGCTCACCGCAACAGAGACGCCCGCAGCAGAGACGCCCGCGGCGACCGAGCCTGTGCCGCGAGCCCGCTGCCGAGACAGCCGCTGCGAGCCCGCCTAGCGAGTCGCGGCGCTCACGCGCTGCGGGACGCTCTCCAGCGCACTCCGCTCTGCTCCCCCTTACGGTCACGCCGTGGGGGTAATAAGATCGCCCTCATGGGCTGGGCCGAAGACATGAACGATCATTCCGCGAGCCGCAGCGACGTGCTGCGTGCCTCCCCGCCGATGTTCGAGTCGCGCGTGCTCGACGCGCTCTCGCGCGTGCATCCCGTCCGTGCCGGTACTGATCTTCCTGCCCGCGATCGCCGCGATGGCTGCCTGGGGGCTGTCCGATCGCAGCCTCGCCGCGACGCTCGCGCTGGCGCTCGCGGGTTATGCGCTGTGGACGCTATTCGAGTACTGGCTGCACCGCCTCGTCTTCCACTTCGAGCCCGCCGAGGGGCTCGGGGCGCGCATGCACTGGATCATCCACGGCGTGCACCACGACCACCCCAACGACCCGATGCGTCTGGTGATGCCGCCGGCGGTCAGCGTGCCGCTGGCCGCGATCGTGTTCGGCGTGCTCTACCTGATCTTCGGAGAGGGCACCGCGCCCTCGCTCGGGGCCGGCTTCTTCGCGGGCTATCTCGTCTACGACATGATGCACTACTACCTGCACCACTTCCGCCCGCACGGGCGTCTGGGACGGATGCTGCGCGAGCGCCACATGCGCCACCACTTCCAGGACGACACGCGTGGCTTCGGGATCAGCGCGCCCTACTGGGACGAGGTCTTTCGCACCTCACCGCGCGCCAGGCGATCTTCGCAATAAGCGAGGTCGGCCATCCAGTGCAGCGTTGTCACGCCCGCATGCCTGTCTAGACTCGACTTTCGAGCTCGACGAGCGAGATCGCTCAGGCCCAAGGGCCATTAGAGGAACAAAGCTGAAAGGAATAGAGCCCTGGCTGCCACGAACATCAATCGCGTTGTGCTGACCGGAAACCTGACCGCCGACCCCGAGCTGCGCTCGCTGCCGAGCGGCAACTCCGTCTGCAAGCTCCGCGTCGCCTGCAACACGCGCCGCAAGAACGGCAGCACGGGCGAATGGGAGGACAAGCCGAACTACTTCGACGTCACCGTGTGGGGCGCGCAGGGCGAGAACGCGGCTCGCTATCTCTCCAAGGGACGCCCGGTCGCGATCGACGGACGGCTCGAATGGCGCGAGTGGGAGACCCAGGAGGGCGCGAAACGCCAGGCAATCGATATCATTGCCGACTCGGTGCAGTTCCTGGGCTCGCGCGATGACGCCTCCGGTGGAGGTGGCTTCGCCGGCAACGGGGCCTCCAAGGGCAGCGACATCCCCGTCGACGAAGGGGATTTCCAGCCCGCACCGGTCGCCAGCGGAGCCGGCGACGACGATATTCCGTTCTAGTCAGACAGCGAGGTCTCAGTGTTTTCCAACGTAGCCACGATCGAGCGCGACCGCATCAGCGGCGGGGGACACTGATGGCCAAGGCAAGAGGGCGCGGGAAGCCGGTTCGCCGCCGCGACAAGAAGGGCGGCCCCGGCAGCGGGCGGCGTAAGCCCTGCCAGCACTGCCGCGACAAGATCGACCAGGTCGACTACAAGGACGTCGCCTCGCTGCAGAAGTTCATCTCCGAGAAGGGCAAGATCCGCTCGCGCAGGATCACCGGCGTCTTGCCGTCGTCACCAGGTGCAGATCGCTCGCGCGGTCAAGCGCGCCCGCGAGCTGGCGCTGCTGCCCTACGTCAACGAGGGTGGTCGCGACGACGCTCCCGGCGGTCGTCGCGAACGCGGCGACCGTGACCGCTAGGCGGGTGTAACGGTGCCCGAAGCGATTCTCCTCCAAGACGTCGACACGCTCGGCGAGCAGGGCAAGGTCGTCGACGTATCCAAGGGCTACCTGCGCAACTACCTGATGCCGCGCAAGCTGGCCCAGCCGGCGACCAAGGGCGCGATCGAGACGATCCGCCAGCGCCAGGCCGCCGCCGAGCAGGCTGCCCGCGAGGCGGTCGAGAAAGCCCAGGAGAACGTCAACCTGCTCAACCGCACCGTGCTAACGATCCCGCAGCAGGCCGGCGCCGACGGGCGTCTGTTCGGCTCGGTGACCGCTCAGGACATCGCCACCGCGATCCGCGAAGCGCGTGGCCTGCGGATCGACAAACGGGGCGTCCACCTCCCCGAGCCGATCAAGAACGTCGGCACCTACATGGTCGTCGTCGACGTCGTCGAAGGTGTTCAGGCGACGATCAAGACGATGGTCGTCGCCAAGAAATAGCGGGTCGCGCTGCGCGGCGCCGCGCCGCACTTCTTACGGCCGCCACGACTGCGAACATTTGTTCGCAATGCTCTCCAGATCTTTTCCTGCCGCTGCTTGCGAAGAACGCGTCGAGACACGAGCGCCTAGCGGCCTACACTGCGCGGACTCGTGAGCGCCGTCTCGACAACCAACGGCGTGAGCAGCGCCGCCGCGGGCGTGATCGCACCGCCGCACAACCTCGACGCCGAGCAGTCGGTGCTCGGCGCGATCCTGCTCTCGGACCGCTCGCTGTACGCGCTCGTGATCGAAGAGGGGCTGCGTCCCGAGGACTTCTACCGCGAGCGCCACGCACTGATCTACGAAGCGATGCTCGCGCTCTACAACGAGAGCGAGCCGGTCGACGTGCTCACCGTCACCGACCGCCTGCGCCAGCTCGGCAAGCTCGAGAACGTCGGCGGTGCCGGCGACGGTCGACGAGCTGACGGGCGTCGTTCCCGCCGCCGGCCATGCCCGCCGCTACGCGCAGATCGTGCGCGAGAACGCGCTGCTGCGACGCCTGCTGAAGACCTCCTACGAGATCCAGGAGAGCGTGCTCGGCCACGAGGCGCCGCCGCGCGAGCTCGTCGAGCAGGCCGAGAAGGCGATGCTCGAGGTCGCGCGCGACGACCGCCAGCAGGACTTCCGCGCGATCGAGGAGGTGCTCCACGAGGAGCTCGACAAGCTCCATCGCCTCTCGATCGAGGGGACCTCGCTGACGGGCACGCCTTCGGGCTTCAAGGACCTCGACGAGATCACCGGCGGCTTCCAGCCGGGCAACCTGATCATCATCGCCGCGCGCCCCGCGATGGGCAAGAGCGCGCTCGTCTGCAACATCGCCGAGAACGCCTCGGTCGAACACGGCAAGCCCGTCGCGCTGTTCTCGCTGGAGATGGCCGAGGCCGAGCTCGCCCAGCGCTTCGTCGCCTCGCAGGCGCGGATCAAGGGCGAGGAGCTGCGCAAGGGACGCGTCGCCGAGCAGCGCTGGCCGAAGATCCTCAGCGCCTCTCAGCGCCTGGCCGCCTCGCCGCTGTGGGTCGACGACTCCAGCGACGTCGGGCATGCTCGAGATCCGCGCGAAGGCGCGCCGCCTGCACAGCCAGTGCGAGGGCGGGCTCGGGCTGATCATCATCGACTACCTGCAGCTGATGCGCACCGACAGCCGCTACGACAGCCGCGTGACCGCCGTCGGCGAGCTGAGCCGCGGGCTGAAGATCCTCGCGCGCGAGCTCGGCGTGCCCGTGATCGCGCTGTCACAGCTGAGTCGCGCGGTCGAGACGCGCCCCGACAAGAAGCCCCAGCTCTCGGACCTGCGTGAGAGTGGAAACCTCGAGCAGGACTCCGATCTCGTGATGTTCATCTACCGCGACGAGTACTACAACGAGGACTCCGAGCGCCCCGGCGAGGCCGACCTGATCATCGCCAAGCATCGCAACGGAGCCGTCGGCAAAGTCACGCTCACCTTCCAGAAGGAGTACCCGAAGTTCATGAACTACGCGGGCGAGCGCTACGCGTAATGAGCGCAGAGGCCTTCAGCGCAGAGCCAATCCAGCCGCTCGACCTGACCGCGCGGCGGATCACGGGCGCGACGGCGCCGGGCGAGGGCGCATGCGTGCTCGGCATCTGCGACGGCAGCGGCTTCGTGATCGACGAGGCGACGAACACGGCCAGCGACTGCGAGTGCCGCGCGGGGCGGATCGCGGGAGCACGCACGCGCGGCCTGGCGGGACGCATCCCGCGCCGCTACCAGGGCGTCTCCTTCGAGCGACCCCCGGTGAGCGACATCGCGCGGACGGCGCCCGAGCAGATCCGCACGGTGCGCCGCTACGTGCGGGCGATCGAGAGCAACCTCGACGTCGGCCGCGGCCTCTGGCTCGCAGGGAGACGTGGGCACCGGCAAGACGACGCTCGCGATGCTCGTCTCGAAGGCCGCCCTCGACGCAGGGCGCTCGGTGGCGATCTACTCGCTGCCGCGACTGCTGAACCTGCTGCGCGAGTCGATGGACTCCGACGAGGGGATGCTCGACTTCATGGACCGCCTGACAGCGGTCGACCTGCTGCACATCGACGACCTCGGCGCGGAGAACCAGACCGACTGGGTGCTCGAGCAGCTCTACTCGATCGTCAACTCCCGCTACGAGGCCGAGCGGGCGATCGTCGCCACCACGAACCTGATGCCCGACGAGCTCTCGGAGCGACTCGGCGCGCGCACGGTCTCGCGCCTCGTGGAGATCTGCGGTGACCCGATCCCGCTCGCGCGGCGAGGACAAGCGGCGCGAGTATCGCGTCGAGCGGAGCGCGAGCGCCGAGCTCGCGGGCTGAGGCTCGACCGGGCCGCCCCCTAAACTGCACTGCTCATGCCAGGCATCGTGATAGTCGGCGCCCAGTGGGGCGATGAGGGCAAGGGCAAGATCACCGATCTGCTCGCCGAGCACGCCGACGCGGTCGTGCGCTTTCAGGGCGGCAACAACGCCGGCCACACGATCGTGCGCGGCGAGCAGGAGTGGAAGCTGCACCTGATCCCGTCGGGGATCCTCTACCCGGGCAAGTGCTGCGTGATCGGCAACGGCGTCGTGATCGACCCGCGCGTGCTGATCGAGGAGCTCGACGCGCTGCGCGCGCGGGGCGTTGACACGGGCGGTCTGCAGATCTCGGCCAACGCGCACCTGATCATGCCCTACCACATGCTGCTCGACTCGGCCGGCGAGGCCAAGCTCGGCAGCCTGCAGATCGGCACCACACGCCGTGGCATCGGGCCGTGCTACGCCGACAAGGCGGCGCGCCTCGGCATCCGCGTGCAGGACCTGCTCGACGAGAAGATCCTGAAGAAGAAGATCGTCGCTGCGATGGAGCCCAAGCGCCTGTCGCTGCGCCCCTACGAGAAGGACCCGACGCTCGACCTGCACACGATGACCGAGGAGTTTCTCACCTTCGGCCACCGCCTCGAGCAGCACATCGCCGACACCTCGAAGCTGATGTGGCAGCTGCTCGACGAGGAGCAGACGGTGATCCTCGAGGGCGCCCAGGGCGCGATGCTCGACATCGACCACGGCACCTATCCGTTCGTCACCTCCTCCAACCCGCTCGCCGGCGCGGCATGCGTGGGCACGGGCATCGGCCCGAAGGCGATCGACGAGATCTGGGGCATCTCCAAGGCCTACACCACGCGCGTCGGCGCCGGACCGTTCCCGAGCGAGCTGCACGACGAGATGGGCGAGAAGCTGCGCGCGCGCGGCGGCGAGTTCGGCACGACCACGGGGCGCCCGCGCCGCACCGGCTGGCTGGACCTGGTTGCGCTGCGCTACGCCGCGCGCCTGAACACGATGACCTCGCTCGTCGTGACCAAGCTCGACGTGCTCTCGGGCCTGGACCGCATCCAGGTTGCCACCAGCTACCTCGGCGCCGACGGAGCGGAGTTCGAGGACTTCCCCTACCACCAGACCGTGCTGCATCACACACGCGCGAAGCTGACCGAGCTGCGGCGGCTGGAAGGAGGATCTGGGCGAGTGCCGCACGCATGTCCGACCTGCCGAGCGGCGCACGTGAATACCTCGACTTCATCGCCGAGCGAGATCGACGTTCCCGTAGCGATGATCGGTGTCGGGCCCGGACGCGAGCAGACGGTCTGGACCGACGCGGGGCTGGCGACGCTGATCGCCCCGCGCACCGCGGCCGCACCCACCAACTCCTAGCCAGCTCCACGCAAATCCCTACAGCTGCGGGGCGGTGCGAGCCGATGATTTGCACGTGCTCATGTTGAGAGGGACCGCGGCCGCCCGGGGCTGTCTGCTCGCCTGCCTAATGCTCGGCGTCGGTGCGGTCCCCGAAGCTCGCGCGGACACAACCGCGAGGGCAGCTGTGTCCAGCAACTGGGCCGGCTATGTCGCACAACCGGCCCTCGCTTCACACGCGCGCTTTACGGGCGTGTCAGGCACATGGACGGTGCCAAGCGTCACATGCCCGAAGGAACACATCAGCTACTCCGCGGTATGGGTCGGGCTCGGCGGCTACCGCGAAGCGGCGAGCTCACTAGAGCAGGTGGGTGTGGACGCGAACTGCTCGCGCGGCGGGCACGCCACGTACGCGAGCTGGTTCGAGCTGCTGCCGGCGCCGCCGATCGCGCTGCGGCTCAAGGTGAAGCCGGGCGATCTCCTCTCCGCCTCGGTTACCGCTCGCGGCCGTGTCGTGACGCTGCGCCTACGTGACCTGACCACGTCCACACGTTTCAGCACGACCAGGCGCCTGGCGCGAATCGACCTTACCTCGGCAGAGTGGATCGTCGAGGCGCCCTCTGAATGCTCGAGCGCTGAAAGCTGCACCACGCTCTCACTGAGCAATTTCGGCGAAGTCGCCTTCGCGAGCACGAGCGCGACGGCACACGGCCACAGCGGCCCGCTGTCTGACGCCCAGTGGTCTCTTACCGCACTCGAACTGCACCAGCGGGCAGGTATGCCGGCGCACGACGGAGCATCGTCATCCGCCGAAGAGGTGCTCGCCGCACCAACCTCGCCAGGTCAAAGCGATGGCTCATTCGTGGTCGGCTGGCACGAGCAGTCCAGCCAGGAAGATCCCACCGCCGTCGCGCTGCCGAGCGGCTCTGGCGGGACTCGCTGAGGCACGGGCGGCCGATCGATGTCTCTAGGCAATCGGCCCGCTGTCTGAGGATTGCCGCGCTGATACCCAACGCTCTTGACGGCGGCGAGCAACTGTGACTAAGTTGCGCGGGACAGCGTCGGTGGGGGCCGAGGGACTCCGGCTTGGCCGGTTGGGCCGCACGGACGAGATGCAGCATGAGTGGGGAGGTAGCTATGGGGAAGTGGCGTCGACTTATCGGTGCCGGTGCAGTGTGTCTGGGCGTGCTCGTACCCGCAGCCGCGGCGAGCGCGCTACCGCAGTACGTCGATCTCGGGGACTCCTATGCCTCGGGTGTTGGCACGCGGGTCTTCTACGAAGAATCCGGAAGCTGCAAGCGCAGCCCGGAAGCCTACGGCCCGAAGGTCTCGGCAGCGAAGGGCTACACGCTTAGCTTCCAAGCGTGCAGCGGTGCCAAGACAACCGACGTCAACAGCAACCAGCTCGGGACGCTCTCGAGCACGACGAGCCTGGTGACAGTCTCGATCGGCGGCAACGACGCCGGTTTCAGCAACGTGATCCTCAACTGCGCGCTCTACTACTTCACGTGCGGTAGTGCGATCAGTGAAGCCAACAGCTTCATTGCGAACAAACTGGGCGCGCTGCTGGACACGACCTACAACAACATCCGCTCAAGAGCGACGACCGCTCACGTCATCGTGATCGGATACCCGCACCTGTTCACAGACACTGGAGCGACGTGCAACGCAAACTTCCTCACGTCATCCAACGAGAAGAAACTGAACGAAACAGGTGACAAACTCGACGCGAAGATCAGCGAACGCGCCGCAGCCCACGGTTTCACCTTCGTGGACCCACGCAGCGCGTTCAAACCTCACGCGGTGTGCTCCTCGGAAGAGTGGCTCAACGGTCAGTCCAACCCGCTTGAAGAAAGCTACCACCCCAACATCAAAGGTCACGTGCAGTTCACCAAAGAAGTAGAGGCCGTCCTGCCCTAGCTGGACGACGCGTTTCGCCCGCTCGCGCTGTGGGGCGCGAGCGGGCTCGGCGCGATCACGCGCGCGCCACATCACAAGCCGTTTGACCGAGACGGCGTCGACGCTGAGTCGACAGGTCAGATCTGCGGCGTCGGTAGGGTTTGCCTGACACGCAACTGCCCGCAGCGCGGCCGTCGCCACGCCTTAGCCGGTGAGGCGCCTCGCCAGCCCGATAATGACGTGCACCGGCACCTCAGCGGGCGTCTCACCCTCCCGGATCATCGCCTCGATTTGCGCGAGCTTCTCGTTGCGCTCCCGCGCTGGCATCGCGGCGACCCAGCTCACCGAGGCCAGGTAGTCAAGGAACCGCCCCGGCACGGCCGGCTGCGTAGTCGTAATGCGAATCTCACGCGGCACCTGCCAACCACCCGCCGCTCTCACCGCCTCCTGCCAGGGCGGACCGTCGAAGTGGGGATGCTCGGGACGCAGTCCCTCCATCACAGCGCCCACATCATGCGCCCAGGATGACGCCGTCCAGTCGGGCGCGGCCATGAGAATCACCAGAGCGCCAGCTGGGCGCAGCACGCGCCGGATCTCCTCCAGTGCGGGCGCGTGATCGAACCAGTGAAAGGCGTCGGCGACCGTGACAGCCGATACAGACCCGTCCGGGAGCGGGATCCGCTCGGCGACCCCCTCGAGCACACGCTCGACACCGACACTCGCCGCCAGCGGCCCGCGCAGTGCGGCCTGCGGCTCAACGGCGACGACGTCGAAGCCGGCGCCTAGCAGCGCGCGCGTCAGCTTTCCCGTGCCCGCGCCAAGGTCGAGCACCCGCTCACCCGGCGCGAGGCCCAGCTCGGCAGCGAGCGCCCCGACGACGGCGGGCGCGTACTCTGGTCGGCCGCGCTCGTACTCCCCAGATACCTCTGCGAAGCGCGCGGCCAGCGGATGTAGCGTCATACAGCGCACCGTAGAGGATTGGACGCATCTCGGGCGCCGGGGAGCCCCATAGCCGTATACTCGCCTCGTGACGAGGTGCAACCTCTTGCGGTGTAGCGGGTTCGCAAGCTTTGCGCTGCTGATACTCGTCGTATTCGGCTCCACGACGAGTCAGGCGTTTGCTTACTCGCCCGGATGCGGGCAGATTCCGATCGTGGGCGGGATTCCACCCTGGGGATTTCATACCGGACCCCCGATCGGCGAAGTGGGCAGCTTCGCCCGAGGGCACGGGCAAATCGATCTGAACGCGAACACTGTCTCCGGGATCCTCTGTCAGGAAGACCGCTTTCGCAACCAGCCAACCCGCGCGATCACGATGACGGTGGAACACCATCTCGTCTATCACTCACACTACGCGGTGATGTGGGGGTTCCCGGGAAACATCATGAAGATCGTCCTTCGTGTGCAGGCCAGCAACGATCCGAAGTGCAAGGTCGGCACGCTCGGACGCGCGACGTTGTTCGCGAGCTACAACGGCGTCCGTAGCGACAGCGTTCAGTTCTTCTTCCCGACCGCGTGCCGGGATCACGATCACCTCTACCACGGGGCTCAGGTCAACAATCAGGTCCCGCCCCTGTAGACAACGTGGCCGGAGGGGACCCGCACGTTGCCAAACCCCGTGATGGTGCGCGCACCACCTCTGAGCATTGATGGCGCGCGGCGAGCGCTTGCCAGACACTGATCGCTGGTTCCTTAGTTCAGCAGCCGACTGCGTCTCTCAGCGTCCGGCAGACCTGTGCCATACGGGGAGTTGAGAGCGATGCGACACGACGGCGAAAGTATTCACGGGGCACGGTGTGGAGATTGTCGAAGTTGACAACGCATGGCGTAGGAACACCGTCATCGCTCGGGGTTAGTTCGAGCTCCGATACCAAACCGCGATGCGTCCTCGTCAGCACAGCCACTACAACCGATCCGATGCGATCGGCCACCGGATCACGAGTCAACACCAGCACGGGCCGGTACCCCGCTGCATTATCCCAGTCCGTCCAGTCCTCGGCTGGCCCCCAGTCTGCAATAGCCTCAAGCGACCGCTCGGAATCCGTCAAGGGCGCACGTGCCCACACCTCGGCATCGTGCTCGCTGCTCAAACCGACCAGGTGCCGATGGAGAGCGTCACGGAGAATCTCCGAGCGGTCCATTCCGAGAGCCTCGGCCCAGCGCTGAACCTGGGCCGCCTCGTCATCTGACACGCGAAAGCTGAGCATCGTCATACTGCTCAGGATAGCGTGTATGACAGGCGGCTAGGTGTAGGACCTGGGGAGGTTGTTCGGCTCGTGTGTGGGCGTGTGCCGGAGGCCGACCCGCCGAGCATCGTGCGGATGAAGCGCTCTGCCTTGCCGTTGGTTTGGGGCCTGTAGGGGCGCATGCGGAGGTGTTTGAGGCCGAGCGCTGCATGCGATCTTGTGCGCTGATGGGCTTGCAGCGTCTGGCGCAGCTACATCAATGCGGCATCGAAGAGCTGATCCGCAACGAGCTGCGGCTGGACTCGGTCGAGACGCTACGTCCGCGGTCTAGGCGACTCAAAGTCGTTCGCCACATCGACAAGCGTGTGAGCTAGGTGGCTGTGTATGACGCCCGTTACGGCGATACGGACGGGGGTCGCCAATGGGCACGGTCCGCGCACAGATTGCGTCGATCAGCCTCGGGACGAGATGTCCAGGGGCGGCTGCATTTAGTGCCTGTCCACCGCTGCGCCTTGCGTCGCCGGCGCTGTAGCGGATCGGTGGGCTCTCCTGAGCAGACTCGTTTGGCGCTGGTTCGGGTGACACGGCAGTAGCTCGCCAACGAGCTTGATTGTTACCGACTGTAAGCATCGCCTTTTCTTCGGTCAGCCGCCCTCACTGCCATCGCGGCGCCATAGCATGATGTCAACCGCCAGCGCGACGTTGTTCTCTGCCGCCCATCGAACGACATCTCGTGGAAATGTAACGTCCGGCGTCTCTGTCGATTGCGGTTCCACCGCACACGTAAGAAGCGGCTCCACATCGATCTCGTCGCAGACAGCACGTAGCTTCTGTCCGGCCGGACTCAAACGCGATATCACTTCATCCAGCATTGCTCCTATGGCGATCGTGTCAACAGGACCCACCGAGACGCGCCATCTTGTGAATGTCCGTCGACCTTCCCCGTCCCGAATCGGGTCGCCAACCCGATTCTGTTGGGTTGGTTGAACGCCAAGCTGTTCTGTCACGTAGTCGGGATCAAATGTCTTTCCCTCTCTCTCAAGTGCAAGAAGATCAAACGAAATCCATACCCGAGGCAAGGCTTCATCGCTCATCTTCTAACACCCCAAATCTCTTAGGTTTAGGCCAGTGGGCTCGCCAGGTCCTGCGCCACCCTTGGGCTTAACATATATATTTCCTTCCCGGTCCCGGTACAGATCTTCCGACGAGCGTCCGGGCTTGAGTTCGTGGGGATGGTGACCCGCCCTTTCCAGCGCTTTGATTTCCTGATCTGTCAGTTTCTTGTCTTGGGCAGGATTCCGAGATTGGACCACCAACACGAGGGCCGCGCTGCGCTGGCAGCACTCGACGACGACTGGCCGACTCAGCGCATAACAAAGAAGCTCCCCAGCGTCGCTTTGCTGGGGAGCTTCTTGTTTCTACATGTGCCGCCCCCTCGTCTCCAGCAACGCCTCGATCAGACGCTGAACACGACCCGAGGCCGGAGACGCCGGCGGCCCGGCCTCCTTCTCGGAGACCGGGGCGGTTCGACCTTCGTCAAAATGGTGGAAGACTTTTCAATTACGCTCTGGAGCCAGATTTGGGCATCTTTCCGGGGTGTTTGGACGGCTGTCCCCCTGCTGATTGGACGTCTTGTATGCGGCTTTTGGTCCGCTTGCGTTTCGGGCTTCTGGCTGGGCTGAGGGGGAAGGACAGTAGCTTGATGATGCTCGCTGGCTCAAGGACGTTGGCTGTCGGCTTGGCGGCTTCCGGCACTGTTGAAGGCGAAGCCTTCCAACGGCTCTGCTGTGAGGGCGTTTTCTCATCGTCCTTCGGCTCGTGGCCGCCCAAACCGGGGAACATCTGCTCCTGGGCGAGTCTTTGGACCCGGAGCCAGCCTCCGTGCTTTCGTAGGGTGTCGTGGGCGGGTGGGATGCGGTTTTGTGCGCGCATCCAGCGCTGGAGACCTGCGTATGTTGAGCGCTCGCCTGCTGGTAGCTGCGTAAGGTAGGCGCGCACATCCTTGAGGCAAGCATCGATATCGGCCCAGCCGGTACGCCGTGTCTGGCCGGTGCGAGTCCTACCTGCGTTGCGGCTGTAATCAGGGCGTTGGTTGCGGGGTGGTGGTCCTTCTGGTGGGACGATGCCTCGTGCTTGGAGGTCTTTCTTCCATTGGGCGATGGATTCGCCCCAGTTTAGCTTCTGTCTCTTTTCGCTGTAGGCAATCTGGTTTGCTTGCACGAAAGCGCGCGCCTCATCTCTTGTGAGTTGGATGGAGTGCGCCGCGTAGCATTTTTCAAGTAGCTCGACGGTGCTGACAGTGGGTGAGGGAAGGTAGGTACGCTCTGCTTGCTGCAATCCGGCGAGTACGAGCGCAGCTTTCCATGCGTTCTCTTGGCTGATTTTCTGTCGCTTCCGTCTCGCTCGTTTAGGAGTCGCGTTCGGCGTCGTTGAGGGCTTGCTTGTTGCCGCCTTGGTCTGGCCTCTAGTCGTCTTTGTGGTGGCTGACGACTTCTTTGTTATCGGCGTTTGACTGACGCGCACTCGCAAAGGGAAAGCCTGCTCTTGTTGCCGGAGTTTCCTTGCAGTCGCACGAGTGATTTGGTGGCCGGATGGAAGATGCAGCTGGTCGATGTCCACACCCTGTTTTTGCATGTTGTGCAGCTCATGGTCATAGCTTTCTTTGCTGAGGGCCTTGGTGTCTAGTCGGCGCGCAACGAATATGAGAGCGAAAATTATCTGCGGCTCCGTCAGCCAGGTTTGTACTCCTGTTTCCTGGGTGCTGATTGTTTTCGTCTGGTTTTCTTGTGGTGTGTGAGCTAGCGCTAGTACACCCGCCCATTTCAGCCGTCCTGTGCGTCGTTTCGCGTTCAACTGTTCCACGATGCGCTTTGCACGCGGGATGTTCGGGACCGCGCACTGTGAGCGTGCCTCATCAAACTCGCGCTGGCGGACTTTTGTTGGCTCATCCGGGCTCAGGATGAGCGATACTTCTTGCGCGCCTCGCAATAGCAGTACAGGGTCCATTTCTGCTACATCCCATATGGAGGTTCAGGCGTGTCCGGTGGTTATTGAGATATCTTAAGACAATGATAACTCAGCTCGGCACCGTTAGCCTCGTGGAACAGTACTGTGTAATAGGTGGCAGCTTGGCTGCTCTCGTATTGATTGTTATCTTCGTCGTTCTCCGAGACTCTGGTACGAGTCAGAGAAACAATCACAAGCGCAATCTCAGTAACGATAAGCAGCACACCCATTAGGGGAAAGAAGAGTCCTTTTTCTCCCGCGTTCGTCAAGACCGACCAGAAGCCGAAAATCGTGCCGATGCTGACGAGGCCGATGCCGCCTATCTGGAAGCTACGTTCGACTTTCCACTTGATGCCACAGTATGAAAGTACGCTAAAGATAGCGCCGCTCTCTACCATGCAGACGGAAATGATTAGGATAGTGGTATTGGAGTGCGTAGGGCTCATATCGTCCTATCGGACTGCGACGGGCGCATCTCAAGAGTTGGGACGATTAGCAAGCACGCCAGCGAGCGAGTGGCTCGAAGTCAGCATGATTGCCTGCTGTTAGGCTCCGGCGCGCATGGAACTCGGCTACATCATCGGCCCAGTCATTGGGGCGGGCGCAACTGTCCTCGGCGTCACGCTCAGCAGCAAGCGAGATGACCGTATCCGTCGAGAGGAGAGCGCGACTGCTCGCCGGGCACAGCTTGAGCAAGCGATGTGGCGCTATCTGGCGGCGATTGATGCTCTGACGGCCGAAGCGTCCGACGACCCTCCACCGAAGCCCGAGCCAATGCGAATCGACCCGTTCTTGATGAAGGTGGCCAAAAAGACGAGCCTTGATTTCGTTGGGTTCATCCTGAGTCGGCTCCTGCAACGCGCTATCTACGGCAACCGGCATTATCAGCTCCTCGACAGGCTCGCTGATGCGTCAGCTCACCTGCGGCTGATTTGTCCTCCTGCGGTCGAGGAGTTCATGGCTGAGGGCGAGAAGCTGAGCAAACGGTATAAGCCAGATGATGCTCATTGGCTCGCAGATTGGATGGAGTTCCGCTCCCGGATGCGAGCTGGCTTCCGCGAGATTCTCGATACGCCGGAAGTAGTGGTCAGCTAGAGCAGACTGGCAGGGCTCGTACCTCAGTCAGTCTTGAGCCCGAGCCGCTTCGCAAGCGGGACGGCAGGACGTTTCAGGAGAGCATGTTCGCTTTCGGCTGCCTTGATGATGACAGCCTGCAACTCGGGGTCATCGAGAAGGTCGTCTCCTTGTGGAATAGCGTTGAGCACAGCGAGCCCACACATCAGCAATGGGCTCATCTCCTTCCATGTGTTGAGCCACGGGTCGCCAAGCGGACCTATCCATTCTTTGTCCGGCGTGATGCCTAGCACCGGCGATTTGCTCAACTCCTCCGTTTGAGCGTTTAGGTTCTCCACAGTCCAAGGTTCAAGTTTGCTCAAGAACTCAATCAGCGAGCCTCGTACCGTCAACATGAAAAACCATGAGGGGTCCATCCGGTAACGAATGCGGTCCTCTGGACTCATCTTGCTTCGCGTTTGCTCGGAGAGCTGGTCAAACGGGAACAAGCCACCAATCTTGACGTTAAGCGGAATGAGGATTCTTTGTAGTCGCCAGAACGCCCGTTCTAGAGGGTCGTCGGGGAACTCAAGTAGCGAGTTACGAATCTCTTGTTTCGCTGTATCTGTCGCGTAAGGCTCGCAACCGGCCTCGCCTCGTAGCCTCAAGCAGCCACCCAACGCCACCATGTGCAACCACCAAAAAGGGCGCAGGAGAACAGAACCCTCTGGCACGCGGTTCTTATAGACAGCTTCGACTGCGGTCCAGGTAGAGAGGATTTGCGTTGGACGCTGGCGCTCGTCTTGGTAAAGAACCGCATTAGCGTAATCCTGAATCTCTCGCATCGAGCCAATCCAAGGCTCATTGTTCTTCTGCGCCACGCCCCAAATGCCACTCTGGCGCAATACGCGCTCATGTAGAGCGTCGTACTCTTCGGCAGACTTGCGGTGAATCTCTCGCCGCTTGGTATCTATATTGGCTTGGACCTCCGCTAGAAGGTCGCGCCATTCTTTATCAGCATCGCCCAACGCGCCGAACTCAAGCGAGGCGGATAGTGCCTTCTTGAGATGGCTAAAGTGGACTTGTCGCACGAAATGAGCCACATGGTCTACTCCGAGGACAGCACGCAATTCCTCCAAGCGCTCGCCCAGCTCGTTTACACCCATCGCCACAATCGGCTCATCCCAATGCACATCCCATGGGTCAAAGACCCGGAAGCCAGCAGCATCAACCGTTACCATCAGAGCTGCGCGAACCTCTGGATGGATTGCATAGTCGCGTACCTGTCCGAGCGTCTTAGCGGTTACTTTCTTGTCGGTTCCCTTGACCTCCATCACCCACAAGCCCTCTTCATAAACGCGCGGCTGGTAGTCGAGGCGCACGCTCCGTTTGCTGCCCTTCTGGATAGTCGGGTCTTTGAGCGTATAAGTCTGCTGCTCAAGCACTCGATGGAGAGTGTGCTCCCCATAGCCAAGCTCTTTCAGTACCGGCATGACAAGCTGGCTACACACCGTTGCCTCTGGCTTGCCAAGCCAATCCTCGACCTTGAGAAAGTCAGGCTTGTCAGTCATCGCGCATCGAGGTTCGCGGCTTCACGCTGAGCATCGAGACGAAAGCTAGCATCCCTCAGCGGACTGAGACAGTTCGTAAGATGCGATTAAGCATTCATAGGCGGCGGCTCGCGTTGGATGCGCTGTAGCGCCAGCTCGCGCACGAAGCCCCAGCCTCCATGCTGGTCCAGCGAAGATGAAGCTGGCGTGCCAGGCTGATTGCGTGTCCATGCTTGGCTACTCACGAACGAGGGCCACCCACTGGTACGCCGACGCGCCATAGGTGGACGTACTCGGAACACCATCACTGAGAGCATGAGGGGTCCAGCACGCGGGGCTTCCATTGCGGCTGTCAGGGCATCCACGGTGGCTGCCAGTTCGGAGGAGGCAACTCGTCGGGAGCGTGGGTTACTTTCTGCACGAAGTCTAGGAAAGCGTCTGTTGCCTGGTTCAATCCTTGCGATGGTCGGCGTTCGCCATGCGCGACCTCTACCCAGGCCTTTGCTAGCTCGCGGCCGTGAGCTTCTACAGGTGCTACTGCTGCGAAGTGGGGCATAGCTGTCGAATACCGAGCGAGTTCATCTGCGTGGGCATCAACATTCCCGGCTGTATTGGATGCCAAGACGCGCCCTGGATGCGTCCAGCGCAGTTTTCGTCCACAGCCACAGAAGCACTCACTAGCCATTGCCGAGCAACTTAGCGCCTTGCCACGGTCCCTAAGCCGTCCCCCGCCAGCACTCATGAGTCCGGGGACGCTGCTATCAGCGTCTTGGCGAGAGTGAGACGACGTACGGACTCCCATCCCCCATGCTGGTCAAAAGTCGATGACGAGGGCGCGTCCGGGTGCTCGCGTGTCCACTCCTGGTAGCTGCGCTTGCTGGAGCGCGCTCCGCTCGGAAGCTGCTCCAGGTAGGCAACCACATGGGGCAGGCAATCCTCGATGTTGCTCCAGTCGCGGCGGCGCTGCTCATGTGGGCGCGCTGCGCCCACACGCTTGCCATAGTCAGGGCGCTGGTCAAGCGGCGGCGGTCCAGCGGGCACGGCGAGCCCACGCGCTGCGCGCTGTTGCTTCCATTCAGCGACACACTCAGCCCAAAGCCTTCCGCGTTCGCGTCCGTATGGCATTCCGTTCGCTTTGACGAACACCCATATCTCTTTGCTGGTTAGCTCTGTCCCATGTGCCTCAAAAGCACGCTCGAGAACCTCAGCGGTCGTCGGTGCGTACTTGCCCCGGCCTTGGTCGCCGCGCTCAGGGCGTGGAGCGAGATGAGCCAGGGCGAGCGCCGCATCCCAATCGCCATCCATCGCCACCCTAATCTGGTTCTCGCTCGGCAGACGCAGTTGACCTCCATGCCGGTACGCCGCACGGTCATCGCGCAGTAGCTTCTCGCGCTCGGTGCGGTACTGGACTGGGCTAACGCTTGCCAGTCCCAGGCGGAGCGCAACGAACTGGAGCGCGAAAGCAATCAGCTCGTCCGTCAGCCAGTCATGCTCAGGCTCCGTATGGATACGGCCAAGCCGATGAGCGTGCGTATGTGCGGGCTCATGAGCGAGAGCCAGGATCTCGCGCCACGGCATCTGTAGCTGCGCGGCTATCCGCTTCGCGCGTGGGATGCACGCGAAGCTGACGCTCTGGACTCTCGCACTATCGAACGCACGCTGAGAAACCTCAATGGGTGCCTGGTCATCCGCGAGACATGAGACCTCCCGGACTGTACGAAGCAAACGCAGCGGTTCGAGAGCCAGCTATTCGCTCTCCCCCGGAACCGGACTCTGACCCTGGGAAGGCTGGCTCTCGCTCGGCACTTGGCTGTTTTGGCTGGTGCTGATGCTCGCCCCTTCCGAGCCTTCTGGCGGAGGTTGCGAACGCTCTACGAGTTGGCTTGCCCCCGCGCCAGCGCACTTGTTCAGCAAGGGTTCCGCTATCGCTGCCAGGGAGCCTTCCGGTGTCTGGTCGGTATTGATGATGATGTTGTTGCGCCTGAAAGTCCCGCCTGCGCCCCATTCTTCGCTTGCGTGCGGCGCGTTCTCAATCAACGTGAATGCTTCTTCGGCGGTCTTATCGCTTGCGAACACATAGACATCGAAGCGCGGGGTCGCCTCCTGCTTCTGTAGTTCTGCCTGCGATGAGGCGGAAAGTTCGTTCTGCTGAGCAAGCCAGCCGCCCTTGATGGTTTTGGAGAGAACCTCGCGCAGAGAGGCAGAACCAGACGGGATACTGCTTGCGGACTCCGGGCTTGCATGGGCGCACTTCGCAACAGCGTTCGCCGAGATGGCCTTGGCGTGTGAGCTTCCGCAAGCGGACAGGGAGAGGGTGCCGGATACCAGAGCGAGCACGGCGAGTAGCGACTTCTGGCTAGTTCTCATGGCTCGCCTCCTCGACTTCTTCGGTGCGAATGAATAGAGCGGACGCCTGAACACCTAGCCCGCCGCTGAGCGCGAGCAGCATCTCCAGGTCCGGGTCTAGTTCTCCGGCTTCTAGCTCTTCGATTCGGTTTTCGGCTATGCCGCTCGTCTGTGAAAGCTCGCTCACGCTCAATTTCTGTTCCTCTCGTATCTGCCCCAACGCCAGCCCTAGAAGGCGCAGGCTCTCCCGATTCTGGATGGCTTCGGACGCTACATCGGATGCAGACGACTGTCTGCCGAGAGCGTGATCTATGAGTGGACGAAAGAACTGCTTGATGAGCGCGCGAAGCGCCCGTGGTTTTCTAGCTATGTTTGGCTCCTTTCGTTAGGTGCATCCCAATAGCTGCTGCGGTCAATCTCGCGTGTCGTAAAAATCCGAATCCAGCTTCGACCAGTCCTCGTCCAACATCTGGTCAAGAGTCTCGGATGGCTCTTCTAGAGCTGGCCGGGGCGGGTCTCGCTCAAGCGCAGGCCATCGCATTGCCTGTGTCAGATGGCAGTGATTCGCGCGAAGTGATGTGCGAGTAGTCATGAGGTGGACGTCAGGCACTCTCCGGGAGAGAGTGCTCCACGAGCACAATCAACTCACGGTAGGCTGTAACGCGTTTGATGATTTGCTTCTTCTGTGGAGCCTTGCCTTCCTCCGCTCGGTATCCATCGTTTGTGTCTGCTTCTTTGTGTTCTTCCTCAATCTGAGGTAGGTAGCTGGCCAGCGCATCTTTGAGTGTCTGCCCGCGCTCCCGCAAATCCACAGCGACCTCGTACACCTCACCGTCAGCGGGCCAGCCAATCAAATCCAGCAGGAAGAAAACATCTTCAAGCTGGCGGCGCTCCTTTTCAAACCACTCCGGGTAAAGCTCCCGGTCAATGTGGGAGAGCGTGCGTCCGATTTCCTCACACGCATCGCCCATGCACGAAAACAACCCTTCGCGCACATCAGCGATGACGGAAGCAGGGATAGTGATGGTTTTACTCAGATGACCTCCTTAGGTTGGAGACTCCGAGAGCACGCAACAGCGAGCCGACCAGCCTCCCATATCTTGGGTAGTCTGGTACGCGCGCCGGGAGCCGTTGCTCTCGGAGCCACGCCCTCGGCTGTTCAAGCAGCGCGAGGGCACTTATCTGTCCGGGCTGCCGACGTTAGCTCGATTCAGCGGAGCGCGCAAGCCGGATTTGATTCCGCGCGAGCAGAGAACCTTCATGGCCGTCTCGATTGAATGTCCAGCACGGAGAGATTCCGTTTGGAGATGCGCGAATCTCGTGATACAACCGGAGAAGTTCTTTGTAATCCGCTGAGCGCCTATCGCTCAAGGAGGCAGCACATGAAGCACCAAATCACGTATGCCGCGTCTCAGATTCCAGTCTCCCGACAGGCTGCCCGGAGCAGCCGACTTTGCCTCTGACGAGAAACTAAGAGGCTCACTGAATGCTGTCCGGCTCGTTAAGAGTCAGAAGTGGGCATGGGAGAAACTATCGAAAGCGTGCGACTTGGAGGTCAACTACGCGCGCAAACGAGAGAAAGGCCATTGGGAGCTAGCCGCCATCGCGTACGTAACCTCCGGCTTTGTGGATGTGCAACCCTGGTGGGATTCAACATCCGATGAGCTATGGGCCGAGTGTGGATTTGAGTCCCGGCCAAGCTACTCCACTGCATGGCGACGGCTCGCAGAGCTAGAGGACGTCTGCGAAGAGTTCCTACGAGCAGCAGCCCTCGTCATTCAACGCTGTAAGGAACACGACTCAAGAGTTTTCGCACACGCTCATATCGACTGGACCGAGGATGAGACGCACTCCCGGCTGATACATGATTGTCAGCCAGGCGATGACTGCAAGCATCCTGGTTATCGCGGGCCGAAACGTGTGAATACGGAAACTGCGCGGGAGACGCGCCAGGGAATGAACGCGGGCTCGCCCGAGGATGCGGAAGCCAGCGCGAAGAAATACTCGCCAAGCAAGACGATACGGGTTGAACGAAACGGCCGGGAATATAGGCGCGTGAGGATGAACAACTGCTGGTTCATCACCCGCGACTTCGATGCAGGTATCCGCTCCTACTCAGGACCAAGCGGAATCTCAAAGCGCTTCTGGCATGGCTACTACAGCGGCAAGTTGACAGACCATTTCACCGGGGGCGTCATCCCGGATGTGAGCAGCGCAAGCAAGCAGGAGAGCAAGATTTACCCGGAGCTGTTCGACCGTGGGATGGCGATGATTGGGCAAGCGCCAGAGACAATCACTGCTGACCGAGGCGTCTCAATGGAAGAGTGTTTTGAGCACACCACACGCGCAGGCACCGCGCCGGTCTTTCCGTGGCGTGTCCAGACCGGCGAACGCAAGCCAGCTGACCGGCTCGATTATGACCGGCATGGCATCAAGCGCTGCGCTGGCTGCGGTGGGCCAATGCGCCAGACGAAATTCTCGAACGCTAACGACCAACCCCGGCTCTGGTTCCGCTGCATGTTGGGTATCACGCCCGAGTGCGCAAAAGACCAGACCATCTCCTGCTCGAACAACTGGCGCTTGCTCGTACCCCTAGCTCAAACCGAGCCTCTCTATCACGAGCTAGCCGAGTCCCACCAGACATATGAGGCTGTGCATCTCTACTGGCGCAATCGTTATCGCGTCGGCTCAGACGTGCTCGCAAACCGCAGCAAGCGAGTCAGCATCGGCTGTCATCGCCTACGCGCCAATGTGGCCTGCTTGGTGGACTGGTTGAAGATTGCGGCTCGTTGCGGCTGGCTTGGCTCTACCCGGAGAAAGACCGTTGGAAGCGAGACGCTTCAACCGAGGCATTCAGTTCAGAGGCGATTCAAGCATGTAGGGACAAAGCTAGCGGCGAAAATGGCGGACACCAGAGCGTTTCTCGGGCTGTCCGCTGCATACGGGCCAGCAGCAATCCGGCTCGGCTTCAAGGCAGGCAAGCCACCATCCGACCTACCGCCACCGATACTCGCCTAAGCGAGCAGCGGTCCTCAATCTCCAGCCAGAACCGAAGCGCCCAAGGATGAGCCCTGGGCGCTTTCGCGCTTCATGAGCGCAGAACAGCGGGCGGGCAACGCCTAGATGCGCTACCCACCCGCCGAACCCTGAAAAACCGCCATTCCAAGCGGTTTACAGCGAAAACAGTCCCAAATTGCGAACTGAAACGCTAACTATCGAATGGTGGAGCCAACCGGGATCGAACCGGTGACCTCCTGCTTGCAAAGCAGGCGCTCTCCCAGCTGAGCTATGGCCCCTTCGGTTCATAGTTTAGGCCACCGCTGCGAGCACTCAGGCGCTCAGCGAGACCCGCGACGTCGGCGACGGTCACCGTCAGCTCCGGATGTCGCAGTAGGCCCAGCGGATCGAGACCTCGCACTGGCGAGTGGAACGAGATCAGGACACCGCGCTCCCCGTTTGTCGCGAACGTGAGCCCGCGGTCGGTGATCGCCAGGCGGGCGGGGCCGGCTGTCTTCAAGAACGCAAACGGTCCGGTGACGGCGACGGCGCTGATCTTCGCTAGCGGGGTCGTCACTCGCCATGGGCCGAAGCGTGCGCGCAGTACATCCTCGCCGACGTCGACCCATGCCGTCTGATGAGTGATGCCGAACAGCCGCGCGGGATGACGATAAGCGTCAGCGAAACGGAACGTGAAGCGCTCTGCGCGCCTCATGCGAGGACACCTCTCGCGGCGCGAGCGCGAGGCGCGCGGCGCGAGCGGGGGGAGCCGATCGCGAGGGACACGCCCACATCCTACGGGCGCCCAGCACCGCCACAAACCGCGCCCGCGCCCATCGACCGGGATCGGATGCAGACGCTGCGACTAAGCGCTACTCAGCTCGACCGGCACATCGAAGTCACCGTTCTGCTCGCTACGCCTAAAGCGCCCAGCGGGTTCGCGCGACTCCACCGGCCTTCCTTGCAGTTGTTCGCGGATCAGCTCCGCGAGCATGACCCCCACAAGCTCAGAAGCGTGGCCGTTTAGGTTGTAGCCCGTCCCGCACCGTAGGGTGGGCTCGCGTCCGAGCACATCGCTGGCGTCGAACACGAGCACGTTGCGTTTCTCGGCGACGGAGTGAAGGTCTGACTCGATCCGCGCCGCGACGGGCTCGCCCGATCGGTATCCGGGAGAGCGGCGGAACGGCACGACCAGCACGACCTTGATGGCGGGCCACTCGCGCTGCACGGCATCCACGAAATCCTTGAGCTGATGGATGCCGCGATAGGCGGTCGAGTGGTGGCCAAACGCGCGCAGACAGGGCCGCAGCAGGCGGTAGAAGGTGAAGATGGATCGGCCGGCGCGGCGGCCGATCTCGTCGCGTAGCTGATGTACGCGCGTTCTGTCCGGGAGGATGACCTTGCGCGTGTAGGCAGAGCCGATCTGCACGAGCAGCAGGTCGGGGTCGCCGCCGAGACGGATGTTGCTGCGTAGCTTCGCCATGTCGGGCAGGTCCTCGAAGCTCACGCAGAAGTGGTGGCTGAAATCGAGCCCGACACCGTCGCGTAGCAGTTCTCGCGCTGTCGTGAGCGGATACCCGAGTGGCGCGAGGAGGTCATGCGCGGTATCCATCCGCCGTACGCCGCAGTCGCCGACGTGTAGCACTCGCAACACCCGCTGGCCCTCGCGCGCGGTGCCCGGCCAGGCCCGGACTGGATCGTCGGGGCGCTCTCCGACGAGCGCCCGATACACGTGCTTCGCAGCAGCGCGCGGAGCACTCGCAAGCTGCCGGAGGGCCGAGCGAGTGAACATGGTCGAGTAAATGGAATCACATCATTCATGCCAGCGCCTCCAGGGCAAGGCCAGATCCTGCTCGGCCCTCCCCGCGACCGACCTCCGCGACGCACGCCGAGGTGCTTCCCGCCGATACAACCCGGACTAAGATCCGCTCCGTGCACTGCCCGCTCAAGACCGGCTCTGCCTTCAGTGCCCGTCATCTGTTTGGCCGCTTGCCCGCGGCGCTGATTGTGAGCGCGCTGCTCGGCAGCACCTCCGCGCAGGCCGCGGAACCGCATCCCACCAAGGTTGAACTCAACTGCGGCTCTGGCCTCATCGCTTACGAGCCCGTGACATGCCAGGTGACGGTCACAGACACCGAAGCCGAACCCCCCTCTGCACCGATTGGCACGGTTAGTCTCGAATCTGACCCCGGCGGAGCGTTCGCGGCCTCGCCGCCCTGTGAACTGGCGGCCGTACCGGAATCCGGAGAACGCAGCAGCGCCTGTACCGTCATGTACGAACCGACGCTGTCCGGCACGCGCACGCTCACCGCAACCTATCCCGGCGACCTCGCGCACGCCACATCGAACGCTACGATCATGCCTACCGTCGAAGCGCGCAGCACGACACTCGCCGTCAGCTGCGGCGCCGGCGTGCTCGTCTCACAGCCGGCGACATGTACGGCAACCGTCACCGACACCGCGGCGGGCACGGCGCCTGCGCCGAGCGGCACGGTCGGCTTCACTTCTGACACGAGCGGCGGCGCGTTCGCCCCCGAACCCAGTTGCAAACTCACTCCCGGAGCCTCGCCCACACAGGCGCGCTGCAGCGTGCAGTACACGCCTGGCCAGATCGGCTCGGGCACGCATACGCTCATGGGCTCCTATGGGGGCGACACCTCCCACGCGCTCGCGACCGCCGCCGCCGCTTTGCTCGTCAGCGCGCCTGCCCCCACCCCACCACCTGTCAGCGTCACCCCCACGCCGACGTCACCGTCTCCTACTCCGATCGTACCGGCGCCCGCGCGGCCGAAGTGTCGAGTCAAGGCGCGGGAGCGCTCGGTGCTGAAAGCGACCAAGCGCGGGGCTCCAAAGACCAAGGTGCTGGAGATCCTCGTCACCTATAGCTGCGATCAGAGCGCCGCTGTGCGCGTCGGTGGATCGATCGCGATCGCGGCGGGCAGGCATGCGCGCAGGCGCTCCAAGGCGCAGACTGTGAGGTTGCGAACGCTGTCCTCGCGGGCCGTGCCCGGCGGCAAGCAGCCTGGCCTCGTGCTGATGCTGCCCGTGCGCGTGCGTGAAGCGCTGAAACGCGGCGCCGAGACCTCGGCATCTGTCGAATTCACGGTCAGCAACGCCAACGGGATCGGCGTCGCGACGATCCGCTTTGGTCTCGTGCCGTAGCGCCGATTCGAGCTGAGGGGCACCCCACACCGTTTTCGGCGGTTCGTCTTTTGTGTACGCAAACGTCTGCGAGTGTCGATATCCGTCCACGGTCAGTTCAGGCGTGGCACTCAAACGCCGATAGTTGAATGTGTTCAAGCGAGACGAGGGTGATGTGCCCGACGTGGGAGCGTTGCGCATGCGCGAAGCCACGATCGCCGCGGGGATCTGGCTGACCCTGGGCATCGGCGGTCTGGGCGAGCTCTACGTCGCACTCAGCTGGCGGCGTGCGCATCGCGCTGAGCTCTCGCTCCTGTTCGCGCTGGCCGTCATCGCAGCGGTCCTCGTCTGGCTGCTGCCGCGCGAGCGCATCGTGCGCAGCCGCTGGCGCGAGCCCTTCTTTCTCAGCTGGACGCTCCTCGATTTCGCCATGCTCGTGATCGGCACGCTCGCCGACGGCGGCACCGCGAGCCCGCTCGTGCTCGTCTTCTTCATCCCCGTCGTCTTCTCCTCGATGTCCTACCCGCTCGGCTCGGTCATCGCCGTGGGAATTCTCAGCGTGCTCAGCTACCTCATGGTCGTATTCGCCGCTGGCGGCTCGAGCGGCGAATACCAGGTCGGCTTCGCCGCGGCGCTGCTCTGCACGGCCGCGATGAGCGCCTGGCAGGCGCAGAACCACAAGCGCCAGCACCGCGCGCTTGCGAGGGCCTCACGCACCGATCCGCTCACCGGCTGCCTCAACCGTCGCGGCTTCGCAAGAGCGTGCCGTCGCTCAGCTCGAGGCGATGCGTCGCCACGATCGCTGCGGCGCGATCGTCGTGCTCGACGTCGACAACTTCAAGCCCGTCAACGACATCTTCGGCCACGCTGCCGGGGATGAGCTGCTCTGCTGGGTCGCAAAGACGCTCGAAAGCGCCGTGCGCCCCACCGACGCCGTCGGACGCATCGGTGGCGACGAGTTCGCGGTGTTCCTCTCCGATCTCGACAGCCAACAGGCGCAAGCGAGCGCCGCACGGATCGACGCGGCTCTGCGCGAGCGCGCACCTGCCTCGCTGGGACTCGCGAGCTTCCCCGACGACGGCGCTCGAGCTCGAGGATCTAACCCGTCAAGCCGACTTGCGCCTCTACGCCTCGCGACGTGCTCGCCGCCATGGAGATGCTGCGGAAGCCAGCCTGATCGCAGAGACCTCCACAGCGCGCGGCGACACTCCGTCTTCACGGAGTTTCGGCCCTGCCGACCTCTGGCGCGCGACGCTCGATGCGATGCCGCTGCGCGCCGACGGCTCGCGCCGCGGGCGCCGAGACAAACCTGCAGGACGCGCTGCTCGACCAGATCGACGCCTCGGTGGTGGTTACCGACATGAGCGGGCCTGATGATCAGCTGGAACAGCGGTGCCGAGGCGCTCTACGGCTGGAGCTCGCGAGGAGGCCGTCGGACGCAGCGCGCGCGATCTGTGGTCCCCGAGGACGCGCACGAAGCCGAACAGCTGATGCTCGAGCTGAGCAGCGACGGGCGCTGGGACGGCGAGCTGCTCGTGCGACGCAAGGATCGCTCGCTGTTCTCCGCCTACGTCCGCAACCGCCTGCTCCGCGACGAGGATGGCAACCCCTCGGCGGTCGTCGGCGTCGCGGTCGACATCTCCGAGCGTGTGGCAGCCGAGACCGAGCTGCTGCAGTCGCGCAACTACGCGCAGGCGGTCACCGAATGCATGGGCGAGGGCCTGTTCACGCTCGATGACGCACGGCCACGTCACGCACTTCAACCGCACCGCCGAGACACTGCTCGGCTGGCACGCCGCCGAGCTGCGCGGCAGGACGGTCGACATGCTCCTGCAGACGCCTGACCACGAGGGCGCGGCGCGCTCCTTTCGAGACCGATCCGATCGGGCGTGGCGCTCAGCGAGGCGCGCACCGTCACGGTCGAGGACGACCTGTTCCTCACCGCCACCGGCCGTGAGCTTCCCGTCGCCTACACCGCCGCCCCCTTCTACACCGACGACGGATTGCAGGGCTGCGTCGTGATCTTCCACGACATCTCCGAGCGCAGGCTGCGCGAAGACGAACGTCAGCCGTGATGCCGAGACGCTCGCCTGCCTCGATCGCGTCGAGGAGGCGCTCGCCGAGGATCGACTTCGTGCTCCACGCCCAGCCGATCATCGACCTGCGCAGCGGGCAGGTCGTGCAGAACGAGCTGCTGCTGCGTATGCGCGAACGCGACGGACGCATCGTCGCGCCCGGGGAGTTCCTGCCCGTCGCAGAGCAGTACGCGCTGATCGGCGAGATCGACTGGTGGGTGATCAAGCAGGCCACGACGCTGGCCGGCGCGGGATGCCCCGTGCAGGCAAACCTCTCGGCACGCTCGGTCGGCGACCCCGACGTGCTCGAGCACATCGAACGCTGCGTCGCAGCAGTGCTCCGTGGCGCCCGGACAGCTCGTCTTCGAGATCACCGAGACGGCGATCCTCGAGGACGAGCGCGCCGCGCAGACCTTCGCCGAGCGTCTACGCGCGCTCGGCTGCAAGCTCGCGCTCGACGACTTCGGCACCGGCTACGGAACGCTCACCTACCTCAAGCAGATACCCGTCGACTTCCTCAAGCTCGACATCGAGTTCGTCCGCGACCTCGCGAGCAGCAGCGCGAGCCGCCACGTCGTGCAGGCCGTCGTCGCGTCTTGCGCGCGACTTTGGCGTGCAGACGGTCGCCGAGGGCGTCGAGGATGCCGAGACGCTGGAGCTGCTCACGCGCTTCGGCGTCGACTTCGCGCAGGGCTTCCACATCGCGCGACCCGAGCCCTTCGCGGAGCGTCCGGGGGATCGCAGCGCGCCACCCACCGTCCACGTCTCGCCCGCCAGACGCGGCGTCGCACATCGTGCCAGCCCGCGGCATCTCGCCGGCTCGGGGCACCGGCGCGGATAGCCCTCACCGGACTACTCGAAGGTAAGGCGCTCCTGGCCCGGAATTTCAGGCGGCGGCCCGCTGTCCGCTGCTGCGCCGATACCCGAGGACATCTCCCACTCGAATGAGTCCTGCGGAGTGTCGAGCGAGCTCTCATCGCCGGCCGATATAGGCCGAGCGGGAGCAGGCGCGACAGAAGACTGCGGCTGTTCGTCGAGCACCTCGCTCATATCCAGCTCGGCCGTCTCCTGGCCGACATGGGCGAAGTCCGCCTCCTCCGCGACCTCCTCGGGACCTCCCGGTGGAAGCGGATCGTCCGTCGCGGCGAGATCCTCCTCTGGGAAGACCGGAGCAAGAGCCTCGTGCTCCTTGTGTGCGATCTCGCCCGGATCCGCGCCGCTTCGGCGCTTTAGCTCCAGGTGTTCGCGAATGGCGTCGTCGAGCAATCCCATTGCGCCCCCTAACCATACTGCGCTCGCCTGCGAGCGTTCTGCGACTACACTTCCTGCGCCGGTCGCTTCGACCGCCGGCACCCGTTCGCGGGGCTATAGCTCAGATGGGAGAGCGCCTGGATCGCACCCAGGAGGTCGGGGGTTCGAGTCCCCCTAGCTCCATGCAGTCGGACAGTTGTCTGTGCCGTTGCGGCCTGTGCCCGTGAAGCTTGACTCGGCATGGTTGTGTTCGCGACTTGAAACCTTGTGGCTGTACTGCCATAGTGAGTACATGTCTACGCTCAAGGAAGGACGGCTGCAGATCCGTGTCGATCCAGCCGACAAGGCGCTGTTGGAGCGGGCCGCCGCCGCATCGCACCTGAACGTCTCCGCGTTTGTGGTCCAGGCTGCCGCGTCCAAGGCCGAGGAAGTCCTCGCCGAGCGATCGGGTATTCGCCTGTCTTCACAGGCCGCAGCAGCGTTCAGCCGGGCACTCGAACGGCCTGCGGAGGTCAACGATCGGCTTGCGAAGGCGCTGCGCCGCAAGCGCAAGTTCAGTTGGCTTGACTGAGCTGTATCGCCCCGTCCTGCTGGACTCGCGGCGACACGATCGCGGACGGTTTGACAGTGGTACGCCGGTGCTTGACGAGTGGCTGCGCCGCTACGCGGGGCAGAACAGACGGCGTGACACGTCGGCGACCTGGGTGATCGCCGACGCCGGCGACGTTGTGGTGGCGTACGCAAGTGTTGCGATGACAGGGATCGATCGCTCAGCCGCACCCGACGCACTCGCCACGAGCGCACCCGACCCCGTCCCTGCGCTGCTGCTCGGCCGACTGGCGGTGGACGGCCGTCACACAGGACTCGGCGTCGGGACCACCCTCGCGGCGCATGTCCTCGCCACGGCCGTAGAGCTCAACGAGAAGGCAGCGTGCCGTGCCGTGGTCGTCACCGCGCTGAACGCCCGCGCTAGGACATGGTGGGAACGCCTCGGCTTCTGCCCATTCGATCCCAACGATCCCGAGCAACTCGACCTCTACCTACTCACCTCGCACATCGAAGCAACCCTACGACAGATGAGATAGCGGTGGGAGCATCTACTCGCTTCCAAACCACCACATTGGACTACGGCTCGAACCTCACGACGGCGCGTCTCTCCGCCCTTTCGCGCGGTGCGTGACTTGTCTCGCCGGGGCACCTAACGAAGGATCGCGGCCAGCCCAGCTACAAACGCCCCGAGCTTGCGTTCCGCAGAGTGGCACCCCCCTACAACACCTCAGCCTGTGCGCTGCCCCAAATCCGCTCGCCCTCGGCGATGCGTCCGGCGATGCTGTCGCGGAAGGCGATGGCGAGCGTGATGGCCCGCTCCGCCGTCTCCAGCGCCTGCCCTGGTTCGTCATACGCCACGCATTCCTTCGCGTCCTGTAGAGCACGGCGGGCGCTTGAGTAGTCGCCGTAGAGCCGTGCCTTCGGATACTCGACCTGTCTCCCAGCACGCGTCCGATCCACTAGCCAGCTCTCCGAGGGCAGTGCTGAAACGGTCGGCCCCGCCTACCGTTGGAGCAGCGTTGGAGAAAGATCGCCTTGCACGCCCGGCGCTCTGGTCTACCGTGCCCGCTAGTCGCCAGGCCATCGGGGTGATGCCTACGAAGTTGGCAACGTCCGGTCATCGATGAACAAGCCCGATCTCGTCGAAATACGTAGAGGAAGCTGAACTGAGCCTTGTTCGCCTCCACACTGACGACACCGGCAGGGCGCAGACTAGTCGAGGTGCGTGCTAGATAGCTTGATTGTTCAGTGCCGGGCTGGGCGTGTGCTGACAGCAAGACTGTCGCATAGTGCATCTGTGCGACGTGGGGCACCACAGGCACGCTGCGCGAGCGCTTGACCTTCAAGATTTCGGGTATACGCTGCACACAGGCTGTGTACTTCTACGAGACGGCAGGAGGCCATATGACGCGCCGATCGGTGCTAGCAATGCTCGTGACCCTCAGCGCGGCGGCTGGAGCCCTCGCCATCAGCCCGGCCTTCGCCGCCGCCGTGGCGCCCGCCGTCCTACAGGCGAGCTCGCCGCTTGCGAGCCCCTCCAGCCAGCTCGGCACGACATCGCCCACCGAATCGATCGACTTCGACATCGGCCTTCAGCCGAGCGACCCGGCCGGTGCTGCCGCGCTTGCGCAGGCCGTCTCCGATCCGAGCAGCCCCAGCTATCGCCACTTTTTGACGCCCGCGCAATGGGAGAAGCGCTTCTCTCCCAGCCAGAGCTCCGTGCATGCCGTGACCGCCTGGTTGACGGCGCAGGGGATCACCGTAGCGAGTGTCACGCCGGATGGGTTGACCGTGCAGGCAAGCGGCTCCGCCGCAGCGGTGGAGCGCGCCTTTGCGACCAGCCTCGGCGAGTACCGCCACCTCGGACACACCGTGCGCCTCGCCTCCTCGCCGCTGAAGGTCCCGGCAAATCTCGCCCCCCTGCTTAGCGGCGTGACGGGCGTTGATCAGCACCTCGCGAAACCCGCCGCCCTGACCGGCGCCGCGCCGAAGAGCGTGAAGCAGCAGGCCCCATCTAAGGAAATCCCCTTGCCACCGGGCTTTCGCAACGCTCCGCCCTGCTCTCCAAGCTACGCCGGCAAGACCGACACCACGGACCCCGCCTACGGCGGCGGCTACCCCAACCCGCTGCCTTACGCGGTCTGCGGCTACACGCCGCCCCAGCTTCAGGGCGCCTACGGCCTCAGCTCGCAGATCGCCGGCGGTCTCGACGGCAAAGGCGTGACTGTGGCGATAGTCGACGCCTACGTCTCGCCGACGTTGCTCGGCGACGCGCAGCAGTACGCGACCAAGCACCAGCCCGGCCAGCCGCTCACAAACGGCCAGTTCAGCGAGCTGTTGAGCAAATCTTTCAACCACACCGAACTCTGCGAAGCGAACGAATGGTACGGCGAGCAGACGCTCGACGTGGAGGCCGTCCACGCCACCGCCCCCGGCGCGAAAATCCTCTACGTCGGCGCCAAGAACTGTGTCAACGGGCTCTACGACTCCGTCCAGCAGGTCGTCGACGGACACCTCGCGCAGATCGTCACCGACTCCTGGGGCGACGGCGGGGGCGATCTGCTCGACTCGCCCTCCTCACGACGCTCCTTTGACAACGTCCTGATGATGGCCGATGCGACCGGCGTCGGCGTGCAGTTCTCCTCGGGCGATGAAGGCGACGAGTTCACGACGCTCGGAGCGACGATCGCCGACTACCCCGCCTCCAGCCCCTACCAAACGGCCGTCGGCGGCACGAGCCTGCAGGTCGGCAAAGGCGATGCGCGCATCGGCGAGCTCGGCTGGTCGACCTCGAAGAGCACGCTGTGCACGCCTCTGACCGCAGCCGAAGAATTCCCCGGCTGTAGCTCCTCGGTGCTTAACACCTGGCAGCCTCCTGCCCCGGGGGAGTACCTCTACGGCGGTGGCGGCGGCACGAGCTACGAGTACCCCGAGCCCGCCTACCAGCAAGGCGTAGTCCCCACCGCGCTGGCCCAACGCAACAGCGCGATCACCGGCATCGCCAACCGTGTCGAGCCGGACATCTCGATGGACGCCGACCCGACGACCGGCATGCTCGTCGGCGAGACACAGGTCTTCCCCAACGGGACCTACTACGACGAGTACCGCATCGGCGGCACGAGCCTAGCCTCGCCGCTGTTCGCGGGAGAGATGGCGGTGGCCGACCAGGCCGCGGGTGGATCGCTCGGCTTCGTCAACCCGCTTCTCTACAAGCTCGGCTCCTCGCCTTCCTCCGCTGCACGCGCCTTCTACGACGTCGTGCCCGCCGGCAAGCAGGCACTGGTGCGCAACGACTACCTAGACGGTGTAGACGCAAGCGAAGGGACGCTCACCTCCGTTCGCACGCTCGACTACGAGGGTCGCGAGACATACTGCAGCGGGACCGGCAACTGCACCCACCAAAGCGTGGCGCTGAACACAGCAAACGGCTTCGACTCGATGACCGGCCTTGGCACGCCGGCGCCGGGCCTGCCCGCGGCCCTGGCAAAGCCATAGGCCGCGGGCGCGCTCAGCCCGCTGCCTCTGGACCGTCCAGCAGCAGCACGTAAAAGGGCGCGAAGCCTTCACGCTCGTAGAAGCGCAGCGCGGCTGCATTGGAGTGCGCCACACCGACCGCCATACGCGGCGCGCCCGCAGCCCTCGCTCGCTCGCGCGCCGCCGCGACGAGCGCCGCCCCGACGCGCTCGCCGCGCGCCACAGCCAGCACCGCGAGACTCTCGAGCTCCGCGACACGCTCGCCGACCCGCCAGGTCGGCGGGCCCTGATCCACCGTCACCACCGCATAACCGAGCAGCGCGCCATCGCGCTCGGCGAGCAGCAGCCAAGCGTCCTCGCCGGCCAGCCAATCCTCGTACTGCGCGCGTCGACGCCGCCAGGAGTCGGCGAGCTCGCGAGTCGGCGCCATCGCGGCCAGCTCGCTGTGGTGTCGGTGCATCGCCGCCCACAGCGGCTCGAGCTCCGCGACACGCTCGACGCCCGCCACGCTGATCTGGGTCTTGCTCACGCTGACTAGGCCGGTACACCGGCGCGTACGAGCGAGTCGATGAACGCGAGCTTGGTCTCGATCTGCGGACCGAGCACAAACGGGTAGAGATCGCGCGTTCCCATGCTGCGGCTGATCGCGTTAAGCGCGTAGGTCAGGGGAATCCACGCCTGGAGCATCGCCCCAATCCCGCTCGGCGCATGCTCGGGCGTCGAGGCCAGCGACACGGGGTCCGCCGTTTCCAACGTCGGACCGTCGACGTGCACGCCGTGCGCGGCTGCCGTCTGCAGCGCGTCGTGGACGTGGAGGTAGTGCGCGAAGCTCTCCGCCCAGTCCTCCCACGGGTGCATCGTGGCGTACGCGCTCACATAGCCCTGCTCCCATCCCGCGGGTGCACCCTCGGCGTAGTAGCGATCCATCGCCGCCTGGTAGTCCTCGCGATCGTCGCCAAAGATCTCACGGCAGCGCTCCTGCGCAGCCGATTCTGGCGCGAGGAGCAGCGGCTGGTAGTAGTGGCCGATCTCGTGGCGCATGTGCCCGAGCACCGTGCGGTAGGGCTCCTCCAGGCGCACGCGCATCCGCTCGCGGTGCGCCGGATCGGTCTCGTCGAGGTCGAGTGTGATCAGCCCGTTGGCGTGGCCTGTCGTGACGGCTTCGTGCTCGCTGGAGAGCAGGTCAAAGCCGAGACCGCCGTCCTGTTCGTGCCAGCCCACGACCGGCAGCTCGAGGTCGAAGAGCTCGAACAGCAGCCGCCGTTTGGCCGCCTCTGCCGCGGCGAAACCTCCGAGGGCGGCGTCGTCGTCGTCGTTTGGTCGCGTGCGCGTCAGCACGCAGCTCGCACACAGCTCGCCCTGCTCGCGCACCACCCAGTTGCACGCTGCGAGCACCGAGTTCGCACAGCGGCGCCACTCGGCCGGCGCCTCGGCCGCCGAAATCGCGACCATCGCGCGATCGGCGTGCTCGAAGCCCAGCTCGCTCGAGCAGTTCAGGCATCGCACGCTCTCGAACGTCACGAGGCGGGCACAGACTGGACAGGCGAACGCGAGCATCGGACGCGCACTGTAGCTGGATCTAGACTGCGCGCCGATGAGTAACACCGGGCCTGATGGGGGGATCCTCGTGCTCCAGCACGCGCGGTGTGAGCCGCCCGGTGTCTACGAGCACGAGCTGCATCGACGCGACATCCCCCTGCACCGCGTGCTGCTCGACCAGGACCTCCAGTTGCCCGACTGGCGCCCCTACGCCGCGATCGTCGTGATGGGCGGCGCGATGGGCGCCTACGAAGAGGCACGCTACCCGTGGCTCGCCGCCGAGAAGCGCCTGATCGCCGAGGCCGTGAGCGCGGGTCACGCCCTACTGGGGCGTCTGCCTCGGCGCGCAGCTGCTGGCCGCGAGCCTCGGCGCGCACGTCGCGCCCGGAGCGGCGCCGGAGCTCGGCGTGCTGGGCGTCGAGCTCACCGAGCAGGCGCGCGAGGACCCCGTGTTCGCGGGCGCTCCCGATAGCTTCCAGACGCTGCAGTGGCACGGCGACACCTATCGAGCTCCCCGCCGGCGCCGTCCAGCTGGCCCGCTCGAGCGCCTACGAGCAGCAGGCGTTCGTGCTCGGCCGCGCCTACGCGTTGCAGTTCCACCTCGAGGTCGACTCCGCGCTGGCCGCCGACTGGATGGAGATCCCCGCCTACGTCGCCGAACTCGAGGAGCTCGCGGGCCCCGGCGCCGTCGCGACGCTGCTCGCGCAGGTGCGCGCCGCCGAGCCCATCTCGGTGCCGCTGGCCCGCGCGCTGTTCTCGCGCTGGCTCGAGCTCGTCGCCGGATTCCCGCCGGCGCCGCTCTGAGCCGGCGAGCGCGCTCGACGCCGACGCGGGCTGCACGCCTACTGCTCGGAGCCGGGCTCCACGACGACGCGCACGGTCCGCAGCAGCCGATCGCTCGCGCCGCGCACGCTGCCGCCCTGCTCGAGCGTGCCGCTGGATGTAGGCGAGCGTCTCGGCCGTCAGGCGCTCGCCGGGCAGCACGTTGGGGATCCCGGGCGGGTAGGTCGCCAGCGACTCGGCCGCGATCCGCCCGACGGCCTGCACCGGCGGGCACGACCTCCTGGCGCGCCGAGATAGGCCTCGCGCGGCGTCATCGCCAGCTCGCCCCAGGGCGGCGCCGCGGCGAAGCTAGCGCGCTCGCCCTCCGGGTCGAGGCCGACGCGCCGCGACCGCCTCGCGCAGCGCCTGCGACCAGCCGCGCAGCCTCGGCCAAGCTCGCGCTCGCCCATCCCGAACACCGCGACGAGCACGTTCTCGCCGTAGAGCTCGAGGTTGATGTCGTCGATCTCGCGCAGCAGCGGCGCGAGCTCATAGCCGCTCGCGCGCCACGCCGCGCACGTCGACCGCGAGGCGCAGTGGGTCGTAGGCGAACACGCCGGGGCGCCCGGCGAGGCGCTCGTCGAGCACGTCGAGGCCCTCGATCGCGCGGATCTGCTCGCGCGCGGTCGCGAGCGTCGCCATCGTGCGCTCGAGCAGCTCGCTGCCCGTGCACGGCCGCCTGGCGGCGCGCCGCGTCGAGCGAGGCGAACAGCAGCGAGTTGGGGCTCGTCGACTCGGTCAGCGTGACCGCTCGGTCGACCGTGTCCTCGCCGATCAGCTCACCGGCCCCGTGACCGAGGTGGAGCATCGCCGACTGGGTGAGGCTGCCGACGATCTTGTGCGTGCTGGAGATCACGAGGTCGGCGCCCGCCGAGAGCGCGTGCTCGGGCAGCGCCGCGCTGAAGGCCATGTGCGCGCCCCAGGCCTCGTCGACGATCAGCGGCACGCCGTGTGCGTGCGCGACCTCGGCGAGAGCGCGGATGTCGGCGACCGCGCCGAAGTAGGTCGGCGAGATCACCCACGCGCCGACCGCCCCCGGCGTCGCCTCGAGCGCCAGCGTCGAGCGTCTCCGGCGCGTCAGGCAGTGCGCGATCCCGAGCTCTGGGTCGACCTCGGGCGCGCGAACGTCGGGCGCATGCCCGAGAGCACGAGCGAGTCGATCGTGCTCGAGTGCGCGTTGCGCTGCACGACCACCGCGCGGCCGTTGTGGGCGAGCGCGAGGCCCGCAGAGAGGTTGCCCTGCGAGGCGCCGTTGACCGAGGAACCACGCGCGCCTGGCCCCCCACGCCTGCGGCCGCGAGGCTGCTGCGCCTCTTCGAACGGCGTCGGCTCGACGCCGACGTCGATGCCGTGGGTGAGCGCCGGGACGTCCATGCTGAGCGCCGCGCTCGCCGATCGCCTCCAGCAGCCCGGGGTCGGCGCCCTGACCGCCCTTGTGGCCGGGCACGTGCAGGCGCGCGGGGTTGCGAGTCGCGTAGGCGCTCAGCGCGTCCAGGTAGGGGGTCTGTCGCTGGCGCTCGTCCATTCGCCCTCAACTTATCCGGCCGGCGCGAGCGCGCCCGTCAGGACGGCAACCGCTCGTGCGCACGCGGCTGCGCAGCAGACCCGTGTCGCGCGTCAGGCGCTGCGCGAGTGTCACCGGGATCAGCGCTCACGAGGATCACGAACAGCACGACCACGTTGACCTGCGGCAGCTGCTGGCCGAGGCGGATGTTGCCGAAGATCCAGATCGGCAGCGTGTTCTGCGCGCCGGCCGTGAAGATCGTCACGACGATCTCGTCGAAGGACAGCGCGAAGGCGAGCAGGCCGCCCGCGACGAGCGCCGTCGCGATCATCGGCAGCGTCACGAAGCGGAACGTCTGCCAGCCGTCCGCGCCGAGATCCATCGAGGCCTCCATCAGCGAGGTCTGCGTGCGGCGCAGCCGTGCGAGCACGTTGTTGTAGACGATCACGATGCAGAAGGTCGCGTGCCCGATCACGATCGTCAGTCAGCGAGAAGCTCGACGCCGTCGAAGGTGATGAACGAGTTCAGCGCCATCCCGGTGATGATCCCCGGCAGCGCGATCGGCAGCACGAGGAGGAACGAGATCGCTTCGCGCCCGAAGAAGCGGAAGCGGTGCACCGCGAACGCGGCCATCGAGCCGAGCAGCCAGCGCGATCGCGGTCGCGATCAGCCCCGCACGCACCGACAGCCACAGCGCGTGGCGCATTTCCGCGTTGTGCCAGGTCGAGGAGAACCACTTCGTCGAAAGCCCTTCCAGCGGCCAGCTCTGCACGTTCGAGGGGTTGAACGCGTAGAGCATGATGATCGCGATCGGGAAGAACAGGAACAGCATCATCAGCGCAGTCCACACGCCGAGCGCGATCCGGCTCCATCGGCTCGAACCGATCACAGCGCCTCGAACGCTCCCAGCCGGCGGGCGAGCAGCAGGTACACGCCCATCACCACGAGCGGCACGATCGCGAAGGCCGCCGCGAACGGGCACGTTGTTGGCGACGCCGACGTTCTGGAAGACGACGTTGCCGATGAAGTCAGAGCCCGCGCCGCCGACGAGCGTCGGCGTGATGAAGTCGCCGAGCGTGAGCGAGAAGGTGAAGATCGAGCCCGCCGCGATGCCCGGCAGCATCAGCGGGAAGACGACCGTGCGGAAGGTCCGCCAGCCGCGGGCGCCGAGGTCGGCGGAGGCCTCGATGTAGGAGTCCGGCACCCGTTCGAAGGCCGACCAGACCGGCAGGATCATGAACGGCAGCCAGATGTAGCTGAACACGATCCAGATCGCCCAGTTGGAGTAGCCGATGTTGAGCGAGCCGAGCCCGATCTTGTCAAGCGCCCAGTTGAGCACGCCGTCCTTGGAGAGGATCAGCCGCCACACGAACACGCGCACGAGGTAGCTCGACCAGAGCGGGATCAGGACCGCGACGAACAGCACCGACTGCAGCCGCTTCGGCGCGATCCGCACCGCGAAGAAGGCGAACGGCACCGCGAGCACGCGCGTCGGTGACCGTGACCGCCGCCGCGATCCCGATCGTGCGCAGCGCGATCGTGCGGTAGGCGGGGACTTTGAAGAGCTGTTCGAAGTTTTCGAGCGTCCAGTGGTGGACGAGCTTGCCGCTGAACGGTTCGACCCTCCACAGCGCCGAGATGAACAGCAGCGCGAGCGCGGCGAGGTAGATCAGCACGAACCAGGCGCCCGGCGCGGAGAGCAACAGGACGGCCCGCAGCCACGGCCGGCGGAACAGAGCCGCCGACACGCGGATGCGGGCCGCCCTGGACGCCGAAGGGCTCGCGAGGATGCTCGCGGCCCCGTCGGGGTCTAGCCCGTTACTTCTGTCCACTTCTGCTGCCAGGCCGTGTAGTCCATGCAGTCGTTCTGGCCGTTGCCGCATTCTTTGACCGGTGTCTTCCAGAACTTGATGCTGTCGAAGTAGGCGCTGCGGGGCGTTCGCGTGGTAGACGCCGCAGGAGCCCTTCGCATCGTTTCCATGACCGCGCAGGCCTTGGTGTTGGCGGGCGTCTCGCCGTAGGAGATCGCCTGCTCGGCCTGCACCTTCGGGCTCGAAACCCAGTTCACCCACTTGTAGGCGCAGTTCGGGTGCTTGGCGTGCGCCGAGAGCATCCACGTGTCCGCCCAGCCCGTCGCGCCCTCGCTCGGGATCAGTGACTTCACCGGCACTTTGTCCGCCTGCAGCGTGCTCTACTGGTACGGCCACGCGGCACCGATCGAGGCGTCGCCGTTCTTGAACAGTTCGATCTCATCCGAGGCCAGCGCCCAGTACTTCTTGATCAGCGGGCGCTGCTCTTTGAGCAGTTCGGCTGCCGCGTTCAGCTGCGCTTCGGTCAGCTCGTACGGGTCTGTGATGCCGAGGCTGGGCTTGGTCTTGGACAGGTAGAGCGCCGCGTCGGCGATCTGGATCGGGTTGTTGGGCACGCTGATCTGGCCCTTGTACTTCGGGTCGTAGATCGCCGACCAGCTCGTCGGCGCAGGCGAGATCGACTTCGTGTTGTACAGCAGGATGTTCGGACCCCACTGCAGCGAGATGCCGTAGTGCTTGCCGTCGACGGTGTTGTGCGACGGCGACTGCAGCTGCGGGATGAAGTTCTTCCAGTCCGGCACCAGCGCCACGTTCATCGCCGCCACGTCGCCGCCGCGGATCAGGCGCAGGCTGGCGTCGCCCGAGGCGGAGACCATGTCGTACTGGCTGCCGCCGCCCTGGCGCATCAGCGTCACCATTTCGTCAGAGGAGCCCGCGTACTTGGCGTGCACCACGCAGCCGCGTCTGCTTTTCGAACGGCTTCACCCATTCCGGCTGCGCATAGCCTTCCCACGCCACCAGGTTGAGCTGACCCTCGCCCGCGCCGATGCTCGTCGGCAGGCTCGCCGAGGAGGTGCTGCTCGAGGAGCTGCCGCAGGCGCTGACGCCCACGGCCATCACTACCAGGACGGCCCCCAGGGCCCAGTCGATCTTCGCAAGCCTCATCAGTTCGCTTCCTCCTCTTGGTTTGTGTCAAGCACCGACGCGTCCTGCGCCCGCCAGGCGAGCCGCACGCGGCCGACCCCGTTCCTCGAGCACGCCGGCCGCGGACGATGCTCGAGGTTCTGGCGCAGCACGATCAGCGTCTCGCCCCGCTCGAGCCCGACCGCATAGCGTGTGACGGAGCCCAGGTAGGCGACCTCGCGCACGACTCCCGCGCACCGTCGCTGCATCGTCCGGCTCCCCGTCCGCGAGCACGCGGATCTTCTCGGGCCGCACCAGATAGCTGCGGCCCGTCGCGCACGAGGATGTTCGAGGTGCCCACGAAGCCCGCGACGAACTCGTTGGCGGGACGCTCGTAGATCTCGCCCGGCGTGCCGACCTGCTCGACGCGCCCGTCGGAGAAGACGGCGATGCGGTCGCTCATCGTCAGCGCCTCGTCCTGGTCGTGGGTCACGTAGATGAACGTGATGCGCTCGCTCAGCTCGCGCTGGATCGCCTTCAGCTCGAACTGCATCTCCTGGCGCAGCTTCAGGTCGAGCGCGCCGAGCGGCTCGTCGAGCAGCAGCACGCGCGGGCGGTTGACGATCGCGCGAGCCAGCGCGACGCGCTGGCGCTGGCCGCCGGAGAGCTGCGATCGGGCGGCGGCTCTCGACGCCGGGCAGGCGCACCATCGCCAGCGCCTCCGCGGCGCGCTCGGAGCGCTCGCGCTTGCCGACCCCCTTGACGCGCAGCCCGTAGGCGACGTTCTCGAGCACGCTCATGTGCGGGAACAGCGCGTAGTCCTGGAAGACCGTGTTGACGGGACGCTCATACGGGGGGCTGCGCGTCACGTCGACGCCGTGCAGCTCGACGTGGCCGGAGTCCGGCAGCTCGAAGCCGGCGATCACGCGCAGCGTCGTCGTCTTGCCCGACCCCGATGGCCCGAGCATCGTGAAGAACTCGCCGGCGCGTGACCTCGAGCGAGAGATCCTCGACCGCGACGACATCGCCGTAGGTCTTGCGCATCCCGGCGACTCGCACCGCGATCTCGCCGGGCGCATCCGGGGCGGGCGAGGGGTTCGAGCTCGACACATCGATCGTCGTACCTCCGCCGGAGATCATTCAGGGCGAGTCTATTCCTCGCGGTGAGAGTGGGCAACTGTCCGATCCGGACAATCTGCGCATCGCGAGCTACTCCGTCCGGGCGGGCCGCGCTTCCCCTTGGCACGGGGCGCACAGGTGTGTCAGAGCTGCGACAGCTTTGCACCTAAACGGCAACTTGGCCGCAGTTTGCCCGACAGTCGGCGCGCGCAGGACTAGCGTGCACACCACTGCAAACAGTGGCCCGGCGGTGCGTCAACACCCCGGGCCCGGCACCGAGTCGCTCGTCCTCGATGCCAGTCGATTGTCGCTCAGCCGGGCGCGCGATGCGCGCCGCCTGCCGCGGGTGCCGATCGACGGGCGGCGCTCGGAGCTCTCCAACGAGAGGAGGCGTTGTGTCCGAAGCAAAGCGCAAGAGGCCCTCGGCCGACACCGACAACCCCTCAGCAGAGCTCGTGCTCGCAGCGGTCGATCGTGCCGCTCGTCACCGCCCGGCTGGACGTACGGGAGCGCCGCGGTGGGCGATCCTCGCGCACCTGGCCCTCCCACGCCGCGGCGCCGCGGCGCGCGCGGTACGCACGACGCTCGTGGAGCTACGCCGCGACGGCGCGCTCACAACGGAGCGCGAGCATGGCGTAGAGCTATGGCGCATCACGCCCGTCGGGCGCCGGCGTTGTGCAGGCTCCGCACGGGCACTTCCGGAGTCACCGCAGCACGCTGCCTGGCGCGCGGCACAGACGGCAGCCACGCAGGAGCTCGAGCGCTTCCGCGCCAACTCGGAGCGGCACCTGCAGGACGCTCGGACACTGCTCGACGCCAGGCCGCCGAGCGACTCCGACGCATGGCTCGCACTCGGCGAGCAGTTGCGGCGCAGATTGCTGGTTGCTCGCGTCGGCGACCCACTGTCTGCTCGAGTGGGAGGAGCCGGACGACGCCTTCGCGGACACCGAGGCGCGCTCCGAAGCGCAGCGAGACGCCCCTCGCGCTCGACGCTGCGGCGCTCGCGCGACGGCGTTCGCGGCGCGTGGGGCTGCGCAACATCCGACTGTGGCGTGAGCGCCCGAGCCAGGATGCCCGATGACTTCTCAGGCTTGCTGTGGCGGTGGCGGTGGCGGTTTGCGCTCACGTGGCACCGGCAGCTCGTGCACGAGCTCGGCGAGCGGCACGTCGAGACTATCGGCGAGGATCAGGAGCGTCGAGAGTCGTGGATCGGTGTTGCCTTGCTCGAGACCCCCGATCGTCGTGCGGTGCAGCCGTGCGTGCTCGCCGAAGGCTTCCTGGGAGACGAAGCGCTCGCGACGCAGCGGTGCCAGGCGCGCGGCGAAGCGCTGCCTGAAGTCGGCCATCTCGGCGTAGTAGGGATGCTCGCTCGCCACGCGCCGCAGATTGCTTGGATGCAGCCTAAATGTCGACAGACAGTTGACTGCATCTGCTCGCGGGCGGTTGTGCTCATACGCGGCCGCTCAGGCGAGCGCGGGTCTCATGCGAACACGCCAGAGCGCTGCTCGGCGAACATGCGCAGCGCGAACTGCCCCGCGGGGTGCTCGCGCGCGCGGCGCACCAGCGCGGCGATCTGCGGGGGCAAGATCTCGGGCTGGGGCAGCTCGGTGCCGTACACGCTCGGCACGATCACCGCCGCGGAGAGCGCCGCGAAGGTCAGGTCGGCGGCGCTGAAGCGCTCGCCGCAGAGATAGGGCCGTCCGTCGGCGAGCAGCGCGGCGACGTGGTCGAACTCGCGCCAGACGACGCGCTCGTCCTCGACCTCGACCCCCGGCGTGATCGCGAGGACGCCGCTCGGCGAAGCGCTTAATCACCGGCCAGCCCCAGCGGATCGCGCGGTCCTCCCAGGCGGGCACGCCGCGGTTGTTGAAGCTGCAGCATCAGCTCGCGCTCGGGAAACATGTTGCACGTACATCAGCCGCCGACCGCACGGACCGAGCTGCTCGTCCAAACGCCGGCAGAGCGCCTCGACACGCTCGCGCTCGCTCGGGCTCGGCCGGGAACAGCCGCTGCTCGGGCTCGAGACGCCGATCGATCCATTCGAGGATCTCCGCGGAGTCGCCGATCGACGCCCTCGGGCGTGACCAGCACGGGCACGGTGACGCCCACCGCCCGGCGCGCCGGGCAGCGAGCTGGTGGACCCCCTGAACGTGGCGCTCCTCGCGGTAGGCGAGACCCGCGCGCTCGAGCGCCCCAGCGCGCCTTCTCGCAGTAGTGGCTGATCGGGATCGTGACCAGGCGCAGCATCGTCGAGCGAGTATGACCCCTTTGCTAGGGTCCTGCGCGAGGTGCCGAGCTGATCTCCAGCCAGGGCAAAGACGGCCGCGGGGAGCGTACCCGCAGCGCCGCGAAGCCGCTCTCGGTGTCGAGCATCGCGCCGCAGTTCGAGGAGTGGGAGATCGCGCTGCACGGGCGACGCGTGATCTACCGGATCGCCGGCAGCGGACCGCCCGTGGTGCTGATCCACGGCATGCTCAACTCCTCGAGCCACTGGCAGGCCGTCGCGCAGGAGCTCGCCGCCGACATACACCGTCGTAGCGCCTGATCTGATCGGCCACGGCGACTCGGCCGCGCCGCGCGGCGACTACTCGCTGGGCGCGCACGCAGCCAGCATCCGCGACCTGCTGGCTGCGATCGGCATCGAGCGCGCGAGCATCGTCGGGCACTCGCTCGGCGGCGGCGTGGCGATGCAGTTCTTCTACCAGTTCCCGCAGCGCGTCGAGCGGCTCGCGCTGATCTCCAGCGGCGGGCTCGGCCGCGAGGTCAGCCCGATGCTGCGCACCGCCGCGCTACCCGGGCATGTCGGCGCTGCTCTCGATGACGATCCACCCGCGCCTGCTCGGTGCGCTGCGCGGCGAGCGGGCACGCGCCTGCGCGAGCGCGGAGTCGGCGCAGCGGTGTCTACCTGCAGGCCCTCGCACGCGCGCTGCGCCCGCTCGAGAACGCCGACGCGCGCGCGGCCTTCCTGCACACGCTGCGCGCCGTGATCGACATACACGGTCAGCGCGTCAGCGCGACCGATCGTCTCGGCCTGCTCGAGTCGATCCCGACGCTGATCGTGTGGGGCGAGCGCGACCGCACGATCCCGATCGAGCACGGTCGCCTGGCGCACGAGGCGATCGCCGAATAGCTGTTTCCGTACGCTCCCCGACGTCGCGCACTTCCCGCACCTCGAAGATCCCGACGGGTCTCTCGCGGCTGCTGCGCGAGTTTCTCGCCGAGACCGTTGCCGGGCGCGATCGAGGACGCCGACTGGGGCGCTGTGATGGCGCGACGATCGCCACGCTCGCGACGCCTAGGCGATGCGGCCTAAACGCGCGTAGAGGACTCAGGCGAGTGCCGGGTCAGCCTCGAGCCAGCCGGCGTCGAGCTGCGCTGCTCTCAGGACGGCTCGACGCGCCAGGGCGGCGGGTAAGGCAGGGGGCGCAGCGTCGCGGCGAGCTGCTCGCGCAGCGGCTCGAAAGGCGGCGGCAACGATAGACGCTCGCCGAGGTGGCGCTCGTCCTCGTCGACCGCGAAGCCCGGGCCGATCGTGGCGATCTCGAACAGCACGCCGCTGGGCTCGCGGAAGTAGACGGATTTGAAGTAGAAGCGCTCGACCACCGGCGTCGGCGTCGCGTCGCCTTCGGCGACACGGGCACGCCACGCCTCGAGGTCCTCCATCCGCGCCGCGAAGGCGACGTGGTGCACCGTGCCGGCACCCTGGCGACGGTTGATCTCTGGCGGCGCGGGTCATACGCGTAGAAGCCCCCGCGCCGCTCGCCGCGCACCTCCCAGCTCTCGCCCTGGCGCCGCTGAAAGCCGAGCGTTGCGCCGAGCAGACGCTCGCTGCGCAGCGGCGCGCTGCTGTAGGCGCGCACGCCCTCGAAGCCCTGTAGCGCGTGCTCGCTCGGGATCTCCGGCGAGTGCGCGCTGAGCGGCTCGTCCGGGGCCGAGCTGCGCACGAGCTCGTGTTCGAGGCCCTCGGGATCGGTGAACAGCAGGCTGCTCGCCCGTCAGCTCCGCCGCGACGCCGTGCTCGCCGAGGCGCTCGCGCCAGAACTCGAGCGCCTCCGCCGAGGCGACTCGCCAGACGATCCGATGGACCATGCCCGCACCGGCCACGCCGGGCGCGGCGCCCGGGTACTCGAAGAACGTCAGGTCCATCCCCGGCGAGCCGTGCTCGTCGCCGTAGAACAGGTGATAGACGTTCGGTTCGTCCTGGTTGACGGTCTTCTTGACCATCCGCAATCCGAGCACGCCCGTGTAGAACTCGACGTTCCCGGGCGCGTCGCCGGTGATCGCGCTGATGTGGTGGATGCCCTCGAGCTTCATCTCAGAGCATGAACTCTATGCACCCGCCATGATCGGCGGGTGCAAGACGGGTCGCTCATCCCGCGCTTCGGGCGCGCCCGGCGCGATCCCGCGCTGGCCGTGCTCGAGGGCTTTCACCCGCTCAAGCACGCTCTGCGCTTCGATGCGGAGCTGCAGGAGGTCGTCTGCCGCGACCCCGCCGAGCTGGCGCAGCTCGCCGACGCAGCTCGCGCCGGAGCTCGCCGCGCGCATGCGGCGAGCTCGCGCGGCCTGTCGACGCCGGAGGTCTTCGAGCAGCTCGCGCCGCTCACGCCGAACACGGGCGTGATCGCGATCGCGACGCGCCCGCGGATCGATGCCGCCGCGCTGCTCGCGGCGCCGCGTAGCGCGCCCGCTGATGCTGCTCGAGGATCCACGCGATCTCGGCAACATGGGCGCCTGCGTGCGCGTTGCGGCCGCGGCCGACGCGGCCGGCGTGCTCAGCACCGGCAGCCACGACCCCTGGCACCCCGACGCGCTGCGGGGCGCGGCAGGACTGCACTTCGCGCTGCCCGTCGCGCGTCTCGCCGAGCACGCCGCGCTGGAGCATCGCGTCGGGCCGCTGCTCGCGCTCGACCCCGAGGGCGAGCCGCTCGATCGCGGTGGCTCTGGACCCGCGCTCGCTGCTCGCGTTCGGCACCGAGCGCCACGGCCTCAGCGAGGAGCTGCTCGCGAGCGCTGACGCCCGCGTGCGCATCCCGATGCGCGCAGGCGTCTCGAGCCTCAACCTCGCGACCTCCGTCGCCGCCGTGCTGTTCGCGTGGCGGCTGACGGGGGGAGACGCCGCCACGCTGAGCGGCAGCGGCGCCACGCCGGTCTCAGTTGCGGCGCATCTCCGCTTCGACGCCGTCGAGCAGACGCCAGTTGCCGCGCAGCGCAGTCTCGCGCGCGCCGGACCATCCGCTCGGCCTGCTCCTCGGCATCCTCAGCCTCGCTCATCAGCTGGGCGATCAGCTCGCGCGCCTGGCGCGCGTGCTCGACGTCGAGCAGCGCATGCACGCTGAAGTACTCGGTCGCCGGTCCTTCCTCGCTGTAGCCGTAGTGAGCGCTCAGGCCGTCGAGCTTGGTCTGGGAGATCTCGCGGCTGTGAGGCCTCGATCGCGTAGAGCACCGCCAGGTGCTCGAGCAGCCCGTCGCCGGCCGTCCAGCTCCGCACGCACTCCTCGGTCTCGGGGAGCGCGGCCACCTCGCTCGGTGCGGGCTGCGCCGCGCCCATCGCGCGTGCGAACTCCTCCCACAGCGCGATGTGCGAACCCTCCTCGCGCGCGTGGCTGCGCAGGCCTTGCGCACAGGGCGCAGCGACCGCGTCGGCCGCGTCGGCCGCCAGCTCTGAGGCACGGGCCAGCGCGCAGACCGCGTGGCGATACTCGCCGGCGTAGCAGGCCGAGCTCCTCGGCGCTCAGCTCGCCGGCGTTCCAGCGCTGGTAGAACGGGTGCTCGAGCACGTTGATCGCGGCGCGCGCCTCGTCGAGCATGGCTAGGACATCCATGGCACGGTCCCTTCGGTCGAGTTTTGTGTGCCTGAGTAGGAGGACAGTCGCCCTCCGGCGCAGAAATGTACGGTCATAGCGTCCTCACCGGAGCGGACGGCTGGACTCGCGTCCGCCGACTGTGCAAGTGTCCGCGTGGGGAGCTGGGTCGACCGAGAGTCATGGGGTGATTTCCGTGATCATCATCGTCTTGGGGCTTGGCGCGATGGTGTTCAGCGCGATGCTCGTGCTCGCCCTCGGCCGGGCGGCCGCGCAAGCCGATCGCGCGATGGACGAGCTGCTGCGCACTCAGCAGGCCGCCCGATCGGCGCCGCGTCATTCCGCGGCGCGAGAGCTACGCCGGGTTGGCTCGTGCCCACTCGACGATCGCGTGCGAATCGTCGATCGACGCGTGCCGTCGTCGAAGCGCAGCGCGGGAACCCAGCGGTTGCCGGTCAGCTCCTGCACCTCGCGTCGCCCGCGCGTCTGGTTGAAGACGCTCGGGCAGGGGCGCGAAACCGTAGGACTTGATCACCTCGGGCTCGTGGCCCGCGTCCTTGAGCGCGTGGTAGGCGTTGGCGCAGGGGTGCCCGCCGGGTCGCGGCGTCGGGAAGGTTCCCCAGCAGACGTAGAGCTTCACGAGACGTTCAGCGTTCCTTCCATGCCGGCCTGGCGGTGACCCGGGACGGTGCAGTAGAAGGTGTACTTGCCCGGCTTCAGCGTGACCGTGACGCTCTTGGAGCCACCGGCGAAGGTCGGCGTCGCGCCGAGCACCTTGCCGCCTTCGGCGATCGTGACGTTGTGTTCGACCGGCGACGCGTTGGTGAACGTGATCGTCACGCTGCCCGCCTTTGCGCTCAGCTGCTTGGTGTCGTAGCTGAGCTGGCCTTCGGGGTTGGCGGCGAGCTTCAGTGCCGTGGCCGCGGCCGGCGAGGAGGGCGGCGTCGGGCGTGCCGGTGGTCGCGCGTCGGCTTGGTTTCGGCCGGTGCTTGCGCGCCGGAGCCAGTGCTCGTGCCGGTCGATTCGGGGCTGGGTCGAGGTGGTTTCGGAGCGAGCCCTGGGTGGCGGTCGGCGTCGCCGCGTTGCTGCTCGTCGCGCCCCCGGATGTGACGACGGCCATCGAGACGGCGATCACGCACGAGCACCGCGCTGATCGCCATCACCCCACGCTGCTGGGAGACGTTCGCGGGGAAGTCGCTGCGGCGCATGCCGATCACGAGCGAGACGAACAGCGCCCATGCCACGAGCAGGCCGCCCGCGATGTAGAAGGGGACCTTGCTCTTCTCGGCGCCGAGGATCGGCGCGAGCTGTAGCGGCGAGGGTGTGCATCGGGCGCGAGCCTAGCCGATGCGCCACCGGTATGCTCCGCAGGCAGATGACCGATGCCGTGCGCACGAGCGAGGAGGCTCTGGAGGGACTTCCGGACTTTCCCTTTGAATCTCACTACCGCGAGGTGCAAGGCCTGCGGCTCGCCCACCTCGACGAGGGCGACGGGCGCACCGGTGCTGTTCATGCACGGCGAGCCGACCTGGTCGTTATCTGTGGCGCAAGGTCCTGCCGCCGGTGCGCGACGCGGGCTTTCGCTGTATCGCGCCCGATCTCGCAGGCTTCGGACGCTCGGACAAGCCGACCGACATCGACTTCTACTCCTACGACCGCCACGTCGAGCTCGCGGCCACGCTGCTCGAGGATCTCGACCTCAGCGGCACAACGGTCGTGGTGCACGACTGGGGCGGGCCGATCGGCCTGCGCCTTGCGGTCGAGCAGCGCGAGCGCATCGATCGCATCGTGATCCTCGACACGGGCCTGTTCACGGGACACCAGAAGATGAGCGATGCCTGGATCGCCTTCCATGACTTCGTCGAGCGGACCGAGGATCTGCCCGTCGGAATGCTCGTGCGCGGCGCCTGCAAGCAACGACCCTGGCGACGAGGTGATCGCGGCCTACGACGCGCCCTACCCGGATGCTGCCTCGAAGGCGGGCGCGCGCGCTTTCCCGCTGATGATCCCGCAGAGCCCCGACGCTCCGGGCGCGGCGGCCGGCCAGCGCGTGCTCGCGGAGCTGACGCGGCGATCAGCGCCCGACGCTGATGCTGTGGGCCGACTCCGATCCGGTCCTGCCGCTCGCCACAGGCGAGCGCTTCGCCGAGGCGCTCGGGCAGCCCGCGCCGCGCACGATCCCGGACGCCAGCCACTTCCTGCAGGAGGATCAGGGACCGCTGATCGGCAGCCTGATCGCCGACTGGCTCACCGCCGCCTGACGGCGGGCTTTGCGCTCACTCGCCGCTCGCCTGCGCGACCTCTGGCTCGACTGGACTCGCGACGGGCTGGGGAGTACCAGCGGACTGAGCGATCTGTGCCGGCTCGGTGGCCGGCTCCAGTCCAGGCTCCGAGCGAGCCGCGCGCAGCTCGTAGGCGCGGCGCGTGTTGAGGTCCGCGCCGGCGAGCACGCGGTCGGCCTTCATCGCGCGCGCCATGCCCTCCGAGAGCGAGCGCGGCAGCACCGCGCCGAGCACGTTCGTGCGCTTCGCCGACTTCGGCACCCACACGTCGACGATGCCCAGCTGCAGCGCCTCGACGATCGCGTCGGCGACGTCGGTCGGCTCGAGGTTGCTCATCCCGCGCGCCTCGCCCAGCCCCGAGCCGAGCTCGGTGTTGACGACGAACGGCATCACGTAGCTGACGTCGATGTGCGCGCCCATCAGGCGCAGCTCGCCGCGGACCGCCTCGGTCAGCCCGACGACCGCGTGCTTGGTGGCCGAGTAGGTGGCGCCGCCGGGCGCGCCGAACTTGCCCGCCTGCGAGGAGATGTTGACGATGTGCCCGCGGTCGCGCGGGATCATCCGCGCGAGCGCGAGCTTCATGCCGAGGATCACGCCGTGGAGGTTGATGTCGACCATGCGCCGTGCCGTCAGGTCGTCCTCGTCGATGAAGCGCCCGACCTGCATGATCCCGGCGTTGTTGACGAGCACGTCGAGCGGCCCGAGCTGCTGCTCGGCGCCGTCGAGAAAGGCGGCGAAGGAGTCGCGGTCGGTCACGTCCAGCGGCAGCGCGATCGTGCGTCGCGCCGAGCTCTGCGGCGGTCTCTGCGCGGCGGCGTCGAAGTCGACGTCGCCGATCGCGACCCTCATGCCCTGGCGCAGGAACGCTTCGGCGGTGGCGCGTCCGATCCCGCGTGCGGCGCCGGTGATCGCGGCGGTCTCTCCGGCGAGGATGCGGGGCTGCTTGGCCATTGGTTCCTCCTGCTCGTGGCTTGCGGACGTGCTCTGGGTTGCAACGCTAGCGCGCCTGCGTTGCCAGGCGCAGCCGCGCGCGGGTAGTACGCTGAGGCGATGCCGTTCTTCACCTTCGAGGGGCAGCGCATCGCCTACACGGAGTACGGAGGCGGCCCCGCCGCCGTGACGCCCTCGGGCACGCGTGGACGCACCGCGCGCAGCGCCGGCGCCGCGGCCCGGCCGCTGATCCTGCTGCACGGGCTGCTGCTCTCCCAGGAGATGCACCGGCCGCTCGCCGAAGACCTCGCCGCGCGCGGCAACCGCGTGATCACGCTCGATCTGCTCGGCCACGGGCACTCTGATCGCCCGCGTGACATGTGGCGCTACTCGATGCCCGTCTTCGGCGAGCAGGTCGTCGCGCTGATGGATCACCTGAAGATCGAGCAGGCGGTCGGTGATGGGCACCTCGCTGGGCGCAAACGCTGCGCTAGAGGTCGCCTCAGCCCACCCCGGAGCGCCTGCGCGGGCATGGTGATCGAGATGCCGGTGCTCGACAACGGCCTGCTCGGCAGCGCGCTCGCCTTCACGCCGCTGCTCGTCTCGCTGACCTTCGGCGAGCCCGCGATGAAGCTGCTGGCGCGCGTGACGCGCGCGGTGCCGCGCAGCATGCTGCCCCACTACGGCAACGTGATGCTCGACCTGGTGCGCCAGGAACCGGGCCCCGGCGGCGCGCTGCTGCAGGGTCTCTTCTTCGGCCGCATCGCGCCGCCGCGCAGCGAGCGCGCGACGTTCCAGACGCCGACGCTCGTGCTCGGGCACCAGCGCGACCCGGTGCACCCGTTCTCCGATGCCGGCATGCTCGCCAAAGAGATGCCCAACGCGCGCCTGCTCGAAGCCGACTCGCTGGTCGAGCTGCGCACGCAGCCCGAGCGTCTGACGGCGAGATCGCGGCGTTCCTCGACGAGCTCTGGGCGAGCCCGCGCGGCCGTCGCACCCAGAAACGCCCCGCGGTCAAACGCGCTGGCAAACGCGCGAGCAGCGGCGCCTCCGCCTGAGATTCCGGCGCCGGCACGCGTCGCATCGCCGGCGCTAGCCGGTGCGGGAACAGTTCCAGTTCGTTGACGCTGACGTGACCGGGCGCCGCGGGCGTGCCGACAGCCGCGGCGGGGGCCTGGCTGATCCAAAGCGCCACGAAGGTGAAGGCCTTCTTTGCGTGTTTCAGCTTGATGCGGATGTGCTTCTTGCCCACGATCTGTGAGTGGCTCAGCGGCACCCACGCCGGGTCGGTGATCGACGCGGGCGCCGTCGTGCCGTTGGCGCCGTAGAGCTGCACGGTCATCCCCGGCGAGGAGGTGGCGAGCTTGACGGCGGCGAGCTTCTTGCGTGCCTTCAGGTCGATCAGCACGCCCTCGGCCATCTTCGGCGCCGTCGCCGGCTCGACCTGGGCAGTCCAGCCAGTGGAGGTGTCGCCGTCGATCGTCAGGCTCGGATCGCCGAAGTCGGTCGCGGGATAGTTGTAGGGGTTGTAGGTCGAGGCGGCGTTGGTGTCGAGCAGGATCGGCGCCGGTTCCGCTGCGGCGCCCGAGCCGCCGGTGGTGCTCGGGGTGGTGCCGAGCCGGCGTCGTCGGCTGCGGCGTCGAGCTCGATGTGGTTGGGAGCGTCGGCGTGACCGATGGCGGCGTGAGCGGGATTTTCGGTGGTTTGACGGCCGCGGGAGGCACGACCGGTGTGATCGTCGTCGGTGTTCCCGGCGTGATCGTCGTCGGTGTTGTCGTCGTGGCGGGTGGCGGCGTCTGCGCGACCGTCGTTGTCACCACGGCTGCCTTATGCGACTTTTTGCTGAGCGCCGCATAACCGGCCGCCGCCGCGCCGAGCGCGAGCAGCACGGTCGCGGCCAGGATCGTGGCCGCCGAGCGCCAGCCCGGCGAGCCAATGCTGCCGGGAGCGCCGGCGCCGCAGTGCAGGCACCAGTCCTGCGCGGGCGCCATCGGCGCACCGCACTGCGCGCACGTCTGATCGGCCGTCGCGGGTGCGACGGGAGCGGCAGGCGTGCCAGGCATCCGATCGCCTGGTGCGCCCGCGGACGCGTCGGCCGGGCGCTGCTCGCTGGCCGGAGCAGGCTGGGAATCGACGAGCAATGTGGCCACTGCCTCGAATTCTAGCCCCACGACGGCGGTGACGGCGACGGTCGCCGTGCGCCCACGCGCTCAGCGTGGCGTGGCGGCGGCCCGCCCTGCACGATCTCACGCCCGGTCGGCTGCAGTGTCTCGTCCAGCTCGAGCTGCCAGTAGTAGCGCGTGAAGCTCATCCCGGCGCGGAACTCGCCGACGTGCGGCTCGATCGTCTCCCCGGCGGCCATCCGCACGATCAGCTCCGGATAGCTGCGGCCCGTCGAGCGCCGCGTAGGCCGGTGCGGGGAAGGCGCCCCCGAAGCGGGTGTTGACGTCGGTGATGCCGAGCCCGATGTCGGGATCGCGAAAGACCTGGATCGTGGCGGGCCCGCGCACCTCGAGCGCCTCCATCGTGCGTCTGCCCAGCTCGATCAGCTCGTCGTCGTGGATGACTTCGCCCTTGATCGACTCGCCTCCGCGCGACTCGAGCATCGTGCGCGGGATCGCGTTCAGGCAGCGTCCCTCGAGGTCGCCGAGGCAGTCGATCGAGAGCTCCGGCCCGTTCATCGCGCGCTGGAGCATCGTCGGCTCCTCCACGTAATCGACGAAGAATCGCGCCTGCGCCGCGTCGTGGCGCGAGGTGGATCGAGCGCGCGCCAGAGCCGCGACGCGGCTTGACCATCACGGGGTACTCGAGCTGCTCGGAAGCTGCCTCGGGCAGCACCGTCGGGCGGCGAGGGCAGCCCCAGACGCTCGAGCAGCAGGTGCGTCTCGTACTTGTCATACGTCGCGCGTGCGATCGCGGCCGATGGCACGAGCGCCGGGAGCCGGCCGTGCTCGCGCGCAAGCGCCAGCACCTCGATGTCGAGATCCGTCAGCGGCAGCACCGCGCCGACGCCGTGCTCGGAGCAGAGCTCCGCGAGCGCCTGGACGTAGCCGGGGTCGGTGATCAGCGGCACAGCGGCACGCACCTGCGCGGCATACTGGGCGGGCGCGAGCGGGGAGGGATCGGCGACGACCGTCGTGGTCAGGCGCGCGAAACAGGAGACGATGTCGTAGCGCTTGCCAGCGCCCGTGAGCAGGATCGCGGGTAGGCTCACAGCTCTCCCTCCCAGCCGCCGTGCTCGCCCTTGTAGAGATCGCTGCCCCCGAGCACCATCGTCACGGTGCGCCACAGGATCCGCAGGTCCATCGCCGGCGAGCGATGCTCGATGTACTCGAGGTCCAGCTCGATCCGCTGCGACCAGGGCAGCGAGGCGCGGCCGTTGACCTGCGCCCAGCCCGTGATCCCCGGCTTCACCGCCAGACGTCCGCGCTGGCGCTCGGTGTACTGCTCGACCTGCACCGGCAGCGTCGGGCGCGGACCGATCAGCGACATCTCGCCGCGCAGCACGTTGAGGAGATTCGGCAGCTCATCGAGCGAGGTTCTGCGCAGGAACGCGCCGACGCGAGTGATGCGCGCGTCGTTCTCCGTCGACGCGCAGGCCCGCACCGACGTGCTCGGCGCCGTCGACCATCGTGCGCAGCTTCAGCACGTCGAACGGCTGCCCGTCGAGACCGATGCGGCGCTGGCGATAGATCGCGCTGCCGCGGCTCTCCAGGCGAATCGCGAGCATCGCGAGCGCGAGCACGGGAGCGCTCGCGAGCAGCACCGTCGCAGAGACCGCGATGTCGAGGGCGCGCCTGATCACCGCCCGGACAATAGGACTCCCGCCAGCCTTCTGACGGCCGCACTCAGCGCGTGCCCTCGGCCGCCTCCCAGGAGGCCTCGGTACCGTGGCGCAGCCAGTCCCATAGTCCGGCCGCGGGCGAGGCTGTGGTGAGAACGTAGTAGCGCGCGATCAGCAACGGGCGTAGACGCAGGCCTCCGGCCAGTGCGGCCGCCACGAGCAGCGACAACTGCAGGGCGAGCGTGACGAGGTAGAGCGCTCCGGAGCCGCGCGCGAGGAGCGCGATGTTCGCGGCCAGCGCGAGCAGATGCAGGCCGGGCGTTGCGTAGCGCAGCAGCCGATGGGAGAGGATCATCAGCGCATAGCCCGGCGTGTAGCCACGCGGTGAGAGCATTCCGCCGCGCAGGAGGATCGGCCAGGTGTGGCTCATCATGCGGCGCTTGCGCGCGAACTCGCCGCCGAGCGAGGGGACCATCTTCTCTCGCGCGCGCGCCTGCGCCACGTAGACGGCGCGCCAGCCGCGCTTAACCATGTTGAAGGGCAGCGAGAGGTCATGGCCCATGATCGGGTCGACGATCAGGTAGGCGTCGCGGCGCGTGGCATAGATCGCGCCGTTGCCGGCCGTGATCGAGCTGAGGCGTGACTCCAGCGCGCGCAACGCGAGCTCATAGCGCCAGTAGAGACCCTCCTGGTTGCCGGCCCCGGCGCCGCTGACGGCCTGCACGAAGTGCACGGCACCGCAGGCGTAGCCCACGCGTGGATCCGCGAACGCGGCGACGAGCATGCGTGCAGCGTCGCGTTGCCACAGCGCGTTGGCGTCCGAGAAGGCGAGGATCTCACCGCGCGCACGCTCGACCGCCGCATCCTGCGCGCGGATCTTGCCGCCGCGCGCCAGCTCCAGCACGAGGTCGGCGCCGGCTTCACGCGCGAGCGCGGCCGTCGCATCCACGCAGCCATCGCAGGCGACCACGACCTCCAGGCGCTCGCGTGGATAGTCGAGGCTCAGCGCGTTGGCGACCTTCTCCGCGATCACGTCCTGCTCGTCGTGCGCGGCGATGATCAAGGACAGCGCAGGAAGCTCCTGCGCTGTGGGCGCAACGTAGCGAGCCTCGCGGACGCTGGGAAGCAGGCGCGCGATCAGCGCGAGCGCCAGGCCGTAGCCGGCTTGCGTCCAGAGGATCAGCGCCACGGAGAGCCAGAAGACGATTTCCAGCAGTGCGCTCATCGACGGCGATCTTCGCGCAGCAGGGCCTGATAGAGCGCGAGCGTGGCGCGCGCCGCGGCGCGCCAGGAGTAGGGGCCCTCCGCGGCCGCGCGCGCTGAGGCGCCGAGCGCCTGTCGCTGTGCGCGATCGTCGAGCAGCTCCCGCAGCGCGCCGCGCAGCGCAGCGGCGTCGCCGGCGGGGAAGATCCGCGCCGCGCCGTGGGCGGCAACCTCGGGGAAGCCGCCGACATCGCTGAGCAGCAGCGGCTTGCCGAAGGCGAGCGCGGTGAAGAGCACGCCCGATTGGTCGATCTCGCGGTAGGGGAGCACGACGAGATCGGCGCGCGCGAAGAAGGCCGGCAACTCCTCATCACCGATGAACCGCGGCACAAAGCGCACGCCCGGCGGCGCCGTCGCGCGCAGCTGGGAGATGTCCATGCGCGCCATCCCCGCGATCCACAGCTCCGCGCCGGTGATCCCGCGCCAAGCCTCTAGCAGCAGGTCGATGCCCTTGTACGGGCGCATCAGCCCGAAGCAGAGCACGACCGGCAGCTCGGTGGCAAATGGCGGCTCACGGGAGGTGTTGCCCGCGGCGAGGTGCGTGAAGGCGCCGTGAGGGATCACGTGGATTCGCGCCCCCGCCACGCCAAGCTCCTCGCGCAGCCGGGCCGCACCGTGCTCGGAGTGCACGATCACAGCGTCGAAGCGCTCGTATAGCCGCCGTTGGGCGGCCCGCTGCCCGGGGCGCGGCTCGCGCGGCAGGATGTCGTGTGCGCTCAGCACGAGCGGGCGGCCGCGAGGCAGCAGGCGGCCGTCGAGGTGCTGCACGGTGAGCCATTGAAAGTGCACGATCTCCGCCGTCCGCGCGCGGCGGCGGTAGCGGAGCATGTCGGGGACGTGCTCCGCTAGCTTGATCGCGCGGCGCGCGCGGGGGCCAAGCGGCGCGCGCGTGGCGAGCGGGTAGAAGTCCTCATGGCGCAGGTAGCCCTCGGGGGCGGCGACGGGACCGTAGGCGAAATGACTCGTGTGCAACTCGACCTGCGCACCTGCGGCGGCAAGCGCCGTGCAGAGCGCGTGGTCGTACGGCGGCGTGTAGGCGGAGGGGTCTACGACGTGGACGCGCACGGAGACGGACAATAGGTGGGATGGAGGAGATCGAGCTGAGCTACTGCGTGGTCAACACCTCACAGCGCGAGCTGCTCCTGCGTGGCTTGGATGCGATCGCGCGCGAGCGCAAGAGCCTGCCCTTCGCCGCGGAGGTGCTGGTGCTCGACAACGGCTCACGCGACGGATCCGCCGAGGCGGCGCGTGCGCACGCAAGCGTCGATGAGGTGGTCGCACTCGATCAGCGGCGCGGTAAGGGCGCCAACGACACCGAGCTGCTGGGGCGCGCACGCGGGCGCTTCGCGCTGCTGCTCAACGAGGACTCAGAGCTGTGCCCCGGCGCGAGCCTCGCGCTACACCGCGCATTGTCCGAGCATCCCGAGGCCGCGTGTGCGGGCGCGCGCCTGCTGCGCCCCGACGGGCGCGAGCAGCCCTCAGCGTGGCGCTTTCCGACGCCGCTCACCGCGCTCGCGGGCGCCGTGCTGCTGCATCGTCGGCTGGTCGTGCAGAGCCACGGCGAGCAGACACGCACCGTCGACTGGTGTCAGTCGGCGGCACTGCTCGTGCGTCGCGCGGCGGCCGCAGAGGTCGGCTACCTCGACCCCGACTTCTTCGTCTACTCCGACGAGGTCGACTTCGCACGGCGACTGCGCGACGCGGGCTGGCGCAGCCTGTGGGTGCCCGAGGCGCAGGCGGTGCACCACGAGCAGCTCGCCACCGATCTGATCCCCGAGCGGCGGATCGTGGAAATGTCGCGCAACCGCGACCTCTACATGCGCAAGCACCACGGCTCGGCGGCTGCACTCGCGGTACGGCTGCTGAGCGCCTGGACGTATGCGCTACGCGCGCTCGCCGCGCTGCTCTTGCCGCGACATTCGCCGCGGCGCTACTGGCGCCACGTCACCGCTACGCTGCGACCGCGGTCTGGCGACGGGCTGCGCGAGGCGGCCGCGCGCTATAACCGCGGCGGTTGAGGCCCAGCTCCTCAAAGAGCGCCTTGACGACGACAGCGTCGAGCTGGGTGCCGCTGACGCGCTCGAGCTCGGCGAGCGCCTTGGGCCCGCTTAGCGCCTTGCGGTAGGGGCGGTCTGTAACCATCGCCTCGTAGGTGTCACAGGCCGCGATGATGCGCGCGGCGAGCGGGATCTGCTCGCCTGCGAGCCCATCTGGGTAGCCGCCGCCGTCCCAGCGCTCGTGGCTCGCGCGCACGGCGGGGGCGAGGTGCGCAAAGGCGTCGATGCGTGCGACCAGTTCGCCGCCGACGGCCGCGTGGGTCTTCATCGTGACCCACTCGGCATCGTCCAGCGGACCGGCCTTGAGCAGGATCTCGCTGGGCACCGCAACCTTGCCGACGTCGTGCAGCAACGCGGCGTAGCGCACGTCGCGTGCGCGGGAGCTCGGCTCGCCAAGTCGCACGGCGACGCGCTCGGCGAGTTCGGCCACCTGCTGCTCGTGGGAGGCCGTGTACTCGTCCTTGGCCTCGACGGTGCTCATCAGCGCGGTCAGCGTCGTCGTGAAGGTCTGCTCGAGATCGGCGACGAGCATCGCGCGGTGCAGCGAGGAGCCGAGGCTCGCGGCAATCGCCTCCACGAGCACCGCATCGGCCTCGCTGAAGGCTCCGGGCTCGGGTGACTCGATGTTCAGGACACCCCAGACCGTGCCGTCGAGGAGGATCGGCACGCTCAGCTCCGAGCGCGGGTCCGTGTCGGGGTCGCGCACGATGTAGTCGCTGTCCGCACGCGTGTCGTTAACGAGCGCGGTGGTGGCGGAGCGCGCGACCCGCCCGTTGATGCCGTGTTCCTGGGACTGCTCGAGGAGCAGGAACTCCGTCATCACCTCAGCCAGCGCGCCGCGGCCGGCGATCAGGCGCAGCACACCGTCGGCGTCGAGTCTTTGGATCGCGGCGAGGTAGAAGGTGAAGGTCCCGTGCAGCTCCTCGACGACCAGCTCAACCATCTCCTCGACTTCGTTCGTCGCGGCCAGACGCGCGGTGAGCCGGCTGGCGAGACGCAGTTGGGCGCGCAGGTAGCTGAGCTCGCCGACCGCACTGATGCCGCGGGCGCGGCTGTCCTCGTGGTGGCGCCGCAGCGCCTCGGCGCGGCGCCGGCGCTCGTGCTCGCCTACGGGGTGGTGCTCCAGGGCGCTCAGCGCCGGCGTAACAGGGGTCTCACGCATGTAGGCGCGCATCGGTCATGTCGCAGCTTGACTTTAGGGCTGTGCGGACCGTTCGACACCTCCACGGCTCAGAGGTCGCGTAGGGGATCCTCGGCGTAGGCCTCGATCTCGCCGTGGCGAGCCCGAAACGCGCTGACGCGACGGCGGCCGTCAAGGAGCAGCGTACGGGCGCCGTCGCGCTCGTGACGGTGAAAGAAGCGTGTCGAGCACGAGCGCCACCGGGACCAGCGCGAGCCACGCGCTGCGGCTAAGCAGGCCGACCGCGCCGCTGGTGGGCAGCAGCAGCTCACCCGAGACCGCGACGCCCGCGAGGATCGCGGTCAGCTGCGCGAGGCGCGCCCATTCAAAGCCGACCCGAAAAAGGCTGCGTGTGAGCACATACATCACCGCGAGCATCGCCGCATAGGCGCCGCACAGTGCGATTCCGGCGCCCGCGATCCCCAGCCCGGCGCCGCCGGCGGGCACGAGCACGAGCAGGAGCACGACGTTGACCGCAAGGCCGGCTGCCGCCGCGGGGAGGTTGCGCACGGTCACCCGCGCGCGGGCAGAGATCGCGACGAAGACGAGATAGAGGCCGTAGAGCGCCCAGCCGAGCGCGAGCCAGGGCAGCGCACGGTGGGCGCCGAAGTACTTGTGCGCGGCGAGCAGGTGCACCATCCAGCGGCCGAGCAGTGCGACCGCGCAGACGACCGCGCCGGTCGCGAGCGCGTAGTAGGTCGTCACGAGCGAGTACAGACGCCCCGCCTCCTCGTCGCTCTCGATCGAGTAGGCCAGCGGCGGCCACGCGTACTGGAAGCCGCGCACCGCCACGAACACGACCGTCGCGAGCTTGATCGCCACCGCGTACAGACCGGCGGCAGTGTGTGAGTAGGAGCGATACAGGTAGAAGCGGTCGGCGACCTGCAGCGCGTAGACGCTCGCGTCGGCGGGCACCGTCGGCAGACCGAAGCGGAGCATCGCGCCTAGATCGCCAAACGAGCGACGATCCGTGAGCGCCCACAGCGAGACGCGGCGGCGCAGCACCCACCACAGCACGAGCACAACAAGCGCGGAGGCGCCGAAGTTGCCGAGCAACAGGCCGCGCGCGCCCTGATGCGCGAACACGACGAGCGCGATCGTGAACGTCACCGTCAGCGTCACGTTCGCGCCGGTTGCGAACACATAGGCACGCGCGCGCTCATCGACACGTAGCTGCGCGTAGGCCATCTCCAGGTTCGTGAAGGCCCACAGGCCGAGTACCGCGCAGTCGAGCAGCAGCGGATCCTCGAAGTTCAAGAGCAGTCGCGAGAGTGGCCCGGCGAGCGCGAGCGCCGCGAGCGCCGCGAGCGTGGTCGTCCAGGCGACCGCGGCGGTCGCCGTGCGCGCGATCCGCTCGCGCCGTGCGGTGTCCTCATCGTCGAAGTAGAAGCGGATGAAGGCCTCGCCGACGCCGACGCGCAGCAGGATGCTCGAGAGGATCACCGCCGTCAGCAACGATTCGGCCGCGCCGTAGGCCTCGGGGTTGAGGTGGTGGGTGTAGAGCGGCAGTGTCACCAGCGCCAGCGCCTTGGCGAGGATGTCGCCGAACTGGTATGCCGCGCCGGTCGTGACCAGGCGCTTGAGGTAGCCGAGCACTGCCCTTAGACGCTACTGGCCACCGCGGCTCGGCCCTGTCTGGCGAGCGCCACGCCGACACCCAGCAGCGCCCAGGTGAAGGGGTCCTCGAGGAAGTCCGCGTAGGTCCAGGTGTGCAGGACGAGCGCCGCGAAGCAGGCCGCGAGCGCGATGCGAGGCGGCGAGCGTCCCGCGCCGTTGAACAGCACGAGCAGCGCGGCGAGCACAAGCGCTACGTAGACCGCGAGGCCGATCAGGCCCTGCTCGGCGGCGACGGTGATCGGGATCGTGTGCGAGGCGGAGGTCGCGTTCTGGCTGCTCGTCTTCGCGTGGTGGCGCTTGTACTCCGTTTCGAACGAGCCCGAGCCGAAGCCCTGCAGCGGACGTTTGGCGAACAGTTCGAGGCCTCCCGCGATCAGCTGTCGTACGGCCGCTGGTGGCATTGCTGGTCGAGCCGCTCGTGCCCTTCAGCCCGAAGTGCAGACCGGTTGGGGCGAGCAGCCACAACCGCCGCCGCGAGCGCGAGCAGCGCCAGCGACACGTAGAGCGTCCGCCGCGGATCCCAACGCCAGGCCGCGAGCACAGCGAGCGCCGAGCAGCAGCGCGGCGATGCTCGACTGCGAGAAGCTCGTGACGAGGCCCGCGAGCAGCCAGGCGAGCAGCGCCTGCCCCGTAGAGGACATCGCGACGGCGCGAGCTCCACATCACCATCGTGCTCAGCGCGATCATCACGAGCGCGAGGAAACGGCCGTAGATGTTCGGGTCGAAGAACAACGAGTTGACGCGGAAGTAGTTGTCGTACTGGTTGGCCGCGACGACCTTCGGGTTGAGGAACAGCGACTTGCGCGCATACTCGATGAACCCGACCCCCGCGAACAGCACGGCGAGCACGACGAGCACGCCCAGGCAGCGCAGCCAGCAGCGCGCGCGTCCAGCGCACACGCGCGAGCAGCACGAACAGCAGCCCGAACGGCAGGTAGAAGAAGCCGACATTCTCCGCGGCGCGCGTGAGGTCCGCGGAGTAGAGTGCCTGCAGCACGTACAGCACGACGGCGAGCAACAGCAGAGCTTCGAGACCTCGCGGCGTGGCCCAGGACGACAGCCGCCGCGGCGCAGACGTTCCGGCGCGAGCTCGTGCTCGCGGCCGCGACGCCACGCGATGATCTGTACGAGCGTGCCGGCAGCCACGACGAGGTAGAGCGGGATCAGCAGGTTGACGGTCTTGCCGTCGGTTGCGATCGGCACGCGGAAGGGCAGTGCCGCCACGGCGAGCAGCGGAAAGCTCTCCGCATAGCGGAGCATGACAACGACGAGCAGCGCGACCACCACCACAGCACCGACGACCGCCGGCGAGGAGTTCCCCGGCGCCGGGGAGCTTCGTCGCCAGCAGCCCTGCCACCTGAGCGTTCACGGGCCCACCAGCGTGAAGCGTCCACGGCGATTCGACGCTGCGCCCCTGCGCGCGCAGCGTGACGCGCACGCGGTATTCGCCCGCCGCCGCGAGCGGACCGCGGTTGTGCGGCACGAGGAATGCTCGCCCGCTGGCGGTGTGCCCGACGCTATAGCCGCGCGCGCGCCCGGTGCGCCCGTTCCAGCGCAGCGAGAACTGTTTGTAGCGTGGCACGGCGTATCCATCGAGGAGCGTCGCGACCGTGGTGCCCGCGGTGTCGAGGACCGTCACCGTGACCGCTTCGGCGCGGTCGAGCTTGAAGGAGATCTGCTCGAGTTTGTTGTGCGCGGCGGGGTAGGGCGAGAAGCGCGGAGTGCGCTTGAAATCCTGCACCGGCGTCGGGGTGTGCTTGAGCCGTTGCGTGATGAAGAACGCCCCGAGACAGGCGAGCACGAGCAGCGCGAACACGCCGCGTACGAGCGGATCGGCTCCCGGCGTCCACCCCCGGTCTCCGCTGCCCCCGCCCGCAGGCGCGCCAGGGGTCTCGTTCAATCCCCGCCGCCCAACGCAAAGCGCTCGACCGTGTCTGAGCGCAGTCCAAGGCGCAGAGTCTCGAGTGAGAGCACGTCGTCGGGCGCGATGTTGCCGACGTTGCACTCGGTGCCGAAGCGCTTCAGCAGCCATACCTGCTGCTGCTGCAGCGGCGCGTCGAAGATCAGCCGCTGCGGGTCGATCGCATGGGCGATCTCGTCGATCAGGCCCGTGCGCACCTCGCCGTTGGCGCGATAGATGCCCGCTGTGCCCGACTCGCGCGCCTCGGCGATCACCTTCCAGGCGCCCGGCCGCAAGGTCGCGTTCGATCTGCTCGACCCAGACGTAGGGGGCCATTATGAAGTCTGCGTCCTTGCTGCCGACCTCGGCGAGCACCACGAACTCGGCGGCGAGCTTTTCGATCAGGCCGCGCTTGACCTCGGCGTCGAGCGTGATCGTCCCGTCGGAGATCTCGACGTGGCGCAGGCCGAGCTCGCGCAGCCACGCGATAAGACCGTCGATGCGCCTCTGGCGAATCGCGATCTCGGTGAGCGTCCCGCCGAGCACTACCGGTATGCCGTGGGCGGCGTAGCGCTCGAGCTTCGGGCTGCAGGTTGCCGGTCACCACGGCCGTCCCCCAGCCGAGCTTGACGATGTCGACCGCGTCGCCGGCGACCTCCAGCAGCCCGTCGACCTCAGCCACCGAGAGGCCCCTGTCGATCACGTGCGTGATGCCGTGCTCGCGCGGCTTTGCCGAGCGAGCGGGAATATCGAGAAAGCCCGCTATGGGCCCGTCGTGGCCTTGTCGTGGCCGACGATCACCACCACCTTCGCTGAGCCTGCCAGCGCCGCGGTGCTCGCTTCCAGCGGCAGCACCTGCGTTACGCCGAGCGAGTGCGCGACAGCTTCAGCGTCGGCCTGGTGACCGCTGGAGTACTGCACGACCGTAACCTGGTTTTCTCCGGGCGGACGCCCGCCTACGGCGGCCGCCTGTGAGTAGCCTCGCTGTTGCAGGCTCGCGGAGATCTGGTGGGCGAGTCCAGTCGTTTCGGTGCCGTTGAGCACCGTGATCGTCGTGTCGGACGCGCTCGCGGCGTGGCTCGCGGGTTTCGCGGGTTTTGACGTTTTGTGACGAGCGTTCGTGTGCGTGCTGCCCGTCGTGGTGGGGGTGCTCGCCGTTTGCCTCGCCGCGTTTTTCTTTGTGGAGCCCCCCAACAGCGAAAGTGCGCCGAGCACGATCACGACGAGGAGCACTAGACCGCCGAGGACGATCCCGACGGTGCGCCGCGGGGAGCGCTGCGGCGCCTCCCGCTGGCGCCCGCTTGCGGCGGCTCGCGCAGCGGCCGTGCTCGCGCCACGCGACGGGGGCGCGATGGGCGCCGCTGCCGTTCGGGTACCCGCCCGCCGCGCCTCGATCGGCGCGGGAGGCGCGGGAGGACGACGCGGCGCGACGGTGGCAGTCGCAGGCGCGCTCGGTGAGCGCGCGCTCGAGCCGGGAGCAGGCGTGACGGATGGCGGTGCGTTGGGTGTCGCGGCCCGCGCGGGGGACTGGGAGGGCGTGCCTGGCGACGCGGCGCCTGGAGTGCGCGACGGACGCAGGCTCTGGGCGGCGCCGGCCGCCGATGCGGGCGCTCCCACGGGCGCCGGCGGCGACCCCGGCTGCGGAGGCGCGGGGGCGCGGGGGGGCGCGGAGCCCTGCGCGGACACCGGCGCCTGCCACGGGATCGGCGCCTGGCCCGCGGGCGGAACCGAAGGCTGGCCGCCGGAGGGAGCCGAAGCCGGCGCAGGAGCAACCGCGGCGACAGGGACGGGGCTGGCGGGGGTCACTCCCGGCGCGGGCGCTGCCGGAGGCTGGGACGTGGGAGCTCCCGGGGGCTGTGCCGCTGGAGTCGCCGCGGGAGGGGATACCGGAGCGCCGGCCGCGGCGAGTGCCGGCGTGCCCGCCGACTCGACCGGAGCGCCGACAACGCGCGTAGCGGTGGGCGCGCTTGCGGCAGTCGCACGGGTTTGGAGGGGCGCAGCAGTGACGACAGGCCGGGCGGCCTGTGCGGCGGGCGCGGCCTGCTGCTGCACGCGCGCTGCGGCCGCCGCCGCCACGCGCTGGCCGACGTCAGCATCGCGCTCCGGCGCACGCCCGGCCCACTCGCGCAGACGCTTGATCTCGCGGGCCTGGGAGAAGACGAGCAGCGAGAGCACGGCGATCCCGATCAGCGCGGCGAACGCGGCGATCGCACCGATCTTGGTGAACGTGCTCGAGAGCGAGAGCGCGAGCGGCAAGTACGTCATGAATCCGGGGAGTGTACGAGGGGAGCAGGCGCCTCGGGCGCAGCACCCTGCGGTTTGGCGCCGTTGGGCTCCTGCGCAAGCGGCTCGGGAGGCGCTGCAGCTGGTGGCGTCTCAGCGGGCGGCGGCGTCTCAGCGGGCGGCGTCTCGCGGCGCTCGGCTGAGAGCTCGGAGACCTTGGCCGCCAGACCGGCGGCGTCGCCTTCGAGCACGAGCAGGCGGATCTCGTCGAACATCGACTCGACGGCCTCGACGCGGCAGCGGCTCGCGCTCGGCGAGCAGGATCTTCTCGGCTTCGGTGGGCCGCGAGTGCTCGTAGCTGTTGAACAGCTCCTCGTGGAGCTTCTCGCCGGGGCGCGCGCCGACGATCTCGATGTCGATGTCGCGGTCCGGGTCCAAGCCCGAGAGGTCGATCATCGCGCGGGCGAGATCGACGATCCGCACGGGTTCGCCCATGTCGAGCACGAACACCTCGGCGCCGCGGCGGCGACGGCGGCGCTCGACGGTTGGCGGCGGTGTGTCGCGTTCCTCGCCGGGCGGCGACGAGCGAGCCAGAGCGGATGATCAGCTGTACCGCCTCGGGGATCGTCATGAAGTAGCGCGTCATGCGCTCGTCGGTCACGGTCACCGGACCGCCGCGCTCGATCTGACGGCGGAAGATCGGCACGACGCTGCCGGAGGAGCCGAGCACGTTGCCGAAGCGCACCGCCGCGTAGCGCGTCGCGGGGAAGCGGGCGGTGGCTGCCTTCGAGCGCGAACTCGGCGAGCGCCTTGGAGGCGCCCATCACGGTCGCCGGCTCGACGGCCTTGTCGGTCGAGACGAGCACGAAGCGCGTCGCGCCGTGCTCGCCGGCGACGTGCGCGACGACCCGCGTCGCGATCGCGTTGTTGCGCACCGCCTCGACCGGGTTGGCCTCCATCAGCCCGACGTGCTTGTAGGCGGCGGCGTGGAAGACGATGCTCGGGCGGTGCTCGGCGAAGACCTCGCGCATGCGCTCCTCCTCCTTGCAGTCCGCGAGCACCGCGGCGAGCATCGAGGGCGGCACGTGGCGCTCGTCCTCGAGCTCGCGCTGGATCGAGAAGAGGTTGTCCTCGGCGTGGTCGAGCAGGACGATGCGGTGCGGCTCCACGCGCGCGATCTGGCGGCAGAGCTCGGAGCCGATCGAGCCGCCGGCGCCGGTCACGAGCACGATCTCGCCGGCCAGGTAGGCGCCGACGCGCTCGAGCTCCATGTGCACGGGCTCGCGTCCGAGCACATCCTCGACGCGCACCTCGCGCATCTGGCGCGCGAGCGCGCCGCGCGTCTGCAGCAGCTCGAAGACCGTCGGCAGCGTCCGCACCGGGATCCCGCGCGCGCGGCACTCGCGCACGATGCGCGCGCGCGTGGAGCCGGGCGCGGAGGGGATCGCGATGATCACTTCGTCGGGTTCGGCGTCGTCGAGGACGCGGGGCAGATCGGCTTCGGTGTTGCCGCGCACGCGCACGCCGTCGATCCGCAGCCGGCGCTTGCGCGGGGTCGTCGTCGAGGAAGCCGACGGGCATCAGCCCGAGCTCGCGGTTGCGCAGGATCTCGCGCACGACCATCCGCCCGCCCTCGCCGGCGCCGGCGATCAGCACGGTGCGCTCGCCCTTACGTCCGCCACGGAAGGCAGCCAGCGGACGTCGCTCGTAGACGCTGCGCGCGAGCGCACGCACGCCGACGAGGAACACCAGCGAGAGCAGCGCGAACAGCACGATCACGCCGTTGGGCAGCACGACCGCGACGGTGCTGTGGTGGTGCGTGGAGACGCCGCCCACGAACACCAGCGGATAGCTGTGCACAGGGCGCAGCACCTCGATCGCGACGACGCGTCAGGAGCACGATCGCGACGACCGCGCGCACGACCGCCTCGTAGTCGCGCTGGCCCGCGTAGCGCCAGCGGCGCTGGTAGACGCGGGCGAGCACGAGCAGCGGCAGGCTGCCCGCCGAGCACCCACCAGATCGTCGCTGTCGCGCAGCTCGGCGTACTGCCGCGGCGGTCCGCTGTCGAAGCGCAGCTGGAAGGCGAGGTAGTACGCGAGCGCGACCAGCGCCCCGTCCACTGCCAGCTGCGGCAGCGCGTGACGGTGGAGGGGTAGGGCCGCCGAGCGGATCCGTCGGCGCATTGTGGTGATTGTAAGGGCCCAACCCGACCGGAGGGTCCTTCGGGGCGCTCGCTCTCAGCGGGGATCGAGCGGCGCGAGCAGCAGCTCGATCAGCAGCTGCGGATCGCGGCGGATGCGCGCGCGTCGAGCTCGCGCGATCGCGCCTGCCCAGATCGAGCCGATCGACGTCTGAGAGCATTCTCATACGACCCTCCGCGATCAGCCGCTCGTCGACCGCGCCGAGGCGGCCCTGGAAGGTCGTGTAGACGGGCGTACCGAGCGCCACGGCCTCGCGGTTCATCGTGCCGCCGGCGGAGATCACGAGGTCTGCGGCGGCGATCAGCGACTGCGCGTCGATCGCGTGCTCGGGCACGATGAAGCCGGCCGCTCGAGCGCAGCTCCTCGCGCTGAGCGGCGACGCGGGGGAGCACGACGGCCTGGGTGCCGTCGTGCTCCGCGGCTGCCCGGCGCAGGCGCTCGAGCATCTGCGCGAACAGGTCGTTCTCGAAGCGGTGGTAGAGCGAGACCTCCGGCGGCGTCCGCACCACGACGATCGGGCGCTCGGGGTCGAGCGCGAGCTCGGCGAGCACGCCTGGGTCCGGCTCGAAGTCGGCGAGGTAGTACTCCTCCTTCAGTCCCTCGTAGGGCATGCATCTTGCCGGCTGCGCCGTAGCGTTCGAGGCGCTCCGGGGGGATCGCGTCGGGCACGACGACCGCCGCGCGCGAGGCGGCAGTTGACGTTGTGCTGGACGGTCGCCCACTCGTAGTCGAACATCGTCGAGCTGGGGATGCGCAGCAGAGCGGCCGCGACGCTGATGTCGTTGGAGCCGTGGCCGAGCGCGATGTCGAAGGGCGCTCCCGCGGCGCGTGACTCGCGGCGCGCCCAGCGCACGAGCGCCGCCGAGCGCGAAGCGAGGCCCGATCGCCTTCGCGACGAGGCGCTCCGCCGCGATGATGTCCGATCGCGGCGTGCTCGATGTCCGAAGCGCTCGCACAGCTCGAGCGTCTGAGCGAAGTCGCGCGCGGTGACGCCGCACCTCGTGGCCGCGGGCGCGCAGACCGCTCGATCACAGGGCGCATGACCAGCACGTGCGGGCTGTTCGTCAGGTCGATCCAGACGCGCATCGCGCGCACGGTAGCGACCGCGGCGTCACGCTGCGATCGCTGGTATCGTTGCCGACCATGCTCGTGCTCGCATCGATCTCCGAGTCGCTGGTCAACATCGCCTGGCACTTCGTCCGCGACGCGGGCCTGCCGGCGGTCTTCGTGCTGATGGTCGCCGAGAGCGCCTGCATCCCGATCCCCTCCGAGGCGACGATGCTGTTCGCCGGCTTCGCCGTCGCCGACCCTGGACAGAGCAGCGCCCATCATCACCTGACGCTGCTTGGGATCGTGGTGGCGGGGGTGCTCGGCAACCTCGTCGGCTCCTGGATCGCCTACGGGGTCGGGCGTGCCGGACGCCTGGAGCTGGTCGAACGCCACGGTCACTGGCTGCACATGAAGCCCAGCCACATCGCATGGGCGGATCGCTGGTTCGCGCGCTACGGCGCGCCGGCGATCCTTCTTCAGCCGCATGCTGCCGATCATCCGCACGTTCATCTCGCTGCCCGCGGGTGTCGCGCGCATGCCGTTCGGGCGCTTCACGGTGCTGACGCTGCTCGGATGCATCCCGTGGGTGCTGGGCCTCGCGCTGGTCGGTGAAGCGGTCGGGCAGCGACTGGACGAGCGCGCGCAAGAGCTTCGAGTACGTCGACTACGCGATCGTTGCGCTCGTCGTGGTCGGGGTCGTATACGCCGTCGTGCGTCGGCGGCGAGGCCGTCGCGAGCCGGCGAGCGATGCCGCGAGCTGAGCCGGCGCTGACGCTCGGCCATGCCATGACGCTGGGCATCCTGCAAGGCCCAGCGGAGCTGCTGCCGGTCTCCTCCTCGGCGCACACGGCGCTAGTGCCGTGGCTCGCGGGCTGGCGCTACGCCGAGCTCGACGGTGAGCTGCGTAAGTCCTTTGAGGTCGCGCTGCACGCCGGAGCCGCGCTCGCGCTCGCGCTCGAGCTGGGCGTGAAGCCGCGCCATTACGACCGCCAAGCAGTCATGTTGCTCCTGCTCTCGCTCGCACCCGCAGCGCTCGGGTGGCTACCTGTTTCGCGAGCCGATCGAGCGGCGCCTCGGCGGCCCGCAGCTCGATCGCCGCGGGACTGCTCGCTGGGCGGCCTCGCGATGGCGATCGCCGACCGCGAGACGGGCGCGGACGGGCGCGGGCGGGCGGATGCCGGCGTGCTTGACGGGCTGCGCTTGGGAGTGGCCCAGGCGGCCGCCCTGATCCCGGGCGTCTCCCGCCACGGTGCAACGCTGACTGCCGCGCGCGCGCGCGGCTTTGCCCGCGGCCCGGCGCAGACGCTGTCCTGGGAGACGGGTCTGCCGGTGATTCTGGCTGCAGTCGCCCTGAAGGGCTCTCGCCTGTTGCGCCATGGCGTTGCGCCGGCGCTGCGCGCGCCACTGGCGGCCGGAGCCGCGAGCGCCTTCCTCTCGACGCTGGCCAGCGCACGTGTCCTGCGCGACGGGCGTCGAGACGGGCGCGCGCTCGCACCCTACGCCTTCTACCGCTGCCTGCTCGCGCTGCTGGTCCTTGCCCGCGGACGGCGCGAGCGTTAGATCCACATGGGCATCATCGGCACGCTGATCGGGGGGCGCTACCGGCTCGATGCGGAGATCGGCCGGGGCGGCATGTCGACGGTCTACCGGGCCTTCGACACCGTGCTCGAGCGTCCCGTCGCGATCAAGATGATGCACCGCGAGATCGCGGCGGACTCCGACCAGCTCGAGCGCTTCCGCCGCGAGGCGCGGTCGGTCGCGCAGCTGAACCACCCCAACGTCGTGACCGTGATCGACGCCGGCGAGGAGGCCTCTGGCGCGGCGGCGAGGAGCAGATCGCGGCGCCCTACATCGTGCTCGAGTTCGTCGACGGCGAGACGCTGAAGGACGTGATCCGCCGCGAGGCGCCGCTGGAGATCGCCCAGGCGCTGGCCTACGCGATCGAGATCGCGCGCGCGCTCGGCGCTGCGCACGAGCGCCAGATCGTGCATCGCGACGTCAAGCCCCACAACGTTCTGATCAGCAGCGAAGGCGGCGCCAAGATCACCGACTTCGGGATCGCGCGCACGCTCACCGAGGAAGGTCTGACGATGGTCGGACGGGTACTGGGCACGACCGACTACGTCTCACCCGAGCAGGCGCTCGGCGAGGCCGTCACAGGCCAGTCGGATCTCTACTCGCTCGGGGTCGTGCTGTACGAGATGCTGACCGGCGAGGTTCCCTTCCGCGGCGAGACGCCCGTGTCGGTGGCGATGAAGCACGTGCGCGAGGAGATCCCCGACGTGCAGACTGCGGCGCCCGGCACTGTCGGCGGCGACGGCGGCCGTCGTCGACCGCGCGGTCGCCAAGGACCTCTCGCGACGCTACCCCGACGCGGCGAGCATGGTCGCCGACGCTCGAGGACGTGCTCGCCATCGAGGCGTCGCGCAGCGGGCAGGCGACGGGCGAGGTGACGACCGTGCTGCGCTCGCTCCCTGGGCGCGCGCGCCGGCGCCTGCCGTGGCGGATGCGCCATCCGGCGCGCTGGGTGGCCTCGCTCGCGCTGCGTGGTCGTGATCGTCGCGCTCGTGCTGATCGCTGGCCGCGGAACAGACCCACCGCGGCACCGGCACCGCGGGCGATCTGCCGAAGCGCTCGGGGCTCGAACAGGTGGCGCTCAGCCAGACGGCCGCGCACGGCTACAACCCGTTCGGCACCGGGCCCGAAAACCGCGACCAGATCGACAACGTCGTCGACAACGACCCGAACACGACCTGGAGCACCGAGCAGTACTACGAAGGCACGCTGCAGCAAGGCGGGCGGCGTCGGTCTCGGCATCTACCTCGACGCCGCGCCCGGTGTAGCGGCGCGTGCGGTCGCGATCCAGACGCCGACGCCGGGCTTCGCGGTGCAGGTCTACGTCGCCGACCGCATCGACCTCTCAGACTCCCTACGGCACCTCGAAGCCGCTGAGCGAACGCGGCTGGCAGGGTCCGGTCGGCGCGAGCGCGCACGTCACGAGCGGCGAACGCATCCCGCTGCACCTCGGCGGCGCACGCCATCGCTACTACCTGCTGTGGATGACCGCGCTGCCGCCAGGCAAGCAGTCGGCGACGATCGCCGAGCTGACGCTCTTCAGATAGGCGCCGGCGCAGTGCTCAGTGCAGCCGCGCCGCGCTTGTGGCGTGGCGCTCGAGGCCGAGCCGGCAGAGGCGGTCGACCAGCTCGCGGATAGGGGACGCCCGAGGCCTCCATCAGCTTCGCGTAGACGCTCGTCGGCGTGAAGCCGGGCATCGTGTTGAGCTCGTTGACGAGCACCTGCTCGCCGTCGACGAAGAAGTCGACGCGCGCGAGACCCTCGCAGCCGCTGAGCAGAAAGCTCTGCACGGCGAGCTGCCTGACGCGCTCGCAGCGCGTCGGCGAGATGCGCGGCGGGGATGCGCAGCTCCATCCCGCCAGGCGTGTACTTGGCGTCGTAGTCGTACCACTCGTCCGCGAGCAGGATCTCGCCCGGCTGCGAGGCGAGCGCGCCCTCGCCGCGGCGCATGCGCGGGCGGACTCGAGCACCCCGCACTCGACCTCGACGCCCGTGCGCCAGCGCCTCGACGATCACGAGCTCGTCGTGGGCGAAGGCGCTCTCGAGCGCCGCCGTCGAGCGCCGCGGCGTCGCTGACCTTGACGATCCCGACCGAGGAGCCGAGGTGCGCCGGCTTGACGAACACCGGCAGCCCGAGCTCGGCGAGCTCGGCGAGCACCTCGTCGGGGTCGCCTGCGCGAAGCGCTCGCGCGCGCACGCCGCGATAGTCGACCTGGGGGATCGCCGGCGCTGACATCAGCTCCTTGAAGAGGACCTTGTCCAGGCACACCGCCGAGGCGGCGCACGCCGGCGCCGACGTAGGCGACGTCGAGCATCTCGAGCAGGCCCTGGACGGTGCCGTCCTCGCCGAACGGGCCGTGCAGCGCGGGGAAGACGACGTCGGCGTCGAGCAGGCCCGCGCCGGGCGTGACGCTCAGCGAGCTCGCCGTCGTGGCGCCAGCGTCCGTCGCGGCCGATCTCGACCCAGATCACGTCGTGACCGCGCCTCGAGCAGGCCCGTCGCGGACGGCGGCGCGCCGAGGACAGCGAGACCTCGTGCTCGGAGGAGCGCCCGCCGGCGAGCACGGCGACCCGCAGCCGTCCGAGAGCTGGTGCGCTCATCTCAGCCGCCGGGCGCCGGCGGAGTCACCGGCGGGGCGGGTCGTCGGCGTGGTCGTGGTGGTGGTCGTGCGTCGTGGGCGTCGTGGCGGCGCCGAGCACGCCGACCGTGAGCGTCACGGTCGCGCCCTTGCGCGCGTTCGCGCCGGCGGCCGGGCTCTGCGCGAGCACGATCCCCACCTGCGTCGGTTCGGTGACCGTTTCGGGCGTCGTCTTGGGCTTGAAGCCGGCTTGGCCGAGCGCGGCCGCGGCCGAGCGTCTCGTCTCTGGCCGACGACGTTCGGGCACGGCGCGTTTCCTTCGGCGCCTGCGCGACGACCAGGTTGACCTTGTCGCCCGCGTGCACCGACGTGCCCGTCGCTCGGTGACTGCGAGAGCACGGTCCCGGGCTGCTGCGTCGGTCGAGGTCCGCTGGGTGACGTCGCCGAGCGCCAGTTCGGCGTTGGTCAGCGTCGCTTCGGCCGCCGCTCAGCGACTGCCCGACGACGTCGGGGACACGCACCGGCGCGGGACCGCTGGAGACGAGCACCGTGACGTGGCTGCCGAGCTGCACCTCGGTGCCGGCCGGAGGGTTCGGTGCCGATCACGCTGCCCGGCGGCGACCGTCGCGCTCGGCTGTCGCTTGCGTCGCCGGCTTGAAGCCGGCTTTGCGCAGCTTCGCGGTCGCCTGCGCGAGCGGTCAGGCCTTCGACGCTCGGTCAGCGCCGCGCTCGCCGGGCCGCCGCGAGACGACGATGCGCGACGCGCGAGCCCTTGTTCGACGCGCGTGCCGGCGGCGGGCGCCTGGCTGATCACGAGGCCCGTCTGGCACCGTCGAGCTCGGCTGCCAGCGAGGGCACCGGGATCGAGGCCCGCGCGGCGCAGCGCGGCGCCGGCGGCCTGTTCGCTGCTGGCCGCCGACGTCGGGCACCGTGACCATCTTGGCGGGCTGAGCGAGCACGAACACGAGCACCGCGATGCCCGCGAGCAGCAGCAGCGCGAGCGCCCACCACAGCGCGCGCCGGCGCGCGTTCCTCGGCCTCCTCCGGCGCGTACTCCTCGGCGAGCGCGGCGGGCGCCATCAGCAACGCTCCCGCGGCGCGAGGAGCCAGCTGATGCTCGGAGGTGTGGTGTCCGTCGTAGGGGCTGGCCACGGCCGTGCCCGCCTGCGCGGCAGCGCCTCGCGCTCGTGCTGCAGCGCGGCGATCAGCTCGTCGGCGTCGGCGTAGCGTTCGATCGGGTCCTTGGCGAGCGCACGCAGCACGACCGCGTCGAGCGAGGGCGGCAACGCCGGGTTCAGCTCGCTCGGCGGGCGCGGCGCGGCGGAGACCTGCTTGAAGGCGATCGCGACCGCCGTCTCGCCCTCGAACGGGACGACGCCGGTCAGCAGCTCGTAGAGGATCACGCCGACCGAGTAGAGGTCCGAGGCGGCGCTGACGGCGTAGCCCTGCGCCTGCTCCGGGGAGAGGTACTGCGCGGTGCCCATGATCGAGCCGGTCAGCGTCATGTCGGAGGCGCCGGCGCGGGCGATGCCGAAGTCGGTCACGCGCGCGCGGCCCTCCTCGTCGAGGATCACGTTGTGGGGCTTGAGGTCGCGGTGGATGACGCCGCGCCGGTGCGCGAAGCGCGCGGCGCGCAGGATCTGGACGACGATGTCGATCGCGGCGGCCGGCTCCAGCGGCCCGCTGCTCGCGCACGATCGCCTTCAGCGAGCGGCCGGCGACGTACTCCATCGCGATGTAGTAGGTGCCGTTCCACTCGCCGCGGTCGAAGATGCCGACGATGTTCGGGTGCGACAGCGCGGCGGCGCTCGAGGCCTCGCGCCGGAAGCGCTCGACGAACTCCTGGTCTTCGGCGAAGTGGTGGTGCAGGACCTTGACGGCGACCTCGCGGCCGAGCAGCTGGTCCTGGGCGAGGTAGACGTCGGCCATGCCGCCCGAGCCGAGCCGCGAGATCACGCGGTAGCGCCCGTCGATGATCGTCTCGGGCTCAATCATGGAGCAGCCTTTCGATCACCTGGCGGGCGACCGGCGCGGCGAAGGCGGCGCCCTGGCCGGGCACGCCCTTGCAGCGTCACGGCGATCGCCACGCGCGGGTCTGGCGCGGGCGCGAAGGCGATGAACCAGACGTTGTTGATCGCGGTTGCCGATCTGCGTCTCGGCGGTCCCGGTCTTGCCCGCCACCTGCACGCCCGGGATCTGCGCGGAGGTGCCGGTGCCTTCGTTGACGACCGCTTCCATCATCGCCGTCACGGCGGAGGCGGTCGAGCGGTTTCATCACGACCGACTGCACGCGCGGGCGCGATCCGTCTGCACGGTGCGCCCTTCGGCGTCGACGATGCGGCGCGGTCAGGTGCGGGACCATCAGCGTGCCGCCGTTGGCGACGGCGGCCGCGACCTCGGCCATCTGCAGCGGCGTGACGGCGAGTTTGTCCTGGCCGATGCCCATGCGCCCGACGTCGACGCGCGCGCTCGTGGGCGCGACGCAGCCGTTCGCCTTCGATACTCGCCGCTGCTGGACATCTCGGTGGCGGGGTAGTCGAGCTGCGGCTTGCGGTCGAAGCCGAAGCGCTGCATGTAGCGGCGCGAGCGTGCGCCTTGCCGACGTGTTCGGCGACCTGCGCCCAGACGGTGTTGACCGATTTCGCGAGCGCTTCGGTCAGCGTGATCTGCCCGAAGCTCTCGTTGTCGTCGTTCTGCAGCGGCACGCCGGAGATCGGGATGTCGTTGCGCCCGCTGACCGTCGATTCGCGCGTGAAGGCGCCGGTGTCGATCGCGGCCGTCGCGGTCACGACCTTGAAGGTCGAGCCGGGCGCGTAGCCGAACTGCGTGGCGCGGTTGATCAGCGCGCCCGGTGGGGTCGCTTTTGATGCTCGCGGCCGTGGCCGTCGAGCGCAGCGAGTTGGGGTCGTAGCCGGGGCTCGAGGCCATCACGGTGACGGCGCCGCTGCGCGGTTCGAGCGCGACGACGGCCCCCTTGTGGCCGCCGAGCGCCGCGTTTGCGACCTGCTGCGCGCGCGGGTCGAGCGTGGTGACGACCTTCTCGCCGCGCTGGCGCTTGCCCTGCAGCTGGTCGAGGACGCTCTGCAGGTTGCCGACGTTCTGCCCGCTCAGCGGCGCGTTGCGGAAGCGCTCCAGGCCGGTGCTGCCGAGGTTGGTGAAGTAGTAGCCGATCGCGTTGCGCGAACTCGCCGCCCGGCGGGTAGGTGCGTTCGTAGATCCCTTCGCCTGCGCGGCGCACGCTGCGCGCGAGCACCGTGCCGTCGGCGGCGACGATCGGGCCGCGGTCGATGCGCTGCTGCTCGAGCAGCGGGCGCGCGTTGAACTTGTTCTCGCGCAGCGAGGAGGCTTCGAAGACCGTCCAGCGCGAGGTGAAGCGCGACGAGCAGCGCGAACAGCAGCGACGACGAAGCCGTAGAGGCGGAGGATCGGACGGTTCACCGTGCGCGCCCTCATTCGAGCTGGCCCAGTTCGAGGCTGCGGATCAGCGAGGCGGCGTCGCCTTCGGAGCGCAGCGAGTGGTCGAGCAGCGTGTGTCGGCGCTGGGGCGGTGAGCGTCGAGGCGCTCACGCCGGAGACGTAGTCGCTGCTGTACAGGTCGATGTTGCCCGGCAGGCGCACGGGCAGGCCGCGATACAGCGTCACGAGACCGCGGTCGTTGGTGCCGATGAAGTAGACGCGCTGCAGCGCGAGGTAGGCGGCCGCGGCGAGCACGCCGGTGACGGCGAGCGCGACGGCGAGCACGCCGACGCCGACGCAGGCGCGCGGCGCCGGCGCCGAGCGCCTGCGGGCGAGGCGCCGGCCGGCGCCGGCGCGGGCGCTGCGGGGCGCGCGCGGGCGCGCTGCAGCGGCAGGGCGTCGAGCGCGGGCATGTCCGGTGAGCGTGCGCGTGCTCCTCGATCGGGGCGCGCCCGGCCGGGCAGCGACCTCCTCGAGGCGCAGCAGCAGCACGGTGATGTTGTCGCGCCCGCCCGCCTCGTTGGCGGCGGCGATCAGCGCCTCGCCGGCGTCGCGCAGGCGCGGGATTCGCGAGCAGCAGCTCGGCGATCTGCTCCTCGGCGAGCATCGTCGTCAGCCCGTCGCTGCAGAGCAGGTAGACGTCGCCGGCGCGAGCCTGGAAGGAGCGCGTGTCGACCTCGACCGTTGCCCTCGGGCCCGAGCGCGCGGGTGATCACCGAGCGCTGCGGGTGCTCGACCGCTTCCTCGGGCGTGAGCCGGCCCTGGCGCATCAGCTCGTCGACGAGCGAGTGGTCGTCGGTCAGGCGCAGCAGCTCGCCGTCGCGCAGGCAGTAGGCGCGGCTGTCGCCGACGTGGGCGATCGCGACCTCCTGCTCGCCGACGTAGACGGCGGTCAGCGTCGTGCCCATGCCGGCCTGCTCGGCGTTGGCGTGCGAGAGCTCGTGGATGCGCGCGTTGGCCTCGTGCGCGAGCTCGGCGAGCGCGCGCTCGGGCTCGAGCGCGTCGGCGCAGGCCCGGCTGGAAGGACTCGACCGCGATCCGCGAGGCGACCTCGCCGGCCTGGGCGCCGCCCATGCCGTCGGCGACCACGAACAGCGGCGAGCGCGCCAGCAGCGAGTCCTCGTTGGCGCGCCGCTGGCGGCCCGTGTCGGTGCCGGCGTACTGCTCGGCGACGCGCAGCACCTCAGCCGACCTCGAAGGCGAATTCGCTGTCGCCGATGCGCACGCGGTCGCCGGGGTGCAGCGGGCGCGGCGTCTGCAGCAGCTCCTCGTTGAGGTAGGTGCCGTTGGTCGAGCCGAGGTCTTCGATCACGACGGTGTTGCCCTGCTCGTAGATGCGCGCGTGCCGCGAGGAGGCGAAGGGATCCTCGAGGCGGATCTCGGCGCGATCGCCGCGGCCGAGCACGAGCTCGCCGTCGAGGTCGTAGATCATCCCGGGCTCGTGGCCGGGGGCGCGCTCGACGACGAGCCGCGGCGAGCTGTGCGGCGATGTCGATCGGTGCCGAGCGTCGAGGCCGAGTGCAGGCCGGTGGCGTCCGGCGCGATCGCGCGCGGGTCCGCGGCCCGGCTCGAGGCGCGCGCACCGGCGCCGAGGTCGCGGCGCGCGCTGCGCGCGACCCACAGCAGGAACAGGTAGAGCACGGCGAGGAAGCCGAACTTGAGCGCCACCGATACGGGTTCGAGCGTGTTCATCCAAGCTCGAAGACGATCTCCGTCGAGCCGAGCTCGAGGCGGTCGCCGCCTTGCAGCGGCTGCGCGCCGCGCGACCTCGCGCGCCGTTGACGCAGCACGCCGTTGGTCGAGCCGAGATCCTCGATCGTCCAGCCGTCGCCGTCGCGGGCGCAGCTCGGCGTGGCGGCGCGAGATGCCGGCGTCCTCGAGCACGATCTCGCAGTCGCGGCTGCGCCCGATCGTCGCCGCCGCCGGGCGGGACCAGCAGGCGCCGCGAGCCGACGCACAGCAGCGCGCGCGGCGCGCGCCGGCGGCCCTGCGCCTCCTCGACCGCGCCGCCGACACGGGCCGAGGTGCTGTAGATCATCGTCTGGCCGTGCTCTTCGTCGGCGGGCGGCTCGGCGCGCGGTGCCCCGTCAGCTCTGACTCGGCGGCGCGGACCAACCGCGCCTGGATGCCGAACTCGCCGAGCGAGAGGCGCTCGTCGGTCTGGAAGTCGATCTGCGGCGGGGAGGCGAGGATCAGGTCCTCGCGGCGGGCGTGCTCGAGCAGGTAGGCGCAGAGCTCGTCGATCACCTCGTGCTCGACGCCGTCGTAGCGTGCGCGGTCCTCCGGGGAGAGCCAGACGGAGTACTCGTTGGGCACATAGACGCGCGAGACCGACACCGTGCGGTGCGCGTCCATCTCGCGGGTGAGCTTGCGCGCGAGCTCCATCGGGCGCACCTCGGAGCGGAAAACGCGTCCGAAGGCGCCCTCGACGAGGTTGGCGATCGTGGTCTCGACGCTCTTGAGCAGGTTCATCGTCGGGGGCTAGGCCGATCGTGTCGGGAGCGGCCGGCGGCCGTGAGCCATGCTACGCACCCTACGTCAGACGGGCCCGCGCAGAGCGCGCGCGGCGACGGCGACCAGCGCCGCCGAGGACGGCGCCGAGGACCGCGCCACGCGGCGCCGGCTGGGCGGCGTCGCGCGCTGAGGCCGGCGTCGAGCGCGGGCGCGAGCAGCAGCAGCGCGCGCGACCACAGGGCCGCGGCCACGAGATCCAGCGCGCGCTGCGCCCGCGCACGAGCCAGGGCAGCACGATCGCGGCGGCGCCCCAGAGCAGCGCGCCGAGCAGCAGGCCGAGCGCTGAGCAGCGGCCCGATCACGTGCGTTGCGCGCGAGGTCGAGCGAGCCCTCCCAGGCGCCGCGGGGAGGGACGGCGCCGCCAGGGCCGAGCCACAGCCGCCGCGCGAGCAGCGGCTCGGCGAGCGCGAGCCACCAGTAGCCGAGCGCGCCCAGCGCAGGCGCGTCGCGCCAGCGCGCGGCCTGGCCGGCGAGCGCGGGAAAGGCGCCCGCGAGGCCGGCGAGGCCGAGCGCGGGCGCGAGCACGCCGCCGACCAGCCGAGCGCCGAGACGCCGACGCTCGGCGCCCAGCGCGAGCACGGGCGCAGCGCGGCGAGCAGCGAGCAGTCCGACGCCGGCGCGCCCGGCCGCGGTCTCCCAAGCGACGAGCAGCCCGAGCGCCGCGAGCCAGATGCGCGCGGCAGAGTCAGGCGCGGCGCGTGTCCTCGCGCTCCAGGCGCGGATCAGCCACGCCGAGCGCGGGCGACGAGCTGCGACGCCGTGAACCGCGGCGGGGACTCGGCGTCGCGGACGGCCGACGCGCGGGCGCTGTGTCGCCTGGCGCGTCGGCAGCTCGGCCGCCTGCGTGCGAGCACGTGCGGGGCGGCTGCGGTGGCGGAGATCGGCGCCGGTGCGGCGCTCCTCCTCGAGTGCGTCGCTGCAGCGCGAGCCGGAGCTCCTCGAGCGATGCCGCGGTCCTCGGGCGCCGGCGCGAGCGCGTCGTCGAGCGCGTCGATCAGCGCGCGGGCAGGTCGCGGCGGTGGCGGCGCAGCGAGTCGAGCTCGGCTGCCGATTCGCCGCGCGGTCGCCGCGGGGGTCGCGCCGCGCACGGGGTTGACGCCGCTGAGGGCCTCGTAGAGCACGAGTGCGAGCGCGTAGAGATCGGCCTCGCGCGCCGACCTCCTCGCCCTCGCTTGCTCGGGCGCCATGTAGGCGAGCGTGCCGAGCACGTCGCCGGTGCGCGTCAGCGCGTCCTCGCCGAGCGAGGCTGGCGCCGCCGAAGTCGGTCAGCTTGGCGGCCGCGCTGTGCTCTGCGACGCGGTGCGGGATCGAGCACGTTCTGGGGCTTGATGTCGCGGTGGATCACCCCGCGCGCGTGGGCGTGCGTCGAGCGCGTCGGCGAGCGCGAGGCCGATCTCGAGCACCTCGCCGTCCTCGAGCCTCGCCCGCGGCGATCAGCCGCGCGAGCGTCTCGCCGTCGATCAGCTCGGAGATCAGGTAGCAGGCGTCCTCCACCACGCACGGCCTCGTACAGCGCGACGATCGCGGGGTGCGACGAGGCGCGCCGCGGCGAGCGCCTCGCGCGTCGCGCGCTCGCTGTCGCCGTCCGGGCGCGAGCAGGATCCGCTTGACCGCGACCTCGCGGTGCAGCAGCTCGTCGTGGGCGCGCCAGACGACGCCGAAGCCGCCCGCGCCGAGGCGCTCGAGCAGGCGGTAGCGCCCGAGCACCAGCTCTCGCCGGCGCGGAGCGGCCGCTGGCGCGCGGCGCGCCGGCGCGGCTGCGCGCGAGTCCGGCGCGCGGCGCGGCGGCTCCGGCGAGGTGGTCGCGGGCAGGGCTCGTGAACAAGGGTGCGCGGAGACTCCACCGGGTGTCGCGTTCGCCGTCCTCAGGCGCGGCCCCTGCACGCCGAGGCAGGAAAAACCGCTCTGACCGAGAAGTTGCAGGCTCGTCACAGGAGAGGCCTGCAGTCATACTGGGGCCCTTCCGGGAAGTCCCTGCAAAGAGGCGGTTGGCTTTTGTCGTTCTTTGACGATGGCGAGGAGGAGACGGCTGCGCGACCGGCAGCACGCACGCGCCACAGCGCCCGCGGCCGCGCCGCCCGCAGGCCGCGGGCCGCGCCTCGGGGCTCGACCAGCACACGCTGATGGTGCGCCGGCGCATCGCCGCGGGCGTCGCGCTGGTGTTCGTGGTGATCATCGTGCTCGTCATCAACGGCTGCCTGAAAAGCCAGAAGCAGCAGTCGCTGAAGGACTACAACCGCGAAGTCGGCCAGCTCGCCGCGGAATCCGACACGCAGGTCTCCAAGCCGCTGTTCGCGGCGCTGGCGGGCGCGAGCGGCAAGTCGGCGCTCGACGTCGAGGTGCAGATCGACCAGCTGCGGCGTCGCGGCACGCAAACTCGCCGAACGCGCCGGGGGGCTCAAGGTCCCGGGCGAAATGGTGGGCGCACAGCGCGCGCTGCTGCTCGCCTTCCACCTCCGCGTAGAAGGCATGACGAAGCTCGCCGCGCTCGTGCCGACCGCGCTCGGCGCCAAGAGCAAGCAGGCGAGCACCGAACTGGCGGGCGACATGGAGATCTTCCTGGCCTCGGACGTGATCTACTCCCAGCGCGTCGCGCCGCTGATCGCGCAGACGCTTTCCTCAGCGGGATCAAGGGCCTGAGCACGACCCCGACGCGCTTTCTCGCGAACGTCGGCTGGCTCGACCCGAACACGACCTTCTCGCGCCTCACGGGGCAGGCCGCAGGCTCCTCGACGACGGGCCAGGCGGTCACCGGCAATCACGGCAGCGCGCTGAAGACGGTGAGCGTCGGCACCAACACGCTCGCGCCCGAACCGACGCTCAACCACGTCAGCGGCGGTGGCAACCCGACGTTCACCGTGCAGGTCGAAAACTCCGGCGAATTCCCCGAGACCAACGTCAAGGTCGACATCGTCGTGACCGCGGGTGGCAAACAGTACAAAGCCTCGCACGTGATCGAAAAGACCGAACCGGGCAAGGCCGTCAACGTCGAAATCCCCGTCACGGGCATCCCGCTCGGGGCGGCGGCGAAGGTGCAGGTGAACATCGAGGGCGTGCCCGGCGAGAACGACCTCGAAAACAACAAGAACACCTTCCTGGTGATCTTCGGCGCGTAGCCGACCGCGTCAGCGGCTAACTTGTGGCGATGCTCGCCACGATCACCGACACGCAGGGGATCATCGCGATCGCCGCGGCCGCCGTGGCGCTCGTGGCGCTGATCGGCTGCGTGCTGCTCAGCCTGCGCGTGCGCCGCCTGCGTGCCGCGCAGCGCACGGTGCTCGGCGCGCGGCGGCACACAGGATCTGGTCGCGCACGCAGCCGCGATGCAGGCGGCCTTCGAAGCGCTGCGCGAGCACGTCGAGGAGACGGCGGAGCGCCTCGACGGGCGGCTCGCCGGCGCGGAGGCGGCACTGCGCGGAGCGATCTCCCACCGCGCGCTAGTGCGCTACGACGCCTACAACGAGCTCTCCGGCCACCAGTCGATGTCGATCGCGCTGCTCGACGATGAGCAGTCGGGGATCGTGCTCTCCTGCATCCACCACCGCGACCAGGCGCGCGTCTACGGCAAGCAGGTGCGCGGCGGGCAGGGCGAACTGGAGCTCTCGCCGGAGGAGGCCGACGCGGTGCGCCTCGCGCTCGGCGGAGGCGGCGGGCCAGCAGCGGGATGAGCGCCGCGCCTGAATCGCCGCGTCGCGCTGCCGCGGGTCGGCTATCTCGGTCCCGAGGGGACCTTCAGCGAGGAGGCGCTGCTGGCGAGCGCGCAGCGCGGACGCGGTCGAGCCGGTCGCGCTCGCGACGATCTACGACACGATCGCCGCGCTGCGCGACGGCGACGTGCGCTGGGCGATCGTGCCGATCGAGAACTCGCTCGAGGGGTCGATCAGCGTGACGCTCGACGAGCTGGCCGGCGAGCCCGGCGGGTCTGGAGATCGTCGGCGAGGCGGTGCTGCGAGTGCGCCACGCGCTGATCGCCGCCGAGGCACTCGCGCTCGGCGGAGATCGAGACGGTCATGACCCACCCGCAGGTGCCGGGCCAGTGCACGCGACTGCTGCGCGGAGAGCTCGCCGCCGCGCGGATCCTGCCCGCGAGCTCGACGGCGGAGGCGGTGCGCGCGGTGCTCGCCGAGGGCGTGCGCGGCGCGAGCGCGATCGGCACGCCGCTGGCGGCGCAGATCTACGGCGGCACGGTGATCCGCGACGGCATCGAGGACCGCGAGGACAACGAGACGCGCTTCGTCTGGCTGGCGCGGGTGGGAGAGCAGCGAGCGGCTGCGGCGCCGCTGCACGAGCCCGGGCCGGAGTGGAAGACCTCGCTCGTCTTCTGGGGACTCGGCGCGAAGCGCGCCGGGTGGCTCGTGCAGTGCCTCGACGAGCTCGCGCGGCGCGAGATCAACCTCACGAAGATCGAGTCGCGCCCGCGGCGCGGAGCGACTCGGCAGCTACATGTTCTTCGCCGACCTCAGCGGCGAGCGTGCGATGAGCCGCACGTCGCCGCGGCGATCGAGGGCGTACGCGCGCTGTGCGAGGAGGTGCGCGTGCTCGGCTCCTACCGCGGCGGCGAGCGCGCAGCGGGCGGCGGCGGGCTGAGGCGCTCGTGCGCAGCCGCACGCGAGGCGCTCCCCCGCTACACTCGGCGCTGAACATGGAGAGCACAGTCCCACCAGAGCCGGTGGGGTCCGTGTCGCCATCAGAGCACCAGCGGCACGGACCTGACTCATCGCCCCGTGGGGCGATGGGCGGTCGGGTGCTCGTTTTGAATGCGACGTTTGAGCCGATCAACGTCTGCACGGTGCGCCGCGCGGTGGTGCTGCTGCTGAAGGAAAAGGCCGAGCTGCTCGAGCGCAGCCGCTGGGAGCTGCACTCCGAGAGCTCCACGCTCGCACGGCCGGTCGTGATCCGTCTCGTCAGCTACGTCAACGTTCCGCGCGACGCGCACCGGCGCAAGATCACCAGGCGCGCGGTCTTTGCGCGCGACAGCTGGACATGCCAGTACTGCGGCTCGCGCTCGAACCTGACCGTCGACCACGTGATCCCACGCTCGAAGGGCGGGGGCTCCAACTGGGAGAACATCGTCGCCTCCTGTGCGCCCTGCAACCGGCGCAAGGGCGACCGGCTGCCGCGCCAGGCGGGCATGCACCCGCGTCGTGTCCCGCGCACGCCGCGAGCGGAGATCTTCATCCACGTCGCCAGCCCGACGATTCCCGACGGCCTGGCTGCAGTACCTCCCGCAGGCGGCCTGAGGCCGCGCGCAGATGCACGGGCGCTCGACGTCCCCGGGGGCGGGGCGGCCTATAAACGCGTGAAGGGCGCCTGATCGGGGCGCCCTTCACGGTGCTGCTCATGACTGGAAAAACCGAGGGCGACGTACAAACGGCCGGAGGGACCAGACCGGCTGTCGTCTCGGGGTGTCCCGGGTTGGATTCCGCTGACCGGTTCGGGGACGCTCGCGAAGCGAGTGTCAAACCGGTTCGGTCGGACCAGCCTCCCGACCTAGCGGCCGGTCACCTCCAGGGTCCCGCAAGGCATGTCAGTCAACGTTTGGACCACCTCCTTTCTCTGGTCAAGCCAGAGTAGCGAAAGGAGATGACGGGGGCGAGGATTTCACGAGCGATTCGCCTCCGAGCCAGCTCTAGTGAACGATAACGCCGAACTCCTGCGCGTAGGTCGCGCCGGGTGCGCCGTCGCGCGAGTGAGGCGGGCACGGCCGGCGTGATGCCGATCCCCGTTTCGGTGTACTTGGCTTCGAGGATGTTCGCGAGGTGCCCGGGCGAGGCGATCCACGCGGCGACGATCGCCTGCGGTGTGGCCAGGGCGTAGGTTCCCCACGCGAGGTTCTCACCGATCACGTAGCCGACGGAGGGCCCCGGAATGTAGCCGGTAGCGCGGATGCGGTCGACGGGCGTCTCGCCGCTCGGAGAGACGTGGGCGAAGTAGTCCTCGGCGACCAGTTCGGCGCAGTGTCCTTCGGCCGCCCCTTCGAGCTCGCCGTTGAGGCGCAGAGGGTTCTCGTCGTGCGCAGCGCGCTCGCGGTTGATCAGGCAGAGCACGGCCGCGCGGAGCAGATCGACGTTGCCCTGTTCAGGCGCGAGTTCGGTGTTCGGGCAGGGCTCTGCGAGGGCGGCGGCGATCGCGACGGCGTTGCGCAGGGTGCCGTCGGTGGGACGCGCGACGATGCTCGATTCGGTGACGGTCCGTTCGGGGCTCGGGGCGGGGGCGCTCGGCTGCGTGTGCGTGCGTACCGCGGTGCGCAGCTTGCGTGCGCTCGCACGGCAAGCGGCCCGACGGGAGTGGGAGCGGGTGCGTGCGCTCGCATGGCAGGCGCTGTGTCTGACCTTCCCAACTCGGCGTGCGTGCGAGCGCACGTGCGCGGCGGCTGCGCGGGGCTGTGAGGCAAACGCCGCAGGCGGGGCGAGGAGTCCTGAGAGGCCACTCAACGCGGCGCAGATGACGGTCGTGGCGATGAGCTGTGCCGGGCGTTTCACCCTCTCTCTGTCGGATCAGGGGCACGCCTATCTGAGCGTGGGAGGGCGATATTGGACGGTTTGGAGCCAACTCGGCGGCTTCTACGCGAGCCGCCAAGTAGTTCTTGCGCGCGGCTGCGGTACTACTCCACAGCTGGGACCGGAGAGTCCTCCGGCGGCGGCACGTCGTCAACGCCCTCCGGCAGCGCGACCTCCTCGCCGGTGTCCACGACGAGCGCGACGGCGCTGACGGAGTCCTCGTCCTTGAGGTTCATAACACGCACGCCGGTTGCCGAGCGGCCCTGCTGGGAGATGCCCGCGGCGGAGGTCCGCTGCACCATGCCGGTGACGCTGATGAAGACGAGCTCCTGGTGGTCGCGCACGACGAGCGCGCCGGCGAGACCGCCCTTCTGCTCGGTCAGGCCGATCGTCTTGACGCCTTTGGCGCCGCGGTTGGTCTTGCGGTACTGGCTGATCTGCGTGCGCTTGCCGTAGCCGTTCTCGGTGACGACGAGCAGATCCATGTCGTCGCGCGCGACGTCCATCGCGATCACGCGACCGGTCTTACCGACGTCCATCCCGCGCACGCCGGTCGTGTCGCGACCCATCGCGCGGGCGTCTGACTCGGCGAAGCGCACCGTCAGGCCGGCGCGCGAGACCATGATGATCTCGTCGTCGGGGTCGACGGCGCGGACGGCTAGCAGCTCGTCGTCGTCGCGGATGTTGATCGCGATGATGCCGTCGGCTTTGATCGGCGTGTTGTAGGTCGCGAGCTCTGTCTTCTTGATCGTGCCGTTGCGCGTCGCGAACACGAGAAACTGTGTCTCTGAGAAGTCGCGCGTGGAGACGACCGCCTGGATGCGCTCGTCTTCGCGCAGCGGCAGGATGTTGACGAGCGCGCGCCCCTTGGCGGTGCGCTGAGCCTCGGGTAGTTCGTAGACCTTCGAGCGATAGACCTTGCCGCGGTTGGAGAAGAACAGCAGGTAGTCGTGGGAGGAGCACACGAAAAGGTGCTCGATGAAGTCGCCGTCCTTCATGTCCATACCCGTCACGCCGCGGCCGCCGCGCGCCTGCTGGCGATAGGTGGCGAGCGGCAACGACTTGATGTAGCCGGTCTGGGTGATCGTGATCACCATCTGCTGGTCGGCGATCAGATCCTCGATGTCGATCTCGTCCTCGGAGTGGCTGATCTCGGTGCGTCGCTCGTCGCCGAAGCGCTCGCGGATCTCAGCGAGCTCCTCCTTGATGACCGCGAGCACGCGGGTCTCGTCGCCGAGGATCGCGCGCAGCTCGGCGATCCGCTCGGATACATCGGCGTGCTCCTGTTTGATGCTGTCCGCCTCGAGCGCGGTCAGCTGCGAGAGGCGCAGGTCGAGGATCGCGGTCGCCTGGATCGCGCTCAGCTCGAAGCGCGCGATCAGCTGCTCGCGCGCGTCGTCGCGGTCGCGTGAGCCGCGGATCAGCTCGATGATCGCGTCGAGATGCTCGAGCGCGGTGAGCAGCCCCTCGAGGATGTGCGCGCGCGCCTCCTTCTCGGAGAGCTCGTGCTTAGTGCGGCGCACGATCACCTCGCGCTGGTGCGCTACGTAGTGGTGGATCACCTCGCGCAGGTTCAGCGTGCGCGGGACGTTGTCGACGAGCGCGACCATGTTCACGCCGAAGGTCGTCTGCATCGAGGTGTGCTTGTAGAGCTTGTTGAGCACGACCTTGGGGATCGCGTCGCGCTTGAGCTCGATCACGAGGCGCATGCCGCGCTTGTCGGACTGGTCGATCAGGTCAGAGATCTCGGGTATGCGTTTGTCGTTGACGAGTTCTGCGATCTTCGTCATCAGGTTGCCTTCGCCGCCCTTCTTGACCATGAAGGGCAGCTCGGTGACGACGATCGCCTCCTTGCCGTGCGTAAGCGGCTCGATGTGTGCGCGCGCCTGCACGCGAACGCGTCCGCGACCGGTCTCGTAGGCGTCTTTGATGCCGCCGTGGCCGAGGATGATCCCCCCGGTCGGGAAGTCGGGCCCCTTGACGTAGCGCATCAGCCCGGCCGTGTCGATGTCCGGGTCCTCGATGTAGGCGACGGTGGCGTCGATCACCTCGCGCAGGTTGTGCGGCGGAATGTTCGTTGCCATCCCCACCGCGATCCCCGAGGAGCCGTTGACGAGCAGGTTGGGGAAGCGTGCGGGCAGCACGAGCGGTTCGCGGCGCGAGCCGTCGTAGTTGGCCACGAAGTCGACCGTGTCCATGTCGAGGTCGCGGAGCATCTCGGTGGCGATCCGCGCGAGGCGCGCCTCGGTGTAGCGCATCGCGGCGGCAGGGTCGTCGTCGACGGAGCCGAAGTTGCCCTGGCCGTCGACGAGCTCGTTGCGCATCGAGAACTCCTGGGCCATGCGCACGAGCGTGTCGTAGATCGCCGAGTCGCCGTGTGGGTGATAGTTGCCCATCACCTCACCGACGATCTTGGCGCACTTGGCGTAGGAGCGGGTCGGCCCGAGACCGAGCTCGTTCATCGCGTAGAGCACGCGACGGTGGACGGGCTTCAGGCCGTCGCGAACGTCGGGAAGCGCGCGCCCGACGATCACCGACATCGCGTAGTCGAGGTAGGCCGTGCGCATCTCCTCCTCGAGCGCGCGCGGTTCGACGTTGCCGCCGCTTATGACATCAGCGGTTGCCACTATGCCTCCTCACGCTCCGTTCCTCTACACATCTAGGTTCGCAACCGCCCTTGCGTTGTCCTCGATGAACGCTCGGCGCGGCTCGACCTGGTCGCCCATCAGCATCGAGAAGATGCGGTCGGCGGCGAACGCGTCCTCGAGCGTGACCTGCGCGAGCGTGCGCGTGGCCGGAGCCATCGTCGTTTCGCCGAGCTGTTCGGCGTTCATCTCGCCGAGTCCCTTGAAGCGCTGGAGTTTGGAGCCGCGCTGCGCGACGGCCATCACGGCCGGGTGCAGCGCCTCGAAGGAGGGGGCGAGCTCGTGGGCATCGCCGAGACGCACTTCGAAGGCGGGCGTCCCGGAGAGCTCGATTAGCTGTGCGTGAACGCGAGCGAGCGAACGGTACTCCTGGGAGTCGAACAGGCTGCGCTTGATGCGGTGGATGCGCGCGAAGCCGGTCTTCTCTTCGACCGCCTTGACGCGCAGCTCGAGCGGGTCCTGCTCGAGCAACTCCGTCGCGTGGGTGTCGCCGTCGGCGGCGGTGTTCGCGAGCTGCTCGATCGCCGCCTCGGCGCTGAGAATCTGATCGCCGAGCAGTGAGGACTCCTCGAGGAACTGGACGACGTCGTGTCCGTGGACGGCGCGCAGCGAGGAGGACCAACCCTCGTACTGCTTGAGCAGCCGCGTGAAGCGCTGCCAGCGAGCCTCGGTCAGCTTGAACTGCGTGCCGTGGCGATCGAAGATCTCGATCTTCTCCCACTTGTCGGAGAGCAGGATCTCCTCGAGTTCGGAGTCCTTCTCGATGTAGCGCTCGCGCGCGCCCTGCTTGAGCTTGTAGAGCGGCGGCTTGGCGATGTAGACGTAGCCGGCTTTGATCAGCTCCTCCATCTCGCGGAAGAGCAGCGTCAACACGAGCGTGCGGATGTGCGCACCATCGACGTCCGCGTCTGTCATCAGCACGATCTTGTGGTAGCGCGCGTTCTCGATGTTGAACTCATCGCGAACCCCGGTGCCGATCGCCGTGATCAGCGCCTGGACCTCGGTGTTCTGCAGCACCTTGTCGATACGCGACTTCTCGACGTTGAGGATCTTGCCGCGCAGCGGCAGCACGGCCTGGGTGTTGCGGTCGCGTCCCTGCTTGGCTGAGCCTCCCGCGGAGTCACCCTCGACCACGAACAGCTCGGCGAGCGAGGGGTCCTTGACGGAGCAGTCCGCGAGCTTGCCGGGCAGCGTTGAGTTCTCAAGCGCGGACTTGCGTCGCGTCAGGTCGCGTGCCTTGCGGGCGGCCTCGCGGGCGCGTTGCGCCTGCACTGCCTTGGAGATCACGGCGCGCGCCTCGCTCGGGTTCTCCTCGAGGAACTCGCCGAGCCCGGTGTTGACAATCGACTCCACGAAGCCGGCCATCCCGGGGTTGCCGAGCTTGGTCTTGGTCTGGCCCTCGAACTGCGGGTCGCGGAGCTTGACCGACACCACCGCGGTGAGACCCTCGCGAACATCCTCGCCTGAGAGGTTGTCCTCTTTCTCCTTGAGCAAGCCGTGGTCGCGGGCGTACTTGTTGACGGTGCGTGTGAGCGCTGAGCGAAAGCCCGAGAGGTGCGATCCGCCCTCGGGTGTGTTGATGTTGTTGGCGAACGAGTGAATCGACTCCTGGTAGGAGGCGTTCCACTGCATCGCGATCTCGGCGGCGCCCTCCTCGGACTCGCCCGCGAAGAACACGACCTTGCGGTGCACCGTCTCCTTGTTCTCGTTGAGATAGGAGACGAAGTCCTCGATACCGCCCTCGTACTGGAACTCGGCGAAGTGCCCCTCACCGCGCTCGTCCTTGATCGATATCTTCAAACCGCGCGTGAGGAAGGCCGTCTCGCGCAGACGCTCCTCGAGCGTCAGGAAGTCGAAGTCGAGCGTCTCGAAAATGTCGGCATCGGGCAGGAAAGTGATGCTCGTGCCCGTGCGCGTCGTCTTCTCACCCTGGATCAGCTCCGTCTGCGGGGCACCCCGCGCGTATTCCTGCGAGAAGACGTAGTCGTCGCGACAGATCTCGATGTCGAGGCGTTCTGAGAGCGCGTTGACGACCGAGACGCCGACGCCGTGCAGCCCGCCGGAGACCTTGTAGCCGCCGCCCTCGCCGAACTTGCCGCCGGAGTGCAGGACCGTGAGCACGACCTGCACGGCCGGCAGCCCCTCCTTCTCCATCTTCGCCACGGGGATCCCGCGGCCATTGTCCACAACGGTGACCGAGTTGTCGGGATGGATGACGACCGAGACCTCGGTGCAAAAGCCCGCTAGAGCCTCGTCAACGGAGTTGTCGACGACCTCATAAACGAGGTGGTGGAGGCCCATCACGCCGGTCGAGCCGATGTACATGCCGGGACGCTTGCGCACCGCCTGCAGGCCCTCCAGGACGGTGATGTCCTGGGCGTCGTAGCTCGCCGAGCCGCCCATCATCGAGGGGTCGTTGACGCCCCCGGATGCGGCGCTCTCTTCAGAGCTGTTGCTAGCTGTTGCCAATGGCCCTCCGATGACGTGAGAACGCCCCGGATTCCGGGGCGCAAGGTCCACGGCCGGGGCGGGTTAGCTATGCCCGTAAGGATAGCATGAGGGGGGCCGACGTCGGGCCTCCTCATGCCGCTAAATCCCTGCAAAATGCAGTGATTTAGGGCCATTTGGTGGCTGTCCGCCCAATGCGGGCGTCGCGACGCTCCTCAGCGGGTTCGACAGCGCAGGCCACTGAGCGCTTCATCGCCGAGTGCCGCGTTCAGGCGGCTGATCAGCACCGGACCCATCAGGTCGAGCTCCTGCGCCCAAACGGCGGCGCTGCAGCTCACAGTGAGCACACCGTTGTGCTCACTGCTGGGCCGCGCCTCGGCAGCGATCGCCGAGCCAGCGACAGACTCCCAGACCCCTTGAACGCGGGCGAGCGTCGTCGCCGGCGCGAGCGACGCGGTGAGGCGCTCGAGCGCCGAGGAGATCTGGCGCGGTGCGGGCCTACTCACGCCGCGATCGCCTCCTGCAGGATCGCGCCGGGCGAGATGCGCAGACGCGCCACCGAAGCTTCGCCGGCGCCCGGGATATGGGCGAGATCGGTCGTGGCAATCACACTTTGTCCCCCCGCGGACAGCTCGCGGGCCAGCAACTCGCGGCGCTCCCCGTCGAGCTCGCTCATCACGTCGTCAAGGAGCATCAGCGGCGTACGTCCACGCTCGCGGGCGAGCACCGCGCGCTCGGCGAGCAGCAATGCCAGGAGGGCGAGGCGCTGCTCGCCCTGCGAGCCGTAGACGCGCAACTCGCGACCGTCGCGGACCGCTGCGAGCTCGTCTCGGTGCGGCCCGTGGCCGGAAAAGCCACGCTCGAGATCCCCCGCAAGGCGAGCCTGCAACTCGGCCACGAACTCCTCCTCGCTCTGAGCTCGCGATCGCGGTCGATACTCGAGCGTCGGCTCACCGCTACACCCGAGCAGCGAAGCGCGCGAGGCAAAGGGGGCCGCGAGTATCGACACCACCTGCTCACGGTCGCGCTGTAGGGCCAAGCCCTTGGTGGCGAGCTCACGATCCCAGACCGACAGTGTCGCCGGCGATGCGCGACCAGCGCGGATGCGCGCGAGCAGGGCGTTGCGCTGCGCCAGCACGCGTGAGTACTCGCGGCGCGTCTGCGCACGCGGCGGCCAGAGCGCGGCGAGGAACTGGTCGAGGTGGGCACGGCGCAGCGCCGGGGGACCTTTGACGAGCTCGAGGCGGTCCGGGAGGAACACACTGATCAAGGGGCGACTCTCGACGTCGAGCATACGCTCGACGTCGACCCCGTCGGCGGTCATCCGCTTCAGCGCCTGCGCGCCCCCGCCCGCCGCTTCGTAGCCAACGGCGAGCTCGTGTGGCTGGGGCCCGTCGAGTAGCCTGACCACGACGCGAGCGGCCTGTGCCCCGAAGCGAATCAGCTCGCGGTCGTTGCGTGTTCGCGGCGACCGAGCGGTGCACGCGAAGTAGATCGCCTCCAAGAGATTTGACTTGCCGGCGCCGTTCGGCCCATGTACGACGGTCAGCCCCTCGCCGAGGCGTGCCTCGGCTCGCGTGTAAGTGCGAAAGTCGCGCAGCTCCACGCTGACGACGCGCATCTCAGTCGCTCAGGAAGGCCCGTGTGAGCTGGAGATCAGGCAGGGAGGCGAGGAGCTTGGCGTAGGGAGAAGCGTCGGGCATCTCGTCACACGTTGAGGCGAATGGGCATGATCAGATAGACGAAGTCGCCCGTGTCGGGGGATTCGATCAAGCCAGGTCGCAGCGGGCTGATCAGCTTCAGGACGAGCTCCTCAGATGCGATGCTCTCAAGGCCGTCGCGGAGAAACTCCGGGTTGAAGCCGATCTCGAACGGTTCGCCGTGGAAGGGCACCGGGATCGACTCGCTGGCCTCGCCGACATCGGGCGTCTGGGCAGAGACGGTGAGGGTTCCCTCTGAGAAGCTCAGCCGCAGCGGCGCGTTCTTCTGTGCAAGCAGGCTGATGCGGCGCACCACATCGGTCAGCTCGGCGCTTGCGAGGCGCAACTCGTGCTCGACGGACTCCGGCAGCAGCTGGCGGTAGTTGGGAAACTGTCCGTCGATCAGACGTGAGGAAAGCACGGTCTCGCCGAGCTCGAAGATCACCTGGTTCTGTCCGACGCTGACGGCGAGCGAGTCGCCTGGAGCCTGTTGGGCGATACGCACAAGCTCCTGCAACGCGCGTGCGGGAACGTTCGCCTCGAGGGTGCCCTGCAAGCTCGACTCGAGCCGCGTCTCCTTGACGCTCAGCCTGTAGGAGTCGGTTGCGACCATGCGCAGCTCTTGTGCGCTGGCGGACATCAGGATCCCGGTGAGGACGGGGCGGGTCTCATCACGCGAGGCTGAGCGAGCGACGCGATTTACGGTCTGCACGAAGGCCTCCATCGGCAGCGTCACGCGCGTCTCGGGCGACGGGTTCGGGAGCGTCGGGAAGTCCTCGGCGCGCAGCGTGCGCAGGTGAAACGTGGTTGGGCCGCAGATCAGCTCGACATCCTGCTCGGCGGCACGGAGCTCCATCGTCAGCTCGTCGGCCGAGAGTGAGCGAGCGACGTCGAGCAACAGGCGAGCCGGCAGCACGGCTGAGCCGGGCCGCGCTACAACGGCCTCGAGCGGCACCCGCAGGCCGATCTCCATATCGGTCGCCAGTAGCTCCGGTGTCATATCCGGTTGAGCCGAGATCATGATCCCCGAGAGCGCCTGCACGGCACTACGCGTTGAGGCGACACGCACGGCGGTCTGGAGCTGCGCGAGCAGGTGGCTGGCGGAAAGGGAAAGCTTCATGGCAGCGGAGGTGGTTGGAGACAGTAGTTAGTAGGGGCGGTGGGATTGTGCATATGCGGTGCCCAGTAGGGGTTCAAGTGGTCTGGCTGTGGGCATGGCTGTGCATTACAGCGAGCTAGTCTCTCAGGCGCGGCGGTCGAGCGCGGTGAAAGTCTCAAGGAGCGGTGCAGTCCAGCGCTTTGCACAGCTTTGCCACAGCCTCGCGGGAGGCGTCATCGGAGGCGATCCGTGCGCTGGTGCGCCGGCAGGCGTGCATGACGGTCGTGTGATCACGACCACCGAACTGCCGACCGATCGCCGGGAGGGACTCGCCTGTGAGCTCGCGGGTGAGATACATAGCGAGTTGCCGCGGCCAGGCGATTCGGGCCGTGCGCGTGCTCGAGAGCAGCTCCTCTCGAGAAACGTCAAAAAGCTCGCAAGTAACCCGCTGGATGTCGGTGACGCTGTGGTTCGGGTGGCCCGGCGCCGCTGAGGTGGGATAGAGCGTGGCGAGGACCTCTTCGGCGAGCTCGGCGGTCAGAGGTCGCCCGGTCAGGGAGCTGAACGCGACCACGCGGATCAGGGCACCCTCGAGCGCACGGACGTTGGTGTGGACACGCGCGGCGATCACGTCAAGGGCGCTCTCCTCGCTGAGCGGGATCTGGTCGTGCGCGGCGCGCTTGCGAAGAATGGCCAGGCGGGTGCTGAGCTCGGGCGCTTTAATGTCTGCGACGAGGCCCGCCTGGAAACGCTCGCGCAGACGATCCTCGAGTGCTTGTAGATCGTGTGGGGGACGGTCTGAGGTCAGGACGATCTGGCGCCCGGCGTCGTGGAGGGCGTTGAAGGTGTGGAAGAACTCCTCCTCGGTCTTGGTCTTGCGCTCGAGGAACTGGACGTCATCCATCAGCAGCACGTCGATGTGGCGGAAGCGCGCCTTGAAGTTCTCGGTGCTGCCGTCTGTCAGCGCGCCGAGGAACTCGTTGGTGAACGCCTCGCCAGTGGTGCAGCGAACGCTGAGGCCGGGGTTGTGGCAGAGCAGGAGGTTGGCGATGGAGCTGAGCAGATGCGTCTTGCCGACGCCTGGGGGCCCGCAGATGAACAGCGGGTTGTAGGCATGTGCGGGCATCTCGGCCACGGTCAGCGCGGCCGCGTGTGCGAGGCGGTTGGAGTCGCCGATGACGAATTGATCGAAGGTCAGCTTGGGGTTGCCAAGCGGGCCGCCGAGAGCAAGCGCCGCAGGACGCTCGGAGACTCCTTGAGGCGAGCTGGCGCCTCGCTGGCCTGTCGGCTGTGGTGCACCCGCGGCGGACTTCGCGGAGTCTGCAGAGCTCGACACGAGCTCAACGACCACGCTGGGCCCGAGCAGGGCAGCGACGCTCGCCTGGATGTGCCGTCCAAAGCGATCCTGGATCCAACGGTGGGCGTGGCGCGGTGCTTCGATCACGAGGCGACCGTCGCGGAGCTCCAGAGCTAGCAGCGGCTCAAGCCAGATGCGGTAGGTGGGCTCATCGACGGTGAGGGCGAGCTGTGCCTGTACCCGCGACCATATGTGCTCGAGCTCGACGCTCACGGCAGCGTTTCTCAGCTCCTCTCGCAGAAGCAGTGATCAGAACTATTCGAAGGAGGACCCGACGGAGTCCGGTTTGGCGACTATATCCAACGCCCCTGGAGGGACTGTTGGCCTACCCGCAATTGGCGGGAAAAACTCCTTGGCGGCGTCGCGGTCCTATACTTGTACATCGACTCGTCACGCCGCGCACCGCATGCAGCGATGCGCTCGAGCCGCCGACAGGAGACTTCAGACCGTGAAGCGCACTTACCAGCCAAAGAAGCGAAAGCGGGCCCGTGCCCACGGGTTTCGGGCTCGTATGAGTTCTCGCGCGGGGCGGCTCACCTTGAAGCGTCGCCGCGACAAGGGTCGCAAGCGCCTCTCCACCTGAGGTGCGTGAGCTGTGGATGGCCGGCGCGACGCGATGAGGCCGAGCGTGCGCCGCGGAGGCCGACTCTCGCGCAGCGCGGAGTTCGAGCGTGTCTATCGACACGGGCGCTCGACGGCGAACCGTCATTTGGTTCTCTACGCCTTTCCAAACGCGGCCGCGGAGCGGCCGCGGCTGGGGCTGTCCGTTTCGCGGAAGGTCGGAGGCGCCGTCGAGCGCAACCGCGTTAAGCGCCTGCTGCGGGAATCCTTCGCCCAAGCCGAGCCGGGCCTGGCGCCTGGCAATGATCTCGTCGTCGTCGCCCGCCCGCCCGCCCGCGAGCTCGCCGAGCGCGAGGGCCTCGCGGGAATCGACGCCGCGCTTGCGGAGTTGCTGAGCAAGGCCGGCCTGCACGCCGGCGCTTTGCAGCCGACGCCGGGCGGCGAGGAGTGAGCGCACCGGCACAGGGAGGGTCGCTCAACACGCCGAGCTCGCGCGGGATTCGCCTGGCGAGGGCGCTCCTCAGTGCGCCGATCGGCTTCTACCAGCGCTTCATTTCACCCGGTATTCCGCAGCGGTGCAAGTATGAGCCCACCTGCTCGCGCTATGCGCTCGATGCGATTCGCGAGTACGGCATACTTAGGGGCCCGGTGCTCGCGGGATGGCGCTTGCTCAGGTGCAACCCCTGGAGCTACGGCGGATACGATCCCGTGGAGGCCCAGCGAGTGTTCAGGATCACGCCCGATCCAAAGCGCTAAGCGGGCCAAAGGGCCGCCCGCGACCTGCCACGGGTAGCGCCGCCCGAGTCCCCCAAGTCAACCGCCGAACACCACTACCGACGAGAGCTTCCAGCAATGCCAATCCTCGCCAACGTGATCCAGGACGCGTTCTCGCCGCTAATCAGCCTGTTCGAGACCGTGATGGTGTTCATCCACGCTCATCTCGTCGGCGGCAGCTGGGGCCTGGCGATCGTCGGGCTCACGGTCTTGATCCGCGCGGTGCTCGTGCCGCTCACCTTCAGACAGCTGAAGTCGATGCAGGAGATGCAGCGGCTGGCCCCTCAGATCAAGCTGCTCAAAGACAAGTACCAGGACGACAAACAGCGCCAGCAGCAGGAGCTGATGAAGTTCTATCAGGAGAACAAAATCAACCCCTTGGCATCCTGCCTGCCGCTCGTGATGCAGCTGCCGGTTTTCATCTCGCTGTTCTACATGCTGCGCAGCGACCTCAAGAAGCACATCTGCGGGACGCAGATGGAAGCGCATTACCACCTGCACCACAAGGCGGGCGAGACGCTCACGAAGTTCATCGAAAGCACGAGCTGCGACTCCGTCGCACGCCACTCGGCGAAGTTCCTGTTCCTGCCCGATATCACCGAAAAGGCGACCGGGGCGGCGCTGATCGTCCTGATCGTGCTCTATGTGGGTTCGCAGCTCGCCTCGACGTTGATCGCCACCGCGACCGCCGATCCCAACCAGCGCCGCCTGATGCTGCTGCTTCCCGTCGTGTTCGTCGTGATTCTCTACCGCTACCCCGCGGGACTCCTGGTGTACTGGATCACCACGAACCTCTGGACGATCGCGCAGCAGTCGCTGATTCGTAGACATATGCCGCCGCCACCGAGGCCAGTGGAGACAGCCGATCCGGCAAACGGCAAGCCGCGTAGCTCGCTCCGCGCGGCGCTTGCCGGGATCACAGCCGGCGCTGCCCCGGCAACCGAGGGTGCCGGGGCGCGCTCGACGCCGGGCGCTCCCCGCACGCCGGGTCCGACGGTCACTCCCCCGCGACCGCCACGCAAGAAGAAGAAGCGCTCAGGGAGGCGACGGTGAGCGACGCGCGCGAGCAGGAGGACATCGCCGAGGAGGATGACCTCGATCCGCTCGACGCCCTGGCAGACCTGCTGGAGGAGATCGTCGACGGGCTCGGCCTCGAGGCTGAGGTGGAGGTCGATGAGCACGAGGGTGTGCTCACGGGACGTATCGAGGGCGAGGACGTGGGTCTGTTCATCGGGCGCCACGGGCAGACGATCGATGCCGTGCAGCATCTCGCTCAGAGGATTGTGTTTCCCGAGGGCCCGCCCGCGGTTCGCGTAGTGATCGACGCAAATGGCTACCGCGAGCGGCGCGCGGCGGCGCTACGGGGCGAAGCCGACGATGCCGCGGAGGATGCGATCAGCTCAGGAAAGCCGGTCGAGCTCGATCCGTTGCCTCCTTTCGAGCGACGAATCGTTCACGAGTATCTGCGCGAGCGCGGCGACGTCGAGACACATAGCGAGGGGAACGAGCCCGAGCGCTACCTCGTCGTCTCGCCACGGGGGCCTTCAGAGCCCTAGTCAGACCGTTTCACGTGAAATCATCCTGAGCCGTGGCACGGCCCGCGAGTGAGTCCAGCGGCGATGTCAGTCACGGCCTCGCACGCCTCGGTGTCAGGTATCGCCTGACCGACGGCCAGCTCGAGCAGCTCACCCGCCTGCTCCTGGCCCTGGAGGACGATCGGCGGGCTCCGACAACGGTGCGGACTGCATCCCAGGCGATCGATGTGCACGTCGCCGATTCGCTCGTTGCGCTCGAGCTTCCCTACGTAAGGGTTGCCCGGCGAATCGCCGATCTGGGCGCAGGCGCTGGTTTCCCGGGTCTTGTGCTCGCGATCGCAATGCCTGACAGCCACGTTTGCCTGCTGGAGAGCCAGGCCCGAAAGTGCGCGTTTATCGAGAAGCTCGCCGCTGCCGCGGAAGCTGACAACGTCGAGGTGATCAACCTTCGCGCGGAGGATTGGACGGATGGGTTGGGCGCGCAGGATCTCATAACGGCACGCGCGGTTGGGCCTCAGGCAGTAGTCCTGGAGTATGCGGCCCCTTTGCTGGAGCAGTCGGGCCACCTCGTTGACTGGCGCGGTCGTCGCGATCAGGGCGAGGAGGCAGCAGCGCTGGCGGCCGCCGAGCAACTCGGCCTGCGACGTCTCGAGGTCCGCGCGGTCGAGCCGTTTGCCGACGCGCGCGACCTACATCTGCATGCCTTTGCCAAGCTCGCCGCAACACCTGCGGGCTTCCCGCGTCGTGCGGGGATAGCCCGCAAGCGCCCGCTCGGCGCCTGAGCGCGATCTCGCGCTCAGCAGTTCCCCCAATTTGCCGCAAGGGGACGGCCGCCGTCGCCGTTCGTCGCTAGCTTGCAGGCCATGGGTACGATCTATGCGGTCGCCAACCAGAAGGGCGGAGTCGGAAAGACGACAACGGCGGTCAACGTCGCGGCGTGCATCGCCGAGGCCGGCTACTCGACGCTGCTCGTAGACGCCGATCCGCAGGCCAACGCCACCGTCGGCGTCGGGATCGCACGCACGCACGCACCGGGGCTCTACGAGGTGCTGACGGGCGAGGTGAGCGCGACGGAGGCGGTGACGTCGTCGTCGGTGGAGGAGTTGCGCGCGATGCCGGCCGGCGCGGGCCTTGCGGGCGCAAACGTCGAGCTCCCCCGGTTGGAGGGATTCGAGTACCGCCTGCGGGACTGCCTGGAGCCGCTGCGCGGGAGCTATGAATACATCATCATCGACTGTCCGCCGTCGCTCGGCCCGCTGACGGTCTGCGCGTTGGTGGCGGCCGACAGGGTGATCGTTCCGGTGCAGACGGAGTACTTCGCGCTCGAGGGCCTCGCAGGTCTGCTGGAGACGCTCGCGCTCCTCCAGCGCGAGCTGAACCCCCGGCTGACCGTCGCGGGAATGCTCCTGACGATGCACGACGGTCGCACGAGACTGGGCCAGGACGTCGAGCGCGAAGTACGTGCCCACTTCCCCGAGCTGGTCTTCGACACCGTGATTCCGCGCAACGTACGGGTCGGCGAGGCGCCCAGCTATGGCCTGCCCGTGACCCACCACGATCCCCACAGCGCCGGGGCGGAGGCGTATTTCGAGCTCGCAAAGGAGGTGGCCGCACGTGGCTAAGCCAAAACCGGGTATGGGCCGTGGTCTCGGGGCGATTCTCTCGGTCTCCGGACCCTCCGAGCCAGCCGCGCAAGAGCTGCGTGAGCTACCGCTTGAGCTGATCTCGCCTAACCCCAAGCAGCCCCGGCGTCAGTTCGAGCAGGACGGTCTCGATAGCCTCGCGGCTTCGCTTGGCGAGCAGGGCGTGCTGCAGCCAGTGCTCGTGCGCCCCATCCCCGGAGGTAGATATGAGCTGGTTGCCGGCGAGCGACGGTGGCGCGCGGCCCAACTCGCCGGCTTGCAGACGCTCCCGGCGCTCGTGCGCGAGCGGGGCGATGCGGCCTCGCTTGAAGTCGCCTTGATCGAGAACATGGCCCGCGAGGACCTCAACCCGATCGAGGAGGCACGAGCTTGCGCCGCGCTCGTGGAGGAGCTCGGCCTGACGCGCGCGGAGGTGGGTCGCCGCGTGGGACGCAGCCGCGTCGCCGTGAGCAACCTGCTGCGGCTGCTCGACCTGCCGGACTCGGTCATCGAGATGCTCGAACGGGACACCCTCACCGAGGGACATGGCCGCGCCCTGTTGCTCGCCGAGGATCACGATGTCGCGCGCGACGCTCGCGCGGAGTGCCGTCGACCACGGCTGGTCGGTGCGAACCGCCGAAGAGCGCGCACGCGAGAGCAACGCGTCGGGCGACGCGCCCCGTCCCCGTCTCAGCTCGCGAGCCATACACCCAGATCAGGAGCACGCGGCCCGCGCGATTGCCGACGCACTGGGAGCCGCGCTCGGCGCAGAGGTGCGCGTAAAGGTGGGTGCCGGCGGTCGCTACAAGGCCGAGCTGTCCTTCGGAGGCCCCGACGAGGCGCTCGAGCTGGCGCGACGGCTCGGACTACGCCTGAGCGCCTGAGCGCCGTTGTATACAAACCACCTTCCTCGCTCGTGGCCCGTAGGTAAGATGACACACGCCGTTGGGTTGTCGGCACACGGGCGATTAGCTCAGTTGGTTAGAGCGCTTCTCTGATAAGGAAGAGGTCCCAGGTTCGAATCCTGGATCGCCCATCTGATCTGCTTTCGACAGGGGTCGCCGGTCTAGGCCTTTGTGGCGTGCGGCGGTAGCTGTCAGGCGCTGCCGAGCGTGCTGAGAAAGTCGCGGAAGGCGCGGTCAGCGCGCTCGGCATCGCCAGTTGCATCGAGGTCCATAAGGAGGCCTCGGATGACGGCGAGCACAACGGTAGCCAGCTCGGGTCGGCCGAGGCTGCGCATTCCGCGCTCGAGCGGTGCGAGCCAGTCGGTGGTCGCAGTGCGCCGAAATCCGGGCCAGAGTGGTTCTCCCGCGGTGTCGTGCAGCCGGCTGAACATGCGGAGGTAGGGCTCGCCCTGTGGCCCGGAGATCGCCGACCATGCGCGGGCCAGGGTCACCGGGTAGGGCTCCTCGGGTCGCAAACGTATGAGGCCGGTGAAGGCTGCGACCTGGCGACGGCGGGCCTGTCCCAGGACCTCGCGCAGCAGTCCGTCACGGGTCCCAAAGTGGTAGATCAGCATCCGGTTCGAGGTGCCGGCGGCGGCCGCCAACGGCCCGAGTCGATCAGGGAGCCCGTGCTCAAGCGCGTAGTCGGTGCACGCGTCGAGCAGCCGCTGCTTGATCTGCGGTTGACGCTGCCTGCCCATGAGTGGCATCTTTTCACGTAACGAACAGTACGTCTACCATTGATTCGAGAGCAGATCGACACGCGAGGAGGTCAAGATGAGGGTCGTTTTCGTGCATGGGGCATGCGTCAAGGACGGATCGTGGTGGTGGCAGCAAACCGGTGGGCTGCTGGCCGCGCGAGGCGTCGCCAGCGAGGCGCCCGCCCTGCCCAGCTGCGGTGAGACGGGTGAGCCTACGGGGGCCCACGGACCCGGGCTGGCCGAGGATGTCGCCTCCGTGCGGCACGTCTTGATCGCGAGCGATGAGCCGACCGTCGTGGTCGCCCACAGCTATGGCGGCATCGTCACCGCGGAAGCAGCGGCGGACGTCGAGGCCGTGTGCCATCTGCTCCTCATCTCCAGCTACCTGCCCGAGGTCGGGCAGAGCCTCTCATCATTCGGGGGGAATGAGCCCGCCCCGTTTCTCGACATCGACCCTCAGGGCGGCACATTCACCGTCCGGCCGGAGACCCTGGCCGAGACGTTCCTGCAGGACTGCGACCCGGAGATCCAGCGACAGGCTATGGACAGGACTGCCCGTCAGAGTCTGGCGGTCCTCGAGCAGCCGGTCCAGTCAGCGGCCTGGCAGCACGTGCCCTCGACGTACCTCGTTTGCGCAGAGGACCACGGGACTCCCGCCGGGTTGCAGCGAGGGTTCGCACGTCGGGCGGAAAGCGTCGTGGAGCTCGACGCCGGACACCACCCATTCCTCTCCCGGCCCGCCGCCGTGTGCGACCTGATCGTTGGGCTGTGACGGCGACAACCGCCGTTCGCCGGACCCAGGCCCTCCGTACTCACGCCCTGACCCGCTCGCCGCGTGGATCAAACAGCGGCTCGCGGACCACCTCGGCCCCGATCCACGCGCCAAAGATGTCGACCTCGACAGCGGTGCCCACCGCTACCTCCGCGGGTAGATAGGCGTAGGCGATCGAGCGCTCGATCGTGTAGCCGTAACCGCCGCTCGTCACGCGCCCAACCACCTCACCCCCGATCCGCACTGGCTCGTTGCCTAGCGCCACGGAGCGCGGATCCTCGAGCACCAGGCAGCGCAGTCGTCGTCGCGGCTCACCCGGCCCTTCGGGCGAGCCTACCCCGAGCGCCTCTGCGCCGATGAAGCCACCCTCGCGCTTGACGCAGAAGCCGAGGCCGGCCTCAAACGGCGTCTCATCGGCGGTGATGTCCGCGGCCCACACGCGGTAGCCCTTCTCCAGGCGCAGGGAGTCGATCGCACGGTAGCCGCCCGCCACGAGCCCGTGGCCCTCGCCCGCGCGCCACAGCGCGCGCCACAGCCCTGCCCCGTACTCGGTCGGGCAGTAGAGCTCCCAGCCGAGCTCGCCGACGAAGGTCACCCGCAGCGCGCGCACCGGCACATCGCCGACCGTGAGCTCGCGCATCTGCATGTAGGGAAACTCGAGCGGATCGGGGGTGAGGGGCGCGAGGATCTCACGTGCCTGCGGTCCCCAGAGCGCAAAGCACGCCCAGCGCGCGGTGACATCGGCGCAGCGCACGCTTCCGTCTGCGGGTGCGCTGCGGCGGATCCAGCTCAGGTCGTGATTGCCGAAGGCCGTGCCCGTGACGATCGAGAACAGCTCCTCCTCGACACGCGTGACGGTGAAGTCGCACTCGATGCCGCCGCGGCTGTTGAGCATCTGCGTGTAGGCGATCGCACCCACCTCGCCCGCGACCCGGTTGTCGCAGAGCCATTCCAGAAACGACGCCGCGCCGGACCCCGCGATCTCGAGCTTCGCAAAGGAGGACTCATCGAACAGGCCCGCGCGGTCGCGGGTCGCGCGGTGCTCGGCACCGATCGCAGGCGACCAGTGCATCCCCGCCCAGCCGCGTGGGCGTAGCGACTCATCGCCGCCCGACGCGTTTGACTCATACCAATTGACCCGCTCCCAGCCTGACTTCTCGCCGAAGGTCGCGCCGTGCGCGGCGTGCCACGGATAGGCGCTTGAGGTTCGCAATGGACGTCCCGCCTTGCGCTCGTGGCCGGGATAGCGGATGTCGTAGTAAGTCTCATAGACCTCCTTCGTACGGGCGAGCGTGTAGCTCGGCGAGCGGTAGTGCGGCCCGAAGCGGCGGATGTCCATCTCCCACACGTCCATCGTCGGCTCGCCCGCGAGGATCCACTCGGCCATCACGCGACCGACGCCACCAGCCCCGGCCAGGCCGTGCGCGCAGAAACCAGCAGCCACGAAGAACCCGTCCACCTCGCTCTCGCCGAGACAGAACTCGTTGTCCGGCGTGAAAGCCTCGGGTCCGTTGATCAGGCGCGTGACCGTGATCTCATCCATCACCGGCACGCGCTTTGACGAGTTCTTCGCGATCTCCTCAAAGCGCGGCCAGTCCTCCTCGAGCAGACGCCCGTTGAAATCAGCCGGCACCGCGTCGAGCAGGTGCCGGTCAAGCGCCCACGGCGCCGAGCACCGCTCGTAGCCGCCCATAATCAGCCCGCCGCCCTCCTCGCGAAAATAGATGAGTAGATCGGGATCGCGCAGTGTCGGTAGATGCTCGGTGGGCTGCCTCTCTCGGAATGGCTGTGTCACGAGGTACTCGTGCGCGAAGGGCACGATCGGCACGCGCACGCCGGCCAGCCGCGCGATCTCAGCCGCGAACATGCCGCCCGCGTTGACCACCACCTCGGCTTCGATTGGACCCCACTCGGTCTGCACACCGCGCACGCGTGGGCGCCCGCCGCCATGCTCGATATCAATGCCCGTGACGCGCGTGTGCGTAAAGACCCGACACCCCCCCGCTCGCGCCCCGTCGACGAGCGCCGTAGTCAGCAGCGAGGGATCGAGGTAGCCGTCGGTGGCGAGGTAGGAGGCGCAGCGCACACCCGCGGTGCTCATCAACGGGAACAGTCCTTGCGCCTGCTCGGCGGAGATCAGCTCTAGCGGCAACCCGAACGTCTTTGCCCATGCGACCTGGCGCAGGACCTCCTGCTCGCGCTCGGGAGTGCAGGCGAGCCGGATGCCGCCGCACTGCACCCAGCCGCAGTCGAGCGTCCGGTAGAGCTCGACCGAGTCCATCATCATCCGCGTCAGCGAGACGCTCGAGCGCAGCTGACCGACCAGTCCCGCGGAGTGAAAGGTCGAGCCGCTGGTCAGCTCGTTGCGATCCAGTAGCACCACGTCGCGCTCGCCCAGCGCAGCCAGGTGATGCGCGATCGAAGCACCGCCTACACCGCCGCCGATGATTACGACGCGTGCGCGCTGCGGTAGCTCTCGGGGTCTGACCATCTCGCTTACGCTCAGCCGCCCGCAGCAGCGAGCCACTCCTCGAAGGCCGGATCGGCGACAGCCGCCTCAAGCCGCTCGAAATGGCGGCGTGCGTAGGCGGCGAAGTCGAACTCGAGCTCGGAGACGACTCCCTGGAGCACTCCCCAGGCGGCCTCGCGCGCGTCGGAGAGGACGCGCATCAGCTTCAACGCAGCCCGCCTCGCGTCCGACGGTGGCGATCCGTAGTAGGCGGTGAGCAGACGCTCGTCGTGCTGCTCGTCGAAGTCGTTGTTGACCGACAGGTTTCCCAGGTCGAAGCGTGCGTCGCCCATTCCGGCGTACTCCCAGTCGACGATCATGATCCGCTGCTCGCGATCGGAGCGGATCATGTTGCCGGGGAGCAGGTCGTTGTGACAGGGCCGAGCGTCGCGCAGTGGCAGCGCCACCTCGATGCGTGCGCAGCTCAGCACCGCCTGCGCGTACTCGGGCGGCAGCCGCGCTCCACGTCGCGTCGCGATCGCCGCATACTCGCCGAGCAGATCCGGCACCCAGAACGACGTGGACAGGTGCAGCTGCGACTCGTGAAACGCGCGCAGCGCGTGCGCGATCTCCTCAACCGCCGCGGTCGCATCGGCGGGGCGGCAGCTGACAAAGCAAGTGACCAGACAGCCCTCGAGCGATGCGGCGATATGCGGCGCGATGCCGAGTTCGGCGGCTGCGCCGTTCGCCAACCGCTCGGCCGTCCGGTCGATGCCGAGCAGCTCCGTGTCCTTGCCGGGGCGTCGAATGACGTAATCGCTACCGCCGAGCGTGGCACGGTAGTTGCGATTGGTGATGCCGCCGTCGAGCGCCGCGGGCGCTCCCTCGAGCGGACCGAGCGACGCTTCGAGGTCGTGCAGGATGTCGTTCAGCTCGCCCACCACTCCAGCCAACCATTGCGCGATAAGGCTTGCAGCCTATACCTTCAACGACATGAGCCGTGAGGAGCAAAGCGAGCTACGGGCGAGTGATTTGCTCGCCCGCATCGACCCCGCCGCCGCGCGTGCGGCGATCGCGGGCGGCGTTCGCCGCACGCCAATGCTCGCCTGCGAGGAGCTTGCCGAGATCGCCGGTGGGGACATCGCGCTGAAGGCCGAGTGCCTGCAACGGACGGGCTCCTTCAAGTTGCGCGGCGCGCTCAACAAGGTGGCCGCGCTCGGCGATCGCGCAGCGGCGGGCCTCGTCACCGCGAGTGCCGGCAACCACGCTCGCGCCGTCGCTCAGGCTGCGCAGCTGCGCGGTCTGCACTGTGAGGTGTTCATGCCGCGCGATGCAGCCGTCTCGAAGGTCGCTGCCGTGGAGCGCCTCGGCGCGCACGTCAAGCTCGAGGGTGCCTCCGTCGAGGAGGCCGTGGCGCTCGCCGAGGTCCGCGCGGAAGGGGCGGGCCCAGCCTTCGTCCACCCCTTCGATGATCTCGACGTGATCGCGGGTCAGGGTACGGTCGGCCTCGAGCTGCTCGAGGACGTCCCGGACCTCGCGCGCGTAGTCGTCCCCGTTGGCGGGGGCGGTCTCGCCAGCGGAGTGGGCGCCGCGCTGCGTCAGACGCATCCCCGTGTTCAGTTGATCGGCGTGCAGGCCCGCGCCTGCGCTCCCTACGCGTCGGCCCTCTACGCGCCCGACGGAGCCGCGGCGAGCGAGCCGATGCGCGGTGCCACGATCGCGGATGGAATCGCGCTGAAGCGCCCGGGCCAGCTGACCCTGCCGCTGCTGCGCGATCTCCTCGACGGCCTGGAGACGGTTACCGAGGAGGAGATCGGAGAGGCGATGGTATTCCTCGCCACGAGCGTCAGGCTGGTCGCCGAGGGCGCCGGTGCGGTGGCTGTCGCGGCGCTGCGCAGCGGGCGCCTGCCACCTGTGCCCGGCACGACCGTCGCGATCGTCTCCGGAGGCAACGTCGACAGTGGCCTGCTCGCCGCGCTGCTGCGTCGCCAGGAAACGGCGGAGGGCAGGAGGGTGCGCGTCTTCACCCGCGTCGCCGACCGGCCCGGGGCGCTCGCTGAGCTACTCGGCCTCGTCGCCAATGCGCGCGCAAACCTCGTAAGCCTCGAGCACATCCGCGATGCCGTGACCCTCAGCGTCCGCGAGACTGGCGTCGAGTTGACGCTCGAGACGCGCGGCCCGGGCCACACCGATGAGCTCGTCACGATGCTCGAGCGCTCTGGCTATGAGGTGCAGGTCGAGTAGCTGTTGAGCACGTGCAGGCGAGAATCAGTCGACCACTGCCTGAGCTGCTCTGGCGAGGATCGTTCTAGCGCCGGCGTTGTTCAGGCCTCGACAAAACGCTTGACGAAGGCGAGCGCTGTCTCGGCAACCTCGCGCCAGCCGCTGTCGATCGTCAGCGCGTGTCCGCGGCCCGGGATCTCGGTGATCTCGGTGACACCATCGTTGCGCGTCTGCTTCTTGTAGGAGGCGTTTGCGATCGCCCAGGGCACCGTGTGGTCCTCCTCGCCGGAGATGATCAGCAGCGGCCCGCGGTCCGGGTTCTTGCTGTTCACCTTCGCCTCGGTCCATGGGTTGAGGTTCGCGCTCGCCGCCTGGAACAGCGGCGCGCCTGCGGCGGGCACCGCGAAGGTGTCGTAGAGCTCCTGGGCCTCCTGTTCGCTGAGCGCGTTGGCGAAGCCGTAGCGAAACTGCTCATAGGTAAGCGGCACCGCACGGTTGCGGTTGGCCGGGTTGCCGAGCACGGGCTGGGCTGACTTTAGCGCCGAGATGGGTAGCGGCAGCACGCCCCGGAAGGGCGCCGGATCGATCGCGACGGTCACCGCCGCCAGGCTCCGTCCCGCGAGGATCTGGGCGAGCAGGCCGCCGAAGGAATGACCGATCACGGCGGGAGTCCGCGCGAGCTGCTCGATCACCTCGGCGAAGTGATCGGCAACCTGTCCGACGGTCTTGTGAGCGAAGACCTCCGGGTTCGCGTTGGCCTCCGCAACGGTCTTGGGATCGTCGGGCCAGCCTGGCGCGAGCGCGGTGTAGCCCGCCGCCTCAAACAGCTCCATCCAGCGATCCCAGCTGCTGGGCAGCAACCACAGACCGTGGATGAAGACGACGGGTCGGCGACTCGTGGCGTTGGCCTGCTCGATCTGCTCGCGCTCGTATTCGGTGATCGTCATCCGCTCGTTCTCCGCCGCTGCGGGTCGCAGTGTCCCGGCCATGATGGCAGCCGCACGCCGCCTGCTTGGCGAACTCGACGAGTTGACGAGCCGCGATCCGCTTACGGCACCGCGGGGCTGCTCTCGGCGATCGCGGTGCCGGAGCTCGCCGCCGCGCGCTCGATCCCGGTGATCGCGCCGCTGGCGGTCTCGATTTCCAGCGGGTTGAAGTTGCCTGCCTTGAGCTTGCGAAGCGCGGCGCCGAAGCCCGCGCTGAGCAGCGTCAGCTGCGTTGTGAGCTTGCTGAGCTGAGGACTCGCTTTGGCATCCGCGGTCGCGAGCTTCAGCTCGTGCACGATGAAGACCGCCGCCGCGGTCGCCTTCAACACCGTGAGCTTGTGCCGCAGTAGGCCCTTGAAGGCGCCGGCCTTCAGAGGCTTGTAGATGTAGCGATGAAACGCACCGAAGGCCAGGCCGGCATGCAGAACGAACTTCGCTGCGGCAAGGTGCGCCGGGCTGTTCGTGCTTGCCGTCGGAGCGGCAGTGGTGCTCGCCGTCGTTTCGGAACTGGAACCGGAGCCGCAACCGGCCACGGCGAGGGCGATCAGGACCAGCAGGACAGGCAGCAGGCGCATTAGCTCCCCTTCTCGAGTTGACAGCTCGCGCCATTCAGAAAGGCACGAGTCAAGGGCGCCAGGCTAGCGGCGGGGTCGGCCGGCTCGACGGCATAGCATCGGCGCATGCAGATCAAGCCGTTTGCGATCGAGCGTTTCTACGACCGCTGGGAGTTCCGCGCCGAGTGGATGCTCTCGAGCAGCGACTGCGAGTCAAGCGCCCTTGACGAGCTGCTCGAGCTGGAGCCCGACGCGCACGAGCGCCTACTCGCCTTGCGCCTCGGCTACACCGAAGTCGCGGGCTCGCCCGAGCTGCTCGCGGCCGTGGCTGCGCTCTACGCGCAGATCGCGCCCGCCGAGGTGCTCACGCTCGCTGCCGCGGAGGAGGGGATCTTCACCGCTTACCACGCGCTGCTCGGGCCCGACGATCACGTGATCGTCGAGGCCCCCTGCTACGGCTCGGCGATCGAGCTCGCACGCAGCACTGGCGCGGAGGTCAGCCTGTGGCAGCGTCGCTATGAGGACGGTTGGGCGCACGATCTAGCAGCGCTCGAAGACCAGCTCTCCACACGCACGAAGCTGATCTACATCAACAGCCCGCACAACCCAACGGGCATGCAGATGGAGCACGACGTCTTCGCACGCATCGTGGAGCTCGCGCGCGAGCGCTCGATCGTGCTGTTCAGCGACGAGGTCTACCGCGGCCTCGAGTACGACCCCGCACAGCGCCTGCCGGCTGCCTGCGAGGCGTACGAGCGTGGCATCTCGCTTGGCACGGTCTCCAAGGCCCACGGCCTGCCCGGGCTGCGTATCGGCTGGCTGGCCTGTCGCGACGCGCAGCTGCTCGAGCGTATCCGGGAGCTGAAGCTCTATACGACGATCTGCTCGAGTGCGCCGAGCGAGCTGCTCGTCGCGCTCGCGCTGCGTCACGCTGAGCACTTCGTCGCGCGCAGCCAACGCCTCGTGCTCGCGAACCTCCCGCTCGTGGAGGACCTCCTCGCCCGCCGCGCGGAGCTGATGGAGTGGGTGCCTCCAACGGCCGGCCCGATCGGTTTCCCGCGCCTGAAGGGCATCAACGATGTCGCGATGTGGTGTGAGCAGACCGCAGAACGCGCCGGCGTTCTGGTGCTGCCGGGCACCGTCTATGAGCAGCCCGGGCACGTGCGCCTAGGCTTTGGCCGCGCGAACCTGGCAGAGGCGATCGCGCAGCTCGATGAGTACCTGGGCTGAGTTGCCCAGCGCTCGAGCGCTACTCAGAGGACCTTCGAGAGGAACGTCCGCGTGCGCTCGTGGCGCGGGTTCGCAAAGACCTCCGCGGGCTTGCCCGTCTCGACAACGACGCCCGCGTCCATGAACACGACCGTATCGGCGACTTCGCGCGCGAAGCCCATCTCGTGAGTCACGACGATCATCGTCATGCCTTCGCTCGCCAGCAGTTGCATCACGCGCAGAACGTCGCCGACAAGCTCTGGGTCCAGCGCCGAGGTGGGCTCGTCGAAGAGCATCAGCTTGGGTTCCATCGCCAGCGCGCGAGCGATCGCCACGCGCTGCTGCTGGCCTCCGGAGAGCTGGGCCGGGTAGGCGTCGAGCTTGTCTGCGAGCCCGACGCGGCCGAGCAGCTCCCGCGCGATCGCTCGCGCCGGCTCGCGTGCGAGGCCCTTCACGCGGATCGGCGCGCAGGTGACGTTTTGCAGGACGGTCATGTGTGGAAAGAGGTTGAAGTGCTGGAAGACCATCCCGATCTCGGCTCGCTTCAGCGCCACCTCGGACTCGCGCAGCTCGTGCAGCTTGTCGCCGAGTTGCCTGTAGCCGACGAGCTCGCCGTCGACCGAAAGGCGCCCGGAGTTGATCTTCTCGAGGTGGTTGATGCAGCGCAGGAACGTCGACTTGCCCGAGCCGGATGGTCCGAGCAGGCACATCACTTCACCGGCCTGCACCTCCAGGCTGATGCCCTTCAGCACCTCGAGTCGCCCGAAGCGCTTGTGCACGTTCTCCGCGCTGACCATCGCCGTGCTCATCCGCCGCCCGCCGTGACGAGCTCGCCTCGCGCCGGCACGCTACGCGAGCTGCCGCGACCGTAATAACGCTCCAGGTAGTGCTGGCCAACGTAAAGCACGCTCGTACACGCGAGATACCAGATGCTCACGGTGATCAGCAGCGGAATCACCTTGAAGTTCGCCGCGTAGATCAGCTGCGCCCGCGTAGAGCAGCTCGGTAACCGTGATCACGCTCGCCAGCGACGTCGTCTTGAGCATCGAGATCGTCTCGTTGCCGGTCGGCGGGATGATCACGCGCATCGCCTGCGGCAGCACGATCCGTCGCAGTGTCTGCACGCGCGTCATGCCGAGCGACTGCGCCGCGTCGGTCTGCCCGTCATCCACGGAGATGATCCCCGCGCGCACGATCTCCGCCATGTAGGCGCCCTCGTTCAGACCCGAGCCCGAGGATCGCCGCGCGAAAGGCGGTGATCAGCGTGTTGGCGTCAGGGTGAACGAACGCCGGTCCGAACGGGATGCCGAGCGCGATCTTCGGGTACAGCGCGGCGATGTTGTACCAGAAGATCAGCTGCACCAAGACGGGGGTGCCGCGGAAGAAGAAGATGTAGCACCAGCTCGCGCGCGAGAGCAGCGGGTTCGGCGACAGCCGCATCACCGCCAGCGCCACGCCGAGCACGACCCCGATCGCCATCGCGATCACCGTCAGCTCGAGTGTCACCACGAGACCGTCGAGGACGCGCGAGTCGAACAGGTATTCCCCGACGACGGGCCATTCGAAGCCTGACGTCGTCACGACGGAGCGAATCAGCGCGGCGGCGATCACGAGCACGATCGCCGCCGCGATCCAGCGGCCGGGGCGCCGGACCGGGACGGCCACTATCTCCAGCGGCCGCCCGGTCTGGCTGGTGACCTCCTCCGAGGGCACCCGTTACACGCTCAGCTCGTCGCCCCGTTGATCTTCGGTTCGGCGATCGCGCCCGACTGCAAGCCCCATTTGGCGAGGATCTTCGCGTAGGTGCCGTTCGCGATCAGTTCCTTGAGCGCGGCGAGCGAGCGGTGTTGTCAGGCCGCTGCTCTTCGGGATCGCGAGCCCGTAGGGCGCGAGGCCGAACGCCTGCCCGGTGAGCTTGAAGGCGCCTTTGGACTGCGCCACCTGGTAGTCGGCGACGGGCGAGTCGGCCATGCCGACTTCCGCGCGGCCGCTCGAGACGGCCAGGTTGACCGCGTCCTGGCCGGGATAGACGAGCGGCGTGACCGCGGGCTTGCCTTCTTTGGCGCACTTCTTGCTCTGAGCTTCAGATTCTTCCTGCTCGGTTGTGCCCTTCTCGACAGCGACCTTCTTGCCGCACAGATCCGCCACGCTGTTGACAGCGGGGTTGCCTGTGCTCTTGGCGTAGAAGGAGATCCCGGCGGTGTAGTAGTCGACGAAGTCGACCGTCTTCTCGCGTTCCTTGGTGTCGGTGAAGGATGAGGCGCCGACGTCGTAGCGGCCGGCCGCCAGGCCGGGGATGATCGTTTCGAAGTTCGAGTTGACCAGCTTGACCTTCAGGCCCATCGTTTCGGCGAGCGCCTTCACCAGGTCGGCGTCCATCCCGATGATCGTATGGCCGTCTGGCGCGATGAACTCGTTGGGTGCGTACTGCGCTTCGGTTGCGACCGTGAGCGTGCCCTTCGATTTGATCGCCGCCGGCACCTGCGCGGCGATCGCCGCGCTGGCGGCGCTCGACCCCGAGGAGGTGGTCGCGGACGTTGAGGTGGTCGTGCTGCTGGAACTGCTGCCACAGCCGGCGAGTGCCAGCAGGGCCAGGGCGGGAGCGCCGATACGGGCGACCAGCTTGCTCATCGAGACCTCCGTGAGGTGAGGCGAGTGGATAACAGAGCTGAGAAGCAGCGGAGTATAGGCTCAGGGCGCACCTCGCCACGCGCCGGAGCGGCTGATGTGTACAAGAGTGTCTGTACTGTGGCGCCGCGTCAGGCGATGCTTGAATCCGCGCCGAGGCCCGGAGCACTGGAGCTCAGCAGTGCTCCAATCAGATCAGCCGGTCCGGGGCGGCCCATCAGAAAGCCCTGCGCCATCTCGCAGCCCATCTCTTCGAGCATCGTCATCTGTCGGCGCTCCTCGATGCCCTCGGCGACGACTGCCAGCGACAGCGCCTCGCCGACTCCGAGGATTGCCTGTAGCAGCTCGCGGCTCTGACCGCCGTCGTTGAGCGCCGCGACGAAGCTGCGGTCGATCTTGAGGATGTCGACGGGCATGCGCTGCAGTTGCGAGAGCGAGGCGTAGCCGGTGCCGAAGTCGTCGATCGCGACGCGCACGCCGAGCAGCTTGATCTCCCTCGAGCGCGTCGCAGGCGGCGCCGACGTCGCGCATCAGCGTCGTCTCGGTCAACTCGAGCGTCAGCAGCGAGGGCCTGATACCCGACATCTCAAGCGCCGCGCGTACGTCCTCGGCAAAGCCCTTGCGCGCGAGCTGATGCGCTGAGACGTTGACGGCGATACCGAGCTCGAGGCCCTCCGCGGCCCACTCGCCGGCCTGACGACAGGCCTCGCTCGAGCACCCAGCGGCCGATCTCGACGATCATGCCCGTGTCCTCGGCGAGCGGGATGAAGCAGTCGGGCGCGACGATGCCACGCTCGGGGTGCTCGCCAGCGGATCAGCGCCTCGACACCGATCACGCTGTGGCTCGGCAGGTCGAAGATCGGCTGGTAGAGCAGGAAGAACTGATTCGCGCGCGAGCGCTTCGCTGAGGTCGACCTCGAGCTCCATGCGCCCTTCGGCGCCCTCGTACATGCTCGCGTCGAACAAGCGCGTAGCGGTCCTTGCCCGCGGCCTTCGCCGCATACAGCGCGAGGTCGGCGTCGCGCAGCAGCGTGTCGGGTGAGCTGTACTGCCCGAACGCGACGCCGATGCTGGCCGTCACCGAGAACAGCTTGCCGCCGCCGTCGAGCTCCACCGGCTCGCGCAGCACCTCGGTCAGCCGGTCGGCGAGCACGTCGAGCGTCTTCTCGTCGTCCGCGCCGTCGACGAGCACGACGAACTCATCGCCGCCGAGCCGCCCGACGGTGTCGCGCCCGCGCACAGCGCCCTGCAGACGCTCGCCGACCGTCCTCAGCAGCTGATCGCCGGCTGCGTGGCCGAGATTGTCGTTGACGTGCTTGAAGCCGTCGATGTCGATGAACAGGGCGCCTGCGAGCATGCCCGGTTGGCGCGCGGAGCGTGCCGATCATCTGCTCGGCGCGGTCGAGCACGAGCGCCCGGTTCGGAAGCCCGGTGAGCGCGTCGTGCAGCGCCTGGTGGGAGAGCTCGCGCGTCTTCTCGTGCACGAGCGCAAGTGCGCGGCGGCGACCCGTGCCGAGCACGAAGCCGAGCAGCCCGAACAGCAGGCTGAGCAGAATCCCGCCGATCAGCAGCGTCAGCGCGTGCCAGTTACTGAACACGCCGCTCGCCACCGGCGCGCCGAAGCTCTGCACGGTCCAGCCGTTGTGCAGGTTGACCTTTGCGATCTGCTCGCCGGCCTTGGTGTGCCCCGCCCTGAAGGCGACGTGCGAGCCCGCCGAGTCGTAGCGGAAGCTCACCGCCATGTTCGGGTGTCCTTCCAGTGCACGCGCGAGCACCACCTGGGGCTTGAGTAGCTCGCCGAGCCAACCCCAGAATGCGTCGCGGCGAGCGCCGATCGAGCCCGGCACGCCCCCGCCGCGATAGACGGGGGTCTCGATGCCGAGCGCAGTTTCACCGGTTGCCATGAACGGCGCGTAGCTGGGCACGCCGCTGTCGCGTCCCACGACGAGCGTTGGCGCCAGCGCGCAGTAGTCCAGTGCGCCGGGAAGGTAGGTCTTGGCGCTCCGCGTCAGGCCGGCCACGGCCAGGCAGTAGTAGGGCCGGCTCCCCGCCGGCAGGATTTCGACCCGTTTCCGGCGGGAGCAGGGTGTTCGGCCCGAGCGGTCGCAGCGGGTGGGCGGCCATGTGCGCCTGGAAGGCGCGCAGGCGCGAGGCCGGAACCAGCGTCACGAGGCCGATGTCGAGCAACTCGGGGTAGCGCTGCATCGCGTGCACCGATTCGGCCCAGCGGTCGAAGTCGGCGGCGGAGGAGTGTGGGTTCCCCGTCACGTAGGCGCTCGCGCTGACGACGAGGTCTTCCTCGTGCTGGATCGCGAGCTTCAAGGTCGAGGCGATCTCCGCTGTGGCGAGGTGAAAGCCCAGACGTGCTTTGTCGGCGTCAGAGCGCGCGACTGCCTTCGCGCCGAAGATCGCCGCGAGCGCCCCGCCGATCACGAGTAGGGCGGTCACGGCCGCCCACACACTCTGACGTCCACCTGTCAAGCCGCGCCAGCGGGCGGTCCGCGCCACGCGCCCTATGACGCGTGAGCTCGTCTCGGCTTGAGCGCTCAGGCTCGGGCTGGTGGTTGCGTTTGCAGTCACTCGATCGCGGTGGCGTTGTGGGATGCGACTTCGCGTCCGGCGCGATGATCGGGCTAGACGATGGCTTCTGTTCGCGTTTACGGTGGCGCTGGACAGATATACGGCTCGCGCGTTCTCGAGAGCGACGCAGCGGCCGCTCTTCCGTCGGCGGTTAGGATCGCCTCATGCTCACCCGAGGCGCTCTGATCGGGGCGGCCCTCATCGCCTGCATCGCGACGGCGCTCGCCGGCTGTGGTGGCGCCGAAGTGCCCGGCCACTACACCCGCGCTCACTCCACCGCAGTCAAGACCACGCCACGCACCGTGAGCACGGCCGCGGCGAGCTCGACACCCGCCAAGGCGGGACGCGCGCTGCCGCTGCCCCCGAGCCAGCGCCCCTCCGAACTAGATCGCAGCGAGGTCTCCGGCAAGGTGAGCCGCGTCGACGCGCTCCCCGCCGCGGCGAAGGGCGGCGGCTACGTCGCGCCGGGTGCTCCCTCCGACGCCCAGATCAGAGCCGAAATCGCGCAGGCGCGCAAGGCCGGGATCATCCTGCCGAAGGGCGACAGCGCCGAATCCTTCGAACGCGGCGCCACCTACGTCGGCGGTGGCGGCGGCGCGAGCTGGGTCTTCCCGATTCAGCCGCTGGCGCTGGTGCTCGCGCCGCAGACCTGGAGCGAAGACCAGGGGGTCGATGTCGCCACCAGGCACGGCGCGTGCGGCAACGCCGCGGTCGAGGTCGCGATCACCGCGGGGACGATCGTGCGCGAGGGCATCTCGGGTTTCGGCCCCTATGCGCCGATCGAGCGCATCGACGCCGGTCCCTATCGCGGCTGGTTCGTCTACTACGGGCACGCCGCGCCCGCGCTCGTCCCGATCGGAACGCACGTCGTCGCCGGGCAGCCGATCGCGGAGGTCGGCTGCGGCGTCGTCGGGCTCTCCTCGGGACCGCATCTGGAGATCGGCCTGACGCCGCCCGGTGGCGCCACCTGCTGCCCGTCGACCGGACAGACCTCGCCGGTCGTGGAGGGGATCATGCGCCAGCTCTACCTCGGCTCGAGCTAAACGGCGCTCCCGCGACGATCCACCCTGTGCTTGCGCTAGGCTTGCGCACGCCTAATCACGGACTGTGTCCGATGAGCGGGGGAACCGAGTTGTTGGGGCGAGTTCCGCGGTTATCCACGGAAGGCGCAGGTCGCTAGCCCGTCAGCTAACCCCGTCGGCCGACGAAGAGAGGTCGACTTGCCACTGCGTCTGAAGACGCGTGCAGTCCCGATTGCCGCGACGCTGATGGCCGCGCTGTCTTGCGCGGCTTCCCCAGCGCTGGGCGCCGGCACCGGCGGCACCGCCGTCGCCACGCCCCAGCCGGCACCTGTGCCGGTCGCGAGCCCGCCGTCGACGGCGGCCACGGGTGGCACGACCGTAATCTCCGCGCCGATCTTCGCTGCCAGCCCTTACCCCTTGAGCGCCGGCGGCTGGGTGTTCCCTTTGTATCCGCTCTCTCACGTCGCCGCCAAAAGCTGGTGGTCGCTTGACCAGGGCGTCGATTTGGGCGGTAGCGCCAACCAATGCGGATCGCATCTGCGCGAGCTCGCGGTCGCGAGCGGAACGATCGTCCAGGAGGGATTGGACGGCTTCGGCTCCTCGGCGCCCGTGCTGCTCGTCGACAGCGGCCCCGATCGTGGCCGCTACATCTACTACGGGCACGCGGCCCCCGCTCTTGTATCTGTCGGCATGCACGTCAGCGCCGGCCAGCCGGTCGCGGACGTCGGCTGTGGGCAGGTTGGCATCTCCTCCGCGCCGCATCTGGAGATCGGGATCCTGCCGGCAGGGGCCAGCAACCCCGAACGACTGCCCTCCGTCGGAGAGACCTCCCACGAAGCGCTCGCCAAACTCGACTCCGCTTACAAGGCCGCGGTCAGCGCCGTCAGTGCCAATCGGGCGGCGGCTGCCAAGGCCAAAACAAAGCGCCGCAGCACACACCACCGCTAGCCGGCGGGGAGTTGTCCAAGGCCCCTAAGGCTCGCGGGGTCATCTGCCGATGATGGGCTCGTGACCATCTTCCGCCTGGCTCGTGCTGAGAGCCCCACCCTCCAGTCTGTCCTTCCTCTCTCCAAGCTCGCCACGGTGTCGCTGGTGGCCGCGTTGCTGGGCCTGTTGGCGATCGTGCCCGGCGCAGGGGCGGTCGTGACGGAAGTTGGCTCCGCGAAGGTCGGCCTGCAGCCGCCCGAAGTGGCCACGGTGCAGGACGGTGGCTTCTTCGAGTTCGAAGGAGAATGGAAAGAAATCGCACAACCTGAAACGTTTGCCAACGCCGCCGGCAGCCCCGTTCTGCACGCCAGCAACGTCTACGCCGTCTACTGGGACCCGACGGACAGCTACCACGGGGACTGGCAGGGTGTGATCGACGGCTTCCTGCAGAATGTCGGGATCGAAGGCAGCACGCTCGGCGACGTCTTCTCGGTCGCGACCCAGTACACAGATCTCACCAACCAGCCGGCTTACAGCGGCCTCAACTTTCGCGGCGCCTACACAGACACGACGCCGTACCCGAGTGCCGGTTGTGTCGACCCCGCGCCCCTTGAAGAAGTGAAAATCACCAAAACACGCGCGATCGACTGCCTCACCGACCAGCAGATTCAGCAGCAGCTGCAGGGCTTTGTCACCGCGCATGGACTCCCCACCGGGCTCAGCACCGTGTACTACCTGCTGACCCCCCCCGGCGTGACCGTCTGTCTCGACAACGGTGGCGCCAAAGGTCACTGCTCCGACTTCGAAGCAAGCGTGGAAAGCTACACGCACAGCTTCTGCAGCTATCACGCCGCGATCAACCCAACCAAAGCGATCAACGGCGACGCCAGCACGATCCTTTACGGCATGATCCCCTGGACCGCCGGCGGCGTCGGCGACGGTGAGTTCGCCCTCAAAGACCAGCAATCCGCCTTCTGGTGCCAGGACGGCGGCTTCGACCCGAGCTCAAAGCCGATCGAGAAAGAAGAGACCGGCGTTGGAAACGAACCCCGCGTTCAGGAGCCCAACCAGGTCAAATGCCCGAGCCCCGATGGCTTCTGTGACACGGGCCTCGCGGATCTGATAGTGAATCAGATCGGTGCCGAGCAACAGAACATCGTCACCAACCCGATGCTTAACGCGTGGCAGGACAGCGGTGGCAAAGAGGGCACCGACGAGTGTCGTAACTTCTTCGCGCCGACGATCAGCGGTGGCTCCGGGGTGAAAGAAGGCTCGGGAGCCGGCGACCTTTACAACCAGCTGATCAACGGTCACCATTACTACCTGAACACCGCGTTCAACATGGCGGCGCTGCGCCTAAACTACCCCGGTGTCACCTGCATCCCCGGCGTGCGCCTCGAACCGAGCTTCACCGCCCCCAACACAGTCAACTCAGGTGATGTGGTCGGCTTCGACGGCATGGAGTCCGACATCTCGCTGAACGCGAACGTGACCTACCTCGCCGGCGCGCCCACGGCGAACTACGCGACCTACACGTGGAACTTCGGCGATGGGACACCCGAAGTGAGCGGCTATGCGCCGGGCGCCCCCGCATGTGAAACCCCGTGGCTCAGCCCCTGTGCGGCGAGCGTGTTTCACACTTACCAGTACGGCGGGACCTATAACGTGAGGCTGATCGCCAAAGACGTCGCCGGCCACATAGCCGAGTGGACTAACTCGCTTACCGTCGTCGGGCCGCCACCGCCTGCGCCTGCGCCTGTGCCCGGCTCAACCCCCGGCTCATCGCTCCCCGGATCGGGCACGACGGGCCCCGGATCCAGCTCGAGCTCCGGGCCGCCGCCGCCGATCGCGGCCCCGATTGCCGCCGCCGCGATCGTCTCGAAGTCGCTGAAGGCCGTTGCCAAGAAAGGCCTCGTGGTGCGCTACTCGGTCAACGAGCAAGTCGCCGGACGCTTCGAGGTGTTGATCGGGAGCAGCCTCGCAAAGCGCCTCGGCATCGCGGGCACACCCGCGACGGGCCTGCCCGCGGGCAGCGCTCCGGAGATCGTCGTCAGCAAAGCGATCCTCGTCACGACCACGGGTGGACGCAGCACGGTCACGATCCCCTTCACCAAGCGCACCTCCGGACGCCTTCGCCACACGCGCAAGCTGAGCGTGACGCTGCGTCTGATCGTGCGTAACGCGGCCACGCACAGTCCTGCGAGCACGACCGTGGTGACCACGGCGACGCTCGCGCACTGATCGTCGCGCGCCTCAGTCGCGTTTGCGCGGCCCGCGGCGCTCGCGCGCCTTCGCGCTGAACACGAAGTACCACAGCGCGGCGAGCAGCACATAGCCGAAAACCATCGAGACGGCCGCGACGATCGCGAGCGCTGTGTTGCTCGACGTCACCGATTCGCCGTCGAGCGCGAGCGGGAGCGAGACGATCGTCGCGAAGTGCACCGTGCCTCCTATAGACCGGGCCAGTGTCGCGCGAGGAAGCCTGCGTTGTCGACCGAGCCGACCTGCCAGCGCGAGGCGTAGACGCCGCTGCGCCCGGCGGTGTCGTAGAGAACTCCGTCGACGTACATGTAGGCGTGCCCTGCGTTCGCGTACACCGTGATGTAGCGACCCGGGCCGGCGACCCCCCAGCTCTCGAGCGTGCCGGAGGTCTCCGGTTCGCTCAGCAGGCCACCAGCCGCGAGCGCGTAGCTGACCGATCCTGAGCAGTCGTAGGCGTTGTCGACAAAGGAGCCGTGCCCGCCACCGAAGACGTAGGGAAAGTCCGTTATCTCGTTGGCGCCGGCGATCACACGCTGGATCGCTTCCGGGACGTTCGCAGGGATCGGCAGCGTCCCGTCGCCGCCGATTGAGCGGCCCCCCGGGACGGGTGTCAGGCGGTTCTGCTGGGCTTTCTTGGCGCTGCGTTCAACGGCCTGCATCTGCGAGAGCTCTCGGCGGACTTCCGCATCGGATGGGGCACCGGCGGCGATCGCCTCGGCAGCCTTCTTCGGGGTCGCGGCCGCTGTGTGGTGGACCGAGGACGGCGCGGGAAAGCTGTCGGCTTCCTGCGGATCGGCGACCTCCTTGAGCGTCCCAGCCCCAGTGCCGCCGGCGGGCGTCGAGGTGGCGCTGGGCGCGGCGCTCGCGCGCGTGGCACCCGTCGTCGCCGACTTGGTTCGCGCGCCTGCGCCGCCGACCTGCGCCTTGCCACAGGCGCCGAGATAGAGCGCCGCGAGCGCGCAGCCGATCACGAGGAACAGTTTGCGAGGGCGCCCCACGCGGTCTAGGCTAGCGCCCGCGTCTGGCGGGAAGTGTCGCTACCCTGATGCGATGCCTGAGGACGCTACCGCCGTGGAGCTGCGACCCCACGCGCGCCTTCTTCATGGCATGCGACGGCCCGCGAACTGGCTTCAGCTCGTCCGCTTCGGCCTCGTCGGGGCAGTCGGCTTCATCGTCAACCTTGCCGTCTACGCCCTGTTCGTGCATCCGATCGGCGTCGATTACCGCATCGCGGCGGTCGCGGCCTGGATCGTAGCGGTACTCAACAACTTCGTTCTCAACCGGCATTGGACATTCGACGCACGCGACGGTCGCGCCCGTTTTCAGGCGCTGCGCTTCGTCGCGGTGAGCCTCGTGGCCTTTGCTTTCAGCCTGCTGCTGTTGACGCTCCTGGTGGAGGGGGCCAGCCTGGCGAAGGTGCCGGCGCAGGCGATCGCCGTCGTGGCCTCCACGCCGCTGAACTTCCTGGGTAACAAGCTCTGGAGCTTTCGCGCGCAGGCGTGAGCGCAGCGACTCGCTGAGGCCCGTATCGCGGCCGGCGCCGTTGATCGGCAGGCGAATGCGGGACCTATACTCTGACTTCCCCCCGCTCGGAGGATCTTTGTGCAGGAGATGGTGATTTACGGCGTCAGCTTCGACATGGTTGGCAAGCAGCCAATCGTGCTCCTGAAGACGGTCGACGGCAACAAGTTCCTGCCGATCTGGATCGGCCACCCAGAGGCGGCATCGATCCTGATGAAGCTCCAGGGCGCGGGCACGCCGCGGCCGATGACGCACGACCTGCTGTGCGACATCCTCGGAGAGCTCGATGTCAAGTGCACGCAGGTGTCGGTGACCGAGCTGCGCGAGAACACTTTCTTCGCATCGATCACGCTCAACGTCGGCGGTCGTGAGCTCGAAATCGACTCTCGCCCGAGCGATGCGATTGCGCTGGCCGTGCGCTCCGGCGCCCCGATCTTCGCTGCCGAGGAGGTCATCTCCGAGTCGGCCATCGAGTTCGAGCACGACGTCGAGGAGTCCGAGGACGTCGTCGAGAAGTTCAAGGAGTTCCTCGACCAGGTATCGCCGGAGGACTTCGCGGCGGAGGACTCCTGAGCGACTCAGGCGTAGTCTGAGCTCATCGGCTGAAGGCGCCGGCGAGGATCCGCGCGACGAGCTCGTCGAAGCCGATGCCGGCCGCGTCGGCCGCCTGCGGCAGCAGGCTCGTCGCCGTCATACCTGGGACGACGTTGCACTCGAGCACCCACAGCTCCTCGCTGCCCTCCTCGAGCAGCAAGTCTACGCGCGCGAGCCCCTGACAGCCGAGCAGCTGATAGACCTCGAGCGCTAGCTGCTGCGCGCGTGCGGTCGTTTGCGGAGCCAGTTCCGCAGGACAGACAAACGTCGTCATGCCGATCTCATAGCGTGACTCGTAGTCGTAGAAGTCCTCCTCGCGCGGTACCGCCTCAACGACAGGCAGCGCCTGGGGGGGTGCTCCCGCCTCGGCGCTGTCGAGCACCGACACCGCAAGATCGCGTCCCTTTACGAACCGTTCGAGCAGGATCGTATGGTCATAGGAGAACGCTCCGACCATTGAGCCCGGCAGCTGCGCGCTCGTGCGCGCGAACTTGACGCCGAGCGCCGAGCCACCTTTGGCGGGCTTGACCACGAGCGGCAGACCGAGGTCGGCTTCGATGCGCCCGAGCGCCGCCGCGGCGCCAAGCTCCTTGATCGAGGTCTCGCGCAGCGGGTGAAAGTCCGGGGTCGGGATGCCCGCCTCGCGCATCAGGCGCTTGGCGAGCACCTTGTCGGTGCTGCGCACGCAGCTCGCCGGCGAGGAGCCCGTGTAGGGGAGCCCGATCGCCTCGAGAATGCCCTGCACGGTGCCATCCTCGCCATAGCGACCATGCAGCGCGATGAAGGCCACCTCCGCTTCGCTCGCGAGCAACTGCTCGACCAGCCCCTCGCCGACGTCGAGCGCGATCACCTCGTGGCCAAGACGTTGCAGCGCGTCCTGCACCTGCGCGCCGGAGCGCAGCGAGACGGTGCGCTCGAGCGAGCTACCCCCCTTGAGGATCGCGACCCGCCGCGCGGCGCTCATCGATCGCGCCGGCGGCGTTCCGCGGCGCCCTGCTCGCGTCGCGGAAGCTCAAGGACATCCGCTAGCGGCGTCTCGCGATCCTCACTTGGCGTAGCGAGCGGGGGTGGAGCGACCTCGGCGCCGGGCAGCACCGAGCCGGTGAGCGAGCCGAGCAGTCGCAGCTGCTCGCGAACGGCGCGGCCGATCCGCTGGATGCCGTCGCGGATGTCCTCGTCGGGCACACCCGCGAAGTTCAGACGCATCGAGGAGGCGCCGCTGCGTCCGTCCATGTAGGCGGCTCGGCCTGGCACGAACGCGACGCCCTCGCTCTTACGCGCGAGCGCGAGCAGGTCGGTCGTGTCGATGCGCTCATCGAGCGTCGCCCAGATAAACAGGCCTCCCTCGGGACGGGTCCAGCTCGCGGCGCTACCGAAGTGCGCCTCGAGCGACTCGAGCATCACGTCGCGACGCCTGCGGTAGAGGTCTCTGAGGCTCTCCACGTAGCCTCGCCAGGCGGGCTCGCCGTGCGCGCCGCGTTCACCGAAGTAAGCCGCCACGAAGGTCTGGGTCACGCTCGAGGAGCAGAGGTCGGCACCCTGCTTGCCGAGGTTTAGCTTCTCGAGCACCGGGCGCGGCGCGACCGCCCAGCCGAGGCGCAGCCCCGGCGAGAGGATCTTCGAGAACGTGCCCAGATAGACCACGAGGTCAGAGGCACCCTCGCGTCCGATCGCGGCCGCATCGAGTGAGTGCAGCGTCGGCAGCGGCTCTCCCTCGTAGCGCAACAGCCCGTAAGGGTTGTCCTCGAGCACCAGCAGCTCACGCTCGCGCGCGACCTCCACGAGCCTGCGCCGCCGCGCCAGCGACATCGTCACCCCACCGGGGTTCTGGAAGTTGGGGATCGTGTAGATGAACTTCGGCCGCCGGCCTTCGGCCTGGAGACGATCGAGCGTGCTCTCCAACACGTCGATCGGCATGCCGTCGGAGTCGATCTCGATCTGCTCCACGTCGGCCTGGTAGGCGCTGAACGTTGGGATCGCACCCGGGTAGGTCGGAGCCTCCGCGACGATCACGTCGCCGGGGTCGATCAACGTCTTGCAGACGAGGTCGATGACCTGCTGTCCACCCGTCGTCACGATCACCTCGGCCGGGTCCACCAGCGTTCCCTCTGCGGCCATCACTTCGACGATGCAAGCGATCGTCGCGGCCATCCCTTCTGTCGGCCCGTACTGGAGCGCGCGCGCGGTCGACTCCGCCGCCACCTTCGCCATCAGCTTCGCGTAGAGCTCCGGCGCGAACGTGCTCGTGTCGGGCAGGCCGCCGGCCAGCGAGATCACATCGCTCTGCTCGGTCAGCGCCATCATCTCGCGCATCGCCGAGCTTTTCATCCCGCGCGTGCGTGTCGCGAACAGCGCCTCGTAGCGCGCGAGCTCGTGCGCCGTCGGACGAGCCCTGCGCCCGCCTCCGCCTCCGCTGGTCGATTGCTGCATCTGGCTCTCGTCTCCTATTCGCCGTCGCGTCGCCTGTACCTCGTGGCGGCGCCCCCTGGGCATCCCCGCCTCACGCGTCGTCTATCGTGCTCACCGATCGGAGAGGCGACGCACGGTATCGCACCTCCGCCAGCACCCGAAATGCACGGCATCTTCTTCTATATCGGCCTCGGTGCCGGACTGGCTGGCGCCTGTGGGCTGCGCCCGTTTCTGCCCGTTCTCCTGGCGGGCGCGCTCGCCTCCGCAAAGACGCTAGGCGTGAGCTTCGCGCTCGACCCCTTCCACTTTCTGCAGGCCGGCTGGTGGCTGCTCGTCGTGGCGCTCGCTTTCGTGCTGGCCTACGCCGCCCAGCTGCTGCTCGGTCAGGCGCCGACACTCGATCCGGCCGCGCCGCGCGGGCGCCCGGATCCGCTCGCTGCGGCCATCGCCGGGACCGCTTACGGCACGGGCGCGCTGCTTTTCGCGGGCACGCTCGCCGCGCACAGGGACGCTTGGTGGCCCGGGATCATCGGTGGGTTGTTCGCCGTATACCTGGCCCAGGCCGCGGTCGGGCCCGTCGTTGCAGGTGCTCGTGCGCGCCTGCCCGACCGCACCGCGCGAGAGGCTCTGAGCGTGTATCTCGACGCCGCCGCACTCGTGCTCGCCGCGCTCGTTAGCTTGCTTCACCCGCTCGGCTATGTCCTGCTCGCGGCGCTCGTGCTGCTGCTGATGCGCGCTCGCAGCCGCGCCGGTGAGAAGTACGCGGGACTGCGCGTGCTGCGCCGCTGATGGCAGCCGGCCGGTGAGCGCCACGCCGCCCAAGCTGGTCCTCTGCGTGATCGACGCGATGGCGCCCGCGATGCTCGAGCGCGCGGTTGCCTCCGGTGGCGCCCCTGTGCTGGAGACACTGATGAGACGCGGTCGCTACATCCCCGACTGCGTCGCCGCGTTTCCATCCGTGACACCTGTCTGTGCCGCATCGATCGTAACGGGCGTAGGCCAAGACGTTCATCGCATTCCCGCGATGAACTGGTTTCACCGCGAGGAGGAGCGCTATGTCGAATATGGCTCGAGCTTTCGCTCTTCCCAGCGCCTCGGGATCGCTCGCCAGCTGACGGACCTCGTCTACAACATGAATCGTGCGCACCTCGCCGCCGAGACAGAAACCGTGTTCGAGTCGCTTGACGATGCCGAGGTGCGTACCGCTGGCACCACATATCTGATGTATCGCGGCCGCCACCGCCACGAGCCCCAGCGCGACACGGCGCTGACGCGCGTCGCCTCGACGTTTATCCGCCATCCGGTGATGGGCCCGCGCGAGCTCTTCTACGCCGACATCTTCTCCTCGCGTAGGACGGGCTGCCGCTCGGGCCTTGGCATGCCCGGTGTGCGTGACCGCCACTCCGGCTGCGTGTCGGCCTACCTGACCGAGCATGATCTGTTCGACTTTCTGCTGCTCTCGCTACCCGACAACGACTGGTTCTCGCACAAGCGCGGACCGGAGGGACAGCTCCAGTCGCTCGCCCAGGCCGACCTGCAGCTTGCCCGCGTGATGAACGCGGCCGGTGGCGTCGATGAGTTCCTCGAGGAGCACGCGGTGATCGCGATGGCCGACCACTCCCAGGCGGAGGTGACGGCCTCGATCGCGCTGCAGGATGAGCTCGCGGAGCTGGGCGTGCTCGGTCCGGTGCGCTCCTCCGAGGGGGCTCGTGACGTGGAGCCGCGGATCGCTGTCTGTCCCTCCCAGCGCGCCGCGATGGTCTATGCGCTGCACGAGTCCGAGCGCGACGCGATGCGTGCCTCGGTCGTGACACGGGCGCTGAGCATCGAAGGGATCGACCTCGTGCTGTGGCTCGAGCGCGATGCCCACGAGGCGCCCCGCGAGGGCGTGATCGCGAGCGCTCGTCGCGGCGAGCTGCGCTTCGCTCCCGGCAGCTCCGTGGTCGACCCGCGCGGCGTCGGTTGGGACTTCGAGGGCTCGCTCGAGGCGATCGGCGCCGAGATCGAGGATGGCGTGCTGCTCTCTCCCGAGTATCCCGACGCGCTCGCGCGCACGTGGTCGGCGCTCACCTGCGCGACCTCCGGCGAGGTGCTGATGTCCGCCTCCCCGGGCTATGAGTTCATGGACTGGGGGCGCCAGGTGCACATCGGCGGTGGAAGCCACGGCTCCCTGCACGCCTCCGACTCGCTCGGCGCGCTCGTGCTGAGCGGCGTCGAGCTCCCCGCCCCCGAGCCGGCGCAGTGGGCGATCCGCGACATCGCGCCGATCGTACGCCGCCACTTCGGTCTCGCCGCCGCGAGCTGAGGCGCAGCGGCGGTTTATCTGACGCCACGCGTAGGCCGCGAGTCGGCGGCGGGTAGCTGTCTCGGGCGATGCCGGCGGCGGTTACCCTCCCGCGATGGGCCGTCTACTCATCGGCATCGCCTGTGCCGTGATCTGCCTGGGGCCGGCGAGCGCGCTGGCCGACCCGGGCTTTCCCGCGGGCATCTCGGCAAAATCGCTCACGGGCGCCCCCAGCCGTACGGACACGGCCGCGTCGCGCGCTGCCTCGTCTGCGCCGAGCTCGAGCAACCCCGACGCGCCGATCCCGGTCATCGCGTCCAACACGCCGCCAGCCGGGCGGCGACTATCGGCCAACGCGGTCCTCGCGATCGCCGCGAAGCTGCCGAAGATGCGTGCCGAGCGCGCGAAATACCGCGGCTCCTATGGGGGTGCCTACCTCAAGCAGCAGTTCCGCTGGCAGGTCAGCTACTTCTCGCGCGGGGGCAAGAAGGAGATCGGGCAGGTGATCATCGATGATCTCTCCGGGCGCGTGATCGAACAGTGGACGGGTTTTCAGGTCGCCTGGACGATGGCGCGCGGCTACAAGGGAGCGTTCGGTCGCCACGTCAACGCGCTCTACATTTGGCTGCCGCTGTGCGTCTTGTTTCTCGTGCCTTTCCTGAACTTCCGCCGGCCCTTCTCGCTGCTGCACCTGGACCTGCTCGTGCTGCTGTCCTTCTCGGTCTCGCTGGCCTTCTTCAACCACGCCCACATCTACGCCTCCGTACCCCTCGCCTACCCACCGTTGCTCTACCTGCTCGCGCGCATGCTCGCGCTGACGCGACGCAGACGGCGCGGTGAGCGCCCGCGGGCGCCCGCGCTGCACCTGCTCGTGCCGGTCCCCTGGCTGGCGCTCGGCGTGATCTTCCTGCTCGGTTTTCGCATCGCGTTGAACGTGACCGACTCGAACGTGATCGATGTCGGCTACGCGGGCGTGATCGGAGCCGACCGCGTCGTGAAGGACGAGCCGCTCTACGGCTCCTATCCGTCCGACAACGAACGCGGCGACACCTACGGACCGGTCAACTACGAGGTGTACGTACCCTTTGAGCAGGCGTTTGGCTGGAGCGGCAGATGGGACGATCTGCCGGCCGCGCACGCGGCGGCGATCTTCTTCGACCTGCTGTCCGTAGCGCTGCTGTTCCTGATCGGCCGACGCATGCGCGGTCCCACGCTCGGCGTCGCGCTCGCCTACGCGTGGGTCTCCTTTCCCTTCACCCTGTTCGCGTTGGAGAGCAACTCCAACGACACGCTCGTCGCCGCGCTCGTGCTCGCGGCGCTGCTCGCGTCGGGCTACCGCTCGAAGCTCGCCCCGGGAGCCCGTGGCGCGTTTGCGGCGCTGGCCGGCCTGAGCAAGCTCGCGCCGCTCGCTCTGGCACCGGTGCTCGCGACGGACGGCTTGATGGGACTTTCACGCACGCGGCGTGCCTGGGCGCTGTGTGCGTTCGCGGTGGCCTTTGCGGTCACGGCCGCGGTGGCCTTCATCCCTGCGCTTAGCCACGACTCGTTGCACACGATCTACGAGCGCACGATCGCATACCAGTCAAACCGCGGCTCGCCCTTCTCGATCTGGGGGCTGTACGGTCTCGGCGATCTCGAGCAGGTCGCCGAGGGAGCGGCGGTGGCGCTCGCGCTGTTGCTCGCCGTGATCCCGCGCCGCCAGGACATCGTCGGCCTGGCGGCGGCCTGTGCCGCGATCGTGATCGCCACACAGCTCGGCATCGAACACTGGTTCTACCTCTACATCCCCTGGTTCTTCCCGCTCGTGATGCTCGCCGTGCTCGGGCGCTTCAGCGATCCGGCGCGCCCTGTGGCGGACGCGGCATCAGCACCTGTTCGATCGACGCGGCCCGCCGCGGTCCTGAGCAGCTGACGAGCACGCCCATCAGCCAGGGATCCTCTTCAGAGGTCTCGAAGCGCACGGGCATCTGCGTCAAGAGCGACTCAATCGCCTGCTCGCGCTTGACGCCGATCACGCCTCCGCGCGGTCCGGTCATGCCGACGTCGGTGATGTAGGCGGTGCCCCCCGGGAGCACGCGCGCGTCGGCGGTCGGCACGTGGGTATGGGTGCCCACCACAGCGGTCACGCGCCCGTCGAGGTGCCAGCCCATCGCGATCTTCTCCGAGGTCGCCTCGGCGTGCATGTCGAGCAGGATCTGATCGACGTCTCCCAGCTCTGCGAGGGCGACCTCGACCTCGGTGAAGGCCGAGCGTCCGGCGCGCAGGTAGAGGTTGCCGCTGAGGTTGACCACACCGAGGCGCAGGCCGTCCTTCTCGACCACGCAGGTGCCACGGCCGGGCTGACTGCGCAGGTAGTTCGCCGGGCGCACGATGCGGCGGTCGCGCTCGAGGTAGGGAAAGATCTCGCGGCGGTGGTAGGTGTGGTTGCCGAGCGTGATCGCATCGACGCCCGCCGCGAACATCTGATCGGCGATCTTCGGCGTGATGCCGAGCCCGCCGGCGGCGTTCTCGCCATTGACGACGACGAAGGTCGGCGCGTGGCGCTCGCGCAGTACGGGTAGACAGTCAAGCAGCGTACGCCGGCCGAGCCCGCCGACTACGTCGCCGACGAACAGGATGCTGACCGGCGGCTGACCGGGCGCCGCCTCGGGCTCAGCCATACTCTGAAAATGATGGGAGGGAAGTGAGCGGCGTGACCGAGAAAGCTCCTGAGGCCGCTCCACCGAGCGCCGAGGAGCGCGAGCTGGCCGACTCCTCCGAGCACGAGCCGCGCGAGCCGCCGCGCGCGGTGGTGCCGCGCTGGGTCCAACTCGTGTTGCTGCCGCTGACGCTCGTCGCAATCTGGGTCGTGGCGAAAGCCGCCGGGAAAGTGCTCGTTATCTTCATCGTCGCGGCGCTCATCGCGCTGATCCTCAACCCGGCGGTCGCGTTCCTCCAGCGCGGCAAGCTGCCGCGCGGGTTGGCCGTGCTCGCTGTGTATCTCGCATTCTTCCTCACCCTGAGCGGGATTGGCGTACTAGTTGCCAACCCTATCTCCAACCAGGTCGCATCGTTCAGCCGCGATGTGCCAAATCTGGTCAAGAAAGCGAACCGCTCGCTGGCCGAATTTCAGAACACGCTCAACAGCAGCGGTATCCATGTCAAGTTCATCAAGCAGGGTGAGACGGCGCTCCAGACCCTGCAGGACAAACTCGTCAAGGGTTCGAGCTCGATCGTCTCCTCAGCTGGCGGCCTGCTCACCGAAGTGGTCAGCGCGAGCTTCGACGTGTTGCTCGTGTTCGTGCTGTCCGTGTACATGCTGCTCTACGGTCAACGCATCGGCAGGCTGATCCGCAAGTACATGCCCGACGGAGACGGCAGCCCGGCAGACGATTACCCGACGCTCGTACAGAGCGCGGTTGCGCGCTATGTCGGTGGCCAGCTCCTCTTCAGCCTGATCATGGGCGCAACGGCCGGGATCGCGCTCTACATATTCGGGCTGATCGGCATCTTCCCGGACGGGAAGCGCTACGCGGTGGTGTTCGCGGTCTTCTACGGGCTGATGGAGCTCGTGCCCTACATCGGCCCGATCGTTGGGGCCTTGCCCGCCGTGCTGATCGCGCTGTTCAACGAACCGGTCTCGGCGCTTTGGGTATCGGTGATGTTCGTCGCGCTCCAGCAGCTCGAGGGACACATCGTCGCGCCGCAGATCTTCGGCCATACGCTGCGCATCAACCCGTTGCTCGTGATCTTCGCGCTGCTGCTCGGCCTTCAGTTGCACGGCATCGTGGGAGCGCTGATCGCGTTGCCGATCCTCTCGGTCCTGCGCGAGACGGTCGTCTATCTCGCCCGTCACATCACCTTCGAGTCATGGGACCGCCCCTCGCGCGAGCTGCTGTGAGCGCCGTGCTGAGCGTGCGCGCTCTGGCCAAGCGCTACGGCGAGCTTGAGGCGCTCAGAGACGTCAGCTTCGATCTGGCGGCGGGCGAGACAGTCGCGGTGATTGGCCCCAATGGCGCGGGCAAGACGACGCTGCTCTCGATCGTCGCGGGCATCCAGCAGCCCAGTACCGGCAGCGTCAGCCGCGGCGCCCGCGAGATCGGCTGGGCGCCTCAGCAGCCGGCGCTGTACGCAAAGCTCTCCGTAGCCGAGAACCTCGAGCTGTTCGCGCGCCTGGAGAAGCTCGCCGACCCCGCGGCGGCGGTGCGGCGGATGCTCACGCAGACTGGCCTAACAGACCGCGCCTCAGAACCGGTCGGGCGTCTCTCCGGCGGCAACCGCCAGCGCGTGAACGTGGCGCTCGGGCTGATCGCAGATCCGCCGGTGCTCGCGCTCGATGAGCCCTCGGCCTCGCTCGATCCCGCCCAGCGCGAGCGGCTATGGGCGTTTATCGCCGGTCTTTCCAGCGCCGGTACAGCGGTGCTTTTCTCAACGCACAGCGTCGAGGAGGCGCGTCGCCACGCCGACCGTCTACTCGTGCTCGCCGACGGGCGCCTGCTGCTCAACGGCCCACCTGCCGAGCTTGCCGCCGCGGGCGAGCCCGGAGAGGACCTCGAGCAGGCCCTCTTGCGCTTCCTCGTGCTGCAGGGAGCAGCGGGATCGGTCGATTCGGGCGGTGGCACATGAGGTGGCTTCTGCTCAAGGATCTGCGCATCCTGCGCCGCTCACGTCTGCTGGTTGCTTTGCTGATCGTCTACCCCGTGGCGATCGCGCTGCTGATCGGCTTTGCGATCTCACGTAGCCCGGCGCGGCCACACGTGGCGATCGTCGATGAAACACCGCCAGGTGAGACCGTCAAGGTCGGTAGCCAACGGGTCGCGATCAGCCAGTACGCCACGCAGCTCTTCAGCCAGGTCGACTCGCTGCGCGTACCCTCGCGCGCGCAGGCGATCGCAAAGGTCAAATCGGGCGCGGTGATAGCCGCGGTCGTGATCCCCCCGAATATCGCCGCGCGCCTGTCCTCGGCGACGGAGCAGGCACAGCTCGAAGTGCTCTACAACGGCGACGCACTCGAGCAATCACTCGTGCGCGCATCGCTTGACTCGGCGATTGCGCAGGCCAACCTGGGTTTCTCCGAACAGATCCAGCAGGCGGCGGCTAAGGCGATCGCCGCGCTCTTGCAAGGGGGCAACCTGGGCATCCTCGGCGCCCCCGAAAACCTGATCGGCCTCGACCGCATTCCAGCCACGCTGGGCGCGATCATCGCGCGCCAGCCACATGGGCGAGTACGCAGCGAACTCGAACGTGTCGCTGCGTTCGCGGGCTTCGCCGCGCAGAACCTCACGCTGAGCAAGCGTGTGCTCACCACGATCAGCCAGCCGATCAAGGTCAAGAGCTCGCTGCTGAAAGGGCGGCGCACGCCACTGAACACCTTCGCGGTCGTCGTCGCGGTCAGCGTCTCGCTGATGTTCGTTTGCGTACTGCTCGCCGCTGGAGGGGTCGCGCTAGAGCGCGAAGAGCGCGCGCTTGGACGGCTCGTGCGCGGTCTCGTCAGCCGCGAGCTGCTGCTCGCTGAGAAGAGCCTGCTCGCGGCAGGCTGCGCGTTCGTCGTGGCGCTCGCGATGTTGGCCGGCGTCGGCGCCTTCGTAGCGCTGGACTGGAGTCGCTCCGGTCTCTGGGTGGTTGCACTCGCCTTTGGCGCGCTCGCCTTCGCAGCGCTCGGCGTGGCGATCGGTGCGCTCGCGCGGGAGGTGCGCGCGGCGTCGCTGATGGCCTTCCTGCTCTCGCTCCCCGTCGCTTTCCTCGCGCTCGTGCCCTCGGGCGCGGTGTCCGGCGGCTTCTACGCCGCGATCGAGGCGATCTCCTTTGTGTTCCCCTTCAAGGCGGCGCTGCAGGCGCTCGATGCCGCGGTCAACCGCTCCTCGCCCGCGCTGGGTCCCGCGCTCGCGCATCTGATCGGCCTGACGCTCCTGTTCGCAGCGCTCGCCCGGGTGGGTCTGCGCCGCGTGGAGTGAGCCTCGCTGTCGTGCGCGAGGCTCTACCCTGAAGTGAGCGATGGCCTTTCCACAGACGCGTATGCGCAGGCTGCGGGCCACGGCGGGCCTGCGAGGGCTCGTCCGTGAGACCGATCTCCGTGCCGGCCAGCTGGCGCTGCCGATGTTCGTCGCCGAGGGACTCAGCGACGTTGAGCGCGAGCCAATCGCCACAATGCCCGGCGTTGAGCGCCTATCGCTTGCCGCCGCGGTGGCGGAGGCGGGTGTGGCAGCCACGCTGGGTGTCGCGGCAGTAATGCTCTTTGGCGTGCCGAGCGCCAAGGATGAGGAGGGCTCGGGTGCCTGGGAGCAGGACGGCGTCGTGCAGCTCACCGCGCGCGCGATCAAGCAGGCGCACCCGGACCTGCTCGTGATTAGCGACGTGTGCCTGTGTGAGTACACGATTCATGGGCATTGCGGTGTGTTGCGCGAGGACGGCGCGGTCGACAACGACGCGACGCTCGAGCTGCTCGCCCGCACGGCCGTCAGCCACGCACGCGCGGGTGTGGACATCGTCGCGCCGTCGGACATGATGGACGGGCGCGTCGGCGCGATCCGCGAGGCGCTCGACGGCGAGGGTTTCGGCGATACCCCGATCCTCGCCTACTCCGCGAAGTTCGCCTCGGCCTTCTACGGCCCTTTCCGTGACGCCGCAGGTTCGACGCCGGCGTTTGGTGATAGGCGTGCCTACCAGATGGATCCCGCCAACGGCGCGGAGGCCGTGCGCGAGGCGCTGCTCGACGTGCAGGAGGGTGCCGACATGGTGATGGTCAAGCCGGCGCTCGCCTACGGCGATTTGATCCGCTCGGTCAAGGAGGCGACGCGCCTGCCGGTGGCGGCCTACAACGTCAGCGGCGAGTATGCGATGGTCAAGGCCGCCGCCGCCGCCGGCTATCTCGACGAGCGGGCCGCGGTGCTTGAGATCCTCACTTCATTGCGCCGGGCGGGCGCTGAGACGATCGTGACCTACCACGCAAAGGACGCAGCCAAATGGCTAGCAGAACAGACTTGATCGGCGACGGAACCGAGACCGATCGCGCTGCCGCGGCCACGCCGAAGATTCGCTCGCGCAAGGACGGCGCGGCGGTGGCGCTCGACGACACAGATCGCAAGCTCTTGAACCTGATGCAGGGCTCCTTCCCGATCGCGCCGCGCCCCTACCGACACGTCGCCGAGCTGGGCGCGGTCAGCGAGGCAGAGGTGATGAGCCGTGTCGAGCGCCTGCTCGACAAGCGCATCATCCGTCAGGTCACGCCGATCTTTGACACGCGCGCGCTCGGCTACTCCTCGATGCTCGTTGCCGCCAAGGTCGACCCCGAGCACCCGCACCGCGCGGCGCAGGTGATCAACGAACACCCCGGCGTCTCGCACAACTACCTGCGCAACCACGACTTTAACCTGTGGTTCACGATCGCGACCGAGCCGGACTCCAAGCTCGGCCTGGACGGGACGCTGGAGATCCTCGCGCGTGAGTCCGGGGCGGAGTCGGTGCGCCAACTGCCGACGCTCAAGCTGTTCAAGATCCGCATGGACCTGGAGATGGAGGGCGACACGAAGGCGCTCGCGAGCGCTGCCGAGGTCAAGGAGCCGATCGACCTCGAGCCCCAGCCTTACGATGAGCTCGACATCGCGGTGATTCGTGCGCTGCAAGGCGACATGCCTGTCATCGAAGAGCCCTATGCGCCTGCGGCCGCCGAGCTGGGCATGACCCAGGAGCGCCTGCTTGACCATCTCGCAGGTATGCAAGAGCGGGGACTGCTCAGGCGTGTCGCGGCGATCCTCTACCACCGCCGCGCGGGCTTCTCGGCGAACGGCATGGGCGTCTGGAAGGTCCCCGACGCGCAGATCTTCGAGCTCGGCTGTCGCATGGCCTCCTTCCGCGGCATTTCGCACTGCTACCAGCGCCCGACGTATGAGGACTGGCCCTACTCGGTCTTCACGATGGCGCACGGGCGCTCCAAGGAGGAGTGCGACGCGGTGCTCGCGGCGATTGCCGAGCAGACCGGCATCGAGGAGCGCGCGACCCTCTACTCATCGACCGAGTTCAAGAAGATTCGCCTCACCTACTTCACCGAGGACTTCAAGAACTGGGAGAGCAAGCACGCCTGAGGCGGCCGTGACGGCGCCGCTGACCGACACGCGCTCGGCGGAGCTCTACCGGCGGGCACTCCAGCGGCTCCCCGGCGGGGTCAACTCGCCCGTGCGCGCGATGCGCGCGATTGGTCGCGACCCGATCTTCATCGCGCGCGGCGAGGGCGCGGAGATCCTCGACGTCGACGGCAACCGCTACATCGACTACGTCTGCTCTTGGGGACCGCTGATCCACGGTCACGCGCATCCCCATGTCGTGCAAGCGCTCGGCGAGGCCGCGGCTAGGGGAACAAGCTTCGGCGCGCCGACCGCGACGGAGGTGCGGCTCGCCGAGGAGGTCGCGGCGCGTATGGAGGGCGTGGAGATGCTGCGCATGACCTCCTCGGGGACGGAGGCGAGCATGACCGCGATCCGCCTCGCGCGCGCAGCAACCGGTCGCGAGCGCCTGGTCAAGTTCGCGGGCGCGTATCACGGCCATCTCGATGGCCTGCTCGCCGAGGCCGGCTCGGGGCTGGCCACGCAGGCGTTGCCCGCGAGTCCAGGCGTGCCCGCGAGCACGGCGGCACAGACGGTCGTGATCCCCTGGAACGACGAGGCGGCGCTGAGGGCGGCAACCGAGGGCGAGGACCTCGCCGCGATCATCGCCGAGCCATTGCCCGCCAACATGGGCCTCGTACCGGCCGCGGACGGCTTTCTCGCGCTACTGCGCGAGCGTGCTGACGCCTGTGGCGCGCTGCTTCTGCTGGACGAGGTGATCAGCGGCTTTCGCGTGGCGCGGGGGGGCGCGCAGGAGCTCGCCGGGGTGCGCGCCGATCTGACGATCATGGGCAAGGTGATCGGCGGCGGATTGCCCGCCGCCGCGGTCGGCGGCAGCGCCGAGTTGATGGGCATGCTCGCTCCCGCCGGCGCGGTCTACCAGGCGGGCACGCTGTCGGGCAATCCGCTTGCTGTAGCTGCCGGCCTGGCGACGCTCGAGCTGCTCGACGCAGACGCCTACGAGCGCCTTGAGTCTTACACCGAACGCCTTGCAGAGGGCCTGCGCGAGGCTGCTCGCGCTGCGGGTCAGACCGTCCAGGTGGTCAGTGCGACGGGCCTTCTGACGGTCTTCTTCAGCGATACGCCGGTCACCGACTTCGGCACTGCGACGCGCTGCGAGCTGATGCGCTTCGCGCGCTGGTGTCGCGAGCTGCTGGCACGTGGCGTCTATCCGCCGCCGTCGCAGTTCGAGGCCTGGTTTCCCTCGCTGGCCCACAGCGAGGAGCAGCTCAAGCAAACGCTCCAGGCCGCCGCCGAGGCCTTTGCTGCTCTCGATGAGCCGCAGGCGCGCGCATGAGCCCGGTTGTCGATCGCACCGCGGAGGGAGGGCTCGGGCGCCTGCGCCGCTTGCTGCTCGAGGGGGGTGGTCTGATGGCTTCGCTGGTGGCGGGGGGAGATCTGCGCGGCGAGCGAGGCCGCGCGCAGCTCTTCGAGCCCCGCGCAGCTCGCCGCCGAGGGCCCGCGCGCGAGCGCTAGTCCCGAGGAGTACGAGCTCCTCGTCGAGGCGATCTATGAGGGCTACCTGCTCCACTACGGAGCTCCCCGCGTCGTGCAGGTCCCGGAGGCAGATCTGAGGTTGCTCGCCGGTGACCGACTCTACGCGATCGGCCTCGCGCGCCTCGTGGCTCTGGGCGACACCACCGCTGTAGCGGAGCTGGCGGACACGATCACGCTCAGCGCACTCGCCCAGGGCGCCGGCGACGTGCCTCTCGCCGACGCCGTATGGGCAGCTGGCGCACACGCTGTCGGGTGGGGTTCCAGTGATCTGCACGCCTCTGCCAAGCAGCTCGTATGTAGCGGCGACCCCAAGGCGATCGAGGCGATGCGCACAAGCTCACAAGGAGCCCCGACGCCGCCCTGAATCGCGCCTCGATATTGTTAGCCGCGGTGTCAGACAAGCACGCGAAACAGAAGTCCAAGTACACGCTCGATCGGCAGATCCCCGGCGCCTTTGAGGGTGAGACGGTTACGCGGCGGCGCTTCATGACGGGCACCGCGCACACAGCGGGCGCGATCGCGGCTAGCGCCTTCGCCCTGCCGGCGCTGGGCTTCGCGATCGGCCCGATCTTCAAAAGCACGCCGCAACACTGGGAACCGGTCGGCCCGGAAAGCATGTTCACCGACCTCAACTACATCCCCGTCGTGCTGACTGTCGCGCCGAGCATCGGCGAGGCCGGCAAGACGACTGTCTACGTGCGCAAGTTCAATGCGGCGATCGACACGGACCCCTACGACAAGGACACGCCCTTCATCGCGATCTCCAGCCGCTGTGCGCATCTCGGTTGCCCGGTGCGCTGGGTGGACGCAGCCGAGCGTTTTATCTGTCCCTGTCACGGCGGCGTCTATGACCTGCTGGGTCGCCGCGTGGGCGGTCCGCCGGTGCGCCCGCTCGACCGCTTCTATACGCGTGTAAACGCGGGCAATGTAGAAGTGGGCCCGCGCTTCAGCGTCAACAGCGAGCTGCGGCGCTTCTCGCCACGCGATCCCGGCGAGCCGCTTGACGGCATCGGCCAGTACCTCTATCCCTCGCGCCCCGGCGCACAGAAACTGTAGGCGCGGGCCCGATGCCGAAGATGCCAAAGCTCCCCGCGCCCCCTCTACCGCCGCCGCTGCGCGAACCGCCGCCGCGTCCGGGCGAGTCAAACGGCAAGGGCGGCCCGATCGAGGAAGCCAAGGCCGCCGGGATCAACGTCGTCGACTGGGTCGACGAGCGCACATCGCTGAGCGGCGCGGGACGCTGGCTGATGTTCCGCAAGGTGCCGAAGGGAACCAACTGGTTCTACACGCTTGGCTCGGCGACGATGTTCGCCTTCCTCTCGCAAGCCGTCACCGGCGTCTTCCTGGCGATGTACTACCGGCCCGACCCCTCCGGCGGCGCCTACGAATCGATTCGCTACGTCACCAACGACGTGTTCCTCGGCCAGTTCGTGCGCGGCATGCACAAGTGGGGATCGAGCGTGATGGTGATCCTGATCTTCCTGCACATGGGACGCACGTTCTTCTTCGGGGCCTACAAGTACCCGCGCGAGCTCAACTGGGTGATCGGTGTGGTGCTGCTGATCCTGACGATGACGATGTCCTTTACGGGCTATCTGCTTCCGTTCGATCAGCGCGCCTACTGGGCGACGATCGTGGGCGTCAACATCAACGGCACCGGCCCGCTGCTCGGGCCGTACCTCTCGGACTTCCTGCGCGGCGGCTCAGAATTCGGCGCGACGACGCTCTCGCGCTTCTATGCGATTCATATGCTGCTCGTGCCGGGCGCGATCGCGGCGCTGATCGGCGCGCACCTCTACCTCGTGGCCAAGCTGGGCACGACCGCGCCGCCGTGGCAGAAGGCGGAGAAGCGCTCGGAGCTGCGCGAGGCGGAGGTATGAACCAGCGCGAGAAGGAGGAGTACCTCCGCGACTACTCGATCCTGAAGGCCCAAGGCAAGCCGTTCTTTCCCTATGCGGTCGCGAAGGACGGCGCGATGGCGGTCGTGGTGATGGCGGTCATCATCACGATGTCGCTCGTGCTCGGCGCTGAGCTCGGCTCCAAGCCGAACCCGACCACCGGGACCTACGTCCCGCGCCCGGAGTGGTACTTCTTCTTCCTGTTCGAGGTCCTGCGCGTCGTCAAGCCGCCGAGTCTCGTACCGTTGGCGACGATCGGTGTGCCGACGCTCGGCATGATCCTGCTGTTCCTTTTGCCCTTCTATGACCGCGGACCCGAGCGCCGCCCCGAGCGCCGGCCGATCGCGACGCTGACGGGCATCGCGGTGATCGCGGCGATGGCCTACCTGACCTACGCGGGAGCCAACGCGGGCTCGCCGACGGTGATCGAAATGCCGACGCCCGCGGCGGTCGTTCATGCGGGCGGCTCGACGCTCTCCGAATACGAAGCGGGCAAGAAGGTGGTCGCCCAATCGGGCTGTCTGGCCTGCCACAAGATCGGCGAGAACGGGAACTCTGGGCCTGGCCCCGACCTGAGCAAGATCGCTTCGCGATTGCCCCGGCAGGGAATCGCGCGTACGCTCGTGAACCCCACGGCGCCGATGCCGTCGTTCAAGAACCTGCCGCCGAAGAAGTTCACAGCGATCGTCAACTTCCTCGCCCAGCTCAAGTAGCGCGCCCATGCCCGCTCGCAAGGGAGCCGGCGCACCTCTCGGGGTCCAGGCCGGAGCGCTGCAGGCGGGACAGGTGCGCGCGATGTTTGATCGCATCGCGGGTGTCTATGACCTGATGAACACGGCGATGACGGCCGGGCTGCATCACCACTGGCGTGCACGTGCCGTGGACCTCGCGCGCGTGGGACCTGGTAGTCGGGTGCTCGACGTGGCGACGGGCACAGGGGACATGGCGATCGAGCTCGCGCGTCGCGTCTTTCCCGACGGGGAGGTCGTCGGCAGCGATTTCGCCGAGGGCATGCTCGATCGTGCGCGCGTCAAGGCGGTAGGAGTCGACCCCCGCGGCGTACGGCCTCGCTTCGAATGGGCCGACGCGATGCGTCTCCCCTACGACGCGGCATCCTTCGACGCGGCGACGGTCGGCTTCGGCGCACGGAACTTCGACGATCTGGGTCGCGGTCTCGCGGAGATGGTGCGGGTCGTGCGTCCGGGTGGACGGGTCGTCGTGCTAGAGATAACCAACCCGACACGCCCGCCGCTGTCGGTCTTCTACGGGCTCTGGTTCGATCGCATCGTGCCGCAGCTCGGCCGCCTGGCGGGTGCGCTTGGAGCGCTGGTGGCACAGTTGCGGGGCACCGAGGCGGATGCGAGCCTCGCGGAGGCCTACACCTACCTGCCCAACTCGGTCAAGCGCTTCCCCGCCCCCGCGGTGCTGGCCGCGGAGATGGAGCGCGCGGGCCTCGAAGAGATTCACTACATCCTGACGGCCGGGGGAATCGTCGCGATCCACGCCGGTACGGTCCCTGGCGGAGGGCGATGATGCTGAGCACCGCCACGGCCGTCGAGCCGTCGGGCGAGGCGGACGGGCTCGACGCGATCATGCGTCTCGGCGGGGCGGGACTGCGCGAGCGGATGGTGCGCTGCGAGCGCCACCTCGAGCGGGTCACCGCCGAGGCCGGCCGACCGCTGGCCGGCCATGCGAATGCCACGGTCACCGCCGGCGGCAAGCGCCTGCGCCCGCTCCTGGTCGTGCTCGCGGCCGAGTCGGCGGGAGGACCGCCAGATACCCCGGATGGCGAGGAGCGGCTGATCAGGGCGGCCGTCGCGGTCGAGCTCGTGCACTCCGCGACGCTCGTGCACGACGATCTGATCGACGGCGCTCTGCTGCGTCGCGGGCATCCCACGGTGGCGGCGAGCGCCGGACGCCAGGTCGCCGTGGCGACGGGCGATCTGCTCTTCTCGCGCGCCTTCGCGGAGCTCGCGCGCAATCAGGATGCGGCCCAACTGCGGGCCCTCTCGGAGGCCAGCTCGGCGCTCGCCGAAGGCGAGCTCTTACAGCGCGAGGACGCCTACGCGTCGCATGTCGCCGTCGAGCGCTACCTCAGGCGCTGCGAGCTGAAGACCGCGGCGCTGTTCGAGGCCGCCTGTCGGCTCGGCGCGTTGACGGGCGCCGAAGGCTCCCCCGCGCTCGCCGATGCGCTCGGCGCGTTCGCGCGACGCATCGGGCTCGCGTTTCAGATGCTCGACGACATCCTCGATGTCTCAGGGCCGGTCGAGCGCACGGGCAAGGCCCGCGGAACGGACCTGCTCGACGGCACCGTCACGCTGCCCTTCATCCTCGCCCGCGAACGCGAGCCGGGGCTGGCCGCCTACGACCTCGCTTCGCTGGGAGGCCCCGAGCAGGCGGAGGCGCTGTGCGAGCGGATCGCCGCGACGGGTGCTCTGGCGCAGGCGCGTGAGCAGGCGCTCGCGGTCGTGGCCGAGGCCAAGGACGCGTTGCCGGCGGTGCTCCCCGACGGCCGTTCGGCGCTACTGGAGCTCGTCGCTGACTCGGTGGTGGAGCGCTACCGCTAGCAAGACCCGGTGCGTCTAGAAGTCGCCGGGTGTGATCAGGTCGGCGTCCAGGGCGCGCACGAAGAACTCGACTTCCTCGGACATGTTCGCGTGCGTCATGCGTCGCAGATCGCCGAGCAGCGCGCTCGAGCCTCGGTCGAGCTCGTCGTCGAGGTGTTCCACGGCGGTCTGCTCAAAGACGCCCTCGCGCCGCGACTCGCACTCCGGACAGCGGAGCACGACGCGCCAGTGGCGCGGACCCTCCTCCGACCAGTCCAACGGATAGACGAGCTCGCCGGAGCAGTGGAAGCAAATGTGCAGGTGATCCGGGGAGCAGCTCGTGTCCGGCGCGGCATCGATGCCGTAGACGACGTCGATCTGTTCGCCGCCGGGGAGCGACTCAGAAGGCTGTGTATGGGGGTCTTTCTCGGTGTCCATCTGATCTGCAGCTGTCATCGACGCGGAAGGCCGGCGGCTTTAGCACCGCTGAGGAGGCTCCTTCGGATTGCGGGTACGGATAAATACGGAAAAGAGCAGCGTGTCTCTCACTACCCCGCCGCGGGCGTGGCGATGCGGGGCGAACGGGCGGTGGTAGGTTCAAGGGCCCCATGGTCCGCGTGATTCGCACGATCGACCACGAAGAGCGCCTCAGCCTCGTGGACCATCTCGATGAGCTCCGCTCGCGCCTGATCGTCAGTGGTGCGGTGCTGGCCGTGGTGTTCGGCATCTGCCTATGGCAGAACCACCTGCTCCTGGAAATCGTCAACGAACCGCTGAAGAGTCAGACCAAGAAGCAGGTTGCCAAAGGGCAGGGAACCGTGGGGCAGGCGGTGCTCGCGCAAAAAGGCGTGCTGAAGATCGCCGCTGACACCGAGGCTGCACTGGCGACGCTCAGCGAGCCCGGCAGCGGCGTCTCGGCGAAGGCGCGGGCGCAGCTGCGCCCGCTGCTAAAGACGCTGCGGACAGACGCGCTCGCGCTACCGCGCGGCTCCCCGGGCGATAACCCGGTGACGCTCGGCGTGGGCGAGCCGTTCACGACGACGATCACGGTGACCCTCTACTTCGCGCTGATCATCTCGCTGCCGGTGATCCTCTACGAGCTCTACGGCTTCATCATGCCGGCGCTGCTGCCCAGTGAGAGACGCGCCGCCACGCCGCTCTTGACCGCCGTGCCGTTCCTGTTCGTGGCGGGCGTCCTGTTCGGCTACTTCGTGGTGCTGCCCGCTGCGGTTCGCTTCTTTGTGAACTTCAACTCCGCACAATTCAACGTGCTCGTGCAGGCGAGCCAGTTCTATAGCTTTGCCGCCACCGTGCTGCTGGCGATGGGGCTCGTCTTCCAGGTCCCCGTGCTGATCCTCGGCGCGACGCGTCTCGGGCTGGTCACCCCCAAGCAGCTGCGTCACAACCGCCGCTACGCGCTGCTCGGCTGCGCGATCGTCGCTGCGCTGCTGCCGGGCGATGCGGTCACGCTCGTGCTCGAGACGGTCCCGCTGTATGTGCTGTATGAGGCGAGTATCCTGTTGGCCAGGTTCGTCAAACCGCCCGCGAGCGGTCGCGACGATGAGGAGACCATCGAAACACCAGCAGCTCGGCCGACCCGAGGGGAGAGGCCGGTGCGGGAAGACGAGCCGGAACCCACCGTGCAGCAGATGATCGACCACGTAGACCCCAAACTCTCAGACTGATGCTGTTCGACCTTCGAGGTAAGGGCCGTCGACGCACGGTTCGTCTGATCTACACCGGCCTCGCGCTGCTGATGGGCGTCGGCCTCGTCGGCTTCGGCGTCGGCGGCGGCTTGGGTGGTGGTGGGCTGCTGAACGCGGCGAGCAACAACGAAGGCTCGAACGCTGCAAGCTTCTCCAACCAGATCAAGAAGTACCGCAAGATCACCGAACGCCAGCCCCAGAACCTCGCCGCGTGGGAAAAACTCACCGAAGCCCAGCTCCACGAAGCGGGCGGCGAAGCCTACGTGACCAGCACCGGCATCACGGGCAAGGGCAAAGAACTCTTCCATCAGGCCGCCCAGTCGTGGACGAGCTACCTCGCGCTGAACCCGCCCAAGCCGAGCGCGAAGCTCGCGCAGCTGATGCTGCCGATCTACAGCGAAGGCGGCCTTAACGAGCCGGCCGAAGCGGTGCAGGTGCTGCAGATCGTCGTTGCGGCGAAGCCGAAAAGCGCCGCGCTGTACGCCTCCCTGGCGCAGTACGCGTATAAGGCCAAGAACGTTCGCGTGGGCGACCTGGCCTCCGAAAAGGCGGTCAGTCTCGCGCCGAGCAACCAGCGGGTGCGCATCAAGAAAGAACTCGCCGAAGTCAAGGCGAACCCGAGCGGCGAAAAGGTCTACACGACGACCACGAACGGCAAAACCTACACGGGCAAGCTCGGCCCCAACGGACAGCTGCAGGCGACAGAAGTCAAAAAGCCCACGCCCGCGCCGGCCGGCACGACGAGCACCAAGAAATAGTCGCAGCGCCTGAGCCTCCCCGTTTCAGCGCACGCCTGCTGATCGCCTGTGCGGATCAGCCCGGCATCGTCGCCGCCGTCTCGGGTTTCCTGTTCGAGCGCGGCGCGAACATCGTCGATTCCCACCAGTACTCCTCCGACCCCAGCGGCGGGCGCTTCTTCCTGCGCACCGAGTTCTTCATCGCTGAGCCCTTCGACCGGGACGCCCTCCAGCAGAGCTTTGCGGCGGAGGTCGGCTCACGCTTCGCGATGGAGTGGGAGATGCGCTGGTGGGGAGAGCGCCGGCGCATGGCGATCCTCGTCTCGCGCCACGATCACTGCCTGGTTGACCTACTCTGGCGGATGCGCCGCGGCGAGCTCGCAGCGGAGGTCGTGGCTGTGATCTCAAACCACGAAGATCTCGAGCGCGAGACGCTCGCCGCGGGCGTCGCCTTCCACCATGTCCCCGTCGCGAAAGGCGCGAAGGCGCAGGCCGAGGCGACGATGCTGGAGCTGCTCGAGGGTCGCGCCGAGCTCCTCGTGCTGGCGCGCTACATGCAGATCCTCAGCGCCGACTTTCTCGAGCGCGTGGGTGCGCCGGCGATCAACATTCACCACTCCTTCCTCCCCGCCTTCGCCGGCGCGGACCCCTACGGGCGTGCGCGCGAGCGTGGCGTGAAGCTGATTGGCGCGACGGCGCACTACGTGACTGAGGAGCTCGACGACGGGCCGATCATCGATCAGGACGTCGTGCGCGTCGATCACCGTCAGAGCGCCCGCGAGCTCGAGCGCGTCGGACGCGACGTCGAGCGCATGGTCCTCGCGCGGGCAGTGGCGCTGCATCTGGACGACCGCGTGATCGTGGACGGCCGACGCACGGTTGTCTTCTGAGCCGGCTCCACGAGAACGGCTTGGATAGAATTCGAGCTCGCGCCGGTCGGTCTCGGCGGCGAAGCTCACGGGCCGTTAGCTCAACCGGCAGAGCAGGGGCCTCTTAAGCCCAAGGTTCCGGGTTCGATTCCCGGACGGCCCACTCGAGAAGTGCCTACTAATCGCCGGATCGGCGTGGAGTCAGCCAATCCGACCGCTGGTGCGATCAGCCGCGTAGGGTTCGCACGCAGGCTCAAGAGCCGTTGTTCACGACCGCCTGGTAGGGCCGGCAGGGCTCGCTGCGCAGGCTCGGGCACGCGGGTAGCGCCGTGGGCACGCTGACACCCGGCACGATCGGGAGTATCAGGCTCGACGGCATGCTTGACGAGAATGCGATCGACTCCGTCGCTGTGGCACCGGACGGCTGCGTCTGGCTAAAGGACCACACCGGCTGTGCGCCGTTGGGTGCGGAGATCGTGACCCTGATGCGCGAGCCCGCGCGGTAGGCGTGCCCCTGGAAGTAGAGCGGGATCACGACCGGGACAAACTGATCCGCGGGCATCGGTTCCTCATCGGAGGCGAGCATCGTCGGGATCGGCTGGAGCATCGTCGGGGCCTGCTTGAGAATGTTTTTCGCGTCGCTTGAGAGCTTGCGCTCGCTAGCCCGCAGCCAGCCGTTCTGCACGAACGTCTCGTTGCCGTCTGGGCGCACCTCGCTGATGGTCGCCTGCAGGTCGACGTCAGGGGTCGAGGACTTCACCCAGAGGTGGACAGCGCCTGCCCCGATCGCCGTGGTGTTCGCGTTTAGCGGCGCCGACACGTAGGACACGGCCGAGGAGGCCGGCGGCTGCGCCCATTGCCAATCCCACTCCGACGCGTTGCCCCAGAGGCCGCCTCCGCCGGTGTTCGCGCCGAAGTCCGTGAGGGCAACCGCGTTCGCGTCAGAGGTGTAGGAGTCGACTCCTTCTGCGGCCGGTGGGCGCGAAGCGAGCGCGCCGCTTGGGCCGAAGTACCAGCTCTGGGCCTTTGTGCCGGGAATCGGGAACTTAGAGAACGACTGTTCAAACCCCGGGTAGGGATCGCCGGCTGTGGTGCTGCCGGTCGGCGAGGTCCCTGCGCCGCTGTCGAACAGCACGCGAACCTGCGGGAGGGCTTCGAAGGCGGCCAGCGCCGATGCGTAGGTTGGCTGCAGCTGGATCGGGTCTGCCGGAAGCGTGACGAGGTCCGTCTTGGGGAGCCCCATCGCTTCCTGATAGATGATCGGTGCTGCGGCACGCACGACCGCCTGGTTGACGATCGGCGCCTGGTGTGCGACGTACAACTCCAAGAAGTCGTACAGGCGGTTGTACGTATATGGATCGAGCGAGTCGATGTGGGCGCCGTTGGTGAACGTGAACCACTTGTGTTCGGTACCCGTGAAGTGTTGGGCGAGATCTGCGCAATGACCCCCGGTCTGCTCGTCCTCCCATTGGCAGGCGAGGAACGTCGGCACATTGATCTTGTGTACGAACGTGACCGGATCCAGCGGATCGGCCACCGACGGGTTGTAGGTCGAGTTCGCCTGGATCTTTGCCATCAGATCTGCCGCCTCGCCGTGCAGTGCCTGGTTAGCAGCGCAGGTTGAATCGCCTTCCTGGATCCGTTCGTATGCCCAGTGCTGCCCGTTGGTGGGACCCGCTGGTTCGGCGTTCTGCTGGCGCTCTTGCGCCCACGCCACCGCGAAGCCGGTGTTCAGGATGCCACCGGGATAGAGCGTCGTCGCCGTCGCGTCGATCACCGACAGCGGCGCGATCGCCGCGAGGTCGGGTGGGCGCAGCTGTGCTGTGAACAGCTGGCTGATCCCTCCGTAGGAGATGCCGAGCATGCCAACCTTGTTGCCAAGCACCCACGGCTGGTGTGCGATCGCCTCGATTACGTCGTAGCCGTCGAGATTCTGCATCTGCTCGAAGAAGTCATAGGCGCCGCCCGAGCAGCCCGTCCCGCGCATGTTCACGTCGACGACCGCGAAGCCCATCAAGTTGGCGAGCACCGCGATGCCGTTTTCCGGGCCGGCCGGGTTCGCGTAGCCGTAGCCTGAGTACTCGATGATCGTCGGGTAGGGCGGCGTGTAGCTCGGGGTCGGCACGCCCGGCTGCGGGAAGGTCGGGAAGTGAAAGCTCGAAGGCGCGCCGGGCTCACCCGCAGGACTGCTCGGCGGGTGGACGTCGATCGAAAGCTGGGTCCCGTCTCGCGTCGTCAGATATGTGTATCCGTTGTCGGGGATCGTCTGGTTGTAGATGCTGGGATCCCACGGCGCCGCTGCGTCTGAGTGGACGGTGATCGGACCTGACGCTTCGCCCGTCGAAGTAACACTGACCCGGTAGCCTTTCCCCGGTTGCACTTCTCGGAACAGCAACCCTCCGAGCGCGTCCGCGGTCTGGGTATAGACGGTCCCGCCCTGTGCGTTGAGCAGCGACGCCTGAGCGTTCGGCGCCAGGCCAGTGACATAAACCTGTTTCGCGCTTCCCTGGGCAGTGAAGGCAAACGCGCTCGTGGCCGTCACCAACCAGACGAACGCCACGAGCATCGAGGTGATACCGATCCGCGCCCCACGTCGAAGCGCAGGCCTTCTCATCCAGCGCCGCCCCTCTCCCGGTCGGCTCGACACACAACCGCCACTCATTCGACTAGCACGCAGCATCTCTCTCCCATCTCGCGCCCACACGCAGAGGTTCCCCCTCACTCAGCTCCCGGTCCCCTGGCCCCGGCTCTCACTCGAATGCACCGCACGCGCGTATTACCCATCTATGCGCGTGCTAAACCTCCGCGCGCATATCCACCCCACGCGCCGGCAGTGAACGTCGGTCAGGTTGCGACGTAGGCTGCCAGGTGCTCGCCCGTGAGCGTGGAGCGCGCGGCGATGAGCTCTGCGGGCGTGCCCTCAAAGACGATCTTGCCGCCCTCGTGACCGGCGCCGGGGCCGAGATCGATGATCCAGTCGGCGTGCGCCATGACCGCCAGGTGGTGCTCGATGACGATGATCGACTTGCCGGAGTCGACGAGCGTGTCGAGTAGGTCGAGCAACTGCTCGACGTCGGCGAGGTGGAGGCCCGCGGTCGGCTCGTCGAGGACGTAGACCTCCCCCTTCTCGCCCAGGTGGGTGGCCAGCTTGAGCCGCTGTCGCTCGCCGCCGGATAGCGTCGTTAGCGGTTGGCCGAGGGTGAGGTAGCCGAGCCCGACGTCTGCGAGCCGCTCGAGGATCCTCTCGGCGGCCGGCGTCTTCGCCTCGTCGGCGGCGAAGAACTCGCATGCCTCGGCAACCGACAGAGCGAGCACCTCGCTGATGTCCTTGCCGCCAAAGCTGTATGCGAGCACCTCTGTCTGGAAGCGCTTGCCTTCGCACTCCTCGCAGGTGCTCGCCACGCCGGCCATCATCGCCAGGTCGGTGTAGATCACACCCGCGCCGTTGCAGGCAGGACAGGCGCCCTGTGAGTTGGCGCTGAACAGCGCTGGCTTGACGTCGTTGGCCTTCGCGAACGCCTTGCGAATCGGGTCGAGCAGGCCCGTGTATGTCGCCGGGTTGCTGCGCCGCGAGCCTTTGATCGCCGTCTGACCCACCGATACCACGCCGTCGCGACCGTCCACCGAGCCTTGCACCAGCGAGCTCTTGCCCGAGCCCGCAACCCCCGTGAGAACGACCAGCACGCCGAGCGGGATGTCGACGTTGACATTCTGCAGGTTGTTGGTGTCAGCGCCGCGTACCTCCAGCGCGCCTAAACGCGTCCGCACAGAGGGCTTCAGCGATGCTCGGTCGTCCAGGTGCTCGCCCGTCAACGTGCCGCTCGCTCGTAGCCCCTCGACGCTGCCCTCAAACACCACCTCACCACCGTTGGCGCCGGCGAGTGGGCCCAGATCAACGACATGGTCGGCGATCGCGATCACGTCCGGCTTGTGCTCCACGACCAGCACGGTGTTGCCCTTGTCGCGCAGCTGCAGCAGCAGGTCGTTCATGCGCTGGATGTCGTGGGGATGCAGGCCGATCGTCGGCTCGTCAAAGACGTAGGTGACATCGGTGAGCGAGGAGCCGAGGTGGCGGATCATCTTGGTGCGCTGGGCCTCGCCGCCCGAGAGCGTGCCCGAAGGACGCGCGAGCGAGAGATAGCCGAGTCCGATCTCCACAAACGCGTCGAGGCTCTCCGCGAGCGCCTTCTGCAGCGGCGCCACTGAAGGCTCATCGAGCCCGCGCACCCACGCAGCGAGATCGCTGATCTGCATTGCACAGGCCTCGGCGATGTTGATCCCGTCGATCTGCGAGGAACGGGCCTCCTTGCTGAGCCGCGTGCCCTCGCACTCAGGGCAGGTAGCGAACGTGACGGCCCGCTCCACAAACGCGCGGACGTGTGGTTGCAGTGCGTCGATGTCCTTGGCGAGCATCGACTTCTCGATCTTCGGAATTAGCCCCTCATAGGTGAGGTTGATGTTTTCGACCTTGATTTTCGTCGGCTCCTTATGGAGCAGGTCGTAAAGCTCGCGCTTGTTGTACTTGCCGATCGGCTTGTCCGGATCGAAGAAGCCGCTGCCCTTGAAGATGCGCCCGAACCAGCCGTCCATGCTGTAGCCGGGGATCGTGAGCGCACCCTCGTTGAGCGAGCGGCGCTCGTCGTAGAGCGCCGCGAGGTCAAAGTCGGTGACCGCGCCCCGGCCCTCGCAACGTGGGCACATGCCGCCGAGACGGTTGAAGCTCGCCTTCTTGGTCTGTGTCTTGCCACCTCGCTCCACGGTGATTGCACCGCTCGCGCGGACCGAAGGTACGTTGAACGAGTAGGCGTTGGGCGAGCCGATGTGCGGTTTGCCGAGCCGGCTGAAGAGGATCCGCAGCATCGCGCCCGAGTCGGTGGCGGTGCCGACCGTGGATCGGGGATTGCTGCCCATCCGCTCCTGGTCGACGAGGATCGCGGTCGTCAACCCTTCGAGCACGTCGACCTCTGGCCGCGCAAGCGTCGGCATGAAGCCCTGCACGAATGCGCTGTAGGTCTCGTTGATCAGACGCTGGGACTCGGCGGCGATCGTGCCGAACACCAGCGAGCTCTTGCCCGAGCCGGAGACTCCCGTGAACACCGTCAGCCGACGCTTCGGGATCTCGATGCTGAGGTCCTTAAGGTTGTTCACGCGCGCGCCGTGCACGCGGAGCAGATCGTGGCGGTCTGCGACGTGCGGCGCCGGCGCCGGCGTGTCCGTCCTCTTGGCCGGGCTCATCTCCTCTGCATCCTAGGCGCACGCTCGCCGCGCGCACAGCGGCGGCGACGCGGTGCGGCGGCGAGAGCGACCTCTCCGACGAGGCGCCTGCGAGCTGGACGCCGCGCGCCGGCGCGCTGCTCAAGTCCGCGAGCGCACTGCCGTTGCCGGTGTCGCGGGCGGACGCAGGAAAACGAGCGCAGCCAGGCAACCCGCCGCGGCCAGCACGAAGGGAATCGAGTCGCCCGCCGCACCCGCGAGCGCGCCCGCCGCTGCGGGCCCGATCATCGCTCCCATCGCCCAGGCGGCGTTCATCAGCCCGAAGGCCATGCCCTGCGCGAGGCCCGCGCTTTCGGCGCCCTCTGAGACGAGCGCAAAGGATGGCGTGAACAGTGCTCCGTAGGCAAGGCCTGCGAGCACGATCATCGGCGCGTAGAGGATCGGGCCGGCACCGGTGGCCAATGCCAAGGATGCCGGCACGCTTGCCAGCAGCGCCAGGCGTGCAGGGCTCATCGCCCCGCGTCTGTCGCTGAGGCGTCCGATCAACGGCGACTCGCTCGCCTCGAGTGCGGCGGCGAGGAGCCAGGTCGCGCCGATCGCCGCCGCGCTCCAGCCGGCCGCGGCGAGATGCAGGGGAGCGAGCACCGAGAGCAGGCCAAACAGCATCGAAGCGATCGCGAGCAGCGTCAGACCGTTGGCGAAGCGGCGTACCGCGAGCGCGCTTCGCAAAGTCACATTTACGCGCTCCATCGGTGAAGCCACGTCTATCTGCACGGTCAGCACGGCGAGAATCAACGCGAGGCCTGCGAGCGCCGAGAAGACCGCCGCGCGCCCGAGCGCGCTCGCTGCGACGCCGAGGATCGGACCTAGCAGCTCGCCGAAGACAGCCGCGCTCATCGCGCGCCCGATCAGCGCACCTCGCTGCCCCGGTGGCGCACTGTTCATCAACCAGGAGAATGCGCCAGCCCAGGTAAAAGCGCTGCCCGTTCCCTGAATCGCCCGTGCGCTGAGGAGTTCGGCGAAGCTATGCGCCAAGGCAAAGCCGACGCTCGAAAGTCCCATCAGCGCGAGGCCCACGAGCACCGCGCGTCGCGGCCCGAGTCGCGCGGCCGTGCGACCGCCCGGCAGGCCGCCGAGCAACGCGCCCGCCGCGTAGGCCGCGACGAGCGACCCTGCGCCCGCCTTTGAGAGGTGCAATTCGTGCGCGAAATGCGCCAGGAGCGGGGTCAGCGCCGCGTAGAGCATTGTGTCCACGAGGACGAGCATCGACACGAGGATCAGGAGGCGACGCACCGATCCAAGCTATCAGCGTCCTTAGCCGGCGCAGATGGCTCTCGCCTGACGTAACTCTTACGTGTTCTGGCATTGGATGTGGCAGGCTTCCGCCCTCGACCCAGCGGGCGCGCCGGTGCCCCTGCCGGTCGTTTCGCACTCCAAATGCGCCGCAATCTACTCATCATCCTGGGGGTCGCCGCGATCGCCTGGGGCGTTCTCGCTGTCGTGCTCGGCTCACCAAGCCTGCGACTGTCCTCCGGCTCGAGTCACTCCTCAGTGGCGGGCGTCTCGCCCGCGTGCTTGGCGTCGGCGTCCGAACGCTCCGCGCTGCTGCCCGGCACTGACGTTGACGTCTCGCCCGCACCGGGCAGCGGCGTTGCCAACCCGGACACGCAGATCAGCTTCCTGGGCTCAACCTCTGCGCAGATACGAGACGTCTCCGTCGTCGGCGCGCGCAGTGGCCCTCACAGCGGACACCTGCGCGGCTACTCGCAGGGCGACGGCGCGAGCTTCACGCCCGATACCCCCTTCGAGGCGGGTGAGACAGTCACCGTGCGCGCCGCGATCGGAGCGGCCGCGGGCAAGCGCGTCGACTTTCGCTTCCGCGTCGATACCCCCTACCCGACGCGCAGTGTGCCCGAGTTCCACAATCCGCAGGCTGCGCCGGCCGACTATCAGAGCTTCTACACGCTGCCCGGCTATCAGGTGCCCGTGATGACCGTCACCGTGCCCGACCGCGATCCGGGTGCGGGCGACATCTTCACCACGAATGGTCCCGGCCCAGGCCAGTACGGGCCGCTGATCTACTCCCCCCAAGGTCGCCTGATCTGGTTCGCGAAGCTCTCCGGCGGCGAAACCGCGGAGAACCTGAGCAGGCAGACATACAAGGGTCAACCAGTGCTGAGCTGGTGGAAGGGGCGCGTGCTCTCGCTTGGCTTTGGTCAGGGAGAAGACATCCTGATGAGCTCCAGCTATCAGGTAGTCGCACGCATCCCAGGCGCCAATGGCCTGAAAGCCGACCTGCACGATCTACAGATCGCCCCGCGCAACATCGCCTACATCACCGCCTACAACCCGATCCGCTGCGACCTCCGCGCGGTCCAAGGCTCGCGCGGCGGTGCGATCGTCGACACGGCGATCCAGGCGGTTGACCTCGGCACGGGGCTGATCCGCTGGGAATGGCACAGCCTCGACCACATCGCTGCCGCGGAGTCCGAAGTGGAGACGCCCACGGACACGACCCCCTGGGACTACTTCCACCTCAACTCGATCGAGCCCGAGCCCGACGGTAACCTCCTGATCTCCGCGCGCAGCACGTGGGCCGCTTACCAACTGCAAGGCGGGAGTGGCAAGGTCCTCTGGCGCCTTGGCGGAAACCGCAGCTCCTTCAAGATGGGTCCCGGCACGAGGACGGCCTGGCAGCACGACGCGCGGCTGTTGGCAAACGGCGAGATCTCGATCTTCGACGACGGATCGAACCCCCCGATCCACCGCGAGTCGCGTGCTGTGCGGATTAGGCTTGACCTGAAGGCCCACGCGGCGTACCTCGTCTCCTCGCTCACCCACCGTGACCCGCCGTTGCTCGCCGCAAGCCAGGGCAACATGCAGACGCTGGCTGACGGGAACACGCTCGTCGGCTACGGCGGCGTTCCCGCGATCAGCGAGTACACGCCTGACGGCACGCTTCTATTCGACGCGCACCAGCCCTATGACATGTCCTTCTACCGCGCCTACCGCTTCCCCTGGAGCGCGCAGCCCGCCAGCGCGCCAGCGGTGCTCGCCAGCCGCAACAACACCGCTGAAGAGACGATCGTGCACGCCAGCTGGAATGGCGCGACAGACGTGGCTGCGTGGCGCGTGCTTGCCGGTGAGCACGCCGGGTCGCTGGTCTCGAAGGCGACGATCGCCGCCAGCAGCTTTGAGAGCTCCACGACGCTGCCTGAACGTTTTGACTATGTCTCTGTGCAGGCGCTGGACGCGCACGGGCGCGTGCTCGGTTCCTCGGCCGTGACGAGGACGATCAGCTATGCGGCCGCACTGCCCAAGGCGAGCCAGGCGGGATGAGCGCGCGCTCAGTAGGCCGGTTTGGACTTGTGCTTCGTGCTCGTCGTTGTCGGCGTCGTCGTGGGGTTGCTGCTCGTCGCCGGTTTGGCGGTGGAGCTCGGAGATTTGCTGCCGCATCCAGCTACCGCGAAGGTGCTTGCCAGCACCGCGATGAGCGTTAGCATGGCGGTCAGTGGTGTTCTCTTCATGCGCCGGGCTCCAATTGTCGTTCGCGGGCTCGGGCGCTCACCCTACCAGGCGTTTTCGACGCCACGTGAGCTTCGCTCGCACGCGTACAGGTAGGAGCGCATGAGCGTCGAGGCCGCGCCCAACCCACGAGTGCTAGAGCCGCAGCTGAGCGAACCCAGAGCGAGCACGCCTCCGAAGTGGCTGCTCATCGTCTGCTGCGTAGCGCAGTTCATGGTCATCCTCGACCTGAGCATCGTAAACGTCGCGTTGCCTTCGATTCAGTCGGCGCTTGGCTTCTCCTCGCCGGCATTGCAATGGGTCGTCGACGCCTACGCGATCACCTTCGCGGGCTTTTTGATGTTCGGCGGTCGCGCGGCCGATCACTTCGGTCAGCGCCGCACCTTTGTCGTCGCGCTGGTGCTGTTCGCGATCACCTCGCTGATCGGAGGCGCCGCACCGAGCCAGGAGGTGCTCGTCGCCGCGCGCGCCGTGCAGGGTCTCGCGGGCGCGCTGATGGCGGCCTGCTCGCTGGCGATCATCACCGCCTCGTTTGCGCCCGGCCCGCAGCTGCATCGCGCGATCGCCACGTGGGCTGCGATGAACGGGCTCGGCGGAGCCGCCGGCGTGCTGCTCGGCGGTGTGATCGTCGAAGTGCTGAGCTGGCGCTGGATCCTTCTTATCAACCCTCCGATCGCGCTCGGCGTCGCGCTCGTGGCCTATCGAGTGGTGGCTGAGCGGCGGCGCACGCGCGGCGATGCGAGCTTCGACCTCGCAGGCGCGTTGACGTTGACGATCGGTCAGATGGTGCTCGTCTACGGCGTCGTCGAAGCCGGCCTGAAGGGCTGGGACACGTTCGCCGCGCTCGGCCCGATTGCGCTCGGCGTGCTGCTGCTCGTGCTGTTCGGCGTGATCGAGACACGCTTTGCCTCGGCACCGCTGATCCCTTTCAAGGAACTGACCAAGACGCTGCGCGCCGCCAACAACATCGTCCTGCTGTTCAGCGCCGCGCTGTTCCCGATGTGGTTCGTGAGCTCGCTCTATTTGCAACAGGTCCTCGGCCTCTCGCCGCTGCACACGGGGCTGATCTTCCTGCCGATGACCTTGATGATCATGCTCGTCGCCTCGCGTGCGGGCAGGCTCGTGACCAGGTTCGGCGTGCGCACCGTGCTGGGCGGCGGCCTGCTGATGCTGACCGGTGGGCTGTTGTTGCTCACGCGCATCGGATCGAGCGGCAGCCCGCTCGTCTACGTGATGATCCCGGGCCTGCTCACGGCAGCCGGGATCGCGATGTCGATCGTGCCCTCCACGATCGTCGCGACGCAGGGCGCCAAGGAGGGCCAGGCGGGCCTCGCCTCCGGTCTCGTCAACACCTCGCGCCAGGTCGGCGGTGGGCTCGGCCTCGCGGTCCTCGTCACGCTCGCCACCCAGCACACGACGCACCTGATCGGCACAGGCCAGCAGGTCGCGCCGGCGCTCACCCATGGCTTCAGCCTTGCCTACCTGATCGGCGCGGGGCTCGCGGCGGTGGCGGCGATTATGACCTTCACGCTGCTGCCGCGACCCGAGCAGGCGGTCGGCCGCGCCGCGCGACATTTCTCATTCGCGATCGCCGCCGTGCTCGCGCTGTTCGTCGCGCTCACCGTGGCCTTCGCCGGCTCCCGCGGCGCGCCGATCGGCAAGTACACGACCGCCGGCGCCTACAGTTTCATCACCGCGCCGGCGCTACACCCGCCCGGGATTCGCCGTGCCCTGCACGCCTCGCCGAGCGAGCTCGCGCCCGGCTTTATTTTCACCACTGGTTTTTACAACCTGAACGAACCGCCGATCGTCGGCCAGAGCGGGCCGCTGATCCTCGACGACGAGCTCCAGCCAGTCTGGTTTGAGCCCGTGCCCGAAAAGGTCGCGGCGGCCAACCTCAGCCTTCAGAGCTATGAAGGTAAACCCGCGCTCGCCTGGTGGCAGGGTCGCGTCACGAACACCGGCGCGACCGAAACAGGTGAATACGTAGTAGTCGACCAGCACTACCAACCGCTCGCCCGTCTGAAGGCTACGGGCGGTTGGGTGCTCACCCTGCACGAGCTCGTGATCCGTGGAGATCTGGCGTGGGTGACAGCCAACAAGAACATTCCCCGTAACCTCTCCAAGTACGGTGGCGCCTACAACGGCGCGCTGGTCGACTCCGCGGTGCAGGAGTACAACCTCAAGACCGGCAAGCTCATACGCAACTGGGATGCGCTCGATCACATCCCGCTGAGCGAGGCGCAGGCCTCACTGCCGACCAACGGCTTTCCCTGGGACGCCTACCACATCAACTCGATCGAGTTGACTCCCAACAACAAGTTCCTCGTCTCGATGCGCAACACCTGGGCCGCCTACCTCGTGGACATCGAATCTGGCCGCATCGAATGGACGCTCGGCGGGCGACACTCGAGCTTCAAGTTCGGCCCCGGCGCAGCCTTCCAGTGGCAGCACGACGTGAGGCTCACGAATGCCGCGACGGCTAGCGTCTTCGACGACCACTGCTGCCAGCTGACCGGGGGTGGTACCTCCGTGCACGCCACGGGTCCTTCTCGCGCGCTCGTGCTCAAGCTCGATCAGAGCGCGCACACCGCGACGCTGCTCGCCCAGTACAAAGGTGACGGCAAGTTTGAATCGGAATACATGGGCGACACCCAGCCACTGCCGAACGGCAACGTCTTCGTGGGCTGGGGCTCGGAACCGTACTTCTCGGAGTACAGCCGCTCGGGCAAGCTGCTGCTCGAGGGCCAGCTGCCCGGCCCGAACCTCTCCTACCGGACGACGCTCGAGCAGTGGTCGGGGCAACCGCTGTCTGCGCCCGCGGGAGCCGCGGTGCGCGGCGACGACGGCAAGACGACCGTCTACGCGAGCTGGAACGGTGCGACCGCGCTCGCGTCCTGGAGGGTCCTCGCGGCCTCCAGCGGCGGCACTCGCCCGGGCGTCCTCGCGAGCGCCACCAAGTCGGGCTTTGAGACCGCGATCCCGATCTCGCAGACCGCGTCGAGCTACAAGCTCCAGGCGCTCGACGCGAGCGGACGCGTGATCGGCACGTCGCGAGCCTTCTCTGGTTAGGGAGCGCACGCGCGGCACGCTCAGAACCCGTGGCGATGTCTCCGACCTGTAAATAAGCGAAAAAATAAGCCCAGATAAAAAGCCCTGCTCAGGCCGTGTTTGTCAAGCCCGGGGCGTGAGCGGATCTCCGCGAAGCGGCGCAAAGCTCCGCAAGACATGTCTACCGTGAGGGCCGTATGCGCACGATCGCCGCTATCGCGACGGCCTGCGCGGCGCTTCTCGTCGCGTCGATCGCCGCTGGGCAAACGGGCATCACGGACAAGCTCGTCAAATACGAATCGGCCGTGAAGGTGACCTCCGAGCCGCCCGGAACGACGAGCATCCGCGTCGGGATCATGAAGAACCTCGCCGGCAGCGGGCGTGAATCGCTGTCGATTCCGGCCTCTCAGCTCCTCTACACGCCGCCCGCCACCAGGCCGGTCGTGGAAATGCGCGCCTACGGGCCAGACGGTCCGATCGGTGGCTGGACCGCGCCCCTGAAAACGGTTCCCCTCTCCGAAGCTCCCAGCGAAGAACCCGCCGTCGAAGAAGTCCCGCGCGAAGGTGCGGCCGGGATGCTCATCGGCGTGGACTCCGGCGGCTGGTCGGGATCGAGCTTCACCGATCTTTCCTCCGGCGGCATCCACTACGTGCGCACCGGCTCATCGCACGCTGCACTGCTCGGCGAAATGGGTAAAGCCGGCGTATCGGTCGCAAGCGTGATCTTTGGCGAAGGCGGCGCGATCGGTGCGATCAACCCAACCACCTACGCCAACGAAATCGTCAGCTACTTCACGAAATACGGTCGCCAGGGCGGGCTCTCCGTAGAACTCCTCAACGAGGCCAACAACTCGGTCTTCTGGTCGGACGCCGGGAACACCGCGGCCTACGCCAAACTCGCCAAAGCGGTCCACGAAGGGCTTGCGACGCTCGCGCCCTCGATCCGCCCCGTAGAGCTCTGCGACTGGGACGGCGGCAGCGGTCCCAGCAGCAGTTGGGGGCCGAAACTGAAGGCCACGGGCGCGCTGAAATACTGCGATGGCGTCACGGTCCATCCCTACGGCGGCTCCAGCGGCCAGGACGGCGGCGCGCTCGGTGGCCGTGAAGACGTCGAAGGCGCGCGAGCCGGCTCTGGTCTGCCCGTCTACGTGACCGAGGTCGGCTGGCCCACGGCCGTCGGGCAGCCCTCGACCGGCGACAGCCAGCAGTGGACCGAAACCCAACAGGCCGCGAACGTGACGCGCTTTATGACCTGGGCAAAGGGCACCGGCTACGTGCCGATGGTGATCTACTTCAACTACGTCGACTACGGCACCAACGACTGGTACGGCATCGAGACCAAGAGCCGGGTGCACAAGCCGTCCTTCGCCGCTCTGGCCGAAGCCGCCGCGCGTTACGGGTGAGCACCCAGCTCGACCCGTCGCAGGGCGCATGCGGGCGACAGCCGCCGTGCATGTCCAAAGCCGCCACGCAAATACTGCACAGGCGACCAAAGCCGTGCCCGCCAGATCGGAGTATGTTTCGGTGGGCATGGAGCAAAAATCCGGCTACACGAACTCGCCCGCTCATCAGAGCCTTGGCGAGCGCGGGTGGAGCGAGTTGCCAGGCGCGCGGCCGGTTGGCCTGGCGCTGGTGGCGATGCTCGCGCTGACGGCGCTCCTCGGGGCGCCACGCGCATCGGCGTCCACCAACGATCCCGCCACGGTGGAAGCGGCTGAGCAGCAGGAAGCGGACGCGGAAGACGCAGAAGAAGCCGCCGCTCAGGTTGAAGAAGCCGAAGGCGCCGCGACCGACCTGCTGGTCGTCAAGCTGCGTGCCCGGGAACGGCTTGGCTACGTCTACAAAATTCACTTTCTCAAGCACATGATCGCGTGTGCGCTGGCGAAGAAAGTGGAACTCAAGGAACTCCCATCGACGTCAAAGCGCCGTCAGGTGTTCCTACCGCAGAAGCGAGAAAAACTGAAAGTCTTTCGCACACGCCTGCGCGAAGTACGCGCTTCGCTGCGCGAAAAACTCACCTCCGGCTAGCAACTCAAACGCGCTCCCGCGCGAGCTGCGCCGCGGCCGAGCCGGCCTGCTCGGGATCGCGGTAGAGCGTCATTGATGCTGTTGAGCAGCTCATGGACGGCCCGCGTGCGCTGCTCGAGATCGGCCCGTCGGAGGGTTTGAAGGCATCTCCTCCGTATCTCGCAGTCGCCGCGGCGCCTTCGATCTGCCAGCCGAATCGCCATCGGGGTTTGCGCGACGCCGAACCCGGGCAATTAGTTAGCGCCGCGCCAAGGAAACTCGAACCGAGGGGAATCTCGAATGGGACTAATAGAGCTTTTGTTGATCGTGCTCGTGATCGCCGCGATCTTTGGCGGCGTCGCTGTCAGCCCGCTGCTGTGGCTGCTGCTGCTCGTCGTTGTCGTTGTGATGCTCACGAGCGGCGGGTTTGGCTATCGCAGAGGCGGTCGTCTCTAACCCCACCATCTTTCACCGGAGGATCCATGACTGAGAAGAACGTCGAAAAGGCAGAGGGACGCGTGAAGGAGGCCGCCGGTGCGATAACCGGCGACGCGAGCCTGAAGAACCATGGCCGTGCCGATCAGCTCAAAGCCGCGGTCAAGAAAACCGTGGACAAGGTGAGCGGCAAGGACCGCGACAAGGAACAGGTCAGGAGCTAGAGCGCTCTGAACGCGGCGTAGAACACACGTCGTCGGTTGCACGCGAGCAGTTCGCGCCGCCGCCAGGGAGTGCCGAGCGACGGCGCATGGGATGCCTCGTCCTCGCAGACTCCCGGCCGGCGCGCGTGCGATGACGCCGGCTTACTTAGGCACCTACACGCTCTTTCTGCTCGCTGCCCGAACACAAGCAGAAGGCATGAAAGCGCGCTCCTTGTCGACTGAGCCGTTGCCCGATCGTGAGGCTCGGTCGATTTATGGGCTTCCCGTTCGTCTCATAGGCGACCAAGCCAAAGGAAGGAGACGCGATGAAGTTCATGCTGATGATTCACCAGGGCACGACGCCCACGCCGCCGTCGAAGGAGTGGGACGAGCTCTCAGAGTCCGAGAAGGGCGCCGTCTACGCCGACTACAAGGCGCTCAACGAAACGCCGGGCGTTAGCCCAGGTCAGCAGTTGCATCCGCCTGACGCCGCTGTCACGGTGCGCGTCCGTGACGGCCAGACGCTGCGCACCGATGGTCCCTTCGCGGAGACCAAGGAGGCGATCAACGGGTATCTGTTGTTCGAGGCCGCGGACCTGGATGCCGCGATCGAGCTCGCAGCGCGTATACCCGCCGCCCGGATGGGCGGCGCGATCGAGGTGCGTCCGATCGTCGAGCGATAGCCTCGCGGCACCGGACACGACGAGCGAGAGGGCAACCGATGTCGAGCTACACGATCAAGAACCTCAAGGACCTGGACGACGTCGCGGGCGCACGCAGCGCTGAGGTGGAGGGACGCTTCGCGCGCAAGCACCTCGACTCAAAGGAGCTCGGCGTCAGCTACTTCCGCTACGCGCCCAACTACCGCTCCGGCATGGGTCACTCCCACCGCGAGCAGGAGGAGGCCTACGTCGTCACCGCGGGCTCCGGGCGCGTCAAGCTCGATGACGAGATCCTCGAGCTGCGCCAATGGGATGTCGTGCGCGTCGCGCCAGAGGTCGTGCGCGCCTTCGAAGGCGGCCCCGACGGTCTCGAGCTCGTAGCCGTCGGCGGCTCGCGCCCGGAGGAGGGCGACGGGGTGCCGGTGCCCGACTGGTGGACGGACTGAGGGCTGGCCGGCGCGCAGGGTCTAGCTGCTGAGCAGCTCGTCGAACCCGGGGGCGATTGCCACCGCGGTACGCGCGGCGACGCTCAGTGCCAGGTAGCCGAGCAGCGCGATCGCGCCAAGGACGGCGAGCGCTCCGTTGAGAATCAGGCTTCGCATATGCAGTGCATCGGAGGGCGCCGCGCCGGACATGAGCGCCCCCGGTGAAACCTGCACCAACCGCTTATACGCGCAGCACGAGCTTGCCGATGTTCTCCCCGGCGAACAGCTTCAGCAGCGCGTCGGGAAAGGCGCTGACGCCGCCGTCGACGATGTCCTCACGCGAGATCAGCGAACCGTCCTGCATCCAGCCGGCGATCTCCGCCGCGGCCTGACGGAACTGCGCGGCGTAATCGAAGACGACCATCCCCGTCATCGAGGCGCGCGAGACGAGCAGCGACAGGTAGTTGGCGGGTCCATGCACGCCCTCGGTTGCGTTGTACTGCGAGACCGCGCCGCAGATCACGATGCGCGCGCCGCGCGCCAGGCGTGTCAGCGCGGCGTCGAGGATCTCCCCGCCGACGTTGTCGAAGTAGACGTCGAGGCGATCTGGCGCGGCTGTGCGCAGCGCGACGCGCACGTCCTCGGCCTTGTAGTCGATCGCCGCATCGAAGCCGAGCTCCTCGACGAGCCAGCGACACTTCTCCTCGCCCCCCGCGATCCCAACGACGCGCCCGGCGCCCTTGATCTTGGCGATCTGTCCCGCCACGCTGCCGACCGCACCGGCGGCGCCGGAGACGAGCACCGTGTCGCCCTCCTTCATCGCACCGACGTCGAGCAGGCCGAAGTAGGCGGTCATGCCGGTCATGCCGAGCGTGCCGAGATAGGTCGCTAGCGGCGCGAGCGTGGGGTCGACCACGAGCGCGCCCCTACCGTCGCTGAGCGCGTACTCCTGGATCCCGAAGTTGCCGTAGACGTGGGCGTCGACGGGAAAGCCCGAGTGCTCGGAGGCGAGCACGCGCCCGACGCCGGCGGCGCGCATCACATCGCCGACTTCGACGGGATCGATGTAGGAGGCGCCGGCGTTCATCCAGCCGCGCATCGCGGGGTCGAGCGAGAGGTGTGAGACGGCGACCACGAACTCACCCTCGGCAGGGGTCGGGATCGGCTCTTCCACAAGACTCCAATCCGAGGGCTTTGGCAGCCCGCTCGGACGCGCGGCGAGGCGGATCTGGTGGTTGGTCGTGCTCATGGGGTTCACTCCAAGTCGTCGTGGTGTCGGGTTCAGGCGCCTGCGCCGGCCGCGTCGGCGTCGGTCAACAGCACGCTCGCGCCCTCCGCCGCAAGGCGCCGCGCCGTCGCGAGGCCGATGCCTGCTGCGCCGCCGGTGATGATCGCGACCTTGCCCTCGAGGCGCCGAGTTGACATCTGGCGACTATACGCACGTACACTGGGCTGTGTGCAGTTCCGCACGATCTCAGATCGCTTCGTGGTCTCCCAGGCGGGGAGCGGTCCTGACGTGGTGCTGCTCCACGGCTTTCCGGACACGCCGCACTCCTACGCTGAGCTCGACGGCGCGCTGGCCGCTGCGGGCTGGCGGGTAACCGTCCCGTGGCTGCGCGGCTACCACCCAGAGACGATCGTGCCGGGCCGCCCCTATGACCCGGTGACGCTCGGGCGCGACGTGCTGGAGCTGCTCGACGCGATCGAGGCGCCCAGCGCGGTGGTGATCGGGCACGACTGGGGCGCGCTCGCGGCATACGTCGCCGCGGCACTTGAGCCGGCGCGCGTGCGCGGGCTCGTCACGATCGCGATTCCGCACCCGAGCCTGCTGCGACGCACGCCGGCCTCGTTGTTCGCAGCACGGCACTTTCTCGCGCTCAAGCTGCCCTGGGCCGCGCGCAGCGCGAGCCGCAGTGACTTCGCCTACCTTGACCGTCTCTACAGCCGCTGGGCGCCGAACTGGTCGGGCGGTGCGCGCGAGGAGAGCCTCGATCACGTCAAGGCGGCGCTCGCCTCGCCGGAGACGCTCGAGGGCGCACTCGCCTACTACCGCGCGCTGCCGCTCGGAGCGCGTGCGCCCGAGCTCCAGCACCCCGCACCCGTGCCCGGCCTGATCGTCGGGGGGACCGTGGACCTCGTGGCGGCGGAGCTGTTCAGCGCGACGGCCGCGCTGCTACCGGCGCCGAGCCGCGCGCTGATCGTCGCGGGCGCCGGCCACTGGCCCCATCGCGAGGATCCGGGGCTCGTCGTGCCCGAGATCCTGGGCTTCCTGGCGGACCTGTCGGGCTGAGATGCAGCAGGAGAGAGAACTGCACATGATGGGAACAGGAGGGGACCCATGGAGTGGATGAGCGCGATCGACTCGTCGTTTCTGCACATCGAGAACGACGCGACGCCGATGCACATCGGCGGTGTCAGCATCTTCGCAGGGCCGCCACCGCCGTTTGCCGAGCTCAAGCAGATGGTCGCGGGCAAGCTCGACCTGGTGCCGCGCTATCGCCAGAAGGTGCGCTTCGTGCCGCTCGCCGCAGGGCCGCCGGTGTGGATCGACGATCCACACTTCAGCCTCAACTATCACCTCCGCCACACCGCCGTCCCGGCACCCGGCAGCGATGTCGAGCTGCGCCAGATGGCGGCGCGCATCTTCTCCCAGCACCTCGACCGCAACAAGCCGCTGTGGGAGCTGTGGGTCGTGGAGGGCCTGGATGAGGGGCGCTGGGCGCTGCTCTCGAAGGTGCACCACTGCATGGTCGACGGCGTCGCGGCGACCGATCTGATGTCGGTGATGTTCTCCGACGATTCGAGTGGCTCCGGCGCTGGCGTTTGGACGGCGGCCCCTGAGCCCTCGGGCCTTGAGATCCTCGCGCGCTCGCTGGTGCGTCGTGCGAGCCCGGCCGGACAGGTGCAGGCCCTACAGCAGGCGCTCGGCGCGCCCGCGCGAGACGCTCCGATCGCTCGCGGAGATCGCACGCGCGATGGGCTCTGCGGGCGGCAACCTGCGTCCGATCGGCGCCTCCTCGCTGACCGGACAGATCGGCCCGCACCGGCGCTGGAGCTGGGCGCGAACGCGGCTGTCGGACGTGAAGATCGTGCGCGGCGCGCTCGGCGGCACGGTCAACGACGTTGTCCTGACGCTGATCACGCAGGGCTTCCGCTCGCTGCTCGAAGTCACGCGGTGAGCCGATCGCCGCGGGACAGCTCGTGCGCACGATGGTCCCCGTGTCGGTGCGCCGACGCGGCGAGAAAGGCGTCTACAACAATCGCGTCTCCGCGGTCTTCGCGGGTCTGCCGGTGGGGCTCGGCGACCCTGCCGAGCGTCTCGCGCACATCCGCGCCGAGATGGACGGCATCAAGGAGTCAAAGCAGGCCGTCGCTGGCGACGTGCTGAGCTCGCTCTCGGGCTTCGCGCCGCCGCTGCTGCTCGCGCTCGGCAGCCGGCTCGTGACGCTTTCGCCGCGCCTGAACATGCACACCGCCACGACCAACGTGCCCGGGCCACAGCAGCCCGTGCAGACGCTCGGGCGGCGGCATGCTCGAGTCCTATCCCGTTCGTGCCGGTCGTCGGCTCGATCCAGATCGTCGTTGCGATCTTCTCCTACGACGGTGGTCTCTACTTCGGCGTCACCGGCGACTACGACGGCGCGCCAGACATCGAGGTGCTGACGAGTGGCATCGAGCAGGGCATGGAGGATCTGCTCGAGCTCGCCGCACCCCCAAAGGCGCCGGTCGCCCGGGCACGCTCGCGCAAACGTGCGCCTGCCGCTCGCGGCCGGTCCGTCTGAGTCTGTCCCGATCGCGGGTCCGGCGCTGCCATCATGTGCCCAGAGCGATGATGCACTGTGCCTGATCTCAACGGACGCGAGCTGCTGCACGAGTGGCGGCAGTTGATGGAGGCCGTCGTCGCCTCCGCAACCTCCGCGACGGCGCGCAAAGATCTGCCGGGCGAGGTCGCCTCGCGCCTGCTTGCTCCGCTCGATGCAGTCTTCGATCTGCTCGAGCAGGCCGGCGCGACGATTCGCGGTCAAGCCGAGGCGCTCGAGGACGCCGGGCGGGCGCTTGAGGAGTCGGCCGGTCTGATGAAGCGTCAAGCGGAGCTCTTCGAGCGCACGATCGCCACGCTGCGCCAGCCGACCGAGCGCGCCAAGAGCGTGGCCGGAGCCAAGCCGCGAACGCGCACCAAAGCGCCGCGCAAACCGCCCGCCTGACACTCGCGCTTCGCGCACCGCGCTGCGATACTCGGTGCATGCCCTTCGATCCCGGGCGTGCAGATGGCCACTACATAGCTGCGTCTGACCGCTACGAGCGGATGCCGTATCGCCGCGTGGGCTCCAGCGGCCTGCAACTGCCGGCGATCTCGCTCGGGCTATGGCAGAACTTCGGCGATGACCGCCCGCTGGCCGGCAGCCGCGCGGTTCTGCGCCGCGCGTTTGACCTCGGTGTCAATCACTTCGATCTCGCCAACAACTACGGCCCCCCCTACGGCGCCGCGGAGATCAACTTCGGGCGCATCTTCGCCGAGGACTTCCGTCCATATCGCGACGAGCTGATTATCTCCACCAAGGCGGGCTATGACCAATGGCCGGGCCCATACGGCGAGTGGGGCTCGCGCAAGTACCTGCTCGCGAGCCTCGAGCAGAGCCTCACGCGGATGCGCGTGGACTACGTCGACGTGTTCTACTCGCACCGCTTCGACCCGAACACGCCGCTGCGCGAGACGATGGGCGCGCTCGCCAGCGCGGTGCGCCAGGGCAAGGCGCTGTATGTCGGGATCAGCAGCTACTCGCCCCAGCACACCCGCGAGGCGATCGAGATCCTCGCCGAGCTCGGCACGCCGCTGTTGATCCATCAACCCTCCTACTCGCTGCTGAACCGCTGGATCGAGGGTGGCTTGCTCGAGGTCCTCGAGCAAAGCGGCGTCGGCTCGATCGTCTTCTCTCCGCTCGGCCAGGGTCTGCTGACCGATCGCTACCTGCAGGGCGTGCCCGAGGATTCGCGCGTGCGCCGTGGTGAGGCCTTCTCGGAGTCACTGCTCAGCGATGAGACGCTCGCGCGGGTGCGCGCCCTGAACGAGATCGCCGAACGGCGCGGGCAGTCGCTGGCGCAGATGGCGATCGTCTGGGTGCTGCGCGACCCGCGTGTCACCTCGGCGCTGATCGGCGCCAGCAGCGTCGCGCAGCTCGAGGACAGCCTCGGCGCGCTCGCAACCCCTGACTTCAGCGACGAGGAACTCGCGGAGATCGAGCGCCACGCCGTTGACAGCGAGATCAACATCTGGTCGCCATCGAGCGACGCCTGACCTTCCGCACGCGCTCAGAGGGGAAAGCTGACGATGCGTGCGCGGCCCGTAGTCGAGTTGATCTCAGTCACAAACGCCGCTCGCGCTCCGAGCGCGGTCGCGCCAAGCCGGATGCGCGCGCCCCGCCCCGCCCCGCGGTTGCGGCAGGGGCTTGCCGAGTTGTAGGCGTGTTCATAGCCGCGCTGGTAGCCAGGATCGCGCGTGGCCGTCGAGGGTAAGCTCAGCAGCACGCGCTCTGCTCCGCCCGGGCGAATGGCCGCGAGCCGCAGCTGCTGGCTACAGCGATCGAGACGCTCATAGAGCAAACGCCCGCCGAGCAGCGACGGGTAGGCCAGCTCGGCTCCCCGTCGCGAGATGCGCAGCGGGCGCCGCGCGCCGCTCCCCAGGTCCACGAGCTCGAGTCGGCTGCTGTGTGAAGTGTTTTCGCTGTAGAGGAGCTGTGTGTCGCTGAGGCTCGGGCGCCCGAGCACGCCGAGGCTCGCAGAGCTGGCGACTTGGCGTGCCGCACCGGGCGCTGCGAGTGGGTCGGCCACCAGCGCCTCGCCGCCGGTGGGGGTGAGCCCGCGCACCACAAGCCACGCGTCAGAGACGGCCAGCGCGTTGACGCCGGGCGCCGCGACGCTCAGCTCGGGCGCCAGTGACCCGCTGCCAGCGACCGTGATCGTGTCGTTGCTTTGCCACGCGATCCGCGATCCCCCAAGCGCGGGGTCGACGCCGGGGAGCGCGAGCGTGCGACCGCTCTGCAGGCGCAGCTCGCCGGCACCGCCCAGCTGCTGCCAGACGAGCTGCCGGCCCGCGGCAGAAGGGTCGCTCGCGCGCTGCAAGATCGCGGCCGCGGCGCTCGCGCCGCTCAGGAACACCGCGCAAAGGCTCAGCCCGAGCGCGTCAAGACGACGCAGCCCGAGCCACATTCGCGGCTCGCTGGCCATCCCGTCGAGCAGGCGCGCGCCGGCGTTGCTGTAGCCGGGAGCCATCATCAGCACCGGCAGTGCGCGTCCGAGGCCAAAGGCGACGCCCACAACAACGCCGAGCAGAGGATCACCCGCGGCGAAGCTGATCCCCGCGAGCGCCCAGACCGCGAAGGCGAGCACGAAGGTCGTGAAGGCGAGCCCCAGCAGGATGCCGTAGAGGCCGCAGGCCAGTGCCAGCGGTGTGTTCCAGCGCCAGCGCTCCGGCACCTGGCGGCGAATCTGCGGTGCGATCTTCAGTCCCCGCCAATCCGCGATCGCGGCCGCGACGGCGAGCGTGGCGCCGAGGCCCGCGCGCACGCCGCCGGCGCCCGGGCCGGCCGCGCGGCCCAGCAGTGCGAGGCCGCCAAAGGTGATGATGCCACCGATCATCGCGCCGATCGCAAAGGTGGCGCTGGCCGCGAGCGTCGCGCCGCGGCGGTTCGCACCGAGGGCGCTACCGATCGTCTCGACCATCGAAAAGCCACACGGCGACCACGCGCCCGTCACGCCGGCGACGATGGCGGTGATCGCTGCGCACACGACGAGCGCGCTCAGCACGGGACCATCGTTTCGTAGTACTGCACACAGAACACGTTGCGACCCGCGTAGCAGTAACCCGTCAGTGCGGCGTCGCCGTTGATGCGCACGTTCGTGTAGCCGCAGCAGTCCATCAGGCGCCGCACCCTCCCGCCGCAGCAGCGGTACCACGAGCCCTGCGTCTCGAGCTTCAAGCCATGCGCCTTGCCTGCCGCGGGGCAGACCTTCGAGCGCGGCGCCGGTGCGAGCAGCTCGCCGTCCGGTTCGCGCAGCACTTCTCCAGCGTGGTCGACCGGGTATCCCTGCGCGTTGATCAGGCGCCCGAGATCGTCGACCGGATGCCCGTCAGAGGCACGCAGCGGGAGATCGTGGCGGTCGACGCGCGGCAGCCCCGTCGGGTGTGGGCAGTTGCCCGTCGTGTAGGTGTGCCCGCAGAAGTTCGTATAGGCATCGGTCTCGTCCGGGAGGATCGCGCGTGCAGCCGTCCCGACACCCGCCAGGCCGACGATCGCCATGCCCGCCCACTCGAGGAAGCCGCGGCGACTGGAGTGGCGCAGCACCGCGTCGCTGAAGTGCTGCTCGGAAGGCTCAGGCGGCAAGTGGACGCTCCCGCTCGCGGAACCGGGCCGTGCCGAGGATGCTCTCCAGCTGTCCGAGGCCGTTGAAGGTGCCCTTGGCGAGCACGACCCCGTCGAGGCTCAGCGCGATCGCATACGGGCTCCCCGGGACCTGCGCCTCGCGCCAAGTCTCCGCGTCGAGCACCTCGTCGTGAAGCTCGAGCGCTACGAGCGGATCGCCGCGGACGTGCTCGACGGCAGGTGCGACCTGTCGGCATAGCGGACAGCCCTCCGAGCTGAAGACGGCGAGGCGCAGCATCGCTCGTGCTCCCGCCGGCGATGTCGTCGCCCAGGCCTGGCGGGAGCCGACCGCGGGTCCCTCCTGGGGGATCTCAAGCGCGCCCGCGGCGCTCATTCCCAGGCGCAGCACGCCGATCTCGCGTGCGAGCGCGGCGAGTGCCAGTGCGAGCGCGGCCGCGACTGCGAGGCTCAGCGAGAGACCGACGGTGAGCCAGCGGTCATAGCTCGAGGGACCGTCCGGCAGCCAGCCGGCCGCCAGCAGCGCGGCCGCCGCCGCGAGCGCGCCCGTGCGCAGCGGTGCGGACCAGCCCAGCCGTGAGCCACCGCCGAAGCAAGCGCAGGGACGGCCCCCCCGTCCGGCCAGCAGGGCCGCGGCGGTGAGCAGCGTGAAGGCGCCGAACAGCACACCAGCCGCCGCCGCGGCCCAGGCGAGCCGAGCGGCGAGCGCAATCGCCAGCAGGAGCTCGAGCGCGATCGCCAACGCCGCCAACGCCGTCGCACGCCGGCCGCTCACGCCGTATGTCGCGAGTGCTCTGGCGGCGCGCTGAAAGCGCCACACCTTCATCCCCGCCGAGGCCGCGAGGATGGCGAGTAGCCAGATCGTGACGGCCGTGCTCACAGCTCAGGAAGGTGGGGGTGGGATGGTCATCGATTGGCGTGGGGCGCCTGGATCTGGGAGGGGCAGGCGACGATAAGCGCCGTCTCGGACGCAACCCCGCGCAGCTCACGCGTCGCGACGTGACGCGGCGTACTAGGCTGAGTACATGTGTCGAAACATCAGATCCCTACACAACTTTGAGCCGCCCGCGAACGAGTCGGAGATTCGCGATGCCGCTCTTCAATACGTCCGCAAGATCAGCGGCTCGACCAAGCCTTCCAAGGCCAACACGGAGGTCTTCGAGCGCGCCGTCGAGGAGGTCACGCTGGCGACTACACGTCTGCTTGACGGGCTCGTGAGCGCGGCGCCGCCGAAGGACCGCGAGGTCGAGGCCGCCAAGCGCCGCGAACGCTCCGCGCAGCGCTTCGCCGCTTGACCGGGCCGTCGATCGGCGTGTCGTGACGCATCGTGGCTTGAGCGAGATCCGCTAGCGCAGACTCCGCGCGGCGTGCGGTCGTCTCAGATGACGGGCGGCGGCTGCCCGGCGGCACTCGCCGCGAGCTTCGCATCCCAGTCGCAGACGAGGCAGGCGTGCTGAAAAGCCGAGCGCGCGAACGCCAGCGAGGCGGCGTGCGGGTCAGCGCTGCTGCGCACCGCTTCCCAGTCAAGGATGTACTCGCCGAGCGAGTCCTCCCAACGAGCGCCCGGCGGGGAGAGCGTCGCTCCTGGGAAGTTGTCGGGAGCGGGGTGCGCGTAGGCGTAGAAGGCCGCGCCGTCATGGCGCGCGTCGCCGGGCCACCAGCCCACCGCGACCTCCTGCGAGTCCATCGCGTTGCGCATGATGAAGTCCTGCGCGGGCGGCTCGGCGGGTAGTCCGGAGAAGAGGCTGACAGCGAGGTCGAACGATCCCCACCATGCGTTGACCGGAGTCGAGCGTCCGCGGAAGGGGGCGCGAAACTCAGCGAGTACGAGCGCCGCGCGACTCGCGCCGGCGAAGTATTTGGCGACCTGCGCAGGGTCATAGTTCGCGTGCTCCTCATCCACATCCAGCGGCACGCTCCAGGTGACCTCCTGTGGCGTGGGGTCGATCGTGACCGTCCCCACGAGGGCGGCGATCGCCGCGAGCAGCTCGCGTGTGACGGCGCCCACAGGGCGGTTTGGCGTGAGCGCGACCCGCTCGGAGCGCCCGTCGCTGTGTTCGACGAGGGCCTCGTGGGTGTGCAGGTCGAGTGCCGCTACGAAGGACCCGGAGCCGTTGGGGGCGGCCAGCGGCGCGGTCTCCCAACCGCGCGCGGTCAGCCGCAGGGCTGCGTGTTGCAGTTGCGGCTCGGGCGGCGCGCACGCCACGCAGAGCTTGCCGAGCACCTGCGTATGCGCGTGCAACGTGTCGCAGGTCGCCTGCCAGCGCGAGTAGCTGAGCTCAGGCCACGCAGAGGGCATGGGCTTCAGACTAGCGTCCGGGCACAAGACGCCTGCGCGCTCAGCCGAACGGCTTGGCGGCCATGAAGAAGATCGTCACCACGATCAGCGCAATCGTCACGAGCGTCCAGAGGCGCACGCGCGCGAGTCGCGCGTCGTAGGCGCGCTCATCACCTGCCTCGGCGCTCGCGATCAGCGCCTGCTCGCCGCGGCGCAGCACCGTTGCGCCGAGTCCGGCGATCACGAACAGCAGGATGAAGGGCACCGTCACCCAGGTCCGCGACCATAGGTGCCGATCGCTGGCGAGATAGACCCGGCGAGTAGCACGACGCCGATCGCGGGTCCGGTGATGAGCTTGCTGAAGGCGATTTGCAGGCGGTGGAAGTTCGCGCGCTCGGCGATCGGCGCGCGCGCGTTGACGGCGAGGAACACCGGGTAGGCAAACAGCGCACCAAAGGCTGTCACGACCGCGGTGATGTGCACCCACAGCACGACTTCGTAGAGCCTGATTGCGGCGAGCATGCGGGGCGATTCTAGTCAATCGACCCCGCCCTACGCGCCTGCGTCGGACACCCCGGCTGGGGTAGGCTGCGCTCACCGATGGCCCGCATCGCTCCTCTCGCGCTCGATGACGCCGAGCCGCAGGTCCGCCAGGCGCTCGAGCGCCTGCCGCCGCTGGCGGTGTTCGCGACCGTCGCCAACGCGCAGGGTGCGTTCGTCAACTGGCTGCGCTTCGGCGGCGACTGCCTGGACCCTCGCTGGTTCGATCCGGTGCTGCGCGAGCTCGCGATCCTGCGCGTCGCGCGGCTCACCCCCGGTGCTAGCTATGAGTGGGCGCAGCACGTGCCGATCCTGCTCGCCGTCGGCGGCAGCGAGGCGCAGGTGGCCGCGCTCGAGGCCGACGAGCTCGAGGCCGATGCGCTCGGCGCGGATGGCAGGCTGGTCGTCCGTTTCACCACGCAGGTCCTCCGCGACGCGACGCCCGACGAGGACACCTTTGCGGCGATGAGCGCGCGCTTCACGCCCGCGCAGATCACCCACCTGCTGCTCGTGATCGGCCAGTACATGATGGTTGGCCGTGTGATGGCTACGGCGCAACTGGAGGTTGACGCCGTGCTCGGTGCTGACGTGCTCGCGGGCGTCGAGCAGCGCGCCAAGCCGTAGCCGCGCGCAGCGGGCGCGCCGCTCGCTATCGTCATTGCAGGTGTCGCGGCCATACAGGGCGCGGCCGGGTCCGAGCCGCGGACGAGCGGCCGGAAAGGCGGTACATGGCTCTCCTCGACGTAGACCCTCAGGACGCGCCGACGCGCACTGCCGTTTCGGCCGAGGCTCCCGCGGTCGAGGGCTGGTCGATCGACGGTGTCGCAAACGTGATCGTCACCGTTGTGCCCGTTGGGCTGGTCGGCTTCGCCGCGTGGCAGGCGTGGGGTGGCGCGCTGCACTGGCCGGACCTCGTCGTGATGGCGTTTACCTATGTGCTCACCGGGCTCGGCATCACCGTCGGCTTTCATCGCCTGTTCACACACCGCAGCTTCAAGACGAGTCCCGCGATGCGTGGGGTGCTCGCGGCGATGGGCTCGGCGGCCGTCGAGGGACCCGTGATCGAGTGGGTCGCCAACCACCGTAAGCACCACCGTTTCTCCGACCAGCCCGGCGACCCGCACAGCCCGCACGTCGACCACGCGAGCGGCTGGCGCGGTGCGCTGGCAGGCCTCTATCACGCGCACATCGGTTGGATCTTCGGTGGTGGCGCGCTGGCTGATGAGGAGCGCTACGCCAAGGACCTGCTCGCGGATCCGGTCGTGCGTTTCGTCGATCGCACCTTCGTTCTGTGGGTCGCCGTCGGACTGCTCGTGCCGTTCGGGTTGGGTGTGGCGCTGACGGGCTCCGTGATAGGCGGCCTCACGGCACTCTTGTGGGGAGGCGCGGTGCGCATGTTCTTCCTCCACCACGCGACCTTCTCGATCAACTCCCTCTGTCACTTCTTCGGGCGGCGGCACTTTGCTACAGACGATCAGTCGCGCAACCTGACGTGGCTCGCGCTGCCGACCTTCGGGGAGGCGTGGCACAACAACCACCACGCCTTCCCCACCTCCGCACGCCACGGTCTGCGCTGGTGGCAACTCGATCCCTCGGCCTGGTTCATCGCTGCCCTGCAGCGCTTCGGCCTCGCTTGGGATGTCGTGCGCGTCAGCAGCGAGCGCGAATCGGCCAAGCTCGCGCTCGCCGCGAGCGCCGGCGCGCCGCGCTAGTCGCGGCGATCTACTCGTCCCACGCCTGTACGCCAACCTGGCGCGCAATCAAACCGTCCTTGAGCTCGAGCACGGTCGCGCATAGGACATTGGTGCCGTCGGGGTAGCGGCAGGACTCGGTGAACGCCGCGCCGCGCGCGTCCTGCACGGCGTGACCGACCGCGTGGGTCATGTCGCGCCCGCACACATCCTCGACCCAAGCTTGGACCTCCGCGTGAGAGCTCAGCACGCGAGGAGAGCCCGGCTGGCTGACGCGGTCGGCCAACATGACGGACGCGCCGGGTGCATACATCGCGAGCTGCGTGCTCGCGTCGCGCTCCTCGATCGCGCGGGTGAACTGCTCGAGGTCAAAAGTCGTCGTGGTAGGCATCTCTGCTCCTTTTGGTCTTGAGTTGATGAAGCGAAGATGACCGTGGTGCCGTTGAGCGCGCGTCAAGCACGCGTCAATTTCTCCACGCGATCCCGGGAGGCCTTACGCTTCCAGCATGCTGAGCATCAAGCTGCTCGGTCGCATGACTGTCGAACGTGACGGGTGCCGGCTGTCGGCTCCGTCCTCGCGACGGGCCTGGTCGCTGCTGGCGTACCTCGCCTTGCATCCGGGGCCGACGCCGCGTGGCGAGCTCGCGTCGCGCTTCTGGCCTGACGTCCTCGATGCGAGTGCCCGCGCGAGCCTGCGCAGCGCCGTCTGGGCCCTGCGGCGCACACTCGAGCCGCTTGCGCCGGAATTGCTCGTGGCCGGACGCGAGGACGTCGGGCTCTCCACGGAGGGGGAGCTGTCAGTCGATGTGCTCGTCTTTGCGCAGCTGCTCGAGGAAGGACGCGCGCGCGAGGCGGTCGCGCTGTGTGAGGGCGAGTTGCTCAGCGGCTTTGAGGAGGAGTGGATCAGCGCCGCACGCGAGGCCCACCGTGAGCAACTGCTTGGCGCACTCGAGCGCCTCGCGCTCGAATGTGAGCAGAGCGCCGACCCGGCCGGCGCGATTGCCTGGTCGCGTCGACAGGCGGCGGTTGACCCGTTCGGCGAGGAGGCCCATCGCCGGCTGATCGTGCGCCTCGCCGACAGCGGCGATCGCGCTGCGGCGCTGCTCGCCTACCGCACGCTGGCTGAGCGCCTGCGCCGCGAGCTCGCGGTTGCACCGTCGCAGCTGACACGTGAGCTCGCCGAGTCTCTGCGCACCGAGCCCCTGCCCGCCAGAGTCGGGCCGGACCTCGCGGGACTGCTGCCGCTCGTCGGGCGCGGTGGCGAGCTCGCGCAGCTGCTCAAGATGTGGAAAGCGAGCGTGACGGGTCGAGGTGCGGTCGTGAGCTTGAGCGGCGAGGCCGGTATCGGCAAGACGCGCCTGGCAGGCGAGCTACTTTCGCGCATCGCGGCCGAAGGTGGCGCAACCGCCACGTGCGCTGCTCTGGATCTCGGCGGCGCTGCGCCGTTCGGGCTGTGGTCGGAGCTGATCCGCGAGCTTCTGCCTGGCCTCTCGATGCCGCCGCCTAACGCCGTCTGGCCCGAGGACCTCGCGCATCTCGCGCCGGAGATCCACGCCCGCTTTGAACGCCCTGTTCCGGATCGACCACCCGCTTCGCCCGAGCTCGAGCGCACACGCCTGATGGAGGCCGTGGTTGCGCTCGTGGAGTGCGCTGCGCGGGATCGGCCGCTGGCGCTGCTGCTCGAGGACTTGCATATCGCCGACGCCGCGAGCCTCCAGCTCACCGGCTATGTGGCCAGAAGGGTGGCGGCGCTTCCCGTGCTGATCGTGCTGACACGCAGGCAGCGTCCGCGGCGCGTTGAGGCAGATCAGCTCGAGCACGCGCTGCGCTCGCGCGGCATCCTGCGTCTGGAGCTCGCGCTCGATCAGCTTCACCGGCCGGAGGTCTCCGAGCTCGCGCGTCTCGCGGCTCCGCTTCAGGAGAGCGAGGTCGAACGGGTCGTGCAGGCGGCCGAGGGCAACGCCCTGTTGACCGTCGAGATGGCGCGCGCGCTTGCTCGGGGGGACGGGGAGCTCTCGGAGGGACTCGGCGGTGCCGTTCGCGGCGCGTTTGGTGCCCTGACACAGCAAGCGCGCGGTTTCGCTGAGCTGGCGGCGGTTGCGGCACGTGAGCTCGACGCCGCGGAGATCTCGGCGCTGCCGCTCCAGGACCCCGCGCTTGGCGCCGCCGAAGCGCTCGACAGCGGCATGTTCGTCACGCGCGAGCGGCGGATCGCCTTTCGCCACGCACTGCTGCGCGAAGCCCTCTACGCAGAGCTCGCAGAGCCCGCGCGGGTCGCTCTGCACGAGCTGTGGGCGGGGGTGTTGCTCGCGCGTGAAGACGCCGGAGGCGCACCACGGGCCGCGGAGCCGGCACGACACCTGCGCCTCGCCGGCCGCGACCTCGAGGCGGCCGAGCAGCTCGTGCGCGCCGCCGCGCAGGCGCGCCAGATAGCTGCTCTCACCGAGGCGGCCAGATACCTGCGTGAGGCCGTCGAGCTCGATCCGTTCCGCGCCGATGTGCTCCTCGAGCTGGCAGAGGTCGAGGCCTGGAGTGGACACCGTGTTGAGGCCGAGGAGGTCTTCGCGCGAGCGCTCACGCTGCTGCAGCCAGCGCCAGCGGGCGAGCTCGCCGAGGCGTGGTTGCGTCGGGCGCGTTGGTATCACGGGCCGATCTGCGTTCCCGCGCGCGTGCTCGAGTGTGCAGGTACCGCGCTTGAGCTGCTCGAGCGAGAGGAAGCTGCGAGCCTCCAGGCCGCCACGCAAAGACGCGAGGCGCTCGCCGCGCTGGCCTGGGCCGAGGCGGTCGCGGGCAGCGTCGAGGAGGCCGAGCGGCTGCTCAGCGAGCTGCATCTGCTGACGATCGACGAGCCCGTCGATGACCTCTCGACCTACGACATCGGACATGCGCGCGCCTTCACCGCGATGCGCCGGGGAGACTTCGAGGCGGCCTATGCCCCATCGATCGCGGCCGGTGAGGCGATTGCCCGTGCCGGACGGCCGGATCTCGCCTACGGATGTTGGAGTAACGCCGCCGGCGCTGCCGCGGCGGCGGGCGAGTTTACGCGGGCGCTTGGCTTCCTGGACCGTGGCGAGGCGATCCTCGCAGGCAAGGGGCTCGCGGTGCTGGAGATGCAGATCTTCGCGGGGCGCTCTTTCCTGCTGCTGCGGATGGATGACCGCGAATGTGCGCGGGCCGCCGCCGACGCCGCTTCAGCGCTCGCAGAGCGTATCGGCGAGCCGCAGCTTCTGGCGATGGCCGCACACGATCGCGGGCTGGTCGCGCTCGCCGAGGAGGACTACCCGCTGGCCGCGCAGCTTCTGGGCGCGGCGCTCGTCGAGGGAGCGCCGATCAGCCGCGCGCTTACGCGTCTGGCACGGGCAGAGGCGCTGACGCGCGACGGCGCGCTCGAGCAGGCCAGCGCGGAGGTGCGCGCGACCGCGCTTGAGCCGCTGCGCGCAAGCGACTGGCCGGAGACGCTCGTGCCGAGGCTCGCGCGCGTGCAGGGACTGATCGCGGGGCAACGCGGGGACCGCTCGCTCGCGATCAAGCGCATGCAGGAGTCCGTCGATGGTTGGCAGCGCCAGGTCTCGCGACTGTCCACCGGCGAGCGGATGGCGGCTGTGCTGGCCGATCTCGGCCGCCCGATCGTCGGCCTGGTCGAGCCTCAGCGCGAGCTCGAGCGGGTCGCTGCGGAGTTGAATGCATTGCACGCCGACGAGCTGGGAGCCCCACATGCCCTCCTTTCATGACAGCGTAGATACCGAGGCCCCGCCCGAGGAGGTATGGAAGCTCCTCTACGACCCCGCTCGCTTTCCTGAATGGTGGGAGGGGATCGCGAGCGTCGAGCCGGGTGCGGAGGGTAGCTACACGATGTATCCGGACGGCTATCCCGACTTCCCGATGGCGCAGTTGCTCGACACCCGGCGCGATGCTCACAGCGTCACGGTCTCCTGCCTGGTCTCTGATCTGCGCTTCGAGTGGCGCCTGCACGAGCTCGCGGGAGGCAAGCGCACGCGTATCCGCGTCGAGGTCGAGATACCCGAGAGCGAGACAGCGCGCCTTGAATCCCAGAAGCAGACGATCCGCGCGTCGTTGAGCAGCTTGGCCGCACTGGCAGCGAGGGCTCAGAACAGCTAAAGGCAGCATTGACGCTCGATTGACGGAGCGCTGACGCGGCCTCAGCGAGGTTCCTCTCGACCCTTCCAACTCAGCGAAAGGAGCAGCTCAAATGGCTGCCACCCAGATCGATCAGGCAAAGCTAGATGCCTTCATGGGCCAGTTCGTGGGAGACCTTGGCGCCGCACTCAGCGTGGCCACGGTCCTCGTCGGGGATCGTCTCGGCCTCTACAAGGCGATGGCCGACGGTAAGCCGCTGACATCCGCCGAGCTAGCCGAGCGCACCGCAACTGATGAGCGCTATGTGCGCGAGTGGCTCAGCAGCCAGGCGGCGAGCGGCTACGTCGAATACGACGCTGCGACCGAGCGCTTCACGCTGCCGCCGGAGCAGGTGATGGCGCTCGCGCAGGACGACAGCCCGGCGTTTATCCCCGGCGCGTTTCAGCTCGCCGCGGCGCTGATCAAGGACGAGCCGAAGATCGCCGAGGCGTTTCGTAGCGGCGCCGGGGTCGGCTGGCACGAACACGACCACGACCTGTTTTGCGGCACCGAGCGCTTCTTCCGTCCCGGCTACGTCGCCAACCTCCTCAGCGCGTGGATCCCGGCGCTCGACGGCATGCACGAGCGCCTGAGCGCGGGTGCGTTCGTCGCGGACGTCGGCTGCGGGCACGGTGCCTCGACGTTGATCCTCGCCCAGGCCTACCCGCAGAGTCGCTTCGTTGGCTTTGACTACCACGAGGACTCGATTCACGCCGCGCGCGCGGCCGCCGCGAGCGCCGGTCTGGGCGCGCGTGTCAGCTTCGAGGTCGCGCGCGCCAAGGACTACCCGGGCGCGGGCTATGACCTCGTGGCGATGTTCGACTGCCTGCACGACATGGGCGATCCCGTTGGCGCCGCCGCGCACGTGCTGAGCTCGCTAGCTGCCGAGGGGACCTGGCTGATCGTCGAGCCGTTCGCCAACGACCGCTTGGAGGAGAACCTCAACCCGGTCGGGCGCGTCTTCTACTCGGCCTCAACGATGGTCTGCACGCCGGCTTCACGTGATCAGGAGGTCGGGCTGGCGCTCGGTGCGCAGGCCGGTGAGGCGCGGCTGCGAGAGGTCGTCGAGGAGGGTGGCTTCACACGCTTTCGCCGGGCCACCGAGACGCCGTTTAACCTGGTGCTCGAAGCGCGTCCCTGAGCGACTCAACACCGCTCACGAGAAACTGGGGTAGAGTCGCCTGCATGGACCGCAAGAGCGCAATCAGCGCGCTGGCCGGACTGCGCGTGGCGGTTGGTGTCGCGTCTTGGTCGACCCCGCGCCTCGCGGGCCGGCTGTTCGGTCTCGACGCGAGCGCCAACCCGCAATCGCCCTACCTCGCGCGCCTCTTTGGCGCGCGCGACGTGGCGCTTGCTTGGGGCGTGCTCTCAAGCGAGGGCGAGGTGCAGCGTCAATGGCTCCTGGCCGGACTTGCTTGCGATGCGGCCGACGTGCTCGCGGGCTACGCGGGCGGCCGCGCCGGCTATCTGCCGAAGCTGACGAGCGTGCTCGTAAGCGCGACTGCGCTGTCAGCCGTGGGGCTCGGCGCAGCCGCGCTCAGCGACTCCTAGCGGCAGCGAGAGAGGCGCAAGCTACTCGACCGGCACGAGGCCGCGTGCGGGATCGGGCCGCCCACGTATTTGCGGCGCTCGTGCGGTGCCTCTCCGCCGTCCGGAAAAGTGACATGCTCTTTTGAGGTGAGGTCATCGCCTTGGGTAGGGTCGGCGGAGGGCTGGCCTGGCGACTACGCGGCAAGGGAGCGAGACATGTACGACTACGTGATCGTGGGTGCCGGATCGGCGGGCTGCGTGCTCGCCTCCCGCCTCAGCGAGGACCCCGATGTACAGGTGCTGCTGCTCGAGGCCGGCCCGCCGGATGTAAACGAGAACATCCATGTCCCCCTCGGCTACCTGAAGCTTGGCGGTACCGAGGTCGACTGGGACTTTCACTCCGCGCCCGAGCAGGAGTGCTCGGGACGGCGGATCCCGCTGCCACGCGGCAAGGTGCTGGGCGGCTCCTCCTCGATCAACGCGATGGTCTACATCCGCGGCAACGCGCGTGACTACGACGACTGGGGTGTGCCGGGCTGGTCGTGGGCGGATCTGCTGCCCTACTTCCTGAAGGCCGAGGACAACGAGCGCGGCGCGTCGCAGTGGCACGGCATTGGCGGGCCGCTCGCGGTCAGCGAGGAGCGCTCTGGCAACCTCATCTCCCGCGCCTTCGTTGAGGCCGGCGTCGAGGCCGGGCTCGCGCGCAACGAGGACTTCAACGCTGCCGAGCAGGACGGGGTCGGTATGTACCAAGTGACCCAGCGTGGTGGCATGCGTGCAAGCGCGGCCGTCTCCTATCTGCACCCCGCGATGCAGCGGACGAACCTTACGGTCATGCCCTACATGCACGTTCACCGCGTGCTGTTCGAGGGTACGCGCGCCGTCGGCGTGATCGCCGGCCAGCTTGGTCAGACACAAGAGCTGCGCGCCGAGCGCGAGGTGATCCTCTGCGGCGGGGCCTACAACTCGCCGCAGCTGTTGATGCTTTCGGGGATCGGTCCGGCCGAACACCTGATGATGCGCGAAGTCGAGGTGCTGCTCGACCGCCCGACGGTCGGCGAGAACCTCTCCGATCACCCGGCCACACAGCTCGTGTGGACGACGCCCGAGGAGCAGAGCCTGTTGCTCGCGCTCGAGCCGGCCGCGCTCGCAGAGTTCGAAGCGACGCAGACGGGACCGTTCGCCTCGAACCTCGCCGAGTGCGGGGGCTTTGCGCGCGTCGGCGCGGGCGCGCCGGCGCCCGACATCCAATTCCACGTCGCGCCGCTACAGATCGTCGATGAGGGGATGAGCGATCCCGACGCGCATGGCGTGTGGGTCTCGCCGTGCCTGCTCACGCCCAAGAGCCGCGGCTCGGTGCGCCTGGCCTCGAACGACCCATCGGCCAAGCCGGTCATCCACAACGCGTTCTACACCGAGGGCGATGACATGCAGCGGATGGCCGCAGGGCTCGAGCTGGCACTGGAGATCTGCTCCCAGCCCGCGATGAAGCCCTACTGCGCCACTCCCTTCAACATCCCCACAGACGGGCAGGCCGCGCTGCGCGCGCACATCGAGCGCACGACGTTCGCGATCTATCACCCTGTGGGTACCTGCCGGATGGGTGAAGATGCGCAGGCCGTGGTGGACACGCACCTGCGCGTCAACGGCCTCGAGGGGTTGCGTGTGGTCGATGCCTCGGTGATGCCGGTGGTGCCGCGCGGCAACACGAACGCACCGACGATCGCGCTCGCCGAGCGCGCCGCGGAGCTGATCGCGCACGGAAGCGCTCAAGCGCAGCCGGCCGTTTCACTGGCCGGCTCGAGCTCGTGAGCAGCGCCCCGCGCGCGATTCACCACCTCAACTGCGGCACGATGTGCCCCCACGGGGCACGTCTGCTCGCCGGCGAGGGCGGGTTGCTGGCGAGCGCGCGGCTGGTCTGTCATTGCCTTTTGATCGAGGGCGCCGAGGGGCTTGTCCTGATCGACACGGGCTTCGGTCTGGACGACGTGCGTCGCCCCCGTCAGCTTGGTCTCGCGTTCAACGCGATTACCCGTCCGCAGCTCGAGCAGAGCGAGACGGCGATCGTGCAGCTGCGCGCGCTCGGCTTCGCTCCAACCGACGTGCGCCACATCATCACCACGCACTTGGACCTCGACCACGCGGGCGGTCTGCCCGACTTCCCTGAGGCCCAGGTGCATCTGCACGCTCGCGAGCTGGAGGCGGCGTTACACCCCGGCTGGCGCGAGCGCAGGCGCTACATAGCCGCGCATTGGGCGCACGGCCCGCGCTGGGTGCAGCACGCGCCCGAAGGCGAAAGCTGGCTTGGCTTTGAGAGCGTGCGCGCGCTGCCGGACAGCGAGGATGAGATTCTGCTGATCCCGCTAGCCGGGCACACGCTCGGCCACTCGGGCGTGGCGATCCGCAACGGCGATGGCTGGCTATTGCACTGCGGCGACGCCTACTTTCACCACAGCGAGGTGCAGACACCCTCGCACTGCCCACCGGGTCTGAAGATCTTCGCGAGCCTCAACCAGGTGGACGGCAGTGCGCGTCGTGAGAACCTTGAGCGCCTACGCGAGCTCAAAGAGCGCCACGGCGACGAGGTCGAGCTGATCTGCTCGCACGACGCGCACACGCTCGAGGGCTGCGGCGCCAGCGCGGGCTAGGAACCAGCACCTGCGCGCGCCTCGCGCACGAGCCGGCGCATGCCTTTCAGCCAGCGCTCCGGCTGAGCTGCCTTCAGTGCCATGAAGCCCTTGACGTTCTCGTGCGGGAGGATCAGGAATTCCTCCGCGCGGATGCCCGCGACGACCGCATCGGCGACGTCCTCCGGTTCGATCAACCCACCCGACATCAGCGCGGCCGCGCCGGCGGGCTCCTCCATCGCCAAGTCGAGCATCGGCGTGCGCACGCCCTGCGGGCAGATACACGAGACGCGCACGCCCGCATCAGCGTATTCGATCGCCATCCACTCGGCCAGCGAGACGGCCGCATGCTTGGTGACGCTGTAGACGAGCGAGGAGACCTGGGTGAGCAGGCCGGCGGCTGATGCCGTGTTGATCAGGTAGCCCTCGCCGCGTGCCTGCATCTCGGGCACGAGCACGCGTGCGGCCCACACGTGGGCCATCACGTTGACCTTCCAAGCTTCCTCCCAGGCGACGTCGGGCGCCTCGGGACCGCCCAACGCGCCGGGCACGCCGGCGTTTGAGATGAAGATGTCGATCGGTCCATGCGCGGCGCTAGCCGCGGCGATCAGCGCACGCACGCTGTCCTCGCTGCCGGCGTCGAGATCAACGGCCAAGCCCCCGACCTCGGCGGCGATCGCCTCCGCGGCCTCGAGCTGGCGATCGGCGACGACCAGCGCGCCCGCGCCCTCAGCGGCGAAGCGGCGCAGCAGCGCGCGCCCGATTCCCCCGGCGCCGCCCGTGACGACGATGTGCTTGTCGGCGAGCTCCACGAGGCGTACTCTATGTCAACTATGGACATGTCCGACAGCGTCACGGCTTCAACCGTGGCGCCGATGTGGGGGGAGCTTCGCTACAGCGGCGAGCTCGCGGGCCTTCTGGCGCGCGCCGCCCTACGTCCGCCGCAGCGGCACCTCGACGCGCCGCCGGTGCTGTTGATCCCCGGCTTCATGGCCGGTGACGCCTCGCTTGCGGTCATGCGCCGCTGGCTCACGCGGCGCGGGCATCGAGTTGCGACGAGCGGCATCCTCGCCAACGTGAACTGTGCGGAGCGAATCGTCTCGCGCCTGGAGATGCGCTTGCAGGATCTCGCCGACGAATGCGACGGTCGGGTCGTGCTGATCGGCCAGAGTCGTGGCGGAGCGCTCGCCCGGGCTCTGGCGGTGCGCGACCCCGACAGCGTCTGCGGGCTCGTGACGTTGGGCTCGCCCGTGTGCGAGTCGCTCGCGGTCTCGGAGTCGGTGCTGCGCACCGTGCGCTGGATGGCGCGGCTGGGCGATCTGGGGGTCCCGGGGGTATTCTCGAGCAGCTGTCACGAAGGCGAGTGCTGTGCGAGCTTTCGCGAGCACCTCGGCGCGCCGCTCGCGCCGCACATCGAGGCGGCCGCGGTGTACTCGCGCAGCGATGCGATCGTGGACTGGCGCGCGTGCCTGGACCCCTACGCGGAGTGCGTCGAGGTCGACTCGAGCCACTGCGGGATGTCGGTGCACCCCGGCGTCTATCGCGTGCTCGAGCGTGTGCTGAATGACGCAGAGGCGTCATCGCAGTCCCTCGCAGTCGCCGCCGCCTAGAGCGCATGGCACCACGGCCCTCGCGGCCAAGCGCATACGATTGCCCGTGAGCATGCCCTACGCCGACCAGATGCTCGCCGCTGCGGTGGCGCGCGCAAGCGAGCTCGCTGCGCCGGGTCTCAGCCCCCGCCCGCGGCGCAAGGTCGCGGTGCTGAGCTGTATGGACACGCGCATCGACCTGTTCCCGATGTTGGGCCTGGAGCGTGGCGATGCACACATCATCCGCAACGCGGGAGGTCTCGTGACCGACGACGCGCTGCGCTCGCTGAGCGCCTCTCAGCGACTCCTGGGAACTGAGGAGATCGTCGTCGTGATGCACGATGGGTGCGGGCTGCACGGCGCCTCGGAGGACGAGTTCGCGCAGGCGCTCGCCGCCGACGGCGTGCTGCCGACCTGGCGCCTTGGTGCCTTTGAGGACGTCGAGAGCACGCTGCTGCACAGCCTTGCGCGGCTTCGCGCCAGCCGCGAGCTGCTCGCCCGCCAGCACATCAGCGGCTTCGTCTTCAACCCCGAGGACGGCACGCTCCGCGAGGTCGCCTCACCCGCGGACGTCTAGCGCGCCGCGTGGGCACGGATGGGTCGCGACCCACGCTCCCGTGAGCAACCACCTGATCCAGGCACATGTCTCCCAGCACATCCTTGGCCTGCCGCGCTCTCCGACTGACGCGCGCTGTGCTCATGGCGGCTTAGCCGTGGCGGCTCAGCCTCCGTGCTTGGGGTATTCGTGCATCGAGACGAAGGACACCGGCCCGTCGATCACACGGTAGGTGTGTGCCCGGTCCGCACGGAAGCTGATCAAATCGCCCACCGAGACCGTCTCGCAGAACGCGTCGGTCGAGACCTCGAGCGTGCCGGCGGTAATGATCAGGTGCTCGAACAGGCCGCTGACGTGCGCGGCCGCATGGCGAACCGCGCCCTCGCGAACCTCGAGGTTGTAGATCTCGATCAGATCGCCCCCGGTGCGTGTGAGCAGATGACGCCCGACGAAGCCCTCCGTTTCCAGGCCCGCGCGGTCGACGGCGATCGGCTCCGCATCGCTGGCGCGCACAATCGTCAAATCGTCGGTTGGAGGGTCGTCGTGAAACAGGCTCGTGAACGGCACGCCGAGCGCGGCAGCGAGTGCCCACAGGGTGTCGATCGAAGGGTTGCCATGGCCGCGCTCGATCAGCGACACGGTGGACTTCGCGACACCGGCGTGCTCGGCCAGCGCCGAGAGTGTCATGTCGCGCGCCTCTCTCCAGCGGCGCAGATTGCGCGCGATCGGTTGAACGGCGCCGTCCACGGCGCTATTTGTACCGTAAGAGAGCGGGCGCAGGTAGGTAACTGCCGGTGGTAGTCTGGATCAGTCCGCTAGGCGACATATCGAACAAAGTTTCGGGGGCGATTTGCTGATGGGCAGCCCTGTTCTGAGGCCTGATGCGCGTGCCACCCTGGAGGAGATCTTCATGCGTCGCACGCCCCACTCGGCACAGGCGATGGCGGAGGCTCGTCGCTACATGGTGCGCGGCATCACGCGCGGCTGGGGCTATCACCGCCCCTACCCGATCGTCGCCGCGCGCGGCGAGGGGCCGGAGCTGGTCGACCTCGACAACAACCGCTACGTCGACCTCGTGAACAACGGTCTCAGCCTGATTCACGGCCATGCCTTCCCGCCTGTCACTGACGCGCTCGGTGCGGCGCTAAAACGGGGCTCGGGCTGGCTTGTTCCCTCGCAGGAGCAGATCGCCTTCGCACGGCTGCTGTGTGAGCGGATCGCGGCGTTCGAGCGAGTGCGCTTCACGAACTCGGGTACGGAGTCCGGGATGCTTGCGGTCAAGATCGCGCGCACCCACACCGGGCGCCCCGCGGTGCTAAAGGCGATCGACGGCTTCCACGGATCCTTCGACGATCTCGAGGTCGGACTCTACAAGCGCCCAGAGATCCCCGGACGTGTCTATCTCGCGCCTTTCGGCGACGCCGGGGCGTTCGAGGCAAAGCTCGCCGAGCATGGCTCGGAGATCGCCGCGGTCGTGCTCGAGCCGCTGATGTTCAGCGGTCTGATCACGACCGCGCCGCCCGGGTTCTTGCGTCGTGTACAGGAAGCGACGCACGCCGCCGGCGCGCTGTTCGTGCTCGACGACTGCCTGATGTTGCGCCTCGCCTATGGAGGCTCGGCGGAGCTTTACGGCCTGGAGCCCGACCTCACGTTTCTGGGTAAGTTCATCGGCGGCGGTCTGCCGATGGGGGTCCTCGGGGGTGCTGCTCAGATCATGGATGTGCTCGACCCGCACCGCGAGCAGCCCCTCTACCACGGTGGCTCCTTCAACGGCAACCTGCTCAGCTGCGTCGCCGGACGCGTCAGCCTCGAGCACTTCGACGCGGCGACGATCGCCGCGATGGACGCGCGCGCGGCCGGGCTCGCGGAGGCGCTGCGCGCGGAGGCCTCCGCGCTCGGGCTGCCGCTGCGCATCACGGGCACGGGCTCCGTCATGGGCGTCTACGTGACCGACTCGCTCGAGCGCCACGACGGCACGTTCAACGCCGGCGAGCCCACCCAACTGCTGCATCTCGCGGCGCTCAATCACGGCGTGCTGATGGGGCCCGGCGGTGAGATCGCGCTCTCGAGCACGACTACCGGCGCGGCGCTGGATCGCGCGCACGAGGGGCTCTTGCGTGCGCTCGCGGACGTGGCGCGATTGACAGACCAACTAGCGAGCTGAAGGGAGAACGATGGACAAGCAGCGAGTGTCAAGCCCCTGGGGGACAAGCTTCTGCGACTCGATCAGCTTCGCTGGTCCCGGTCGCTGGATCTACGTGTCGGGACAGATCGGCGCGCTCGAGGACGGGACGATCGTCAAGGAGTCCTTTGCGGCCGAGGCCGAGCAGTGCTTTGCGCGAATCGCCTCCTCGCTCGAGCAGGCCGGCGCGCAGATGAGCGACGTCGTGAAGATCACGGGCTATGTGACGAGCACCGAACACTACGCCGACTACGACGTGGCGCGGGGGAACGCCTTCGCGGGCAACCCGCCCAGCAGCGCGACGGTGCAGGTGGCCGGTCTCGTGGCCGATGCGCGCGTGGAGGTCGAGGCGGTCGCGTTCATCGCCGAGTCGAGCTGAGCTTGGGGAGGAAGGGCGATTGGCCTGATCTGGTCGGCGCACATCTCCTGGCTGTTCTGCGAGCTGCCCTACCTGGAGCGGATCGGCGCTGCGCGCGCGGCCGGCTTTCAGCGGATCGAAAGTGCCTGGCCGCGTGAGGCGTTCGAACGCGAGAAGCTGCCCGCAGCGGTCGCCGAGCATGGCGTCGAGGTGGCGCTGCTGAACTGCAACGCCGGCGATGTCGAGGCCGGCGAGCGCGGTTTCCTGAACGATCGCAGCCGCCGCAAGGAGCTCGAGCGTGACTTCACCGCCGCCTGTGAGCTAGCGCGTCAGATCGGGGCACGCAACCTGAACCTGCTCGTTGGCCGCGCGCTGCCCGATCTGGCGATCGCCACTCAGCTCCAGTATGTCCGCGAAGCTCTACGTGAGCTGGCCGCCGAGGCGAGCGCACGGGGCCTGCGCATCGTGCTCGAGCCGCTCAACGCGCTCGATAGTCCCGGCTACCTGCTCGCAAGCCCCGCGGCTGCCGCCGAGATCATCGAGCGCTGCGAATTGGAGGGGCTCGGGATCCTGCTCGACGTCTACCACCTCGCGCGGGTGGGAGCGGACCCGCTCGTCGCGATCGAGCGCCACGACGCGCTGATCTCGCACGTACAGGTCTCTGACTTTCCGGGGCGCGGTGCGCCGGGCACGGGCACGCTGGAGCTGTGGCGCATCCTCGAGGCGCTCGAGGCGCATGGCTATCGGGGATCGGTTGGGCTCGAGTACGTGCCGAGCGCGGGCGAGCCGGCGACGGGCGCGATGGCGTTTCTGTGCGATCCGCGCTCGCCGGTGCGGCTGAGCTAGACGTGCGTCCGGCGCTGCAGCGTCGTGGACGCGATCATCTAGGCGGTGCGCGCGGAGCGCGCGAGGACCCTGGGCTCAGACGTGGTCGACGACGGTCTGAGCGACGTCGGCGAGGGCGCCGCCTAGCGCGTCGCATGCATGCTGAAGGTCGGCGTCGGTGAGCGCGGTACAGAAACCGAACTCGCCGCCCGAGCCGTAGTAGACACCGTGGTTGACCGCGGCCAGGTGCAGCAGGGCGGTGGCGCTCCAGTCGATCTTCTCGCTCTCTCCGCCGCCCGCGTCGAGCACGTAGAGCCCGAACGCGGAGCCGACGCCGCTCGTGCGCACGCGGACGCCGTTTGCCTCGGCGGCTTGCGCGAGCGCGGCGCGCAGCGTCTGCGCTTGCGCGTCGATGCGCGCGATGCTGGCTGCGCTCAGGTCGCGCACGGTGATCGTTCCCGCGACCATCCCGAGCAGGTTTCCGTTGAACGAGCCGCCGTGGTAGAGCGGGCGCTCGGGCGCCAGATCGAAGACGCTCATCAGCTCGGGCGAGGCGGCGATCGCGCCAACGGGAAGGCCACCGCCCACCCACTTTCCGAGGCAGGTGATGTCCGCGGTGAGGCCGAAGCGCTCAGCCGATCCGCCCTCGGCGAGACGGAACATCAAGCAGTCGTCGAGCACGAACAGAACGCCCGATTCGCGCGCGAGCTCGCGCAGCTGGGAGAGGAACCCCTCAGGCGGCGGGGTAACTACGCCGGTGTACTGGACCGGCTCCACGACGATCGCCGCGACCTGGCCGGCGTTGCGCGCGAACACCTCGGCGTAGCTGTCGATATCTCCGAACGTCGCGAGCGCGACGCGGCCGGGGAGATCTCCCCGGCCGGCGAGGCCGACCTCGAGGTCATCGTAGGAGCCGTGATAGCCGTACCGCGCCTTGACGATCAGCTGGCGCTGGGTCACGTGGCGTGCGAGTTTCACGGCGAGCATCGTCGCCTCGGTGCCAGTGTTCGTGAAGCGCACCTGCACCTCTCCGGGGACGCGCGCGCACAGCAGCTCGGCGAACTCGACCTGTGCATCGGAGCTTCCGGGCCACGCCGTGCCGCGCGTGAGCGCCGTACGCAGCGCCTCCTCGATCGGACGGTAGGCGTGGCCGTGCATGAGGCTGAGCCCGTTGCTGAAGAGATCGAGGTAGCTATTGCCGTCGACGTCCACGAGCGTCGCGCCATGGCCGTGGTCGAAGGCAACCGGATAGGGAGCGAACCAGCTCAGCGTGCGCGTGAGTCCACGGGGCATCGACTTGGCGGCACGCTCCATCAGCCGCGCCGAGCCGGGCCTCAGCCGCAGGTACTCCCGTTCGATGGCGGTCATCTCTTGATCAGACACCTGACGTGCGGCTCCCCACTGCGCTCGTGCTCGTCGCGGCCGCCTTGTATGCATATCGACTGATTGGTATGCAGCATACCCGCAGATCCATCCAGCCGCAAGCCTGCCGTCGGCGGGCTCACGTACCTGGACCGCCACGCGGCGCGCGCGCCGCGACCAACTCCTCGCGCCGTTCGCGCGTCGCGGGCAGATCGACCGCGAGCTCGCCACCTGGCCCGTGCTCGGCGAGCACCACGCCGTAGACGTCATGGGCCGCCCGCGCACTGACCCAGCGCTCGAGTACGTCCCGCAGGACGGCCTCGGGATCGCGTTCGAGCGGGTCGCCGTAGCCGCCGCCGCCAGCCTCGACGCCCCGGATCCACTGCCCGGGCGCGAGCAGCGAGTCGCCGACGGGCTCGACCTCGAGCTCTTTGCCCTGCTCGTCGATCACGCTGGCCGCGGCGGCGGCGCCAGGCAGCCCGCCGCGGACTCCCTGGGGAGGGTTGCGGGCGAAGTCGGCGAGGTAGAAGACGCGCAAGGGGGTCTCGCGCGGTCCGTAGAGGATCTCCGAGGCGGGGCCGCCACGCATACGCCCCGCGCCGCCCGAGTCCGCCAGCAGGCGCAGCGAGCGGAAGTGCAGCGGGTATGTGCGCTCGAGCATCTCGACGCTGTCGATGTAGATCGTCTTTGAGCAGTCGGGCATCGCGTAGGTGATCCAGCCGTCGCAGTACGGCGAGGCGGGGCCGCCGTTGTTGCCGATCACCATCTCTGAGACGTAGGGCTCGCCGGGATTGGACCCCCACCCACCCGGATAGGTCCCGGAGAAGACCGCGAAGCCGACGCCGAGCGCGCCCGCGCCCTCGGCCAGGCCCTCGCCTTCGCCGAGCTGGCAGAAGGCGCTCTGGGCGGCGTTGATGATGCGGTTGAGCACGTTGGTGGTCGAGACCGACGCCGAGTAGGGCTCGACCAGGCCGCCCGCGATCGAGCCCTCGCGCAGCAGGACCTCGACGCGGCGAAAGGCGCCCGCGTTGCGTGGGACATCCTCCTCGATGCAGTTGAGCAGCGCGATGATGCAGCCGCCGCGCGCGCAGCTCTCGGAGACGTTCAGCCCGAAGGGGATGCAATCGGGGTTCTCGCGCAGATCGAAGCTGACACGGCCCTGCTCGGGATCGACGTCGATCGTCACGCTGACCTCGACACCGTCCGGGAGTCCTGGGATCGGGTCGTGGCGCGAGCGGGCGTGGAGCTGGCGCGCGGGCAGCTTGCGAATCGCCTGCTCCATGCTGCGCTCGGAGTAGTCAAGCCAGGCGGTCACGAACTGCTTGATCGTCGCTATGCCGTAGCGCGCGATCACGTCCTTCAGGCGCCGCTCGCCGATCCGTGCGGCGCCTACCGCGGCGAGGTAGTCGCCATACCAGACCTCCGGCACGCGGATGCGCCGGCGGCACATGCGCACGATGTCCTCGATGTCCTGGTAGTCCTCCTGCACCTTCACGCACGGAAACACGAGGCCGCCCTCGGCGTAGACATCCTCGACGTAGGTCACATAGGTAGACGGCTCGGCGTTGCCGCAGTCGGCCTGGTGCGCCTTGGCGGAGGCGGTGAAGATGTGCTCGCCCGCGACGAACACGGGGACGAGGATCGTGTGGTCGGCGGTGTGGGTGTTGCCGAGCATCGGATCGTTGTGCAGGTAGGCGTCGCCCTCGCGCAGCTCGGGGTGTAGCTCGCGCATCGAGCTCGTCTGTAGGCCCGCGCCGAGCACGTGGACCTGAAGCCCCTCCGCGGCCGCGAACAGCTGATCGTCGGCCGTGATGATCGAGCAGGAGAAGTCGCGTGCCATGTTCAGGATCGAGGAACGCCCGGTGCGGAACAGTGTGTTGGTCATCTCGCGCACGATCGCTTCAAAGCGGTGCGCAAGCACGGCCATCAGCGTCGGGTCGAGCTCCGCGGGCGTGGCCGTCTGCTCGGAAGGATCCATCAGGCGAGCGCCAGCCTGTAGTTGCCCAAGGGACTGACCTCGGCGCTCCAACCGGGATAGACGACGATCGTCGTCTCCGGCTCGATCACGAGCGCCGGGCCGCTGATGCGCGTGCCGGGCGCGAGCGCCTCGCCGAGATGCACCGGGATCTCGACCTCGCCCAGCTCAGGGAAGAACGCGCGCCGGCACCGCGGCTCGCCGCCTCCATCCGCGGCTGCGCGCGCGCCCGCTGCCAGCGGCGGCTTGGCGGTGCTCGCGATCACGCGGCCCTTCCACTGGCTCATCTCGATCTTCTGGCCTGGCTCGCGCACGGCGAAGATGCGCTCGTGTGCGTCGTGGAAGCTCTCGAGCAGGCGTTCGAGCTGGGGCTCTGTCTCGATCCCCTCGCCGTCCAGTGGGATCAGGATGTCCCACACCTGGTGCGCGTAGCGGGCCTCGACGAAGTAGCGCCGCTGCACCTCGCCGGCGATGTGAGGCGGCAGCTCGGACTCAAAGACGCTCATCCGCTCGCGCAGGCCCTCGAGCGTCTCATGGACTCCGGCGAAGTCGAAGGCCAGGGAGTTGCTCACGTGCGGAGCCGTGACCTCACGAACGATGTCTGAGTGCTGGCCGCCGAAGGCCGAGAGCACGCCGGCGGCGCGCGGGATCAGCACCTCGCGGCAGCCGAGCTCGCCGGCGATCGGCGCGATCGTCAGGCCCGCCGCTCCGCCTCCGGCCACGAGCGTCGAGTCGCGCGGGTCGACGCCCTCGTTGACCGTCAGCTCGCCGATCGCCGCAATCATGCGCTCGTTCGCCACCAGGAGCACGGCGTGGGCAGCTTGCTGGGGCGCGATCCCGAGCGCCTCGGCGAGCTCGCTCAGCGCGCTCTGCGCCGCCGCGGTGTCGAGCTCCATCGTGCCGCCGAGGAAGCGAGCAGGATCGACATAGCCGAGCACGAGCGCCGCGTCGGTGACGGTCGGACGCGTGCCGCCGCGGCCGTAGCAGGCCGGGCCGGGGTCGGCTCCGGCGCTCTCCGGGCCGACGCGCAAGAGGCCGCCCGGATCTACCCAGGCGATCGAGCCGCCGCCCGCCCCGATGCTGCGCACGTCGACCGAGGACAGACCCGTGAGATGCCCGCAGAAGGGCTCGCCGAGCCAGGTCTCGCTGGTGAAGACGAGCTCTCCCTCGCGCACGAGGCTGACGTCGAAGCTTGTGCCGCCCGTGTCGCAGACGATCACGTCGCCGCTGCCCGTCTCGGCGGCCGCGACGGTGCGTGCCGCGACGGGTGCGAGCGACGGTCCTGAGCGCACCGACCACAGCGGGCTGTCGATCAGCGCCGACATCGGCACGACGCCACCGGCAGAGCTCGCGGCGAGCAGCTCACCGTTGAAGCCCTGCTCGCGCAGGCCGTCTGAGATCTCGGGCAGGTGGTGTTGCATCAGCGGCTTCAGCGAGGCGTCGATCGAGGTGCCCGACGCGCGCCGATACTCACGCACGATCGGGTTGATCAGGTGCGAGAGCGAGTAGGGCACACCGGGGAGCTCCTGCTCGATCAGCTCGCCGAGCGCAAGCTCGTGGGCCGGGTTGGCGGTCGACCACAGCAGGCAGACGGCGAGGGCCTGCACGTCGAGCGCACGCGCCTCGGCGAGCTGTGCGCGCGCGGCTCGCTCGTCGAGCGGCGTTCTCACGCTGCCGTCGGTCTCGATGCGCTCGGGGATCTCGAAGGTCAGACGGCGCGGTACGTAGGGGTCGGCGAACTCGCGCGTGTAGTCGTAGGGACGTAGCGAGCCGCCCTCACGGCGCACGAGGATGTCGGGGAAGCCCTCCGTGCAGAGGAAAGCCGTACGCGCGGTGGTGCCCTCGAGGATCGCGTTCGTGGCCTGCGTGGTCGAGAAGATGAACAGCGACGCGCGTCCCAGCAGCTCGCCAAGGCTCTCCTGCAACTGCTCGGCTGCGCGCTCGAGCGCGGCACGCAGGCCGCCGAAGAGATGGGCCGGCTGCGTCAGCGCCTTGGCTACCGTCAGATGGCCGCTGGAGTCGCTCACCACGACGTCGGTGAACGTGCCGCCGATGTCGCAGGTGATGCGCGCGCTGGCTGGGGCCTCGCTCACGGCTCAGGCGTCGGGGATGAAGGCGACGGCGTCGATCTCGATCTGGGCGCCCACCAGCAGGCCCGCAACCTGCACCGTCGCGCTCGCCGGCAGCTGCTCGCCAAAGCGCTCGGCGCGAGCCTGCGCGTATTCGGCGTAGTCCTCCAAGGAGGTGACGAACGCGTTGATCTTGACCACGTCGGACATCTTCGCGCCGACTTCGCTGAGCGTGCGTTCGATGTTGTCGAACGTCGCGCGCGCCTCCGCGCCCATACCCCCTTCGACGACCTTGCCCGCGGCGCCGAAGCCGACGTTGCCGGCCACGTGAATGAGGCGTCCGGGGCCGACCGCGGTGACGGCGTCGGAGAAGCCGGAGGCGGGATTTGTGACGTGGCGCTCGATGCTCATCGTGGCGGGTCCTTTCGACAGGGTGCTATTGCAAACCGATCACGCGATATGCGACTATAGGCCAGCGACGAAGGCCTGCGCAAGGCGGCGTCGGCGCCGGCAGTGCGCGACACCAACCACTAGCATCATGGCATTAGGTAGTACCGCCTCCGCCTGGGCCGCGATTGCTCGGCTAGAGGTGAGTCGTCGCGGGAATCGACTGGAGGAAGCAGACGTGCCGAAGCTCGGGATGGGGCCGATCCGCAGGGAGCAGATCTGTCGGGCAGCGGCGGCCGTGATCGCGCGTGAGGGCTTCGCCGGTTCCACGATGCGGATGGTTGCCGATGAGGCGGGCGTCAGCACCGGGATGCTGAATCACTACTTCGCCAACCGCCAAGACCTGTTGACACAGGCGCTTGTGTTCGTCTCCGAGCGCACGCAAGAGCGCTATCGGGTCGCGATTGAGGATGTTCCCGCCGGCCGCGGGCGCCTGCTCGCGCTGCTCGAGAGCGCGCTGGCCGACGACGAGCAGATGGTGGAGACCTGGCGTGTGTGGATCAACGCCTATGGGGAGGCCGTGCGCCTACCCGAGCTCAGGCACACGATCGAGTCGCGTCTGACGAGCTGGTACGACCTGATCGATCGCGCCCTCGAGGGGCTCGTGCCGGCCGATGAACCAGGCGAGATCCCCTGGAGCTGGCGATTTGACGCGGTCCTCAACGGTCTCGCGATTCAGGCGATGACTTCCGAGGCGGCGCTCGACGCTCAACAGATCCGCGACGAGGTCATCCGCACGCTGTTTGGCGACGGTCCTGAGGAGGCGCCGCTGGCGGGTGCCGGCAACCGCGCCTCGGCGCGCGGCTGACGCGGTGCAGGTAGGTGGCTGAGAGCGGTGGAGCGCACCGTCCACCTGGAGGACATCGAGGTCGGGATGAGCTTTCAGACCGCGCGGCGTACGGTCACCGAGGCGGACATCGTCGGCTTCGCGGGCGTCTCGGGTGACTTCAACCCCTTGCACGTCGATGAGATCTTCGTGCGCGAGCAGACGCCCTTCGAGGGACGGATCGCGCACGGTCCGCTACTGCTCTCAATGAGCTACGGCCTCGCCAGCGTTCGCGACGGCTGGAAGATCCTCGCGCTGGTTGAGTGCCAGCGGCGCTTTTGCGCGCCCGTCTATCCCGGCGACACCGTTTGGGCGCAGCTCGAGGTGCTCGAGAAGCGCACGAGCAACTCGCGCCCGGACACAGGCTTCGCGACGCTCTCGGTCGCGCTCCACAGTGATCGCGGCGAGATCGTCCAAGAGGGCCACGACACCCTGATGATCGCCGCGCGGGCGCCGCTCTAGCGATGGCCTCACCGAACGCGCCAGGAGAAGCACCCCGCGCAGCGCGCGGCCTGCGCCTGGCCGCGGACACGGGCGGCACGTTCACCGACCTCGTGCGTCGAGCAGGGCGAGACGGTACGGCTATACAAGGCTGCCACGACGCCGCAGGACCCCGCGGCGGGAATTCTCGCCGCCGTCGCGCTCGCCGCCGCCGACGTCGGGTCCTCGGTCGCGCAGCTGCTCGCCGACGTCGAGGTCTTCATCCACGGAACCACACGCGCGATCAACGCGATCCTCACGAACACGACCGCCCGCACGGCGCTGCTCGCCACGCGCGGTCATCCAGACATGCTGCTGCTGCGCGAGGGCGGACGCACGGAAGCGTTCAACTGGAGCTACGGCTACCCCGACCCCTACATACCCGCGCGCGCTGACCTTCGAGATCGACGAGCGGATCGGCAGTCAGGGTGAGGTCGTGCGCGAGCTGCAACGGGAGAGTGCCGTGCAGGTGCTGACGCGTCTGGCCGAGCTGGAGGTCGAGTCGGTCGCGGTCTGCCTGCTGTGGTCGATCGCGAACCCGGCTCACGAGCTCGCGCTCGGCGAATTGCTCGAGCGCCATCTTCCGGGGGTGCCATACACGCTCTCGCATGCCCTGAACCCGACGCTGCGCGAGTATCGCCGCGCGTCCTGTGCGGCGATCGACGCCTCGCTGAAGCCGCTGATGACGCGCCTATCTGCGCGGCCTCGAGCAGCGCCTGCGCGACGCCGGCTTCGCGGGAAGGCTGTTGATGGTCACTTCAAGCGGCGGTGTCGTGGACGCGGCCGACATGGCCGCCGCGCCAATTCACTCGGTCAACTCTGGCCCGGCGATGGCGCCGGTCGCGGGGCGCCACTACGCGGCGTTGGACGGGCTCAGCGAGAACGCCGTGGTCGCCGACACTGGTGGCACGAGCTACGACGTCGCGCTCGTGCGCCGCGGGCGCATCCCGGTCACGCGCGAGACCTGGCTGGGGCTTGAGTACGAGGGTCACATCACGGGCTTTCCGGCAGTCGACGTGCGCAGCGTCGGCGCGGGTGGCGGCTCGATCGCCTGGATCGACGCGGGCGGCCTCCTGCACGTCGGGCCCCAGAGCGCCGCCGCCGATCCAGGGCCTGTCTGCTACGGGCGCGGCGGCAGCGAACCGACTGTGACCGACGCGGCGGTGGTGCTCGGCTACATCGATCCCGACTACTTCCTCGGCGGCACGATGGCACTCGATCAGGCCGCCGCCGAGCGGGCGATCGCGGAGCGCATCGCGGCGCCGCTCGGGCTGCAGACGCACGAGGCGGCAGCCGCGCTCATGGCTGTTGCGACCGAGCGCATGATCCAGTCGATCGAGGAGATCACGGTCAATCAGGGCGTCGATCCACGTACCGCGGTGCTGATCGGAGGCGGCGGCGCGGCGGGCCTCAACGCCGTAGCGATCGCTCGACGCCTCGGCTCGCCACGGATCGTGATCCCCCAGGCCGGTGCGGTGCTCAGCGCGCGCGGCGCGTTGATGTCAGACCTGATGAGCGAATACGCCGCGGCCTTCTTTACGGGCTCCGACAGCTTCGACCACGAGCGCGCACGCGAGCTAATCGAGGATCTGCGCTCGCGCTGCACGCAATTCGCCGCGCGCGCGGGCGGCGAGCGCGCAGGCGCAGGTCGAGCTGATCGCCGAGGCGCGCTATCGCCATCAGGTGTGGCAGCTCGACGTGCTGCTGCGGGGCGATCTCGCAACGCCAGCCGGCCTCGAGCTGCTCATCGAGGACTTTCATGCGGTCCACGAGGAGGTCTACGCGGTGCGCGATGAGCGCGCTGTGATCGAGGTCGTGAACCTGCGCGCGCGTGTCACCTGCCCGCTCGGCGATGGCGCAGCGGACGCCGTGGCGCTCGAGACCGACGCTCCGCCACCGTCGAGCCGACGTGTCTTCTTCAGCGGCGCCGGTTCCGTCGAGGCAGCGATCTGGCGTCTGGAGGCGCTGGCCACGGGCACGCAGATCGATGGCCCGGCGATCGTCGAGTCCTCGTTTACGACGATCGTGCTGAACCCGGGCGCTCGCGCCGAGCGTGCGGCCAGCGGCAGCCTCGTGATCGTGCCCGACGCGCGCGAGCCCGTGGCCGCGCGGTCGGGCTCCTCGGAGGCGCTGAGCTGATGGCTGCGGGACCGAGCAGCCGCGACGTGGTCGCCCTGGCGGTGATGACCAACCGTATGGAAGGCGTCGTGCGCAAGATGACCAACACGCTCTTTCGCACGGCGCGCTCGACGCTGTTGAACACCGCGCGCGACTTCTCCTGCTGCGTGGTGACGGCCGAGCACGAGCTGCTCGTGATGGCCGAGTCGCTGCCGATTCACGTGATGCGCGGACCGGACTTGATCGTCCCGCTGGCTTGCGCACTACCACCCGCAAGCCGCGCCGCGGCGACGCCTTTCTGCACAACTCGCCCTTACCACGGCAACTCCCACGCGGGCGATCACTGCGTGATGGTGCCGATCGTCGACGAGCAGGGACGCGTGCGCGCGACAGCGGTCGTGAAGGCGCACATGGCCGACATCGGCAACGCCGAAGCGACGACGATGACCGCGACCGCGCGCGATGTCTACGAGGAGGGCGCGCTGATCTTCAACTGCACGAAGGTCCAGGAGGACTACCGCGACGTGCAGGACATCATCCGCCTCTGCCAGGCGCGCATCCGCGTGCCCGAGGATTGGTATGGCGACTACATGGGCATGATCGGCGCCGCGCGCGTGGGCGAGCGCGAGCTGCAGAAGATCGGCGAGGAGGTTGGCTGGGACGTCTTCGATGGCTACGTCGAGGACTGGCTCGACTACAGCGAGGAGCGCATCCGCGCGAGCATCCGCACCCTGCCCGCGGGCCGGCGCACGGGCTATGACCTGCACGACTCGGTGCCGCTGCCCGGCGTCGAGGAGGGCGTGCAGATGCAGGTCACGGTCGCGGTCGACCCGCAGGCGGGTGAGATTGAGATCGACCTGCGCGAGAACCCCGACTGCCTGCCCTGCGGGCTGAACCTGACCGAGTCGACCTCGGCCACCTCGGCGCTGATCGGCGTCTTCAACAGCATCGACCACACCGTCCCGCGCAACTCCGGTAGTGCGCGCGCGATCAAGGTGCTGCTGCGCGAGAACTGCTGCGTGGGGATTCCCGTGCATCCGGCGAGCTGCTCGCTGGCGACGACCGGGCTGGCCGAGCGCCTGGGTGGCATCGTGCAGCGCACGCTGGCCGAGTTCAAGGACGGCATGGGCATGGCCTCGCCGGGACCGGAGTGTCCGCCTGCGACCGCGAGCCTGACCGGGCGCGACCCGCGCCACGGGGGCACGCCGTTCGTGGACATGATGATCCTCGGCAACTCCGGTGGCGCGGCGCACGCACGCGGCGACGGCTGGCTGACGAACGGCGAGACGAGTGACGGCGGCTCGATGATGCGTGACAGCACCGAGGTACTCGAGCTGCTGCGCCCGATCCGCGTGTGGACGGATCGCATCGTGCGCGACACGGGCGGTGACGGGCGCTTTCGCGGCGCGCCCTCGCTGTACGTCGAGTACGGGCCGGTGGACACCGAGCTCGGCGTGCACTACGCGGCCGATGGCACCGTCAACCCGGCGCTCGGTGCGCGCGGCGGTGAGCCCGGCGCGCTGCTGCGCCCATTCATGCGCAGAGCCGACGGCGAGGTAATCGAGCTCGAGCCGTGGGGCCAGGTGATGCTGGGGGTGGGCGAGACGATCATCTCGATCTCCTGCCGCGGGCGGCGGCTATGGCCCCCCGCTGGAGCGCAACCCCGAGCACGTCCGCCATGACGTTGCCGAGGGCTGGGTAAGCGCCGAGCGCGCCCGCGATACCTACGGTGTCGTGCTGAGCGCAGACGGAGGAGTCGATCGAGCCGCTACCGCCGCGCGCCGCGACGAGCTCGCCAAGCCGGGGGCGGCCGAGGCGGCCGAGGCGGCCGGGGCGGAGCGCGACTCGGTGCTCGAGCTGATCGAGCCCGGCCGTCAGCTCTGGCCCACGGGTTTCTGAGCGCCACCGCGTGGACCCGCGCGGTGCACTGTCATTTCGCCGGGGAAGTGACAGGCTGCCCAGTGCCCCTCGGCGTGTCGCTGAAACGGTGGGCGCTCGCCGCGACAGACATCGCGCCCGCGCCCAACGGGACAGCGCGGCTCGAATGGGCAGCCGGGCGGGCGTTCCACGACGGAGCCGACTTCGCCGATCGGCTGCGGGCGGTTCGCCCGCCGCGCGCGCCCTCCGGCGAGCGGCACGGGCACGGCGGAGAGCAGTGAGACGGAGTAGGGGTGAAGCGGTCGCGCGAACAGATCGGCGCGCAGCGCGATCTCCATCACCTGACCGAGGTAAAGCACGGCGACGCGGTCGCAGAAGTACTCGGCGACGGCGAGATCGTGGCTGATGAAGACGTAGGTCAGCCCGAGCTGCTCCTGCAGGCGGCCGAGCAGGTTGAGCACCTGGGCCTGCACGGAGACGTCGAGCGCTGAGATCGGCTCGTCGAGGATCACGACCTCGGGACGCAGCACGAAAGCGCGCGCGATCCCGATGCGCTGGCGCTGGCCACCCGAGAAGGCGTGTGGCCGCCGCCGCGACTGCTCGGCGCTCAGACCGACGTCGCCGAGCATCTCCAGGGCCGCCGTGCGGCGCTCGTGCTCATCGCCGATGCCGTGGATGGCGAGCGGCTCCTCGACGATCGCGGCGGCGCTCATGCGCGGGTCAAGCGAGGCGAAGGGGTCCTGGAAGACGAACTGCATGCGCCGCCGCAACGCGCGCAGCTTGTCGCGGTCGAGCGTCGTTCAGATCGACGCCGTCGAAGAGCACGCGCCCGGCGCTGAGGTCGAGCAGGCGCAGCAGACAGCGCGCGAGCGTGGACTTGCCGCAACCGGACTCGCCCACGAGGCCGAAGCTCTCGCCGCGCTCGACGCTCAGCGAGATGTCGTCGAGGACCGTCACGGGGATCTTGCGACCAAGGCGTTCGCCACCTCGCACCTGGAAGGTCTTCGAGATGTTCTCGGCCGCCAGGATCACGGCGCCGTTTGCCGGCTCGCTCATGCCATCCGCTCGCTGATGCGCTGCTCGGCGAAGTGGCACTCTACGCTCGCAACGCCCGCGGGCCCGATCACGTGGTGGGGGCGTGGCACCTCGGCGTGGCATTGGGCGATGTCGCGGCCCACCGGGCAGCGCGGCGCGAACGAGCAGCCGCTCGGCAGCTGGGCGAGGTCGGGCGGAAAGCCGGTGATCGCGGGCAGCGGGCCCTCGGCCAGACGCTCGGGGTTTGGCACGCACTTCAGGAGCGCCTCGCTGTAGGGGTGCGTGGGTGCGAGGAAGATGTGATCGACGCCGGAGGTCTCGACGAAGCGCCCGGCGTACATCACGGCAACCGAGTCGCAGAAGTCCGAGACGATGCCGAGGTTGTGCGTGATCAGGATGACCGCGGTGCGGTGCTCCTCGACGAGGCGATCGAGCAGCGCGAGCACCTGCGCCTGGGTCGTCACGTCGAGCGCGGTCGTCGGCTCGTCGGCGATCAGCACGCGCGGGTTGTTGGCGATCGCGATCGCGATCGCGACGCGCTGGCGCATGCCGCCCGAGTACTGGTGCGGGTAGTCGTCGAGGCGCCGGTCGGCCTGCGGAGATGTCGACCTCGCGCAGCAACTCCGCTGCGCGTCTACGTGCCGCGGAGCGGCGCAGCTCGGGCTCGTGCACGGCGATCGCCTCGATGATCTGCGAGCCGATCGTCTTGACGGGGTCGAGCGCGCTCAAGGGGTCCTGTAGCACGAGCGCGATCTCCTTGCCGCGGACCGCGCTGAGCTGATGGTCGGCGAGCTTTGCGATGTCGCGTCCGGCGAGGCGGATCTCGCCGCCGAGCACCCTGCCTGGGCTGCTCGATCAGGCCGAGGATCGAGAGCGCGAGCGCGGACTTGCCGGAGCCGGACTCGCCGACGACGCCGAGCCGCTCGGTCGCGCGCAGGTCGAAGCTGACGTCGCGGACGGCCTGCACGGTCTCCGCGCCCGTCTCGTAGACGGTGCTGAGGTTGCGCACCGACAGCGCGAGCTCATCGGGCCGAGGTGCGGTCGGCCGGGGAGAGAGCTCCGCTGCAGCCGTGGCGCTTCCCACCCGCGGCGAGCCGTTTTTCGGGGCGCGCGTGCCGCGACGCGCGCGCGGGTTGAGGTCACGCAGGCGCATCATCTAGGCGGTCGCCACCGTCGGGATGCGCACGCGCGGATCGATCACCGCGTAGAGCAAGTCGACGATCAGGTTGACGAGCACGAACATCACGGCGCTCAGCAGGATGAAGGTCTGCACGATCGCGTAGTCCTGCTTGACGATCGCGTCGAAGACGAGCGAGCCGATGCCGGGCCAGTTGAAGACGCGTTCGATCAGCACGCTGCCGGCGAGGAATTCGCCGAGCACCAGCCCGCCCGCGGTGAGCGTCGGCAGGAACGCGTTGGGCAGCGCGTGGCGGCGGAAGGCGCTCCAGCGACGCAAGCCCTTGCCACGAGCGACCGTGATGAAAGGCTCGCGCGAGACCTCCAGCAGATTCGCCCGCAGCAGCCGCACGAGAACGGAGAACGAGGAGAGGCCGAGCGCGAGGCCGGGCAGGATCAGGTGCTTGAGCGCCTCCCAGAACGTCCCGAGCTGGCCGGCGAGCAGCGCGTCGACGCGTGTACAGGTGCGGTCACCTCGGGCGGCTGGCTGGCCTGTAGCCCGAGCCGCCCCTCGGGACCGGGGAGCACGTGGAAGGTGCGTGAAGAACACGATCAGGAGCAGCAGCGCGAGGAAGAACGGCGGCGTGCCGAAGCCGAGATAGGAGACGCCGCGCACGATCCGGTCGGCGAGCGGCCGGTGGCGGTAGGTGGACGAGCAGCGCGAGGCCGACCGCGGCGATCATCGTGATCGCGAACGAGAACAGATCGCCAGCTCGATCGTCGCGGGCGCGCGTTCGCCGATCAGCGTGCGACCTGCTCGCCGTCGGCTGTAGGAGTAGCCCCAGTTGCCCTGGAAGAAGTCTGAGATGTAGCGCCAGTACTGCACGTACAGATCGGCTGGTCCAGGCCGATCTGGTGGTTGAGCGCGTCGACCGCATGCTGGCGTGGCGAGCGGTCCGACGATCAGTCGCGCGGGGTTGCCGGGCAGCACGCGCATGATCACGAAGGCGAGGATCGTGGCGCCGAAGATCGCGCCGATCGAGCCCAGCACCCTTGTGACGAGCACGCGACTCACGGGCCTAGAGCCTCGCGTACTGCGCCGCGCGGGTCGAGCAGGTCGCGCATGCGGTCGGAGAGCATGCTCGCGGCAGTGACCGTGATCAGCAGGCCGATGCCGGGGAAGATGCTGATCCACCACTGCCCGGTCAGCGAGTAGGAGAGCCCTTCGGTGATCATCGCGCCCCACTCGGGCGTCGGCACCTGCGCGCCGAGGCCGACGAAGCTGAGCGCCGGCGAGCGCCGAGCACCGCGTAGCCGAAGGCGGCAGCCATCTGGATGAACAGCACGGGCAGCATGTGCGGGACGACGTGGCGGGCGATGATGCGCGCGCGTGTGGCATGCCGATCGCGTAGGCGGCTTCGATGAAGGGCAGCGAGCGGATACGCAGCGCCTCGCTGCGCAGCAGGCGCGCGTACCACGGCACCGACACGAGCGCGACGCCGATCGCGGCCGTGTTCAGGCCGATGCCGAGGCCGACGGTCACGGCCATCGCGAGGATCAGCGGCGGGAAGCGCGAGGATCGCAGTCCATCGATGCGCATCGCGACGCCGTCGCTCGACGCCGCCGAGCGTGCCGGCGAGCAGTCCGATCAGGCCACCGACGAGCGCCCCGGCGAGCGGTCACGAGCGTAGCGACGATGCAGCGAGATGCGCGCGCCGCTCGGCGACGCGTGCGAACACGTCGCGGCCGAGCTGGTCGGTGCCCATCGGATGAGCGAACGATGGGCCCTGCAGCGAGTTGATCAGGTCCTGCGTGTCGGGTCCGTGGCTCCACACGATCGGCGCGACGATCGCGAACAGATCACAGAGCACAGCACGCCGAACGGGCAGAGCGAGCCTGCGATCGGAGAGTACGGCGCGCGAGGCCCGCTGGGCGCGCTCGGAGAGCTTGCTCGGAGGTCGAGCGGTGTCCGGCGGACGGAGCGCGGCGCTGCACCGAGGAGCGCCGGAGCTCTGCGCCGACCGCCTCCAGTTCGATCTGCACGAGCCCATGCCGTACATTACCGGCGTCTCGCAGGCGGTCTCGATCGTGCAAGTTGAGTCGGTTGCGGTATCAGGCAACGCAAGCTGGCCTCATGAGTGCTCCCGCGATGCTCACTTGCGCTGTCTCGGGCGGCGTGCTCACCGGGAACCCCAACCAGCCGGCGACCGCGAGGAGGTGATCCGCGAGGCGATCGGCGCGGCGCGGGCGGGTGCGAGCATCGTGCATGTCCACGCGCGCACGATCGACGGGCGAGATGACTCAGGCGCCCGAGGACTACCTCGCTATCAAGGCGGCGGTCCGCGATGAGGTCGACGATTCGTGCTCAACTTCACGACCGGCGGCAAGCTGGGTAGCTCCGCGCAGGAGCGCCGTCGATCGCTGGAGGCGAACCCCGAGATCGCCTCGCTGAACTGTGGCAGCCTCAACTTTGGTCCCGACGATGTGGTCTTCCTGAACCCCAGGTCGCTGATCGGGGAGCTCGCTGAGGAGATGGCTGAGCGCGGGATTGTGCCGGAGTACGAGTGCTTCGACACAGGAATGGCCGTGACGGCGGCAGAGCTGGCGGCCACGGCACAGGGGGCGAAGGGGCTGATGCACCTGGTGCTCGGCGTGATCGGCGGCGCCCCCGCGAACGTCGAGACGATCGCGCTGTTCGCCGGACTGGTACCTGCTGGGATTCCCTGGATGGTGACGGCGATCGGACGACATAACTTCCCGATGATGGCGGTTGCGCTCGCGCTTGGTGGTCACATCCGCACGGGCCTGGAGGATGTCGTGTACGTGGCACCGGGCGAGTACGCGGAATCGAATGCGCAGCTGGTTGGTCGCGCACGCTCTCTGTGCGAGGCGATCGGCCGGCCGGTCGCCACTCCGGGTGCAGGCACGCGCGATGCTCGGGATCGGCGGCTAAGAGGCGTGAGCTCATGCGCGGCGGAGGGGCTCCGCGACTGACCCGCAGGACGCCGGCGCCGGGTTGTTCCCGACTCCGTGGTGACGCTGCTGCAGTCCGTTTGCAACCACCGTCGAGCTCCCAGATTCGCATATCGATCAGTCGATTTCGAAACCTAACCGCGACCTCGAAGAATGTCAAGCGGCGGGCACGAGAACGCTTTAGACACCTGTCCAGCGAGAGGCGCGGGCCTTGTGACAGTGGCCCTTGACGGGACTTTGGACGGTGACTAGTTTTTTGCATACCGACTGATCGTGATGAATACCGTCAGCAGCTTTCGTCTAGCGTCCAACGTGGGGGTGGAGCCGACGGCGCAGGCGTTTCGGGGTGTTAGCAGTCACCCCGCTTGGGTGACAGCAGTCGAGGAAGCGACCCCAGATGAATCGCACTACCGGAGGAGATCCGATGAACAGCATAAGTAGAGTAGGCACGCGAGGGGGGCTGAGGGGCGTTAGCGCTCTCATCGGAGCCACCGCGATGCTCGTCCTGGCCGCATGTGGCAGCAGCTCCAACTCGAGCTCGTCTTCGAGCTCCGCGGGGCTGAGCAAGAGCACCACGGACCCGAACGCGACGCTGATCGTCAACAACTCGGTGCCGGTGGCAACGCTCGACCCGGGCCTGACGACGAACGACCAGGACCCCGGTTTCGATGGTGCGATGTACTCAACGCTCACGCAGGTCGAACAGGTGCCGGCGAAGACGGCAGGGACCACCGAGCAGAACCTCTCGATCACGGCGATCAAGCCTTACGTGGCCCAGTCCTGGAAGTACTCAGAACGGCAACCGCACGCTCACCTTCCACTTGCGCCCCGGGCTGAAGTTCCCTAGCGGCGACCCGCTCGACGCGCACGCGGTCGTGTGGTCGATCGAACGCGACATCAAGCTCGAAGAGTGGTGGCTACTCCGTGCTGGAGGAAACCGACTACACACCCCCGCTGATCAAGTCGGTGAAAGCAAGCGATCCGCTGACGGTCGTCCTCCAATACAAGCGCCCCGCTCCCAACCAGCTACAGGTCCTCTCCACGCCGACGGCGGGCGCGATCTATGACCCGAAGCTGGTCGAAGAACACGGCGGCGTCAAGAAGGCTACGCCGAACACGTGGCTGGCCAGCCACAGTGCCGGCTATGGCCCCTACCTGCTCAAGAGCTACCAGGCAAACCACCAGACTGGTGCTCGAAGCGAACCCCAACTTCTTCGAACCGCCGAAGACGAAGAAGATCATTCTCAACTTCATCCCCGATAACGAAACGCTGTTGCTCGACGCGCAGTCGGGTGCGGCGGACATCACGCTGGGGCTAACCAACCAGGCCGCGCACAGCCTGATCGGCAACTCCTGCTGCACGATCGCTTCCTTCAAGTCGCGCCAGGCGGAGACGCTGAACTTCCCGCGAGAACGCCAAAAACCCGTACTTCAAGAACCAGGACTTCCGCCAGGCCTTGAGCTACGCGTTCCCCTACGAAGCCGTCCTGCAGAAGGTCGCCTACGGCTACGGCAAGCTGTACTTCGGCGAGTGGATGCCCTCGTACTCGTGGTATGACGCGAAGGTCGGCGCGCCGCGTCCGACGGACATCACAAAAGCGAAAGAACTGCTCGCCGCCTCGGGGATCAAAACGCCGGTCAGCTTCTCGATCTACGTCGGGCAGGGTGACAACATCGGCAAGGAAATCGCGACCGCGGCAGCGGGCGCCTGGCAGCAGCTGGGCGTCAACGCCAAAGTCCAGGTCGTCTCCCCGGCGGCCTTCCTGGAAGTCGTCTACACCAACCACGCCGGAGCATCGGTGTTCCTCGACGGTCCGCAGGTCGTCGCGCCCGACTATCACTGGGCTTATGACCTGCAGTGCCCGCCGAACAACCAGTTCAACGATACCGACGTGTGCGTGCCGGCGGCCGACAAGATGATGAAACAGGTTTCTGAAACGACCCAGGAACCGCAGCGCCAGGAACTCCTGAACAAGGCCGACGAACTCTATATCCAGTCCACGCCACGGGTCTGGGTCTACGACAGTGAACTCGTCGCGGTGCTCGGCAAGAAGGTCACGAGCTACTACTCCAGCGACCTGCCGGACATGCGCTTCTGGTCGAAGGGCGGCTGAGGCGCACCTGAGCTCGATCCGGTTTGGGGGCGGCGCATGCGCCGCCCGGAACAGCGCTCCCGTGTTAGCGCTGCAAGTCGCGCTCGGTGCTCAGCCAGGCCGGCAGGCCGTTCTCGATGAGCAACTGTGCGAGCACCTGATAGCCCGCGGCGCTGGGGTGTGCGCCGTCGCCGGCAGACACCTCTGACATCCACACGGAGGACCCCGAGAGCGGCTCGAGTACCTCGATAAGGGGCGTGTCGTGTTCCTCGCAGATCTCGGCAAATGATGCCGAGAGATCGGCGAGACGGCGATTCTGCTCAGGGTCATCCACAGGAGCCGGTCCGACGAACAGAGGTGCGAACCCAAGCGTGCTTGCTTCTTCGAGCATTTTCGCTAGGGCCTGACGAGAGTGCGCAACGGACACGCGGATGGCGTCACCCTCAACGGTTGTGTCGTTGGCCCCAAACGACACCACGAGGCGCAGATCTGCCCCGGACAGCATGCGCGAGGTCGCCTCCGCGCCCCAGCGACTCGCCACCTGGACAGAGGTCTGGCCGCGAACTCCGAGGTTGTAGGCCGTCACGGGTAGCCCCTGCGCGAAGCAGGCGCTCACGACCCGTGTGACCCAGCCGCCGCCGGCCGGATCTCCCACACCCGCGACGAGCGAGTCGCCGAAGAACAGAACGCATCGAGGTGTCACGCCCGCAAGTTAAGCGCTCACAGGCGCGCAGCGTCTGACAAATCGGCGAGCCGATAGGCTCCGCGGGCATGCGAGCCGTCACCTTCCAAGCCCCCGGTGTCGTCAGCGTCGAGGAGCGCCCCGAGCCGGAGATCCTCGATCCCGAGGACGCGATCGTGCGCATCGAGGCGACGGGCGTGTGCGGCTCAGACCTGCACATCTACCACGGCCGCGTGCAGATCGAAGCGGGCTTCACGATCGGTCACGAGTACGTCGGCACCGTCGTCGCGACCGGCGATGCGGTCTCGCGTGTGGCGGTCGGCGACCGTGTGCTCGGCTGCTTTCACACGGCCTGCGGCAGCTGCTGGTTCTGCCGCCGGGGCCTCTATCACCGCTGCCTGGAGTCGCGCACGTTCGGCCACGGTGCGACGCTCGGCTCTTTGCAGGGCACGCAGGCAGAGATGGCGCTCGTGCCGCGCGCGGACATCGTGCTGCGCAAGGTGCCCGAGGGTATGAAGAGCGACGTGGCGCTGTTCGCGGGCGACGTGATGGGCACTGGCTTTCACGCCGTCGAGGCGAGCGGGCTGCGACCCGGCGACGTGGCCGCGGTGCTCGGGCTCGGTCCGGTCGGCCTGTGCGCGGTGCAGGCTGCGCGCGCGGCCGGCGCGGCACACGTGTTCGCGATCGACACCGTGCCCGAGCGCCTGGCGGTGGCCGAGGCCTTCGGTGCCGAGGCGGTGCATCTCGGCGAGCAGGATGTGCGCGCTGCCGTGCGGGGGGCGAGCGAAGACCGCGGCGTCGACGTGTGCATCGACGCTGTCGGCGATCCCAAGGTGCTCGAGAGCGCGATCCGCCTCACCCGGCCCTGTGGGTCGATTCAGTGCATCGGCGTCTACGCCGAGCGCGCCGAGGTGCACATGGGCCTGTTGTGGTTGAAGGCGATCAACCTGCGCGGCGGACAGGCGAATGTGATCGGGCACGTCGACCGCGTGCTGGCGATGCTCTCTGCGGGTGTGCTTGACCCGACGCCGCTCGTGACGCGCCACATGAAGCTCGAGGAAGCGCCCGAGGCCTACGCGGTCTATGACCGGCGCGAAGCGCTGAAGATCGTCCTCACTCCCTAGTAGTCCGAGACCGGCGCTCGCCGCAGTCCGGACATGAGCCCGATCGGCTTGTGATGGATTGGCCTGCCGTTTCGTAGTTAGGGTGATGAGCACTCTCGTGTCCCCCTCCGATCAGCCGTATTCGCGGGCTAGAGCTGCGCCCCGCCAGGGTGTTCTCGACGCTGAGGCGTTCGCTGTGCTCTTCAGGGAGTGTGCGGCCGACGTGCACGGCTACTTGATCTCGTTGCTCGGGGATCGTGCGGCAGCGGAGGATGCGACGGCGCTGGCGTTTGAGCGGCTTTACCGCTCGCGCTCGCGCCTGGACCATCGCCGGGGGACGCCGCGTGCGTGGCTGTTCGCGATCGCGCGCAACGCCGCTCTCGACGAGCTGCGTCGCAGGAAGCGCAAGCAAAGCTACGACCAGCGCGAGGATCTTGCCGATGATCGCGCCTCAGCTGACGTGTTCGAGGACGTGGACCGCCGCGCGACGGTGCGTGAGGCACTCGCGTCCTTGCCGCTGCGTGAGCGCGAGCTCGTGCTGTTGAAGTTTCACGGTCAGCTCTCAAACAGCGAGCTCGCGCGCGCCCTCGGTATCAGTGAGTCCAACGCCGGCACGCGGCTTCATCGTGCGCTCACGCGGCTACGCGAGCACTGCGGCGAGGCCGGCCAGGAGGAGGTCGCGTGAGGATCGTTCCCTTCCCAGCTGACGAGCCGCTGCCCGGCCAGGAGGCGTGGTGCACGAACCTGGAGGCCGCGCTACGCGGTGAGTCGCACGGCCCGGCCGCGGAGGCATGGCGAGAGCTGCGCGGTGAGGTGCGCTCGCTTGCTCCCGCAATGACCCCCGCGTTCGAGGGGCGCCTCACTCAACGGCTTGAGCGACTGGGCGCGCTTGAAAGGGGCGCAGCGGACGTCGACGGGAGGGCCGGAAGTGAGGACGCCCCGGAAACGGCGGCAGGCATCTCGGCGGCCAGCGCGCCGACCCGCGATCCTCGCGCGCTCACCCGTCTTCTCCGCGACTGGTGCTCGGGTGTATCTCATCGCCGCGCTGCTGGGGGCGCGGTGGCGACGGTGCTCGTCGCGCTCGTCGCGCTCGTCGCTGTGCTGTTCATCGCGGGTCCACGCGGGTCACGCCCGGCGATCGAGTCGCTCCCCCGCACGGAGAAGACGCCCGCCGTTGCTCCAGGCGCGAGCGCCAACAGCACGAACACAGCCTCGAGCGGCTCCTTCACATCGGCAACGTCCGCCAAAGCAGTGCAGGTGGCCCCGGCGCTCAGCGCGCCGAGCGCCGGCGGAGCGGGCTCCTCGCCCGTGCGCGTGCAGCAACTCGCCGCCTCTCTAACGCTGGGCAGCACCGCCGCGAGCTTGCAGTCGATCTCCGACCGGGTGGCGCAGCTAGCGGTTCGTGACGGTGGCTACGTGCAGTCGTCCAACGTTCAGGTCCAGCACCAGGGCGTCAGCGAAGCGACGCTCGCGCTCAGGCTGCCGAGCGCGCGACTCGGCGCCGCGCTGGCCGCGATCGGTCGTCTGGCCCCGATCCGCGCGGAGAACCAGTCCTTGCAGGACATCACCGACGCTTATGACGCCGCGCGCCAGCGGTTGAGCGACGCGGAAGCTGAACGGCGGGCGCTACTGCGTGCGCTCGCAGCCGCAACGACCGAAGCACAGATCCATGCCCTGCGCCAACGGCTCGCGGCCTCCCGCGCTGCCCTCGCCCGAGCCCACTCCTCCGTCAATTCAGTTTCACAGCGGGCGAGCACGGCCGAAGTCGAAGTGAGCATCGTCGGTGACGCACGCGCTGTGAGCGAAGGGCTCACGCTTCATCGAGGCCTCCACGATGCGGGTCGCGTGCTCGTGGTTGCACTCGTCGTGCTGCTCATCGCGGCCGCCATACTCGTGCCGCTAGCGCTCGTGCTGGCGACGCTGCTCGGCGCCAGGAGCGCGTGGCGCCGATCTCGGCGCGAGCACGCGCTCGACGGCCACTGAACTTCCTTCGCGGGGCGCGCGTTGGGAGGGCTTGTCCTGGACAGCGATTCCCAGCCACGAGCCGCGGCGTGTACTCAGGCCAGCACAGCCGCGAAACGCCAGTCGAGCACCGCGACCGGCTCGCTGTCGTCCTCACCGTGGGCCTGCACGCGCGAGCGCAGGTGCGCGAGCGCGCCGCCATTCTCTAGCGGCTCGATCCGCTCGAGCTCGAGCTCACTGTCGAGCGTGTCGCCCTCGTGCACGGGCGCGAGGTGCTCGCAGGAGTGCCAGCCGACGATCGTGACGATCTCCGGCAGTGCGCGCGTCGCCTGCGCGGCGGCCAACCCGATCGTGTGCCCTCCGTAGACGAGCCGGCGCGCGTCGGGAGAGCAGCGGCGGTCGCGGTGTACGGCGGCCTCGTTCAGCGTCAGCCTCGCGAGCTCCGGCGCGGCGCTGACCACATCCCCACCGTGGACGTTCCAGCGCATGCCGGGCGTGAGCTCCGCGAGGCTCGCCCCTCGCGCGCCGGGGAAGTCGTGCAGCTGCCAGCTCGCCGTCGCCGCACGCAGCGCACGGGGCTCGAGCTCAACGGGGATCGCCGCGAGGTCGTCGGCGTGGGCGCTCGTGCCTGCGGCGTCGCGCAGCGGCAGCATCGCGCAGCGCCAGAAGTCGAGCACCTCGCGTCCCTCTTGGTCGATGGTGCGCACGCGCAGCACGACCAGCCCGCACGCCGCGCGCTCGGCGCGTGAGGTGCTCTGGCGCATCGCCACGACCTCGGTGCTCGTGCTCAGCGTGTCGCCGATGACGGGCACGTGGAGCAGCACGAGGCCGCGGTAGAACAGGTTTGCGATCACGCGCGCGGTGAGCACCGTCGATTGCCCGATCGCCACGTCCCAGACGAGCGCGGGATGCGCCATCGCGCCGCGCAGCCCGAGCAGGTCGCGCGCGAGCTTGCGGTCGAGCGCGAGGCGCAGGCGGTCGCCGAGAATCGCCTGATGGACGGCGGCCATACCCTCGCTGAGCGTCACCGAGGGCGCCGAATGCTCGCGCCAGCCGACGCGCAGCTCATCGAAGTAGGGGGCGCGCGGAGGTGGTGTGATGTCGATCTCAGAGCTCATTGACCGCGCGCGAGCGCGAGAGCGCCAGGTAGCCGCCCAGTAGCGCGCCAGCCATCGTCGCATACGCCCAGCGTTGACCCGCGCCCTCGGCGATCGCCGCGCTGCCGGCCGCGCCCACGGCGTTGCCCGGCGGCCAGGTGAGATCCATTATTACGACGGCCATGATCTGCCCCACGCCCGCGGTCGTGCAGGCGTCAGAGAGCATCAGCATCAGCGGCGCCCACAAGACGCCTGTGAGCACGAGCGCGGCGATCACGAGCGCGGCCGAGCCCCAGCGGCTTTCCAGCCACGGCACCGCGAACACGACGGGCGCGCTCGCGAGCAGCCCCAGGCGGATCGGGCGCACCGGTCCACGGCGGTCCGACCAGCGCCCGAACAGGGGGCGCACGAGGATGCCGAGCAGTGCCGCGATCCCGAACGTCAGTGCGATCTCACCGGCGCCTGCGCCGAGGCGGTGCTGGCGCAGTGGTGCGAGCACGCTGATACCCGCCAGCAGGATCGCTGGCAGCACGGCCACCCACATCGCTGTGCGCACGCCGCTCGCGGCGAGCATCGAGCCCAGCCGCAGGCGCCTTTCGGCCAGCGGGGCGGGAGCCTCGGCACGCAACGCAAATGCTGCGAGCGCGACACAGAGCACCGCGATCGTCACGAACGTCGCTGCGCGTCCGGCACCGGCCGCCACGCCTCCTACCGCTGGACCGGCGATCGCGCCGGCCTCGCTGACGCCGAAGGCGAAGCCGAGCATCTCGCCGCGCCTGCCCTCCGGCGCCACCTCGAGCAGCCACACCATCGCCGCCGTCCACAGCGCTGCTCCCGCGACACCCTGCGCAAAGCGCGCGGCGAGCAACGCGTCGTAGCTTTGCGCGAGCCCGAAGGCGACGCTCATCGCGGCGAACATCGCGAGGCTCACGGTCGCGGTGCGCTTGACGCCGACGCGCACCGCGGCGAGCGTCGCGGGTAGCGCGCCGAGCAGGGCGCCGAGCGCGTACATCGCCACGAGCAGTCCGGCTTGCGAGGTGGAGAGGTCGAGTTCTCGCTTCAGCCCCGGCAAGAGCGGTGAGAGCACCGCAAAGAAGAACAGCTCGAGAAACATAAACGCTGAGATCAGCGCGATCAGACGGCGCATCGCTAGGCCCAGTCAAAGCGAGCGGGTGACCGCCTTCTTCCACTGCGCGTACTCGCGCTCGCGCCGCGGCGCGTCCATCCGCGGCTCCCAGCGGCGCTCCTCGCGCCAGCGCTCGCGCAGCTCGTCCTGGTCGGCCCAGAAGCCGACCGCGAGCCCGGCGGCGAAGGCCGCGCCGAGCGCCGTCGTCTCGGTCACCTGCGGGCGGATCACGGGCACGCCGAGCACGTCGGCCTGGAACTGCATCAGCAGCTCGTTGGCGGTCATGCCGCCGTCGACGCGCAGCTCGCGCGAGCGGCACCTCGCGCGACCGCGTCGACCGCGTCGAGCACCTCGCGCGTCTGCCAGGCGGTCGCCTCGAGCACGGCGCGCGCGATGTGCCCGGCGCGCGCGTAGGCGGTCAGCCCGACGATCACGCCGCGCGCGTCGTCGCGCCAGTGGGGCGCGAACAGGCCCGAGAAGGCCGGCACGAAGTAGACGCCGCCGTTGTCGTCGACGGTGCGCGCGAGCTCCTCGACCTCGGCGGCCGACTGTCGATCAGCCCGAGCTGGTCGCGCAGCCACTGCACCGCGGCGCCGGTGACCGCGATCGAGCCCTCGAGCACGTAGCTCGGTCGGCTGCTCGCCGATGCTTCGCGGCGACGCTCGTCAGCAGCTGCGGGCAGTGCACGATCTCGCTCGCCCGTGTTGACGAGCAGGAAGGAGCCGGTGCCGTAGGTGTTCTTCGCCTCGCCGCGCTCGAAGCAGCTCTGTCCGAACAGCGCGGCCTGCTGGTCGCCGAGGATCCCCGCGACCGGGCGCCCGCCGAGCGCGGTGCCGTGCGCCTCGCCGTAGACCTCGCTCGAGGAGCGGATCTCGGGCAGCATCGCAGCGCGGGATGCCCATCAGCTCGAGGCTCGGCTCGTGCCAGTCGAGCGTCTGCAGGTCCATCAGCATCGTGCGGCTCGCGTTCGTCACGTCGGTCGCGTGCACGCCGCCGCGCGGCGCCGCCGGTGAGGTTCCACAGCAGCCAGCTGTCGATCGTGCCGAAGGCCAGCTCGCCGCCCTCGGCGCGCGCGCGCGCGCCGGGGACGTGCTCGAGCATCCAGGCGAGCTTCGGGCCGCGAGAAGTAGGTCGACAGCGGCAGCCCGACGCGCTCGCGCAGGCGATCGACGCCCGCCGTCGCCGGCGAGCTCGCGCACGAGCTCGGCGGTGCGCGTGTCCTGCCAGACGATCGCGTTGTAGATCGGCTCGCCGCGTCTCGCGGTCCCACACGACGGTCGTCTCGCGCTGGTTGGTGATGCCGATCGCCGCGATCTCGCCCGGCCTCCGCTCCGCGAGCTGGCGAGCGCGCCGCCGATCACCTCGCGCGTGCGCCGCCAGATCTCGCGCGGCGTCGTGCTCGACCCAGCCCGGCGTGCGGGTGGATCTGCTCGTGCTCGCGCTGGTCGACAGCGGCGATCTGCCCGTCGGCGTCGAACAGGATCAGGCGCGTGCTGGTCGTGCCCTGATCGATCGCGGCGACGATAGCTGGCCATGTGCGCACCCTACGCCTGAGCGTCGTATGGGGTTCTTAGGAGTGGTAAGTGAAAAGATCGCTCGGCGGGCTCGCTTTACCGGCCGAGCCGCTGACGACGGCGACGACGTCGACTTCTGCCGCAAGGCTTGCCTTTGGTGAGCGGACCGTGCAGGAGGTGATCGAACTGCAGGTGACTTCGCTGCCGCGCACGCCGCCGAACTTCAAGCGCGTGTTGCCTGCACCGAGCGCGAAGCCGCTGCCGGTGACGTACACCAGCGTGCCTCCCGCGAGCGGCCCCGTGGCGGGTTTGAGTCTCGTGACGGTCGGTGGGCCCAAAGTGAAGTGGTCCGCCCAGGTAACCGCGCTCGTGCCCTGCGGCGTCGTGACCCTGATGTCCATCTTGCCCGCGGTGCCCGCCGGCGAGATCGCCGTGAGCTTGCTCGGCGATATCGCGGTGAAGGAGGCCGCGGGGAGGGAGCCGAAGTGCACGGCGCTTACTTCGTTCAGGTGTGCTCCCGTGATCGTCACGCTCGTGCCGCCTGCGGCCGGGCCTTTGCGTGGCGAGACCTTCGTGATGCTCGGCAGCGTCACCGTGCCGACGAGCACGCTGTGCGCGGAGCCGATGCTCGTGCCGTCGGCGGCGAACACTGTCAGTGCTACGTTCCAAACGCCCTGAGAGGGGAAGTCGTGCGTGATCGTCGCGCTCGTGCTCTCCAGCGGCGGCCAGGTGCCGTCGTTGAACTGCCAGGCGTAGGCCGCGACGCCGCCAGGTGCGCTTGAGGAGCCCGCGTCGAGCGTGACCTGCGTGGTGCCTAGGTAGGTGCTCGTGAAGCTCGCGTTCGGCTCTGCGCCGGCGAGCGTGAAGCGCTGCGCACAGCCGTGGCCTGCGTTGCTCCACTCCTGCTGCGTCCAGTACTCGTGGCCGTTGATCAGCTGGTTGTAGGCGGCGCCGTCAGGCGCGGTCCCGAGCGGTGTGCCGAATTCGCGCGCGGCTTCGAACACGCGGCACTTGTCGGCGCTCTCAAAGCCGGTGATTTCGCCCGTCGCCCAGTCTGTCCAGGCGGTGTTCGGCTCGGGATCGGTGAGCGACTCGTTGTGCTCGTGGCTCAGCGCGGAGATGCTCGCGTCGGCGCTTGTGCCGTTGGGGTGGTTGCCGTCGTCGCAGACGCCGCCCGCGAGGTAAGGGATGTTCGCGTAGATGATCGTGCCGGTGCCGGTGCCCGCGATGCTCGCGTGGTAGGCACAGAAGCCGGGATTGGCCGTGCCGGCCGAGCAGGTGCCTTCAAAGCAGCTCGCGACGCCGGGTGGCGTGAGCAGGAAGTACTCGTGCGCGAGGTCTGCGGGCAGCCCGTGCGCGGTGAGGTAGGCGCTCAGCTCCGCGCGGATCTGGGCATCGCTCAGGCAGATCGGTGCCGCCGCGCAGCCGCCCACAGGGTAGGGATCGCTGTCGAGGATCGCGCCCGCGAAACGCGAGTCGTAGGCGGCGAAAGAGCCCGTGTCGTTGTACTGCGCGGAGACCGAGTCGACGTTTTGGTGGCCGCCGCTGTCGTGCGCGAGGTCTTCGAGGTAGCGGTCGACTCCAGGCTGGTAGTCCGTCGGGTAGGCCGGTGCGCCGGCAGGCGCCCAGTAGACGGTGTAGTTCGTATTCGAGGCCATCACGGGACCGCCGTTGTAGTCGAGGTTCGTAAACATCTGATCGAACGGGCTGGGCTTTTGCTCGCCAGGCGGAGCCTCGAAGCTGAGCGTGTGCCCGTCTGCCAGACGGGCGATGATCGCGCCGGCGCCCGGCGCGCCCAGCGCCGCAAGCAGGCACGCGGATGCGAGCGCGACCAGCGCCAGACGCAACCTCCGTGCCGCTGTTCCGCGTGCTCCCTCGTCCACTGAACCCCTCGCCCCCACTGCAATCCCGCGAGCCCGACTCGATTGCCCGCGGCGCCCCTTCCGAGCTTCCCTTTGATGTTCGGGCCGTGCCGAGTTTACCTCTAATCAACGCAGCGATTGACTGCTGGTTCAGGTGTATGGTGGGAGGGCGTGCAGCTCCTCGGCCTCAGGCGCACGCCGCTCGCGGGGTCTGCCCTCGGGATGCTCGCGGCGGCCGTCCTTCCCGTCCTCGCCGGAGGCGCCTCCTCCCGGCCGATCTCTGCTCCGCGCGGCATCGAGCGTGCTGCCGTGCGCCGGGCGGTCTTGCGCTATCGGATCGTCGGCTGTCGCAGCCGGGGTGAGGCCTATCGCGGTGGCCCCGCGCGACGCGAGGTGGCGATCGGCTTCGACGACGGCCCTGCCGCTGACACGCCGGAGTTCGTCTCGATGCTCGAGCATAGCCACGCGACGGCGACGTTCTTCTTGATCGGTCGTCAGATCAGCTCGGCCTATGCGCCGACGCTGCTGCGTGAGCTTCGCGACGGAGACGTGCTCGGCGACCACACCTTCAGCCATCCCAACCTCACCTTGACTGGTGGTGTGCGCTCGCAGCTCGCAGCGCACGCTCGCGGCGATCCGCGCCGTCAGTGGCTACACGCCATGCGTCTTTCGTCCTCCCTACGGCGCCTACGACAACACGGTCGTGCAGACGCGCTCGCTCGCTCGGGCATGGCGACGGTGCTGTGGAACGTCGACCCGAGCGACTATGCGCTGCCGGGCAGCGGCGGCGATCGAGCAGCGCGTGCTCGCACAGGTGCGTCCCGGCTCGATCGTCATCTCCCACGACGGCGGCGGCCCGCGCGCGCAGACGCTCGCTGCCTATCCGAGGATCATCGCGGCAGCTGAGGGCGCGCGGCTACCGGATCGTGACGATTCCCGAACTGCTCGGCTTCCGTCCTGTCTATGAGCCGTGCATTCGCCTCTGCGACGGCATCGGCGTGCCGCGGCGGCTGCTGCCGCGCGATGCGACTGCTGCGGCGGGCGCCATAGGCTTGGCGCCGATGATCCTCGACGCCTGGATGCAGCACCCGACGCGTCGCTTTCTCGAGCACGAGATGTTCGCCTCGCTGCGGCGCTGGAGCGGTGGCGAGACGGAGATACCGACGGGAGAGATCCCGATCGAGGCGAGCATCGCGGCGATGGACGCGGCGGGCGTCGATTTCGGGCTGCTGAGCGCATGGCACGCGCCGCGCGAGGGCGCGCTGATCTCAAACGACGAGGTCGCCGGCTGGGTGGCGGCGTACCCCGACCGCTTCGCCGGGCTCGCGTCGGTCTCGCTCGACCGGCCGATGGACGGCGTGCGCGAGCTGCGTCGCTGCGTCGAGGAGCTCGGCATGGTCGGGCTGCGCATGCTTCCCTGGCTGTGGGAGACGCCGCCGACCGACCGGCGCTTCTATCCGCTCTACGCGGCCTGCGTCGAGCTCGGCGTGCCGTTCTGCACGCAGGTCGGGCACACCGGCCCGCTGCGTCCCTCCGAGCCGGGCCGCCCGATCCCCTACATCGACCAGATCGCGCTCGACTTCCCCGAGCTCGTGATCGTCGGCGGCCACATCGGCTACCCCTGGACCGAGGAGATGATCGCCGTGGCGCGCAAGCACGAGAACGTCTACATCGACACCTCGGCCTACACGAGCAAGCGCCTGCCGCGCGAGCTCGTCGACCTACATGCAGCTCGCGCGGCGGCAGGCGCAAGGTGCTGTTCGGCAGCAACTACCCGATGATCCTGCCCGCCGCACGCGCTTGCCGACCTCGATCTGCTCGGCCTCGACGAGCAGACGCGCGAGCTCTACCTGCACGAGAACACCAGGCGTGTGTTCGCCCTGCAGGCCCCCGGCGGCTGAGCACGGCGCCACAGGGGCGCTCCTCAGTGGGAAACGCCCGTGGCGCGCCGTCGCCTGCAAGATCTCCGTGCAGCCGACACGCTCGCGGCCGAGGCGTGCTTAGAATAGGCTCGTCAGAGCGTCAGTCGTCTGGCGTACATATCGCGCGCCCGTAGCTCAGTGGTCAACGGTTCTCTTCGGGGAGCCAAAGAGCAGCGGTCTTTCAAGCCGCAGGCCGCGGGTTCGATTCCCGCCGGGCGCACTTTTCTCGAAGGTCAAGAGTTTTCTCACTCGGCTTCGCCCGCGCTCTTGGCTACTCGGACGCGCTCCGCGCGGAAAGTCCATGTCGCAGAATCGCCCGTCGCGCTTGGGTTTTAAGGCATGCCCGCCGATCCTTTGAGCCGTTTGCGCCCTGTTTCCGGGCCTTTCCTAAAGCATGTCATCCAATCGGGTTAAGTTGACATTCTGCGTAAAACGTGATTTATATGTCCTAAGAGAGCAATCGCCTCCATGCATCTGATGAGACGCGGTCTGGCGTAGAGGAAAGGACGGAGGACCAATGGAGATGAGGGTCTTCGCTTGCCACGAGCAGCGGATGCTGCGGGGAATGCATGGCCGCTGGCCGTATCGCCGCTCACACTGCCGGCACGACCTTCACTGGCTCGTGCGCGTGCAGCCGCAGCCCTGCTTGTGCCCGAGCGCTCGCAACCACTCGCTGGCCGGCCTGCGCGCCTACAGCCGGCGTCCGTAGAGCCCGAGGGGGACGGGGGCGAGGAGAGGGGATCTATCCCCGCAGACCCGGGAGCGAAGCCGGGGGGGTCTGCGGGGATGGAGAATCTCTCGGTGAGCTCATCGGCGCGCGCGGTGTGCGCGGCGATCGCGTCGATCAGCTGAGGCCAGATCACGCGCGGGAGATCGTGGCCCATCTTCTCGATGCTCATCAGTCGGGCGCCCGGTATCGCGCGCGCGGTCGCGCGGCCACCAGACGGTGCGACGAGCGGGTCGGCGGTGCCGTGGACTACGAGCGTCGGCGTACGGATGCGCGCGCAGCTCGCGCGGTGCGGTCGCCTGAGGCGATGATCGCGGCGAGCTGGCGCCCGGGGCCTTCGGCGTCGTGGTCGCGGTCGTAGCTCGAGGCCGGCGAGCGCGCGGATTTCCTCCGCGTCGCGCGGTAGCCCGCGTGAGCCGATCGCGGCGAAGACACCCTCCATATGCGCGACGAAGGCCGCGCGCTCGCGTGGCGCGCGGCGCAGCAGCGTGGCGTAAACGCGCGGCGAGGGCTGGCCGCTGAAGCGGTTGCCGGTGTTGGACATGATCGAGACGAGCGAGCGGACCTGCTCGGGATGGCGCGCGGCGAGCGTCTGGGCGATCATGCCGCCCATCGAGGCGCCGATCACGTGCGCCGGCGCCAGCTCGAGCCTGCTGCAGCAGCTCCGAGGCGTCATCGGCCATGTCGGCGAGCGTGTAGACGGCGGCGCGGCGCGAGCGTAGCAGCAGCTGGCGCGTGCGTCGGCGGGCGCCCGCTCACGTGGGTTGAGCGTCCGACGTCGCGGTTGTCGAAGCGCACGACGTGCAGGCCGCGCTCGGCGAGCTGTGCGCAGAAGTCATCCTGCCAGGCGACCATCTGTGTCCCCAGTCCCATCACCAGCAGCGCCGTCGGCCGCGAGGCGTCGCCGATGGTCTCGTAGCAGAGCGTGATGCCCCTGCCCACGTCGCAGAACTGCTCGGACACGATCCAGCGATGCTAGCGGCCCACGCCGCTAGGATCGAGCAATGGCCGCCACGCGCCAATCAAGCGGAGCCGCAGCCGTGGCAACGGGCGTCGAGGATGCCGAGGTAAGGCGTCTGTCGATCGACACGATCAGGGGCCTGTCGATGGACGCCGTGCAGAAGGCCAACGCGGGCCACCCCGGGACCGCGATGGCGCTGGCGCCGCTGGCCTACGTGATCTTCAAGCGCTTCCTGCGCGCCAATCCCGCGGAAACTGAGTGGCCCGACCGTGACCGCTTCATCCTCAGCTCCGGGCACGCCTGCGTACTGCAGTACTCGCTGCTGCACCTGACCGGCTACGACCTCGAGCTCGAGGACCTCAAGCAGTTCCGCCAGTGGGGCTCGCGCTGTCCAGGGCATCCCGAGCGTGGTCACACCGCGGGCGTCGAGGTAACTACCGGACCGCTCGGTCAGGGCTTCGCCAACGCCGTGGGCATGGCGATGGCCGAGCGCTTCCTTGCGGACCGCTTCAACCGGCCGGGACAGGAGATCGTCGACCACCACGTCTACACGATCTGCTCCGACGGCGACATGATGGAGGGGATCAGCCAGGAAGCTGCCTCGATCGCCGGCAACTTCAAGCTCGGAAAGCTCGTCGTCTGCTACGACGACAACCACATCACGATCGATGGCACGACCTCGATCTCCTTCGACGGCGAGAACCACGCCGAGCGCCTGGCCGCCGACGGCTGGCACGTGCAGCGGGTCGAGGACTCCGAGGACGTCGATGCGCTCGAGGTCGCGATCGCGGTGGCGCGCGATGAAACGGAGCGCCCCTCGTTCATCGCGATCCGCTCGCACATCGCCTTTCCCGCGCCCAACGCGGTCGACACCGCCAAGTCACACGGCGCGGCCCTCGGTGAAGACGAGGTGAGGGCGACCAAGCAGGTGATGGGCTTCGACCCCGAGCGCAAGTTCTGGGTCGACGACAGCGTCTACGCGCACATGTCGCTGCAGCGAGAGCGGCAGCGCCGCCCAGCAGGAGTGGCAGGAGCGCTTCGAGGCCTGGCGCGAGGCATTCCCCGCGATGGCAGATGACTGGGATCTGGCCTGGGCCGGCAAGCTGCGGCCCGGCTGGCAGGAGGCGCTGCCGAGCTTCGAGGCCGGCGAAGCGATCGCGACGCGCTCGGCCGGTCAGAAGATCATGGGCGCCTTCGCCGAGTACGGGCCGACGATGATCGGCGGCGCCGCCGACCTGGTCGAGTCGACCAAGACGATCTACGAGGGCGCCGGGCAGTTCTCCCACGTGCACGCGGGCCGCAACATCCCCTTCGGCATACGCGAGCACGCGATGGGCGCGATCGTCAACGGCGCCGGCGCCCACGGCGGCATCGTCAAGCCCTACGGCTCGACCTTCCTGATCTTCTCCGACTACATGCGCGGCGCGGTGCGCCTGTCGGCGCTGATGGGTGTGCCCGTCCTGTGGGTTTGGACGCACGACTCCGTCGCCGTCGGCGAGGACGGCCCCACGCATCAGCCGATCGAGCACTTCGTCTCGCTGCGCGCGATCCCCAACCTCTGGGTGATCCGACCCGGCGACCCCAACGAGACCACCGAGGCCTGGCGCGTGGCGCTCGAACGCGAGGACGGGCCGGTGGCGCTGCTGCTCTCGCGTCAGAACATCGAGGTGCTCGACCGTAGCGAGGTGGCGCCCGCCGCGATGCTCGAGCGGGGCGGCTACGTGCTCTGGGACTCCGCTGAGGGCGAGCCGGAGATAATCCTGATCGCAACCGGCGGCGAGGTGCCCCCGACGCTCGCGGCTGCCAAGGCGCTCGCCGGCGAGGGCAGGAGTGTGCGCGTCGTCTCGATGCCCTGCGTCGAGCTGTTCGAGGCGCAGGCACAGGCGTACCGCGACGAGGTTCTGCCGCCCGCCGTGAGGACCCGCCTCGCGGTCGAGCCGGGAGCCACGATCGGCTGGTGGAAGTGGGTTGGCAGCGAGGGCGACGTGCTCGGCCTGGACCGTTTCGGCGCCTCGGCGCCGGGTACGACCGTATTGAAGGAGCTGGGCTTCGACACCGACGGCATCGCCGCGCGCGCCCGTGCACTACTCGACTCGCGACAGTAAGGGGAGACCATGGCCTCCGACGCCACACACGCCGCTGCAAGGCCTCTCAGCGCTCGGGCAGAGCGTCTGGGTCGACTTTCTCTCGCGCGAGTCGATCCGCGGCGGACACCTGCAGGAGCTGATCGACGACTACTCGGTCGTCGGCGCCACCTCCAACCCCTCGATCTTCGAAAAGGCGATGGGCTCGGGCGACGCCTACGACGAGCAGATACAGCAGCTGGCCGCGCAGGGCTGCGACGTCCACCAGACCTTCTGGGCGTTGGCACAAGACGACATCAAGGCCGCCTGCGACCTCTTTCGCCAGGTCTGGGACGAGGGCAGCGGCCGCGATGGCTACGTCTCGCTCGAGGTCGACCCGCGACTGGCCTACGACACGCTCGAGACCTACCGCGAGGCGATGCGTCTGCACAAGCAGGTCGACAAGGACAACCTGATGGTGAAGATCCCCGCCACCAAGCCCGGCCTCGCGGCGATCGAGGACGTGATCGCCAAGGGCCGCTCGATCAACGTCACGCTGATCTTCTCGCTGCGGCGCTACGCCGAGGTGGCCGAGTCCTACGTGCGGGGCCTGGAGCGGCTGGTAGCCGAGGGCGGCGATCCGAGCAAGCTGGCATCCGTCGCGAGCTTCTTCGTCTCGCGGATCGACACCGAGGGTGACAAGCGGCTCGCGCAGATCGGCGGCAGGGACGAGCTCAAGGGCAAGCTCGCGATCGCCAACGCGAAGCTCGCATACGCGCACTACCTGGAGGTCTTCTCCGGTCCGCGCTGGGAGTACCTGAAGGGCAAGGGCGCTACGCCTCAGCGTGTGCTGTGGGCCTCGACCTCGGTCAAGAACCCCGACTATCCCGACACGCTCTATGTCGAGCAGCTGCTCGGCCCGGAGACGGTCAACACGATGCCCGAGGAGACGATCATGGCCTACCAGGACCATGGCCAGCCCAAGGCGCGGCTCGAGGACGGCCTCGAGGAGGCTCACAAGGTGTTCGAGGAGCTCGCCGCCGCGGGCGTCGACTACGACGATCTGACAGACACGCTCGAGCGCGAGGGCGTCGAGAAATTCTCCGCCGCCTTCGATGAGCTGACGCAGACGCTGAGCGCCAAGCGCGACTTGCTCGCACCCGTCTGAGCCGTCCGCCGCAGAGCGCGCCTGCTCGCCTAGCGGTAGGGGATCGGGATCAGCACACGGATCGTGAGCGGTCCCGACGGGAACGCCTTGGCGTGGACGGTGAAGACACGGAAGTCCCCGCCGCGGTAGGTGTAGCTGCCGCTCGCGGGCACGTTGCCGGGATCGGGACCGAGGCTGTTCTTGACGAGACGCTCGTGGTGGGCGCCCATGTACATCAGGACCTTCAGGCCGACGAGACGCCCGACGAGACGCTTGTAGCCCTCGTCGTCCTGGATCGAGAGCACGATGCTGCCGATCCTCTGGCCGCCGAGACGCAGCGGCGCGGTGACTGGTGCGAGCACGAAGGGGCCCCCGTCATCGACGAGCAGGCTGCCGTCGGCGGCGAGCACGCGCAGGCGCACGAGGTGGTGGTGCAGGAGCGCTTCGACCGCGATCCGCGCTGCGACCGGGTCGTGTCTGGCGACGGCACGCAGCAGCGGCTGGTCGCGCTGGACGCGCTGGATCTGTGCGAGCGTGCGGTGTCCGCCCTCGCCCGCGTAGATCAGGTTGGCGATGCGGCTCAGCGTGTTCGCGGTCGTCTGCAGGCCGCTTGAGCCGCACAGCGGGGCGGTCGAGCTGACGGGGCGTCCCAGGTAGACGGTCAGCGCGCCGCTCGGGTAGGCCTCCCCCGGGAACGAGCTGTACTGGTAGGGAACGCCGCGCACGTCGAACTTGCCTTCCGTCGCGAGCGGCCCGGAGGGCAGCGGCAGCGATCCGGCGATCTGGCGGGTGCCCGCGCGCAGGGCCACGAGCCCCTCGGCGACGCCGCTGCCCTCGGCCAGGAAACCGGCGTCGGACCACACGCTCGTGAGATAGCTGCCGATCTTCCTGCCCTGCGCGTCCTCGATCGTCCCGCTCAGCGGCGTGAGGGCGGGGCCGCCCAGCTCGGCGAGCGTGTGCGTGGCGCGCATCACGCGTAGGTTCGTCATGTGCCCTGTGGCGAGCAGTTCGCGCGCCGCCGCCACGGTCGCCTGCCGGCTCTCGCTTTCAAGCGCGCGGCGCAGAGGCAGCGAGGCCTCGATCATGTGGCGCGCCGAGGCGGTGCGTTCGCTGAAGACGCCCTCGCCGTAGATCCGCGCGAGCACTCGCGAGAGCGTGTCGAGCACCGTCGCCTCACAGCTTTTCGGCGGCCCTTCGGCGCTGGCGCCGCTCGAGGAGCCGCAGCCGGCGAGCGTCGCCACGGCGAGTGCCGCAACGGCGAGCTGGGACATCTTCACGCGCCGTAGCATCGCCGCGCATCCTAAGCGGCGACTAACCCCGCGGTGAGACTCCTCCCACGATCGGCGTCAGGTAACGTCGCAGGCGATGCCAGTCGCTCTCATCACCGGTGCCTCGACAGGCATCGGGCGCGCCACCGCGCTGCGCCTGGCCGGCAACGGATGGACTGTGCTCGCCGGCGTGCGCGACCGCGAGGCGGGCGAGAAGCTCGTGCAGGCGGCGCCCGGCGGGAGCCTGAGGGCGCTGACGCTGGACGTGACCGACGCCGCGCAGATCGCCGCGGCGGCGGCGGATCTGCCGGGGGCGGGACTCGATGCGCTGATCAACAACGCCGGCATCGGCATCGGCGGCCCGCTCGAGCTGATCTCGGGCGAAGACCTGCGCCAGCAGTTCGACGTCAACGTGTTCGCGCAGATCGCCGTCACGCAGGCGATGCTCCCCGCGCTGCGCCGCGCGGGCGGGCGTATCGTGTTCATCTCCTCGATCGGCGGGCGCGTGGCGATGGCCTTCACGGCCCCCTACGCGGCCTCCAAGCACGCGATCGAGGCGTTCGGCGATGCGCTGCGCGTCGAGCTGCGCTCCTCGGGAGTTCAGGTCGCGCTGATCGAGCCCGGCTCGGTCGCGACGCCGATCTGGGACAAGAGTCGCGTGGAGGCCGAGCGCGTCAGCATCCCGCCAGAGCTCCACGAGCAGTACGGCAACGTGCCCGCGGCGATGGACAAGGTGATGCAGGACACCGGCAGACGGGGGGTCCCAGCCGAGCAGGTCGCCGAGACGATCCAACGTGCCCTTGAGAGCTCACGGATGCGCGCACGCTACGTGGTCGGCCGCGATGCGCGCGCGATGCTGATCGCGCGCCGGCTGCTGCCAGATCTCGTCTTCGATCGTCTCGCGCGCCGCGCGCTCGGGGTCTGAGGCCCGCGCTCAGGCGGGCGGCGGATAGACGGCCAGCCACGCGAACAGGCTGGTAGTTGCCGCCTGTGTCTGGAGCATGCCCGGCCGCGCATAGCCAGCGGGCAGCACCTCGCCGTTCCAGGAGAGCGGGTATAGGCCAGCACCGCTCCCGGCGCGCGCCTGCGCGTCGCGGGCGTTGTCGGCGGCGAGCGCATACAGGCTGCGGTCGCCGTCGAGCGAGTAGAGCGCGAGCATCCACTGCACGTAGATCGCGTCGTACTGCGGCGAGAAGTCGAGCAGGTAGCCGAAGCGTGTCAGCGCTCGGGCCTTCAACAGCTCGGCGCGATCACACAGCGCCTGCGTGGAGGTTGCGCGACAGAGGACAGCCTGCGCGTAGATCAATGGCGCCTCGATGTAGTCGATTGGCGTCGCGTCGAGATCGCTCGCCGCATACAGGCCATTGGTCTGACTGAAGCCGGCGGTGTCCCCCCAAGCCAGAAAGCGGTGTGCCTGGGCGAGCGCGAAGGGTGAGTGGGTACGTTCGTAGATCAGCACCGCCAAGAGCGTGCCCGCGGCGAGCGCCTCGCCCGCCTTGTAGGGGTGGCGGGTGTTCCACCAGATGCCTCCGGCCTGTGGATCCCAGCCGACGCGGGCGATGTAGCGCAGGGCGCGTTCGGCATCGCTGAGATAGCGTCGCGTGCCAGTCGCGCGGTAGGCGTTGATGAAGGTCATCGGCAATTTGTGTTGCACCGCCGGTACTGTGAAAGTCAGGACACCTCATGGACGCAATCATCTACGCAGCCAAGAGCAGCGCCGACGTTCGGGAATCGATCCCGACGCAGCTTTCAGACGCCCGTGCGCTCTGCAAGAGCGAGGGCTTGACGGTCATCGACGAGTACAGCGAGGAATCAAAGTCCGCCTTCTCGGGCAACCGTGGCGAACGCCTCGAACTGGCTCGCGCGCACGCCGAGCAGATCGCCGCCGAGAAGGGTGCATGTGCCCTCGTCGTACAGCACACCGACAGGCTTGCCCGTGGCGACGGCGTGAAGGCGCAGCACCTCGTCGAGGTCGTCCTGTGGGCCAACAAGTCCGGGGTCACCATCCGTAGCGTGCAGGACGATCGGTCAGGCGAGAGCGTCCTCGACGCTGCCCTGACCGGTCAGCGCAACAACGAAGACTCAGAGCGCAAGTCGAAGGCGGTCAAAGCCGGTCTGCGCCGAGCAGTCGAGCGCGGCGAATGGCGCGGCGGGATCGTCCCCGGAGGCTACGCCGTCGAGCGGGAGATCGGGGCGAGCGGCAAGGTCTCGCGCAGGATCGTCAAGCACCCCGAAGACGAGCCGATCTACGAGTTGCTGTGGAAGCTGGCGACCGAGGGCAAGTCGGTCCAGGCGATCTCGCTGGAGTTGGGGCGCAGGGGCTACGTGACTCGGCCGCTCCGCAAGAACCACAAACCAAAGACCTTCGACACCAGCCGCGTCATACAGGTGCTCAACTGCCCCGCATACGCAGGTCTCGCTAGTTGGCAGGGCGAAGTGTTCCCGGCCGACTGGCCGACCTACGTGGACGTGGAGACTTTCTACAAGCTCAAGGTCGAGCGAGAGAAGCGATGCAGTCACACCAAGCGCAAACGTGGCCGCCCGCCCGAGGGGTATCTGCTCGCCTCGCTCGCGATCTGCGGTACGTGCGGAGAGTCCATGCACGCCCAGACCAACCGCCACCGCAGCGGGACCATCGGGAAGCGTTACGTCTGCCGAGCCCACCACGAACGCCACCGCGACGATGTGCGGTGGTGCCCTGCGCCTCGACTCGACGCGGCTGCCGTGGACCGCCTGGTCTTCGGCGGGATCGAGCACCTGCTCGGCGACGCAGACGCTCTACGCGAGCAGTTGCGTTCGGGTCAGAGCGCTGAACGTGACAAGCTCACGAAGGTCGCGCACGACGCTGCCGAGGCCGTCAAGTCGGCCGAGAGAGCCGCAGACCGAGCGACCGCTGAATTCGCCGACGCGGAGGACGACGACGAGCGCGCCCTGCTCAAGGACGCCGCCAAGGCGAAGCGAGCAGAGGCCACCCGCGAGCGCGCTCGTGCCGATGCTGCTCTCGATGCGCTCGGCCAGCTCGACGGCGCAGACGACGACCCTGCCGCGTCGGCCGCGCTCCTGTGGGAGGCTCTAGGCGCAGACCTCTCGGAGGCCAAGGGCGACATCAAGGCCATGAACGCAGTCCTCCGTGAAACCTTTGAGTCCGTGAAGATCGGCCTCGCCGACGACGGCAGGATCATCGTCAAGCCTCGGCTCCTGCCCGACGCGCGGGCGAAGCACGCAGACCCCTCGGGCGTGGTCCGCATAGTCGAAGCCGATCACGCTTGGATGGCTGCGCCGCAGGGCGGCGGCGACGAGGGTTCGGTCATCCTCGTGAGCGCGGCTCCCTAGACGCGCTCTCTGCGTCGCGCTGCGCGACGTGGCTGCAACCTCATACGTGTGCGCCCCAGTGGCAGAGGACGCGACCGGGGCAGCTTAGAGCTTGGCTCTGATGACCTTGAACTCGGGCTCGTGGAGCTCGAAGTGGCTCGCAACGCCAGAGGATTGCGGTCGTGGCCCGCGCGTGGGCGCGAGTATGCGAGCCTCTACGCCACAAGGAGCGGGCCGCGTACGAGCGAGGAGCAGATGACTACTACCGCCAAGCTAGACCTGACGGAGCAGGATCTCGAGACGTTGATGCGGACGGTCGAGCACCTAGAAAACGCGTTGGACCGCGGCACGGTCGAGATGGAGGCTCTCCATCGGCACCGCGATCAGCCACCTCTCACGCAGGAGGTCTTCCTCACCCGGCTAACGACTGTGGGGCACAAGGTGAACGACGCGCTTAGCGATGCTCGGCAGGCGCAATGATCGATCAACCGGTCCATATTGAGGAGACGGCGACCACCGTCGAAGTGGAAGCTGTGAGGGCGGCGTTTGCTCGCGCTGGCTTCGACGTTGAGGTGGTGGCCGACTACAGCCTTCGGGCTCGTGGTGGCCTTCCGTGGATCATCGAGCTGGCGCTCACGGTCCCGGTCAGTGCGTTCTTCGCTGCATTCGGGGCCGAGGCCGGCAAGGATGCATATGCCGCAACGAAGCGCTGGGTGAAGGACGTCATACGATCACGCGCCGGGTCGAATGCTGCTGAAGGAACCTTGCATCTAGTGGACTCGGAGCACACGCATCTCAAGCTGGACACGGGGGTGCCAGACGAAGCGATTGACGCCGCGCGAGACATCGACTGGGACTCAATGCGCGGTGGCTACCTCTTCTGGAGCACCGACCGGAAAGAATGGGTGAACGCTGACCGCCGAGGCCCGGGGCTCTGATCTGGAATGTAGATGGCTCTGCTTCAGGGCCCTCCCGGTACAATGCCTTTCATGACCATCATCCTCCAACGTGCGGCCGATAGCCGATGAGCTCTTGCTGGCTCCCTTCGGAGCGCGTCAGCGAAGCGAACGAAAGGTAGAGGGACATGAGGGACGGAGAGTACGCAGTCGGAGGAGATCCGGAGTGGTACAAGGGACCAGGGCTCTATGTGGAGATTGGACCGCTTGAGGCGCACTTGCTCGGGCAGCCGGAGGGCACGACCCTCCTCCACGAGCCGCTGCCCGATAACGTGTTCAACGTAGAGAAATGGGTGTACGACACGCTGGGCGAGTGGGAATACCCGGCGCCGCCCGCGGCAGAGGTCGCCGGGCTCGTGAGCCATCTCAAGCAGGAACAGACGCGACCGGCGAGCAGTATGAAACGGGTCAAGTTCGACCCGGCACGCGCGAAGCCCCCGGAGTGGCTCTGGGACGAGCGCATGTACCTCGGCGGCTTCAACATCCTAATCGGGCGAGAGGGCATCGGGAAGGGGACTCTGATGTCGTGGGTCGTCGCACGGCTCGCCCTCGGGAAGCTGCCAGGCCAGTGTTACGGCACGCCGACGAACGTCGCGATCATCGGCACTGAGGACTCGGTGCAGAACGTATGGACACCTCGTATCATCGCCGCATTGCTGGAGTCGGGCGCGGGTCTCCCCGAGGCCGAAAGGCTCGTCGAAGGGCACGTAGTGGAGTACAAAAATCCCGACGGCTCGGTTCCTCGCCTCGAAGACGTCGAGAACATCGCGGCGGCGATGCAGGAGGACGAGATCAAGCTGATCTTCTTCGACTCCCTGCTCGACAACTTGGACGATTTCACAGATGTATACAGGGATAAGTCCGTCCGCGACACGCTCTCGAAGGCAAAATGGCTCGGCGAGGAACTGGAGGCCGCCGTCGTGGGTTCGCTGCATCCCAACAAGAGCGGTCAGAGCTTTGATCGGATCGTTTCAGGAGCTCGCGCATTCAACGCCGTGTCGAGATGCAGCTTGATCCTCGGAGACCACCCGGACGAGAGCGACAAGCGTGTCCTGCTCCGTGGCAAGGGGAACTACTCCGAGGAGCCACAGCCGCTGGAGTTCGAGCTCGTCGGCACGGAGTTCGAACTCAACGGCCGCACTTTCCCCATGCCGGTGGCACGCGGCGTGAGTGCGAGCGGGGTCTCGCTTGAGGACCTGATGAAACGGTTTGCGGGCGACGAGGGCGGTGCCAAGGAACCGACGAAGGTCGAACAGGCGGTACAGCATTTGGAGGCGGCGCTCGCTGACGGCAAGCCGCACCCGACCATCCAGATCACGGCCGAGTTGGCCGACAAGGGTCTTGTCAGCAAGAACACGCTCCAAGAGGCGCGCAGACGGAGCCATGTCAAATCGTTCCAGGAGGGCGGCGCCCACTGGTGGCAGAAAGACGTGTTGATCGACACGGAATGACGGTCAGAGTCTCGTCAGGGTCTCTCACTCATAGGATGAGACTCTGAGACTCTGAGACAGTAGATCTGTGCCCAGGGCATCCAGGATCTCATATCCCGAGCGTGGGACCCTGAGCGACACGAGACTGTGGATGCCAGAGCCTCAAGTCCCGACCTCAGAGTCTCAGGGTCTCATCCTCGGACCCAAGAGTCCTAGTGAGACTCTGGCACCTGGCTACCAGGGCTCGAATGCTGCCCGGTACAATGTCTTCTATGAGAAACTTGCGATCAGGAGAGCAGGGATGAGGAAGGGCCAGAAGCAGACCGACGAGGCCAAGCGGCGCATGTCCGAGACCAAAAGGATCCCGCCAGAGCAGCGCATCCAGGAAGATCGCGAGCGCCTTCGCCTCCTGGGGCAGACAGACCGGTTCGTGTGGGCTGAGAAGTTCGGGTGCTCCGAGAAGACGGCGAACCAGCGCCTCGGGCGTCTTGTGGAAGCCGGCTACGCCGAGAGGTACCGCCAGCGGGGCGCTAGCGCCTATACCTACACGATCACGATCCCGCCCGGTGCGCAGATCGTCAGCAGGCGTCGGCGCAAACCGTCGGACGAGTCGTGAAGCAGACAGGAGCCAGCCTGACCGCCCGTGAGTGGGAGGACAAGCGACGCGCGGACGAGCTCATCGCGCGGATGCACCGTGACGCCAACTCGCGCACAGAGCATGCACGGTCGCGCCGTGAGGCAGTCGGGCTCACGGGCGCGGCAGAACGTGCATCGGGGCCCTGGCGGGGGGCTGCTCGCGCACACAACGGCGACCGCTGGGCTGGTCAAAAAAACTGCGTGTGGGACGGGGAGTTTCCGAGGGGTGCCCCGAGGGGTCACGTTGCCTGCCAGAGCTTGAAGGGTGCGCCTCGCCGGAGCACCACAACGGGGTCATCTCGTGGCACCTAGGCTGCCTACGAAGCCGGGAAGGTGGCTCACGAGGACCGAAGATACGTGGCGCAGGTGGTGGGCGAGTCCCGTCACTGATTCGCTCGATGATGCAGGCCGGGATGCCCTGCATCGCTTGATCGTGCTGGTGGACGATCTGCACCGAGCGGACACTCCGAGGGAACGGCGGTTGATCGCCGATCAGGTCCGCAAAGGTGAAGCACGTCTCGGCCTGGGGCGTCCGGTACCACCACCCGACGACGCGCCGCAGCCGAACTCCACCTTCGACCTGACAGCCGACGAGCGGGCCGAGAGGCAGGTCGCGTTCCGCCGTCGCCACGTAGAGCGTCGCGAAGCCGCGCTCGCAGACCTCGACCATGCGGTGTGGCCCGACTACGACCCGACCGAGAGCCCGCACACGACCGCCTCGCGGTACGGGCGCGCCGCTCTGGATGAGACCGCTCTGACCGACGCGCAACGCCGCGAGGTCGCCCGCTTCAACGACAAAGACCGCCCCGCAGAGAGGACAGCCTGATGCAACTGCTCGACCTCACCGGTCAGCGCTTCGGAAAGCTCGCCGTGATCAAGCGAGCGCCCAATCAGGGCCCATGGGTCATGTGGCGCTGCATGTGCACCTGCGGCAACGAGTCGGTCGTGCGTGGGAACAGCCTCCGCAACGGGACGCGCAGCTGTGGGTGTCTTCACTTCGCCCCGGAGACGGGAGCGAAGATCGGTGCTTCCCTCGCCACCCATGGGCACAAGCGCGAAGGCAAACCCTCACCGACGTACGTCTCGTGGCAAGCGATGTGCCAGCGCTGCCTCATCCCCAAGTCGTCCAGCTACCCCATGTACGGCGGTCGTGGCATCACGGTCTGCGAACGATGGTCGAAGTTCACAAACTTCCTCGTGGACATGGGTGAACGACCGTCGCTGAAGCACCAACTTCACAGAATTGAAGGCGGCACCTCCGACTACGAGCCCGGCAACGTCGAATGGGCCACAGCGCCACACCCACCCGCCCGACCACGGCACAAACCCGACAGGAGATGACTATGAATCGTGAGCAGAGGATGTCCACCGCAATCGCCAAGGCAATGGCCGAGGGGGTCGACCGGGCGCAGCGAGCACCGGCGCTCGCGGAGCAGCGAGAGCAGATGAACGGCTTCCTCCGTGGCAGCCTCACCGGCCCCAACCGTGCGCACGCGGACGCGAGCAAGCCGCCCGCTGCACGCGATGAGGGCGGACGCTTCACGGGCGGCCAGGGCCTCGACCAGGGCTCTCGCGGAGGCGGCGCATCCGGCTCTCAGCGGCAGCCGGACATGAACGAGCGTCTGCGTGGGCGTCTCGCAACCCGAAAGGACGAAGAATGAACCTCGAACCCAAGACATTCGGAGGCAAGCTCGGCGACGCGATCGCCAACCACACCCGCCTCGTGCAGGAGGAGATCGTCGCGCTGGCGGCCGTTGAGGCAGCGCGCGAGGCGCTGGAGAAGGCAGAAGCGGACGGGCAGCGCTCGGCGGTAGAGGCGAAGCTAGCCGGGAAGCCGGTGACTTTGCCGACGACGGTGGAGGACGCCGAGACGGCCTTGCGCGCGGCCGAGTACGACGCGGAGACGAGCCGCCGTGCGGTCGGCGCTTCGTTGGATCGCCTCGTGGATGAGACGACGGACCCGCAGTACGACGCGAAGCTCGCCAAGGCGGAAGCTCCGCTGCGTCAGACGGCGCTGAACCACCTCAAGAAGCTGGAAGTGACGCTGGACGAGCTCGCTGCCGTGAAAGCGAACCGGGCATGGTTGGCTCGCCCCGTGCGCGTCGACAAGCTCCAGCAGCCGACCGTCACGGACGTTTGGATCGCTGCCGAGTCCGTGCGTGCCCCGAACGGCGACCACGCCCGCAGCCGTGACCTCACGCGCCCGCTCCGCGAAGCGCTACAGGGAGAGACCTCGAGGATCAACTCGCAGGCCGATTGGGGCATCCCGGTCGGTTCAAGGCTCGTCGGTCCTTGGGGCACCGCCGATCCGATGCAGACGACCATCTCAGGACCGGCCGCACGCGCGTTCGAGGAGCTGGTCGATTCCACCCGTGCCCTCAACCACGAGGACGACGCGGAGGTCCCGGCCGCTGCATAGAGCTTGCCCGCAGCGATGCGGGAACGCGCGCTCGGCGGCGCGCGGAGGAATGCACGCGGCGGTGGGTTCTGCGCTCTCTCACCCATCGCCCGTCGCGTCCTTTCACAGTTTCACCGTCCCGGGTCCATTCTCCTCCGGCTGCCCGGGACCTCCGCAGGAGTCCTGGCGGCTCGTTCCGGTGAAAGGTGAAAGCGGCCTGTGCCCCGGAGCGCCAGTACACGCTCCGGGAGCACGCCGTCTCTTCTTGGAGGGGATGGGAAAGATAAGACTCACAAATTGGGGGTGTACGGATTCACCGATACACCATAGGGTCCTTCTATCAACGCAGACGAGTGTCTGCATCAACAAAGGAGACCCTCATGGACCGCACAGCACAAGACCAGGCAGAGTTTCGCGGAAACTGGAACGCAGTGACCTCCGATTCTCGGAGGCGCATGATTCGCGACCAGGCGCAGCGTGACGGAGATTACGCCTTGTGGCTTGAGCACGCTGACGAATATGACGAATGGTGCCCGCAGGGATGACCGACAGGCCGATCCGCTGAACGACTTGGACCTGAGCGCTCTCCATGCGGGGAGCGTTGAGGCCTGAGCGTTCTTGCCAGGACAACAACAAACGAAGGAGACCCCATGTCAGACGCATCAGCAGTCGTCGCCGCCGCCGCACAGGCCGTCGAGGACTCGGACACTGGAACGCCGCCCTCCACTGAGGTCCGCGCACAGGAACGCATCGCCAAGCACAAGGCCAAAGCGGCCGCAGCGAAGCCGGCCAAACCAGCCGCCAAGAAATCCTCCAAGTACGACGACGCCACCAAGGCCGCGTCCAAACGTGCAGGCGAGATCCGAGGCCGTGCAAACGCGGTCGCACCGATCACGGTAACGCGCGTGGTCACGGCGCTCAAGGCCGCGAAAACGACGCCCGAGGACGTGGTGAAGTCCTTCGCGTCGATCAAGCGCGCCACGGAGTACGCGGGGGGCGACAAGTCGATCGAGGCTCCTGCCATCGTCGGCACGATCAACGAGAGGCTCGAAGATCCCTTCGCGAAGTCGCGTGGACTCGTGAGCATCGCGCTCGCCCTCGCCGGTCGCTAGGTCTTCACAACATCCTCGACGGCGTCCCGAACGCCCGCTCTGGTCGGCGGGCGTTCGTTGTTTCCGGGTCGGCGGTTGTGTCGCTGCTCAAGCCGCGTCGCCCAGCGGCAGTTGCCGGGCTCGTAGTTGCCGTCGTTGTCGATCCTGTCGAGGGTGTGGCCCTCCGGCCGCTCGCCCATGTCGGCGAGGAAGTTCTCGAAGGACGACCATCGTTCGCAGACCGTGATGCCTCGACCACCGTAGTCCTCCCATTGGCGGACTTTCGGATTCGTGCAGCGATAGCGCATGTTCTTCCACGCGCCGTAGGTCGGTGTGCCAGCTAGCCCGTGCGTCCGATTTGCGGGTGCCTGGCCTCGTCGTGAAGCACTGATCTTGCTTCGAGTCGCGTCAGAGTAGACGCCCGTTTTGCCCTTGTTCCAAGGCGTCTGAGTCATCCTGGAATCACCGTACCGATTTGCTCACGGCCGTTGTCGTTTTCACTGCCCCTGTACGAGGTGATTTCTACGCCATACAGTCGTGCGCCGCATGGCGTTCACTCAATTCATCCCGGCCGCCCAGGCCCGAGAGCTCAGGGCCGCGATGCGCGAGCAACTGGCAGTCGCACGGCAGCAGGTGCGAGAGGCGAAGTCATCGGGCGAGATGGCAGAGGCCCGCGCGCACCTCGACCTCGTGTGCGACATGCTCGACGCGCTCGGTTGGGAGGACCAGCCGGAAGCAGACGTGCCCGTCGAGGGAGTCCGCGACGCCCTGCGTCGTCACCTCGCCAAGGAGCACGAGCTCGCAGACACCCACGACCCCGAGCAGCGAGAGCGTGCCCTGATGATGGCGGCCGTCATCGGTGCGATGCTCGATCAGATCGAACCGACGCCGCCTGAGTGAATCGAGGATTGCCTCGTCCCTGGGGCGCAGGTGAATCCTCCCGCTGTCACTGATTCACCTGCGGCATACGTTGTGCGTGCGCGCTGCTCGGCTGTCTCGTGTCTCAGTCGGGCGGCGCGCGCTAACGACACGGAACTAGGGAGGATTCTCATGAATGATGGAACGAAGTCGATGCTCATCGCTGTCCGCCTTCTGCCTCAGGACGATGACCCGGCACTCCGCAACGCATCGCTTCTCTGCGCCAACCTGAACGACTCGCTCGGGTTCGATGCAGCGACGCCTCACATCTGCGTCTGCGGCCGAGCGACCGGGCGAGTCGTCCTCGATGCGACTGCTGCGACGGTGCTGCTTCTCGGTGAGCTTCGGCTCCGCCATCTGCAGCGCGAGGGATTCATCGACACGAATCGGAGGTGGTCAGCTTGAAAGACCACGGACCCATCGAACTCCGGGTATTCGCCTGCCACGAGCGGCGCATGCTCCGGGGCATCCACGGTCGCTGGCCGCACCGTCGCGTGCACAACCGTCACGACCTCCACTGGCTCGCACGCATACGGCCAGAGCCCTCCCCGTGCGCGACCGTGAGGCCACGTCCGAGAGCGAGCCTGCGCGTGGGGCCACGGAGATGATCGTCGTGGCGGTGCTCGTGATCCTGGCTCTCCCTGTCCTCTGGGACGTGCTGCGGGTCCGCTGAACTTGGCCGGAGTCCCTCCCCTCCAACCGGCTAGGAACCGAGGGCCGTCTCGATCCCGTCTCATTCCGGCGATCGAGGCGGCCCTCAACTCATTTGGTGACGGCGGAACCGTGGAGCGGCTGCAACGCGGTGTACGCTCGCAGGGGAACGAGATAGGATCGAGTGCAATAAATGTCAATCACCAAGCCCAGGCCCCACCAGCCGTTGTCGTCAAACCACGTCTCGGTGTTCGCGCTGCGATCGCCTGCGTAGGGCGAGAAACCAGCGAGCGGGCGCAGGCCGTGGTTCAAGTAGCGCTCGGCGCCGGCCGCGAAGCGTGCGACGGCGCGCTTGTTTGCGGCATTTGGCTGGGCGATCGCGATCGCATCGAGAGACTCAAAGAGCGGCACGATGTCCCAGATCGTCGCCAGCGGATAGCGATCGTGGTCGTGCAGGCGCGCGTCATACCAGCCGAGGTGACGGTCGCGCCAAAGGCTCTCGGCAGCCGCTACGCCGGCCTTGGCGAGACCCAGGTAACGCAGTTGCTGAGCGCTCAGCGTCGCGGGGGCCGGCGCCGAACTGATCGCGGCGCCGCGCGCGGGGCTCGCCGCGCAGGCGGTCTCCGTAGCGCAGGCAAGAGACAGCGCGAAGAGGAGTGCCAGGAGGGCAATGCGGCGGCTGTTCATCGATTCGCATAACCCACGGCGCGCTCGATCGCTTCGCTGATGGCCGCACATGGTTACCTTTGTAGCGAATGGACACCGCAGAGAAAGCTTCGAGGGAGGCGGTGGATGACGCGGGCGGCGCTCCCGTGCGTTTCGCCGATCCGCCCGCGCCAGCCTCCGAACGCCGCGCCTGGCTGCTCGCCGGCACGATCTGCCTACTCGGGCTGGGTGCTCTGTCCGCGGTTCTGAGCGGTGCGGTGGGGCGCCAGAGCAGCAGCGCGCTGCGCGCGCCGCCGGCGGTGCTGCGTGCAACGCCGACCCCCGCTGCGAGCGCGTCCGTTGGGCCACAGGGCGCTGCACTCACCGGTGCGCCGACGACGGGCGGCGCGTCACCATCCAGCGCACGCCGCGCACGCATCCTCGCGCGACCGACGACCGCCCAGCAGCGCGCCGACGCGAGGCGCTTCGCGGCGGCCACGCAGACGCACATCGCGCGGCGCTGGATGGAAGGCTTCTACCCGATCTACGCGACCGCCCAGGGAACCTTCGGGGTCAACTGGCTGCTGCTGGCCTCGATTCACATGCAGGAGACGGCCTTCTCGACGGCGCCGAGCACTTACCACGGGCTCAACTTCGCCCATTGCTGCGCGGGCCCGATGCAATTCAACGTGACCAACGGCCCGGTCTCGACCTGGAAGCTAGTGCGCGACTCCTACATCTATGCGCGACGGCCTACCGCCTACGACCACATGACCGCGCGTCATCCCTCGATCTACGACGACTTCGACGCGATCATGGCCGCCGCGCACCTGCTCTCCGCGGACGGCGCCGGCTACACGCTCGATGACTCGGCGTGGATCCCGGCCTATGACTACTACGGCCACGATGCGACCGGCGTGACCTACGCCGATCAGGTTCTGGCGCGCGCGATCGGCTGGTCGCAGCATGGCTTTTGCATCGACTGCGCGACCGACCCCGGTCTCATCGAAGCCGTGCACGACGCCTACGGCGCGCCCGTGCTCGCGACGCTCGAACAGCCTGCACCCGCCCGGGCGCTCGCGCGAGCGGCCCGGGCGAAGCGCGGCGGCTAGCTGTAGTTCCTGAGGACGTTGTTCATCCGGGTCTCCTTGGAGGCTGGGGGTGTCTAGCCCACCCAGTACCAAGGAGAACCGGATGAAGCTGCACGCTAACGCGCGGCTCAGCGTCAAGGGACGTGAGCTGCTCGCCGATCGAATATTGATGCAGGGTTGGTCGCTGGCGCAGGCGGCCGAGGCCGCCGGAGTCAGCGACCGCACGGCAGGGAAGTGGGTGTCGCGCTTTCGCTTGGAAGGCAGGGAGGGCCTGTTGGATCGCTCATCGGCACCCAAGAACTCTCCCTCTCGCACGCCAGAGGAGCGCATCCAGGTAATCGCGGCGTTGCGGCGCCTGCGGATGACTGGTGCTGAGATCGCTGAGTGCCTAGATATGGCCATGACAACCGTCTCGGGGATACTGACCAAGATCGGGATGGGCAAGCTCGGCAGGCTCGGCCTAGAGCCCGCTGTCCGCTACGAACGCGAGCACCCGGGCGAGCTGATCCACATCGACGTCAAGAAGCTCGGCCGGATCTCAAGGCCGGGCTGGCGCGTCACCGGCGGACGACACATGCGTGGCACAGCTGGCTATCACAGCAAGACGCACCATCTCGGGTGGGAGTTCGTGCATATATGCGTCGATGACGCTACCCGTCTGGCCTACGTTGAGGTTCTCGGTGACGAGAAAGCCACCACCGCAATCGGCTTCCTGCGGCGCGCCGTTGCTTTCTATGCCTCACACGGCATCAGTGTGAAGGAACTCCTCACGGATAACGGCGGCGCTTACAGCTCGAAGATCCACGCGATCGCGTGCCGCACTCTGCACATCAAGCACCGGCGAACCCGCCCCTACCGCCCCCAGACAAATGGCAAGGCAGAGCGCTTCATCCGCACGATGCTCGGAGGCTGGGCCTACGGAGCTATCTACCGCAACAGCGCCGAGCGCACCGCAGCACTATCCGGCTGGCTCGATCTCTATAACTGGCGACGACCACACGGCTCCCTCAACCACAAGCCACCCGGAACCCGCCTACACGAACTGAACAACCTCCTCGGGTCTTACAACTAGGCGGCGTCAGCCTGCGCGATCAGCTCGCCGGCGACCTTGTCGGTCGCGCGCGCGGTGCCGCCGAGCAGGCGCCGCGAGAGCTGGGCACGGCGGAAGTACAGCGGTGCGTCGTGCTCCCAGGTGGCGCCGATGCCGCCGTGTACGGAGATCATCGTGCGGGCGGCCGTATCGAGCGCGCGCCCGGCGACGGAGCGCGCCGCGCTAGCCGCGAGCGGGAACTCACTAGGGCCGCCGACTCGTGCCCAACCGGCGTAGTAGAGCAGCGAGCGACCGTTCTCGAGCTGGCGCAGGACCTCGGTGAGGCTGTGCTTGACGGCCTGATAGGAGCCGATCGCACGACCGAAGGTAAAGCGCTCCTTGGCGTAGGCAACGGACACGTCGAGCGCCGTCTCCACGCTGCCGAGCGACTCCGCCGCGATCAGCGCTTGCGCCAGATACCAGGCGCCGGCGAGCGCCTCGACGGGTGTGTCGAGAACGGTGGCAGGCGCGTCCTTCAGCGAGACGTGCCCAAGCGAGCGGGTCGAGTCATAGCGCGTGAGTGCCTCGACCGAGACGCCGGAGGCGCTCGCCTCGACCGCCACGCCGACTGGCTTGCCATCGAGCAGTGCCACACCGACGAGCAGATCCGCGCCGGGGGCGTCGGGTACGAAGGCCAGCTCGCCGCTGACGGTGGCCCGGCCATCGCCGGCCGCCGTGGCGAGCGGCGCGGCGGGCCGCGCGAGCCCGGATGCGGGGTCGACGCTCCAAGCGTCGCTGAGATCATCGGGTGGGCTGACGGGCAGGTAGGCCGCGCGGCGCTCACCGCTTGCAAGCTCGGAAAGCATCGGCGGTGTATTGGGCCCACCCACCCCATCTCCCAGGATCGACGTCGCGGGCAGGTGCCCAAGCAGACCGATGCCGGCCAGCACACGCCCGCACTCGCCGAGCACGAGCATCGCGTCGAAGGCGTCGAGTCCGGCGCCGCCGTGCTCCTCGCTGATCAGCATGCCCGGCCAGCCAGCCTCCTTGGCGGTCGGCCACAAATCCGGCAGCGCATCGCTGTTGCCGTCGAGCGCCTCGCGGGCGCCTTCGAGCGTCTTGAAGCGCGAGAGCGCGCCGCGGGCGGCCTCGCGCAGGAATACCTGCTCGTCTGAGAGTGCGAGGTTCATGCCGCCGCCTTTTCCTTGGAGCGCAGCTCTGAGAACGGGATGCCCTTGTCGAGGCGAGGCTCGGGGGGCAGGCCGAGCACGCGCTCGCCGATCGTGTTTCTGAGGATCTCCTCGGTGCCGCCAGCCGACTTCAGGCCGGGCAGGAAGGAGATCATGTAGGACCACTCGCTGTCCTCGAGCAGCGCGTCGGGGCCGAGCACGTCGGCGATCAGGTCGCCGGCCTTGATCGCACCGCTGACGATCGTGACCTTCGCGAGGCCCGCCTCGGGCCCCGGGATCTGACCCTTCTGCAGAGCGGTCAACGTCCTGTAGCCGGTGAAGCGCACGGCGAGCAGTTCGCTGGCGATCTCGCCGAGCTGGTGGCGCACCTCGGGGTCGCGGCGGGCGTGCTCATCGGCGGCGATCGCGGCGGCGAAGCGGGTCGAGTTGTAGCCCATGCCCTCACCGCCGAGGCCGATCGTGACGCGCTCGAACATCAGCGTCGTCAGGCCCGTGCCCCAGCCGTTGCCGACCCCGCCGACGACCGCGTCGGCGTCGAGCGCGACGTCGTCGAAGAAGACCTCGTTGAACTCGGCCTCGCCGGAGATCTGGCGCAGCCCGCGGATCGTGACACCCTCGGCGTCCATCGGCACGACGAACATCGTCAGGCCCTTGTGCTTGGGCACGTCGGCGTCGGTGCGCGCAAGCAGCAGGCCGTAGGAGGCGAACTGCGCGTTGGTCGTCCACACCTTCTGGCCGCTGAGGCGCCAGCTGCCGTCATCCTCGCGGCGCGCGCGTGTCTGCACGGCCGCCAGGTCCGAGCCGGCTGCGGGCTCGGAGAAGAGCTGGCACCAGACCTCATCGCCGTGGAGCATCGCTCCGAGGTAGCGCGTCTTCTGCTCCTCAGCGCCGTGGGCGATGATCGTGGGCCCGAGCATGCCAACGCCGATCGCGTCGAGGATGCCGGGCACTTTGGCGCGCGCGATCTCCTGGTTACAGAGCACCTGCTCGATCGGGCCGAGGCCCTGACCGCCGTACTCCTTGGGCCAGGTCACGCCGGCGAGGCCGCCCTCGGCGAGCTTACCCTGCCAGGCGCGGCGCGCAGCGAGTATCTCCTCCTCGTCCTCGAGCGCTCCGGGTCCTTGCAGGACGGGCGCTTCGGCCTTGTGCTCCTCAAGCCAGCTGCGCACCTGGGCGCGATAGGCGGCCTGCTCTGGTGTGTCGTCAAGATCCACGTTCTCTCCTTTGGCTGACTAGCCAGTCAATCCTTGTAGAGGAACGGTACCCCAAGGCGCGCGAGCGCGTCGAAGCGCCGCGAATCAGGCGCCCGCGGGGATCGGCGGCTCGGTCACGCGCGGTTGGTGGTAGACGTCGTGAAAGCCACGGTCGAGTAGCTGGCGGGCCTGGGTGCCGGGATTGGGGGAGTTGAGCAGCACGACGGCGAGGCGTACGCCGCCGCGTTCAGCGGTAGCTACGAGGCAGCGTCCGGCGGCGAGCGTCCAGCCCGGTCTTGAGGCCGGTGACGCCGGGGTAGTGGTAGATCAGCAGCGGGTTGTTGTTGTAGAGGTAGAGCTTGCCGCCCTTGATCGGGAAGGGCAGGGCGGCGGAATAGGTGTGCACGACACGTGCGATGCGCGGTTGCGCGAGGTCGGCGTGGGCGAGCATCGCGAGGTCGGCGGCGCACGAGAAGTTGCCGGCGTCGTAATAGCCGGAGGGCGAGGAGTAGCGGGTGCAGCCCATGCCGAGCTTGGCGGCCTCTGCGTTCATGCGTGCGACGAAGGCCTTGATCGATGCCGGCGATGTGCTGAGCCAGCGCCACAGCGGCGTCGTTTCCTGAGGGGAGCAGCAGGCCGTAGAGCATCGTCTCCAGCGCGCACGTGCTTGCCGAGCGGCAGCACGCCGACCTTCGAGCCGCCGGAGTCCACGGCGGCGCGGGTGACGAGTACGTGCGCGCTGGGCGCGCGCGGACTCGACGGTGAGCAGCGCCGTCATCATCTTGGTAAGGCTCGCGATCCGCAAACGGAGGTAGACGTTTCGCTGCCAGAGGACCTGGCCGCTTGAGAGGTTGAACAACAGCCCCGCGCGCGGCGGCGCGTGGAAAGCGAGCTGGATCGGGTCGCGGGCGGGGGTGGCGATGCCGCTGAGCGCGAGCGAGGGCTTGGCGAGTGTGAGGCCGGCGGGCGAGAGCGACGGGGGCTTTGGCGAGCGCGAGCGGCTGGTGCGCGGTAGGCACGTGCTTGCCGGTATGGCTGCCTGGGGAGCTTCCACGGAACGCAAGCACGCCGACGGCGATGAGCGCCGCAAGGCCGAGCAGCGCGAGCGCGATCAGCTGGCGCTGGCGCCGTCGTCGCGCGGCGAGCGCGCGCCGTTGGCGGCTCTGGCCGGGTGTCATAAAGGGGGAGGTCGTGGTCATCGCGGAGGGTTGCGCAGCGCGCCGATGATGCCGACGGCGAGCAGCACGAGGATGAAGACGGAGAGCAGTCCCGCGAGGGTAACTCCCTGTTCGGCGAACGCGCGGACGGTGAGGAAGGCGAAACCGACGATAAAGATCAGCGCCAGCAGGAGGGCGAGCAGGCGCGTCATTTGGGATCGGGAGCGGAAGGCACGCTTGCCTAGTACAGCGCCCGGGGCGGCTGGTCCGGGCGGCCTCGGATGAACAGGCGAATCGCGAGCAGGCCAAAGGCGAAGCCGCCGATGTGGGCGAAGTAGGCGACGGTTTCACCGCCGCCGAGCGGCGCGGCAAGGCCGCCGAGACCGAAATAGAGCTGCTCGGCAAACCAGAAGCCAAGCAGCACGAGCGCCGGGACCTCGACGATCGTGACGAAGAAGATGATGAACACGAGGCTAAGGATGCGCGCGCGGGGGTAAAGCAGGATGTAGCCGCCGAGCACGCCGGCGATCGCCCCCGATGCGCCGAGCGTGGGGCCGGTCGAGCCGGGGTCGACGAGCACCTGGGCGGCGACCGCGACCACGCCGCTGAGCAAGTAGAAGACGAGGAAGCGCACGCGCCCGACCCTGTCCTCCACGGTCGGGCCGAAGATCGCGAGGAAGAGCATGTTGCCGAAGATGTGCAGAAAGCTGCCGTGGAGGAACATCGAGCTGAGCACGGTCTCCCAGGTGGCGGGCTGTGGTCCCGGGCTGCCGCTCACGCCCGGCTGACCCTGGCAGGCGACGGTACTCGTGAGCACGCCTTCAGCGTCGTGCGCGGTCGCGAGGTCACAGTGGCTGCCGGGATGGGTCAGCTCGTAGGGGATCGCACCGTAATGGACGGCCACACCATCGGCGGGTCCGCCAAAGAAGCTTCCGCCGTTGCGGATCGCGAGCATGTAGGCGATCACGTTGACCACCACGAGCGCGAGCGTCACGATTGGAAGCCGCGCGAGCGGGATGTTGTCTTTGAGGGGAAACATCGAGGCGCGGCCCTGCCGAACGGGGGTGTCCCAGAGCGTATCCGCCGCTCGCCGTCGCGGCGGCGGTCAGCTCCGGCTGCTAGGCCTCGACTGCGGCGAGCGGACCGACGCCCGGCAGGGACGGCTTGCCCGCCCACCCGACGTGCTGGTCGGCGTGGTAGGAGGAGCGCACCAGCGGACCGGCAGCGACGTGGTCGAAGCCCAACTCGTAGGCTGCGTCCTGAAGCGCGGCGAACTCGTCGGGGTGCCAGTAGCGCACGATCGGCAAATGGCGCTCGGAGGGGCGCAGGTACTGCCCGACGGTGAGCACCTGAACGCCGTTCTCGCGTAGCGCGGCGAAGGCCTCGACCATCTCCTCGTGGGTCTCGCCGAGTCCGACCATCAGCCCCGACTTGGTCACGACCTCGCCTTCGCCAAGCTCGCCGGCGAGGCGCAGAACGCGGCAGGAGCGCTTGAACTCCGAGCCGCGGCGGGCGATCGGGTACAGGCGCGGGACGACCTCGACGTTGTGGTTGAAGACGTCGGGGCGCTCGGCGATCACCTTCGCGAGCGGCATCTCCTGGCCTTGGAAGTCGGGCGTGAGGACCTCGACCTGGCAGCCCGGGGCCTGGCGGCGCACTTGGCGGATCACGCCGACGAAGGCCGAGGCGCCCTTGTCGGGCAGATCGTCGCGGTCGACGGACGTGATCACGGCGTGGCGCAACCCCATGCGCGCGATCGAGCGCGCGACGCGCGCCGGCTCGAGCGGGTCGTTCCAGGTCGGCTTGCCGGTCTTGACGTTGCAGAAGCCGCAGCGGCGCGTGCAGGTGTCGCCCAGGATCATGAACGTCGCGGTGCCGCGCTCCCAGCACTCGCCGACGTTCGGGCAGGCGGCCTCCTGGCAGACGGTGTGCAGGTTCTCCTCGCGGATCAGCGTCGTCAGCTCGCGGTAGCGCTGACCGCCGGGCGGGGGGACCTTGAACCAGGGCGGCTTGCGCTCACGCAGCGGCCGCACCTCTGAACCGAGCACGGTGAGGACATCCATTCCCCCCGGATTCGATCGCGAGCGCGTGGCGCTCATACCGGCACCGCTGTCGGTCGCGGTAGGGAGATTTTGATGGGGGCTCGCTCGGCCGCGAGCCCGGAGGGGTTCGTCGTGTCGATGCCGAGTCGCCATGGCGAAACCAAGCGCTGGCGGCGCCCGTGAGCGTTTGCAAAGTGGAAGGCCATGCGCCGGCGCATGCAGGCGAGCCCGCTGGTCCGTCCAGGCGCAAGCTCGTGCTCGATCGAGGTCATCGCGACGTCGGGCAGCCCGCAGGCCACGACCCAGGCGAAGGGCTCGAGATCGTTGGTCACGTTGACGGCGAAGCCGTGCGTGGTGACGCCGCGTGCGACGTGGACGCCGATCGAGGCGATCTTGCGATCCTCGACCCAGACGCCCGTGTAGTCGATGCCCTCGTCGTGGCGCGTTCGCCCCTGCACGCCTGTCTCGGCCAGGGCCGCGAGGATCGCCTCTTCCATCGTGCGCAGATAGGCGTTGACTTCGGCGATGCGCATGATCGGATAGCCCACCAGCTGGCCGGGACCGTGATAGGTCAGGCGCCCACCGCGGTCGGTCGCGTGGATCTCGATGCCTTTCGCACGGTAGAAGTCCTCGCCGAGCGGGAGGTCATCGGCGCCCGAGCGCCGGCCGCGGGTATAGGTCGGCGGATGCTCGAGCAGCAGCAGGGTGTCGGGCAGCTCACCGGCGATCCGGCGCTCGCGAAGCGTCTCCTGAATGGCGACGCCATCGGCGTAAGGAACGACGCCCAGGTGACAGACCCAGAGCTCATCGGAGATCAGACCGGCGTCGCGCATTCCTTAGTCAGCGTAGCGTTCACATCCAGCGGCATCGCGGCGCTTGAGATCGAGCACAGCGCCACGCTGCGCTCGCGCGCTGTCAACTTCTCGCGCTTGGCGGGTCTGCGCTGGTTGACCCGCTCCGAGGCGGAGCCCTCCTACAGCGTCAGCGCCGAGGGGCTTTCCAGCAGCTCGCGCACGCGCGCCAGAAACTCGGCCGCTTCGGCGCCGTAGAGGATGCGGTGATCGCAGACGAGCGTGAGCGTCATCGTCTGGCGCGCGACGATCGCTCCGTCTCGTACCACGGCACGCGGCTCGAGCAGGCCGACGGACAGGATCCCCGCCTGCGGCGGGTTGACGATCGCGGTGAAGCTCCTGATCCCGTACATGCCCAGGTTTGAGACGGTGAACGTGCCACCGCCCAACTCTGGGGGAGTGATCGTGCCGGCGCGCACGCGCTCGGCCAGAGCGCGCGTCTCGCGGGCGATCTCACCGAGCGACTTCTCCTCCGCGTCGAACACCGTGGGTACGACCAGCGCGTCTTCGGCCGCCACCGCCACGCCGACGTTGATGCGTGAGTAGAGCTGCAGGCGCCCGTCGCGGTAGCTACCGTTCGCGCGCGGATGCTCGCGCAGCGCCAGTGCGCAGGCCTTGACGACCATGTCGTTGTAGGTAGGGGACGCCGGTTGCGCGCCCGGCGCCTCACCCGCCGCTGGATGAGCGAGCCGCTTGAGCTCGGTGCGCAGCGCCACGCACTCCTCCATATCGACATCGGCCTGGATGCTGAAGTCAGGAATCGTCGCCTTCGACTCGGCCATCCGCCGCGCGATCGTCTGCTGTGTTCGCGTCAGCTCGACGTCGGTCGTCTGCCCCTTCGCGGTCGCGACCTCTGCTGGCGCGCCGGCAGCTGCGTGTGCGGCAGGCTGCGCGGATCTGCCAGGGACGGCTGTCGTGGCATGCGCCGATGCCCCGGGCACGGCAGTCGCGTCAGGCTGCGCGGATGCCCCGGGCACGGCTCTCATGCCAGGCTCGCCCGCATTGGCGTCCGGCGCGAGCACGTCGGCCTTGACGATCCGCCCACCCGGCCCGCTGCCGCTGATGCCGTGTAGATCGATGCCATGCTCGCGCGCGATCCGCCGCGCCAGCGGCGAGGCTCGGACGCGTCCGCCCTCCTGAGGCCTGTCTGTCGCCACCGCTGGGGCTGGCGGCTCATCGCTACGCGCCGGCGCCGCGGCGGTCTCGCTTGCGCGTTGGGGAGTGGTCGTATCGGCTGGTGCTTGCTCCGAGCTTGCAGCCGCGCCTTGCGCCGCGGTCGCTGCCCCCTGGTTCTCGGCGCCGACACTCGCGATCGGCTCGCCCACCGCGAGCGTCGAGCCCTCCGCGGCGATGATCCGCAGAGCTCCCTCCTGGTCGGACTCGTAGGTCATCGTTGCCTTGTCGGTCTCGATCTCCACGAGCTCCTCACCACGGGCGACGTGTTCGCCATCGGCCTTTAGCCAGCGCAGGATCGTGCCCTCCTCCATCGTGTCCGAAAGCCGTGGCATCACCAGCTCGCTCATCGCGCGACCCCGCCGGCGTCGGGTCGCGGGGAGCGGTTCAGGCTGGCCAGCGCGGCCTGGACGATCTGCGGCTCGTGCGGATAGGCGATGTCCTCGAGCGGCTTGGAGTAGGGCATCGGTACGTCCGCGCCGGTGACGCGCTGGACGGGGGCGTCGAGGTCGTCAAAAGCCTGTTCTGAGACGAGCGCGGCGAGGTTCGCACCGACGCCGCCGTGCGGCCAGCCCTCCTCGACGATCACGCAGTGGTTGGTCTTGCGCACCGAAACGAGGATCGTCTCGAGGTCGAGCGGGCGCAGCGTGCGCGGGTCGATCACTTCCGCCTGCACGCCGTGCTTCTCGGCCAGCGTCTCGGCGGCGCGCTCCGCGGTCACAGCCATCCGCGATACGCCCACGATCGTCACGTCTGAGCCCTCACGCGCCACCCGTGCGAGCCCGAAGGGAACCAGATGATCCTCGCCCTCGGGCACCTCGCCACGGACACCGTAGAGCGACTCGTGCTCGATGAAGATCACGGGGTTCTCCTCGCGGATCGCGCTCTTCAACAGGCCCTTCGCGTCGGCGGCGGTCGCGGGCACCGCGACGAGCAGGCCAGGCACGTGCAGGAACATCGACTCCAGGCAGTGCGAGTGCGTGGGTCCGAGCTGGTGACCGGCGCCCTGCGGCATGCGCACGACCAGCGGCACGCGCGCCTGGCCGCCGAACATGTAGTGGATGTGCGCGGCGTGGTTGACGATCTGATCGAAAGCGAGCAGCGCGAAGTTAATCGTCATCAACTCGACCACGGGACGCAGGCCCGTCATCGCGGCACCGACGCCGATGCCGACGATCGTGTTCTCAGAGATTGGCGTGTCGCGCACGCGACGCTCGCCGAACTCCGCGAGCAACCCGTCGGTGACCTTGAAGGCGCCGCCGAAGACGCCGATGTCCTCGCCCATCAGCACGACCGACTCGTCGCGTGCGAGCTCCTCGCGCAGCGCGGCGTTCAGCGCCTCGCGGTAGCGCATCGCCGCCATCAGCCGGCGTCCCCGTCCTCGCTGTCCCGTGGGGGAAGGCCGCTCCCGTCCGCGGCGCGCTGCGGGGGCGACTCGCGCCCGTCCTCGCCGGCGGCGAGCGCGTGGGTGAGCTGCTGGGGGATCTCGTCGTTGGCGGCCGGCTCGTCGGGAGCCTCGGCGCCCTCGCGCCCGCGCCCGGCCGACTCCTCGCTGGTCGGCGCCGAGTACCAGCCGCGCACGTTGGGGTCGAGCACGTACACGTCGTCGTAGAGCGACTCGGGAGTCGGGAACGGCGATGCGTCGGCGAACGCGACGGCCTCATCGACGCGGGCGATCGCCTCGGCGTCGATCCGCTCGTGCTCGGCCGCGTCGATCGTGCCCGCCTCGATCAGCAGCCCGGCGAAGGCGGGGATCGGGTCGCGCTCGCGCCAATGCGCGACCTCCTCCTTGCTGCGGTACTGCTCCGGGTCGGCCATTGAGTGGCCGCGAAAGCGGTAGGTGATCGCCTCCACGAGCACCGGGCGGCGGTCCTCGCGGACGCGCTCGACGGCCTCGCTGAGCACGGCGTGGGTGTCGAGCACATCCATCCCGTCGCAGCGCATCCCCGGCACGCCGAGGCTCTCGCCCTTGCGCTGCAGATCGGTGACGGCCGAGTGGCGGCGCAGCGCGGTGCCCATGCCGAACTGGTTGTTCGTGACCATGAAGACGACCGGCAGCTTCCACAGCGCGGCGAGGTTGAGCGTCTCGCCGAAGGTGCCCTGATTGGAGGCGCCGTCGCCGAAGGTGCAGAGCGTGACCTCGTCGGTGCCCGTGTAGTCGCTTGCCAGGGCGATCCCCGCGGCGATCGGCAGATTCCCGCCGACGATTCCGTAGCCGCCCATAAAGCGCCGCGCGAGATCGAACATGTGCATCGAGCCGCCGCGCCCCCCCGAGCAGCCGTCGACGCGGCCGAACAGCTCGGCCATGACGTTCTCCGGCGGCGTGCCGCGCACGAGCGCGTGGCCGTGAGAGCGGTAGGTGGAGATCAGGTAGTCGCTGTCGCGCAGGGCGCGGGCGCTACCGAGGATCGTCGCCTCCTCGCCGATCGAGAGGTGCAGGAAGCCGCCGACCTTCGCGCGCGCGTACATCTCACCGGCGCGCTCCTCAAAGCGCCGGATCAACGTCATCGTCGTGAGCCACTCGCGCGCCTGATCGGGCTCGGGGAGGACGTGAGCGGCTGGTGTGGCCATCAGCCCTCCACGGTACTCCAGCGCGCGATGAACTCCGCAGCCTCGAGCTGCGCGAGGTCGGCGCGCAGCGCGCGAGCCAACTTCGAGGCGGCCTGCGGGGGTCGGTCCCAAAAGAGCACCGCTTCGCCGCTCTCGACCTCCACGACCTCGATGTGATCGACGCGGCTGGCATCTGCGAGCAGCGCCGGAGCGCGCCCGCCGCGCGTCACGATCAGGCGATAGGCATGCGTGGCTCTCATTGCGCGGCCGCGCCCGCAGTGCCCTTGAGCATCTCTGCGCGTGCCCGCTCGAGCGCGTGCTCGCCTTGGAATATCCGTCCCGCGACGGCGAGCGCCGGCACGTCGCTGACGCCCGCCTCCGCGGCTGCGCGTGTGCAGCTGCTCAGCTGCTCGGCGACCGAGCGCATCTGTGCGCCGCGCAGCACGGCCGTCGGATGCATCTCGCAGGCCGCCGCCGCGATCAGGACGTAGTCGGGGTTCTGCAGCGAGTGACCGCCGGCGAAGGCCTGGCGAAACGCGGCCTGTACGAAGGGAACCGTGCGCCCGATCGAGCGTGCGTAGGTCGCGACGCGCATCGCCAGGGAGCTGTCGAAAGGAAAGGGCTCGGGCCAGCGCAGCTCCTGCAGCCCGAGCTCCTCGGCACGACGCGCGATCTGTGCGCGTGCGACGTCGCGCTCCTGCGCGCAGCGGAAGGCGTCAAAGCTCTCGGCCCCTGGCAGCTCGCGTGCGAGCACCGGCTGCCACTCCGCAGGTCCGGGCAGCACATGCAGGATCTGCTCGGCGAGGAGGTAGGCGAGCGGGCTGGCGAGGTCGAAGTAGAACGCGGTCGGCGTTGAGGATGCGTCGCCGGTCACGGCGGGTTCAGACCCTCAGCCGTGGATCAGCCAGCCGTCGGCGGCGCGACCGGCTTCCATCACGGCCTCCGAGAGCGTCGGGTGGCCGTGGATGACGCGCGCCAGCTCAGGGAAGCCGCCCTCCAGGGCGCGCACGTTGACGAGCTCCTGGATCAGCTCGGTTGCACGCGAACCGACGATGTGACCGCCGAGCAGCTCGCCGTACTTGGCCTCGCCGACGACCTTGACCAGGCCGGTGCGATCGCCGTAGACGGTGCCGCCACCGACGGCGCCGTACGGGACCTTGCCGACCACGACCTCATAGCCCTGCTCGTGCGCCTGGGCCTCTGTCAGCCCGAAGGAGCCGACGTTCGGCGTGCAGAAGGTCGCGCGGGGAATGTCCACGTAGGCGATCGGGTGCGTCGGGCGCCCGGCGATGTCCTCGGCCGCGATCACGCCCTCATCGGAGGCCTTGTGCGCGAGCGCGGGCCCCGCCACGAGATCGCCGATCGCATAGACGCCCGCGCGCGATGTGCGCAGCGCGCCGTCGACCTTGATCAGTCCGCGCTCGTCGAGCTCGATGCCGGCCTCGGCGAGGCCGAGCCCTTCCACGTCGGCGCCGCGCCCGGCAGCGATCACGAGGTAGTCGGCCTGGCTCGAGCTCTCACCGTGTGAGAAGACCACGTTCGCCTCGCCCGCCTCGACATCGGCGACCGGGGTGGCGGTCTGCACGTCGATGCCCTGGCGCTTGAGGCCACGCTCGACGAGGCGCGAGATGTCCGCGTCCTCGCTCGGCAGCACGCGCTCCAGTGCCTCAAGCAGCAGCACCTCGCTGCCCAGTCGTGCAAAGGCGGAGGCGATCTCGGCGCCCGATGCGCCGGCGCCGACGACCGTAAGCCGCGCGGGCAGCTCGCTCAGAGCCCAGGCTTGCTCGGTGCCGATCACGCGGCCGCCCAGCTCGACGCCTGGGATTGTGCGCGGGACCGAGCCGGTTGCAAGGATCACGCTGCGCGCGCCCAGTGCCTGGCCGCCGACGATCACCTCGCCGTCTGAGCCGAGCTCGGCGTCTCCTTCGATCAGCTCGATGCTGTTTTTCTTGAATAGGCCCGCCACGCCCGAGGTGAGCGTCGAGACGACCTTCTCGCGGCGCGCCTGGATCGCCTGATAGTCGACCTCGACGCCCGCGACCTTCAGGCCGAACTCCTCGCCGTCGCGGATCTCGGAGAGCAGGTCGGCTGAGCGGAGCACCGCCTTGGCAGGGATGCAGGCGTAGTTCAGACAGCGTCCGCCCACCTTGTCACGCTCGACGACGGCGGTCTTTAGCCCGAGCTGTGCGGCGCGGATCGCGGCCACGTAGCCCCCGGGTCCGGAGCCGATGACGATGCAGTCGTATGAGCTCTCGGCCATCGCGCCTGAGCCTATCGAAGCTCCCGCCTGCCCACGGCGGGGCCTAGGGCAGGAGCTCGCGCTCGCGTCGCTCCCCCGCCTGTATACGGCCCATCACGCGCACGAGCTTCCAAAACAGCCAGCCGCCGAGCGCGATCGAGACGAGGCATACGGCCGCCGCGAGCAGCGTCGCGGCGACGACAAGCGCAAGCGAGGTGACGAGCACCTGGAAGGCCAGCAGCGCCTCGAAACCGAGCACTGCCCAATAGCGGCGCGCATACATCCCGCGTGCGAGCAGCGCAAGCATCACCGCGAGGAAGATCGCTCCGGGCAGTGAGCCGCCGCGGCGTGAGAGGTCGTGGACGCTGAGCGCGCCGGCGATCACGCCGATCGCGAGCAGGACGCAGACCGCGATCGCGACGCGCAGCGCGGGCGGGCGCTCTTTGTCGGCGAGGGGCGCCAGGGCAGCGCGGGCGCGCTCCTCGCGTGAGCTGCGGGCGCTGTCTGTCCCGGGCGGGTCTGCTGGCGTCAACTAGCGGAGACTAGCGCTGCCCGCGACTACCCGCGACCTGCGCGAGCCCGACGGTGACGCCCTGCTGCGGCACGGTGCGTGGGCCGTGCTGCGCCCACGCACCTAATCGCGCTCAGCTACATGCTGCTACGACATGACTTCGACGCTGGCTTCTTTGCCGCCTTGTTTGATGCCTGCGAGTTCTTCGGTCAGCTGTGCGCCCGTTGGTTCGAAGGCGCCGCCGTTTACAGAGGCTTCCAGGCTGCATCCTACTTTTTCCGATTTTTCGTTCAGTACTTTCGTGATGTCGTTTACGCTTTTCGTTTGCGCGAATTCCGCCACGAGTACTTTGGTTTTTTCTTTAAGCGGTTTGAGTAAGCTCGCGACGCAGCCCTTGAGGGTCACTTTAGCGAGTTCGCCGCACGTGATTTTGGTTTCTTTGGGTAAGAGCACAAGCGAGGTGTGTAACACTTCTTCTTTGGATAAGAACCCATACCACAGACGGAATTCGCCTTTCAGTAATATGGACCCTGCTGTTTTGTCTTCCGAGCCCATGCATTTCACCAGGGCCGATTTGCATTCCGAGAATAAGACGTCGAAGGTGCCGGATTTGAATTTCGTTGCCGAGAAGGTGTCTTCACCTTTGCCGCATTCGACTTTGGTACCGCCTTTTGTTTCGAGCACGACTTTCCCGGATTTGCCCGTTGCGGTGATCGGGCTTGCTGCGGTCGGTTCGGGTAAGAGCAGCGGTTTTTCTTCTTCTTCTATTTCTTTCGTCCTGTTTTCGTTCGCTGTTGTGAGCAGTTCTAGATTGAATGCCGCCAGCGGGCCTTCGCCTCCACCTTTGACGGGTGCTGTCAGCGGCTGATAGACCAGATGTATTTGAGGTTTGCGTTCAAATTTGCCTTTGCCTGCTTTTTCGAAGTTTTGGCAGTTGGCTAATGTTTCGTAAAACTGGACCCCTTCTCCGGCTTTGGCAACTTCTTTACATTCATATTTAGTCAGCTGCCATTTGCCTTTACCTCCGCCTACACCTTCAAAGCATTCGGACTGTGATTTGAAGAACTGCGCACCTACTAATTCTTCTCCGTTGACGCATTCGGGAACCAGTCCGCTGTGCAGGCCTTCCATTAAGACTTCTTTGTTGGTTTCAACAAAGAGCCAAGGGCCGCCGCTGTCGCCTCCTTCGCCGTTGAGGGTTGCTCCCGTGTCTTCCACCAGGCCTTCCACGATGTGGTTCGCTTCATAAGGCACCGTAACGTTGAGGAGCTTGATTTCGCCACACGTTTCACCGGATGTCTGACCCTCGTGGCAGTTTGTGTTGTTGACCACGGCGATCCGTTCTCCCTTCACCGGATACCGCGTTTCTTCTTTCTGTTTCCACTCCGCAGTAACGGCAAGTACTGGAATGGCCGGTTTGCCCGTCTGCCATGCGCCCCCGGCTTCGATCGGAACTTCGCCGAAATCGCCCTGAAGCGTGGCGGCTTTGCCGCCGAACCGGAATTTCCTTGCTTTCCCGATCAGTGTCCATTCTTTGGCTTCTCGATTTAACGCTTGCCATTCTTGGTTTTCTCCGCCACCACCTTCGACGCAGTGACCGGCTGTGAGCAGAACTCGTTCTTTTTTGTTGGCAATCGGAATTGCCTCAGGGCCAGCGGTGCATATTCCGCCCTGTTCTTCCCATTCGCCTTCTTTTCCGTTTATTCCTTCGAGGCATTCTTTTTCGGTTTTGTAGAACTTTTTGCCGACCGTGTTGGCTACTTTGATGCATTTGCGCGGGCTCATGATCGTGACCCCGGGCGTAATCGATGGATTGCAGTTAGCTGGGCCAAAGTTGTTGCACTCTTTGGCTAGCGGCGCCACGCGAATGTCTGGACTCGCAGCAACGGTCACGAACACGTTCACACTGGCGGCAGAGGCCTCGTGTTTGAGGGCCGTACGTTGCGGCAAAGCCACGGACGAGCTCAGCGTAACCGACACCGCATTGTGCGCTGGGTCCAATCCCGTCTTTAGCTGGTTCTGTGCAAAGAGGGCCGAGAGTTTGCGATTCCATTTCTTTTGCGTGGCCAGGAGCGCTGCCATTGTCGAGCGCACCGGCGTAGTGGTCACCTCAGCGGAAAGGCCCGTGCTTTCGGCGACCTTTTCGGCGGCTCGTCGGCTTGTAGCCGATGTCGTTCCGATGTGCAGTTGCGCAGTCGCGGGTTCGAACCACACCCCAGCAAAGGCGCTGCCAGTACGGGCTTCTACCTTTCTCACCAAGTCTCGCTGTGCGACTTTACCCTGGACGTCGATCGCCTGCCAGGCGCGCGCAGGGGTGATCCCCTGGTCGGTGAGTACAGCGATCTCCTTGGCGAGCAGTCCACCGGTTGAGGCGTATGCTGTCCGAGTGGAGAAGGGGGAGGCCGCGAGTGGCCCGAACCTCCCCGCGTATAAGGCAGTTGCAGTGGATGCGACCGCGAGCGCGCTGCCGATCGTGGCCGCGATCACGGCGCAAGCCGTGATGACTTTGAGGAATTTCATGTTTTGCCCCCGTTCAACGGCTGATAACGGTCCGAGTCGCGGCCGGTGAGATGCGACGCGAGAGCTGCCTCGCGACGGCATAATCGGCCGCGAGCGGTGCCCTGCCACCAAGCAGGGTGCTACGTGATGTAGCAGGGGGCGAGATTGGGAGTCAAGTGAATCCGGGAAGCGTCTCCCACCGGTCCTACCGGCTTAGCTGAATGCGCAGCTCCCGTGCTGCTTGCTCGGGGTCCTCCGCGGCGGCGATTGCCCGCAGCACGCACACGCGCTCGGCGCCGGCCTCGAGCGCCTCGCCAAGGTTGCTCGCGTGGAGTCCCCCAATCGCAAAGAACGGCACCTTGGCGTGCGCGGCGGCGTAGCGGACGAGCTCCAGGCCGACTGCTGGTCGGCCGGGCTTCGTCGGCGTCTCATGTACCGGCCCCACGCCGATGTAATCCACGAGCGTTGGGTCGACCGCGTCGATCTCCTGCGGAGCGTGCGTCGAGAGGCCGATCAGCAGCTCTGGGCCGACGAGCTCACGCACCTCGGCGACGGGCATGTCTTCCTGACCCACGTGCACACCGTCGGCGCCCATCTCGAGCGCCACCGTCGGGCGATCGTTGACGATCAGCAGGGCTCCCAGGCGCTCACACAGCGCGCGTGCTGCGCCCGCGACCGCGGCCAGCTCGTCATCGGCAAGGTGCTTCTCGCGTAGTTGCACGATGTCCACGCCTCCGGCGATCGCTCCGCGCAGCAGGGCGGGCAGCGCGCTCGCATCGGGTGCGCCGCCGCAGACCAGGTAAAGACGCGCGGCTGCCAGACGCGCGCGCCGCTCGGAGCCGAGATCGAGCACTGTCATCGCCACAAGTCTCGCAGGCCCGTGATCCTGCTCTCCGGCTCGAGTGCGGGCTAGCATCAGACGCATGGGCGAAACGCGCCATGCGGAGGTGCTCGTCGTCGGCGGCGGCATCATCGGGCTGGCCGTCGCCTGGCGAGCGCGCCAGCGTGGCATGTCCGTGACGCTGCTCGAGCGCGACCGGACCGGTCAGGGCACCTCGCGGGTGGCGGCCGGGATGCTCGCGCCGGTGGCCGAGGTCGAGTTCGGCGAGAGCGGCCGACGGGTGCTCGAGCTGGGCCTGCGCTCGGCTGCGCTCTGGCCCGCATTCGCCGTCGAGCTGCAGGAGGCCTCGGGGATCGCGCTCGAGCTACAACAGACTGGCACCTTGCTGCTCGCGCGCGACGAAGATGAGGCCCGCGAGCTCGAGCGCCAGCTCAGCTTCCGCCGCACCCTCGGCTTGCGCGTGGAGCGCCTGCGTCCGAGCCAGGCACGCGAGCGCGAGCCGGCGCTGGCCCCGACCCTGCGCCTCGCGCTGGAAGCGCCAGACGATCACTCAATCGACCCGCGACCGGTGCTCGCGGCGCTGCGTGAGGCCTGCGCGCGGACCGGGGTGCGCCTGCGCGAGCAGGCAGCCGTCGCACGCATCGAGCTCGACGGTGGGGAAAAGGTGTGCGGGGTGGTGCTCGAGGACGCCGAGCGGATCGCTGCTGAGCAGGTTGTGCTCGCGGCAGGTCCCTGGAGTGAGCTGATCGCGGGGCTGCCGCTGCGCGCGCGCATCCCCGTGCGCCCCGTCAAGGGCCAGATCCTGCGCCTGCGCGATCCGGCCGGGCCGGCGTTGCTGCACCGCACGGTGCGCTTCGAGGGCGGCTACCTCTTGCCCCGCGGCGATGGCCGCTATGTGCTGGGCGCGAGCATGGAGGAGCGCGGCTTCGAGCTCGCGCCGAGCGCTGGTGGCGTCTATGAGCTACTGCGCGACGCCCACGAGCTCGTGCCCGGCGTTCGCGATCTCGAGATCGAGGAGCTCTCGGTGGGGCTGCGCCCGAGCACGCCCGACAACACCCCGGCGATCGGCGCGGGCGCACTTGAGGGTTTGACCTGGGCCACCGGTCATCACCGCAACGGCATCCTGCTCGCGCCGCTCACGGCTGGGCTGGTGACGGGCCTGCTCGATCCTTCCGCGGCCAGGCCAGAGGACGAGCAGCTGCTTGCGAGATGTGCTCCGGAGCGTCTGACGCAAGCCGGTGCGTCCGGCGAGGAGGCGCCGCTCGCGGTCGCCGGAAGGAGCTCGTGATCATCGTCAACGGGGAGAGCTCTGACGTGCCCGCCGGCGAGACAGTCGCCGAGGTTCTGGCCCGCATGGGTCTCGCTGAGGGCGCACGCGGCGTCGCCGTCGCGGTTGACGGTGAGGTCGTGCCGCGGGCGGACTGGGGCACCCACGCGCTCGGCGAGCACGCCCGAGTCGAGGTCCTGACAGCGATGCAGGGCGGGTGAGCCAGATGGCCGAGCGGATCGCTCTGCGCGCCGATCCGGAGCTCGCGGACGGGCGCGCGGGAGCCGATGACCCGCTGATCATCGCGGGCAGGACGCTGTGCTCGCGGCTGATCCTCGGGACCGGCGGCTTCCCCTCGCTCGAGCTGATGGCCGCTGCGATTGCCGCGAGCGGCAGCGAGCTCGTGACGGTCGCCCTGCGCCGCATCGATCCCGCAGCCCGCGGCTCGCTCGTCGACGTGCTCGCGGCCGCGGGGGTCGAGCTGTTGCCGAACACGGCCGGCTGCCACACCGCGCGCGATGCTGTGCTGACGGCTCGCCTAGCCCGCGAGGCGTTCGCGACGGACTGGATCAAGCTCGAGGTGATCGGCGATGAGGACACGCTGCTGCCCGACGCGCCGGAGCTGCTGCGCGCCGCGGAGGAGCTGGTCGATGAGGGCTTTGTGGTGCTCCCCTACACGACAGATGACCCCGTGCTGGCGCGGCGCCTCGCCGACGTGGGCTGCGCAGCGGTGATGCCGCTCGGTTCGCCGATCGGTAGCGGCATGGGCATTCGCAACCCCTACAACATCGCGCTCGTGCGCGAGGCGGTCAACGTGCCGGTCGTGCTCGACGCGGGGATCGGCACCGCCTCCGATGCGGCGCTGGCGATGGAGCTCGGCTGCGACGCGGTGATGGCCGCCTCGGCGATCGCGCGCGCGCAGGATCCGGTGCGGATGGCAACGGCGATGCGCGATGCGGTGCGCGCCGGGCGCCTCGCGCGCACGGCGGGGCGGATCCCCCGCCGCCGCTACGCGCGCGCCTCAAGCCCGGATGAGGGCCTCGCGGACTTCGACTGATGCTGTGCGGGGCGCGCATGCGCGCCCCGGGGACGGGCGCATGCGCCCGTCCCGGACGACGGTGCATGCACCGTCGTCTTCCTACTTGACGACTTCGATCGTGCCGTTCATCGAGGCCGGGTGGATCGTGCACTCGTAGTGGATCACGCCCGGTTTTTCGGCCTTGACTTCGAAGGTGCCGTTTTCGCCGAAGTCTTTCGAGGTGAACTTCTGCGGCCCGCTCTGGCTGATCACGTTGTGTTCGACCGAGTCGAAGTTCGTCCACTTGATCGTGGAGCCGACCTTGACCTTCACCGTGTCGGGCGCGATCGCGATGTTGCGGTAGGCGATCTGCACGACGCCGCTCTTGACCGGCCCCGTGGCGGGCGCGAACTTAGGGGTGGTGTTCGCTTTCAGGCCGCTCGTGGAGGTGCTCGCGGTCGTTGCCGGCGTGCTCGTGGAGCTGCTCGAGTTGCTCGAGGAGCCGCAGCCTGCGATCAGCAGCAGGCCACAGCATGCAAGCGAAGCTGTGATGCCTCTTCTCATTGCCGGCGATCCTTTCTCGGGCGTGTTCGTGTAATTGGACCATCGCATACCGTGTATTTCGCGGTCGTCCCGCGAGTGCCTGCGCCGCCTCGGCCCGCCGCGCCCTCCGCCACCTCCTAGACTCACCGCTCCGATGTCGCCACGCCATCTCCTTACCGGTGCCGAGCTGAGCGCTGCCGAGCTCGGCGCGCTGCTCGACCGCGCCCTGGAGCTCAAGCGCGCGCCCCTCTCATCACGGGCGCTCGCCGACAAGAGCGTCGCGCTGATCTTTCAGAAGCCCTCGACACGCACCCGCATCTCCTTCGAGGTGGGGGTGCGCGAGCTCGGCGGCCAGCCGCTGATCCTGCGCTCGGACGAGATGCAGCTCTCGCGCGACGAGGCACTGCGCGACACCGCGCTCGTGCTCTCCCGCCACGTCGCCGCGATCGGGCTGCGCACCGGCCCCGACGCGACGCTCGAGGAGCTCGCCGCGCACAGCACTGTGCCCGTGATCAACATGCTCAGCGCGCTCCATCACCCCTGCCAGGCGCTCGCTGATCTGCTCACTTTGCGTGAGGCACACGACTCGCTCGCGGGCCTGCGCCTCGCCTACGTCGGCGACGGCAACAACGTCGCTCGCTCGCTCGCCGTGCTCGGCACGCTCGCTGGCGTCGACGTCGTCGATCGCCTCGCCGCCGGGCTACTCGCTCGAGGGTGAGCTTACCCTGGCGGCGGGCGCCACTGGCACGCTCACCTTCGAGACCGACCCCCACGCCGCGGTCCGCGGCGCGCACGCCGTCTACACAGATGTTTGGGTGAGCATGGGCGATGAGCAGACCGCGGATGCGCGCCGCCGCGACCTCGCCGACTACCGACTCAACGACGCGCTGCTCGACGCGGCCGCGCCCGGCGCCTTCGCGCTGCACGACCTGCCCGCGCACCCCGGCGAGGAGATCACCGCCGAGGTCCTCTACGGCGAGCGTCAGCGCATCTGGGATCAGGCCGAGAACCGCCGTCACGCACAGAAGGCGCTGCTGGAGCTGCTGGTGGCGAGCGCGTGAGCGCGCCGGCCGACGCCACGCCCCGTCCCCAGCGTGGTGATGAGCTCGAGCTGAGCATCGACTCGCTCGCCTTCGGCGGCGAGGGCATCGCGCGGCTCGGCGACGGTGGCTATGTCGTGTTCGTCGCCGGCGCGATCCCCGGCGACCGCGTGCGCGCGGTCGTGCACAAGCGCAAGCGCAGCTACGCGCACGCGCGCACCCTGGAGGTGCTCGAGCCGAGCCCTGAACGGATCGAGCCAAAGGCCGAGCACCCCGGCGTCGCCTGGCAGGTGATGCCCTACGCCCGTCAGCTCGAGGTCAAGGCCGGGCAGGTCGAGGAGGCGCTGCGCCGCATCGGCAAGCTCGACGGCTTCGCGCTGGAGCCGATCGTGCCGGCGCTTGAAGAGTGGCGCTATCGCAACAAGCTCGAGTACTCCTTCGGCGGCGGGGATTTGGATCCCGCCCACCCCGAGCTCGTGTGCGGCTTTCACGCTCCCGCGGGCGGCAACCATGTGACCGCGATGGGTGATTGCCTGCTCGCCTCCGAGCGCGGCAACCAGGCGCGGCGCGTCGCGCTTGAGTGGTGTCGCTCCCAGCAGCTGATCGCGTGGGAGCGTCGTCCGGGCGAGGGCGGGCGTGCGGGGCGCGATGAGCGCACCGGCCCCGCGCCTGACGGCCGCGCGCGCCTGCGCAACCTCGTCGTGCGCGAAGGGCGCCACACCGGGCTTCTGCAGATCCGGATCGTCACGACCGAGGGCGAGCTTGAGGCCGGTGCGCTCGCGGTCGCGCTCAGCGAGGCGCTCGGCGAGAGCCTCTCCGGCGTGCTCTGGACGCGCACGCGCAGCCTCGCCGAGACCACTGCGGGGGGACAGACCGAGCTCGTGTGGGGCGAGGGGGAGCTGCCCGAGCGTCTCGGCGAGCTCGACCTGCGGATCTCCTCCGAGGCCTTCTTCCAGACCAATACCGAGATGGCCGAGCTGCTCTACGGCATCGTGATCGAGTACGCGGCGCTGCAGGGCTGGGAGCGCGTCTATGACCTCTACTCCGGCATCGGCACGATCGCGCTGACGCTCGCACCGCGCGCCGGCGAGCTGTGGGGGATCGAGCTGATCGAGCCTGCCGTCGCAGACGCGATCGCCGCGGCAAAGCGCAACGAGATCACGAACGTCCACTTCTTCGCCGGCGACACGCGCCTCGCGCTGCCCGAGCTGCTCGAGCGCGCGGGACGTCCCGACCTGCTCGTCGTCGACCCGCCCCGCGCGGGGCTCTCAAAGAAAGTCGTGCGGCGCATCATCGAAGCCTCGCCCAAGCGCATCGTCTACGTCTCCTGCAACCCCACGACGCTCGCACCCAACGCTGCCGAACTGGTCGAGGCGGGCTGGGCGCTGCGCCGCGTGCGCCCCGTCGACATGTTTCCGCAGACGCACCACATCGAGTGCGTGTCGTTGTTCGAGCGGGCGTAGTTACTCGAGACGCCTCAGGTCTTCCAGATCCTGCGGTCTGCCCGCGGCTAGCTTCATTGCGCGTAGATGTTCAAGGCTGCACACGCGTATCTCAGCGCCTCTGAATTGCACCGCAAGGGCACGAGGCTGAAGTTCGTCGTAGGCGAGGTCAGCTCCCACACCGGCCACCCACTGCATGATGTCCGGCGTTGGATCGGGAACGATGTCGAGATCCTTAGTGGCGCGTGTGAAGCCGTGCACCGACGGCGACTCCTCCGATGACGACGAAGTCGACCTGTGCGTTCGTCAATGCGAGCAGCAGATCATCTGGCTCGAACATCGCCGGGTGCGCCGTGCCTCAACTCGCTGATGAATCGACTGAGACGCACTGTCTCCTCAAGTCGCTCCTCCGGTGTCTTCGCACGGTCGCTCGCCAGCCGCGCCTGATTGGCTCGCTCGTTGCGCGCGATCTCCTCGGGAGTCCACTGGCCTTGCGGCTTGTGCCCTGGGGGTGGTGCCATGGCGGCATTGTAGGCTGCCATTCATCATGCGAGCCGCGACCATATGCGACACGGAAATCGTGATCGAGGAGCACCCCGATCCCGTGCCTGGCTCCGAAGAGGTACTGGTTCGCGTTTATGCGGCCGCGCTGAATGGCGCGGACATGATGCAGCGACGTGGCCTGTACCCGGCGCCACCCGGGTCGCCGCAGGACATCCCCGGCATGGAGTTCGCCGGTGAGGTCGCCGCGCTCGGGGAAGGGGCACTGCGCTTCGGCCTCGGCGATCGCGTGATGGGGATCGTCGGCGGCGGTGCCCAGGCCGAGCTCGTGGTCGCCCACGAGCGCGTGCTGATGGCTGTGCCCGATGGGCTCGACTGGGCCGCCGCGGGCGGGCTGCCCGAGGTTTTCACGACCGCGCACGACGCGCTGTTCACGCAGGCCGCGCTGCGTCCCGGCGAGCGGCTGCTCGTCCACGGCGGCGCCGGTGGGGTCGGCAGCGCCGCGATCCAGCTCGGGCGCGCAGCCGGCGCGGCCGTCACCGCGAGCGTCCGTAACGAGGCGCTGCGCGAGCAGGTCGGCGCGCTCGGTGCTCGCGTGATCGCCCCCGAGGGCTTCGTCGAGCACGGTCCTTTCGATGTGATCCTCGAGCTCGTCGGTGCGCCGAACATGGCAGAGAACCTGAACGCGCTCGACACCGGTGGGCGGATCGCGGTGATCGGCGTCGGCGGCGGTGTGAAGGCCGAGCTGAACCTGCTCGCGCTGATGGGCAAGCGCGCGCGCATCCACGGCTCTACGCTGCGCGCGCGTCCCCTGGAGGAGAAAGCGCTGACCGCGCGCTGCGTCGAGCGCGAGGTGCTGCCGCTGTTCGCCGCTGGCGAGCTGCGCGTGCCCGTCGCCGCGACCTTCCCGCTGGCCGAGGCCGCTGCGGCCTACGAGCGCTTTGCCGCCGGGGGTAAGTTGGGCAAGATCGTTATCACTTTGTGAGCTGACCGGGCCAAGGCGGCGCGAGCGGTGTAGCTCCCGCGTGCGGTGGCTTGCGGGCTCAATAGGGCGGTTGCGCCTCGTGCCAGGCGCCGAGCGCGCGGAAGGCCGCCCAGAAGGCGCGCTTGGCGTCCTGCTCGTCGAGGGAGTCGTCGATGTTCGGCACGTACAGGGCGTCGATCGTCGGCGTCAGCTGCTGGACCTCGCCGAGGCGCTGCTCGAGCGGATGGGCCAGCGGGACGTTCATCTCCTCGAGCGCCGCGAGCGCGTCAGGGCCCATCACGACGATGATCTTGGGCTGCACGATCGCGATCTCCTCGATCACCCGCGCCACACAGGCGAAATCGGCCAGAGAGGAATCGCTCAGCGGACACTTCACGCAGAGCGTGCCGTAGACCGTGAGTGGATCGATCTGCAGGCGCTTCAGCGACTTCATCAGCGCGCTGCCCGCACGGCCGTAGAAAGCGACGCCCTCCTCGATCTCCGAGGGCCGCGCGGAGTGCTTGAGCAGCATGATGTCGGCCTGCGGATGGCCCGAGCCGAGCACCGGCATCAGGTTGCCGCGCGGGCAGTGCGGGCAGGACTGCAACTCGCGCGTCAGCGTGTTCAGCTCGCGGATGGCGCGCTCGAGGTACTTCTCGCGGATCTCGTCATCGGTTACAGGCATCGACTCCGAGGGATTTGACAGGCTGCGCTCTTGTCCTTGACGGTGCATCAGTAGTTGCGCCGCGCCGGGGCCGTCCGCGCGCGTCGCTACCTCCTTCCGCCGCCGCCGTGCGCACGGCCGAGTCGCTTCAAGCGCCGTGCCTTGCTCGCGCGCCGCGCTGAGGATGGCGTGGCGCGCGTCTGTAGGAACTTCAGCGCCTGCACGTAGAGCAGTGAGGAGGGTCTCGTGATGATCTCGGCGTCGCGCAGCGACTGCAAGAACTCGACTGGGCCGTCGAAATCGCGCATGCGGATGCGCACCGAGCCGAGCCCCTGGGCGACGTGCGAGTCCGAGCCGGCGCCGGCCGGAATGCGGTACTTGGCGGCGAAGCGCGCGGCCTCGTCGTTGAAGGCGCTGATCGCGACCCGCGGGTTGAAGATCTCGATCGCGTCGACCTCCTCGATGATCTTCAGCAGGTGCTCGTAGTCGGGCACCGAGTGCATGCGGTCGAAGGGGTGGGGAACGTAGACGAGCCCGCCCTGGCGGCGGATCTCCGCGATCGTCTCCTCGAGGCTCAGCCCGCGCGGGATCTTCTCCTTTAGGAACAGCCCGATCACCTCGCCCTGCCCGGCGGTCTTGACCTCCTCGGCGACGATCACCTTGATCGGCGGGTGGGGGCCTGGCTCCCTCGCCTGCGCGCTCGCCTCCAGCGCCCCGGAGATCTCGTTGTGGTCGGTGACCGCGATCGCGCCGAGGCCCTGCTCGCGCGCGCTTGCCAGCAACACCTCGACGGGTGTGGCGCAGTCGTGGGAGTGATCGGTGTGCATGTGCAGGTCGACGTCGATCAGCGGGCGTCGCATGAGCTCTGCGCGTAGCAGCGCATCACCCTCCCGCGGGTGTCGTCGCGCCGCGAGCGCGCGGTAGATCTCTTCGAGCCGATCCGCCGTGTCGGGACCATCGGGCACGAGCCGGTAGTCGCCAGGGAAGTAGCGCTCCATCAGCTCGGCCGTGGCGGGCAGGCTCGCGGTGCGCGCGTCGAGGCGCCCGTAGAAGCTCTCCACGAAGCGACGCGCGAGCAGCGTTGAGAGCAGGTGCTCGCTGGAGGAGTGAAAGGAGCCCACGTTGAGCGCGCGCGAGTGGCGCAAGGCCGCGTTTGAGGTGCTTGGCGCGAAGGGCTCGTGCACGTGCACGAAGTCCAGCTCGACGGTGCTCAGCAGTTCCTCGACCGTGCGCGCCACGTCGATCGGCAACGCGCCGGGGCGACGGCGCGCGCCCGGCGCCACGTCGAGCACCTCGCCGACCGCCATCACCCTCGGCGTGCCCTGATCGCTGCCCTCCAACAGAGAGGACGCGCCGCCTGCCCTGCCGCGCGCCGCGCGCAGTGCCTTGCGCGACTCGCGCACGCGCTCCTGCGAGCGCGACGGCGCGAGCACCAGCACGCGGTGTCCGCGCGCCGAGAGCTCAGCGCTGACGCGCGCGACATGCGCGTTGACCCCGCTCTGCGCCTCCCACGGGTAGGGCGTCACATGGGCGATGGCAAAGCGCTGCTCGGTCACGCAGGGAGGATAGGCGCGCCGGGCGGTGTGCGTCGCGCTGGCGCGCGATGCACCGCGCTTGACCGAGAAACGCGAGTCTGCTTTCTTGCCTCGCTCAAACGTAATCGACCCTTGAGGGAGGAGATCGAAATGAGAAGGATGCTCGCTGGTGTTCTGACCGCGTTCACGCTGCTCGGCGTGGGCGCTGTAGCAGCCCAGGCGCACACGCCGATCCTGTTTGTGCACGGTTACAAAGAGAGCAGCTCGCTGTGGACGACGATGATCGGACGCCTCGAAAAAGACGGCTGGGGAAAATCGGAATTGACCAACTGGACCTACAACACGGCCCAGTCCAACGCGACCACCGCCAAAGAAGTCGCGACCAAAGTGACCGAAATCAAAAACAAAACGGGTGCAGCGAAGGTCGACCTGATCACCCACTCGATGGGCGCGCTCTCGACGCGCTACTACATCAAGAATCTCGGCGGCGAAAGCACGATCGAAACCTGGGTCTCGCTTGGCGGCCCCAACCACGGCACGAGCACGGCCAACCTCTGCCCGGAAACGTCCTGCGTCGAGATGCGTCCCAACTCGACCTTTCTCAACGCCCTCAACGCGGGCGATGAAACGCCGGGAGCGGTCAAGTACGGCACGTGGTGGTCACCCTGCGACGAAATCATCAACCCGCATACGAGCGTGATCCTCACCGGCGCGACCAACACCGAAACGGAATGCATCAGCCACGTCGCGCTGACGACGAACGAAAAGGTCTATACGCAGGTGCGCGAATTCGTGCGCTGAGCGGAGCTGACCTTCAGCGTCTGGCTGCCGACCGTTTCGCGGGCGCTTTTGCCGCGGAGCGGGAGGCAGCCGGTTTGGCCGCGGCGCGCGCCGGTGCTTTGGCTTTGCGCCGCGGCGCGCGCGCGCCGGGGCGTCCGCTGTACTGGGCGATGAACTTCTCGGTGTCTTTGTGCGCCTGCTCGTCGGGGCGCTGGTTGTGTGGCGACTTCATCAGGTAGGAGGAGGGGCCGTCGAGCTGGCCGCCGATGCCGTGGTTGAGCGCGAGCTTGCAGCAGCGCACCGCGTCGATCACGATGCCCGCCGAGTTCGGCGAGTCCCATACCTCTAGCTTGAGCTCGACGTTCAAGGGCACATCGCCAAAGGCTTGACCCTCGACGCGGATGTGCGCCCACTTGCGGTCGGTCAGCCACGGCACGTAGTCCGAGGGTCCGATGTAGACGTCCTTGGCGGGTAGCACGTCGTCCATGATCGAGGTCACGGCGTTGGTCTTTGAGATCTTCTTGGACTCCAGGCGCTCGCGCTCGAGCATGTTGTAGAAGTCCATGTTGCCGCCGACATTGAGCTGCGAGGTGCGCAGCATCTTCACGCCGCGGTCGGCGAACAGGCGCGCGAGCGTGCGGTGCACGATCGTTGCCCCGACCTGGGACTTGATGTCGTCGCCGACGATCGGCAGTTTGGCCTTTTTGAAGCGCTTGTCCCAGTAGTCCTCACGGGCGATGAACACCGGGATGCAGTTGACAAAGCCGCAGCCGGCCTCCAGCACCTGCTCGACGTACCACTTGGTCGCCTGCTCGGAGCCAACCGGCAGGTAGGAGACCACGACGTCGGTGTGCGTGTCCTTGAGGATTTTCACGATGTCCGCGGTCTCGCCGGGCGCCTTCGTGATCTTCTCTTTGAGGTACTTGCCGAGCCCGTCGTGGGTCATGCCGCGGTAGACGGGCACGCCGAGCTTCTTTGGCACCTTGGCGAACTTCATCGTGTTGTTCTCGCCTGCCCAGATCGCTTCGCCCAGGTCTTTGCCGACCTTCTTGGAGTCGATGTCGAAGGCGGCGGTGAACTCGATGTCGCGCACGTGGTAGCCGCCGAGGTCGACGTGCATCAGGCCGGGCACGCGCTCGTTGGGGTTGGCATCGCGGTAGTAGTTGACGCCCTGGACAAACGCCGAGGCGCAGTTGCCGACGCCGACGATCGCGACGCGGACCTTCTCGGATTGATAGCGCGCGGCGCCGTTGGTGGAGGCTGCGCCGTTGCTCTGGGCGCTGCCGTTTGAGTGCTGCTTGATCACGAGTGAGGTGTCCTTTGTGAGAGCCGCTGCGGGCGGGTGGGAATCAGATCGAGGGGGCGCCTGGAGGGCTGCCCTGCTTCTCAGATATGAGGAGGAGACGGGGCGCCGGGCCGTTGGGAGAGACTACTCCGCCGGACGCACAAGGTCACACGGAGAGCTCGCGGCGGACGTGGCGGATGCGCTGCGCGACCGTGACCACGCTGAGCGCCGCGAGCACGTAGACGGCGGGCTCGAGCAGCTCGAAGTTCCCGAGCGAGGCGCCGCGCGCGAAGACGAGACCAATCGCGAGGATCACGACGCGCACGGGCCGTGTCGCGATGCCGACCTTGCACTCCACGCCCAGCGCCTCCGCGCGCGCACGGGTGTAGCTGACCATCAGCGAGGCGAGTACCGCGACGACCACGGCGGCGGCCGCTGCGCGGTTTCCGTGCAGCGCGAAGTAACCGGCGACGGCTGTCAGCACGATGCCCTCCTCGATGCGATCGAGCGTCGAATCCAGGAACGCGCCAAACGGGGTGCCCTTGCCGGACATGCGCGAGTAGCGTCCGTCGAGCGTGTCCATGATCGAGCCGACGATGAACGCGATGCCACCGAGGAAGAACAGCCTTTCCCAGACGAGCACCGCCGCGAGGATGTTCAGCGCGAAGCCCGTCAGCGAGATCGCGTTCGGCGTCAGGCGCGACTCGATCAGGCGGTTGCGGACGAGCTCGCGACGCTCGCCTGCGCCGATCGGCGCACGTGCACGGCGGGCCGCACGAGGTGCGCCACGGCCGCGGCGGCGCGAGGCGGCGTGCTGTCTGGGCGCCACGTCGCTAGCCGCTCGCGGTCAGCCTGGCGGCGGGGACGCTCGAGAAGCGCCACACCCCCGGACGGGCACGCGCGAGCCAGCCGGCGCCATACGCCGAAACAGCGGCTGTGAGCGCCCCGAGCAGCGCGTCGAAGATGAAGTGGTTGGCGGTCACCACGATCACGAAGGTCATCAGCAGCGGATAGAGCAGCCACAGCGCGCTGACGATCCGGTGGCGCGCCAGACGCGCGAGCGGTCCGCCGATCATCAGCGCGAAGGCGACGTGCATCGAGGGCACCGCCGCGTAAGGGTTGAACAGTGCGCTCGCTGTGGCGCTCGCGTGCGAGACGTGCACGCCGGTCAGATCCGAGACGCTGTCGATGAAGCCCCACTCGGGCATAAAGCGCGGCGGCGCCGTCGGGAAGACGACGTATCCGACGAGCGCGATCGCCATCGCGATCATGAACATATTGCGCACGAAATAGAAGTTGCGGTTGTGGCGCAGGTAGAGGTAGAGCAGCGCGCCGACCGTGACCGAGCTTTGCGCGTTCACATACAGCCAGCTCGCCGCGACCATCACCACGTGGCTGCCCGACGCCCACGTCTGGATCGAAGGCTCCACGAACAGGTGCAGCGTGCGCTCCAGCGAGATCAGATCGCGCGCGTGGGCGAACGCCGCGTTGGCGTCGCCCTCGACGATGCCGCGCACCAGCCGATAGGCGAGGTAGGCCAACAGAAACAGTGAGACCTGCCGCAACGCGTCCAGCCAACCGTGCGGCAGAACGCGCGCCTGCAGGCGACGTGCGCGGGCGACCATCGCGAAAAAGCCTAGACGATGCTCAGCGGCAGCGAGGGCCACGGCTGAAGATGCGCCCCAGCGAGAAGTCGATCGCGAGCCGGTAGCGCCCGCCGCCGCGGGCCTGGATGCTGGTCCAGTCTTCGCCGGCGCGCGTGACGCAGCCGCTGCCCTCGCTCAGCGCCCAGTAGGGGGTGAAGCGCACGCGCACCGTGTAGCTCCCGCCGCGCGGCACCCACACGCTCAACGAGTCGACGCCAACATCCGCGAGTCGCGCCGGAGCGTCGGCGAGCGGCTGCGGGTCGAGCACTGCGAACAGCCGCCAGTGGGGCGAGCGCCAGACTTCGTGCAGGTAGTCGAGTCCGCCCCTGCGCAGCAGTGCCGCCTCGGTGTGTGCGGAGTAGTCGAGCGGGGCGTCGGGTAGCGCGACGTAGTCGACGGCGCTGCGCTCCAGCCAGGCCCGATAGCCGCCCGCGGTTAGATGGGTGGGGTCGTAGTAGAAGAGGCCGTTGCGGTAGCGGTCGAGCTGGCGCTCCCAGCCGCGCGCGAGCATCGCGTGCGGCGCGATCCAGCGCGCCTCCCAGTGATCGACCGTCGGCACTGCCTCGATGCGCACGGGCCGCGCGCCGTAGCCCACCCCGAGCTTGCGCAGCTCGCCGAGCAGCGGCGCGTAGTAGGAGGCGTTTACCGCCGGGTCTGAGGCTGCGGCCGAGAAGTCTGCGACGGGCGCGTTGGCCTGCCAGTAGAGCAAAAACGGCGCGAGCACGATCAGCATGCGCGCCCGTCGCTTTGCACCTGTGCCCGCGCCACGCCGAGTGCTGATCAGCACACAGGCCGCGACGGGGCCCGCGACGAGCGAACCGAGCCGGTCGACGTTGCCGCCGACCGCCGTCGCCAGCAGGTAGGAGCCGGTCAGGGCGCCGGCATAGAGCAGCGCGCCGTAGCGCAGCACACGCTGCTCGCCTCCGATCAGCACGACGAGCACGAGGACCCCGGCAAGAGCCGGATAGAAGGCCGATGCGACGAACGGCTGCGAGCCGCCTTCGGGGAAGACGAGCGTGAGCAGAGCGATCGGCGCGAGCGCCATCGCGGTGAGCGCTCCCGGCCACGCACGCCGCGGACCCGCGAGGCCCCAGGCGAGGAACGCGAGCGCGAGGAACGCCCCCGCGACCGGGCTCGCCACCGAGCAGAGCAGCGCGAGCACGAGCGCCAGCCACGATCGACGCCGCCGCGCGGCCAGCAACGAGGCGAGGCCGATCGCGAGGCCGAGGTCGAAGGGGACGCGACTTGAGAGCAGCCCGATCGCCGCGCCCAGCCCGAACCAGGCCGCGGCGACGCGCACCGCACGCGCCGCGAAGAGCCCATCGAGCAGCAGCGCGAACAGCGCAGTGGCAAACGTCATCGACAGCGCCGCCAGCAGCCGCGGGCCGATCCACGCGCCGAGCGGCGGGGCGAGCAGCGAGTAGGCGGGCAGGTGGTGGCCGCCGTACCAGGAGTTGTCCCACAGCGCAAAGCCGTGTTCGGCAAAGAGGTTGCTGCGATAGCTCGCCGCGGCCAGGTCGGGGCTCGAGGGCGCGAGAATCAGATAGACGACGGCGAGCGCCGCGGTGATCGTCCAGGCCGGCGGTAGGCGCTCGCTCCAGTCTCGTCGCGAGGCGCGGGGGCGATCGCCTTGCCTCGACACCTCGGCGGCGCTCGCCGTCGCGCTCACGTCGCGCTCAGGAAGCCAACCAGGCGCTCGATCAGATCGGGACGGTCGAGCCACGGCCAGTGCCCTGCGTCGGCGAGCTCGAGCAGCTCTGCGTTGCCGAGTGCCGCCGCGTAGTCCGCCGCGAAGTGCGCAGGGAAGTAGGGATCCTTCATCCCCCAGGCGACTAGCGCCGGCATCGTCGAGGCTGGCGAGCTGCTCGCCGCTGCGCGCGAGTAGCTCCGGTGGTGAGCTGCGGTAGAGGCGCAGGATCGCGCGCTGCGTACCCTGGTCGAAGTGGTCGAGCACGCTGTCGATCCACGAGTCTGGCATCGGGCCCGGCGTGGCGTTTGACTCGCGCGAGGAGAGGCGCAGCGTGAAGCGGTTCGTGCTCCCCATCGCCAGCTCGCCGAGGCCGGGCGTGCGCCAGATGCGCGCCGTGCGGTGCCAGCGGTAGCCGGGCAGGAAGGGCACCGCGTTGACGATCGCCAGGCGCTCCACACGCGCGGGCAGGCGCTGTGCAAAGGACAAGCCGACCGCGCCCCAGTCGTGCACGAGCAGCGCGACGCGCTCGATCTGGAGCTCGTCCAGGAAGCGCTCGATGAAGCGGTCGTACTCGGCGATCGTGTAGCTGCGCGAGCCGGGCTTGCCCGTGCGCCCGAAGCCGGGCAGGTCGGGCGCGAGCCCACCGCCGAGCTCCAGGAACGGGAGCCAGTCATCAGAGTTGCTTGGCACGCCGTGCAGGTACAGCGGGATCGCGCTCGCCCCCGCGTTCGGTGCGGGAGCGCTGCGCCAGAAGACCGGCAGCCCGTCGATCTCGCGGCTGTGCTCGCTGACATCGGGCATGCGGCGAGAATATAGGTGCGTGTCGGTGACGGATACGGTGGGGACATGAGCCCGTCGGTGCCACGCCGAGCAGCGCGCGCGAAGGCGATCGCCTGGCGCGCGCCCTCGCGAGCCCGTGTGCTTCGCGTCCGCGAACGCCTACGCGAGGTCTATGGCGTGCCGCTGATGAAGCCGCACGGGCACCCGATCGCCGAGCTTGTGCTGACGGTGCTTTCGCAGTCGACCAACGACCGCAACCGCGACGTTGCCTATCTGCGCTTGCGCGAGCGTTTCGCCGAGCTGGGAGCAGGTGCGCGACGTGCCCGCTGGCCGAGGTCGAGGAGGCGATCCGCCCGGGCGGCATCTCGAAGGTCAAGTCGGCGCGCATCCAGGCGATCCTGCGCGCGATTAGCGAGGAGCGATCGGAGACCGGCGAAGGCCGATCGGCGAGCGGCCCGCGGGACGCGCCGCACGAGCTCTCGCTCGACTGGCTCGAGCGCGCGCCGCTCGCGGAGGCGCGTGACTACCTCACGGCGCTACCGGGCGTGGGGCGCAAGACAGCCGCTTGCGTGCTGCTGTTCGCCTATGGCCGGCGCGAGGTGCCGGTCGATACGCACGTCTCGCGTGTCGGCACGCGGCTCGGCCTGCTGCGCGCCGGCGCGCCCTTCGAGGAGCTCCACGACCAGATGCTCGCGCTGACGCCACCCGGCGAGGAGCTCGAGCTGCACGTCAACCTGCTGCGCCACGGCCGGCGTACCTGCCACGCGCGCGGCCCGGAATGCGAGCGGTGCGCGCTCGCGCGCATGTGCCCGAGTCGCGGGGCCTTTCAGCCTCGCGGCAGGACCGCGAAGGCGATCACCGCATAGTGCAGCGCCGCCGCGGCGATCACGAGCGCGTGGAAGACCTCGTGGTAGCCGAAGACCTTTGGCCAGGGGTTCGGGCGCCCGCTCGCGTAGACAACCGCGCCGATCACGTACAGCAGGCCGCCCGTGGCGAGTCCCGCGACGCCGAGCCAGCCGATCGTCGCCGGTAGCTCGCCGAAGACCGCGGCGGTGACTAGGCCGAGCACCACGTAGACGGCGGCAAACAGCCACTTCGGGGCGTCGATCCACAGCAGCTTGAAGATCACGCCGCCGAGCGCCCCGAACCACAGCACGATCAGGATCGTGCTCGCCAGCGCGCCCTTCAGCGCGAGCAGCGCGACCGGCGTGTAGGTGCCGGCGATCAACACGAAGATCATCGAGTGATCGAGGCGGCGCATCCAGCGGCGTGCATTCGGACGCCAGGTGACGCGGTGATAGAGGGCGCTCGTGCCCAGCAACCCCGAGAGTGCCACCGCGTAGATTGCCGCCGCAATGCGTGCGCGACCGTCGGAGGCGGCCACGACCAGAGCGATGCCACAGGCCAGCGAGACGAAGAAGGCGTACTCGTGCAGGACGCCGCGCAGCCGAGGCTTCACCGGCTCGACTCCCAGGATGTTCATAGCTCAAAGGTAGCGCCTAGGGCGCCCTTGATGGACGAGAGAAAATCTGCCACAATCTCACTTAGATTTGTAAAGCGTCATATAAGGAGCATTGCAACATGGCCAAGACCATAGGCATCGACCTCGGCACGACGAACTCGTGCATGGCCGTGCTCGAGGGCGGCGAGCCAACCGTCATAGAGAACTCCGAGGGCGGGCGGACGACGCCATCCGTCGTGGCCTTCACCGCCTCGGGCGAGCGACTTGTCGGCACCGTCGCCAAGCGCCAGGCTGTCACGAACCCCCAGAACACGATCTTCTCGATCAAGCGCTTCATGGGCCGCAAGGAGGCTGAGGTGCGCGAGGAGGAGTCGATCGTCCCCTACAAGGTCGTCTCCGGTCCCAACGGCGACGCCCGCGTCGAGGCAGCCGGCGAGCAGCACTCGCCGCCGGAGATCTCGGCGATGATCCTGCAGAAGCTGAAGTCCGACGCCGAAGCCTATTTGGGCGAGACCGTCGACTCGGCAGTGATCACGGTCCCCGCCTACTTCAACGACGACCAGCGTCAGGCGACCAAGGATGCCGGCAAGGTCGCCGGTCTCGACGTCAAGCGCATCATCAACGAGCCCACGGCGGCCTCGCTGGCCTACGGCCTCGACAAGGAGTCCGACCAGACGATCCTCGTCTTCGACCTCGGCGGCGGCACCTTCGACGTGTCCGTGCTGGAGATCGGCGACGGCGTGTTCGAGGTCAAGTCGACCGCGGGTGACAACCACCTCGGCGGCGACAACTTCGACAAGGCGATCGTCGACTGGCTCGTCGCGGAGTTCAAGAAGTCCCAGGGCATCGACCTGAGCGCCGACCCGATGGCGCTACAGCGTCTCTATGAGGCCGGCGAGAAGGCCAAGATCGAGCTCTCCACAACGCAGGAGACGCAGATCAACCTGCCCTTCATCACGGCCGACTCCTCCGGCCCCAAGCACCTTGACACGCGCCTCACGCGCGCCAAGCTCGCCGAGCTGACCTCGGCGCTGCTCGACCGCGTGGTCGCGCCCGTCAAGCAGGCGATCGACGACGCCAAGAGCAAGGGTGTCAAGGAGATCGAGCACATCGTGCTCGTGGGCGGCATGACGCGCTCGCCGGCGGTGCAGGAGAAGGTCAAGGAGCTGACCGGCAAAGAGCCGCACCGCGGCGTGAACCCGGATGAGGTCGTGGCCGTCGGCGCGGCGATCCAGGCCGGCGTGCTCGCGGGTGACGTCAAGGACGTGCTGCTGCTCGACGTGACACCGCTGACGCTCGGCATCGAGACCAAGGGCGGCGTGATGACGCGGCTGATCGAGCGCAACACGACGATCCCGACACGCAAGGGCGAGGTCTTCTCGACCGCCGAGGACAACCAGCCCTCGGTCGAGATCCACGTGCTGCAGGGCGAGCGCGAGATGGCGCAGTACAACAAGTCGCTCGGCAAGTTCCAGCTCACCGGCATCCCGCCGGCGCCGCGCGGGATCCCGCAGATCGAGGTCGCCTTCGACATCGACGCCAACGGCATCCTCAACGTCTCGGCCAAGGACCTCGGTACCGGCAAGGAGCAGAAGATCGAGATCAAGGCCGGCTCTGGCCTCTCCGACGAGGAGATCAAGAACATGGTCACCGACGCGGAGGCGCACGCCGAGGAGGACCGCCGCGCGCGCGAGCTCGCGGAGGCCCGCAACAACGGCGAGAACGCCGCCTACCAGGCCGAGAAGCAGCTAGCCGACCTCGGCGATCAGGTCGACGCCGACTCCAAGACGCGCATCGAGGAGGCGATCAAGGAGCTCCGCGAGGTGCTCGAGTCAGAGGACGCCGCCGAGATCAACGCCAAGGCCGAGGCGCTTCAGACGGCCTTCCACGCGATCTCCGAGGCGATGTACCAGCGCGCTCAGGAGCAGGCCGCGGCCGCCGGCAACGGCGCAGCAGCTGAGAACGGCGCCGCGGAGTCCTCGACTGATGAGGAGGACGTGGTGGATGCAGAGGTCGTCGACGAGCCGAAGGTCTAAGGAGCTCAGATGAGCGAGAACGGCGAGACCCTCAACAACAAGCAGGGCGACGCACAGCCCGTCGCGACATCCGTCGAGCAGCAGCCGTCCCCCGACGCTTCGGCGTCGGGGGACGCAGCGACGCCGGACGGGGTCGCGGGGCTCGTCGCCGAGGTGATCTCAGATCAGATCGAGGACGCCGATGAGAGTGCGCTGCGCGGGGACATCGATGAGCTCGGCGCTGTGGCCGCGCAGCGCGATGAGTACCTCGCGCTCGCACAGCGCACGCAGGCGGACTTCGAGAACTACCGCAAGCGCGTCGCGCGCGAGTCTGCCGCGGCGCTGGAGCGTGGCACGAGCTCACTTGCCAAGGAGCTGTTGCCGGCGCTCGACAACCTCGACCGCGCGCTCGATGAAGCGCGCGCCGCGGGCGCTGACAGCGAAGGCGAAGACCCGCTGTTGGCGGGCGTGCGTCTCGTGCGCGCGGAGCTGAGCGCGGCGCTCGCGCGCGCGCGGATCGAGTCCTACTCGCCCGTCGGCGAGCCCTTCGACCCCGAGCTGCACGAGGCGATGGCGACCGCCGAGCAGCCCCCTGACGGGCACCCCAGCGGCACGGTCGTAGAGGTCTACCAACCCGGCTACCGGATCGGCACGAGCATTATTCGCCCGGCCCGCGTGGTCGTGGCGGCCTAGCGGAGGCGCTGATGGCGAGGAGTCCCGACTACTACAAGACGCTCGGGGTCGACAAGAAGGCCTCGGCCGATGAGATCAAGAAGGCCTACCGCAAGCTCGCGCGCCAGTACCACCCCGACCGTAACCCGGACGACAAGAACGCCGAGGCGCGCTTCAAGGAGATCTCCCAGGCCCACGACGTGCTGGGCGATCCTGACAAGCGCAAGCAGTACGACAGCGGCACCGGGCCGTTCACGACCGGCGCGGGACCCGATGGCGGCTTCGGTGGCTTCGGCAACTTCGACTTCGATGCCTCCTCGATGGGCGACATTCTTTCCAACCTGTTCGGCGGATCGGCGAGCGGGCGCAAGGTGCGTACCAAGCCTCGCGCTGAGAAGGGAGCGGACCTCGAGGCACAGGTCTCGATCACCTTCGACCAGGCGGTCTCCGGTGCGCAAGTGCCGCTGCAGGTGCCGATGCACGCGACGTGTGAGACCTGCCGCGGCACAGGGGCAAAGCCCGGCACGACGCCGATCGTCTGCCCGCGCTGTGAGGGACGCGGAATCGAGACGCAGGGGCAGGGAATGTTCTCGATCTCCCAGCCCTGCTCGCGCTGCGGCGGCGCGGGCACGGTGATCGAGGATCCCTGCCCGACCTGCCACGGCAGCGGTGCGGTGCGCACGGTCAAGCGCATGCGCGTGAACATCCCCGCCGGCGTGCGCGAGGGTAGCCGCATCCGCCTCGCGGGCAAGGGCGAGCCGGGACGCAACGGCGGCCCCGCCGGCGACCTCTACCTGATCACGCACGTCACGCCTTCGCCGCTGTTCACTCGCAAGGGGGACAACCTCGAGGTCGAGGTGCCGCTCAGCATCCCCGAGGCGCTGCGCGGCGCCGAGGTGCAGGTGCCGACGTTGAACGGCACCAAGACGCTGCGCGTCGGTCCCGGCACCCCGCACGGGACCGTCCAGCGTCTGCGCGGCGAGGGGCCCCCGAAGCTCGGCAAGACGAACGAGCGCGGCGACATCCACTACCGCTTCGTGATCGACGTGCCGGGAAAGCTCAACAAGGAGCAGGAGCAAGCGGTCGAGGCGCTCTCAAAGACGATGTCCGGCGACCCGCGCGCGGGTCTGTTCGCCAACGGCGCCACGCCGGCCGGTGAGGCGACGGGCGCCGAGGCGGGGAAGGGCGGCGGTAGCTGATGGCCGGCGAGAGCCCCGGCTTCGGTTCCGCGCGCCCCACGCGCCGTCAGCCGCCGACGGTCACGCGCATCGAGGTCGAGACCGACCGCGGCGTGTTCATGATCTCCGTCGCCGCCGAGCTCGCCAACCTGCACCCGCAGACGCTGCGCGTCTATGAGGCGCGCGGGCTGATCGAGCCCAAGCGCTCCTCCAAGGGCACGCGCCTGTACTCCCAGGACGACGTCGAGAAGCTGAGGCGAATCCAGGCGATGACCGCCGAGCTCGGCCTGAACCTGGCGGGCGTCGAGCGCGTGCTGCGTTTGGAGGAAGAGATCGAGAGCATGCACTCGCGTATCGAGGAGATCGAGCTCGAGGCGCTGCAGGCACAGGTGCGCCTGGCCGAAGAGCTCGAGCAGGTGCGCCGCTCCTTCCGAGCGGAGCTGATTGTCCCCTACCGCGGCGGTCTGGAGCTCGTGCGTGCCGCCGACGCGCGCTCGCCGTTTCGTAAGCCACCCCCACCGAGGACCTAGAAGAGGAAAGCAAGATGCGTGCCGACCGTTTCACGATCAAGTCACAGGAGGCGCTTGCCGCCGCTGGCAAGCTCGCCGAAGAGCGCCGTAATCCACAGACGACGCCCCAACACCTGCTCGCGGCGCTGCTCGCCGAAGCCACCGGCGCGGCCACGAGCGCCGAGGCGCCCGGGGGCGTGGTGCTGGGCGTGCTCGCCAAGCTCGGCATTCAGAGCGCCCCGCTGCGTGCGCAGGTGCAGGATGCGCTTGGCGAGCTGCCGGTGCTCGGCGAGAGCTCGGGCTCCGAGCCGACAGGGCCGAGCGCTGAGCTCGTCTCGGTCTTGCGCGCTGCCGAGCGCGAGGCCGCACAGCTCAGTGATCAGTACGTCTCCACTGAGCACCTGCTGCTCGCGCTCGCCGACGAGAAGGGCATGGCCGGCCGCGCGCTCGCGAGCGTCGGCGCCACGCGCGAGCGGCTGCTGCAAGCGCTCGCGGAGGTGCGCGGCTCCCACCACGTCACCGATCCCTCACCCGAGGAGAAGTACGAGGCGCTCGAGCGCTTCGGCCAGGACCTCACGCAGGCCGCCGAGCAGGGCAAGCTCGACCCGGTGATCGGGCGCGATGAGGAGATCCGTCGTGTGATCCAGGTGCTCTCGCGCAGGCGCAAGAACAACCCGGTCCTGATCGGCGAGCCGGGCGTTGGCAAGACCGCGATCGTCGAGGGTCTCGCGCAGCGGATCGTCTCCGGCGACGTGCCCGAGTCGCTGCGCGAACGGCGCGTGATCGCGCTCGACATGGGCTCGCTGATCGCCGGCGCCAAGTATCGCGGCGAGTTCGAGGATCGTCTCAAGGCGGTGCTCGGCGAGGTCTCAGAGGCGCAGGGAAACATCATCCTGTTCCTCGACGAGCTGCACACGATCGTCGGCGCGGGCGCGGCCGAAGGCGCGGTCGACGCGGCCAACCTGCTCAAGCCGATGCTCGCGCGCGGGGAACTGCGCTGCGTCGGCGCGACGACGCTCGATGAGTACACCAAGCACATCGAGAAGGACGCGGCGCTGGAGCGGCGCTTCCAGCCGGTCACCGTCGGCGAGCCCTCCGTCGCGGACACGATCGCGATCCTGCGTGGGTTGAAGGAGCGCTATGAGGTCCACCACGGCGTGCGCATCCAGGACAGCGCGCTGATCGCCGCCGCGACGCTCTCAGACCGCTACATCGCCGACCGCTTCCTGCCCGACAAGGCGATCGATTTGATCGATGAGTCCGCCTCGAAGATCCGCATCGAGATCGACTCGCTGCCGACCGAGATCGACGAGGTCGACCGGCGCGTGATGCAGCTGGAGATCGAGTTGACCTCGCTCAGCAAGGAGACCGACGAGGCCTCCGCGGAGCGACGCTCGGCGATCGAGCGCGAGCTGGCCGATCTGAAGGAGCGCTCGGCGGGAATGAAGGCCCAATGGCAGAACGAGAAGGAGGCGATCAAGGGCATCTCCGATCTCAAGGAGCAGCTCGAGCAGGCGCGCACCGAAGCCGAGCGCGCGCAGCGCGAGGCCGACCTGGAGCGCGCCTCAAAGCTCATCTACCAGGACATCCCCGAGCTCGAGCGCCAGCTCGCCGAGCGCGAATCGAGCGAGCACGAGGACGGGGAGGGCAGCGACAACGTCGCGCCCGTGTTCCTCAAGGAGGAGGTCGACGCCGACGACATCGCCGAGGTCGTGGCGCGCTGGACGGGCATTCCGGTGAACCGTCTGCTCGAGGGCGAGACCGCGAAGCTGATCCACATGGAGGACCGCCTGCACGAACGGGTCGTCGGCCAAGACGAGGCAGTCGAGGCGGTCGCGACCGCGCTGCGCCGCTCGCGCGCGGGGCTACAGGACCCCGATCGCCCGATCGGCTCGTTCCTGTTCCTCGGCCCGACGGGCGTCGGCAAGACCGAGCTCGCGCGGGCGCTGGCCGAGTTCATGTTCGACTCCCAGGACGCGATGATCCGCATCGACATGTCGGAGTACATGGAGAAACACTCCGTCTCGCGGCTCGTCGGTGCGCCCCCCGGATATGTCGGCTACGAAGAGGGCGGCCAGCTGACCGAGGCCGTGCGCCGCCGTCCCTACTCGGTCGTGCTGCTCGATGAGATCGAGAAGGCGCACACCGACGTCTTCAACACGCTTTTGCAGGTGATGGACGACGGGCGCTTGACCGACGGCCAGGGCCGCACGGTCGATTTCAAGAACACGGTTTTGATCATGACCTCGAATATTCCCGTGCCCGTAGGCTCGGATGACACGCAGATCCGCGCCGCGCTGCTCGACCACTTCAAGCCCGAGTTCATCAACCGCCTCGATGACATCGTGCGCTTCGAGGCGCTCAGCCGCGAGCAGCTCACCGAGATCGTCGACCTGCAGGTCGCGCTCGTGATCGATCGCGTGGCCGAGCGTGGCGTCGAGGTGACGCTCACCGACGCCGCACGCGAGCTGCTCGGCAACCTCGGCTACGACCCTGCTTACGGTGCCCGGCCGCTGCGGCGGGTGATCCAGAAGCAGCTGACCGATCGGCTCGCGCTGGCGCTGCTGCAAGGGGAGATCCGGGCGGGGGATTCGGTTGAGGTGGATGTCGTGGATGGGAGCCTCGCGCTGGAGAAGGTCGAGGCGAGCGCTCTCGAGGCAGGCCGGCGTCCCCGGTACCGTACATCGGCATAGGTCGCCGCCGATCCGCGACTCGCGGCCTCGCTGTGACCCGACGGATATCCGATTTGCGAGATCCGACATGGATGCGACTATCCCGCCACGTCTCGTTCTCCGCCGTCGTGTCGATTCGACGGTAGCCCCCCGGGCTCCTCAATGGAGGAGGCGAGGATCATGAAACCGGAGGCTGGTTCTATGTCAACGCACATGTCACGACGAGGTTGGGCGACGCTTCTCACGGGTGGAGCGCTCGCGCTCTCTGCCCTGGCCGTAGCACCACAGGCAGACGCATCAACGATCTTCGCCTGCGTCAAGAAGAACAGCGGCAGCGCTCGCATTGTGAATCGGAAGGCGAAATGCAAGACGAGTGAGTCCAAGCTCTCATGGAGCACGACGGGAGCGGCGGTGCGAACGGTTCGCTGGGCGCCCCCGGGAGCGCCGGTAAAGATGGTGCGCCGGGTAAGGAAGGTCCGGCCGGCCCATTCGGAGAAACCCTCCCCAGCGGCAAGTCGGAGACCGGCGTCTACTCACTCGAGGGCGACGGTAGCGTCGTGCAGAGCGGCTGGGGATTCCCGTTCGCGCTGAGTGCGGCGCCGACGGTGCACCTGATCGAAGTCCGGCAATAACGCCGCCCGCGGAATGTCCTGCGGACGCTCGTGTGATCCGAAAGCCGCCACGGGGCAGCCCTGTGCGTGTCTGAGGGTAACATGGGCGCGAAATCGTTTCCAGCAGATTTTCGATCACGCCGAACGAGAAGTTCGCGGACGGCGAATCGATTCGGTTCGGCATGGACCTGAGCGCAGAGAAGTCGGACGCGACGTCTACTCGATGGGCACCTGGGCAGTCACGGCTCCCTGAGTCGAACAGGCTTGAACCAGCTCAGATAACGCAGCGGCGTGCGGCCCCGGTTGTTCATGAGGCCCCACGCCGAGTTGGAGCTATGCGGCGCGGGCTGGGGGCAGCGGAACTCGTTCGATCCGGTAGAACGCGAGCGATCGCGCCTGCCACCCGCGAGCGCGCACTCCCACACCACACCGGAGGAGCCACTCATGCCCACCTACATCATGCTCTCGACCCTCACCCCCGAGGGCGTGCAGACCGTCAAGAACAACCCGCAGCGGATCATGGAGGTCAACAAGGAGGTCGAACAGCTCGGCGCGACCGTCAAGGCGCAGTGGGCGACGCTCGGACACGTCGACTTCATCTCGGTGATCGAGGCGCCCGACGAGGGCACGATGGCGCGGGTCTCGCTCGAGCTCGGCTCGCGCGGCACTGGCCGCTATGAGACGCTCGCGGCGATCCCCGTAGAGGACTTCATCGCCTCGCTGTAGCTTCCCGGCTTCTCCCCGAGCGCGGAGAAGTAGCACCGGGCCGAGCGCGGGGAAGTAGCGCCGGGGAGTCGCGAGATGGCCCGCAACTCCCCGGCAGCTGTCGAGGTTGCGCTACTCGGTGACGAGGTAGCCCGAGAAGGAGCAGGCTGGGCCTGATTCACCCTGCAGCCAGACACCCTGGCTGCCAAAGCCGTTGAGTGACAGCGAGCCGTCTGCCGTCACAGCACCCCACGAACCGTCGTCGGGGGAGCGGAAGTTGGCTTTGTGAGTCGTGGTGGCACCTTCGGCGACGTCCTCGCTGATCTGGAGGTCTTCGCCCGCGGTCAGTCCTTCTTCGCGTCCCTGGCCGGAGTAGCCCTGCGCGAAGGAGCCGGTTTCGGTCGTGCTGATGTAAGTCGCCGCGTCGGTGTTGGTGCCGGATTCATAGCAATGGCCGGTCACCGTGAAGGGGCCGATTTTGGCGAGCTCGACGGTTGTGGCTTCGCCTTCGTTTGGCCCGGCCGTCGCGATCGTCGTGCGCCAGCGGGTCAGATGCGGGTTGCCTTCTTTGCCTTCGGGGCCGATTTTGCCTTCTGCGCCTTCCTTGCCCGCGGGTCCTTCTTTGCCCGTAGGCCCTTCTTTGCCGGCGGCGCCTTCTTTGCCGGGGGCGCCGGCGGCGCCGGTGGCTCCGGTGCGCCCGGTTTTACCGGTGTGGCCTTTGAGCTTCTTGAGGATGCTGGGGTTGATCTGTTTGGTGGAGCTGATCAGGTAGTGGTTGGCGGCCATTGCGCCTCCGCTCATCGAGAAGATGAGCGCAAGTGTGGCCGTGATGTTCGCATACTTGGAAGAGCTTCTTTTGAATATAGACATATACGTACGTTATGACCAATATCCGCAATCTCCTGCTTACGGCGGGCTATTTGGACGAAGGGACTACGGATACGCCATCGAGCCGCGTATGCTCCCGGCTCATGAGTCCCTCCAAGTCAGACGAGCCCGAGAACGACCCCCGCAACCCGGCAGCCCAGGAGGGCCGCTCCGCGGGATCCCCGGGCATCTCGCTGGTGCCCGAGCCGATGCAGGAAGCCGAAGTGCAGGCGCAGCTCGACGACATCGACGTCGACGCGCCGCGCGTGGGCATCGTGATGGGCTCCAAGAGCGACATGGAGACGATGGAAAAGGCGGGTAAGGAGCTCGAAGAGCGCGGCATTCTGCACGAGATGCGCGTGATGTCCGCTCACCGCGAGCCCGATGTGGTCGCTGAATACGCTAAGAACGCGCACATGCGCGGTCTGCGCGTGATCATCGCCGGCGCGGGCATCTCCGCCGCGCTCCCGGGCGCGGTCGCAGCCCACACCGACCTACCCGTGATCGGCGTGCCGCTGTCCGGCCGCCTGTCCGCCGCCGGCGGCCTTGACGCGATCCTCTCCATCGTGCAGATGCCACCGGGGGTTCCGGTTGCGTGCGTGGGGCTGGACAACCCGCGCAACGCGGCGATCCTCGCCGCGCAGATCCTCGGCACCTGAGCTCGACGCTCGTGCCCACCGCGCGTGGCTGCGGGATAATCAGCGCGTGATCTCCCGCTACTCCCGCGACGAGCTGGCCTCACTGTGGAGCGATGAGGCGCGCATGGAGAGCTGGCGGCGCGTCGAGGTGGCCGCCTGCGAGGAGCTGCCTGCGCTGCTCGGCCAGGACGGCCCCGGCGCTGCCGAGCTCGATGCGATCCGCGCGGCGACGTTCACGGTCGCGGCGGTCAACGAGCGCGAGCGTACGACCGACCACGATGTGGCCGCCTTCGTCGACGTGCTCGCCGCATCGGCGGGCGAGGCGGGGCGCTGGATCCACTTCGGGCTGACCTCCTCCGACGTGCTCGACACCGCGCTCGCCTTGCAGCTCCGCGCGGCGGGCGAGGTGATCGTGGCCGGCGCTCGTGAGCTGACGCGGACGCTCGCGAGCCGGGCGCGCGAGCAGGCGCAGACACTCTGCGTGGGGCGCACCCACGGCGTGCACGCCGAGCCGACGAGCTTCGGGCTGAAGCTCGCGGGCTTTGCCTTCGAGGCGCACCGCAACGCCGAGCGGCTGGAGCGCGCCTTCGAGCAGGTTGCCGCGGGTGCGCTCTCGGGCGCGGTCGGCACCTACGCAGCTACGAGCCCCGACTTCGAGGCGCGCGTGCTCGCACGGCTTGGGCTGCGGCGCGAGGACGTCTCGACGCAGGTCGTGCCGCGCGACCGCCACGCCGAGTTGCTCGGCGCGATCGCGCTCGCCGGCGCGGGCCTCGAGCGCTTTGCGCACGGAGGTCCGCCACCTACAGCGCACCGAGGTGCGCGAGGTCCAGGAGGCATTTCGCGCCGGGCAGAAGGGCTCATCGGCGATGCCGCACAAGCGCAACCCGATCAAGAGCGAGCAGATCACGGGGCTCGCGCGTGTGCTGCGCGGCAACGCGCAGGCGGCGCTCGAGAACGTCGCGCTGTGGCACGAGCGCGACATCTCGCACTCCTCGGTCGAGCGCGTGATCCTGCCCGACTCCACGACGCTGATCGACTATCTGCAGCAGCGCACGATTGCGCTTGCACGGGACATGACCATCGACGCGGAGCGGATGCGCGCGAACCTCGAGCTGACCCACGGCGCGCTCTTCTCCCAGCGCGTCCTGCTCGCGCTCGTTGAGGCCGGCTCCTCGCGCGACGATGCTTACCGCGTGGTGCAGGAGCTCGCGCAAAAGGCCTGGGATCAGGGCATCGCGCTGCGCGAGCTGCTGGGTGCCGACGAGCGCGCGGCAGGTCTCGATCTGGATCAGATCTTCGACTACTCCCACTACTTGCGCCACGTCGAGGAGATTCTCGCGCGGCTTGACGAGATCGCCTGAGAGAGGACCGCAAGGCGCCCGCTGGCGCTGGTAGCATCGCGCCACGTGAGCGCCCTCGCCGACCTGCCCCTCATCGCCAGCGGGAAGGTCCGTGAGATGTATGACCTCGGGACCCCGCAGAGCCTCGGCACGCCGGCGCTGTTGATGGTCGCAAGCGACCGCATCTCGACCTACGACGCGGTTCACCCGACGCCGATACCCGACAAGGGCAAGGTGCTGACGGGCCTGTCGGTCTTCTGGTTCGAGAAGACCGCCGAGATCCTCGCCAACCACCTGCTCTCCACCAGCGAGGGCGTGCCCGTCGAGGCGCGCGGCCGCGCGCTGGCCGTCCGGCGTCTGCGGATGCTGCCCGTGGAGTGTGTCGTGCGTGGCTACATCACGGGCTCCGGCTGGAAGGACTACCAGGCAAGCGGCGCGGTCTCAGGAATCGCGCTGCCCGCGGGTCTGAGCGAGTCCGAGCAGCTGCCCGAACCGATCTTCACACCGAGCACGAAGGCCGAGGAGGGGCACGACGAGGCGATCGACTTCGATCGCGCCGCCGAGCTGGTCGGTGACCGCGAGCTGATGGAGCGCGTCCGCGACAGCTCGATCGAGCTCTACTCCTTCGCCGCCGACCACGCGCGCGAGCGCGGTGTGATTCTCGCCGACACAAAGTTTGAGTTCGGGCTCGACGAGCACGGTGAGCTCGTGCTCGGCGACGAGGTGCTGACGCCCGACTCTTCGCGCTACTGGCCCGCCGAGGGCTTCGCGATCGGACGCGGACAGCCGAGCTTCGACAAGCAGTACGTCCGCGACTGGGCATCATCGAGCGGCTGGGACAAGAAGCCGCCCGCCCCGGCGATCCCCGAGGAGGTGGTCGCGGGAACCCGCGCGCGCTACATCGAGGCCTACGAGCTGATCACCGGCGAGCCCTTCCAGGCGTGGCTCGATCGCTCCGGGTCCGCGTGAGCGCGTGCGCGCCCGCGTCCTGATCCGCCCGAAGGCGGGCATCCTCGATCCGCAGGGCGTCGCCGTCGAGCGCGCGCTGCCGGCGCTGGGCTTCGCTGGGGTCGCCAACGTTCATATCGGTCGCCTGGTCGAGCTCGACGTCGAGGACCCGGCCGAGCTCAACTCGATGTGCGAGAAGCTGCTCGCGAACCCACTGGTCGAGGACTACGAGATCGAGATGGTGGGATGACCCTGCGGTCAGGGCCGCCCCGACCGAGCAGATCAAAGCAGCAGGCCCGTATTCGTCGTGGGCCAAGTCGAGAGCCGATGGCGTCGAGCTGCGCTGCGCCCAACCGGCCCAGATGAAGTTCGGCGTCCTCCAGTTCCCTGGCTCGTGCGACGAGGTAGATGCGTTGCAGGCCGCGCGCCGGGTGGGCGATGCGGCGCTGATCTGGCACGCCGAGCGCGATCTGAAGGGAGCCGACGCGATCGTCGTCCCGGGCGGCTTCTCCTACGGGGACTACCTGCGCGCCGGCGCGATTGCGCGCTTCAGCCCAGCGATGGAGTCCGTGATCGACTTCGCCGCCGACGGCGGGCTTGTGCTCGGTATCTGCAACGGCTTTCAGGTGCTCTGCGAGGCGCGGCTGCTGCCGGGTGCGCTGCTCGGCAACAGCAATCGCCGCTTCACCTTCCGTCAGGTCGAGCTGGAGGTGCTCTACAGCGGCGGTCCCTTCACGGCGGCGTGTGCGCTCGGCGAACGGCTGAGTATCCCCGCGAAGCACGCCTGGGGGCGCTACTACGCCGACCCTGAGACGCTCACGGCGATGGATCGTGGCGGCCAGCTCGTGTTGCGCTACGCGCCCGGCGAGAACTTCAACGGCTCGCTGCACGACATCGCGGGCGTCTGCAACGAGCGGGGTAACGTCTTCGGGCTGATGCCCCACCCCGAGCACGCGGTCGATGAGCTGATCGGCGGCTCGGCCGACGGGCTGAAGATCTTCGAGTCGATGCGCATGACCGTCGAGGGCGTGCGCGCGTGATCTCCGAAGACACGCTCCCGACGCTCAACGACGCGCTCGCGCTCGGCCTGACGCGCACGGAGTACGAGCTCGTCTGCGAGAAGCAGGGGGGCCCACCGAACCAGGTCGAGCTCGCGATGTACTCGCTGCTGTGGAGCGAGCACTGTGCGTACAAGCACTCCAAGAAGCTGCTGCGCACGCTGCCCACCGAAGGCAGGCACGTCGTGATGGGGCCAGGCGAGAACGCAGGCGCGGTCGACGTCGGCGGCGGCATGGTGTGCGCGTTCAAGGTCGAGTCGCACAACCACCCGAGCGCGGTCGAGCCATTCCAGGGCGCCGCGACGGGTGTCGGGGGAATCTTGCGCGACATCTTCGCGATTGGCGCGCGCCCGATCGCGGTGCTCGACTCGCTGCGCTTCGGCGAGCCGGCGGGAGCCCGTGCGCGCTACCTGCTCGAGGGTGCCGTCGCGGGGATCGCGCACTACGGAAACTCGATCGGCGTGCCGACGATCGGCGGCGAGGTCTACTTCGAGAACGCCTACGAGCAGAACTGCCTGGTCAACGCGATGGCGCTGGGGCTCGCGCGCCGCGAGCAGCTGGTGCGCAGTGCCGCGGCGGGTCCAGGCAATCTGCTCGTGCTGTTCGGTGCCGCGACGGGACGCGACGGCATCGGCGGCGCATCGGTGCTCGCCTCCGCGGAGCTCGGCGGCGAGGACGATCAGGACAAGCGCCCGACCGTGCAGGTCGGCGATCCGTTTGAGGAGAAGAAGCTGCTCGAGTGCTCGCTTGACCTGCTCGAGCGCGGCCTGATCGTCTCGCTGCAGGATCTCGGCGCCGCGGGGCTGACCTCCTCTGCCTCGGAGATGGCTTCCAAAGGGGAGGTCGGGATCGACATCGACGTCGCGCGCGTGCCGCTGCGCGAGCCCGGGATGGAGCCCTTTGAGGTGATGGTCAGCGAGTCCCAGGAGCGGATGCTCTGCGTCGTCGAGCCCGCCAACCTGGAGGCGGTGCTCGCGCTGTGCGAGAAGTGGGAGGTCAACGGCGCGGCGATCGGCATGGTCACCGACAGCGGCCAGATGCGCGTGCTCAGCGGCGGCGAGCTCGTCGGGGAAATGCCCGTCAGGGCACTGGTCGACGACTGCCCGCTGTATGACCTCGCGCCGCGCAAGCCCGAGCAGCCGATCTACACCGCGCCTGCCGCCACGCTGGCGCGCGGTGCGAGCGCGGCGGAGACGCTGTTGGCGCTGCTGGCGAGCCCCAACATCTCATCGCGTAGGCCGCTCTTTGAGCAGTACGACCCGATCGTGCAGTCGCGCACGGTGCGCCGCCCCGAGCAGGCCGACGCGGCCGTGCTGGCGCTCGCCGACGGGAGCGCGCTCGCGGTGAGCATCGACGGCAACGGTCGCCGTGTCGCCGCAGACCCCTATCGCGGCACGATCGCGACCGTGCTGGAGTGCGCCGCGAACCTCGCCTGCGTCGGTGCGGAGCCGCTTGGCACGACGAACAACCTCAACTTCGGCAATCCCGAGAAGCCTCACATCGCCTGGCAGCTGAGCGAATCGGTGCGCGGCCTCGGCGAGGCCTGTCGCGCGCTGCAAGCGCCGATCGTCGGGGGCAACGTCTCGCTTTATAACGAGGGTGCCACGGGTCCGATCTATCCGACGCCGGTGATCGGCATGGTCGGGCGCCTGCCCGACGCGCGTCGCGCCGCCGGGCTCGGCTTCGCACACGACGACGATGAGATCGCGCTGCTCGGCTCCTTTGAACCGTCGCCGGCCGCGAGCGAGCTGGCCAAGCTACGCGGCGAGGCGCTGCCCGACGGCCTGCCCGAAATCGACATCGCGACGGTCTGCGCCACACACGCGGCGCTACGCGAGGCGGTCCGCGCAGGCGCCCTCTCGAGCGCGCACGACATCGCTGAGGGCGGCCTTGCGGTGGCGCTTGCCGAGTGCTGCTTGGCGGGCGGGCGGGGCGCCGAGATCGTGCTCGAGGAGGGCCTCTCCGAGCTGGGCGGCACAGATACGGCGCTGTTCGGGGAGGGTTCGGGCGGCTTTCTCATCAGCGGCGAGGCGCGTGCTCTTCAGGAATTGGGCGAGCGCGTGCTGCTGCGCCGGCTCGGCACCGTCGGTGGAGATCTGCTCAGCGTCACCGGGCGGCAGGGGTTTGAGATCTCGCTGAGCGCCCTCCGCGAGGCGCACGCCGCGCTCGGGAGCCTGTTCGCGTGAAGCCACCCGCCGGGCGCAAACGCCCCCGAGCCACCCTGCTAGCTTTGGAGGCAGTTATGCGTGACGGACCGCGCGACGAGTGCGGAGTTTTCGGACTGTATGCACCCGGTCACGAGGTGTCTCGTCTGTCGTACTTCGCGCTCTACGCCCTGCAGCACCGCGGCCAGGAGTCGGCGGGCATCGCCGCGGCCGACCGTGACGGACAGATCATCACGCGCCGCGAGCTCGGCCTCGTCAATCAGGTCTTCACCGAGAACGATCTGCGCACGCTCGCCGGCGAGCTCGCGATCGGACACGTGCGCTACTCCACGACAGGGTCAAACGCCTGGGAGAACTCACAGCCCGTGCAGCGCTCGGAGGGGACCAACGGCTCGCGCCGCGAGGTCGCACTCGGCCACAACGGCAACCTGATCAACGCGCTTGAGCTACACGAGGAGCTGCTCGCGCGCGGCGTCAGCTTCAGCTCGACCTCGGACTCAGAGATCATCGCTGCCCTGATCGCCACGCACCCGGCCGAGGAGGTCGAGGACGCGATCGCCGAGGTGCTGCCGCGGCTGCGCGGAGCGTTCTCGATCGTCGCGATGACCAAGGACCGCGTGGTCGCCTTCCGCGACCCGCACGGGCTGCGCCCGCTCGCGATCGGCGTGCTCGAGCCGGGTCCCGAGAATCCTGAGGGCGAGCGCCGCTACTGCGTCTCCAGCGAGTCCTGCGCCTTCGACATCATCGGCGCGAAGTACCTGCGCGACGTCGAGCCCGGCGAGCTCGTCACGCTCGGCGCCGAGGGCCTGAAGAGCCGCATGGTGGCCGGTGGTGGACGGCGCGCGTTCTGCGTGTTCGAGTACATCTACTTCGCGCGCCCGGACTCGCGCATGAACGACCAGGTGCTGCAGGTGGCGCGCGGGCGCATGGGCGAGATCCTCTGGCGCGAGTCACCCGTCGAGGCAGACCTCGTGATCGCGGTGCCCGACTCGGGCAATCCCGCCGCGCGTGGCCTGGCACGCGCAGCCGGCCTGCCGCAGGACGATGGCTTCGTCAAGAACCGCTACGTCGCGCGCACGTTCATCCAGCCGGGGCAGGAGCTGCGCAAGCACGGGCTGCGCCTGAAGTTCAACCCGCTACCCGAGGTGATCGCGGGAAAGCGGCTCGTCGTCGTGGACGACTCGATCGTGCGTGGCAACACGACCCGTCAGATCGTGCAGATGTTGCGCGACGCGGGCGCGGCGGAGATCCACATGCGCATCTCGGCGCCGCCGATCAAGCACCCCTGCCACTACGGGATCGACATGTCCACGCGTGAGGAGATGATCGCGCACGGGCGCAGCACCGAGGAGGTCGCCGCCGAGCTCGGCTGTGACTCGCTGCACTACCTCTCCCTCGCCGGCATCTATGAGGCCGTCGGCGCGACGCGCGAGACGCACTGTGACGCCTGCTTCAGCGGTGAGTATCCGCTGGCTGGAAGCGCTGAGGCGGCTGGAAAGTTCTCGCTTGAGAGCCGCGACGGCGACGGCGACGGCGACGGCGACGGCGATGCGCCCACGCTGCCACTAGTGAGCGCCTGAGCTGCCTCGAGCAGCTTCAGTTAGCCGACGTAGTCCTCGCGCGCGCCCGCCGCATCGTTGTAGCGGTTGTTGTAGGGGTGGCGCGTGATAGACGCGCCGTCGCGCCCGCTGCGCAGCGAGAAGCCGAGCGCGAAGAGAATAATCAGGGTGACGAGAATGGCTGAAAGCATGGGCAGGACCTCCAAATCGGATCAATGCCCTCTCGTCCCTCGTTCCAATTATCGGCACGATGGCCTGGCGGCTGTGTGAGTTCGCTCACAGCTATCGTGCGGCGCGCGTGAGCGAGCGGCTACCCATCGCGGTGCTGGTCTCGGGCGCCGGCACGAACCTGCAGGCGCTGCTTGACAGCGTCCACGGCCACGAGGCGGAAATCGTGGCGGTGGCCTCGAGCGTGGCTGGGGTCGCCGCGCTGGAGCGGGCGAGTGCGCATGGCGTGGCGTGTCGCGTCTTCGCGCGCGCTGACTACACCGACCGCGCCGCGCGCGATCAGGCGATGGGCGCCTGGCTGCAGGAGCGCGGCGCCCGGCTCGTGGTGCTCGCCGGCTACATGGAGCTACTCGGGAGCTCCTTCCTGGAGCGCTTTCCGCGCGGGGTAATCAACGTGCACCCCTCGCTGCTGCCCGCGTTTCCGGGGCTCGGCGCGATCGAGCAGGCGCTCGCCTATGGCGTGAAGGTCTTCGGCGTGACCGTGCACTTCGTCGATGCAGGCGTTGACACGGGCCGGGTGATCCTGCAGCGAGCGGTCGAGTTGCCCGACGCGCGTGAGCCCGCCGAGGTCCTGCGCGCGCTGCGTCCGCTCGAGCACGCACTGCTTCCGCGGGCCGTTGCGCTGGCCGCGCAGGGGTCGCTGCGGGCGGACCCCGAGAACCCCCGGCGCACGCTTCTCGAGCATCGGGCGCACGTCGTGGACGAGGGATAGGCTCTGCGCATGGCCCCCGACGGCGAGCTCATCACCGATCAGCTGAGTGGCGTGGAGCAGGCGGCGCCCGGTGAGGTGCGAGTGCGCCGCGCGCTGCTGTCGGTGTCGGACAAGCAGGGCCTCGTCGAGTTCGCGCGCGGCCTGCAGGAGCTCGGTGTGGAGCTCGTCTCGACTGGCGGCACCGCGCGCGAGCTCGAGTCGGCGGGCATCGCGGTGCGTGCGATCGAGGACTTCACGGGCTTTCCGGAGATCATGGACGGGCGTGTCAAGACGCTTCACCCGCGTCTGTACGCCGGGCTGCTCGCGCGCCGCGACGAGCCCGCGCACCTGCGCGCCGCGCAGCGAGCAGCAGATCGAGCAGGTCGACCTCGTGTGCGTGAACCTTTACCCCTTCGAGCAGACCGTCGCGCGCGGCGACGCGAGCGAGAGGAGATCGTCGAGAACATCGACATCGGCGGTCCGACGATGATCAGAGCGGCGGCCAAGAACGCAGCCTTCGCTGCGGTGGTGGTGGACCCAGCGGACTACGAGACCGCTGCTCGCCGAGCTGCGCGAGAGCGACGGCAGGCTCTCGCTGCGAACGGCGCAAAGAGCTCGCGGCCAAGGCCTTCGCGTGCACCGCGCGCTACGACGCCGCGATCTCGACCTGGTTTGCGCGCGAGACCTACGAGGGCTTCCCGCCTTCCTCGCGCGAGGCCTACGAGAAGGTCAGCGATCTGCGCTACGGCGAGAACCCGCACCAGAGCGCTGCCTTCTATGCGCGTGTCGGCTCGCCGACGCACCTGCTCTCGGGCGTCGAGCAGCTGCACGGCAAGGAGCTGTCCTTCAACAACCTGCTCGATCTCAGCTCCGCACGCGAGCTTGTCGAGGACTTCGCGGAGCCGGCTTGCGCGATCGTCAAGCACAACAACCCCTGCGGCTGCGCGATCGGCGCGAGCGGACAGGAGGCCTACGAGCGCGCTTTCGCCTGCGATCCGCAGAGCGCCTACGGCGGCGTGATCGCGATCAACCGTCGGGTCGACCGCGCCTTCGCCGAGGCGCTCGCGCAGCAGTTCATCGAGGTGCTGCTGGCGCCGGGCTTCGACGCGGAGGCGCTCGAAGTGCTGCAGGTCAAGAAGAACGTGCGGCTGCTCGAGCTCGCGCGACTGGCCGAGCCCGTCTGCGAGTGCTCGAGAGCAAGGCGGTGATCGGCGGCCAGCTCGTGCAGAGCCGCGACGTGGTCTCAGAGACCCGCGAGCAGATGCGTGTGCTCAGCGCCACGCAGCCGAGCGAGGCGCAGTGGCGCGACATGCTCTTTGCCTGGAAGGTCTGCCGCCACGTGCGCTCCAACGCGATCGTGATCGCCGCGGGGGGCGCAACGATCGGCATCGGCGCCGGGCAGATGAGCCGGGTCGACGCAGTGCGGATCGCGATCGAGAAGGCGCAGGCCTTCCGTCCCGAGCAGCTACCCGGCTCGGCGCTCGCCTCCGACGCCTTCTTTCCCTTCGCGGACGGTCCGCAGCTGGCCTTCGATGCCGGTGTCGCTGCGGTCATCCAGCCCGGTGGCTCGGTGCGCGACGAGGAGGTCGTGGCTGCCGCGGACGCGCGCAGGTGCCGCGATGGTCGCGACCGACCGACGCCACTTCAGGCACTAGCCGCCCAATCGTTGAACGCCTGCGTGCCCGGCCGGGGGGGGGCTTGAACAAACGAACATAACGATATATCGTGAAGCTACTTAGATAGTTCACGATAGGAGTCAATATGTTTAGTCATTCAAGACACACGATGGATCCGCAGCACGGCTGCCACCCTGCGCATCACTCGGGAGAGCGTGGCCGCGGCTTCGCACACGGCCCGCGCGGCGACTTCGCAGGTCCGTTTGGCGGCTTCGCCGGAGGGTTCGGGCCGCGCGGACGCGGCCGCAAGGCCAGGCGCGGCGACATACGCACGGCGGCGCTGCTGCTGCTCGCCGAGGAGCCGCGCAACGGCTACCAGATCATGCAGGAGGTCCAGGAGCGCAGCGGCGGCGTCTGGCGGGCGAGCCCCGGCTCGGTCTACCCGGCTCTGCAGCAGCTCGAGGACGAGGGCCTGATCGACTCGCAGGAGATCGATGGGCGCAAGCTGTTCGTCCTCACCGATGCGGGTCGTGCGCTGATCGCAGAACGCGACGCCGAGAAGCCGGCGCCATGGGAGCAGATGAGCGGCGATGTCAGCGACCGCGCGCACGAGCTCGGCAAGCTGATGCGCGAGGTTGCCTTCGCGTTCGCACAGGTCATGCGCACGGGCAGTGAGGCGCAGATGGGTCGCGCGCGCGAGGTGCTCGCGCAGACGCGGGGCGACCTCTATCGCATCCTCGCTGACGGCGAGGAGGGCGCGCAGACGCAGGCCGACGACTAGGCGATCCCACGTGCCTACGGGGGCGCCTCTGCCGCGGCCTGTGTCGCTCGGCGGAGGCGCTCAGTCGTGAACGGCCTGCGTGGCGACGCCGAGTAGGGGATCCTGCATGTCAGCCTCGCCTGAGGACTCGGCCATGCGGATGCCCTCCGCGAGTTTCTCGCGATCGGCGAGCGCGCGCCGTTCGCTCAGCGGCTGCAGGGCGCCGCGCAAGAGCATCATCGCGCCCACCCAGCGAGGCGCCCACACGCGCGCCGCGCGACTCTCGACGCCGCGCTCGATCGCGTCGATCGCCTTCGCGAGCGGCGCGGGGTTGCGCATGAAGGCGGGCAGCTCGCTCGTCATCATCTGCGCGGAGGGCTGCGCGAAGCTCGCGCGCACGAGGTCGGTGTCGATGAAGCCGAAGTAGGCGCAGCCGACCTGCACGCCGCTCGGCGCCATCTCCATGCGCAGCGTGTCGGTGAGTGCCTCCACGCCGGCCTTCGCGGCGGTGTAGGGCCCCATCAAGGGTGCGTGCGCGATCGCCGAGAGCGAGGAGACGTTGAGCAGGTAGCCACGGCTCTTGGTGAGCTCTGCGAGCACCGCGCGGTCGGTGCGCCAGACGCCGAGCAGGTTGACCGCGAGCGTGCGCTCGACCTGCTCGACGGGCGCGGTCGCGAGCGCGCCGGTGAAGGCGATGCCGGCGTTGGCGATCGCCACGTCGATGGCGCCGAAGCGCTCGACGGTCGCGCTCACGGCGCCTTCGAGGGCGCCGAGGTCGGTCACGTCGGCCTCGAAGAAAGCGGCACGCTCGCCCAGCGCGCCGGCGTTGCGCTCCAGGCGCTCGGGCTCGAGTCCGACGAGCGCGACGTTCGCGCCCTTCGCGTGCAGGCGCTGCCGCCGCGGCCGCGCCGATGCCGCGTGCGGCGCCGGTTATGAACACGGTGCGACCCTTGACGTCATATGTGGCTTTGCTTGTGCGGCTCACGCGAGAGACCTCCGTGGGGCTTAGGTGTTGGGTGCGCTTTCCCCGTGGCAGCCTACCCTGGTAGGGTCGCGCCATGGCTTCGCTCGGACCGTCCTCGTCGGCTCTCGAGCTCGCCGCGGCGCTGCGCTCGCGCGAGCTCTCCGCGGTCGAGCTGCTGGAGTCCTGCCTCGCGGCTGTCGATCGGCGCGACGAGCAGATCAACGCGATCACCTGGCGCAACGACGACGAGGCGCGCGCGAGCGCGGCCGACGGCCGACCGCCGCATCGCGGCCGGCGAGGATGCGCCCTTCCTCGGCGTGCCGATCCCGATCAAGGACCTCACGCCGGTCGCCGGCTGGCCCGTGACCTACGGATCGAACGGTGCGCCCGAGGGCGTCAGCGAGGAGAGCGAGCTGGTCGTCGACGCGCTCGTGGACGCGGGCTTCGTGCTGTGCGCGCGCACGAACACCCCCGAGTTCGGCGTGATCACGGCCGCGGAGAACAGCCGCTATCGGGATCTCGCGCAACCCCTGGGACACGAACCGCTCGCCAGGTGGCTCAAGCGGCGGCGCCGCGGCGGCGGTGGCGGCGGGCATGTTCCCGATCGCGCACGCCAACGACGGCGGCGGCTCGATCCGCATCCCCGCCTCCTACTGCGGGCTCGTCGGGCCTGAAGCCGAGCCGCGGCCGCGTGCCGCGCCTCGCGCAGAGCTGGCTGGGCGCGGTCGTCGAGGGCGTCGTCTCGCGCACGGTCGCCGACTCGGCCGTGGTGCTCGACGCGATCGCGGCCGTCGACCCGCTGGCCTGGTACAACGCGCCGGCGCCGGCGCGTCCCTTCGCCGAGCAGACGGGCACGCCGCCGGGGATGCTGCGGATCGGGCTGATGGCGCAGGCGCCGCTGGGGATCCCGACCGACCCGGCCTGCGTCGCGGCGCGCACGTGCCGCGGCGACCGCGCTCGAAGAGCTCGGCCACGTGGTCGCGGAGGTCGAGGTGCCGACGATCTCCGAAGAGATGGTGCCGCCGTTCATCGCGCTGACGCAGGGCGGCCTGGCTGACTACGAGGGCGTTGACTGGTCGGCGGTGGAGCCGCACATCGCACACCAGCGCGGGCTCGCGAGCGAGACGGGCGCCTACGACTACGTGCTCGCGGCGCGGACGCTCGAGCTGCTCAGCCGCCGCGAGCTGGTGCGTTGGGGCCGCGACTTCGACATGCTGCTGACGCCCACCTCCGCGATCCTGCCGCCGCAGGCAGGCGCGACACTCGCGGCTCAGCACGCCGCGCCGGATCAGCCCGTCTTTGATGTCGTCGCCAGCGTCTCCTTCACGGCCTTCGGCAACGTCAGTGGCCTGCCAGCCGTGAGCCTGCCGCTGCACTGGACCGATGAGGGCGTGCCGGTCGGCGTGATGCTCACAGCCGGACCCTGGCAGGAGGCGAGCCTGATCAGCCTGTCCGCGCAGCTGGAGCAGGCGATGCCTTGGGCAGGCCGTCACGCGCGGCTGCTTGCGGCTGCGTAGTCGAGCTACGACAGCATCTCGATCCGCTCGAGCGGATCGGCCCAGCGAGGGAATCGAGTGATGCGCGCGGGGTCCGCCGTCGCGGGAAAGACAACGCGGTGATCGAGGCTGCGGATATTTGCGGCTTCCCCGACTTCGAGATCAATGATATGAACTCGTCCATATATATGCATCCATGCCGAGCGGACCACGATCGCACGCGGCGGCCTGGCGGGCCCACGATAGCCGCTGTTCCCTTGGCGATGGTGGCGGGTCAAACATATGGCCAGTGCAGCGATTTGAGCGGCTATAGTCCCCACTCGAACAGGGGGCGCAGCACGGTGGCTGAGCCTTTCAGGGACGCTCATCGCTCGCGCAGCGAGGTGTATGAAAAGGAATTCCGCCATGCCGTTGTCCTCTTCGTCGATTGAGCGTACGCGCGTGCGGGGTCGGTCGTTGCTCGTGTCGGGCGGAGAGAAGCTGCACGTGCGGGGAGTGACTTACGGGACCTTTGCATCCGTCGACGGCGCGCCATTTCCTGCCGTCGACCGGGTGCGCCGCGATTTTGAGGCGATGACACGTGCGGGCGTCAACACGGTACGGACGTATCTACCGCCTCCGCTCTGGATGCTCGATGCTGCGCAGGAGTTGGGCCTGCGCGTGATGGTCGGCCTCGCCTGGGAGCAGCATGTCGCCTTCCTCGAAGAGCCTCGCCGCGCCGCCGACATCGCCGCGCGCGTCGCCCGGCAGGTACTCGAATGTGACGCTCACCCCGCGATTCTCTGTTACGCGATCGGTAACGAGATACCCGCTCCGATCGTGCGCTGGCATGGTAAGCGCGCGATTGAAGACTTCCTCGAACGTCTCTTCTGGGAGGCCAAGGGCAGTGACCCAGGCGGGCTGTTCACCTATGTCAATTATCCGTCGACGGAGTACCTCGAGCTGCCATTTCTGGACTTGGCCGCCTACAACGTGTTCCTTGAGGATGAGGCGACGTTCGCGGCCTATCTGGCCCGGCTCCAGAACCTCTCCGGGGACAGGCCGCTGCTCGTGACCGAGGTTGGACTCGACAGTCGTCGCAACGGCAACGAGGTACAGGCGCAAACGCTCGCCTGGCAGATACGCCATTCGTTCGCCACGGGTGCCGCCGGAGTGTTCGTGTTCTCCTGGACCGATGAGTGGCATCGGGGCGGCAAAGAGGTCACCGATTGGGATTTCGGTCTCGTCGACCGGCAGCGCCGACCCAAGCCCTCGCTCGGAGTCATCAGCGAGGCGTTCGCTGGGTCTCCCTTTGGCCTCGAGGGATCCTGGCCAAAGATCTCGGTCGTCGTCTGCACGCATAACGGCGCGGAGACGCTGCCCGAGTGTCTCGATCGCCTCAACGACCTGTCGTATCCGGACTTCGAGACGATCGTCGTCTGCGACGGCTCGTGCGATTGCTCGGCCGCGATCGCGCGCGAGCGTGGGGTCGCCGTGATCGAGACCGAGCACCGCGGCCTCAGCCACGCGCGTAACCGTGGAATCCGCGAGGCGCAGGGCGAGATCGTCGCCTTCCTCGATGACGACGCCTACCCGGACGCCGACTGGCTGCACTACCTCGCCGCCGGATTTCGCGACCAGAGCAACGCCGGAGTAGGCGGACCGAACCTCCCTCCCGACGACGAGCGGCTCGTCGCCGACTGCGTGGCTGCCGCGCCGGGTGGACCGATCCACGTCCTCGTCTCCGACCGCGAGGCCGAGCACGTCCCAGGCTGCAACATGGCCTTTCGCAAGTCGGCGCTCGAGGAGATCGGCGGCTTCGACGAGCGCTTTCACACCGCTGGCGACGACGTCGACATGTGCTGGCGCTTGCAGCAGGCGGGCAAGACCCTTGGTTTCAGCGCCGGCGCCGTCGTGATGCACCGGCGCCGCGACTCCGTCCGGCGCTATCTCCGACAGCAATACGGATACGGCAAGGCGGAGGCGCTTCTCGAGCGTAAGTGGCCCAGTCGTTACAACCGGGCTGGCTCCTCGCGCTGGGCCGGGCGCATCTACGATGCGCCCGCGCTCGGGCCGACGTTGAGGCGGGCGATGATTCGCTACGGGATCTGGGGGAGTGGCCTCTTTCAGTCGATCTACGAGCCAGCTCCGGGGATGCTCTCGAACCTCCTCTTCGCGCCCGAGTTCCTCCTGTTGATTGCAGCACTGGGCGCGATATCGGCGCTCGGCATCGCCTGGACGCCGCTGCTGCTTGCCCTGCCGCTGTTCGCGGCGGCTGTCGCGTTGTGCCTGCTGCGGGCCTTGATCAGCGGCTGGCGCGCCTGCCGTCCGGTTCCCGGGCGCTCTCGACTCGAGACCTCGGCCCGGCGCGGCTTGATCGCGATGCTATTTCTGCTCCAGCCGCCAGCGAGGCTCGCGGGTCGGCTACGCAACGGTCTGTCGCCCTGGCGGCGGCGCCTGCGCCCCGGCGTGACGTGGCCGCACCCGCGAACGGTCGTGGTTTGGGGCGAAAGCTGGCGCGAGCCGCAGCTCTGGGTGCAGAACCTCCAGGACGCGTTCGCGGCACGGGGCGCTTTCGTTCGCAGCGGCGGTCCGTTCGATCGCTGGGACCTCGGCCTGCGCGCCGGCCCCCTCGGTGGGGTGAGGATAAGCACAGCGGTCGAGGAGCACGGCTCGGGGAGCCAGCTACTGCGCGCGAGGATCCTGCCGCGCGCGTCCGTCGCCGGCGCGGTCGTGGTAAGCCTGCTGCTCGCGCTCTCGATCTATGCGTGCTCAGATGGGCGTGTCGAGGTCGGAGTGACGGTCGCAGTCCTCGCCGCGTGTCTCGTAGCGCTCGGCATCGAGGGCACCGCGACGGCGATGCACCTCGCCCTCGCAGAGCTCGATCGGATGAAGGAGCCGGAGGCACCCGAGGGCCTCGCCGAGAATGTCGGGCGGGGCGGTCCGGCGACGAGGCTCGGGGTCGCATCACGGCCGTCTCGCTCACCCGTCCTGCTCCGGCCTGTGGCGTCGGATGCCGCCCGGCAGCTGACGGCGCGGCGTGAGACCGAGGGCGTGCCGCAGTGAGCCCTTATCTCGGCACTGTCAAAATGCGCGCGGCGAGGCGATTCAGGTCGCTGCGACGCAAGCACGACAAGCGCAGCGCATGGGAGCTGTGGAAGGCACTCCCCCGCGCACGGCCCTACCTACGGCCCTACCGGCGGACCCTCCTACTCGTCACGGTTGTGACGGTGCTCGTCGCGATCCTTGGCTTGGCCGAGCCGTGGCCGCTCGCCGTGATCCTCAACTCGGTGCTGCACGAAGTAAAGCCGAGTGGATTCGTGAAGTTTGTCTTCGGCGATCATCCCGAAGTAGCCGTCGTCCTGGTGGTGATGGTCGTCGGACGGTTCCTGATCGTGGTGATTGGCAATGCGCTTACGGTCTTCTGTCACTACCGCGGAGCCACGATGGAGCAGAACATGGTCCTCGACCTGCGCAGCGACCTGTTCGCTCACGTCCAGCGCCTGTCGCTAGCGTTCCACGACAAGAAGCAGACCGGGGCGCTGATGAGCCAGATCAACACGCAGGCTGCCTCGTTGGGGACGATCGTCATGGTGATACCGCCGATCCTTGAGTCGGCCATGACGTTGATCGGGATGCTGACGATCGTCTTCCTGATCGATTGGCAGCTCGCGCTCCTGTCACTGATTATCGTCCCAGTGCTCTACTGGTCGTTCGGCGCGTACGGTCGGCGCATTGTGCCGCGGCTGCAGCGAGTGCAGGAACTGGAGTGGCGTTCGCTGTCGATCGTGCATGAGGCGATGTCGATGCTGCGCGTGATCGTCTCCTTCGGCCGCGAGGACTACGAGCACAGACGCTTCCGCGAGCAGGGGCAGACGGCGGTCGACGAGCGGGTGAAGCTGACGGTCAGTCAGAGCGTCTACACGCTCGGCGTGCAGACGGCGACGGCAGCGGGCGCCTCGCTGATCCTCGCGGCCGGCTCCTGGGCGGTGATCGATCACCGCATCTCGATCGGCGAGCTGATCGTGCTCATGACCTACATCGCCTCTGTGTACCAGCCGCTTGAACAGATGAGTGCAACCGTCGGGATGATCCATGAGGAGCTCGTGCAATTTCACTCCTCGCTGCGTCTGCTCGCGACCGAGCCCGAGGTGTGCGAGCGACCCGACGCGGTTGAGCTGGTTCGAGCGCGCGGCGAAGTCACCGCACGAACCATCGCCTTTGCGCACCAGCAGCGCGAAAGCACGTTGTGTGGCATCTCCTTCCAGGCTAATCCCGGGGAACGTATCGCCGTGGTTGGGCACACGGGGGCCGGTAAGAGCACGTTGATGAGTCTGCTCATCCGCTTCTACGATCCCGCCTCGGGATCGATCGAGATCGACGGCGTCGACATCCGCGACCTCAAGCTGCGGTCGCTGCGTTCGCAGTTCAGCGTCGTCCTGCAGGATCCGCTGCTCTTCTCTGGGACGATCGAGGAGAACATCCGCTACGGCAAGCTCGACGCCAGCCACGACGAGATCGTCGAGGCGGCCAAGGCCGCGAACGCCCATTCGTTTATCGAGCGACTCCCCGACGGATACCAGACCGCGCTTGGCGAGAGCGGGGCTCACATCTCCGGAGGCGAGCGCCAGCGCGTCTGCGTCGCCCGCGCGTTCCTGCGCGACGCTCCGATTCTGATCTTGGACGAGCCGACCTCCTCGATCGACTCGAGGACGGAGGGGGTCATCCTCGATGCCCTCGACGAGCTGATGGTAGGGCGGACCTCATTCATCGTCGCGCACCGCCTCTCCACGGTCCGACACGTGGATCAGATCCTCGTGATGAACGAGGGGAGGATCGTAGAGCGCGGCAACCACGACGAGCTTGTGGCGCAGGGCGGCATCTATCGCGGCCTCTACGACGCGCAGACTCGGGAACGCCACAAGCGGTCGCCGGTGGGTGGCGCCCTCAACGGCACCGGGAGCAGGCTGTCCGCCGACCGGGATGAGAATGGGGCAGGCGAAGTGCACGAGGTAGTCAACTGGCGCCAGGTCACCGGAGCGAGCTCCTGATGCCTGCGCCGAGGAAACGCAGCCGCCCCAAGGTTGTCCTGCTCGGGATGATGACCAAGATGCCGGTCGCCGGTGTCGTTTGGCAGTACATCCACTACCTGCTCGGCTTCGAGCGGCTCGGCTGCGAAGCATTCTACGTCGAGACCCACGCGCGCACACCCTCGATGCTGATGTCCAGCGAGCACGACGACAGCTCAGTGCTCGCGGCCGAGTTCATCTCCTCGATCATGCGCCGCTTCGGGCTGAGCGACCGCTGGGCCTTTCGTGCGCTTCACGACGACGGCCGCTGCTTCGGCATGAGCGAAGCGGCGCTCGAACGCCTCTACGTGGATGCCGACCTGCTGATCAACCTGCACGGTGGCACTCAGCCGCTGCCGGAGCTCGCCGCCGCTGGTCGTCTGGTCTATCTCGAGACCGACCCCGTGCAACTACAGCTCGAGCTGCGCCACGGCGTGCAGGAGACGATCGACTTCCTCGAGCCGCACTGCGCCTTCTTCACCTTCGCCGAGAACTGGGGCCAGCCGGATTGCGGCCTGCCGCTGCACGACCGCTTCCAGTTCGTCCCGACGCGCCAGCCGATCGTGCTCGAGCTGTGGCCCGACTGCTCACCGCAGCCTGCCGACCTCTTCACGACGGTCGGCAACTGGCGCCAGAACTGGCGTGACGTCACCTACCGGGCCGAGCGCTACACGTGGAGTAAGCACTATGAGTTCCTCAAGTACCTTGAGCTGCCCGAGCGCTGCGGACGGCGCTTCGAGCTCGCGCTCAGCAGCTGCGAGCAGGCAGAGCGAGAAATGCTCGCGGCTCGCGGATGGCGCGTGCGCGACGGACTCGAGGTTTCCCGCGGGATCGACAGCTACCGCGACTACATCGGCGCCTCGCGCGGCGAGTTCACGGTCGCCAAGGATCAGAACGTGCGCCTGCGCACGGGCTGGTTCAGCGACCGTAGCGCGACCTATCTCGCATCCGGACGCCCCGTCGTTACCCAGGACACGGGCTTCGGCGTTTCCTTGCCGACTGGCGCGGGGCTGTTCGCCTTCGACTCGCTCGCCGCGGCCGTCGAGGCGATCGCGCGGATCGACTCCGACTACGCTGCCCACTCACAGGCCGCGCGCGAGCTCGCGCGCGAGCGCTTCTCCCACGAGGCCGTGCTCGGCCCGTTGCTCGAGCACTTCGGCATCACCCCCGCCGCTGGCGCCGCTGCTCGACGGCCTGCCGCCATCTTCCCGTCCGAGCTTGTCCTCGAGCCCGTTAGTCGCCGCCCGACGACGCTACCGAGTGCGACCGAGGGGGCGGCGCACCGCTATCCCGTGCTGAGCTACGCGCAGGCCCCTGCGCTCGGCGCGAACAGCGCGAGCGTCATCGTCGTCACGCACGACGGCCTCGCCTTCACCCGCCTGTGCCTCGAGACGCTGCTCGCCAACACAGGCGGTGACTTCGAGGTGATCGTCGTGGACAACGGCTCCCGCGACGGCACTCCCGCCTACCTCGCGCGCCTTGCCCACGCCGACGCGCGTGCGCGCGTGCTGCTCAACGGACGCAACCTAGGCTTTGCGGCTGGCTGCAACCAGGGCCTCGCGCTGGCTGCCGGCGAGCATCTCGTACTGCTCAACAACGACACGATGGTGCCTCCCAGCTGGCTGGGCGGACTGCTCGCGCACCTGCGCAACCCGCACGTCGGCCTCGTCGGCCCTGTCACCAACCGCATCGGCAACGAGGCCGAGATCGCGACCGGCTACCGCACCTGGGGCGAGTTTCTCGCGTTTGCGGGATTGCGGAGGCGGGAGCACGCGGGGGAGTGGCTGGAGGTGCGCGCGCCGGCGATGTTCTGCGTGGCGATGCGCCGTGACACGCACGCGCTGATCGGTCCGCTCGACGAGCGCTACGAGGTCGGCCTGCTCGAGGACGACGACTACGCTGACCGCGCGCGCCAGGCCGGCTACCAGCTTCGCTGCGCCGAGGACGTCCTCGTGCATCACTTCGGCGAGGCGTCCTTCGGCCGGCTCGTTGCAGGCGGGGAGTACGCACGCATCCTCTGTGCCAACAAGCGCCGCTACGCGGAGAAGTGGAATAGGGAGTGGGAGCCCTACGCTCGCCGCCCGAACCCCCGCTACGAGCGCGATGCTCAGCACCTGCGCGAGACCGTCAAGGCGACGGTTCCCTGCGGTGCAACAGTGCTCGTGATTAGCCGCGGCGACGACGCCCTTTTGCAGCTGAACGGTCGCCGCGCGTTGCACTTCCCCCAAGCGGAGGGCGGCGGCTGGGCCGGTCACCACCCCGCCGACAGTCACGAGGCGATCGATCACCTCGAGGCGCTGCGCGGCGGCGGCGCCGAGTACCTTGCGGTGCCGTCGACCTACCGCTGGTGGCTCGATCACTACGACGGGCTGCGCGAGCATCTCGACTCGCGCTACGAGGCCGTCGTCGCGGACGCGGGCGGCGTCGCAATCTACAGGCTCGAGCAGGCGCCGGCGTGAGCGCCGCGGCCTCAATTGTCGTGCCGGTGCACGGGCGCGCCCAGCTGACCGAGCGCTGCCTCGACCGGCTGCTCGCAGAGCTGCCCGCACAGTGTGAGGCGATCGTCGTCGACGACGCCTCCGCCGACTCCACGCCGGCGCTGCTCGCCTCCTACGGTGCGGCAATCCGCGTGCTGAGGCTGCCAGCCAACGTCGGCTACGCGCGCGCCTGCAACGAGGGCGCCGCGCTGGCCGCTACCGACACCATCGTCTTCCTCAACAACGACACCGAGCCGCTTCCCGGCTGGCTGCAGGCGCTGGACGCGTACGCACACGAGCATCCCGCCGCCGCGGTCGTCGGCGCGAAGCTGCTGTATCCGAGCGGCACGGTCCAGCACGCGGGCGTCGTCATCGGCCGCGACGGCTACCCGCACAACCTCTACGCCGGCCTGCCCGCCGGGCACCCTGCCGTCAACCGCTCCCGCCGCTTGCAGGCGGTCACCGGCGCGTGCATGCTCGTGCGGCGCGCCGCCTTCGAGCGCGCAGGGGGCTTTGACCCCGGCTACGTGAACTCGCTCGAGGACGTCGATCTGTGCCTGCGGATCGGTGCGCAGGGTGGAGAGGTTCACTACTGCCACGAGGCTGTGCTCAGGCACCTGGAGTCCGCCTCGCGAGGGCGCGAGGAGCGCTTCGAGGTGAGCGTCGCGCGCTACCGCGAGCGCTGGCGCGAGCGCGTGCACCGCGACGACTTGGCGGTCTACGCCGAGGACGGACTGTTGCAGGTCGAGTACCACGACTCCTACCCGTTGCGCCTGTCCGTGTCGCCTCACCTCGCTGCCGTCGATGATGGACGCGAGTCGGAGATCGAGTCGCTGCTCGAAGCCTACGCTGGGCAGGTCGCCGACCTCCTCGGCGAGGTCGTGCGCCTCACTGCGCTCGCCGGCTCAGGCGCGCCAGTTACCGGCCGTCCTGTCGTCGGCGCCGAGCATGCGCGCGCAGGCGCCGAGCCGCTCGAGCACCGAGGATTCCTCGCCGAGGCGAACCGTTTGGAAGAGCAGGTGCGTGCGCTGCAGCAGCTTGTGGAGGACGCAGCTCCGCAGACACCGGACGCGTTTGCCGCGAGTCGCCGACTCGGCTACAGGCGCCTGGTGGATCGTGTGCGCACGGCCGTCGTCGAGACCGTGCCCACTGGAGCGGAGGTGCTCGTCGTCAGCCGTGGCGACCGCGAGCTCGTCAAGCTCGAGCGACGCGAGGCGCGCCACTTCCCGCAGGACCCCGACGGACGCTACCTCGGGCATCACCCGCGCGACAGCGACGAGGCAATTGCGTGGCTGGAGGATCTGCGCGGCGGCGGCGCCGAGTACCTCGTGCTCCCCTCCACCGCCTACTGGTGGCTCGATCACTACCGGGACTTCGCCGAGCACCTGCGCCGTCGCTATCCCGTCACCGACCTCGACGTCTGCTCGATCTACCGGCTCGGCGCCGAGGAAGTGCAGGAGGCGCGGGCGTGAGCGGCGGGCACCTTGACACGGCGGGGTACGCTGAGCTGGTCGGGCGTGTGCACTCTGCTGCTGCCGCCGCGCTGCCGCCCGGCGCGTCGGTGCTCGTGCTCAGCAAGGGCGACGCCGCGCTGGTGGAGATCCCCGGGTTGGCCGCTGCGCACTTCCCCCAGGACGCCTCCGGCGAGTACGCAGGCCACCATCCGCGCGACAGCGAGGACGCGATCGCCCAGCTTGAGCGGCTGCGCCGCGGAGGGGCTGAGTTCCTCCTCGTTCCTGACACCGCGCAGTGGTGGCTGGACTACTACGAGGGGTTTGCCGAACATCTGACCAACATCGGTGAGCCCGTTGCCGATGTGGCCGACACCTGCGCGATCTTCGCTCTCGCCCAGCGGGCTACAGAGGCGCTCGCCGCCCCGGCGCAGGCGCCGGGGCAGACTCCGATCGCCGAGATCCGCGACTACCTGGAAAACCTTCTCTCGATGGATACGCGCGTGGCGGTGCTCGAGGTCGGCGAGACGCTCGCACCGGCGCTCGCCCCCGTCGCCGCGGCCGGGGTCGCAGTCGAGCGGTTGCGTGACGAGGACGAAGGGGCGCTCGTCACGCTCGGCCGCCTCCTCGACGGTGGCGCCGAGTACCTGATCGTGCCGCGCTGCGCCGACGCGTGGCTGGAGCACAACGCCGACGTTGCCGCGGAGATCGAAGCGAGCTGTCGCAAGATCGCCGACCAGCGCCACCTCTGTCGTGTCTTTGCGCTCAAGCGAGTTTGGAGAGAGCCGCATGAGTGACCGCAACGGGACCGCGAATGGAGCACGCCCGCTGCGCGTGCTCTACGTTGCACATAACCATCCGACCCTGCATCCCGGTGGCGCCGAGGCCTATGCGCTCGAGCTCTACGAGGGGATGCGCACGACGCCCGGAGTCGAGCCGATCCTGCTCGCGCGTATCGGCTCGAACGTTGCGCGCCGGCGCGTCCCCCATCCCGGGACTCCGTTCAGCTCCGTCAACGAGGACCCGAACCAGCACTTCGTCTTCACCGAGACCGAGCACTTCGACTTCTTCAATCTCACCTCGCGCGAGAAGTCGCTGTACTCGCGGCACCTGACCGACTTCCTGCTCGCCCAGCGCCCGGACGTGGTCCACGTGCAGCACACCCACTTCGTCGGGCTCGACCTGATCAGCCACATCGGCCGCGTGCTGCCGGGCGTGCCGATCGTCTACACGCTTCACGAGTTCCTGCCGATCTGCCACCGCGATGGCCAGATGATGCGGAGCTTCAGCTCGGAGCTGTGCGGCGAAGCCTCGCCGCGGCGCTGCCACGAATGCTTTCCCGAGATCAGCCCGCAGGCCTTCTTTCTACGCGAACGATTCGTGCGCGGGCACCTGCGCGAGGTCGATCGCTTCATCGCCCCCAGCGCGCAGCTGATGGACAAGTACCTGCGCTGGGGAATCGAGCCGGAGCGGATCGAGGTCGAGGAGTACGGCCGTCTCGCCCCGCCCGTGCGGGCCCCCGATCCCGCTCAGGCGAAGACGCCGACGAACATCGGCTTTTTCGGTCAGCTCAGCTACTTCAAGGGGGCGAAGGTGATGCTCGAAGCGATGTCCATGCTCGCGGAGGACTGCGACGCGCACCTGTGGTTGCACGGCGCCAACCTCGAGCTGCAGACGCGCGAGTTCCAGGACGAGTTTGCGCAGATGCAGGAGGCCCTGCGTGGACGCGTCACGTTCCGCGGCCCTTACGCGCACGCCGAGCTGCCGAAACTGATGGCGGACCTGCACTGGGTCGTCGTGCCGTCGATCTGGTGGGAGAACTCCCCGCTCGTCATCCAGGAGGCCTTCTTCCACCGTCGCCCCGTCATCTGCAGCGATGTCGGCGGGATGGCCGAGAAGGTGACCGATGGAATCGACGGAATCCATTTCCGTCGCGGCGATCCCCACAGCCTGGCGCGCACCTTCGAGCGGGCGAGCAGCAGCCCGCGGCTATGGCGCTCGCTGCGTGACGGCATCCGCGAGCCGCACGCGATGCGTGACCACATCGCGCGGCTACTCGATACCTACGGCGAGCTGCGCAGGCGGCGAGAGGCGGTGACGGTCGATGGATGAGACGATCTCCAAGCGCGGCGTTAGGACGGCGAAGCGCGGCAGCGACAATGCCAAGCGTGCCGGCAGTGCAGCCAAGCACTCCCCCGAGCCGACGCTGCGCCGCGCGGCGAAGCTCGCGTCCGACCTCGTGATCCTGGTGCGTGAGGCCAAGCCCGGCGGCACACCCGCGCGAGACACGATCGAGGTGGCACGCATCGTCGAGGAGCGCCCCTCGGGAGACCTGAGGCTCGCGCTTGCATCGGGCCAGCGCCTCAACGTCGCCTCGACATGGTGGCAGGAGGTCTGTAGCGAGCTGAGGGATCTCGTACGTGAGGAGCTCGCCCCGCTCGACGCCGACGAGCGCGAGCGAGTGCTCGAGATGCTCGTGGAGGCGAGCGCCGAGCACGAGCACTGCTCGTTCGAGCTCAGCAGCTCACTGCACGGAATCCGCGAGGTGCTGCGCGAACGGCTGCCACGCGGCGCTGTCGACGAGCGCCGGCCCGCCGGGCTGTCGGTCGAACAGATCCTCGCCGTCGACGATCGCTCGTTCTGGATCAGTGGCTGGGTGCATGACGACGACGGCCAGGGCAACGTCACGCTGGTCTCGCCCGAGAGCGTCCGTACGCCGCTGCTCAAAGGTGCGTTCCGCTACGAGCGTCCCGACGTCGTGCAGTTCTACTCCGCGCTCGGGCCGAACCGCACCCGCGATCACGGCTTCACGGCGTACTTCACCCTCCCAGCCCCGAGCCTGCTCGCACAGGGTTGGATCGCGGAGCTGCACACGAGCGACGGCCTCGACATCGAGATCCAGTGCCCCTCCGTCGCCGCAGACCTGCAGTCGGTGCGCTCGAGGATCCTCGGGGAGTTGAGCAGTCGCGGCGCGATCGGCGGTACGCTCGCGCTCGAGCACGGACGTGACGCGCTCACGCGGTTGCAGCGTCGCATCGTCGCTGCAGCCGAGGTCGCCTCGGTCGAGACCTACGGCACGCCACCGCAGAGTCCAACGACCTCGATCATCGTGCCGCTGTACAAGCGCCTGGACCTGATTGAGCACCAGTTCCTGCAGTTCTCGCGCGACCCCGACTTCGCCACAGCCGAGCTGATCTACGTGCTCGACTCAGTCGAGCAGGCCGACGAGCTGGCGACCATGGCACGCGAGCTGTTCGCGCTCTACGGACTGCCCTTTCAGATCGTCAACCTCACCTCCGGCGCAGGCTTCGCGGGGGCGAGTAGCCACGGCGTCGCGATCTCGCGCGCAAAGCGCCTGCTGCTGCTCAACTCCGACGTGATCCCCGACCGCCCGGGCTGGATCGGCGAGCTGAGCGAGTTCTATGACGCCACTGACGGGATCGGCGCGCTCGGGCCCAAGCTGCTCTACGAGGACGACTCGCTGCAGCACGCCGGCCTCTACTTTCACCGCGCTCCCGGCTCGGAGCTGTGGGAGAACGCGCACTGCTTCAAGGGCCTGCACCGGAGCTTCCCGGCCGCCAACGTGCCGCGGCCGGTACCCGCCGTGACAGCAGCCTGCATGCTCGTTGACCGCGACCTCTATGACGAGGTTGGCGGGCTGCCCCTGCACTATGTCCAGGGCGACTACGAGGACTCCGAGCTGTGCCTGCGCCTCGCCCAGGCCGGACGCGAGAACTGGTACCTGCCGTCGGTCGAGCTTTACCACCTCGAGGGTCAGTCCTACGTGCCCGGGCTGCGTCGCGTGCCGAGCGAGTACAACATGTGGCTGCACACGTCACTTTGGGCAGAGCGGATCGAGGAGACGATGGCAGCGTTCGATCCGTACGGCGCGAGACCATTGATGGACGGCGCAGCATGAGCCCTGACCACGCGGTGAAGATCACCAGCGTCGAAATCGAGGCTCCCTCGTCGGGACTCCTCGGTGCTCATATCGATCACCCTCTGCCCGGCGCCACATTGGAGTCCTTTGCGGTCGAGGTCCGCGGGTGGGCGATCGCGGCGGATGCGCCCGTCGCCGCCGTCGAGGTCTCGCTGGGGGCTCGTGGGGCGACGCTGAAGGCGACGCCCGGCGAGCCGCGCCCGGACGTGGCCGGCGAGTTTCCCGACGTGCCTCATGCGCAGAGCTGTGGCTTTCGGACGCTTGTGGGCATACTCGAGAATCGCGCCCGGTTCGGGCTGGAGGTGCACGCGAGGTTGTCCGACGGGGCGCGGGTACGCATCGGGCGCATCGAGGGCGAGCGACGCTCAATCGCCAGCGACTTCGTTCCGAGGATCCACCCGCTGATACTGAATACGATCGGCCGCAGCGGCTCGACCTGGCTGGCGTGGACCTTGAGCTGCCATCCCGAAGTGGTCGGCTATCGACCTCTGCAATTCGAGACGCGGGTTGCGACCTACTGGACCTCGGTGTTCCAGAGCCTCGCCCAGCCGCGCAGCTACCTGAGCCAGCTGGTCACGACCGATCTCGAGAGTGACCGGCGGTGGTGGCTCGGAGACGGCGCCAGGAGCACGCCGAAGGTCGAGGATCCTTCACTCGAGAAGTGGCTCGGCGGCGATGCTGTCGAGCAGGTCGCAGCAATGTGCCAATCGCGGATCGACGCCTTCTTCTGTCAGCTTGCAATCGAACGCGGCAAGCCGGGTGTGCGCTTCTTCCTCGAGAAGTTCCTTCTGGAGCCCGTTGTACTCGATCTGCTCGGAGAGCTCTACGAGCAGACGCGCGAGATCATCCTCGTTCGAGATTTCAGGGACGTGGCCAGCTCCGTCCTTGCCTTCAACCGTAAGCGGGGCTTTCAGGCCTTCGGGCGGGAGCACGTCGGCAGCGACGCCGAGTACATCCGCTCGGTCGTGAGGAAGCAGGCCCTGGGCGTCCTGCAGCGGCGGGAAGAGAGGAAGGCTCGCGCCCATCTCGTCCGCTACGAGGATCTGCTGACCAGGCCTGAGACGACGCTGGAAGACGCCTTTGCGTTCGTGGGGGTCGACTCGTCCCCGGACGTGGTCTCCCAGACGCTCGAACGGGCCAGAAGCGAGGCGCCGAACATGGATCATCACCGCACCTCCGCAGACCCCGCCGCGACGATCGGGCGATGGAAAGACGACCTCTCTCCCGAGCTGATTTCCGTGTGCGCGGAGTCGCTCGATCCCGTGCTGGAGGCCTTCGGCTACGAGGCCAGCCGGGCGAGTTCCGCTCCTGCCTCGCACGCCTGATCATGGCGTCCGTTGCCGTCGCAGGATCGGTTGCGCAGCGGCCCTCGCGGGGCGGTCATGCCTGGGTCTTCTTGAACTACCTCCTCGGCCTACAGGCGCTAGGGCATGAAGTCACCTTCATCGACAGGCTCACGTCCGCGATGGTTGAAACAGAGGGTCGTGAGCTCCGCGGGTCCCTGCAGGCGCGGTGGCTGCACGGGGTGATGGCGAGGCACGGTCTCGGGGATCGCTACTTCCTCCTGGACGAGACGGCGCCAAACGGAGCCGGCGGTTCGCGGGGCGCGCTGATGGATCGCCTGCGAGCGACCGACCTGCTGCTCAACGTCAACGGATTCCTGCGCGATGCGGAGTTGCTCGCAGCTCCCGCGGCGACGGCCTTCGTCGACATCGACCCGGCCATCCAGCAGATGTGGGAGGCGCTCGGGCTGGCGGAGCTCTTCGCTGGGCACGACCTGTACTTCACCGTCGGGGCGAACATCGGCCGACCCCCTTGCGCGGTGCCGACATGCGGGCGCGACTGGATCCCGACGCGTCCCCCGGTCGTGATCCGTGAGTGGCCGACGGCTGTCAGGGGTCAGATGTTCACGACCGTTGCAAGCTGGCGTGGACCGTACGGGCCGATCGAATACGAGGACGAGACCTATGGATTGCGGGTACACGAGTTCCGCCCCCTGGCGGAGCTCGCGGGCGCGGTGAATGCAGACATGGCGATAGCGCTGGACATCGAGGCCGAGGACGCGGCCGACGCGGCCTCTCTGCGCGACGCGGGGTGGCACCTGCTCGATCCTTTCGAGGTCGCCGGCGATCCCGGCGCATACAGGGCGTTCATCCGAGGATCAGAAGCTGAGCTATCGATCGCCAAGAACGTGTACGTACGGTCCCGATGCGGGTGGTTCAGCGATCGCAGCGCCTGCTATCTAGCCAGCGGTAGACCGGTCCTCGCGCAGGAGACAGGCTTTTCGGAGAACTTGCCCACCGGCAGTGGCCTCGTCTCGTTTGCCGACCGCGAAGAGGCGGTCGCCGGCGTCGCGGAGGTTCGCCACGACTGGTCCAGACACTCGAAGGCCGCGCGGCAGATCGCCGAGGAGTACTTCGCCGCGGACCGCGTTTTGACGGAGATGTTGGATGTCGCCGGTCTCTGAATCCCGCCGCGAGGCGGCACGGGGCGGCAGTGGTTCATTCCGCCGCTTGAACTGGGGGTGCGGCTCGCATGTCGGCGAGGGGTGGATCAACTCGGACGTCAAGGACGCGCCCCAGGTCGATCTCCCCGCCGACATCACGAAGGGCCTGCCACTCGACGCGCGTAGCATCGACTATGCGGTCAGTGTTCACGCCCTTCCCGAGCTGCCTTACGGCAGCCTCGTCCCGGCGCTCGCGGAGATCCGGCGCGTGCTGAAGTCGGGCGGCGTGCTGCGGCTTGTCCTGCCCGACCTCGGGCGCGCGATCGACGCCTACCTGGCCAGAGACGAGCGGTACTTCCATCTCGTGGCCAAAGACACGACTACGCCCGGTGGGCGCCTGATTACCCAGATGCTGTGGTACGGCTACTCCCGCACGCTGTTCACCGCTGACTTCTGCGCCGAGCTGCTCACCAAAGCGGGCTACGTCAACATCGTGCTGTGCGAGGCGCACCAGACTGCGAGCCCGTTCCCCGAGATCGTCGAGCTCGATAACCGCGAGCAGGAGAGCTTCTACATCGAGGCGACAAAGCCCGGGAGCGCCTCAAGACCCTTCTGGCGAGTCTATAATCGTCACTCTACGATGACCGCGACTTTCGAAGTGCTCGATGTCTCCCTGACCGGGCAGGGGAGCGGCGAGGGTGGCCTCGAAGCCGCGCACCTCGACGCTCCCGTTGCGGGAATGAGCGTAGAGGACGGTCCGCTCCGGGTCGTCGGCTGGGTCGTCGGCGACCGGGCTCGGGTCCGCGAAGTTGAGATCGTCTCGAATCACGAGGTAGTTGGCAAGGCTCCCGTAGATGTCCCAAGGCCTGGAGTCGCGGAGCGGTTCACCGGCGTGGACGGCGCGGATGCCGCCGGCTTCGATCTCAAGCTGGAGCCGAGTGGCAAGGGCGTCAGTGAACTCCTCGTCACGGCCGTCCTCGACGATGGATCGCGCTCGGCCATCGGCACGATCCGCGTCGATGTGAGGCGTCGCGGCGTGCTCTCACGCCTATTCGGCTAGCTTCCTTCGATGCGCGCCGTCGAACGAGCGGCCGGACCGGGTTGATGTCTAAAGCAGATGGGCCGGAGCGCGTCAGTGAACCACTCGTCTCAGTGGTGATCCCCTGCTACAACCAGGCTCACTTCCTGAGTGAAGCGCTGGAGAGCGTGGTCGACCAGAGCTACCGTCGAATCGAGACATACGTGATCGACGACGGCTCGACAGACAACACCCGCCAGATCGCCCAACGGTATCCCGCCGTTCACTATCGCCGTCAGGTGAATCAGGGCGCAGCGGCTGCCAGGAACGCTGGATTCGGAGAAAGCCGGGGAGACCTTCTGGTCTTCCTCGACGCAGACGACCGGCTGCTCCCCTGGGCGGTGGAGACCGGTGTGCGGGCGCTCGGCGGGGATCGGACGATCGCGTATACGGTCGGAGCTTGTCGCGACATCGGAGCGGTGGGCGAAGCGCTCGACGCTCCTGAGCAGCCACTCGTTCACCGTGACCATTATCTGGCGCTTCTAAGAAGCTGCTTCATACTGTCAGGTTCGTCTGTGATGTTTTCGAGGTGGTGCCTTGAAGCGGTGGGAGGTTTTAACACGTCCTACCCGGCTGGAGACGACTACGATCTCTACCTGCGAATCGCAAGGCGCTTCCCGATTGAGTGTCACGGTCGAGTCGTGACCGAGTATCGGCGCCACGCCGAGAGCCTCACAGGGGATACGGTGCTCACATTGCGTGGAGAGCTCCGGGCGCTGCGGGCGCAGCGCTCTGCGGTGCGCGGTCGTCAGGAGCGTGCAGCCCTCAAATCGGGTCGGCGTCGAGCGCGCGCGACGCACGGCGCGTCGTTGCGGTGGCGACTGCTTACACAGTTGCGGGAACGCGAGTGGATTGACGCCGTCAGTAGCGCGGTCGCGATGTTGCAAAATCATCCGACTGCCCTCGTAGACGTACTGCGGGATCTGTGGCTTGCCCGATCTGCCGCGATCCCAGCAGGCGGCTGGCGTGGGCCGTGGGGACTGCAGATAGACCCCGTCGCGGGAGATGCCCGTCAGGGCGACGAAGGGCCGGCGTGAGAGATGGGTGCGCTGGTGGAAATCACAGAGGTCTCACTTGCCGATCCGTTGCTCGGGCTGCACGGTGGCTTTCTCGACGAGCCGCGCGCCGGCAAAGTGCTCGACACGCGCGCCGTCGACGTCCTCGGCTGGGCCCTCGGTGCCGATCGCCGCGCAGTGGCCGCGGAGTTCACAATCGACGGCCGCGTGGTCGCCCGCGCGCCTCTGCGTGCGCCACGCCCGGATCTCGCGACTGCCTTTCCGACGCGCCCCGACGCTGGCAGCGCCGGGTTTCGCACCACGCTCAACCTGCTCGGCACGCCGCCCGAGTTCGAGTTGCAGGTGGCAATCGTGCTCAAGGGTCGGCAGCGCCCCCCGCTCGCAACGATCCGCGGGTGCCATCGCTGGCGCTGCGACCGCGCCTTCGCCGAGCTCGTCTCGGTTGTGATTACCTGCTGCGGACAGGCCCACTTTCTCGGGGAGACGATCGAGAGCGTGCTTGCGCAGAGCTACCCACACCTCGAGATCGTCGTCGTAGAGGAGGAGTCGCTGGACAGCGCTTCGAGCATCGCCTCCCGCTATCCGGGCGTGCGCTGTGCGCGCGAGCGCAGCTCGGGCATGGCGTGTGCTCGCAACGTCGGCATACGCGACAGCAACGGCGACTTCCTCGTGTTCCTCGCCGCTGGTGATCGTCTGCTTCCGGAGGCGATTGAGGTCGGCGTGCGCGAGCTCGAAGCGCACCCGGAGTGTCCCGCGGCGGTCGGTGCCTACGCGCGCACGACGCACCACGGCAGGAGCATGGACCCGCATGAGCAGCCGGCCCTCGAGTGCGACCAGTACGCGTGCCTGATGCGTGCGAACCGGGCTGGCTTCCCGGCCCGCGCGATCTACCGGCGCTCGCTGTTCGAGCACGTACGCGGCTTCGATCCTGCGGTCGACGCAGCGGCAGATTTCGCCTTCAACCTCGCAGTTGCGCGTGAGTTCCCGCTCGCCAGCCACGAGACGCTCGTCGCCGAGCATCGCGAGCGAGGAGTTAACACCAGCGACAACGCGGCCCAGATGCTCGTCCAGATGCTCGCGGCGATGCGCCAGCAACGCGCCTACGTGCGCGGCGACGCGGAGTTGCGGCGGGCATACCGCGAGGGGGTTCGCGGATCGAAGCGCCACTGGGGCGACCTCCTCGTTGAGCAGGCGCGCACGTCCCTGCGCGAGCGTCGGCTGGACGACGCGCTGTGTCAACTCTCGCTGCTGCTTCGCCACCGTCCGACAGGGCTGGCGCGGCTAATGCGCCCGGCTCCACAGCAGCCCGGCTGAGGCTGCCGGTGGCGATCGCGATCGTTGGCGGAGCGCTCGCCAACAAGCCGCTCAACGGTGGCGAGAGCTGGGTGCGACTGTCGTGGGTGCTCGGCCTGCGCCGGCTGGGCTTCGATACGTACTTCGTCGAGCGGCTCGACACCGACACCTGCGTCGCCGAGGGCGGGCGCCCGGCGCTGCTCGAGGACTCGGCGAACCTCACGCAGTTCGAGCGGACCGTGCACGATTTCGGCCTGCAGGGCAGCGTCGCCTTGCTCGACGCTCGCGGTGCGCGGCTGCGCGGGTTGGATCCCGGGCAGCTCGCAGACCTCGCCGCCGCGGCGGATGTCCTTTTCGACCTCAGTGGACACCTTGGAGGGCTTGCCTTTGCGACTGGCGCGCGCGCACGCGTGTACGTTGACCTTGACCCCGGCTTCACGCAGGCGTGGCATGTGGACCCTGCGCTCGGATTCACCCTATCGGGCTACGATCGATATGTGACCGTCGGGCTGAACGTCGGCACGGCCGCCTGCACGATCCCCGCCGCCGGACGGGAATGGGTCTCCACGCCGCCGCCCGTGCTGCTCGAGCAGTGGGCCAGCGAGCCGGCAGCCCACGACCCCTATCGCTTCACGACCGTGGCGAGGTGGCGCACGGCACACGGGCCGATCGAAATCGATGGACGCATGCTGGGCCTCAAGCACCACGAGCTGCGCCGCCTGCTCGACCTACCGCGGCGCATCCCCGGCGCGCAATTCGAGCTGGCGCTCGACATCCACGCGGCCGACGCGCGTGATCGCGAGGCGCTCGAGGCGCACGGCTGGAGCATCGTTGCGCCTCACCGTATAGCTGCGACGCCCGGCGCGTTCCGCGACTATGTACGCAGCTCCTCCGCCGAGCTTTCGGCTGCACAACCAGCCTACGTGGAGACCGCCAGCGGCTGGTTCAGCGACCGCACAGCCGCCTACCTCGCGGCCGGGCGTCCCGCGCTCGTCCAGGACACGGGGGTCGGTTCCTCGATCCCCGTGGGGGAGGGCCTGCTGACGTTCTCCACGCCGCAGGAGGCCGCGGAGCGGGCGGGGCGGATCCTCACCGATCCGGCCGCCCACGCCGAGGCGGCACGCCGGCTCGCGGAGACCCATCTGGACTCCGACGTCGTGCTCGGCAGACTGCTCGAAGTGCTTGGGATCGAGAGCTGATCGTGAGGCTTGCGCGGGCTCGTGTCCTCGTGCTCGCGGTGCTGGTCTCCTTTGCCTCGGCGGCAACGTTCGCGGGCGCGGCGAGCTACGCCGCGCCCGCGGCCCAGGTGCGCATCGTCGGTCCTGGCGAAACGGTCTTCGACTGGGCGCCCCAAGCCTGCGAACCGGTCGAGGCGCCGGACCTGCCGGTGCGGGTCTTCCGCGACTACCGCGGGCGTATCCAGCTGTTGCTCTCCCACTACACGAACTTCCGCATGATTGGGCCATCGTTGGGCCGCTTGCATCGCGACTGTCATGCCGTGTTGCGCTCCCCCGAAAACGCAGCTCCGGAACGCTTCGAAGACCGCGAGTGGCTGGCGTCGATCTATACGACTAATGGCCGCGACGTATGGGCCCTGGTACACGAGGAGTACCAGGGCAACCGCCATCCGGGACGCTGTCCCCAAAACGCCTACTTTCCCTGCTGGTACAACTCCGTCACGCTCGCGCACTCCACCAACGGAGGACGCTCCTATGTTCACCCCAGGTCTCCACGGCAGCTCGTCGCGGCTCCCTCGCGTCCATACGAACCCGGGGTGGGGCCAAGCGGTGTGTTCGAGCCGAGCAACATCGTCACCGGCCCTGACGGCGCCCACTACGTGCTCGTCCGCGTCCGCGTCCCCGGTGCCACACGTGGCGTGTGCCTGTTGCGCACGACGCAGGTCGGCTCACCCGGTGCCTGGCGAGCGTGGAGCAGCGGTGAGTTCGCAGGAGTGTTCACAGATCCTTTCGCTGCGCCGGCTGGTGGCGCGCCTTGCGCCCTGCTCGAGCCTGGACTGATCGCGGAGATGACCGAAAGCCTCACCTATAACGTGGCGCTGCATCGCTACCTGCTCGTGGGGATGGCGCCCCCGGGACCGCTGAGCGTAGGGGAGAAGCTGACGGGCATCTATTTCTCCACTTCTCCCGATCTCGTGAACTGGACGCCACGCACGCTGATTGCACCCGCGGTCACGGTGCACACCTATGCCTGCGGCGGCCCGTCCCCGATCGCCTACCCGTCGGTCCTCGACCCTTCCAGTCGCTCGCGCACGTTTGCCACGAGTGGACGCAGGCCGTTTCTCTACTACACGCAATTCCGCTACTCGAGCTGCCATCAGACGCCCGAACGTGACCTGATCCGCGTGCCGCTGGAAATCTCGCCCTAAAGCATGGGGGGGCTCAAGATCCTTCTCGCCGGCATGATCGCCGGCCACCCGCAGCAGGGCGGTGCGAGCTGGGCCGTGCTGCAGTACGTCTACGGTCTCGAGTCGCTCGGCCACGAGGTGTTGCTCGTCGAGCCCGTGTCTGCGGCTGCGCTGGAACCGGGCGCCGTGGCCGACTACTTCCGCGCACTGCCTCTGCGCGAGGGTGGCGCGGCACTCTTGGCGCAGCCGGGCGGGGAGACGCTCGGGCTGCCCTACGGCGAGATCCTCGCGTTCGCCGGGCAGGCTGACGTGCTGCTCAACATCTCGGGCATGCTGCGCGACGAGCGGCTGCTTGAGTCGATCGATGTGCGTGCCTTCCTCGATCTCGACCCCGGCTTCAACCAGGTGTGGCACGTCGCGGGCATCGACATGGGCTTCGATCTCCACACCCATTTCGTCACCGTGGGAGCGCGCATCGGCATGAGCGGCTGCCCGATCCCGACGTGCGGACGCGACTGGATCCACACGCTGCCGCCAGTCGCGTTGGAGCATTGGCCGATCGAACTCGAGCCGCCGAGACGCAACGCCCTCACCACGGTCGGCCATTGGCGCAGCTACGGCTCGGTCGAGCATGGCGGCATTCATTACGGACAGCGCGCTCACTCCCTGCGCGAGCTAATCGACCTGCCCGGGCGGGTCGCGGAGCGCTTCGAGCTTGCGCTCGGAATCGATCGCGGTGAGTCGGCCGACCTCAAGGAGCTTTCGAGAAACGGCTGGCGGCTGCTCGACCCAGTCCAGGTCGCGGGCAGCCCCGCGACCTACCGCGACTTTGTGCGCTCCTCCAAGGCAGAGCTGTGCGTCGCCAAGAGCGGCTACGTCGCCTCGCGCGGTGGCTGGTTCAGCGATCGGAGCGCGTGCTACCTCGCCAGTGCTCGCCCCGTCGTGGCCCAGGACACAGGTTTCTCTGCGTGCCTGCCGACGGGGGAGGGACTGCTGGTGTTCGCGAACACGCAGGAGGCGGCGGAGGCGGTGGCGGAGATCTCCATACACCCCGCTCGTCATCGGGCCGCGGCACGCGCTCTGGCGGAGGAATACCTCGACGCGCGCAAGCTCTTGCAGGACCTTCTCCACGAGTTGGGCCGGGCAACCTGAGCTCTAAGCTTGCGCGATGAAGGCCGTCCTGTTCACGTCGCCGTTCGTCGCGGGGGTCGAGCTCGGTCGTACGGCGCGCGGCGAGGAGGCGCTCGGGCGCGTTATCGAGGTGAGCTTTACGGCCGGGGGCCGAGCCCTCGAAGCGAGCGCCTAGGCCGGTCGATGGAGGCCGGCGGCGAGCCCTCTGAGGATCGACTGCGCGAGACGCTGCAGAGTGTGCTCGCGGCGGCCGGCGCCGGCAGGCTCCTCAGCGTGAGCCGCCGTCGCTCGCAGTACCGCAGTAGCTTTCCGTTGGAGGATTTGAGCATCAGGCTCGAGCACGGCGAGGAGCTGCGTGTTGCCTTTAAGCGGCTCGTTTGGGAGGAGCTGAACCACGATGGTCGCCTTGCCCGGCCGCGCTTCCTGTTCGACGCGACGCGGGAGCCGACCGTGTACCGCTCACTCCTGCCTGGCGCACCGGCCGGCCCGCCCACCTTCCTGGGTGCGGTGCCGGCCGACGCGGGGGCCAGCTGCTGGCTGTTTCTCGAGTGGGTCGAGGGACGTGAGCTCTACCAGGTCGGCGAGCGATCAATCTGGATCAAGGTCGCGGATTGGCTGGGGAGATTTCATGTCGCGCACACGTCAGCCCGCGTCGATGATGCCGACATGCCGCTGCTCCACTACGACGCTGCCTACTATCGGCGCTGGCTCAGCCGCGCCCGGGAGTACGCGCACAGCGCCGCGCGCTCAGGCGATGCGGCGCGCTTCCTCGATTGGCTCGCGATGCGCCACGACGCCGTGGTCGAAGCGCTACTGGAGCTGCCGAGCACGATCATCCACGGAGACTTCAACGCCTCCAACGTGCTCGTGTGTGGCAGCGACGATGCGCTGCGGGTGGTGCCGCTTGACTGGGAGCTCGCCGCGGTCGGTCCGGGCCTGATGGATCTCGCGGCGCTGATCAGCGGTGATTGGACCGAGGCTGAGCGGCAATCGATGGCGGCTGCCTACGCTGCCGCCGAGGGTCTGCCGCCGTTCACCGCGCGCCAGCTCGATTTCGCCCGTCTGCAGCTCGCCGTGCAGTGGCTAGGCTGGGCGCCGCCGCAGTGGGTCGCGCCCGCGGCTCAGCGCCACGACTGGATGGCGGACGCCAGCTCGCTCGCGCAAAGCCTGGAAATCTGAGATGACGGGCGCGCGGCACCTGATCGTCAACGCTGATGACCTGGGGCTCTCCGCGGGGATCAACGCCGGCATCTTCGATGCGCACGAGCGGGGGATCGTCACGAGCGCCAGCCTGATGGTGCTTCAGTCCGCAGCTGAGGCCGCCGTTCGTGTAGCCACGATGCATCCGCGGCTCGCGATCGGCCTGCATCTGGACCTCGGGCAATGGGACTACGCAGGCGGCGAATGGCGCGCCGCCTATCTGCGCTGCGACCACGACGACGCGACGGCCGTGCGTGCCGAGTGCCGCTTGCAGCTGGAGGCCTTTCGCACGCTGCTCGGGCGCGAGCCGACCCATATCGATTCCCACCAACACGTACACAACTCCGAGCCGGTGGCGTCCGCGGCGATGGCAATCGCCGGGGAGATCGGCGTACCCCTGCGCGGGCATCGTGTGCGATATGAGGGCGGCTTCTACGGCCAGACCGGGAAGGGCGAGCCGTTCCCGGAGGGAATCACGCCGAGCCACCTTGCGGCCTTAATCAGCGCGTTGCCCGCCGGCTGGACCGAGCTCGGCTGCCACCCTGGCATCGGTGTCGGGGACTCATCCTCCTACGGGCTCGAGCGTGAGCTCGAGCTGCAAGCGCTGTGCGCCCCATCGGTGGCCGCCGCGCTCGCGCAGGCAGGGGTGCGGCTGCAGTCCTTCGCCGATCTCGGCGCCCCCTGAGGATTCAGCTGACTCGCGAGCACGATCGGTAGTTAGCGGTCGCTGGCTTGCGGGTTAGGTCTACCCCGCTGCGTGCTCGCTCGTCCGATGCATGGACATGTCACTCACCCTAAGGTTTCTCGCGAAGCGCAAGGCAGCAACCGCCGAGCGTGCTCGCCTCGACGCCAAGGCGGTGCAGGCTAGGGTCTACGTCGCGCGCGACGGCCGAGGACGCGTCGTCAGCGCATGCTGATGACGAGCTCGCTTCGCCGCGATCTCAGCGTCTTGACTCCGGGCGGACAGGTTTTCACGCAGACCGTCCCAAACGCTTATTTCGCTGCGGATTAGGTGCATTACGCACCGGGGGACCATCTCGCGCTCACTTGTTGATTTCAGGCGCGACCCGATCTCGGTGGAGCTAAGACTTACCGATCACGACCGGACCGTCGAAAGGCTGGTCGTCCTCGCTGGCGTAAGCCTCAATTGCGCGCTCGAGTCGTTCGTAGCTGTCGATCACGGCTCGACCAACCGTCGATTGCTCGAGGCTGCTGTAATCGCCGGTCGAACGTGTAAGCACGGCATCGAAGACGTCCTGCCGCTGGTCAGGGAAGGATCGAGCGACGCTCGGCGAGGCCATCATTTCCAAGGATCGCTGCGTCACTGCTAGGACCACGACGGCCTGCCGCTGCCAGCAAAAGTGGAAGGCCGCTTGGCCAGCTATTGCCGAGCTACGAGGCGGTGGCGTGGTCGAGGCGCTGACCGACCGCGTGGACCCACCAATCGGGCTCGAATACGTATTCGAGCTGATCGCGGTTGGCGTAATCTGACGGCTGGCCCGGCGCCACCAGCCGTGTCCACATGGAGCCTCCGAGTATCTCGACGTAGCCACTGGCGAGCCCCGCGTGTATGCCGCAGACCAGCCCGATCGCGGCGTTCTTTCCGGCCTGCACCTCGATAGCACCAGAGAACTCGATGAGTGGCTGAGTGACGTGCAGGTTGGTGTTGGCTTCCGGCAGCGTAAACAAGAACGGGAACGTCAGCTCCGTTTCGGCGCCTGAACCAAAGGGACTGCTGCTCTCTGCGTCGGGCGTTCGACCAATGGTGATGGATGCGCCGACGATGCCGGACAAGGCGCTCGCTAGGACAGCCTCCCAGCTCGTTTCAATCGAAAAGCGATAGTGGAGCGTCCCGGTCGCCGGGGCGGCGGGGAATACGTATGAGCAGGTCCAGTTGTGGTTCCACCACTTCAAGATGTGGGGATTCACGAGCCCTGCGTCGCGCGGGTTGCCCCAGAACTCGAGGGCACCCGCTGAAAGGCTCTCGGTCGTGAAGCCTCCACTCGTTCCCTTCACGACCGGCACGTCGTTGATGCCCTCGGAGAAGTACGGCAGGTTTCCGACCCTCCATGCTGTGAAGAAAGGACTTAGCTCCGAGACAAGCGAGTCGATCGGCGTCGACCTGGACCCCGCCGTCGGTATGGGCCTGACGCGCTCAAGGAGTTCCGCTCGCCGCTTGACCAGACCGTCGATGTAGTCGCTGACGTTGCCGGAATCGCGTGTGAGCTCCGGCACTGCGCTGAGCTTGCTCGTGATCAAGGCGAGTTCGCTCTCGGCCTGTCGCTCGTCGGCGACCTGCCGAGCAGCTGATTTCGGGATCAACTCGGCACTTCGCAGTGGCTCCGACTTGCCCTCATGCTCGGTCACGATTTACTCCCTTCGTACTCAGCGGTGTTACTCAGCGGTGTTCGTCTGCGCCCCGGTTGGCCCAACGCGACTCTCGCCACTGGAGGCTTGTCCGCGAGCATATCCCAGAATCCCAACCGTTGCAACCGTTCCGTTGGCTACATCCCTAGTGGCACGCCTGACACGCCACGGCGTGAAAACGGCGGTCGCCGTCGTCCTACCGGCTTATCCCCTGGCGGGCTATTCGACGGCATCGCCTGAGCCGCCACTCCACGAGCGGCCCACGCGGCCTCACAATGCACCCGCCGCTACGCCAGAGCTCAGAGACGCCGCTCGCAACTATATGAGCGTTAGCTGAGCTGTGCTTCGCCCCAGACGATCTTGGCGCCGGCGTAGGCGATACCCGACATGTCGGGCGTGCTGAGCGGAAGTTCGAGATCGTTGCCCGATGGAATGGCGACCGTGATCTGTTGAAGCGAACTGTTCACCGTGACCGTGCTCGACTTGACAACCGTGCCATCGACGCCCACCGACCACTGGGCCACGTGCGAGCCACGTTCCGCTACTAGAAGGACGGACCGCCCCGGTCCTCCGAAAGGGAGGCCGGGTCTTGATTCATGCCGATAAGCTGGCGGAGGCGCTAAGCGCTGCACGCTGATGGGACGCGCGTTGCGGGGACTTGAGTTCGAATCCCGCCTTCCGGGGATCGCGAGAAAGTTCTCGAAATCTCCGTGGCCTTGAACCTCCCTAAAAGGGGCGATCTATTCGCGCCAGCTCCCAGCCGGACGCTCCATGAAGCCCTGCTCGGATACGCGCCGCCTCCTCAGGCGGGGTCTTCGGGTGCGGTGCGACCCAATACACCCTTCCGGGCGGCAGCTTGGGTCGCTTCGAGCGCGGGCGGAGGCTGCGGAACTTCCCCGGCCCACGCCTACCGGGATCGTATGTCTCGTACGTTTCCATGCGCCGTACGTTCGCAGACAGGCAGGACGGTGAGCTACTGCGCTGTCGGGCGAGCGCTCCTTTCGCCCCCCCAGACTGGTATCGAGGCGTTCGGACCATCCGGGTCGCCCAAGTGCCATTCCGCGTCCGGAGCAGTCCTGGTGGTTGGTCATGCGCCGATGAACCCGAAACGGATCGCCCACTCCGTGATCGTGGTTTTGCCCGTGTTGGTTACGTTGAAGCCCACGTGGGAGTGCGCTTCTGCGAAAGGCTGCGGGGTCATTGTTGTGTTGATGTCGTCGACCTTGAGGACGTGCTGTGGCACAACACCCTCACCCGTGCCGACTACGGCGTGTGCAGTGATGGCTAGGGCACAAGTTTGCAAGCCGTGCTTCAGTTCGAAGCTCTTCCAAATTGCCTCGCCTGGATCTAGGGGGTCGTGGCAGGACTCCGTGCCGTACAAGACCTCAGCCGGTAGCGGTTTCATAGATCTCGCTTTCCTGTGTGGACAAGGAGACCGGATTCTAACCACCTGAGCCTGACCGGCTACTGACATTAGCCGTCGTTTACCGCCACGGTCGCGAGCTCGCTGTGAATCACTTCTAAGGTCGGTCATAGCCGGAATTATGTCGAGCCAAGCCACGCTGGGTACGGCAGCAGCGTCGTACAAGCGGTAGTGAGCGACCGACTCCATTCGCTGCGTCTTGGGAAAGTACGCGATCCGCCAGAGTACAATATCAGTATGGGTACGACCCATATCACTCGTCACATAAACGCTCCGCGCGACGCCGTCTATCGAGCGCTTCTTGACGCGTGTGCGATCGAGGCATGGAAGGCACCGGACGGCATGACCAGCCATGTTCAAGAGTTCGACGCTCGCGAAGGTGGCGCGGTTCGCGTCTCGCTCACGTACGACGCGCCGACCGGAGCTGGCAAGACGGCGGCACATATTGACACCTATCACGGCCACTTTGTGAAGCTTGTGCCGAACGAGCAAGTAGTCGAAGTGCTGGAGTTCGAGACGGCAGATCCCAAGTTCCGCGGCGAGATGACAATTACGACAACGCTCGCTGATGCAGACGGCGGGACCGACGTCCTGCTAATGCACGAAGGGATACCGAGTGGCGTGTCGGCAGCCGACAATGAGACCGGCACGCGGATGGCACTTGCAAAACTTGCGGCGCTTGTTGAGCCGGGCTAGGTTCGCACGGCCGTTCGTCCGACGTCGCACAACCCGGTAGTGAGCCGTCCCCCTAAAGAAGTCGCCGGAACTCCCGTCGACTGAGTCCCGCCGCTTTGATGATCGCAAGCAGCAGGCCGGGTTTGACGTCGCGGTTGTGCACCGGCACGGCGATGGCCTCCTTCCTATCGGGATGGACGAATCGCGTCCGCCTCCGAGCGCGTATTCGATGAGTCGGCTTTTCGGCGATACAGTGGGCTAGGCCCCATGTCGCGGAAGCCCGGTAGCCGAGAGCCAACCCAGCGCCCAGCTGGCCGCAGCGCTGGCGCGGCTTCTCGGGGCAGCCCCGATCGTGCGGCCCTTGAGCGAGCGGAGCAGCTCGCGCAAACCGGCACTTGGGAGTGGGACCTCGATACCGATGTCCTGCTGTGGTCGGACAACATGTTTCGTCTCCTGGGTGTCGAGCCGGGTTCGATCGCTCCCACCCCCGAGTACGTGATCGGGCGCGTACACCCAGACGACCGCGACCGTGTTGAGCGGGAGGTTGAAGCGGCCAGGCTGGATGGGAGCCTGCCCGGCCCTGTCTATCGCACGGTCTGGCCCGACGGCACGCTCCACGTCCTGCGTTCCTTTGCGGCTGTTGCGGACGAACAGGATGGTCGTCCGCGCCGTTTCGTTGGTGCCGTTCAGGACGTGACGGCTCTCGCCGAGTCCCAGCGACGCACAGCTGAGTCGTTGACGCTCATGGAAACGCTCCAGTTGGCCGCGCCGGTCGGCTTTGCCTTTGTCGATCGCGATTTTCGCATCGTTCGAATCAACGAGAAGCTTGCCGAAGTCAACGGAGCTCCGCCGCATGAGCACATCGGCCGGACCGTCGCCGAGATGGTCCCAGACGTGTGGGCCCAAATGGAGCATGTGTACCGTCGCGTACTGGAAACCGGCGAGCCTGCGACGAACATTGAGGTCGAGCGTCAGACGCATGGAGAGCCCGACTTTCAGCACTGGCTTGCGAGCTACTACCCGGTTCGGGTGGATGGAGATGTGCTCGGAGTCGGCGTCATCGTGACCGACATAACTGAGCGCCACGAAGCGGAGCACTTTCGCGCCGCCGTGATGGACACCATGGTGGAGGGGCTATACGCACTCGATGACCAGGGCCGCGTGACGTTTATGAACTCGGCAGCTTCGAAGCTCCTCGGCTGGAGCGAGGAAGAACTGCGTGGGAAGTCGATGCACGCTGCCATCCATTTCCAGCATGCGGACGGATCGCCTTACCCGGAGGCTGAATGTGAGTTGTTGAAGGTCAGGGTGCAAGGCCGGCCCGTGCGCATGATGCATGACGCGTTTACCCGCAAGGACGGCATGATCTTCCCCGTCGCCTACTCGGCAGCGCCTCTGATGAGCGGGACGCACGTTCGTGGAGTCGTTGTCGTGTTTCGTGACACCAGCGCCGAGCACGCCGAGGAGGGCCGAGCCAGGCGCGAGCTGGACACGCTCGCCTGGGTTGGTCGCATCCAGGACGCACTCGACCAAGACCGGCTTGTCCTCTACTCACAGCCGATCGTTCCCCTCGCAGGGGGCCAGCCCAGCCAAGAGCTGCTACTGCGTATGCGCGGACAGGGCGGCGAGATCATCGCGCCCGGGAGTTTCCTGCCAGTGGCGGAGAAGTACGGGCAAATCGGCGAGATCGATCGCTGGGTGATCGGCGAAGCGGTCCGTTTGGCCGCCGGCGGCCTGCGCGTGGAGGCGAACCTCTCGGCAGCATCGATCGGCAACCTCGATCTGCTGTCTTTGATCGAGCGACAACTGCACACTGCTGGCGCTGATCCATCAAATCTCATCTTCGAGATCACAGAGACGGCGCTAATGGAGGACGTCGAGGCCGGCACGGCGTTCGCACATGGGCTGGCTGGGATCGGCTGTCAGCTCGCTCTCGATGACTTCGGCACAGGGTTCGGCAGCTTCACCTACCTGAAGACGGTGCCAGTCAGCTACTTGAAGATCGACGTCGACTTCGTGCTGGACCTAGCGTCCAATCCGGCCAACCAGCACCTCGTCAGGGCAATCGTGGGGCTGGCCGACGGCTTTGGCTACAAGACGATCGCCGAGGGAGTCGAGGACGCCGAGACACTCGCCCTACTCACCGACTACGGCGTCGACTTCGCCCAGGGATTTCACCTCGGACGCCCCGCACCGATCGAGAGGACGTAGAGAGCAGGCCGCTTTACGACCACAGGAGTGTACGGGTCGAAATCCACAAAGAGATCGCGCGCCGCGCCCGTTGCCATTGCCCACCTCCTTTCGTATTTCGGGAGCAGCCTGCTTCTCCGGGCGAAGTTCAAGGGCGCGGACGACGGGAGCGTTTTTTGTAAAGCAGCCGAAAGCGCGTCGATCGAGCATGCGGTCCCGACACTCCCGGGTGTTGAAAATGCCGGCCTCTTCCGCGTCCAAGCCAAGCGATATGGAAGCGAAGCCCTCGAGCGAGTGCTCGCGATTGCCAGACCCACAGCGTGACTTTGCTGGCGTCAGGCGTGCGAGCCTGTCGTATCACCGTGTCGCACAAGCGGCGGTGTGCGTCTCACGTCGCGCTATTTTCCAGCGGCCGAGGTGAGAAGACTCTGAAAGCCTACAGCTGCAAGGACTGCGGACACGATCGCAAACGCTTCAGTAACCGGATTCACGCCCCACGAGTTGTTCGCAGAATAGATTGCCCAGGCTGCCGCTAGGGCGGCGATTGTCGAAAGCATTGTCCCGACCCAGAACATTGGATCGCGGAGAACTTCGCCCTTGAGTACGAATCGCTGACGAGCCTGGATCGGCTTCTGCGCGTCCGCTGCTGCCTGCTGAGATACAACACTCGCACCTCCGGTGAGGCTACTGTTGACCTCCGCCACGACCGCCATTGCGTTGTCGCTTTGAACCGTTGCTGCGCCCCGCCAGAAAAGGAGGAACAGGATGAGCACGGCGGATATGACCAGCACTACAAGGAAAAGTGCTTGATTCTGGGCGTTGAGGTTGAACGCGACATTTGTCGGACCGATCCCTCTGAACCCCTCGACTGTCACGGCTCCGTTGTAGTGTCCGGCGCTGAGACCCGAACCATCGAAGCAGACAGCAAACGTGATCGCAGTACGCGACGGGTTGATCGCGGGCGGCGTGAATGTGGGTGGTGCAAGCGTCACCGATCGGTCCGTTTCGCTCTGACGAGCGAATTGCCGTAGCACCTCAATATTCAGCTGCTCGGGTTTAAAGTTGCTCGGAAGCGGCCGTGAAGCGCTCAGCACGACTTCCGCAAACTGCCAGCCACGATCGCCGCCGAAGTTGATCGTCTGCGTCGGCAGGTCAGGTGTAAGCGTGATCGTCGGTTTGACCGTTCCGCCACGGGAGAATTCACCGGCCTTACGTGTGCATTCTGCCGGTTCGCGCGGCTTGGCGTAGGCATTACACGCGCCAGCGAGCGACGCGACCACGATGCTCAGGACGAGCGCAAAGCGCGTAGTCCTAAGTAGGCTGGCCCGAAGACGAGACAAACCGAGGCAAACTCTACATCATCGGACGAATTCATGCGGCCGGGATCGACGACTACGCTGGCGAACGTGCCTTATCCCGACGCGGGGCGCCGCACAATCGGCGGTGTGCGAAGTCAGTCGTGATCCCAGCCCCGAGGGTTGCGTCTGCCGTTCTGCCCGTATGGCGGCTCGTCGGTGTCGGCGGTGTCGGCGGTGGCGTCGTCTGGCTCAGTCCACTCGTGCAGGCAGTAGGTGGCTGATGCGAGTAGCCAGGTGGCGCGCTGCAAGCGCTTGCTGAGCTCGAACCATGTAGCAGAGGGGATCGGATCGTCTGCATCGAGCAGGCTCATGGCCTCGTCCAACTCGCCGCGCAGATTCTCGCGGAACCCGCCGATCCTCTCACCAGCAGCAGCGCGAGCCTCGCGCCAGTAACGGTGCTGCGGTGCCTCGGGCAACGTGAGGCCACCGCGGATGGCGTCCAGTCGTCTGCTCCCCCTGTCTGTGAGCCCCCACACCGCATTGCTGCGGCGGCGGGACTGCTCGATCAGCTCGGCGGCTTCGTGCGCCTCAAGTTTGGGCCGAAGCTGCTGGGTCGTCCAGCCATTGTGCTCGACCCCCAGGTGTTGCTTGATGATGCGGAGCGCCACGTCCGGCTCCTCGCGCCCCCGATGGCAGACGGCTCGCTCGATCGCAGCAAGGATCAGGTCGTTCGACGGCAGCTCGGCAGGCGTAGGCTTCTCTGCGGGCATGGGGAGTTCACAGCTCCTTGTGTCCGGGCCTCGGCGCGGTCATCACCCGTGCCGGGGCCGCTTGGGCTTATGGAGCCGCCGAACCTAGGGCTGAGGTCTGAGAGTCGTCAACCTGTGGTACTGCCACGCAAAAGCCGGATCGCTCAGCGCGCGGCTACCAAGTTGCGTCGAACAGATTGTGCAAGTGAATCGCGGCACGGGTCGGAAAGACGTAGTTACCTTGGCGATGAATGAGACCGGCGTCTGAAAGGGCGCTCATTGCGTCGAGGGCATCGATCGTGTCGCCAACGTGGTTGGCGAGCTGGGTGATCGTGTACCAGTCCTCCCCGGCCCACAGAATCAGCATCAAGATCTGCCTCTGGAAGTTCTCGGGCGCGTCAGCGTAGTCGAGCGGCATCTTCGTGTGCATAAGGGCGCAGGCCACCTCCGGGGATGTGCCTCGGCCTGGCCGTTTTCGGCCCAGGCCGGGACGGGTTCAAGGGAACCGTCGACCGTAGGGGCGAGGCGCTGGGACGCGGCTGCCAGACCCCCGCCAAAGCCCGGCGGCCCCGCAACGGCCAAGACCCCCAGCTTTCTAGGGGCCTTGGTTCCAACGTAGAGCAAATGGTGCCCCGTGCGGGACTCGAACCCGCCCCACCGGATTAAAAGTCCGGCGCTCTACCAGATGAGCTAACGGGGCCTTGCGGGCGACAGTCTGTCAGACCGGAACGCCCATTGGGAGGGTAGGCCGAGAAATCCCGCCGAGGACCTCAAGGCTCTTCGGCGGCGGCCACGCGGAGCATCTCCTCGATGCGCGTGAGCTTCACGCGCGGACGCCCGGCCGGCTCGCCGAGCGCGCGCTCGTGGCGGTCGATCGCCTCCCAGCCGGCGTAAGTCACGAGCTGTGGTTGGCGCGAGCGCAGCAGGCTCTCCACCGCGGCTGCGTCCGGGTTCGCGGGTAGGTGGGCGCTGGGAGCCGTCGCGCCGCTCCCGTTGGTGCCAAGGCCGAGGTCGAGCAGCATCGCGTCCACGGTCTCCTGCGCGTCCTTCTTGTTGGTCCCGATCACGCCGGAAGGGCCGCGCTTGATCCAGCCGACGACATACTCGCCGGGCTGTCTCTCGCCGCTTTCAAGGTCGGTGACGCAGCCGGCGTGGTTGGGGATCACGGCTGCGCGCTCGTCGAAGGGAACCCCCGGGAGCGCGATGCCCCGATAGCCGATCGCGCGGAACAGCAGTCCCGCGCTAATTGTTTCTCGCTCTCCGCTCGGCTGCGCTTTGAGGCTGCCGTCGGGGCCGGCGACGAGCTCGTTGCGGATCAGCTCGACCGCTCCGAGGTGGCCGCCCTCAGCGGCGAGCAGCGCGCTCGGAGAGAGCAGGAAGCGCAGCACGATCCGCTTTGGCCGCCCCGTGGGGGGGCGCTTGGCGTAGCCGCGCAGGATCTCGACGTTGCGCCGCGCCGTGGCGTTGTCCTCGGCCTGCGGGTCGGGGACGGCTAGCGCGCGCTCGAGCTCCTGTGAATCGACGATCACATCGGCGTCCGCGAGCTCGCCGAGCTCGAGCAGCTCGGGGTTCGTGAATGCGGCCTGCGCGGGCCCGCGGCGACCGACGACGACGACCTCGTTGACGCGGCTGTGGGCGAGCACCTCGAGCGCATGGTCCGCGGTGTCCGTCGGTGCCAGCTCGGCCGGTGCCAGCACGAGCATACGCGCGACGTCGAGCGCGACGTTGCCGTTGCCGATGACTACCGCGCGCTCCGCTTTGAGCAGATCGACCTCGAGGTCGGTGTGGTCGGGGTGGCCGTTGTACCAGCCGACGAACACCGTCGCCGCGTGTGAACCGGAGAGGTCTTCGCCGGGGATACCAAGGGGCCGGTCCGACGGCGAGCCGGTCGCGTAGACGATCGCGTGATAGTGCTCGAGCAGCTCAGCGCGCGAGACGTGCTCGCCAAAGTTGACGTTGCCGAAAAAGCGAAACTGCGGATGGGCGGCCGTCTTCTCATAGATGCGCGTGACGGACTTGATCTTCGGGTGGTCGGGGGCGACACCCGAGCGGACGAGCCCCCACGGTGTCGGCAGTCGCTCGATCATGTCGACCTCCACGCGTTCGGCGCCGGCCTTCAGGAGATGCCCAGCGGCGTAGAAGCCGGCGGGGCCCGAGCCGATCACGGCGATGCGGATGGGGGAGGCGTCGTTCATTGAGTCGCTCGAGGTGGGGCTTTTCTGCTTGCTTGATGTTGCTGTCGATGGGCGCGGCCCGACTCGAACGGGCGACCCCCTCGGTGTAAACGAGGTGCTCTAGCCAACTGAGCTACGCGCCCCCGCCTGCGGGGCTCTCAAGGCTAGCGGGCCGCCGCCGAGGATTCGTGGCGAGCGCCGGGGTTTGGTTTGCGCCTGGCTGCGGGTACGATCGGAGTCACCCCGGCCGGGAACTTCCTTTGAAGACCGAAGACACTGCCCATAGCGAGGGGCCGTCGGCGTTCGCGCAGGCGGCTGAGCTCGAGCTCCGAGGTGTGAGCAAGCTCTATGCGGGGCAGCGCGAGCCCGCGATCAAGGATCTATCGCTGATCGTGCCCGCCGGCGAGGTGTGTGTGCTGGTTGGCCCCTCCGGCTCGGGCAAGACGACGGCGATGCGCCTGATCAATCGGCTGATCCCGATCAGCGGCGGCGACATCCTGCTCGGCGGCGAGAGCGTGCTCAGCCGCGAGCCCAAGGCGCTACGGCGCGAGATCGGCTACGTGATCCAGCAAATCGGGCTGTTCCCGCACCAGACGGTCGGCGAGAATATCGCCACGGTGCCGCGCCTGCTCGGCTGGGATGAGGGGCGTATCTCGGCACGGGTGAGCGAGCTACTCGAGCTGATCGACCTCGACCCGGCCGAGATGAGCAGGCGCTATCCGGCGCAGCTCTCCGGTGGGCAGCGCCAGCGGGTTGGGGTGGCACGCGCGCTCGCGGCCGATCCGCCGCTGATGCTGATGGATGAGCCATTTGGTGCGATCGACCCGATCAACCGCGCACGTCTGCAGGATGAGTTTCTGCGTCTGCAGGCGCAGGTCAAGAAGACGGTCGTGTTCGTGACGCACGACATCGACGAGGCGATCAAGATGGGCGATCGCATCGCGATCCTGCGCGAGGGTGGTGTGCTGGCGCAGTACGACACTCCGCAACAGATCCTCACGCACCCGGCGGACTCCTTCGTGGCGCAGTTCGTCGGCGCGGACCGCGGGCTCAAGCGCCTTGCACTGACGACGCTCGCGGAGCTCAAGCTGATCGAGCCCAACGGCCTGCGCCCCGACGAGAGCTCTGAGGGGCCGCGACGGGTATCGCGCGAGACCTCTGTGCGTGACGCGCTCTCCACGTTGCTCAGCGCGGGCGGGCAGCCGCTCACAGTGATCGATGACGAGGGCCGTGTCGAAGGCCTCGTGACGCTGACGCTCGTCGAGCAGCTCCTCAGCGAGGAGGCCGCCGACGGCTCCGGCGGCGCGGAGGGCAACGACTGATGGTGCTCGTTGCGCTCGCGGCAGGGGGGCCGGTGATTCCCGACTACTCCGCGCAGAGCTCGAGCTGCGTGGTGCACAACCATCTTTTTTGCAGCGACTGGGTGAGCCACAACTGGTCACCGATTCTGTGGCCGGCGCTGCGCCAGCACATCCTGCTCGCGCTCACGGCCGTGGCAATCGGCTTCGTGATCTCGATGGCACTCGCACTCGCCGCGCATCGCTATCGGCGCCTTGAGCGTCCCACGATCCTGGTCACGACCTTCCTTTACACGATTCCATCGCTGGCACTGTTCGAGCTGCTCGTGGCGCCCGTCGGGCCAAACGTTTTCTCGGCGGAGATCGCGCTCGTCTCCTACACGCTGCTGATTCTCTTTCGCAACATCCTCACGGGCCTGCGCGCGGTGCCCGCGGAGGTGCTCGACGCGGCCGAGGGGATGGGCATGTCGCGCCGTCAGGCGCTGTGGCGGGTCGAGCTGCCGCTTGCGCTCCCGGCGATCGTGGCGGGGCTGCGGATTGCGGTCGTGACGATCATCGCGCTCGCGACGATCGTCTACACGATCTATGACGCGGGCCTGGGCGTGCCGATCCACACGGCGCTCGGGGAGGGGCCGTTCAAGACGGAGCTGATCTCCGCGGGTGGCCTCGCGATCCTGCTCGCGCTGTTCTCCGACGCGTTGCTCGTCGGCCTGCAGCGTCTGCTCACCCCTTGGACGCGGGCGCCCGCGGGCTAGGGGTCGAGCATGCACGAGTTCATAGACGCCTTCAGGTTCATCGCCCACAACGGCGCCGTCTCCGGTCAGCCTGCGCTGCCGAGCCTCACGCATCTCGCGCTCCAGACGCTGAAGGTGGGTGCGATCGGCGTGGCGATATCGGTCATCATCGCCGTCCCGTTGGGAGTCTGGCTGGGCCACGTACACCGCGGCTCGTTCCTCGCGATCAACCTCGGCAACATCGGGCGAGCGCTGCCGAGCCTCGCGGTGCTCGCGATCGGTGACGCATTCCTCGGTCTCGGCCTGACGGTCGTCGAGCTCGCGCTCGTGATCCTCGCAGTACCGCCGATCATCACGAACTCTTATCTCGCGGTCGACGGCGTCGACCGCGATCTCGTTGACGCTGCGAAAGGGATGGGCATGAGCGAGGGCGCGATCCTCAGGCGCGTGGAGCTGCCGCTGGCGGTGCCGCTGATCTTCGCGGGGATTCGCACGGCGGCGGTGTTCGTCGTAAGCACCACGACGATCGCCTCGCTCGCCGGCTTCAGCGGCAGCCTCGGCGACGTGATCGCCAACGAGACGAGCTACCACTTCTCCGGGGTGCTGGGTGCCGCGATTTGCGTCGCGGCGCTCGCGCTTGCGGTCGAGGGCGTGCTGACGCTCGTGCAGCGCGCGCTGACCCCGCGCGGCCTGCTGATTGATGAGCCGCGCCGCGAGCGCTCGCGCGTGGCCGACGCCGCAGTGGCCTGAGAGCAGCAGTTTCTAATCTTTCCGATCGAGAAAATAACCAATCAGGAGGCGATGGATGACGAGCAGGAGACTGGGCAGGTTCATGGCGAGTGGGGCGGCGGCGCTCGCGCTGGTGGTCGGACTGGCGGCGTGCGGAAGCAGCTCCTCGTCGAGCAGCTCGAGCTCGAGCAGCAGCGCGAGCAGTGGCTCCTCGAGCAGTCCGGGCGCGGGTAAGCCGGCCGTCACGATCGGCGACAAGAACTTCGCCGAGGAGAACATCCTCGGTGCGCTCTACGCCCAGGCCCTTGAAGCCAAGGGCTTCAAGGTGACGCTCAAGGACAACGTCGGCTCCTCAGAGATCATCTACAAGGCGCTGACGTCGGGACGGATTGACATGTACCCCGAGTACACCGGCGTGCTGCTCTCGGCGGTCGCTGAACAAAAGACGAACCCGACGAGCGCAAGCGCCGCGGCAGGCGAGGCGCGGGCCTTTCTGGAAAAACACGGCTACACGCTGCTCGACACGACGCCTTTCTATGACTCCGACGCGCTGGCGACGCTGCCGAGCTACGCGAGCAAGCACAACCTCAAAAGCATCGCTGACCTAAAGCCGCTCGGCAAGAGCGCGACGCTCGGCGGCGCTCCCGAATTCGCCACCCGCCAGGAGGGCGTGCTCGGGATCAAGTCCGAGTACGGCGTTGATATGACGTTCAAGCCGATCGCGATCGAACTCTCCTACAAGGCGCTGGAAACCGGTCAGGTGGATGTGCAGGACGTGTTCACCACCGACGCGCAGTTGCTGGATGGGAAGTTCAAGGTGCTCGAAGACCCCAAGCACGTCTTCGGCTTCCAGAACGTCGCGCCGGTGATCAAGCAGAGCGTGCTCGCCGCCGAGGGACCGGCCTTCGCGGAAACGCTCAACAAGGTCAGCTCGCTGTTGACGATCCAGGCGATCCAGCAGATGAACAAGGCGGTCAGCATCGACAAGCAGTCGGCGGCGAGCGTCGCCAAGCAGTTCCTCACGGCCAACGGCATCGGTTAGGAGTGCGGGTCTCCACACGCGAGCGCATCCCCTGCGAAGCTGCGGGGGATGCGTCGCGGTGGCCGGCCATTGAACGCACGAACGGTGGGGCGCTTCCTGGCGGGAGCGCTGCTGGCGGTGCTCGTGCTCGCGCAGGTCTTCCTGCCGCGAATCGCCGCCAGCGAGATCTCCTCACGCGTGGGCCGCTACGGGAGCGTGGAGAGCGTCAGCGTCTCGGCGTGGCCGGCCGTGAAGCTCCTGTGGGGCAGCGTGGACGCGGTGCGCGTGAAGGCGCGCAGCCTCACGATCGAACCGGCGCAGGCCGCGAAGCTGCTGTGGGAATCCCGTCACGTCGCGCGTGAGGACATCAGCGCCGAACGCGTCAAGGTCGGCTCGCTGCAGCTGAGCGACGCGACGCTGCGCAAGCGCGGCCCACGGCTCAGTGCGCTCGCCAGCACCGACCAGGCGTCCGTTAGGGCGGCGCTACCCGAAGGCTTCGACGTGCGCCTGCTGCACAGCCAAGGCGGCCAGGTCGAAGTCCAGACCAGCGGCGGGCTCTTCGGCGTGGGCAGCGGCGTGGATGCGCTCGCGCTTGCCAGCGAAGGGCGGCTCGTCGCGCACCCACTCGGCTTCCTGATCGAAGGGTTTCAGCTGACGATCTTCGCCGATCCCCATATCTACATCGAAGGGGTCTCCGCATCCGCGACGGCCGGCGCCACGCCGCGCTACCGGCTGGGGATGACCGCGACGCTGCGCTGAGCCGAGCGCGGCCGCAGGGCCGCGGGCTTCGGGTCGACTGCTCAGGCGGCGGCGGGAACGCTGCTCATCGCCAGCACCGAGCGCGGCTGCACGAGCATCGGCAGGCCGTTCTTAGGGCTGATCGTCGGCATCTGGCGGATCGCGAGCGCAAAGTCCGCGGGCAGCGAAAGCGTGAAGCGCGACAGAATCAGCGTCGCGATCGTGCGCACCTCGAGCTGTCCGAAGCGCATGCCGATGCAGGTGCGCGATCCCCCACCGAAGGGAACGTAGGCGCCCTTCGCAAGCGCTGCACGCGCGTCGGGAGCAAAGCGCTCGGGGCGGAACTCCTCAGGGTCTTCGAACACATCGGGGAGGTGGTGCGAAGCCCAGGAGCAGTAGTTGACGAAGGCACGCTCGGGCACTGTATGGCCTTCGAACTCGAAGGCCTCGACCGCACGGCGCGGCCCAACCCAGGCGGGCGGGTACATGCGCAGCGTCTCCTCGAAGACCATCTCCAGCTCGCTGAGCTCACCGGAGATCAGCTGGGAGGTGCTCGGCTGCCCGTCCTCGAACTGCGCGTCTTGCTCGGCAAGCAGCCGCGTGACGATCTCGGGGTGGTGCGCGAGCTCGTAGAACATGAAGGAGATCGTCGAGGTCGTCGTGTCATGGCCGGCGAACATCAGCGTCATAACCTCGTCACGGATCTGCAGATCGCTCAGCGTATTGCCGTCCTCATCGGCGGCGTCAAGCAGCAGGCTGAGGATGTCCTCGCCGCGCTCGCCCGTCGCGCGACGGCGTGAGATCTCCGAGTAGATCAGCTCATCGAGCTTGCGCGCCGCGTTTTGCAGACGCGCCCAGGGGGTGAAGGGCCCGCGGAAGACGCGCAGCAGGAAGTCGCTCGCGTAGAAGGCAAGCGCGTCCTCGAACAGGCCCGCCGCGTCGATCGAGCGTGCCTGCACGCCGTCGGGGTCCAGGCCGAACAGCGCGCGCATCGCCACCCGCAGTGCAAGGCGCCGAGTCCAAGCGTAAAGGTCGATGCGCTCGTTCGGCGTGAACTCGTCGAGCGCGCGCGTCGTCTCCTGCACGATCACCTCGACCGAGGCGACGATGTGCTCGCGGTGGAAGGCCGGCAGCATGATCAAGCGCGAGCGTCGGTGGAAGTCGCCGTCGATCGTCAGCAGCCCGTCTCCCATCAGCCCGATCAGATCGCGGAAGTGGGAATCGCGCCAGGTGAAGTTCGCGGCATGGGAGACGGTGATGTAGTGGTTGGCCTGCGGCCCGAGCATGAAGACGACGTTGCTGTGGAAGAGGCGCAGCGTGAAGATCGGACCGAAGCGCTCATAGGCCTCGAGCAGCAGCGGCAGCGGTTCGTCTGCAAACCGCCGCGTGCGTGCAAGCGACAGACTCGTTTCACCAGGCGGAAACGGCACCGACGCCGAGCGCTCGTCGCGCAGGTCGCTCAGAAGCACCGCGAAGGGGTTCGAGTTGAGCATCGGAGGGGGACCGACCAGCGCCACGGCGGCAAGCCTATCGAAGCTTGGCCGACCGGCCAGTTTGTCTCGACTCCGGGCCGACGCTCGAGCCTTGCCATACTGCAGGGGCGAGGCGCCTCCAAGAGAGGAGTCAAGCGATCGCGGGGGCGTAGCTCAGCAGGTTAGAGCGCTGCCCTGTCACGGCAGAGGTCGCGGGTTCGAGTCCCGTCGCTCCCGCCATTCGACCTATGTACGAACCCCGGCCCCGAAAATCGGGGTCGCGGTCGTTTTGGGAGCTTCCGGTCTTATCCCCAGGTGTCCTGGGCTTCTGGCGGGTTTTGGGGCGTTCCTTGGTCTCGCGTAGTTCTTGGATGAGCTGCGCGATCGTCTCGTACAGCGGCGTGAGCTGTGCCTGAACGTTGTCGGGGTCTGAGACGACGATGGCGAGGAACACGGCCTGATTGACAAGGCGGCGGGCACTCTCTGGGAGCGTGTCGTAGATGACGTGCTCGTCCAGGATCGCGAGGGCGTCATCGAGGGCGGCCATGACGTCCTCCACCTCGCGTGTGGCAGCGTCGGCCCATTCTTGAGCCTTGGCCCGCTCAGTCTCAATGCGCTCCTGCTCGGCCTTCAAGACCTCCTCGGAGACGCCGCCTTTGTAGTAGAGCTGCACGAGCTTCTGCTGCTCTCCGGTGAGGTCGTGCAGCCTGCGGGTGTGGCGGGCTGACTCGCGGCGGGCGATCTCGCTCTTGGACTGCACGTAAGAGTGGAGCGCTTCTCGGACTATGGTTTGCTCGTCGTCTTTGTAGGTTTCGCGTTTGTAGTGGCGCACGATCGCGCGTTCGGTGCGATCTACCGGGAAGTACGGCGCTGCACATTTTTCGTCGCGTTGTACGCGGCTGAGGCAGGAGAAGTATTCGTACTGCCCGCCGCCTTTGCCGCGATGGCGTCCGAAGCCGAGACGCTTGCCGCAGATACAGAAGATGGTGCCCTTTAGGTAGTGGTGGTGTTTGTGGGAGCGGTCGCCGCTGATGCGGTGGCTGTCGAGCACCTTCTGTACCTGGTCGAAGGTGGCGCGGTCGATGATCGCTTCGTGGCGTCCCCGGCCCTTGACGCCGTTGTGGGTGACGATCCCGGTGTAGTAGTCGTCGCGGAGCATCCGGTGAACCATGCTGCGCGTCATCGGTTTGCTTGGGCGCCTGTAGCTACCGCGCGTGCGCAAGCCGACGCTCTCGAGGACGTCGGTTATGGTCGTGATGGTGTGATCGCCGGTCGCGGCGAGATCGGATGCGAGTTGGACATGCGCGACCCGCTCATCGTCAACGGCGATTGCGGCAACCTCGCGTCCGTTGACGTTTTCGCGGATGTTCAGGTAGCCGATGCGGGCGACGCCGATGGTGCCGCCGTCGAGGAACTTGCGTTCGAGGCCGACCTTGACCTTCTGCCCGTCGTCACGCGAGCGGAACGCGTTGACCCCCGCCATGATCGCGAACAGCAGAAGTCCTTGCGGGCTGTCGTCGACAGGCTCGCGGGTGGAGGTCAGCTTCGCGCCGTGGCTCTTGACCTGAGCCAGCAGCCAGAAGGCGTCAGACTCCTCACGGGCAACCCGTGAGAGGTCATAGAAGATGACATAGGTCGGGCGCACCTCGCCAAGCTCTGAAAGCATCTGCTGGAGCGCCTGACGGCGGGTGTTGGTTCCAGTTCTACCCGGCTCGACGTACTCACGGACGATGCGCGCGCCCAGCGAGGCGGCGTAACGTTCGCAGGCTTGACGCTGCGCCTCGATTGAGTACCCCTCCGGGTTATGCCCGGTGAGCTGCCCGGTACTCGAAACACGCAGATAGATCACCGCCGTGATCTCCGACTCGAAGTTGAGCACGTTAGTTGGTACTTCCTGCGTCAATACGGTCACATATCCTCTTTTCTGTCGGGTAGTTGCCGGCTATCGCACGGCATGGTCAGCGAGGCTCCGTGACGCCGAATGCGTCTCCACAGTCGCTGTTCAAGCTCCTGATTGCGGGCCAGCCTGTAGGGTGCAGCGATTACCACACAGCGGATGCGGCCACGCGCTAGGTCGAGCATCAGTTGATCCAGGGCTGGCCGGTGCTCAGACAAGCCGGACACACCGACGTCGGCATAAATCGTGGCGAGTCGCAAGCCGAGAGCGTGGGCGTATTGCTCACAAGTTCGGCGCTGTCGGTCCAAACTAATGCGGCTTTCTGCCCGCCCGGCTACTGCTGAGCGTAGATAGGCGACAGTGATCTTAGGCTCGACAGATGTAACGGCTATGTCCCTCATCGCTTGCCCTTCCACTTCTGCCGCTCTCTGCCAGCTTGTATTCTCTTGCGCTGCTCGTCGTGAGCATATTCAGCCATCGCTATGGTAATGGTGTGCATGAACTTTCTCAGGGGTTCCGATGATGTTGTTTCGGTTGTTGATCTTTTCATAGTTATTCCTCCTTCGTATTACTTGCTTCTTGTTTAGATGCTGTCTCTGGCGAGGCCGTATTGGGTCGCACACCTCCCTTCTTGGTTAATTTGGCTTAACGATTTTCCCGTTAAGTCGTGATTTAAGCAACCTGTTAATTGGTGCTGCGAGCCGGTCAAGGTGTGAACCCCGACCGGCTCGCGTTCGTGTCACTTCAGCGCCTCCAAGCGCTCGGTGATGGCCTTCTTCCTCTCGGCGGCGCTGCCTTTGAGCGCGTCGTATTCGGCCTTGGCCTCCTCGGCTCTGGTCTTGGCGACTTCGACCTCCCGGTCGATGGAGTCAATCGCCCGTTCGAGCGCGGCGCGAGCGTCTGCCAATGCGTCGTCGGGTGTCGTCTCTCGGCGGCGAGTGCGTGGTTTGCTCTCGCCGCCCTCGAGCTTCTTCTTGTGCGAGTAGTAACTGCCCCGCACCGAATCGAAGGGTCTCCCGGTTTCCTCGGCGATCTGCCGGAACGCCTCGGCCTTCTCGGTGCCGGCGGCGACCATCGCCTCGACGCGCTCGTAGAGCTCTTGGGCCTTAGTTACTGCCATGCGTGTTCTCCTTTGGGTTGGATGGCCATGTCGGCCCGCAGAAAGACTCAAGATCCTTTCCGCGGGCCGGAAGACCTCCAGCCCGATCGGGTGACGCGCCCGACAGACTTATCGGGGCGTCACCCGTCACGGGTTTGGGCTAGCTGGGTGGTGTTGGGTAGTCGTCCCTCCAGTTGGCGGGGAGAACTTCAACACTCGCGGAACCGATATACCAAGCCGTCTCAAAGGCGTCATCGATATCGTCCGCCAGCAGGTCCATCGAGAAGACGATCAGATGGTTGAACCGCTTACCGCCTGCGGCGCTATCTAGCAGCTGGTCGAGCGCGGGTCGCCATACTCGGGATCGCTGCCGTTCAATGAACTCCTCCACAATTTCGGCGTGCATTGTCTCTGCCATACAGCGACAACGCGTACGCTGATAATCGATGGAGGGACCATTCGGTGACTCGCCCGGGTCGGTCGTCTGTGGCTCGCACAGGTAGATAGCTACCCGCGGTCTGCGTTTCTCCCACCATTCTGTCTTCCTGCGTTTTCGTATGTTATGCATTACGTTCTCCTTCCTTTGGCCTCCTTTCGTTGATGTGGTTTCGAGGGGATTGCCACGGGCCTTCATGGCAGTACCTCCTCCTGCGCCGCGGTTGCGGCCCAGTGGGTGAGGCGGGCGCAGGCGATGTCGATGTACTCTGGCTCCCGCTCAATTCCGAAAAACTGTCGCCCCTCGAGTACCGCTGCCGCGCCGGTAGAACCGCTGCCAGCGAACGGGTCAAGCACCATTCCGCCGGGTGGAGTCACCAATGCCACCAACCAACGCATCAACTCGATGGGCTTGACGGTGCGGTGGGTGTTGCGCCGCAACCGTGGCGGGTGATCGCGGCCGGTGAAGATCTGTACCGACCGTGTCGGGATCTGCTCGCACCCGGCTTCTCGCTCATCCCGAGACGCCTTGGCGCAAAAGAACATCCGGCTCAAGTTCTCCCGCCGAGCGTCAAGCAGCCTCGCGGGACACCCATCGCCACAGCCTGCGTCGGTGCAGTCGGGAGCGTGGGAGAGCGTGAGGTTCGCGGGCCAGTACCCATCCACTCGCGCCGCGTCGATGTTCAGCGTGCCCGTTCCCCACCGGGCGAGGTTGCGGGCGGCGGTCCCGACGAATGGCGAGCGTGCCATCAAGATCGGCTCATAGGCCGGCTTCAGCGCGGTGCCGAGTCCGTTCGGCCAACGCCGAGATTTCGGTACGCCTTGGGCGTAGAGCCACAACAGCTGATCGCGCACTTCAAGCCCGGCGTCCTCGATCCCGCAGACGAGGCGGTGGAAGGTACGGGGAGCCCCGAACGCGATCAGGTGCCCGCCCGGCTTCAGTACCCGACGAGCTTCGGTGGCCCACACCCGCGTCCAACGCTCAAACGCCTCACTGGCAGCCACATGCTCCTGGCCGCTGACCGCTCGGCGGATATCCGCGCCGTCCCAGGCTTCCCCGCCGAAGTCGATCCCGTATGGCGGATCGGTGACGATCGCGTCGACGCAGGCGTCGGGGAGTTTGGCGAGCGTTATCAGCGCGTCGGCCTCGAGCAGCCGCCAAACCTCGCTGGCGTCGGAGTAGAGGGAGAGCTTGGGCGTACTCACGAGCTCGCCCCGCTCGCAAGCAGCGCCAGCGCATCGGTGGTGGTGGCGACCACGAACAGACGGTGAGCGGCAGGCGGCAGTTGCGTGAGCGTGTCGCGGACGGCCTCGGCGCGGTCTTCGCCCGGCACGATCCAGAGCACGCGGGGAAATACGCCACGGGCGGCCTGCTCGGTGCCGGTACGGAAGTAGTCGTGGTATCTGGCGGCTTTGGCTTTGACGGTCGTCAGCGCCTCGGTCGCCATGTCGGCCTCGATGAACCACGAGAACTCGTAGTCCCCGCACGCGAGCTTCACGTAGGCGTCCGGCTTGAGCACCTGCCGCGCACCGAGCCCCGCCATGTAGGGACGCCAACATTCCGGCTCTGGCTCAAAGCGGATCAGCTCGGCCTGTTCCTGGCGCTCGGCCGCGACCAGGTCGACGTAGAGTTGGGCCACCGCCAGCGTGTGCGCGAGGTAGCGCGCTCCGGGGGTATGCGCTGTTCGTACCCGCCGCCTCGAAGGCTGACCCGATCGCAGGAGGTACTGCCCGGCGCGGCCGACCGCGAAGGTGGTACTGGCGCTCCCTGAGCGCACGCCACCGACCCGGCGCGCGAGCGGCTGAAGCACACCGAGACGCGCCAGCCGGGAGAGCCCCCGCCGTGCTACCCGTGCGCGAGCGTTGAGGGAGACCTCATCCCACAACAGCTCCGCAAGCTGGGCTCCACTCATCACCCGGAAGCGGCCGACCGTCCGTAGGGCTTCACGGTCACGATGGGAGAGCTGCTCGGAGATGACGGCCAGCTGGCGGGGAGACAAGCGCCTGCGAGGAGGCAGGTCTTTCGTTGGCGTAAGGCTCGCGGAGCCAGCACCGCTAGGCGACTTCAAGGCTCGGCTGCTCGACGCGAGCGGACCAGCGACCGGACTCACGCCTGCCTCCTTCGAGAACCGACGAGATCGTCGCCTTCGCGGGCGTCGGGCTGCTCCTGGCGGTCAGTGTTCGGTGGCATTGGTGTGCTGCCAAAGAGGAGCGCTGAGCGGTCACGGATCGCCGCGGCTTGGCCGGTCTTTGCTGGCAGCGGCTCGGTGCGGCCGGTCACGACCGCGACCGCGCTACCCGACCCGGTGCCGACACGGGCAGCCACCTCAAAGCGCCCGAGCGCCATCAGGTCGTCCCCCGAGATACCGGGCAGCTCGCGGGCTATCGCCGCCGCTTCGGTCGCTCCCGCGCGGAAGCTGATCAGAGTCGCCAGATTCCCCAGCAGCGCCGATCGCGTGGGCTCGGGGACACGACCCAAGGTTTGGACCGCGACGGTCAGGCTGGCTCCGAGCCCTCGCGCTCGCTCCGCGATCAGCTCAAGGTTGCTCGGCAGACCGTTGACGATCGTCGCGGTCTCATCGACATAGATGTTGAGCAGGTGACGCTGCTCCGGCGGGAGCGCCACCCGCGCCTCGACCGCAGCCCAGGTCGCCGTCATCACCGCCGAGGCGACCAACGTGCCTGCCTCCCCTAGCGCACCCGGCGCCAGCGACACCAGCAGGAACCGTTTTTCGGCGAGCAACCGAGCCACGTCGATCTTCGGGTCGGCACTAGCAACAACGGCGCGAACACGGGGACGCGCCAGCAACGCCATCGTCCGAGAGAGCGGGGCCTGCACGACGTCGACCTTGGCCGCCGGCGATAGCGCTTCGTAGTTCTGCCACGAGTCGCGGAGGAACCCATCACCGAGCTTTGCCACAGCCGCGCGACGGTAAGGCTCATCCGCGAACAGCCGAGCGAGATCCATCAACGTCGCACCGGGAACCTCGCTCAGAGTTCTGAGTCCGAGCCGCCCGAAGGTCTCCGAGCGAATACCCCAGTCCGGGAACATCGACTTGAGCGTGCGGATCAGGACATCCGCGCGAGCGTCGGGGTCGCCGCCATGCAGCACATCCAAACCGGGGGTAGGCCGCGTATCGTCTCCCGCGTCAAGCACCACGATCCGCTCGGCGTGCTCACGCGGGACACGATCAAGGATGGTGTCGATCAGGTCGCCCTTCGGGTCGATCACCAACCCGCCGTGGCCGGCCTCAATATCACTCAAGATGGAGTTGGCGAGCAGCACGCTCTTGCCGACACCGCTCGGCCCAATCACCGCGACGTGATGGGTCGCTGCCTGGGGGGAGAGCGCTACCGGCCGCTCGCCGCTCCAATCCCTCGCGATGAACAACCGCCGACCGGTGCGGGCCATCTCGCGCGTCGCCAGGATCTCCGGGGAGCCGACCTCCACTCCCGGCACCGCCTCAGAACCCAGCACCCCGAGCAGCGGCAGCAGCTCCGCAGTAGACAGCCACCCCGAGGTGCGGCCGACCTTGGGGAGTGCGGCCAGCGTGCGGTTACCGCGCTCGCACGTAACTCGGACACTGCCCACGAGACCCCGGCGGCTACGCAGCACGTTCTCGATGTGCGAAGCCAACTCGCGGGCGCGAGCCTTGGTTGCAGCTCGGATCAGGACCAGCCCGCTGACGCGGAGGCCAGGGGGCGCGGTCTTGGCCGCCCAGGCTTTGGCGATCTCCCGCTGCCGCGGGGTGGGATCTGTCGGTTCCTGGTGTCGCCGAGGGCTGCCCGGCGATAGCGCCCAGCGAACCACGACAGTCTCGCGTTTCCGCAGATTGGCAAGGCCACTGAGCAGCGACCGCGACGCAACCGCAGGGTTATCCGTCGAGAGCAGGCTCGGCGTGGAGACGAACAGCCGCAGGCTCAGGATCACAGGGTCGCGGGGACTCGCTGGTGCCTCGGTGACGCGCAGGCTCGGGACAACAGCGACCAACGTCGAGCGCACCGACTCCAGGACCGCTTGCGGGGCCAGCAAGCCGTGGGTGATGGAGCCCTCACTCGCTACCACCTCGGCGACGAGCTCGGTGGTGTAGGGCAAACCAGCCAGGGCGTCCCAGGCGGCGGACAGCTGCGCCGGTTCCAGGCCCAAGGGATAGCGCGTGCGAAGCCGGACCCGGCTCGCCCGCATCTTCTCGGCCTGCGCGTACTCGTGCGCGGCGATCCCGACGAGCATGGTCGAGCCACCACCGGCAGCGACCAGGGCTAGGAGATCAGCGTTCATGGTCACCCCCGCTTTCCCGGTGCAGCCGCTTACCAGGAGAAGAAGCCGGACGTGTGGGTTTATCCTTCGCCGCGCGTTCCCGGCGCTGCTGAACCAGCCGCTTCCCTTGCAAAAAATAGACATAGGCGAGAAGATCGGTGTCGATCTCCGTACGCCTAATCCCCTTGATATGAATTCTTCGTGCCATAAGTAATTGCACCTCCTTTCACTGTGAGTTGTTGTTACATAGCTATCTCCTTGTTCGTGTTTTGTTCGGTATTGAACCTCCTGAGTATTGACCAGGTGAAATGTTTGAGTCAAGGACTTTTTTTGTCACCAGGACTGAATCCGGCTGTGCTTTGAGAGACGATCGGGACTCTTTTGAGTTATCGCGGGCCGGTGAACCACCACACGCAGCGCAGCAGACCCGCGACAATGCCGCCCACCAAAATGGGGGTAACGAGCGCTCCGGCCAGAGCGATTAGGGCGCGACTGGAGGCAGCCAAAACGACCAGCCCGAGGACCATCAGGCCAACCGTTGAGGCGAGCTTGCTCACCGTTGGCTCCCCTCGACCAAGCCATCCATCGCCTCACCCAAGAGCACATCGGCGGCGTCCCGCTCGACTCGGAGGTTGCTGTTGGCATAGCGGAGTTCGTCGCGTTCTTGCTCTACGCGACCTAGAGTCTCGCGCAGACCTGTGTTCTCGCTGACGAGCTGCCGGTTCCACTCGCAGACACGTTGGAGCTGCTCGTTCTCGGTCATCGCGGCTCTATCTCTTGGCAGGTGCCATCGAGGACATCGCCGCGGTCTTCGGCGGCGATACGGGCCATTTCCGCTTTTGCCCGCTCGACCGTGGCGTCGATCTCGGCCATGCGGAGGTGGTGGTAGCGGGCGTCCTCAGCCTCGAGGTAGTCGGACATCACGCGGTCTTCACGGCGATGACGGGCCTGCGTGTGTAGGTCTCTGGCGACGTTGAAGAGCATGCACCACAGCACGCACACTCCGATGACGATCAGAAGCTCCATCGCCTAGTACCCGGTCTCAGCGATGCGAGCGTAGATGGCGACCGAGGCGAGCTCGGCGGCTCCGCGCACCCGATCTGCCGCGTGTGGCTGGGCCTGCGCCCACGCCGCCTCGTCGGCGGCGATCAGGGCGATCCCGAGCATACCCTTGCGGGCGGCCTGGACCGTGCGGCCGATCTTGACTTCGTCGGCGCGTTCGAGCGCCATCGTCTGTTGATCCATGCTCTTGAGCGTCCTGGCGAGCCTGTTACCGATGCGGGCCGGCAAAACGTCCGAGCGAACTGCTACATATCGAGACATGGCTACTCCTATCGATTGTGGGAGTTGGACATCAGGCCCAGTTGGCCGGGCCTGCGAATGGATGCGCGTTGTCTTCCTCGGTTTGACGACTCTCGTCGAGGTGAGACAGCCGCTTCATCGTGAGCAACAACCTACGAGCAAGAAAGGCAGGTTTGGCGATGACATAGAGCAAGGATTTGTGCAGCTCTTTCATCAGTACCTGAGGCAGTTTTTCGGCAGGTTCGAGGCAGACCTCAGAGCTCGCGAGTACCGACAGGAGGCCCACTCATGCCCGAAGGCATCGCTGGGGATCAAAGTCCCCCTAGCGACCGATTCGGGCCGACTCCCAGGGACATCGACTCCTTTATGGAGCGCGTCGTGAGGGTCGGCACGCGAGCATGTGTAATGGAGACCGAGGCACCCTGGCTACTGGACATGCACCTTGTTGATGAACGCGCCCGCTCGCGTAAGCGTCTTGGCAAGGGTTCGGAAGTGATCGAGAAGAAGGATCTAGAAATCGGAGCATGCGACCTGCTTCGAGACATAGCGGCAGCTGCCCTCCCGGAGTACCCGGACGAGGGACCTCGGCTTATCGGTGAGGCTCGGGGCTACCGCAACGCGCCGCTAGCGAAGAGGTACCTAGGAGCAGCCGAAGCCCGCGGAAACGCGAATGGGAAGGCGTGGGCACAAGAGCACCGCCGACTCGCAATTCGCCTCATCGCGGACGTGCTGTACCGCTCGATCTACGCTCCGGATACGGTAGCCGACTTTGCGTTGGGGGAGGAGGGCGAAAGTCGATGAGTCCGATGTAACTCTCGGCAAAGGTGCTGGGTGATATCGATGAAAGTAGGTTCCGATGTAGAATTTAGTTCTTTACTGATAGTAAGTGAGTCCATTACAATCAAAATTGTCGCTCTGCGACGGGGCTCCTTCTAGGTCACAACGTACGGCGCATGCGCTTGCGCCGTAGGCACCGATTTGGAAGGAGCCCGAAACTATGAGTAAGACTTGGGGGATATTTACTCCCCGCGATCATGAGGAGTACGCCGAAAGATACTGGCGTCACGGCGAGCGCGAGGAGAAGATGACCCGCGCCGAACATGAAGACATCATTTTGAGGCGCAAGTCGTGGTGTAAGGCTGACCCAGAGTTTGAGATGCACCTCGCGGCCGGTTTCCTCGCGGCAGCAGGAGGCCTTGGGGGATCTGGTAGTCGGCTAGGAGCGACAAGGGCCGAGGCAGTGCGATTCATGAGACGCCGCCTGACCAAGGCGCACATGATCGAGATCGGAGAAATCATCGAAGACTACGATCTCTCCGCCCCTCACCCACCTTATCCGTTCGGACCCGGTTGGAGTGAGGCCGATGACCGCCTACTCGCCTCGCGCTCAACGGCGAGCGACGAACGCAGCGGCATCCTGACCGAGAAGCAGTGGCTCGAAAGGCGCCATCGCCGCTGGTACTACCGGCTGACTGATCGCCTTCCCTCTCGCCATCGCCTCATCTACGCCTTGTCGATCCCACGCCGTTGGCGCTGGATGCGCTACGCGCTTTAGTCACGCAGCTGGCTTGATTGACTCAGAGCCAGGTGCGAGCAAGCGCTTAGACCGATGACTTTCACCTTTCCCGGCGAGCTATGGCAGCTCGCCGGGGGCAGCATTTGGACTTATTCTCTCAAGCAAGCGGCGTGATCGTTGCCGTCGCCGCTGGCCATACCTCATTTCACATACCGCGCCTTGGCGTACGCCTGGTATCCGCCAGTCTGAGTCAGCACGGTGGAGCTAGTCCCCCCATGGGGTTCGACTGACACAAAGTAGGTCAGTTCGCGTCCGACTCCGGGGACGCTATGCAGCAGTTCTTCAGTCGTCTTGTAGTCGACGATGATTTCGGCCTTGGGGCACAGTACCACCCGGGGGTTATGCACCGTGATTTCCAGGTACATGTGCTCAATGCTGCCATTCGGCAAATTGGGGTCAACCCCCTGGATTTCAACGGTGAAGTCCCGGGCGTCGCCGACATGAGCCGCCCCTTGCCACCCGCTGATGAGGGGGTGGGCGCAGCTCGTACCCGGCTTTTCTGACTTCACCCGCTGAATGCAGGCAGACCTAGCCTTCCTCTGCTTGCTGCCTTTGAACTTCTTCTGGCATTGGAAGACGGTTTTGGGAGCGGGTTTGAGCGGCTGGGCGGCGGTGGCTGCCTGGGCCGTGTGTTTGAGCCCGACAGTGGCGGGAGGCTGGGTGTAGCGGGCATAGACCGAGACGAAGTTGAAAACCGGCTCGCCCGTTTCGCCGCTTCGGTAGCTGCCCGGCGGTAGCGTGATGGGCGCGGTCAGACCGCCGTGCGGGTTGATTGGCACGGAGACGTGGATGGGACGGATGAGTTCGCCGTGGGGCGTGGTGAGCCACAGATCAAGATCGGCTTTAGGGCAGAGGCGCAGGTTGGGCTTGCGGGGGGTGAGCTTGAGTCGCAGAGAGGTCGGCGACACCTCGATCGCTTTGACGTAGACGGCTGGCGGACGGCCACCATGACGGGCGGCGAAGGTTTCAAACAGGGTGCTCTTGACCGGGTAGTTGCAGCTCCGTCCCGGCGGCACGGGTGATTTGGCGGCCGTGATGGTGATGGCGGTGTAGTGGGAGGCTGGGTCGGAGCTCTCGTCGTACTGGCCGCCGAGCGGCGTTGGGGAGGGATAGGGCAACACCGTCGTCGGTGCCACAGTCGCGCCGCCCGCGAGCTGTACCTTCGCGCTGCAAATGACATAGCCCGGAGACAGGAACCAGTACACCGTGGCGGGAGCACCGGGCGGGAACGCGCCCCCGACGTTGATGTGGCCCGGCAGCGTCGCGGCGAGCCTAGGCAGGGTCGGCCCAGCCCCCACGCTCCACACCTCCGGATCGGCGCAGCTCGAGCCGACGGTGGCGCTCGAGGCAGGGTCAGCTGGTCGGGCGCCAGCGACACCATAGATGGAGAGGCCACCGATACCAGCGAGACAGGCGCCCAACACCATCGCTATGCGAGATCGTCTGTTGCCTGTCATGCAAATGGCTCCTTTGGCTCTCAGCGAGAGCCGTTACGGACACGGTCGCAACCGTGTGGAGTGCCGCTATGTCCGTACAGGCCTCTCTACTGGAATGTCATGGGCGGCGACTCTACCGCAATGTCAAGCAGAGGTCTACTCGAATGTCATTGCTTGAGGGGGGACGTGCGGGAAGGCTGGCCCCATGTCTGCCTCCCCGGCCTTCCAGCACGCTCTCGGTCTCGCCGTCAAAGCCCGCCGCGGGGAGCTCGGAATCACCCAGGAGCAGCTAGCCAACGACACTGATCTGCATCAGCGCTGGCTGAGCAATGTCGAGACCGGCAAGCGCAACCCCAGCTACGCCAGCCTGCGCCGCCTGGCCGCCGGACTCGGGCTGTCCGCCTCTGAGCTGCTTGCCCGCGCCGAGCAGATCGAGGCAAGCGGCGTCCAGGCGCTCAACGCCCCCGCTGTTGCCAAACGTTGAGCTACTCCGCTGTGCGGACCCGCCCCACACCTTGACCCATCAGGCCACGCAGCCGTAGCTTCGGCGGCTCCATAAGCCCAAGCGGCCCCGGCACGGGCTGGAACCCGTACCGAGGCCCGGACACAAGGAGCTGGTACTCCCCATGCCCGCAGAGAAGCCTACGCCTGCCGAGCTGCCGTCGAACGACCTGATCCTCGCCGCGATCGAGCGAGCCGTCTGCCACCGGGGCCGCGAGGAGCCGGACGTGGCGCTCAGGATCATCAAGCAACACCTGGGGGTCGTCCACAACGGCTGGACGACCCAGCAGCTACGCCCCAAACTCGAGGCGCTCGAAGCCGCCGAGCTGATCGAGCAGTCCCGACGCCGCAGTAACGAGGTGTGGGGGCTCACAGACAAGGGCAGCAGACGACTGGATGCCGTCCGCGGTGGCCTCAACCTGCCCGAGGCGCCGCAGCACCGTTACTGGCGCGAGGCTCGCGCTGCCGCCGGTGAGAGGATCGGCGGGTTCCGCGAGAATCTGCGCGGCGCGTTGGACGAGGCTCTGAGCCTGCTCGACACAGACGATCCATCTCCCTCCGCTACATGGTTCGAGCTCGGCAAGCGCTTGCAGCGCACGACCTGGCTACTCGCATCCGCCACCCACTGTCTGCACGAGTGGGCTGAGCCAGACGACTCCACCGCCGACACCGACGAGCCTCCATACGGGCAGAACGGCAGACGCAATCCTCGGGGCTGGGACAGCGACTGACTTCGTACACCGGCACTTGTGCGACGTTTGCGGCGACGCCTACCGGGTTGACGAGCCCTCATTAGGCGCGCCTTATCTATCGGGCGCGTTCCGATATGCTGCGCACTCGATCTGTCGGGATTCGAGAGTTCAGGAGAGGGATGTTGAAGTTCACTTGTGCGCGGCGCGGGTCATATCGCATCTTGCGAAGGTGGCGAAGGGGGCCGCGCCCATGTGGCTGAAGCGTCGGCCGCCATCGCTGGCCAGCGGCTCGTCTGTCGATTTCCACTGGGGCGGCCCTGCTAGATGACCGCGTCGCCTACCACGCCCCAACGCCTAGCGACGCCTGATACGGCGATGCCCTTCCCCCGGATCTATCCGGACGATAGCGTCGCGCCGGGACGCATTCTGGACGCGATCTATGTCCCCACGATGCACACTCGCCCTGCCCCAGCTACCGACGCAAACCGTCTCCTTGTGCACGCCAGCAATGTCGTGTATCTCTTCACTGACTGTCCAGCCGCTTGGGCCATTGAGTCAACGTCAGATCGCCTTCTCAGCTGGACGGAACTACCGGCCGCATTCGATCGCTCTGCGTACCTACGTCGGCCGGCAAACACAACACGCTCCGCCGCGCTGATGCCGGGATACGACATCCCAGCCAAGCGCACCGCCGCCCTAGCGCATGCGCGGCAGGAGGGGTACACCCGCATCGGCCTCCTCGACGACGACATCTACCTGTCCGAAACGAATCTATTGACCGCTCGCGCTGCGCTGAACGACAATGTTGACATGGCTAGCTTTCACATTCTTGAGTATCCCGACGTGTCGACGGTCGAACACATTGAGCGTATCGTCCTGCACAAGCCGTCCAAGATCTCGATCGGGGGCAACTGCCTCTTTCTGAGCGTCGACGCAGTGGATACATATTTTCCGCGGATCTACAACGATGACTGGTTTTTTCTCTTTGCCCACGTAAAGGGGGCGCGGATCGCCTCTCTCGGTGAGGCGCGCCAACGCCCGTATCAAGCATGGGAGCAGCCCGGACGGGCACGCTTTGAGCAGTTTGGCGACCTGATCATTGAGGGTCTTCGATCGCGCCTTATCGACGGCCTCCCGCTCGACGACGGAACTGACCGGGAATGGGAAGAACATCGCGATGCTGCGCTCGCCCGAATTGCAGTGCTTCGCCATGTCACGGAGGACAGGCAAATGGTGGCCGCTCTTGAGGAGGCACGAGACGAGCTTTCCTCCATCGCCATCAGGGAGATCCGCAGCTTTGTAGCCAGCTACCTTACCGACACATTTCAGGGGGAGAGCCTATGACTGAGAGCAGAGTATCAGTGCCGGCACTAGACGGCACCTCAATCGAGGCGATAGTCGCCAAGCCGGATACCCAGAGCGGCGCACGCCGCCATATGACACTTCTCTTGCATGGCATCACAACCCATAAGGATGAGTACGGCGACACGTTCCAGCGTCTGGCGCGTGAGCTCGCCGACGCCGGAGAGCAATCGCTGCGTCTCGACTTCCGCGGCCACGGCGATAGCAAAGCGCCCCTCACCGAGTTCAATGTTCGCACTCAACTTCTGGACCTTCTCGCTGTCGCCCGCTGGCTCGACCGGGCGCACGATGTCAAGCAACTGCGCATACTTGCTGCCAGTTTTTCGGCGCCAGCCGCGATTACAGCAACCCTTGTTCTCGGACAGGCGGTCGACAGGCTCGTGCTTCTCGCCCCTGTCCTCGATTTCTACGAGACGTTTGTCGAGCCCCTGACGGGGTGGGGAGAGGGCAACTTCGGGCGCGAGCGAATTATTTCGACGCTCAACGGCGACACGACGTTGGTACTCGAGCCCGGTTTCGAGCTAGGCGCAGACTTCGCCGCAGACCTGCTGCTCGTGAATGTCATTCCGACGCTGGCACACGTGACTTGTCCCGTGCGAATTTTCCACGGCAACCAGGATGGCATGGTGCCTCTTGCCGTCTCCGAACGAGTCGCGGCAGAATATCCCAACGTGACCCTCACAGTCATGGACGAAACCGAGCACGGCCTCGCGAAAGCAGGCGACACGGACCAAGATTCAGCCCTGACGGCGTCGAACTATGCCCGCGCTGTTGCTGAGCTCAGCACGGTCGAAGATGCCTGACCGACTGGAGACATTCATACACCCTACGGCACTGATCGGGGTGGCGCTACGGCCTCTTCAAGGTATGGTCGCCAGCAACTGGCAACCGCCGTCGCCCGAGCCACGGTTCGCTGACCCTGTGTACATAGGTCCGTTTGTCACGATCGGAGAGGCCGTCGAGCTTGGGCCAAGGGTGATCATCGACGAGAGGTGCTCGGTAGGTCGAAACACCCGTATCGGCGCTGACACACTTCTAATCTACGCAGCAAGCGTCGGCGGCCATACCTACATCGGCAGCGACTGTGTCGTCGGCAACGTCATTTCTGAGCACGCCGTAATAGGCGATCGTTGCCGCGTGTTTGGTCGCGTGATACACAAGCACGAGGACTCCACGATCTCGTGGGACCACCACGAGTCACCAGAGCCCTCCGTTACCATTCACGACGATAGCTTTGTTGGCTTCGACGCGATGGTCGCGGGTGGTCTTGAGATTGGCCCGCGAGCATACGTTTGTGCTGGGGCGGTCGTCACGCGTTCGGTGCCACCGCTGCACATTGCTTATGGCGTCAACAAGCTTAAGCATTACACCGAGTGGAACGGCGAGCTTGCTCACAACCCGCTCTTTACGGCATGAAGTTCTTTTTTTCCACGGTTGGCAGACATAACCCCGTGCTTCGGACGCCGCTTCCCGAGCACATGGTCTATCCAGTCTCACAGCGCGCCGTAAGGGGTATTGACCTTGACTACACCGCGCTCCTGGTCGGACACGGGTTCATCATCGACGGGCAGGTGTTCCAGGACCTCGTGGAAGCGAATCGCGAGTATTTGCGACCACTGGTCGGCTCGCTGGTCGCATTGAGGGAAGCCGGCCTGCTGGAATCTGTGGACATGGGAGAGATTATCGACTCCCACCGCGATGAGTTGCTGCGGAAGACTGACGTGCTGCTTGAGCGGCCGGCTGAGTGGCTTCGTGATATGCAGCGGCAATGGAATCGCGTCCGCCCGGAGTTCGCGAGCTTCCAGGCAGATTTTGGCAGCGAGGCGATGAGGACGCTGAATCTCGGCCACGTCGGAATCGAGAGCTGGCTACGGGAGATTGGTCACGAGGACGACGACGATCTACGCGAGCGTCTGATGGCCTTAATGGCCGGGGAGCCTGGCGCGTCCGACCGCGTGACGCCAAACGACGTGCGAGGGACCATGCGCTTCGTTGTCGCCGAGATATTGTCGACCGATTTGATACGCCACAGCTTGCAGCAACCGTTCATCGATTGGGACGACTCGCAGCCCTTCTTTGATCGACTGTATTCCACGCGGTGGGATGAGATGTCCGCGGAGTACGAAATCCGCCGACAAGCACGCATCTTGTTTGATGTTGTAATCCCCGAGCTGCGCCCAGACAACGTCGAGAAGGTCATCGAGTTTGTCAAGGATGACCGAGCGGTTGCCTCCCTGCGGGAAGAGATTATCGATGCGCTGGCAAGCGGTGAGGGAGTCTCTCACGAGTGGCTCTCGCGATATCTCAAGGCGGCAATTAAGAGCGAACTCGTGACAGAGGGGCGTGTCAGAAAGGTCCGATGGCTTGGAGCAGCGGCAGGGGCGGCTATTCCTGGCGTAGGGCTAGTTAAGGACGTCGCGACGGAGTTCGGTATGGCGGCCTTTGAGAGCGCGACTGAGGAGGCAATTGCTGCCCCCCTTCGACCGCCGCGGTGGTACTACGCGCTGCAGCGAATGGGGTTGCATGGAGAGGACGTGATCTGAGGTGGGGTCGGACGATCCTGCCCCAGCCCTAGCATGGGCTTCACAGCGCGCGCCCATGCTAGGCGCATCCCGACATCGGCTCCAGCTCCAACAGCAAGCAGAGCCAGCGCGGTGACAGCGGCGGGGATCTCGACTGGCGCGGCAACTAGTGCAGTGCCAGCAAAAAAAACGAGCAGGTGGCTGCCGCCCGCCTGAAACGCGTCTTGCGTCCGAGACTCGACCAGCTGGCGCGCTGTCATGTCGCCACGGGCAAAGTGCGTTAGATCGGCCATCCCGCCGAGGACGATCGACGAGACGACGGCGTGGGAGGTGCCGATAGCGATAGGACGCTTTCGTGCTGCACGAACTACACCTCGTTGGATCCGGTCCGACGCTAGGGTCCCGAGAACCGCGAGCCCGAGCGTGCGCCCTTGACGGAGACCGAATTCGCGGCCGGTGATGATGCCGCTCTTCAGGGTCCAAGCGTCTTCAAGCGTCTTCGGCAGGGTGTCTCGCAGAGCCCGTGCGAGAAGCCGAGTATTGGATCCACGGTATGGCGGCATAAACTCGTCATCGCCACGAGCGACTTCATCCATCGGCCATACTATGCCGAAACGCGCTCGTGCTGGCAAGGACAGCGTGAGCCTTTCTGGCGTATTACGGCGTCGGTAGTCGCTCGACGCCGATTGTGACGTCGTGACGCCACGTAGATCGCCTCGAGTGCACTCGTCCGGCGGATGCGGCGGAGGTAGCATGCCGCCCGGATGACTTACGACGTCACAATCGCCGTGCTTGCTGACTGGCTGCCGAAGTTCGAGCCGCCGTTCGGGGACAATGGATTCGGGAAGCCGTATGCGGACCGGCTGAAGCTTCGGCTTTCGGTGGACGCTCACGAGACGCTCGCGTCGGTCTACCGCCGTGCTCTTGAGCATTGGCATCCACAAGTAAGCGCCGACAGCCACGCCCATCCGGCCGACCTGATGGACGTGATCTACTGGGCTTGGTTCTACGTGCCGGAGGACGAGCCCCGGTTCTCCGAGCGCTATGAATGGGCGACTGATCTGATCCTCGTCGACGCGGAGCGGCACGCTAGGTGGAATCTCCGAGCCGATGAGATCCCATATGAATGGCTCGTTCGGGCGGGCGACAAGGGACTCCTAAGTGGCGATCCGCTCCGGCCGTATCTCCCGATGTTGTTACCTCAGGGGGGCGACGGGTTCCAACTTGCTTGGGAAGCGCTACTCACCTCGTGGGAAGTGCTCGAAGGCCTTCTCGTCGCTCGTGGTGTTTATTCCCTAGGTGGCGAGGCTCGAGAGCGCCTTCTCAGTCGTCTACGTCGACGGCATAGCATCGAGACGCATAGCCCCGGGTGGGTCGAGCGTGGAGGAAGCGCACGAAACGTGAGCCGAACGTTGGGGCGCAAGCCCTGGTCACCGGAGGATCTGCGAATCGTCATGAACGTTCCGACTGCGCAAGTCGCCGAAGACCTTCTGGCGCTGTTCGGCTTCGAGCGCACTGCGGAGGGAGGGTACGTAGTCAGCGAAAGCGAGGAGGCGCGCATTCTCCGCCTCGCAGAGGATGATGTGTTCAACACCTTTAGCGCCGGAGCCAGCGACGCCGAGCTTCGGCCCAGGCTGGAACGGTTGCTTGAAACCGGCGAGCTTCCGCCTTACGAGCTGCCGGGCCTGCAAGACGCCTGACGCTCAATGCCGCTTGTGCGATCCCCCGAGCTCCTTGCCTGTTCGGCCTAGCGAGCGTATGATGAAGACAGTAACGCGGAGGCGCTCATGGAAGCGAAGCAGTACGAAGTAGTTCTCATCCCCCAGGCAGAGGGTGGGTTTGTCGTGTCTGTTCCTGAGCTCCCCGGTGTCGTCACCGAAGGAGAAACGGTCAGCGACGCGCTGGCGATGGCCAAAGACGCGATCGAAGGCTATCTAGCGACCATGCGCGAGCGCGGCTGGAAGCTACCCTCGGTACGCCGTGAGCGGGTCGCCGTTAGCGGGTGAACGAAAAGCTCCCCGCGGTTCAGCCACGGCGACTCATACGCGCTCTTGAGCGCGCCGGCTGGGAGCACGAGCGCACGCGGGGTAGCCACCATTACCTCGTCCATCGGGCTAGGCGCGAGGCGATCGCGGTGCCGGCACACAACCGGGACGTCAAACCTGGCCTGCTGCTAGCGATCATCAAAGCGGCGGGTCTGAGCCGACAGGAGTTCCGACGGCTTCTCTAGGCTCGTCGCTCAATACCGGGTTGTACGACGTTATGCCGTATCCTCGCCCGAGGATGGATGACGGCGGACTTTCACAGGCGCGCGCCGGGTATGCGGCTCGTGCCCGTGCAGCCGCAGAGCGGGCCTTAGCGGAGACTGAGAGAGCCGAGGTGATCGCGAGTCGCGCTCGCCGCAGAGTTGAGGAACAGAACCCTCGTGTCAATAGCGCCATTCAGGCTTTTCTGTCTGCCGTCCGCCAAGAACAGCTAGCGCCGGAGCGATTTTACCTGGGCAACCCCTCCGAGCCATGGCATCATGGATTCAAAGTCTTTCATTGGGAGAGGTACGTTGGTGACGGGCAGTCAGTCCGCGTCAGCGTGGTTGTATCGTTGGACGGCCGCGTTAGCTTTGGAGACCACCACGGCAGTCAGCCATCGTTCGGTATCGTCAGAGTTCGATGCAGACCGCCGGCCGATAGGGGCGACCACCCCTGGTTTCCCCCGAGGTGGAATGGCAGCACTTCACTATCGGACCGCCAACGTTGTCGCCACCGCGGATTGGTTCGTACAATGCCTTGCTAAGTTCTTGGAGGATCGATCAAGCGGACATCCACCTGGCGCCGCGTGAGGGTCGCGGATCGCCGAATGTGCGACACCTTACATATAGTTCCAAAGAATGGACAAGGACCCAGATACGCGAGCATCGAAGCGAGGAGACTGGTGGACGCGGGCGACGTCCCTCGCGCAGGTCGCGGCTACGCTTGTCGCGGTTGTGTTGGCGGCGATCCTGGTTGCTGGTCAGAGGCGGAGCGACGCCACCGAAGCCGGTCACGCTGCGGCGAGAGCCTATGCAGTCCAATTCGAGGTGATTGACCGCGGCGTTAAGGACATGGTGAAGTGCGGAGAGATGCTTCCCCCCTACGCTGTGGGCGGAGGTACACGTGTAGCATTTCAAGACCTCAAGGCGCTAGGCGCTGTGCTGAGTACACAGCAGCTGAAGGCAGTTGAGGAAGCTAGCGATCAGCTCGACCGCCTATTCCCTAGGACATACGACCCGCCGCTCGCCGGTACAGAAGCAGCGTATCGCGCCTGGAAACACAGTCACGTACTCCAGACTCGCACGTTGCGGGCCCGTTGGCTGCTGCGCGGCGCCCTTTCAGCTCTTGGCGGACGGGAACCTCGTACCAACAAATGCTACGGCAGAGAACGCAAAGCCCGTAAGAAAAGTTGACGTCCAATGCCCGCTTGTGCGACGCGCTTCGCATCGTTGTTATAGCCGCGACAAGATGAGGTTCTCAACCAGCCGGGATTGGACCCCGCACGCTGGGGGGCGATTGTCGCCCCGATTCGTACGCCAGCTAGAATTCCGCGTCAACAAACGTTGGAAAGAATCGATAGATGTCTGCGTAGGCGTCGCGGTCATGCTGGGGGATCATGGCTACGCTTGTGCCTGCGGCAGTGGCAGGGAGATGCCTATCTAGACTTCTCACCTCTCGGTTAGTAAGAAATGGGACTGTAATAAGGCACGCGGAACCGTCGGACCGTACGTAACTTAGGTCGTTGAACGAGCAGCGCTCAAGGTCTGCTCGCTGGTCATCATCGAGTAGTATCCCACCCACCGTCGACATCCGTGCTCCGTCTCGGTAGTGGAAGTTAAAGAGCTGCTTGTATGACATTGTCGCAGCTCGCGTAGAACGGTCTCGAACGGCCGCGCGGATCGTGCTATCGATTACTGTTCGTCCCACTTCCGCAAGTCGCCAGTCCGCAAGATGCCCATCTGTTGTGATTCCGTTGGGAACATTGTTAGGGCCGATATGTTTCTTGAGCGTTCTGATCCGCGCGCCTTTATCGTCAGGCCTCATCGGACCAGGATCAGCATGAACCGTCACGATCAGCACACTGCCTGATGCTGCCGCGGAGCAAACCCAATCTATATCCGTGAGCACGGCGTTTGTCAGAGGGCCGTCATAGTCCAACCAAACAATCGACGGTGTTGTCCATGCAAGGGTCGGGAGTACGGCGTTCGAATGGCCGAATATGAGCTTTACGGTTCGGAAAGGACGGTTAAACACAAAGCGGGCTCGCTTCGACTCGTCCTGCTCAATGCTGATCATTTTCTTGATGCCGAGCAAACGGTGGACCACGATAAAGTCGGCGAAATATGTAGAGCCAAAACCCACATATCGATACCGACACAGCGGTGCAAACACCCTCAATCGTTGTAGAGCCTCAAGGATCATTCCCCGCTCTACATGCTTTGCTGGTTTAAGGCGATAGTTAACGCGCTCGTAGCTGGGGGTGCTTTTGCTCATTCGTCATCGCACTCGGCTTCGACAAAATACTCGAAGGTGCGCATCCCGACCTCGACATAGGTCGTGGCTCCCAAGGCTTTCTTTACGGCATTGATCTCGCTCACTGGCTTGTCGTATTGAATGCGGCCCGTCTTAGGGCCCGCAGGCTTTGGTTTTGTCTTCGGCTCAGGCCACGTAAAGGACGCGGACGGTTGGGCTTTTGAAAGTGGTACCGCCTTCGCGCTCTCAACCGCCACCGTCAGCGGGCCTGGTCCCTCCTCCTCCTCACGGTCGTTCTCCGCATCTAGGCGATTCAAGAAGTCAATCACGGGTCGCATGACCTGTAGCATCTCGCGACGGACGCTGCGGAAAACCTCGGAGTCGGCGTCAACACCGGTCTTCGTGGTATTCCACGGCAAGCGACCGGCATCGCTGCTCTCCATAAACACATAGCCACGAAAAGTTGCGAACTGATTGTGGTATGAAGGTATCGCCTGGCCATCACGCGCTCCCCATCCCGTGGCGCTCGTCTGATCTGCCTCCAATACGAGGCGGCCATTACAAAAGACGTACCAGCCCGCGTCTCGCGGACTCGATTCGCCAACCCCACAATAGATCGTCACGTCAACGCTATCGGGTGCTCCATTTAGGGAAAACTCGCGGCGGGCGGGGCGTATCTCGGCCGACTGGAGCAGGGTTCCGAGATTGACGTGCAGAGGAGTGCGATTCAAGGTGATCGCTAGCCCTCTGCTGATGCTGTGCTGGTGCGCGCGTTCTAGCTCCTCGCGGAGGTTGCTTTGAAACGTGTCTAGCGCGAAGTCGGCAGCGATGTTCGGATGCAAGGGATTGACGACAATGGTCGTCCCGCGCTTTGCCACTGGCGTCGCCTTTGAGAAGCTACTACCGTCGAACGGAAGCTGCCAGCTATCCTCCGTGCTCCAGGCAGCGACATCAACTGCCAGCTCAAATGTTGAGTGAGCTGCGGTGGACTCAACCGTAAATGCAGTCCCTAGCTTGAACAGGGCCCGCTTCATGCCGACTCCGAACTGTCCGATCGAGTGGGCCGTCGCCTTCATCTTGGCTGGGCGCCCGAACCGGAAGGCGTATTTCGTTGCTGTCTCCAGATCGATGCCACCGCAGTTGTCGCTGATGACGAATTCGTTGGGCGTTATGGTCAAGCGCACTGAGAGGCCCTTGTAAGGCCCATCCCCCTTAAGGCGGCGGGCTCCATCTACACAGTTGTCTACGAGATCAATGATTGCGGGAATAAGTTCGATGTCACGTGTGAGCATCTCAATAAAAAACTCCTTGGTCGGGCTCGCGTCGATCAAGGATGGTTTGGATGGCATTTCTGTGACCTCCAGGTGGCGCCAAGGCTACTTGCGTTAGACGGCCGTTGTCGAGGCCGGGGTTGCGGGTCTAGTACGGAGTGCGTTCCGCGGAATTCGCGAGAGGTCAGCACCGAAGAACTCGGCCGCTTGCAGGTTCTCTAGGGTTAGCAAGTCAGGCGAACCAAGTGCGAGCTGCTGTTCCGGGTGTCGTGGCGCCGTGCCCAATGCTCGGATGATCTCGCAGCCTAGCGCGCGCCCCAGCCGTGGCGGCAGCGCGTTACCGACTTGCCGAAAGCCGTGCCACTTGGTCCAATGCAAGCGAAACCAGTCAGGAAACGAGTGAAGACGGGCCGCCTCCCTCACAGAAATCACGCGAGGATGGCGGGGATGTATGGGTCGCGGGGCATTGAAAGATCCCCGTTCGTAGTGAGTGCCAGCCCGTAGCGTAGAGCTAACGCCCTGAGGGTGGAGACGAAACAGGCGACTCGTCGGCTCGGACGACCCTTGTGGTGTAGTGTCAAAACGCTGGGCGACGGTCGACGCATGGGTCGTTCGATACGACGAAGTGAGAACGTTACTGTCCCAGAGTCTCGGATACGAGTAGTCTTCGTCGTCGCGATCAAGTCCGATTAGGATCCGAGCGTACGGAGCCGCAGCGCGATGCATCTTGGTTACAGAGTGCGTGGATAGTGTGATCTCGTCTGTATAAAGCAGGCCTCTAAGACCATCGAGGTTGGGGAGATCGTCAATTGCCTCTGACACCGTGGGGCAAAGGGAATGATCAGTAGCCGGGGGCGCGCTGACCCTCTCGCTTGGGCGCCGCGCCCTAGGTGTCGTCTGCTCTTCGGGATAGGTGGCTCTCGGGCAATCCTCTCGCGTGCCTATCAGAATCAGCCTCCGCCGGTCTTGTGGGATACCGAATTCCGCTGCGTTAAGAGTCTTGGCTGGCGCTACGTGGTAGCCCTTTGCAACAAAGTCTCTGAGCAACACGTCCACTAGCTTTGGGGCATCATCGTCAGGGCCTGCAATCAGGCTTGCCATCCCTGGAACGTTCTCCATTACAAAATACCTTGGCCGTAGTTCTCCAACCAGGCGAGCAAACGAAAAAACGAGTTGATTGCGTACATCGTCGAATTGGCGCTTACCTATTAGCGAGAAACCCTGACAAGGCGGTCCGCCAACGACGACATCAAGCTCGCCATCCCAAGTGGACTGACGATTGTGTCGCTTCCAGCCTTGCTCGACCGCATGGCGAACACGCTCGGCGGTCACCGCTCTTATATCGGCGCACACGATCTCCGTCTGAGGAAAGTTGAAGGTGTGAACCGCACAATGGATGGGATCGTACTCGATCGATGCGAGCACATCGAATCCCGCCTGCTCGAATCCGAGCGAGAAGCCGCCCGCCCCTGAAAAGAGATCGACAGCGACAGGCCGAGCCGCACTGAGTGATTCGCGGCCCCGTAGTCGCGATGCTGTCTTGCGAGCCGGCACGCGCGATAGACTAGCCGGGACCGTGGTCGTTGCGACTCGCGGCTCCAGATCAGGAATCGGCTCGTGACAGACACGCGTACTCCCGAGCAACGGCACCGCATTATGTCTGCGGTGAAGACAGAGAACACGTCGCCGGAGATGGCTGTTCGTCAAGCTCTCTTCGCCGCCGGCGTCCGAGGATGGCGGTGCCATTACAAGCGGGCCGCCGGAACACCAGACCTCGCATGGCCGTCGCTCCGCGTGGCGCTCTTCATCGACGGAGCCTTCTGGCACGGCCACCCATCCCGCCACCGTCCGGGTCGCTCGGGGCGCTATTGGGACGACAAGATCGCGGGGAATGTTGCGCGGGATAAGCGGGTCGACGCGATCCTGAGCGCCGGAGGATGGGCGATCTTGCGTGTATGGGACTTTGACGTTCGCCGTGACTTGCCAAGCGTAGTAGCGGAGATTGTGGCTACGCTACGGGAGAGGGTCGACGCACGAGGTTCAAGCTCTTCGGGCTGGCAGCTTGAGTTGAGGCGTGATCAGCCTCCGGGCACGATTTAGATATCGGAGCGGGAACTCGTCTCTGCCGCTACGCCGCCGCCTATCGCCTCGGCTGCCCGTCGCCGAGCGTCCCGCCCACTCGGCTCCAGCAGCTCCTCCAGTAGCCGATCCAGGTCACCTCTCGGTTTGCAACGCGCGTCCCGAACTCCCAGTGATCGGGATTCAAGTCCTCGTGGCGCACACCGCGTCTGCGGCTCGCCTTCGGGCTTTCCGCCCAATCGGCTCCATGAGGAACTCGAGCAGTCGGTCCAGATGGGGGGCCGGGTTCGCAGCTTGTCCCGAACTCCCCGTATTTGTTGCCTCATCCCCCGCGTCGGCTTTTGGGTGCGTGGATCGCACCTCCGACGCGGCGGTGAAGTAGTTGGCGAACGCCGGGTTGGGTTTGACGGCGACGATCTGGTTGTCCTTGGCCCAGACCTGCGCGAACAAGGAGAGGATCAGCTTGCGCCGCTCGGCGGGCTCGGGCTCGGCGTCCCAGAAGCGGGTGAAGTCTTCGAGGATCGTTTGCGCGCGGTCGAGGTCGGGGTCGGTTGGTGGCTTGCTGCGCTGTAGCTCCTCCTCCATCATCTGGCGGCGCATCGCGTATTGGGGCTTGGTGATGTCGCCCATGACGTAGAGGTCGCGTAGTCGCTCAAGCTGGGCGGTCAGCTCGCGGCGACGTTCCGCGTCCTCGCCAGGGTGCGTGCCGGCTTGTGTTTGGATCGTGTCCAACATGAGTTGACGCAACGTGTGGTCGGGTTGGAAGTCGTGCAGCCAGTCGATCAGCTGCTCCTCCAGCGGTTGGGCAGGGGTCATCTTCTGTTCGCAGTCGCCGTGGTGGCGGCGGGTCGAGCACTGGTAGCGACGCATTCCCTCCCATCCGGTGCGGCAGCCGTGCATGCGGGCGCCGCAGCGCTCGCAGTGGATGAGCTTGCGCAGTAGGTACTCCTCGGAAGGGCGGCCGGGTTTGACGACGCGGGTGCGCCAGGAGCGGACTTCCTGCACGCGGTCGAACAGCTCGTCGGTAACGATCGGCTCGTGCAGACCCCGGATGCTGCGGCTCTTGTCGCGTAGCCCGGAGACGTAGCCGGCATAGGCGGCGTTGCAAAGCATCTCGCGCACGGTGTCCTTGCTGAAGAGCCGCCCGCGTGCCGTGCGTGCGCTCTTCGCGTTCAGCCATGCGGCTTGCGGCTTCTCGGAGGTGCCTTTTCCCGACCGTGAAGCACCTGGCGGAGCAGTATGAGCGGGAGAGTAATGTCCGCGTCCCGGGGTAGAATTAGGCGAACATACGTTCGATAGGAGCAGTACGATGGATCTTGAGATGCAGACCTCGCTTCTTGCGCTATGCGCGCTTGATCACGCGAACTGGCATGTGATCGCGCGGGAAGCGCAGCAGCCCCTCGGTCTCGAACGGCTTCTCCAAGGACAGCTAACCGAGACATCTAAGCAGGCCCGGGAGACCCAGAAACTGATCGCCGGTGCAAGTGGGGATATGGCTAAGCAGAGGCTGCGCGCTGTCGAGGAGATTCGCCGTGCTGAGGACGCAGGAGCGAGGCTCGTGACGGTTCTCGACGACGACTACCCGGCGAATCTTCGGGTCATCTACAACCTGCCGCCGTTCCTCTTCTACCGCGGGCGCCTAGAGCGCGACGATGCCCGCTCGGTCGCCGTGGTGGGCACACGTGAGGCCTCGAATGCTGGCATTGATAGCGCACGGCGTATGGCTGGCCTCCTCGCGGAGCACGGTGTAACTGTTCTGTCGGGGCTAGCAAAAGGCATCGATACGGCCGCGCACGAGGAGACACTTGCGCAAGGCGGGCGGACGATCGCGGTGCTGGGCACCGGCATCCTTCGCTGCTACCCCAAGGAGAACTCCGAGCTTGCTGAGCGCATCGTGCAGTCCGGCGCACTTGTGTCTCAGTTCTGGCCCAGCCAACCGCCCACGACCTACAACTTTCCTCGTCGCAACGTGGTGACCTCCGGTATGAGCCAGGGCACGGTGGTGATCGAGGCGAGCGAAACCTCTGGAGCCAAGATGCAGGCCCGGCTAGCGCTTGAGCACGGCAAGCGTGTGTTCCTGGTCAGTCGTCTCGTTACCTCCCAGCCCTGGGCGCAGAAGTACGTCGAGAACCGCGGTGCGATCGAGATCCGCTCGGTCGAGGACGTACTCGCACGACTCCGTTCGCCTACTGCGGTCGAGCAGCTCTCGGCCGGGCGACAGCAGCTCGCACTAGAGCTCGCGTGAGCCAAAGTGAGCAGTCGTCCGCAGCCCGCTGGGTTCGGTAACTGCGCTAGGTGCCCATACCGCGTCAGTGGGCCCGCCCAGGTCTGCTTCGACTGCGCCAAAAGCTCGTTCGAGCGGCTCGCCAAGGATCGCTGCGAACTCTGCGAGCTTGCGCTAAAGGACGACGGATCGTGCGGCAACCCTCTCTGTAACTGGGACGAAGACAGCCGTTTCTTCCAGTGGGTCTGGGCGATTTCAATGCGAACGGGACCGCTCAGGCGTGCGATCGACAGGTACAAGGTCGAGGAAAAGCGCGCGTGGGCGGCCATCTTTGCTCGAGTGCTGCTCGGGTACCTCAACGCACACCGCGCTGTGTTCCATCGCTATGACCTCATCATCCCCAGTCCGACCTGGATCGGGGATGGAGGGCGGAAGTTCGATCACACGGGGCTGGTGATTGAGCGAGCGATCATTGAGGACGATGGCACTTGGCCGTTTCGCGTCGGGGTTGTCGAGAAGACGGCAGCAACTACCCCGTTTCGTGGAAAGACATGGGAGAAGCGCCATGAGATTGCTGAATACGAGCTGCGACCTGCACTGACCATCCCCGAACCAGGGCTGGTTCATGGGAAGCGCGTCCTTATCTACGACGACGTGTACACGGAGGGTCTTACGCTTCGTGCAGTAGCAAGTGCCCTACGCGATGCGGGTGCCGTCGAGGTATCCGAGATCGTTTTGGCGCGCCAGCCCTACTCGGGGAGTGCCTGATCGCGCGCCCGCGCGCCCAGTCATATATGAGTCGGTGCCTATGCTTGGGTCAGCCACCCCGCCTCAGCCTTTATCTAGTAGAAGTGGCAAGAGACGATCTCGGTTCCTGATGAAATCGGTCATACCCTCGTTCGTCTCGAATGTGAGGTTGTCCCGGCCGAGTAGATCGCCGAGGTTGTCGAGCGTCTCGTCGACTCCTCCCTGCCCACTGTCATCGGTCTTCGCGACGATGGCGAGCCGACAATCGGGCCGCAGTCCGCTGTCGCTTAGTAGTTCGACCGCGTGTCGGTCTGTTGCTCTCCAACCGCAAATGAGCACTCTGTCCACCTCCGGAATCGCAGTGCGTAGCGCGCCAACGTGCTCCGACGGGCACTCGAACTGCGTCTTAGCTTCCAGCGGTATGGACAGTGCGGGTATCAGTACTGGTCGCGTGGGGATAGCTTGTTCCGCACCGAAGTTATCGGTGGGTGCATCGTTGTAGTCATCGCCTTGCAGCGCGCTTCTGTGAATAAACGGAAGGGTTGAATCGGCAAGCTGGTCCGCGACGGTCAGGGCTCTTTCAGCGTTGCCGCCAAGCGCCGGGAGACTACGTGCGTAGCGCGCAACTCGAGACCAACCCAACGAGCCATGGAGCTTGACTAGGGTCCAGTCGTCGCGCTCTACATACCCGGGTCCGTCCAGTTTCCAGCCGGTCACGACCTCTTCAGCGGCTCGCTCGATAAGCGTGTCATAGTTGAACGTAAGGAGGGCTATTCGCTCCTGCGTGCTGTGTCTCCACCTCGCCAGCGAGTTCAGAAGGCTCATGTAGAAGGTCTGACTGTAAGCATTGCTGTACACGATGCCCTCAATTTGAGTCAGCATCTCGCACAAGTAGAATCTAAATGCTACGAGTTGCACATGGCGGAGCGGATCGTCCTCTGCGAAGCGGTCAAGTGCTTGCTCAAGGTTGAGGGAACCGTCTCGTGTCGCGTGCTCTAGATAGTCGATCACGGGCATGCACCCGCGATATCTTCGCGCGATCGTGCGGTGCTCCCGGCTGATGAGGTCAGCAGTCAGCGGCAAGAACGGGCGCGCCGGGTGATCCAAAGGGCCACAGTCGAAGGACGCACCCGCGCCGAAGATCACGAGCAGCATCGTTCGTCTTCAGCCAGCGGATGAAGCTCCGTACGGCTCGGTCGGGCGCTGACGGGGCTCGTCGCGATCAACGCTCGTTAGCTTTCAGCCGATCAAGCGGGTCGCGACGATGCTGCCCAGCCAGGTACAGGCGCTCCGTGTGCACCCGCTGAGACTTTGCATAGTCCCCGAGCGCTGAGTTCAGTTCCGCGAGCGGGTCGTCACCGCGCGGTACGTCGATCGAGCGAAGCACGGTGGCCGAGATGCCGGCGGCCCGCAGCGCCGTGAGTGCTTCCGGGGGCAGGGTTCGAGCGAGGCTCACAGTGGGCTCGGCGAGTTCACCGGCAGGGACCATGTCGCTTTGCCGCTCGACGGGCAGGCTTCGGGCCAGAAAATGGCTGAGGTCACGGCCCGCGCCCGTGCTTATAGTCGCCCAGCGTGGGTCCGCATCCAGCTCCTGGCGCATCTCGTATACGAAGGGCGCCGTCTCTTTCTGCACCAGCACAAAAGCGTCCATGAAAGCGTCGCTTGTGACTGCCTGTCGGTAGCTGTATTCCTCGTTCTCGGCGGCGTAGGCACCCTGCGCGCGCTCGTCTGCCCTCACGGCTGCACGCAGGTTGGCATCCCCCTCCGCTAGAAGCTTGCAGAGGCGCACCTGGACCGGGTTCAGGACGTCGTCTAGGCGCTCGGGATCGAACCAATCACGCTGAGGGCGGGTGGAGATGGTGTAGTCGCTGCGAGGTGGATCGTCGATCACCTCGTCGCAGGCTGCCTTGCGCCGCTTGAAACTGTAGGCGAAAACGCCGCAGACGATTCCCAGCGGCACCGTCCCAGCGGCGACCGCCGGATCGAGCATTGCCGAGCCTCCCAACGCCGATCCGATGAGAGCCCATAGCCCCGCGAGACCGTCTACCTGCCTACGCTCCTGAAGGAGCGGACGCTTCTCCTCGTCGCTGCGCAGGCCCATATGTTGGAACGCTACTTGTTATGTCGGCGGCGATCTCGTCGAATCCAAGTGTGCTTGACGTGGCGCAGACACCTCCGAACTGGCTACGGCCGGATCTCAATCTCCGAGGCAACAAACGCGGTTTCGACCCCCGTCGCTCCCGTAGTTGTTGCCTGATCCTCCGCGTCGGCTTTGGGTGCGTGGCCCGCACCTCCGACGCCGTGAAGTAGTTGGCGAACGCCGGGTTGAGTTTGACGGCGACGATCCGGTTGTCCTTGGTTGAACTTGCCCGCGGCGGGCGTCGGCCATGAGGCGCTGGAACTCGGGGTGTGCCTCGGACTTGCGCCAGCCGGAGTGAAGTCGCCGTACTCGTCTGTTAGGTCGAGGGCCTTCCCGGGGGCGATGCGGTATGCCTTGGTGCTGGGCGTCGGGGGGAGAAGCCTTGGCCGTGCTTCTCGGTTGACTCGTGGACAACCGTAGGCGACGGCGCGCAGCTCGCCAGGAACCGCAGGGCGTCTTCAAGCCCAGCGTAACGTTTCAACGCCACAGGGTTAGCTGGGATTATCTGCCTTACACCCAAATGGGCAACGGGCTACCCGGTACCAGCGGCACTGCCGCAATGTTCAAAGAAGTTTGGCGCGCCAAGAGCAACGGCGCCGAAAGCGTCTACCTCAGCGACGCGTTGCCAACGTGACGGACGGCTGCCGTTACATCGAGGGCTACTTCCATAGCCTCAAACGTGGCGACTCCCGCTACGGCGGGACACGCTGGACAGTCGGAGGAAGCTGCCCCGCTGGCAGGCTGACCGCGCACGCAGGACCAAGCCAGAACCTGACGCATCGAGGCCGAAGGACGGTAGAGCTGCACGAGAGCGAGGTCCAGGTGCGCAGCCAGCGCGCGATCGCTCTCATGTTGTTAAGTCTTCGTTGTGTGGCCCCACAAGTGCCTCGACCTTGGCTACGTTGTCGGTGAGCGCCTGCTCCCCGCCGCTGGTGCTCGTCAAGCGGCGTCCGTCCAAGGCAGCTTGCGATGCAGCAGAACACGCCCGCGACCAGGGGTGCTCGCGAGCGCCAGGACGGACGCCCGACCGGCCAGGGTAGGCCGACCTCCAAGAGGCCACCAGGAAGCACGGCGTAAACGCCGGGCTTCGGGCGTTGAAGATGGGTAGAGTCGATGAGCGTGAAGGGCTCATGGCGCGAGAAGTTGAGCTACGCCAATCTCGTCTCGACGCTGGCGCTGTTTCTCTGCCTCGGGGGCGTCTCCTACGCGGCGCTCGTCCTGCCTGCGAATAGTGTCGGTGACCGGCAGCTTCGGGCCGGCGCTGTGACACCGAGGACGCTGGGCTTTCCGCTGGGTGCGCGTGCTGCGGTGGATGCGCACCCGGCTGATCTTCCAAAAACCGCTTGCAATACTCCGCTCGAACAGGGTGAGGTCGCACCACCCTGCGTTCCGCCCCCAGCGGGACTTGGAGAGGTCAATCGCTCGCTTCGTCTCTCCATGCGAGGGTCCGGTCAGCTCTATATTTCAGGGGTGCTCGCGCTCAAGAACGAAGGCGCCAAGGACACCCGGGGCGACTATCGGGTTTGTCGTGTTCCTCGACAAGCGGCGCGTTGATGAAGGGCAGGTGCGTCTTGAGGGCGGTCAAACCGTCTACATCCCGAGCCAGTCGCTCGCCAAGGCACCAGCCGGAACCCACACAGTGAGCATCGCGGTCGACGCCCGCTACGACTCACACACTCCTCAAGACGCGCTCGTCTCATCTACGTCGCTGGCGGCGCTCAAGCTACCGGCGACCTAGCGTCTCCCAGTGCCCTGGCGGGTGGGGCGAAGCTCCCATCTCTCTGCATAGCCTTGGGCACGCACACTAAGGCGAGTTTCGGCGCAGAACGACCGGTCGCTTGCGCGCTTCCGCGTAACAGGATCGTTCCATTTTTTGGTGTGTGGGGAGTATGCTTGAGCGTCGACTATGTGATCTTTCGCGATTGGGGGCATGATGGATGATCGGAGCTTGAATGTGGTGTTGGCGCCGGGTTCTGCGGCGCACCGTGCGACGCACGCACCAAAGCCGAAACACACCGGCAAGGCTCGCTCGGCGGCGCTGGCTGAAGGCTTTGAACCGCAGCCGGATTGGAACCTCGAACAGGTCGGGGGCCGCACGATCAGCGACCTGGTGTTCGTCAACCGCTATGTCGGAGGCGTCGACGCGTGGCCCGAGGCTGAAGTGATGGACAACATCGACAGCAGCCTCGAGGAGGCGATGAGTGACGCAGACCTGCAGGGCGTGATCGCGCAGTACTACAACGGGCCGATCACCTCGCGCATGCTGCCCTCGGCGGTACACGAAGCGCCGGTCCCGAAGACCGTCTACAAGGACACCGCTGAGCAGCTCGCGGCGCAGCTGCACCGCGAAGGTGTCCTCGGCGCGGAGGATCCCGCGAGCTGCGTCATCAACATCATGTTGCCTGCCGGGGTAGTTCTCTCCGACGACTTCTCCCCCGGCTTCAAAGCGCCCGCGGGCGCGGAGCAAGAGCACGAGCGCCGCCGCGCTGGCACGATCAAGCTCGAAGACGACGACGCGGCAAGCTCAAAGGAAGGACTTGGCGGCTACCACGGCAGCATCCACCCCGAGCCGGACACCACCGTCTACTACGCCATCGGCGTGTACTCCGAGGGTCACAACGGCATCGTCGCGTTCAACGAACCGTGGAAGAGCGTCGTAGCGACTTTCTACCACGAGCTCAACGAGGCCCGCACCGACCCCGACGTCGAGGATGTCAACGCCACCGGCAAGGGAGCACTCCTCGGCTGGTACTCCCAAACAGGACACGGAGAGATCGGCGACCTACCCATCAACGCCTGCGGCGGAAACCTCGACCTCGTCTTCAAAGAGATCCCACTCGCCAACGGCAACGGGCAAGTCCCAATCCAACTCATGTGGTCCAACAAAGCCGACGGACCAGCCGCTTAGAGACCGGCCGCCGCATAGCCAACCCCGCGAGGGCGGCACTCCTGCCGCCCTCGCATCGACGCGTCGGGCAACGGCACTTGTGCGCCGTCACCGCGTGTCGCAGCCACTCGTCATTCGATGGCCGATTGACAGATGCCAGCGACTCTCGCTAGAACTAGCGGGCTTTCAGGTCACGTCCACCGATCGAGCTGTGCATGCGTGCGCCGCACGGAGGGCGAGGTGCGCGAGGAGGAGTCGATCGCCTCGTACAAGGTCGTCGCAGGCCCGAACGGCGACGCCCGCGTTGAAGTTGCCGGCGAGCAGCTCTCACAGCCGGAGATCTCGACGATGATCCTGCCAATCCCACCGCCGAGGCGCGCGAGCTCCGGCAGGCAGACGAGGACCGTTGCACGTAGAATCCTGGTGTGATACCAGGGATAGAGTTCACTGATGACGTCGATCCGACTGGTTTCGCCACCCTAATACTTGCGCTTTTGACGCTAGGCGCGTTGATTCTCTCGCTTCGCTCCTTGAGCTACACAAAGCGCGCCCTCAGGCAGACCGATGAAGAGGTTGAGCTGTCGCGGCGTGAGGTGACGGAAGCCCATCGGCCTATCATCGTGCCGATCATCGACGCTACGCGGAAGCTCCGACCCGATGATCCTGCCTCGCCATCTCTAGGCCCTCAGCTGATCAACCGCAGAACGCTCTGGATACCCATGGAGAACATAGGGCCTGGGCCAGCACTCGAGACCATCGTCTGGGTGACATTGTCTGGCCAAGGCGAGCCGCCGCAGCAGCGCGCGACCGGACGTCTTGCCGGCCTCGGGGCACATCGCCTCCTTCCGGTCGAGCTTGAGGTTGCCGAGGAGCTATCGACCGTGAGCGACTTCGAGATAACCGTGAGTTACCAAGACGTCGCAGGAAAACTATGGCAGACGGTAGCAACCTATCGTGCTAGCGAGGGTCTATACACGGATCTTGAGCTTCTCCCCAAACTCCCGGTTACCAACCATCAAATGGCTAGCATGATGGTCTCTGGATAGCGGATCAACAGAGACATCGCTAGCCGGGTAGGAAAGACCGATGCGGCTAGCGGCTACTGTTTTGAGCAGCGACGACCCGGACTCTTGACAAGCCCCTATCTTCCGCTCCAGACTAAGGCTGTGTGCCACTTCCTCAACAAGACCTGTTCGCGGCCATGAATGTCCTCGGATTGGGCTTCGTATTTGCTCTCATAGTCTCGATCCCGCCAGGAGCTAACACGGCCCTATGCATGGCCATGGCGCGTGACGGAGCGCGAGGAGCTCTTCCTATCGTCGTCGGCGCAGCCACCACAGATGCGGTGTACGCGCTTCTTGCCTCACTGGGGGTCATCGCAGCTAACACCGTCAGCGCCCAGCTCATGCATGTCGTCGCAGTTGCCTTCTGTCTCCTCGCGGCTGCAGCCCTTTGGTCGCGCCGCCTATCTACACTATCGCCTCGTACCACGATCGGGATTGCCGCGCTAAACCCAGGCACCGCGGCACTTTGGCTCGGTCTCTCTGCTTTGGCGATCGCCCATCCCCACGGCTTGCTGAACCTCGCACTATGGGTGCTAGGCGTCGCCGCCGGTACGACGGCGTGGTTCTCTGGCCTAGCGTTTCTCTCCGCGCGCCTCAATCGAGCTCTGGGAGCAGCGCATCGTCTTGCGGTGCAACGCTGCTTCGCGCTCCTCATTTTTGCTGGAGCAACGCTGCTCGCTTTTTAGGCCGGTCAAGTCGTGCGGCGTCACTCCGTGGACGCTAGGCATGGCGGAGTTGTGACTACCATAACCTCGCTGAGGTCTGTGAACCATCGACGCATCTTGAAGTCTGCCTCGCTAGCCTGCTCATGCCCAGTCTGCGTGTTTGGGTAGAGGAGCCCACATACTGTCCCGGTGTGGCCGACGTTGAGCCCGAGCGCGCCTAGCTCTGACAGACGTTTCGACAAGATCTGAGCGTGAGGATTAAGTAGATACGGAGCATTAAGCACCGCGGCGCGGGTGGACAGCTCTGCAAAGTCGGATACGGAGCGGCGAGCGATTGCAGCATCAAATGCTTCAAGTAGCTCGGCATACTCAGGCGCCAGCTTCTCCTTACCGAGAAATTGTATGTTTCCTGTTAGGACAGAATTGCCAGGGACGAGCATCACAATCACAAAGTCCGGATGCCATGACCATTCGCGAAGAGCTAGGCCGGTTTTTTGGTTCACTACCGTAATGCCCTCGTACATCGTGCCGTCAGACCCCATCCCCTTGCCGATCTCAAGGTTACTCCACTGGCGAACGTGGATATGCATCGGCGCAAGGTCTAGTTGATCGCAGGTATAGCGGAGCGCCTTGTCAAGCTTGTGTTGATGTGGCCGCAAGCCGCTCACAAAATACTCGCTTGCTTTTCTTAGCTCAACGTCGACTGCAGATCCCATGTTAATTGGACACGTGACGTGGAACTCGGTCCCATCCGGCAGTGGTCCCTGAGCGAACTCACCACACGTACCAGGAGCTTCACCGCGACCCTCTAAATTGTCCCTCCCGTCACCATGCGGGAGATTCGCGCAGGGAGGGCGCGAATTCCGCGATCGGCGGACCGCGCAATGACGGGTGGGGGTGGAGGACCCTTACTGAGATCCCAATGCAACGCGCGAATCACGAACTCCCCGTCGTTCTTCTCTTCCAAGATGTAGTTCGACCTAGCTGTGGCTTGCCAATCCTCCTGCGCCCAAGTGTCGGTAACCTTTTTTGCGTCAACAATATGGGTCTCGAACCAGACGCCAAAAGCCTCTCCGCATAGCGTGTGTCTGATAGTTCCGTTGGGATGCTCTGTGATAGAGGTCAGCGTAGCTACAGGATAATGCAGCACCGAATGTGCTGGAGCGCCGTAAGTCAGAATTTCGACGACGGCTGCCTCGAGCAGCGGATTAAACACGGCGTAGTAGCGGGAGCCACGGGATGGCCAAGGCTGGTCTGTCTCGCTCGCCACGATGTTCCTGTACATGACGAGATATGACCATGTAGTCCACCAGCTCACATCTTTCGTTGGCGCGATGATTGCCGGTACTACGTGCGGCTCGACGCTCATCGTGGATACATCCTCCAGGGGCAGGTCATTAGCTGCCTGCTTCACGACGTCTATGGCGGAGCCAAGCTGGCTAGCTGCTCGGAGGGGTTGAATATCCAATGGACCAGCCGGAGGGAACAGGCTGTTATCTACCGCTCCAGCCGTGGCTTCAAAGAGTCGCAGTGTGCCTGCGAAGGTCAGCGGGGTGCCACGTAGTTCGTCGATGAGAGCCTCGACGGTTGCTGAAGTTTCAACGCTACGACTTCGATAGTCAGACAGCGAGAGAGACGTGAGATACAAGAGCGAGGCCTCGGCCAGCTTTAGAAGCAATTCGTGCTTCCTGTCCGCCCCTGTCGCTCGGACGACGTCGGCGTAGGCCTGGCGAATTGCAGGCGGGAACTCCCGATAGAGATCTTCGTTGGTAGACAAGGTCCGAGGTGTGGAGCAAGTTGTCTTGAGCTAGACTCGCCGCGGTGGTTGATGGACGCGAGAAACTAGCATGGGAGCTTGCCGACAGTGAGGCGCGGCGGCTGCTGAGACGGTTCGAGCGACCCTGGAACGGAACCAGGGGCAAACGCGGACGAGGTCCGCTCGGGCTAGCGATGATGAGTTCCGTCGGGTCTACGACGAGACCTTTCGCGAAGCGCTCCTTGGTGGCTCGTAATTCGGGGCGATTCAAACTACCAGATCAGTGCTGACCTCGGAACCGCCGCTGCCGAGAATTTGCGAGGTCAGTGAGACGCTGCTGCTGAGGCCGCAGAAGACCTGCAGCCAGGCGCTGGATACTGCGTCATCAAATCATGGACTTCGCCCTGGACTCGGCTGTAGACTGCGTTCTCTCCTGAGTGGGTCGCTGCCACCACCTCGTCGATCCAGCGGGCAACCTCAGCCATGTGCTCGGGCTGAAGCCCGCGTGACGTAAGGGCCGGTGTACCAATCCGTACACCTGACGGGTCAAACGGCTTCCTCGGGTCAAATGGGATGGAATTGGCATTCGTCACGATCCCTGACCTAATCAGTGCTGTGGAAACTTCCTTACCGCTGAGGCCCTTAGACGTCATGTCGAGCAAAATCAAATGATTGTCAGTACCCCCTGAGACCAAGGTAAAATCTCGCTCCAAGAGCTCCTGTGCAAGGGCTTTTGCATTAGCGACAATGAGGTGGGCGTAATCCCTGAACGCGGGAGTCAGCGCCTCTCCCAAAGCGGCAGCGATCGCGGCCGTTTGGTGCTGGTGGGGACCGCCTTGGAGGCCCGGAAAGACAGCTTTATCGAGAGCCTTGGCGAAGCGCTCTCGAGACATGAGGATCGCGCCCCTCGGTCCACGCAGCGTCTTATGTGTCGTTGTCATAATGACATCCGCGTGCGGGACTGGTGACGGATGCGCGCCACCTGCTATCAACCCGGCGATATGTGATATGTCGGCGACCATGACGGCGTCAATCTCTTTGGCGATCGATGCGAAACCCTCAAAGTCAACAGTTCTCGGTACTGCGGTTCCCCCACAGAACAGCAACTTGGGCCGCGCTTTTAGTGCCAATTCACGCACGGTGCTCATGTCGACTCTGCCTGTGTCTGGATCGACACCGTAATGGACCGCGTTAAACCAGATTCCGGTCGCAGATACTGACCATCCGTGGGTGAGGTGACCGCCCGCGGGCAGAGACAGCCCCATGACTGTATCGCCAGGGCTAATAAGCGCGAGGTATACCGCGAGATTTGCAGGTGAACCGGAGTACGGCTGGACGTTGGCATGATCGACGCCAAACAATTCGCGCGCACGCGCCTGAGCGAGCAACTCGACTTCGTCGATGATTTCGTTGCCCTCGTAATAACGCTTCCCTGGATACCCCTCGCAGTACTTGTTCACGAGGACAGTCCCATTGGCTTCGAGAACGGCAGCCGAGCAGTAATTCTCCGATGGAATGAGACACAACGACTCGGCCTGTCGCTGATCCTCTCGGACCAGCATGCTGGCGAGATCCGGGTCCGACTCCTCTAGCGCCTCGAACATTGCCCGTATTCTATAACAGCTGGTCTGGCATGCTCCCCCAGGCCTCAGGGGCACGCTCGGCAAAAGGTGCCATCCGGCCTTCGCCGCCCCGGATCGGGCACCGGAGATTTGGACGTTCGCGAGCTCCGGCTCCCGGTGACGGTACGCGCAGGCAGCGACCACGTTGCCCGGCGTCGCTGGGGCCGTCCCGCTCGGCGACATGCACGATGCGCTTGCGTGCGGACCGGCGTCGCGTCGAGCAGCCGCTGCGGATCGCCGAGGCTCGTCACGAGCGAGACCAGTTCTACACTGCGACCGGCCGGCGACCGCTCAGGAGCGCGCCTGCAGCTCCTCCACCGAAGGTACAACCACTGGACCGTCAGGCGGCTGGGTGAACCGGATCGGATTCCCGAACGGGTCGCGCAGCGCACAGTCGGTTCCGTAGAAGCGCTCGATCGGCTCCTGGGTGAACTCGACGCCTGCGGCGAGCAGGCTCTCGTAGGTGGCGCGGCAATCGTCGGTTTCGAGGATCAGCCCGCCGCCTGCGCCGCCCTTGGACACCAGCTCGCGGATCTGCTCGGCGGTGCGGTCGTCATAGACGGGTGCGCCGGGCGCCATCAGGACCAGCTCGACGTCGGGCTGGTCGGGGAGGTTCACGGTCAGAAAGCGCATGACGCCCATGTCGGCGTCGGTATGCACTTCGAAGCCGAGCTTGCCGACGTAGAAGTCAAGCGCCGCGTCCTGGTCGAGGACATACATGAAGGTGTGGCTGATTCGCTTTGGCATGCTCGCCACGTTAGACGGCGATCGGGCGCGCGCGCTTCTCCAAAGCTGCTCTCTCTAACCGGCCGGTCGCATCCAGGCCATCGCCCAGCAGGTCGGCACGCGCAGGGCTGTGTTGCCGGCAGCGAACCGCGCGCGATAGGCAGATGGTGACTCGCCGATGATCGCGCGGAACGTACGGCTGAAGGTTCCAAGGCTGTTGAAGCCGACGTCGAAGCAGATCTCCGTGACTGGAGAGCCCGTTTCTCGCAGCAGCTCCATCGCGCGCTCGACCCGTCGGCGCTGTAGATAGCGGTGTGGCGTCTCGCCGAACACCGCACGGAACTGGCGGCTGAAGTGAGCTGGTGAGACGTGTGCGAGGCGCGCAAGCGTCGGTACGTCGAGCGGCTGTGCAAACGCCCGATCCATCGCGTCGCGCGTGCGCAACATCCGGCGGTTGCGGTCCTCGGTCGCTTGTGGCATCCATTTATGGTACCAATTTGCTACCGTGTTGGTATGAGCAAGCAGATAGCTGTGCGCCTGGCCGACGAGCTGGTCGCGTTCGTAGACGAAGTGGTCGACGCCGGTGGCGCCCGCAGCCGTGCGGCGGTGGTCACCCTGGCGCTCGAGCGCGAACGCCGGCGTGCGGTCGCTGCAAGGGATGCGGCGATCCTCGCGCGCACCGGTCCGGATCCCGAGCTCGACGGCTTGGCGGAGTATGCGGCGAGCCTGCCCTCTGCTCCTGCCTGATGCGCCCAATCCACATCGCGCAGCTCGATAAGGCACGGCCGGTGCTCGTTCTCACCCGCGAGCTTGTACGCCCACATCTGTCGACCGTCACCGTCGCGCCGATCACGACCACAGTCAGAGGGCTCTCAACTGAGGTGCCCGTTGACGGCGCCAACGGTCTCTCCGGGCCATCGGTTGTGAGCTGCGACAACGTCACCACGATCCCTATCGACGCACTGCGCGCGCAGGTCGGTGTTCTGCTCGATCACCAGGAGCGCCAGCTCAGCGCGGCGATCCACGCTGCCTTCGATCTCGATTGAGCCAATACGCCCTGCGCTGGTGGCTCCTCGCGCTGGGTGGAGCCTGAGCGCTCTCGACGGGAGCGGCTCGGGCCTGCGGGCGATTAGCGCCGGCAGGCCCGATCTGCGCTAGACGACCTGAACGTTCGCGGCCTTGGGGCCTTTGTCGCTTGCTTCGGCCTCGTAGGAGACCTTGGCGCCTTCGGCCAGAGAGCGGTAGCCCTCGCCGACGATCGCGGTGTGATGTACGAACAGGTCCTTCGACTGGTCATCGGGTGTGATGAACCCGAAGCCCTTGTCGTCGCTGAACCACTTGACGGTTCCTGTAGCCATTCTGTCTTTCCTCCTGCGTTGAAGTGCTGCGAACGCGGAGATTGCTGAGCAAAGGCTACGAGCGCGGGCACGACGGCGTCGGGCTGATTGCGCGACCTGAACCAGGAACGGTAGCAGCGCGGGCGCGCGAAGGAGGAGCATCTGCACGACGGCCGCCATCCGATATAATGCTTGCCAGCAAGCAACTATTTAGAGATGATGGGTTCGAAGTGACAGAGACAGAGGCGGTTTTGACAGCTGCGCAGGAGGACGACGGGGCGCGTCTGCGCGCGGCGATCGGCAAGCTCTCACGCCGTCTGCGCCCGACGGTCGCCGGCTCCGGGCTGACCCCGTCGCAGATCTCGGTGCTGTTCACCGTCGCGCGGATCGGTCCCCTGCGTCTCTCCGAGCTGGCCGAGATCGAGGGCCTGAACCCGACGATGCTCTCGCGTATCGCAGCGCAGCTCTGCGAGGCCGGTCTGCTGCGCCGCGAGGCAGACCCCGAGGACCGCCGCGCCGCGCTCGTGCGCGCGAGCGCCGCGGGTCGGCGCATCCGCGAGCGCATCCACCGCGAGCGCACGGAGCTGCTGGGCGCCCACGTCGAGGCGCTCGACGAGGACCAGCGCGAGGCGCTCTGGAAGGCCTTGCCCGTGCTCGAGGAGCTTGCCGAGCGCCTCCCGGGGCGCCGCACATGACGCGTCTGATCGGCGTAGGACGGGTCACCTTCGCGGCGCTCGCGATCCCCAACTTCCGTCGCTACTACGCCGGGCAGTCCGTGTCGCTGATCGGCACCTGGATGCAGATGGCGGCACAGTCCTGGCTCGTGCTCACGCTGACCGGCTCGGCCACCGCGCTCGGCTTCATCATCGCCGCGCAGACGCTGCCCGTGCTGCTGCTCGGCCCCTACGGCGGCGTCGTCGCCGACCGCGTCGACAAGCGCCGCCTGATGGTGATCCTGCAGATCGCGATGGGGCTGCAAGCGCTCGCGCTCGGTCTGCTCACGATCACCGGCGCGGTGCGCCTGTGGGAGGTCGCTGCGCTGGCGGCGCTACTCGGCCTCAACAACGCCTTTGAGAACCCCGCGCGCCAGGCCTTCATGCTCGAGATGGTCGGCCCCGAGAGCCTGCGTAACGCCGTCAGTCTCAACTCGGTGATCGTCAACCTCGCGCGCACGATCGGCCCGGCCGTCGCAGGCGTGCTGATCGCGACAGTTGGTGAGGGCACCTGCTTTCTGCTCAACGCCGCGAGCTTCGCCGCGGTCGTCGCGTCGCTGATCGCCCTCGATCGCGGCGCGCTCTCACCGACGCCACCGAGCGGGCGCGAGCCGGGCCAGCTGCGTGAGGGGCTGCGCTACGTGCGCGCCAACCCCGACCTCGGCGTGCCGCTCGTGATGATGGCGCTCGCCGGATGTCTGGCCTACGAGTTCCAGGTCACGCTGCCGGTGATGGCGCGCCAGGGCCTGCACGTCGGCGCGACGGGCTTCGGCTTCATGACCGCCGCGATGGGGCTCGGCGCGGTGCTCGGCGGCCTGTTTGTGGCCACCAAGGGTCGTACCGGGTTGCCGATGCTCGTCGCCTCCGCAACCGCGTTCGGCGTCCTTTTGCTGTTCGCGAGCCTCGCGCCGAATTTGCCTGTCGAGCTGCTCGCGCTGGCGCTCGTCGGCGGAGCGAGCATCGCGTTCATGGCGAGCGGCAACTCGACGCTTCAGCTCGCCTCGGCGCCGCACATGCGCGGACGTGTGATGTCGCTGTGGTTCGTCGCCTTCCAGGGCTCCACGCCGATCGGCGGCCCGATCATCGGCTGGGTGATCGCCCAGGCGGGCGCGCGCGCGGGTCTCGGCGTCGGCGCCGCCGCCTGTCTGCTCGTCGCGACGCTCGGGATCGTGGCCCTGCGGCGCCTGACCGGTCGTGGCCTGCGGGCCGGCTTCGCGCTGAGCGCGAGGTAGGCTCGTGCGCACACCCGAGATAGCCGTGCGCTGGATCGCGGGGCAGAGCGAGCTCGAGCAGGCCTTCGCGCTGCGTGAAGCGGTCTTCTACGGTGAGCAGGGGGTGCCGCGCGAGGAGGAGTTCGAGGGGCTCGACGAGGAGGCGCTGCACGTGGTCGCGCTCGCGCCCGAGGATCAGCGCGTGATCGGCACGCTGCGCCTGCTGATCGACGGCGCACGCGCAAAAGTCGGGCGCGTCGTCGTGCAGCGGGACTGGCGCGGTCGCGGGATCGCATCGCGGATGCTCGCACTCGCGCTCGGCGAGGCGCGTGCGCGTGGCTGTGAGCAGGTCCGCCTGGCCTCCCAGATCCAGGTGGTCGCACTGTATGAGCAAGCGGGCTTCGTGGTCGAGTCCGAGCCCTTTCAAGAAGCTGGGATCCCGCACGTGTGGATGGGACTGCGCTTTGGCGATCAGCGCTGAGGGCAGCGACGCGCACAAGCGGCGCACGCCCGCCAGCTCAGGGTCTATGATCCCCAGCGATCAGCCGTTGGTCCGTATACGTTCCAGCGCAACGCCGCCGATGCGTGGCAAGGGGATCAAGTGACCCAGGCAGCAACCGCGACCCGCGCCGCCACAGCCGGGACCTCATACCCCGGTGGAGCGTTCTGGCGAGACACGCTGGCGCCCTACGCCCGGCCGCACCTCGGTCGTAGCCTGTTCGACCTCGCTACCTCGGTTGTGCCCTACCTGGGCCTGTCCGTGGCGATGTACTACGCGCTGGGCGTCTCCTACCTACTTAGCTTGGCGATCGCGATCCCCGCCTCGGGATTTTTGGTGCGCACGTTCATCCTCTTCCACGACTGCTCGCACGGCTCGTTCCTACCGGGCAAGCGCGCGAACATGTGGCTCGGCACCGTGCTCGGCCTGCTCGTCTACTCGCCCTTCCTGCGCTGGCGCCACGACCACGCGATTCACCACGCCACCTCGGGCGACCTCGACCGGCGCGGCGGCGGCGACGTGCGCACGCTGACCGTCGCCGAATACAACGCGCTCCCGTCGCGTAGCCGGCTCGGCTATCGCCTGTTTCGCAACCCGTTGGTGATGTTCGGGATCGGCCCGATCGTCGCGCTGCTCGTCGGCCCGCGGCTCGTCTCGCGTGACGCGCGCCCACGCCTGCGCCGTAGCGTGATCGGCACCAACTTCGCGCTGCTCGCGCTCGTGGGCCTGCTCTGCTGGGCGCTCGGCTGGCGCGACTACTTGCTCATCCAGGCACCCACAGTGCTGCTCGCGGGCTCTGCCGGAATCTGGCTGTTCTATGTGCAGCACCAGTTCGAGGATGCCTACTGGGAGTGTGGTGAGGGCTGGAGTTACGCCGACGCGGCGCTACGCGGGAGCTCCTACCTGAAGCTGCCAAAGGTTCTGCAGTTCTTTTCCGGGAACATCGGCCTGCACCATGTTCACCACCTCAGCGCCCGTATCCCCAACTACAACCTCCAGCGCGCACACGACGAGAACCCGATCTTCCACGACGTCCCAATCCTCTCGCTGCGAGACGGCATTCGCTGTGTCCGCTTCAAGCTGTGGGATGAGGATCGCGCGCGGCTGGTCACATTCGCCGAGGCGCGCAGCGCAGTGCACATGGTCGCCCGGTGAACGGCGTGGTCCAAAACGCGCGCTATCCTGAATAGTGATGATTACCCAGGCAGACAGAGCAGCCGAGCGGCGCCGTCTGAAACTGGAGGACGTCCAGCGTCAGCTGAAGGAAGGCTCGCTGAAAATCCGCAAGATGACCACCGAGGAGCGCAAGCTCTACCCGCCGCTGCCGGCTAAGGCGCGGCGCAATGGACGATGACGCGATCCGCGGGCTCGTAAAGAGCCTCTCGCGTCCACACTCCTCCGGCGGCCAGGTCATCGAGCGTGCGGCGATTCTCGCCGCCGGACCCGACTTCGTCTCGATCATGGACTGGATCACCGACCACGCCGGCGTGCCAGACGATGTGCTTGCCTCCACGCCGCGACGAGGACTGCACGGCGCGCGCCTGCACGACGGCGCCGGCACGAGCGAGCGCACACCGCTGCGCTACGTGCTGCCCGCCGCTGCGTTCAACTAGTCGCGCGGGCACGCCGAGCTTCCCTCTGCGCGACGTGCTCCCGCCGCGCCTTTCAACCAAGCGCCGCGACACTCCTCGAGTGTCCGCTGCCGCGCTACGTGCCGGCAGCCGCACGTTCAACCACCCCGCGCAACGCCCCGCTGAACGCCCCGCTCAGCCGCGCACGCGCGCGGCGGCGGTGTAGAGGTTAAGCCTGCCGCGGCGCGCAAAGCCGCACAGCGTGAGGCCGCGCTCAGCCGCCAGCTCGACCGCGAGCGAGGTGGGGGCGCCGACGCCCACGAGGATCGGCGCCCCGGCGACCGCGGCCTTCTGCACGAGCTCAAAGGAGAGCCGTCCGCTCACGCAGAGGATCCGCTCGTGCAGCGGCAGACCGCCGCTCAACAGCGCCCAGCCGATCACCTTGTCCATCGCGTTGTGGCGGCCCACGTCCTCACGCACGCACACGAGCTCGCCCGCGACGTCGAACAGCCCCGTCGCGTGCAGTCCACCGGTTTGTGTGAAACCGGGCTGGACGAGCCTGTCGGGTAGCGCGGCGAGCAGCTCACGGGCCACGCGCGGCCCGGAAGGCAGCGGCGCGGAGTGCACGGCGACCTCCTCGAGCGCGCCCTTACCGCAGACGCCGCAGGAGGAGGTGGTGTAGAAGCGCCGCGCGCCCGGCTCGCGCGCGAGCGGACCGCGGACTTCGATCGTGTTGAGCGCCAGATCGTCGCTCAGCCCGACCTCCGGTGCGTCCACGATCAGACCCTCTCCGTAGAGGAAGCCCGCAGCCAGCTCCTCATCGTGGCCGGGCGTGCGCATCGTGACCGCGATCGCTTCGCCGTCGACGCGAATCTCCAGCGGCTCCTCGACCGCGACGAGGTCGCGCTCGCCGTCGCGCACGATCGCACGGTGTAGTTCGCTCGGAAGCATCGATTGCTCCGGGGTGCCGAGCGAACGCTGCCCAGCGGCGCTCATCTTGACTCTGCGCGCAGCCGTTCGCGCTGCGGTGTGACCGTGTAGGCGGGGTCGCGCGCGGACTGCAGGCCGGCCTCGAAGATCCCGAAGCGCGCGCAGGCCGAGGCCGCGAGCAGCGCCGCGCCCGAGAGCACCGCGGCGCTGCGTCGCCGCCGCGCGAGCGTGAGAGACCCGGCGAGGCCGAGCGCGGTCAAGCCCTCGGCGGCACGCATCAGCTTGCCGGCCCTACCCTGGTGGTAGTTCGCGGCGACCATGCCGATGCGCCGCTCCAACAGCTTGACGGCGGCCATCTCGGTCGTCGCGCCGATCACCGCGAGACGCAGCGCCGGGGCGTTCTGTGCGACCGGTGCGGCGAGCATGCCGAGCCCGGCAGCCGCGCTCGCGGCGGAGCCAACGAACACGAAGGGCATCTCGCGGTGACCTTCATGCCAGGCGGGCGTGGCCGTGTTGGCGATCAGCACCGCCGTATAGGAAGCGACCGCCGGGCCGAGCAGCGCCGCACCGGCCGTTCCCGCTCGCGTCAGCGGCCGTGCGCGGCCTGTCAGCTCGCCGAGCGCCGCGGCCGTCGCCGCGGGGGCATAGGCGGAGAGGATCCACACGCCGACGCTCATCGGTGAGGTCGGCTTGAAGACGCGCAGCATGTTCAGGAAGCGCGCCGGGCGCCCGAGGTCGTGCACGAGCGCGGCGAGCGAGACGGAGATCGCGCCGGCTGCACCGAGCTTCAGCGGCCGTGCAAGATCGGGACGCCCGCTCAGCTCCGCGCCCGCCGCGAGCGCGGAGGACGCGCCGGCGAGGCCGCCGAGAAAGAAGTAGCCCGCGATGTTCGTCGCCGCCCAACTTGCCTCCTTGACGATCGGCCGGCCGTAGTAGCTGGAGAACTCCGCCTCGGGGACCATCGAGCCGCGGCCGCCGCCACGCTTGCGCTTGCCCTTGCGCGGCTCGCCGCCGCGCATGTGGTTGACGCCCGTGAGCGCTTCGCGGTCGGGGCGGATGCCCTTCAGGCCGTCGACCGTGACGTCGGAGCTGCTCATCGGCGGCTACCGGCGAAGCTCGCGCCGACCGCGCCCATCAAGCCCGCGGCCGCGATCGCGGCATTGCGCCACATGCGCGGCAGATCGCGCGTCGTGGCCACCGGGTTCGGCGGCAGGCCGTAGACCTCCGGCTCGTCGAGCAGCAGGAAGAACGCGCCGTCGCCGCCGACGCCGTTGGCTGGGTCGTGGCCATACAGGCGTGCGTCGATTACGCCTGCTTGCTGGAGCTGCTCGACGCGCCGTCCGCCGCGCTCGCGCAGCTCCTCGAGCTCGCCGAACTGGATCGAGTGGGTCGGGCAGGCCTTCGCGCACGCCGGCTCCATGCCCTCGCCGAGGCGGTCGTAACAGAGCGTGCACTTAAAGACGCGTCCGTCCTGCTCGCGTTTGTCGATCACGCCGTACGGACACGCCGGCACGCAATAGCCGCAGCCGTTGCAGACGTCCTCTTGCACGACGACCGTGCCGAACTCGGTGCGAAACAGGGCTCCCGTGGGGCACACGTCGAGACACGCAGCGTCGGTGCAGTGCTTGCACACGTCCGAGGACATCAGCCAGCGGAACTCGCCGTCGAGCTCATCGCCTTCTCCGGCGGCCGGCAGTGACGGCAGGAAAGGCGCCGAGGTCCCCGCGGAGGCCTCCTCGCCAAGGCCAAGGTCGAGCACGGTGGCAAGGCCGCGCTGCATGTTCGCCTGCGAGCGCCCGACGGGCTTGCGCTGCTCGATGAAGGCGACGTGACGCCAGGTGTCGGCGCTCAGCCCCTCGGAGTTGTCGAGGGACATGCCGGTGAAGTTCAGGCCGTCCTCGGGCACTTCGTTCCACTCCTTGCAGGCCACCTCGCAGGCCTTGCAGCCAATGCACAGCGAGGTGTCGGTGAAAAAGCCCACGCGCGGCGGGTGCTCGCTGTAGCCGGTGTCGCGCGCCGGATCGCCATCGCCGCGCACGGAGCTGAGCAGGCTCGGCAGGCCCTCGCTCACGGCTTGGTACCCGTGCCTGCTGTGATGCCCGCGCGGCGCTGGTATTCCTCGACGAGCTGCTGACGAGCCGCGCCGCGCGGTCTGCGTCCGGGCCGGATGTCAGCCGTGAAGGCCTTGTCCTCCTGGATGTGCGCGTTGGGGTCCAGCGACATCGCGGAAAGCTCGTTGGCGGAGTCGCCGCGTGAGTAGCCGTTGGGGCCCCAGTGGAAGGGCATGCCGATCTGGTGAATCGTGCGCTGCGGGTTCGAGCCGACGCGCAGCGGCGTCATGCGATCGGTCACGAGCACGCGCGCCTCGATCGCCCCGCGGGCGGTCACGATCGTCGCCCAGCCGGCGTGCTCGAGCTCGCGCTCGGCGGCGAGCTCGGGTGAGACCTCGCAGAAGAACTCCGGCTGAAGCTCTGAGAGGTAAGGAGACCAGCGCGTCATGCCGCCTGCCGTGAAGTGCTCGGTCAGGCGGTAGGTCGTGACGACGAACGGGAACACCTCCGCGCCTGGCTCATCGCCGCTCGGGTGGTAGCGGTTGTGGGGGTGCGGATAGGTCTTGCGCGCCGGGTTTGCACGCTGGCCGTAGAGCGGGTTCTCAAGCGGCGAGTCCTGTGGCTCGTAGTGCGTCGGCAGCGGCCCGTCGGCCAGGCCGGCCGGGCGCATACAACCAGCCGCGCCCGTCGCCCTGCATGATGAACGGCTCGGCGCCGGCGATCGCGTCGGGACCTTTCGCGTCCTTGGCGGGCTTGAAGTCAGGAGCCTTTTCGGCCTGGAAGTCAGGCGTGTCGTGACCTACCCACTTGGCCTGCGCGGGGTCCCACCAGACGAGCGCCTTGCGCTCGCTCCAAGGCTTGCCCGCGGGGTCCGCCGAGGCGCGGTTGTAAAGCACGCGCCGGTTCGCGGGCCACGCCCAGCCCCACTCGCTGCCCGTCCAGTTCTGCTGCTCGCGCGGCGTGCGTCGCGCCGACTGGTTGACGCCCTCGGCGAAGACGCCGCAGTAGATCCAGCAGCCACAGGCCGTCGAGCCGTCGTCGCGCAGCTGCTCATAGCTCGACGAGCGCCCCGTCGGGCCCGCTGCCGTTGATCTCGCGCAGGACTGCCTCGGCGCTCGGCTCGCGCAGCGGCCCGCTCGTCGGGTAGTCCCAGGTGAGATCGAGAATCGGGCGGTCCATCTCCTCGCTTGAGCCAGCGAGCTTCTCGCGGATCAGGCGCCCAAGGTGGAACATGAACCACAGATCCGAGCGCGCGTCGCCTGCGGGCTCCTGTGCCTTGTGGTGCCATTGCAGCAGCCGTTGGGTGTTCGTGAAGGTTCCGTCCTTCTCGATGTGCGCTGCCGCGGGGAAGAAGAAGACCTCGGTGGCGATCTCCTCACTGCGCATCTCCTCCGTCTCTATCTCAGGGCCGTCCTTCCACCATGTCGCGCTCTCAATTAACGAGAAGTCGCGCACGACCAGCCAGTCGAGCTTGGCCATCGCCAGCCGCTGCATGCGGTTGTTGGCCGAGCCCACCGCGGGGTTCTGTCCCATCAGGAAGTAGCCGCGGCACTTACCCGCGAGCTGCGCCATCACGGTGTCGTAGGTGCCGTGTGCTCCGGTGATGCGCGGCAGGTAGTCGAAGCAGTAGTCGTTCGCGGCGCTCGCTGCGTCACCCCACCATGCCTTCAGCAGGCTGACGGTGTAGGCGCTCATGTTGCCCCAGAAGCCCTTCTCCGCGGAGTCGGCCTTGATGTAGGAGTCGAGGTCCTCATATTCGTGGGCGTGGGGCATCGGCAGGTAGCCGGGCAGCAGGTCGTACAGCGTGGGGATGTCACTCGATCCCTGGATGCTCGCGTGCCCGCGCATCGCCATGATGCCGCCGCCCGGGCGCCCGATGTTGCCGAGCAAAAGCTGCAGGATCGAAGCGCAGCGGATGTACTGCGAGCCAACGGTGTGCTGCGTCCAGCCGACCGCGTAGACGAAGGCGGTCGTGTGGTCGCGGTCGGAGCTCTCACAGATCTTCTCGCACACCTGCTGAAAGACGTCCTCGGGCACGCCGCAGGTCTCGGCCACCATCGCGGGCGTGTAGCGCGAGTAGTGGCGTTTGAGGATCTGAAAGACGCAGCGCGGGTCCTTCAGCGTCTCATCGCGCTTGGGCTCGCCCTGCACGCTCTGCCCGCCCGAGCCCGCCGTCTCGCCGTGGCTCGACTCGCGCATCGCATGCCCTGAGCCCTCTGTTTCGCTATAGCGATCGCGGTTGCCCGAGGCGGCCGCGACGGGCGCGCCCTCGTACTGCCAGCTCGCGTAGTCGTAATCCCCGCTCGTCGCGTCGAAGCCCGAGAAGAGGCCGTCGAGGTCCTCGGTGTCGCGGAAGTCCTCCTCGATGATCGTGGAGGCGTTTGTGTAAGCAACCACGTAGTCGTGGAACCAGCGGTCGTTTTCCAGGACGTAGTTGATGATCGCGCCGAGGAAGGCGATGTCGGTGCCGGTGCGCAGCGGCACGAAGATGTCTGCCAGCGCGCTCGTGCGGCTGAAGTGCGGATCGACGTGGATCACGGTTGCGCCGCGTGCCTTGGCCTCCATCACCCACTGGAAGGCGACCGGATGCGCCTCGGCCATGTTCGAGCCCTCGATCACGATGCAGTCGGCGTTCTGCAGATCGCCGGGGAAGGTCGTTGCGCCGCCGCGGCCGAAGGAGGTGCCGAGGCCGACGACGGTCGAGCTGTGGCAGACACGCGCCTGGTTCTCGACCTGGACGATCCCGAGCGCGCTCCAGAGCTTCTTGATCAGGTAGTTCTCCTCGTTGTCGAGCGTCGCGCCACCGAGGCTCGCGATGCCGAGGCTGCGCCGCACGCGCTTGCCCTCGCTCTCCCATTCCCAGCTCTCGCGTCGGGTCTCGATGACTTTCTCAGCGACCATATCCAGCGCCGTCTCGAGGTCGAGATGCTCCCAGTCGCTGCCGTACGGGCGGCGGTAAAGGACGCTGTGCTCGCGCGCCTCGCCGGTCGTCAGCTGTAGCGTGGCCGAGCCCTTGGGACAGAGACGCCCACGGCTGACGGGCGAGTCAGGGTCGCCCTCGATCTGCACGACGTGACCGTCCTTGACGTAGACGTTCTGCGCGCAGCCGACAGCGCAGTACGGGCAGACCGACTTGACGAGCTCATCCGCTTCAGCCACACGATTGGATAGTCCAGCGCTGCGCCGCGACTTCACCGCTGCGCCGCGGCCCAGCGAATCGTCGCCTTTCAGCTGACGCAGCAACGGCCAATCGCGCGCGGGGTTTTGCATGGCTCGCTGGGACCCTACCCGCTTCGTGCGGCAACCAAAACGGATGCCTCCGCCGAGCGCGCGAGGACGTCCGCTACCAGCCGCGAGCGCTCGCCCACGATCAATACACTGCCTGGGTAATGCCTAGGCAAAAGGGAGTGGACCTCTCGCTCGGCGACGCCGCCGTGGCGATCGGCGTGAGCGTCGACACGCTGCGTCGCTGGGACCGAGCCGGCAAGCTGCGGACCCACCGCGACGAGCGCAACCACCGCCGCGTGAGCGCCGCCGAGGTGCAGCGCCTCGCCGCCCGCCCGCAGCGCCACCGGACGGGGACCCGCAGCTCGGCGCGCAACCGCTTCCCCGGCGTGGTGCGCTCGGTCGAGGTCGACGGCGTGATGGCGCTCGTGGAGATCGAGGCCGGTCCGTTTCTCGTTACCGCCGCGATCACGCGCGACTCGGTCACCGAGCTCGGCCTTGCCCCCGGCGTCGAGGCGAGCGCGCTCGTGAAGGCGACCTCGGTGATGGTCGAGCGGGGGACCAGGTGAGGCGCCGCGTCCTGCAGGTGTGCGCGACGCTGCTCGGCGCGAGCCTCGTCGTCGCGCTGCTCGCCTGCGGCGGTGGGGGCAAGGCAAGCCTCAACATCTCAGCCGCTGCCTCACTACGCAAGGCATTCACCGCCTACGGCCAGACGTTCACCAACGCGCGCACGCGCTTCTCCTTCGCGGGGTCCGACACGCTCGCCGCCCAGATCGAACAGGGCATCCGACCCGACGTATTCGCGTCGGCGAACACCTCAGCTGCCGGACGCGCTGTTCGCGGAGGGCCTCGTCGAACGGCCGGTCATCTTTGCGGCCAACCGCCTCGTGCTCGCCGTGCCCAGGGCCTCGAAGATCGCGAGCATTGCCGACCTCGAGCGCCCGGGCGTCAGCATCGCGCTCGGTACGCCGACGGTGCCGGTCGGCGCCTACACAGAAAAGGTGCTCGCGCGTCTGACGCCCGCAAAGCGTCAGCTGCTGCTGGCCAATGTCCGCGACCGTGAGCCGGACGTGACGGGGATCGTCGGCAAGCTCACCGAGGGCGCGGTCGATGCCGGGTTCCTGTACGCGACCGACGTTAGCGCGACGGCCGGGCAGCTACGTGCGATCGCGCTCCCGCCTGCGCTACAGCCGCAAGTCGCCTATGGGATCGCGATCGTCAACGGCACGCGCCACCGGGCCGAGGCCCGCGCCTTCATCGCCGGCCTGTTGCGTGGGTCCGGCCAGGCCCGAGCTGCTCGCCGCCGGCTTCTTGCCGCCGCCCAGGTGACGGTCTCGCTCGCTCACCGAGGCCTGCGCTGCTCGTCGCTGGTTCGCCGCGCTGATCTTCCTCGCGCTGGCGCTCACGCTCGGCTTCCTCGTGCTCCCGGTCCTCGCGATCTTTCTCGACACCTCGCCGGCGCAGCTGCTCGCGAGCCTCGGCGAAGCGGAGTCGCTGCGACGCGCTGCGCCTGAGCCTCGAGACGAGCACGATCGCGATCGCGATCATCGTGCTCGTCGGCACGCCCGCCGCCTATCGGCTCGCACTGCGCCCCGCGCGCTTTCACGCGGTCGTGCTCACGCTGATCGAGCTCCCGCTCGTGCTGCCGCCGGCCGTCGCCGGGATCGGCCTGCTCGCCGCGCTCGGGCCCGAGGGCGTGCTCGGCGGTGCGCTCGCCGACTGCGCACCTGCAACTCGTGCTCAGCACCGCGGCCGTGGTGGTCGCGCTCGTGTTCGTCGCCTCGCCCTTCTACATCCGCCAGGCGCACGCGGCCTTCGCCGCGATCGACCGCACCTACCTGGAGGCCTCACGCGGGCTCGGCGCGCGTGAGGCGCAGACCTTCCTGCGCGTGGCGATCCCGGTCGCGCGCCCCGCGTTGCTGGCGGGGCTGGCGCTCGCCTGGGCGCGTGCGCTCGGCGAGTTCGGCGCCACGCTGATGTTCGCGGGCTCCTACCAGGGCGTCACCCAGACCGTGCCGCTTGCGATCTACGACGAGTTCGCCTCGAACTTCCCCGCCGCGCTCGCGCTGTCAGCGATCCTCGTGATCGTCGCAGGCGCGCTGCTGCTCGCGATCAAGCTGCTCGGCGCGCTTCAGCCGCCGATGTAGGACATCTCGACCTTCGCCGGTTGCTCATCGCGGGCGCCCGCGCTCTCCGCGGAGCGCTCGGCCGAATAGCGGTCCGTCCGGCCTCTCCAGATCGCGCGGAGGCGCTCGGCGAGCTCTGGCTGCGCGACACCGGAGCGCAGCAGCGCGCGCAGATCGTGCCCCTCGCGTGCGAACAGGCACGTGAACAGGCGCCCGTCCGCGGACAGTCGCGCGCGCGTGCAGCCACCGCAGAAGGGCTCGCTGACCGAGTGGATCAGGCCGATCTCGCCGGCGCCGTCGAGGTAGCGGTAGCGTGTCGCGACCTCTCCGGCGCGCAGCTGCGGCAGCGGCTCGAGCGGCCAGCGCGCGGCGATCGTGGCGAGGATCTCCGCCCGCCGGGACGACCTCCTGCATGCGCCAGCCGTTGGTCGCGCCGACGTCCATGTACTCGATGAAGCGCAGCACCTCGCCGCGCCCGCGGAAGTGCTCGGCCATCGCCGTGCACGCAGTGGTCGTTGACGCCGCGGCGCACGACCATGTTGACCTTCACGGGCTGCGAGGCCCGCCGCGCCCGCTGCCTCGATGCCGGCGAGGATGCGCGCGGGCGCGACGCGGGGTGTCGCTCATCGCACGCAACGTCGGCTCATCGAGCGCGTCGAGGCTGACCGTCACGCGGCTGAGGCCCGCGTCTGCCAGCGACTGCGGCTCGGCCCGCGAGCAGCAGGCCGTTGGTCGTGAGCGCGATGTCCTCGATCCCCGGCAGCGCAGCGAGCATCTCGACGAGCCGCTCGAGGCCGCGACGCAGCAGCGGCTCACCGCCGGTGAGCCGGATCTTTCCCACGCCCTCCGCCGCGAGCGATCGCGGCGAGCACGCGCGATCTCCTCGAAGCTGAGCAGCTCGCTGCGCTCCAAGAAGGCATGGCCCGGGCCGAAGGCCTCGCGCGGCATGCAGTAGCGGCAGCGCATGTTGCAGCGGTCGGTGACCGAGATGCGCAGGTCGCGCAGCGGCCTTCCCAAGCGATCGATCGTGCTCACCCGCATGCACTACCCGCGATCGCAGCGCGACTAAGCTGGGGCAGATGAGCCGCGATGAGTGGATTGCCGCCTTCGCCGCCGCGGCGGGCGTGCAGGCGCCGTCGGTGCAGGAGATCCGCGAGCTGCTCGATCTCGCCGGCACGGCCGCGCACGCCTCGGAACGGACCGCCGCGCCGCTGGCCTGCTGGATCGCCGGACGCTCGCAGCTCTCGCTCGAGCAACTGCGCGCGATCGCGGCGGAGATCGAGGGGGCGAGCCCCGCTGCCGAGCCCGGCGAGCCGCGCCCTTCCTAGCCCGGCGCTCATGCGAGCCAGGCCTCTGCCTGGGCCAGGTCCGCGGGGCCGTTGACGTTGAAGCACAGCCGCTCGGGGTCGCCGAAGCGGCTCAGCTCGCGCTCGTCGAGGACGCGCGGTTCGAGCGAGCAGAGCGCCGCGGCGAGCGAGCTCTGCTCGGCGAGCGCCGCCTGCAGGATGCCGCGATGCAGTGGATGGCAGCGCGCGAGCAGCGGCTGCAGGCGACCGTCCGACCTTGGCGATCGCGGCGCCGCGCACGATCGCCAGCCAGCCGAGCAGCTCCCCGGTCAAGAACGGCATGTCGCAGCCGAGGATCAGCACCGCCGGCGTCGGCGAGCGCTCGCCCACCCGCTCAAGCGCGCTCAGCACGCCGCGCAGTGGATGTAGCGGAAGCTCGGGCTCGTGCAGCACCTGCTCGGACAGCGGCGGCAGCACAGTCGAGGCCTTGGCGACGACGATCGCCTCGAGCCCCGCCTCGCGTGCCGCCGCGAGCGGTCGTGCGATCAACGGTTGCCCGGCGAGCATCGCCGTGGCCTTGGCGCCGCCCATCCGCTTTGCGCCTCCACCGGCGAGGACCGCGACGATTGCCTGTGGGTCGGCCATCGCCTGAGTGTCGCACTACAGTCCCTGGCGATGGCGGCGATCGCGCGGCATGACACGGAAACGGGGGCGGCGCTGCTCGAGCTGAAGCAGGCCAGGCAGCTCGTGCTGAACGCGGTCAGGCCGCTCGCGGGAGAGGAGCTCGCGCTGGAGGCGGCGCTGGGCCGCGTGCTCGCCGAGGACGTGAGCGCCGACGAGCGCGGTGCCCGCCTTTCGACAGCTCCGCGATGGACGGCTTCGCGCTGCGCGCCGAGGACGTGGCGAGCGCTTCGCCCGAGGCGCCGGTCGTGCTCGAGCTGATCGGCGAGTCGCGCGCGGGCGCGCCGAGCGAGCGCGGCGATCGCGGGCGCGGCAGGCGATCGCGATCTCGACCGGCGCGATGATCCCGGCGGGCGCCGATGCGGTCGTGCGCGTCGAGGACACGACCGTCGCCGAGCGAGCGGGTGGAGGTGCGGGTCGCCTGTGGTGCCGGGCCAGAACATGCGGCGAGCCGGCGAGGACGTCGGGGCGGGCGAGCTGTGCTCGAGCGGGGGCTGCGTGCTCGGCGCCGCCGAGCTCGGCGTGCTTGCCTCGCTCGGTCGTGAGCGAGGTGCTCTGCGCACGCCGGCCGCGCGTCTCGGTGCTCGTCAGCGGCGACGAGCTGCTCGCACCCGGCGAGCCGACGCGCGCGGGGGCGGTGCGCGACACGAACTCGCTGACGGTCGCGGCGCTTGCGCCGGCGCGCCGGGGCCGAGGTCGTGAGCGTCGCCGCGGTGGGCGACGACCCGGAGGCCACGACAGCGGCGATTGGCGTGGCGCTCGAGGAGGTCGATGTGGCGGTGATCTGCGGCGGTGTCTCGGTCGGCGAGCACGACCACGTGCGCCCGAGCCTCGCCGAGCTCGGCGCGCTCGAAGAGCTTCTGGGGAGTCGCGCTGAAGCCCGGCAAGCCGACCTGGTTCGGGACCCGCGGGCAAACGCTCGTCTTCGGCCTGCCCGGCAATCCGGTCTCGGCGATGGTCACCTTCGTGCTGCTCGTACGCCCGGCGCTGCGCGCGCTGCTGGGGCCGCGGAGGACCCGCCGCGCCGCTCGGCGGTGATGGACTGCGACTACGAGAAGCCGGCCGGCCGGGCTCACGCCGTGCGCTGCGGCGTCAGCGCGCGCGAGGACGGCTGGCACGTCGCGCCCGACCGGCGCCCAGGGCTCGCACGTGCTCACCTCGATGCTCGGCGCCGACGCGCTCGCGATCATCCCCACCGAGACCGTGCTCGTGCGCGCCGGCGAGCGCGTGCGAGATCGAGCCGCTGCGTAGCTGGGTCGAGGGTCGCGCGTGAGCTCGACGCAGGCGCAGGCGGGCACGATCGTCGTCGAGGTCCGGCTGTTCGCGATGCTGCGCGAACGTGCCGGCAGCGATCGCATCGAGCTCTCGCTGCCCGGCCGGTGCGACCGTCGCCGACGCGCTCGCGACGCCTCGGCATCGCGCGAGCCGCTGGGCGAGCTGCTCGCGCGGCTGCCGGTGCGCATGGCGGTCAACCGCGACTACGCGACGGGCGAGACGGTGCTGTGTGCGCGACGACGAGCTGGCGCTGATCCCGCCGCTCAGCGGCGGCGCGGCCGGAGCCGCCGAGCGATCGCACGTCCGCGTCAGCGAGGAGCCGCTCTCGCTCGAGGCGCTCTCGCGCGCCGTCGGCCGACCCACGCGCGGGCGCGATCGTCGTCTTCCAGGGCGTCACGCGCGAGGTCGCAGCGGCTCGACTACGAGGCCTATCCGAGATGGCCGAGGAGCGCATCGAGGCGATCATGCGCGACTGCATCGCGCGCACGGTCTCTGCGCCGCGGCCGCCGAGCACCGGGTCGGCGCGTTCGCGCTGGGCGAGCCGAGCGTGATCGTCGCGGTCTCCGCGCCGCATCGCGGCGAAGCGTTCGCGGGCGCGCGCGAAGCGATCGACCGGATCAAGGCCGAGGCGCCGATCTGGAAGCGCGAGCACCGCTGCCGGCGCAGACGCGCGCTGGGTGCCCGGAAGCGAGCCGACCGCGATGAGCGAGCAGCGCCTCACCCACCTCGACGAGGACGGCCGCGCGCGGATGGTCGACGTCGGCGCGAAGGAGATCACCGAGCGCGTCGCCCGCGCTCGCGCGCGCGTGCGGATGTCGCCGCAGAGCGCGCGCGCGGTCGCGCGCGGCGACGGGCCCAAGGGCGAGGTGCTCGGTGTCGCGCGGATCGCCGGGATCCAGGCGGCCAAGCAGACTGGCGCGCTGATCCCGCTCGCCCACCCGCTGCCGCTCACGCTTCGTCGACGTGAGCGCGAGCGTCGACGTCGAGGCGCGGCCTCGTGGAGCTGATCGCGCGAGGTGCGCACCGTCGCCAGCACCGGCGTCGAGATGGAGGCGATGATCGCCTGCGCGGTCGCGGCGCTGACCGTCTACGACATGGTCAAGGGCCTCGAGCGCGGCGTCGTCGATCGAGGAGGTCGTGCTGCTCGAGAAGAGCGGCGGGCGCAGCGACTACCGGCGCGAGTGATGGGCGCGGCGCTCATCACGATCAGCACCTCCAAGGCGGCCGGCCAGGGCGAGGATGAGAGCGGCGCGCAGCTCGCCGTGCTGCGCCGAGCGCGCTCGGCGCTGGAGATCCTCGGCCGCGAGCTGATCGCCGACGACCGCGAGGCGATCGAGGCGCGCCTGCGCCGCTGGGTCGCGACGAGCGGGCTGCGCGCTGGTCCTGACGAGCGGCGGCACGGGGCTCGCGCCGAGCGACGTCACGCCGGAGGCGACTCGCGCGGTGATCGATCGCGAGGCGCCGGGGATCGCCGAGGCGATGCGCGCCGCCTCCCGACCGCACACGCGCCACTGGATGCTCTCGCGCGGCGTCGCGGGCGTCGCGGGCGCGACCCTGATCGTCAACTTCCCTGGCAGCCCGCGCAGCATCGAGCAGGCGGGCGAGGCGATCGTGGGCTCGCTGGGGCACGCGCTCGAGTTGCTCGGCGGAGGCGATAGCGCGCATTGAGCGCCTCGCGAGAAGTTTCGTTATGTGAGCTCTATGTCGAGTACCGTGTGCAGCGATGGCGCCCTCGGCTCAGCACGCATGCCACGGACGCCCTCTGAGGCGACGATGAATCGCGACGGGTCGCCCACCTCGGGCCGCGGGCTCGAGGAGAGCGGGCCCTCCGAATCAGGAGCCGCACTCGCGGCGATCTCGCGTCGGATCGTGGGGCTGCTGAAGGAGCACTACGGCAAGGGTCCGACGCAGGCGCGCACGTATTACTCGGGCGAGCTGGTCGTCGTGCTGCTCAGCGGCGGCTACACCCAGGCGGAGAAGACGCTGATCGAGGATGGGCGTACGCGCGCGGTGATGGAGCTCCGTGCCCAGCTCCAGGAAGTAATGAACGACCGTTTCAGGCAGGTCATCGAGGAGGAGCTGCAGCGCAGCGTCGTCGCCTTTATGAGCGCCGCTCACTACGACCCTGACTACAACGCTGAGATCTTCGTGCTCGCCGCGCGCGGCGAAGACGGGACCGGGGCGCGCGACGGCAACCACGGCGATGAGCCACAGTACGCCGCGGAGGACAGCAAAGGCTAAGCGCGCTCGGCCGCGGCGCGCTGCTCGCGGTAGGCGCGCAGCGCCGGGCGCTCCTCGATCGGAACGCGGCGCGACTCCATCTGCTGCTCGCCGTGCAGGGGCGGGAGCGACAGCGAGCCGACGGCGTTGGCGTCGGCGAAGTCCGCGCCGAGCAGTCTCGTGCTGGCGGCGACGAGCACCGCGTAGGACATCGCCGAAAGGTCGCGCAACGGTTGGTGACGGTTCTGGCGCACGCCCAGGTCCACCTGCGCGAGGCCGTCGAGGCCGACGACCCGCCAGGCGTCGATCAGCATCGCGATCTCCACGCCGTAGCCGGCGCTGAAGGGAATCCGCTCGAGGAGATCGCGCCGTGCCGCGATCTCTCCCGCGAGCGGCTGGTCAAAGACCGCGAGCTCAGGCGCGTGGAGGTTCAGGAGCGGTCGCGCCATCAGCTCCGTGACGCGGCCGCCGCCTTCTGGCAGCAGCGTGGCGCCCTCTCGGAAGGGACGTCGGAAGAAGCCCTTGACGAACTGTATGTCGGGGTCGCACAACAGCGGGCCAAGCAGGCCCGTGAGGAACTGCTCGCCGAAGTCCTCCGTGTCCGCATCGGCGTAGGCGACGATGTCGCTGTCGAGCGTGCTGAGCGCCCGCCACATCGCATCGCCCTTCCCGCGCGCCGGGCCGAGCTCGCGCTCGATCTGATCCTCTTGCAACACCTCGATCCCTGCTTCGGCGGCGATGCCGGCGCTGCCGTCACGCGAGCAGGCATCGACCACGAGCACCTCGTCCAATAGCCCGCGGTCACGCAGCGCGGCGGCGCTCCGCGCGATCGGACCGAGCGTGGCTGCGACTTCACGGGCCGGGAGCACGAGCGCGACCGACTCGCTCTTGGCTGTCAACAGCCGCTCGAGCGGAAACTCCTCGGCGCGGTAGCTACGGCGCGCACGCCAATCGACGCGCGCGAGATCGCGCGCCAGCCCGCGTGGTGCACGCCCATCGCGTCGTGCGGAGGTCACCACGCGCACGCTGCGGCTGCGATGGATCGGGATGCCGAGTGAGGCGAGCTCGGCCTCCAAGGCCTCATCCTCCAGCGCCGCGCGCACTGGCAGACCGCCGCAGTCGCGGTAGGCGTCGGCGGTGAGCGCCAGCGAGGCACCGCTGAACTGGTGATGCTCGGTCAACGCCCCGCGCTGGTCGCGGCCGAGAACAGTCGCCAGACGCTCGCCTGCTCTGCGCTCGCGCTCGCTCAACGCGATGCTCGACAGGCCTGTGGCCTCGAGTGCGTCGAGCTCGATGTGGCCGCCGATCGCGCGTGCGCCCGCGCCGACGAGCTCGAGTTGGCGCCTGAGCCAGTCGCTGGCGACGACGCTGTCGGCATCGGTGCTCGCGATCAGGCCCTCGCCGCGCGCGAGCAAGCGTAGGCGGCGATGGGCGAGATCCATGCCGCAGCGCCGCGCGCGTCCAACGCCGGCGGCGCGGGACATCGCAACCGCGTGCAGGGTGAAAGCGGGCTGCTCGGCGGCGTAGCGCGCGATCAGCTCAGCTGTCGCGTCACGGCAGCCGTCGAGCACGACGATCACCTCGTACTCCTCCGGGCCCAGCCCCGTCTGCACCCTCAGCGCGTGCAGGCACGCCTCGATGCGATGCGCCTCATCGCGCGCCGGGATGACCACCACCGCACGCAGCGAGGGATGGGGGGCGGGTAGAGCCCGGGTGTCGCTCGCTCCGACGGTACGCGCCCTCGCGAGATCCGTCTGCGCCGTGCCGGCCGTCGCGATCCGCTCAGCGCTCATGATCCGTCGAAGCGATCGAGGCGGTAGCCGGTAGTGCGCGTCTGGAGCGTGTGTAGCTCGGCGAGCTCTACGGCGAGCAGGTCGTGCACGTCATCGCCCCTCAGCGGCTCACTCGTGCCAACGCCACGCCAGCTGACGGCCACGACGCGTGCGCCATGCTCCAGGCGCGTGCGCAACCACCCAAGCGCCTGCGCGAAGGCCGGGGGATCGAGGTAGTAGAGGACCTCCGAGCACACGATCAGGTCCCACTCGCCCGCGGGCACCTGCTCCGGGAAGCTGCCGTGGATGAGCTCGACGTTCGCAAGCCCCGCGAGTCGTGCGCGGGCGAGCTCCAGCGCGCGGGTGGAGAAGTCGAGCGCGACGAGCTCGGCGCAGCTCGGCGCGAGGCGCTCGGTGAAGATCCCGATCGAGCAGCCGACCTCCAGAGCCCGCGCGTGGGGCCCTGGACCGGCGGCCGCGAGCGTGGCCGCGTACTTCTCGTGCTCATACGCGCTAGAGGCGTAGTTCCAGGGGTCTGCGCTCGACTCGTAGAGCTCGTCGAAGTGCGCGGCTCCAGTCCGACTGCGGGCAGGCAGGGAGCTCATGGCCGTGCTGCTGGCAGCGATTCGCGTCCGAGCTGCACGAGCTTTGGCTCGAGCCGGTGCTGGAGCAGGAACAGGTCGAGATCACGTCTAGCGCGGTCGAGCTCGCCGCCGCGTGTGAGCGCTCTTGCGCCGCAGGCGCCGGCAGCCTCGGCCGCGATGCGCCGCGCGGCGGCGGCGACCGCCACGCGCGTTTCGCCGGCGAGCGCCGCGGGCTCCGCGCTGCCCTCCTCGAGGCCGATCGCCGCATGGTCCAACCAGCGATCGATCGTTCCCAGGGCAACGCGCATCCGCCCGATCGCGTGTAGGCGCAGCTCGTCTGGGCTGCCCTGGCCGAGCACGCCGAGAGCTGCCGCGAAAATGCAGTCCGCGATGCCGGCCCAGCTCGCCGCGGTGCGCACGCCGTCGCGGGAGATATAGGGCTCGCGCATCAGCTCCTCAGGGCCGCCCAGCACGCTCAGCACCGGCGTGTCATGGAAACGCACGAGATGGCTCTCGGAGGAGCGCAAACCCGATGCCCGATACCAGCTGCGGTCGATCTCCAGGCCCTCACGTGCATCGACGTAGGCCAGGCGCCGCGCGCCGTCGCGGTCGCGTGCGACGACGAGCGCCCGCTGTACGCCGCCCGCGCCTGAGCAGAAAGTCTTCGTGCCCTGCAACAGCAGCGCGCCGTCGCGCGTCGGCTCGATGTTCGCCGGCGAGCCCTCGCTGGGCAGCGGGTCTGCCCCCCACACTCCGAGTAGCAGCGAGCCCCGCGCGATCTCGCCGAGCTCCTGCTCGCGCAGCTCCGCGGGCGCTCCGAGCGCGAGCCGCTCGACGCCGTTGAAGTGTCCGTCGAGGATCCGCGCAGTGGAGGCGTCGACCCCCGCAACCGCTCGCACGAGCGCGATCTCGCTCGCGAGGCTCGTGTGCGAGCGCTGCGCCGCAGCTTGCGTGACGCCGGCGTCACGCAAGCTTTCGAGGTTCTCCGCCGGAAATCGGGGGTGCGCATCGAGCGCGTCGGCACACGCCGCGATCTGCTGAAGCGCGCCCGCGAGCGTCAGGCTCCTCGTGGGCGCTGACGGCGCGCCGATCGTCTCGATGCTCATGCGGCCGCCAACAGTGGTGCAATCAGCGCGAGCGTGTTCTCGCAGCCGGCGCGCCGCGCGCCGGGGCCAATCGCGTCGTGCATCAGGACGATCGCATTCGCCCCGAGCGCACCGTCGATGTCGGCGAGGGCTTGCGCGGGGGAGTCGCCGCGCCAGTCGTGGGTGTCGAAGCTCCAATGGATGAGCTCGAGCCCGTAGCGCTCAGCCACACGCAGGCTCGCCGGAGTGCATATGCCCCACGGCGTCCGCCACAGTCGCGGGCGCCGGCCGAGCAGCGCGAGCGAAGCCAGCGCGGAGACCGTATCGGCCTCGATCTCATCCTCGCTGAGATCGGTGTGGCGAATGTGGCGATCGCAGTGCAGCGCTACCTCGTGGCCCGCGTCGCTGACCGCTGCGACGAGCTCGGGCGCAGCACGGACGCGCTCGCCGACGACGAAGAAGGTGGCGCGGGCATCGCAACGCTCGAGCTCCTCAAGGATGCGGGGGGTCCAGTGCTCGTCGGGCCCGTCATCGAAAGTGAGGAATAGCGGCCCCCGCTGCACGCGCTCTTGATTCCCTGCGGCTGATGTCCTGAAACCATGCCCGTCCACGACGACGGCGGCGCGCGTCAAGCCCTCACGCCCGCTCCTCGGCGGCGCGGTATGCGAGCTGCAGGAAGTCTGCGAGCGTCAACTCCGCATAGATGCCGGCCACGAAGCGTGTGAGGCGCGGTTGGGTAACAAGGCTGATGCTCATCGCGGCGGTGATCCACTGCGCCAGGCAGTAGGGGCAGACCAGCAGTTCGCCGATCGCGCGCCGGGCGCCTACGCCGCGTGGCTCCTCGTCCAGCTCGGCATGGCCCGCGTTGCCCTGTAGCCGCGTGAAGGGTGCGCGCAGGAAGCTCGTGGCCTTGTCCTTGGTGAGCATCCGGCTGAGCTTGTGCGAGGCGACACCCAGCAACGCGAGATCGCCGACGCTGAGCTGCTGCGGAAGCTCGCGTCCGCTGGCACGGAGCGCGAGCAACGCTCCCCCGACGCCAACTCCAAAGACGCCCGTGAGCGTGGCGTAGCTGGCGAGGGGACGATGCTCGTGGGGCGCGTAACCCGCGGTCAGGGAATGATCGACGCCGGCCTGGCTGTCGCGAGGAGGCGTGTGGGTGCTCGACATGTCTTTGCTCTACCCGTTCAAGCGCAATCTCACCGTCGGCGTCGACTTTCGGGCCGCGTTGATCGAGAATCGTGCGCAGCGGGTATCACTTCGGCCATGCCCCGCCTGCGAAAATCGAGCTGTGCGGCGCCCGGCATCGCCCGGCGCCGTCGGGGCCGCGGCTTCGAATACCGCGATCCCGCGGGCGTGCGCATCGACGACCCCGAGGTCCTCGAGCGCATCGCAGAGCTCGCGATCCCGCCGGCCTGGCGCGAGGTGTGGATCTGCATGGACCCGCTCGGGCATCTCCAGGCGACGGGTCTGGATGCGGCTGCGCGTAAGCAGTACCTCTACCACGAGCGCTGGCGGGCACACCGTGACCGGCGCAAGTACGACTCGATGCTGGCCTTCGGCGAGGCGCTGCCGCGGCTGCGCCGGCGCGTCGCGCGCGAGCTGCGCTTCGCCGCCGACGGGACGGGCGAGGAGCTCTCACGTCCGCGTGTGCTCGCGTGTGCGGTGCGGCTACTCGACCTCGGCTTCTTCCGCATCGGCTCCGAGGACTACGCCGAGCGCAACGACTCCTACGGGCTCACGACGATGCGTCGGGAGCACGTATCGATCGAAGACGGGCTGCTGATCTTCGACTTCCCGGCGAAGTCCGGGCAGCGCCGCGTACAGGCGATCGCCGACGTCGATGCCCTGCGCATCGTCACCGCGCTGAAGCGTCGTCGTGGGGGCACGCAGCTGCTCGCCTATCGCGACGAGAGGCGCTGGGTGGAGCTGCACCCCGAGGACGTCAACGCCTACATCAAGCAGCACACAGGCGGGGAGTTCACCGCGAAGGACTTTCGTACCTGGAACGCGAGCGTGCTCGCGGCGGTCGCGCTTGCGGGCGCGGCGGCGGAGCACCCGAGCAAGAGCAAGACGGCCACCGCGCGGGCGGTCAGCCAAGCGATCAAGACGGTCGCCGCCTATCTCGGCAACACACCGGCGGTGTGCCGCGCCTCCTACGTGGATCCGCGCGTGATCGATCGCTTTGAAGCGCACGTGACGATCGCCGCGACGCTCGGCCCGCTGGCACACGACGGCCCCGATCTGGCCGACACGCGGATCCGCGCGCGCGTCGAGTCGGCCGTGCTCGAGCTGCTCGCCGACGCGCCGCTGCCTCGCCGCGCCGCGGCATGAGCGCTCAGGCCGGCGTCTAGATCACGGGCGGGTTCGGGCCGGGCGGCGTCGGGTCCGGCCGCGGCGTCGGCGGCACCGGATCCGGCGCGGGCGCGGGGATCGGCCCGGGAGTGGGCAGCGGCGGCGTGGGACTCGGTGCTGACGGGTCAGCTGATGACTTGGACATGGGTTGACACACTAGCGCCGCCCCGTCAACGCGATCGGTGTGTTGGCGAGCCCCGAGCGGGGTAGTTGAGTCACATGAGACTTATGCGACGTACCCAAACCGCTCCGATCCAAGAATCCGCGCAAGCGCCGCAAGGACGCGCGCGGACCGAACGCCCGGCGGCCGCAGAACGTGGGGTGGCGGAAGGGCCGGGGACAGAACGGCCGGGGGTGGAACGTCGCCGGCGCGGGCTTGGCTGGCGTACGCAGAGCGCTGGGGCCACGGCGGCAGGTGCGGTCGGCTCGGGCGTGCTTGCGATCGCGCGGCTGGTGATGCTGATCGCGAGCTTGATCGCGCTGCTGATCGGCCTCGCGATCGTGCTACGCGACGTCGATGCCAACTCTGCCAACACGATCGTCAAAGGGATCCACGAAGGCGCCAACTTCTTCGCCGGCGCGTTTACCGGTCTGATCACATTTGCCGGCCACCCAAAGCGGGCAATCACCGTGAACTGGGGCATCGCGCTGCTGGTCTACCTGCTCGTCGGCTCGATCATCTCGCGCTTCATCGCGCGGATCGGTCGCGGTGGCCTGCGCATCGAACAGAGCCGCAGGGCCGCGCTGCGCTAGCGAGTCGTGCCCGACGCCAAGGGCAGCGCGTGCTCAGCGGCTGAGCGCGCGCTGCGGCACCGCGATCACCGGGATGGGCGCGCGCTCAAGCAGCCCCGTGGTGACGATGCCCAGCGCTCGCTGTACGCGCGAGTGTCGCTCGCTGCCCACGACGATCGCATCGGCATCGTGGCGTTGTGCAGCATCGAGCAGTGCCGTCACGGGGTCCGCGTCGAGGATCTCGACGGCCAGCTCGAGATCGCGCATCGAGCTCTCACCCTCGAGCAGGAACTCATCGACGATCGCACGGCCGAGCCGCTCACGCTCATGGGTGCTCGCGATCGGCGAGGGCGGCGTGTGCAGGGGTCGGCACGCGTGTACGAGCACGAGCTCGCCGTCAGGCAGCAGCTCGTGCGCGGCCCACTCGGCCGCGCAGCGCGAGCTCTCGTCACGGTCGAAGCCCACCGCCAGGCAGCGCCTGCGCCCTGCGCCGTTTGCCTCGGCGATCATGCCTTCACGGAGGCGTGATCGAGCGCGTCCAGGTAGGGCGCGAGGTAGCGCGCCGCGATCTTGCTCGGGGGCGACCAGGTCGGCTCCGCGCTGATCTCTGAGCTGAAACCGGCGCCGCCGGTGATGCGTGCGGTCAGGTAGCGCGGCTCGCCACCGGTCAGGAGCATCCCGCGGATCACGGGATGAAAAGGCTCGGGCGTGATCTTCGCACCGGCCTGCGCGGCGATCGCCTGCGCGACCGCGTCGGCCTGCTGTGCGGCGAGGCCTCCATGCTTGATCGCGAACTCGATCGCGTCGCCCGCGGCGTAGATGTGCTCATCGTGCAGCAGCCGGCAGTGCTCATCGACATGCAGAAAGCCGTGGCTGCTTGCGGGTACGCCGCGGATGCTCGGGCCGTAGAGCTCAGGCAGCGCGACCACGCGATCGACGTGCAGGTGGCGGTCTCCCGGGTTGATGACGAGCTCGCCCGTGTGGGGCACCTCCACGTAGGCGGAGGTGATCGCCTTGATCTTGGCCTGTTCGAGCAGTCCGCCGATGGCGTCGCTGGCGTTCAGCCCGAAGATCGCCAGCGGTCGGTCCTCGGGTGTTACCACGGTCGTAGCCAGCTCGATGTTCATGTCATAGGCGCGCGCGGCCGTCATCAGCGCGAGCTCGTACAGCGGCAGCGGCCACGCCATACGGGCGGGTGCCACGAACGCGACGCTCGCGACGTAGCCGCCCTCGATGTCCTGGATGAGCCCGTGCAGCGCCTCATCGAGCCGGCGATCGTCGATCGTGATCGCGTGCTCGTAGCGAGCGGTGATGCGTGCGCCCATCGCGAGCACGAGCACGTCATAAGCGATTGCGGTCTCCGCCGTCGTGTGCGCGAGACGCTTGGCCGGCTCGACCCAGGCGAGCTCGTCGCTTAGGAGCGCGGCACCCGCGTCGGCGACGATCGGCGCGAGCGGATAGCGTCGTGCCTGCGGGTAGGCAAAAGGCTCGCGCACGGTCAGGGGGCGGTACAGGAACTCGCTGTTGGGTGCGAGCACCGTGGTATCGGTGAGCCCTGGGGCGAGCTCGCGCAGGGCAAGCGCAGTCTCAAGCGCGGCCACGCCGCCGCCCACAATCAGGACACGAAGCTTGGATGAGGAGTCTTGGCTGGTCATGCTCTGAAGCTAACCGCGACGGTCACGTGCGCCAGCCGAGAAAATCCGCCGTCGTGTGAGGGAAAACTACGGAGATGGCGCGTCACGACCTGCTCAACCCTCGTCGGGCGCGCCGTGGAGCTGCTCAAAGCAGTTGCGGTGGTAGCACGGCTCAGCCACGCGCAGCACATCGGGCTCAGCGGCGCGCGAGCTTTCGCGGGGATGACCCTCGCGAACTCTGATCAGCGGCTCGTAGACGCCGATCGGCTGCCGGCAATGGGTGCACCTGGGCTCGCTCATCGACTACGAGCGTAGGTCGCTCGGGCGCAGCGATAAACCGTGAAAGCCACATCGTCATCTCGGCTAACTACTTATTTGGGGTTGTCCGCAGGCGCGGGCATCGCGTCGGCATGGCGCTCTCGCACGAAGTCGAGTAGATGGGACTAAGCTCGGGTCATGGGCCCAGCTGCCGACGACCTCTGGCTGCGCCGCTTGCTGGAGGTGGGTCGCTCGCTTGTCACGGAGCTCGACCTGAAGATCGTGCTGGACCGCGTTCTTGAGACGGCGCGCGAGATTACCGGGGCTCGCTATGCCGCGATTGGCGTGCTTAACGAGCGCCGCACCGAGCTCGCTCAGTTCCTGACGTCGGGCTTCGACGAGGAGACCCGTCGCAAGGTCGGCGAGCTGCCGCGTGGGCGTGGGGTGCTCGGTGTGCTGATCGAGCACCCCGAGCCGTTGCGCCTCGACGATGTCGGCGCGCACCCGCGTAGCTACGGCTTTCCCGTCGGACATCCCGTGATGCACAGCTTCCTCGGCGTGCCCGTGGTGGTGCGCGGCGAGACGTGGGGGAACCTCTACCTGACCGAGAAGGACGACGGAGACTTCAGCGAGCGTGACGAGGAGGCCGTCGTGATCCTGGCCGACTGGGCGGCGGTGGCGATTGAGAACGCACGCCTTTACGAGACGAGCGAGCAGCGTCGCCAGGAGCTCGAGAAAGCGGTCCGCGGCCTGGAGGCCACGCGCGACGTCGCGGTCGCGATCGGTGGCGAGATCGCACTCGAGCACGTACTCGAGCTGATCGCCAAGCGCGGCCGCGCGCTGGTCGGAGCGCGCAGCCTCGTGATCATGCTGCGTGACGGCGAGGAGCTGGTCGTGCATGCGAGCGCGGGTCACGCCGAGGAGCGCCGTGGCGCACGGCTGCCAATCGTCGGTTCGACATCAGGGCTGGTCCTCGAGCGCGGCCGCGCCGAGCGGATCACTGACGTCAATGCGCGTCTGGGCATCGCGCCGACGAACTTCGGTGTGCGTGACGCGCGCACGGCGCTGCTCGTGCCGATGCTTTACCGCGGCGAGGCGGTCGGAGTGCTCGCGGCGTTCGATCGTGGTGAGCAAAGCGCGACCTTCACCGAGGACGACGAGCAGATGCTGCGGGTATTCGCGGCGAGCGCCGCGACCGCGGTCGCGCTTGCGCAGAGCGTGCTCGCAGACCGGCTGCGCGCGTCGGTGGCGGCAGCAGACGAGGAGCGCAGACGCTGGGCGCGAGAGCTCCACGACGAGACGTTGCAGGGCCTGGGGGGCCTGCGCCTGCTGCTCGCTGCGGCGCTGCGGCGCGACGAGCCCGAGCCCGCGCGGGAGGCGATGCGCGAGGCGGTCGTGCGGATTGAGCGTGAGATCGCAAACCTGCGTTCGATCATCACCGAGTTGCGCCCCGCCGCCCTCGATGAGCTTGGCCTGTCCGTGGCGATCGAAGCGCTGCTGGATCGCTGCGCCGAGCAGAGTGAGCTGGAGATCGAGCGCGACCTGGCGCTGGGACTCGCAGGCGCAGGCGGCGGGCGCCTGGACCCCGAGCTCGAGACGGCTGCGTATCGGCTCGTGCAGGAGGCGCTGACGAACGTGGTCAAGCACGCCAAAGCTGGGCGCGTGCGGGTGACGGTCGCCGAGCCTGACGGCGAGCTCCTGATCGAGGTCGAGGATGACGGCGTGGGCTTTGACCAGGCGAGCGTCGAGCGTGGGTTTGGCCTGGCCGGGATGAGCGAGCGCGTGAGTCTCGCCGGCGGCTCGATGCGCATCTCATCAGGCAGCGGAGGGACGCTTCTCAGCGCACGGCTACCCGTGCGGCATGCGAGCGAGCCGGCCGCGATGTCACCCGCCGATCAGGCCGCGTCGTAGCGCATAGCGGACCAGCTCGGCGCGCGTAGGAAATCCGAGCTTCTTGTGAATGTTGGCTCGGTGTGTCTCGATTGTGCGCGGCGAGAGCTGGAGTTTGCGCGCGATCTCGACGCTCGTGTGGCCGAAGGCGATCAGGCGCAGCACCTCGACCTCACGCAGTGTGAGCATGTGATCGGTGAGCGAACGGTGCATCGCGCTGAGCCGCGCCGCGACGCGCGGACTGATGAACTCGCGGTCAGCGGCGGCGGCCCGGATCGCCTGCGCCAGCTCGGTATCGGCAAGATCCTTGGCGACAAAGCCGAGTGCCCCCGCTGTCAGCGCGCGCTGGGCGAAGGCCGGCGTGTCTTCCATCGAGATTGCAACGATCCGCGTCTCGGGCACGCGATCGCTGAGCGTTCGCAGCGCTTCGATGCTCGAGCTACCGCCCATCCGCATGTCGAGCACGAGCACCTGCGGACGGCACTCGTGGACTTGACGCACCACCGCGTTGTGATCTTCAGCTTCGGCGACGACCGCGAGATCGCGCTGGCCGGCGAGCAGAAGCCGCAGACTACGTCGCATAGCTGCATGATCGTCGGCGAGCACCACGCTGATCGGCTCCACCGCGACCTCTGGCAGATCCACAGCTTCGATGGCGGGAGTGGGCGCGAGGTGAAGGGTGGGCCGCATGACAGCAAGCTAGCCTCCGTGCGAGCTGACGAACACCGGGTTTTACCCCCCGCCTGACCACGGATAAGCACCGATATCGCCAAACGTGGGGCCGGTGCGGTCTCCACGCAGCGAGCTACGGAAAATCCCGGATGCGTCACACCCAGCGCTGCGCGGATCCTCGATGTATGGACAACCACGTTGCGATTGCAGATGCCGCGCAGAGGCAGGCCCGTGCCGATCGGGACGCGCCGGCGATTCGCGCGCACGGGCTGAGCAAGCGCTACGGGCGCACCGTGGCGCTCGACGCGCTCGAGCTGAGCGTGCGACGCGGCGAGGTGTACGGCTACCTGGGCCCAAACGGCTCGGGCAAGACCACCACGATCAAGCTGTTGCTCGGTCTACACCGCCCGAGCGAAGGGACCGGCGAGCTGTTCGGCATCGATGCCTGGCGCGAGCCACTGGCTGCGCATCGCCACGTCGCGTACGTGCCCGGGGAGCCGTTGCTGTGGCCTTCGCTGACCGGCGAGGAGACCTTCGAGCTGCTCGCAAAGCTGCGCGGCGGGACAGACGTCGCCTACCGTGAACAGCTCACGGAGCGCTTTCAGCTCGACACGGCCAAGCGTGTACGCGCGCTGTCCAAGGGCAATCGCCAGAAGGTGCAGCTGATCGCGGCGTTCGCGAGTCGCGCCGAGCTGCTGATGCTGGACGAGCCAACCGGCGGCCTCGATCCACTCATGGAGGTGGCCTTTCGGGAGACCGTGCTGGAGGCCAAGGCGCGCGGACAGAGCGTGTTCCTCTCCTCGCACATCCTCAGCGAGGTCGAGGCGCTCTGCGATCGCGTTGGCATCTTGCGTGCCGGGCGCCTGATCGACGAGGGCACACTTGACGAGCTGCGCCATCTCAGTGCGCAGACGATCGAGGTCACCTTCGACGGACCCGCCCCGAAGCTGGACGGGCTGCGCGGGGTCAGCGTCGCGCAGGCGGGCGCCAACGCCCTACGCATCGAGGTCAGCGGCGGCGTCGGCCCCGTGATCGCTGCGCTTGCGGGGCATCCGGTGCTCGCCCTCAACAGCCGCGAGCCTTCGCTTGAGGAAATCTTCCTGCATCACTACGACGCTGCCGATGGCCGTGTCTTCGACTAGCGCCCTCGCCGGGCGCACCCTGTCGGACTCGCGCGCTCGCAACAGCTCCTTCGCTGTGCTGTTCGCGCTCGTGGCGTACATCACTCCGGTCGGCTATCGCAGCGCCTATCCGACGCTTGCCGATCGCCTCGGGTTCGTCCACGCGTTCGGTGGGAACGCCAGCATCCGCCTGTTCTACGGCGAGCCGTTTGACCTGGTGAGCGTCGGCGGCTACTCGGCTTGGCGGGTCGGCGGCATGATGGCGATCTTCGCCGCCATCTGGGGCCTGCTTGCTGCAGTCCGTGCGCTGCGCGCCGAGGAGGACTCCGGACGTGAGGAAATCGTGCTCGCTGGGCTGCTCTCGCGTTCGCAGGCCTTCACGGCGCGGCTCATTGCGACGGCAGCAGGGACGCTGATGTTGTGGCTGGCGCTCCTGATCGGGCTCCTCGCCGGAGCGCTGCCGCTCGCCGAATCCGCCTATCTCGCGCTCGCCACGGTCGCGGTCGCGCCGGTCTTCGTTGGCGTCGGCGCGCTCGCCAGCCAGCTAGCGGCGACGCGTCGCGTGGCGATCGAGCTGTCGAGCTCCGCGCTCGTCCTCGCGCTGGCGCTGCGCGTCGTCGCCGACACCGACCCTGGGCTGCAGTGGCTGCGCTGGGCGACGCCGCTGGGATGGGTTGAGGAGCTGCGCCCGTTCAGCGGTGCGCGCCCGGCCGTCCTACTGCTGCCGCTCGCTTGCGCTGCGCTGCTGATCGCGCTTGCACGGCGTATCGCGATGCGCCGCGATGTTGGGCGCGGCTTGCTCGCGGCCCGTGACAGCGCCGAGGCGCACATGCGGCTGCTGTCCTCCCCGGCTGCGTTCGCTCTGCGCGAGGAGCGCGGCAGTCTCGCCGGTTGGCTGATCGGTAGCGGCGCCTTCGCGCTGATCATCGGCGCGATCTCCACGAGCGTCTCCTCGGTCGGCGTCTCCAGCAGCTTCGAACGTCAGCTGCGCAAGGTGGCAGCCGTTTCGATCACCACACCGGCCGGCTACGTCGGGCTTTGCTTCCTGTTCTTCATCCTGATCATCAGCCTCTTCTGCTGCGCGCAGATCGCGGCCGCACGCCACGAGGAAGCGCAGGGGCGCCTTGAGACGTTGCTCGCGCTTCCGCTCAAGCGTGGACGCTGGCTTGCCGGTCGTCTTGCGCTCGCCACCGCGGGCGCCGCCGCGATCGCGCTGCTGGCCGCTGTCCTTGCCTGGGCGGGCGCCGCTGCGCAGGGCGCGGACATCTCGCTGCTGAGCATGCTCGAAGCGGCCGCCAACTGCCTGCCGGTGGCGCTGCTGTTCCTGGGTCTCGCCGCGCTTGGGTTCGCCGTCCTGCCGCGGGCAGGGACCGGTCTCGGCTACGGCCTGGTGGCGGTGGCGTTCGTTTGGCAGCTGTTCGGCGGGCTGCTGGGGGCTCCCAGCTGGCTGCTCGATATCTCGCCGTTCGCGCACGTCGGGCTCGTCCCTGCGCAGTCCCTACGGATCGGCGCCGCTCTTGTGATGCTCGCGATCGCGGCGCTGGCCGGCGCCGCGGCGCTGTGGAGCTTCGCCCGTCGCGATCTGATCGGGGAATAGGGCGGCAGATACACGCGGCCAAGGTCTGCAACGATCGTGCCTTGGTGAGCGCCGAGGACGCGGGATGCGAATGGGGGTGAGCTTCGGAACGCTCGTCGTGATCGTGCTTGCGGGCCTTGGCGGCCCGCTGCTGGGCGGGATTGGCCGGCGGCGCTTCGTGCCCGTCGTCGCCGGCGAGATCCTCGCCGGGATCCTGATCGGGCCGACGCTGCTCGATGGGATCGAACCAAGCAACGCGACGATCTCCACGCTCGCCCAGGTCGGCTTCGCGATGCTGATGCTGACGGTCGGCATGCACCTGCCGCTGCGCGACCGGCGCTTGGCCGCATCGGCGCGCCACGGCGCGCTGCTCGCGCTCGTCGTGTGTCTGCTCGCGCTGCCGGCAGGACTGCTCGCCGCGAGCATCGCCGGCACGGGGCACGCGGCGATCTATGCCGTCGTGCTCGCGTCGGGCTCCGCCGCCGTGCTGCTGCCGGCCTTCGAGGAGCTCGGCCTCGCCGGTGGCGCGGCGCTGAGCGTGATTGCGCAGGTGACGATCGCCGATGTGATCACGATTCTCTCCGTGCCGATCGTGCTCGCGCCCGCGCGTGTCGGGCACGCTGTGCTCGGTGCGCTGCTAGTGGCCGGTGCAGTCGCGCTGACGCTCGCCGCGGCGCGTGTGCTCGCACGCCACGATTGGGTTCACGATCTGCGCCACCTCTCCAAGCAGCGCCACTGGGCGCTGGATCTGCGCCTGTCGCTTTTGATGCTGTTCGTGCTCGCCTGGATCGCGGAGAAGGGCGGCACGAGCATCCTCATCGCGGGCTTTGGGGCTGGCGTCACGGTAGCGGTGATCGGCGGCCCGAAACGCCTTTCGACGCAGGTTCGCGGCGTCGCCGAAGGCTTCTTCATCCCGCTCTACTTCGTCGTGCTCGGCGCGCGCCTGGACCTCGGGGGTCTCGTGCGCGAACCCTCGATGCTCGCGCTCGCCGGTGCGCTGGTGGGGCTGAACGTGCTCATCCACCTGCTCGCCGCAGTCCTACTGCGCGGCTCGCGCGCGGGAGCGCTGGCGGCGACAGCGCAGCTGGGCGTGCCCGCCGCGGTGGCTTCGCTCGGGCTTTCAGAGCACCAGCTCACACCGGTTAGCGCGACAGCGATCGTCGCCGCGGCGCTCGCCAGCCTCGCGATCTGCACCGTCGGCGTACAACTGCTCGCACGCCTGGAGCCGGTCGCGAGCGGCTGAGCTCAGATCGGGCTGGAAGCGGGGTCGACCGGGGCGAAGGGGATCCCGGCGGCGGCGTAGGCCTCAGGCGCGTCGAGCGTCTCCGAGGCGAGCAGCGCCTGTGCGAGGCTCTCGAGCTGCTCGCGATGAGCCTCGAGCAGGCTCGTGACCTCTGTGTGGGCGCCCTGCACGAGCTTGTGGACCTCCTCGTCGACGAGCCGTTGCGTGTGCTCGGAGGTCGCGCTCACTCCCGGCAGGAACATGTTCTGCCCCTCCTCGGCGATTACCGAGATCGGTCCGACGCTCTCGCTCATGCCCCAGCGTCCGACCATCTGGCGGGCGATCATCGTCAGCTGCTGGATGTCGGACTCGGCGCCCGTGGTGATCGTTGCGTAGATCAGCTCCTCGGCTACGCGGCCGCCGAGCGCGACCTTGATCTTGCCCTCGAGGTCTTCGAGCGAGTAGGACACGCGATCGCTGTCGGGCGTGGAGAGCGTCACGCCGAGCGCCATCCCACGCGGGATGATCGAGATCTTGCGCACCGGGTCGGCGCCTGGCGTGAGCATCCCCACGAGCGCGTGTCCGGCCTCGTGGTATGCGGTGCGCTCGCGGTCAGTCGGCGAGAGCAGGATCCCGCGCGGGGAGCCGAGCATGATCTTCTCGAGCGAGTCGGTGAGGTCGCTCATCTGCACCTTCTCGTGATCGCGGCGCGCGGCCAGCAGTGCCGCCTCGTTGGCGAGGTTCGCGAGGTCGGCGCCGACCATGCCCGGCGTGCTCGCCGCGAGCGCATCCAGGTCGACGGAGGGGTCGAGCGGAATTGAGCGCGTGTGGACCTTGAGGATCTCCGCGCGTCCGGCACGGTCAGGAGCCTGCACGACGACGCGGCGATCGAAGCGGCCCGGACGCAGCAGCGCCGAGTCGAGCACGTCCGGCCGGTTCGTAGCCGCGAGCACGACGACAGCCTGGGAGCTCTCAAAACCGTCCATTTCGGTCAGGATCTGATCGAGCGTTTGCTCGCGCTCGTCGTTGGAGCCGCTGACCGCCACCGAGCCCTGGCGCGAGCGCCCGATCGCGTCGAGCTCGTCGATGAAGATGATCGCGGGCGCCGCCTCCTTGGCCTTCGCGAACAGGTCGCGCACACGCGAGGCGCCGACGCCAACGATCGCCTCGATGAACTCCGAGGCGGAGATCGAGAAGAAGGCGGCATGCGCCTCCCCGGCGACTGCACGCGCGAGCAGCGTCTTGCCGGTGCCGGGTGCGCCGGAAAGCAGCACGCCGTGTGGCATGCGTCCGCCCAGACGCCCATAGCGCTCGGGGCTGCGCAGAAAGTCCACGATCTCCGAGAGCTCGGCCTTGGCCTCGTCGATGCCGGCGACGTCGGCGAAGGTGACACGGATCGTGTCGGGGTCGATGCGCCGCGCCTGCGAGCGCCCAAAGTTGCCGAGCGCGCCCATCGCGCCGCCGGCCTTCGCGGCGCGCCGCGCGAGCAGCACGAACAGCCCGACGATCAACAACGTGGGGCCGAAGCCGAGCAGCAGCTCGGCCAAAAGCGACTGGCTCGTGCTCGTCGAGCGGGCATTGATCTTCACGCCCTTTTCCTGCAACAGCGCTGAGAGCTGATCACCGTTCCAGAAGGTCGGCACCTCGGTCTCGAACAGCGTCGTCGGCGTGGCCTTGGCGTTTGGATAGCGCTGCTTGGCGCGGAACGTCCCTTCGACGGTGTCGCCCTTGGAGGCGATCGAGCGGACCTGGCCGGCCTTGACTTGTGCCAGGAAGTAGGGGCTGAAGGGCACGGTCACGCGGGGCTGATGGCTCGCGGGCGAGAACAGCAGCACCGAGGCCCAGTTCAGGGCAAAGAGGATCAGCACGAACCACAAAAAGCCGGCGCGCCGGTGTGCCGGTGGGCCACTCGGAGCCTGCTCGGGCATTCCGCGCCCGTCGGGCGCCGGCGAGACCTGCCAGCCACGCTTGTCACGTGGCATCGGCGGATGGGCCTCGGAACGCTCGCTGCTCGGGCGCTTGGAGCTGGCCTGGCGATCCTCGGGCACGAGCTCATGCTACGGGCTCCGCGGCCGAGCGCCATGTCCGTAGAAGTCCGCAGGCGCGCGGGTGCCTAGCCCGGAGGTGTGAGCGCGCCTCGCGACTTAGCATCGCCCTCAGCGATCCAAAGGAGAGACGAGATGTTCAAGAACGTGCTTGTGGGAATCGACGGCAGCGAGAACGCCCGTGACGCGGTGGCCCTCGCGGCGCGCCTGATGGAGCCGGATGGAAGATTGACGCTGGCCCATGTGCGTCCCGGGGAGCTGCACCCGCTGCACGCGATCACGCCGGGCCTGCTGGCCGAGGAGCGCGACGCCTCGGAGCGGCTCGTGCAGCGTGAGCGCGACGGTTTTGGGCTCGACGCGCAGCTGCTCAGCATCGTCGCGGCCTCTCCCGGCGCGGGCCTACACCGCCAGGCCGAGGAGCAGCGAGCCGATCTACTGGTTGTGGGCTCCTGCTCGCGCGGCCTGTTCGGCCGCGCGATGCTCGGCGACGACACACGCGCGGCTCTCAACGGCGCACCCTGTGCGGTGGCGATCGCTGCGCGGGGGGACGCCGAGCACCCGACGCCGATCGCCAAGGTCGGGGTCGGCTACAACGACACCCCCGAGAGCAAGAATGCGCTCCAGGCGGCGCGCAGTATCGCGGCGCCGACGCGCGCGAGCGTCAAGGTTCTCGAGGTCGTCTCGATTCCTTCCTATGCCTACACCGGCATCATGCCGGCCGCACTCGGCGAGGGGATCGACGCGATGATCCGAGCGGCCAACGCTCGCCTGAGCGAGCTTGCAGACGTCGATGCTCGCGCGGTCTATGGGCTCACAGGTGAGGAGCTCGCGGCGTTCAGCGACGAGGTGGACGTGCTCGTCGTCGGCTCGCGCAGCTATGGCCCGCTGCGTCGCCTCGTGCTGGGGAGCACCTCCGATTTCCTTGAGCGTCACGCGCGTTGTGCGCTGCTCGTGCTGCCGCGCTCGGCAGCGGGTGTCGCCGACGGCGCCGAGGCGCTCTCCGACCGCGTGGAGGTCCCGACGCCGGCCTGAGCGCAGCGCTACCTTAAATCGGGTGAGCGAGAGAAATTCCGAAGGTAAGGACAACGATGCGCTCGTGGCTCCCCTGATCCGCATCGTGCTCGCCGACGATCACGCCGTAGTGCGTAGCGGCTTGCGCATGCTGCTCGACAGCGAGGAAGGCTTCGAAGTGGTCGCCGAGGCCAGCGACATCGACGGCGCAGCGCGCTACGTGCGCGGCCATCACCCGCACGTGCTCGTGCTCGATTTGAACATGCCGGGCGGCTCGAGCCTCGCGGCGATCCCGGTGATTCGCAAGGAGTCGCCGGATACCCAGATCGTGATCTTGACGATGCAGCAGGAGCCGGCCTTCGCGCGCGAGGCGCTCGGCGCAGGCGCGCTCGGCTACGTGCTCAAGGAGGCCGCCGACGAGGAGCTCGTCGAGGCTGTGCGCCGCGCGGCCAGCGGTGAGAGCTACCTGAACCCCGGGCTGGGTGCGCGCATCGCCTCCGAGCCGCCGCCCGGTCCGCCCGACGACCTCTCCGAGCGCGAGGTCGACGTGCTGCGCCTGATCGCGCTCGGATACACGAACGCAGAGATCGCCGGGCAGCTGTTCCTGTCGGTGCGCACGGTCGAGACGCATCGCTCGCACATCCAGCAGAAGCTGAGCCTCTCCTCGCGCGCGGAGCTCGTCGGCTATGCGCTCGAGCGCGGGCTGATCGCCCGTTAGATGATCGTGAATCAATCATCTAGGCTGCGTGGCGTGCCCCGCGTTCCCACCGCACCTGTCGCCGCCGGCACGCTGATCGCCGGCTACGCCGTCGCCGTTGCCAGCGGCTCGCGTCCACTTGGCGGCGTCGTGCTGCTGATCGGCGGGGGCTGGTGCGCGCGTGCCTGGAGCACGCGCCACGACTCGCGCACGGCGGTCACGCTCACGGGCGCCGGCCTCGTCGCGTTCATCGCCTCCCACGTGCTCGCCCCGCAGATCGGCGCGTGGCCCTCGGTTTTGCTGGTCTCGGCTCTCGCCGGCACGCTCGTCTGGGTGCGCGCCGACGCGCGCGAGCCGGAGCGCGCGGCGGGTCTGGCTTTCCGCCCTCCCGCACGCTAGGTTTCCGCCATGGCACACGCCGTGTCAGCGCCCGGGATGCAGGGAGACGCAGCTCCCGCGGATCGCGAGCTGGCTGATTTCCAGATCGTGCCACGCGCGGGACTGCCGATCGTCGCGCTCGTCCTTGCGCTGACGATCGTCGGCATCGCGGTCAACGAAGAGTGGCCGCTGACCTTCCTGCACGTTGTCGGCGGCGCGGCGTGGACGGTGATCGACCTGTTCCTCGGCTTCGTGCTCGGGCCGATCATCGGCCGCATGTCGATCCCCGCACGCGTCGAGTTCACGACGCGGCTGATGCCGAAGATGGTGCTGATCATGCCGACGGTCGTGACGGTCACGCTCGCCGCCGGCTGGCAGCTCGCGACGAAGCTCGGCAACACCCACTCGAACTACGCGCTGCACGGCTGGATCGTTGCCAGCTACATCGTCGTGGGCATCATGGCGGTGATCGCGCTCGGCCTGCTCGAGCCGGCGAACATCGCGGTGCTCGTTGAGATGAAGAAGCCGCGCCCGAACCCGGAGGTGATCGAGCGGCTGATGAAACGCTTCATCTACACCGCCGGGGCGACCGGGCTGATGCAAGTGGCGACGTTCGTGATCATGACGAAGCTCGCAGCCGGATGAGCGAACGCGACCAGGCCGACGCCGTCCGCCTACCGCCGGTGACGCAGGTGGGGATGCTCTCGCTGGCGCTGATCGTGGCGGGCGGGATCTACCTCTCCTCGCACATCCCCGAGCATGTCTCGCTGCTTCCCGCGGTCGTGTTGCTGTGCGCTTCCGCCGTGCTGCTGGCCGGCAACCTCGCCTCGCTCGCGCGCGTCAAGGGCTTTGCCTGGGCGCGTTTCTTTGAGATCGCGCGGTGGGCGTTCGTGGCCTATCTGATCATCGCGGGGATGATCGAGTACGCGTTTCTGCGCAACCACCTCAGCGGCGGCCCGCTCGTCGTGCTGACGCTCTCGCTGGTCGTGTTCGCGGTGCACGTCCCCGTGCTGATCGCTTTCACGGTCGCGCGCTTCGCTGACAGCTAGCATCGCCTGCATGCTCGCCCTCACAGCCTCGCCGGGAGCGCCGGGCGATGTCGCGCTGCGTGAGGTGCCGGCGCCGAGTCCACTGTCGGGTCAGGCGCTCGTGCGCGTCGGCGCCTTTTCGCTGAACCGCGGCGAGAGCCGCCGCCTCGCGGACATGCAGGACGGCGAGCTGACCGGATGGGATGCGGCGGGCGTCGTCGAGCAGCCGGCCGCCGACGGTAGTGGCCCCGCCCAGGGCACGCGCGTCGTCGGCCTCAGCCCGCGCGGCGCCTGGGCGGAGCTGGTGGCGCTCGACACGCACACGCTTGCGCCGCTGCCCGCAGCCGTCAGCGATGCGCAAGCGGCAACGCTGCCGGTCGCTGGGCTGACCGCCCTGAAGGCGCTCGACATCATCGGGCCGGTGCTCTCGCGCCGCGTGCTCGTGACGGGCGCCAGCGGCGGCGTGGGGCGCTTTGCGATCCAGCTCGCGAAGCTCGCAGGCGCGCACGTCACCGGCGTCTCTGCCAGCCCCGAGCGGGCGCGCGGCCTGCGCGAGCTGGGCGCCGATCAGGTGATCTCCGAGCTTGAGGGCGAGGGCGAGGAGTTCGACGCGATCGTCGAGGGTGTCGGTGGCGCGAGCCTCGCGGCGGCGATCCAACGCGTGGCATCTTTCGGCGCGATCGTCTGCTTCGCCTCCAGCGACACTTCGGCGGTGCAGTTCCCCACGCGTGCGTTCTTCGGCCGCGCGCCCGGTGCACGCCTGCACGGCCTGTTCCTGTTCGCGCAGCTGCAGCGCGAGCGCACGGGCACACGCGACCTGGGGCGCCTGCTCGAGCTCGTCGCGGCGGGGAGCTTGGACTGCTCGATCGACCGTGAGACATCCTGGCGCGAGGCCGCGGGCGCGATCGATGCGCTGCTCGAGCGACGCATCGCCGGCAAGGCCGTGCTGCGGGTCGACTGATGCGGCGCGAGGAGGTACGCCACCCGATTTTCGCGCGCCTCTACACGCGCTTGGCACGCGCCGCCGATGCGCGCGGCGCGGCCGAGCACCGGCGCGAGCTGCTCGCGGGCGCGAGCGGGCGCGTGCTTGAGGTCGGAGCCGGGGCGGGGGCGAGCTTCGAGCACTACCCGTCGACGGTCGGCGAGGTAATCGCGCTCGAGCCGGAGCCCCACCTGCGCGAGCAGGCGCTGCGCGCCGCGGCCAGCGCCCCTGTGCCCATTTCGGTGCGCGAGGGCAACGCCTCGCGGCTGCCCTTCGCCGACGCTGAGTTCGACGTCGCCGTGGCCTCGCTCGTGTTGTGCACCGTCCCCGACCAGCCACGCGCGCTCGCTGAGCTCTTGCGCGTGATCCGCCCGGGCGGCGAGCTGCGCTTCTACGAGCACGTGCGCGCGCGTAAGCCCGGCGAAGCGCGCGTGCAGGACCTGGCCGATGCGACCTTCTGGCCGCGGATCGCGGGCGGCTGCCATCTCGGGCGCGACACCGCCGCGGCGATTGAGCGCGCGGGCTTCGCGCTGGAGAGCTGCCGTCGCTTCGCTTTCGCGCCCGCAAAGCACGTTCCGCCGGCGGCGCACATCCTCGGCATCGCCCGGCGACCGTGACTCGGACATAATCACGCGAATGAGAGCCATCCAGATAGTCGAGGAGTCAGGCCCGGACAGCGCGCTTGCGATCGTCGAGCTGCCGGAGCCCGAGGCATCGCACATGCTCACGCCCGGCGAGGGCGTGCTCGTGGAGGTGCACACCGCGGGAGTGTCCTTCCCGGAGCTCTTGCAGACGCGCGGGCAGTACCAGATGAAACCGCCGCTGCCGTTCGTGCCGGGCAGCGAGGTCGCGGGCATCGTGCAGAGCGCGCCCGCCGGCGCGGCGGTCGCGGTGGGCGATCGTGTGGCGGCCTTCTGCGCGCTGGGAGGCTTCGCCGAGACTGCTGTGGCGCCCGCCTTCTTCACCTTTAAGTTGCCCGACGCGATGGACTTCGCGCAGGGCGCGGGGCTGATCCTCAACTATCACACGGCCTACTTCTCGCTCGCCCTGCGCGGGCGCCTGAAGGAGGGCGAGAGCGTGCTCGTGCACGGCGCCGCGGGCGGGGTTGGGACCGCCTCACTGCAGGTCGCAAAGGCACTCGGCGCGAGCACGATCGCGCTGGTCTCAAGCGAGGCCAAGAAGCAGGTCGCCGAAGCGGCCGGGGCCGACCAGGTCGTGCTGCTCGGCGAGAGCTGGAAGGACGAGGTCAAAGAGCTCTCCGGCGGCGGCGTGGACGTTGTGCTCGATCCGGTCGGTGGCGATCGCTTCACCGACAGCTTGCGCTCGTTGCGCGAGAACGGCCGGCTGATCGTCGTGGGCTTCACTGGCGGCTCGATCCCCGAGGTCAAGGTCAACCGGCTGCTGTTGAAGAACACCGAGGTAATCGGGGCAGGCTGGGGTGCCTACGTGATGGGCAAGCCACAGCTGAACGTCGAGATCGGCGAGGCGATCGCGGGAATGATCGAGCGGGGCTTTATCAAGCCGATCGTCGGCGAGCGCTTCCCGATGGAGCGCGCCGCCGATGCCCTGCACGCGCTCGACGAGCGCCGCGCGACGGGCAAGATCGTGCTCGACGTACGCCCCATCTGAGGGCGTCGGCTTAGCTGTAGCTCTCAGCCTGCCTTCAGCAGCTCGCGCCAGCCCTCGGCGTCGAGCGCGGCGGGCTCGGTCGAGTCGATGAAGTCGCCGAGCACATCGATAAAGCGCTCCGGCTCGTCGAGGTGGGGAAAGTGCCCCGAGGACGCAAACACCTCAAGACGAGCGCCTGGGAGCAGCGCGTGGGTCTCGCGCCCGTGGCGCACCGGAATCAGCGAGTCGTGCTCGCCCCACAGCAGCAGCAGTGGGATCTGCTCGGCCAGATACAGGCGATTGGCCGCGTTGACGCGCTGGCCGCCGGGCTCGACGACCGAGCGCAGCGTCTGCACGAAGGCCGAGCGCGTCTCGGCGTCGGCGAGCGTGGCGTGCCCGCGTGCGATCTCCTCGATGTCAGTGCCGGCACGCAGGCCGAGACGCCCGAGCAGGCCGCCGGCGATCCGTCCGGCGCTGAGCAGGCGTGTCGCGGCGAGCAGCGGCAACACCAGCTCTGAGCCCGGCAGCGTCGCGGCGCGCAGCAGCAGGCTGACGTCGCGGCCGAGGCCGCCGCTGTCGATCAGCGCGAGGCGCTCGCAGCGCTCGGGGAACTGGTAGGAGAGCTGCATCGCGATACCGCCGCCGAGCGAATGCCCGACGAAGCTCGCGCGATCATGGCCGAGCGCGACGAGCAGATCACGCACGACGCTCGCGTGCGCGCCGAGCGAGTAGTCGCCCTTGGGCTTGGCCGAGCCACCGTGGCCGATCAGGTCGGGCGCGATCACGTTGAAACGTCGCGCGAGGTAGGGCATCACGCGCCGCCAGGTGCTCGAGTCGGAGGTGATGCCGTGGATCAGCACCAGCACGGGACCGTCCTCGCCCGCCTGGCGGTAGGCGAGGCGGTGGCCGTGGAGGAGGATCTCGCGGAGCTCGAGCTCCTCGGCGTAGCTCACGGTCTGCTCGCGGTCATTCTGAGCTGCACACTAGCGCTCAGCCGCATGGGAAAGGGACGAGCGAAGGTCACGACCGCTACTTCTGCGCCGATGCGTGGGCGAGGCACGCCTCGTGATGGTTTATAGTGATGCCTATGTCACGCACCACTGTTGATGTTGATCCTGGAGCACTTGAGGCAGCACGTGTGGAGCTGGGTACAAAGGGTGTGAGCGCGACGGTCAACGCGGCGTTGCGCGAGGTGGGACGGCGGCGGGCGCTGGCGAGCTTCGACGTGCTCCGCGACATCGATGGCACCCCCACCGAGGTTGAGGCCAACCGGCGGGATCGGGACGCTGAGCACCAAGACTGAGCTCGAGCCCGTCTCGCTCGATCGGCCTGCTCTATTCGACACGGGCGTCTGGACATGGGCTCGCGATCGTCGCTTTCCTGAGCTCACATCGTGGTTCAACGCGCAGGTCGCCAACGGCTTCGTCCTCGTATGCGACGTGGTTGTCTTGGAGCTCATTCGATTGACACCCAACCAGACACGCGCACAGGAGGTCGCCGGGCGCCTGGGAGCGTTCGAGTCTGTCGCGATGGGTGCAGAGCTTTGGCAGCGTGCACGTGAGTTGCAGACCTTGCTGTCGGCTTACGGAGACCATCGCCGTGTCCCGCCCGTCGACCTCCTGATAGGCGCGGCGGCAGAGCGAGCGGATGTGCCGCTTATCCACTATGACCGTGACTACGAGCGGCTGGCACGAGTTAGTGGCCTACGACATCACTGGCTTGTGCCCGACGGCACGCTGGCAAGCGGGTGTCCGTAATCGCGTTTCCAGCAGCCAAAGGGGGTTAACCCCACCCTGCAACGGGGGCCCGTCCCTGCTCGCTCGGTGGTCGCCCGCATCGACATCTACACCCGTGGCGCTCAGCATGAAAAACGATGAGCGCAGGCCCAACGCCCGAGGAGATTCAGGTTCCGGTGCTGGAGAACCTCGACCGGGCGGTAACGGCGCTGATTACGGGTTTGCCGCCGCTGCTGCTGGTGATCGCAGGCTGGCAGTTGTGGAACCGTGAGCTGCATTGGCGCGATCTGGTGATCCTCGCGGTGCTCTACGTGCCGGTCGGGCTTGGCGTCACGGTTGGCTTTCACCGCCTGCTCACACATCGCGCCTTCAAGACCTCGCCGTGGCTGCGTGGCCTCTTGGCGGTGCTCGGCACGATGTCGGTCGAGGGTCCTGTGATCTCCTGGGTGGCTGACCATCGCAAGCACCACGTCTACACGGACCGCCTCGGCGACCCCCACAGCCCCCACGTCGATCACGGCGGCGGTTGGCGTGGCGCGCTGCGTGGCCTGACCCACGCGCACGTTGGCTGGCTGTTCGACCACTCCCAGCGTGGCGCACGCGAGCGCTTCGCGCCGGATCTGCTCGCTGACCCGGTGATCAACTTCGTCGATCGCAGCTTCCTGCTGTGGTCGCTCGTAGGCCTGGCGCTGCCCTTTGGGCTCGGGGTGCTGATCGGCGGAACGCTCAGCGCGGGCCTCGACGCGATGCTGTGGGGCGGCGTCGTGAGGATCTTCGTGTTGCACCACGTGACCTACTCGATCAACTCGCTGTGTCACTTCTTCGGGCGCCGGCGCTTTGCGACCGAGGACGAGTCGCGCAACCTGCGTTGGCTCGCGCCGCTCTCCTTCGGCGAGGCATGGCACAACAACCACCACGCCTTTCCCACCTCCGCCTATCACGGCATGGGCCGCGGCGAGCTGGATTTGTCAGGCCTCGTGATCTCTGCGCTGGAGCGGCTCGGGCTCATCTGGGACGTGCAGCGGATCGCCCCCGAGCGCCTGGCCGGGAAGGCGTACGCGAGCTGATCGCCCAGGGCGCGCTCGCGCGTGCGAGGATTGCCGCAATGGACCAGCGTGCGCGGCTCTCGCTCGAGATGAGCATCGCGCCGGGCGTCGAGCGCCGGCGCTGGATGCCCGCGCTCGCGGCGGGGCTCTCGATCGGCGAATACGCGCGTTCGCTGCTGCGTCGCCTGGCGTTCCTGGCGGCGGTGCTGCTCGGCGCGATCTGGGCGCTCGACGGGCAGGGCTACCTGTGGCCGGCGTGGGCCTGGCTCGGCCTCGGCGACCTCGTGCTGCTCGACCTCAGCGCCGACTGGGCCTGGCGGCGTCCGCGCGGGGCGGAGCGTCGCGTCGCCTGTGTATGGGCGCTGGTGGGCGCGGCGGCGGTTATCCTGGTCTTCACCTGGCTGCTCACCTGGCTGCTCGCGGGTGTGCACGAGTTCTGGCCCGCCTGGGCGCTGCTTGGGCTGGCGACAGCCGGCAGCGGCTACTCGCTGATCGCGCTGCAGGACCGCGTGCTCGTCGCCCGTGGGCGACGCGCGCTGCGAGCGCGGATCGATTTGCTGACGCGCACCCGCCGTCAGGCAGTCGACGCGCAGGCCGCGGAGCTCAGGCGCATCGAGCGCGACCTGCATGACGGCGCGCAGGCGCGGCTCGTGGCGCTGACGCTGCAGCTCGGCCGGGCGGAGCTGCGCGCCCAAGACCAGCCGGCGCTACAGGGTCTGATCCAGGATGCCAAGCGCGAGGCGCGCCTGGCGATCGCCGAGCTACGCGACCTCGCGCGCGGGATCGTGCCGCCGCTGCTGGCTGACCGTGGACTCGTCGCGGCGGTCGAGTCGCTCGCGGCGCGTTATGGCCTCGGCACCGCTGTCGATGCCGAAACGCACCGCATGTGTGGCCCCGCAATCGAGAGCGCCGCCTACTTCGTCGTCGCGGAGGCGCTCACGAACACCGCCAAGCACGCGCAGGCGCAGCACAGCTGGGTGGTAATGCGTGGCGAGCAGCGCGCGCTCATCGTGCTCGTCGGCGATGACGGGCGCGGCGGTGCCGATGCCGCGGGCGCCGGCCTGGCGGGGCTGCGCGCGCGCGTGGAGGCGCTCGACGGGAGCATGAGCGTACGCAGTGCGCGCGGCGAGGGCACGGTCGTCGAGGTGCGCCTGCCGTGCGGGTAGTGATTGCCGAGGATCTCGCGCTGCTGCGCGAGGGCCTCGTGGCGTTGCTGCGCGAGAACGACATCGAGGTCGTCGCCCAGGTGCAGGACGGCCCCGGGCTGCTGCGCGCGATCGCCGGGCACAAGCCGGACCTCGCGATCGTCGACGTGCGCCTGCCGCCGACGTACAGCGACGAGGGCCTGCTGGCGGCGATCGAGGCGCGCCGGCGCCGGCCCGAGCTGGGCGTGCTCGTGCTCTCGCAGTACGTCGAGACCGCCTATGCGAGCGAGCTGATCGGCGATGACACGGCGGGTATCGGCTACCTGCTGAAGGAGCGCGTCGGTGACGTGGCGGACTTCCTCGACGTCCTGCGGCGTGTGGCTGACGGCGGCACCGTGCTCGACCGCCAGGTTGTCAGCGAGCTGATGACGCCGCACGGCGAGGCTGCGCAGGCGCTCTCGGCGCTGACGGTGCGCGAGCGTGAGGTGCTGGCACTGATGGCCGAGGGTCGCTCCAACGCGGCGATCGCGGAGAGCCTGGTGGTCACCTCGGGCGCGGTCGAGAAGCACATCACGAACATCTTCGCCAAGCTCGAGCTGCCCGCATGCGAGGATGACCACCGCCGCGTGCTCGCGGTCCTTGCCTATCTGCGCGTGGCCTCCTGAGCGTGCCCTTCTGAGGGCTTGACCTGATAGAAACTCGAAGATGAACGTGAGCGCCTCCTCGAAGGTGATCGGCGCAGGGAGCATGGCGCCGCGCTGTGGAGCTGAGTGCCGATGAGCGACCTGCTCGAGCGGATACAGGCGGAGATCGCCGCGCGGCGCGCGGAGCTGGAGCCGCACCTGGAGGAGTACCGCCAGCTGCTCGCCGCCGCCGATGCGCTCGGGCTCACGAGTGCCGAGCAGTCCTCACAGCTCGGCAAACGTGCCGCTCAGGCGCCGAAACCGGCAAAAGCCCGGACCGTGAGCAAGCGCCCCGCGAAAGCCAAAGCTCAGCGTCGCTCCCAGCGCAGCGAGCCAGCTTCGGCCGCCTCCGCCCGCTCGCCGCGTGGCGCTGCGCAAACGGCGATCCTCGCGGCGCTCGAGCACGGCTCGCACACCGTCTCAGAGCTCGGCGTCGTGACCGCGCTGAGCGGTCAGATCATCCGCGAGAACCTGCGACGACTGCTTGGCTCCGGCGCGGTCACGCGCGCCAAGCGCGAAGGCAAGGCGGCCTACGCGCTCACCACCTCGGCGCACTGAGCAGACAGCTCAGGCGGGGCCGGCCGCTGCCTGCTTGGCGGCGCGTGCAACCGTGGCGGCCTCCTTCGCACCGATAAACGGCGTCAGCGCCATGTAGGTCAGCTGCGGAGCTGCTTCGGGCAGCTGATCGACGCACTCGTTCTCGATGTAGTGGTGGAAGACCTGCCAGATGCCGCCGGCGACAGCCTCCGCTGTGACCTGCGGGACCGCAGTGGGATCCTCGACGAGCTCCAGGCCGGGTCGCAGATAGGAGGCGAAGGCATGCATCGAGGTGGTGCGGATCTCGATCGCCTGGGGGCTCGCGGCGAACGTGTCGACGAGGTTCAGGTGCGCGTGCGCGGGCTCGGAGGCGAGATAGTCGATCAGCGCGCCGAGGCCCGCGGCGACTGCACGCGGCCAGTCATCGCCCTGCGCCTGGTAAGCCTTGACGGCGACTTGCAGCGCCTGATGCATGCCAACCTTCTGAGCGCCGAGGAAAGCCTCGTGCTTTGAGGGGTAGATGCTGTAGAAGGTCTGGTTCGAGACGTTGGCACGGCGCGCGATCTCGGGGATCGTGAGTCCGGCGAGCCCCTTCTCGGAGACGATCGCGGCGGTAGCGTCGACGATCCGCTCGCGCTGGCTTTTGACGATGAACTGGCGCGGCAGGTCGCTGCGCCCGCTCGGCAGTCGCCCCTCGGCGCGGCGCGCGCGCGCGGAGGTCTTCTCCGGGCACGGCTCGCGTCTTTTGATCTCGGGCGCGCCGAGTCCGCTGGGAACCTTGCGTGGGTAGCAGGCGGCCCAGTCGGCGAGCTCATCGACGACGGCGGGCATCTCCTGTGCGCGGCCCGTGCGCAGGCGCTCGGCGGTGACCTCGCGGATGCCGCCGAGGACCGCCTTGATCGTTAGGTCGGCCTTGCCGCGCGCGGCCGTGCGGTCGCGCGTCGTGATGATGCTTCGCTCGAGCGCGTCGAGTGCGGTGCGCCTGCGCTCGAGCGCCCTGGGACCCGCGCCGAAGGCCCCGAGCACGAGCATCGACATCGACTCTGGTTCCGCGACGGCCAGCTCGGCGAACGCGTGCAGCGCGACCCGCAGGCGCGCCTCGCGCGAGCCGTCAGGCTCGTAGCTGCGCATGACGGCTAGCGCCGTCCGCTGGGCGATCTCGTCATAAGCGCTGAGAAACAGCTCTTCCTTGTCGGCGTAGAGGCTGTAGAAGGTCGGCTGGGAGACGTGCGCGAGTTTCGCCAGATCGGCGATCCGCACCGCCGGATAGCCCTTGCGCGCGACCAACTCGATCATCGCGCTCTGCAGGCGCTGGCACTGATCAACCTTCACCAGCGCGGGGTCGAGACCGTGCGTTCCGGTGGGCAACGGGCGGTAGCGACCGGAGGACCCCGCGCCTGCGGTCGCGGTCTCCTGCGCCGTCGCTGGAGGGTGACTCTCCTCCGCGAGCGGCTCGCTCGCGACATTGCCAGTCACCATGTCTGGTCAACCTCCCCTTGACAACAACTGAAATCGAGACTATCAAATGGTCTCGGCAGGCAGACCCTGGGGCTTCCCCTTGCGATTCAGCCTGTGATCACCTTCGAGGTGCCGATCACCGCGCCGCTCGCGTCGAGTGCCTGCACCGCGACGTAGGCGGTAGCCGCGGGCGCGGCGAGGCTCGTCTCAAAACCGTTGCGCGTGGCGGTCGCGAGCGGTGCGAGCTGGCTCGCGCTGGGTCCGCCGAGCAGACGCCAACTGGCCGTGCGCGTGTCGCCGTTCCAGCTGACGTAGACGTCGATCGGCGATCCCGCTGCTCCGCTTGCCACGATCGCCGGCGCTTCGGTGGGTGTCCCGGTCCAGGGGAAGCGATAACCGCGGTAGGACTGGTAGGTGCCATGCATGTGCGCGTCGAACAGCAGCTTGCCGGCCGAGTCGAACTCGGAGAAGTAGGGCGCCGAGCCCCAGCTGATGAAGGCGTCGCCGTTCGCAAGCGTCTGAAAGCCCCCCTGGCTGGCCGCCGAAAGCGGGCTCGGATGCTCGTACTGGGCGAGCACGGTCTCGGTTTTGTGCGCCTGGTCGAGCGCGACCACGATGCCGCGCGACTGGGGGTGAACCTTCGGCACGCCGCCGTTGTCAAAGATGCTGATCGTGCCGTTTGCCAGCTCGCTGGCGTCGTGCTGGTAGGCGGTGGAGGCACCGGCGCCGAGCTTGTAGGTCGAGTGCTTGCCGCCGATGCGCGTGAGCACCTGGCCGCTGGCCGTGTCGAGTTCATACAGCGCCGATGTGTTGCGCGAGGAGATCAGCGTGCGCTCGTTGGGCAGCTGCTGGAAGGAGTTGAGGTGGAAGTAGTCATACGGCCATGCCTCGCTGGCATGCGTCGCGGTGCTGTAGGAGTCCGCGAGACGCACGTGATCGAGGCTGTGCCACTCGCGCCGGACGAGCCCTGTGGCGAGGTCGAGTTCCTGCATGACCGTGTCGGTAACCGCTGCTCCCGCCGGGCCGCCGAGCGCGGAGAGGTTGCAGTCCACGGGATCGAACGCGGTCAACAGGGCGGTGCCCTGCGGGGTGATGTGGAAGTCGTGCAGGTCTGCTTTGAGCCCGTTGCCCGCGTGTACGCGCCCGACCTGGCGGTAGGAGCTGTCGTAGATCATCTCTTCGCCCTGGCCGAAGCCCTGCGTGGTGATCCGTCCCTGCCACCAAGTCAGCACGGGCTTCTGGCCGTCGAGCTGGACCTGCAAGTTGGCCGAGGCGCCGCTTGGGAGCGGGTCGAACCAGATCAGGTTGCCCGCTTCGTCGAAGATCATCGGCCCGGCGGGCCCGGGGCCGGAGTAGGGCGCGGCGAAGATGTAGCCCGGCGCGCTCTGGGGCGAGCTCGTGCTCACGACCAGCGACGGCGCCTGCAGTTCGGGGCGCGAGTGAAAGTGCATCACCTGGTTGGTGGAGCCCGCGACGTGGGCATTGGCCGAGTAGAGGTGCACGTCCTGGTGGGCGACGACGAAGTTGTAGGAGAAGCGGTGCGTATGCCCGCCCACGCGCACGTGGCCGCGGACGTTCACGCTCTCGCCGGCAAGGAACGGGCTCGAGGGCACGAAGCTCGCGCCGTCACCCTGCGAGAAGGCGCGCAGGTGCCCGCTGTGCGAGCCGCTCTTGGCGCCGTCGACGTGGACGTCGGAGAGCGATCCGATCGGTACGCCGAGCATGCTGATCTGGGTGCGCGGCGGCGCATCGTAGGAACCGGGGACGGGCGTGACGGCGAGCGTCGTGCCGGGCAAAAGCGCGGAAACGTTGAGCGCGCTCGCTTCGCAGCGGCCCGCGCTGGGGGCCGTGAAGGCAGCCTGCTCAGCGACGATGCGTCGTGAGGCGAGCGCGAGCGTGACGACGCTTGAGAGCAGCACGATGACCCCAGCCACCACGAGGAATTTACGCATACGCGCTCTCGCTCTTGCGCCGGGGAGCGCTCATCCGGCGCTCGGCGCCACGGTCTTGGAGCTCGCGAGCTCTTTGCCCGAGGCGCTGAGCGCACGGACCGCCACGAACGGCGCGGCGGGCGCACTCAGGACGGTCTCAAAGCCCGCGTTGGGCGCGCTTGCGATCACGCTCAGATGAGCGGCGCTCGCCCCGCCGAGCAGCTGCCAGGAGGCGACGGTCGTAGCGCCGTTCCAGCTCGCGTACGCCGTCGTGGTCGTGGCGCTCGACGTGGCGCCGATGGCCGGCGCTTCGCTCGGCTGTCCCGCCCACGGCTCGCGGTAGACGCGGTAGCTGTTCTCGCCCGCGGGCAGCTGCGCGTCGAAGATAATCTGGCCCTGCGCGTCGAATTCGGTGAGGTTCGGCAGGCCGCCCCAGCCGAGCATGAAGCCGCCGCTGGGCAGCGCCTGCACGTCGCCCTGACTGCCGGTGGCGAGCGGCCCGATCGTGCGCACGAGTTGGGCGGCGAGCGTCGCCGTTTTCGCTTTGGTGTCGAGCTTGATCAGCTCGCCGCGCGAAGGCGGCGCTACCGGGGGTGCGCCCTCGTCGTCGAACAGGCTGATCTCGTCCTTGCCTAGCCAGCTGGCGTTGTGCTGGTAGGCGAAGGCGACGCCGGCGCCGAGCTTGAAGCTCGAGCGCTTACCGCCGAGACGCCAGCGGATCGCGCCGCTGCGCCCGTCGAGCTCATACAGCGCCCAGGTGTTGCGCGCCGAGATCAGCAGGTTGCCTTCGTGGTCGCTGACGAGCGAGTTGATGTGGAAGTAGTCATACGGCGTGCTCGCTACGGCAGGCAGTTTCGAGTAGGACTCGGCCGGGTCGACGTGGCCGAGGCTGTGCCACTCCCACATCACGAGACCCGTGTGGATATCGATCTCCTGGATCACGCCCTCGACGGCGATGCCGGCCGCGGGGCCGCCCGCGGAGGTGAGGTTGGCCTGCACGGGGCTATAGGCGAGGATGAAGGCCGAGCCCTGCGGGGTGAGGTCGAACTCGTGCTCGTCGGCCTGCAGGCCGTTACCCGCGCGCACGACGGCGACGGTCTTGTAGTTGGCGTTCGCGATCACGTCCTCGCCGAGGCCGTAGCCGAGTGCGATTGTGTGGCCCTGCCACCAGGTGAGGCTGTTCTTGCCGTGGAAGACCTGGGTACGCAGGTCGGCCGCGTCTTCGCCACCGCCGAGCGCGCGAAACCAGACGAGGTTGCCGGAGTTGTCGAAGATCATCGGTCCGTGCTGGCCCGGTCCGAGAAAGGGCGCGGCGAGGAGGTAGCCGGGAGCGCTGGCCGCGCCGGCAGCCTGGTGAACGGTCACGGTGGGAGGGTGTATTGCGGGCAACGAGTGAAAGCTCTGGATGTCCGCGGGTGTGCCGGGCGTGGTGGGAAATTCGGTGAGGGGCACGGCGGCGGGCCTGGCGACCTTGAAGTGCGTGGCGAGGCGCACCGTGCGCTTGCCGATGCGCAGCGTCGCGTCGACGCTTACGTGCTCGTTTGCGAGGAAAGGCTTGCTCGGGATGAAGCTCGCGCCGAGCGCTGAGGAGTAGGAGCGCAGGTGCCCGGCGTGGCGCCCGCTGCGCGAGCCGACGACCTGTACGTTCGTGAGCGAGGCCGCCGCGGCGCCGAGGAAGCTGATCTGCGTGTGCGGCATTGCGCTCGGCGTGCCCGGCAGCGGCGAGATCACGACCGCCGCCTGGGCGGTTGCGCCCAGCGCGAGCAGGCCGAGCAGCGTGGCGAGGAGGACGAAGCGGCTGCGGCGGGTCAAGGGACCTCCGGGAGGGCGCGGAAAAGCGGCGGGGGAGCAGGCAATCTTAGGCTTTGGACACGACGGGGCACTAAAAAGTTGCGAAGGGGAGCGTGCGAGCACGTGCCCGTCGGGTTGATAGCTAGAAGACGGGTGTCTCGGTGTAGTCGCCGAACACCTGCTGCAGCGACTCGATGATCTCGCCCTCGCTGGCGTGTGCGCGCGCGCAGTCCAGCAGCGGCTCCATCAGGTTGCGCTCCTCGTGCGCCGCATGCTCGCGCAGCGCGGCCAGCGCGCGCTCGACGGCGACACCGTCGCGTGCGCCGCGCGCCGCCTGTAGCCGCCCGATCTGCTTGCGCTCCAGAGCCGGGTCGACGCGCAGCGTCGGGATCGGCTCTTCATCGCTTGCGAGGAACCGGTTGACGCCGACGACCACGCGCTCGGCCGCGTCAATCTCCTGTTGCAACGCAAAGGACGCGTCGGCGATCTCGCGCTGGGGATAATTGAGCTTCGTCGCGGCGACCATCCCGCCCAGCTCATCAATCTTTTTAAAATATTTGTAGGCCGCGTGCTCCATCTCGTCGGTCAGTGACTCGATGAAATAGGAGCCCGCGAGCGGATCGACCGTGTTCGTCACGCCCGTCTCGTGGGCGATCATCTGCTGCGTGCGCAGCGCGATCGTGACGGCCTCCTCGGTCGGCAGCGCGAGCGCCTCGTCGTAGGAGTTGGTGTGCAGCGACTGGGTGCCGCCGAGCACCGCGGCGAGCGCCTCGATCGCGGTGCGCACGATGTTGTTCAGGGGCTGCTGAGCCGTGAGCGAGACGCCGGCGGTCTGCGAGTGAAAGCGCATCTGCCACGAGCGCGGGTTCTTCGCGCCGTAGGTCTCACGCATCTCTTTGGCCCAGATGCGGCGTGCGGCGCGGTACTTGGCGATCTCCTCGAAAAAGTCGATCTGGGCATTGAAAAAGAACGACAGACGCGGCGCGAAATCATCGACATCGAGGCCACGCGCCAGCGCCTGCTCGACGTAGGTGAAGCCGTCCTTGAGCGTGAAGGCGAGCTCCTGCTGCGCGGTCGATCCGGCCTCGCGGATGTGGTAGCCGGAGATCGAGATCGGATGCCAGCGCGGCATCGTGTGCGTGCACCACTCGATCATGTCGCCGCACAGGCGCATCGCTGGGTCGATCGGGAAGCACCACTCCTTCTGGGCGATGTACTCCTTGAGGATGTCCGCCTGGATAGTTCCCGACAGCTCCTGGCGCGGCACCGGGCCGGGGCCGCCGTTCAGCTCCGATTCGGCCGCGGCCACGTAGAAGGCGAGCATGATCGCGGCGGGCGCGTTGATCGTCATCGAGACGGAGACGGCGCCGAGGTCGATGCCGCCGAACAGCGTCTGCATGTCATCGAGCGTGTCCACAGCCACACCCTCCCGTCCGACCTCGCCAAGCGAGCGCGGCGAGTCGGAGTCGTGGCCCATCAGCGAAGGCATGTCAAAGGCGGTGGAAAGGCCGGTCTGGCCGTGGTCGAGCAGGTAGTGGAAGCGCTCGTTGGTCTCCTCGCTCGTGCCGAAGCCAGCGAACTGACGCATCGTCCACAAGCGACCGCGATACATCGAGGAGTGGATGCCGCGCGTGTAGGGGTATGCGCCGGGCAGTCCGATCGGGTCCACCGCGGGCGGCTCGGCGCCGATCCCCGCAGGCAAGTCGGCGGGCGTGTAGAGCTCGCGCACGGGCTCGCCGGAGAGCGTGCGAAAGCTTTTCTCGGCCAGGGGCTTTGCGGTGATTGCCATGAGACCTCGCAATTCTACTTGCGAGCGTGTGACAGTCGGAAACGCTGCTCGCGGGCCGGTCGCGGTCGCACAGCCGCGTCAGGGACTACGCTTGGAATGTGTCGCCGAAGGACAAGCGTCAACTGGCTCGTGAGCATCTCAACGCCGCCCAGGCCGCTGTCGAGGATGAGCGTCTAAACGATGCCATCAACGCCCTGTTCTACGCGGCGGAGGCAGCAGTGGTGGCCATTGCCGATCGGCACGGGATCGACACAAAGAAGCATCACGGGCTCAAGGCTGACGCTGCTAGCGCACTGTACGAGAGGGGCGTGTTGAGAGAGGACTACGGTCTTGTCCTAAGGGTTCTCAATCAAGCCAGAAAGGACATCTGGTATGAGGGTGAGGAGCCTGAGCTCGACGGTGAGCTGGAGGATCTTCTCGCCCAGGTACAAGCGCTGGTCGAGATTGCGCAGGTGAGCGAATGAGCGCTCACCTGTCCTGCGCCCAGCTGTCTGACGCGGGGTGGGCGTGGCGCATACGAGAGAATCGTGAACGCGCAGAGCGCTATCAGACACCTGAGCAGCGACTCATCACGGCTACCGTGATGAGTCGGGCGATCGCGCTGGGAGCTTCGGGGTTCGCTCTAACCGGTTCCACGGCGCGCAGGCGTCGGACGGCTATCAGCGATCTCGACTACCACGTCATCGGTAGCCGGCCAGATGTCGGTGACCTGCCTGGAGATGTCGATGTGGTCGTCACCAGCGCCAGTCGTTTTCGCAATCGCCTAATCGAGGGCGACGATTTTGCTCAGTGGACTCTTCGCTGCGGTTGCATCCTGCACGACACCGGTCCGATGCGCGCAGGCGTGCGCGCGATCGTGGAGGAAGGTCTCTGGCCAAGCGCCCAGCGTAAGCTCGACAGCCTGGGCATGTATCGCGGTGAGGTTCAGCGCCTTATCGAGATGGGCGATCAGGGTGCCGCACAGGAACAGCTCCGTGCGATGCTCACAACCTCGGCACGTGGACTGTTGCTTGCAGCCTCCGTCTTTCCGCTGGCGAGAGATGAGCTCCCAGCACAGCTAGAGCAAGCCGAATACGGCCCACTCGCCAACGCTCTGCGCCGAGTAATTCACGCCACGCCGTCGCTCGTCGAACTCGAGACCGCTCTGCAGATCCTCGACAGGGCCCTCGACACGGTGCGACCGGCTTTGCCCGCGTGATGACTCTGTGCGCCGCGCGTTGATCTGATGCGGCGCGAGCTCAGCCGAATCGTTGGCGCCGAGCACGTACTCGAGGCGCCCGCGGGCTCGCTCTACAACCACGACGCCGCCCGCCGCCGTGGCGTTGAGGGACGCGCGCAGGCGGTCGTGCTGCCGGGCAGTGCTGCGGAGGTCGCGGCGCTCGTGCGCTGGTGCTACGCGCACGACGTCGCGCTCGTGCCGCGCGGTGGAGGCACGGGGATGATGGGCGGCGCGGTCGCCGTGCACGGCGGGATCGTGTGCTCGCTGGAGCGCCTGGGAAGGGTGCGTGAGCTCGAGCCGGCGCTCTGGCGGATGCTGCCCGAGGCAGGCGTGAGCACGCGCGATGTGCAGCGTCTCGCGCGCGAGAACGGCCTCTTCTTCGGCCCCGACCCCGGCGCGAGCGAGCAGTCGCAGATCGGGGGCAACGTCGCCACCAACGCGGGTGGCCCGCACGCGCTGAAGTACGGCGTGACGGGTGCGTGGGTGGCGGGGCTTGAGGTGGTGCTCGCCCCCGGTGAGCTGGTGGACCTCGGCGGCTGGGCGGGCAAGGACGTCGCGGGCTATGACCTCAAGAGCGTGATGATCGGCTCGGAGGGCACGCTGGGGGTGATCACCGCGGTACGCCTGCGACTGCTGCCCGCACCAGCTGTGACGCTCGCGCTGGTGGTCTGCCTGCGCACGCGCGAGCAGGGCTGCGCGGCGATCGGCCAGCTGCTCGGCGCGGGGCTGCGCCCGGCCGTGCTCGACTTTCTCGACGGCGAGACACTCGCGATCGCCGCTGGGTCCTATCCGCAGCGGCTCCCCGAGGAGGCGGGCTTCGCGCTGATCGTCGAGCTCGATGGCAGCGCGGCCGATGTGGCGGCGCAGCGGGCCGATCTGGAGGAGAGCCTCGGCGGCGAGGCGCTGGCAGTGCAGGAGCCTGAGGCGACAGCGCTCTGGCGCTGGCGCGACGGCATCAACGGGATCGTGACGGGCGTGCGCGGCGCGAAGGTCAGCGAGGATGTCGTCTTCCCGCTGGAGTGCCTGCGCGAGGGGCTTGAGCGCTTCGCGCAGATCGCCGAGCGCCACGGGCTGCGAGCGTGCGCGTGGGGTCACGGCGGGGAGGGCAACGTGCACGCCACCGTGCTCGTCGATCCCGTCAGCGAGCCCGAGCTCGACGCGGCCCAGGCCGTCGGGGAGGAGCTGTTCGCGCTCGTCGTGGAGCTCGGCGGCTCGGTCGCGGGCGAGCACGGCGTGGGCTGGCTCAAGCGCGGGCGCCTCGCCGCGCAGTGGCAGGAGCGCGCGCTCGAGGTGCACGAGCAGATCAAGCGCACCTTTGATCCCAAGGGTCTGCTCAACCCAGGGAAGAAGCTGGCAAGGTACCCTGCGCCATCGCCGGTGACAACAACCCGAAAGGAAGCGCCAAGAAATGAACAAGACCCAGCTGATCGAGGCTGTCGCAGCTGACAGTGGCCTCTCGAAGGCCGACTCGAGCCGCGCGATCGAGTCGCTCCTCGACACGGTCACGAAGACGCTCAAAAAAGGCGACGAGGTGAGCATCACGGGCTTCGGCAAGTTCTCCGTCGTCAAACGAGCAGCCCGCCAGGGCGTCAACCCGCGCACGGGCGAGAAGGTCAAAATCAAAGCCTCCAAGGCGCCGAAGTTCTCGGCGGGCGCGTCGCTGAAGCAGGCAGTGAGCCCCAAGAAAAAATAAGGACGCCGAGATGGCGCTCGTCACCGAGCTGGAGCTCCCCGCGTTCGACTACACGGACCCGTCGATGCGCGGGGAGAGCTTCCATCGGGCGATGAGCGAGGTGCGCGCCAAGGGGTGGTTGGCGCAAGCGCCCTACGGCTACATGACGCTCGACCGCGAGGCGGGCGAGTTCTTCCTGCGCACGCGCGCCGCGACGTTCCCCGGCATGAAGATCGCAGAGATCTTCGGCGTGCAGGAGGGGCCGCTGTTCGAGCAGATGCGGCGCAACATCCTCCAGGTCAACGGACCCGACCACTCGCGCCTGCGCGGCCTCGTCAATCCGGCGCTCTCCCCGCGCGCAGTCGAGCGCTACCGCCCCGCGATGCGTGGCTTTCTCGAGCGGCTACTAGCCGATGCGATCTCCGCTTCGCGGGGGGCCACGGGCGGCGATGGCACCGGCATGCGCGCAAAGGAGGTGAGCTGCGAGTTCGTGGAGGCGTTCGCGAAGCCCTACCCCTCGCAGGTGATCGCCGAGGTGATGGGCGCGCCGCTCGAGGATGCGCCGCGGCTGCACCACTGGTCGAACTGGATCCAGCGCCAGTTCGACGCGATCAGCATGGCCAGCGAGCGCGAGCAGATCGAGCAGGCCGTCGGTGAGTTCTACGAGTACGCCGAGCAGCTCGTGCGCGCACGGCGGGAGAGCCCGGCGGACGACCTGATCTCCAAGCTGATCGCCGCCGAAGAGCAGGGCGATCGGCTAAACGATGTGGAGTGCATCAACCTCGTCTTCAACGTCCTCGTGGGAGGCGTCGACACGAGCCAGAGCCAGCTCGCGCACGCAGTGCGCCTGCTCGCCGAACATCCGCAGCAGTGGCATCTGCTCGTCGCGGACCCCACGCTCGCCGCCCAGGCGGTCGAGGAGGCGCTGCGCTACGAGCCGATCACGCCCTTCACCGCACGGATCCTCACCGAGGACGTGGTCTATCGCGATGTGAGCTTCCCCGAGGGTACCGTCGTGATGGTCTGCGCCTTCACCGGCAACCGCGACCTCGATGAGGACGCGGTGGGTGCGCAGGACGCCGAGCACTTCGACATCACCGTCGACCGCGGCCGCTCGCGCGCGCTGACGTTCGGCGCGGGCGTGCACTACTGCCTCGGCGCGAACCTCGCCCGCGCGGAGCTCCAGGAGGGCCTTGAGTTCCTTGCGCGCAACGTGCGCTCGATCGAGCTCGACGGCGAGCCCATCTTCGAGGGCGTCTCGGGGATCTACGGTCTCACCGCGCTGCCGCTTCGCCTTACCCTCTAGCGCCCACAACCTGGAATAATTCGCAGGGGGGCACTGGGCGTCACGGAGCGACAAAGGTGGAGATGGTCCCGCTTCTCGAACGGATACCGACACGGACGGCGCGGTTTGCGGTGGGCGCCGTCCTGGCCGTCGCAGTCCTCGTGGCTAACCCGGCGAGTGCCGAGGCGGGACGCTTTCACGTCTACTCCTGCCGCACGCCAAGCGGGGAAAGCGCGCCCGTGGATGGGTGGAGTGGGTCGGTCATCGGCTCTGCGTCCTATGCCCGCAATACCTGCGGACAGCCCGGCGGCGCGCTCCTGGCGGCGCTTGGTGACCAGGTTTCTCGGACGGCGGAAACGGACGCCAGCTCATGGACTCTGAGGACACCCGCATGGGCTGTGGTTGGTGCCACACGACTCTGGAGAGCGGGTGATACCGAGGGCGGCGCGGCGAATAACGCGAGTTACCAGTTCTACTTTGCTGGACTTGGTGTGGTGCCGTATTTCGATGAGTGCACCTTCCTCGGCGAATGTGGCGGAAAGGGCGTCGTAGGAGATGCATTCGCGACTCCGAATGGCGTCAACGTTCCCGCCAGCATTCTCGGTCGGCCTGTGACCATGACTGCGACTTGTGAGGGGACGGTGAACTACAGCTGCCCGACCGGTATCGGCGACGCCAACGGCTACGCGGCGGTGGTCTACCTATACGCGGCCGACATCACGCTCGAACAGGCTGTTGGGCCTACGGCGAGCAACGTGGGTGGGGAACTGGCGAGCGCGCCGACGCTCACGGGCGCGAGCGCGCTCACGTTCAACGCGTCGGACCCGGGTGCGGGGATCTATGAGGCGGTGTTCAGCGTCGACGGGCAGGTGGTGCAGCGCACGGTGTTGGATGAAGCGGGCGGTAGGTGTAGGGATGTTGGACAGACAAAGGACGGAGCGCCGGCATTCCTTTACCTGCAGCCGTGTCCCACGTCGGTCGGGGCGGACGTCGCGCTGGACACGACGCGGGTCGCAAACGGAGTGCATCGGCTGACGGTTAGCGTGATCGATGCGGCGGGCAACGCGGCGGCGGTCCTGGATCGCGTGGCGACGTTCTACAACGCACCCCCACCGGGGGTGCCGGGGCCGGCTAACGGCGTCAACGCTTCGAGCCAGGCGCGGTTGGTGGTGCACTGGAGTAGAACGCGCAGGGCGAGCCTCACGAGCGCATTCGACGGCCGGCCGGTGCTCGCGGGGAGACTGACGGCGCCTGGAGGCGTCGCGATCTCCGGTGCGCAGATCGAGCTCCAGGCAACGCCTTCGACAGGAGGGCAGGCATTCTCGATGGCCGGCCCACGCACAGGGCCCGACGGCACCTTCACCTTGCGTCTCCCCGGCAGAATCTCCTCGCGGACGTTGCGCTTCCTCTATCGGGCCCATCTCGGCGACGCCACGCCGGCGGCAACGGGCACGCTCACGCTGAAGGTGCGCGCCGCTGTCGCGCTGAGGATCACGCCGCGTATCGCGACGGTGGGGGAGAGCATCTACTTCAACGGCCGCCTGCGCGGCCGCCCGATTCCCGCGAGCGGCAAGCAGTTGGTCCTGGAGGCACGCTCACCAGGAGGGTCCTGGATCGAGTTCAAGGTTGTGCGCACCGACCTCAAGGGCCGCTACCGGGCGAGCTACCGCTTCAAGTTCCCTGGCCCGGCCTACTACCAGTTCCGCGTGGTATGCGAACCAGAGTCGGACTATCCCTACGCGGGCGGCTCCTCGCGCGTGGTGGCGGTTCGCGAGCGGTAGAGCGAGCGCCGCAGGCATGCAGTGCCTCCGGCGCGAGACTGGTTGAGCGCTACCTGGCTAGCAGGAGGGTGTTAGGGGTAGGTCGCGTATTGGTACCCACGCCCAAGCTCCGCGTTGGAGCCGGTGATCCAGGGCTCGACTGCAGAGAGGCGGGAGATGAGGGCGAATGGAGCAATGCAGGTGCGGCTTGCGGGACGCCTACTGGCCTGGTTCTGCGTGCTGTTTGTCGCAGCCGCGGCTTCGGCAGCGGCGACGGCTGCTGCGCGCACGCTCACAATCTCCCCGCTGAATGGAACCCCGGATGCCTCACCCGGCACGCAGATCAGCTTTCTAGGGGTTCCCGCGAGCGAAATCACGCACGTCTCGGTCGTGGGCTCGAGCTCCGGCGGCCACAGTGGCAAGCTCCGCTCCTACGCGAGCAGCCCCGGAGCGAGCTTTCTCCCCAACGCGGGCTTCTCCCAGGGCGAGCGGGTCACGGTGAGTGCGCTGGTAGGCCCCCGCGGACACGTACGCAGCGTGGGGACGAGCTTTACCATCGCTCGCCTCTCCGGCTATCGAGCGCCCGCCACGGGGCCGCCGGGCAAGGCGCGCAGCGGCACGGTCCAGAGCTTCGTCTCCGAGCCGACGCTACACCCGCCGAAGATCGCGATCACCGCCTCATCGCCGGCGGCGAGCGTCGGGGACGTGTTCATCACGCCCACGCATGGTCTCGGGCAGTCGGGCCCGATGATCTTCGACGGGCACGGCAAGTTGATCTGGAATGCAGTGGTGCCGAGTGGTGAGGTGGCAGCCGACCTGCAGGTGGAGAGTTATCGCGGAGCGCCGGTGCTCGTCTGGTGGCAGGGCCACATTCCCACCACGCTGGGAGTGGGCTTTGGGAGCGATGAGATCTACGACTCCGCCTACCAGCGCGTTGCCACGGTCTCTGCCGGGAACGGCTATGAAGCCGACCTGCACGATCTGCAGATCACACCGCAGGGCGCAGCATTCATAACCGCTTACACGCTCGTCGACGCGGACCTCTCCTCGGTCGGTGGCTCGCGCAACGGCGCCCTGCAGGACTCGCTGCTACAAGAGATCGACATCCCTACGGGTCTCGTGATGTTCGAGTGGCACGCATACGGCCACGTCGACTTGCGCGACTCCTACACCTCGCCTCCAAGCAATGGCCAGCCCTGGGATTTCTTCCACATCAACTCGATCTCGCCCGACAGCTGGGGCGACGGCAACTTCATCGTCTCCTCGCGCAACACCTGGGCCGCCTACGAGATCGATCACGTCAGCGGCAACGTATTGTGGCATCTCGGCGGCAAGCGCTCGAGCTTCAAGATGGGCCCCGGCACGGGCACCGCCTACCAGCACGACGTGCGCTGGCAGCCCGATCACACGCTCACGATCTTCGACAACGGCGCTGTGCCCAAAGCGCACTCGCAGTCGCGAATCATCCGCGAGCGGATTGATTGGAAGCACCGCAAGGTCCTGCTGGTCAGTCGCAGCGTGCGCACGCCGGCGCTGCTGGCAGGCAGTCAGGGCAACGACCAGGTGCTGGCCAACGGCAACTCCTTCGTGGGCTGGGGCGAAGATCCCTACTTCACCGAATTCGCCACGACCGGCCAGATCCTCTTCGACGGGCACTTTCCCTCCCCGGGGCAGTCCTATCGCGCTTACCGCTTTCCCTGGAGTGCCACGCCGGCGGTGCCGCCCAAGGTGGCAGTCGTCACCAAGGGCGCTGTCTCGACGGTCTATGCGAGCTGGAACGGGGCTACGGGCGTGAGCGCCTGGCGGGTGCTCGGGGGGCCAACGCCGGCCGCGCTCTCCACGCTCGCCACAGCGCCCGCGGCGGGGTTCGAGACAGCTGCCGCGGTGCCCGCCAATGCTAACTTCGCCGTTCAGGCGCTGGGGGGAGGCGGCGAAGTGCTCGGCACCTCCGCAGCGGAGCAAGGCTAATTGGTCATGGTCCCGCCGCTGGGCCTGCGGCCTCTCAGGGGATCACAGCAGCTGGGCTCCGACGCCATGCCCAGAGCATCCCAACGCCAGTGGGCGCCATGAAAATCGTTCGCGTCTGAAATCCGGCATGCTCGAGTAGCTCCCTGGCAAGGGTGTGACTGTCTGCTCCCGGGCAGCTCTCTGGGTGGTACTCGAGCACAAGCACTCGAGCTCCTAGCCCGGCCAGGCGTGGGTCGCTGAGGATCGCCCACTCGCTGCCCTCGATATCGATCTTTAGAAAGTCGGCTTTAGCTGCGTAGTCGAAGAAGTCAATTGCCTCCACCATCGCGGCCGAGGTTTCCTCAATGACGTGTGAGGTCGCATAGTCCGAGCCAGCAAAACCGACGCGTCCGGGCGTGGTGGCGACGGCGGCCTCGAGCATCTGCCATCCCGTTTGTGAGGGGTTCGCTCGGATCGTCTGGCGAAGGAGCTCAGCGTTGCGGCGATCGGGCTCAAAGGAGGTCAACTGGCTTCCGGGGTAGCGCCCAATGAACCACACCCCGAACAGGCCGATGTTCGCGCCTGCATCCAGCGCACGCAGTGGGCTTACGAGCAGCGCCTCGACCTCGTGCGGCGGGTCGTAAAGACGCTGGTAGAAGATCTCATCCACGACCAGCACATCGGGCGTGTTGTGCTCGACGCAAAGCGCGACGCCGCTCTCGCGCAGCCGATAGGTGCGCACCACGCGCCTACCGCTCAGCTCCAGCAGCGTGAACCGGAACGGGTGGTTCAGCAGGCGTCCACGCAGCGCCGTTGCGATCAAGCTCTCCAGCGGTCGGATCACGCGGGCTTGTGCAGCGCCAAAAACGCTGAGGTCCACGGGGCGCCCTGGGCCTTGAGCAGGATGTGTGGCCAGGGCTGCCCGCTCGCCGGATGAAGCTCTCCAGCGCCGATCCAGCGGATGAGGTTCTCAAAGCTTTGCGGCGAGACCCGCATGTCCAGCGGCTGCACGAGCTCAAGACCAGTGGGCCGCACGATGTTGCGCTCGATCTCCGCTGCGGTGAGCGTGTCGATCATGCGCTTGCGCGGCGTGGCATTTGGACAGCGGCGCCCGAGCGTCGCGAGCCGGATCGCGAACTGTAGGTGTGGTGAGTCGAGCAGATTGCGCCTGATCAGGCACTCGGTGACGATCACCAGGTGACCACCCGGCTTCAGGACACGGGCCATCTCGCTTGCCGCTTTCCGGAGCTCACGCGGACCGCCGAAGTGCTCGATCGATGACAGCGAATAGACAATGTCGAAGCTCGCGTCCGGGATGTCGAGGTCCAGCGCGTTCATGCTCCTCACCGACAGGTGGTCCTCGCGGTAGGGGTACGGCGCGTAGGCCCGGGGCGTTGTGAGCATTGATGCCTCAGCCTCACGACCCGCAAAGCCGCCCTCGCCGTAGATGTCGGTCGCGACGACCTCCGCGAGGCGGTTCGCCAGCCAGAACAACGGCTCCTCGTGACCGGCGGCCACGGCCAGCGCACGTGCATCCTCGCGAAGCGCACCCACCTCCTCGAGGTAGAGCCCGAGCATCGCGTACTCCCAGAACTTGCGGCGCAGCTCCTCCTGCGGCTCGTGGCCGGGTGCGACGATCTCGCGCAGTCGCTCGCGCAGGCGTGGATCGTCGAAGTCAGGAAGATCGCACAGCTTTACGTATTGGCGCGAGAGCGCTCCTGTGCTGCGGGTCGAAGTCATCGAACGGCGACAGTCTCTCAGAGTCAGAGTCGACCCGTGCCGGCCCTAGGATGGGCCGCTATGGCCGAAGCCCGCGCTGATCCACCGGCCAACCCTTCCGCGGCCTCGGGGCTGCTCGGCAGCGAACAGGCCGGCGGGGCGGCGATCCGTGGCGGCGTGCTGCGCGTCGCGGGCTACGCCGTGGCGATTCTCCTCAGCGTTGGCTCCTCGGCGCTGCTGTTCCGACACCTCGGTCGTGCCAGCAGTGGTCATTACGTCTTGGTCATCGCGCTGGTGACGCTCGCGGGCGGCGTGACCGATGCTGGGCTTTCAGCGATCGGGGTTCGCGAACTTGCGACGCGGGACGAGGCAGGTCGGCGCACCCTGATACGCAGCCTGGCCGGCCTGCGCCTGGCGCTCACGCTCGCGGGGGTCGCAGCCGCGGTGCTGTTCGCAGCGCTTGCAGGCTATGGCGTGACGCTCGTCCTCGGGACGCTGATCGCTGGCGTCGGGCTGACCCTGCAGGTGCTACAGGACACCTACGCGATCACCCTCACTGCTCAGCTTCGCCTCGGCTGGGTAGCCCTGGCCGACCTCGCACGGCAGGTCACGATGGTCGCCGGCATCGTCGTGCTCGTGGCGCTCGGCGCGAAGCTGCTGCCTTTCTACGCCACCGCGATACCGGCAGGGCTTGTGTCGGTCGCACTGACCGCCTGGCTGGTGCGCGGCAATACGCCGCTGCTGCCGTCGGTGCACCTCGCTCACTGGAAAGGCCTACTAGGTGAAACGCTTGCCTACGCGATGGCGACCGTCGTCGCGGCGATCTACTTTCGCGTCGCGATCGTGATCGTCTCGCTGGTCGCCTCCACATTCCAGACCAGCTACTTCGGAGTGTCCTTCCGCGTAATCGAAGTGCTGATCATCGTGCCGCAGCTACTCGTCGGGGCGAGCTTTCCGATCTTTGCCCGCGCCGCTCGAGACGATCACGCTCGACTCCACTATGCGCTTGGGCGTACCTTCGACGGCTGTCTGATCCTTGGCGTTGGGACAGGCCTGGGCCTGTTCGTCGGCGCGCCCTTCATCATCAGCGTGGTTGCCGGTCCCGCCTTTCACCCGGCCGAGGCAGTGCTGCGCATCCAGGGCTTGGCCCTCACCGCGTCCTTCGTAGGGGCGGTTTGGGGGTACGCGCTGTTGAGCCTGCACCGCCACCGCGCTGTCCTGCTCTGCAGCCTCATCTCGCTTGCGCTGACGGTTGTGCTCACCTTGCTCCTCACGGCCGCCGACGGCGCCCGTGGGGCGGCGCTGGGCACGGTGATCGCGGAGGCGATCTACGCGCTGAGCCTTGGGGTCGCGGTCTTTCGCACGGGCGTGCGTCCGGCGATCACCTGGTCGGCGATCCCCCGCGTTCTGCTCGCCGCCGGCTTCGGAGCGGCAACGCTCGCGCTCGGCGGAATCCCCGACATCGTCCGCGTTATCCTCGCACTCGGACTTTACGCCGGAGCGCTGCTGGTGCTGCGGGCGGTCCCACGTGAGATCGTTGAACAGCTCCCCCGACGGCGACCGTCTCTCTCCTGAATCGGCAACTGACACCCAGCTCTTCCGCCAGGCGCGCGGGCGCCCCGCCGCGTCTGGCGCGGCCCCTGCGTGTCGCGCTGAACCTCGTGTTCCTCAACGAGCGCTCCGGTGGTGTCGGCCGCTACGCGCGCGAGCTCGTGCCCGCGCTCCTGCGTGCCGAGCCCGGGATCCGCATCAGCGCATTCGCTGGGCGCGAGCTACCCGCTGATGTACGCGAGAGCGCCTGGGCCTCAGAGGTCGACTGGGTGCGGTTTCCCGTGCGGACCAGCGGGGGCCCTCCGGGGTCGTTTGCGATGGCAACGGCCGCGCAATGGTGTGCGCTGCCGATCGAGGCCTCGCGCAAACGCGTGGAGGTGGTGCACGGGTTGGCTAACGTCACGCCGCTGTGGATGCCCAAAGCAGCTCGCGTCGTGACGCTGTTGGATCTGATCTGGATGCACTTCCCGCGTGCACTCGAGCCCGCAGCTGCAGTCGGAATGCGCCGCGTGGCGCTCCCGTCGGTGAGGCGCGCAAACCGCGTGATCGCGATCTCGCAGGCCGCACGCCAGGACATGATCGAGACCTTGGGGCTGGACCCCGAGCGCGTGGATGTCACGCCGCTGGCAGCCGACGGGGCGGACCCCGCCCCGTCGGCCACGCCGTCCGCTGAGCTGCGCCGGCGCCTGGGCGTCGGCGAAAAGACGATCGTTGCCACGGTCGCGGCCGGGCGCGAGCACAAGAACCTGCCCCGTCTCGTGCGCGCCTTCGCGTCGCTTGAGTACGAGGACTGCGTGCTCGTGATCGGCGGTGATGTCTCGCGACTTGAGGGCGAGCTGTGGCAGATCGCTCGCGCGCATGGCGTCGAGCAGCGCCTGTTCATCCCCGGCTGGCTCTCGCCGGAGGATCAGGAGGGCCTGTATCGCAGCGCGAAGTGCTTTGTCGTCTCCTCGCTGATAGAGGGCTTCGGGCTGCCGGTGCTCGAGGCGATGCGCCGCGAAGTTCCGCTCGCCTGCTCACAGAGCTCATCCGTAGGTGAGGTCGCTGGGGCTGCCGCGGAGTTGTTCGACCCACTCTCAGAGGAGCAGATCGCGCAGGCCCTGGGCCGGCTGCTCTGTGACCCGGACCGTCGCGAGGAGCTCATCCGACGAGGCGTGGAGCGATCCCGCGAATATACCTGGGAGGCGACCGCGAGAGCCACGCTCGCGTCATACCGGCGTGCGATCGCAGGTCGCTCGGCGTGAGTGGTCCTTTGCGCGTCGGGCTGAATCTGACCTACCTGGTGGCGGACTCAGGTGGGTCAGGGCGTTACGCGCGCGAGCTGATCCCTGAGCTGCTGCGCGCCGAGCCGGGAATCGAGATCACCGCCTGGATCGGTTCGAGCGCGCCGCAAGGGCTGATGAGAGAGTCATGGGCTGACGAGGTACGCTGGGTGCGACTGCCGGTGCCGGGCATCGGCTCGCCGTGGCACCTTTGGCATGAGCTCGTGGGCATCGGTCTTGATGCCGGAAGGCGCAAGCTCGATGTTGTGCACGGGCTGGCCAACCTCGCACCGATTCTCAGTCCGGGGGTAACGAGCGTGGTCACGATTCTCGATGTGATCTGGATGCACCATCCCGAGGCCATGGACCTCCGCGCGCGCGTCGTGATGCGGGCATTGGCGCCGCTCTGTGGTCACCGGGCACGACGTGTCATCGCGATCTCAGAGGCAGCGGCGGAGGACGTGTCGGCGATGCTCAAGATCCCGCGCGAGAAGTTCGACGTCACGCCGCTTGGGATCGCGAAGCTGCGGCCCGGTCGCGCAGTCAGCGAGGAGCTCGCAATGCGCGAGCGTCTCGGGCTCGGCGCGCGCCCGTTGGTTCTGTGCGTCGCCGCCAAGCGCGCGCACAAGAATCTCGACGGGCTGATCCGCGCAATGGCGCACCTGCCCGCGATCCGTCCTCTGCTGGTGCTGCCGGGGTCCTCCAACGACTACGAGCAGGAGCTCCGGGGCCTGGCGGAGAAGTTGGGTATCGCCGATGACGTGATCTTCCCGCCATGGGTAGCGGAGGATGATCTCGAGGCCCTGTATACCGCCGCCTCGTGTTTCGTGCTTCCCTCGTTCCAGGAGGGTTTTGGCCTGCCGGTCCTCGAGGCGATGGCCCGGGGAGTGCCGGTCGCTTGTTCAAATACCTCCTCGCTGCCGGAGGTCGTGGGCGATGCCGCCCTGTTGTTCGACCCTGGCGACCCGCGCGCGATCGCCGCCCAGATCGAGCGCCTGCTCGACGACCATCCGCTGGCCGAGGCGCTGATCGTCCGCGGCCAGGCGCGCTGTGAGCAGTTCACCTGGTGGCAGACCGCACAGGGCACGCTCGAGAGCTACCGGCGAGCGACCGCTCAACGCGGTCACGCCCGCAGCCGCTTGCGCTCGTGAGTACGGGCACCCTGCATGTGGGGCTCAACCTGATCTTCCTCGTACCTGGCGAGACCGGCGGGATGGAGGTCGCCGCTCGCGAGCTATTGACAGCGTTGGTCGCAGAGGCCCCCGCCGGCATGCGCTTCACGGCCTTCGTTAACCGCGAGGCAGCTACCGCGGAGGGCCCCTGGGGGGAGCTGATGCCAGCCGTCATCGTCCCCGTGAATGCACGCAACCGCGTGCATTGGGTGCTCGGCGAGCAGCTCCTGTTGCCGCGTCTGGCCTCCCGGGCGCGCATCGATCTGCTGCACAGTCTTGCCTCGACTGCCCCCCTGCGCGGCCGCTTTCGCCGTGTCGTGACCGTGCACGACCTGATCTACGCTCGCTTCCCGGAAGCCCACGCCGGAGTGCGCGATCTGGGTATGAGAGTGCTCGTACCCCAGGCCGTGCGCCGCTCGGACAGGGTGATCGCCGATTCACGGAGCACGCGAGATGACCTCGTCGAGATGCTCGGCATGGACGCCGGGCGAGTTGATGTCGTGCCGCTCGGCTACGGCAGCCCGCATCGAGTCGAGCCGCTCCCCGCGGGGGATGTGCGTGCGCGCTTTGACCTCGGTGAGCGGCGGTTCGTACTCAGCTTGTCTGCCAAGCGCCCTCACAAGAACCTGATGAGGTTGCTCGACGCGCTGGCGCGACTGCCCGCCGCGGAGCGCCCAGTGCTGGTGCTCGCCGGCTATCCAACTGCCCACGAGACGGAGCTGCGGGAGCGCGCGCGGTCGCTGGCGATCGATGATGACGTGCGTTTTCCCGGCTGGATTGGCCCCGCCGATCTGGAGGGCCTGTGGCGAGAGACGCAGGCCTTTGTGTTCCCATCGCTGTATGAGGGCTTCGGCCTGCCGGTCCTCGAGGCGATGGCGCGCGGCGTACCGGTCGCCTGCTCGAATAGCTCCTCGCTGCCGGAGGTCGCAGGCGATGCCGCGCTGATGTTCGACCCAACCAGCGAGCAGCAGATGACCGACGCCTTGCAAAGACTGCTCGGCGACGACGCCCTGCGGGAGCAACTACGTGCGAGCGGTCTAGCTCAGGCTCGTCGCTTCACCTGGAGCCAAAGCGCGCAGCTAACGCTCGCCAGCTATGCCCGCGCGCTTGGTCGTGAGTAGCTGGCAAGCACGCTCTCAAGCGATCCCTCGAGCGAGAGCAGGTGCGCGTTCTCGGCGAACCAGTGGCTTGTGCTCTGGCGCAGCTGAACGCCACCCTCGTAGATGCGTAGGATCGCTTCAGCTACCGCCTGCGGCTCGGAGTGCGTTGCGATCGTCCCGTTGATGCCCTCCGCGATCAGCTCGGTTGCGGCATTGTCGGGAGCATCGACGACGACGCTCGGGGTCCCGCGCGCAGCCGCCTCGACGACGACCATGCCGTAGCCCTCACGGCGAGAAACCAGCAGCATGCACAGTGCGCGGCGCATCTCGCTGTCAACTGTCTCCGCATCGGTGAACCCACGCGCGAAGGCGACACCCGGCAGGCCGTGGGAATCGATCGCGGCCTCGAGCGCTCCTCGCTCCGGGCCGTCACCGAGAAACTCCCCCTGTAGTCCCGGTATCTGCTCACTCGCAAGCGCCAGAGCCGCGACGGCCAGCGTGACCTGCTTCTCGGGTATCAGACGACCCGCAAACAGGACGACCGGATCTGCGGCGCGTGTGCTCATCGGCTCGCTGGGGCCGGCGTAGAGGCCGCGGAGCACGGTTACCGCGCCGCGTAGACCCTCCGAGCGCAGGCGTCGAGCGTGGAGCTCTGAGAAGCAGAAAGCCCGCTGCGGTATGTGGGCGCAGATTCGCTGTACGAGCTCGCCGATGCGTCCGCCGATCGCACCGAGGTAGTCGCGCCAGTAGGAGCGACTCCACACCTCGAACCAGTCCACAACGAGCTCGTAACCGCGTAGCGGTCGAAGCGCGCCGGCCGCCAGCAGAGAGAAGAAGGGAAAGGAGCAGGTGTGGACCGCTTCATAGCGACGGCCGTGGCGCAGGAGATGCACGAGGACGCCCAGGCCGAACACGAGCGGTGGCAGGATGCGTCGGCGGCCCCCCTCGGTGTAGAGCGCCATCTTGGGGCCCACCGCCACCACCTGCACGCGCTCGTCGATTTCGGCGTGCTCGCCGCGAGGCCACTGGCGCAGCGTCAGGTAGGTGACCTCATGGCCGTCAGCGACCAGACGCTCGGCGAGGTTGCGATACCAGCGCTCGGCGCCCCCGACAGTGTGGGGAAAGAGGCAGTCGTAGACGAGGCAAATGCGCATCCCGCTAGCATCTCATCTCATCGGTGTAGCCACTGCAGCGACACTTTCCGCCCTCTCGGGCGTTATAACCGAGGAACGTTGGTGTCCGGCGTCGCGCGAATCCGGGCAATACGACCAGAGCCGATGAGCACACTCGCCCCACGCATCTCGCCCACAGGGACCGATCGTCAGGACGCCGAAGATCCTGTCGTGTCCGTCGTGATCCCGTGCCTCAACGAGGCCGAGAACATCGAGACCTGCGTGGTCGCCGCAATGGAAGCGATCGTACGCATGGGCGTCAGCGGTGAGGTGGTGGTGGCGGACAACAACTCCGAGGACGACTCCGCGCGCCTCGCTGAAGCAGCCGGCGCGCGTGTAGTGGTCGAACGCCGTCGTGGGTACGGCAGCGCCTATCTGGCGGGCTTCGCGGCCTCAAAGGGCCGCTACATCGTGATGGCCGACGCCGACCTCACCTATGACTTCGATGAGATCCCGCGCTTTGTGGCGGCACTGGAGGAGGGCGCCGAGATGGTCATCGGCGACCGCATGGACAACATCCAGCCGGGCGCGATGCCGTGGCTGCATCGCTACATCGGCAACCCGATTCTGACGGGCCTCTTGAACCTTTTCTTTCGCACTGGCATTAGCGACGCCCACTGCGGCATGCGCGCTGTACGCCGTGACGTGTTGCCGCGCCTGGATCTGCGTACAACTGGCATGGAGTTCGCCTCCGAGATGGTCATCCGTGCCTCCAAGGAGAACCTGAAAATCGCGGAGTTCCCGATCGAATACCATCCCCGTGGTGGTGAGAGCAAGCTCTCGAGCTTCCGCGACGGCTGGCGTCATCTGCGCTTCCTGCTCGTTCACAGCCCGAACCACCTGTTCATCGTGCCCGGCGCGCTGCTCGCGGGGTTCGGCACGCTGATCGTCGTGTTCGTCGAGTCGGGACTTGACTTCTTTGGGCGCGCCTGGGGGTTGCACGCGCTGATCGGCGGAACACTCTTGATGATCGTGGGTACGCAGGTGCTCGCGCTCGGGCTCTGCGCGCACGCCTATGGCACCTACTTCATGGGCGAGCGCGATCCGTGGTTCGACCGCATGCGCGCACGCTTCCGTCTCGAGCACGGTCTTCTGCTCGGGGGAGCCTTTTTGCTGGTGGGGGTGGTTATCGGGGGGTTCATCATCGCTACCTGGATCGCACATGGATTCGGGTCGCTCGCCGACGAACGCCTCGCGGTGATCGCCGCATCGGTTGTGATCGTTGGCATACAGATCTTCTTCTCGGCGTTTCTACTGAGCATCCTCGGCTTGCGACGGGGTCAGCGGTCCGCCTAGCGGGCACGTCGACCCGATGCACTATCTCGCAGTCGTAGTTCTCTTTCCGCTGCTGTTCTGGGCGCTCTCGCTTGGCTGCGGACTGTTGGTTGAGCGCCTCACAGGCATTCTCCTCCCCGGGTTGTTGCTGGTACCGATCGGCTTCGGGGTGCTCGTGGCGGTATCCCAATTCACGACTTGGTGGGGCCCCACAGCGCCGCTCACCCCGCTAGTGCTACTCGGTTTGGCGCTGCTCGGATTCGGGCTCGGTCGAGCCGCCCTTCTGGGCCGTTGGCGCGGACGAACGAGAGGCTGGTCGTTGGGAATCTTGACAGCGCTTGCCGCGTATTTGATCGTGGCTGCTCCGGAGATACTTTCCTTTCGACCTACGTTCTCGGGTTATCTGCTGGATACGACCGGCGCGATCCAGATCGCGGGCGCCGAGCGACTGCTCCACCACGCTCACGACTTTTCGACGGGCATACCGGCTTACGGCACGACGCTCGCGGCGTATTTCGGCAATGGCTATCCATCGGGGGGGCACAGCGTGCTTGCGGCGATCGGGTGGCTCAGCGGCCAGGACCTGATCTGGCTCTACAGCCCGTTTCAGGCGCTCGAGCTGTCGCTGGCGGCGCTCTGCCTGACATTCCTCGTCGGCCGCGCCGGGCTGCCGCGGTTGGCTGCCGCGATCGCCGGGACAGTCGCTGCGGTGCCGGCGCTCGTCTACGCGTATGCCTTGATGGGGTCGATTAAGGAGATCACGGCGCTCCCAATGCTCCTGCTGATGGGGGCTCTCATCGTCTGTGCTCGTGAGCTGTGGCTGCGATGCGGAATCCGCGCGGTTCTGCCGTTTGCGCTTGCAGGCGCGGCCGCGCTGGACGCGATCGGCATAGCCGCCTCGCCATGGGTAGGGCTGTTCGGCGCGGCGGCTTTGCTCGCGGCCGTGCCTATCTCCCGGCGGCGTGGAGACCTCACCCGGCTCGCAGTCGGGGGCCTCGCGCTCGCTGCAAGCACCGCTCTGGTCGGATTGCCGACGGTCGGCCCGCTCTCGAAAACGCTCAAGCTCGCCGAAGGCGTCTCGAGCTCGGACGCTGCAGCTGTGAGCGACCCCGGCAACCTGGTGCGGCCGTTGAAGTTCATTCAGGCTCTCGGCGTTTGGCTTGGGGAATCTCACCGCGTCGACCCGCGCTACCTCAACCAGACATATCTGTTGATGGGTGTCATGCTCGTAAGCATCGCGCTCGGTCTGATCTGGCTGCTTCGCAGGCGGGCATGGGCGCTGCTCGGCTTTGTGGCGATTTCGATGATTGTCTGGGTCTTTCTGCACCGCCACGCAACGACATGGACCGATGCCAAGCTGCTCGTTCTCCTCTCGCCGGTACTCGTCCTCCTCGCTATGCTCGGCGCCTTCGGAATGATGCGTACACGTCATTTCGAGGGCCTCGTTCTCGCAGTGGTTCTGCTCGCAGGGGTACTCGGCTCCGACGCCCTGCTCTATCACGGGACTAACCTCGCGCCTACCGCCCGCTTTTCCGAGTTGAACACGGTCGATCAGCGTTTTGCCGGCAAGGGACCGACCCTGGCCCCCGACTTCGAGGAATACGATCTCTATCTGCTTCGTAACACGGCCGTTGATGTCCCGGGGCTCGCATACTCCGGAGAATTCGCATTTGTGGGCGGCGAGAGCAAGCGCTACGGGCACAGCTATGACCTCGACTCGCTTGCGCTCCCGACCGTGGAGCGATTCAACACGATCGTGATGCGTCGCTCGCCCGCTTGGAGTCGGCCGCCAAGCAACTTCAAGCTGGCGTGGACAGGGCGCTACTACTCGGTATGGCGTCGCGAAGGACCGGCTCCGCTCGCCCATATTCCGCTCGGAGCGGGCTTCGAACCATCTTCGGTACCGACTTGCTCATCGCTGCGTGCGATCGCGCTCCAGGCGGCTCGCTCGGGTGCGCAGATCACGGTCGCTTCTCGGCCCATCAACGTAGCGGTGGATCTGGCCACGGCAGCTCACTCGCCGTCGATCGTGGTCTCGGCAGATCTCGAGGGCCGTCCGCAGCTGTCGCTACCGGGCCCCGGGAGCATCGAATCGAGCTTCCGGGTGCGGAGTGCCGGGGTCTACGAACTCTGGCTCGCAGGCGACGCCGACAGGCCGCTGAGTGTGAGTGTCGACGGTCACGTCGTCGGATCGGTCGCCGCGCAGTCTGGTGACGATGGCAACGTCATGGATGTCGCGACCATCCGTGTCAGCTCTGGCAAGCATCTGCTGCGAATCGTTCGCGACGGCGGAGATCTGCGGCCGGATGACACCGGCAGCTCGATCGTCGACGGGATCATCTTTGAGCCGATCGCAGCATCCGCCGAGCGCGAGGCACTGCAGAGCATTGCGCCCGCGGGGTGGAAGTCGCTCTGCGGACGTCCAATGGACTGGATTGAGCTGACTGCTACGGCGTGAACGGTGAAGCCTGGTGGATGTCAGGCAGAGGGCCGGTTAGGGTTTCACGCTCGCGTAGGGCATGGCGCAGGCCGGCTTCGACCTCATCGGTGGCGTGCTCCCACGTGTGGGAGGCGACGAACTCGACCCCTTCGCGCGAGCGAAGCTCCCAGCGCTCACGGTCGACGATCAAGTGCTCGAGTGCATCAGCGATCGCCTGTGGTTCCAGAGGCGCGAGCTCTAGCACGCCGTCGGCGCCAAAGATCGACTCGGCGCTGACACCGGCGAGCTCCACACACGGTAGTCCGCAGGCGAGCATCTCCTTGGGCATCAACGAGAAGTTCGTCAGTGACAGGCACAAGCCGGCTGTCGCCTCGCTGTAGAGCCGTGCGAGCTGGGGAGGCGACAACACGCCGAGGTGCTCGTAAGGGAAGGCGGCGTGCAGTGGTTTGTCTGTGCCGAACAGAACGATTCGAATGTTGGGACGACGCCGGTACAGCTCAGCGAGTGCCATCAGGCCGACCGGCACGGCACGCCTCGGCGTTGAGTGGCGCGCGTAGTAGATCACCGTATCGCGCCGCCGCTCGACGGGCTGGGGGTGGTAGGTGGTGCCGTCGACGCCGAGTTGGAAGGCATCGGCGCTCGCGCCGTAGCGCTCGATCAGCAGGTCCCGCAGCCAGGGGCTCGCGGCGATGCAGTGGAGGTCATGCCGATAGGTGTCCTCGGCCAACGCGTGCTCGGTAGAGGTCGCGTAGAACTCCGGCTCATGGTCGTTGACGATGTAGGCGCGAGCCCGGCAGTGGTCCAGGCCGAGTGTGGCGTGCACCGTCTGCCAGCCAGTCGCGATCGCAACGTCAGCACCCTGCCATTCCTCGAAGCCCTTGTAGACGGGCCCCTGCAGCGGTGCGAAGAACTCGCGGATGTCGTGACGCAGCACCGCCGGCCAGATCTCGCGCATCTGACCATTGAAGTCGGCAAGCCACACGCTGCAAGTGTGTCCTCGCTGCTCGAGGCGGGTCAGGAGTTGCAGCAGCGTGTTGTGGCCTCCGCTCCCGCGGCTGAAGGGCGGGATCACGAGCGCCAGGCGCAATCGCCTGCGCGTGGACATGTCGGGAACTGGTTCAAGCAGAGGCGCCGACCCTTCGCGCCAAACACGAGCGACAAAATCATAGTCGTCGTGTTCGAGCATCTGATCGACATGCTCCGGGAGTGGTAGGACCGGGATGTCGTTGAGATCTGCCGTCGCATCCGGGTGCGAACGGCGCGTCTCGGCACGTCGCTCGAGCGAAAGCCGCCGCTGCAACGGATCGGGCAGCCGCTCCGCCCGCGAGCCCAGCGCAGAGAAGACCCGCCTCCCGCCATGGTGTACGACCGCGCGCGCACTCCAGCGAGCGTTCTCCAGGCGGCTGGCTCCGCGCGAGCTCATCCAGCGTTGGTCTGCCACCACCTGGCTGTGAACCTGTCGCACCGTTGACAGCACGCTGAAGGGCTCGATGTGTCCCGTGCTCTGGCGCAGCCCGCGATACTCGTCGAAGTAGCGCCGCATGAACTCTGCCGGGCTGTAGTCGTGTGCGTGTAGGACGGCGGCGTTCGGGTGGTAGACCTTCGACCAGCCTGCTTCCAGCATGTCTGCGCCGAATGCCTGGTCCTCGGCGTAGCCCACATCGCGAAAGCGAACCTCCTCCCAGCACGCACGGGCATAGCATGCGTTGACGTTCGAGAGGAAGCTTGGGTCGCCACTGCGTTGCACGACAGGCTGGCCGTTGGGAGCAAAGGCCGCGAAGAATTCGGTCAGCTCCCGGGCGATCATCGGGCTCGTATCCGTGCGCGGACGATGCGGGCCGTAAGCGGCACCTACGTGTGGGTCGAGCGAGAACGCCTGCAGGTAAGCCGCCAGCCAGCCTGGAGTAGGGGTCGCATCCTGGGTCAGGAAGCAGATCAGATCCCCCGAGGTATGTTCGCCGCCGAGGTTGCGGGTGCGCCCGTGAGCGAAGTTCTCCGGTGCGATCTCAAGCAGCTTTGCTGCGGAAGCGCGGACGATGTCGCGCGAGCGGTCGCGCGAGCCAGAGTCGATCACGAGGACCTCATCCACCTGCTCGCGTGTCAGGGCGTCCAACAGCTCCTCGAGGTAGCGCTCGCCATCCTTGACGGGGATGACTACGGAAACCGTGCTCACTGCGTCAGGCGGCGCTTGATGCGCCGCAGCGTCCATAGAACTGATCGGACTCCGCGCACTGCCCCGCGGAACTCTGATGCGCCTGGCCGACGCATCGCGGCGTTCAGATCCAGATGCCAGCGGTCGAGCCAGTAGGCGCGCTCCTGCCACTTGGCCACGGCGGCGTTGGCGCGTGTCTGGACATCGACGAGCTCGGCCTCCAGAGAGGCGACGCGAGCACGTAGCGTCACGAGCTCCTCACGGAGCTGGATCTCGTGTTCGGGGGGACGGCTTTCGGCGGTGGGGTTCATGTCAGAGATTCTCCGAGATGCGAGGGGCCTCGCGGTTGAAGTACCACAGTCCAAGCGCAAACAAACCGAAGACGATGGCGAATGGGATCAGCAGCCGACCCTCGCCGCCGATCGCCCGTACCGCAGAGGGCGCGCTCGGGTCCAGCAGGGCCTTGCGCGCCTGGGTGAGGATTGCGCCGATCGGGTTGATCACGAGAATGCGGGCAAAGGAGATGCCAAACAGGTGATGCTTTGAGGCTGTTTGCACCGTGTACAAGATCGGCGATCCGTACCACAGGATCTGCGAAATCACTTCCCAGATCGGCTGGATGTCGCGGAAGCGCACGTAGAGCGCCGAGAGCAGCATTCCCATGCCGGTTGCGAGGATCGCGAGCAGCGCCACCAGCGCCGGCAGCTCGAGCCAGGAAAGGGTCGGAGTAACGCCGCTGGCGAGAATGAAGATGAATACGACCACGAGGTTCATGCCGAGGTTGAACAGCGAGAACAGCGCCACTGAAAGCGGTACCACCAGGCGCGGGAAGCGGACCTTGCGCAGCAGATTCTCACGGCCGACGAGGCTCGGCACGCAGCCTGAGGTGGTTTCCTGGAAGAAGGTAAACAGGATGATCGACTCGAGCAGGTACTCGGGATAGTGGGGAACTGGGCTGCCGCGGTTGACGTCGAGGATCTTGGTGAACACGAACAGCAGCACGCCAAAGAACAGCAGCGGCCGTACGAGCGTCCACAGGTATCCGAAGGCCGAACCGAAGAAGCGCAGCTTGAATTCCGTGCGGGCGAGCATGAACGTGAGCGCCCAGAAGCGCTGCAGGCCCCCGCCGAGCGCAGAGGGTCCATAGACACGGTGGCTCGCCGGCGAGCGCTTCGCACCAGGTAGCTCCACTCCGGAAGCGGCGCTCACAGGCGCTCCAAGGCGACATCGGTCGGCAGCTCGAGAATGCCGCCGCTGCCGGTGCCGTGTACGACGATCGAGGCCATGTCCTCGACGAGGGCGAGGGCGCTCTCGCCGGTACCCGCACGCGCCAGCGAAGGGGTGAGCAGATAGCGGCTCGGTGTCAGCCAGTTAGGTATGCGGAATCTTGCGAGTACGGTCTCGCCGGCTTTGAAGGATCCGCTCACATTGCCGTGTTGGTCGGAACGCGCCACGATGATCGTGTGTCCGAGCTCGGTGCGCAGGGTGACGGCAAAGACAGGCTCGTTGACGTCCTCGCCGAAGTGCGCCTCAAAGCACATGCTCAGCGCATCCTCTTGGCTCGCGCTCGTGACACGCTCGCCCGCCTCGTTCTCGAACCACGCCTCTGCGATGGCGGTACCGCCGGCCGAATGACTCTCGGCGGGAGCGTCGTGGGCTAGTTTCCCGAAGTTCAGCTCATGGTAGGCCCGTCCGATCTCGCGAGGGTCGCCGATTCGCGTCATCACGCCTCGCTCCATCAACATGGCACGGTCGCAGAAGCGCTCCACTGAGTGCATGTCATGCGAGACGAACACGATCGTCTTGCCTTCCCGCTTGAGGCGAAAGAACTCCTCGAAGCACTTCTGCTGGAAAGCAGCGTCGCCGACCGCCAAGACCTCGTCAATCAACAAGATCTCGGCATCCACCTGAATCGCGGTCGCAAAGGCCAAACGCACAAGCATCCCGGAGGAGTAGTTCTTGAGCCGCAGATCCATAAAGCCCTCGAGCTCAGCAAAGGCAACCACATGGTCAAAGCGCTTCATCGCCTGCCGACGGCTCAAGCCGAGCATGATCGCGTTGATGATCACGTTGTCGCGAGCGTTGAGATCAGGGTTGAAGCCAACGCCCAGCTCGATGAACGGCGAGAGCCGTCCTGCGATCGAAATACGTCCGGCGTCAACGCCGTAGATGCCGGCGATGCACTTCAGGAGCGTGCTCTTGCCGCTGCCGTTGCGGCCCACGATCCCAAAGAATTCGCCTTCCGCGATGTCGAACGAGACATCCTGCACCGCCTTGAGCTCGTCGTAGGTGGTGCTGCGCAGCGGGTGCAGAACACGCTCCTTGAGCGTCGAGTACTGCTGGTGAGGAAGGCGGAAAGTCTTGCTCACGCCCTCAAGCGAGACAGCTCGCGTGGCTGCCTGTCGTGGGGCGTCGAGAGCCGCCGAGTCTAGGGGGATGGTGGTCGACAAGGGCTTGGAAACGCTAGCAATGCGGCTGTGCCCACCGTCAGGCGCGCTGCAACACGTAGACGTCTTGGTTGTCCTGATTGCGCCCCGGTTCGAACTCAAGAACGCGCCAGCGGGGGCAGAGTTGCGCGAGCATCCACTCTGGCGAGACGAAGGCGGTGCCCCAATCCTGGTTCACCACTCCCCAGTCGCCCTCTGTGCCGAACTCTGCCGCATACCACCAGCCCTGCTGGTATAGCGCGTCGGCGATTGCCTGCGACTGCTCGGCGGAGCGGAGCCCGAGCTCTGCGTAGTGTGCGACCGAATTGAGCCCGTGAGTCGTACAGAGCAGGTAGCCGCCCGGACGCAGCACGCGGTGCATCTCATCAAACCACCTCAGGCCCAAGTTGGGTGCGAAGTGTGACCAGATGGAGATCGCGTACGCGAGGTCGAGTGAGCCGTCCTGAAGGCGAAGCGGCGGATCGTTGGCGCTGGCGAAGAGCTCGAGCTCGGGGAAGTTCTCCGACGCCCAAGCGATCGCTGGTTGGTTCGGGTCGCAGCCATGCCACGCTGTTTGCGGATAAGCCGCGCAAAGAACTCGCAGGACGCGACCTGAGGAGCAGCCGAAGTCAAGGGCATTCGTGATCTGCGAAGGATCTACACCCACGCCCGCCAGCGCTGCAACGATCAAGTCCGCCTCATAGAGGCCGCCCGCTGCCGCGAGCGGCCCGCGCGCCATCGCGTGGATGTCCTCGGGAGGCTGAGCGGTGTTCAGTCCGGTCCGCTCCAGCATGCCTGCATCATGAACCCACGCGCCGAACGTGAGTACCAGTTGCTGGCGTTGTGCCTTCTCGCGCGCGGCTGCATATTGGAGCGCGAGATGAGCATCACCGGCGATCGCGTGCTCGACGCGCTCTACGTCCGCCTCATCGAGACGCTCGAAGAGGCGCTGGGTTACGGGTTTGACATCGGGGGAGTATCGCCTCCAGGACGTGTCCCGCTTCGCGGCCGACGGCAGCACGACACGCGCGCCGACCGCACGAAGGCCGCGACGAGCGGCGCCTTCGACGAGGCGACGCGTCCTTGGACGTTTGCTCAGGCCCAGCATGCTCGGAACCTACCAGCGCCGCGCGGCGACTCGTGGACAGCGAGTCTGAGCTCATCGATGGTGTCCGACCCTGAGCGCTTCGAGCCCGTAGTACTGTGGCGGGCGTGGCGGAGTCTAACTGTGTGAATGATGCTTGCGTCTGCATCGTCTCGGCAAGCGGCCAGAACGTCTTCTTTGCCGAGTTGCTGGAGGCCATCGGCAATGCGCTGTCCTCGACGGGGATTCGCGTGGAGCACTCCGTCGATCGGTTTCCATCGTGGCGAGAGGGAGTCGTATATCTGTTCGTGCCTCATGAGTACACGCCGCTGGTGGAGCCCGAGGCCCATCCGAGCGAGATGCATCTGGCTCGCACCGTTGTCCTGTGTACCGAGCAGCCAGGGACGAGCTGGTTCGAGGAGGCGGCTGGAGTTGCGGCGCGAGCGGCCGCTGTTGTAGACATCAACTTCCTGGGTGTCCAGGAGCTCGGGAAGCGTGGGATCAAGGCGTCGCTTATGCGGCTCGGCTACGTCTCGGAGTGGGATTGCTGGGGGGGAGAGGACTCACACCCGCGCCCCACGGATGTCACCTTCATGGGCGCCTACACGCCGCGGCGCGCGCGCGCCCTGGCGCGCTGCGCTCCGTGTCTGGTTGGCCGCAGGGCGGCGTTGACCGTCACCGAGAGCCTGCTACCCCACGCCCACGATTCGGCGAGCTTCCTCTCCGGCGAGCGGCGCTGGGCCGAGCTGTGCCAGTCGCGTGTGATGGTCAACATCCATCGCAACGAGCTCGGATACCTAGAGTGGCTGCGAGTCCTGGGTGCAATGGCAAACGGGTGCGTGGTGCTGAGCGAGCATTCGCTTGGCTTTGAACCGCTCGTGCCCGGCGAGCACTTCATCAGTGCCTCGTATGAGAACCTGCCGCTGGTGCTCGATGCCCTGCTCGCGGACCCGGAACGCGTCCGGCAGATCAGCGAGGCAGGCTATCGCTTTATTCGCGACGAGCTCCCCCTCATGGCGACGATCCAGCCGCTCGCGCGCGCGATCGAGAACGTGGCGCGCGAAGACTATGGCCGGCACGCTTCGACTCCTCCGCCTGTCCCTCCTGCGCCACGTCGGATCGGCCTGCCGCCTACCGAGTATGAGCGAATCACGGCTCACCGCAGCGACACGGACAGACTACGCGCGGCGCTCAAGGACCTGGTGCTCGGACAAAAGGAGCTGAGTCGCCGCCTGGACGGCGCGGCGGCGGGGTCTACGGGCGATACGATCGAACATCTCGGACCGCGTCAGGACGTGCGGGTGTCGATTGTGCTGACGGTCTACAACTACGCAGCGGTCGTGGCAGAGGCGATCAGCAGCGTCGCGCGTAGCGAGTTCGATGCCTACGAGCTCGTCGTAGTCGATGACTGCTCGAGAGATGACTCGCTCGAGGTCGTTCGCCGCGAGATCTGGAGGCACCCGCGGCTCGCCGCGACGATCGTCGCGCGTGGTTGCAATCAGGGTCTTGCTGCGGCGCGTAACTGCGGCGTCGAGCACGCCCGCGGGGAGCTTATCTTCGTGCTGGATGCGGACAACATGGTGTATCCGCATTGCCTGTCGCGCCTAGTCGCCGCGCTCGATAAAGACCCCGACGCTAGCTTTGCCTACGGCATGATCGAGACGTTCGGGCCGGAGGGGCCGAGGAGCCTTATGAGCTGGCACCCCTGGGAGCCTCAACGCCTACGCTACGGCAACTACATCGACGCAATGGCGCTGATTCGCCGCGACGCGATCGAGGGGGCTGGCGGCTACACAGGCGACCGACGGCTGTATGGGTGGGAGGACTTCGATCTTTGGTGTGCCTTCGCTGATCGTGGCTGGCACGGGACTCAGGTGCGTGAGATCTTGACGCGCTACCGAACCGGCACCAGCTCGATGATCGCCACGACCGACATCGACGCCTACGCTGCCTGGGAGGCACTGCTGGAACGTCATCCCATCCTGCGCCCTGCAAAAGCGTCGGCTAGCGACCCAGATGCCTCTTGGCTGCGCGCACAGGTGCGGTGAGGCGCCAGCTGAGTGAACTCGTGATATCGGCGATCGTCCGCTCTGCGCGCGCCAGGCGATTCTCGAAGTCGCTACAGACCAGTTCGCTCTCGCGGAGCAGATCCTGTTCCCTGGCAATCTCCTCGTTTGCCCAGTGCTGGACCTCCTCGCGTGCCAGGAGCGAGCGCCTGATCTCACCTTGAGCCTTTGCAAGCTTGCTCTCTAGAGCGATCAGCGCCTGGCCACGTGCCTTACGTTCCTCATCGCGCTCTGCGCGCTCGCGCTGGACCGTCTCGCGTGCCTCATCGCGTTCGCTGTCTGCTGTCTTGAGTTGCTGGTCCCACCAACCGACCTCAAAGGGCTCCCCGATGACTAGCAGTGCCTCGGTGCTCGGTAGTTCTGCATCTGAGGCAAGCGCGACGGTGAACATCTCACGGCCGGGCATGACCGCGTCCTGCTTGACGACTTTCAGCAGCAGATCGCCAGTTGCATCCGTTGCGCGGCTCTGATCGTCGCTGAGGATCGCGGCCGCCAGCCATGGCGACTGTCGACACAGCAACACGTGGCTGAACTCGCGAGCAAGGGCTTCCTCGAACTCCTCGGGAACGTACTCGTGCGTGTGATGGGGGTTGCCAGGCGGATAGACGTTACGATTGGGTGAGGAGATCACGAGGATTCCCTCGGGTCGCAGGACCCGGCGGATCTCCCTGATCGCCTGAGTCTGGTTGTCGACGTGCTCAATGGTCTCGAAGCAGACGACCAAGTCGAACTCATCGTCGGGGAAGGGCAACGCGCGCAGATCGCCTTGACGAGCGTCTAGGCCCTCGTGCGCCGTGAGCGCCGACGCCCGGGCGACGGCAGCCTCGGAGATGTCCACGCCAACCACTCGCTCCGCGCCCCCGTCCTTGAGGATCTGCATGCCGTACCCTGTCCCACACCCGGCATCGAGCACGGTATGGCCACTGGCGAACTGGGCGGCCCACAGATACCGACCGCGATGCTCAGAGACGATGAGGCCGCTGGTGCGCTCCTGGAGATCAAGACGCTCGGGGTGTTCGTCCGCTCGGGTCACCATGACGGCAGCGAGTCTAACGTTCGAGGACAACGGCTCGGGCCGGGGGCCTTGCGTAGTTCGCGAAGTCTCCGGAGATGCGCACGCTAGGATCGGCCCGATGAATACCGTCCCTGCGGTCGCGTCGCCACGGTCTCGATGGCGAGCGGTTGGGCTATTCACTGCGGTTCGTGCAAGCAGTATGCGCGAGCGGATGTTCGCTGCTGCGCTGGCGCTCGCGACTGGCGCGGTTGCCTTCGGGCCACGGGTCAAGGTCGGAGGCTTCAACGCCGACGACTGGGCTATGTACGCCGCGGACAAGTTCCCGGCTGCTCACGGCTCGCGCAGCGCCCTCGATGCGTACCTGACCTACGGGGGTTCGCGTATCGGGCATGTGTTCTATTGGCTTTTGAGCTTTTCGATTTTCGGGGAGCACACGCGACTTTATTCGGCGACCGCAGCGGTGCTCGCGGTTGCGCTGTCCTTTGCCGCCTACATCCTCCTACGAGAGCTGCGCTTTGGGATGCTTGAGTCTTTGGCGATGATGGTCCTGACGCTCGTAGCGCCGAGCGTCGGTGCGGTGCACTTCTGGTTCACCCCCGGCGGGATCCAGATCGATCTGACGCTCTTTGTTCTTGGCTTGGCGCTCGCCTTGAAGGCGTTCGACGCGCCGCTGGAGCGGCGTCGGCATCTGCATCTAGCGTCGTGGGGCCTGTATGTGGCGAGTGCTGTCTATGCTGAGACGGCCCTGCCGCTGATGGGCTGTAGCGTGCTCGTCTACCTCACCAGGACAAACGCCCGGACGAGCGTGCGCAGGTGGGCCTGGGACATGGTAGTCGTCGTAGCGGGATATATCGCGGCGCTATCGTTCGTCAGCTCACGTCAGGGCTTCGAAAAAATCCCAGCCTCGCAGTGGGGTGAACACGCGAACCTTCTGGCTGGCCAGGCTCTGACCGTCTTCACGAGGATGCTCGGGCCGCTGTCGGCAGGTGACCGTACGCTGGGCCTGAGCGGGGTCGGCGCGCTGGGCGTAGCATGCGTGGTTCTCTGGCGACGCGGCAACATGACGGCTGCCCATAGACGCGACCTGAAGCGCTGGGCCGTGACCTTTCTGATCTGCGTTCTGGCGATCGCAGCGAGCTACGCGGTATTCGTGCCGGCCATGCTCTACTACGAGCCTCTTGGGCCAGGGCTCGCGACGCACATCAACGCCGTGATCGCCGTGCCGCTTGCAGTGAGCGTGTTCGCGGTGATCATGCTCGCCCGGATCGTCGGCCAGGAGTTGATCGGCAGTGGCTCTCCCCGCGTGGGCTGCTTGCTGCTGGCCATGGCTGTCGCGTGGTACGGCACAATTGCAATCGAATCGACCAAAAACGTCCGCAGCGACGGGCGTATCTGGGCTGCGGCATCATCGCGGGATTACCACGTTCTGCACGTTCTCACCACTGCACTGCCGCACCCGGTGCGCGATGCGACTATTTACACCTTTGGTGAAGCCGGCACCGTAGCTCCCGGCATGCCGATCTTCTTCACCTCATGGGAACAGGAAAATGCAGTGAAGATCGCCTATGGACGCGCCGACGTATCGAGCTTCCCGGTCGTCGTAGACGGGATTCAGGCAAGTTGCGGATCGCTAGGCATATCCGCGATGGTTGGTGTAACCGCCGTCAACGCGCCCACTGCATACGGTAGATCGTACTTCTTCGATGTTCCCACGGGTCGTTACGAGCAGATCGAGAGCCGCGCCGACTGCAACTCGGCTCTGTCAAGATTTGACGCTGGACCTTACGTCACCACACCGGCGCTCGAATGGTCGAGCTAGACGCGCGCCGGCTGGCAGGCGATCAAACGGAGACCTGCTCCTTCACGGTCGCACACACCGCATCTATGACTGCCTCGGTCCGCTCGCTCCCGAGGCCTGCCCACAGAGGGAGCCTGAGCAGGCGTGAACTGACGTCGTCGCTCACCGGGACCGGGCTCGGGAGTCGTCCGAAACGACGGCCCGCTGGGGAGTCATGGAGAGGGAGATAGTGAAACACCGCATGCACGCCGCGCTCACGTAGCCCCAGTAGGGCGTGATCTCTCGACTCGGCACTGGGGAGCAGAACGTAGAAGAGGTGGCCGCTGTGCATGCAGTCCTCGGGTACGACGGGTCTACTCAGGAGCCCCTCGAGCTCAAGAGGCTCGAGCGCCTGGAAATACCGCTGCCAGATGACTCGCCGCTCAGCTGTGATCCGCTGAGCATGCTCGAGCTGAGCCCACAGGAAGGCGCTGGCTACCTCGCTGAGCAGGTATGAGGAGCCGGTGTCACGCCAGGTGTACTTGTCGACCGCTCCGCGGAAGAAACGCGACCGGTCGGTACCCTTCTCCTGGATGATCTCCGCCTGCTCGACGAGCCTCGGGTCGTTGACGACCAGCGCCCCACCCTCGCCGCATTGCACGTTCTTGGTCTCGTGGAAGCTGAATGTGGAAAGGTCTCCAAGGGATCCGAGTGGCGTGTCCCGATAGGTCGCTTCGATCGCGTGCGCGGCGTCCTCGATGACGAGCAGCCCATAGCTACGCGCGATCTTTTGAATACGTTCCATCTCGCAGGCGACCCCTCCATAATGAATCACCACGATGGCACGTGTTCGCTCGCTGATCGCACTTTCGATCGCATCGGGATCGATATTGAGCGTTCGTGGATCGATATCGACGAAGACCGGTACGGCTCCGCGCAGCACGTAAGCGTTGGCAGTCGAGACGAACGCGAAGTCCGGAACTATCACCTCGTCGCCCGGAGCGAGCCCCGCGAGGATGCCGCTCATCTCCAGCGCAGCGGTGCACGACGGGGTGATCAGGGCCTTGACGCCACCTACGTTCCGCTCGAGCCACTGTGCGCAGAGGTGGGCGAATTTGCCGTTGCCGGACAACTTGCCGCTGGCCAGAGCCTCGTCGATGTAGCGATGCTCGCCTCCAGCCAGAGATGGGCGGTTGAAGGGGATATCGAGCGCCTCCGCCACGCGGCCATACTATCTGCCTCCGCAGCGTCGCCCAAGCATGCGACGATAGCGTGATGGATCAAGAGCGAGCGATTCACACCGGTGGAACCGATATCAGCGGAGGGTTGAGCATCGTGATTCCTCTCTACAGGGACGAAAAGGCGCTCCCCGACATCTTCGCGCGCTGCGGCCCGATCTTGGATGCGCAAGCGGACGGGGGCGAGCTCGTTCTCGTAGACGACGGCGGTCTCGACAGAACGACGCCGGTGGCGCTGCAGCTGGCAACGAGCTTTGACCATCCGACGACGATCGTGCGGCTAACGCGCAACTTTGGTCAACACCCGGCGGTGTTCGCGGGGCTGGCACATGCCCGCGGAGATCGCGTTGTCACGCTCGACAGCGACCTCCAGTATCCGCCGGAGGAGATTCCCAAGCTGTTGGCCGAGCTGGGTCCTCAGTTCCCGGTCGTCTCGGGCTATCGAGCTGCCCGGCGCGATCCGCGCATGAGGCGCATTATCACGTGGGCTCTGACGCGGTGGTTGAACGGACAGACACGCACGCAACTGCGCGACTTCGGGTCGATGTTCAGGGCCTATGATCGTCAGACCGTCGACTTGATGCTCACGTTTACCGAGCGCCATCGCTACGTGCCCGCGGTCGTCGCCTGGCTGGGAGTCCCGATCAAGGAGGTACCGATCGCTCACGAGACGCGTGGGCCTAGGGGGTCCAGCTATCGCCTATCCGCGCTAATCGAGTTGGTCTTCGATTTGATCACGGGCTATTCTGTGTTCCCGCTGCGACTGCTCACGGGCCTCGGGCTGATTGCCTCGGTAGGCGGCCTCGTGGGCACGGTTAGCTTCATCGTCTATCGCATCTCGGTCGGCGCCGGAGTATCGGGCACGGTCTCCGCATTTGCGCTCGTGTTTGCACTGCTCGCGGTATTGCTGCTTCTGGTCGCCATGATCGGCGAGTACGTTGGACGCATCTACAGCGAGGCGAAGGGGAGGCCTTACTTTGTGGTCGGCTCAACCCACCACGTCCAAGCCCGCGAGGTGAGTCGATTGCCGGCCGCTCCCGCGGAGAAGCCGGCGTGAGCCTGGTTGAAGAACTCGAGTGGGATAGCTCCTTCTTTGGATTTCCGATCGGCAGAGTCGTCGAAGGGATTGCTCCCGTCCAGATCGAGGCTGCCACGCGTGAGGCGGACGAGCGGGCGCTCCGGTGTACCTACCTCCTTCTCGACGCCGATGACCACGTGCTGCTGGACAGCGCCCAGCGGAACGGCTTTTTGGTGCGCGACGTTCGCGTGGAGCTCGAGCGGCCAGTCGAGGGCCATCCAGCGTCACTAAAGGGGCTGCGATTGGGGAGCCCCGACGACCTCGCGCGACTTGCGCCGATTGCGCGAGAGCGCTTCGTCGGTACACGGTTCCACGTGGATGAGGGTTTCCCGGCCGAGCGCAGTGCCGAGCTCTACGTGAGGTGGCTGCATAGGGGATTGACTGCGGAAGGAGGTTGGCGCGCGCTTGTGACAGCGGACGGCAGTGGTGGTTTCGTGGTCTGCGAGCTGGACAGCGGTTCAGGAGTCGGCGCCGTGGGTCTGATCGGTGTATCCGTAGATGCCGCCGGAATAGGGGTGGGCACGGCGCTGCTCGCCGGAGCGGGAGCAATCTTTGGCGAGGCCGCATTGCAGATGGCGCATGTGGCTACGCAGGGGCACAACGTAGCTGCGCAGCGGCTCTATCAGGCGAGCGGCTACCGGACGGCACGGACCCAGATCTGGCTTCACCGCTGGAGATCCTGAGCAGCCTCTGCGCGGTCTCCTCCCTCAGTGCCGGCGCTGAATGTCCAGCGCCGCTGGGCGGAATAGCTCACCGGGGCTCCGATCATCACGACCGTCGCCTGTGCGAGCACCTTGGGCAGATCCGCGACTTCGACGAGCAGCGCCAGCACGGGTAGGCCCGCGAGCAGGATCGTGATCCAGATGCCCACAAAGCGGATCGCGCGTTCCCTCGTCTGGTCGGTGGCGGCGGCAAAGGTCCAGCGGCGGTTGAGCGAGAAGCTCACGGCGAGCGCCATTACCGCGGCCATCACCGACGCGAGGAGAAACGGCACCCCGATAACGACTGCGCCCGCGAAGACGGCAATATTGAGGCCGTTCTGGATGATGCCGACGATCGAGAACCTGATGAACTGACGCAGGTGGGTGGCCCGAGCTGCTGTGAGCCGGTCGCGGACGGTGGCGAGCCTATCCGCCACGAGCGTTCTCGCGTGCGAAGCCAACATGCGCCCCACGCGCGCCTGGGAGGTTTCGATGCATGGCGCGTGCGAGCATATGCCTCGCGGGGTGCTCCTGCGAGAGGCAGTGCGAGGGATTGTCCGTCTAGCGTCCCGTGGCGGACTCAAGGAGGTCGTGGCAGGGCCGATGCAAAGGCGATGACGATTGAAGGCCCCAAGATGTGGCGTGCGGCCGTCTCGCGAGCACGATTGCTGCTGGTCGGAGTGCTCTCGGCGCTGGCAATGTTGGCGGCGAGCGTCCTGGCTGCGCCGGCCCGGGCTGCGGAACCGGGCGTCGCGGTCCCGGGCCCCGGAGCGCTACACGTCGCGGACATCAAGGCCGTTGGCACCCACTGGGTCCGCATGTTCGTGACCTGGCCCGATATCGAGCCCGCCCCGGGCGTCTACTCGACTAGCTGGCTGACCTCATATGAGCAGGCCCTGAGCCAGATGCCGTCAGGCACGAAAGTAATCTTCGACGTCGTCGACTCGCCGCAGTGGGAGACCGGCTCGTCGAATGAGCACACACCTCCGGCAAACCCGCAGGACTACGCGCGGATGATCGGCATGCTCGCCCAGCAGTTCGGTGGGCGAGTGGCCGCATACGAGATCTGGAACGAGGAGGACGCGTCAGCGTGGTGGTCCGGGGCCCCGGACCCGGGCTCGTACGTGCAGCTACTGAAAGCTGCCTATCCCGCGGTCAAGGCCGCTGACCCGAATGCGACTGTTGTCCTTGGTGGCTTGACGGGAAACGACTTCCAGTTCCTGGAAGGCGTCTATGCAGCCGGTGGTAAGGGATTCTTCGACGCCGTTGGAGTGCACACGGACACCGCATGCAACAAACTCTCTCCCTATGATTTCCTACGCGGCACCGACAACCGCCTGATCACCGACTCGTTTCTGGCCTACCGCGAAGTCCATTCCACGATGCTCGCCAACGGCGATGACAAGCCGATCTGGATGACTGAGATGAGCTGGAGAACAACGACCGCGACCTGCAACGAAGGCGCCTGGGCGGGACAGACCGCGGCGGGGGTCAGCGAGGACACTCAAGCCACCTATCTCCGTCAGGCATATCACTGCCTTGCACAGAATCCCTACGTTCAGGTCGCTCTGTGGTTTCCGATCCACGATGAAGGCTCGCTTCTCTCGGGTCTCGTGAGGGCTGATGGTTCGCGTAAGCCGTCGTTCACTGCGATGCGTGACTACGTGAAAAACGGTGACCAGCTCACGGAACCCTGCGGAGTTTTCACGGGCCCGAAGATCACAGTCGGCTCTCCACTGAACCATTTGAAGTACCAAGGCCCGCTTCCGATCCATGTGTGGGCCCAGAGCCCTCAAGGCGTGTTCAGGATCAGGCTCGAGGTTGACGGTCGCCTGATTCGTAACTACGACGGCTCCAACTATCCCGCGACGCTCTCCGGTGTATTGCACTGGCAGGGCGCAAAGCACATCACCTTCGGACGTCACGTGCTCACGTTCATCGCCTATGACAAGGAGCGCAACGTCTCGCGGGTAAGTGTCGCGGTCTATCACGCGCGGCCGAAGGTGAAACACCACCGCCACAAGCGTCACTAGGCTTACCACTCAGGACCGGAACCCTCGCCTGGTCGGTGGCCATGTGAGGGCCAGATGTGTTCTCCGCAAGATGAGCTACGCGCTAGCTCGAGATTCGCCTGCCCCGATGGACCTCGAGGAGACCACGCTTGGCAGCGCGCAGAGGCGCAGTCACCTTCCAGCTTGCCGAGCGTTCGATGCCGTCGAGCCACTCGCGGTGATGCGCCAGCTGATCCTGAAGTTCGCGATTCACTCGCTCGAGCTCGGCAGCGTGACTGCATGTCGATTGATTCTCGATTCGAGCGTTGAGTATCTCCTCACGGGCGCTCTCCACGACCTCTTGGAGTTCTTGCCGCACGCCATAGCTGGCTGCCAACGCCTGGGCAACCCGCGCCTGACGGGCACGCAAGGCAGGATCAGAGTCGTCTCGAGCCGCGATCAGCCGCAGGTGCTCGTACATCGCCTCGAGCTCGGGGTTGGCGCTCGCGTTCGTGTCAGGCGTCTCCGCGCGGGACAGCTCTGGCTTGAAGAATGCCATTACTGCGTCCAGCGTCTCGGCGTCAGCCGTGAAGCCATCGCCATGGACGAAGGTCGCCAGTCTCGCCGCTACGGTGCGCGCGTTCTCATGCCAGTCCTCGTAGAAGACAAATACTCGACGCTCGGCAACCGTCTCGGCGAGTGCACGAGCGTTGACTTCGAGCCACAGCTTTGACGTGCACTCAGCCTGGGCGCCGGGCTGACCGGTTTCCTGAACGGACTGGATCACCGCCTTTGCCCGGCGCACGCAGACCACATAGTCCATCTCGCCCACTACCTCACGCCAGAACGGAAGTAGGATCACGGTGCGCGGATCCTTGAAGCCCCATCGCCTAGCCGGCTGAGACGCGAGTCCGGCGACCAGTCGCGTGGCGCTATCTCGAAGCTCATCGAGACGCTCGTCGTGAACCCATCCGCTGGGTAGCTTGGGTGGCTTGTACCAGCTGCCGTCGAAGATCTTCGAGCAAGCCCTCGTTGATCCTCCAGATCCCCGAGTTCTCCCAGTAGCCCAATTCGTTCGCTTTGCCGGCCGGCAGCAGCTCCTCTTCTGCTCCAAGGTGTACGCCCAGTAGGTTCAGTGCGCGTGTAGTGAGGGAGGTACCGCTACGACCGACGCTGAGCACGCATATGGGCCGCGACGATGGTGATAGCGGACTTGACGACACGGCTCGCAACAGTAATTGAAGCCAGCCCAAGCCCTTCAGTCGGGGGTGGCTCGCCCGGCCGTTGGCACACCGTGTCTGAGCGTGGGCGCTGGACTATGCCCGTTTCACAGCGTCGCGAGGAGTGCGGCCGCTACAGACGTCTACTAGAGACCATACGTTGGCGCCCTCTCTCAGTCGACGCGCGTGGCGCCGGCTCGCGTCCGACCATTACCCTCTGCCCACCAATGCGCGTCATCCCCACCCGTCTCGCCGGCATGCTGGCGGTTGAGCCCGTCGCCCACGCCGACGAGCGCGGCTTCTTCGTTGAGACCTACCGTCGCCAGTGCGCATGACGAGCTGGGTATCCCGCCCAGCCTCGAGTTCATCCAAGACAACCACTCACGCTCCACGCGCGGTGTCGTGCGCGGGCTGCACTTCCAGGTCGGTGCAGGCGTGGCCAAGCTGGTTCGCTGCGCGCGTGGTGCGATCCTCGACGTCGGCGTCGATCTACGCCGTGGATCGCCGACCTACGGGCAGTGGGCTGGCGTGGTGCTCGATGACCAGAATATGCGCGCCCTGTATGTACCGGTCGGCTTCGCGCACGGCTTCTGCGCCCTCAGCGACGTTGCGGATGTGATCTACAAGCAGAGCACCTACTACGACCCCGCGGTCGAACGCGGGATCGCTTGGAACGATCCGGAGATAGGCGTCGACTGGTCGCTGCCCGTCGCGGAGCTCACGGTCTCCGAGCGTGACGCCGCCGCGCCTCGCCTGAGCCAGATCGCCGACGAACTTCCCTTCGAGTGGCATCCTTAAGGGCGATGTCGCGACTTGATGAGCTGCGCGAGCGCAGCAACGGCTACACGCTCACGCCCCGTCAGTTCGTCTGGGTCGCCTACACGGCGCTCGCCGCGCTGACTTTGATCGTGCTGAGCGGCGCCGCCGTGCGTCTGACGGGCTCGGGGCTCGGTTGCCCGACCTGGCCGAAGTGCTACGGCAACGTCTACCCGCCGCTGAACTCCCACGCGGTGATCGAGTTCACAAACCGTCTGATCAGTGTCCCGGTCGTGCTCGCGGCGGGAGCCGCCTGGCTGGGCGCGTTGCGCCGACGTCCCTACCGCCGTGACCTGATGTGGCTGGGCGCGCTGCTGCCACTCGGCGTCGTCGCGCAGGCTGTGCTCGGCGGCTTCACGGTCAAAGGGGCCCTCGACTACGGCTGGGTGATGGGCCACTTCGCGCTCTCGATGCTGATCCTGCTGGCGGCCGCGCTCTTGGCCTGGCGGGCTAGTCGCCCGCTGCGCGAGCTTGAGTCCGTGGCTTCCGCCGCCGCCGGCGACGCGAGCTCTGCGGCAAAGGCGCCGGACACGATCGACCGTCAGCTTGGCTTGGCTTTGAGGGGCCTCGCGGTATTCGGCGCCGTGACGATCTTCGCCGGTACGGCGGCGACCGCCGCGGGGCCCAACGCGGGCGGCTCGCCCGGGCAGAAGATCAACCGCCTGAGCTTTGACGGCAGCGGCACGATGGACTTCGTGATCCACCGCCACGCGGAGATCGCCTTGCTGTTCAGCCTCGCCGCGGTCGGGCTCTGGTGGGTCGCGCGCAAGCGCCACGTCGACGCGGGCGTGCAGCGGCCGCTGAGGATCCTCTGCGTACTGCTCGCGCTGCAGGGCGTCGTGGGCCTCGACCAGTACGAGACGCACCTCCCCACCGAGCTCGTCTGGGTGCACGTAGGGCTTGCCTGCGGGGCCTGGCTGAGCGTCCTGTGGGCGGCCTTCGCGGCGGGCCCGTTGGCCTCCAAGCTCCCCGAAAACGCCTCCGAGCGTGCCGCCGAGGGACCGCTTCGCACGGTCTCGCCGGCGAAGTTCCCCGGAAATTAGGGCTTCCCGGAGGCGCTTTGGCGCCGATTTGACGCCTGACCGTCCTCGCTAGCGGTTAGCCTGCTCGCAGCAAAGACACTCGAGAAGGGAGTGGCATGACCAAGAACGAGCTAGGCGAGCAGGTCGCAGAGCGCACTGGACTGGCCGCCAGCCAGGCACGACAGGTGGTGGAGGCGGCGATCGAGGTGATCTCCGACGAGCTGGCCGGCGGGGGTGAAGTCGCACTTGCGGGCTTCGGAAAGTTCAGCGTCAGCCAACGCGCCGCGCGCCAGGGGCGCAACCCCTCGACAGGCGAGACGATCAACATCGCTGCCTCCAAGGCGGCGAAGTTCTCGGCGGCGAGCGCTCTCAAGAAGCGCCTGAACGGCTGAGCGCCGTCACGCGAGCACTGAGTCACCGGCCCACATGGGCCGGTGACACGGTTCTCCCGGGAAAGCTGAGAGAAATCCTTACCGCCTGGTAACCCGTTGTTTAGGCGCGCGCTGCAGGCTTGTCGCTCAACCTCCACGCGAAAGCCGGGTGTTTACCTCATGGGACGGAAAGTTGTCGGGCGCAGCGCGCCAGCCACCCCGCGCTATCCCTCGCTTGCGGTCTTCTACACCGCCGACGAGCGTCGCATCCACTCGCGCGAGCTCGATGTTGGGCTGTGGTGGCGCGAGCGCCGCGATGGCCCGCTGCACCGCGCCGCCTGGGTGATGGACACGGGTGAGCTCTACCTCGTACGCCTCGGCCCTCCCGGCGAGGGTGGAGGTCGTGTCGAGGTGCTGGCCCGCGTGCCGGAGCGCGAGCAGCTCGAGAGCGTGCTCGAGGGCTGGCGTGAGCATTGTGGCGAGCCGCGGTCCTTGAGCTGGTTGCGCGAGCGTGCAGCGCGGCTCGGCGAGCGCGCGCGGACACGCGTCGGCACGGGTATCGCCGGCAGGCGCGGCGGTCTGGTTCAGAACGGCAGGCTCGCACTGCGCTGAGCCGCGCGACCGGCGAAGCTCAGCTCGAGCGTGGCCCGCCGTAATGTGCGAGCCCGTCGTGCGCGTCGACTGGCTCCCAGGGCGCGGCGAAGTCCAGGTACTGGCGCCACTGTGGGCGGATGCCCGGATCGGCGTCGAGACCGCCGAGGCGTACCGCGACCTGCTCGTCGGAGAGCGGGTCGCCGCTGAAGAGTGCTGAGCCGCAGGTCGTACAGAAGATCTTCGGTGCGCCGTCCGGCGGCTCGAAGGCGCGTAGGTGATCTTCGCCTTGCAGCAGCCGAAAACCAGAACGCGGGACGCGGCCGTTGGCCGAGGCACCGGTCCCGGTACGTCGCTGACAGCGCGTGCAGTGGCAGTAGCCGGCGGCGATGAAGGGCGCGGTGATCTCGTAGCGCACCGCGCCGCACAGGCAGCCGCCCTGTAGCGGCGTCGCGGGCGAGGGCGGCACGGCGGCGGTGGGGTTTGCTTCTGTTGACATTGCGAGCTACATCCTAAGTCGACTGGACATCTGTATGAGTGGCGTGACTTTCTCCGCGTCGAGCTGTCTTAGTGGATGTACCTAAACCAAAGCTCGCCACGCAGTGTGGCGGGCGAGGAGGTTCCAAATGAAACGGATGCTCATCGCGGCAGCTAGCTCGTTGATGTTCGCACTGGCCGCTGCGGGTCCCGCCTCGGCGGCTCACAAGAGCCGATGCCACCACCACGCCCACCACGCCTGCGCGAAGTCAAAGCACGCAAGCCGTGCGCGCGTGCTCACCTTCGGTGCGTCTTCCCGTGCGACAGGGTTGGCAGGCAGCGGAGCTGCCCCCACGGCGCCCGGCGCGCCTTCCGAAACCGCGGGGACAGTCGCCTCGTTCACAGACGGCGTGCTGACGATCACCTTGAAAGACGGCTCCACCGTGTCGGGGATGGTCACCGACGCGAGTGAGATTCGCTGTCGGCCGGCGACGGGCCCCTCCGAAGGTGACGATGAGAATCAGAACGGCGATGAATCAAGCGGTGGCAACGGCGATGACGGCGCGCTTCCCAGCGGACCCGGCATCGGCTCGCACGGCGATGACATGTCAGGCGGCAGCGACGGTGAGAACGGCGAAGAAGCCCACTCGAGCATCTGCACGACCGCGGCGCTCACCCCAGGCGCGACCGTCGCGGAGGCCGAGCTGAGCATCGGCGCCTCCGGTGCGGTCTGGGACCGCGTGGAGCTGGTCTCCTAACCATGACGCTCATGGGGTGGGCCGCCCGCGGCGGCCCACCCCGGGCGCACCCTGTCCGGCAGTCCTGGCTCAGCGTTGGCCGCTCAGCCGCAGCCGGTGTTGTTACCGCAGCTGGAGCACGTGTAGCAGGAGCCTGTGCGCTGCATCATGCCGCCGCACTGTCCGCAGGCTGGTCCCAGGTCGAGGCCCTGCATGCGCACCGGCACGACTGGTGGCATTTCGGTCAAAGCGGCAGCCGCTGGCGTGCTCTCGCCGCCGCTGCCTGCCGAGGCGTTCGATGCGTCCGGGGTCTCTGCGCTCGGTCCCGCGGTGTCGGATGAGACGATCGACTGCGCGGTCTCCTGCGCGGCCTTGCGCGCGCGCACCTCGGTCGTGAGGATGCCGAGATCCTCCTGCGCGTCGGTGTCGAGGAAGCGCGAGGCGAGCCAGCGCATGATGTAGTCGGGCATCGACTTCGCGAACGGGATCTCCGGGTTGCCGGTGATTCCCTCGGGCTCAAAGCGCATGTAGCTGAACTTGCGTACGAGCGTCTCGAGCGGCACGCCGTACTGGAGCGAGATCGAGATCGCGGTCGCGAAGGAGTTCATCATGCCCCTCAGCGTCGAGCCCTCCTTGCCGATGTCGGTGAGGAAGATCTCGCCGACGCTGCCGTCGGGGTACATGCCGGCGGTGATGTAGCCCTCGTGGCCGCCGATCGAGAACTTGTGCGTGAGCGACTGGCGCTCGCGCGGCATCCGCTTGCGCCGCGGGCCCGCCTCGGCGAGCGCTTTGGTGACTGCCTGCTCGACGAGCTCATCGACGTTGGCCGGTGCCTCCACGCCTTGCTGCGCGTCGGTACGCAGTGCCTGTGCGGTCTTTGAGCCGTCGCGGTAGATCGCAAGCGCCTTGATGCCGAGGTGCCAGGCCTGCGTGTAGGCGTCGGCGATGTCCTCGACCGTGGACTCCTGGGGCATGTTGACCGTCTTTGAGATCGCGCCCGAGATGAAAGGCTGCACCGCGCCCATCATCTTCAGGTGTCCCATGTGGCTGATCGGGCGCTCCCCGACCGCGACGTCGAACACAGACAGGTGCTCATCGCTCAGGCCGGGCGCGCCGAGGATCGTGTCGTGCTCGGCGAGGTGCGCCTCGATCTGCTCGATCTGCGGCTCTGTGTAGCCGAGCGTCTGCAGCGCCAGCGGGACGGTGCGGTTGACGATCGTCATCTGCCCGCCGCCGACGAGCTCCTTGAACTTGACGAGCGAGAAGTCGGGCTCCACGCCGGTCGTGTCGCAGTCCATCAGGAAGGAGATCGTGCCCGTCGGCGCGAGCACGGTGGCCTGCGCGTTGCGGTAGCCGAGGCGCTCGCCGAACTCGACCGCCTCCTCCCAAGAGCGGCGTGCCGCGGCGAGCAGCTTCTCATCGCCGCAGGCGGCGTCGGGGATCGCGTGCGAGGCGTCGCGGTGCATGCGCATCACCGCGTTGTGCGCGTAGCGGTTCTCCTCGTAGTGCTCGTAGGGTTCGAGCGCGCCCGCGACCTCGGCCGAGCGGCGGTATGCGCGACCGGTCATCAGCGCCGTGATCGCCGCGGCGACGCCGCGACCCTCGTCGGAGTCGTAGGGCATGCCATTGCTCATCAGGTAAGCACCGAGGTTCGCGTAGCCGAGGCCGAGCTGACGGAAGGCGCGGGCGTTGACGCCGATCTCCTCGGTGGGGTAGCTCGAGGGGCTGACGATGATCTCCTGCGCGAGCAGCATCACGTCGACGGTGTGCTCGAAGGAGGCGACGTCGAGCGTGCCGTCGGCGCGGCGGAACTTCATCAGGTTCAGCGAAGCGAGGTTGCAGGCCGAGTTGTCGACGTGCATGTACTCAGAGCACGGGTTAGAGGCATTGATGCGCCCGCTGTTCGGCGAGGTGTGCCACTGGTTGATCGTCGTGTCGTACTGCACGCCCGGGTCCGCACAGCGCCAGGCGGCCTCGGCGATCTCACGCATCAACTCACGTGCTGGGATCGGCTCGCCGACAGGCTCGCCCGTGGAGCGCGCGGTCAGGCGCCACTCGGCGTCCTCCTCGACGGCGCGCATGAACTCGTCGGTCACGCGCACCGAGTTGTTGGCATTCTGGTACTGGATCGACTTGAACCCATCGCCGTCGATCGACATGTCAAAGCCGGCGTCGCGCAGGGCCGCGGCCTTGTCCTCCTCCTTGGCCTTGCACCAGATGAACTCGCGGATGTCGGGGTGGTCGACATCGAGCACGACCATCTTCGCCGCGCGTCGCGTCTTGCCGCCGGACTTGATCGTCCCCGCCCATGAGTCGGCGCCGCGCATGAAGGACACGGGGCCCGAGGCGGTCCCGCCCTTGGCCAGCGGCTCCATCGAGCCGCGGATGTTGGAGAGGTTGATGCCCGAGCCGGAGCCGCCCCGGAAGATCATGCCCTCCTTGGTGTTCCAGTCGAGGATCGACTCCATCGTGTCCTCGACGGAGAGGATGAAGCAGGCGCTGCACTGCGGGCTCTCCTCGAAGCCGACGTTGAACCACACGGGCGAGTTGAAGGCCGCGATCTGGTGCAGCAGGATGTGCGTCAGCTCGTGGTTGAAGGTCGTGGCGTCCTCTTCGCTTGCGAAGTAGCCGCCGCTGCGCCCCCAGCCCGTGATCGTGCCCGCAACGCGGCTGACCATCTCCTTGACCGAGCGCTCGCGCTCGGGTGAGCCGATCTGTCCGCGGAAGTACTTCTGCGCGACGATGTTGGTGGCGTTCTGCGACCAGCTCTTGGGAAACTCGACGTCCTTCTGCTCGAAGGCGACGCGGTCGCCGTGGCCGATGCGCGCATCGCGGATCTCCCACTCGACGCTTTCAAACGGGTGGGTCCCGACAGTCGTGAAGAAACGCTTGATCGCAAGCGCCTGTCCGGGTGTCGTGTCCTGGGAGATCGCTGGGTGTGAGACTGGGTTCATCGGCCTTCCTCCTCTGCTGCGCCTACGTCAGGACGCTCACTCGAAAGCTGTTGTCGGGGGTCGACCATGCTCCCGCTCGGCTCGGACGGAACGAGCATGCGATCACCATCAATTTTAGGAGGTTCCCCGCTCTTTGCGGGGGTGACGCCGGAGGCTCGAGGTCGCTCCCTGCGACCTATTTTCCGATCCGCGCCCAGTCGCTGAATTCGGCCCAGGTGGCCGACGCGCGAAAGCCGCCCTCGGCCAGCGAGTGGCGCAGCGAGCGAGCCCAGTGCGGGTCGTAGGCGCACGCTCGCGCGAGCGCCCAGGCGAGGCAGATAAGCGCGAGCAGTGCGCCGAGCACGGCCAGCACGATCGCCGCGGTAGACAGCCTGCTGCTCGACGCTGTGTGCCTGGTGGCCGTCGTGGCGGGTGCGCTCCTCGCAGCGCCGGTGGACGGCGCCGGCGTCGTGGTGGTGACGGTAGGGGTGGCGCTCGGCGGCGTGTAGGTCGTGGTGGGCGCGACGGGTGCGGCCGTCGTAGTCGGTGTCGCTGGAGCTGTGGCGGCGCCCGTGGGGTGGACTTTCGCCGAGGCGGGGGTTGGGAAGGTGGGTGTGGTGGCGGCCGAGCCGGTCGCGGCGCCGGCGCTCGGCGTTGCACACAGAGCGATCACGAGCAGTGTCCCGATCGGCACAAGGTGTGCGATTGCCCTAGCGCGGGGAGCGCGATTCGCGCGAGGGGGAGGGGCGTGCAAGGGCATTGCCGCGCTCATGCTAGCCCGCGTCTGGGCTGATCCAGAAGCAGGTCCTCGAGCGCGGCGAGCGCGTCAGCGAGCACCTGCGCAGGCGACTGAGCGGCGTCGATCACGCGGATGCGCTCCGGCTCGGAGCGGGCGAGATCGTCATAGGCGCCAGCAACCGTGGCGAAGAAGTCCTCGTGCTCGCGCTCGAGGCGGTCGGGGCTCTCGGCGCGGTTGCGCTGGCGCGAGCGCCCGAGCGCCGGGTCGATGCGCAGCAGCAGCGTACGCTCGGCGCGCAGCGGCCCGGTGGCGAAGGCGTTGATGGCGCGCACGGCTTCGACGCCGAGCGCGCGCGCGGCGCCCTGATAAGCGAGCGATGAGTCGATGAAGCGGTCGAGCAGCACGAGCGTCCCGGCGCGCAGCAGCGGCGCGAGCAGCTCCTCGCAAAGCTGCGCGCGCGCAGCGGCGTAAAGCAGCGCCTCGGTGCGGGGCGCGACGTTTAGCGCGGGGTCTTTGACGAGGTCGCGGATCCGCTCGGAGAGCTCGACGCCGCCGGGCTCGCGCAGGAGCTCGACGCGCTCCACGCGCCGGACGAGCTCGCCGAGCAGGCCGTGGGCGAGCGTGGACTTGCCGGCGCCGTCGAGTCCCTCGATCGTGATCAGCGTGCCGCGGGTCACGCGCGCACGCTACAGGCAGTCGCCCCGGCGAGCGAGTCTAGGATGGCGAGGATGTCCGCGACGCTCCTACCCGAGCACCCGAACCCCGCTGCGCTCCCCGGCATCGAGGCGCATGCGCACGCGCGCGCGGTGCTCCTCCCGGCGCTTGCGCCGGGAGGGCACCCCTCGCACGCCTACCTCTTTCATGGGCCGCCCGGAACGGGCAAGCGGGCAGTGGCGCGTGTGTTCGCTGCGGCGCTGCTCGCGGAGGGAGCGCGCAGTCCGGCGACCGTCGCCGAGCGCGTGGCGCGCGACTCGCATCCGGACCTGACCTGGGTGGTGCCCTCGGGGGCGGCGGAAATGCTCGTGGCGGACATCGAGGAGCCGGTTGTAGCGGCGGCGGCGCGCACGCCGTTTGAGTCCGCGCGGAGGGTGTTCGTGATCGAGGGCGTGGAGACGATGAACGACCAGGCGGCGAACCGCATGCTTAAGACGCTCGAGGAGCCGCCGGCGTTTGCGCACCTGCTGCTGCTGAGTGACCGGCGCGAGGACGTGCTCGCGACGATCGCCTCGCGCTGTCAGCTGGTGCGCTTCGATCCGCTGCCGGCCGAGGCGATCGCTCGGGAGCTCGAGGGTGTGGCGCCGGAGTCAGCGCAGGCGTGCGCGCGGCTGGCGCTGGGGGACGCGCGCCTGGCGCGCAGGTTGGCAGGCGATGAGGGCGCGGCGCTGCGGCGCGGTGCGGAGGAGTTCGCGCGCGCGACGCTCACGGGAGCGACGGCCAAGCGACCCTGGATGGGCCTGCTCGACGCCGCGAAGGCGGCTGGGGCGGCGACGGGAGAGGCGGCGCAGGAGCAGCTGGCGGGGGCGCTTGAGCTCGTGCCCAGCAAGGAGCGCAAACGTTTCGAGCGCGAAGGGCTCGATGCACGCCGACGCGGCGAGCGACGCAGCCGCACGCAGACGCTCGATCTGGCGCTGCGCCTCGCTGAGCTGTGGCTGCGCGACGTGATGTGCTGCCGGGAGGGCGCAGGCGAGCTGGCCTACGCGGTGGACCGTATCGGCGAGCTCGAAGCGGACGCGCAAGGACGCGATCCCGCGGCGCTGCGCGCCGGCATCGCGCTCATCGGTGAGACGCGCCTGAGCTTGCAGCTGAACGTCTCCGAAGAGCTCGCGTTGGAGTCACTCGCCTACAGGCTGGAAGCGCTGCTAGTCGCCTGAGATCGGCCCGAGGTTCGGCTCCAGGCCGAAGGTTTCGAAGGCCATGAAGCGCGAGAAGAGGCGGTTCTCGGGTCCGTGGTAGTCGGCGGAGCCGGTGCTGAGCAGGCCGAGCTCCTCGCAGCGGGCGGCGAGCAGCTTCGTCTGGTCTTCGTCGTGGGTGACGTAGAAGGCCTCGACGCCATCCATCCCGAGCGCCTTGAAGCGGTCGATCGTGGAGAGCACTTCGGCAACGTCGGAGATGTCCCAGAAGGGGTGTGCCCAGATCGCGACACCGCCGGCCTCGTGGATCGCCTCGACGGCCTCGCCGACGGTCGGGGTCTCGCGCAGGCGGAAGGCGGAGCGGCCCTCGATCAGGTAGCCGCGGATCAGCGAGCCGACATCGTCGATCTCCTCCTCGGCGAGGCGCGCGGCGTTGCCGGGCGCGTTCAGCACGGCGGCGGCGAGGTGGGGCCTGCCGATCGGTTTGCCCGCGGCGATGCGCGCGTCGATCTCGGCTTCGTCGAGCTCGAAGCCGACCTCGCGCAGCGCGTCGCGCATGCGCAGCGTGCGGTGCTCGCGGTCGGCGAGGAATTCGGAGAGCCGCGTCGTCAGGACAGGTCCCTCGTGGTCGATGCCGTAGCCGAGGATGTGCAGTTCGCGCGGCACCGAGGAACCGTCATCGACGGCTGAGATCTCGACCGCAGAGACGACCTTGACGCCGAGGCGCTCACCGGCGGCGATCGCCTCAGAGACGCCGCTGACGGTGTCGTGGTCGGAGAGCGCGAGCAGCTCGACGCCGGCCGCGGCGGCACGCTGGACGACCTCGGCCGCGGGGAGCGCGCCGTCGGAGTGCGTGGAGTGCGACTGCAGATCGAAGCGGGGTGACATCGTCGCCTGAGCGTATGCGATCGGATCAGTGGTGCGCGTGCTGACTGGGAAGCGCGTCGTCTTCGATCCAGGTGCGTTCGCGCACGAGCTGGGCGAGCTTGGCGCGCAGCCGCCGCACGGCGGCGTGGTAGCGACTGGCCTTCTCGTGCAGGATCGGGTCGCGCAGGGCATCGGCGGGATCGAGCTTGGCGTAGGCGGCGTCGGTCTCGGCGGCGCGGCGGCGAGCGTCGAGCCAGAGCAACTCGAGGTAGGCGAGTGCGGCGCCGAGCTGGTCCTCGGGGATCGCGCCGGGCTGTTCGAGCTCGCGCAGAACGGGTAGCACCTCGGTTGTTAGCCAGTACTCCTCGCCGTGAGCGCGGAGCAGGACGCAGATGTCCTGAGGCTCTGAGATGTTGGAGTGCTCTGGCATAGCTGTCGTCGAGAGTGGGGGAGCGTCGGGGCTGAAGTGGGTCGTTTTTGCTTCGACCGCGGCGGTATGGCTGCTTTAGGTGAAGGGTGTTCCTCCACGCGATTCTCATGGCGCGAAGCGCGCTTTTGCGGAGACTCGCGCAGCGCCGCGCGGGTATGTGGACACGACTCAAGGAGGGGGCGCCGACGGGCCGATGAATGTGGTGAGAGCCTCGACAGGAAAGGGTTATGTACGTAGTGGACACTGATCCGACGCGCCGCACCGCGGGCCAGTACGCGCGGGCGACGGTTCGGCGGCTGCGTATGCGCACGCTGGTCGCGCTGGGCACGCTGGCGGTTGCCACGGCGCTGCTCGGACGTGGCTTTCGGTCTGCACGATGCTCGCTTCATCGGCTCGGAGGTGGCGCTGCTCGTGAGCATGTTCCTGATCTCGCGCTACGTGCTCCCGCTCGTGGAGCGACGCGACCGGGGCGCGAGCGGCGAGGAGCAGGTGGGCGCGCTGCTGGACGACCTGCCGGAGGACGAATGGGAGGTGATTCACGACGCGAGCCTCGGTCGCGGCAACGTCGATCACATCCTGATCGGACCAGCCGGGCGTGTTCACGGTCGAGACCAAGAGCCATCCGGGCCCGGTGCGGGTCGGACGGGTGCACGGCGCGACGCTCAGCCAGGCGCAGGCGCAGCGCCGCGCGATCGAGCGCGTCACGGGCCTCGAGGCAGAACCGCTGATCGTCTACAGCCGCGCGTGGGTGGACAAGCCGATGGCGCGGCGCAAGGGTGTGCGCGTGCTGCCGGCGCGGATGCTTGCGAGCTACCTCGCGCGCCGCCCGGCGAAGCTTTCGGCGATCGGAGATCGAGCAGGCGCGCGAGCGCATCGCGCAGGCGCTGCTCGAGGAGCACGCGCGCGGCCGCGCGGCGCGCGAGCGCCGCGGCTGATCGACCGGGCGCGAGCGTCCCCTGTTCACAAGCGCGGCAGGGCCGCTCGCGCAAGCGCTCTCGTCGCTAGCTTGTAGGGATGGCGACGGTCGCCCCGCGGGCGCCAATCGATGCGCGGCAGGCCCGCGAGGAGGGACCCGTGTCGCGGGGCTTGCCGCCCGGGCCCGCGCGCGCCGGCGATGGCGCAGACGCTCGCGTGGGCGCTCGCGCCGAGCTGGCTGATGGATCGCTGCGCACGGCGGCTGGGCGAGGCGTTCACGCTGACGTTCGGGCCGAGTGGCATTCAGCTGGTGCTGATCAGCGACCCGGAGGCGGTCAAGACGGTGTTCACGGCACCGCCGGAGCTCGCGCCGTCCTCGGCGGGCTCCTCGCCGATCGCGCCGGTGATGGGGCCGAGCTCCGTGATCGTCCTGACGGGTCCGGAGCACATGCGCCAACGCAAGCTGCTGTTGCCGCCGTTCCACGGCGAGCGGATGCGCGAGTACGCAGATGTGATCGTGGAGGCGACGCGCCGCGACATGGCCGGCTGGCAGCTGGGGCGGGCGATGCGCCTGCAGGAGCACACGCGGGCGATCACGCTGGAGGTGATCCTGCGCGCGGTCTTCGGCGTGGAGGCCGAGCGGATGGGCGCCGCTCCGAGACGCGATCGGCGAGCTGCTGGGGCCGATGCACACGCTCGAGCTGCTGAAGGCGGCGTTGCGCCGTCCAGGCGAGGGTCGCCCGACCGGCAGGATCGGCAGGGGCGCTCGACCGGCTCGATCGAGGTGATCTACGGTGAGCTCGAGCTGAGACGCGGCACAGAGCGACCTTGAGGAGCGCAAGGACATCCTCTCGCTGCTGCTGCAAGCGCGCGATGAGGATGGCGCGGCGATGGGCGACCCCGAACTCCGCGATGAGCTCGTGACGCTGCTGTTGGCGGGCCATGAGACGACCGCGACGTCGGTGGCGTGGGCGGTGGAGCGCCTCGTGCGCCACCCGCAGAAGCTCGCGCGCCTGACGGCGGAGATCGATGCAGGCGAAAGCGATGAGTACCTGATGGCGGTCGTCAACGAGACGCTGCGCGTGCGCCCGGTCGTGCCGCTCGTCGCGCGACTGCTCAGAGAGGAGCTGCAGGTGGGCGCGCCATCTGCTGCCGGCGGGCACGCGGGTAGTGCCGTCGATCTATCTGACGAACCGCAACCCGCGGATCTACGCTGACCCCGAGGCCTTCTCGCCGGAGCGTTTCCTTCGAGAGTGCGCCGGAGACCTTCTCCTGGATTCCCTTCGGCGGCGGCATCCGCCGCTGCATCGGCGCGTCCTTCGCACAGCTGGAGATGAAGCTGATGCTCGCGACGATGCTCGGCGAGCTGGCGCCGAGGGTGCCCCCTCGCACGATCTGGCGCGGCGGCGAGTGGGTGCGCAGACGCGCGATCACGCTGGTGCCGGCGGCGGGTGCGCGGGTGGTCTGGGAGCGCCGGGGTTAGGACGCTTATGGGGCCGCCTTGAGGGCGGCCTGCGGTGTGCGCGGTTTCAACTCGGCGGCGCGGTGGCGGGGTCGGGAGCGTCCCAACCGCAGCGAGGGATAGCTTCTAGGGCATGCAGATGAGTGCGGTGACGGCCGCGATGGTGGGCGGGCAAAAGCCCGGAGGAGCTGCTGGGGCGCTTCGGCCTGGAGGAGTTCAGGCCGGGCCAGCGCGAGGCGGTGCAGGCGGCGCTGGACGGCCGCGACAGCCTCGTGGTGATGCCGACGGGCGGCGGCAAGTCGCTCTGCTATCAGCTGCCGGCGCTGGCTGCGGAGGCGGACCCGGCGCGCTCGCTGGTGGTCGTGGTGAGCCCGCTGATCGCGCTGATGTCCGACCAGTGGCGGCGGCTGCGCGAGGCGGGGGTGCGCGCGACGATGCTGGCCTCGGGGATGGAGGACGGCCACAACGCGCAGGCGCTGCGCGAGATCGAGGACGGCTCGGTGCAGCTCGTGCTGGCCGCGCCCGAGCGTTTCGCCTCGGGTGCGTTTCGCGCCGCGCTGACGCGGCGGCGGGTGAGCCTGTTCGTGGTCGACGAGGCGCACTGCGTGGCGGAGTGGGGCCATGACTTCCGCCCGGACTACCTGCGCCTGCACGACGCGATCGCCTCGCTCACGCACGGGCACGCGCCGGGTGAGCGGCCGGCGGTGATGGCGGCGACGGCGACGGCGACGCCGCGGGTGGCCGAGGAGATCGCTGCGCGCCTGGAGCTGCGCGACCCGGTCTCGATTCGCTCGGGCTTTGACCGCCCGAACCTGACCTTCGACGTGTTCACGGCCGAGGGCAAGGGCGCGGTGGCACGCAAGCGCGCGGCGCTGATGCACGTGCTCGGCGACCCGACGCGCACGACCGGCGATCGTCTACTGCGGAACCCGCAAGGACAGCGAGGAGGTGGCGGCGCGGATCGGGCAGGAGGGAATCCGGGCGGTCGTCTACCACGCGGGCATGACCCCGGAGGCGCGCCGCGCGAGCCAGCTCGCGTTCATGGAGGGGCGCGCGGAGGTCGTGGTGGCGACGAACGCATTCGGGATGGGCGTCGATAAGGCGGACGTGCGCACGGTCGCGCACTGGGCGCTGCCGACGAGCCTCGAGGCCTACTACCAGGAGGCGGGCAGGGGCGGGCGCGACGGCGAGCAGGCGCGCGCGCTGCTGCTGGCCTCGAGAATGGATCTGGGCAGGCTGATCCGCTTCATCAAAGAGCGCGAGACGACGGTCGAGGATGTCAAGCGCTACGTCGCGTCGCTACGCGGCACGGCGGAGGACGACACGCTCACGATCGCGCACGGCGCGCTGGGGGAGCGCCAGCGGGTGCTGCTCTCGATCGCCGAGCGCGCGGGCGCAGTGCAGCTCGAGCCGGCCGGACGCGACGGGCTGCTCGTGCGCCTCACCGGCCAAGGCAGCCCACGCAAGGCGTATGCCGCGATCAAGGCGGCGAAGGACCGCGGCTGGGAGGCCTACCGCTCGATCGAGCGCTTCAGCACCGGCGCGCAGACGTGCCGGCGGCGGCAGATCCTCGACCACTTCGGCGACACCGAGCTGGGGCGCCCGACGGGCCGCTGCTGCGACGTGTGCGACCCCGATTCGACTCTGGAGCTGGCGGCGAACGCAGCGCCGACAGTGTCCGCGCGCAGCCGGAGTGGGGGGCGCGGGTCGCGATCCGCGAGCGTCCTGGAGACGCTTGAGCCGGTGGAGGCAAAGGCCTTCGAGCGCTTGCGTGCGTGGCGCAAGGATCGCGCTGAAGGCAAGCCAGCATTCACGGTCGCGGCGGACTCGGTCCTGGCAGAGGTGCTGCGCACGCGTCCCCGTGGCAAGGCGGAGCTGATCGAGATCAAGGGGATCGGGCCGGCCTTCTGCGAGAAGCACGGCGAGTCGCTGCTGAGCGAGCTCGCGGGCCTGGAGGCTCAGCTCGATGGGGAGGCTTCATCGCGTCCAGCCGTGTGAGGCCGACGCGGCGCTAGCATTCGGGGCCGCGCCGACGTAGCTCAGCTGGTAGAGCACTTCACTCGTAATGAAGGGGTCCGGGGTTCGAGTCCCCGCGTCGGCCTTAACCCTGTGCCTTGCCTTTCGGTGAACAGCACCGCAGGCGCCAGTGCCCGCCGTTTCGCGCGCGGCCGTGAGGTAGCGTCACGTGATCGGAGCAGTCCAGCTCGTCTGCCAGGTACTCGCATCGACGATGCCGGAGACGCTCAGTCCCTTCTCGGCCTGGAACTGCCGGCAGATGTGCTCCGAGGCCGCGTCGTAAATGCCGTTCGGCGTGATCGACCAGCCCCGATGTGCCATCTGCGCCTGCCACTCGCGCACGTCCGCGCCGCTCATCGGCGGCGGTTGGTGGAGGTTGCGCCCCGGGAAGGGCGGCGGCGGGGGACTGTTGAAGAAATGCGCGGCCGTCATCGACACGTCGATGTTGCGGCCCGCAAAGGGTGGCTTGAGTGTCCCGGCTGCGTCGGAGGAGCCCCACTGTGTGGCGTCGGCGCTACCCGTCACCCCGAATCCGCACGCCGAGGAGCAGAGGTGCGCCGTGCCTGTGTAGTGAGCGGTCCAGATGCGCACGTCCGCGTGCGTGAGTCCCGCATCGCGCAGCGAGCCCATGATCGTCTGCCAATTCGACACTGAGAAGTAGAGCACCGGTCGCTTGATTCCAGCGCCCCTGCGCCCCTTCGCCCAGCTTCCGGCGTGTGCGCAGAGCATGTCGCCAGCCTCGAAGTCACCAGCGTTGCCGATGCCCTGCCCGCTGACGTCGATCTCCAGCACTGGGAGATGCGGGAACTCCGCCTTGGCGGCCGCGAAGTTTGCGAATTTGCCGTTGCCGTAAGCGGCGATCGCCTCGACGGTAAGCCCCGCAAAGGTCTTGCGAGGATCGTCCACCGTGTCGAACATCGTTCCCATTCCCTACCTCCTGCACTCGTGGGCTACGGGCTCGAATAACTGTTTCATATATTGATATCCACGCTCTGGACTCCCGGCTGAGCGCAGGAGTACCCGCATGCGCTTGGTGTGAGCTGTCTCCGATTCAGGCGCTTAGCGAGTCCTCGCAAGGGGTAACTCGATGCCAGGTCCATCGGGCAGTGCGATTGCCCGCATACGACAGCGGCGCGCCTGTGAGCTCGGGGCTGGCTCAGCGCAGGCACGACGCACCAAACTAAGGAAAGGACTCGATGCTCAGAGGACTACTGGGACTGCTGATCGTCGTTGCGATCGTGTTGTTCCTGCTCAAAGTCGCCCTGCTTGGCGGCATCGTTGGTGTTGTGGCGCTCGTGCTGCTCGTCCTGCTGCTCTTGGGTCGCATATGAGTCGCGGCGCGTCGCACTGCTCGATCTTCCCCGAGGTACGGAGGTTTACCGCATGAGTACTGGAGCAATAATCATCATTGTTGTGGTTGCCATCGTGGTGCTCGCTGTGATCGCGATCGCCTCCCGACAGATGCGCAGCCGTAAGCTCGAAGCCAAGCGCGACGACGCACGCGCGCTGCGTCGCGACGCCAGGGAGAAGGAGGCGAATGCTGAAAGCGCCCGCGCCGCAGCCGATGAGCAAGCGGCGCACGCGCAGCGCGTTCGCGCCGAAGCCGAGGAGAAGAACGCGATTGCACGCCGCAGTGAGCTCGACGCGCAAGAGCGCGAGCGCGACGCGGAGCACAAGACTTCGCTCGCGAGGGAGCAGCATGACCGCGCGCGCGAGGTCGATCCGGATGCGAGCGATCTCGGTGAGGACGAGGCGCGTGGCCTCAACGATGAACGCGAAGCGCACGCTCTGGACGGCGAACTCGAGCCAGATGCCGCGCCGACAGCGAGCAGGCCGCTCTGAGCGGCGCGGCTCAAAAGCACACCCGAGATCGACAGGAGGACGCGATGGCCAAGCGAGATGAAGATCTGTTCAAGAGCCTCAGGGCACGCGGCGTGCGCAAGAAGATCGCCAGCGAGCTCTCGCGGGCGACGAGTGCAGGCGCGAGCCCGAAAGTCGCGCGCAAAGCCGTTGCGGATCTCGCATCGGTTGTCGGTGAGGTCCAGGACCGGCTGCGCGGCGGTCCTGAAAAGCGCAGCGCCGCTGCGAGGAAGGCCGCAAAGACGCGCAAGCTCAAGGCGAAGCGGCGCAGCGATGCTGCCAAGAAGGCCGCGCGTACGCGGTCGCGTTCCTGAGCTTCGTTTCAGGCGGCCGTGCGCGACTCGTGCACGGCCGCCTCTGGATGCACGGGCTCGCGCGGTGAGCCCGCCCCCGCGAGCAGCTTGCCCGCGAGCGTGTGGAAGGTCTGCGCGAGCGCGGCGTCGTTGCCAAGCAGTCCGGTGGCCCGCAGCACATTGGAGGCGGCGCCCGCGAGTGGCACGGCGCGCATCGCGCGGGTGAGGCGGTGGTGCTCGAGGCCGACCAGACCCGCGGCCTGGGGGCCCAGCATGTAGGCCAGCAGGGCACCCGTGAACGGCACCGTCAGCAGTGCGAGGTCGTTCGCGCGCGAAGCCGGGATCCCGAACGCGATACGCGGCAGCCCGCGCCGCACGAGCGCGCTTGTCAGCGCTCTGGCACTGTCGCTGTCGGTGCGCTGATCGAAGGCGTCGTAGGTCTTCTGCAGCTGCACGGCGCGCTCGTAGGAGAGCGGCTGCAAGTCTTCTCCGATGCCCATCACGTGTCCGATCCAGCGCCACATATGCGCCATCGCCTCGCGCTCGCCCGGCGAATAGTGAATGCCGAGCTTCTGCATGCCCTGCACGTGCAGCGTGAAGAAGGCGATGTTGAGCGTCGCCGCGAGGTCCGTAGCGTTCATCGGGATCCCGTCGCGGCGCGGATCCCAGTCCGCCTGGGCGAGCAGGTGACGGCGCAGGTATGCGTGTACGAGGCGCACTCGCACTGAGGCGGCGATGCCCGTCCCGGGGCGGTCTGGGCGCATGTTCGCGGGGGCGGTCACCGCGAGGATCCACTGGCCGGTCTCGAGCATGCGTTTGCCGGCCTTCTCATCGATCCGTCCCGTGCCGAGCAGTACCTTCGCGATGCGCGGGATCGGGTAGCCATAGCCCAAGCTGAGTGCGCCCGCGAAGGCGAGCGCGGGTCCGACACGCCAGTGCGCGACGCGCCCCGCTTCGTAGAGCTCCCAGTTGACCCAGTCGGGCGGCACGAGGATCGGTTGCAGCAGCGCGCACAGCGCCGGCGGCAGATCGGCCAGCTCATCGGCGCCACCCGCGAGCGCGCGCTCGAGCGCGTGCCATCCCGAGCCCCCGGGAAGCGCGGAGAACTCGGCGACGACATCGTCGGCGAGCGCATCGGATTCCCACAGCCCCTGGCGCATGCGCCGCGCGAGCTCGCGGTCGACGTCGGCGGGCAGATCCTCGAGACGCGCGACGAACTGTGTTTGCGCGGGGTCGAAGTCGCGAGCGAGTTCGTAGGGCCGCGGGGTGCTGCCGAGAGTGTTCATCCGACGCCTCCTTTCGCCCTTGGATCGACTGCGCCGCGAGTATACAGCGCAACACTTTCAATTGCATCGTTGCAGCAGCTGCGTCGGTATCGTTATCGCGATGGCTTCCGAGTCCCAGCAGCTCGCTTCCGTCTTCGCCGGCTCGGCTTCGCTCGACGCGCTCAGCCCCGGCGTCGCCGAGGTGCTCGACGCGGCCCTCGCGCAGTTCGAGGAGATCGGCATCAGGCGCAGCACGATCGAGGACATCGCGCGGCGTGCCGGTATCGACCGCGTGACCGTGTATCGACGCGTCGGCTCCAAGGACGACGTGATCCAGGCCGTGCTCGCGCGCGAGGCGCGGCGCCTAATCGACCAGATCGGCGCTGCCACCGCTTCGCTGCCGACGCTCGAGCAGCGCATCGCGACCGCGTTCGCCGCGGCCGTCCTGCACATCCGGCGCAACGCGCTCTTTAACCGCATGGTCGCCCTCGACGGGGATGTCGTGCTGCCGCGCATCACCACCCAGGCAACCCCGCTGCTGATGCTGGGGATCGCCGCCACCGTCGCGCTGCTCGACCGCGCGCAGGAGGACGGCCTGCTCGATCCCGTCGCCGACCCGCAGGGGATCTCCGAGGTCCTGATCCGGCTCGTCCACTCCTTCGCGCTGACGCCCACCGGCGTCGTCAAGCTCGGTGACCGCGCCGCGCTCGAGGCGTTCGCGAGCACCCACCTCACTCCGCTCGTGATGGGCAACGCCTCGCGCCGCGCGCGCGCGGCGCGGGGAGGCTAGCGCGGCGTCTACGGTGCGAGGCGCTCGATCGCCCACGCACCGTGCTCGCGTCGGTAGCGCAGACGGTCGTGCAGGCGGTCGTCGCGCTGCTGCCAGAACTCATACGTCTCGGCCGTGACCGCGAAGCCGCCCCAATCCTCCGGCAGCGGCAGCTCGCGCTCGCCGTAGCACTCGCGCACCTCCGCGACCCTGCGCTCGAGCGCTTGGCGGTTGGCGACCACCTCGCTCTGTGGGGAGGCCAGTGCGCCGATCTGGCTGCCACGCGGACGGCTGCGCACGTAGGCGGCGGTCTCTTGCGCGCTCGCCCGCGTAACCGGTCCCTCGATGCGCACCTGACGGCCGAGCAGATCCCAGTGAAACAGCAGCGCGGCGTGTGGGTTCTCGGCTAGCTCGCGACCCTTGCGGCTGTGGTGGTTGGTGTAGAAGACGAAACGGTTCTCAGCAAAGCTCTTCACGAGCACCATGCGCACCGACGGCAGCGCCTCCGATGAGGCCGTCGCGAGCGCCGCGGCCTCGGGCAGCCTGATGTCCGTCGCGCCGGCCGCCGCGAACCACAGGCTGAACTGGCGTGCAGGGTCCGCATCGACATCCTCGCGACGCAGTGGTGCTCCGTGGTCGCTCATGTGCACATCCCGCGCTGAAAACTAGCGCGTCCCCACGTGTGCCCTTAGATCTTGCGGTAGCGCGCGTCGGCGATCGAATAGGCCGCGAAGCAGATCAGGCCCGCGGCGACGATCCCCAGTAGCAGCGGCCCTTCGCTGCTGCGCGCGAGCTCGTTGAGCGCCCCGTCGAGGCCGACGGCCCTGTGGGGTTCGAATTCAATCGCGGCGATCAGCAGCCCGTAGCCGCTAAGCCCGAAGACGACCATTCGCGCGAGGTGCCCGCAGGCGCCGAGTACGGCGTAGGCGCGCTTGACTGTCTGGCTCATCTTCGCGCTGTCGGCCTGCTCCGTGAACTTGCGGCTCACGCCGCGGTAGCCCTGGTAGAGAGCGACGGCGATCAGCAGCACGCCGGCGATCCCGACGAGCTCCTGTCCACCGTTCCAGCCGAGCACGCCGGCGGTAGTGGACTTCGGTGCGCTCGAGCCGCCGCCGCCAGAGCCCCCGCTGAGAATTTTCACTGCCACGATGCACAGCGCCCCGTAAGCGAGCCCGCTCCCAGCGGCCGCGAGGCGGTCGAGGCCTCCGTCGGTTTCGCTTCTACCGCGTCCGACTACGGCGCGCAGCAGCCGCCACGCTGCGTAGCCCGCGAGCCCGATCGCGACGGCGCCCAGCAGCGCCTTGCCGAGCGGTTGGCGCGCGATCGTCTCCAACGCACCCGTTTGGTTCGTGGTCCTGCCTTCTGAGCCGAGCGCGAGTTTGATCGCCAGCAGCCCGATGATCCCGTAGACGCAGCCGCGCGCGAGTAGGCCGGCGCGCGCGAGCCACGCCAGGCCCTCGTGATCGACGAGGCGCTCGCTGCCGTTTCGCGTGGGACGCCCGACGGCCAGTTGTGTTCCCTCTCTGCTCGACATTGAATGGTCTATTCCCGTTAGCTCCCCGCGCCAATCGGCACCCGGGGCGGAGTGCTTACGCTGAGCCACGCAGGGGTAGTAGCTGCGGTGGTGAAGCGAGAGCGCGACGGTGAGGAACATGGACATTGAGATCGCAGCCCAGCCCGAGACGCGTCGCGCCGACGACGGCGAGCTGTGCATCCTGATTGCGCTCAGCGCCGAGCCGGATGAGCTGCTCATGAAGGAGCTGAACGCCAGCCCCCCGCTCGAGAGTCTCTGCGCGCGAGTGGAGCCCGCTGGGCGGGCCCTGCACATCTACCCCAACGAGGGCGGCATTGCAGCGCCGACCACGATTCTCACGGCGGTCAAGGCACTGATCGGCGCGGCCAATGAGGCACGGGCCGGCGAGCTGATGAGCGAGCAGGAGCGCGAGGACGCCGCCGCGGAGGCACAGCGAGCCGAGGTGCAGCTGCAGCTCAGCAGTTGGTGGGCTGAAACAGGGGGCGCGCAACCCCCGGCCTGAGCGCCTACAGCGCTGCACGCCGAGCCGGCGCCAGCACCAAGCGCCTAGTGTGGCGGCCGCGTGAGGTTAGCCGCGCGGACTGATCGCATACCAGGAGCTGCGCAGCTCGGGGTGCTGATCGCAGACCTCGCGCACGCACTCGAGCACCGCGAGCCTGCCGATCTCCTCACGTTCGTCGCGCTCCATCGAAATCGGTGCGTCCTGGCCCGTGTGCGCCAGGATTTCCGGGCCCCGACGGTTGAACGACACCTCTTCGTGGCGCAGGTTCTCGAGGTGCTGCCAGAGCAGATCGAGCGCGTCCGCGGGGGCGCCCGAGCCGGAATGATGTGTGACGGCGAATTTCACCGCGCGAACCCTAGTCGAGGCCGCGGGCGCCCTCGAGCAGCTGCACGAGCTGTGACCTGCAGAAGGCCCACTGCTTGCGGTTGCGCTCATCGCCGGGGTGCAGCGTGTCGAGCAGCGCCAGGCCGCGCATCGTCGCCACGGCCATCTCGATCAGGCGGTCGAAGTCGGTGCGCTCGGCCAGCTCGGCGAACAGGCGCCTGGCGAGCTCGAGCGTCTGGCGGTCGAGCTCGCGCTCGACCGGCGCTCAGATGCCCGCGCAGCTCAGGGTCGGTGCGCGCGCAGGTCCACAGGTCGAGCGCCGCCTGGTAGAGCGGGCTGGCGTAGCTCGACCAGACCAGGTCGAGCCCCGCGGCGACCCGCTCGCGCCCGGTCGGGAGCTGCGCCGGCGGCGCGCAGCAGCTCCTCGCTGCGGCGCCTTGCGAGGTGCTCGATCGCGGCGGCGACCAGCGCCTGGCGCGTCTGGAAGTGGTGCAGGTGCGCGCCGCGCGAGACGCCGGCGCGCTCGGCGACGCGGCTCGTCGTCGTGTTCGCGTAGCCGTCCTCGACGAGCCAGGCGATCGTCGCGTCGAGCAGCGCCTCGCGTGTCGCGGAGCTGCGCTCGGCCTGGCTGCGGCGGGTGGTGGGGGTGCTCGGCGTGGCGGGCATGCGACCTCCGATGCTAGAGGAACTTGCGTTCACGAATGAATGTTATGCTGCGCAGCAGCGGCCCCCACCATTCCGACCACGAAGAGGAGTCTCCCCATGGCAGCCACCGAGGCGTTGGTGTTCGACGCGATTCGCACGCCGCGCGGCAAGGGCAAGTTCAACGGGTCGCTGCACGCGACCAAGCCGGTCGACCTCGTCGTCGGCCTGATGCACGAGACGCTCGTCCGCAACGAGAAACTCGACCCCAACCGCGTCGACGACGTCGTGCTCGGCTGCGTCTCGCCGGTCGGCGACCAGGGCGCCGACATCGCCAAGACCGCCGCGATCAAGGCCGGCCTGCCCGACACGGTCGCCGGCGTGCAGCTCAACCGCTTCTGCGCCTCGGGCCTCGAGGCCGTCAACATCGCCGCCCAGAAGGTCGCCTCGGGCTGGGAGGACCTCGTCTTCGCCGGTGGCGTCGAGTCGATGTCGCGCGTGCCGATGGGCTCCGACGGCGGCGCCTGGGCGATGGACCCGGAGACCAACTACGACACCTCCTTCGTCCCGCAGGGCATCAGCGCCGACCTGATCGCGACGATCGAGGAGTTCAGCCGCGAGGACGTCGACGCCTACGCCGCGCGCTCGCAGGAGCGCGCGAGCACCGCGCAAGCCGAGGGCCGCTTCGCGAACGCGGTGATCCCGGTCAAGGACCTCAACGACAACGTCGTGCTCGACCACGACGAGTTCATCCGTCCCGGCACGACCGTCGAGACGCTCGGCGAGCTGAAGCCCTCCTTCGCCGCGATCGGCGAGATGGGCGGCTTCGACGCCGTGGCGCTGCAGAAGTACCACTGGGTCGAGAAGATCGACCACGTCCACACGCCCGGCAACTCCTCGGGCATCGTCGACGGCGCCTCGCTGGTGACGATCGGCAACGAGCAGACCGGCGACGAGCTCGGCATGACGCCGCCGCGCGCGGATCCTCGCCACGGCGCTCTCGGGCGCCGACCCGACGATCATGCTCACCGGCCCCGCGCCGGCGTCGAAGAAGGCGCTCGCGAAGGCCGGCATCTGCCGTCGAGGACCTCGACCTGGTCGAGATCAACGAGGCCTTCGCGGCCGTCGTGCTGCGCTTCGTCCGCGACATGGGCCTCGACATGGAGAAGGTCAACGTCAACGGCGGCGCGATCGCGATGGGCCACCCGCTCGGCGCGACCGGGGGCATGATCCTCGGCACGCTGATCGACGAGCTGCACCGCACCGGCGGCCGCTACGGGCTCGCCACGCTGTGCGTCGGCGGCGGCATGGGAATCGCGACCGTCGTGGAGGCGATCTAAATGGCAGAGTCAACGACCATCAATTGCGAGCACGGCGACGACGGCATCGTCCTCCTCACGCTCGATGACCCGAACCAGTCGGCCAACACGATGAACGCGGCCTACATCGACTCGATGGGCGCGACGCTCGATCGCCTCGAGGCCGAGAAGGACGAGATCACGGGCGTCGTGATCACCTCGGCCAAGAAGACGTTCTTCGCCGGCGGCGACCTCAACGACCTGAAGACCGTCACGCGCGAGCAGGCCGGCGAGTTCGCCGCCGGCATCCGCGAGGGCAAGGGGCAGCTGCGCCGCCTGGAGACGCTCGGCGTGCCGGTCGTGGCCGCGATCAACGGCGCCGCGCTCGGCGGCGGGCCTGGAGATCTGCCTCGCCACCCACCACCGCGTCATGCTCGATGACCCGAAGGTCAAGCTCGGCTTCCCCGAGGTCAAGCTCGGGCTGCTGCCGGGCGCCGGCGGCGTCGTGCGCACGGTGCGCATGTTCGGCATCGTCGACGCGCTGATGAAGCTGCTGATGCAGGGCCAGGAGCTGCGCCCCGCCAAGGCCCTGGAGATGGGCCTCGTCGACGAGGTCGTCGCCACGCGCGAGGAGCTCGTGCCGGCCGCGAAGGCGTGGATCGAGGCCAAGGCGGCAGCGGCGAGGAGATCGCCCAGCCGTGGGACGTGAAGGGCTACAAGATCCCCGGCGGCACGCCGTCGAACCCGAAGCTCGCGCAGAACCTGCCGGCCTTCCCGGCGAACCTGCGCAAGCAGCTGAAGGGCGCCAACTACCCGGCGCCGCACCACATCATGGCCGCGGCCGTCGAGGGCGCGCAGGTCGACTTCGACAACGCGATCGAGATCGAGGGCCGCTACTTCATCGACCTGGCTACCGGCCAGGTCGCCAAGAACATGATCCAGGCGTTCTTCTTCGACCTGCAGCAGGTCAACGGCGACCGCGGCCGGCCCGAGGGCATCGAGCGCTTCAAGCCGCAGAAGATGGTCGTGCTCGGCGCCGGCATGATGGGCGCGGCGATCGCCTACGTGTGCGCCAAAGCGGGCATCGAGGTCGTGCTCAAGGACGTCTCGCTGGAGGCGGCCGAGCGCGGCAAGGGCTACTCCCAGGCGCTCGTCGAGAAGGCCGTCTCGCGCGGGCGCTCGACCGAGGAGCAGGCGGCGCGCTGCTCGGCGCGGATCACGCCGACCGACGACCCCGCCGAGGCAGCGGGCGCCGACCTCGTGATCGAGGCGGTCTTCGAGGACCCGGCCGTCAAGGCGCAGGTCTTCGCCGAGATCGAGCCGCACCTCGCCGACGGCGCGCCTGCTCGGCTCGAACACCTCGACGCTGCCGATCACGCAGCTCGCCGAGGGCGTCTCGCGCCCGGCGGACTTCATCGGGCTGCACTTCTTCAGCCCCGTCGACAAGATGCCGCTGCTGGAGATCATCAAGGGCGAGCAGACCAGCGAGGAGACGCTCTACCGCGCGCTCGACCTCGCCAAGCAGATCCACAAGACGCCGATCGTCGTCAACGACAGCCGCGGCTTCTTCACGAGCCGCGTGATCGGCACGTTCATCAACGAGGGCGTCGGCATGCTGCTGGAGGGCATCCCGGCCGCGTCGATCGAGCAGGCCTCCAGCCAGGCCGGCTACCCGGCGCCGGTGCTGCAGCTCTCCGACGAGCTGAACCTCAACCTCGCGCGCAAGATCCGCGACGCGACCAAGGCCGCGGTCGAGGCCGAAGGCGGCGTCTTCGAGGACCGCGCCTCCTTCCAGGTCGTCGACAAGCTGCTCGACGCGGGCCGCGGCGGCAAGCTCGCGGGCGCCGGCTACTACGACTACGAGGACGGCAAGCGCACCGGCCTGTGGAAGGGCCTGAAAGAGCTGTTCCCGGAGATGGACGACCCCTCGACGCTCTCGCTGAAGGACCTCGAGGAGCGGATGCTGTTCGCCGAGGCGCTCGAGACCGTCAAGTGCCTCGACGAGGGCGTGATCGAGTCGGTCGCCGACGCGAACATCGGCTCGATCCTCGGCATCGGCTTCCCCGGCTGGACCGGCGGCGTGCTGCAGTACATCAACGGCTACGAGGGTGGGCTGCCGGCTTCGTCGCGCGCGCGCGCGAGCTGGCGAGCGCCTACGGCGAGCGCTTCGAGCCGCCCGCCTCGCTGGTCGAGAAGGCCGAGCGCGGCGAGAGCTATGAGGATCAGCCAGCCTTGCTGGCGGGGGTCTGAGTAGCGAGCAGGGTCCGTGAAAAACAGAGTCTGTCCGCGCCCTTGACGGACAGGTAGAATCCCCGGCGAGCTATGTCAGGGACGACAGCGTTCACTCGGCAGTTTTCCTGCACCGCTGCGCGGTTGGTGCTTGTCTGCGCCATCCTCGCCGGTGCCTGGCTCACGCTCGCACCGCGCGCCCTGGCTGCCGAAGCGCTGCTGCCGAACCTCATCGCCGATCCGCCGACGGGCATCTCGCTTGAAACGAGCACGACCGAAGGTGGCCTGAAGAAAGAAGTCCCGGCACAACTGCTGCTGCGCTTCAACGGCTATATCCACAACCTTGGCCCGGGTGCGGTCGATTTTCGCGGGTCGCGTGCGTCGAGCAGTGAACCGATGAAAGCCTTCCAGCGTGTCTTCTACTCAGACGGCACCTTCAAAGAAGAACCGAGCGCCGCGGAACTCATCTATGCGACCGCCGACGGGCACGAACACTGGCATCTGCAGCGTGCGGCCAAGTACTCGCTATGGAACCTCGCCAAGAGCGCCGAAGTCGCACCGGCGATGAAGGTCGGCTTTTGCCTCGATGACAGCGAACACGTCGAAACGGCGGTCGGCCCCAAAGAAGCGGTCTACTCGGACGCTACCGGTCGTGAATTCTGCCGCCAGCATCAGCCCGAAGCGACGAGCCTGTTCGAGGGTATCTCGCCCGGTTGGCGCGACCTCTACAGCTCGAACCTGGCCTTCCAATGGGTCGATGCCTCGAGCGTCCTGCCGGGGGAATACTTCTTGCGCGAGGACGTCAACACGACCGGCGTGATCAAAGAAACCGGTGGCGCGAACGTGCCTGCCTACACGACCTCCCCGGTAGTGATCCCCGGCTTCGATGCGCTCGCGCAGGCGCTGAGCGCCCAGTCCGGCATACCGCAGACGATCACGCTCACCTCCAAAGCTTTCAAAGACTCAGCTACACCAACTTACAAAATCGTCACGGGGCCCTCCCACGGCACGCTCAGCGCGGTCAGCAAAAACCAGGTGACATACACACCCACCGCTGGTTACACCGGGCCCGACTCCTTTACCTTCTCGGCTGCGGATCCCACGAGCCCTTTCCCGCGCAGCCCCGCGGTTGCGACGGTCTCAGTCGAAGTCGGCGCTTCCACCGGGAAAGGCCTCCTGCTCGCCGGCGATGCGACGAGCAGCTACGCGGTTGGCGATCAGACGACGGCAGGTCGCGAGGAAGCATTCCAGTTCACCGCCAAATCGAGCGGCACAGTCGAAGAACTGCAATTCCGCACAAACGGCACGGCCAACACGGGCCTCACCGGGCTGGTGCTGGGTATCTTCGCTGACAGCGCTGGCAAACCGGGTGAAGTGCTCGGCTCCGCGACCGTTACAGGTGAACCGGCAACGAACGCCTGGATAAAAGCCTCGGGGCTCTCCACCAGCCTGCTCGCAGGGACGAAATACTGGCTCGTCGCGCTGCCGCTCGGTCCGAGCAGCGCAAAACTTCACTACAACGCCGCGGTCTCCTCGGGTGGCGCAGGCAATGTCGAGAGTAAAACCACCGGCCTGACGGCGATGAGCGCGCAGTCCACGTGGGAAACCTTCAATCAAGGGCCCGTCGGCTTCCAGGCGATCGGCTCCAACGGCACAGCCGAACCGAGCGTGACGATCGAAGGCGCCCCCGCGAGCATGACGGCGGGTACGAGCGTGCAGCTAACTGCACATGTCGTCAACGACAGCTCGTCGGTGACCTGGAAAGCGAGCGCGGGCACGATCACGACAGGCGGCCTCTACACCGCGCCCTCGGAACCGCCCACGGGCGCCAGCGTGACGATCACGGTCACGACTGCCAAAGGCGCGCAGGCGCAGAAGCACGATTCAGATCACGCCCGTCAGCCAGCCGAGCGTCACGATCGAAGGCGCGCCCGCGAGCATGACGGCGGGTACGAGCGTGCAGCTGACGGCGCATGTCGTCAACGACAGCTCGACGGTGACCTGGAAAGCGAGCGCGGGCACGATCACGACCGGTGGCCTCTACACGGCGCCGTCGGAACCGCCCGTCGGCGGCAAGGCGACGATCACGGCCACCACCTCCAAAGGCGCGCATGACGAACGCACGATCGAAATCCTCGCCGCGGCGAGCAAAGGGCTGCTCGCGGGCGACGCGACGAGCACCTACACGGTCGGTGATCAGACAACCGCGGGCCGTGAGGAAGCGTTCCAGTTCACCGCCAAATCGAGCGGCACAGTCGAAGAACTGCAATTCCGCACGAACGGCACCGCGAACACCGGCGTGACGGGCGTGGTGCTCGGCATGCTTCGCCGAAAACGCAGGCAAGCCGGGCGAAGTGCTCGGCCTCGGCGAGCGTCTCGGGCGTCCCCGCGGTAAACGCCTGGATCAAGGTGGCGCGGCCTCTCCAAGGCGATCGTCAGCGGCACGAAATACTGGCTCGTGGCGCTGCCGCTCGGTCCCTCCAGCGCAGGCTTCACTTCAACGCCGCGGTCGGCTCGGGCGGCGCGGGCAACGTCGAGAGCATCGCTGGAAGTCTCGCCGCGATGACCGCGGAGGCCTCGTGGGAAACCTACAACCAGGGACCCGTCGGCTTCCAGGCGCTCGGCACCATCTCAGGCGCGGCGAGCGTCGCCGAACCGGCGGCGCGCGGCGCCGCGCACGCCAGCCGTCGCGCAAGCACCCGTGCCCGCCACGACGTCCGCCCCGAGCCCCGCGCTCCCCGGCGTGGCGATCGAAGGCGCTCCCGCGAGCATCGTGGCAGGTACGAGCGTGCAGCTCGACGCCACGGTCGCGGAGGGTGCGCCCGCGGTCTCCTGGCGCGCGAGCGCCGGCAAGATCACGCGCGAGGGTCTTTACACCGCGCCGCTGCACGCGCCCGACGGCGCCAGGGTTCACATCTTCGCCACGCGCGGGCTCCGCCAGCGATGAGCGCACGATCGCCGTGGTGCCCGTACCGATTCCCCGCGCCGCGCCGGCCGCCCAGTTCGCGCTGCCCGGCCAGGGCGCCGCGAAGTCGGGTCTCGCCACGCCGCAGGCGCTGATCGTGGGGCCGCAGCTGATCCTCAGCACGCGTGCGGGCAAAGCGGGGCTGGTTTCGTTGAGCGCCTACATCGGCAAGCGGCGTCTCGGCGGCTGCTCCGCACGGACTGCCGCGGGCCGCGGCTTCACCTGCCGGCTCTCGTTGCCCGGCCTTTCTGCCTACTCTTCGATCGGCGTTCGCGCGAGCCTACGTCACGCCAAGCGCACGCTCGAAAGCTTGCGTCTGCCCGCGCCGGTTGCGACGATGAGCATGCCCTCGACGCTGGGTGTGAGCCTGCTGTTGCACAACGGCGCTTCGACGGCACAGTTCATCTGTAGCGCCGCGGCCGCACTCAAACGGCACGCGCCGAGCTGAGGCCGCGTGGGGCCACAGACGCCGAGCGCGGCGGCGCTTCAGGCGCCGGCGCCCTCCGCCGCGAGGCTTGGCTCGCTGGAATCGCTCCCAAAGCGCGCGCTCCGCGGCACGAGCACGCCGGCGAGCAGGCACAGCGCCAAGAAGCCGGTGGCCATCAGGAAGGTCTCGGTGAAGCCGGTCACAGTGGGATGTCCATGCGCGCTGTGAGCGGCGATGAAGGTCGCTGAGAGCTGACCGCCGAGGGCGCCGCCGAGCGTGCGCATGACCGTGTTCATGCCGCTCGCCACACCGGTCTGGTGATTGGAGACGGCTTGCACGATCAGGTTGCCGAGCGCGGCGAAGGCCAGGCCGATGCCGACGCCGAGCAGCGCGGCCGCGATCAGCAGGTCATAAGGGTGGGCGTGTTCAAGGCTCAGCAGCGCGAAGGATGCGGTCGTGAAGGCAGTCCCCGTGAGCAGGGCGCGGCGCGAGCCGAAGCGCGCGGAGATGCGCCCCGCGTAGATGCCGAGGATCGTCATGCCGATCGTCGAGGGCAGCAGGTAGAGACCGGAGACGACGACCGAGGCGCCGAACCCGAAGCCCGTGCTCTTCGGCAGCTGCGCGAACTGCGGGAAGACGATGAACGACTCTCGCTTCTGGTGTATGGGATCGCGCGTCTGCTGCGTTAAGTTCCTGGTCGGGTGCTACTTGTCCCGCGCGACGACGAAGTCCGGCATCCACAGCAGGGCGCGGCGTTCGTCGCTTTCCGGCAGGTCGGCGACCAAGGCGCGCGCGAGGTCGGCGTAGCGGTAGGCGGCGGCCAGTGCGTAGTCGACCGAGCCGTGCCGTTCGAGGATCGCCAGAATCTCCGCGTGGGAGACGCGCTCGAAGGTCTGGTCGGCGAGCACCTGGTCGATGGCGGCGCGCTCGGCCGGAGTGCCGTGATGGTAGGCGTGGATGACGGCCAGCGTGGCCTTGCCCTCGCGCAGATCGCTGGCGACGGGCTTGCCCAGGATTTCTTCGGTGGCGGTCAGGTCGAGCACGTCGTCGACGATCTGGAAGGCGACGCCGAGGTGCGGCCATACTCGCCAAGCTGCTCTTCCTGCGCCTCGCTGGCGTCCGCGAGCACCGCGCCGAGGCGCATGGAGACGCAGAAGAGGCAGGCGGTCTTGCGAAAGATGAGGTCGTAGTACTCGGCTCTCGGAGACCAGCCTTGCCGAGCTTCTGGATCTGCAGCAGCTCGCCCTCGACCATCTGCTGGGTGAGGCCGATGAGCAGGTCGAGCACGCTTGAAGTTCCGCTCTTCGAGCGCAACCCGGAAGGCCTGCATGTAGAGCCAGTCGCCGGCGAGCACGCATTTCGAGTTGCCCCAGGTGGTGTTGGCGGAAGGGCGTCCGCGGCGGGTGTCGGCCCGTCGATGATGTCGTCGTGGACCAGGGTGGCGGTGTGGACCATCTCCACCACGGCGCCCAGCCGGACGGCTGCCGCGGCCGCGATAGCCCAGCACGTGCGCCGCCAGCAGCAGCAGCGATGGGCGGATGCGCTTGCCGCCGCCTTCGCGCAGGTAGCTCGGCAATTTCGGTGATGGTGCTGACGGTGGAGTCGGCGTCGCGCGCCAGCTCCCGCTCGATCGGCGCGGAGGTCATCCCGCAGCAGTTCGAAGACTTCTTTCGCCGTTGCTATCGCCTGTGTGCTCACGTGCCGGGGTCTCCCTATGAAGTAGTGTATCTGGTCAGGCGCAAGATGCCCCAGTATGCGTAATGCCGCTAGTTCGTACGGTAATTCGTGAACTGCAGGTCGAGGCCGAAGTCATGTGCCGCGCAGCAGGGCAATGGTGGCCTGCAGCGTGTCGCGGTCCTTGCCGCTGATGCGCACGGTATCGCCCTGGATGGAGGCCTGGACCTTCTTCTTTGAGTCCTTGATGAGCTTGACGATCTCCTTGGCCTTCTCGCCGGGGATGCCCTGCTGCAGGGTGATCTTCTGGCGGACGCTCTTGCCCATGGCCGGCTCCAGCTTGTCGTAGCTTGAGCGTCTTGAGCGAGACGCCGCGCTTGACCAGCTTCTGCGACAGGATCTCCTTCACCGCCTCGAGCTTGTACTCGTCGGCGGAGGCGAGCTGGATGACCTTGTCCTGGTCTTCGAGCTTGATCTCGGAGTTCGAGTCCTTCAGGTCGAAGCGCGCGCGGACCTCCTTGATGGCCTGGTCGATGGCGTTGCGCACCTCCTGGATGTCGACCTTGCTGACGACGTCGAATGAATTGTCTGCTGCCATATGTGTTTCCTTTCTATGTCACTAGATGCGCGGCAGGCCATCCGGCGCAACTGATCTTGGGAAGGTGTCATCGTACCCTTCTCCGGATTTCAAGTTCCAAACCGAGCGCTTACGCGGCCTTTCCGTAGTTCTTGTGCAGGATGGCGGCAAGGATGAGCAGAAACGCAAGCAGCCGCACGAGGTAAATGTAGGGGCTGCCCTCATTGGGCTTCGCGAGAAAGAGCACGGCGCAGCGGTTCAGCCCTTCGATGACAAATGCCAGGCCAAATGCGAGGAAGAACGAGTCGCGGGTCTTCTTCCAGAATTTCAGGAAGAAGACGCCCGCGGTCAACGACGATGTCGCGATGACGCCAAGCAGGAATGCTTCGAGGATGTTCACTCTCCCTCCCAAATGAGGCCGTACAGCAGAAGCAGCATGGCGACGGCGGCCGTGGCCAGCCGCAACGGATAGAGATCGACCTGGGAGGGGAACACGATCAGATCGAGGAATACGAGGAAGTTGGAAATGGCCAGTCCGAAGAAGCAGAGACTGCTCCAGAGCAGCAGTTTGTGCCTGCCGCGCACGTAGCCGCGAAGCAGCAGGACGGCGCAGGCGAGTGCCACCAGGGTGCCGAGGATGTAGACTGCTCCAGCCATCATTCTTTGTCTTTCTTGATGCGGAATGCGCGAGCAAAATCGCGTACGCCGGCCGGGGCCTTGGAGTGAATCAGGGAAGAGATGCGGACGACTTCCTTGCGGTAGACCGCGTCGACGCTCTCCATCAGCTTGTTCTTCTCTTGGTCGTCCGGGCTGTAGATATAGTCGCCGGGATGGTCTGGACTGATCGCAGATCAACCTGCGCTGCACCAGGCTGTCCAGAATCTTCGATGCGACTTCGCTGCGCACGTAGAGCGACCGCGCCATCTCGTCTGCGGACCATGCTCTTCGGCTGGCTGTTGAACAGCAGCAGAAGCGCCTCCAGATGGGGCACGCTGTCGATCTGCTCGAGGATGAAGCGATCGACCTGTAGCCTTCGGGTCCCGCCTTCCATCAGTGCTCCGCGATCTTAAAGCAAAGTTCCCATTGCTATGCCATGCTGAGTAGCGGAAAAGCCGCGTTCATTATTCGTCGCCCAACGCGCACCTGTGGGAAATCCGCTTCAGCCTGCGATCCGCATCAGCGTCTCAAAGTTTCGCGTGGTGACGGCGGCAAGCTCTTCCACCTCGACGCCGAGCAGCTCGGCGAGCTTTGCTGCGGTCCCGGTTACGTATGCGGGTTCGTTGCGCTGGCCGCGTCGCGGCACCGGCGTCAGGAACGGCGCATCGGTTTCGACCAGCAGGGACGCGAGCGGCAGGGCCTGCGCGACATCGCGGATGGCCTGCGCCTTGGGAAAGGTGATGTTGCCGGCGAAGGAGATGAGGAAGCCGAAGTCGATGGCGCGGCGTGCGTGTTCGATCGTGCCGGCAAAGCAGTGCAGGATGCCGCCCAGGCCGGTCTGGCGCCAGTGTCGATCGAGCAGGTCAAGCGTGTCGTCCCAGGCGGCGGTGTCGCCGGTGCCGGCGCGCTCCGCGGCGCGGCAGTGGATGACGATGGGCAGGCAGTGGCCGGCGGCGAGCTCCATCTGCTCGATGAAGGCCTCCTGCTGCACGGCGCGCGGCGCGGTGTCCCAGTAGTAGTCGAGGCCGATCTCGCCGCAGGCGATGACCTCCGGGCGCGGAGAGCAGTTTGTTCAGCTTGTCGAGCGCGGCGTCGTCGAGCGTCGCGGCCTCGTCCGGATGAACGCCGGCCGTCGCATAGAGGCGCGGCACATCGGTGCGGCCCGGCGTACTCGCGGCACAGGTCGAGCGCGCGGTGCATGGTCTCCGGGCCATCGCCGATGCCGATCGAGAGCACTGTGCCCACGCCGGCCTCGCGCGCGGCCTTGAGCATGGCTTCGCGGTCGGCGTCGTAGCGCGGGCTGTCCAGGTGCGCGTGCGAGTCGGTGAGGCCCGGAGCAGATGGCATGGAGTCCTTACGCCTTTACTTGACTTTCGCCCCGAGCGGCACGTCTTCGAGGAAGCCGGCGAGCACCGCCTTGCCGCCTTCGATGGAGCCGGCGAGCAGCATGCCATTCGACTCGAGTCCGCGCAGCTTGCGCGGCGCGAGGTTGGCGACCACGATCACCTTGCGGCCGATCAGCGATTCCGGCTCGTAGGATTCGGCGATGCCGGCGAGGATCTGGCGCGTCTCCGTGCCCAGATCGACTTCGAGGCGCAGCAGCTTGTCGGCCTTGGGCACGCGCTCGGCGACCTTGACCTGGGCGACGCGCAGCTCCACCTTGGTGAAGTCGTCGATTGTGATCTGGCTGGGTGCGGCGGCGGGAGCGGCTGCAGCCGCGGGCGCGCTAGGTGTCTCGACAGCCGAGCGGCTTCGGTCCGGCTTCCGGGGCGGTGGTGTCTGCCTTTTCGGCGGGTTTGTCGGTTGCGACGTTGCTGGTCGACGCCGGCGGCAGGTGACTCCACGCGAACGGTGGGGATGGACGCGAGCGCCTGTTCGAGCGCGCTCTGTGGGCGGTTCTCTTCAATCTCTTTCATACGGGTGACTGCGTCCTTTTCTGCGCGGGGGAAGAGCGGTGCTGGTTCGCCGAGCTTTGTGCCGGGGTGGAGTCCGCCCCACTGCGATGTTCTTGAGGTCGGCCTGCGCGATGTCGCCGAGGCCAAGCTGCTGCCACACCTTCGCTGCGGCATCGGGCAGGACGGGCGAGACCAGCGCGGTGATGATGCGGATCGACTCGGCGCAGGTGGAGAGCATGTCGCCGAGCTGCGCGCGGCTGGTCTCGTCTTCGAGCGCGCCCAGCTTCCACGGCGTCGTTGCCGGTCATGTAGCCATCGACTGTGCCGACGAAGTGCCAGACGGTTTCGAGCGCTCGGGAGAAATCGAACGCGTCCATGTATCGGCGGACGATGCCGGTCGGTGCTCTCGGCGGCTTCGCGAACATGCGGATAGCCGCACGCCTCCGGGCACCACGCCGTCGAAATATCGCGTGATCATGGCCAGCGTGCGGCTGACCAGGTTGCCGTAGCCGTTGGCGAGATCGCCGTTGTAGCGCTGCACCAGCGCGTCGAAGCTGAAGTTGCCGTCCTGCCCGAAGGGAATCTCGCGCAGCAGGAAGTAGCGCAGCGCATCGGCGCCCAGCACTTCGTGCACGGTCTCCGCGCGCACGATGTTGCCGCGCGACTTCGACATCTTGCTCTGATCGAAGAGCAGCCAGCCGTTGCGCCTTCACCGAACGCGGCAGCGGCAATGCCGGCGGCCATCAGGAACGCCGGCCAGTAGACGCAGTGGAAGCGGCTGATCTCCTTGCCGATCAGGTGCATGTCGGCCGGGCCAGAATTTCGTCGAAGCGTTTCTGATCGCTCCGGATCATCCGAGCCATAGCCGAGCGCCGTGATGTAGTTGGCCAGCGCATCCAGCCACACGTAGACCACGTGCTTCTCGTCGCCGGGCACGGGAATGCCCCAGGTGAAGCTGGTGCGGCTGATCGACAGATCCTTGCAGGCCGCTGCGCACGAACGAGATCACCTCGCGCGGCGTCGACTCGGGCTGCATGAAGTCCGGGATTCTCGTCGTAAAACTCCAGCAGCTTGCGCTCGAAGGCCGACAGCTTGAAGAAGTAATTCTCTTCGCTGACCGTCTCGGTGATGCGGCCGCAGTCGGGGCAGGGCGTTCCCGGAGGCCCATCGACATACAGCTCGTCGGAGACGCAGTACTGGCCGGTGTAGGAGCCCTTGTAGATGAAGCCGCGATCGCGCAGCGTGGCGAACAGCTTCTGCACGCCGCGCTTGTGCCGCGGCTCGGTGGTGCGGATGAAGTCGTCGTAGGTCAGGCCCAGCCGGTCCCACAGCGCGCGAAACTCGGCCGAGATCGTCGGTCGGCAAACTCCTGCGGCGTGCGCCCGGCCAGCTTGGCGGAGCGCTCGATCTTCTGCCCGTGCTCGTCGGTGCCGGTCAGAAACCAGGTGTCGATGCCCATGCGCCCGCTTGCGCCGCGCGATGGCGTCGCACACGATGGTCGAGTAGGCGTGGCCCAGGTGCGGCCGCGCATTCACGTAGTAGATCGGCGTGGTCAGGTAGAAGCGGTGGGCGATTCAGGCATCAGCAGGCTGGGCTTTCCGGCGATTGCGCGTTGCGGCAGGACGAGCGAGACTACTCTTTCATCTTAGGTGTGCCGCCGGAGTGCGTCAAACCGCGGAGCACGATGCGCGCTCTGCTAGAATCGGCAAGAAAATCAAGGCTTTCGCGGTCCTATCTCGTCGCTGCTGACGTGGGCCGCGGCCGCAAGGACCGTCCACTGTACAGACAGATGCAACAACGGCTGCGCGAGCGACTGCGCACGATCGTCGCCGAACGCTATGCTGACGTAGGCAGTCGAACTCGCGATCGAGATCAATCTGGAGCAGCCGCCGCAGGTCGCAGATGGGCGAGTACGCCACCCCGATCGCCTTTGAGCTGGCGCGCACGCTGCGAAGTCGCCCAAGGTGATTGCGCAGAGCTGCTGGAGTCGCTGAACTGCCAGCCGCTCGAGGGCTTTGCCGGCTTCGAAGTCGCCGGCGCGGGATACATCAACGCGCGGCTCGATCGCGGCGCGGCGCTGACCGCATTGCGAAGGCGCAGGAGGATGCTAGCTTCGGCGCGGGTGTTCACGCGCTGGTCGAGCACACCAGCATCAATCCCAACAAGGCTGCGCACATCGGGCACCTGCGCAACGCCATCCTGGGCGACACGTTTGTGCGCCTGCTGCGCGCCGCCGGGCAGCAGGTCGATGTGCAGAACTACATCGACAACACCGGCGTGCAGGTGGCCGATGTGGTCGTCGGCTTTCTGCATCTCGAAAAGAAATCTCGCTGGCAGCAGATCGCGACGCTCTTCCGACGAGCTGGAGCGCACGTAACGAGCGCGTCGACTTCTACTGCTGGGATCTCTATGCGCGCACGTTCGCAGTGGTACGAGCCGACGGGATCCGAAGAAGAAAGCGAAGCGCGCAAGAAGCTGCGTCTGCGACACGCTGCATGAGATTGAAGCAGGCGGCAATGAGACTGCCGAAGTTGCCGATCTGATTTCGACCGCGGTGCTGCGGCGGCATCTGGAAACCATGCTGCGGCTCGGCATCGAATACGACTTTCTGCCGCGCGAGAGCGAGATTCTGCACCTGAACTTCTGGGACGCTGGCCTTCGAGCAGTTGAAGAGAACGGGCGTGCTCTACTTCGAGAACGAAGGCAAGAACAAGGGCTGCTGGGTGATGACGCGCGCCGGGCACGCAGAGCGGCGCAGACGCGCGAAGGACAGCCGATGAAGACGCCAAGGTGATTGTGCGCTCCAATGGCACCGTGACCTACGTCGGCAAGGACATCGCCTATCACCTCTGGAAGTTCGGCCTGCTGGGCCGCGACTTCGGCTACCGCCGTTCTTCGCCTATCCCGACCACGAGTGCTGGATCTCGACGGAGCATGGGCGAGCCCGAGCATCCGCACTTCGGCGGCGCGCAGGCCATCTACAACGTGATCGATTCGCGGCAGTCCGATCCGCAGGCCAACGTGATTCAGGCGCTGCGCGGCATGGGCTACACCGAGCAGGCCGACCACTACACGCACTTCGGCTACGAGATGGTCGCGCTGACGCCGCGCTGCGCCGTCGAGCTTGGCTACGACGTGTCGGAAGAAGATCGCGGCCGCGCCTACATCGAGGTGAGCGGGCGCAAGGGATTCGGCGTGAAGGCCGACGACCTGATCGACAAGCTGATCGCCGCGACGCGCGCAGAAGTCGATGTGCGCCAGACCGTCGACGCGACGAGCAGGAGCGGCAGGTGATCGCCGAGCAGATTGCGATTGGCGCGCTGCGCTACTTCATGCTGAAGTTCACGCGCAATTCGGTCATCGCGTTCGATTTCAAAGATGCGCTGAGCTTCGAAGGCGAGACCGGGCCGTACATGCAATACGCCGTGGTGCGCGCGCGCAACATCTTCCGCAAGGCGGTACGACGCCGGAGGCGGTGCTGGCCGCGAGTTCGCCGGCGCCGAGCTCAGGCAGCGTTTCTGAGGGCGAAGCGGCGAAGACATCTGGGCGCTGTGGCTGCGCGCCAGCGCTCGCTGGTGCTGGAGCAGTGCATCGCCACGTCAGAGCCTGCCTACCTGGCCAAGCATGCCTTCCAGCTGGCGCAGGAGTTCAACAACTTCTACCACCGCCACCACATCCTCACCGAACCGGATCCCGCGCGGAAGCGGCTGCTATTGGCAACCGCAGCAGTTGCAGAACGCGAGCTGATCCGCGTGCTTGGCTGGCTCGGAATCGATGCGCCAGAAGTGATGTAGGGCAGGCAGCGAGTCGAGCGACAACTGCTCCAGACCGGCTCGCTGCCTTGCTGACTCGCTTCTACTGCAGCGGCTTGCCCTCGCCCGTCATCTGGTTCAGCAGGTTCAGGTCGTTCTGCTTCAGGCCGTCGGGCAGCGGTGCGTAGTTCAGTGAGGTGGCCACGTTCTGTCCATCGCTCACGATGTACTTGATGAAGTCCTTGAGCGCCTGACGCTTTTCGACGTCGGTGCCGTCCTTGGGAACGATCAGGAAGGTGAGGCCTGCGATGGGGTAAGCTTCGCTGGCGGCGGCAGGTGGGTTCACGATCGGCACGCGCGGGTCCTGCTGCAGTTGATTCAAATAGCCGCTGATCGCCGCTGTAGTGCTTTCGGGACTGGGCAGCACGAAGTGGCCCGCCTGGTTCTCGATGGCAGCGACGGGCAGATGGTTCTGCTGCGCATAGGTCAGTTCGACATATCCAATCGCGCCGGGCGTCTGGCGGATCAGGCCGGTCACGCCTTCGCTGCCCTTTCCTCCGTTGCCTGCGGGCCAGTTCACCTGCGTACCCTTGCCCACCTTGGTGGCCCAGTCCTTGCTGACCTCATAGAGGTAGCTGGTGAAGATGGCGCTGGTGCCGCTGCTCTCCGCACGATGCACAACGGCGATGCCTGTCTTCGGCAGATCGACACCGGGATTTGCGTGCTTGATCACCGGGTCCTGCCAGGTCTTGATCGTGCCCAGGAAGATGCCGGCCATCGCCTCCGGCGAAAGGTGCAGCGGCTCCTTCAGCTCCGGCAGGTTGTAGGTGATGCAGACCGGGCCGGCCGACTCCGGGAACTGCAGCACGGGCTTCATCTGCGCGAGCTGCTGATCGGTAAGCGCCGCATCGGACGCACCAAAATCCACCGTGCCCGCGGTCACCTGCCGGATGCCGCCGCCGGATCCGATCGACTGGTAGTTGATCTGCACGTTCTTGTGGGCCTGCTGATAATCCGCGGTCCAGCGGCTCATGGCGGGATAGATGAAGGTGCTGCCCGCGCCGGAGAGCTTGGTGGTCTTGGTGGTGTTGCAGGCGGTGAGGGTGAGGAGTGCGGTGGCGGCGGCGAGAATCGCCTTCGTGCTGGCTGTCACGTTTGAAATCTCCTAGGTGCGTATCTAGCTGCGGATCTGGATGTGTGTCACTCGGATGTCATAGGTGTCTATCGGATGTCGCCGCCCTGGTGAGATGCTCCGACCTCGATGCGGGCAAACGCTTCCATCCCAACTGCGGAATGATTCCAGCACGTCGCGGTTCCCTTGGCAACGGCACAGAACTCTCCAGAGTCTTATTTACCAGAGGTAAATGTATGAGCGGTGAATTAAAGGGACGTAAAATCGCCATTCTGGCGACGGATGGGTTCGAGCAGGTAGAGCTGACGGACCCTAAGAAAAACGTCGAAGCCGCCGGGGCCAGCACTGAGGTGCTGAGTGTCAAGGACGGCTCGATTAAAGGCTGGAAGTTCACCGACTGGGGCGATAGCGTCCGGGTCGACAAGCTGGTCAGTAAGGCGAATGTCGATGACTATGACGCGCTGATCCTGCCCGGCGGGCAAATCAACCCGGACAAGCTGCGGATGGAAAAGCCGGCAGTCGAGTTCGTAAAGAAATTTGTAGCCTCGGGCAAGCCGGTGGCGGCCATCTGCCACGGCCCGTGGATGCTGATCGAGGCCGGCGTGGTGAAGGGAAAGACCGTCACTTCATGGCCTTCAATCCGACCGACCTGGAGAACGCGGGCGCCAAGTGGGTGGACAGGGAAGCGGTGGTGGACGGCAACCTCATCACCAGCCGCAAGCCCGACGATATTCCGGCGTTCAGCAAGAAGTTGACGGAAGTGGTGGCGAAGAGCCCGCAGCACGCTCACGCCTGACGAGGATTGAACTCTCCCCACAAACCGATCGTGGCGGGAGCAGCCTGACAAGCGCTCGCCGCCACGGATCGTACCAGCAGAAAAGTCACAAACTCAGGCGTAGCTCCGCACCCACTCGGTGATGGTGCGCACGGCTATGCCGGTTGGCCCCTTGGCGATCCACGGCTTGGCGTCTTCGATCCACGCCATGCCGGCGATGTCGAGATGGATCCACGGCGTGTCTTCGACGAAGTCCTTCAGGAACATCGCCGCGGTAATGGCGCCGCCCCAGCGTCCGCCGGTGTTCTTGATGTCGCCGATCTCGGACTTGATCATGCTCGGCGTACTCGTCGTCGAGCGGCAGGCGCCAGAAGTTCTCGCCCGACTGTTCCGAGCGCTGGGTGAAGCTGCTCGTACGTCATCGTCGTTGGAGAAGACGCCGGCATTGACCATGCCAAGCGCGACGACGCAGGCGCCGGTGAGCGTGGCGGCATCGATCAGGTGGGTCGCGCCGAGCTGCTGCGCGTAGGCAAGCCCATCGGCCAGCACCAGGCGGCCTTCCGCGTCGGTGTTGATGATCTCGATGGTCTTGCCGGACATGGCGGTCTGCACGTCGCCCGGCTTCTGCGCCTTGCCGTCGGGCATGTTCTCGGCTGGCACACGATGCCGATGACGCGCACCTTCGGCTTCAGCAGCGCGATGGCGCGCATGGCGCCGATCATGGCCGCGCCGCCGGCCATGTCGTACTTCATCTTCTCCATGTTGTCGGCGGGCTTGATGGAGATGCCGCCGGTGTCGAAGGTGATGCCCTTGCCCACCAGGCCGAGCACCGGGCCATCCTTCGGTGCTCTGCCGGCTCATAGCGCATCACGATCAGAGCGGGCGGCTCGTCGGAGCCCTGGGAGACGCTCCAGAAGGCGCCCATCTTTAGCTCGTGCAGCTTGTCGGTCGAGTAGACCTCGCATGCAAGGCCGATTTCCTTCGCCATGGCTGCGGCGCGCTGGCCGAATTCGGTCGGCGTCAGCTTGTTGCCCGGCTCGTTGACCAGGGCGCGGGCAAAGTTCTGCGACTCTCGCCGATGATGACGCCTTCCTTGCAGGCCGGCTGTAGACAGTTCCGCTGCGCCCCCCGGGGCGAGCAGCGTTACCGACTCGATGCTCTGGTCTTTGCGGTCGGAGCGGTAGGTATCCGGATCGAAGTCGCCGACGATGGCGCCCTCGACGGCAGCGCGAGCCGTGTTGATGGCAGGAAAATCGGTTGCAGTCGGGAAGCAGCAGCGCGAGTTCACGGATGCTGCGCGGCTTGGCGAAGCGGACCGCCGCGCCAGCCGCGTTGCGCAGCTCCGTCGATGGTGGGCTTGCCCAGGCCGACGATCAGCAAGCGAGCCGCCTTTGAGCCCGCCGGGGTGATGCAGCAGCACCGTCTCGCGCTTCCCGCGGCAAATTCGCCGCTCACCGCCTTCAGCGGCAGCGGTGGTCACGGCTTCGTCCGGTGTCAGCAGCGCGAGCTGCGGGTCTGCGTTCTTGTCTTTTTTGTCGGCCTTGTCGATGGCGAATACGACCAGCAGCTCAGTCTCGATGGACGCGGGGGCGAGCGACGACAATTGTGTCTTCATGGGTCTCCTGGGGATCAGAGTAAGTTTATGCGGATTGCGGCTGCGGTGCTTGCTGCGGACGATGGCGGCGCGGGCTTCGCGGTCGGCCTCGCGGCGCGTTCGGTCTCGCGCTTGTCCCAGTCCTGTTTGCCCTTGGCGACGGCCAGTTCGCACTTCACGCGGCCATTTCTGAAGTAAAGCCGGGTGGGAATGAGCGTATGCCCCTTGATCTGCGTCTTTGCCATTAGCCGCCTGAACTTCGTCCCGGTGCAGCAGCAGCTTGCGTGTGCGGGTGTCGTCGTGGTTGGCGAGATTGCCGTGCGAATAGGGACCGATATGCACGTTCAGCAGAAAGGCTTCGCCGTCCTTGATGAGGCCGTAGGAGTCCTTGAGATTGGCCTTTCCTTCGCGAATCGACTTGACCTCGGTGCCGCGCAGGGCGACGCCGGCCTCGAATTTCTCCAGCAGAAAGTAGTTGTGGCTGGCGGCGCGGTTGTCGGCGGCATCGCGCTCGCCGGAGGCGACCGGGTCGCGCGGCCGGGCCTGTTTTGCGGGGCCGGAGCTGTCGCGGGGTACTGATAGTGTGGCTGGTTTGCCGCGGCATGGGGGAAGTCCCTTAAACTTTCATCGTAGCATTGCGACGCTAACCCCCGTATTGCGGCTTCGCGGGGCTTTGCTAGAATGGGGCATCGTTTTGGCAGGAAGCAAGCATCTCGGAATATGTGTTGACGCCAGCGTCGCTGAGACCGTGGTCCCTGCACAGCGGGTCTGGAGCGATGAGTGCCAGTCCTTGCGGGCCAGCCTGCGACGTCGCGATGCAAAGCCGCTGGAGTTTCCTGCAAGCCGTCGCACACTCTCAGTGAGACCCTCACCCGATTCTTCTCCTGGTCACGATTTGCCCGCCTTCGCGCCGGTTCGTGCACGCTGAGCACAATCGGCGAACACTCTACTACAAGCAGGGGCAGGCTGCCGAAGCAGCGACGACTATCTCGGCTATGCGGCCTACCGCGCTTTCCAGAAGGCCTTCCGATGAACCCAAAAACTAGTCTACAAAACCGTCCTATGAGCGGCTGAAGTTCACCGACGCCTGCGATGCACGTGACCAAGGGCGACAACCTGCTCGCCAGGGCGATGAGCAGGGTGCGCTGGTCGAAGTTCTGCGCGCGCTCGAGATCGATCCCAGCAACGAGGCTGCGCAACAGGAGATCGGCGCCAAGCAGAAGATCGTCAGCCAGCCCCACCGGCGAGGCCGGTCGGAAACTGCTCCCATGAGCGCAGGCCCGCTGGCCGAAGTTGCAGGATCGGCCGCGCAGCTGAAGCCGATATCGAACGAGCCGCTCACTCTGCACATGGCACGAAGATTCGAAGGTGGTCTATCAGGCCATCGGCAAGGCCGCGGGCATCAACGTTCTGTTCGATCCGGACTACATTTCAAACGCATCCAGGTTGACCTGAACAATGTATCGCTGCTGGATGCGCTGCGCATCGTGGGCACGCTCTCGAACACCTTCTGGCGGCCGATTACGCAGAACACGATCTTTGTCGCGCAGAACACGCGCTCCAAGCGGGCGGAGCTCGATGAGCAGGCGGTGCAGACGTTCTACCTGTCGAACGCCTGGCAGACAGAACGACCTGAACGACGTTCAGACCGCTCTGCGCAATGTATTGCCGAACGCGAAGGTCTACGGCGTTGCCCAGTCAGAACGCGATCGTGATGCGCGCAACGCCGGACGAGCTGCTGCTGGCGCAGAAACTGGTCAACGATCTGGACAAGGCGCGGCCCGAAGTGGTCGTCGATATCGCCGTGCTTGAGGTCAGCAAGAACTGGGAGCGCAACCTCGGCATCGTCCTGGCCGCAGCAGCGTCGCCGTGTACGCTGCAGTGGAACCCGACAACGACACGACTACCAACACTGACCACGGGAACTACCGGACACGGTACGCACGAGCACGCCGACCAACACCAACAACAATCTGACCCTCAACAATCTCGCGCACCTGAACTCGAATGACTTTGCAGTTACCAGTCGGCACGGCGACGGCCAACCTGCTGCTGACCGACAACAACACCAAGATTCTGCAGAACCCGCGCATTCGCGCCGCCGATCAGCAGAAGGCGAGACCTGAAGATCGGCTCGCGCATTCCGATTGCGACCGGTTCGTATCAGACCGGCGCGGCGACGGCCGCTGGTCAGTTCGCTGGTCAACACGCAGTTCCAGTACCAGGACGTCGGCGTCAACATCGAGGTCACGCCGACGGTTCACTTCGATCGCGACGTGACGCTGAAGATGAAGATCGGCCATCTCCGCAGCAGAGCGGCTCGGTGACCATCAGCGGTGTCACCGAGCCGATCATCAGCCAGCGCACGTGGAGCAGACGATCCGCCTGCGCGAGGGAGAAGCCAACATCCTGGGCGGCATCCTGCAGCAGAGCCTCAGGACAACTTCTCCGGCATTCCGGGTCTGTCGCAGATTCCGATCCTGAAATATCTCTTCGGCAACACGGACAAGATCAGCGCAGGACGAGATCGTCTTCCTGCTGATCCCGCACGTGGTGCGCGGCGAGGAGCTGAGCCCGCTGAACCTGAAGGAGATCGATACCGGCACCGGCACCAGCGTGTCGCTGCGGCGCATCGCTACGATCCGCGTCCCGGCCTCGGCTGTCGAGCCGGCCGCGAAGCCGGCGAACCAGCAGGCCGCTCCCGGCGCAGCGCAGCAGCCCGCTCCGGGCACAACGCAGCAGCCCCAGGGCATGCAGCAGGCCGCCCAGCAGGCCGATGCAGCAGGCCGCCACGGCGAGCAATGCCGCGCCGCTCTCAGTTGCTCTCGCCGCGCCGGCGATCGCCCCCAAGGTGGGCTCGACCTTCCAGGTTCCGGTCAACGTCTCCGGCGGCTCGGATGTCTTCTCGGTTCCCATGCAGCTGCAGTACGATCCCGCGAAGCTGACGCTGATCAACGTCGATTCGGGCAACTACCTGGGCCACGATGGCCAGACGGTCGCGCTGGTCCATCGCGACGACGGTGCCGGAGGGGTCGCCATCTCCGCCTCGCGTCCGCCGGGCGTCGCCGGCGTGAACGGATCAGGCCAGCTCTGCGTCCTTACATTCCAGGCGAAGGCTCCGGGCGACAGCATCGTGAGCGTGACCAAGGCGGCGGCCCGCGACAGCAAGCAGCAGGCGCTTCCGGTGATCACCTCCGGCACCATCGTGCATGTGCAGTAGCGCTGGCGGCAGTTTCCTGCGGCCTTTCGTAAAGAAGGGCCACGCGGGAACCGCTCAGCGCCTCACGGGAATAGCAGCATGCTCCAGGCATCACAATTCTGAAGCCGCCGCGTCAGTTTAAGTAGGGAACGGGTATGATTCGCAGCCTGAGCTCGCGCACGTCGCTCTCGCCCCACGGGCGCGAGGCCGGTCTCACGCTCATCGAGCTGATCGTGACCGTCGCCATCCTGGGCCTGCTCGCCTCGGCCGCGGTGCCGCTGGCGCGCTGGAACATCAAGCGCGTCAAAGAGCGCGAGCTGCACTCCGACCTGTGGGAGATGCGCGGCGCCATCGACAAGTACAAGGACGCCGCCGACAAGGGCGGCATCCAGACCAAGGTGGACAGCGACAACTATCCGCCCGATCTGGAGACGCTGGTAAACGGCGTTGATGTCAAGGGCAAGAAGGTGCGGTTCCTGCGCCACATTCCCGTCGATCCCATGACCGGCAAGGCGGAGTGGGGCTTGCGCTCCGTGCAGGACGACCCCGACCAGCGACTCCTTCGGCGGGCAGAACGTGTTCGACGTCTACTCCAAATCGCAGGGTACGGCCCTGAACGGGACCAAGTATGCCGACTGGTAAGTTGCGCGGCCGCACACTGAATTTGAAGATCGCACGACAAGGACGGCCGGCAAGGGACCCGAGGCGGGGTTCACGCTGCTCGAACTGATGATCGTCATGCTGATCGTGGCGATCCTGGCAGCGGTGGCGATTCCTGCGTATCTGGCGTCCATCAAGGCGGCCAAGGAAGCCGTGCTCAAGGAAGATCTGCACGTCCTGCGCGATGCCATCGACGCCTACACCGCCGACAAGGAGAAGGCGCCGCAGTCGCTCGACGACCTGGTGCAGGCAGGATATCTCAAGAAGTTGCCGGTCGATCCCATGACGCACAGCGACACCACCTGGGTCACCGCGACGGACGACACGTTGCAGAACATTGATCAGACCGAACCGGGTGTCAATGACGTGCACAGTGGCTCGGAAGAGACCGGAAGCGATGGCCAGCCGTATTCCACCTGGTGATCCGGTAAAAGTAGCTGCATCTAACCCTGCACGATGCACGATCCACCCGCGAGCCCTGGTCCCCCACAGTTCAGAATGCCGGCCGTGGCGCTCGTGCGGGCGCACTATGCGCGGCTCTGCGCCGCCGCTGCTTCGCAGTTCGGTGCAGGATCGCTGGCCGGGCGTCTGCTGCTGATCGATGGACTTGCCGATGAGGGCGACGCCATTCTGATCGCAGCCAGCATCGCCGGCGGGCATCCCTGGTGCTCGAAACGCAGACGGAAGCGATGCGCCACTGCGTTCGCAACGGCATCGTGGATTTTGCCGTAACCACGCTCGGCGAGGCGCTGCGCATCCTGAAAAACGAGGTGCGCAAGCAGCAGCCGATTGCGGTGCTGCTGGAACGGGAGCCTGCCGATGTGCTGGCCGAGATGGTGGAGCGCGGCGCGCAGCCCGACCTGCTGCGCTGGCCAGCGCCGGAGCCGGCTCTGAAGCCCTCGATCGAAACGCTGCGAGAGCGCGGCGCCCAGCCAATGCCCTGCTTCGACCGAAAACCCTGCGTCGACCGTACCGTGATCCGATCCTCCGGGTCGACGTGTGCTGGCGCGCTGGCGACGGCGGCAGCGCCGCCCTGCGTCAGCTGGATCTTCTCGCTGGCACAGATCCTGCCCGCGAACGACCCTGGAGCGCCAGAACTGGATTGCGCGTGCGCCGCGCTACCTGCCTCGGGCCTTGCGGCTGGAACGCCAGGTAGCCATGAGCGAGCAGGAGCGCTCGGCATTCATCGCCGCGGTGGAAGAGCGTGCGCAGCAGGGCGCGCTGGCGACGCGGGTGGAAATTGACGGAGGCGGCCAGGTGCGCAGCTTCGGCTGAGTCAGCGGTCAGGCTCGCCGCAATCGACCGCAGCCGGGCCCACAGCTCCTTCATTCCCAGCTCGGTCTTCGCAGAGCACAGCAGCAGATCGTCAACGCCCAGCGCGCGCTTCAGTGCGGCAGCGGACTTCGTGCGTTCGTTGCCGGAGAGCCGGTCGGCCTTTGTCCCAACCACAACAAAGGGTCTCTCGATTTCCTTCAAGTAATGGATCAGCTTGTGATCGCTCTCCTGCGGGGGGATTTTGCTGTCCACCAGGCAGATGCAGAGCGGCGAGCGTGGGTCGCAGGCGAGATACGGCTCGATGAACTTCGGCCACTCCGCGGAGATCGATTTCGATATCTTCGCGTAGCCGTAGCCGGGCAGATCGGCGAAGAGCAGCACCGGCTGGATGCTGGCCGCCGCCTCCTGCAGGGCAAAGAAGTTGATGGCCTGCGTGCGTCCCGGCGTCGAGGAGACATGCGCCTGCTTCGAGCCGACCAGCGCATTCAGCAGGCTCGACTTGCCGACATTCGAGCGGCCGAGAAAGGCGACTTCGGGAGCGGTCGGGGGCGGGAAGTGATCCGGCGAGGTGGCGGAGAGAAGGAACTTGGGGATAAGGCGCATCGCTCACGATTGTCGCAGACCGCGCCTGATGCAATTCGTCGAGTGCGTCTTCGAAGGTTTGACATATTCCTATATAGGAATATTATGGCTGCATGGCACGAGCTGCTACCACCCTCGACGTCTTCAACGCAGTGGCCGAGCCACGGCGGCGGGAGATCCTCGATGTGCTCGGCGATGGCCGCGAGCGTGCCGTGAACGAGGTGGTCGAGGCCGTGGGGATGCCGCAGCCCTCCGTCTCCAAGCACCTCTCAGTGCTGCTCAAGGTCGGGGTGGTCACCGTGACACGCAACGGACAGATGCGGATGTACCGGCTGAACGGGAGCAACCTGAAGCCCGTCGCACGACTGGGTGAAGACCTTTGAGCAGTACTGGTCGCACCAGCTGGACCGGATCAAGGAACGCGCGGAGCAGAAGATGCGCGATCGCAATCAACAGACAAACAACAAGGAGGAACTATGAGCGCAGCAGCACGCACTGTGGTGCAGCCCGTGGCGGAGGAAGCTGTCCGCACGTTCTCCATCCGGCGCGAGGATCGCATCGAGGCGTCGATCGAGATTGTCTTCGAGACGATCCTCGAACAGATGGGACCACTGAACTCGAAGCCGGACGACGTACCGATGCCGATGATGCTTGAGGCGTGGCCCGGCGGCCGCTGGTATCGCGACCTGGGGAACAACAACGGGCACATGTGGGGACATGTGCAGGCCATCAGGCGGCCGGATCTGCTGGAGATCTACGGGCCGCTCTTCATGTCCTTCCCGGCGACCTCGAACCTTCAGTACCGGCTGACGCGGGAGGGCAACGGCACCCGCCTGCAATTCGTGCACACGGCGATGGGGCTGATCTCCGGATGATGTATCGGCGAATGTGGGCACCGGCTGGGACAACCTGCTGGGCCGTATCCGCACTGCCGCCGAAGCCCGCAAGACACGCTGAGCCGGCGCGATCGAGCCAACCCAAGATCGGATGATCGAGAGGAGATGAACATGCAGACCCTAGACGATGGAACATGCGGTGGTATCGGAAGCGGAGTGGACCGAAGCGCGCGAGAAGCTGCTGACCAAGGAGAAGGAGCTGACGCGGATGCGCGACGCGCTGGCCGCGGAGCGCCGGCGGATGCCGTGGATGGCCGTGGAGAAGCAGTACGCGTTCGACGGACCCAAGGGCAAAGTGAGCCTGCTCGACCTGTTCGAGGGCCGCCGTCAGCTGATCGTCTATCGCGCCTTCTTCGAGCCCGGCGTCTTCGGCTGGCCCGACCACGCCTGCCGCGGCTGCTCGCTCGGAGCCGACCAGGTCGCGCACCTCTCCCATCTGAACGCCCGCGACACCACGCTCGCGTACGCCTCGCGCGCGCCGCAGAAGGACATCGAGCGACTGAAGGCGCGGATGGACTGGAAGATGCCCTGGTACACCATCACCGACAGCTTCGACAAGGACTTCGGCGTGGACGAATGGCACGGCCATAACGCGTTCATCCGCGACGGCGACAAGGTGTTCCGCACGTACTTCATCAACAACCGCGGCGACGAAGCCATGGGGAGCGTCTGGAGCTACCTCGACCTGACCGCGCTCGGACGCCAGGAGGAGTGGGAGGACTCGCCCGAGGGCTATCCGCAGACCCCGCCGTACAAGTGGTGGAACTGGCACGACAACTACGACGCCGAGGCCTCGCCTGACCCGAAGTGGGTCGACATAGTGTCCGACGCTGGAGAAGCCGCCTTCCGAAAGCGCGACGCAGAAGCGAAAGCATGATCGACGCGCGCCGACCTCCCGAGGCGGGAAGTGCAACCGAGGCAAAGATCAACCAGAGAGAGGAGAGTTCGCAATGCCGGTAGCGGAAGCGGTGAATCACAAAGTTGTATCGCATCAGGATTGGGTGAAGGCGCGCAAAGAGTTTCTGGTGAAGGAAAAGGAGTTCACGCATGCGCGCGAGGCGATGGCCGAGAAACTGCGCGAGCTGCCCTGGGAGAAGGTGGAGAAGGAGTACGTCTTCGAGGGCGAGAAGGGAAAGGTAACTCTGGCAGATCTCTTTGCGGGACACAGCCAGCTGATCGTCTATCACTTCATGTTCGGACCGGAGTGGGAAGAGGGATGTCCCGGATGCTCGCTCACGGCAGATCACATCGATGGTCCGAACCAGCATCTGCAGCATCATGATGTGACCCTGCTGTGCATCTCGCAGGCGCCGTACAGCAAGCTGGCCGCGTACAAGAAGCGGATGGGATGGCGACTTCCCATGGATCTCCTCACAGGGCAGCGATTTCAACTACGACTACGGAGTCTCCTTCACCAGGGAACAACTCGACAAGGCCGAGCTCCCGTACAACTACACGACGATGAAGGAGAAGCGCTACCAGAGCGATCAGCTACCCGGTCTCAGCGTCTTCTACAAAGATCCGTCCGGAGAGATCTTCCACACCTACTCCACCTACGCGCGCGGTCTGGACTCCGTCATCGGTGTCAATCACTTCCTCGACCTGACGCCGAAGGGCCGCAATGAGCGCGGACCCGACGGCAAGATCGTCGACTGGGTGAAGCGGCACGACGAGTATGAAAGCAAGCCGGCGGCCGCGGCCTGCTGCCACGACGAGGCGCACGCGTGACCGCATTGCACAACACGGGCCCGCAGTCCGCGTCATCTGCCCTTGCCGGCGGAGTGTCGCCTCTCCTGTCGCTCTGACCGGCGCGGGCGCAACCGCCGCCGGTCAGGACTGCCGAGCCGATCCGGCAGGCGGCGCGCAGCGGACACGCGGAGCAGCCGCCTTTGCGCTGCCCAGCATCGCGCTCGCGCTGATACCGAAGTGCCCGATGTGCATCGCGGCGTACCTCGCGATCGGCGGCGGCCTCGGCGTCTCCCTCAGCACCGCCGCGCACCTGCGGACGGCGCTGGTGTGGCTGTGCTGGAGCGTGCTCGTGCTGCTGGCCGTGCGCGTGGCCATGCGCTTCAGGAGCAGGTCCAGCTTCGGCACGCGCGCCATGACGAGCATGCTCAAGCCGCTCTGAGATGCGGACTGAGCCAGGCTTACACCGCCGCCCGCGATCTCGCGCTCAGGCCATCGTGATCACCGCGCATATTCCATTGCGCAGTGTGGCGCCGAGGTATATAAAGCAGACGCACCGACAGCACGATCTGGAAAGTTTCTGTCAGCAGCTGTTCTGGAGAAGAACGGCTGCGCTCAGAGTTGTGTCCCGCCTCCCCACTGTCTGCGCTTCGCTTTGATCCGCCTGGCTGAAGGAAAGTCTTCCGCTCCCGCCAATCGGATTTCCGAGTAAGGGCCTTCCCCCATCGCTGACTATCCCCGCAATTCAACCGCTGCCTCTTCACGCTGGAGGGAAGGAATCGTATGTTGAGCAAGACAATCGGAATATGTGCAGGACTGTGTCTCTTTATAGGCGGAATCTCGGGACTCCCGGCCGCCAAGGCACAGGAGACCGCGAAGGCGACGCCGCCGCCCAAGGTTCTGGTGATTGATATCGAATGGCTGAAGCCCGGCAAGAGCGGAAGCGCGCACCAGAAGACGGAGAGCGCGTTCGTACAAGCCGCCGAGAAGGCCAAATCGACCCAGCACTACATGGCCCTGCAGGCGCTGTCCGGTCCGCCGCGCTCGCTCTTCTTCTTCAGCTATGACTCGTTTGCCGCACTCGAGAAGCAGCGGCAGGAGGAGAAGGCCAACGCGAGCCTGAGCGCCGACATCGATCAGGCCTACGCCGCAGATGGCGAGCTGCTCTCCTCGATGGCGCGGAACATCTTCACGCTGCGCGACGACCTCATGCCTGAGTCAGGCGTTGCCATCGCAACCATGCGTTACATGCAGATCACCCGTGTCACCGTGCGTCCGGGACACCAGGCGGACTGGGAAGAATACCTGAAGATGCTCTGGAGCAACCTGGACAAGACGGAACCAGGAAGACACGTAGCTCTCTACCAGAGCGCTTATGGTTGGGAGAACGGAGGCATCTGGCTGCTGATCACCCCGATGAAGTCATTGGAGGAGGTGGACGAAGCAGATGCGAGTGCTGCGAAGTTCCGTGAAACGATGGGCGACACAAACATGAAGCACTATCGTGAACTCGCTGCCGCGGCGGTCGAATCCTCGCAGCGCAATCTATACGCCTTCGATCCGGAGATCAGCTATGTCCCGGACGAGTGGGTGAGCGCGGACCCGACGTTCTGGAAACGCAAGTAAGCGCAGGCAGGACCACGGAAGGGCGCTGCCTCGGCGGCGCCCTTTTTTTGGAAGTCGCGCCTGCCTAATTCTCCTGAACTCAGTACGCCAGATTTGACACGAGCCATCCTGACTGGAAAGACTCACGGAGCAGGACGGAAACATCCGCCCGGGAGAATCTGCTCACATTGACCACCAGGCTTCTTTACGGCGGCGCGGTCTTCCTCGCCGCCTTCCTCCTCTTCCTTGTCGAGCCGATCGCAGCCAAACAGCTCCTGCCCACCTTCGGTGGCTCGGCTGCGGTCTGGCTCACCTGCCTCGTCTTCTTCCAGACCGCGCTGCTCGCCGGCTACGCCTATGCGCATTGGGCTGGCGCGGCGTTCCCACCAGCGTGGGCGGATGGCTCTCCACTATCGCGCTGCTGCTGTCCGCCGCAGTTTCGGCATTGCTGTGGTCCTTGCGCAGCGGCACCTTCCGTCACGCCTCGTCTCATCCCTTCGGCATGATCTTTCTCGCGCTCGCTGTTCTCGATCGGGCTGCCGTTTCTGCTGCTCGGATCGACCAGTCCGTTGCTGCAGGCATGGCTCGCGCGGCTGGAGCAGGCCGCATCCCGTACCGTCTCTTTGCGCTGTCGAACCTCGCCTCGCTGCTCGCCCTCGCGCTCTATCCAACGCTGGTCGAACCGTATCTGACGCTGCGCACGCAGCGCGTCCTCTGGAGCTGCGGCTTCGTCTGCTTTGCCGCCCTCGCGGAACGCTTGCCTGGGGTATGCGCAACGAGCGCCACACCTCCTTCCCGAATGAGAGGGCGCACCGAAGATGAACCGCCTGCGTCGCTGAGAAGCAAATGCCTGTGGCTGCTGCTGCCGATGGTCGCCTCCATGCAGTTGTGCGCCGTCACCAGCTATCTCACCGCGAACATCGCCGCCATTCCGCTGCTGTGGATTCTGCCTCTCGCCGCCTACCTGATCACGCTGATCATTGCGTTTGAATACGCCAGGTTCGTGCCGCGGCCGCTGCTTACGCGGCTGCTGGCGGTCATGCTTGCCGGCCTGGCGTACATGCTGGCCAAGGCGGATGCGTGGCTGCCCGCTGGCATCGGCATCGCCTTCTTTCTGATCGAGATGTTTCTCGCCTGCCTCTACTGTCACGTCGAGGCCTATGCCCTGCGCCCGCGCGCCGCCAAGGACCTGACGGTCTTCTACCTGATGTTCGCGGCCGGCGGCGCAATCGGATCATTTCTGATCGGCTATCGCGTTCCCGCTGATCTTCTCTTCCAACTACGACGTCGCGATCTCCTTCCTCGCGACCGCCCTGGTGGCATTGCTGGTCGTGTGGCCGGCGGGCTGGTCCGCAGCGCGTGCTCTGGTCTGCCGGTGCAGCGATGCTGCTCTATGTGCTCGTCCTGCTTCACGCCGCCTACCGACGCGACACGCTGTTCTCCACCCGCAACTTCTACGCGACCTTGCGGGTGAAGCAGAGCCTACGACAGCAATCAGCACTGGATCCGCACGTCTCAGCAACGGAACCGATCCAGCACGGTACACAGATCTTTACGCCCGCGCTGGCGAAGACGCCGACCACTTACTATGCGGAAGACTCAGGCGTGGGCCTCGCGCTGCGCTATTGCTGCGGAGACCGCGCGCGCAACGTGGGTATCGTCGGGCTGGGCGCGGGCACGATCGCAGCCTATGGACGCCCCGGCGACCGCATGCGCTTCTACGAGATCAACCCGGCGGTCGAGCCCATCGCACAGCACCTCTTCACCTATCTGCGCGACTCGCCGGCGCGAGATCAGCTTCGCCAACGGCGACGCACGCACTTCGCTTGCGCAGGAGGCTCCGCAGCACTTCGATGTGCTGGTGATCGATGCCTTCAGCGGCGATGCCATACCGCTGCACCTGCTAACGACCGAGGCGTTGCAATCTACCGCAGGCACCTTGCGCCCGGCGGCATTCTCGCCTTCCACATCTCGAACCGGCATGTCGATCTTGAGCCGCGCGATCTATCTGCTGGCGCAGGCAGCGGGCATGCAGGCGCGCACCGTGCACAGCCTGGCCGACGATCGGCACGGCGAGTTCAGCGCCACCTGGGTGCTGGTGACCGATAACGGCGCATTCCTCACGCTGCCGGCAGTCGCGGAGCGCATGCGCGTCAGACAGAGCAGCGCGAAGGTCTGCCGGCTCTGGACCGACGACTACTCCAGCCTGCTCGCACTGCTTCGCTAACGAAAAGAGGCGCTGCCGAGGCAGCGCCCTCCTGTGTCGCAAACAGAGTCTACTGTGCGCGCGCGGCTGATCGGCGGGAACCGGAGGCTTCACCGCAGCCAGCGCTTCGGGAGTCTCCTCGCGCAATTCCGGCAACGGGCTTTCCAGCGCCATCGTCAGCACCTCGTCCATCTGTCGACGAAGTGCAGCTTCATCGCGTTCTTGATGTTGTCCGGCAGCTCGGCCAGGTCCTTCTCGTTGCCGCGCGGCAGAATCGCTTCGAAGATGCCGGCACGCAAGGCAGCCAGCAGCTTCTCCTTCAAGTCCGCCGATGGGCAGCACCTTGCCGCGCAGCGTGATCTCGCCGGTCATGGCGATATCGCGCCGCACCGGAATCTTTGCCAGCGCGCTGGCCAGCGCCGTCGCCATGGTGATGCCGGCCGACGGGCCGTCCTTGGGAATCGCGCCCTCGGGCACGTGCAGGTGCAGGTCGACGTTGCGATAGAACTCGCGCGGCAGGCCCAGGTGCCTGCGCCCTGCTGCGAATGTAGGCGAGCGCGGCCTGCGCCGACTCCTGCATCACGTCGCCGAGCTGGCCGGTGATGGTCAGCTTGCCCTTGCCGTCGAGCACCTGCACTTCGGTGGTGAGAATGCTGCCGCCCACCTCGGTCCAGGCAAGGCCGGTGACCAGGCCGACTTCGCTCTTCTCGTGCACCTCGGAATCGCGGAACTTCGCCACGCCGAGAAATTCGGCTGATGTTGGCGCCGGTGATCTCTTCCTTGTGCTTCGCGCCCTTCTTCACGACGCGGCGCGCTACCTTGCGGCAGACGTTGCCGATCTCGCGCTCCAGGTTGCGAACGCCGGCTTCGCGCGTGTAGTTGCGGATGATTTCCAGGATCGCATCGTCGGTGAAGACGACGTTCTTCTCGCTCAGCCCGGTCTGCTCGCGCTGCTTCTTCACCAGGTACTGCTTGGCAATCTCGAGCTTCTCCTGCTCGGTGTAGCCCTGCAGGCGCAGCACTTCCATGCGGTCCTGCAGCGGCGCCGGGATGGTGTGCAGCACGTTGGCAGTGGCCACGAACAGCACCTGCGACAGGTCGTAGTCCACGTCGAGGTAGTGATCCTGGAAGGTCGTGTTCTGCTCCGGATCGAGAACCTCGAGCAGCGCCGACGCCGGATCGCCGCGGAAGTCGGAAGCCATCTTGTCCACTTCGTCCAGCAGGAAGACCGGGTTCTTGGTGCCCGCCCTCTTCATGTGCTGAATGATCTGTCCCGGCAGTGCGCCGATGTAGGTGCGGCGATGGCCGCGAATCTCCGCCTCATCGCGCACGCCGCCCAGCGACAGGCGCACGAACTTGCGGCCGGTGGCCTTGGCGATCGACATGCCCAGCGAGGTCTTGCCCACGCCCGGAGGTCCGACGAAGCACAGGATCGAGCCCTTGGGATTTTTCACCAGCTGGCGCACGGCGAGAAATTCGAGAATGCGCTCCTTGATCTTTTCGAGGCCGTAGTGGTCTTCGTTCAGCACCTTTTCGGCGTAATCGATGGAGCGCGTTTCCTTCGACTTCTTCTTCCACGGCACGGCCAGCAGCCAGTCGATGTAGTTGCGGCTACACGGTCGACTCGGCCGACATCGGCGGCATGGCTTCCAGCTTCTTCAGCTCCTGGATGGCCTTGTCGAGCACGTCCTTCGGCATGCCCGCGGCTTCGATCTTCTTGCGCAGCTCGTCGAACTCGCTCTTCTCGCCGCGGCCCAGTTCCTTCTGGATGGCCTTGATCTTCTCGTTGAGGTAGTACTCTTTCTGCGCGCGCTCCATCTGCCGCTTCACGCGGCGACTGGATGTTGCGATCCAGGTCGAGCTTCTCGATTTCGATGTCGAGCACGTCGGCGATGCGCGACAGACGCGTCGCTGGGATCGAAGATGCCCAGCAGTTCCTGCTTCTCTTCGATGCCGAAGCTGCAGGTTGGCGGCGATGGTGTCGGAGAGCTTGGCCGGCTCATCCATGCGCACCGTGGCGATGATGGTCTCGTAGTTCAGCGACTGCTGCAGCTTGACGTACTGCTCGAACAGGCCGGTGACGCGCTGCATCAACTGCTCGACTGCCGGCGTCATTTCGAACTCGGTCTTGCCGGTGCGCACCGTGGCGACAAAGAAGCCATCGCGAGTCGTTCACTTCGATCGACTTGGCGCGCTCCACGCCTTCGACCAGCACCTTGATGTTGCCGTCCGGCATCTTCACGCTCTGCACGATGTTGCAGATGGATGCCGACCTGGTAGATCTCCTTCGGCCTTGGGCTCATCGATGCGACGCGTCGTGCTGCGTGGCCAGAAAGATCTTGCGGTCCCCGTTGAGCGCCTCTTCGAGCGCGCGCACGCTGGACTGGCGGCCCACGACGAACGGCGTCATCATGTAGGGAAAGATCACCATGTCCCGAATGGGCATCATGGGAAGTTTGCGAGGCTCGTTCTTTTCTTTTGAAGCAGTCATATGAACACCAATGAGTTTAGACGCGCCAGCAGGCCGCCGATTGCAGCGCAGCGCGTCTGTAGCCGACGATTCAGCCAGTCCAGCGAGTCTTGTTGGGATTGTACAGCCGAATCCGCAGGAGGAGGATCTGGACGGCTAAAGACTCAAAGGTCACATCCACGATGTGATGTGACCTTTGACGTGTACGAAAACTGAAGTGCACTCGAATCTGCAGCGATCTATCCGGCCTTTTCCAGCAGGCACAGCGACAGGTCGCGCCGCTCCACCATTTCCCTCGTGATCTCCAGGTCGCGCACCTTCTTGTTGCGGGGCAGGTGGTACATCAGGTCGAGCATCAGCTCTTCCAGGATCATGCGCAATCCGCGCGCGCCCACCTTGCGGGCCAGGGCCTCGCGGGCCACGGCGCGGTGGCATCCTGGCTGAAGTGCAGGCGCACGTTCTCGTACTCGAAGAGCCGCTGGTACTGCTTCAGGATGGCGTTGCGGGGCTTGGTCAGGATCTCCACCAGAGCCGCTTCATCCAGCTCGTCGAGAATGCCCATGACCGGCAGGCGGCCGACAAACTCCGGAATCAGGCCGTACTTGATCAGGTCCTGCGGCTCGGTCTTGCGCAGCAGCTCGGTGTCGCGATGCGCTGCGCGTGGTGCGCTGCATCCGCCTTCGGCTTTCCGTCGCGCCTTGAAGCCCAGTGCCTTCTTGCCGACGCGGCGTCCGACCACGCGCTCCAGGCCGACAAATGCGCCGCCGCAGATGAACAGGATGTTGGTGGTGTCGACCGGCGTGAATTCCTGGTGCGGATGCTTGCGTCCGCCCTGCGGCGGAACGTTGGCAACCGTGCCTTCGAGGATCTTCAGCAGCGCCTGCTGCACGCCCTCGCCGGAGACATCGCGGGTGATCGACGGGTTTTCGTCCTTGCGGCCGATCTTGTCGATCTCGTCGATGTAGATGATGCCCTGCTGGGCGCGCGTTACGTCGCCATCGGCGGCCTGCAGCAGCTTGAGGATGATGTTTTCCACGTCCTCGCCGACGTAGCCGGCTTCCGTCAGCGTGGTGGCGTCGACAATCGCGAAGGGCACGTCCAGCATCTTGGCCAGCGTGTGCGCCAGCAGGTCTTGCCGCTGACCGGTCGGGCCGATCAGCAGGATGTTGGACTTGGCCAGCTCCACTTCGTTGTTGCGCATCCGGTTCATCTGGATGCGCTTGTAGTGGTTGTAGACCGCGACGGCGAGCTTCTTCTTGGTCTGGTCCTGCCCGATCACGTAATCATCGAGGAAGCTCTTCACTTCCTGCGGCTTGGGCAAGTGGCCGGCGGCCGTGCCGGGCTGGGTCTCGCCGCGGTCGTCTTCGAGGATGGAGTTGCAGACCGCGACGCACTCATCGCAGATGTATGCCCGCGGATAGTCGCTGGGCGACGAGATCAACTTGGCTACCGCGTCCTGCGATTTGTGACAGAACGAACAGCGCAGTGCTTCTTCAGGTCCCGTGCGCGTTTTCATTGTTGACTACTCCTTGGCCTCGCCAATTTGAGTTCCGTTGCAGTTCGCGCCGGCCCTACGTGCGGGGCCGGTCGATGATTTCGTCGATAATGCCGTACTCTTTGGCTTGCTGCGAGTTCATGATGAAGTCGCGTTCCACATCCCGTTCAATGCGTTCCAGCGGCTGGCCGGTGTGCTTCGCCATCAGCGTGTTGGTGATCTCGCGAATGCGCAGAATCTCGCGTGCATGAATATCGATATCCGTCGCCTGACCGCTCAAGCCCGCCCATCGACGGCTGGTGAATCAGGATACGCGAGTTGGGCAGCGCAAACCGCTTTCCCTTGGTACCGGCCAGTCAGAAGAAATGCACCCATGCTGGCCGCCTGTCCAATGCAGTACGTCACCACGTTGTTCTTGATGAACTGCATGGTGTCGTAGATGGCCAGACCCGGCGGTAATCGAGCCGCCCGGCGAATTGATGTAAAGCTGAACGTCCTTCTCCGGGTCCTCGCCGGAGAGAAACAGCATTTGAGCGACAATGAGATTGGCGACCTGATCGTCGATCGGTGTACCCAGGAAAATGATGTTGTCGCGAAGCAGACGGGAGTAAATGTCGTAGGCGCGCTCGCCCCGACTCGTCTGCTCAACCACCATTGGAACCAATGCCATGCTCTTCTGTGTGCTCCTCGCCCGCCGGTGCTTTCTCCGGCTGGCTGGTTCTCCTGCGTCCCCTCAAAGAGCGACTGCTGCGCTCAATTACAGACTGCTCCAACTACCACTCATTCCACCTACAACTAAAGTCGTTCGTACAATAGCTTCGCGGTTTTTTCCCGTCTAATTTGTTCCCGGATTCTAGCCAGCGACCCATCCTGCGTCAAACGCACCTGCAGGGTCTCCATCGGTTCGCGCGTCTGTAAGGAGAGCAACTCGAGCTCCTGCTCGACCTCCTGATCGGTAACCCCGATCTTCTCCGCGTCCGCAATGCGGTCCAGAATGAGCAGCGACTTCACCTCGCTGGTGGCCGAATTGCGCTGCGCCGCCGCAGGCGGGCAAAGTCCAGCTGCCCATGTCCTCTTCGCGCATACCCTGCGCGGCCAGGGCCCGCAGTCCGCGCTCCAGACGGGCGTCGATCTGCTCTTGAACCAGCGACTCCGGCACCGGGAACTGGAAGCGCTCGCTCAGCGCGGTCAGCAGCCGGTCGCGCGTCTCCGCCTCGGTACGGCGATCCTTTTCTGACTGCAGATTCTCGCGGAAGCGGGTGGTGAAGTCCTCGTAGCCTGAATAGTCTCCGAGCTCTTTTGCAAAGTCGTCGTTTAACTCCGGCTGTACCCGCCGCTTGATGCCTTTGACGGTAACGTCGTAGGCCACATTCTTGCCAGCAAGCCGCTTCTCTCCGAAGTCTTCGGGATAATCGACCTCGAACTTCAGTTCCTGGCCCACCGTCGCGCCGCGCAGTGCATCGCTGAAGGCGGTCAGGGTATTCGATCCGCCAACTTCTAGGATTACGTCCTCGCCGCTCAGGGGGGCGCTTTCCTTGTCAGGCTCGCCTTCGCCTGCCGGCTGGACACTCCCGGTAAAGGTGATCTGCGCCCAGTCGCCATTCACCAGGGGGCGCTCCTCTTCGACCGGCTCCATCGTGGAGCGTGAGTCGCGCACGCGCTCAACCTCGGCCGCGAACTCTTCGTCGGTAAAGGCGGAGCTCGGCTTTTCCACTTTCGCATCCTGGTAGCCCTCGATAGAGAACTCCGGCATCACTTCGAACTCAGCCTTGAAGGAGAGCGGTTTGCCGTCCTCCATGCTCATATCCACCACCTGCGGCTGCGAGACCAGGCGGAAGTTGCCCTCCGTGATGGCGCGCTGGAAGTGCTGCGGCATCACCGCCTCCAACACCTCCTGGCGGATACGGTCGGCAAAACGCGCGCGGACCAGCGACTCCGGCACCTTTCCGGCGCGGAAGCCGGGGATGCGCGCCTGCTTCTGATAGCGCTTCACCACGGAGCGCATCGCGCGCGAGACCTCATCCTCCGGGATGGTGACCTCGACCGAGCGCGTGACCTCGGGATTGAAGACAGGCCCGTGCTGATGTGTGTGATCGTGTCCGGTGTGATCGTGGGCGCGCTCTTGCTCCCCACCTGCCTCAGGCTGGTTCGCAGAGGTGTTCTCAACGGTGGTTGCGGTCTCGACTGTGTCTGTGGTGCTTGATTCTGGGGTGGTCAAAGTAGTGCCCAAGTTTTGCCTTCCGTGAATGTCTTCGCCTGCGCTGGATGGGACGGGGTGAAGCCTGGTGGACTTGAGTTGCGTGCCAGACCACGCGCGAGGCAGGCGCCTGCTTCAATGGTAAGAGGCTTTCCTAAGGGGGTCAAACCGTGGAGGCGCGCAACTTAGCGCAGACAGCAGATCAGCGGATACACCTAGACCGCGGGACGAAATGCTGCATCGTAATCGGCCGAGCGTTCCGCGGCCAGCGGCGCGCGCACGCGGCCGAGGAAACGCGGATCCGATGCGCCGCAGGCCAGGAAATTCGCGCGCGCCACGGTCAGGCTCAAGGTACCGTTGGGTCCGCCGCGCACCACGTCGGCATCTGACTCATCCTGTCCGTCGTCCTGCCACCAGCACACGGGGCACAGCTCAAAAATCCCTGGAGCAGTGAGCGTCCGGCTGCCGCAGCACAGGCACCGCACGTTTGTGGTCTGCATACCTGCTTAAGACGGCAGATATGGCGCGGAGTTGCAGAATATTGTCGCGAGGATGACGTGACCACGGTCACGGAAACCCGAAGCGATTCCAAAATGAAAAGCGCCGTAGACCGTGTGGCCTACGACGCCCATTCAAGTGGTGCAAGTTATTTTGTCGCTGCGGGCGGCGTGAACAGCTCCAACTTCACCTTCCACGTCACGGATGCGCCCGGCTTCAGCGTCACCATGCCGGTGTCCATGCCATGCCACTCCTTGCCGAAGGGATCGCCGATAGGCATCCCTGACCACGCCGGTGCTGGTGGACTTCTGGGCGACCTGGTGCGAGCCGTGCAAAGTGCTCGGCCCGATGCTGGAAAAACTCGCCGCCGAATACAACGGCGCGTTCCGACTCGGCAAGGTCGACGTGGACACGCAGCAGGAACTGGCCGGCATGTTCGGCATCAAGAGCATCCCGACCGTGGTGCTGGTGAAGGACGGCCAGGTACTCGACGGCTTTGCCGGTGCGCTGCCCGAAGGCCAGCTGCGTGAATTCCTGTCGCGCCATGTGCAGCCGCTGGAAGCGGCCGACAAGGCCGTCGAAGAAGCCGTGCCGGAGACTCCGGAGCAGGCCATCGACCGGCTGCAACAGGCGATCGCGGCCGAACCGGCCAAGGCCGAATTGAAACTCGAACTGGCGCTGGCGCTGATGCGTGCTGGCCAGACCGACGCCGCCGACGCCGCCTTGACCGCACTACCGGCCAACCTCGCCATCGATGCCCGCGCATTGCGCCTGCGCAGCGAACTGGATCTGGCGCACGCACTGAAAGATGCACCCAGCACCGCCGAATTGCAGCAACGCGTGCAGGCCGACGCGAATGACTGGACGGCGCGCGACCAGCTCGGTGTACGCCTGTTGCTGGAGGGCGAACCCGCCGCTGGCCTCGATCAATTCCTGGCGATCCTGCAGAACGCCCGCGACTGGAACGAGGGACAGGGCAAGAAACGCCTGCTGGCCGCGTTTGCCACGCTCGACGATGCCGATCTGGTCAGTCGCTACCGCCGCAAGATGGCTTCGCTGCTGTTCTGAGCAAGACAGCCCGATGAAAGCATCCACCTTCCGCCGCCTGCTCAATCTGTGGCCGCCTTCCTCATCAACGCCATCCGCGTGCAGTCGCTCAGCGACGATTACAGCGAGGCGAAGGTAGTGTTGCGCTTGCGCCCATGGAATCGCAACTACGTGCGCAGCCAGTTCGGCGGCAACCTGTTCGCGATGGTCGATCCGTTCTGGATGCTGCTGGCGATGCACCAGCTCGGCAACGACTACTACGTGTGGGACAAGGCTGGCGCGATCGATTTCGTGGCGCCCGGTCGCGAGGACGTCTACGCCCACTTCAAGCTGGAAAGCAGCGTCGTCGATGAATTGCGTGCGTCAGCGGCCGGCGGCGAGAAAGTGCTGCGCTGGTTCGAGACCGACGTGGTCACCGCGAGCGGCAAAGTGATCGCCCGCGTGCGCAAGCAGATCTATGTGCGGCTGAAACCGAAAGCGCGCTGAGCGTCAGCCCATCGCGCCACGGCTGTTGCCTATTCCTGCTCGAAGCGAACGATCTCGTCCAGCGCCGCCTGTGCGTGGCGAATGCTGCCGCCGGCGGTGCTGTCGTCGATCCGGCGCGCCAGTTCGCCACGCTCCGGGCGCCGCGACCAGCGGTAGAAGAACCACCATGTCGCGAACAGACCGACCACGCCGATCGCCAGCTGGATCCAGATCGCCGACGGCGCGTTGACCATGATCGCGCCGCGCGTGAGCACCACCAGCAGTGGCGCGGTGAGAAACCACCACGGCCAACCCACCACGATCGCACCCCAGAAGGCATAGATGCGCCGCAGCTGCAGCAGCTGCCGCTGGATCGTCAGCACCGGCGCGCCGTAATCGATACGCACGATGTGTTCCTGCACCACCGCACCGACAATGATCAGCCCCACGCAATAGACGTGCATCACCACGCCGGCGATCAGCACGGCGGGATCGCGCCAGTGGGCGATCCAGATCGGCGCCAGTACCAGCAGGCCAAGCACGCCGATCAGCATCTGGATCGCCTGCCCCCATACCAGCGGTCGCAACCCGCGCTGCAGCTTGTCCAGTCGGCCGTTGCGAAACAGCTGCAGGTTCAGCGCGTATTGCTGCTCAAGCCGGCGATCCAACCCTTGCCAGGCCAGTTTCATCTCGTCGAGTTCCATGGTCATGCTCCGGTGGTTTCCGCGGCGGTCATCTGGCCGCGCAGTTTCTGTTTGATGCGACTGATCTTGGTGGCCACGTTGGTTTCGCTGATGCCGAGGATCTCGGCCATCTCGGCGTAGTCGCGGTCTTCCAGGTACAACAGAATCAGCGCGCGGTTGAGCGGATCGAGCTGGCCGATGAACGCGTACAGCGCGGTCAGCCGCTCGTCCTGCTCGGGTATCGCCTCGCCGCCGTCAACGGTTTCCAGGTGATGCGCTTCCAGCGGCTCGAACCGATCGGCCTCCGACCAACGCTCGCGCCGCGCCTGCGAAATCGCCACATTCAGCGCGATGCGGTACATCCAGGTCGAAAACTTCGCCCGTGTTTCGTCATAGCCACTGAACGAACGCCACAGCTGCACGCTGATTTCCTGCACCAGATCGTCGCGATCGGCTGCACTGCGGCTGTACAGGCCCGCCACCTTGAAGACGATCCGGCGATGTTCCTGCAACAGCGATTCGAAACTTTGCTGGTGTTGTCTGGCAGTCATGGACGTCGATATTCCCCGCGATTCACCTCATGATTCGCACGGCCGCGAAAAAAATCACAGCAACCTGCTCCGTCCGCTGTGACTGATGATCCGACTTGCCGCTCACTGTCGCCACCGGCCGGCCGGTGCCCCCGCTACGTCATCGTCGTCCTCTAGAATGACTGGCTATCCTCTCTCCGACTGAAGCCGCCAATGCGCCCACTGCGCCTCAAACGCTATCTGCTGACCGGCCTGCTCACCTTCATCCCGCTGTGGGTGACCTGGCTGGTGTTCAAGTTTGTACTTGGCATGCTGGCCGGCATCGGCGCACCGCTGGTCAATGCGCTGCTCGGCGCGCTGGCGCTGGTAGCACCCCGTGCGGCCGAGACGCTCAACACGCAATGGCTGACTTCCATCATCGCGCTGGTGATCACGCTGGCGGCGCTGTATCTGCTCGGCTTCGTCGCCAATCGGGTGATCGGCCAGCGCTTCATCAATGCGTTCGACGGCCTGCTCGCACGCATCCCGGTGGTACAGACGATCTACGGCGGCACCAAGAAACTGATGGCGGTGCTGCAGAACAAGCCGTCCGGCGTACAGCGCGTGGTGCTGGTGGAGTTTCCACGTCGTGGCATGAAGGTAGTCGGCTTCGTCACTCGGGTGATGGTCGAGGACGGCACCGGTCGCGAAATGGCGGCGGTATTCATCCCGACCACGCCGAATCCCACCGGCGGTTATCTCGTCGTGCTGCCTCTTAGTGAGCTAACCCCGACCGACTGGACGATGGATCAGGCGATGGCCTTCATCATTTCCGGTGGCGCAGTGGCGCCCGATACGCTGCCCGCTTCGCCCGTAGTGCTGCGTCATGACGAACCGGAGGCTCATGCATGAGCCTGCGCCACGTCCTGTTGTCCGTGGTGCTTGGGGTTGCCGCCATGAGCGCACATGCCGCCGATGCGAACAGCAACTGGATCACGCCGGCAGAAGCTGCGCATTTCCGCACCACGCCGAGCTACGCCGACACACTGGCCTATCTGGAACGCCTGCAGCGCGCGGCGCCGGGTGTGATCCGCCTGGCCACATTCGGCACCACGCCGGAAGGACGGCCGATGACCGTGGTGATCGCCAGCGGCGACGGCACGTTCGATCCGGCCGACGCACGCAAGGCCGGCAAGCCGGTCGTGCTGCTGCAGGCCGGCATCCATCCGGGCGAGATCGAGGGCAAGGACGCCGGGCTGATGTTGTTGCGCGATATCGCGATCACCGGCAAATACCCGCACGTGCTCGACCACTTGGTGCTGGTCTACATCCCGGTGTTCAGCGTGGATGGCCACGAGAATGCGTCGCCGTACCACCGCATCAACCAGAACGGCCCCGACAGCATGGGCTTCCGCGGCCAGTCGCAATACCTCAACCTCAACCGCGACTACGTCAAGGCCGATGCGCCGGAGATGCTGGCGTGGCTGCGGCTGTGGCAGCGCTGGCTGCCGGACTTCCTGATCGACGTGCACACCACCGACGGCGCCGACTATCAGTACGACCTGACCTGGTACACCGAGGATCCGCACAAGCTCGACCCGGCGGTGAGTGCGTGGCAGCACGACGCGATCGTCAACCACGCGATACCGGCGTACGAGAAGCGCGGCCACCTCGCCTCGATCTATCTGGAGTTCAAGGACGGCCGCGATCCGCGCAAGGGCATCGAGAATTTCGGTTCCGGCCCGCGCTTCTCTACCGGCTACGCCGCGCTGCAGAACCGCCCCGCGCTGCTGATCGAGACGCACATGCTGAAACCATACGAGAACCGCGTGCGCGCCACCTACGATCTGGTCGAGCTGATGCTGGAGCAGATCGACCAGCATCCGGTCGCCCTGCTCGCCACCACCGCACGCGCCGACGCCGATACCATCGCGCGTGCCCACCATGCGCACGCCAGCGTGCCGTTGACGTTCAAGCCGGATCCGCAATCGGCGCCCTACGAGCTCAAGGGCTACGCCTTCACGATCAGCCACAGCGACATTTCCAACAGCGACTGGATCCAGTACGACCCAAGCCAACCGAAGAACTACAGCATCGACAACTGGAACGGCCTGCTGCCGGACCTGTCGATCACCCCGCCAGCCGCCTATGTGGTGCCGGCGCAATGGACCGTGATCATCGACAAGCTCGACGCGCATGGCATCCGCTACAGCCGCATCGACCACTCACTGACGATCCATGCCGAGGGCTATCAGCTCGATGATCCGAAGTGGGCGAGCAAACCGTTCGAAGGCCATCTGATGCTGCGCGACTTCACCCTGCATGCGCTGCCGCGCGACGTGCCCCTGCCGGCCGGTTCGGTGATCGTGCCGCTGGACCAGCGGGCCGCCAACGTGGTCATCCAGCTACTCGAACCGCAGGCGCCCGACTCGTTGCTGCACTGGAGCTACCTCAACGCAATGTTCGAGGCGAAGGAATATGGCGAACCGCGCGTGGCGGAGAAGTTGGCGCGCGAGATGCTGGCGAAGAATCCGGCACTGCACGCCGAGTTCGAACGCAGGCTGCATGACGACCCGGCCTTCGCCGCCAGCAGCAATGCCCGCCTGCAGTTCTTCTTCGAACGCTCGCCGTGGTACGCCGCCCAGCATGTCGGCACCTACCCCGTGTTGCGGCTGGATGCCGGGCAACTGCATCAATTACCAGTGAATCAGGGCCCGGCTGCCGGCGGCGGCACCCCCTGACCTTTGACACTGTCTGACCCATGACGTTTGACCTAGCGTGAACAGGTATGGCCGCGTTTTGAGGGGGAATCCAGCAGCGCGGTCCGTCCACCACCACCGTAACCGCCCGACGGGCAACATCACTCACAGAGAGATATCCATGACCAAGCAGTATCTGAAGCCCCTGGCGCTGGCTCTGGCCGTAAGCCTGGGCCTGTCGCTGACCGCCTGCGGCAAGCAGGAGCCGGCCGCCAATGCGCCGGCCAGCAGTGCAAGCGCCGCCCCGGCCGCCAGCAGCACCACCGCTGCGGCCGATCTCGGCAAAAGCATCTTTGATGTCAGCGAGCTCGACCCGAAGATCAATGCCTGCCAGGACTTCAACGGCTTCGTCAACGCCAAATGGGTTACCGCCAACCCGATCCCGGACGACCAGACCAGCTGGGGCGCCTTCAACATGCTCAACGAGAGCAGCCTGAAGACCCAGCACGACATCGTCGATGAAGCCAGCAAGAATGCCGACAGCGCCAAGGCTGGCTCGATCGAGCAGAAGATCGGCTGGCTGTACCACTCCGGCATGGACGAGGCGACCATCGAGAAGAACGGCTTCGACCCGCTCAAGCCAAAGCTCGACGCAATCGCCGGCCTGAAGAGCGGCGACGACGTGGCCAACTTCATCACCCAGCGTTACGCCGAGGGCGACGGCCAGGTGTTCGAGTTCGGCTCCGGCGCCGACTTCCAGCATGCCGACATGCAGATCGCGTACGCGAATGAATCGGGCCTGGGCCTGCCGACCAAGGACTACTACACCAGTCCCGAGCACAAGGAGCAGCGCGACGCGTACGTCGCCTATATTGCCAAGTCGCTTGAACTGACCGGCGTCGCCGAGGCCGATGCGAAGAAGCAGGCCGACGACGTGCTGAAGTTCGAAACCCAGCTCGCCGCCGCCTCGCTGGCGCCGGTGGAAGAGCGCGACCCGAAGAACCAGTACCACTTCGTCAGCGTCAAGGATGCCGACAAGGTCACCCCGCATTTCAACTGGGAAAAGTTCTTCACCGCCCAGGGCGTGACCGTCGACAAGGGCTTCTCGCTGTCGCAGCCGAAGTTCTTCGCGCAGTTCGACAAGATGCTGGCGAGTACCCCGGTCAGCCAGTGGCAGGCCTATCTGCGCTTCCACGCGATCGACGACGCATCGCCGTATCTCAGCAAGAATTTCCAGGACAACAAGTTCGCGTTCTACGGCACCACGCTGTCCGGCCAGCCGCAGCAGAAGCCGCGCTGGAAGCGTGTGCTCAGCGCCGTCAACGGCGGCATGGGCCAGGCGCTTGGCCAGCTGTATGTGGCCAAGGAATTCACTCCCGAAGCGAAGCAGCGTGCTGAAGAGCTGGTCACCAACGTGCGCAACGCGTTGAAGGCACGCATCGAGAACCTCGACTGGATGAGCGCCGACACCAAGACCAAGGCAATCGACAAGTGGAACAAGTTCCTGCCGAAGATCGGCTACCCCGACAAGTGGCGCGACTGGTCCGGCCTGGAGATCAAGCCGGATAACTACTACGCCAACGTCAAGGCTGCCGGCAAGTTCAACTATGAGTACGACATCGCCAAGATCGGCAAGCCGACCGACCGCAAGGAATGGGGCATGACCCCGCAGACGGTCAACGCGTACTACAACCCGACTGACAACACGATCAACTTCCCGGCCGCGATCCTGCAGCCGCCGTTCTTCGATGCCAAGGCCGACGACGCGATCAACTATGGTGGCATCGGCGCGGTGATCGGCCATGAGGCCAGCCATGGCTTCGACGACGAGGGCGCCCAGTTCGACGGCGACGGCAACCAGAAAGACTGGTGGACCGCGGCCGACAAGACTCAGTTCGAGGCTCGCACCGGCAAGCTGGTGGACCAGTTCAACGCCTATGCTCCGATCAAGAGCAAGCCTGACCTGCACGTCAACGGCAAGCTGACTCTCGGCGAGAACATCGGCGACCTGGGTGGCCTGAACGCGGCTTACGACGCGCTGCAGATGGCCCTGAAGTCCAATCCGGCCGAGGCCTGCGAAGCAGATCGACGGCTACAGCCAGGATCAGCGCTTCTTCCTCAACTGGGCCCGTGTGTGGCGTGGTTCCATGCGCGACAAGACCGCCGAGCTGCTGATCAACACCAATCCGCATGCACCGGAATCGCTGCGTGCGATCGGTGCGCCGTCCAACATGCCGGCCTTCGCCACCGCGTTCCAGTGCAAGCCGGGCGATGCGATGGTGCGTGCGGACGACAAGCAGGTGAAGATCTGGTAAGCCGCTGCCCCTGAGTGCCGCAGGTCATCGCGGCACGAAGACCGAGGCCTCGCATGCAAATGCGGGGCCTTTTTGTTTGGCGCCGTGTCACCGTGTTCGATGACTTTGCCTTGCCGGCACGCATTGGTGACATTTAGGTATTGCAAATCATTCTCATTAAAAATATCGTATGCACATGCCCGGACCCATTCGCGCAGCGACATGGCGCCGGCACGTTTCACGAATTCAGATCCCTGTCCACGATGGCGCGCCATTGCCCACACAGCTAATAGCTGTGCGTGCTTTCGGCTGGCCCAAAAACCTGCATCCAGCCACTGCGAAATACCCGCATTCGCCAGACCCGCCAAGCCCTGTCGACACGCAGCACCCATTCATTACTGGACCCTTCATGGCTTTCATCAATAGCCGCAAGCACTCGACCACCCATCGCAAGTCCGCTTCGTCGTCCGGCATGGTGACCGCAGCCACCCTGCTCACCGGCCTGGCGCTGGCCTTTCCCGCGACCGCCACGGACACGCCTGCACCCGCATCATCCAGTGATGCCCAGATCGCCCACGCGAAGAATCTGCCGGGTGTGAAAGTGGAAGCCACCACCAACGACTATCGCGTCGATCAGCTGTCCTCGCCGAAGTTCACCCAGCCGCTGCTCGACACGCCGCAGACCATCAGCGTCATCAACAAGGAACTGATCCAGCAGCAGGGCGCGACCACGCTGACCGAAGCGCTGCGCAACACCCCCGGCGTGGGCACCTTCTTCCTCGGCGAGAACGGCAACACCAGCACCGGCGACGCGATCTACATGCGCGGCTTCGACACCTCGAGCAGCATCTTCGTCGACGGCGTGCGCGACCTCGGCTCGATCTCGCGCGACGTCTTCAACATCGAACAGGTCGAAGTGGTCAAGGGCCCGGCCGGCACCGACATCGGCCGCACCGCGCCGACCGGCTACGATCAACCTGGTCAGCAAGCAGCCGAACCTGCGCGACAGCCTACTCGGCGCTCGGTCGCCTGCGGCAGCGGCGACCAGCAAGCGCGGCACCGCCGACTGCAACCAGACGCTCGGCAGCGACCAGCCGCGCTTCCGCCTGAACGCTGATGGCGCAGGACAGCGGCGTGCCGGGCCGCGACGAGGTCAAGAACAAGCGCTGGGGCGTCGCGCCGTCGCTGGCCTTCGGCCTGGGCACGCGCGACCCGCGTCTACCTCGACTACCTGCACGTCAAGCAGGACAACGTGCCCGACGGCGGCGTGCCGACCATCGGCCTGCCCGGCTACAGCACGCCCGGATCCGCACGCGCCCGCAGCATCGCGCACGCGCGCCGACGGTCGATCCGAGCAACTTCTACGGCACCGACGCCGACTACGACGACGTCACGGCCGACATGTTCACCGTGCGCATCGAGCACGACTTCGCCGACGACGTGCGCGCTGCGCAACACCACGCGCTACGGCCGCACCGCAGCAGGACTACCTGCTGACGTCGTTCATGGCGTCGACGCGCGGCGCAACCTGCCGACGCCGGACATCCGACCGATCCGTCGACCTGGACGCATCGCGCGCAGCAAGCCGACCGTCAAGGACCAGGACAACCGCATCCTGACCAACCAGACCAACCTGACGCGCCGACTTCGACACCGGCGCGTGCACGCACGACCTGAGCGCCGGCGTCGAGCTGACCCGCGAGAAGCAGGACACGCTACGGCCTGGCCGCCACGCCGCGCGGCAGCGCCTGGCCGGCGGCGAACCTGTACGACCCGAACCCGAACGTGGCGAGCCTGCACTGCGGCGCGCAACGGCGCCGACAGCGCACGGCAAGACCGACACCGTCGGCGGCCTACGCTGTTCGACACGCTGAAGTTCGGCGAGCACTGGCAGCTCAACGCCGGCGTGCGCGCTCGACCACTACACGCACCGACTTCACCAGCGTCGTGGCCTGCGGCGCGCCGCGACGCGCCCGGCCTGCGGCGGCTGCCGACCGGCAGCATCGGTGCCGAGCGTCGATACCAGCACGTCCGACAACCTGCTCAACTGGCAAGCTCGGCGTGCTGTACAAGCCGGCCGCGAACGGCAGCATCTACGCGACCTACGCCGTCGTCGCAGCAGCCGCCGGGCGGCAGCAACTTCGCGCTGCAGCACGGCCGCCAACAGCGCCGACAACCCGAACTTCGATCCGCAGAAGGCCACGACCGCCGAAGTCGGCACCAAGTGGGACCTGCTCGACGACGAGCTGCTGCTGACCGGCGCGCTCTACCGCACCGACGTCAGGAACGAGGTGGTGCAGGATCCGGCCGACGCTGCACGTACTACCAGACCGGCAAGAAGCGCGTGCAGGGCATCGAGCTGGGCGTGGTCGGCGAGCTCACCGACAACTGGGCGGTCAGCGCCGGCTTCACCACGATGGACACCGAGCGTGGTCGAACGGCCCGACCGTCGCCGCACGACGGCACCAGCGATCTGACCTACACGCCGAAGAACGCCTTCACCGCCTGGACCACCTACACGCTGCCGTTCGGCCTGACGATCGGCGGCGGCGCGCGCTACACCGGCGAGCTGCAGCGCGGCACCGACGGCGCGATCGGCACGCCGGCCTACACCGAGGCGTACTGGGTGTTCGACGCGATGGCCTCCTACGCGGTCAACAAGAACTTCGACCTGCGCTTGAACGTCTACAACCTGTTCGACAAGCAGTACGTGGCGGCGATCAACAAGAGCGGCTACCGCTACACGCCGGGCGCGCCGCGCTCGGCCATGCTGACCGCCAACTTCCGCTTCTGACGTGTGACGCTGGCGAGCCCGTTCCCCTGCGGAACGGCTCCTCAGGAACCTGCCATGCTGCTGCACATCCCCGACGTCCTCGACCGCGAACAGGTCGCCGCAGATGCGCGCCGCGCTCGACGCGCGCCGACTGGGTCGACGGCCGCGAAACCGTCGGCGCGCAGGGCGCGCAGGTCAAGCGCAACCGGCAGCTGCCGGATGCATCGCCGCTGCGCCAGCGAACTCGGGCCAGATCGTGCTGGCGGCGCTGGCGCGACATCCGCTGTTCTTCGCCGCCGCGCTGCCGCTGCGCACCCTGCCGCCGCTGTTCAACCGCTACGAGGGCGGCGAGCACTACGGCCTCCACGTCGACGGCGCGGTGATGCGCGCTGCCCGGCGCACGCCGGCCAGCTGCGCACCGACATGTCCTGCACGCTGTTCCTGAGCGAGCCGGACGACTACGACGGCGGCGAGCTGATCGTCAGCGACACCTACGGCGAGCACGAGGTCAAGCTGCCGGCCGGCGACCTGATCCTCTATCCCGTCCAGCAGCCTGCACCGCGTGCAGCCGGTCACGCGCGGCGCGCGCCTGGCTCGTTCTTCTGGGTGCAGAGCATGGTGCGCGACGACGCGCAGCGCCGCCTGCTGTTCGAGCTCGACACCTCGATCCAGACGCCTGCGCGACCGGCGCCGACGCCGACGCGGTGCTGCAGCTGACCGGCATCTATCACAACCTGCTGCGCCAATGGGCCGAAACCTGAGCGCATACGGCAGCGATGGCGTCCGTCGAGGCTGATTACCGCTGCCAGCTGTTCCCACCACGCGCTGCGGGGCGGATAATCGTCGGCCCTTGATGCAACGCGGCTGAATAATGTTCGTACCTGGTCAACGCTGGATCTCCTCTGCCGAACCCGAGCTCGGCCTCGGCACCGTATTGCGCGTCGAAGGACGCGGCGTGCAGGTGCTGTTCGCCAAGGCCGGGGTGCTGCGCCCGTACGCGATGGATTCGGCGCCGCTGCTGCGCGCCGAGTTCCGTGCCGGCCAGCGCGTCGCCGGCAAGGGCATCGCGTTCCTGGTCGAGCGCGTCGAGATTCGCGACGACCTGCTGATCTACCGCGGCGAAGGCCGCGAGCTGGACGAAGGCCAGCTCGACGACGAACAGAGCGTGAGCCAGGCCGACGATCGCCTGATCGGTGGCCGCACCGATCCGGTCGCGCAGTTCGAACTGCGCCTGGAAGGCCTGCGAGCGGCGTGCCGAAGCACGCCGTTCGCCGATGTGGGGCCTCGGTGCCGCGCGGATCGGGCTGGTGCCGCACCAGCTGCGCGTGGCCGGCATCGCTGCCGCGCGCCGGCCGCCACGGGTGCTGCTGGCCGACGAAGTCGGTCTCGGCAAGACCATCGAGGCGGGCCTGATCATCGCCCGCCAGCTCGCCACCGGCCGCGCCTCGCGCGTGCTGGTGCTGCTGCCCGACACGCTTGGTGTACCAGTGGTTCGTCGAACTGCTGCGCCGCTTCAATCTCAGCTTCGCGATCTACGACGAGGAGCGCTGCGAGGCGCTGGAGCAGTCCGGCGACGACAGCAATCCGTTCGAGGACGAGCAGCTGGTGATCGCCGACTTCGGCTTTCTCGACAAATTCGCCGAAGCACGCGCAGCAATTGCTGGATGCGCCGTGGGATCTGCTGGTGGTCGACGAGGCGCACCACCTGGCGTGGTCGCCGGAAGCCGCCAGCCCGCGTTACACGCTGGTCGAACGACTGGCCGCCGCGATCGCCCGGCGTGATCCTGCTCACCGCCACGCCGGAACAGCTCGGCCGCAGCGGCCACTTCGCCCGCCTGCGCCTGCTCGATCCGCAGCGCTACCACGACCTGGACGGCTATCTGGCCGAAGCCGACACGCTATCCAGGCGCTTGTCGAAGATTGCCGACCGGCTGCTCGACGGTGCACGCGCTCGACGCTGCCGCAGCGTGCCAGCCCTCGCCGAACGCCTTCCACGGCGACGACGGCGCTTGCCGCGCATGCCTGGCCGAATCGACCAAGCCGGCGACACGCGCGCGAACTGCTCGCCGCGCTGATCGACCGCCACGGCACCGGCCGCGTGATGTTCCGCAACAGCCGCGCCGGCGTCGGCGGCTTTCCCAAGCGCCTGCCCGAATGGCACCTGCTCGACGCCGACACGCTGGAGGAGAACACCCGCCAGTCGCTGCTGGCCGAATTCCACGCCGACATCCAGCAGCCGCCGGCACTGATCGAAGTCGACTACAGCGCCGATCCGCGCATCGACACCCTGATCGCCCTGCTCGATCAGCACCCGCAGGACAAGTTCCTGCTGATCTGCCGCAGCCAGGCCAAGGTGCTGGCGCTGGAAGACGTGCTGCGCACGCGCAGCGGCGTCGCGCGTGGCGCGCTTCCACGAAGGCCTCGGCATCGTGCAGCGCGACCGCAACGCCGCGTATTTCGCCGAGCCCGATGGCGCGCGCCTGCTGCTGTGCTCGGAGATCGGCTCGGAGGGACGCAACTTCCAGTTCGCGCACCGCCTGATCCTGTGGGATCTGCCGCTGGATCCGGACCTGCTCGAACAGCGCATCGGCCGACTCGACCGGATCGGCCAGAAGCACGACATCAACATCCATATCCTGGCCGTCGCCGACAGCGCGCAGCATGTGCTGGCCCGCTGGTACGACGAAGGGCATCGATGCGTTCCGCATGAGTCCGGCCGACGGCCGCGAACTGCTGCGCCGCTATGGCGAGCCGCTGGCCCGACTGGCCGACGAACATGCGCGCGGCGACGACAACCGCGACCAGGAACTGGACGTGCTGCTGGCCGAAACCGCGCGCCAGTCACGAGCAGATGGCCGAGCTGATCCGCGGCGGTCGCGATCATCTGCTGGAGCTGGCGGCCAGCCGCGACCTGCACGCCGACGAACTGCAGCAGGCGTTTGCCCGCGAGGATTTCGATCCGGGCCGCGACGCGTTCGTGCAGCGCCTGCTGGAGGCATTCGGCATCCACGCCGAGGAACTCGGCGGCCAGGTGCTGCTGCTCGATCCGCAATACCTGTCCACCGATGCCCTGCCCGGCTTTGCCGAAGGTCCGCAGTCGGTGACGTTCGCGCGCGACGTGGCCTTGTCGCGCGAAGAGCTGCCGCTGCTGCGGCTGGATCACCCGCTGGTCGCCGGCGCGATGGATCTGGCGCTGTCCGGCGAACAAGGCAATGCGGCCTTCATGGTCGACGACGTGCTGCCACCGCGCACCGCGTTGCTGCAGGCGATCTATGTACTCGAATGCGTCGCCGATCGCCGACTGGATGCCGAGCGTTTCTTGCCGACGTTGCCAATCGTGGTCACGGTCGATACCCGATTGGCCGAGCGCGCCGATTTCGCGCCCAGCGAGATCGCCCTGCGCAAGGCCGGCGACCGCAACATCGAAGTGGTGCGTTATCGCAAGTTCCTCGGCAAGCTGGTGCCGCCGATGCTGGAGCGCGCCGAAGTCCTCGCCACCACGCGCGGACAAACCAGCATCGACGAGGCACTGAGCCTCGCCACCGAGACGCTGGATGCGGAACTGTCGCGCCTGCTTGCGCTGCGCGCGGTGAACCCGTCGATCAGCGAAACGGAAATCACTGCCGTGGCTGACGAACGCACCCACTTGCTGGCAGCGTTGCCGCAATCCCGCCTGCGGCTGGATGCGGTGCGCTTCGTGGTCAGCGCGGACTTCCTCGCGCTGCGCTGATCCACGATCAGTACCTGGCACTGGCAGAAAAAGCGCCCTTCAAGCACTGAACTGCTGTTGCCATGGCGTCATCATCATGGCAACAGCCACTACACCGTGGCTGTGACCGCATCAGCCAGCAAGCATGTTGCGACCGACGCCAAACACCTTGTACGCCACCGTCAGCAGTGCGACCCACGCCACGCCCACGTACAACGCCACCCGCGTATCCGGGCTGTAGCCGAGCATCACCAGCACGAAGGCGAGGAACGCCAGACACACCACGCTGCTCAGTGGCCACCAGCGCAACCGGAACGGCAACGGCTCGACAGCTGTCGACGGAAACGCCAGTGCGCGACCAGCACCATGCCCCACGTCCACACGGTGTTGAACGCAAGGATCGACATCATCATGCCGAAGATGCGCTCTGGCACCAGATAGTTCAGCAGCACGCCCAGCATCAGGCACGCCAGCGTCACCAGCACGCCGCGCACAGGTACGCCGTGCTTGCTCAGGCGCTGCAGCCCGGCGGGCGCCTGCCGCTTGATCGACAGGCTGTACAGCATGCGGCTGCCGCTGAACGTGGTGGAGTTGAAGCTCGACAGTGCCGCGGTGATCACCACGAAATTGATCAGCCCGGCCGCCTGCGGAATGCCGAGCTTGGCGAACGTGCTGACGAACGGGCTGCCCTGCGTGCCCAGCTCGTTCCACGGATAGATCGCCATGATCACGAACAGCGCGCCGACGTAGAAAATCAGGATGCGCCAGATCACCGAGTTGACCGCGCGCGGAATCGTCCGCTCCGGGCTGCGCCGCCTCGGCCGCCGCCATGCCGATCGTCTCGATGCCGCCGAAGGAGAACACCAGCACCGGCAGCGCCAGCACCATGCCGGTCACCCCGTTCGGGAACCAGCCACCGTGCGTCCACAGATTGGACATGCCCACCGGGATGGCCACCATTGCCCCAGCCCAGCCAGATGATGCGCGGCGCCGCCGAGCGATCATCAGCACCACCGTCAGCACCTTGATCAGCGCGAACCAGAATTCCATCTCGCCGTACACCTTCACCGCCATCAGGTTCAGTCCACCGATCATCGCCACGCTGCCGAACGCCCATATCCACTGCGGCAGATCGGGAAACCACTGCCTTCATGTAGATGCCGACCGCCGTGCTCTCCGCGATGCCCACGCCCATCATCAGGATCCAGTAGTTCCAGCCGGTGAGATAGCCGGCGAACGGCCCGAGATACTTGTGCGCATACGTGCTGAACGAGCCGGCCACCGGGTCGTGCACGGCCATCTCGCCCAGCGCGCGCATGATGATGAAGATCATCGCGCCGCCGAACAGGTAGGCGAACAGCACCGATGGCCCGGCCAGCTTGATCGTGCTGGCCGAACCGAGGAACAGGCCCGCGCCGATGCACATGCCCAGCGCCATGAAGGTGATGTGGCGCGGACTGAGTCTCGCTGCAGGTGTTGGGTCATGCGGGATCCACCGGATGAAGGGATCGATTCAGCGCAGCAGACGGCGCTTCGGTTTGATTGGCAGCCGTCCGCGCCAATACTGGATCAGCACGATAGCCGCCGAGCATACCGCCGAGATGGGCGAAATGGGCGACGCCGGCTTGGGTGCCGGTCACGCCCGTCACCAGCTCGACCACGGCATAACCGGTCACGAACAACCATGCCGGCATCGGCACCGGCAGGAAGATCAGCATCATCTTTTCCTGCGGATACAGCATGCCGAACGCCAGCAGTATGCCGAAAAGCGCACCCGACGCACCGATCGTGGGATAGAAGCCGGGGATGAACCATTGCACCACGATCAGCTGTGCAATCGCCGCCACGATCGCGCAGACAAAGTAGTAGATCAGAAAATGACGCGCACCGAAGGTGCGTTCGATCGTCCCGCCGAACATGTACAGGCCGAACATGTTGAACAGGATGTGGGTGAATCCGCCATGCATGAAGGCGTAGGTCACCAGCTGCCAGATGCGGAAACCGGCAGTGACGACGTTGCCATCGGGCGTCGCGCCGGTGACATCCGGGCCCAGCGGCCATAGCGCGAAGTGCTGGGTCAGCGCCAGGCTGGTCTGATCGCGCAGCAGCAGTTGCAGCAGGAACACGATGACATTGGCGATCAGCAGGTTGCGCGTGACAGGTGGCAAGTCAATTGGCATCAGATGGTTTCCGGAAAATCAGTGGCCAGCGTAGCGACGACGGCGTGATGCCGCCAGCGATGACATCCCCGTGCTGACTCTGCCCGGCGGGAATCGTTCATCCGGATCGGCGTACTGCAGGGCCGCCGTAAACGCAAAAGCCGCCTTGCGGCGGCTTCAAAGGCGGGCAGGAGGAAATCGACTCAGCCCTTGTTCGCCACCATGGCAATCGCTTCCGGTCGCTTGGCACCGGCAAAACGCTTGGCCCAGTAGCTCTCGCTGAGGCTGGAAATTTCCACCGACTTGCCGGCACTGGGTGAATGGATGAAGCGACCATTCGAAATATAGATGCCCACGTGCGAGATGTTCCGCTTGCCGTGGGTGCGGAAGAACACCAGATCACCCGGCTTCATGTCGGCCCGATTGACCTTGAGGCCCGCCACGAACTGCGAGGCCGAGTTGTTCGGCAACTGGATGCCGGTTGCATGGGCAAACACATAACGGACGAAACCGCTGCAATCGAAGCCGGTGGCCGGGTCATGACCACCGCGCACGTAACGGATATCGCGCATTTTCATCGCCAACGCGATCAACGCCTTGCGCAGATCGGTAGCGTTTTCGCTGCCGTCAACGGCTGTCGCCGGCTCGTCGCCCGCCGCCTGGTCAGCGGCGGTGGTGTCGACTGCAACAGCGTTTACTGCCGCTTCCTTGCCACCCAGCAGTACCTGGGCACTGGCGGGAACAACCGACTGGCTCAGCATCGGGACCGGATTGAAGATCGGCAGCTGGCTCAGCAGTTGCGGCGTGACGTTGGCGCCAGCCTGGGAGCCGTCCACCACAGGGACGTTGGCCTGCAACAAACCGGAGATCGGCAACGCCGACTTCATCTCGACGGCGGCTTCGGCATTCGCCGTGGTGGGACTGGTGGGTTTCGCAACGCTGGCGACGGATGTCTTCGACTTGGCGTGGGTGGACTTGTGCGTCGCTGCTGCGAGTTTGCCGTGCTTGGTCTGGGTCGGCTTGTGATTAGCCAATTTGCCGTGGGTGGGTTTCACATGCTGCACATGCTTCGCCGGGGCCGACTTGCCGTGGGTCTTGCTGGTCGTTGCCTGTACGGGTGCCATCACGAACAAGGCTGCAGCGAGCACGGAAAAGGCGGTCAATCGGTTGATTGGCATGCGGTGGAAATCCCTTGTAATTCACAGGATTGGCCGCCTGCAGAAGCTGACGACGTGACGAAGTAGTGAAGTTAACAAGAAGGAGGCATGTGGATGTTGGATTGAGGTTAATTGAACCCTGTCGTTTCCGAAAACAATGACGGGGCGCACACTCCAATTCAAATCATTGATTATGAACACTATTTAATGCTGAAAATTGCGAATTGCCCAAGCAATTTCAGGACTAATCAGTAGTTTCAGACCAGTAATGGGAGTCCGGATAGGCCCGGCTGCCGAAGATCGCGGTGCCGATCCGCACCTCGCTGGCACCTTCGGCGATGGCGAGCGGGAAGTCACCGCTCATGCCCATGGAAAGCCTTGGTAAATCATGACCTTGCAGAACCGCTTGGTCGCGCAGATCACGCAGCATGCGAAAACAGCCGCGCACCTCGGCTGGCTCGCTGGAATGGGTCGCCAGGGTCATCAGGCCGCGTATCCGCAACGTGTCATAGCCACGCAAGGTGTCGAGGAAGGCGACCAGCTGCTCAGGAGGCAGTCCGTATTTGCTGGGCTCGTGCGAGGTCTTGACCTGCACCAGCACGTCGATCGCACGACCTTCCTGCTGCAGGCGCCGATCCAGTGCCTCGGCCAGTTCCAGCCGATCCAGCGATTGCACCTCGCTGACCAGCCGCGCCACATCCCTGGCCTTGTTGGTCTGCAAGTGGCCGATCATCACCCAGTCGATACCGCAGTCGGCCAGCGGCGGCGCCTTGTCGCGGATCTCCTGCACCTTGTTCTCGCCAAAGCGGTGCAAGCCCAGCTCGACCGCCGCCCGGATCAGCTCCGGACCGAACGTCTTGCTGACCGGCAGGATGTTTACTGATGCCGGATCGCGGCCAGCCTCGCGGCAGGCATCATCGACGCGCCGACGGATCTGCGCCCAGTTGGCGGCCAGCCAGGCCGTGTCCGTGCTCATGCGCCGGTCGTCAGACTCAGGCCTTGGCGCTCTGCTCGTGATGTCGAGCCACCACTTCGGCCACCACCATGCTGACTTTCTTGCCGGTGGGGATATGCAGGAACTCGTTCGGGCCATGCGCATTGGAATGCGGACCAAGCACACCAGTGATCAGGAACTGCGCCTTGGGGAATTTCTCGCCCAGCATGCCCATGAACGGAATGCTGCCGCCCTCGCCCATATAGGTCGCCGGCGCACCGAAGTGATGCTGCGAGGCATCGGCGACCGCCTGCTCCAGCCACGGCGACAGCTGCGGCGCATTCCAGCCGCTACCGTCCTTCTCCAGCGCAAAGGTGACCTTGGCGCCGTACGGCGGGTCCTTTTCCAGCAGCTGCTTGAGGAATTCGCCAGCCTTGGCGCCATTCAGCGTGGGCGGCACACGCAAGCTCAGCTTCACCGACGTCTGCGGGCGCAATACGTTGCCGGCACTGTCCAGCGGCGGCATGCCGCCGATGCCGGTGACTGCCAGCTGCGGGCGCCAGGTTCGGTTGAGTACCAGCTCGGCCAGATCGTGGGTGACCGGCTGCATGCCCTCGACCCACGGAAACTTGTCGTAGATATCCGCACCCAGTACCTCGGCCGAGAGCTTGGCCTGCGCGACACGCTGCGCGGGGATCTCGACGTACAGCTCCTTCGGCTTGATCTGGCCGGTAGCCGGATCCTCCAGCCGCGACAGCAGCTCGCGCAAAATGCGGAAACTCGACGGCACCACGCCGGAAGCGTCGCCCGAATGCACGCCCTCTTCCAGCACCTGCACGGTAAGGTTGCCGCCGGTCATGCCGCGCAACGAGGTGGTCAGCCAGAGCTGGTCGTAGTTGCCGCAACCGGAATCCAGACACACCACCAGCGACGGGCTGCCGATGCGCGCGGCAAGATGGTCGACGTAATAAGGAAGGTCGTAGCTGCCGGACTCCTCGCAGGCTTCGATCATCACCACGCAACGCGCGTGCGGAATGCCCTGCTCATGCAGCGCCAGCAACGCAGCCAGCGAGCCGAAGATTGCATAGCCATCGTCCGCACCGCCACGACCGTACAGCTTGTCGCCCTTGATGACCGGCGTCCAAGGGCCGAGTCCGTCGGCCCAGCCGGTCATCTCCGGCTGCTTGTCCAGATGGCCGTACAGCATCACGGTGTCATTGCCCTGGCCGGGCACTTCGATATAAATGAGCGGAGTGCGCCCTTCGAGCCGCACTACTTCCAGCGTGGCACCCGGCAGCGCCGCCAGTTTGGAGCGCGCCCAGGTCTCCATCAACTTGACCGCCGCATCCATGTAGCCGTGCTCGACCCACTTCGCGTCGAACATCGGCGACTTGTTGGGAATGCGGATGTACTCGACCAGCTGCGGCACGATTTCATCGTCCCACAGGCCACTGACAAAACGGGAAAGACGGGCGGTATCCATGGTCAAACTCCGGGGCGATCAGACCGATATTGTATCAGCGACGCCCAACCACACCGGTGTCGACACCGACACGCGATCAGGCGACAACCCACAGCTGACCACAACGCTCGCGCACAGCTTCGTCATGACGTTGCCGACTGTGCGCCTGCCTCGCTGCCCGGCACAGTGCTGCCACGGCACCCGGATGCCGCCTTCAGCGCTCACGCGCCATCACACCCAGGGAGAAAGGCCATGTTCCACAAACTTGCCGCATTTGCCTTTGCACTGACACTTGCACTGCCCGGCCTGTCGTTCGCCGCAACACCCGTCAACATCAACAAGGCCGACGCCGCCACCATCGCCAGTTCGCTGGATGGCATCGGCCAGTCCAAGGCAGAGGCGATCGTCGCCTGGCGCGATGCCCACGGACCGTTCAAGAGTGCCGACGACCTGGCCCAGGTCAAGGGTATCGGCCCGGCGACGCTGGAACGCAACCGCACAGCCATCCTGCTCACCGACACTACGGCCAATGCCGAAACCAAGAATGCCGTGACCAAGGCGGACAAACCGGTCAAGAGTCGGCACCGGAGCAAAAAGGCCGCTGTCGGGAACGCCGCTGCCACTGAATAACTCGGGAGGCCTTCCCACGGATGGGAACCACGCGGCGCGATCCATGGCGGGTCGCGCCGCTTGCGTTACACTCCGGCGCCCATCCAGCCCGCCGTCCTGCCATGATCCTGCCGCGTTATCACATCGCCGCTTCCGCCATTCAGGGTGCCGGCAACGGGCTGTTCCTCGATGAAACCGTGGCGGCGGGACGCATCATCACCGCGCCTGACGCTATCGAGCAGACTTTTCGGCATGCCGACATCCTTGCCTCGCCCGAGCTCAGCGCGCAGTTCCATGCCAGCGCGCGCTGGTTCGAGGATCGCTACACGCTGTCGCCCGACTGGCCGGACGAGTGCTATATCAACCACAGCTTCACGCCGAACGGGCTGTGGCACCTGGGCTTCGTGTTTGCGCTGACCGAACTGCCGCCCGGTACCGAGATCACCGTGGACTACCGGCACCTGCTGCCGCCCGGTCAGGCCGAGGATTTTGTCGATTCGGTCACAGGTGAGACAATCACCGGCTTGTCCTGGCAAGAAAGCCTCGCCAGCAGTACCCACGCACTGGCCGAACTGCTAGGTGCCACCCACCGCTGATCGTGATGTTTGATATCCCTACTCTTGAAACGGCGCGCCTGCGCCTCACCGCGCTGACCGAACAGCACTTCAACGACTACGCCGCGATGCTGGCCGACCCGGACAGCACGCGCTGGATCGGCGACGGCCAACCGCTGGACCGCACCAATGCCTGGCGTTCGCTGGCGATGCTGCTGGGCCACTGGCAGTTGCGCGGCTTCGGCATGTGGGCGCTGGAACTGAAATCCACGGGCGAATTCATCGGCCGTGCCGGCCTGATGTACCCCGATGGCTGGCCCGACCTGGAAATGGGCTGGATGCTGAAACCGGAACATCGCCATCACGGCTATGCCACCGAAGCGGGCAATGCCGTGCTCGAGTTCGCCTGGAACCAGTTGCACGCCCAGCGGGTGATCAGCCTGGTGCGGATCGGCAACGAAGCCTCCGACCGGGTGGCCGAGCGGCTCGGTGGCGAGCATATCGACGACATGGATTTCTACGGCAGCCACAGCCACGTGTTCGCCTACTACCCGCCGCACCGCGAACACCGCCGCGCCTACGGTTAAACGTACGGGCTAGACATGCGCCCTGCCGGCCTGCGCCGGCAGGGACGACATCATTACAGCGCTTGCGGCAACCCGCTGCCGCGACGCGACGACGACAGCGAACGCGCCACTTCGGCCAGTGCAAACAACCGTGCCACGCGTACCCAGCCGAGCACCAGCACCACCAACTGCGCCAGCAACACAGCCAGCACCAGGCCGCCCACGCCAAGCGCCGGGGTATGCACGCGGCCCACGCCGAGCGCCAGCGCGATCGCATAGCCGATCAGGCTGATCAGCAGATAGCACAGCAAGGTGCTGAACGGTCGACGCAGCAGCTGCATGAAGCCGCGACCGAAGGCGCGCGTGGCCGAACGCAAACCGCTGTCCGCGATGAACGCCGCACGACCCGATTCCACGATGGCCTGCGCCAGCACGAACAGCAGCACGGCTACCCCGATGGCGATATGCGATGCGCGGTCCACCTGCGACTCCAGCACCGCCTTGCGGTCGATCCCGTCCACCGCATGGAGCACGAAACCGATCAGCGCCGCCATCACCGCATACGGCAGGATCGACCACAGCATCAGGCGGAACATGCGGCCATATTCGACGATGCCGCACTGGAGCAGATGACTGAAGCCCAGCACACGCCCGGCGCGCCCGCTGCCGATCACCATGCCGTTCAGAAACGGCGACAGCAGCACGGTCAGCAGCAGGCCGAGCAGCGCCACGCCATTGAACCAGCCGGCACTGTCGCTCAGTGCCGACATCGTGTCGCCGAACATCAACGGGCTGAACTGTGCGGCCCACGCCTGCGCATGCACCGAGTGGTCGAGCAAGCCGCTCAGTGCACGCCATAGCGGCAGGCTGACCACAGCAGTCGGCAGCAGCAACAACAGTACCCACAGCAACAGCAGGCGCCATTGCATCGCCATCAACGGCGCACGTGCGGCAGCGCCGAGATCCACCCGGCGAGAAACATGTTTACTGATCATCAGAGTGACCCCACCAAGGCGTAGAAAGCTTGCAGCAATGAGGCGACATCCGCGCTCCAGCGACGCGAGGCGGTGCCGTCGGCCTTGGTGGTCAGGCTGTCGTTGAGCTTGTTCGCATCCAGATAGATCTTGTGCTCCGGATCGAGTGTGGCCGAAACCACCTTGGACGGCCGAGTGAAGTCGAAGCGGGCCCAGCGCCGGTCGTCATTCCACTTCACGTCCTCGCTGCTGCCATCGGCAAATTTCACACGCAACAGCTGCGGCACCTGGGCGCCGTCGCGCGACACGGTCACCGTGCTGCTCCACGGAAATGGCCCACTACCCGGTTTCGCTTTCGGATGGGCCTTGGCCCAATCCTCGCGCTGCTTGTCGATCTGCTTCTCAAGCCCGGTGCTGTCGAGCTCGGTGCGCTTGCCGTCCCTCAGCACGCTGCCGACCTGCGGCAGCACTTCGGCGGTGTCGATGCTGGCGACGCGGTCGTCGATGCGCGCGGTGCCATACACATACTGGTCGAATATCTCGTTGACCGTCTTCGCGTCGCCGGAGACGTCGATCAGAGCGGCGCGCAGATCGGCCGTGGAAGGATGACGGAAGCGCCAACGCTTGTAGTACTCGCGGAAGGCCCTCTCGGTAACACCTTTACCCAGACGCTCTTCCAGATCGTGCATCGCGGTGGCAGTGCGCGAATACACCGTGCCGTAGCTGCTGCTGGAAAAACGATCCCATGCATTCTCACCGAGTGGATCGGCCGGCTGCTTCAGGCCAGATGCCATGCGCTCCAGCCCGAAGCCGGTAAACGAGGGCGCAAATCCCAGCCGTCGCAGCATTGGCGTGGTGAGGTCGATATTCTGCCCACGCTCGCGCAGCATGCGCTGATCCCAGTATTCGTTGAGGCCTTCATCGAGCATCGGCTCCTCGAACTCGTTCGAGGCGAGAATGCCGTAGAAGTAGCCATGACCGAATTCATGGATGGTGACGAAGTCTGAGCCGTACTGGCTGAACGTGCCCGGCTCGACCTTGGTGTAACCATCGGTGGTATAGAACGTCGGGTACTCCATGCCGCCCGCCTCGCTGGCGTTGTACGGCGGCACCACCACGGTCAGCGTACGGTACGGGTACGCGCCCAAGCGTGTCGGAGAAATAGCTCAGCGAATCGGTGCTCGCCTTCAACTGGGTCTGCGCGCTGCCGACGTACTCGGGCGGATACAGCACCTTCAACGCCACCTTCGGACTGCCCGGTCCCTGCCAGCTTCCGTCCAGCGTCTTGTAGCCCTTGGCCGCGACCCAGGCGAAGTCGTGCACGTCACCCTGCACGTAGTGATAGGTGGTCTTGCCGTTCGCCGTCTGCGGCGCACCCTGCTGCTCGCCGACCGCACCGACGGTGTAGTCGCTCGGCACGGTCAGGCGCACGTCGTACAGGCCGAAGTCGGCGTAGAACTCGCTGTTGAAATGGAACTCGTGCACGTTCCAGCGCGGCGCAGTGGCGCCGCGCTCGCCGGCCAGCTCCAGCACGCCGATCTTCGGAAACCACTGACCGACCAGGTTGAAGTCGCCGAACCAGCCGGTGCGCTCGACCACGCGCGGCAACTGGCTGAGAAAGTCGATGTCCAGCGTCAGGGTCGCGCCGGCCGCGACCGGTTCGGCCAGATCGATGCGCACCACGGTCTGGTCGGTGGCCGGACCGCCATCGGGCTGCACGAAGGTCCACTTCAGCGCGGCATCGCCTTGCTTCACCTGCTGCAGATCGATCCAGCCCCACTCGCCCTTCTTCAGTGCCGCCGCGCCGCGCGAGCGGCCGTGCGCGGTCAGCACCTTGCGCTCGGTGAACCAGGTGCTGCCTTCGTTCTGGAAACCGTTGAGGTACAGATGGAAATAGACGTGGCTGACCGGGCGATCGCTGCGGTTGCGCCAGGTCATGCGCTCCTTGCCGGTCACCGCATGCTTCGCGGCATCCAGCTCGGCATCGATCTGATAGCTCACCACGCGATCGGACAAGGTCGCTTCATTGCCGACGCGCTCACCGCCCCACGCGTTCGCAGCGCTGGGCGCCAACGGGGCGGCCGCGCTGGCGGCGGCAAACGGAATGTCGGGGGACAACGCCGTACTCGAGCTGGCTGGCGCCGGTGCTGTAGCGGGCGACACGCCGGCCATGCCGGTCGCGACGGCCAGCTGCGCCATCGCCGTCAACGGACAGACCGCGACCGACAAGGTCACGGCACACAGGTATCCCCACTTGCGTACAACTGGCCGCATGCTTGCTACTCCCCCGGGCAATCCGCGCAGAGTGCACGCAACCGGCGCATGCGGCATAGGCCAGAGGTCATGCGGTCCGGGATGGATGTCGACGCTACGCGAAGCCGGCTCCGGATGCATCACGCAAATGCCGCATTGCGGGAACTGCGACAGGCGTGCATGGTCTGGAGATGCGCAGAAGGCGGAGATTCCGACTACGCTGACCGTACTCATCAAGTCACCCAGCTAGAATCCATCCCGGCCAGAGCACGTCGTCGGCTGCAGCGGCAACCTCATTCACGCGGAGCCATGAATCCACGATGCGCATCTTGCTGGCCGAAGACGACCCCTCCATCGCCGGGGCGATTTGCGCGTCGCTGCGGCATGGCGGGCACGCGGTGGACCATGTGGCCAGTGGCAATCTGGCCGACGCGGCCCTGCGCGATCACGACTACGACCTGCTGGTGCTCGACCTTGGCCTGCCCGCGCTCGACGGCAGCGAAGTGCTGCGCCGTTTGCGCAGCCGGGGCACGGTCATGCCGGTGCTGGTGGTGACCGCCCGCGACGGTTTGCCCGAACGCATTCGCGTGCTTGATCTGGGCGCCGACGATTACCTGGTGAAGCCTTTCGCACTGGCCGAATTCGAGGCGCGCGTGCGTGCACTACTGCGACGGGCCAGCAGCCAGGGCAAGCCGGAGCTGCAGCTGGGCCGGCTGCGGCTGGATCTGCCCGGACACCGCGCGTGGATCGATCAGCTGCCGCTGGAGCTGACCGCGCGCGAGTTCGGCCTGCTGGAGGCGCTGGCATTGCGGGCCGACCGCGTCACCAGCCGCGCCCAGCTGATCGAGGCGCTGTGCGACTGGGATCAGGAACTGACCGACAACGGCCTGGACATCGCGATCCATCGCCTGCGCCGCAAGCTGCATGGCAGCGGCACCGGTGTGCGCACGATCCGCGGCCTCGGCTATCTGCTGGAAGAAGTGGTGGAATCCGCGAGCGATCCCGCATGAGCCACTCGCGCCCCAGTCTGCGTCGCCGCCTGCTGGTTTTCCTGCTGATTCCGATGGCCGCCCTGCTGCTGCTGGACGCCTTGCTGACCTATGGCGTGGCGCTGACCTATGCCAACCGGGTACACGACCGTGACCTGAGCGACGACGCGCTGACCCTAGCGAAGATGCTCGGCAACGATCGGCTCGGCAGCCAGCTGACGCCGCAGGCGCGGTTCCTGCTCGAATACGATCCGGATGGCCGCAGTTACTTCAGCATCACCAGCACCCGAAGCGGCCTGCTGGCCGGCAATGGGCAGCTGCCGCAGCTGGGATACACGCCGGCTCTCGGCGCCGCACCGACGCTGTATGACACCCAACTGGACAAGCACAGCTTGCGTGCGGCATCGATCCATATCGCAGCGCGCCGTGATCCTGGTGACAGCCTGATCATCACCGTCGCCGAAACCCTGCGCGATCGACACGTGCAGGCGCGGGAAATCCTGCTGCTGGCGACCCTGATGCAGACCTTGCTGATCCTCAGTCTGCTTTCACTGGTCTGGTTCGGGGTCAGTCGCGGCCTGCGCGTACTCGATCCGTTGACGGCCCGGTTGGCGGCCCGCTCGCATGAACTGACCCCGATCGACGGCGCCGACGTGCCACAGGAAATCCAGCCACTGACGCGCACCATCGACGCGCTGTTCGGTCGCCTGCGCGGCATGCTGGCCTTGCATGACCGTTTCATCGCCGATGCCGCGCATCAGCTGCGCACGCCGCTGACCGGACTGAGCCTGCATGTCGATCGCGCGCTGGCCGATCCGCGGCCGGAAACGGTGACCGATGCGCTCACCCATATCCAACGCCTGACCCAGCGCGCCGCGCGCACGTCCTCGCAACTGCTGGCGCTGACCCGGGCGCAGGCAGCACCACTGGACAACGTGGAGCGCGGCCTGCTCGATCTGGGCCGGATGATTCCCGAAGCGGTAGCGCAGCGCATTCATGAGGCGATCCGCGCCGGGGTCGACCTGGGCTATGAGGGCGTCAGGCAACCGTTGTACATCGATGGCGATGCGGCCAGCGTGCTGGATCTGCTGGACAACCTGATCGACAACGCCATGCGCTACGCCGGTCGTGGCAGCACGGTCACCGTCAACCTGCAGGCCCATGACGATGGGGGCGCGGTCCTCAGCGTCGAGGACAACGGCCCCGGTGTGCCGCCCGAACTGCTGCCACGGCTGCGCGAGCGTTTTTTCCGCGCCACCGACAGCGGCGAGGAAGGCAGCGGGCTGGGCCTGGCGATCGTCCAGCGAATTGCCGAACGGCACCATGCCGAGGTGATCTACCGGCTGGCCGAGGAGCATGGCCTGGTCGTGGAGGTGCGCTTTCCGCCGCCGACTGCAGCAAACATACGCCCGACATGAACCGTTCGGGATCACGACAATCAGCGTGCTTTACTGCACTCCGCCTGTACACACGGCCGGCCAGGCTTTGCGAGCCCGCCTGATACCCTCAGAATAAGCAAAGATCCAACTGCGATAATGACGTGCGAGCACCGCCACCGAGAACCGGCGGACACCGGCGTCGAAGCATCACCATGGAAAAATGCACACCGTGTCACTTCGACTGAGCAAGGCAACTCCGAATCCGCTGCGCACATGCCTGCTTGGCGCCATGTTGTGCGGGCTGGCCGCTTGCGCCGCACCGCAGCCCAAGCTGACACCTTCGGTGCCCGCGCCAGTGGCAGCATGCGATCGCCTCGGATCCGGCCAAGTCAACCGATCTGCACGGCTGGTGGCATGCCTTCGGTGATGCCGGGCTCGATGCGCTGGTCGACCGTGCACTGGCCAACAATCTTGATGTGGCACAGGCGGTCGAACGACTGCGTGCCGTACGTGCGCTGCACGATCGTGCCCAGGCACGCTACCTGCCGTCGCTGCGCGCGAGCACCAACGATGTGGTCGAACCGAGCGCCAATGCGTCCTACCTGCTGGTCGGTTTCGATGCCAGCTGGGAGCTGGGCCTGTTTGGCCGAGCCGAGGGCAGCCGGCGGGAGGCCCAGGGGGCGCTGGATGCTGGCATCGCCGACCTGCGCAGCGCGCAGGTCTCGCTGGTTGCCGAGGTCGTGCGTGAGTGGATCGAGTTGCGCACCGCGCAGCAGCAGGAACAACTGCTGCTGGGAATCAACCATGCCCGCGAACACGAATGGCAGCTGCAGCAGGTGCGCCAGCATCTGCAACTGGTGGCACCCAGTGCGGTGGATCAGGCCCAGGCCGCACTCGCGCAATCCACGGCTGCGCTGAGTGCACCGCGACAGGCCATCACCGCCAATGCCCAGCGACTGGCCATGCTGCTCGGTCAGAACCAGCCCGATGCCGCCTGGCTGCAAGCGGGTACGCCGCCCGAACTGGGCGCATGGCGGGTCGACAGCGCACCAGCCGACCTGGTGCGTACACGCCCGGAGATTGCCCGTGCCGAAGCGGACGTGCTGCAGGCCGCTGGCGCACTGGCGCTGGCCCATGCCGATCTGTTTCCCAGCATCGGCCTCGGCGGCTCGATTGACTGGTCGACCGACATCGACAACAACCGCAAATATGCCAACACCCCCAATTCGATCGTCTCGCTGGGGCCGGAACTCAATATCCCCTTGTTCGACTGGGGCATCCGGCTGGCCGCCAAGCACGCCAAGGATCACGAGTTGAAGGCCAGCGTGCTGGCTTACCGGCAGGCGGTGCTGCAAGGCGTGGCCGAGGTGGAAACCGCACTGGGCGCGGTGCAGCAGCAGCAGCAGCGTGAACAGCACAGCCTGCTTGCGTGGCAAGCACTGCAACGCATCGACCAGGCCGCGCAAACCCGGCTGAACCTGCGACTGGGCAGTCCGCTCGATCTGGCCGAGAGCCGTATAGCCGCCGCTCAGGCCGCGATCGAACTGGCCGATGCGCGCGCCGGGCACAACCTGGCCTATGTGGCATTGTTCAAGGCACTCGGCGGCGCGCCGTTGCCGTCGGCTGACCAGATGGATGCGTCGCCGCAAGCACCATCCGGCGCTGCCAACGAAGAGGCACACCGCTGATGGTGGCCCTCGCGCGCAAGACGCTGATCTACGAATGGCGACGCTTTCTGCCGGCGATGCTGGCGGTCGGTTTCGCCGGCCTCTTGCAGCTGTTGCAGATCGCACTGGTGCTGGGCATCTTCGGCAGCACCAGCCTGTACATCACCGGTTCGTCGGCGGATGTGTGGGTGGGTTATCCCGGCACCCAGAGCGTGGGTTCGGGCCGCACGATCAGTGCCGACGTGGAATCGCATGTGCTGATGGATCCGGCGGTGCAGCGGGTCGAACCGTACATCTGGGTCGACGGCGACTGGCGTGGCACCGGCGAAACCGGTGGCGTCTCGGTGTTCGTCTCCGGCATCGATCCCAGCCCCGATGGCCTGATGTTCGCCAAGGCCTTGCCGGCCAGCTTGCGCGCACGTCTGGCCGAACCGGATGCCGTCGTGGTCGATCGTTCCGCGCTGGACCAACTTGGCGTCGCCATCGACCAGACCGCCACCATCAACGGTCATCCGGTACGTGTGGTCGGCATCAGCAGCGGCCTGCGTGCGCTGGGCGGCGTCAACGTGTTGTGCTCACTGGATACCGCGCGGCGACTGAATGACGATCCGGCCGACAATGGCCCGACCTATCTGGTCGCCAAGCTGCGCGACCCGAGCCAGGCCGAGGCGGTTGCTGCGCGCCTGCGCGGTGACAGCGCGTTCGGCCCGTACACGACCTGGAGCGCCACCGATTTCGCCCGCATCTCGGTGCTCTACTGGTTGTTCGATACGGGCGCCGGCGCTGGCGTGCTGTTTCTCGCCGGCATCGTGTTTCTGGTCGGCGCGGTGATCACCAGCCAGACCCTGATCGCCGCGGTCAACGGCTCGGTGCGCGAATACGCCACCCTCAACGCACTCGGCGTGGGCGTGGCGGCCTTGCGTCGGGTGGTACTCGAACAGGCGTTCTGGGTGGGAGCGCTGGGCCTGCTCGGCGCCAGCGCGCTCGGCATCGTGCTGATGATGCTGGCACGCAGTCAGGACGTGCCGGTGGTGCTGAACGTGCCGGCGGCGCTGGCCTGCATCATCCTGGTCATGGGCCTGGCCGCCGTCTCCGGGCTGGCCGCGATGCGCAGCCTGCGTCGCGCCGATCCCGCCACGTTGCTGAGGTAGTCGTGATGCATCCCGTCACCGCCAGCGAACCCGTGCGCACGCCTGCCCTGCAGGCCGAAGGCATCTGCAAGGCATTCGTCTCAGGCCAGCAGCGCACGCAGGTGCTGGATGGCCTGACGCTGAGCATCGAAGCCGGCGAACTGACCCTGATCTCCGGCCCGTCCGGCTGCGGCAAGAGCACCTTGCTGGCCGTGCTCAGCGGCCTGCAGAAGGTCGACAGCGGCCGCGTGCAGGCACTCGGCAGCGAGCTGGGCCAGCTCGATCTGCGCGCACTGGAACGCTTCCGTCTGCAGCACACCGGTTTCGTGTTCCAGGGTTTCAACCTGTTCCCCGCGCTGAGTGCATTCGAGCAGGTCGAATTGCCGCTGAATCACATGGGCCTGTCGCGCGATGAAGCGCGCCGACGCGCCCGCAGCTCGCTGGAAGAAGTCGGCCTGGGGCACCGCATGCGGCTGCGCCCGTCCGAACTGTCCGGCGGCGAGAAACAACGCGTGGCGATCGCCCGTGCGCTGGCCAAGGAACCGGAGCTGCTGTTCGCCGACGAACCGACCAGCGCACTGGACGCCGCCAACGGCCAGATGATCATCGACATCCTGCACCGGATCGCGCGCACCCACGGCACCACCGTGCTGTGCGTCAGCCACGACCCGCGCCTGGTCGTCCACGCCGACCGCGTACTGGCGATGGAAGATGGCCGCATTCTGAGCGACCTGCGTACCCACGCGCCGCTCATCGACAACAAGGAAATTCCGTCATGAAGCTGCCTGTCATGAAGCCATCCGTCATCCATCCGCCACGGCACGTGCCCGGCATGCGGCTGCTTCAGCGTGGCTGTCTCGCGCTGACGCTGGCGTGCCTGCTGGCCGCCTGCTCCCGCTCCACCAACGCGCCGAGCAGCGCCACCGCGTCGCCCGTCACCACCTACGCCGCCGTGGCACGCGGCAAGGTCGACATCGAAGGCGGCCTGCTGACGCTGTCGATGCCGCGCGAAGGCACGCTTGCCAAGGTTGCGGTACATGAAGGCGATCGCGTCAGGCAAGGTCAGCTGCTCGCCGAGCTGGACACCCGGCCGGCCACGCTGGCGGTCGATGCCGCACAGGCGCAAATGGAACAGGCACAGGCGCAGCTGAAATTGCTCGCCGTCAAACAGGTGGCGGCGAAGCAGCGCGCCCAGCGACTGGTCGCCGCCGTTGCCGCCGGCGCCGGTGACGGCCAGAGCGCCGACGACGCACGCGAAGCGGCCGCCCAACTCGACGCCGAACAGCTGAGCGCCCGTGCGGCGTTGAGCATGGCCAGCCAGAAACTTGACGAGGCCCGCTACGAGCTGAAGCAGCGCAGCCTGCTTGCGCCGTTCGACGCCGACGTGGTGCAGGTGTCGGCACAACCCGGCGCCAGCGTGTCGCCCGCGTCCGGTCCGTTGTTCACCCTGCTGCCGCAGAAACCGCGGATCATTCGCGCCGAACTCAACGACAGTTTCGTCGGGGTGATCCGACCCGGCATGTCCGCCGAGGTGGTGCCCGACAACGGTCGCGACGGCGCCCACTGGAACGCGCACGTGCTGCGCATCGGCCAGGTGTATGGTCCGGCCACGCTGGAAAACGACCCGCAGGTGCGCGCCAACGCGCGCACGGTGGAATGCGTGCTGGCATTCGACGAACCACAGGATCTGCGCATCGGCCAGCGCGTGATGGTGCGCTTTGGCGCCACTTCGACACCCGCCCATGCCGCCCCGAAAGGCTGAAGAAACCGCACTCTGCGAACCTCATGCCCTATGAAGAACCGCGGCCAGAGAACCCGCCGCGGCTCACCGCACAGGGCTATCGCGTGATCCAGCAAACTGATTTCTTCTTCGAGGGCGGGCGCAGCGGCGTACTGCTGATCCACGGCCTGACCGGCACGCCGATGGAAATGCGGCTGCTCGGCAAGGGCTTGAACCGCGCCGGCTTCACCGTGCACGGCATGCAGCTGGCCGGCCATTGCGGCAACGCCGAGGACCTGCTCGCCACCGGCTGGCGTGACTGGTATGCCAGCGTGGAAAAGGCGGCCGATGATCTGCTTGGCAAGGTCGATCACCTGTTCGTCGGCGGCCTGTCGATGGGCGCGCTGCTGGCGCTGAAACTGGCCGCGGACCGGCCGCAGCAGGTTGCCGGCGTCGGCGTCTACGGCGCCACCTTCCGTTACGACGGCTGGAGCATTCCGTGGGCCGCGCGACTGTCGTTCATGCTGCCGCTGCTGAAGAAGCTCGGCATCGGTCGCAACCGCAGCTTCATGGAACAACCGCCCTACGGCATCCGTGACGAGCGCCTGCGCGCGCAGGTCAGCACCGCGATGCTCAGCGGCGACAGCGCGGCAGCCGGCCTGCCCGGCAACCCGTGGTATTCGCTGGCCGAGATGTATGGTCTGGCCGCCGAAGTACGCAGCCAGCTGCCGCAGGTGATCGCACCATGCCTGGTCGCGCACGCCAGCGAGGACGACGTCGCCAGCCTCAAGAATGCCGAGCTGGTGATGCGCGAAGTCAGCGCACCGGCCGAGCTGCTGCTGCTCAAGGACAGCTACCACATGATCACGATCGACAAGGAGCGCCGTACCCTGATCGATCGCTCGGCCGCATTCTTCGACGACATCGCCGCGTCGAACGGCACACAGCGCGTCGCGGCCTGATGATGTCGGTGGCGGGTTCCATCTCCCGCTGGTGGCGGGCCTGTGGCTGCTCAACATCGTGCTCGATACCGGCGGCCAGCTGGCGTTCAAGGCCGCTGCGGGAGACGAAGCGGCAGGCGATGGCCTCGCACGCTGGAAGCACATGGCATCACGACCATGGCTGTGGCTCGGCGTCGCCAGCTACGTGATCGAGTTCCTGGTGTGGATCGCGTTCCTGTCGCTGATCCCGCTGTCCGAAGGCGTGCTGCTGGGTTCGATCAACATCGTCGCGATCATGGTCGCCGGACGTTTCCTGTTCGGCGAGAAACTGACCCGACTGCGCGTCACCGGCATCCTGCTGGTGACGCTCGGCGTGGTGATCGTGGGAGTCGGCGGATGAAGCGCTTCTATCTGATCGGCTTCCTGCTGCTGATGGGTTTCGACACCCTCGCGCAGATCAGTTTCAAGTACGCCGGCACCCAGGCGCTGCCCGTCGCAGCCAGCCTCGAATGGGTGTTGCGCGTATTCGGTCAGCCGTGGGTCTACGGCGCCGTGATCGGCTACGTCGGCGCATTTTTCACCTGGATGGCCCTGCTCAAGCACGCGCCGATCGGCCCCGCCTTCGCGGCCTCGCATCTGGAAGTGGTGACGGTGATGTTGCTGTCGATCTGGCTGTTCGACGAGCACCTCAACATCGCCCGTGTGCTGGGGGCGATCGCGATCATCGCCGGCATCGTCTGCCTGGGCATGGCCGAAAGCCGCGAGCACGTGCCCGACGCGGAGTCCGCTCCGGCACAAGCCTGAGCGCTCGGCTACGCTGCGCGCATGCTGCCCCGTCGCCCACACGAACTGCCGCCCACCGCCGGCTTGCCGCTGCGGCTGGCCGACCTGCGTCCGGGCGCGGCGACCCTGGCCGCCGGCATCGCTGCGCAACTGGGCACGCCGCCGCTGCAACTGGAATGCTCCGGCACCGCCTCGCTGCTGATCGCATTGACCGCACTGCGTGAACTGCAGCCGCAACGTCGGCGCGTCGTGGTGCCTGCCTACACCTGTCCACTGGTGGCGATCGCCGTGCATCAGGCCGGGCTCGAACTTCAATTGTGCGACCTCACGCCCGGTCACTACGACATGGATCCGGTCGCACTGCGCGCGGCTTGCGACGAACGCACGCTGGCGATCATTCCCACCCATCTGGCCGGCCGCGTCGCCGATGTCGAGGACGCGCTTGCCGTGGCACGCAGTGTCGGCGCCTATGTGATCGAGGATGCGGCGCAGGCGCTGGGTGCGCGCCGCGCAGGCGCCAGCGTGGGCCTCGCTGGCGACATCGGTTTCTTCAGCATGGCTGCCGGCAAGGGTCTGTCGATCTACGAAGGCGGCCTGCTGCTGGCACGCGATCCCGTACTGCGCGAACACCTCGCACGCACCGCCGCGCGCATCGTGCCGCGCAGTTTCGGCTGGGAATGGAAGCGCAGCATCGAGCTGCTCGGCTACGCCGCGCTGTACCGACCACGCGGCCTGCGACTGGCGTATGGCGATCCGCTGCGTCGCGCCCTGCGTCGCGGCGATCCGGTGGCTGCCGTGGGCGATGACTTTCCGCTGACGATCCCGCTGCACCATGTCGGCCGCTGGCGCCAGGCGGTCGGTGCACACGCTGCGACGCGCCTGCCGACGTTTCTCGATCAGCTGTCGGCGCAAGCGCGACGACGCCTGCCGCGGTTGCGCCGGATCGACGGCATCGAGATACTCGATGATCCCGCCGGCGCACAAGGTACCTGGCCGTTCCTGCTATTGCTGTTACCTGATCAAGAGCAGCGCGATGCGGCACTGGCGCAACTATGGCAAGCCGGCCTCGGCGTCAGCCGCCTGTTCATCCACGCCCTGCCCGACTACGCCTATCTCGCTGGCGTGGTGCCATCGCAGGACGTGCCGAACGCACGCGATTTCGCCGCACGCAGCCTGAGCATCAGCAACAGTCCATGGATGATTGACGACGACTTCGAGACGATCTGCCGCACGCTGGAAACGGTGCTGGCCTGAGTCAGCCAGACCTTGCTGCAATCACCGCCAGCAACTCCAGGTTCAGCGCATGCTGCTGCGCCTGCCAGCCGGCCAGTTGCGCCGGATCGATCTCGGGCTGCTCGTCCATCGCCGACAGCCGGCGTTTCCACCAGCTCTGGTAGCGGTAATGCGAAACCTCGCCATTGATGTCGCTGCCGACCAGGCCGTGGCGCAGGCTGTCGATCAACGCCAGCGCATGACCGGTCAGCAGCCGCCCCTGATCCCAGTTGGTGTGCGCCACCTCGGGTGAGAACGCATCCTTGTCGATCGACAGATAGCTCGGCGCAGTCTGCGTGCGTTGCGCTTCGACGAATGCGTCGACCATCGCGTCCGGCGTGTCGAAACCACGGAACGCGTGCGCCAACCCGAGCCGGTGCGACCAGCCGGTGTCCACGCCGATGCTCCAGTAGCTCAGCTTGCCGCGACGCAGTGGCGTGAGGTAGTTCTCCCATGCATGGCCAGCACCGATATCGGCCGAGGTGATGCCGAGCACATGCACATGACTGACCTGCGGCAACATCGCGACGCGACGCACCCACGAACCGCAATGCACGCCGAAGGGAAAGCGCATGTTGTCCGGATGGTTGTCCAGCACGACTACCTGAAATGGTGTGCGCGATTGCAGGCGCGCGATCAGCGGCCAGCTCAGATGGTGGAAGTCGCCGCTGCCCATGAACACGGTGCCGTACTCGGCCGGCAGCAACTCGTCCAGCATCGTGCGGAAACGCCGCATCGTCGCCAGCGAGCAACCGAAGCGGATCGACTCCTGCCAGTGCGCCAGCGGCAACACCAGCCGGTCAGCCAGCGGCCCCACCGACTGGTCGATGTCGAGCACGACGGGCCGGTTCGCCAGGTTATTCATCGGTAGCCTCCGTGGCCGCCTGCCAGCTGCGATCACTTTCGAAATGACGGCCAAGCCGACGCAGCAACGCGCGCAGCAGTGGATTGCGGGCATATACCGCATGTCGCGTGAAGGTCATGCTGGCACCCAGGAAGGATTTGACTTCGGGATCGGTCCAGCCGGCTACGTAGTGGCTCAGGCCGCGCTGCCGCGCGTAGTCGAGATTGTGCATCCAGCTGACGAAGTACAAGTTGTGCTCGCGCGCCTGCGGATAGGCGAAGCCGACGTACTTGTCGATCAGCTTGCCGCCATGTTCGTAGCAGAGGTTCCAGCCGATCATCTGCCCGGCATGCCGATAGACGAAGACCACGCCGCCACTGCCGCCATCCTGCAGCACATCACGGAAGAACGCCGCGCTCAGCCGGTCGAAGTGGATCTCGCTTTGCGCATACACGTTGTCGAACAGTGTGTAGAACTCGGCCAGCGTCGCCGCGTCGTCGAAGCGTGCGTCACCCGTGTGCACCGCCTCGATCTCCAGATCGGCGCGCGAGCGCAACTTGCGCCGGATGTTCTTCCGCCGGCCGGACGACAGCCGCGCGAGGTACTCGTCGCCCGACATGAAATCGATCGGCACCCATGCCAACGCCTGCCCTTCCAGCAACACATAACCTTCGCGTTCACAGGCCTCGGCGAATTCACGCGCATACGCATTGTCGGCGTCGCCGAGCAGCGGCGAATCCTGGGCGATGTCCTTGATGATCATCAGCTTGCATTCACGCCCGTAGGCCGCCTTCAACCCTTGCGCCAGCGCGGCGGGTGTCACGCCCGACGGCAGCGGCGCGTACTCGGACACGGTGGTTCCGGCAAAGCGCGTGCGCCAGCGCAGCAGACGCCCCCACCAGCGATACAGCGGCAGGTGCGTCACCCGACGGCGCAGCGCATCGTCCGCCGTGGTCAGCAGATCGAACGGCGCCACGAAACTCGGCATGCCTTGCGGCGACAGCTGAACGGTAAACCCGATCGGTGGCTGCGCCATGAAATGCGCCAGCAGTGCATCCGGTTCCAGTTGTGAAATGAAAGGCATGAGTAAGCCAATTTGCCTAGACTGGTGAGTATGTAAAACTGCGGTTTGCAGCCAGGAGCCTACTCGTCATGACCGATACGACCCAGCAACAGGTTTTCGACATCATCGCCAAGCAGGCCAAGATCGACATGGCCATCATCAAGCCCGAGTCCACCTTGAAGGATCTGGGCATCGCCTCGCTGGAGGCGATCGAACTGATCTTCGATATCGAAGAACACTTCAACATCACTTTCCCCGACCAGCAGGGCGCGAACTTCGACAGCGATACCGCGCAGAGCCTGGTCGATGCGGTGCAAAAGGCACTGGACGAAAAAGCCGCCGCGGGCGAAGGATCGAAGTAATGTCGACCGTTTCCATGCGTCGCGTGGTGATCACCGGCATGGGCGCGATCAGCCCGCTCGGCGTCGGTGCCGAGACGCTGTGGCAGGGCCTGCGCGAAGGTCGCAGTGCGATCGGCCCGCTGCGTCATCCGGATGCCGAGCGGCTGCGCGTGAAGATTGCCGCGCAGGTGCCGGACAGTTTCGATCCGACCGCGAATATCGAAGAACGCACCCTGATCATGCTCGACCGCACCTCCGAATTCGCGCTGCATGCGGCGCGTGAGGCGATCGCGCAATCCGGGCTGGACTTCAGCCAGAACGGACTCGGCGTGCGCACGGCGGTCGTGGTCGGCACCGGCGTCGGCGGCGAAAACACCCAGGACGAACAGAGCAAGCGGCTGTATGGAGAGAACTCCCCGCGTGCGCATCCGCTCACCATCGTGCGGGTGATGACGAATGCCTCGGCCAGCCAGATCAGCATTGCCTACGGCCTGCGCGGACCGACCTTTGCCGTCTCCAGCGCCTGCGCCTCGGCGAACCACGCCATCATCCAGGCCGCGCAGATGATCCGCTACGGTCTGGCCGACGCCGCCATTACAGGTGGTACTGAAGCCTGTCTGACCTATGGCGCCTTGCGTGCATGGGAAGCGATGCGCGTGCTGGCTGACGATACTTGCCGCCCCTTCAGCATCAACCGCCGCGGACTGGTGCTCGGTGAGGGCGCCGGTATCTTCGTGCTGGAATCGCTGGAACACGCGCAGGCACGCGGCGCCACCATCCTGGCCGAACTGGCCGGCGTTGGCATGACTGCGGACGCCACCGATATCGTGATGCCGAGCGCGGAAGGCTCCTCCGCGGCGATGAGCCAGGCGCTGGCCGACGCCGGTCTGAAGCCGAGGATGTCGACTACATCAACGCCCACGGCACCGGCACGCAAGCCAACGATGTCACCGAGACCAAGGCGATCCGCCTCGCGTTCGGCACGCATGCCGATCGTCTTGCGGTCTCCTCGACCAAGTCGATGCATGGCCATGCACTGGGCGCCTCCGGCGCGCTGGAGCTGGTGGCCGTGGTCGGCGCTTTGCGCGACAGCGTGGTGCCGCCCACCGCGAACCTGGACAAGGTCGACCCGGCCTGCGATCTGGACTACGTGCCGAATGTCGCCCGCGAGATGCCGGTGCGCGCGGCGCTGAGCAATTCGTTCGCTTTCGGTGGGCTCAACGCGGTCCTGGCGCTCAAGCGCGCGCCGTAACGGCGTTTCGCCCGGCAACAAACAAAAGAACCCGGCGAGCGATCGCCGGGTTCTTTTTGCGCGTGATGATCCACGCGCGGCCAAGCTCAGCCCTTCTTGGCTTTGGTCAGCAGCTGATCGAGCAGCGAAATCGCCAGATCGATCTCTTCGTGCGTGATGTCCAGCGACGGCGCGAACGTGATCACGTTCTTGTACCAGCCACCCACGTCCAGCACGAGGCCGATCTTTTTGCCGTTGTGCTCGAGGTCGCCGGCCAGGCCGATGTCGACCATCTTGTCGAGCAGTTCCTTGTTCGGCGTGAAGCCGTCATCGGTGCAGATCTCGGCGCGCAGCGCGAGGCCAAGACCGTCGACGTCGCCGATTTCCTTGTGCTTCTTCTGCAGGTCGCGCAGGCCGTCGAGGAAATGCGCGCCCTTCTTCGGCACCGTGGTCTCGTAGTCCAGCTCGTAACCCATCTTGATCACTTCCAGACCCAGCGCGGTACCGAGCGGGTTGGAGTTGAAGGTGGAATGGGTGGAACCCGGCGGGAACACGGTCGGGTTGATCAGCTCTTCGCGCGCCCACAGACCGGACAGCGGATTCAGGCCGTTGGTCAGCGCCTTGCCGAACACCACGATGTCCGGCGTCACGCCGAAATTCTCGATCGACCACAGCTTGCCGGTGCGCCAGAAACCCATCTGGATTTCGTCGGACACCATCAGGATGCCGTACTTGTCCAGCACCTTCTTCAGGCCCTTGAAGAAGCCCGGTGGCGGGATCACGTAACCGCCGGTGCCCTGGATCGGCTCGACGTAGAACGCGGCGTATTCGCACTGGTTCGTCTTCGGGTCCCACACGCCGTTGTATTCGGTCTCGAACAGACGCTCGAACTGGCGCACGCAGCTATCGGAATACTCTTCCGGCGTCATGCCCTTGGGGCGACGGAACGGATACGGGAACGGCAGGAACATCGCGCGCTCGCCGAAGTGGCCGAAGCGGCGGCGGTAGCGGTAGCTCGAGGTGATCGACGACGCGCCCAACGTGCGACCGTGGTAGCCGCCCTCGAACGCGAACATCAGGCTCTTGCCGTTGCTGGCGTTGCGCACGATCTTCAGCGAATCCTCGATCGCCTGCGCGCCACCGACGTTGAAGTGCACGCGGCCATCGAGGCCGAACTTTTTCTTCGCGTCCAGCGCCACCGTCTTGGCCAGCTCGATGCGGGTCTGGTGCAGATACTGGCTGGCCACCTGCGGCAGGCGATCGATCTGATCCTTCAGCACGTTGTTGAGGCGCTTGTTGCCGTAA